>CAWDFY010000005.1:0-1929626 GCA_963801745.1 uncultured Chloroflexia bacterium | reverse complement strand
GCGCGCCCGACAGGTGTTGGGCGCGCGGCTTCAACCTACACCATCTCGATCGAGGGGCGGGATGAGTGGCTCGCTGCGTCGAGGCGGCAGCCGTGACGGTCGTGGACAGCACGCACCTGCTTCGCGTTCGGGTCGATCAACGGCGGAGGCGTGGCCAGGCTGCGGCGATCAGGCCGACCCGCAGGAGCGCCAGGGCGGGCGGGATGGGCAGGGCGTAGCCGTACCAGAAGACTGCCTCGATCGGGATCATGGCGACGGCAAGCACGCCTCCAGAGCGGCGTCCCCGCCACATCAACCACCCGCCCCACGCGACCGCTGCGGTGACACCCGCGTATCCGACGAGTGTCGCCGCGAACGCCTCGGGACTCAACGGGCCCCACCACGGGCCGCCATACATCGGGAACAGGTCGCCGAGCCACGGCAGTTCCCGCTCCCGGAGTGCATAGGCCGCGATCGGCAACGCGGGCAGCCCGTAGCCGGCCGCGTACACCCAGCACACCACCGCTGCACCACGCGCGACACCGGGGACCGCCGCCGTCGCGGTCACGCGGTCCGCAGCCCCAGGGCGATCCCGATCCACATGAACTCCGGTCATGTCCTGGCCTACGCCTCCGCTTCCAGCAGGGCCCTTAGCACCTGATCATCCCGTTCGACGTCGCGGCGCAGCACACGTCCCATTAACGGCTCGATGAGCCGACCCAGTCCGGAGAAGCGGAGTTGGACGCGACTGGTCAACGCGCTGGTGGAGGCGCTGGTCGGCTCGACGAGGTAGGACGCCTCTCCGGTCGAGCCCGGACTGCCAGCGCGGCGCGTTCGTCTGGTCGCTGACGAACGCAAACACGTCGGCCGCCGGCCGCCCGATCTCGATCCGTGTCTCCACGCTGATCATCCGTAGGTCCCTTCCCCAGTGACTGACGGTATCACTAGTGTGCACTCTAGTGAGAGGTCGGATAGTATCGCCTTCGCGACGGATGTCAAGAGGTTCCGCATGGCCAGCCTGACCCGACGGGAGCGGTCCCGCGCCACCCACTGGAAGATCGTCGAGGCATCGCACCGCCTGTTCTCGACCCAGGGCTACGCCGCCACGACGATGGCGCAGGTCGCCGAGGCTGCCGGCGTCGCCGTCCAGACGGTCTACTTCGTGTTCCACACAAAGCCCGCCCTGCTCGCGCGGGCCATCGACTTCGCCGTGATGGGCCGGGATGACCCGCGTCCTCCTGAGGAGCAGCCGTGGTACCTGGCGATGACCGATGCCTCGGGGATCGCCGAGGCGGTTCGCCACCTGGTGACCGGTGTCGGCTCGATCATGCCAAGGGTGATCCCGCTCAATCTCGCGGCGCGGGCGAGTGACGATCCCGACCTGGCCAGGGTCATGGCGGAATCCGAGGCCTGGCGGGCCGATGGCTACCGGGTCATCCTCGAGATCCTTCGGAAGAAGGCACCGCTGCGCGATGGGCTCGATCCGGAGAGAGCAGCGCACCTGCTGCTCTTCTACGTTGGCGAGGACGCCTACCACTTCCTCGTCGGGACGTACGGCTGGCCGCACGACGACTGGGTGGATTGGTGCGTCACCACGCTCCTAGATCAGGTATTCGGTCTGGCCACGCCATCCCAAGGCATCCTCTCCGGCACGCAGCCGACGAACAACTGACGGTCGCTGGCCCCCGAGATCGTGGGTGTCCCGCTGACCCAAGCGGCCTGCGCGCGGATCGGCGGTGGCGCTGCGAAAGGTGGCATGGCGCGCCCGACAGGAGTCGCACGTGCGCGTACCCACAGCGCGTTCAGGCTGATCCCCCTCGAAGGCGCCGAGCGTTGGGAGGCAACCGTCCGGAACAGCGCCTGATGCGCGCCCCTGGACCGGCGACTTTCACACTCAGATGAGGCTGATACACCCTGCGCCGACGCGCCGATCGCCAGCACCCCCGCTCAAAGCCCTATGAGGTGATCCTGCGGCGGTAGGTGACCATCGCGAGGGTGTACGCGACGATGAGGACGCCGACGCACCAGGCGAGGGCGATCCAGATGTCGGTGCCGACCGGCTGCTGTGCGAACAGGTCGCGAATCGCATTGACGATCGACGTGACCGGCTGGTTCTCGGCGAAGACGCGCACCGGGCCGGGCATGGTATCGGTAGGCACGAACGCCGAGCTGATGAACGGCAGGAAGATCAGCAGGTAGGCGAACCCGCCCGCGCCCTCCACCGACTTCGCGGAGAGACCGGCGATCACGGCGATCCACGTCAACGCCAGGGTGAACAGGAATAGGATGCCGGCGACCGCGAGCCACGCCGGCACTCCCGCAGGGGAGCGGAAGCCCATGAGGACGGCGACGAGCACGACGATCGCGAGCGAGACGAGGATGGCGACCAGCGAGGTCAACACGTGCGCCCACAACACGCCCGACCGTGCGATCGGCATCGACTGGAATCGCTCGAAGATGCCGCTCTGCATGTCACCGAAGAGCCGAAATGCCGTGTAGGAGACACCCGAGGCAATCGTGATGAGCAGGATGCCGGGCAGCATGTAGGCCACATACGAATCCGACCCGGTGTTGATCGCGCCGCCGAACACGTAGACCAACAACAGCATGATCGCGACGGGCATGATCGCAGTCGTGATGATGGTGTCCACGCTGCGCGTGACGTGCTTCACAGTTCGTCCCAACAGGATGGCGGTGTCGCCGAAGAAGTACGCTGTTCATCGTCGTTCCTTACCTGTCCGTGCCGACGTTGTGGTCATTGCCCCGTCGCCGTCCTTGCCGTCGTCACCGACGATGGCGAAGAAGACGTCCTCGAGCGTCGGCTGCTTCTCGACGTATTCGACCTTGGCGGGCGGGAGCAGCTGCTTGAGTTCGGCGAGGGTGCCGTTCACGATGATCCGACCCTCGTGGAGGATCGCGATCCGGTCGGCGAGCTGTTCCGCCTCCTCGAGATGCTGCGTCGTGAGCAGCACCGTCGTCCCCTGCTCGACGAGCTTCCTGACCGCCTGCCACACCTCGATGCGCCCCTGGGGGTCGAGCCCGGTCGTCGGCTCGTCGAGGAAGATGACCGGCGGATTCCCGATGAGGCTCATCCCGATGTCGAGACGGCGACGCATGCCGCCCGAATAGGTCGACACCCTCCGCGCTGCCGCGTCGGTCAGCTCGAAGCGCATCGAGCAGGTCATCCGCGATCTTGCCCGGGTCCCTGAGGTGCCGGAGGCGGGCGACCAGCACCAGGTTCTCCCGCCCGCTGAGGATCTCGTCGACGGCCGCGAACTGTCCCGTGAGACTGAACGACTCCCGGACGTTCGCTGCCTGGGTGGCGACATCGAAGCCGTTGACGACCGCGGTCCCCGCGTCGGCCTTGAGCAGCGTGGAAAGGATTCGGATGACCGTGGTCTTGCCCGCCCCGTTGGAGCCGAGCAGGGCGAAGATGCCTCCCCGCGCGATGTCGAAGTCCACGCCGCGCAGCACGTGCAGCTGCTTGTACGACTTCTCGAGGCCCTGCACGTGGATCGCGGGCCCTTGGGCCTGGGTGGTTGTCATCGGTTCTCCTGTTCGCGCTCGATGGTTTCGATGGCGTTGATGAATCGTTCCCGCTCCGGGGTTCTCCAGTCCCCCTCCGGGTAGTTCTGAACGAGCGCCTCGATGAACTCCACGGGGTCCGCCCCGACGATCTCGCGGATCGGTGTTCCGTTCGCCGCGCTCTGCTCGAACAGGTCGAGGAGGTCCCCGAGGATCGCGCCCCCGTCGCCTCCCGGTCCCAAGTAGTTCAGGTACCGCTCCAGCGCATCGAGGGCGATGCGATAGCTCGCGGGAAGCCGTCGCGCGCGAGCCTGGTACTCCCGCCATCCCTGCTTGGGGCCGATCACCTTTGAGATGAACTTCGAGAACATCGTCATCAGACGGCCCTCTCGTCATTCCTGGTGCCTTCACCGGCGGCACGCGCGATGGTGTTCCTCAACCGTTCCTGTTCGCGGACGACCCACTGCCCCTCCGGGTAGTTCTGGACGAACACCTCGACGAACGCCTCGGGGTCCTCCCCGACGATCTCGCGGATCGGTGTCCCGTCCGCCGCGGCCTGCTCGAACAGGTCGGCGAGGTCCTCGAGCTGCTCCGCCCATCCGGTGCCGTCTCCACGACCGAACGTCATGAGGTAGCGCTCGATCGCATCGACCGCCGAGCGATACGGCTCCGGGAGCGCCTTGACGCGCGCTCTGTACTGGCGCCAGCGTCGCTTGCCGCCGATCAGCTTCGAGATGAACACGGTCATCTGCCTCCTTGGAGCTGTTCGAGCCGTTCAGCGAGGAAGCCCCACGTTCTCCAGAACTCATCGAGGTACTCCTGCCCCCGAGCGTTGAGCGAATACACCTTGCGCGGCGGCCCCTTTTCGGACGGGACCTTCTCCACGTCGACGAGGCCGTGCTGCTCGATCCGGATGAGCAGCGCGTAGACGGTGCCCTCGGCGATGTCGGAGAAGCCCTGCTCCCGCAGCCATGCCGTGATCTCGTAGCCATACGCGGGCCGAACGCACAGGGTCGCGAGGACGATCCCCTCCAGCGTCCCCTTGAGCATCTCCGTCATCAGCTTGCCCACGAACACCCCTTCGCGTACTACTCAGCGTCACTGGCTACTGGTACATAGTAACGCTGAATAGGGACGGCGTGTCAAGCCCCCACGGCGGACCAGAGACGACTCGTCGAGATTCGAGGGGCTGCTGGCCAAGTCGCCCTAGCGGTGGTCGGGCGACCAGTAGCGGCTACAGTCCGGCAACCGCCGCCAGCGCGATCCGGATCTGGACGTTCTCGCGAGCGGCGCGATCGACGTCCTCGAGAACGGGCTCGCCGTTGGTCAGCTTTCACCCGGAAGAAGAACGCGTCTCCGGGATTGTGGCGCAGGTACGCGGCCATCCCCGACGCGATCGTGGCCGTGTCCGTGCACACATCGGCGCGGCCGTCGAGCCTCTGCCCCCGCAGCGTGACCGTCACCGGCGCCCCGCCCTCCAGGTTCGTCCACCACCCGAACGGCGAGTAACAGATCAGCTCCGACCCCTGCTGCATGTAGCCGATCGGGAACTCGTACGTCCTGCCGCTCCTGCGGCCGCGGAATGACAGCACCATGATCATGTCGCTGCCGATGCGCCGGTGGAACCTGCCTGCCAGGAGTCGCCGCATGACCGGGTTGATGACGCGGTGCATGAGGATGCCCCAAACCCGGCCATGCTGGGTGCCGACGGAGCCTCGAGGGTGGGATGTCGTCCGATGCATGGAACCTATCTCCGGTAGTGTGACCTAACGCTGATAGGTTAGCCGACAACTGATAGACTGGCAACCCGTGCGAACGAACCGTCGTCCGCGCCTACCCCGGCCCGACGTCTTTGCGCCGCCGGACACGGCTACTCGGCAGCCGCTGACCCGCGACGACCTCGTGCGAGCGGGTCTGGAGGTGCTCGACGAGGCGGGCATCGATGGCCTGACGATGCGCAATCTCGCGGAGCGGCTCGGGGTCCGGTCCGCATCGCTCTACTGGCACGTTCGCGACAAGGACGAATTGCTCGCGCTCATCGCCGACGCGATCTGCGCCGAGATCCAGCCACCGAATGCGGATCAGCCGTGGATCCGCCAGCTAGAAGCCATGGCCTGGGACTTCCGCCGCGTGCTTCTCGCCCACCGCGACGCGGCCCTCCTGCTGGCGAACACGCCCCCGATCGGTCCCAATCGACTGGGGCTCGCCGAGCGGATGCTGACCGTCCTGGTGCAATCGGGTATCGCGCCCGGCGTCGCCGCCAAAGCGGGTCTGCTCTTCACCGACTACGTGACCAACGCGGTCATCGAAGAGGGTCGCACCCAGGCCATGACGGATGCCTTCGGTTCCGAAGCCGAAGGGGCTGCTGCGGGGGACGTGCACGGGTGGATCGCTGGCCTATCGGCCGACCAGTACCCGACGCTGGTCGCACTTGCCGCAGATCTGACCGACACTGACCCCGAGGCGCGCTTCCGTTTCGGCCTCGACGTGCTCGTTGCCGGCCTGCTCGCGCAAGAGCGATGACCGTCGACCGGCGACGCCGAAATGGCTCATTCGCGACGCCTCCGCAGGCCAACGCGACGCATGCCGCTGACGACGGCATCGAGTACGTCAACAGCGGCTGCCGTTCCCGGGAATACCAGAACCAGCTACTTCGTGGAGGCGGCATCCGAGCATGGCTCAGAAAGCGAAGCTGCCCGATGGGTCGCCACCGCGGACACGTCCACTCACGTCTCGGGCGTCGCGGTCGACATCGGGTCTTCCAAGGCCACGGCGTGGTTGTCGAAGCGCGGCGCGTGTGGGCACGAGAATAGAACATCTGTGCTGGCGCGCTCGACAGGCGTCAAGCGCGCGGATGCAATTACATTCGCATCCCCGTCGAAGGGGCAGGGAAGACCGCGGCGGCGACGGCATGACAAGGCGAGCGAAGACCTGCGGTCAACGCACCGCGTGGGGCCCCGACCCTTGTTGCCCAAGTTAGGCGCAGCTCGACCCCGACGTCATCGAGCCAGCGTCGGGAGATTCCGATAGAGCGCCGGACAAGCCACGACCGCCGACCAGGATGGTCGGCGGTCGTGTTCGTTGAGAGGGATTTAGCGGCGAGCCGCGGCCACTGCCTTCTCATCCGCTTCGCGTCGGGCGAGGATCGCGTCGAGGACGGCGTACTCGGCCCCCTCGATCGCGGAATACGCGTAGTCGATCGCGAGCTCGGCGTCGGCCTCGGCCCACGCTGCGCGGTCCTCGGCGGTGTCGGCGTTGAACTCGGCCTTCTGGTGGGCCATGTCCTTGCGGGCCTTGGCGAGGTGCGCGTTCCACGAGTTCTGGACGTCGCTCCAGTCGTCGCGGGCCCGCTGGCCGGCGGCCTGGGTCTTGGCCTGGAGCTTCTTCGCCTCGGCCTCGGCCGAATCGCGAACGTTGGTCACGCTCTGCTCGAGCTCGGCGCTAGCCTGGTTCACGGCCGCTGCGGCGTGGTCCTCGGCGATCTTGGCCCGATCGGAAAGCTTCTTCAGGTCATCGGATGCTGCCATGGTGTGGTTCTCCTTTCTGAATGTACGACGTGCGTCTCGGGACAGTGGTCGTCCTGACGGGCGTCAGGCCGTGACGTAGCTCGTCGGGTGGCGGAAGACGACGCCTCCGTGACGCCAGACTGCCTCGTCGACGGGCAGGGTCGAGTACTCATCGCCCTCCGCCACGAGCGCGGCGTGGCCCGGCAGCAGACGGCCGGTGACCGCGGCGATGTAGTCCTCCTTGAGGCCGGTGTCGGCGAGATCGATGGTTGCGCCCATGGTGCCACCGAGTAGGCCGCCGGTCGCGGCAGCCGCGGCGCCCACCTGGGCTCCGGTCAGGGTTCCGGCCGGGCCGGCGAGCGTGCCGACCAACGCCCCGAGGAGGGCGCCGCCGGTGGCGCCGCCGATGGTGCCCCACGGACCCGTGAGGTCCTTTGTGTCCAGCCAGGTGACGTTGCCGAGCATGTCCTTCTCGACGATCGCGCCAGCCTCGATGTTGATCACGTTATCGTCCAGCTTGTCGATGTCCCTCGCGGCCGCGTACGCCTGGTTGCGGTTCTCGAACGTCGCAATGATGACGTCTCGTGCCATGGTGCTTCCCTCCTGTGGGGTTGATTGGGTCGGATGACCGAGGCGAAGCATCGCGGGGCAGGGGATGAGCGGTCGTCACCCGCATCGGTCGATTCCGGGCCCTGTGCCGCGCGCGCGGGCCGATCCAATCGACACCGGCTTCGTCGACCGTCCTACACGGCCACGCCACACGATCGCCGAGGCGCTCACGGTCGGCGTGACGGGTCCCGGGTCGAGCGTCGTGCTCGTATCGGTCGCCGGGCGTGCCGCCGCAACCTCTCCGTCGGCCGGTTGGAGTCGAATCGCCCGCATCGGACGACGGCAGCTCGTCCGGTCACGATGGAGCCTTGCGGGCAGTGATCGCCCTCTTGACTGGGAGGAACTCCAGCCGTGACAGCGCTGACGCCCCCACACCCGCCCCAACACCCGGTTGTCGTCCGGCTGAACGCCGAGCGCGCCGCGGAGTTCGAGCTCCGGCTCGCCGACCGCATCACTGCGTTCGCAGGCTCGATGCGATTCGTGTACCTCCATGCCGTGGCGTTCGCGCTGTGGATGCTCTTCTTCGAGAAGAGTCCGTGGCCGACGCTGACGCTTGCGGTGTCCCTCGAGGCGATCTTCCTGACCTCCTTCGTGATGATCGGGCAGAACCGCCAGGCCACGTTCCAGCAGGCGAAGGCCGATCACGACTTCGTCGAGGGCGAGCAGGAATTGAAGCTGAACACTGAGCTGACCCGTGAGATCCGCGAGCTCACCCGCGAGGTCCACGAGCACGTCCTCGGGACCCCTTCACGAGATCGGTAGGAACAGCGCTTGTGACCAGCCAAGGACGGCGATCGATAGGTGGCGGGGTTCAGGGTTCTAACGTGATGCCGGACGCAGCACCAGAAGGGGCGATCGGGAGCGCTCCGGCCGGGACGCCGGCCCAGCCGACGCCGAGCCGTCGGGCGATCGCGGGGCGCGCGCTCGTGCTCGTCGGCGTCTTCCTGTTCGTGTTCGGGGTCGTGCTGCCGCGCCTGATCGACTACGACGCCGTTCGCGCCGCGCTCGCGGCGCTGACCCCGGGACAGCTCGGGCTGCTCGGCGCCGCCAGCGCGGTCGCCTACATCGCCAACGCCGGCCCGACCCGGGTCCTCGTGCCCGGGCTCTCGTGGCCGCACGCAGTCGGGTCGGACCTGGCCGCGCGTGCGGTCGTCAGCACCGTGCCCGGGCCGACCGACGTTGCCACGCGGCTCGTCCTGTACCGCCAGTGGTCGATCCCGACCGCCGTCGCGAGCGCCGGGATCGTCCTCGCGGCCCTGTTCGAGACGTTCTCCTCCTTTGCCCTGCCGCTGATCGCCACCGCCGGTCTGCTCGTCACCGGTCACCCGGCCGAGTCGCGTGCGCTCCTGCTCGCGCTGATCGGCCTCATCGTGCTGGTCGCCGGCGGCGGTCCTGCTGGTCTCCATCGTTCGCTCGGAGGACCTCGCCCGGAGGCTGGGCGGCTGGCTCGACCGGATGGCCCAGCGCATCTGGAAGCTCTTCCGGAAGACGCCGCCAACGGGCATCGTCGAGGGCATCCTGGACCTTCGAGAGCGTTCGAAGGCCATCCTCACGCAGCACGGCCTGCGCGGGTTCGCCGCAGCCGTGGTCGCCAAGCTCGCCTGGTTCGTCGTACTCGAGGTCGCCCTCTGGTGCGTCGGGGTCGGGCCAGATGTCCTCCCGCCGTCGGCCGTGCTGGCGGCGATGGCGGTCGTCGGGATGGTGTCGCTGATTCCCATCACGCCGGGCGGCGTTGGCGTCACCGAGGTCGCCTACATCGGCATCCTGTCGAGCGTGGCCGGGTCGGGGCTGACCGAGCAGCTCACTGCCGCCGTGATGCTGTTCCGGATCGCCCAATGGTTCGTCCCGATCCCGGTCGGCTGGGTGCTTCTGCTCGTGATGCGCCGGGGCCACTTGGGCGAGCTGCTCGGGGGCCCCGACAAGGCTCCGACGCCGTCCTCGAGCTGACGGAGCGCGCGTCGGACGCGGACGGCGATGCCGTCCTGTCCCGCTCGGTGAGTGTCGAGCGAGCCGAGCGAGCCGCGGCCGAAGATCCGGGCCAGGAGTCGCTCGGGGCACGACCGCTCGATCCCGGCGGACCGGACGCTTCGTCCCTATTCCACAGGGCTCAGTCGAAAGGAGAAGGTTCCAATGCTTGGTTTGGTGGCCCGCGACTGGTGGGTCTTCGCGATCCGTGGCATCGCTGCGATCGTGTTCGGCATCCTCGCATTCATCTGGCCGGAGAGGACGCTCACGGTGCTCGTCTTCCTGTTCGGCGCCTACGCATTCGTCGATGGCGTCGCGCTGCTCGTCGCGCTCGCTCGTGGCGACGCAGAGGCGCGGCGCAACGCCTGGGCCGTGGGGATCATGGGCGTCCTCGGCATCGTCGTCGGCATCGTCACCTTCGTGTGGCCAGGCCTGACGGCCCTGACGCTGCTGTACCTCGTGGCCTTCTGGGCGATCGCGACGGGCGCCTTCCAGGTCATCGCGGCCATCGCCCTCCGGCGCGAGCTCGAAGGCGAGTTCTGGATGGCACTCGGTGGCGTGGCCTCGATCGTGTTCGGCGCACTGCTCGTCGCCTCCCCCGGAGACGGGCTGATCACGCTCGTGTGGCTCGTCGGGATCTGGGCGGTCGTGTTCGGGGTCTCGAACCTCGGCCTCGCGTATCGGCTCCGCACGGTCGACGCGGCCATGCCCGCGTCTGCCGCGTAGCACTGACCCGCTCGGGCCGCGATCGTCCACGAGGGCTGCATGCGGCAGACGACCGGGTGGACAACGAGAGCAGCGGTGGGAGCGGTGGCAAACGCCGCTCCCACCGCTGCGTGAGTTCGGCTTTGCCGACCAAGATCAGGGAGGGCCAAGATGCCCGGGAGCGACGTAGAACGTGCGGACGGCGGTGCCGTTGGGGATCGCCGCGACGATGGGTCCCGCGCGGACGGGCTGATGCGGTCCGCCGGTCCGCTCACGGCCATCGGCGGGCTCGTGCTTGTCCTCGATCGCGGTGCTCGCCCTCCGCGAGGTGGCGTCGCTCGTCGTCCCGGTGACTGTTCGGTCTCTTCATCGCCCTCACTGCCTGGCCGATGGTCGGGGCGCTCGAGCGGCGTGGCGTCCGGCACGCATTCGCACTGGCGGGGACGATCGTGGTCGTCCTTGCCGTCGGTCTCGTTGCGGCCTGCGTCGCCGCGCTCTCGGTGGGCGAGCTCGCGGTCAAGATTCCCACGTACGAGAGCCGCCTGAGCGCTGCCCTCGCGGCCCTACGCGATCTCCTCGCGCAGCTCGGGATCAGCGTCGATCTCGGCGCCATCACTGCGATCATCTCGCCGGAGAGGATCTTCGGACTCGTCAAGCCCGTGGCGTCGGCCGTCTCCGAGGCCGGCGGCGCAATGTTCGTCCTCGCCTTCACCATGATCTACGCGCTCGCAGGCGGGACGTCGCTCCGGGCGCGGGCGGTTGCGGCGTTCGGGGAGCAGCATGCGCTCCTGCTCGGCATGGAGCGGTTCGGCACCGACCTGCGGCGCTACCTCGTCGTGCGCGCCAAGCTCGGGCTGTTCGCCGCGGTGCTCTCGTTCGTGCTCCTGTTCGTGCTCGGCGTGCCGTTCCCCGTCCTGTGGGCGATCCTCGTGTTCGCCGCCAGCTTCGTCCCGAACATCGGCTCCGTCATCGCCGTCATCCCGCCGACGCTCCTGGCGTACCTCGACAGCGGGCTGGGGACGGCGGCGATCGTGGTCATCGGCTATGCCCTCATCAACTTCGCCCAGGACCAGTTCCTCCAGCCGGTGGTCATGGGGAGCGAGCTCAACCTGAGCCCGCTGGTTGTCTTCATCGCGGTCGTCGTGTGGGTGTGGATCCTCGGCCCGGCTGGCGCGCTTCTCGCGGTCCCGCTGACGGTCGGGCTGGTCATGCTCCTCGAGGTGTTCCCCTCCTCGCGGGGCTTTGCCGCCGTGCTCCGCAACAACGTCGAGGCGCAGCCCGGGATGCGCGAGGCACTCGTGCCCTGACCGGCCGGCGGATCAGTTCGCCGGCTGCCCGATCTGCGTACGCGAGGCGACGGCGGACGCCCTCGAACCGGGACCGTCGGGATGACGCCGTCGGCCGACGACCGCGCCTACCCGCGCCTCCGCGTCGCCGCGGCCAGCAGCCCGAGATCGCGAGCCCGTTCGACCGCCTCGGTGCGTCGATGGACGCCGAGCTTCTCGTAGACGTGGCGCATGTGGGTCTTGACCGTGCTCGTGGAGACGAACAGCTCGCCGGCGATGTCCGGTGCCGACAGGTTGCTCGGCAGGTAGCGAAGGACGCGAAGCTCGCTCTCGCTGAGCGGCTCGGCCATGGCCGCCAGCTCTCCCACGCGGGCTGGCGGCAACCCGGCAAACATCCCGCGGATGTCGGTCAGCAGGGTGGCGTGAGCCGTTCGGTGGCGAGGGTGCCGATCGAGGAGATCCTCCACGGGCGTGACGAGGAACGGGAAGACGACGGCGTCGGCCTCGGTCACCTCGAGCGCACGCTCGACGTCCGCCTCCGCGGCGGCCGCCTGGCCGAGCCGCTCCCGGGCGAGCGCATCGAGAAGCAGCGCCTGGACCAGCGTGAACGCGCGGATCACGGACGCCTCGCCGCTGAGGACCGGGGCGAGGACCTCGATGGCCGACGACGTGTCCTCGTCGGCGAGGTGGATCGCCGCCGCCGCGCAGCGGGTCTCGCCCCAGTCGCGCTGTTCCTGACCGACTCGAGCGAGCGTGGCGCGCGCGGCCTCCCGCTGGCCCATCCGCAGCTGCGTCTGGACGAGGAAGTTCCGCACGAGGGCGGTGTTGACATGCATCGTGACGAGGGACGCCTGCGTTCGCTCGGCGGCCGCGAACACGCCGGCCGCCTCGTCGAGTTGACCCTCACCGAGGCGCTGGATACCGCGCACCAGGAACAGGAACAGCGCGGTGGCGGGCTCGACTTCCGTGCGCAGTGCGCGCTCCGCTCGATCGAGCCACTCGCCACCTTCGGCGATCCGACCCTGGGCGACGTCGACCGCCGCCATGGTCGCCAGCGCCATGCACGCGATCGGTTCGGTCTCCCAGCCGTGGCGCTCGGCGATTGCGACCGCCTCGGCCGTGACCGGCCGCTGCCGGGTCAGCGGCCGCGTCGGCAGGAGTGCCATGTGAGAGAGGCAGCCGATCTCGAGGTACGGCCGTCCGGCTCGACGCGCGAGCCCAAGGGCGTGCTCGAGGTCGCGTTCGGCATCGTCCGGGCGACGCGCCCACAGCTCGAGGATGCCGAGGTTCATCAAGGCCTTCGCGCGCGCGTCGTCTCCGAGGAGCACCCCGTCGAAGGCGCTGGCTGCCGGCTCGAGGAGCGTGCGGACCTCGGCGAGCACGGACGCGTCGTCGCCGCGACGGCGCGCAAGGGCGAGCCGGGCGATGGCGAGGTTGAGCCCGAAACGTGCCCGCCGGTCGGGCGGAACGTCCTCGCGATGCTGCTCGGCCAGCGCGATGTACGACGCTGCCGTCCCGAGCGAATGGGCCGAGAGCTCCTGGTAGGCCATGAACGCCGCGAGCTCGGGCTCGCGTCGAACATCCGCCGGTAGGGCCGCGAGCAGGCCGTCGACCGCCGCTCCCTGCCCGTCGAGCGAGAGCGTGAGACCGTGCTCCGCGAGGAGGCGGCCCGCGTGGTCCCACGCCTCGGCTCGCTCGGCATGGCGGACTGCCTCGAGCACGTTGCCATGGGCGACGTACCACTCGGCGGCGGCGAGGTGAAGCTGGGGCACGTCCTCGGGGCTCGTGCGGCGGAGCTCCAGGCGCAGGAGATCTGCCAGCAGATGGTGGTAGCGGAAGGTCGTCCTCGCCGCATCGACCGCTACGACGAAAGCGTTCTCGTCTTCGAGCCAGAGGAGGATTCGTTCGGACCCGGTGGACCTGAGGAGGTGGTCTGCTAGCGGCGCGGTGACGTTGTCGAGGATGGAGGTGCGAAGGAGCAGGCGGCGGACGTCCGCCGGCAGGCGGGCGAGCACTTCGGCGAGCAGGTAGTCGGCCACGGTCCGCTCATTGCCCGAGAACTCGGCGACGAAGCGGCGCGGATCCGGATGACCCGCGAGCAAGAGCGCGGCCAGACGGAGCCCGGCTGCCCAGCCCTCGGTCCTGCCATGGAGCTGCGACAGGCTGTCGTCGTCGAGACGGACGCGCGCCGCCTCCAGAAGCTTGTGCGTCTCGGCGAGGTTGAACCGCAGATCGGCCTCGCGAATTTCCGTGAGCTGGCCGGCCAGACGCAGTCGATGGAGCCCGAGCTGCGGGTCGTGGCGCGTCGCCAGCACGATGAAAAGCTGCTCGGGACGGCCCGCGATGAGTTCGGCGAGGTCGTCGCGCGCGGAAGCGGCGCGGAGTTCATGGAGGTCGTCGATCACCAGCAGGATCGGCCGATCGAGCCCGGCGAGCTGGGCGATCAGCCTCTGTACGAGGCCAGCACCGTCGAATTGCGGTGATGGAGCGAGCGGCGCAAGGACGGCGTCCGATCCGACGGCCGCGCGGAGCTGTTCGAGCACTGAGAGCCAGAAGCGCTGGGGGTCCTGCTCGTCGCGCCTGACCGATACCCAGGCGGCGCGGTCGGAGAGGTTCGCTTCGTCGATCCACGACCGCAGCAGCACGGTCTTCCCGCTGCCGGGCGGCGCCGAGACGAGCGTGACGCCGCCGGCCAAACCGGCCGACAGGCGCTCGAAGAGATCCGGCCGCGCGACCACGGACGGAGGGTGCGGACCCGAGGTGATCGAGGATGTCCTCACCTTGCGCATCGTCCCACGCCGGAACTCACCGAGGAAGGCAGGCGCGTCCATGCCAGGACCATGGCGACGGGCATTGCGACGCGACCCTGCTCAGTCTCATCCTTCGAGCTTACCGACCTGGCCGGTCGGCCGGTCTTCGGCGGACCTCGATCGTCCTATCGGGATGATGCGGACTCATCCGCTCGAACACGACGCTCACGGCATGCGCGATCTTCGGAATGGTGCCCGGTACGAGATCCGCATCCGTGGAATCCTGGGTGGAACGGTCGCCGGTGCCTTCTCGGGCCTCCTAGCCCGGGAGGATCGCGGCGAGACGGTGCTCACCGGCCGGCTCCCGGACCAAGCCGCACTCCACGGAGTCCTTGCCCAGATCGAAGCGCTCGGACTCGAGCTCATTGAAGTCCGGCGTCGGTAGAGGAAAACGCTCCTGGCGGACGCGCCTAGGGACACTCAGGCCTCCAGCCGTGACCCTGAGGCACGCCGATCGCTGCACACGTCGCAGGGGGCCTGCGGACCGCGAGCAGCGAAGGTTTGCTCGGGTGTCGACTCGCGGACCGCGCAAACTTGTGCGGGCGCAAGTCGAGGATGCCGCGTCTCTCGCAACTAGAACATCTGTTCTGGCGCGCCCGACAGGACTTGAGCGCGCGGATGCCATAAATATCCGGATCCCGATCGAGCACCCCGTCGGCGGTCTCGAAGCAGGGCAAATCGCCTGACGTCAATGGGCGAAGAGCGTGCGTGAGACTGCGAACCGAAGCGAGCATGCGGTACCCACACCATGCGCTGGAGGTACAGCAAATGCCTCGTCGCGGACCCCGTCGCATCACCGTCGTTGGAGTCGGAACGCCGCCCCCGCCCACACGGCGAATCCTGTACCCGCTGGCCATGCAACTACTTGGGCAGCGGGGTATTCCATTGGATGCGGACCGGCTCATCGGCGGGGTAATCCCCGGAAGGCGTCGGCGCGGAAGCGTCGTTGACGCGGGTCGTTGCCCCGCGATCGTCACACCGCCAGAGCGCATGAAGCACTCGGTCACGACGACGGCGCGTGGGTACAGCTGGCACAGCAGCCCACGAGGCCACCAGATCACCGACGGTCCGCAGATGACGATGACGCCGCGCGAGCAGCTGTTCGGGCTTGGCCTCGCCGCGGCCTGCCTCGTAGCCAGGTGGGTGCTGGAGTCGCTGCCGTTCCTTATCGGCGGCTTCGACGTCCTCGGCCTGATGGCCGCCGATGCGGATGATCTCAGGACGCGGTCTCCGATCGACCGAGAAATCGAAGCAACTAGTCGCTGATCAGCTGCCTGAACGCTGGTTCCTGGCGGATGGCGTCCAGGTCGGTGTCGCGCTTCGCGTTCTCCCGAAATTCCTCGGAGAGCTCGATCGCGCGCCGAAGGTGGTCAAGCGCGTCGGCCGATTTGCCGGTAAGGCTCTCGCAGCAGGCCAGGTTGTAGAACAACATGCCGTACTCTGGGTGCGCATCGAGCGCAAGGCGCAGACGGTCTGCAACCTCCTGGTATTGGCCTGCAAAGTACAGCGGCGCGAGCGGAGCCCAGAGCTCCCAGCCCCGTGGCTCGTACGCCTTCCCCGGAGTACCCTCGATTAACAGGATGGCGGTCCCTGCCTGCTCGGCGAAGGCCCGGCGATTCGTGCCCGGAGGGGCGAAGATAAAGGTCCCGGCTGGTGCGTCCACGCGGTTGCCGTCGAGCTCGAACGTCGCGTGGCCACGCAGCACCACGAAGAGCTCCTGGTCGGCGGTCGGATCGCCCGGGTCGTGCTCGTTGACGATCAGATCGCCAGCGGCTCGAGCCGTCCAGGCGGTGGCACCGAATGCCGTGATGCCTAGGTGGAGCCGAACCGGCCGGTAGAGGACGCGGTCGTCGACGAGCTCGTCGAGCTCATCCAGGTGAGTCACCGCGTAACTAGCCATCAGACCTCCTACGCTCGCGTGATGCCACCGGCCGCTCCTTGGTCACAGTAGGCATGACGGAGCTGACGGTGGCATCCCAACGACGACCCCATCCTTCGCATCGCAGGATCCGGTCTATCCGAACAACATGACGAATCGCTGCTCACCGCCAGTCGCTACCTCGGAGTAGAGTCAATGGCGCTCATCGACCCCGTGAACCAAACTCAACTCGACATGGGCGAACCAACACCAGGTACCCGCCGCCGGCGAACCCGGCGGCACCGCCGAGCGACTGACCACCTGCACAAGCCACGGAACACGATTCAGCAGGCATGGAAGGTCACAAGGTGAGGATCGACACATCGCCAGCAACCCCCGAGCGTTGGGAGGATCTGGTGACGGTCTTCGGTAAGCGCGGCGATGACCGAGGTTGGTGCTGGTGCCAACGGTTCATGGAGCCAGACCTCGACGGCGCCAGCCGGATCCCGAACCGGGACGCATTGCGTCATGAGGTGATATCTGCCTCGGTGCCGCCTGGCGTCCTCGCCTACGTGGACGGGAGACCAGCGGGTTGGTCGCGGGTGATGCCTCGCTCGGCCGTGCCCCTCATCCAACGCAACCGTGCCCTGCGCCGCCTTCTCCCGGACGATCCAGGTGCGTGGTGGATTACCTGCTTCGCCGTAGACCGGCGACTTCGATCGATCGGCGTCGCGACCGCCTTGCTCGGCGCGGCAGTTGTCCACGCCTCTAGTCACGGAGCCACCGCGCTTGAGGGCCATCCCGTCGACACCGACGCTCTCAAGGCCGAGCGAATCGACCCATCTGCGTTGTTCACCGGAACGATGCGGACGTTTGTGGCGAACGGATTCCACGAGATCGGCCGTACGTTCCCAAGTCGCCCCGTCATGCGACGCGATTTCTGAAGCGGCATCTTCGTCTTCAGCCTCGACTGCTGGGCCTTGTCGGGGGCGCAATTTGCTCGGCGCTCCACGCTCCGAGCACAGCGCTCAGGTGGAAACGCCTGCCATGCGAGAGGTCACGGGTTCGAGTCCAGTGTCGCCCACCAACCACCCGATTGAGCACAATCAACCCCGGGACTCAATGTACGGCAAGACCATGATCAACCGGCGGCCTCGACGACGACCGAAGGGAGTACCGGATCACGCCGTCGGGACGCGAGCAGCTCGCGACCTGGTTCGACAGCCCTGTCGTCCCCGAGGCGCCGGCTCGGGACGAGCTGACGATCAAGGTCCTACTGGCCGTCGCGGCGGCGGATGTCGACGTCACCGCGCTGCTCCAGCGCCAGCGCCGCGCATCGGTCGAACAGCTCCAGGCGTACACGCGGCGCAAGGCCAAGGCCGACCCGGAGCGCGACGTCGCGTTCCTCATCCTGCTCGATGCCTTGATTTTCCGGACGGAGGCGGAGATGCGCTGGCTCGACGCCTGCGACGCCCGACTCCGCGCCCGACAGGATTCGAACGCGCGGACGCCATAAACATCCGCATACCGATCGAAGGTGCCGGGGAAGCGTGGTGGGCTGGCGAGAGCGCCTGATCCGGAGGCCGACGCTCTATCCACTGAGCTACAGGCGCGCGGACGCCCGATGATACCGATACGGGCTCAGATAGCGCGTCGGCTTCCGGTTCGAAGGTCTAGGTGCCGCCTCGAGCACGAGTCCGGTGGCCACGGCGCTCGTAGAGCGTAAAACTCGGCACGCCACGCTGTTCCAGCACGACTGGCTTGCCGGGCCCGACGCCGTCCTCGCTCGCGCTCAGGGCGCGGGATCAGGCGGGGGCACCAGTGCCCCGGACTCCACGAGCTGGAAGTTCTCAGGACCGATGTTGGCGAAATCGGTCGATGCCAGGAAAGCGTCACAGTTGCTACCGGCTTCTGGGCCGGCGGAGAGCCAGATCCCGATCTGCTGGGGCGAGCCGTCTTTGACGATGACCGCCGACCAGTCGCCGGCGCGCTCGCCAGGGACCGTGGTCTGCTCGGTCGTGCCGCCGAGGGCCCATGTATCGCCGTTCCGGGTGGCACACGCCAGCCGGACGGTGTGGGTGCCTGCGCGGAGCGCCGTGACAGCGGTGCCGGACACGATCGCGCCACTGTCGACCGCATCGACCTCCGTCGTTGCCGGTGCCCCGTCGAGCTGGTAGTGCACGGTGCCGCCGATCACGCCGCTCGGGGTGGCGGACGCCACCGGTGCCGGCGTTGAGGGTGTGCCCTGTGTGGGTCCCGCGCTCGGAGCGGCTGCGGTGCAGCCGGCGAGGAAGGTCACGGCGATCGAAAGGCAAACGACCAAGCGGTTCATCGAAGTCCTCCAAGGCAGCGCGCAGCCGCACTAGATGTGTGGAATTCGTGTCAGATGGGGTTGCAGCGGGCGCGTCGGGACCGGCGGACCGGTCACCGACGCCTCCACCTGGTGTCGTGATCCGCGGGCCAACGTCACGGTCAACGACTCCGAGTGCTCACATAGATGTCCCCGTCGCGGCCGAAGTGGAGCCGGGTGCCGTCCCACGACAGCGACGAGCGGGTCTCGTTGCCGGCCGTGTTCACGTTCGGGCCGAGATTGACCGGGGCCGACCACGGGTCGTCGGTGCTGGCGCGGGTCGAGGAGTACACGTCCTGGCCGCCGAACGAGCCAGGCCCGCCGCGGTTCGAGTTGAAGACGATCTCGCGGCCGTCCTTGCGGACGTTCGGCATGAAGTCGTGCGCGGGCGTGCTGAGCTCGGCGACGACCGTCGCCGGCCCGAAGCTGCCGTCCCACCCCAGTCGGCTGACGTAGATGTCCTGGTCTCCCCCGACCTCGTTTCCGTCGCTGGAGAAGTAGAGCAGGACGCCCTCGCGCGTCACGACAAGTGAGGGCCCGAACTCGCCGCCCAGGAAGTTCGGTCCGGTGCCGGTCGCGTCGCAGCCGAGATTCCGGACCTGCCAGCCGAGCTTCGGGTGCCGGACGCCGAAGTAGATGTCACCGCCGCCGCAGCCACCGGGCCGCGTGGAGACGAACAGCAGGGTAGGTCCGAGAAGCGGAGTTGGGCAGTAGTCGGCGGCGATGGAGTTCACCGGCTCACCGATGTTGGTCATCGGTCCCCAAGGCGCGTCGACGCTGGCCCTGTGGGCGACCCAGATGTCGTTCGGGTCGGGGTTTGCGGTGCCGCCGGCTCGGTTGGAGGCGATGTACAGGCTCCGGCCGTCAGGCGACTCGATCGGGCAGCCCTCGGCCGCCGCGGTGTTGACGCCGGATTCGGCGATCGCGAGCCCCCAGGCGCTGAACGACTTACCGGCGACGCCGGCGGGCCCCAGCATGAGCAGGGCCATGGCCACCGCGACGAGCGCACCGGCGCCGGCCGATCGCTGTCGACGGCTGATGGGCAGGAATGCAGGCATGCTCTGTCTCCTTGTCTCAGGGTGCTGGTTGGGCCCACGTCTTCGATGAATCGACCTGGACGACGCGAAAGGGCGCCAGGCCGGCGCGCTCGGCGACGAGCGTGGCCTCGCGGTCGGACTCCGCCTCGAAGCTGAAGAAGCAGACCTCGTCATCGGGGACATGTATGGAGCCACCGAACCGGACGCGTGTCCCCGCTCGCGTCAGCGCCTCAGCTGCCTTGCTGGCGGCTCGCTCGCGACGGGCTCGCTCGTCCGTGGCGCCGCGGGCGAGGAACGTCTCGACGAGGTAGCTCGGCATGCCCAGAGGCTGCCGATGGGCGATCGCGGAGGAAACGTCAGGATGTCGGAACTTTGCTCGCGGATCCGTGTGGTGAATGCGCGGCCGGGACGGCCTCCGCAGCGGTCACGAGGTGCCTCGCGAGCTCGGTCCGCGACCTGACGCCGAGCTTGGCGTAGATGTGGGTCAGGTGGCTGGCCACCGTTCGTTCGCCTAGGAATAGCGTCGACGCGATCTCCCTGTTCGTCCGGCCCTCGGCCACGAGCGAGGCCACGCTCAGCTCCGATGCGCTCAGCCCGCTGATTCGTGTCCGCCCGCCGATCCGCCCGAGCTCGACGCGTGCCGCGGCCGCCAAATGCACGGCTCCGAGCGCCTGGAACGTCGCGAGTGCGGCCTCGATCGCGTCACGGGCGCTGCGCTTCTGGCGCGTTCGACGAAGGTTGACGCCAAGCGCGAGCTGCGACCGAGCCCGGCCGTACGGATCGCCTACCCGTTCGTGCTCGGCGACGGCTTGCTCCAGCAGTTCCACCGCCGCCTGGGCATCGCCACGCGCGGAGGCGATCAAGCCCCGGCACCGGACTGACTGGGCGACGACCCGCTGCCGCTCGAGCCGCCGCGCCGCGACCTCCCAGTCGGAGATCAGGGCGTCGGCCTCGTCGATGCGACCGAGCTGGAGCAGTGCCTCGACGTACTCCGGGCGCCACCTCCGAAAGGCCGGCTCCCGGGTGCCCAGCACGTCGGATGACGCCTCGGCCCGGGCGAAGCTCGCGATCGCGGCGTGCGGGTCTCCCATCCCCAGATCACATGCCCCGAGGATCCCGAAGTACGAGTAGAGCAATGGCTCCTCGCCGCCCAGGGCCAGACCACGCTCGCAGAGCGTCCGCGCGGTTGGGAGGTCGCCCCGGTGGAGGGCGAGGTCCGCCGCCGGAAAGAAGTCCCATGGCGCCTGCGTGCCGTACTGTGCGGCGATCTCGGCGGGCTGGTCCGCGTACTCCTGGGCCATGCCCCACCGCCCGGCCAACGTCTCGACGACGGCCAGCTGCCAGAGGAACTCGGCGCGAGCACGCTCGTCCCGCTCCGTCCAGTCAGCCAGGCGAGCCTCGAGCCACGTGCGGGCCCGGTCCGTGTCGCCCAGCGAGGTCAATATATGCCCCAGGCACTCACCGGCGAGCCGCAATAGACGCGAATCATCAATACCAGCGGCGAGCCGGTACGCGCGGTCGGCGAGCTCCAGGGCGTCCGGTCCAGCTTGACTGAGGCGGATGACGGCCAGGATGGCAAGGGCGTTCGCGCGCAGGGCGTCATCATCGAGGCGCTCTGCGAGCTCCAATGCCGCGGTGGCATGGCGCTCCGCCCACGCGTCCGACTCATTCGTGGCGAAGTAGCGGCTGTCCGCCAGCGCGGCATGGATTTGCGCCTCGAGGTGCGGGGCACCTGCCGCCTCGACGAGTGCCTGATCGAGGATCGCCCCCGCCGCCCTTGGCGGCCCGAAGTCCGCCGCGAGGACGAGTGCTTCCGCGCGCTGGCGGCCTGGTGCGGCGGCGACGAGCATGTCGGCCGCGATCGCGCGGGCCCGGATCCCGTCGCCGGCCGCGGAGTTGGCCCGCGCCGCGGCACCGGCTCGCCTGTGGACCTCATCCGTTGCGTCGGGCGGCGTGAGCCGCAGCGCGTGCTCCGAGAGCTCGGCGGCGGCGATCGAGACGCCACGCTCGCTTGCCAGCTGCGCGGCGAGATCCAAGGAAGCCGCGAGCTCCCGGTCGGGCCCGTCAGCACCGAGGGCGAGGTGACGGGCGCGGTGCAACGGGTCATCGACGATCCCGGCGAGCCGCTGGTGCGCCGCCCGCCGCTGCTCATCGCTCGCGCCGTGATAGATCGCGGAAGCCAGCAGCGGATGCGTGAATCGCACCGCGCCATCGACCCTTTCGAGGACGCCTGCGCGGCGTGCCGCTTCGATGGCCGAGGCCGAGATCGTGGATGCACGCAGCGCCGCCGCCGGGAACCGGCCGTGGGAGGCGATCAGCAGCAGCGCCTCCTGCGAGTCGCCGTCGAGCGCCTCGAGCCGGGCGTCGACAAGGCGATCGAGCCTAGCCGGCACCCCAGGCGTGATCGCCAGGTCGCCCGATCCGCCCGAGCCATCCGGCGACAATGTCATGGCGACCTCGAGTGCGTGGAAGGCGTTCCCGCCGGACACCTCGTGCAGCCGGACCTGGGTCGGTCGCGTCAGGACGAGTCCGAGTCGATCGCGCACGACCGCCTGCAGCGCACCGACGCTCAGGGGCCCGACGATCAGGCGCTCGACTGCCGCGGGCCTGACGGCATGCTCGAGGGTCCCGGCGTCAACCTCGGCTGCGCGTCGCGCCAAGAGCAGGCTCAGGCGCTGCCCCTCGAGGCGTCGCAGCGCGAACGAGATCGTGGCCGCCGACGACGGGTCCATCCACTGGTCGTCGTCGATCGCCACGAGCAGCGGAGCGTCGCGCGCCAGCAGGGACAGCAGCGTGACGACCGCGACGCCGAGTGCCCGCGCGTCGACCTCGTCTTCAGGATCGTCTCGCATGAGGAGGGCCGACTCGAAGGCCCGCCGCCGGGGGGTGGGGAGGGTTCCGAGGTCCTCGGGCCGCACGTCGCGGAGAAGGTCGCCGAGCACCACGTTGGCCAGGAGCCGCTCGCCTTCGGCGGGCCGTGACGAGAGGACCACGTACCCGTGGTCGCGGGCCGCGGTGACGGCCGCGAGCCACAGCGTCGACTTGCCGATCCCGGCGGCCCCCTCGAGGACGAGCGCGCGGGGGCCTTCCGTCGAGCGCCCTAGGAACCCCTCGATGACGGACCATTCGGCCTCTCGACCGACGATGCGTGCCATGTGGCGCATCATCGGCGTCGGCCGGGGGCGCTGTCCACGCAGCGTGTTGACGGCGGGCGTCGGTCAATCGCGCTCGCCATGAGCCGGTGGCAGTTGTAGCAGCCTGGCGAAGGCGGTGAGGGCTGCCTCGGCAGCCGCGAGGTCGGCGGACTCGTTGAGTTCGAACACATCGCTCAGGAACGTGCTGTCGGTAACGTAGAGCGCAAACCCCGCCCGTTGGCAGCTCGATGCCGATGGCCCGGGGTCTCCCAAGCATCGCTTGCCCTGTAAGCGAGGGACGCAGAGCCGCGAAATAGAACATTGTACTGGCGCGCCCGACAGGTTCGAGCGCGCGGATGCCATACGTATCCGGATCCCGGTCGAAGGGGCGGAGAACCAAAGTGAGGCGACAGCCTGAAGGCTATCCCAGAAGACCTGGTGCGTAAATCCGGAGCCAAACCCGATGGTTTCCTGGAGCGAGAACGAGTCGGCGAGTCGAACCGGCCCACCGGTCCCTGGAACAACCGTGTGTCCGTGGTCGTCAGGGACACCCGGTGAGCTCTGAAGAGCACGCACTCGATGACCGGTGCGCCGTCCTCCGCGTGGCTGGAAGCGGGCCCGACGCCGGCGCGCCCGCGGAATCGAACAGCGGGCGGTCCGTGGGCGCCCGCTGCCGTCGAGACCGCTCGGCCCGCCCTCGGCGGGCTCGCGGATCAGGCCCGCGTTGTGAACCAGCCCGGAGCTCAAGTCGGCGATGCACGACGCCGGCGTGAGCGGAACCAGGTCTCGTCGCCCGCCGAAGACTCGTCCGAATGACATCACGGTCACGCACGACTTCGCCACGCTGGATGCCGCCGGAGCCGCCGCTCGTTCTCGAGGTGATCGAGCGCCCCGTAGGAACAAATAGAACAAGCGTTCTGGCGCGCCCGACAGGATTCGAACCTGCGACCTTCGGCTCCGGAGGCCGACGCTCTATCCACTGAGCTACAGGCGCGCGTCGGTCGATGATACAGGCTGCCTGGGGGACGGCGGCTATGCCGCGGCTGGCACCTCGACGATCGGCACGCGGATGTGCGCCGAGCTGGTCACGACGCCGATGAGCCGCGCAACGACGCCCTCGCGGGGTTCGCTGAACGAGGCGCACTCGAGCCACACCGTGCCGTTGCGCCAGACGGGCGTCGTGTGCCATCCGCACGGGCAGTAGGGCGTCGCGTCGGACGCCTGTTCGATGATGTCAACATACTGAGCGTTTTGCATCTCGGTCTCTCGATGATAGATACGATACGGACCGTATCATATACGATGCACGCGGAATGCGAGGGTCGCGAGTCGGTGACTCGATGGTTGCAAGATACGGACCGTCTCGTATCATCACGCCGATGACGGCTGCCACGCACCCCGTCGCGGCGACCTCAGCGGGTCCGACCCGACGCGGGCGTCCCCGGAGCGACACGACGCATCGACGCATCCTGGACGCGACGCGCGAGTTGCTCACGGAACGCAGCTACGCCGAGTTGCGGATCGAGCACGTCGCCGCCCGCGCCGGCGTCGGGAAGGCCGCCATCTATCGGCGCTGGGGCTCGAAGGAGGCGCTCGCCCAGGAGCTGCTCGCCGAGCTTGCCGCGCCGCACATCGGGGTGACGAAGACAGGCGACACGCACGAGGAGCTGCTGGCGGCCGTGGTCAACCCGATGCGAGCCGTCACGGACACGGCCTTCGGGCCGGTGATCCGTTCCCTGCTCTCGCAGATCGCCACGAACCCGACGCTCGGGGATCCGTTCCGGGCGAGCGTCGTGCAGGCGCGCAGGAACGAGATCGCGAAGGTCATCAAACGCGGTATCCGTCGCGGTGACATCCGGAACGACGCCGACGCGACCGTCGCCACCGAGCTGCTCGTGGGGCCCGTCTACTTCCGCGTGATGTTCGGCGGTGTGCTGGATCTCGCGTTCGCCGAGCGGATCGTCGACGCGTTCCTGCGCGGGTATGCCGCGACGCCCCGGAAGCCACGGACCAAGCGGTCGCACAGGAAGCGCGCCTAGGCCGTCTCTGCCCGGTCAGTAGCGCCGGTCAGCTATCCCATCCCGCGCTCCGTCATGACCATCCGTGCTGCGACGTTGCGGAAGCCTGCCCGCGCGAAGGCGCGGGCCATCGGTTCGTTGCCGACGTCCGTGTCTGCACCGATCTCCTCGCCTGGCGCCAGCTCGTCCAGACGCCACGCCATCTCGGCCAGCAGGTCGTTCACGTAACCGTGGCCGCGCTGCTCCGGGACGACCCCGACATACCCGATCGTCGGTAGGGCGTAATTGCGGGCCGGGATGATCAGGCCCACGAGCCGGTCCGCGGCGTCGTAGGCCAGTTGCCACCAGTCTCTGGGGGACGGGAACCAGTGCAGCTCGCGCAACTGGATCGCGGCGGCCTCGTCCGGCCCGTGCGCGGCGATGTCACGTCGGCTGTACGCGTCAAGCGTCCCGTCGAGCACTGACCGAAGCGCGGGCAGCATGTCCGCGTCATCGGCCGGACGGAACACGAGCCGCTCGGAACGCGGCGGCAGGCCATCGGCCTTCGGCAGGTACCGATAGCTGAGACGCTCCACGAACAGCTGCAACCCAGCATTGCCCGCGGCAGTCATACGGAAGTCGGCGGCCGCGACGACGTCGGGCCGATCGTGCCAATCCGGCGGCAGGAGGAGGTGGTAGTCGGGGCGCTCGCCGTCCGCGTTGCGAATGACCTCGTGGGCCGCGCCCAGCAAGCGGGTGCCAAGCTCCACCTGGTCGGGCCCTGGGGCCGCCTCGAGCCAATCGAGCGCCTCAGGCAGCTCGTCGTCGGGCCCGGTCCACCATGCGGCGCGCGCAACGACGGCTCCGTCGCGCAACGCCACCCAGGTGTGCTCGGGCCGATACTCGTTCCGCCCAGCCAGCTCGGCGTAGCTTCGGCGGGCCTCGTAGCCCACCTCGGGCGTGCTCGGGTATGGGTACGACAGGAAGAGGTCCGTCTCGCCCGCTCTCAGCGGGCGGATCTCCAAGCCCTTCATGCATCCTCCGGAAGCGTGGGGCTCCCACGCCCGGTCCGAAGGTTCGTCGCGGCCAGCGAGCTACGCGATCCTCATGCACGGGGCAGGGAGCGGGTGGTCGGCAGACGTCATGGCGAACGACCTCCTTCCCGCTCCGGCGCCGCTTAGGCAGCGCATACCGTGTCAGGGTACCAGCAGACTCGGCGCCGCCGCGATCAGCCCTGGATCTTGCGCAGGGCGGCGACCATCGCCCGCGCCTGGTCCTTGTCCTTCTCGTTCGGGTGCTGGTGATCTGCGGTGATCCCGCAGTAGGTGTCGTGGATCGCCTGGCTCATCGTGTCGACGTCGACGATCGCCAGCCCACCGTCCTGGAGCTGCTGGATCGTGTCGGCGTCGGGCGCCCGACCCATCGCCTGCGCCAACGCTTCGTGCATCGTCGTCATCGCCAACGGCCTCCATGCTCTTCCGATCGTGGAAGCCTACGCCTCGGACGGGCCCGCGCGCCATCGGGCGCCTCAGTTGGGAGAGGCGATCTGGATCAGGTTCCCGCAGGTGTCGTCGAACACGGCGGTCGTGACCGGCCCCATCGGTGTCGGAGGCTGGGTGAACGTCACGCCGAGCCCAGTCAGACGCTCGTACTCGGCACTCGCATCGTCGACCGCGAACGACGTGTAGGGCATGCCATCGGCGACGAGGGCATCCTTGAACGGTCGCGCAGCGGGGTGGCCCTCGGGCTCCAGCAAGAGCTCGACGCCGTCCGGCTGATCGGGAGACACGACGGTCAACCAGCGGTGCTCGCCGGCGGGCACATCGGCCTTCTTCACGAAGCCGAGGATGTCGACGTAGAAGCGCAGTGCCTTGTCCTGATCGTCGACGATGACGCTTGTCAGGTTGATCCTCATGGTGGCCCCTTTCCTTGCGGCATCGGCCATCGCTCCGCGATCTCGCGCAGCGGACCTGTGTCGAGGTAGTGGAATTTGTAGCGACCCGAGCGCTCGGAGTGGACGAGTCCGGCCTTCTCGAGCACGTCGAGATGCTGGGAGATCGCCTGCCGGCTGGCACCGATGCCGTGATTCGTGATCAAGCGCGCGCAGAGTTCGAACAGGGTTTGGCCGTCACGCTCGGTCAGCTCATCGAGGATGGTCCGCCTCGTCCCGTCGGCCATCGCCTTGAACAGAAGGTCATCCACCCCGCCTACGATAGGCAAGTGGGGACTTGCCTGTCAACCTCCACGAAGCGAGCCCGGGGGACCACCGTAGTGCGTCCGCACAGCGGATGTGCTACACGTGCTACCGGATGGACGCGTCCGCGGAACGTGAGCGCCTGCGCGCGGCGTACGACGACGACGTGCCCTGGCTGCGCTGGGGCCCGTACCTTTCCGAGCGCCAGTGGGGGACCGTCCGCGAGGACTACAGCCCGGACGGCGACGCCTGGTCGTACCTGAGCCATGACCAGGCGCGCTCGCGGGCGTACCGCTGGGGCGAGGACGGCCTGGCGGGAATCAGCGACGACGGCCAGCGGCTCTGCCTCGCGCTCGCGCTGTGGAACGGCGCGGACCCGATCCTCAAGGAGCGGCTGTTCGGCCTGACGAACGTCGAGGGCAACCATGGCGAGGACGTCAAGGAGTACTACTTCTTCCTCGACTCGACGCCCAGCCACAGCTGGATGCGCTGGCGCTACAAGTACCCGCAGCGGGCGTTCCCCTATACCGATCTCGTCGCCACCAATCGCGCGCGCGCACGGGATGACTTCGAGTACGAGCTGATCGACACCGGCGTCTTCGCCGAGGACCGCTACTTCGACGTCGACGTGACCTACGCGAAGGAAGCCCCGGACGAGCTGCTCATGGAGATCACGGCGTCCAATCGGGGCCCGGAGCGCGCATCGCTCGACATCCTCCCGACGCTGTGGTTCCGCAGGACCTGGGACGACGCGACGGCCGCCGAGCGGCCGATGCTGTCGACCGCGCCCGACCTGCCCGAGGGTGGTCGCGTGGTGCGCGCCGAGCACCCCGACCTCGGCCCACGCTGGCTCGTCCTCGACGGGCAGCCCCACCTGCTGTTCACGGAGAACGAGTCGAGCGACGCCGGGAACGGCGCCGTCCCGCACCCCTTCACCAAGGATGCCTTCCATCGAGCCGTCGTCAGCGGCCAGCGGGACGCCGTCGCCCCGGACGGGCGGGGCACCAAGGCGGCCGGTCGCTACCGCCTGCGAATCGACCCGGGCGATCGTCGATCGGTCAGGGTCCGGCTCACGGCGGTCGACCCCGGATCGGCCGCGGCTGCCCGGTCGTGGGACGGCGCCCCCTTCGCCGGCTCGTTCGACCAGGTCCTTGCGCGGCGGTCGGCCGAGGCCGATGGATTCTATGCGGACATCACGCCGGCAGGGATCGGTCCCGACCGGGCCGCGGTGATGCGCCAGGCGCTGGCCGGGATGCTGTGGAGCAAGCAGTACTACGAGTACGACGTCCGCCGCTGGCTCCAGGAGCATCGGCTGGCGCCCGACGACATGCCGGCCGGATCGGGCCCCCGCAATGCCGAGTGGCTGCACCTCGTCAACGCCGACATCATGTCGATGCCCGACACGTGGGAGTACCCGTGGTTCGCCGCCTGGGACCTGGCCTTCCACACCGTCGCACTCGGCGTCGTCGACCCGGATTTCGCGCGGGCGCAGCTGCGGCTGCTGCTCCGCGAGCTGTACCTCCACCCCAACGGCCAGCTCCCGGCGTACGAGTGGAACTTCAGCGACGTCAACCCGCCGGTCCATGCCTGGGCGAGCCTGTTCGCGTTCGGGGCCGGGCGCGACCCAGGCGTCGACGAGGGCGACCTCGCGTTCCTCGGCGAGGCGTTCCAGAAGCTGTCGCTGAACTTCTCGTGGTGGGTCAACCGCAAGGACGCCCGCGGTCGGAACGTGTACCAGGGCGGGTTCCTCGGTCTGGACAACATCGGGCTCTTCGATCGCAGCGCGCCGCTCCCGCTCGGTGGGACGCTCGAACAGGCCGACGGCACCGCGTGGATGGCGTTCTACGCCCTGAACATGCTCGAGATGACCCTCGAGCTGTCCGCGCGGGATCCGCTCTACGCCGAGATGGCCGTCAAGTTCGCGCAGCACTTCTTCTCGATCGCGGCCGCGATGGACCGGGTCGGCGACCGCGAGGACGAGCTGTGGGACGAGGACGACGGGTTCTTCTACGACGTCCTCCGTTTCCCGGACGGCCGCTCGACGCGGCTCAAGGTCCGCTCCATGGTCGGGCTGCTCCCGCTCTGTGCCGTGACGGTGATCCCGGGACATTTCATCGAGCGCTATCCGGCACACGGGGCGCGCATCCGCGCGCTGCTCGAACGCCAGCCGGACCTCCTCGCCAACCTGCCGTCGCCGTACCAGCCGGGTGAACAAGGTCGACGCTTGCTGGCGGTCCTCGACGAACGGAAGCTGCGACGGGTCCTGGCGCGGATGCTCGACCCGGCCGAGTTCCTGTCGCCGTATGGCATCCGCTCGTTGTCCAAGGCCCATGCGGAGCGGCCCGTCACGCTGGATCTCGGCGGGCAGCACCACACGATCGCCTATGCGCCGGCAGAGTCACCGTCGGCGATGTTCGGCGGCAACTCGAACTGGCGCGGGCCGGTCTGGTTCCCGATCAACGTGCTGATCATCCGCGCACTGATCGCCTACTACCGCTACTTCGGCGACAGCGTGCGCATCGAGTGCCCGACCGGCTCGGGCGTCGAGATGACGCTGTTCGAGATCGCCCGGGAGCTCGCCGACCGGCTGATCTCGATCTTCCTGCCCGGGAAGGACGGTCGCCGACCGGTGTACGGCGGCACGACGGTGTTCGCGACCGATCCGAACTGGCGCGACCTGGTCCTCTTCCACGAGTACTTCCACGGCGACAACGGGGCGGGTCTTGGCGCGAGCCACCAGACCGGCTGGACCGGCCTGGTCGCCTACCTCATCCAGCTGTTCGGGAGCGTGACCGCCGAGCAGGTCATCGAGTACGGGACGCAGGCGGCGAACCTCGACGCGGCGCGCCGGCCGGGCGCGACGAGTGGCGCGAGCGGCTGATCCGGCGCCCGACGGTGTTCGGTCGCTCCGCCTCGCGGACCTCCTCGCCAGCATGTCGCTGGTGGCCGACCTCGGGTTCGGGCTGCCGCCCGAGGAGGCGATGCGTTCCTGCATCGTGGCGACGGCGCTGGCGAGGCGGCTGGGTCTCGCGGAGATCGAGGTCGGCGACGTCTTCTACACGACGCTTCTCGAGCACATCGGCTGCAACGGATTCGCTCACGAGGCCGCAGGGGTCTTCGGCGACGAGCTGGTCGCCAACGCCGCGGCCGCGGCGACCAACGTCGCCAGCCGGCGCGACGGGATCGTCACCTTCCTTCCGGCGGCCACGCGCGGCCGCCCGCCCCTCGCTCGTGCGCGTGCCGTCCTGCTCTCGATGACGACGGGCAGCGATCTCGATCGACGGTTCGCGGCGGCGGCCTGCGAGGTCGGACGCGCCACCGCCCGTCGACTCGGCCTGCGCGAATCCATCCAGCGGGCGCTCGACGAGGTCTTCGAGGCGTGGAACGGGCGGGGCGGCCCACGCGGCTTGCGCGGTGATGCGATCGCGCTCGCCAGCCGGGTGGCCAGGCTCGGCTCGACCGTCGCCCGCTTCGAGACGACCGGTGGTCCCGAAGTCGCGGTGCGGGCGGTGGAGGAGCGGGCGGGGAGCCTGCTCGACCCGGAGCTCGCCGCCGTCTTCGTCGCGGGGGCCGGCGATCTCGTCGCGACGATGAACGCCGGCGATCCGCCGGTCGCCCTCCTGGCTGCCGAGCCCGAGCCGACCGTCACGGTCCCGGCCGGGCGCCTCGCCGAGGTGGCCGCGGCGTTCGGTGACATCGCCGACCTGAAGTCACCGTTCATGCACGGACACGCGGCCGGTGTCGCGACCCTCGCCCGCGACGCCGGCGGCCGGCTGGGCCTCGACGTCGCCACGCAGGATCGTCTCCAGGTCGCCGGGCTCCTGCACGACCTCGGGCGCGTGGCCATCTCGGACGCGATCTGGGAGACGACGGCCACGCCGACCACCGCGGCGTGGGAGCAGATCCGACTGCATGCCTATCACTCGGAACGGATCCTCGCGCGCTCGGCGGTGCTCCGGCCCATGGCCGAGCTGGTCGGGATGCACCACGAGCGTCTGGACGGCTCGGGCTACCACCGCGGTTCGGCCGCCAAGGACATCCCGCTGCCGGCCCGGGTCCTCGCGTCGGCCGACGCGTACCACGCGATGACGCAGGACCGCTCCTTTCGCTCGGCCCTGCCCGCCGAAGTCGCAGCAGATCGGGTCCGCGACGACGTCCGCGCCGGACGGCTGGACGGTGACGCGGCCGCGGCCGTCCTCGATGCGGCCGGCCACGCTCGGACGCGCGTGCGCGCGCCGACCCCGGCCGGGCTCAGTGAGCGCGAGATCGAGGTGATCCGGGCGATGGCCCGGGGTCTCGGCAACCGGGAGATCGCCGAGCGGTTCGCGATCTCGCCCCGCACGGCCGAGCACCACGTCCAGCACATCTACACGAAGATCGGGGTGTCCAGCCGGGCCGCCGCCGCCCTGTTCGCGATGGAGCACGACCTCCTCGACCGATAAACCGCTCGAGATGGGTAGTCCTACCGATGCCGGAGCCGCGATCGCCGTCCACGATGGTCCGACCGGGATCGCACGCGAAGGGACGACGATGGCAAGCACGACACCCACCGGCCCGACGCGCTTGTTCACGCCGGCCTTCATCGCGCTATCGCTGGCGGAGCTCGCCTACTTCACCGCGGCAGGCCTGACGATCCCGGTCACACCGCTCTTCGCGCATGGACCGCTCGGGGCGACGGAGGTCGGCGTCGGGCTGGCGGTGGGCTCGTTCTCGCTCACCGCGTTGATCCTGCGCCCGTACGCCGGGCGCCTCTCGGATCGGGCGGGGCGGCGGCCGTTGCTCGTCGGCGGGGCGCTGGGCTTCGCGGTCGTCCTGGCGCTCCACGCGATCGTCGACAGCCCTGCCGTTGCTGATCGGGCTGCGGCTCCTGCTCGGCGTCGCCGAGGCGTTCTTCTTCGTCGCCGGGTTCGCGGCGGTCGCCGACCTGGCACCACCGGGCAGGGCGGGCGAGGCACTCAGCTTCAACTCGCTGTCGCTGTACCTGGGCGTCGCGTTCGGTCCGCTCATCGGTCAGCTGCTGCTCGAGACCGGCGGGTTCGCGATGGCCTGGCTCGGCGGTGCCGCCCTGGCGCGTCGTAGCAGCGGGCCTGGCATGGCGGATCCCGGAGACCGCCAGCCGGACCACCGGTGACGCCGGTCCGACGCCGTTCTTCAACCGCGCGGCGCTCGCGCCATCGATCGCGCTGTTCAGCGGGATCGTCGGGATGGGTGGCTTCTTCGCGTTCGTGGCGATCCACGCCACCGAGAACCTCGGGGCCGCCGACGTCAGCGGTGCTGCTGTTCCTGTTCGGGCTGATCGTGGTGGTCATCCGGGTCGTGTTCGCCCGGCTGCCCGATCGGGTCCCGCCGTTCCGGCTCGGCTCCGTCGCGCTGACGCTGATCGCCGGTGGCCTGATCGTGGCGAGCATCGCCACGAACATGACCGGGACTCGTCGTCGCAGCTGCGGTCATCGCCGCCGGCGTCGCGTTCCTGACGCCCGCCTTCTTCGCCGCGGTGTTCGCCCGCGTCGAGCCGTCGGAGCGGGGCTCGGCGTCGGGGATGGCGAGCCTGTTCATCGACCTCGGGTTCGGCGGCGGACCCATGCTGCTGGGGCTGGTCGCCGGGTCGCTCGGGATCCCTGCGGCGTTCGTCGTCGCGGCGTCGATCGCCGCGCTGGGCGCGATCGGATCGGTCGTCCTCGCGCTCCACGGTGCGCCGAACCGGCCGTCGGAGGCGCAGCCGGCGCACTAAGGAGCCGTCCGCTGGAGGTCGATGGAGTCGGGTTCGGTGTAGAACCGGGACCTTCGCCGACGTCGGAAGGTACGAACCGGCCCGAGTCATTGCGGTGGGCGCGGCGCGACCATCGTGGTCTGCCGATCCGGCTCCGGGACCGCGTCGGCTGACCGTCGATGCCCCTGTTCGCCAGGAGACCCCGTGATCCAGGACCCGCGCAACCACGACGTCGAGATCAAGGACGACGACGTCGATCCCGGTCTGCTGCCGCCGGCCCCATCGGGCTGGAGCGATCCCCTGACCGGCACGGACGGCCCGCGCCTCTGGGACCGCATCATCACGAGCGAGGTCGCCCGCGTCGCGCGCTACAAGCGCCCGGCGACGGTGGTCATCGTCGAGGTCGTCGGTCTCGCTGCCTTCGGTCGCATGTGGGGCGCGGACGTCGCCGAGCGACTATTCATCCAGCTCGCGCGCACGCTCGCCGTCGAGATCCGCTCGAGCGATCACATCGCCCGGATCGACCACACCCGCTTCGCGATCCTGCTGACCGAGACCGACGAGATCGCCGCGATCAACTTCGTCGAGCGAGCGCGGGCGGCCTGCGAGTACCACGTCCGCGCACCCGAGCTCGTGCAGATCGCGATCGGGTGGGCGAGCCCGTCCCGCGGGTCCGACCTGCGGACCGCGATCGACAACGCCGCCGAGCGGCTCACCGACGAGGTCCGCACCGCCTTCTGACCCGGGCGGTCGTCGCCGCCGCGACACACGGGCGGCTTCTTGTCTACCCCTGGGAGGACTATGGAGGCTGTCGATCAGGCGATCTGCATGCCGCTCAGTCTCCGTCGGACTGGCAGGGGAGCAGATGAGCCGATTCGCGGGTCCCGCGCTCCATCCGTAGTCCTGGTGGGACTAGCCGGGAAGTGACGGGGCGACCCCGGGACAAAAACACGAGGCGGCTCCCGAAGGAGCCGCCTCGATGCTGTCCCGGTGAAGGAGTCCGCCAGAAGCGGACGCTTCTGCCGCGTGCCAAGAGCATCTATCACGTCGGCTGTACCGACTACCCTGACCCTACCTACCCATGACCTTGGCACTGGGGCAGCTTGGCTGACTTAACAGCATCGATATCCTACCCCGCGAGGGGCTGTTTTCCAAGGGTTTTGGCATACGGAACTGTGTAAATTCCTTAATCTTCGTGCGGGGACGCGCCTGCCGGGAGCTGCTGCGCCATGACCGACGACCGCCCCAAGCACACGGCCGCGACGCCCGCCGACGACCCTGATCACGGCACATCCGACGTCCTGCGGCGTGCCGCTGAACGGGCGATCGACTACCGGTCGTCGCTCCCGGAACGCCGCGTCGGCGCCGTCCCGGGGCTCGGCGTCGATGACCTCCGACGGACGCTCGGCGGCCCGCTGCCGCGCCACGGCACCGACCCGCTGACCGTCATCGACGACCTCGCCGACGGCGTCGAGCCCGGGCTCGTCGCGATGAGCGGACCGCGCTACTTCGGGTTCGTGACCGGCGGGTCGCACCCGGCCGCCCTCGCCGCCGACTGGCTCACCTCGGCGTGGGACCAGAACGCGGTGCTGTACCTGGCCACGCCCGCGGCCGCGGTGGTCGAGGAGGTCGCCGCGGCGTGGCTCGTCGAGCTGCTCGGCCTGCCGGCCGACACGTCGGTGGGGTTCACCACCAGCGCCACGCTGGCCAACCTCGCGGGCCTCGCGGCCGCGCGCCACGCCGTGCTGCGCCGGGTCCGCTGGGACGTCGAGGAGGACGGCCTGGTCGGCGCCCCGCCGATCCGGGTCATCGTCGGTGCCGACGCCCACGCGTCGCTGCTGCTCGCGCTGCGCCTCGTCGGGCTCGGCCGTGGTCGTGCCGAGCGGATCCCGACCGACGACGAGGGGCGCATGGACGCGGCCGCGCTGGCCGATGCGCTGCGCGACCGCACGGAGCCGACCATCGTCTGCGCGCAGCTGGGCGAGGTGAACACCGGCGCGTTCGATCCGATCGGGCGTGTCGTCGCGGCGGTGCGCTCCCACCCGAACGCGTGGCTCCACGTCGACGGCGCCTTCGGCCTGTGGGCCGCGGCCAGCCCTCGCCTGCGCCATCTCGTCGACGGGTTCGACGGCGCCGACTCGTGGGCGACGGACGCCCACAAGTGGCTCAACGTGCCATACGACAGCGGGCTCGTGTTCGTCCGCGACGGTGCGGCGCATCGAGCCGCGACGAGCGCATCGGCGGCATACCTGCCGCCCGCACCCGGGCAGCAGCGCGACCCGATGGACTGGGTCCCGGAGATGTCGCGCCGCGCCCGCGGGTTCGCGATCTACGCCGTCATCCGCGAGCTCGGAGCGGATGGCATCGCGGCGCTCGTCGAGCGGTCAAGCGACCTCGCCCGGCGGATGGCCCGGCGCCTCGCCTCGGATCCGCGGATCGGCGTCGTCAACGAGGTGGTGCTGAACCAGGTCCTCGTCGAGGTCGGCGATGCGGCGCGCACCGCGGACGTCACCGCGCGCATCCAGGCCGACGGCACGGCGTGGCTGGCCGGCTCGACGTTCCACGGCACGCCGGTCCTGCGCATCTCGGTGTCGGGTTGGGCCACGACCGAGGACGACATCGACCGCTCGGCCGACGCGATCATCCGGGCGGTCGACGCCGCGCGCGGCGGGTCGGACGGTCAGGCCTGATCGACGTGGATCGTCACCGAGGTCATCGCCACCGGCTCGTTCGGCAGGTCGCGCGCGTCGCGCGGCGCTGACACGATCCGTTCGACGATGTCGAGGCCCTTGGTGACCTGCCCGAACAGCGTGTAGCTCTTCGGCAGGCGACCGGTGAGGTCGTCGGTGCAGATGAAGAACTGGCTGCCGTTCGTGTTCGGACCGGAGTTGGCCATCGCCAGCGCGCCGCGCTGGTAGTCGCCCTTCACCGGCTCATCCTCGAACTTGTAGCCCGGCCCGCCGGTCCCGACGCGACCCTTCTCGAGCGCCGACTTCTTGCCGTACTGGCCGTCGCCACCCTGGATCACGAAGCCCGGGATGACGCGGTGGAAGACCACGTCATCGTAGAAGCCCTTGCTCGCGAGGTCGATGAAGTTCTTGGACGCCTTCGGCGCGTCGGTGTCGTACAGCTCGATCTCGATGTCGCCGATCTCGGTCGCGATGGTCGCTCGGGTCATGGGCGTGGCTCCTCTCGTCGTACGGACCTACGGGTTGCTGACGCTGACGGACGTCATCGACTCGGGCTGGGCCGGCAGCTCCTCGCCGCCGGCGGCCTGGTAGATCGCGTCCGCGGTCTCCATGCCCTCGGTCACCGACCCGATGATCTGGTACGTGTTGTAGGCGGCGAGGACGTCGCGCGCGCCGTCGTCGAGCACGATGAAGAACTGCGAGCCGACGGAGTTCGGCTCCGCTGTGCGGGCCATCGCCACGGTCCCACGGCCGTACGTGGCGGTCACCGGCTCATCCTGGATCGTGTAGCCGGGTCCCCCGCCGCCGGTCCCGTCCGGGTCGCCGCCCTGGATCACGAACGGCGTGCCGTCGTCGAGCGTCGCGGCCCGATGGAACACGACGCCGTCGTAGAAGCCGCACTCGGCCAGCGCCACGAAGTTGCCGGCGGCGATCGGCGACAGGTCGGCCTCGACCTTGATGGCGATCGGCCCTTTGGTCGTGTCGAGCGTGACGGTCCGCGTCTCACCAGCCGGCAGGGCCGCCGGCTGCTCGGTCGGGCATGCGCCGCCCGACGCCGACGAGGGGCTCGGGCTGGCCGTCGGCGTAGCCCCACCGGGCAGGGCGGAGCAGGCAGTCGTGACGAGGGCCAGGACGGCGAGCAGCGCGACGGGTCGGAGCGTGCGAGGGATCATGCAGCGGCCTCCAGGGCGGCGGGAAGGTCGATGAGGCCCGAGAGGAGCGCCTCACCCAGGATGACGCCGGCTGCGCCGGTCTCGCGCAATCGACGGAGACCGTCGAGGTCGCGGACCCCGCCGGCGACGAGGACCTCGGCATCGTACGTCCGAACGAGCGATCGCACCCGATCGTGATCGGGCTGCGTGCCGCCGTGGGCCAGCACGAAGCGCGACACGCCGGCGCCGACGAGCTCGCCGAACAGCTCCTCGACCGTCGGCGGTGCCGGGCGGCGCCACGGGTAGGCGGCGAGACGCTCCGGGCGCGGGTCGAGCCCGACCGCCAGCCAGTCGCCGGCGACGGCGAGGCACGCCCGCAGGTCGTCGGGACGGTCGGCGATCGCGGTCGTCAGGACCACGCGGGTCGCACCGGCCGCGAACGCGAGCTGGATCGCCTCCGGCGTATCGAGCCCGCCGGCGAGCTGCAGCGGCACCGCCGACCGCGACGCCACTGCGCCGACCGTCTCCAGGTTGGCCGGGCTGCCGGCGCGGGCCCCGTCGAAGTCCACCAGGTGGACGAGCCGGGCACCCTGGGCGACGACCCGTTCGACGATGCGCTCGGGTCGATCGGTCGGGGCGCCGACACCGGTCGACGCGCCCGGCCAGTAGACGACTCGCGAGCGCCCGCCCTCGAGGTCGATCGACGGGATGACCAGCAACGGGTCAGGCGCCCTCGCCGGCGAGCAGCCGGCGATGGAAGCTGATCGGCAGCGAGCCGTTGCGCAGCAGCGTGTCGTGGAAGCCGCGCAGCGAGAACGCGTCGCCCAGCCGGCGCTGCTCGTCGGCGCGCAGCTCGAGCAGCAGCGTCCGCCCCAGCAGGTACGAGAGCGGGTAGGTCGGCCGGTACGTGTACCACTCGACCTCGGAGCGCGCGTTGTCGCGCTCGAAGCGCGTCTGCTCGACGAGGAAGTCGATGCCCTCCTCGACGGTCAGCTCGCCCCGATGCAGCCGCACGTCGAGGATGATCCGGCACGCCCGCCAGATCGCGTCCGTGTGGAGCATGACCCGGTAGCGCGGAGCGTCGTCGAAGCCCTGCTCGCGCATCATCAGCTCCGAGTACATGCCCCAGCCCTCGACGAACTCGGGCGCGTCGGTGAGCAGGCGGGTCAGCGATGGATGGCGGCGTGCGACGTCGAGCTGGAGGTGGTGGCCCGGGTAGGCCTCATGGATGCTCGTGTTGCTGATCGAGGCGCGGTTGTGCTCGCGCATCGCGTTCGGGTCGCCGTGGACCGACGGGGTCACGACGTAGATCCCCTTCGACGCGTGATCGAACGCGGCGGGCGAGAAGTAGGCCGCGAACGGGATCACGTTGCGCAGGTACTGGGGCGTCTCGACGACCTCGATCCGCTCGTCGTCGGGGATCGTGACGATGTCGCGCTCGATGAGGTGGCCCCGGGCGCGGCGCATCGCGACGCGGTACTCCTCCAGCGCGGCGTCGAAGGTCGCGGCGTGGTCGGCCTTGACCGTCGCGATGACATCGGCCTCGTCGGCCGTCGGGTCGATCTCGCGGGCGGCCGCGCTCCGGGCGGCGCGCTCCTCGGCGAGCGTCCGGTGGCCGAGCTCGAGGATCCCGTCCGCGTCGAGACCGTCGAACGCGCGCAGCTCGACCAGCTGGTCGTGGCGCTCGCGGCCGATCGGCCACTCGTCGGTGCCGCCGGCGAGCGTCCCCTCGAGCCAGGTCGTGTACAGCTCCACGGCCACCGCGGCGGCACCGGCCGCCCGCTCGAGACGGCGTTGCTCCGCGGGGCCGACCACGCCTCGACCGGCGGCGACGAGCTCGTCGAGCAGGGCCGGCAACTGCCCGGCCGACTCGATCTCGATGCGCTGCCACAGCCGGACCTGTGGTTCGTCCGACCGCGTCCGCGCCTCGTCGAGGTGGCGAGGGATCGCCTCGAGCCGGCCGGCGATCGCGTCGAGACGCTCGGCGAGCGGCGCGTGATCGCGCACGAACAGCAGGAACAGCCCGTCGCCGACCGTGTCGAGGGCGAGCGAGCGGCGCTCCCAGATCCGCAGCTCGTCGGCCTCGAAGATCGACCGCTGGACGTTGTGGAGCTCGAGGTCGCGTTCGAAGCGGACCGGCCCGGACAGCGCGGCCGGGTCGAGCGACTCGACGGCCGCCAGGTGCGCCCGATCCGCGTCGATCTCGGCGAGGATCGTCTCGCGTCCGCCGTCGCCGAGCTGGTCGTCGTAGTCGTGGATGCCGAAGTACGTGGCCGCGACGGGCTCGTGCTCGCAGCAACCGCCGGAAGCGCCGCCTCGACCAGGTCGTAGAAGCTGCTCGTCGAGCGGGCCGCTCTCGGCCGCGGACGGCGGGCGCGGCAGCTGCGATCGCTGGCGAGTCGGTCGGGAGGGTCAAGCCGGGCTGCTCCTCTTGGCGGCGTGGCGGCCGACGGAACGGCGGGGCCGCCGCGGCTCGGCGCGTCGCTGGGTCAGGCGGTCGCGCCGATCGGCTCGGTGGATCCGTGCGCCGGGCTCGTCGGCGCCGTCTCAGCGAGGGCCTCGCGCGTCGCGCGGATGACCGTGTCGATGTCGGCGGTCGAGACGTCCTGGTTGGTGACGGCCCGGACCTGTCCGTGCGAATAGTCCACCATCAGGACGTTCCGTGCAGCCAGCCGTGCCAGGAACTCGCCCCGGTCGCGATCGACCTTGAACAGCACGAAGTTGGTCACGACGCGCCCCGGGTCGAGACGGCCGGGCGTCGGCTGGGCGATCCCGCCGGGGCTCGTGATGCCGTCCATCTCGGCCATCGCCTCGGCCAGCCGGCGGGCATTGGCGTGGTCGTCGGCGAGCCGGTCGATCCGGCCGTCCGGCCCATCCGAGAGCGCCACCAGCCCGGCCGCGGCGAGGATCCCGGCCTGACGCATGCCGCCGCCGAGCAGCTTGCGCGCGCGGCGCGCGCGATCGATGAACTCGCTCGACCCGACGACCATCGACCCGACCGGACAGCCGAGGCCCTTGGACAGGCAGAACGTGACCGAGTCGGCCGGGTCGGCGAGGTCGGTCGCGGTGACGCCTCGATCGCGCTGGGCCACGACCGCGTTCCAGAACCGGGCCCCGTCGATGTGGAGCGGGACGCCGTGGCGCCGGGCGATCGCCCCGACCTCGCGCTCGTACTCGGGCGTCAGCGGTCGGCCCATCGAGCTCGCGTGGGTGTTCTCCAGCGCGATGAGCCCGGACAGCGGTTCGTGCTCGTCGGCCGGGTCGCGGAAGGCCTCGTCGAGCGCGTCCAGGTCGAGCGTGCCGTCGGGCCGGTCCTCGAGCGCGCGGGCGCTCGCGCCGACGACGACCGCGTGGCCGGCCGCCTCGTACAGCACGATGTGCTGCTGCGCGCCGGTGATGAGCTCCTGCCCCCGGTCGAGGTGGACCATGAGCGACACGAGGTTGCCCATCGTCCCGCTCGCCACGAACAGGCCGGCGTCCTTGCCGAGCAGCTCGGCGGCCCGATCCTCGAGGGCGTTGACGGTCGGGTCGTCGCCGAACACGTCGTCGCCGACGTCGGCCGCAGCCATCGCCCGGCGCATGGCATCCGTGGGCCTCGTGACGGTGTCGCTGCGCAGGTCGATGACGCGTTCGGACATGGGGCGCGAGTATAGGCGCGCGTCTGACAACGAAGGGCGCCTCTGCTATAGTCCGGCCTCGCCGCGAACTGGACCCGTGGTGTAGCGGCCCAACATGCCAGCCTGTCACGCTGGAGATCGCCGGTTCGAATCCGGTCGGGTCCGCCACCACTTCTCGCATCTACCTACGCCCCGTCCGCCCGCCCGGACGGGGCGTTCCTCGTTCCTCTGGCAGAATGCCCGCGATGCCCCGCCTGACCCCGAACCGCGTCCCCGTGCTCGTCGTGGCCGGCCTGCTCGTCCTCGGCGTCGCGCTGCCGATGACCGGCGGCGAGCTCGGCCTGGGCAGCAGCGCCACGCCGCGGCCGTCGCCTTCCACCGCACTCGGTGCCGCCGCTACGCCGACGCTCGCACCCACGACCGCCGAGACGCCCGCCCCGTCGAGCGTGGCGCCGGAGCCACCCGCCGAGCCGACGCCGGAACCGACCCCGTCCCTCGCCCGGACCGCGATCGTGCCGGTCACCCAGTTCCGGACGACCGCGACGCGCACGACCCAGAACGAGCTTGCGGAGGTGCTCGCCGGGACCAGCGAGCGCTACGACGCGCTGATGCTCGTCGAGGACGAGGCCGACGCGATCCTCGCGGCGCTCAAGCGCGACCGCCCGACCGACTCCGACCGCCTCGTGCTGGTGAAGGACGCCGACGCGTTGACCCGCAGCCTCGCCCGGAACCGCAAGCGGCTCGCGTTCATCCGCGCCGACGACGTCACCCCCGCCGTGCGGGCGCTGGGCTGGGGCGGCCGGACGCTGTTCGGCGTCGACCGGGTCACCTCGACCGACGACTGGCGGCTGTGGGCGGACGTCGCGGCGCGGCCCGACGCCACGGCGTTCGACCCGGCGGCGACCTGGACGCTGTTCGCGGGTGGCGACATCCTGCTCGACCGCGGGGTCTACCAGACCGTCCGCGTGCGGGGGCGCGGGGTCGACTACCCGTTCGACGGCGGTACCGCGGAGATCACCGGGCATTCCTGCTGCTCGGGCTTCGGCTGGCCCGTGCCGAGCACCCGCAGGACGGGCAACAAGGGCGCCGTCCGGGACCTCATCTCGGGCGCCGACATCGCGATGGCGAACTTCGAGAACCCGGCGCCGAACCGCTTCCGCTGGCACACCAGCGGGACCGTGTTCACCGCCGACCCCGACATCATCGAGGGGCTGGCCGACGCGGGCATCGACTACGTCGGGATCGCCAACAACCACATCGGCGACGCGGGCGACACCGGCATCCTGCAGACCATCCAGAACCTGCGGAAGCACGGTCTGAAGTACTCGGGTGCCGGCAAGGACCTCACGGCCGCCCGCCGGCCGGCGATGCTCGAGGCCAAGGGCACGACCGTGGCGATCCTCGCCTACGACGCGATCGCCAAGTCGTACTTCGCGGCGACCAAGGAGCCCGGCAGCTCACAGCTCGCGCTCCACCGCGTCGAGCAGGACGTGGCGCGGGCGCGCGAGCGTGGCGCCGACGTCGTCATCGTGTTCCCGCACTGGGGCACGGAGTACGACTACAGCCCGTTCACGAACCAGCAGCAGCTGGCCCGCGACATCATCGACGCCGGCGCCGACATGATCATCGGCAACCACGCCCACTACGCGGCGGCGATGGAGGTCTACAAGGGCAAGCCGATCTGGTACGCGCTCGGCAACTTCATCTTCGACCAGACGTGGTCGGAGCCGACGATGGAGGGGATCACCCTCGAGCTGACGTTCCAGGGCGCCGACCTGCGCCAGGCCCGGATGCGGCCGCACATCATCCTCGACAAGGCCCAGCCCAACTTCCTCGACCCGGCCGGCGACGGGCGAGTCGTCATGGGCGCGATCTACGACGCGTCGAAGGGCCTGCTCCCGTACTGACGGCCCTCGGGTCACCGCCAAGCCGCCGTGACTTCACGTCCAGTTTCCCGGGGAATAGCGCGCGGGGTGCGACGGCGCATCTGCTTCCCGTTCAGTCGCTGCGCGGGTAGGCGGCAAGCGAATCACCCCCAGGCCGCAGGCTCCCCCTTCTCGCCAGTCCTGGGGGGAATATCCAGGAAGGGCGCGCGATCAAAGCCCCGCGAAGAGGTCGTCCTCGGGCTTCGCGGTCTCGACGGTCGACTCGCGCAGGATGAACGCCTCCTTCGACCAATACTTGCGCCAGCCGTCGAGGCCGAACGCCTTCATCGGGAAGTCCGCGCCGATCTGCGTCGCGTGCGCCTCGAGCGCCACCCATTTGCGTTCGAGCGGTCCGCCCGAGATGTCGACCCAGGTCGTGATCTCCTCGTCGGGCACCAGCATCTTGGCCTGGTACGCCTCGAACTCGGCCAGCTCCTCCGGCGTGGCATCGGGCGGCGGCGCCCACGAGTTGGGCTCGTCGAGCTCGGCCATGCGGTCGCTGATGGCATCGCGCACCGAGGCCGGGATCGCCTGCTCGTAGAGCTTCGACGGCGCCCACGGGGCCAGCCCGCCCTCGTCGACCGCCGGTCCGCTGCCGCCGTGCTCGGGCGCGAGCTGCTCCGGATACCACGCCGGGTCGCCGGCCCGTGGGTAGGCGCGGACGGCGACGTCGTGGGTGCGGATGTGGTCGGGATGGCCGTAGCCGCCGAACGCGTTGTACGTCGTGATGACGTCGGGCTGGTAGCGGCGGATCAGCCACACCAGCCGGCGGGCCGCATCGTCGAGGTCGGCCTGCCAGAACGAGCGCGGGTCGTGGTTCCCTACGCGGCCCATCATGTCCGAGTCGTGATAGCCGAGGTTCTCCCACTCGGTGACGCCCAGGGCGCCCATCGCCCGTTCCAACTCACCGGCCCGGATCTCTCCGAGCCGCCGATGGTTGTCCGGCGTGTCCATCTCCTTGACCACGATCTCGCCCATCTCGCCGCGGGTGCAGGTGACCAGCACGACCCGCCGGCCGGCATCGACGGCCTTGGCCATCGTCCCTCCGGTCCCGATCGTCTCGTCGTCGGGATGGGCATGGATGGTCATCAGGGTCGGGACGCGTGCTGTGCTCATGGACCGATGCTACCGAGCGGGCCGGTAGTACGTTCGGGTCGGGGCGGCGTGGGACGTGCACGCACGCACCGTTGTCGCGTGACACCGCGTATGGGAAGGAGGTACCTCAGAGTCATCCGCGTCGGGGTCCGGCGGCCGGATGATGCCCGCCATGATCCATCGTCTCGGTCGTCGTCTCTCGTTCTTCTTCGATCGACCCGAGCGCGACGGCGCGCCGGGCGGCGCCGCCGAGGGTCCGGGCGCGGCGGTCCTCCATCCCCTGGTCGACTTCGTCGCCTACGCCGAGGACTGCCTGCTGTCCGGTCGGATCCGGCTGCAGGCGGAGCGGCTGACCGACATGCTCAACGAGCACGAGGAGCTGCTGCTCGTCGACGTCATGGCGCAACCACTGCGCGAGCCCGATATCGTCGAGGTCACCGAGGTCCTCGTCCGGCGCGACGAGCTGCTGCTGGTGAACGCGACCGGGCCGCGCGGGGACCAGACACGTCGCACCCGCACGCGGCCGACATTCGTCGCCATCCACATCGGGCCGTACGCGGTCCGCGGCAACCTCCACGCGTACCCGGGCTTCGACGCCGTCGCCGGGATCAAGCGACGCCACCCGTTCGTGCCGCTGACCGAGGCATGGGTCGACTACCCGTTCGGCGGCCGGACGGAACGACAGCGCCTCGGGACCGCGATCGTCAATCGCGACCGGATCGACCTCATCGTCCAGTCGCTGGAACACGACGTCGAGGTGCCCGACTTCGGCGTCGAGCCGCTGCCGGACGTGGCGGGCGGTCTCGAGGACGGGGTCCTGGTCGGCTCGACGAGCCCGACTCGCTCGGACCCGTAACGACGCGCGGCGGCGCTACCATCGCCGCCATGCCCGCCGAGCCGACCCCCGCACCAGGCCCGCTGTCGGGCATCCGGGTCATCGACCTCTCGACGGTCCTCGCCGGCCCCTACGCGACGATGCTGCTGGCGGACCTCGGCGCCGACGTCGTGAAGGTCGAGCCGCCCGACGGCGACGCCACTCGCGGGTGGGGACCGCCATGGGTCGGCGACGCGGCTGCCGGCACGCGGACCGCCGCCTATTTCCTCGCGGTCAACCGGAACAAACGTGCGATCCGCCTCGACCTGAAGGCGCCCGATGGCACCGAGGTCCTCCGGCGACTCCTGACCGGCGCGGACGTCCTCGTCGAGAACTTCCGGTCGGGTGGCCTGGAGCGCCTGGGCTTCGGCGAGGAGGCGCTGCGGGCCCTCCAGCCGCGACTCGTCCACCTCGCCGTCAGCGGCTACGGCCCGACCGGTCCCGCCGCGGACCGGCCCGGCTACGACTTCGTCATCCAGGCGGTGGGCGGGCTGATGTCGATCACCGGCGACGCCGACGAGGACGGCGGGCGGCCGACCAAGGTCGGGGTCGCCATCAGCGACATCGTGACCGGGCTGCACGCGACCATCGGCATCCTCGCGGCGCTGCTGGCACGCGACGACGCCGGTCAGCGGGTCGACGTGTCGCTGCTCGGGTCGACGCTGGCGGTGCTCGTCAACCAGGCCCAGAACGCGTTCGTGACCGGCGAGCCGCCCAGGCGGCGCGGCAATGCCCACCCGAACATCGTCCCGTATGAGACGTTCGAGACGGCCGACGGCGTGCTGGCCGTGGCGGTGGGCTCGGAGCGCCAGTGGCCGCGGTTCTGCGAGGTGCTCGGCATGCCGGACCTCGCCGCGGACCCGCGCTTCGTCACCAACGGCGACCGGGTCGACCACCGGGCCGAGCTGCGGCCGATCCTCGCGGCCCGGCTCGCAGAGCGTCCGACCGCCGAGTGGGCGGCGGCGCTCGACGCCGCGGAGGTGCCGTACGGACCGATCGCCGACGTCGCCGCCGCGTTCGCGTCGCCGGAGGCCATGGCCCTCGGGATGACCGTCGAGGTCGAGCATCCGGCACTCGGTGTCCTGCGCCAGGCGGGCGTCCCCATCCGTTTCGAGCGCACCCCGGGCGCGGTCCGGACCGCACCGCCGTTGCTCGGCGAGCACACCGACGAGATCCTCGCCGAAGCCGGCTACGATCCCGCCGCGATCGCCGGGCTTCGTGCGGCCGGCGTCATCTGACGGTCTGGGTCCCTCGGCGGACGCTAGAGTTCGCGTCGCGCGAACGCGACGTGGGCGCTTCCCACGGCCAGGGCGATCAGTAGACACGTCGCGATGACGGGCGACCATAGGTCGAGGCCGAGGTCAACCACCGTCGATGTCCCGGTCGCCAGCTCCGCCGCCGGGGCTGCCAACCCGACTGGCGTCCAGCGAGCGATGGATGGCACGACCGCCGCCAGCGACAGCACGAGCAGCGCGACAAAACCCAGCCCGGCGGCGGCCAGCGCGGAGCCCGTGGCGGCAGACGCGAGGAAGGTCAGGGCGGCCCACGCACACAGCGCGAGCCAGCCGAGCAGGGCCATCCCGATCCAGCCGTCGACGGGCTGCGGCTCGAAGAGGATCGCCGTGTAGATCCAGCCGATCGCCACCGCCACCCCGACCGACAACGCCAGGATGAGCCCGATCGAGATGGCCTTGGCGGCGATAAAGGTCCCGCGCCGCACCGGGCGGGCGAGGACGAAGGCGGCAGTCCCACGCTCGAGCTCGCCGGCGACGGACCCCATCGCCAGCAGGATCGCCGCGAAAGCGCCGAACTGCGCGAGGTTCTTCTGGATCTGGTCGACCGCATCCGCGGCCGTCGGTGTTGGGATCGGGATCGCCCCGCCCAAGGCGTCGCCTGCGGCAGCCTCGACGATCTCGGGGAGGTAGCGCGCCAACAGTGGCGAGGTCAGCCCGACGAGGACGAAGAGGCCGGCGATGACCGGCAGCCGATACGTCCGCCATGACTCCAGCCACTCCTTGCGGAGGAGGATGCCAAGACTCCTCATCAGGCCACGTTCGTCGTCGGACGGCGGCCCACGAGCTGGAGGAAGACCTCCTCGAGCGTCGGTCGGACCTGTTCGAAGCGGACGAGGCGCACACCGACCTCCACCACGAGCGCGAGCAGTCCTGTGCCAGCGGCGGCCTCGTCCCGTACGGCGACGACGAGTCCAGATTCGTCCCCCGCGACCCCTACGCACCACGGCTGGCGCGCGATCGCCGCTCGCAGCGACTCGACCGCGGTGAGCTGGCCCGGCGCTGGTTCGAGGCGGTAGGAGGCGGCGGCGTATCGCGCGAGCAGGTCATCGAGGGGAGCGTCCACGAGCAACCGGCCCGCATCCAGGATGGCCACGCGGTCGCAGATCCGCTCGACGTCGTCGAGGACATGGGTCGAGAACACGACCGTGGCATCGCGCCCTAGCGCGGCGATGAGCGTCAGCAGGTCGCGCCGCCCCTTCGGGTCGAGCGAGCTGACCGGCTCGTCGAGGATGAGCACCGCCGGCTCAGCGACGAGCGCCGCCGCGATCCCGAGTCGCTGGCGCATCCCGCCCGAGTACCCGCCGATCCGTCGGCCGCCGGCATCGGCGAGTCCGACCTGGGCGAGGACCGCCCCGACCCGCGCGCGCAAGCTCGTTCCGTCCATGCCGGCGAGGCGTCCAGCCAGCCCGACCAGCTCGGCCCCCGTCATCCAGCCGTAGAACCGGGGGGCCTGGTCCAACACGCCCAGGCTGGCCCGGAGGGTCGGGTCGTCCGGGCGGACCGTGTGGCCGGCGATCTCGGCATGACCGGCGGTCGGGCGTGCGAGGCCGGTGACCATCCGCAGGGTGGTCGTCTTGCCGGCACCGTTGGGGCCGAGCAGCCCGAACACTGAACCGGCCGGGATCTGCAGGTCCAGCCGATCCACGGCGAGGACGCCGCCGTCCGGGCCGGGGAAGCGCTTCGTCAGGCCCCGACAGACGACGGCGGCTGGCCCGGTCGCATCCTGGACGGCCGTGATCGGCGTCGCGGGACTGGCCGGGCCGTTCATGCCTCGCGGCGACCGACGGCAAAGTACAGCAACGGCCCGAGGATGTTGACGAACACGATGATCACTCCCCACAGCAGTTTGTTGTCGCCGTACACCTGTCGCTCCGGCCGAAGCAGGTCGCGCACGGCCAAGATGATGAGTCCGAGCTGGACCAGCAGGATCGGCACGATGAGCAACAGCAGCTGTGGGTCGATCACTCGATGTCCTCATTGGTCGTACCCGGCCCCGTCGGTCGATCGCCAAGATGTCGCCGCGTCGCGATCCGGTCAAGGACCGAGAGCCAGCGACCGGGTGCCCGCGTTCCTGAGGGTCGTCATCCGTCCATCGGCGATCGCGGACGTTCGTCCCTGCGCTCGATCAGCCACCGGTCGTACGGTCATGGGGTCCAACTTGCCCGACCGGTCGTTGCTCATTCCAGGTGGCGGCCCACGACGAGGAGCCACCACTCATGACCGTCACGACGACCCGCCCCGACGCCACGCGCCGCCAGAACCGGCGCCCCACCCGCGCCAACGTCGTCCAGCTCATCCCGGGCCGGACGCCCCTGCCCATCGGACCCCGGAAGGAGGCCAACGGATGACCTTCTACCCGTCCGAGCAGCCGACCCCGTTCCTGCCCCTGCTCATCGCCGACGTGTCGCTCGAGCATTCGCACCGACGCACGACGATCGTCGACGACGACGAGGGATCGATGATCCCGGGCACGCCCGAACATCCGGCACGACCGCGACGCCGCCTCATCGGCGTGCTGGCCGCGACGGCACTGGCCGTCGGACTGCTCGCCGCCAGCGTCGGCGCCGCCCCGGCCGCGCCCGTCACCTCGAAGGCGCCCGCCACCGACTTCCGGCTGGGACCGGGCCTCGCCCAGCCGCCCGGCTACGTGCGCTGAGCCGGCGCCGGATCGCCTCCGGCCCCGGTGATCACTCGACGGCCCGGCCGTGCAGACCTGCACGCGACCGGGTCGTCGGCGTGCCGGCCGCTGCTAGACTCGGGCGCCCCGACGCATCACCTGGAGGCCGCCCGACATGACCGATGACCGCGAGCGCTGGGCGCTGATCCTCGGTGCTTCGTCCGGCATGGGCGAGGCCACCGCGCTGACGCTGGCAGCGGCGGGCTATCGGATCTGCGGCATCCACCTCGACTTCCGGGCCGGCCTGGCGCACGTCGACGAGGTCAAGGCCGGCATCGAGGCGGCCGGCTCCGAGGCGCTCTACATCAACATGAACGCGGCCGACGACGAGAAGCGCGCCGCCGCGCTGTCTGCGCTCCGCGAGCGCTTCGACGGCGCCCGCGCCGAGGGCCGCGACCCGTACGTCAGGGTCGTGATGCACTCGCTCGCGTTCGGCTCGCTCGTGCCGTTCCTGACCGACGACCCGAAGGCCGGGGTCGACCGCAAGAAGATGGAGATGACCCAGGACGTGATGGCCAACAGCCTCGTCTACTGGGTCCAGGACCTGTGGCGCGGCGGGTTCCTCGGGCAGGGCTCGAAGATCTACGCCATGACCTCGGAGGGATCGACCCGGGTCGTGCCGTCGTACGGCGTCGTGTCGTCGGCCAAGGCGGCCCTCGAGTCGCACGTCCGCCAGTTGGCCATGGAGCTGGCCCGCAACGCGACCGGCGCGACGGCGAACTGCATCCGGGCCGGGGTGACCGTGACGCCGGCACTGCTCAAGATCCCCGAGTCGCAGACGATGATCGACATCACGATGAAGCGGAACCCGACCGGCCGGATGACCACGCCCCAGGACGTCGCCAACGCCATCCTCGCGCTGTCCGGCGAGGGCACCGAGTTCATCAACGGCGACATCATCAGCGTCGACGGCGGCGAGTTCATCACCGGCTCCTAGGGCGCGCCCCGTGGCCGGCAGGGTCATCGTCGTCGGCTCCGTCAACGTCGATCTCGTCGTCACCGTCGAGTCGCTGCCGGCGCCCGGCGAGACCGTCATCGGTGGCCGGTTCGCGCAGCACCACGGCGGCAAGGGCGGCAATCAGGCCGTCGCGGCGGCGCGACTGGGCGCCAGGACCTCGTTCCTCGGCGCGGTCGGCGGCGACGACTTCGGGATCGCGGCGCGCGCCGCGCTGTTCGAGGCCGGCGTCGACGTCGGGGAGCTGGTCACGCTCGACGGGGCCGCCACCGGCGTGGCGTTCATCCTCGTGGCCGCCGATGGCGAGAACGCCATCGCGGTCGCCAGCGGCGCGAACGCCGGGCTGACCGCCGGCCACGTCCGGGCGGGGCTCGCCAGGCTGCGACCGGTCGCCGGCGACGTGGTCCTCGTCGGGCACGAGATCCCGACGGTCACGGCCGCCGAGGCGCTCGCCGCCGGCCGTGCCGGCGGCGCCATGACGATCCTCAACCCGGCGCCTGTCGGCGACCTGGATGGGGCGACGGTCGCCCTCGCCGACCTGATCACGCCGAACGAGGGCGAGCTGGCGGCGCTCCGAGTCGTTGGCGCGGCGCCGGTGACGAGCCTCGTCAGCCTGGGTGCCGCCGGCGCTCGGCTCACGACGACGGATGGGGCGATCGACATACCGGCCCTGCGGGTCCGCGCGGTCGACACCGTCGGGGCGGGCGACACGCTGAACGGGGCACTGGCGGCGGCGCTGGCCGAGGGTCGCCACCTCGGCGAGGCGGCGCGTCGTGCCGTCACGGCCGCGTCCCTGGCGGTCACCAGGGCCGGGGCGCGGGAGGGCATGCCGACGGCCCCGGAGCTTGAGGCGGCGCTGGCCTCGGGCTAGGGCGCCTCGACCCCGATCGCCCCGACCGCCATCGAGAACAGGTAGATCGCGAGCGCGCCGCCGAGGGTCGCAAGCACGACCGCCCGCGACCCGTCGCGGCGGTGTGCCTCGGGCAGAAGCTCCGCGGCGCCCACGTAGAGGAAGAATCCGGCGAAGAACGCGAGGACCGCGCCGAGGACCGCGTCGGGGACCGTCACGATCAGTCCTACCAGCACGCCGAGCACCGGCGCGATCGCCACCAGCAGGACCCATCGCCACGCCGTGCTGGCTGGGGCATTGCTGGCCAGCTGGAAGCTGACGACGCCGATCCCGTCGCTGAATCGGTGGATGATCACGACCGTCGCGATGACGACGCCGAGCCCGCCGCCCACGGCGAGCCCCGCGGCCAGCGCCACGCCGTCGAGGAACGAGTGGATGCCCATGCCGGTCGCCCCGACCACCCCGATGTGCTGGTGGCTGGCGGCATCGTGGTCGAGCTCCGCCGCGGTCTCGTGGCCGACGTGCAGCGACGTGAGCTTGTCGATGGCGTAGAACGCCAGGAACCCGACCGCGGTGGCCAGCATCGCCGCGGACATCGAGCCCATGTGGTCGACCGCCTCCGGGATCAGGTCGAAGAAGGCAGCCCCGATCCGGATGCCCGCACCAACCGCGATGATCAGCCCGACGTAGCGGACCGCGCGCAGGGCGAGCCAGCCGCCGAGCAGTGCCGATGCGAACGCGCCGAATGACACGGCGAGCGCCGCGAGCGGCATCAGGAGATCTCCGCCCGCCGGCAGGCGGGACAGCGGCCGAACAGCTCGAGCCGGTGGTCGTCGATCCGGTAGCCGGTCCGTCGCTCGATGTCCCGGAGCACCGCCCGCCAGCCCGCGTCGTCAACGTCGCGGCTGGCCCCGCACACGGAGCACACGACGTGGTGGTGATGGACGGGTTCGCAGGCGACGTAGGCGTGCTCGCCGGTCGGCAGGTCGATGCGCTCGACGGTATGCAGATCGGCCAGGACGTCGAGCGTCCGGAAGATCGTCGCCCGGCCGATCCCGAGCCGCCGGGCCCTGGCGTCGGCGACGAGATCGGCGGCGGTGAAGTGCCCGTCCCGGGCGGCGATCAGCGACACGATGGACCGCCTCGCGCCGGTCAGGCGATAGCCGGCGTGGTCGAGCGCGCTGTGGACGGCTTCGGGGGCGGTCATGCCGGCAGATGATACTGAGTCTCAGTAGTCGATGTCCAGATTTCGTCGTGCCCGCGGCCCGGGTACGGGGGCCATTCGGGACCATCGGCGGGCAGCGAGTCCGTACCCGACTGCCCCAGACTTCTGACGTCATGACCATCGACGCACTGCAGAGTCCGGTCGAGCGGCCGCGAGACGAATATCTCGAGCGGCTGGCGATCGGCGAGCCGGACTCGAACATCTTCCTGTGCCCGCGCTGTGCCCGGCCGCTGGCGGCCGGCGTGTCGCGCTGCGGCGGGTGCAGGTCGCGACTGGTCGCCGGCGTCCAGCTGGTCAAGGTCGCGGGGTTCGTCGCGCTCGGTCTCGCGGTCGGGCTGGCCCTGGGCGGCGGTGGCGTCGGGCTCTTCGCCCTCACTCGACCGTCCGGCGAGGTGATCGTCGCGCCACCGCCCGTGACGGCGCCGTCGAGCGCCCCGGTCGCCAGCGGCGTGCCGAACCCACTCCCGCCGGCCATCCCGTCGGCCGCGCTGTCGGCCCTCCGCCAGTCCACCGTCCTCAACCAACGGCTGCTGTCCGACGCCGACCTGCTCGATCGGGCGCTCGCCGCGCGGAACCCGTCGTCGTCCGAGATCGCGCCGATCCTGCGCGGCCTCGCATCGACCGCCGCCTTCGGCGTCCGCCTCGCCCCGACGGTCTCGACCTGGGACCAGGGACAGGCCGTGTCGCAGGGCCTGGCCGCCTTCTATGGGTCGATCGGACGGATCGCCGACCAGGGCCTGTCGGCGTCGCTGAGCAACGAGCCCGCCTACCTCACCGCCGGCCGCCGGATGCGGTCGGTGCTCGACCGGCTCACCGACCTGGACGCCGCGTCGCGTGGCCTCGCGGCCAGCGCCGGCGTCGAGCTGCCGCCGCTCGTTCCCGCGAAGTAGCCCCTAGCGCGCCAGCCCGGTCGGCGCGTAGCCGGTCAGCTCGACATACGCCTGGCCCGCCAATGGGATCCCGTCGCGCTGTGCGACGACCGTCTGCGATCCCTCCCAGTACACGACCCCGGTCGTGGCCCGCGTATCGAGCTCCTGGTCGGCGACCGTCGGCTGGAGCTGGATCTCGAGCCGCTCGCCCGGGATCGAGATCAGCCAGCCCGCGGGGTATGCCGCGCCTGTGGTCGGGCTCGTCCAGCCACCCGTCGGGACGACCGTGAACGCACCGCCGTCGAGATGGCTGGTCGCGCCGTCGGGGCCGACGACCGTACCGTACACCAGCGGGTAGGACCCGTCGGCGTCGCGGACCAGCGACAGCGTCAGGTCGGTCCCGTCCTCCAGGTTCACGGCGTACCAGTCCCAGCCACCGCCGCCGACGCTGATGAAATCGCCCCACTGATGGTCGAACCAGGCATCGCCCACGACCTGGTACGTGATGGCGCCGAGGGTCACCACGCCGTCCGCGTCCATCGCGGTGCGCGAGTAGTAGTAGGAGCCGCCCGCCGGACCGAAGTCGATCCAGCCGTCGCGGTCGTGGAGCGCGGGCGGCTTCCGGCTCCGGAGGCTGAGACCGAGCGACATGCCCGGCAGGCGCGCGGCGGCGGCCTCGGTCGGTGAGAGCGCGGCGGCGAGGTGGTCGCGGCCGCCGGCACCGGTCATCCGCCACGGCGGCCGCCCGGATGTCGCCGGATCCGTGGGGTCGGTGCCGGTCAGCAGCAGGTCGAACCCGCGCGGCGTGCCGTCCGCGGCCCGCGGCGAGCGATCGACACCCGGGCCGATCTCCTGCCGCTGGGCGTAGTGGAACCGGCCACCGGTCTCGTCGGTGATCGCGAGGTGCGAGGCCCACGAGGTCGGGAAGTCGCCCCGTTCGGCGCGGAAGATCACGTACTCGAACCCGAGCGTCCGCGAGCCGCTCGGCGCGTCGCCGCGCAGGTGGCCGGTGTAGTACCACCACTCGGTCAGGCGATCGTGCGGGCCGTCGTCGCGGGGCAGCGAGATGGGGACCGGGTCAGCGGCCGGCGCGGGCGCGGTGCTCGGCGGGGGGACCGTCGGGCGCGGCGGCGGCGGGTTCGCGAGGATCGGGCCGTTGCCGGAGCAGCCGACGACGAGCGCGGCGGCGAGGAGGGCGGTCAGGGCGTTCCTCATCGGGCGGCCGCCGCCTCTACGTCGGCCTCCGAGGCCGGCAGCCGGTTCGCCACGAAGCGCTCCAGCGACGCCGGCATCCACCAGTTCCAGCGGCCGAGCAGCCGCATCGTGGCGGGCACGAGCAGTGCCCGGACGACGGTGGCGTCGAGCGCGACCGCGATCGCGACGCCAAGACCCAGCGCCTTGATCAGGACGATGTCGGCGAACGCGAACGATCCTGCCACGACCACCACGATCAGCGCCGCCGACGTCACGATCCGGCCGCTGCGCTCGAGACCACGGGCGACCGCCTCGGTGTTGTCGCCGGTCGCGTCCCAGATCTCCTTCATCCGCGACAGGAGGAACACCTCGTAGTCCATCGACAGCCCGAACAGCACGCAGAAGAGGATTACCGGCTGGGTCGTCTCGACGAAGCCCACCGGCTGGAACCCGAGCAGCCCGGACAGGTTGCCGTCCTGGAAGATCCAGACCAGCGCGCCGAAGCTGGCGGTGATCGACAGCGCGTTCATCAGCAGCGCCTTGGCCGGCAGCACGACCGAGCGGAGGAGCGCGAAGAGGACGAGATATGTCGTCACGATGATGAACAGCGCGGTGCGCGGGAAGTCGGCGGCGACACCGTCGACGACGTCTGTCACGTCGGCCGCACCGCCGCCGACGAGGATCGTGGTGCCCGGCGGCGCCGCCAACGGGCCGTCCGGCGCGCGCAGGTCGCGGACGAGCGAACGACCCTCGTCGCGGTTCGGCCCGAACGGTGTCGTGATCGTGAACGCCGTGAGGTCGCCCTTGGTCGTGGCGCCCAGCACGATCGCGGTATAGCGGTCGCGCGGGCCGTTGGGGTCCGCGTACAGCAGCTGGTACTGCGGCAGCGTCATGCGCGGGTCGACGTCGACGAGGCTGTCGACACGGGTGACCCGGGGGTCGGCCGCGAGCCTGCGCGAGTAGTCGTGGAGCGCCGCCACGTTGGCTGCCGATGTGGCCGGCCCGTCGGTCCGGATCGCGATCGCGATCGGCGCGAACTCGCCCTCGCCGAACGCATCGCGCAGCCGGTCGAACGCGGCCCGCGACGGCACGTCGGGCGGCAGGATGCTGGCGTCGGGGGAGTTGAAGCGGACATGCAGGAACGGGTAGCCGAGCAGCAGCAAGAACCCGAGCGTCGGGATGAGGACCGCGACCGGTCGACGCATCACGCGCCGGGCGAGTCGAGCCCATGGCCCGTCGGCCGCGGGACGGGCGCTTACCCGGCGGATCGGCCACCGATCGAGATGGCTACCGAACAGCGTGAGCAGCGCGGGTAGCAGGGTCAGCGCGGCGAGTACCGCCAGCCCGACCACGACCGCGCCGGCGATCCCGACCGAGCGCAGGATCATGAACTCGAACAGGACGAGGCCGAGCAGCCCGAGGAGCACGGTAAGGCCGCTGAAGAAGACCGCCCTCCCGGCCGTGGCGACGGTGATCCGGACCGCCTCGCGCACGCCGTCCGGGTCGGGGAGGTCGGTCGGCCGCCTGGCCAGCTCCTCGCGGAACCTGCTGGTGAGCAACAGCGAGTAGTCGACGCCGAGCCCGAGCCCGAGCAGCGTCGCGAGGTTGAGCACGAAGATGCTCATCGGCAGCATCGACGCGAGGACGAAGATCGCTCCGAGCGCCACGAGCACGCTCGCGCCACCGACCACCAGCGGCACGCCGGCCGCCACGACCGAGCCGAAGACGACGAGCAGCGCGAGGGCGGCGAGCGGCAGCGAGATGATCTCGCTGCGCTGGAGGTCGCGCTCGCTGACCGCCTGGACGTCCCCGTAGAACGCCGGGCCGCCAGCGAGCTCGACCGTCAGGCCGGGCGCCGCGCGGAGCCGCTCGCGCAGGATCGGCAGCGCGTCGGGCGAGTCGTCGGCCGGCAGGTCGAGCAGGACGACGTCATACGCCGTGTGGCCGTCGGCCGACACCTGGCGGGGCTGGAGCAGGTGGGAGATGACGCGGACGACGTGCGGCGCACTCGGCACGTCGGCCATCGCGGCGGCCGCCGCGGTCTCGAACGCCGGCGAGCCGGCAGCAAGGTCGTCACTGTGGAACGCGACCACAAGTGCCGAGGGCGGCGTCCCGAGCTCATCCTCGAGCAGCGCCTTCGCCCGCGCCGACTCGAGGTCGTCGCGGATGAACCCGCCCGCGCGCAGGGCGCCGGGCACCTGCGGCGCTAGCGGCAGCGCGACGGCGATGAGGACCGCCCATGCCATGACGACGAGGCCTGCGCGACGCACGACGAAGCGGCCGAGTCGATCGAAGGGAGTCACCGCACTCCATCGTATGCGGGAGTCCATCTGCTAGCATCGCGGGCGAGATGCAGCTGTTCCTCGTCGCCTTCCAGCAGCCCATCCCGTTCGGCATCAGCATCGCCGTGGTGACCCTGATGATCGTCATCATGCTGCGCGCGGCGCTGTCGAGCGAGGGCGGCGCCCGCTGGGTCCGGCGGGTGACGAACCCGAACGCGAAGTTCCTCTTCACGGTCCTGTTCATCGTGTGGGCCGTCGGCTTCGGGATCGCGCTGCAACTCGTGCCCCACGTCGGCGCGAGCACCCCGTACGGCGGGCTCGGGCTGATCGCCCTGTTCAGCGGGTTCTTCATCATGATGGGGCTGCTCTGGTCGGTGATCGGGGAATAACCCCGTCGGTCTCCCGCGCGGAGACATCTGGCTTCGTCCTCGTCGCGTTCCTCGCGGCCGCCCTCGCCTTCCTCGTCGAACCGCTGGTGGCCCGGTCGCTGCTGCCGACCTACGGCGGGACGAGCGCGGTCTGGACGACGGCGCTCGTGTTCTTCCAGTCGACGCTGCTGGCCGGCTACGCGCTGGCCCACCTGACGTTCTCGGTGCTGGGCCTGCGGCGTCACGCATGGCTCCAGGTCGGGCTGGTCGTGGCGGCGTTGGTCGTGCTGCTCGCGGCGCCGCTCGCCGTGCCGTCCTTCGCGCGGCCACCCGATAGCGCGCCGGCCGCGCTGTGGCTGATCGGCGTGCTCGCGGCGATGGTCGGCCTGCCGTTCCTCGTGCTGTCGAGCGCGAGCCCGACGACCCAGCGCTGGTTCGCGGCGATGCCCGGTGGTGCCGAGCCGTACCGCCTGTTCGCGGCCTCAAACGCCGGCAGCCTCATCGGCCTGGTCGCCTATCCCATCCTCGTCGAGCCCAACCTCGACCTGCCCGATCAGGCCCGCTGGTGGTCGGTCGGCTTCGCTCTGTTCGCGCTCGCGACCGCGGCCATCGCCGTCGTCGTCCGGCGCCGGGGACGCGAGCGGATCGAGACCATGCGGAGCACCGAGCCGCGCCCGGCCGGGCGTCGCCGGGAGACGTGGGTCCTGCTGGCGGCCGTGCCGGCGGCGCTGCTCATCGGGGTCACGACCGACATCACGACCGACATCGCGGCGGTGCCGTTCCTGTGGATCGTGCCGCTGACGGTGTACCTGGCGACGCTGATCCTCGCCTACCTCCGATCGACGCCGATCGGCGATCGAGTCGGGGCGATCGCGCTCCTCCCGCTCGCCGCGGCGGTCGCGCTCCGGAAGCTCGGGGTCATCGACCTCTCGATCTGGGCTGCGATCGGGCTGCTCCTCGCGACGCTCGCTGCGGCCGGGCTCGCCCTGCACGGCCGGCTCGCCGCCGATCGACCCCACCCCGCGCACCTCACCGAGTACTCGCTCCACGTCGCGCTCGGCGGTGCGATCGCCGGGATCGCCGCGGCGATCGTCGCGCCGCTGGTGTTCCGGGTGCCCGTCGAGGGGCTGGTCGTGCTCGCGATCGCGGTCCTGCTGGTGATGCGCCCGCGCTGGCAGGGGCTGGCCAACATCGCCGCGCTCGCCGCGCTCGGTCTGGCCGTGGCCGCCGCCGTCGGGGGTGCGCCGAACCTCATCCGGCTCGACCGGAGCTTCTACGGTGCCTACCGCGTCGATGCGCCGACGCCCGGCATGCACGTCCTGACGTCGGGGACGACGATCCACGGCCGCGAGTCGTTCGCGGGTCCGATGGCCGGCGAGCCGCTGAGTTATTACCACCGCGCCGGGCCGCTCGGCGAGGTCATCGAGTCGCTGCAGGCCGACCATCCCTCGTTGCGCATCGGCGCCGTCGGGCTCGGGGCCGGCGCCATCGCCGCCTACGGGCGGCCCGGCGACAGCTATCGGTTCTTCGAGATCGACCCGACCGTCGTCGACATCGCGCGCGACCCGGCGAGCTTCCGGTTCCTGGCCGACTCGCCCGCCGGCATCGACGTGGTCGTGGGGGACGGGCGACTGGAGCTCGAGGAGACGCCGCCGGAGGCCTTCGACCTGCTCGTGCTCGACGCCTTCTCGTCGGACGCCGTGCCCGTGCACCTGCTCACCCGCGAAGCTCTCGCGACCGCGATGCGGACCGTCGCGCCCGGCGGGGTCATCGCGGTCCACATCTCGAACAGGTTCCTCGACCTCGAGCCGATCGTCGCCGCCGCGGCCCGCGACAACGGGTTCGTGTCGATCATCGGCGCCGACATGCCACCGGCCGAGCTGGAGGGTCTGGCCGATGCCTCGCAGTGGGTGATCGTCGGACGGTCGTTCGCCGACCTCGCGGACCTCGTCGAGGGCGACCGCTGGGACACGGCCCACGCCGACGGGACGCGCGCGTGGACCGATCGCCACAGCGACCTGCTGGGGGCGCTCCGGGACTGACGGTGGACCGCCCCCGTACCACGGCGCTATCATCCGCCGGCATGCAGAGTGCATAGACTTTATGCGCTCGACCCGTATCGGAGACCGCCTCGTTGGACGCGCAGGAGATCAGGACCGCCCTCGCCCACCAGGACGCCGCGCGCGCCGCGGCCGAGGCGCCGTTCGTCAACCTGGCCGACCCGGCGCGGGCGCTCGGCCCTGACGGCCGCCCGGCGGTCAGCCGTCGCGCGCCGATCTACGACGATGTCCCCGACGAGAAGTGGAACGACTGGCGCTGGCAGCTGTCGAACCGGGTCAACGATCTCGAGGAGATCGAGCGGATCCTCGACCTGACCGACGAGGAGCGCGAGGGGCTGTCGGCGACCGACAAGTTCCGTGTCGACATCACGCCCTACTTCATCAGCCTGATCGACCCCAAGGACCCGGACGACGCGATCCGGCGCCAGGTCATCCCGATCGGGCGCGAGCAGGAAGCCTTCACCGCGATGATGGAGGACTCGCTCGCCGAGGACCGCCATTCGCCGGTGCCAGGGCTGGTCCATCGCTACCCGGACCGTGTGCTGATGCTGGTCACGACGCAGTGCGCGTCGTACTGCCGGTATTGCACGCGGTCGCGGATCGTCGGCGACCCGACCCAGAACTTCAACCGCAAGGACCACGAGGCGCAGCTCGAGTACCTGCGCCGGACGCCGCAGGTCCGCGACGTCCTGATCTCCGGCGGCGACGGGCTGACGCTCGCGCCGAAGCTGTTCGAGTCGATCCTGCGCGGGCTGCGCGAGATCCCCCACATCGAGATCATCCGGATCGGCTCGCGGGTCCCGGTCTTCCTTCCGCAGCGCATCGACGAAGAGCTGTGCGAGATGCTCGAGAAGTACCACCCGCTGTGGATCAACCTGCACTTCAACCACCCCAACGAGATCACGCCCGAGGTCTCGCGCGCGGTCGACAAGCTGACCAAGGCGGGGCTGCCGGTCGGCAACCAGAGCGTGCTGCTGGCCGGCGTGAACGACTGCGTCCACATCCAGCGGGCGCTCGTGCATCAGCTGGTGGCCAACCGGATCCGGCCGTACTACCTGTACCAGTGCGATCTCGTCGAGGGATCGGGCCACTTCCGGACGCCGGTAGGCAAGGGTCTCGAGATCATGGAGGGGCTGCGCGGGCACACCAGCGGTTACGCCGTGCCGACCTACGTCATCGACGCGCCGGGTGGCGGCGGCAAGATCCCGGTCATGCCGAACTACCTGATCTCGTACTCGGACCACAAGGTCGTCCTGCGTAACTACGAGGGCTACATCACGACCTACGAGGAGCCCGAGACGTACCGGAAGCACGACGTCGGGGCGTGCCGGTATTGCCAGCACGAGCGGCCGGAGCCCGGTCAGTCCGGCGTGCTGGGCCTGCTCGAGGGGGAGCGGATGTGGATCGAGCCAAAGGGCTTCGACGAGGTCCACACGCGCGGCAACACCGAGGCGCATCGGCTCCAGGACCCGTCGAAGTGGGTGCCGTTCGGGGTCGGCGCGATCGAGGGCCAGGCCGGTGCCCCGCTGCGCGTGCTGGAGTCCGGCGAGACGGCGCCCGCCGAGGAGTACGGTCCCGGCGAGGAGCCGCGCCCGCGCGAGGGCGAGCCAACGGGGTCTTCCCACGGGGAGCTGCTCTAAGCAGCTGCGCCCGCCGGCGAATTCCCAGATATCGGCGGAGCCGATGCGATGAGCGACGGGTCGGTTCGGCCGGGGCCGCAACGACCAATTCCGCGCCAAGATATCGCCCACGGCGGTAGGCGGGGCCGATGTGACGCGGAGTCGGCGCGTGGCCGCCCATACGATCGGCATGAGCGATATCCGGGCCTCCCGTGCGTCTGCCAGCCGCGCCGCCGATCCGATCGCTCGCAGTGATCGATCTCGGCACGAGGGCCGGCCAGGGAGCTGTTCGCATCGGTTCTGATCGCCGCGGGTGATCGCCAAGCTTCGTACAGGCCCGTCGAGGCCGCCGAGCGAGCTCATGGACCGGCTTGGGCTCGAGATCGATCGCGGCCCGCGATCACCGACCGCCCGCGGCGCCGCATCGTCCTGACCACGCGGTAGCATCGGCCGATGCGTCGCGCGTTCTTCTACGGCTGGGTCGTCGTCGCGGTCACCGCGATCGTCGTGCTGATCACGGCCGGTGTGCGCTCGGCGCCGGGAGCGTTCCTCCTCACGATGACGGTCGAGCCGGGCTGGTCGACCGCATCGGTGTCATTCGCGGCCGCAGCCGGGCTCGTCGTCTTCGGCTTCGCGGGTCCGGTCAGCGGCTGGCTGATGGGCCGCATCGGCGTCAAGAACGTCGTGCTCCTCAGCCTCGTGATGACCGGAGCGGCGCTCCTCGCCACGAGCCTCGTCCGCGAGATCTGGCAGCTGACGCTGCTGTTCGGTCTCGTGTCGGGCTTCGGCACGGGTCTGGTCGCGAGCGTGCTCGGTCCGACCGTCGCGACGCGCTGGTTCGTGAAGGACCGCGGGCTGGTGGTCGGCCTGTTCGGGGCGAGCAACAGCGCGGGCCAGCTCGTGTTCTTCCCGTTCCTGACCGCGCTGTCGGTCACCGTCGGCTGGAGGGCCGGCGCGATCGTCCTCGGCGTGATCTCGCTCGCGCTGATCGCACCGGTGCTCGTGTGGCTGCGCAACGACCCGGCCGACGTCGGCCTCCGACCGCGCGGCGCGACCGAGGGCGCGATCGCCCATGTCCAGCCGCCGGACCGTGGCGTCATGCGCGGGGCGATCCGCACGTCGGACTTCTGGTTCCTCGCGGGCACGTTCTTCGTCTGCGGCGCGACGTCGAACGGCCTGGTCGGCCAGCACTTCATCCCGCACGCTGTCGACCACGGCTTCACCGCGGTCGCGGCCTCGGGCGCGCTGGCCGTCATGGGCGTCTTCAACTTCATCGGGACGCTCGCGAGTGGCTGGCTGACCGACCGGTTCGACCCGCGCAGGCTCCTGCTCATCTACTACGGCTTCCGCGGGGTGAGCCTGCTGTTCCTGCCGTTCGTCCACGACACGATGACGATCGCCGCGTTCGCGATCCTGTTCGGGCTCGACTACATCGCCACGGTCCCGCCGACGGTCGCGCTCGTCGCCGACCGGTTCGGGCAGCACAACGTCGGTGTCGTCTACGGCTGGGTGTTCGCATCGCACATGGTCGGGGCCGCCATCGCCGCCTGGGTCGCCGGTCTCGTCCGCGAGAACGTCGGTGACTACGCCGCCGCGTTCGTGGCGGCCGGCTGGATCGCGATCGTGGCAGGGTTCGCCGCGCTGGCGATCCGGCGCAAGGGACCGGACGCCGAACCGCCCGTCCCGGTCGCGGCGCCGGCGTGAGCAGACCGACGACGTCCAACGTCGACGAGATTCGTCAGAGGGACTGCCGCCAAGTCGATATCATCGTCGAGGGGTGATGTCACCGGCCGTCGGCCGGCGGATGCTGCCGAACATGTGAGGGATCCCCTCAAAGGAGTGAGGAAAATGAGCGTCGGTCCAGTCGAGTACATCGCGATCGCGTTTCCGGGGAACAAGTTCACGGGAGAGATAATCCCGGCGATCAAGGAACTCCAGGACTCGGGGACCATCCGGGTATTGGACCTCGTGATCATCAGCAAGGATCAGGACGGCAGCGTCACTGCTGTCGAACTGTCAGAGGCGAGCCCCGAAGAGGCAGCTGCCCTCGCCGTCCTCGGTGTCAAGGGCACGAAGCTGCTCGGTCAGGAGGACATCGAGGACATCGGTGGCGCCCTGGAACCGAATACCACGGCCGGGCTCATGATCTGGGAGAACGTGTGGGCGGCGAAGTTCGCCGAATCGCTACGCAATGCAGACGGGGTCCTGATCGCGAATGGCCGCATCCCGGTCCCGGTCGTCGAGGAGGCCATGGCAGAAGCGGTCTCGTAAGCACGGACGGATCACCACCCGATCGATCGATAGGAGCGACCCAAGATGATGATGCGACGACGAGGCGGACTGATGCGAGCAGCCGCGACGACCGCTGTGGTGGCGGGGACCGCCGGGGCGGTCCGCCACCACCAGGACCAGAAGTACCAGAGTCAGGCCGAGGCACAGGCCTATGAGCAGCAGCAGGCGGCCGCAGCGCAGCAGCAGGCGTACGCAGCGCAGCAGCAGGCGGCCCCGGCCGCACCCCAGGACCCGACGACTGCCCAGATCGAGCATCTCGCCCAGTTGCACGCATCGGGCGTCCTGACCGACGAGGAGTTCGCGGCGGCCAAGGCCAAGGCGCTGGGGATCTGACCAAGGACCACCTCGAAGATCCCGGGGCGACGCGGGTTCGGACTCGCTGGTGCGAGACCCGTCCCCGCGTCGACCTGTGTCCTGCCGATCTGCAGGGCTCTTCGTCGGCATGAGCGGCAGGAAGCACAAGAAGCCGACCGGTGGGACGATCGGCGCGATCATCGTCGGCTTCGACCAGCAGATCTTCCGCACCCTTCCACCGCCGCACGAACTGGTCGTCAAGTCGACGCCGCAGCGCGGTCTGGCCGGTCGGGACCCCGATCTCGAGGTCGTCTTTCCCGACGACCTGGTCACGGACGCGGGCACCGGGCCATCGGAGGACGACACCGGCGTGTGACACTCCGTCTCGCGACGCGTCGTCGACGCGAAAGCGAGGGGAAGCGAATGGGCGACAGCCAGGCACACGTGGCGGAATGGCAGGCAGCCGGCCTGATCGACGCGGCCACGGCCGACCGGATCCGGGCGCACGAATCGTCGTCGTCGCCGTCACCGACCGCAGAGCCCCAGGAGTCGGCCCTGACCGCGATGTTCGGGCCGAGCCTGACCATCGGCGAGGTCTTCAGCTACCTCGGCGCATTCTTCGTCCTGGCCGCCAGCGACGCGTTCCTGGCCCGGATCGCCGGACCGGCGCCGAGCAACGACTGGACGCTGGTGATCGGCACCGCGCTGCAGACCGTGGTGCTGCTCGCGATCGGGCAGCGGCTGCTGATGGGCGACCGACGCCGGGGCCGCGCAGCCGGCGTGATGTTCCTCACCGCCTCGGTGCACGCCGGCGTCACCGGGGGTCTCGCGGCCGGCGCGATCGGGCTTGAATGGCCGGCGAGCGCCGTTGTCGGCGCGGTCGCGGCATTCGTCGTGGCCCTCGCGACGCGCACCGTCCACCCGGGCCTGCTGACGCAGGTCGCGGTGCTCGGCGCGGTCACGGCCATCGCGGCGACGGTCCTGGCCTGGCTCCAGGTCCTCTTCTTTCCGCCGCCCGACTTCTCCGGCGAGTTCCCGGTCCGCACCGGTCCGGATCCGATCGTCCTGGTCGTGGCGTCCGCCGCCTGGTGGCTCGCGACGGCAGTGATCATCGGCCTGATCGGCCTGCGTGAGGCGGCTCGCGCTGACGAGGATCCGGGTGCCGGTCGCCGGGCGGGGGTGAGTCGGCTGTGGGCCGGGATGGTCGCGGTCGTCGGACTCGCCACCGCGGTCACGCAGGGCGACACGCTGGCGTCCGGCGAATACGGGCGCGTGGTCGAGCCGTGGATCGCCGATGTCGCGTTGCTGCTGCTGGCGGCGATCCTCATCCAACGCGCGTTCCGGCGCGACGACAGCGCGTTCGTGTACCCCGCTGCGCTGGCGATGATCATCGCGTTGACCGATTTCAACATCAGCTACCTCGGCGGGGCGACCGAGATCGGTCTGCTCGTGGAGGGACTGATCCTGCTGGCGGTCGGGTTCGGGGCCCAGCGGATCCGGCGCATGATCGGTGGCTCGGGGGACACGCCGGCGGTGAGCGCGCCGACCTCGCCCACTCAGCCGGTCGAGGCGGCCGTTCCGGAGGCGTAGCGCGCGTAGTAGTCGGTCTCGAGGGTCTCGTCGCCTTCGGTCGGCGGGAACCGGTCCGGCAGGAACGGCCGCAGCATGGGCGGCGGCTCGCCCGTGACGAGATGCTCGGCGAGCAGCTCCGTGAGGTATGGCGCGAGCAGCATCCCGCGGCCGCTCCAGCCGAGCGCCTGCCACCAGCCGCCGAGCTGGTCGGTCGGCCCGACGATCGGCAGATGGTCGGGCGTGATGTCGTACATGCCGCCCCACTGGCGGATGACCGTCACGTCGCGCAGCGCCGGGGCCTTGCGGATCATCAGCGTCGCCGTCCGGCGCAGGAATGCCCACGACGAGCGCTGGTCGATGCCCGCCGGCTCGTCCGGGTCGACCGCGCCCATCACGACCTCGCCACGAAGCGTCTGGTTGAACCAGCCCTCGCCCGGGCGGTAGAACGTGACGGCCGCCTCGATCGAGCGGCGCAGCGGCGCGGTGACGAGCACCTCGCGCCGATGCGGCCGGTTCGGCATCCGCACGCCCGCCATCCGGTTCAGCTCGCCCGACCAGCCACCGGCGGCGTTGAGGACGGCGGGCGTCTCGATCCGACCCTGGTCCGTGACCACGGCGCGGACGCGGCCCGCGTCGCGTTCGACGGCCGTCACGGTCGTATGCGGATGGATCGACACGATGCGACCGGCGAGGTGGTCGAGATGCGCCCACACGACCGCGTCGTGATGGACGATCGCATCGTCGCTCAGCACCGAGCCGGCGACCGGCTCGCCGCCCTCGAACACCGGCAGGTGGCGGAGCGTCTCGTCCGGCGACAGCAGCGCGCTCGCGATGCCGAGCCGCGCGTGCATCGCGACGATATCGCCCATCCGCTCGAGCTCGTCGGGCTCGTACAGGATCCAGGCGTAGCCGAGCCGGTAGAACAGCACGTTCGAGCGGAGCTCGCCGCCCATCCGCTCGTACTTGTCCTGGCAGGCCATCGCGACCCGGCACAGGTCCTCGGTCAGCTGCATGCGCCGGATCCGGGCGACGTTGCGGCCGGTGGCGCCGGAGCCCGGGTAGCCGCGCTCGACCACCACGACCCGCCCGGCGCCACGAGCCGCCAGCTCGCGGGCGGCCCCGAGCCCGCCGATGCCCGCCCCGACGATGACGACGTCGGCCGAACAGGGGAGGGTCATGGCTCCTCGCCTGCCACGAGGTCCCCGAGGCGCACCGGTCGGAGCGGCGGCCGGGCGGTCGGCAGGTCCGTGGTCGGGACGCCCGCCGCGGCCATCATGCAGCTGAACGCCTGGAGGCAGTACTTGCCCTGGCACGGCCCGGTCAGCGCCCCGGTCCGCCGCTTGACCAGCTCCGGGTCGCCGTAGCCCGCCTCGACCTGGGCGTGGATCTCGTCGGCGTGGACGTCCTCGCAGAAGCAGACCAGCGTCCGACCGGCCGGGGTGGACGCCGTCGACGCTCGTCCGGCCGCGGAGCCCACCACGGACAACCCCGGTACCGACGTCCGGCCGTCCGACATCGAGCACCGGCGCGAGGATGCCGTCGCGTCGGTCGACCGCCGCCCCGGCTGCGAGGACGAGGTCGAGGTTCGGGGTCCGGTCGCCGACCACGACCAGGTCGGCGCGGAGGCGGCGCGCACGTCCATCGATCTCGACGACGGCACCACTCACGCGGCGCCGCCCGAGGATGCGTCGCAGCGCCGCCGTCGGGACGGGCCCAAGCGGTCGGGCGCCGGCAGTGACGAGGGCCGCCCGCGCTTCATCGAGGTCGGCCGGGTCGCCGACAAGGAGCGGCCGCTCGCCGGGCAGGACGCGGTGGACCGCGACGAGCCGATGGACGAGTCGGGCACCCATGACGCCGGGGCGATCCGCGCCGCGGACCGACGGAAGCCGCTCGTACGACCCGGTGGCGGCCACGACCGACCCCGCCCGGATCGACCACAGCGCCTCGTCGTCGACCGCGGTCACGACGCCGTCGTACCAGCCGACGGCGGTCGCGCCGTCCAGCAGCCGGATGCCCGGATCCGACGGTCGCGCGCGCCCCGCGACGGCCTCGACGATCGCGACTGTCCGGCCCGCCGCGGCCGCGGTCTCCGCCGCGGCGACGCCGGCCCGGCCACCGCCGACGACCAGGACGTCGACCGTCAGGTCGCGCGCGACCCGCGGCGGTCGCGGTGTCGTGCCGCCCGGCCGCAACCGGCCACGGCCGCCGAACCCTCGGATGACGTCGAGATAGCGCTTGCGCAGCGCCCGCGGACGCAGGAACCGGTGGTGGTAGAACGTCGGCGGGATCCAGCGCGCCCCGAGGTCGAGCCAGCCGAAGAGGTCGCGGTCCGCCGACGGCCACGCGTGCTCGCTCCGCGCGACCAGCCCGTCCCGCACCGGGACCTGGCAGGACCGCACGCTCGGGCGGCCGTCGACCTCGCACTCGCACCAGCCGCACTGGCCCGATGTCGCACATCAGGCCGCGCGGCCGATGGAAGCGGAAGCTCCGCGAGAGGATCGGCCGGCCGGCGGCGAGCAGGGCGACCGCGAGCGGCTCGTCGGCCGGAGCGGTGACCGGCCGTCCGTCGAACGTGAACGTCGCCGGGGCGTGCCCGTCGGAGTCCGGTCGCTCGAGTCGACGCGCTGTCACATCAGCGGATGTGGAACGTCGGGGCGCTGTCGATGCAGACGCGCTTCGATTCGAGGTACTCGTCGAGCCCTTCCATGCCGAGCTCGCGCCCGATGCCGCTGCCCTTCACGCCGCCGAACGGGCTCTCGGCCAGGCGGACGTAGTGGGTGTTGACCCACACGTCGCCGACCCGCAGCCGGCGCGCGAGCCGGATGGCCCGGTCGATGTCGGTCGTCCACACACCGCTGCCGAGGCCGAGCGGGTTGTCGTTGGCGATCGCCAGCGCCTCGTCCTCGTCGTCGAACGACATCACCGACAGGACCGGGCCGAAGATCTCCTCGCGGGCGATCGTCATGTCGGGGCGGACGTCGTCGAAGATCGTCGGGGCCATGTAGTACCCGCCCGACCACTCGCCGCCGAGGCGCTCGCCGCCGAGGATCAGCCGGGCCTGCTCCTTGCGACCCCGTTCGACATAGCCGAGCACCCGGTCGAGCTGCCTGCCGGAGACCATCGGTCCGAGCTGCGTGTCCTCGTCGAGCGGCGATCCGACGCGCAGGGACCTCGCCCGCTCGATGAGCCCGTCGAGGAACGTGTCGTGGATCGAGCGGTGGAGCAGCAGCCGCGAGCCCGCGGTGCACGACTGCCCGGCGTACAGGAAGATCCCGACGGCCACGGCGTCGAGCGCCTTGTCGAGGTTGGCGTCCGGGAAGACGATGACCGGCGCCTTGCCGCCGCCCTCGATGGCGAGCCGCTTGAAGTTGCGGGCGCCGAGCTCGATGAGCCGGCGGCCGACCTCGCTCGAGCCGGTGAAGCTGATCTTGTCGACGTCGGGGTCGGCGGCCAGCGCCTCGCCGATGACCTCGCCCTGGCCGACCACGCCGTTCGCCACGCCCGGTGGCAGCGCCTCGATGCGGTCGAGCAGCTCGAAGATCGCCATCGACGACGCCGGCGCGTCGCTTGCCGGCTTGAGCACGAACGTGCAGCCGGTCGCGATGGCCGCCCCGATCTTGCGCAGCGGCAGGTCGACCGGGTCGTTCCAGGGCGTGATCAGCCCGCACACGCCGACCGGCTCCTTGAGCACGAGGTTGAGCAGGTGGCCCGGCGCGCTGCTCGTCACCTCGCCGTGGATGAGTCGCGCGGCGCCCGCGTAGAACAGGATCCGGTCGATGGCCGGCTCGATCTCGCGCTCCCGGACGTAGCGGATCGGCTTGCCCATCTCGCGCGCCACGAGCTCGGACAGCGAGCCTTGCGCCTCGCGCAGCAGCCGCGCCAGCTCGTACAGGATGGCGGCCCGCTCCTTGCCCGCGGTCGTCGGCCAGCCTGTCTCGTCGAAGGCGCGTCGCGCCGCGGCGACCGCGGCCGACAGGTCGTCGAGCGTCGACGAGGTCGCGGTCGCGACGACCTCTCCCGTCGCTGGGTCGCGGCTCTCGAATGCTTCGCCGCTGCTCGGCACCCAGCCGCCGTCGATGTAGTTGTAGACCTCGCGCACGCCGGTGCTCGTCTCGATCATGCCGCCGCTCCGATCGTCTCGACTACCACGTCCACTGCCGCGTCGAGCTGCGCCTCGTCGATCGTCAGCGGTGGACTCAGCTTGACGACGTTCTCGAACCGCCCCGCCGCGGCCACGATCACGCCGCGCGCGAACGCCCGTTGCCGGACCAGCGCACAGCGATCCGGGTCGGGCTCGCGCGAGTCACGGTCGCGCACCAGCTCGATCCCGACGAACAGCCCGAGACCGCGAACCTCGCCGACGTGCGGGACATCGGCAAGGTCCGCCGACAGCCGGTCGAGCAGGGCGGCGCCCAGGCGGGCCGACCGCTCGGCGAGTCGCTCTCGTCGCATGACCGCGATGGCGGCTCGCCCGGCGGCGAGGTTGACCGCGTTGCCGAGGAATGTCGAGGTGTGGGTGCCGGGCGTCCAGTGGGCCATCGCGCTCGCCCGCCCGACGACCGCCGAGATCGCAAGCCCGCCCCCGATGCCCTTGCCGACCGTCATGAGGTCCGGAACGACGCCCCAGTGCTCGCCCGCCCACAGGCGGCCGGTCCGTCCGAACCCGCACTGCACCTCGTCGAAGACGAGCGGGACGTCGTGGGCATCGCACAGGGCTCGCAGCCCCTGGAGGAAGCCGTCGGGCGGGACCACGATCCCGCCACTGCCCTGGAGCGGCTCGACGATGACCGCCGCGAGCGGCCCGACGCCCGAGGCTGGATCCTCGAGCGCGGTCCGGACGAGCGACAGGGCGCCGTCGCATGCCGCGGCCGGACCGCCCAGCCCGCGCGGCCAGCGGTACGCGTCGGGGAAGGGCAGGAAGTGCGCCTCCGCGTCCCGTCCGACGCGCGTGCGGAACGCCGCCCGGCCGTTCACCCCGACGACCCCGCCGCCGCGTCCGAAGTACCCGCCGGAGAAGGCGAGGACCTCGCGGCGCCCCGTCAAGGTCCGCGCGAGCTTGAGGGCCGTGTCGTTGGCGTCGGAGCCGCTGATGCCTAGGAGCACCCGGTCGAGTCCGGACGGCGCGATGGCGAGCAGATCCTCCTCGAAGGCGACGCGTTGCTCGCTGAGGGCCGCCGACGACACGTGCGCCGCCCGACCGACCTGCTCAGTGACGGCCGCGATGACGTCGGGGTGGCTGTGGCCGAGGGTGGCCGCGGCGAAGCTGCCGGCCAGGTCGACGAAGACGTTGTCGTCCGGGTCGACCAGCGTGGCGCCGGTGGCGTGGTCGACCACCAACGGGTCGCCCGTCGCCGTGCGCGGACCGGCGCCCTCGACGGCGCGCATCCGCTCGATGATCGCCCGTGCCCTGGGGCCGGGGTAGTCGATCGCGCTCACGGATCGTCGTAGACGTGGACGCCGTCGACGACGACCGGTCGCCCGTCGAACTCGACCGTCGGGGCCATGACGAGGCCGTCGAGGTGGACGTCGCACTCGACCACGCCGCCGTATTCGTTGGCCGAATCGCCGAGCGCGACGTGGACCGTCCCGAGCGCCTTCTTGGCCTCCGTGATCTCGTCGGCGATGCGGGCCGCGGGGTTGAGCCCGATTCCGATCTCGCCGATGTTGTCGGCATCCCGCACCGTCGCCACGATCGCGCGCAGGCGATCCGCCGACGCCCCGCCCGCGATCCCCACCGCGCGTCCGCCGCGGACCTCGATCGTCACCGGGCCGTCGAGCGCGCCGAGGTCCGAGGCGACTCGCTCCCACACGACGATGCCCTCGGAGGTCCCTTCGAGCGGCGGCAGCGACACCTCACCGCCGGGCAGCGCCGACACCTCGCCGGGGTTGCGGCAGATGCCGGTGAGCCACGCCATCGGCTCGCGCCCCCTGACCGTCGCTCGCAGATCCGTGCCGGCCGGCGACGTGACCCGGACCTCGCCGGTCGTCCGCCACAGCGCCGCCAGCCGCTCCGCCTGTTCGCGGATCGCGAGGAAATCGGCGGTCATCGCGCCGGCCGCCCACGCATCGGCGCGGTGGGGGGCGTTGAAGTCGCCGCGCGCTCCCGCCCGCTGCGCGGCCGCCTTGGCCGTGGTGTGGTACAGGGACGTGCTGGCCGCGCAGAGCACGACGTCGGCGGCGGCCATCGCGGCGGCGGACGGCGCGGGCGGTTCCTCGCCGCTCCGGGCGCGGGGCGCGATCGTGACCACGACCGGATCGGCGCCGAGGTCGAGCGCGGCCCGGGCGAGGGACCGTGGGATCTCGTCGTCCGTGCGCGTGTCGACGACGATCGCGAACCGCTCGCCGGCCGCGACGCCGAGGTAGTCGGCGACCACCCTGCGCGCGGTCGTGGCCACGGTGTGCGTCTCGACCGTCACTCGCCCGCCTCGGGGTGGTCGAGGTCGACCAGGCGCCAGCGCCGCCAGACGTCGGCCGCCTCGGCCGCGTCGTGCTGCTCGTGGCGCTGGTACTGGCCGGCGCGGCTGATCGCGTACTTGCCGCAGCGGTGGAGGTCGGCCAATGTCTCGGCCGCCTTGAGGGCAAGCAGGTTCGGGTTGAGGATCGGCAGCTCGCGGTGACGACCGGTCGTCATGATCTCGCGCTCGAGGCAGCCGGCGATGATCGTGCAGCCGAGGATGACGACCTCGGAGCCGTCCTCGTCGAGGGCCTTGAGCGAGCGCGCGGCCGCGTCGTCGGCGACCGCGGTCGTGTCCTGGATCATGTCGGTGATGTACCAGTCGATGCAGCGCACGCCGCGACAGTTGGCCGCCCCGTGGAGGCGCACGAGGTCCTCCAGCCACGGCACCGCCTTGCGATGGTCGGTGACGACCGTGAAGCGATGGCCGAAGTACGAGGCGTGGTTCATCGCCGCCTCGAGCGGCCCGACGACCGGGATGTCGACCAGCTCGCGGGCGACCTTGACGCCCGGGTCGTAGCAGCAGCCGACCACCACTGCGTCGTAGCCGTCGGCCTCGAGCCGGCGCACGGACCGGAAGATCGCCAGCTCCATGAGGTGCTTCGGGTAGAAGTAGTCGATGTTCTCGGGGACGCCCTCGAGGTGGATGACGTCGACCTTCGTCCCGGGCCCGGCGTATGGGACGAGCGTCTCCTCGATGATCGAATCGAAGGCGGGCGTTCCGAACGGGTTGATGAACGCGATCCGGCGGGCGACGTCGTCGATCATGGCTACCACACGCTCGTGTCCACCGGGTCCGTGAGCCCCGGCCGGTCGGCTCGGAAGGGCGACGGGTCCATGACCGCCGCATCGCCGAACACCATGTCGGCGATGATGCGCCCGGTCGTGGGGCCCGCGCCATTCCCGAACACGTGTCCCGCCGCGACGTACGCGTCGTCGAAGCCCGGCAGCCGGTCGATGATGGGCAGGTTGTCGGTCGTGAACGGCAGCACGCCGGCCCACGCCCGGGCGAACCGCGCCGTGCGGAGCACCGGCATGATGGCCGGCAGGCTCTCGGTGATCAGCGCGACGCCGGCCAGGTCGGGCTCCCACACGAAGCCCGGGTAGTCCATCGCGCAGCCGAGCAGGTACGACCCGTCCGCCCGCTGGCAGACCGCCTCGAGGAGCACCTTGCCGTGGCGGGCCTCGGCCTCGTTGGCCCAGTGCTCGGTGCGGAACGACGGCAGCTCGCGGAAGATCGAGTACTGCTTGACCGCGGCCGGCCCGTACAGGACCGGGCCGAGCATGCGCTCCATCGGCGTGGTCTGGACGATCTGCAGTCGCATCGCGTAGATCGGGATCTCGGCGCCGACCTGCCGGAGCAGCTCCGGCGTCCACGCCCCGGCGGCGACGACCAGCTGGCCCGGCGTGAACGTCTCGTCGTCGGTCGCGACCCGCGCGATCCGCCTGCCCTCGCGCTCGAGCGATCGGACGGGCGCGTGTTCGACGATCCGCGCCCCGTGCCGTGCGGCCGCGGCGGCGAACGCCCGGACGTAGCGGCCCGACTCCATCTGGGCGTCGAGCGGGCAGAACGACGCGCCGATGACCGTGTCGGGGAGGATCGGGGCGAGCGCCCGGGCCTCGTCGCCGTCGACCAGCCGGATGTCGACGCCGTCGGCCCGGCGACGCTCGACGAACTCGCGGAGCGTCGTGAGCTGGTCCTCGGTGTGGACGTAGACGATGCCGCCCTCGGTGCGCAGGCCGAAGTCGTCGTCGAGAACCCCCTGCAGCTCCTCCAGCTCGCGCCGGAGGTGCATCACGAGCTCGAGCTCGGGGCCCGGTCGGCGGGTGTGGATCCAGATGTAGCCGAGGTTGCGGCCGGTGGCGCCGTAGGCGAGCTCGTTCGCCTCGAGGAGCGTGACCGCCGCGCCACGACGGGCGAGGTGGAACGCGGTCGCGCTGCCGATGATCCCGCCACCGATCACGAGGACGTCGGGGGTGCTGGTCACGCCGTCTCCTGATCCAGGGCGCGCCCGACCGGCGGGGGGACCGGTCGGGGCGTCCGAACCTACCAGCCGTTCCCGTCTCGTCGTACGTGGGTTGCGGCCAGATATGTGCCTGTCGCGGTTGGCGACGCCCCACAACATCATGCGCGTTCCCACGGCTAAGATGCACGCTGATGCCCAGTCCATCGACGACCGTTCCGGCCGCCCCGTCGCCCGGAACGAGCGACGAGATGGCCGCCTCCATCAGCGCAGCCAACGACCGGCGCTACGCCGAGCTGGTCGACCGCCTGCTCGCGACGGCCCGCCGCGTGACCGAGTCGCTCGATCTCGAGACCGTGCTCACGGCCATCACCGAGGACGCTCGGACCCTGCTCGGCGCAGACAGCGGCGACATGCTGCTCTGGGATCGCGACCGCGACGTGTTCCGCGTCGTCGCGGTGGCGGGCGACCCGGTCGAGATCCACGGCTTCGAGTTCTCGTTCGGGGAGGGCCTCTCGACACAGGCGATCCGCGAGCAGCGGACGGTCTGGGTCGACGACTACGCGAGCTACGCGGACCGCTGCCGCTCGCTCGACCGGTTCCATTTCGGGTCGGTCATCTGCGCGCCGATGCTGTTCCGGGGCGAGGCGATCGGCACGCTGAACCTGCACTCGGTCCAGCCCGACCGGCGCTTCGGACCCGACGACGGCGAATTGCTGGCCGCGTTCGCCGGCCATGCCGCGATCGCCATCGAGCACGCTCGGCGCTACGAGAACGAGGCCGAGCTCGGACGCAAGCTGGCCGAGACCAATCGCGAGCTGAGCCGTTCGCTCGCGGTGCAGCAGCAGCTGGCCGAGCAGGTGCTCATCGACGGCGGTCCGTCCGGGATCGCCCGGGTCCTCGCCGCGCACCTCGGCCGATGCGTCGTCATCCAGGACCACATCCGGCGGGCGATCGCCGGCGCGTCTCCGGACGGCGGCGACCACTGGCGCCACCTCGTCGAGACCAGCCCCGATCCCGAGCCGCTGTCGGTCGCGGTGCGCGTCGGCCGGGAGGTGGCCGGCCATCTCGTCCTGTCGGCGGAGCACGAGCTCGGACCGATCGATCGTGCGCTGGTCGACGTCGCCGTCACCGGTGTCGCGCTCGAGTTCGCGAAGATCCGGGCCACGGTGGAGGTCGAGGAGCGGCTGCGAGGCGAGACGATGGCCGACCTGCTCACCGGCACCTATGCCAGCGAGGCCGCGATCTCGATGCGGGCGGCCCGGCTCGGCGTCGACCTGGGCCTGCCCCATGACCTGCTGGTCATCGACATCGCGCGGGACGAGCCCGCGGGTGATCCGACGACCGAGCCGGATCCCGACCTCGACCGTCAGCTCGTGGCCCTCGTCCGCGAGCACCTGGCAAGCCGGGCGCCGAAGAGCTCTACGGTGCTGCACGGCGGCGCCATCGTCGCGGTGCTGAGCACGCCGTCGCGTGGCCAGCGTGACCTTCGACAGCTCGCGATCGAGCTGGTGACGGCGCTCGAGGCGGTCGCCGGGCCGGGCGTGGTGACGGTCGCGATCGGCGAGCCGTGCGAACGACCGGACGCGTACGCGCCGTCATTCGTGGCGGCGCGTCGCGCGCTCGACGTGATGCTCAAGCTCGGGAAGCGCGGTTCGGTGGTCGGGGCGCGCGAGCTGGGCCCGTACGGGCTGCTGCTGCAGGCGTCGTCACTGGACGAGCTGGAGACGTTCGCGCGCGGGTGCCTCGAGCCGCTCGTCGAGCACGACCGCTCGCACGGCTCGGACCTCGTCGGAACGCTGCGCGTCTACCTCGAGGAGGATCGCGTCCAGCGCCGGGCCGCCGCCCGCTGCTTCATCCACGTCAACACCGTCGTCTACCGGATCAACCGCGTCGAGCAGCTGCTCGGCCGGTCGCTCGACGACCCGTCGACCGTCTTCGACGTGACGCTGGCGATGCGGGTCCTCGACGTCCTCGATTCGCCACCCGCCGCGGGAGCCGCGTCGCCCTAGGACGGCTCGCGGCGTGGAGGCCCGGTCAGCGCGTCGCGACCTGCTGCGTCGACACGACCTCCAGCGCCTTGGCCAGCTGGGTGTCGTCGATCGTCCCGACCGCCGCAGCAGTCAGGCGCTCGACGTCCGCCGGGCTGAGCGGCAGGACGCCATCGGGCAGCGGGATCGAGACGTCCGGGGCGATGCCCTCGTGCCAGATCCGGCGACCATCGGGCGTCAGCCACTCGACGGTCCCGACCCGCAGCGCGGACCCGTCGCGAGAGATCGAACTCGCCGAGGACGGTCCCGGTGCCGATAGGTCGTCTCGCCGACGACCGTGGCCCGTCCGGCGTCCTGCAGCGCGCCGGACACGATCTCGGCGGAGCTCGCCGTGTTGCCGTCGACGACGACGACGAGCGGCAGGTCGGTGGCCACGCCGTCCGGCGAGACCTCGTGCTCGGTCCGCTCGTCGGCGGCATTGCGCTCGATGTACACAAGGCCTGACGACAGGAACTGGCTGGCGACGCCGACGGCCTCGTTGACGTAGCCGCCCGGGTTGCCGCGCAAGTCGAGCACGATGCGCGTCGCCCCGGCGGTCCGTGCCGCCTTGAGCGCCTCGACCATCTCGTCGGCGGCGCCGTTCGAGAACTGCTCGAGCTGGACGAGCGCGGTCGTCGAGCCCGGGACCATCGTCCAGGACACCGGCTGGACGGGCACGTCGGCGCGGACCATCGACACCGTGCGCTCCGCGCCGCCGGCCTCCGGACGGACCGTGACCTCGACGGTCGTGCCCGCCTCGCCACGGACCATGTCGGCGACGTCGCCCATCGACGCTCCGTCGGTCGACTTCCCGTCGACCGCGATGATGAGGTCACCCGCGACGAGGCCGGCGCCCTCGGCCGGACTGCCCTCGAACACGCCGGAGATCCGGGGCAGGCCGTCCTCGTCCTGCTCGATGCGGACGCCGATGCCGACGTACGAGCCGGACAGCGATTCGTTGCGCTGCTGGCGCTCCTCGGGCGTCATGAAGTCGGTGTGGCCGGTGTCGCCAACGGCGTCGGTCATGCCCTCGATCGCACCGTAGATGAGCGCCCGCTCATCGAGCTGGTCGCGCCCGACATACTTCTCGTGGAGCGTGTCCCACGCCTCCTGGATCAGGCCGAACTGGGTCGTCCCGGCGGAGGCGCCAGGGTTCGGGGTCGTCCCACGCGTGGCATCGACAGGAGCCACGAGTCGGCCGACCCCGATCCCGGCGGTGAACGTCACCACCAACGCGAGCCCGACGACCGCGCCGATGAGCGCCGTCCGGCGACCGCGGCCAGCCGCCGAGGACACCGGCGCCTGGGAGGGGCCGGGCGTGAGGGAGGTCACGCCAGGCGGCTCCGGGTCGGTGGTCGGCTGGGTCGGGTTCCGGTCGGTATCCATCGGTGGCATCGTGCTCGTGCGGCAGGGACGATCGCCCACGCGGTAGCCGCGTGGACAGCGCCGGACGGTCGTCCGGCACGCGAAAGTCTGCCCCAGATCGGTTGCGGGCAGTGTCTGCCTCTGGTGAAGGTTCGTTCGCGATGCGCTAGAGTTGGCAATCCCTACTGGATAAGTCGGAGATCCATCCGTCGTGACCGATGCCCCTGCCACGACCATCGGGTTGGGCCCGTTGCGCCCCGCCCCGACGGGCATGCCCGACCCCGCGATCGCGCCGCCGACGGTCGGTGAAGCGGGCGACCCGTTCACCTCCGTACGCGTGATCGACCTTCTCGCCCGGCTCGAGCGCGGCCGTCCGGTCCGGCTCGCCGACATCGCGGACCGCCTCAACGCGTCGTACCTCGACTGGCTGTTCCCCGTCCCGGTCGTCGCCGACGTTGCGCTCCAGCTCCAGGCCAACTGGATGGCCGACTACCGCAACAGCTCCGGGATCGTCGTGTCGGACGGGCCGTCCGGTCCCACCCTGACCATCGAGGACTCGAGCCGAGTCGATCCGTGGATCGCCCGCCAAGCACAGCGCGCCGCGGCCGACTGTACCGAGCGGCTCGCCGAGTTCAGTCGCCGCGACCGTCCGACATCCGCCGACTGACCCTCGGAGCGACCGCGGCCACGATCCGTACCACCCTCAGTCAGCCACTTACGACCGAAGCAAGGGGAGGCCCCGACCGATGTCCCATGACCAAGCCCTCGTCGACGCCGCCTGGGCCCAGGCGCACCTCGACGACCCGACGGTCCGCTTCGTCGAGGTCGACGTCGACACGACCGCCTACGAGCAGAGCCACATCCCGGGCGCCATCGGCTGGAACTGGACGAGCCAGCTGGCCGACGGGATCCGCCGCGACATCGCGTCGCGGGAGGACTTCTCGAAGCTCGTGAGCGAGTCCGGCATCGGCCCGGACACGACGATCGCCCTGTACGGCGACAACAACAACTGGTTCGCCGCGTGGGCCTATTGGCAGCTCAAGCTGTACGGCCATCACGACGTCCGGATCGTCGACGGCGGGCGCAAGTACTGGCTCGACAACGGCCTGCCGCTGTCGACCGACGTGCCCTCGTACGAGCCGACCGCCTACGAGCTGCCCGAGCCCGACTTCGCGCTGCGGGCGTACCGCGACGACATCCTGCCCCGCCTCGACGACCCGGGCGACCTCGCGCTCGTCGACGTCCGGTCGCCCGCCGAGTACAACGGCGAGATCATCGCCCCGCCGAACATGCCGGAGACCGCCCAGCGCGCCGGCCGGATCCCGGGCGCCCAGTCGATCCCGTGGGCACAGACGGTGCGCGAGGACGGGACCTTCAAGGACGTCGAGGAACTACGGTCCCTGTACGAGGCCAAGGGCATCACGCCCGACAAGGACGTCATCGCGTACTGCCGCATCGGCGAGCGCTCGTCCCATAGCTGGTTCGTGCTCCACGAGCTGCTCGGCTACGAGCGGGTGCGCAACTATGACGGCAGCTGGACCGAGTACGGCAGCCTCATCGGGGTGCCCATCGAGAAGCCGGTCGCGGTCGGGGTCGGCTAGGACCGCTGTTGGGCCGGCCTCACGGCCGGCCCGCCTCCGTCCCTTGGCACACCGTGTGGTCGGAGCAATAGGCCACCGTGCCGTCCACGATGGTGGCGATGACCTCCAGGGCCCGGATCCCGTCCGGGCTCGCGCTCGCGATATCTCCGGACAGGATCGTGACGTCGCCGTAGCTCCCGACGGTCAGGTGGCCGCGGTTCGCCTCGTCCCCCAGTGCGTAGGCCGCGTCGAGGGTCACGGCGCGCAACCCCTGTTCGGCGGTCAGCAGCTGGTCCTCCAAGAACGGGGGCGTCGGGCTCGAGCGAGCCCGTCCGTCGATCCCGGCCGCGATCTGGTCGACGGGCCGGCCCATGTCGTCGGTAAGCTCGAAGTCCGGGAACGTCCACGGCGCGTCCGTCGCCGATGCGACGTGCAGCCCGGCGTCCACGAAGTCGCGCCACCGCGCCACCCAGTCGATCCGAGCGCCGGGTTCGTCTCGATCGAACTGGCTCCGGAATTCGTCCCCCAGCAACCAGTCGGCCGCGCCGTCGAGATGGATCACGGTGGCGATGTCCATGGCGACCAGTCGGTCCAGCTGCTCGTCCTTCACCTGGATGGCGTGCTCGATGCGGTGGTGGAGAGGGTTCGGCCCAGCCGGACCGAGCGCGGCCTCGTAGGCGTCCAGGACCAGGCCCATGGCCGGTGATCTCGCACTGTGGACGGAGACCTGCCAGCCGGCCTCGTTGGCGCGAACGATGGCGCCCACGAGGTCCCCGCGCTCCCAGTTCAGCACTCCGTCGAGGCCATGGTCCAGGTGGATCTTCACGCCCTGGACGCGGAGCCAGTCGTCGACGGGGCCGGGCTCGCGGGACGCGTACCAGTCTCCGAAGAACTCCATGGCGAAATTTAGGGCGAGGTAGGCGTCGACCCGGAGCGGCAGGGCATCGTCGGCGGCCAGGGACTCGAGCAGGTCGAGCTTCTCCTGGTTGATCCACTGCTCGCTGATCGAGGTCCAGCCACGGCTGAGGGCGGCATTCATGGCCGCCGCCGGCGAGTCGAACTCGTAGTAATCGCGGTCCCCGATCCAGTGGGCGTGGGCGTCGACGAACCCGGGGTAGGCCACGTTCGAGCCGATGTCGACGACCGGAACCTGGTCGCCCGCTGCCGCCAGCACCTCGTCCCTCGTGCCCACTGCGGCCACGATCCCGTCCTCGATGAACAGGGCCTCGGCGACGGGCGGATCGGCCATCGTGACCATGCGGCCAACGATGACGACGCTGCGGTCCCCGCCGTTGGCAGGGCCGGCGCTCGCGGGTGGGGCCGGGGAGGCGGACGCCGACGAGGATGGCGCCGTCGGCGCGGTCGAGCTGCCCTGCGCGCAGCCGGCGACGACGGCGAGTGCGATCGCCGCGGCCGAACGACGCAGCTGTTTGGTCATGGCACGGCTCCCGTGGTGATGGGAACGCGGGCGGTCACGTCGGGCCGCCCGCTGCTCCGTTCCTGGCCGATCGCGAGACCTACGGCTCGAAGTCGATCGAGTCCAGGACGGCCTGGAGCTCGGCCTTGTCGGGCGCCGTTGCCACGGGATCTGCGCCCGTGCCGAGGACGATCCGGCCTGACGGCGTCTCGACGATGTAGATCGGCGTGGTTCCAGGCCCGCCGAATGCCAGTCGGTTGGCGTTGTCCGCGGCATCCGACCAGATTCGCAACGCCTCCGGGACGCACGCGGCCGTGTCCAGTCCTTCCGGAACCGAGACATCGAGGCGCACGCCGGGGAGCCCGTCGATCGTGATCTCGGCAGGCTCGGAGACGTCCGAGTTCTCCTGGGCGAGAAGAGCGGCGACCAGATCGTCCGCCGTCGGTCCGGTGCTCGGAGGCAGTTCCCGGGTCGCGCACGAATCCGGCCAGACGTTGATGTCCCGCGAGTAGATCCCGAAGCTGAGCTCGCCCCGCTGATCACGGTGCTTCCTGAAGTCCTGGCCGTCGACGACATCCCAGCCCGCCGGGAAGGTGACGCGGAACGTGGAGTCGCCATCGGTCACGAGATACGTTCCCGGCTCGATCGAACCCGAGCTCGGGACCCGTGGGACAGCGGTGGGCGAAGGCGACGGCTGCGGACCGCCCGCTCCGCTCCCGTTCCACGGAAGCAGGTTGATGCCCACGGCCGTGACGGCAACCACGGCTGCCGCGCCGGCCGCAAGCCCGAAAATCTTGTTCATGGTCGGTGTCCTCCGCGCCGGCCACCAACTGGGACGGCGCCGTGGGGTCGCCTCCACGCGGTCCAGCACCGCCGCCGCGATGCGGCTGGCGTCCTCGTGCCGGTCCTCGTCGAGCCACGACCGGATTGCACGGGTGACGTCCCGGTCGGAGGCGTTGTGATCCGTCATCGCGCCACCTCCCCGGTCGCCGGCTGCGCATCGGCCTTCAGCGCCGTGCGCAACTGCCCCGTCGCGTAATGCAATCTCGAGCCCACCGTCCCGATCGGCGCGCCGACGATGTCGGCGACCCGATCGAGCGGCAGGTCCAGGTAGTGATGCAGGACCACCACCATGCGATGGTTCAGGGAAAGTCTCCGGAAGGCGCGTTCGAGCTGGTCGCGATCGACGACCGCGCTCAGGCCGTCGACCACCATCGGTTCGTCAACCGACAGCAGCCTCAGGTTCGGCGCCCAACGGCGGGACTTCCGGCCCTCGGCGTAGCAGGCGCGCACGAGGAGCCGATACGACCAGGCCTCGAAGCGGGCCGGGTCGCGGAGCTGGGGGAGGTCCTGCCAGACACTCAGCAGCGCCTGCTGCGTGGCGTCCTCGGCCAGGTCGATGTCGCTCAGGATCCGGTGCGACACGGCAAGGAACCGATCCGCGATGGCATAGACCAGGTCGGCAAAGGCCTCCTGATCGCCGCCTTGTGCACGTCTCACGAGATCGGTGTCCATACCCCTCCCGGGGCTTCGGCGTCGGATCAACCCGACGCTACATGCCGTATGGGCGGCGGGACGGGCGAATCCTTCAAATGGTGGCGACGACGGACTGGGTCGTCCTCTAGAGCATCGCCGGGTTCGGGAACAGGCGTTCCGGATCCAGCAGGTCGCGGTCGGTCGCACAGAAGGTGTCGGTGTCATCGATCCGCGCGCCCGCCTCGAGGAGTGCTCGCCGCCGCCGGGTGCGGACCGGGCACGGCCGCCCCGAGCAGGTCTCCCGCTGCTGCGGCGCGCAGGATGCCAAAGGCCGCGCGGATCGGATCCGCGTCGGACGCGATCGTCGCGTGCTCGAGCCAGCGACCGGGCGAAGCGAGCTCTCGCCGTGCCCAGCCGACGGCCGCATCGCGCCCGTCGATCTCGACCACGAAGCCGGCCGCGTCGGGCAGCCGCGCGTAGAACGCGAAGTCGGCCGACCGATCGATCCCGGTCCAGACCAGCGACAGTCTGGCGGTCTCGGCGGCATCGGCCGGTCGCTCGACGACGCGCGCATCGTGCGGGCCGAACCGGGCCCCCTCCAGCTCCAGGTAGAGGAGCGGCCACCACGGCCGCATCCCGTGGCGGATGTAGGCGCCGAGGGCACGCGGGTCGCGCGACGAGAACGTCATCCGTTCCGCGGCTCCTTCCATCGCCGCCCGGAGCATCGCCGTCCCGAGTCCACGCGACTGCCGTGCCGGGTCGACGTACAGGTCGGTCAGGAAGCGCCGCTTCGGATCGCCGAACTCGATCGAGCCCGCGACGCCGGCGACCGTCCCGTCGAGCTCGCCGACGACGAGCCGCAGACCGGGTCGCGTCAGCAGATGCTCGACGTACGGCGGTCGCGGGACGCCGGGCCAGGTGACCGGCTCGTCGTTGGCCTCGAGGATGGCCGTGATCGCCGGTAGATCGGCATCGGTGGCGGCGCGGATCGTCATCGGCCGGCCGCCCGCATGACCTCCACCAGGCGGTCGTGCGGGATGGCATGAGCGGTGATGCCATCGCGCCCGACCACCGTCGTCGCCGCCACGAGCGCGTTCACGATGGCCTCCTCGGTCGACTCGATCACCGCGTCGAAGAGCGGATCGATGACGGCGTCGCCGACCACGCTGACCTGGTAGGTGTCGTGGACCTCCGGGTCGTCGTCCTCGCTGTGCCCGACGGGCAACCGGTTGCCGGTCGAGAACGCGATGAACAGCTCGCCGCTCGTGTGCCCGCCGGTCCCGCCGGCGCGGGCGATGCCGAGCCCCGCGCGTTGTGCCAAGCGCGCGCACTGGTGGGGCAGCAGGGGCGCGTCGGTCGCGACGACCACGATGATGGAGCCGGACCCGGGCGTGACGCGCGGCCCGCCATCGTCGTACGGACTCGGCACCTCGGCGACCGGGATCGCCTCGCCGACCCGCACGCCATCGATGCGCAGCCAGTCGCGCTTGCCATGGTTGGCCTGGACGAGCACGCCGACCGTGTAGCCGCCGCTCGCCGCGTCGAGCACGCGCGAGGCCGTGCCGATGCCGCCCTTGAACTCGTGGCAGATCATGCCGGTCCCGCCACCGACCGCCCCCTCGTCCACGGGTCCGTCGCGCGACGACGTGAGGGCCTCGTGCAGGTGGGCACCCGTGACATGGAAGCCGTTGATGTCGTTCAGGACGCCGTCGTACGTCTCGCCCACGACCGGGAGCGACCACGGCGCGCGCCGCTCGTCGACCGATGCGGCCACGAGCGCGTCGCGCACGACCCCGACGCTGTGGGTGTTGGTGATCGCGATGGGGGTGGTGAGGAGACCGGACTCGCGCACCCATTCGAGCCCGGTCAGCTCGCCGTTGCCGTTGAGCGAGTGCGCGCCGGCGAAGACCGGGTCGCGGACCCTGGCCGGGCCACGCGGGCAGACGACGGTCACGCCGGTGCGGACGGGGCCCTTGCCGACCTTGAGCCGGCCCGCGCCACGGACGAGCGTGACCTGGCCGACCGTCACACCCTCGACGTCGGTGATGGCGTTGAGCGGACCGGGCGTCCCGAGACCGATCCGGATCCCGAGGTCACGTGCACGCATCGAGGCAGGGTAGCGTGCGCGGCATCACGGTTGCGGCAGATCCAGCGTCCCCTGGTGCCCGTCGCGAACGGCGTCGTGGATGGCCTGGTACAGGCACATGGTCCGGACCGCGTCACCGATGTCGGTCAGCGGTGGGCGACCCTCGCGGATCGAGGCCACGAACTCGGTCAGGGCGGCGCCGTCGCCACCAAGCTCGGTGCTGCGCTCGTCGCTGTAGTTCTCCGAGAAGGCGTTGTCGGCGGCGGTGTAGTGGCGGTAACCCCACAGCCCGTCGATCACGACGTGCTCACCCTCGCCGGTGATCTCGACGCGGTCGTAGTTGCGCCACCATTCGCGCTGGCTGTTGAGCTGCAGGTTCCCGACGGCGCCGCTCTCGAACCGCAGCGCGACCGCGACCGCGGTGCCTCCGCCACGCAGGTCGTGATAGGCACTCGCCTCGACGACCTCGCCGCCGAGCGCGCGGGCGAGGTCGAGGTGGTGGACCGCGAAGTCGCACAGGTAGGCGTGGACCGGCCCGTCGTAGCCCGCGGAACGCACCTCGTCGTACGGGCCGCTGCAGAACGAGCAGGACAGCTGCGTGAGGTGCCCGAACGACGGCTGCCCCATGATCCGGCGCGCCGCCTCCACCGCGTAGCTATAGCGGCGGTGGAAATGGACCATCAGGTTCCGGCCCGTTCGCGCCGACGCAGCCGCCAGCTCCCGACAATCGTCGAGCGAGCGGGCGGGCGGCTTGGGGACCAGGACGTGGTAGCCCGCATCGAGCGCCTCGAGGACCAGCGCCTGGCGGGCACCGGGGCGCATCCAGACGATGACCGCCTCGAGATCCTCTTCGTCCCACATGCGCCGGTGGTCGGTGTACCAGCGTCCCCGTCCGCCGAAATGGTTCGTCACCGCGCGGGCCTTGCCCTCGTCGGTGTCGCAGACCGCGCGCAGGTCGATCGGTGCGAGGTGCAGCGCCGGATAGATCGCCCACGTCGAGAAGACCCCCGCCCCGATGAACCCGACCCGGAGTGGCTCCACCGTCACGCCGCGAACGCCGCTGCCACGGTCGCGATGTCGCGCGCCGCGAGGGCCTCGCGTTCGCCGTGGTAGTCGTTCTCGCTGATCGCGGTCCCGGCGAACCCGTGGCGGCGCAGCGCACGTGCCGTGCCGACGAAGTCCGATTCACCGTCGCCGAGCGCGCTGTTGCCCATCACGCCGCCGCGGCCGTCCTTGACGTGGACCTGGTCGACCAGGCGCGGCCAGAGCGCGTCGACCATGTCGGCGACCGGGTGACCCCACAGGAACGGGTTCTGGGTATCGAGCAGGATGCCGAGGCCGGTTCGATCGGCCTTGTCGAGCAGTCGCAGGTTTCCCGCTGCGTCGAGCATATTCTCGGTCGCGACGGTCAGCGGCCGGCTCGCGACGTAGTCGTCGGCCTCGGCCAGGACGTCGGCGGTCCGGAGCAGGTCGGCGTCGTCATGGATCTCGCCGGCCCGGAAGCTCGGCAGGAACACGACCGGGACGCCAAGTTCGGCCGCGGCGTCGATGGCGATCCGGATGCTGTCACGACACCGGATCGCGTTCGCCGAGCCGGGTGGGCTCGTGATCCCGAGCGCGTTGAGCTCGCCGCCGGCGATCGCCACGATCTCGACGCCGGTCTCGTCGGACGCACGCCGGTACGCGTCCCGGACGCGGTCGTCGTCCAGCCGCAGGTCGCCATCAAGGTCGCCGGAATCCAGATGGATCGCGCCGAATCCCAGCACGGCCGCCCGATGCACGGTCTCGGCCCCGCGTCCATCCAGTGACCACTGGGTGACCCCGATCCTGACGCTCGGCCGCATCTTCGGAGCCTAGCGCCGACCGAACCCGCGCGGCGGCCCATCCCGTGAACCGGCCGTATCATCGCCGGCGTGATCCCCGTCGGACCGAACCCGCCCAACCTGCCGTCGTCCGCGATCCGTCTGCGGCGGCTGCCCTCGCGCGTGGCCGACCGCCGAGCGATCGACGTCGCGGAAGCGTTCCGCGACCTGCCGGGTCTCGTGCTGTTCGAGAGCGCCCGCCCTGGCCGGAACGCCCGCTGGACGTACCTGACCGCCGATCCGGTTGCCGTCCTCGACAGCCCGGCGGCCGGCCCGGACCCGTTCGCGGTGGCCCGGCGTCTCCTCGCCCGGCTCGATCCGACGCCGGTGTCCGGGCCGGATGCGCCGCGCTTCCTCGGTGGCCTGGCGGGGTTCTTCGGGTACGACCTCGGGCACGCGCTGGAACGCCTGCCGGCGATCGCGCTCGACGACCAGGGCCTGCCGCCGGTGCGACTGGCGCTCCACGACTGGGTGGTGGCGTGGGATCGGCGAACCGGCGAGGCATGGCTGGGCGGCCGCGCCCTCGACGGCGACCAGCACCGGCTGGCGCGCCGGCTCGACGACGTCCACGCCCGTCTGACCTCGCCCGGGCATGGTCTCGCGCCGTCCGGCGAGGCCGGCGAGGCCGGCGAGGCGCTCAGGTTCCGATCGAGCCTGGGACGTTCGGCGTACGAGGCCGGCGTGAGCGCGGTACGTGAGCACATCGCCCGGGGCGACATCTACCAGGCCAACCTGGCGCGGCGTCTCGAGACGCCGTTCGCGGGCGACCCGTGGTCGCTCTACCGCCGGCTGCGGACCGGCGACCCGTCGCTGTTCTCCGCGTTCCTCGACCTCGGTCCGTCGCCCGAGAGCGGTCGCCCGCGGGCGCTGCTGTCGGCGTCGCCGGAGCCGTTCCTCTCGCTCGACACGGATGGGGTCGTGGCCAGCGATCCGATCAAGGGCACCCGCCGGCGCGGGCGCGACCGGGTCGAGGACCGGGCGCTCGCCTGCGAGCTGCTCGCCAGCGCCAAGGACCGCGCCGAAAACGTCATGATCGTCGACGTCCTCCGCAACGACCTCGGGCGGGTCTGCCGGCCCGGGACCGTCCGTGTCCCGAGGCTGTGCCGGCTCGAACGCACCGCGGCGGTCCAGCACCTCGTGTCGACCGTGACCGGCCGGCTGGCGCCGGGACGCGACGGGTTCGACCTCCTGTCGGCGAGCTTCCCGGGTGGCTCGATCACCGGGGCGCCGAAGATCCGGGCCATGGAGATCCTCGAGCGCCTCGAGCCGGTGCGCCGCGGGCCGTACACCGGCGCGCTCGGGTGGATCGGGGCCGACGGCGCGATGCAGACCAGCATCCTGATCCGCACGTTCGTGGCCGATGGCCGCCGCCTGACGCTCCACGTCGGGGGCGGGATCACGTGGCGGAGCGACCCGTCGGGCGAGTGGGACGAGACGATCGCCAAGGCAAGGGGACCGCTGGGTGCGATCGGCGGCGAGGAGATCGCGTGACGGCCGCCTCCGACGACCGGCCGGCCCACGTCTGGGTCGACGGCACGATCCAGCCGGCCGACGGTCCGCACCTGTCGGTCTTCGACCGCGGGTTCCAGCTCGGTGACGGGGTGTTCGAGACGCTCCGCGCGCGGGCCGGCCACCCGACCGAGCTCGACGCCCACCTCGCGCGCCTCCACCGATCGGCCGCCGGGCTCGACATCGAGCTGCCGCCCGACGTCGACCAACTCCTCGCCGGCGGGATCGCGGCGCTCCTGGCGGCCGACGGGCTCGATGGGCCGGACGGCGACGCGTCGATCCGGATCACGGTGTCGCGTGGGGCGTATCGGGCGCGCGGGGTGCTGCCACCCGAGACGGTCCCGCCGACCATCGCGGTCCAGGTCTGGCCCGTCGTCGCGGCGCCGGCCGACCATCTCGAGCGCGGCCTCCATCTCGTCACGTCGGCCGTCCGACGGGACCCACGGAACCCGCTGGTCGCGCTCAAGACCACGTCCCGGGCGGAGTACGTCTACGCCCGTCTCGAGGCGCGCCGCGCGGGGGCCGACGACGCGCTGTTCCTGACCGTCGACGACCACCTCTCGGAGGGGACGAGCGCGAACATCTTCCTCGTCCGGGACGGGTCCGAGCTCGCCACGCCGTCGCTCGACTGCGCGATCCTCCCGGGGACGACCCGCTCGTGGCTGCTGGGCTGGGCCGCGCGCGTCGGGCTCACGCCGGTCGAGGGACGGCTGACCCGGACCGACCTGGCGAGTGCCGACGAGGCGTTCCTGTCGTCGAGCGTGGCCGGGATCCTGCCGGTGACGGCGTTCGATGGCGTCCCGATCGCCGACGGCCGACCGGGTCCGTGGACGCTCCGCGCCCGTTCGGAGCGCGAGACGATGATCGGCGAGGGCGAGCCGGCGGGCCGGCCGTGACCCGGGACGAGCTCATCGTCGCGACCCGCCAGCTCGTCGACGAAGGCGAGCGGCTGGTGGCGGACCCGTCGCTCGGCGCGATGCAGGTCTGGCTCCAGCTGTCCGACGACCTGCTTGCGAGGGCCTGGGGAAGCATGGACCGCTACCACCTCGCGTGGCTCATGGTCGGCAAGCCGAAGGGCATCGTCCGCGGTCGTCCCATGACGCCGGACGAGGAGGCCGCCTACGTGCGTGAGGTCGCCACCCAGAAGACGGCCGCGCTGCGGATGAGCCTCGACGCGGTGGAGCGCCAGCACATGCCGTTCATGGGCGAGACGGGCGGCGGGCTCGGGCGGGGCGATGCCTCGCCGGCCGGATCGGTCGCGCCGGACCACGATCACGGGGTCGACCGGCCGCCCGACCATGCGGGGTTGCCACCCGACCCGACGCTCGCCGAGCGGCTTGCCGAGGCGCGCCGGCGGGCGGACGCCCACCGGGATCACGACGAGCCGCGCGCGCCACGACCGGATCGCATGCAGCGCTGAGCCCGGTCGCGACCACGACCCGCACAGCCGAAGCGCCCGGCGGGGCCGGGCGCTTCGGACGCCTCCTCCGCGATCTCCGGATCAGATCGGGTCGGCGGTGCGAGGTGCGGGTGCGAGGTCGATGCTCGTCTCCGTACGCTTGGCCCGACCCGACAGCCACGACGTCAGGAACCCGGCGGCCGCGCCGGCCAGGACCGCCAGCGTCACCACGCCCAGGATCGGGAGCCCGTTGCCGGACCCGCCGCCCGCGGCCAGCGAGTCCCGCTCGGCCTCGAGGGCCTGGGCCTGCGAGTCGAGGTAGGCGATCCGTGCCCGGAAGCCCTCGTCCCGCTGGTCGAGGCGCCCGACGTCGGCGGCGAATTCGCTGTGTCAGCTCGGTCCGGATCTCGCTCTTGGCGCGTTCGATCCCCATGAGAACGAGCGCCGCGTCGAAGGGCGGCAGCGCTCCGCTCACCGTGCGGACCGACATGGCCACCGGAACATGCTCGCTCACGAGGTCCTTGAGGGTGACCTGCCACGTCCAGACGCCGGCTCGCGGCAGCGTCGCCGTGGCCGAGAAGTGGCCGTTCGGATCGTCATTGGTCGCGACGACGTCGATCTTCTCGCCGGACCCGAGGTCGGTGAAGCGGACGGTCGCGGTCTCCCATGGAGCCGGCGTCTCGCCGTGCTGCATGACCTTGAAGCCGACCTCGGTCGGCTGGCCCTCGACCGGGGGCGTGGTGGTCTGCCCATCGGCGATGATCTCGGCCCACCCGCCGGCGAGGGCCGGGACGGCGAGGACGAGCAGCATGGCCATCGCGGCGACGACGGCGGCGATCCGGCGGATCATCGGTGGCTCCTTCCCGTGGCAGGTCGGTTCTCGGGACCTTGCTCGACATCTACACCGCCCGGAGGCGGACGGTTCCCGCCGCCGCCGCCGGCCGGTCAGAGGTCGCGGATGAAGAGCACGCGGTCGTCGCCCTCGCCGTCGTAGTCGGGGTAGGCCGGGGTGCCGTACAGGTTTTGCGTGCCGTCGCCGTCGTCGACCCGGAAGCCCATCGCCCGGTGGAACGCCACGCTCTGCCGGTTGCCCGGCCAGGTGACCGCCTTCACCTGCCTGACGCCACGCGCGCCGAGGTCCTCGAACACCTGCCGGTAGAGGGCCTCGCCGACCCCCGATCGGCGGCGGTTCGGGTCGGCCGCGATCATGTGGACGTAGCCCGTGGCGGGGTCGTCCTGGCTGATGAACGCCACCACGAACCCGGCCAGCCGACCGCCGTCCTCGGCGATCCACGACGTGCCGGCGAAGTACTGGAACCAGAGGCGCGGGAGCAGCGCGCGCATGCGGCGACCGCCCCACCACTCGTCGACCAGCCCGACGATGCGGGGATGGTCGCCCTCGGTCGGGTGGCGGAATGCGAGGTCGGCCGGACCGGTCATCGAGCCCGCCACCACGCCGCCCCGGCGGCGCCGAGCAGCTCGAGCGGGACGAGGAAGCCGAACGTCTCGGCGAGGTAGTCGACGAGGCTCAGCACCCCGCCCTCCTGGCGCGCGACCAGCCACAGGCCGACCTGCCCGAGCCCGACGCCGAGCACGGCGATCGCCACCGCCCACCAGGTCGTCGCGGGTCGTCGCTCGACCGGGCCGAGCGCCAGCACCGTCCCGACGCCCCAGCCGATGGCGATCGCTGCCACCACCAGCCCTGCCGTGATCGCCAGGAGCCCGCCGCCGACGGTGATCGCGAGCGCGCCGAGGACCGCGATCAGGGCGGCGATCGCGACGCGCCCCCGCTGGCTGGGGATCGACGTCGGCGGCTCCGGGGCCGCCGCGTACCGGTCCGACGGCGGACGGTCCAGCCGCCGTTCGCCGGGCGCGTCGCCGGGTCGCCCATCGTCCATCGCTCAATCGTAGCCGCGGGATCGATGGCGACGGGCCCGGCCGGGCGCTAGACTCTCCGATCGTGAGTCACCCCAGCCTGGGACGTCCACCGGTCACCGCCGTCGGGGGCTCCCGCGATGCCGCCCGCCGGATCAGGGACGCCGCCGGAACGCTGGCGGCGCGAGCGCTCGAGACCGCGCTGGATCGCGACCCGACGCTCGGCCAACGCACCGACGAGGTCGGTCTTCGGGAGCGCCTCCGGGACGCCGAGCTGCTCGCCGAGCGGGTGGCGTCATCGGTCGAGGCGGGCAACCCGGCCCTGGCCGGTGAGTACGCCGACTGGACCTCGCCGGTCTACCGGCGCAAGCGGGTACCCCTCGACGACCTGATCAACCTGTGCGAGGGGCTTCGAGCCGCCCTGCCGCTCACGCTGGCGCCGCCCGAGACCGCGGATGCCGAGGCGGCCCTGGATGCGGCCATCGCCCAGTACCGCTGGCACCGTCGGCTGGCGGGCGACGCCCGAAAGAAGAACGCGTTCCTGCAGTTCATCTACAAGGGCGGCTGAGCGTGACGATCAAGTGGGTCCAGCAGGATCCGCTCGTGATGAACGGCGAGCCGTTCTGCTACGGGTCGCGGCTGACCGTCCGGCAGCTCCTCGAGCTGCGCGCGAACGGCTACGACCTGCAGCGCATCCTGACCGACCACCCGGAGCTGCGGACGGTCGGCGTGGCGGCCGCCTTCGCGTACGCGAGCACGCACCCGGAGCGCTACGCCGACTTCATCGAGGCTGATGGTTCGCTGGTCGGACCCGGATACAGCGACTCGGAGGCCGCCGGCCTGCCGTCCCAGTACCGGCTCCCCGGCATCGTCGTCAAGTCCGCCTGAGGGCCTCGATCGGACTCGGTGCTACGCTGTTCGCAGCATGACCGATACGCAGACGACCGCCACCGACACCACGACCGCCGCCCCGGGTGCCGATGCGCCCGCCTTCGACCCCGAGCGGCGTGCCACCGAGCTCGCGATCCTCGACGCGCTCCGCGCGGTCGTGGACCCCGAGATCGGCATGAACGTCGTGGAGCTCGCGCTGATCAAGCAGATCATCCTCGGCCCCGATTCGACCGAGATCAAGATGATCCTGACGACGCCCTTCTGCCCCTACGCCGGGTCGATGATCGCCCAGGTCAAGGAGCAGGTGGAGTCGGTCGTCGAGCACGAGGTCAAGGTCACGCTGCTGGCCGAGCGCTGGGACCCGCGCGACGCCGGCCTGATGTGGTGATCGGGCCGGAACCGAGGGTCTGATACCGTGTCCCTTCCACCGTTCCTGCACGAGGAGCACCCCGACGCATGAGTGATCAGCGGTACCCCAACCCGTATGCGGATCAAGCGCCGGCCGCGGGTCCACTCGCGTCGCCGGCAGTCATCGACGTCCGGCCCGACGCCCGGACGCAGCAGGCGTTCCTGACCCAGGCGTTCTTGTGGATGTTCGTCGGCCTCGGCGTGACGGCGGGCGTCGCCTACTTCGTCCAGGGCAACGCGCGACTACTCGAGTTCACCTCCAACAACGTCTTCCTGCTGCTCATCGGCCAGTTCATCCTGGCGATGGGCATCTCGATGGGCATCCGGCGCATCAGCGCGAGCGGTGCCCTCGGCCTGTTCTTCGTCTACGCGGCGTCGCTCGGCCTGACGGTCGGGCTCATCGTCTCGTACTACACGGCGGGGTCCGTGACGTCGGCCTTCCTGTCGGCGTCCGCGATGTTCGGCGCCGCCGCGATCTACGGGCACGTGACGAAGCGGTCGCTGGCGAGCCTCGGCGGGCTGCTGTTCATGGGCGTCATCGGGCTGTTGGTGGCGAGCGTCATCAACATCTTCCTGCTGAACGACACCGTGTCGTGGCTCATCTCGATCGTGGGCGTCGTGATCTTCACGGCCCTCACCGCGTATGACGTCCAGCGCATCCAGAACGGCCAGCTCGCGGTCTACACCGGGTCGATCGAGAAGGCCGCCGTCCTCGGCGCGCTCCACCTCTATCTCGACTTCGTCAACATCTTCCTGTTCATGCTGCGGATCTTCGGCGGCCGCGACTGACCCCCCACCGACGCAACCAACGACCCCCGGTCCAGCCGGGGGTCGTTCCATGTCCGGGGCGGCTAGGCGACGAGCGACGCGATGGAGTCGATCACGACGTCGGCAGCCGCAAGGTCCTCGTCGGAGCCGACCCCGCTCCGGACGCCGACCACCCGACCGGCGCCGGCGGCACGGGCCATCGCGACATCGGCGGGCGAGTCGCCGATGACCGCGACACGGTCCGGCTCGGTCCGGAAGGCGTGACACACCGCGAACACCGCATCGGGCGCGGGCTTCACCGCGAACCCGTCGTCGCCGCACACCATCGCCTCGACCTGCGCCCGCACGCCGAGTGCGCGGAGGGTGGCATCGGTGGGGGCGCGGTCATCGGTCGTAATCACCGCGATGCGGCTGCCGGCATCGCGCAGCCGCCCGAAGAGCGGGCCGAGATCCGCCAGCGGGACCGCGAGGGCCACCGGGTCGGGCTCCAGCCATGCCGCCTCGGTCGCCCGTCGCGCGGCGGCGATGCTCGGGCACCAGCGGCGCAGGACCCGGGCGACCGTCTCCTCGATCCCGGCCATCGTGTCGCCGGCAAGCGGACCGCCGGCGGCGACGCGACCGGTGGTCGGGTCGAAGCCGATCGTCGCGAACACGTCGAGCGACACCGGTCGCCGGATCGTGGCATCCAGGCGAGAGCCGAGCTCACGCGCCCAGCCGCCCCACATCGCGTGGAAGTCGATGAGCGTGCCGTCCTTGTCGAAGACGACGGCATCGATGCCGGCCAGGTCGACCGGCGGTTCCCCGGCTACAGCATCGCCTCCGCGGCCGCCAGCGCATCGGGCGACTGCTCCGGCGCGGCCTCGCGGGCGATCACCAGGCAGGCTTCCGGCGGGAATGACACCGTCACCTGGGCTTCGATCGCGGGTGCCGCGACGTTGGGGTCGTTGAACGTGTCGAGCGAGAGCATCGAGGTGTCATCGGGCAGGCGGATGCGGGTCCTGACGATCGATCCGAGGAAGCTGACCTCCTCGACGCTGCCGGTCAGCCGGTTCTCGCCGCCGCCGTCGCCGAGCTCGATGCCCTCCGGCCGGATGGCGACGGTGACCACCGATCCGTTCTCGGCCTGGACCGGTCCGGCGATGCGGATCTCCTGGTTCGCCAGCTTCAACCGGCCGGCCGGCCCGTCGACGACGTGGGCGGTGAGCAGGTTGAGGGTCCCCACGAACGACGCGACGAACGGGGTCGACGGGAAGTTGTAGATCTCGGCCGGCGTGCCGATCTGCTCGATCCGCCCCTCGCTCATGACGACCACCCGGTCCGACAGCGAGAGCGCCTCCTCCTGGTCGTGCGTGACGTACACCGTCGTGATCCCGAGCTGACGCTGGATGGCTCGGATCTCGAGGCGCAGGCTGATCCGGATCTTCGCGTCGAGCGCCGACAGCGGCTCGTCGAGCAGCAGCACCTGCGGCTCGATGGCCAGCGCCCGAGCGAGGGCGATGCGCTGCTGCTGCCCACCGGACAGCTGGTAGGGATACCGACCGCCACGGTCGGTGAGATGGATGAGCTCCAGGAGCTCGGTGACCCGCTTCGCGATCTCCGCCTTGGGGCGATGCCGCACCTTCAGCCCGAACCCGATGTTGTCGGCGACGGTCATGTTCGGGAAGAGGGCGTACGACTGGAACACCATGCCGACGTTCCGCCGGTTCGGCGGGCGATCGGTGATGTCGGTGCCGTCGACGACGATCGTCCCGGCGGTCGGTCGCTCGAAGCCGGCGATCATGCGCAGCGTCGTGGTCTTGCCGCATCCGCTCGGCCCCAGGAAGGAGACGAACTCGCCCGCCTGTGCGCCCAGGTTGAAGTCCTCGACCGCGACGACGTCGCCGAACATCTTCTGGACGTTGGTGAGCTCGAGGAACGTCACGCGTCGGCCACCTATCGAGCGCCTGCCACCTGGACGCGCTGGCGCGCGCCGCGGCCGACGAGGGCGATGAGGAGCATCGCGACCCAGGTCAGCCCGAAGCTGATGAGCGACACCGCCGCGGGCTGATACGGCTGGCTGCGGCCGAGGAGCGACAGGTAGGGCCCGAACGCGTCGGTGCGGGCGAGGAAGCTCGCGATCGTGTACTCGCCGATGACGATGGCGAGTGTCAGGAACGCTCCGGACAGCAGCGCCGTGCGCAGGTTCGGGAAGATGACCTGCCACAGGATCCGCGCCCAGCCCGAGCCCATGCTCTGGGCAGCCTCGGTCAGCGTGCGCACATCGATCGCCGCGAGGCCCGTGTCGACCGCCCGGTACATGTACGGGAACGACAGGATCACGTACGCGCAGACCAGCACGATGTCGCTGCCGAGGTCGGTCGCGGTCAGGACCAGTGGACGGCTGCTGTACACGCGGATCAGCCCGAACACCAGCACGACCGGCGGGATGACGAACGGCATGAGCGTCACGAACTCGACGACGGGTCGCAGCCGGGGGACCCGGAGCCGGACCCAGTAGGCGGTCGGCACGATGAGCAGCAGGCTGAGCATGATCGTGATGACGCCGACCGTGAAGGAGTAGAGGAGGCCACCGAAGAACTTCGGGTCGGCGAACACCTGGCGGTAGGCGAGGAAGATGTCCGGGCGGGTCCGGATCGAATGGATGAACGTCCCGATGAGCGGCACGAGGAAGTACATCAGCGCCAGGATCAGGATCAGCCAGGCGAACGGATTCCCGGGGCCCCGCCGTTCGCGTCGCGCCGCTGCGGCGACCACGACCTCGCGGTCGGCGTTCGCGCCCAAGGCCGGATCCGCCGTGATCGGCGGCGCGCCGCTGGTCACAGGCGCAACCACCGCTCGGCGCGTCGCTGGAGGATCGTGTACAGGCCGATCGACAGGGCCATGATCACGACCATCCCCATGGCCATCGCGTAGCCCAATCCCGGATTGTGGAGGACGTCGCCGCGGATCTGGGCGCCGATGACGATCGGCACGAGATTGAGGGTCCCGCCGGTCAGCTGGAAGGCCGTCGCCTGCGCGCCGAACGCGTTGCCGAACAGCAGGACCATCGTGCCGAGGATCGATGGTGTCAGGATCGGCAGGCCGACATGGCGCCAGTACTGGCGCGCGCTCGCGCCCATGCTCTCTGCGGCCTCGCGCCACTCGCGCCGGAGGCCGTCGATGGCCGGCGCGATGATCAGGACCATGAGCGGCAGCTGGAAGTACAGGTAGACGAGCTCGACACCCAGCTTGCTCGTCAGGCGGAACCCGTTGTCGTACGGGTCGAACCCGGCGTCCCGCATCAGGACCGTCACGAAGCCGAGCTGACCGAGCGTGAACGTGAACGCCAGCGCGAGCGGGACGCCCGCGAAGTTCGATGCGACGCCGCAGAAGGTCAGCAAGCGCGGTGCGGAACGCCTTGGGCAGCCCGCCGAGGATGAGTGCGTACGCCAGCAGCAGACCGAGCAGCCCTCCGAGGACCGCCGTCACCAGGCTGACCTCGATCGTCGTCAGGAAGGCACCAGGGATGATCCCGGTCGACAAGGTCTCGAAAGTTCTCGACCGTGGTCTCGCCGGCGTTGTTCCGGAAGCTGCCGACGACGAGGTACGCCGCCGGCAGGAACATGAATAACGTGCTGAACAGCAGGAAGGGGACCACCCCCAGCCATGACCAGTCAGGACGCGGACGAACGGGGCGCGCCAGCGGCGCGCCCCGTTCCCCGATCGACGTCGCGGTGTCCACGGTGTGGTCCGCCGAGTGCGTCAGTCGGCTACTGGACGTTCAGCCCGACCGTGCTGTCCCACTGCTCGGTGATGAGCGCGGTCGCCGCGTTGAGCTGATCGAGGGTCGGGAAGACCGCGCCCTCGACATCCGGCAGCTTGTCGAGCTGCTCCTGCGGCACCTTGCTCTCCGAGAGGAGGTTCTCGTAGCGGATCGGATGGCAATAGCCCGCGAGCCAGTTGTTCTGCCCTTCGTCGCTGTAGAGGAACTCCTGCCACAGCTTGGCCGCGTTGGGGTGCGGGGCGAAGGCGCTGATGCCCTGGACGTAGACGCCCGCGAACCGACCGCTGGCGGGAACGACGACCTCGATCGCCGGCCCACCACTCGCCGCCGTGGCATCGCGGCCGGCAAGGGCGTTGTAGGTCCAGCGGATCGTGATCGGCGTGTCGCCGGAGGCGACCGTCGCGGCCGAGGAGATGCCCGGCAGGAGGTTGCCGGCGTCATTGAGCTGCTTGAAGAAGTCGAGGCCCGGCTGCGCGTTGTCGAGCGACCCGCCGTTGGCGAGCGCCGCAGCGTAGACCGTCTGGATGGCCTGGTTGGAGGTCCGCGGATCGCCGGCGAGGGCGATCTGGCCCTTGTATTCAGGCTTCAGCAGGTCGGCCCAGTCCTGCGGGACGTTCGGGACGACGGCGGTGTTGACCTCGAAGGACAGCACGCCGTAGTAGTCGCCCCACCAGAAGCCCTCGGCGTCCTTGGCGTCCTCGGGGATCGTGTCCCACGTTGCCACCTTGTACGCCTGCAGCAGTCCCTCCTCCTTGGCCGACGGGCCGAAGGACAGGCCGACGTCGATGACGTCCGGCGCCTGCGGGCCGGGGTTGTCCTTGTTGGCCTTGATCGCCTCGATCTCGTCGCCGGATCCGGCGAGCGGATCGAGCTCATTGACCTCGAGGCCGGTCCGCTCCTTGAACGTGTCGATGACGTTCGAGCCCGTCCAGCCGTCGCGCGGGCCGTAGTTGCACCAGTCGTGGGGCAACGCGATCGTCGTGAGGGTGCCCTCCGCCTTGGCGGCGTCGAGCAGGGCCTGGTCCGGTGCGAACGGCTCGAAGCCACCGGCAGCGGCCGACGCCGATGCCGAGGCTGAAGCGCTCCCGGACGGCGCCTCCGATGCCGGCGCCGATGCCGACGCCGACGGGGCTGTCGATGCCGCCGGCGTCGAGCAGGCGGCGAAGAGGATGGCCGATGCGGCCATCAGACCCGCCCAGCGGGTCAGGTTCCGTGTCGTGGTCAACGTGTCTCCTCCAGAATCGTGGGTGACGGTCGTCAACGGTTCGCGACCCGAGGCCTCCTCACGCCCGGGTCCATCCCGGACCGGCCAAGTCTGGCCGCGCTCCGGTGTCGCTGCATTAACCAACCGGAGCCCCCGGGCGTCAAGACCATGTGAGCGGTTCGTTAACGCGGAATGTGCGGCGCGATATCGCGTGGTACCACCCCGTGGACCGTCAGCTCCGGAGCCTGACCATGTCCGGGTCGAACAGCGGATCCGTCGCGACCGTGGCCGGCACGGGCTCGCCGAAGTACTGGATCGTCACCGCCTGGCCGGGCTTCGCCGCATCGGCCGCCAGCCACGCGAAGGCGATCGGGGCATCGATGGAGTAGCCGTAGCCCGCGCTGGTGACATAGCCGACGCGGCGGCCGTCGACGTGGACCGGCTCCCTGCCCATCACCACCGCCCCGCGATCGGCGATGCGCAGCGGGACGAGCCGGCGCTCGGCGGTCTCGGCGCTTTTCCCGACGAGCGCCTCACGGCCGACGAAGTCGCCCTTGTCCATCCGCACGGCGAACCCGAGACCGGCCTCGTAGGGATCGTGCTCGGTCGTCATGTCGACGCCCCACGAGCGATAACCCTTCTCCAGCCGGAGCGACCCGAACGCGCTCCGCCCGGCCGCGATCAGCCCGTGCTCTCGGCCGGCCGCCCAGAGGGTGTCCCACAGCTTGAGGCCCATGTCCGCGGTCGTGTACAGCTCCCAGCCGAGCTCGCCGACGTAGGACACCCGCAACGCCGTGACCGGCACGTTGCCGAGCCACAGCTCGCGCGTCCGGAAGTAGCCGAATGCCTCGTTCGACACGTCGGCATCGGCCACCGATGCGAGGACGTCGCGGGCGCGTGGCCCCCACAGCCCGACGCCGCAGGTTCCGCTCGTCACGTCGCGCACGGCCACCCCGCGGTCGTCCTCGGACCGCCGGGTCAGGTGCTCGACGTCGAGGTTGCCGTTGGCACCGATCAGGAAGCGTTCCGGGCCCAGCCGCGCGATCGTGACGTCGCTCCGGATGCCGCCGCGCTCGTCGAGCAGCAGGCTGTAGACCGCGGATCCGACCGGGCGGTCGACGCGGTTGGTCGTCAGGCCGTCGAGGAAGGCGAGCGCTCCGGGGCCCTCGACCTCGATCCGCTTGAGCGGCGTGATGTCGTACATCGCCACGCCGTCGCGGGTCGCCAGGGCTTCGGCGCCCGCGATCGGATGCCAGTAGCGCGCCGCCCACGCGTTGCGCCCGGGAACGTCGTACCGCGCGAGGAGCGCCTCGTTGACGCCGTACCAGTGGGGCCGCTCCCAGCCAGTGCCCTCGAGGAAGAACGCCCCGAGCTCCCCCTCGCGTTCGTAGAACGGTGACGTGCGCAGCGGCCGTGGCGCCTCCATCGGCTGGAGCGGGTGGACGATGTCGTACACCTCGACGTAGTTCTGGATGCCCCGGTCGTGGATGAACGAGGGCGCGAGCATGTGCGCCTCGAAGCGATCGACGTCGCACTCGTGCAGGTCGCTGGTCGAACCGCCGTCCACCAGCCACTCGGCCATCGCCCGGCCGACGCCGAGCGCATGGGTCACCCAGACCGCCTCGGCCAGCCAGAAGCCGCGCACGTCCCGGCGACTCGCCCATCAGCGGGAAGCCGTCCGGCGTGAACGAGAAGACGCCGTTGATGCCCCGCTCGATCCGGGCGTCGGGCGACCGGAGGGCGGGCACGAGCTCCTCAGCCCACGTCCACGTCTCGGCGAAGGTGTCGGGCGTGAACTCGAGCACCGACGGCATGACCGGCGCGTCGCGCGGATGGAGCAGGTCCGCGGCGTCGACCGGCAGCGGGACATGGCCGTACCCGCCGACCGCCAGGCGGTCGGGGTACTCGCGCAGATACATGTCCCGGTCCTGGACGCGGATGTTCGGGTGGATCGCCTCCCGGTCGGCGTGGGATGCCGAACGCCTCCACCTCGGGGAGCGGCGTGGTCCACGAGAGCTGATGGGCGAGCGGCTGGAGCGCCACGGTCATGCCGACCATCGCGCCGATCCGCTGGCCCCAGATGCCTGCCGCGCAGACGACGATGTCGGCCGGGATCTCGCCGCGCTCGGTGATCACGCCGCGCACGCGGCCGTCGTCGGTGCGGATGCCGGTGACGGTGTGGTCGCCGAGGAACCGGGCACCGCCCTCGGTCGCGCGGCGGGCCTGCGCCTCGGACACGCGGACGGCGTCGGTCAGGCCGTCGCTCGGCACGTGGTAGGCGCCGAGGACGACGTCTCGGTCGACGAGCGGCCAGAGCCGGGCCGTCTCGTCGGGGTCGATGACGCGGGCGTCGAGACCCCACGCCTCGGCGTAGCCTTGCCGCCGATGCAGCTCGCGGAGGCGGTCCTCCGTCAGGGCCAGCTCGAGGCTGCCGACCGGGTTGAGGCACCACCGTCCGTCGAGCGTCAGCGTGGCCGCCTTCGCGATCGTGGTCATCGCGAACTCGGTCATCGTCTTCGACGCGTTCGTCTGGAAGATGATGCCCGGGGCGTGACTCGTCGAGCCGCCGGTCCTGAACAACCGTCCCTGGTCGACGACGGTCACGTCCGACCAGCCGCGCAGGATCAGCTCGTCGGCAAGCGAGCAGCCGACGATCCCGGCACCGATGATCACGACACGGGGCGCCGTGTTCACCTGTGGCCCTCGGGCTGACCGGGCATCGTGGGGGGATGTCGTGGCGGCGGACCGGTGGTCACGCCGCCACGCTCAGGAGCGTCCGATCAGGACGCCGGGATCCAGGGCTTCCAGGTCGCCTCGTTCTCGGCGACCCACTTCTCGGCCGCTTCGACGCGGCTCATGTTCTCGTTGGTGATGTAGTTGGCCACCGTGTTCTGGTCCTCGGCCGTCCACTCGAAGCTCTTGATGAGCTGGGCCGCCTTGGGTGCCTTCTCTTCGAGGCTCTTGCTGATGTACTTGTCGAGCGGCGTGTACGGGGCGTAGTCGCAGGTGATGTTCTTCGGGTCCGCGTCGCAGCCCTCGGTCCATGCCGGCAGCTCGATCTTGACGAGCGGGACCTCGTTGAGGAACCACTGCGGCGAGTAGAAGTACCCGAGCAGCGGGGTCTTGTCCTGCTCCGCCTTGCGGAACGCCTCGATGAGCGCCGCCTCGCTCCCGGCATACACGACCTGGAAGTCGAGCTTCAGACCGTCGATGATCCCCTGGTCGTTCGTCACGAACGAGGGGTCGCCGGCCAGGAACTGGCCCTTGTCGCCCGACTCGGACGTCTTGAACATCTCGGCGTAGCCGTTCAGCTTCGTGTAGTCGGTGATGTCGGGGTACTGCTCCTTCATCCACGGCGGCACGAACCAGCCGATGATCCCGTCGATACCGGTGCTGCCGGCGGCGACGGCGACCGCCTTGTCGGTCACGTACGTCTTGATGAGGTCGGCGTGGCCCCAGTTCTCGACGATCGCGTCGACCTCTCCGGACTCGAAGCCCTCCCAGCTGACCTGCTCGGCCAGCTCCTTGTACTCGACCTTGAAGCCGAGCTGTTTCTCCAGCAGGGTGCCGACGACCCCGGCGTTGGCCTCGTAGCCGACCCACGGGTTGACGGCGATATCGACGACCTCGCTGGTCGCGCCTCCGCCGCTGCAGGCGGCGGCGACGAGCGCAAGGCCGGTCGATGCGATGAGCGCGCGAGCGCGCCGTGTCAAAGCCATCGTGTACGGCTCCTCCTCTGGCGGTCCGGTGACCCAGGACCGGTGCGCGGATTATCGATGACCGGAGCGCCCGGCGGAACCCCGCAAAGCGGCATCAACGCTGGAGTGGCGAGACGCGCCCCGCCGCACCGTGGGTCATCCGGTCGACCATCACGCCGAGCAGCACGAGCGCGAAGCCGGCGGCGAGCCCGAGACCGAACAGGTGCACCTGCGAGAACCCGGCGACGACGTCGTAGCCGAGCGCCTGGCCGCCGACCAGGCCGCCGACCACGACCATCGACAGCACGATGATCACCGCCTGGTTGGCCGCGAGCTGGATCGCGGCCCGGGCGACCGGCAGCTGCACCTTGGTCAGGAGCTGGCGGCCGTCGGCGCCCGACGAGGTGGCGGATTCGATGATCGTCTTCGGGACCGCACGGATGCCGACGTCGACCAGCCGGATCACCGGGGGCAGCGCGAAGATGACGGCCGCGAAGATCGCGGTCAGCCGGGAAGCCTCGAAGAGGATGAGGGCCGGCAGTAGGTAGACGAACGCCGGCAGGGTCTGGGCGACGTCGAGCCCGGGCCGCAGCACGCCGGCGAACCGGTCGCTCCGTGCCGACGCGATGCCCAGGGCAAGCCCGATGACGAACGTCACCAGCGTCGCCACGATGACCTGCATCAGCGTCTCCATCGAGTGCTGCCAGAGCCCCATCGCGAGGATGCCGAGCAGCGCCAGGCCGGCGACGATCGCGGGCCTGATCCCGCTGATGAGCACGCTGAACGCCACCACGACGCCGATGACCAGCCAGAACGGGGCCTGGGTGAGGACCGTCTGCAGCGGGTTGAGGATCCCGAACGTGATCGCGTTCTTGAGCCCGCTGGTCAGCCACGCGACATCGCTGCGCAGCCAGTCCACGACGGCGTTGACCGGATCCCGGAACGAGAACGTGATCGCCTCGGGGAACTCCTGGGCGAACGGGACCACCTGGGCCACGACGGCGAGGACCACGATCGCCAGCGCGGCGATGCGCAGGGCGCGGCCGTCCGTGCCCGAGAGCTCGCTCGCGGCGCGGCGATGCGGGTCGAGCCGGAGGCTGAAGCCCTCGGTCAGCCGGTCGAGCACGATGGCCAGGATCACGATCGCCACGCCCGCGTCGAACATCGCGCCGACGTCGTTGCGGATCAGGGCCTGCAGCGTTTCCTGGCCCAGACCCGGGGCATCGATCAGGGCGGTGATGACGATCATCGACAGGGCCAGCATCAGGGTCTGGTTGAGCGCGAGGGCGAGCTCCTTGCGGGCCATCGGCAGCTTGACCATCGTGAGCAGCTGGCGGCCGGTCGTCCCCAGCGACCGACCGGCCTCGACCGTGTTCGCCGGGACCCCGCGGATGCCGAGTGCGGTGATGCGGATCGCCGCCGGCATCGCGTAGATGAGCGTGACGATCGCGGCGGCGGCCGGGCCGATCCCGTACAGCAGCACGAACGGGGCGAGGTAGGCGAACGTCGGCATGATCTGCATCACGTCGAGGATCGGGGTCACGATCCGGCGGGCGCGGGCGCTGTCGGCGACCAGGATCCCGATCGGCACCCCGATGGCGATCGAGATCGCGACCGCGGCGGTGACGGCGCCGAGCGTATCGACGCTGGACTCCCACAGCGACAGGACGCCCAGGGCGAGGAACCCGAGCACCGTGGTCACCGCGCGCCGGAGCCCCCCGGCGATGTAGCCGAGCGTCCCGAAGATCGCGACGAGCGCCGGCCAGCCGATCGCATGGAGCGAGGTCGTGAGCGTGTCGAGGATCGTGTCGACGACCATCCGCGGGATGACGAACAGGACGAAGTACACCGGGTTGTCGCGGTTGTCGCGGACCCAGTCGCGCAGCTCGTTGAGGGCGAGGAAGAACGGCCGCTGGTCATCGTGGGGCTGGACCGCCGTCCCCGCGAACAGGACGTACAGCACCGCCGCCACGGCCATGACGACGAGGAACCAGACCCACCTCGGGATGGCCGCCTCGGGGCGCCGGATCGCCGGGACCGAGACGGCGGTCATCAGCCGCCGAGCTTCCGGATCAGCCCCTCGCCGACGGTGTCGGCGACGGCCCCGAGGATCCGCGCCCGGTCGACCACGCCGATGACCCGACCGTCCTCGACGACCCGGATCGGTTTCTCGGTCGAGGCCGCGGTCTCGAGACAGGTGCTGATGACGGCCGACGCCGCGAACTCGGGACCGTCGGTCGGGTCGGCGGGCTCGACCGGGCGCATGATCCAGCGCAGCGTGAGCACGTGGCTCTTGGGGACGTCGCTGACGAAGTCGGCCACGTAGTCGTCGGCCGGGGCGCCGACGACCTCCTCGGGCCGGCCGATCTGGACGACCTTGCCGTCGCGCATGATCACGATGTGGTCGCCCAGCTTGAGGGCCTCGGCTAGGTCGTGGGTGATGAACACCATCGTCTTGCCGACCTCGTGGTGGAGCCGGAGCACCTCGTTCTGCATGTCGCGCCGGATCAGCGGATCGAGGGCGCTGAACGGCTCGTCGAGGAACATCACCTCGGGATCGACCGCGAGCGCGCGGGCCAGGCCGACCCGCTGCTGCATGCCGCCCGAGAGCTGGTCCGGGTAGCTGTCGGCGTGCCCCTTGAGACCGACCAGGTCGATCATCTCGTTTGCCCGCTCCTCGCGGGCCGTCCGCGGCTCGCCGCGGATCTCGAGCCCGAACGCGACGTTGTCGATGACCCGCCGGTGGGGCAGGAGGCCGAAGTGCTGGAAGACCATGCTGAAGCGACGGCGACGCAGCTCGCGCAGCTTCTCGGGGCTGGCCGCGACGATGTCCTCACCGTCGAGGTGGACCTCGCCGGCGGTCGGCTCGATGAGGCGAGTGATGCACCGGACGAGCGTCGACTTGCCGCTGCCCGAGAGGCCCATGACGACGCACACCTCGCCCGGCCGGACGTCGAACGACACGTCGTGCAGGCCGATCGTCGCGCCGGTCTTCCGGCGCAGCTCATCGCGTGACAGGTCCGCGTCGGGCGTGCCGATGATCGAGTGCTCGGCCGCGCCGAATACCTTCCACAGGCCTCGGACCTCGAGCGTGGGCCGGCTCGGCGCGGCCGCTGCGCCGACGCGGTCGCTGGTCGCCGGGTCCGTCGTCGCGGTCACGCTCGTCAGCCTCCGAACCAGCCGGCCGGGCCGGGCGCCGTGTTGTGCCAGATGTGCTTGGCCTCACGGTACTCGTCGAGACCGCTGGGGCCAAGTTCCCGTCCGATACCCGACCGCTTGAAGCCGCCCCACTCGGCTTGCGGGACGTAGCGGTTGTAGTCGTTGATCCAGACCGTTCCGGCCCGCAGCCGGCCGGCGACCCGCTGCGCCCGCGACGCGTCGGCCGTCCATACGGCGCCGGCCAGCCCATAGTCGGTGTCGTTGGCGATGGCGATCGCCTCCTCCTCGGTCGTGAAGCGCTCGATCGTCAACACCGGACCGAACACCTCGTCGCGCGCGATGCGCATGTCGCGCCGGACGTCGGCGAAGACCGTCGGCCGGTAGAAGAAGCCCGCCTGCAGCTCCGGCTCGTCGGGCCGCCGACCGCCGGCGACGAGGCGGGCGCCCTCGGCGATCGCCTCGGCGACGAACGCCTCGACCTTCCCCCGGTGTTCGGCCGAGATCAGGGCGCCGGTCTCGGTCCGCTCGTCGAGCCCGCGCCCGAGGCGGATCCGCTCGGCGCGCGCAGCCACTGCGCCGACGAACGCATCGTGGATGCTCGCCTCGACGATCGCCCGCGAGCCGGCCGAGCAGACCTGGCCCGAATGGACGAATGCGGCCGTCACCGCGTTGTCGACGGCGGTCTCGAAGTCGGCGTCCGCGAAGACGATGTTGGGGCTCTTGCCGCCCAGCTCGAGGGCGATTCGTTCGACGTTGCCGGCCGCGCCGCGCATCAGCGCCCGACCGGCATCGATCCCGCCGGTCAGCGAGATGAGGTCGACGTCGAGGGAGTCGGCCAACGCCTGGCCGACCCGCTCGCCCGGCCCGAGCACGAGGTTGACGACACCGCGCGGCGTGCCCGCTTCCTCGAGCAGCCTGGTCAGGTGGATGGCGGTGAGCGGCGTGAACGACGCCGGCTTCATGACCGCGGTGTTGCCGGCGGCGAGGGCCGGGGTGATCTTCCAGGAGAGCTGCAGGAGCGGGTAGTTCCACGGGCCGATCAGCCCGCACACCCCGACCGGCTCGTGGACGATCCGGCTCACGGCCGCGGGGTCGCTCGTGTCGACCAGCCGGCCCGCCTCCTTGTCGGCCAGGTCGGCGTAGTAGCGGAAGACGCCGGCGACGTCGTCGACGTCCATCCGGCTCTCGCGCAGGGCCTTGCCGGTGTTGACCGACTCCTCGCGGGCGAGCTCCTCGCGATCGCGATCGAGCAGGCCCGCGACCCGGTCGAGCAGGGCGGCACGTTCGCCCGTCGGACGGCGCGGCCAGTCGGTGTCGTCGAACGCGCGGCGCGCGGCGGCGATGGCGGCGGTCACCTGGTCGTCGGTCGCGACGTCGACCTCGGTCACGAGCGAGGCATCGCTCGGATCGATGACGGGACTGCATGTCCCGTCGCCCGACGCGACCCACTCCCCGTCGATGAACAGGCTCGGCACGGTCCCCTCATTCGGCTGACGGCAGGGCCGCTAGGGTCCGCGGCGGCCGCGGCGGCGTCAAGGGCCGGTGCCGCGCTCCGGGTCCGACGGACGGGTATCCTCATCCGGCACGTCGTGCCCCGGCACGTCACGGGGAGGAGCATCGGAGGAGGGTCCTGCATGAGCGCGCTCCCGGCGCGGGCGGACGTCGTCGTCATCGGCGCGGGAATCGTCGGCAACAGCATGGTCCACCACCTCGCCAGGCTGGGCTGGCGAGACATCGTGCTGCTCGACAAGGGCACGCTCCCGAGCCCCGGTGGGTCCACCGGGCACGCGTCGAACTTCATCTTCCTGACCGACCACTCCAAGGAGATGGCGGCCTTCACGATCGACAGCGCCAACCAGTACCGCGAGCTCGGCGTCTATGACGAGACGGGCGGCATCGAGGTCGCGCGGACGCCGGAGCGGATGGAGGAGCTCAAGCGTCGGATGGCGTCGTCGACCTCGTGGGGCATCGAGGGCGCCCGGCTGCTGACGCCGGCCGAGGTCAAGGAGATGGTCCCGTTCATCGACGAGTCGGTGATCCTCGGCGGCTTCTACACGCCGGGCGTCGGCATCGTCGACTCGCTCCAGGCCGGCACGCTGATGCGCCAGGCAGCCCAGGCGCTGGGTGCCCTGACGGTCGCAGCCGAGGTCGAGGTCACCGGCATCGACGTGGTCGACGGCCACGTCCGGGGCGTCCGCACCGACGGGGGCGACATCGCCGCCGACACCGTCGTCATCGCATGCGGCGTGTGGAGCCCGCGGATCGCCCGGATGGCAGGGGCGTCGATCCCGCTCACCCCGGCGGTCCACCAGATGATCGACATCGGGCCCGTGCCGCGCTTCGAGGACACGACCAGGGAAGTCGGCTTCCCGATCGTCCGCGACATGGACACGAACATGTACGAGCGCCAGCACGGGACGGGCTTCGAGGTGGGGTCGTACGCCCACCGGGCCATCCTGATGGACGCCGACGACATCCCGTCGATCGAGGCGTCGGCACTGTCGCCGACGATGCTGCCGTTCACCCAGGAGGACTTCGACCCGCAGCTCGAGGACGCGCTCGAGCTGTTCCCGGAGATCGTCGGCGACGAGTCGGTCGGGGTGAAGCTGGCCATCAACGGCCTCCTATCGCTCACGCCCGACGGCAACCCGATCATCGGTGAGACGCCCGAGGTCAAGGGCCTCTGGTCGGCCGCCGCGATCTGGATCAAGGAGGCGCCGGGGATCGCCAAGGTGGTCGCGGAATGGATGACCAACGGCGAGCCCGAGATCGACCCGCATGGCTCGGACATCGCCCGCTTCTACGAGCACCATAAGACCGCGCAGCACATCGCCGCGCGGGCCAGCGAGGGCTTCAACAAGACGTACGGCATCGTCCACCCCATGGAGCAGTGGGCCTCGAACCGGCCGATCCGCCTGTCCCCGGCGTACGACCGCCACGTCGAGCTGGGAGCCGAGTTCTTCGAGGCGGCGGGCTGGGAGCGGCCGTACTGGTACGGCACCAACGAATCGCTCCTCGGCGAGTACGGGGACCGGGTGATGCCGCGCGAGGCCGAGTGGGAATCGCGCTGGTGGTCGCCGATCGTCAACGCCGAGCATCTCGCGATGCGCGACCGGGCGGGCCTCGTCGACCTGTCCGCCTTCGCGATCTTCGATGTGACCGGCCCGGGAGCGCTCGAGGCGCTGGAGCGCATGTGCGTCAACAGGATCGACGTCACGCCGGGCCGGACCGTCTACACGCCGCTGCTCAACGCGGCCGGCGGGATCCTCGCCGACCTGACGGTCATGCGGCTCGGCCACGACCGGTTCCGGGTCGTGACCGGCGGCGGCATGGGGATGCGCGACCGGAAGATCTTCCAGGACGGGATGCCGGCCGACGGGTCGGCCCAGGTCCATGACGTGACCAATGCGTTCACGACGTTCGGGCTGTGGGGGCCGCGGGCACGGGACGTCCTCGGTGCGGCCGCCGACGGCAGCGCCGACATCAGCCACGCGGGCTTCCCGTTCCTGACCTCGAAGACCGTCGACATCGACGGCGTGCGGACGCTGGCCTCGCGCATCAGCTACGTCGGCGAGCTCGGCTGGGAGATCTACGTCCCGATCGAGCAGGGCCTGCGCGTCTGGGATGCGCTGTGGCGCGCCGGCCAGCCGCACGGGCTGGTGCCCGTGGGGATCGGCACGTACGCCGTCACGTCGCGGCTCGAGAAGGGCTATCGCGCGCATGGCGCGGAACTCGAGCTCGAGTTCGACCTCGTCGAGGCGGGCATGGCCCGACCGACCGTCAAGGACCGCGACTTCGTGGGGCGCGACGCGTATCTCCGTCAGCGCGACGCTGCCGCGGCGGCCGCTCCTGTGCACGCTCACCGTCGACGACCCCACGTCGAAGAGCGGCGTACAGCGCTACATGCTCGGGCGCGAGCCGGTCCTCGCCGAGGACGGCAGCCCGCTGGTCGACGCGAAGGGCCGCCGCTCCTACGTGACGAGCGCGGGATCCGGCCCGTCGGTCGGCAAGCACCTGCTGATGAGCTATCTGCCGCCGGCGCAGGCGGTGGAGGGGACGAAGCTGCTCGTCGAGTACTTCGGCGAGCGCTACCCGGTGACGGTCGCCGTGGCCGGCAGCACGCCGCTGTTCGACCCCGACAACGAGCGGATCCGGAGCTGACCTCCGCGGTGCGCATCCTCGCCCTCGTCAAGCGAGTCCCGGCGACCGGCGGCCGCATCGTCCTGACCGACGACGGCCGGGCGATCGACACCCGCTTCCTCGGCTTCGTGGTCAGCCCCCATGAGGAATGCGCGGTCGAGGAGGCGGTCAGGATCATCGAAGCCAAGGGCGGCGAGTCGGTCGTCCTGACCCTCGGCCCGGCCGAGGCGGCCGACCAGCTGCGCGACGCCCTCGCGATCGGCGTCGACCGCGCGGTCCTCCTCGAGACCGACGGCGCCGACTGGGATCCGGTCGCCACGGCCGCCGCGATCACCGACGCGATCCGCGGCCTGGAGGCGGACGGTGGCCCGTTCGACCTGATCCTGGCGGGCAACGAATTGGCCGACTCGGGCGGCTATCAGGTCGCGGTGCGCGTCGCGGTCGCGCTCGATCGGCCGATCGTCACCGGGATCAAGGCGCTGGAGATGCGCGACGGTGCCGCCACGGCCCGGCGCCAGGTGCCAGGCGGGGCCGACGTCTTCGAGCTGCCGCTGCCCGCGATGGTCGCCGTCCGCGAGGGCATCAACCTGCCGCGCTACCCGTCGGTGCCGGGCCGGCTCCGGGCCAGGAAGAAGGAGATCGAGCGGGTCGTCCCCGACCGCCGACCCGGCGGGCCGGAGCTCATCCGGCTGTCCCTGCCGGTCGAGCAGGAGCACGACGTCGAGATCCTCGGCTCGGGCCCCGAGGCGGCGCCGCGGGTGGTCGAGGTCCTGCGCGAGCTGGGCGTCCTGTGAGCGCCATCCTCGTCCTGGTGGAGCTCGCCGGCAGCGGGCCCGACCGGCTCTCCGCCGAGGCGCTCGGGTTCGCCGGCCGGCTCGGTGGCGAGGTCCACGCGGTGGTCGTGGCGGCCGCTCCCGACGCCGACGTCGCGCTCGCCGCGGCGCCGTCGCTCGGTGGTTTCGGCGTGACGACCGTGCACGTGGCCGCACATGACCGGCTGACGGACTACGCACCGGCGGCCTGGGCGTCGGCGGTCGCACGCGTCATCGGTGGCGGCGCATTCGCGGCGGTCGTCGCGCCCGGGAGCGAGCGGACGACCGAGGTCCTCGCCCACGTCGCGGCTCGCATCGGCCAGCCGATGGCGGCCAACGTCGTGACCGTCGAAACGGGCGACCGGTGGAAGGTCGGCCGACAGCGCTGGGCCGGCAGCCTGCTCGAGGAGGCGTGGCTCGACGGCGAGCCCCACCTGCTGACCGTCGCCCCGCACGCTGTCCCGGCCATGGACCCGTCATCGTCCGCCGCCCCCGCGACGGTGACCCGGGTCGACCCGGCCATCTCGGACGCGGATCTGCGAGCGCGCGTCGTGGGCCACGAGGTGGCGGCCGGCGGCGGCGTGTCGCTCGGTGACGCCAAGGTGGTCGTCGGTGGCGGCCGGGGGATGGGCAGCGCCGAGGCGTTCGCGCTGCTCGACGAGCTGGCGGAGCTGCTCGGAGCAGCCGTCGGCGTGTCGCGTGTCGCGACGAGCCTCGGCTGGCGTCCGCACGCGCAGCAGATCGGCCAGACGGGCACCCGCATCGCCCCGGACCTGTACATCGCGTGCGGCATCAGCGGGGCGATCCAGCACATCGTCGGGGCCAAGTCGGCGAAGCGGATCCTCGTCATCAACACCGACCAGGATGCGCCGATCTTCCGGCGCGCTAGCTATGCCGTCGTCGGCGACGTCCACGCGGTCGTACCGGCAATCAGCGCCGAGATCCGGCGCGCCCGCGGAGCGGGCTGACTGCAGCGCGCTACACTCGCGGCTCACACCGATAGTCGAACCTACAGGAGGGTGGTCCGATGGGTTTCATCACAGGCTTCATCGTCGGCATCGCCACGGCCGCGGCAGCGGCAGCGTGGTACATGTCGCGCGCGGGTTCTGAGTTCCGCGAGCGCTATCAGGTCGAGCAGCGGCTCGGCGAGTTCGGCGACGAGATGGACGTGCGGACCCGTGACGTCCGGTCAAAGGTCGGGGAGCAGGTCGCCGAGGTCCAGAAGAACGTCGGAGACCAGGTCGCCGAAGTCCAGAAGAACGTCGAGGCCCAGGTCGCCGAGGTCCAGAAGAACCTGACGGGCGGATCCTCGAGCGGCTCGGACAAGCTCGACGACGCGCAGGCGGCCGCCGCCGAGGAGGCCGCCGGTATCGCGGCCGACGTCGAGGATGCCGCGTCCAAGGTCAAGCGCGCCGCCAAGAACACGGCGTCCGACATCAGCCCGCAGTAGCAGGAGGACAGGTGCCCAGACGGAAAGTCTCGTATCCGCCGCCAAGGAACGATCGACCCGCGCAGCCCACCGGGTTGCCGGATGACGCGCCGTACGTACGGCCCACCGTCGCCATCATCGATCCGAACGCGAGCAAGGGCCGCGCCGGGTTCTCCGTCGGAGGGCGTGTCCGCATCACCGGGACAGGTCTGTATTCCGGGGAGATCGCCGTCATCGAGCGGATGGCGAACGGCGTGATCCCGTCGGCGGTCGTGCGGACCGAGGCGGGCAAATCCCGCCAGGTCCGCACCATCGACCTCGAACCGGTCGGCCCGGCCGACGCCAAGGCCCCGGACGCCAAGGCCCCGGACGCCGGCACGCAGGCACAGGACGCTAAGGCGCCAGAGGCCAAGACCCAGGACGCCGGCGGCCCCTAGCCTTCCCGGAGACCCGCCGCGATCCGCGCGGCGCCCGTCACGACCAGGTGTTCCATCTCGGCCGCGCGACCGGCCGACGGGAACCGGTAGCTCGGGCCGTGGACATGCACCGCCGCGATCACCTCGCCTGAGGCGTCGGCGATCGGCGCCGCCACCGACGCGATCCCCGCGTCGAACTCCTCGACGGCCCAAGCGTACCCGTGCCGGCGGACGTCCCGGAGTCGCTCCCGGACCGCCTCGGGCTCGGTCAGCGTCCGCTCCGTGAAGCGCTCGAGCGAGGGCTGCGTCAGGTACCGCTCGATCGCCGCCGGCGTCCGGAACGCCAGCAGCACCTGGCCGGACGACACCGCGTGCAACGGCGCGCGCGCGCCGGTCCAGTCGCGCACGACGACCGGGTTCGGCGTGTCGACCTGGTCGATGTAGTGGACGAGGTCGCCGTCAGGGACGCCGACCCCGGCTGCCTCGCCGGACGCCGCCGCGAGATCGGTGAGCACGGGCCGGCCGACCGCCGCGAGCGAGCGGATGAGGCTGAAGCCGCCGGCCAGCGTCACGAGCCGCGGGCCGAGGCGATACGCGGTGTCGCCTGGGCACCTGCTCGACCGCACCTTCCTCCGCGAGCGTGGCCAGCAAGCGTGCGGCCGTCGACTTCGGCAGGCGCGGCGCGGTCGGCGACGTCGGTCACGCCGAGCGGGCCCTCGTCGAGGGCGCTCGAGCACCGCGAAGGCGCGCCTGATGGACTGGACGCTGGACATGCCACCCCTGGTTCGGCTAGATTCGTCTGCCGTGGTTCCATCATACGGCACGGTTCCACGATGTGGAACCCCAGTGGACCGCGGATGGAGCCGTACTCCACGCCGGGACTCGGGAGCCATCGCAGATGACCGACGACTACCAGGACATCGACCTCGCCAGCCTGTCCGACGACGAGCTGGTCGAGCAGATGCACAACGACCTCTACGACGGCATGCGCGACGAGATCGTCGAGGGGACGAACATCCTGCTCGGCCGCGGCTTCTCCGCGACGAAGGTCCTCGACGACGCGCTCGTCGCCGGCATGAAGATCGTCGGCATCGACTTCCGCGACGGGATCCTGTTCGTGCCCGAGGTCCTGCTCGCCGCCAACGCGATGAAGGCCGGCATGGAGATCCTCCGGCCGCTGCTCGCCGAGACCGGCGCCGAGCCGGTCGGCAAGGTCGTCATCGGCACGGTCAAGGGCGACATCCACGACATCGGCAAGAACCTGGTCGGGATGATGCTCGAGGGCGCCGGCTTCGAGGTCATCGACCTGGGCATCAACACCGACGCCGACAAGTTCCTGAACGCGCTCACCGAGCACAAGCCCGACATCCTCGGGATGTCCGCGCTGCTGACGACGACCATGCCGTACATGAAGGTCGTCATCCAGACGCTCAAGGACCGCGAGATGCGCGACGACTACATCGTCCTCGTAGGCGGTGCGCCGCTCAACGAGGAGTTCGGCATGGCCGTCGGTGCCGACGCCTACTGCCGCGATGCCGGCGATCGCCGCCGAGACGGCACGCCGACTGATCGACGAGCGCCGAGCTCGTGCCCGCGTCCCGGCCTGAGCCCGTCCGAAGCGGGGATCCGCGCGTCCTCGTCGTCGGCTGCGGTGCCCTCGCCCGCGAGCTGGTCGCGCTGACTCGCGACCTGCCGAACGTCGACATCACCTGCCTGCCGGCGACCCTCCACAACCGACCCGGCGGGATCCCGGCCGCGGTCCGTGATCGCATCCGCCGCCGACGGGCCGGCTACGACCGGGTGTTCGTGGCGTATGCCGACTGCGGGACCGGCGGGCTGCTCGACCCGGTCATCGCCGAGGAGGGCGTCGAGCGCGTTGGCCGGCGCGCACTGCTACGAGTTCTACGCGACGAGCCCCGAGTTCGCGAAGCTCACCGACGACGAGCCGGCCACGTTCTTCCTGACCGACTTCCTGGCGCGAAACTTCGACCGGCTGGTCATCACGGGCCTCGGGCTGGACCGGCACCCGGAGCTGCGCGACCAGTACTTCGGCAACTACCGACGACTCGTCTACCTCGCCCAGATCGACGATCCCGAGCTCGACCGGGTCGCGCGTCGGGCGGCCCGGCGGCTCGGTCTCCGATACGAGCGGCGCACCACAGGCTATGGCGAGCTCGCGACGACGATCGCCGCGGTCGCGGCGGGCCGGCCGGCGCCCGCCGTCACGCCGCTCATCGACATGGGAGGACACTGATTCGTGGGGACGATGACCGTCGATCTGGTGGCGCGACATCCCGGCCCAGGTCACCGCGCGCGAGGGCCGTCAGCCAGAGCAAGATCGTCCTGCATCCGCGGTTCCAGGTCGCCATCGACAAGGCCGCCAGCCGTGCCGGCAAGCGGGCCTACAACGACTACATCGAGGAGTGGCGCCGGACCCAGCAGCGCTGCGGCGACGACATCGACGCCGAGGTCGCGGCCGAGGCCGAGCGACTCGAGGCCGACTACGACAAGCACCGGCTGGCGCAGCTCATCCAGTCCGGTGGCGTCGACGGCGGCCCGGTCTTCCCGCCCGCCCACGACGAGACCCAGGGCAAGGCGAACGCATGACGCGGACCGTCGTCAGCTCGGCCACCCGCGAGGTCGTCATCGGGGACGACCAGCCGTTCGTGATCATCGGCGAGCGCATCAACCCGACCGGTCGCAAGGTGCTCATGGAGGAGATGAAGGCCGGCGACTTCTCGCGCGTCGAGCGCGACACGATCGCCCAGGTCGAGGCCGGCGCCCAGATGCTCGACGTCAACGCCGGGCATCCCGCTGGCCGACGAGCCGGCGATCCTGGCGACGACCATCGAGCTCGTCCAGTCGCTGACCGACGTGCCGCTGTCGATCGACTCGTCGATCGTCGAGGCGCTCGAGGCCGGGCTCGCGGTCTACCAGGGCAAGCCCCTGCTCAACAGCGTGACCGGCGAGGAGGAGCGCCTCGAGCGGGTCCTGCCGCTCGTCAAGAAGTACGGCTGCGCGGTCGTCGCCATCAGCAACGACGAGACCGGCATCTCGATGGACCCGGACGTGCGCTTCGAGGTCGCCAAGCGGATCGTCGAGCGGGCGGCCGACCACGGCATCCCGCGCGAGGACATCGTCGTCGATCCGCTGCTGATGCCGATCGGAGCGCTGGCCGGCGCCGGCCGCCAGGTCTTCCACATCCTCGGCCGCCTGCGCGACGAGCTCAAGGTCAACTCGACCTGCGGCGCGTCGAACGTCAGCTTCGGGCTGCCCAACCGTGAGGGCATCAACGGCGCATTCCTGAGCATGGCGATCGCCTCCGGGCTGACCTCGGCCATCACCAACCCGATCGCCGAGGGTGTCCGCCACGCGGTCATGGCCAGCGACGTGCTGATGGGCAACGACCAGGACGCGTCCCGCTGGATCCGCCGGTTCCGTGTCGCGCCGCCGGACGGCGAGGCCGGCGGCCGCCGCGTCAACCGCCGTCGAGGGGGCGCACCCGACGGTGCGCGCCAGGCGGCCTCGGCGGACGTCCCCGGCGCCGACGTCCCCGGGCTCGACGTCTCGGCCTCGAGCTGACGGGCGGGCGCATGGCACCCACCGCGACGAGCGCCGATCCGCAGGTCATCTTCACACCGTCGGGCCGGCGCGGTCGGGTGCCGGCCGGGACGACCGTGCTCGATGCGGCGCGCTCGCTCGGGGTCGACATCGACGCCGTCTGCGGCAGCCGCGGGATCTGCGGCCGCTGCACGGTCACGCCGGCGTTCGGAACGTTCGCGAAGCACGGGATCACGTCCGCGCCGGATCACCTCGCTGAGCCGGGGCAGCTCGAGACGGCCTACCGCGAGGAGCATGGGCTGGCCGAGGACCGCCGGCTGTCGTGCACGGCCACGTTGCTCGGCGACGCGGTCATCGACGTCCCGCCCGAGAGCCAGGTCCACCGCCAGGTCGTGCGCAAGGACCTCGCCGCGCGGGCGTTCGAGATGGACCCGGTCGTCCGGCTCCACACGGTCGACGTCACGGAGCCCGACCTCGCGACGCCGACCGGCGACCTCGGACGGCTGTTCGACGCGCTGCGCGAGGAGTGGGGCCTGACCGACCTCCGGGCCGACCTGCAGGTCGTCCACGGTCCTCCAGAACGACGCTGACCGACGGCGACTACCGCGTGACCGTGGCGGTCCACGGGGGGCGCGACGTCATCGCGATCTGGCCGGGCTTCCACGACCGGGCGTTCGGGGTCGCCATCGACGTCGGCTCGACGACGATCGCCGGGCACCTCGTGAACCTCCTCGACGGATCGGTCCTCGCCAGCGCCGGCGTCATGAACCCGCAGATCCGGTTCGGCGAGGACCTCATGAGCCGGGTCTCGTACGTGATGATGCACGACGGCGGCGACGTGGAGCTGACGGCCGCGGTGCGCAAGGCACTCGACGGGTTGCTCGCGGCGCTCGCCAACAAGACCGACGTCAAGCGTCTCGAGATCCTCGAGCTTGCGATCGTCGGGAACCCGATCATGCACCACCTGCTGCTCGGTATCGACCCGACCCCGCTCGGTTCGGCGCCGTTCGCGCTGGCGACCGACACGGCCGTGTCGACGACCGCCGCCGAGCTTGGCGTGTATGCGCATCCCGGCGCGCGGGTCTACGTGCTGCCGTGCATCGCCGGCCACGTCGGCGCGGACACCGCCGGTGTGATCCTCGCCGAGGAGCCGCACGAGGCCGACGCGATGACGCTGGTCGTCGACGTCGGCACGAACGCCGAGATCGTGCTGGGCAACCGCGACCGGCTGCTGGCCGCCAGCAGCCCGACCGGTCCGGCCTTCGAGGGCGCGCAGATCAGCTCGGGCCAGCGAGCCGCGCCCGGTGCCATCGAGCGGGTGCGCATCGACCGCGAGACGCTCGAGCCGCGGTTCCGGGTCATCGGCGTCGACGCATGGTCGGACGACCCGGGCTTCGCCGACGCGGTCGCCGAGGCCGGCACCGGAGTGACCGGCATCTGCGGCTCGGGCATCATCGAGGTCGTCGCCGAGCTGTACCTCGCCGGGGTCGTCACCGCGGACGGCGTGATCGACGGCGCGCTCGCCGAGCGCACGCCGCGGGTCGTGCCCGACGGGCGGACGTTCAGCTACGTCCTGCACGAGCCGGCCGACGGCGGACCGCGCATCGTCATCACCCAGAACGACGTCCGGGCGATCCAGCTTGCGAAGGCCGCCCTGTACGCGGGCGCGCGGCTGCTCATGGACCAGCTCGACCGTGACACCGTCGACGAGATCCGGCTGGCCGGCGCATTCGGGAGCCAGATCGACCCGCTCCACGCGATGGTCCTCGGGCTGGTCCCGGACTGCGACCTGTCGCGGGTCAAGGCTGCCGGCAACGCCGCCGGCACCGGCGCGCTGATCGCGCTGCTGTCGGGCGCCGCCCGGCGCGAGATCGAGGGCGTCGTCCGCCGCGTCGAGAAGATCGAGACGGCGGTCGAGCCGCGCTTCCAGGAGCACTTCGTCGAGGCGATGGCGATCCCGCACCGGACCGCGCCGAACCCGCAGCTCGAGCGGGTCGTCGCGCTGCCACCGCGGCCGGCGACGATCGACCGCGCGGGTGAGCGCTCGGCCGGGCGCCGGCGCCGTCGGGCTGCCGTCCCGAGCGCGACCGGAGACGAGCGATGAGCGGCGGTGCGCCCACCCGGCGCAGCGGCGGCCGCGATGCCCGCCGGGCCGCCCGGCTCCTGTCGCACCTCGAGCGCACGCCGTACCTGACGCGGTCGCTCGAGCCGTTCGAGGTCCTCGGCGAGGAGGGCCTGTCGCTCATCGAGCACAACGCCGACATCATCCTCGAGGAGGTCGGCGTCGAGTTCCGCGGTGATCCCGACGCAGTACGGCTCCTGCGCGAGGCCGGGGCCGACGTGGATGGCGAGCGCGTCCGCTTCCCGCGCGGGATGTGCCGCAAGATCGTCCAGGCCAGCGCGCCACGCCAGTTCACCCAGTACGCCCGGAACGAGGCGAACAACGTCGAGATCGGTGGGCGGCACACGGTGTTCGCGCCGAACTACGGGTCGCCGTTCGTCCGGGACCTCGACCGCGGCCGGCGCTACGGCACGATCGAGGACTTCCGCAACCTCGTGAAGCTGACCTACCTCTCGCCGCACCTTCACCACAGCGGCGGGACGGTATGCGAACCGGTCGACATCCCGGTCAACAAGCGCCACCTCGACATGGTCTACGCGCACATGCGCTACTCGGACAAGCCGTTCATGGGCTCGGTGACCGCGCCGGAGCGGGCGCGCGACACCGTCGAGATGGCGCGGATCCTCTTTGGTGCCGACTACCTCGAGGACCACCCGGTCGTCCTGTCGCTGATCAACGCGAACTCGCCGCTCGTGTGGGACGCGACGATGCTCGGGTCGGCGCGCGCGTACGCCGAGGCGAACCAGGCGACGCTCCTCACGCCGTTCATCCTGGCCGGCGCGATGGCGCCGGTGACCGCCGCCGGCGTGGCCGCCCAGACGCTCGCCGAGGCGCTCGCCGGGATGACCTTCGTCCAGCTCGTCCGGCCCGGCGCGCCGGTGGTGATGGGCAGCTTCGCGAGCTCGATGTCGATGCAGTCCGGCGCGCCCACGTTCGGGACGCCCGAGCCCGCGCTGGTGCTGTACGTGATGGCGTCGCTGGCCCGGCGGCTGGGCGTGCCGTTCCGCTCCGGTGGATCGCTGTGCGCGTCGAAGATCGCCGATGCCCAGGCCGCCTACGAGAGCGCCGCGACATTGCATCCCGACGGTCCTCGGCGGCGTGAACTTCGTCCTCCACGCCGCCGGCTGGCTGGAGGGCGGTCTCGCGGTCGGCTACGAGAAGTTCATCCTCGATGCGGACCAGTGCGGGATGATGGCGGTGTTCGTGAAGGGCGTCGACCTGTCCGAGAACGGCCAGGCCCTCGACGCGATCCGCGACAACGGGCCCGGGCAGCACTTCCTGGGCACGGCCCACACGTTGGCCAACTTCGAGACGGCGTTCTACCGCTCGGACGTGGCCGACAACAACTCGTTCGAGCAGTGGACCGAGGACGGCGGGCTGGACGCCGCCCAGCGCGCCAATGCCATCTGGAAGCGCATGCTCGCCGAGTACGAGGCGCCGCCGATGGAGGGGGCCGTCGACGAGGCGCTGCTCGAGTTCATGATCCGCCGCAAAGCGTCGATGCCGGACTCCGAGGTCTAGGGCGTGCTGTTCCGCCGCCATGCCCGCCTCACGCCGTCGTCGCGCGCCGCGATGCTCGACCGCCTGCGGGCGCCGACCTTCGAGCTGATCCCGTTGAAGCACGCGCTCGACCAGGCGGCGCACCTGCCGGCCGGCGCGACCGTGGCAGTGACAGCCTCGCCGACCAAGGGTCTCGAGGCGACGGTCGACCTGGCCGGCGCCCTGCAGGCCGCCGGGTTCTCGGTCGTGCCGCACCTGTCGGCACGGATGGTCCGAGACCGTGCGCACCTGTGCGACCTGGTCGCCGCCTTGGACGCCTCGGGCGTGACCCGCGCGTTCGTGGTCGGTGGCGACGAGAAGGAGCCCGGCGACTACGAGGACGGCCTGTCGCTGCTCCGCGAGCTGGCCGAGATCGGGCATCGGTTCGAGCAGGTCGGCATCCCGGCGTATCCGCAGGGGCACGCGTTCATCGCCGACGCCCCGCTGCTCGAGGCGCTCCGTGCCAAGGCGGAGTTCGCCCACTACGTGACCACCCAGCTGTGCTTCGACCCGGCGTCGATCTCGTCGTGGATCGCGGCACGTCGCGCCGAGGGGTTCACGCTGCCGGTCCACGTCGGCGTGCCCGGGGTGGCGGAGCCGCAGAAGCTGCTTGCCCTCGCTGCTCGGATCGGGGTGGCCGACACCCACCGGTTCCTGGCCAAGAACGTCCGGTTCGTGGCGCGCCTCGTGCGGTCCGGCGGGTTCTACCGGCCCGATGCGCTGCTCGAGGGCATCGCTCCCACCGTCGCCGACCCACGCGCCGACATCACGGGCTTCCACCTGTACCTGTTCAACGCCGTCGAGGCGACGGAGACGTGGCGACGGGCGAAGCTCGAAACGCTGGCGAGGGCCGCATGAGCGACGCGCTGGCTTCATTTCCGGCCCGCCTGGCGTCGGCAGCCCGGGCGGCCGCAGGGCGGCCCGTGCCCGACGGGGAGTGGACGCCCGAGCAGGTGGTTCGGCACCTCATCGCGGTCGAGGCGGAGGTGCACCAGGGGCGGCTGCGGGACCTCGCCACGACCGACCGCCCGGAGTGGTCGTGGACGGAGCCCGGGCCGTGGACCGGCGAGTCGGAGCTGGGTCTGGACGGCGTCCTCGAGCGGTTCGCCGCTGCCCGGGACGAGACGTTGGCGACGCTCCGCTCGCTCGACGCTGCGGGCCGGGCGCGGGTCGGGCATCACGAGACCTTCGGCGACCTGGACGTGGCGGGACTCGTCCGGAACGCGATCGACCACGACGAGGAGCATCTGGCCGCCTTGTGATGTCCGCGGGCCGTCGACCGCCGGTCCCACGTGGCCCAGGCGGTCCGGTGTGCGTCCAGCCTGGTGCAGTGTGGTCCCCGGGGCCGTCCGACACGCGAATGACGGCGCCATGGCATCATCCGCCGTCGGGCATCGGCCCGAACCGTCACTCATCGACTTCTTCATGGAAGGAAACCCAGATGTCGTCCGATCCGAACGCGCCTCGCTCACGACGAGCACTTCTTGCCGCTGCCGCCGGGGGCGCTGCAGCGTTCGCCGTTACGGCGACCATCCCGATGACCGCCGCTGCCGCTGATGGCGACGCGGTAGAGGTCGGCGGCGCTTTCACGGGGACAGAGGAAACCAGCATCACCGTCACGTCCGCTGGATCTCCTCAGGTCGCGTTCCGTGGGCATACCGTCAACCCCGATGGTGCGGGTGTATCGGGAACCACCGGCAGCGAGTCCGGCATGCCCGGCGACACCGCGTACACCGGCGTCTTCGGCTGGTCCCAGGCTTCCGCGGATGCCAGCTACGAGGGCGCCGGCGTCTGGGGCGTCAGCCCCGACGACGGCGTCGTCGGTACCGGCGGTCTGACTGGCGTCATCGGTCTCGGGGATGACGGTGTCGTCGGTATCGCCGACACCGGGGACGGCGTCGTGGGCGTCGGTAGTGCAACGGGGGTGGGCGTGCGAGCCGTCGCTGCCACAGCGACCTCGGTCGGGCTCAACGTCACCGGCAAGGTCGTGTTCAACCGCATGGGCAAGAACACGATCGGCGCCGGGAGATCCACGCTCACGATCAGCCTGCCGGGCGTGTCCGCGAACAGCCGCATCTTCGCCGTGCTGCATTCGAACCGCTCGGGCCGCTATGTGCGAGCGGTCGTTCCCACGACGAACTCGTTCACGATCTACTTGAACACGACCGTCACCTCAGCGACGTTCGTCGCGTGGTTCGTCCTCAACTGATGGCAAGCATCGACCAGGATCGCATCGACCAGCTTCGTGCCCGATACGGGATCGAACCCGTTCGCCGGACGACCAGTGTTCGGGAGGCAGCAGCGCGGTTCAAGGCCCGGGCCGGGGATCTGACCGTGACGTCCAAGTCCGCACGCAGGCGGATGGAACTCGCGAAGGCCCCCGACGGCGACGCGCTTCGCAAGATCTACACGCGGTCCTTCCCCCGGAAGGGCTGAACTGACCGATGGGTGCGGCGAGCGTGTTCGCCGCGCCCATCCTGCATGCTGTTGACCCTCACGGTGCGCCCGATCGGCGGATACGTGCGCTTGCAGGCTGATCCCCTCGTCGGGCATCATCGATACCCACAACCGAAGACGTGCTTTATCCAGAGTGGCGGAGGGACCGGCCCGTCGATGCCACGACAACCTACCGACGCAAGGTCGGCAAGGTGCCAACTCCGGGCAGGTCTTCCTGCGAGATAAGGGACACTCCCTTCGGAGCTCCCTCGAGGCGACCAGGTCGTCGGAGTCGATCATGTCCGGTCTCTTCGCGGTACCTGCCGACGACCGGAGATGCCTGTGACCGACCCGACCTTGCCCCCGCCGACCAGCCCGTCCCAGGGCGGCGCGACGGCGGTCGCGGACGCCCCGTGGACCCGGGCCACCCGACGGGCGCAGCTTGACAAGCTGCTGGCCGAACGGATCCTGGTGCTCGACGGCGCGATGGGCACCCTGCTCCAGGAGCACCGGTTCGACGAGGCGGACTACCGCGGCGAGCGCTTCCGCGATCATCCGCGCGACCTGCGCGGCGACAACGACCTGCTCGTCCTGACCCAGCCCGACGTCGTCCGGGCGGCGCACGCCGCGTACCTCGATGCCGGCGCCGACATCATCGAGACCAACTCGTTCACGTCGACCCGTATCGCCCAGGCCGACTACGGCCTCGACGCCGGAGATCGTGCGCGAGATGAACGTCGCCGCGGCCCGGCTCGCCCGCGAGGCGGCCGATGCCGCCGAACGGGCCGACCCCGACCGACCGCGGTTCGTGGCAGGTGCCCTCGGTCCGACCAACCGCACCGCCTCGATCAGCCCGGACGTCGGCGACCCGGCCGCCCGCGGCGTGACGTGGGCCGAGCTCGAGGAGGCGTACCACGAGGCGGCCGCGGCGCTGATCGAGGGCGGCGCCGACATCCTGCTCATCGAGACGATCTTCGACACGCTCAACGCGAAGGCCGCGATCTTCGCCGTCGAGTCGCTGTTCGACGAGCTCGGCGAGCGGCTGCCGGTGATCATCTCGGGCACGATCGTCGACGCCTCCGGGCCGAACGCTGTCCGGCCAGACGGTCGAGGCGTTCTGGCACAGCGTCCGCCACGCCGACCCGCTGGTCATCGGGCTGAACTGCGCGCTCGGTCCGAAGCAGCTCCGCGAGCACCTCGACGTCCTCTCGCGCGTCGCCGACCGGCCGGTGTCGGCCTACCCGAATGCCGGCCTGCCCAACGAGCTCGGCGGCTACGACGAGACGCCGGAAGCCATGGCCGAGGCGCTCGGCGAGTGGGCCGAACACGGGCTGCTCAACATCGCCGGCGGGTGCTGTGGCACGACACCGGCGCACATCGCCGCGATCGCCGCCGCGGTGGCGGGCAAGCCGCCACGCCCGATCGCGCAGCCGCCCGCCGTGACCCGGCTGTCGGGCCTGGAGCCGGTCGTCATCCCGCCGCCCGGCAACGCCTTTGTCAACGTCGGCGAGCGGACCAACGTCACGGGATCGCGCAAGTTCGCCAAGCTCATCGCCGAGGATCGCGAGGACGAGGCGATCGACATCGCCCGCGAACAGGTCGACGAACGGCGCCCAGATCGTCGACGTCAACATGGACGAGGCGATGCTCGACGGTGTCGCCGCGATGAGCCGCTTCCTGCGCCGCATCGCGTCGGAGCCCGACATCGCCACGGTGCCGGTGATGGTCGACAGCTCGAAGTGGACGGTCATCGAGGCCGGCCTCCAGCAGCTGCAGGGCAAGGGCGTCGTCAACTCGATCTCGCTCAAGGAGGGGGAGGACGAGTTCCTCCGCCAGGCGCGGCTGTGCAAGCGCTACGGCGCCGCGGTCGTCGTGATGGCGTTCGACGAGCAGGGCCAGGGCGACACGGTCGACCGACGGATCGCCATCCTCCGGCGCGCGTACACGCTGCTGACCGAGGTCGTCGGGTTCGCGCCCGAGGACATCATCCTCGACGCCAACATCTTCGCGATCGCGACCGGCATCGAGGAGCACAACGCCTACGCGGTGTCGTTCATCGAGGCCGTCCGGCGGCTGAAGGCCGAGCTGCCCGGGACGCGGACGTCGGGCGGCGTGTCGAACGTGTCGTTCGCGTTCCGCGGCAACGATCCGGTCCGCGAGGCCATCCACTCTGTGTTCCTGTACCACGCCAAGAACGCGGGTCTCGACATGGCCATCGTCAACGCGGGCGTGCTGCCGGTCTACGACGACATCGATCCCGACCTGCGCGAGCGCGTCGAGGACGTCGTCCTCGACCGTCGACCCGACGCCACCGAGCGGCTGCTCGAGATCGCCACGCAGTACGCCGGGACCGGCGGCATGGACCGCAAGGGCGAGGACCTGACGTGGCGCGAGAAGCCCGTCGGCGAGCGCCTGACCCACGCGCTGGTCGAGGGCATCGACGCCTGGATCGTCGAGGACACCGAGGAGGCGCGCCAGGTCGCCACCCGACCGCTCGAGGTCATCGAGGGGCCGCTGATGGACGGCATGAACGTCGTCGGCGACCTGTTCGGCTCGGGCCGGATGTTCCTGCCCCAGGTCGTCAAGAGCGCGCGCGTCATGAAGAAGGCGGTCGCCCACCTGGTGCCCTACCTCGAGGCCGAGCGCGAGGGCACCGGCGTCCGCAGGGCCGGCACGATCGTCACCGCGACCGTCAAGGGCGACGTCCACGACATCGGCAAGAACATCGTCGGGGTCGTGCTCGGCTGCAACGACTACGAGGTCATCGACCTCGGCGTCATGGTGCCGGTCGCACGGATCCTCGAAGCCGCCGAGGAGCACGAAGCGGATCTCATCGGCCTGTCCGGGCTCATCACGCCGTCGCTCGACGAGATGGTCCACGTCGCGTCCGAGATGGAACGGCTCGGGATGTCGACCCCGCTGCTCATCGGCGGGGCCACGACGTCGAAGACCCATACCGCGGTGAAGATCGCGCCGGCCTACTCCGGCCCGGTCGTCCACGTCCTCGACGCGTCGCGGGCGGTAGGCGTCGCCGGCGCGCTGATCGATGTCGGGCGGCGCGAGGGCTACGCCACGGAGATCCGCGACCAGTACGAGGAGGTCCGGCGCGACCGCGCCGACCGCCAGTCGAAGGAGCGCTACCTCACGATCGCCGAGGCTCGCGCCAACCCGGTGCCGATCGACTGGTCGACCGTGGAGCCGCCGCGACCGTCGTTCCTCGGCGTGCGAGTCTTCGAGTCGTACCCGCTCGTCGAGCTGGTCGACCGCATCGACTGGACGCCGTTCTTCGCGACCTGGGAGCTGCGCGGCGCCTACCCGGCCATCTTCGACGACCCGAAGGTCGGCAAGGCTGCCCGCGACCTGTACTACGACGCCCAGCGGCTGCTGGAACGGATCGTGGCCGACGAACGGCTGCGCGCGTCCGGCGTCGTGGGGTTCTGGCCGGCCAACGCCGACGGCGACGACATCGTCGCGTGGCGCGACGAGACCCGGACCGAGCCGCTCGCCACGTTCCGCACCCTGCGCCAGCAGATGGCCAAGCCGGCGGGTCGTCCCAACGTCGCGCTGGCCGACTTCGTCGCACCGATCTCGAGCGGACTGGCCGACCACATCGGAGCATTCGCGGTCACCGCCGGCCACGGGCTCGACGGACCCGACGGCATGGTCGCCGGCTTCGAGCGGGACAACGACGACTACTCGTCGATCCTCGCCAAGGCGCTCGCCGACCGGCTCGCGGAGGCGTTCGCCGAGCGCCTGCACGAGCGCGTCCGTCACGAGCTGTGGGGCTATGCGGCCGACGAGGCGCTCACCAACGACGACCTCATCGCCGAGCGCTACCAGGGCATCCGCCCGGCGCCGGGCTACCCGGCCTGCCCGGATCACACCGAGAAGCAGACGATCTTCGAGGTCCTTGGCGCGGAGGAGCGGGTGGGCATCCGGCTGACCGAGTCGATGGCGATGTGGCCTGGCGCGTCCGTGTCGGGCTACTACCTGTGGAACCCGGCGAGCCACTACTTCGGGCTCGGGCGGATCGGCGCGAGACCAGCTCGAGGACTACGCGAAACGCAAGGGCGTGCCCGTCGATGAGGCCGAGCGCTGGCTCGCCCCGAACCTGCGAGACGACGCGTGACGACCGGCGACGCCCGGGCCCGGTTCCGTGACCGACTGACGACCGGTCCGCTGCTGGCCGACGGGGCGATGGGCACGCTGCTGTTCAGCCGCGGCATCCCGCAGCGTGCGGTCCTCGACGAGCTGGTCGCGAGCCGCCCCGAGCTGATCGGAGCGATCCACCGCGAGTACCTGGCGGTGGGCGCCGACATCATCGAGACCGCCACGTTCGGTGCCAACCGGGTTCGGCTCGCCCCGCACGGCCTCGCCGACCGCGCCGGGAAGCTGGCCCGACGCGGGGCGCAGATCGCCCGCGAGGCGCGCGACGTGGCCGGCCGCGACGTGCTGGTCGCCGGATCGATCGGGCCGCTGGGCGCGCCGAACCGCGAGATCCTGCACCTCGGCGATGCCGACGTGCGGGCGGCGTTCCGGGAGACCATCGAGGGCCTGCTCGAGGGCGGCGTCGACGCCTTCTGGTTCGAGACGTTCTCGCTCGTCGACCACCTCGCGATCGCCGTCGAGGAGGCGCGAGCCGCGGCGGCAGACCTGCCGATCGTGGCCCTGTTCACCTTCGGCGAGGACGTCGTGCTCGCGGACGGCACCGATCCCGCGGTGGCCGCTCGCTCGCTCGCGGTGCGCGTCGACGCCGACGTGCTCGGCGTGAACTGCGGGGCCGGTCCGATCGGTTGCCTCGACGCGCTCGTCGCGATGGACGGCGCGGGCAAGGCCATCCTCCCCAACGCCGGCCTGCCGCAACGCATCGAGGGCCAGTTCGTGTACGCCGCTCCGCCCGACTATTTCGGCCGGATGGTCGGCGACATGCTCGACGCCGGGGCGGCGATCGTGGGCGGCTGCTGCGGCACGACGCCCGACCACATCGCGGCCATGCGGGCGGCGATCGACGCCCGGGTGGCCGATGTCGGCGCACCGTCGCCGGTCGCCGTCCCTCCCAGTACGACGGTCCGGACCGCGATCGCCGCGACGACCGACGAGGCGCCGCCGCCCACACGCCTCGCCTCGCGCGCTGGCGGACGGGCGGTACTTCATCTCGGTCGAGATCGACCCGCCGCGGTCCGTCCGCATCGAGCGGACGATCGACGCAGCTCGCCTGCTCCAGGCGGCCGGGGTCGACACGGTGAACATCAGCGACTCGGCGATGGCTCGAGTGCGGATGGGCTGCCTCGCCGTGGCGTTCGGCATCCAGCACGACCTGGATCTCGAGTGCATCGTCCACTTCACGACGCGCGATCGGAACCTGATGGCCATCGAGTCGGAGCTGCTGGGCGCGCACGCGCTCGGCGTCCGCAACGTCATCGCGCTGACCGGGGACCCACCACGGATCGGCGACTATCCGGCCGGGACCGGCGTGTGGGACGTCGACTCGATCGGGTTGATCGAGATCCTGACGCGACTCAACCGGGGCGAGGATGCGGCCGGGTCGCCGATCGGTCAGGCGGCCTCGTTCACGATCGCCTGCGCGCTCGATCCGACCGCCGCCGATGCCGCCACTGAGTGGGATCGGCTGGAGCGCAAGGTCGCCGCCGGGGCGCACCTCATCATGACCCAGCCGTTGTACTCGATCGAGCAGGTCGAGGCGATGTTCGAGGAGGCCCGCCGGCGGTTCGGTCCGAACGGGTTCCCACTCCCGGTGCTGCTCGGGGTGCTGCCGCTCCAGTCCTCCCGCCACGCCGAATTCCTCCACCACGAGGTCCCGGGGATCACGATCCCGGACGAAACACGCGAGGCACTCCGTCATGCCGGCGAGGCCGGCGCGGAGGTCGGTCTGCGCATCACCGAGGAGCTGCTGGCGGCTGTCGGCGACCGCGTCTCGGGGACGTACATCATGCCGTCGTTCGGGCGCTACGAGCAGGCGGCCGAGTTGGTCCGCCGGCTCCGCGTCGCGCGGCCCGTGGAGGCGGTTCCGGCTCGTTGACGCCTCCGCCGGGCGGCCGTAGACTCGACATATCCGACGAAATCACTCGGATATACGAGGACCCCGACCTGACCGCACCGACCGGCAGCCCACGCCACGTGCCCCAGCCCGCCGCGCGACCGGCCTATCACGGCTCGGGCGCGGTGTCGTTCTCGACGAAGGGCGAGTACGGCGTCCGGCTGATGGTCCAGCTCGCCCGGCACTACGGGACGGGCCCCGCGAGCCTCGCGGGGGTCGCCGCGGAGGAGGACCTGCCGCGGGCGTACCTCGAGCAGCTCGTCGTCAACCTGCGCGAGGCGGGCCTGGTCGTGAGCACCCGCGGTGCGCACGGCGGATACGAGCTGACGCGAGCGCCGAGCACGATCGCGATGAGCGAGGTGCTCCGGGCGCTGGAGGGCCCGATCGCGCCGATGTTCTGCGCCTCCGACGACCCCGAGCACGCGACGACCTGCGACCGCTCGTCGCGCTGCACCGTCAACATCCTGTGGGTGCGCGTCCGCGACGCGATCACTTCGACGCTCGACTCGATGACCCTCGCCGACCTCGCCCCACCGAGGGCCGAGCTCGTCGCCGACCACAAGGAGCACTGATCAGCCAGTGACCGACCAGACGACCGCCACTACCGACCAGCACCTCGTGATCCGCGGCTTGCGGGTCGCGCCCCTCGGCCATCCCGAGCTGGAGATCCTGCAGGGGATCAACCTGACCGTCGGCAAGGGCGAGGTCCACGCGATCATGGGCCCGAACGGCTCCGGCAAGACGACGCTCGCCTATGCGCTGATGGGCCATCCGGCCTATGTCGTCACCGGCGGCGAGGTCGAGTGGAAGGGCCGCAACATCCTGAAGCTGACGCCCGACAAGCGGGCACGCCTCGGGCTGTTCCTCGCATTCCAGTACCCGACGGCGGTCCCCGGGCTCAGCGTCGCATCGTTCATCAGGAGTGCCCTCAACGCGAAGCTGCAGGGCATCGACAAAGACGGCGACGTCGATCCGACCGACCCGGTCAAGGGCGGCGTCTCGATGCGCGACTTCCGCAACAAGATGCGCGAGAAGATGGCGTTGCTGCGGATGGACGAGGGCATCGCCACGCGGTACGTCAACGAGGGCTTCTCGGGTGGCGAGAAGAAGCGTCTCGAGATGCTCCAGATGGCGGTCATCGAGCCCGAGATGGCGATCCTCGACGAGACCGACTCGGGTCTCGACATCGATGCCCTGCGGATCGTCGCCGAAGGCGTGAACGCGATGCTCAACCCGAACCTCGGCGTGCTGCTGATCACCCATTACCAGCGGCTCCTCAACCACATCAAGCCGGACGTCGTCCACGTGCTCGCCCAGGGCCGCATCGTGAAGAGCGGCGGCCGCGAACTCGCGCTCCAGCTCGAGGAGGAGGGCTACGGCCCGATCCTCCGCGAGGCCGGGCTCGAGATCACCGCGTCGGACGAGGCGCTCCAGGTGCCGCTCGGCCCGGACCTCGACGCCGACGCCGAGCGGGAGCCGGTGGAGGCCGCCCGCTAGCGGGCCCCCGATGGCCATCGAGGCGACTGCTCCTGGACCCGCGCTCGACCCGGTCGCGCTGCGGCACGACTTCCCGATCCTCGACCAGGAGATCAACGGCCATCCGCTGATCTACCTCGACTCGGCGTCGAGCAGCCAGAAACCGCGGATCGTGATCGACGCCGTCGCCGACTACTACCGCCAGTACAACGCCAACGTCCATCGCGGCATCTACACCATCGGCGAGAAGGCGACGGCTGCCTACGAGCATGCCCGAGCCACGGTCGGGCGCTTCATCAACGCGCCGGACAGCCGCGAGATCGTGTTCACCCGCAACGCGACCGAGGCGATCAACCTCGTGGCGTACGCGTGGGGGCGCCGCAACATCACCCGCGGCGACGCGATCGTCCTGACCGAGATGGAGCACCACGCCAACCTCGTGCCGTGGCAGCTCCTCGTCCAGGAGCAGGACGGCGACCTCGAGTTCATCCCGATCACCGACGACGGCGAGCTGCGGCTCGACGTCTTCGAGGTGCTGCTGCGGCTCAAGCCCAAGCTGGTGGCGTTCACCCACGTCTCGAACACCCTCGGCACGATCAACCCGGTCCGCGAGATGGTCGACCTGGCGCACGCCGCCGGGGCGCTGGTGCTGGTCGACGGCGCGCAGGCGGTGCCGCACGTGCCGGTCGACGTCCAGGCGCTCGATTGCGACTTCTACGCGTTCAGCGGGCACAAGATGCTGGCGCCGATGGGCTCGGGGGCCCTGTGGGCGCGCCGCGAGCTGCTCGATTCGATGCCGCCCTTCATGGCTGGCGGCGAGATGATCCGCGAGGTCCATCTCCGGCGCAGCGAGTTCAACGAGGTGCCCTGGAAGTTCGAGGCGGGCACGCCGGCGGTCGGCGACGCGATCGGGCTGGGGGTGGCCGCGGACTACCTGATGGGCATCGGCATGGACGCCGTACGGGCACACGAGCGGGACCTCGTCGCGTACGCGCTGTCGGTCCTGCCGCGGGAGGTGCCGTCGATCGAGCTGTACGGGCCGATGGACCCGGACCGGCGCGGTGGCGTGATCCCGTTCAACCTCTCGAGCGTCCACCCGCATGACGTGGCCCAGGTGCTGGATCGGTACGGGATCGCGGTCCGGGCGGGCCACCACTGCACGATGCCGCTCCACGAACGGCTGGACCTGCCGGCGACCGCCCGGGCGTCGTTCAGCGTCTACACGACGACCGACGACATCGACAAGCTGGCGGCCGGCCTGCAAGAGGTGGATCGGCTGTTCAACAGCTAGGGCGCGGGGCTCCTCCGCTCAGCCCGGGGCGAGCGACCGCCATATGTCGAGTGCCCACTGCCAGTCGGCCGGGTCCTCGAACTCGATCCGGATCGCGGCGCCCGACCCGCTGACCGCCGAGTAGCCCTCCAGGACGCCGACCTCCACGCCCGACGTGGAGTCGGTCATCAGCCGCGCCCGCCCGAGGAGCTCACCGGACCGATGCGAGATGGCGTCCGGCCCGAGGTCGACCGCGAACTGCTCGACGAAATCCAGCGCCGACATCGGCGTCCCGGCGCTCGTTCCCGTGACCGTCCCGGCCAGCGTGACGCTGCGGCCGGCGCCGCCGCACCAGAACTCGTCGGGGGTCCGCCGCTCGGCGTACTCGCCGGGGATCTCCAGCGACCAGCCCTCGTGGCTGATCCGCACCGGGTCGCGTCGATACCCGACCGGCGGGTCGGGCACCGGTTCCTTCGTGGCGTTCATCGCAGCCTGGCGCGTCATCGGGTCGTCGATGCCACGCAGCGCGGTGAGCTCGGTCCACGCGTGCCACGGGTACGGGAGCTCCGGGTCGTCGGGATATGCGCGCGACAGCAGTCGATGGACCTCGTCGAACAGGTCGGCCTCGCCCTCCATGGCCGGGGTCCGCCATCGGACCTGCAGCCACATCAGGACCAGTGCGCGGTTGAGCAGACAGCGGCCGTCGGTCGCGTCGGCCCACCAAGGGGTGATCTCGAGGGCGATCCGCGGGTCGGCGATGGCCGACTCGAGCCACGCCGCGTCACGCGGCCCGAGGACCGTCGCCAGCGCGGCCTCGGTCGTGACCCGCGTCCACGGTGGGATGCCGATCGGGACGCCCCGCTCGCCACGCCTGACCCTGACCCGCGCACGGGTGAGGCGGGGGCCCAGCCAGCCGAGGTACATCTGCTCGACGACCGGCCGGTCGGCGAACGCCGTGGCGCCATCGCCATCGGTCCAGTCGATGCCGATCTCGCTGCCGAGCCGTTCCAGCACGCGACCGACGAACCGGTGGTAGCCCGGTCCCGCGTTGCCGGTATCGGCCACGACCGTGATCCGGCCGCTGTCGGACGCGGTCAGCACCAGCGGCGCGACGGCGGGATGGAGATCCACCGACAGGGCCGTATCGCCCGACGGCAGCGTGCGCTGGTGGGTCGAGCGGACGAGGTCGGCGTACTCGCCCGCGAGCCAGACGGCGGCATCGGCGAGCAGGCGATCGCCGGCTGGCAATCGCGGGATGAGTCCACGCTTCTGCGCCAGCCCGCCGAGCGCGACGCCGAGGGCATCCTGGAGGTTCGTCGTCACCGAACGCCGAAGATACCCGTGCCGGGCGTCGTGACGGCCCCGCCGCTTCGTACCAGCGGCGACTCCCAACGGTCCGTTGCCGCCGGGCACCAGGGCGAGTCGCGCACGGGCCGACTGGCTCTCCTGCTCTCGCAGGTCTCCGAGGAACGGTCTAGGGCAGGCTCACCTCGGGCGCGACGTCGGCCTGTTCGACGGACGGCCAGGCGCGGACGGCCTCGACGTAGTCCTCGGGCGGTTCCCCTGCCGGCAGGATGATCTGAAGATAGCGCTGCAGGTCCTGTTCGGCCCGGGAGAGCGAGGCAGGGTCCGAGGCAGCAACGCTCGGCACCGTGTGGACGATGCGCGTGCGCTTCGGCAGGTCGTCCCGCGGTGTCACCCGTTCGCCCGCGTCCGACACGAAGACGCGCCGGCGTGCGTCGAAGCGCCAGCCGGGCGCGAGCTTCAGGTCCACGGGTCGCCTGATCGGGCTGTTCGCGGGTAGGGGGACCGCCGGGATCATCTTCTCGTCGATCTCAGACCTTCTTCATCGCCTTTGGGAGGTTGGGCAGCGGACCGATCCGTTGGCTGGTCGGGACACCAGGCCCGGCCACCTGCGGCGTGCCAGTGGCCATGAGGATCTTGCGCACCTGGCTCGGCGCGAGCGGTGCGCCGTTCTTCGCGTTCGCCCGGCCCTGAAGACAGGCAACGGCGCCGGTGACGATCGGCGACGCGCTCGATGTGCCCGAGAAGCGATGCGTGTACCAGCGATTCTGCGACGCCCCGCCCTGGGCGTCGCCATAGCCGAGCGTCGTGACGTGCCAGCCCCACGCATGGACGTTGACGATCTTGCCGTGGTTCGAGAACCAGATGCGGGAACGCGGGACGCCGATGGACGCATAGGCTCCGTCGTTGTCGAAATGGTTCGTCGGCGGGATGCCGGCGCCGACGACGATCGCGCCGCTGTCCTTCTGGAGCCCGGTGTCGCGGAAGACGGCCAGCTCGAAGTTCTCGTCGCCGTTGCCCGCCGCCTCGACCACCGTGATGCCCTTCGCGGTCGCGGCGACGATGGCCGAGAAGGTGTCGCTCCAGTACTGCATCGCGACGTACTTGTCGTTCGGGCCGGGCGCTTGCAGCTCGATGAGGATGACGTCACCGGCCTTGAGCGCGGCTGCCGCGTTCGTGATGGCCGCGGCGGTGTTGAACACGCCGTTCACGACGGCGGAGTGGACCACGGCCGTCGCTTCGTGGCTGATGCCGACCGCGCCCTTGCCGTCGGGCAGGGAGATCATCTCTCCAAGGACGGCGGTCCCGTGGTTGCGCCATTCGACGTCGTTGATGAACGTGCCCCCGATGTGGGCGATGCCGCTCGGCAGGTCCTCGTGGCTCCGGTTCCAGTTGCCCTCGATGTCGCAGATGGTGACACCTGCGCCCTTGGCTCCCGCCAGGCTCCAGACCTCCGCCGCACCGATCCCGTCCGGCGGCGCCATGAGATAGCCCTGGGCGGGCTCGAAGTTGCGGCTGCCTGCCGTCGAGCCGCTCGCGACGGCGGCGGGCACGGGACGGGGAGCGACATGGGCCTTCCAGACGGCCGGGTTGGCATCGAGCGCGTCCGCAAGCCGCCGCGCGTCGTTGCCTCGCCGCGGGACGATCTGGACGAAGCCGCTGTGGATGAAGTCGGTGTCCATCCCCCTGTCTGCGTAGCGCGTCGGGTTCGGTTCCGGCGGAAGGACGGCGGCGACGCGGACTCGGGAACGGACGGTCGTCGGAGTGAGCCCGAACTGCGATCGCACGTTCTTGATGTCGTACCGGGCCAGTACTTCGTTGAGTCGGTCGGCTTGCGGTGCCGCGTCGGTGGACGCCGTGAAATGCGAAGCCGTGAACGCCACCGGCGCCTCATAGCGCAGCTCGACGACGACGTAGTCCGGGATGTCGGGCGTCTCGAATCCGGCGGCGACAAAACCCTCTTTGGTCTCGTGCCCGAGACCGGCAGTGATCTTCGTGGCAGGCATGGCGAGCCCCCGCTCATGCGCGCTCGGTGAGAGGCGCCCAGCGTAGACCCGCGGCGTCACAGGGGCAAACTGCTCCGGCGGCGCTCAATCCCGAGTCCGCTAGTCGGGATTGGCGTTCCACGCTACACTCAGAGGTCGAATGGACGACCTCTATCGCGACTACATCCTCGAGCACTACCGGCAGCCCCACAACTTCGGGGTGATCGAGGATGCCGACGCCTCGCACGAGGGCTCGAACCCGCTGTGCGGTGACCGCATCACGCTGATGGTCGGTGTCACGGACGGCGTGGTGGACCGGATCGGCTTCACCGGCCGCGGCTGCGCGATCAGCCAGGCGAGCGCGAGCCTCCTCACCGACGAGATCAAGGGCAAGCCGCTCAAGGACGTGGCCGCGTTCCGCGCCGACGACCTGCTCGACCTGCTCGGCATCGAGATCAGCCCGGCCCGCCTGAAGTGCGCGATGCTGAGCCACGACAGCCTCCAGCACGTGCTCGGGGACCTGGGCGTGGCGGCGCCCGACGGCGCGGCAGCGGAAGGGGCGGGCGCATGACCCGGATCGAGCGCCGCTGCAGGTGTCGCCAGCCGGCCTGAGCCGGCCCGCTGCGACCCCCGACCAGTCTCGCCCTGGCCACCTGAGAGCGCGCCAGCCCGTCGTACCACCGGAGCCACCCGACCCATGCCGAAGTCCTACGCGGACCTCCTGCGCGAGGCCCGTTCCCAGATCCGCGAGGTCACCCCGCAGGATGTCGATGCGCTGCCGACCGGCGCGGCGACGATCGTCGACGTCCGCGAGGCGTCGGAATGGGAGCAGGGCCACATCCCCGGCGCCCACCACGTCTCGAAGAGCTACATCGAGCAGCAGATCGAGGCCGCCGCCCCCGACCGCGATGCGCCGGTGATCCTGTACTGCGCCGGCGGCGTGCGCTCGCTGTTCGCCGCCCAGACCCTCGCCGACATGGGCTACTCGGACGTCGCCAGCATGTCCGGGGGCTTCCAGGCGTGGAAGGGCGCCGGCCTCGACTTCGACACCCCGGTCGTCCTCAGCGCCGAGCAGAAGCAGCGCTACAGCCGTCACCTGCTGATCCCGGAGGTCGGTGCGGAAGGCCAGAAGCGCCTGCTCGACTCGAAGGCGCTGCTGATCGGCGCGGGCGGCCTCGGCAGTCCGGCGGCGCTCTACCTGGCCGCCGCCGGCGTGGGCACCATCGGCCTCGTCGACTTCGACGTCGTGGACGTCAGCAACCTCCAGCGCCAGATCCTGCACACGACCGATCGGGTGGGGGAGCGCAAGGTCGAGTCGGCGCGGATCGCGATCAACGCGCTCAACCCCGAGATCGACGTCGTCCAGCACGAGGAGATGCTCGTCGCCGACAACGTCACGCGGCTCATCGACGGATACGACGTGATCCTCGACGGCACCGACACGTTCGAGACCCGCTACATCCTCAACGACGCCGCTGTCGCCGCCGGCATCCCGGTCATCCACGCCAGCGTGTTCCGTTTCGAGGGACAGCTCACCACGTTCGTCCCGTTCGAGGGGCCGTGCTACCGCTGCCTGTATCCGACCCCACCGCCGCCCGAGCTCGCGCCCGGCTGCTCGGTGGCGGGCGTGCTCGGCGTGGTGCCGGGCATCCTCGGCCTGCTCCAGACGAACGAGGCGCTCAAGGTCCTGCTCGGGATCGGCACCACGCTCGCCGGCCGGCTGCTGCTGTTCGACGCGCTCGAGACCGAGTTCACCGAGCTCCAGCTCCGGCGCGATCCGCAGTGCCCGGTCTGCTCGGACGCCGCCGTCGAGGCGCGCACGTCGGGCCGGCCGTTGGCCACCGCGAACGTCGGAGCCGATGCGCCGTTCCTGATGACCTCGACCGGGCTGGCCGGCTCGGTCTCGCCCGAGGCGCGCGGGTGAGCAGGGTGTTCATCCCGTCGGTCCTCCGGCCGAACGTGGGCGGCGCGAAGTCGATCGAGGTCGACGGCGACTCGATCCGGGCCGTCGTCGACGGTCTGATCGAGCGTCATCCGTCGCTCGGCGGCCAGCTGCTCACCGGAGAGGGCGACCTGAACCGGTTCGTGAACGTCTACGTGAACGGCCAGGACGTGCGCTACCTCGCGGGCCTCGATACGCCGGTCGGGCAGGCCGACGAGGTCCGCCTGCTCCCGGCGATGGCCGGCGGCTGACATGGCCGCCCCGTGGCGGGTCGCCGACGCCGACCGCGACGCCGAACACGACCACACGCACGCCCACGACGATCTGGCCCCGCATGGCGGGCGCTACTCCGACATCCTCGACGCGATCGGCCACACCCCGCTCGTCGAGATCCCGCGGATGAGCCCCAGGCCGACCGTCCGCATCTTCGCGAAGCTCGAGATGGTCAACCCGACCGGCTCGGTCAAGGATCGCGCCGCCAAGTACCTGATCGAGGACCTCGAGGCGCGCGGGCTGCTCAAGGACGACTCGATCATCCTCGAGCCGACCTCGGGCAACACCGGCATCGCGCTGGCGATGATCGGCCGTCGCAAGGGCTACCGGGTGGCGCTGGTCATGCCCGACAACGTCACCAACGAGCGGCGCCAGATGGCGGCGCTGTTCGGCGCGGAGGTCATCGATTCGCCGGGCGCGCTCGGCTCGAACGGGGCCATCGCGCTGGCCAAGCACCTCGTCGCCAAGGACGAGCGGTTCGTGATGCCGTACCAGTACGGCAACCCGGCCAACCCGCAGGCCCACTACGAGACCACCGGTCCTGAGATCCTTGCCGACTGCCCGGAGATCGACGTGTTCGTCGCGGGGCTGGGCACCGGCGGCACGCTGATGGGCGTCTCGCGCTACCTGGGCGAGCACAAGCCGGGCGTCCGCATCGTCGCCGCGGAGCCACTGCCGGGCGAGAAGGTGCAGGGCCTCCGATCGCTCGACGAGGGCTTCATCCCCGAGATCCTCGACCCCGACGCGATCGACGCGAAGTACCTCGTGTCGAACCTCGATTCGCTCACGGCGCTCCGGGAGCTGGTCTTCCGCGAGGGCATCTTCGCCGGGCCGTCGTGTGGCGCGGTGCTGGTCGCCGCGGCGCGCGAGGCGGACCGGATGGAGGAGGGCACGATCGTGGCGCTGCTGCCCGACGGCGGCTGGAAGTACCTGTCGGCCGGCACGTTCACGACCTCGTTCGACGAGATGCAGGACGCGCTCGAGGGCGGCGTCAACTGGTGGTGACACCCGGCCATCCAGGTCCGGCGACCGTCCGGCTCCCGGCGGCGATCGTCCAAGCGCTCATCGACCACGCGCGCGCCGAGTCGCCGAACGAGGCCTGCGGCCTGATCGTCGGCGACGGACCGGCGGCCGCCGGCGGTCGCGCGCTCCGCTTCGAGCCGACCCGCAATGCGCTGGCGTCCCGCTACCGCTACGAGATCCACCCCGACGACCTGTACCGCCTCACGATCGCGACGGAGGACGCCGACGAGGCCATCTGGGGCATCGTCCACTCCCACACGCACACGGAGCCCGTGCCGTCGGCGACCGACATCGGCCAGGCCTTCTATCCCGACGCGCTGCACCTGCTCGTGGCCCTCTGGGAGGACGACCCCGGCGGCTCGAGCAAGACGCCCGGCGTCCGCGCATGGCGGATCGTGGACGGCACGATCCACGAGGTGGTCCTCGACGTCGTCGAGGGATGAGGCCGGCCGCCGGGGCGCGGGTCGGAGCGGCAGTCGCGGTCGGGCTCGGGATCATGGCCCTCGTTGCTGCGACCGTGGCCGGCTCGAACGACGGCTGGCTGGACGCCCTCGTCACGCCCCCGCCGATCGTCCGGGCCGTGGTGGTCGGTGGCGCCGTCGCGCTGGGCGTGTGGCTGCTCGCCCGGTCGATCGACCGGATGCGCGGCGCCGGCACCGATAACGTCCCCGGCCTGATCCGTGCGGTGCGCCTGGCGTTCCTTGCGGTCGCCGCGTTCGCCGCCGCCGCCGGCTGGGCGCTCGGTCACCCCCTGCCGCTGATCGTGGCGGCGGTGATCGCCGGGATCGACGTGATCGAGACGTCGTTCCTGCTGCTGGTCGTCGGCCGCCGCTAGGTCCGGGCCGCCACGCGGTCCGCGGCGAGCCGGCCGACGCGCTCGACCAGCCGCTCGAGGAACAGGGGCACGTCGGCACGGGCCGCCACGTCGGCGTTGGGTGGACGACCGGTCAGACCGCGCCGATCAGCGACCGTCATCCCGGTCGTCAGCTCGCCGCGGGTCTCGACGTCGACGTACAGCGGATCGCTCGTCACGAGCCGCCGATCGAGGGCGGCCGCCACCACCAGCGGGTCGTGGATGAACGCGCCGTAGAACCCGTCGTAGCGGCGGTGGAACTCGAAGTAGAAGCGCAACGCGTCGGCGACGAAGCGGATGATCGGGTTCGACGCCACGGAACGGTTCGAGGCCGCCGGGTCGTCCGTCGGCGCGATCGCGAGCGAGTCGTCGGGGGTGCTGCCCGCGCGACGCGCCAGCTGCACGACGTGCTCCGGACCGATCCGGGCGCCCTCGGTGGCGTCGAGGCCGAGCACGAGCGGCCGGGCGACCGAGGGATCCACGTCGAGCGCCTCGGCCCAGGCACGGAACACGAGCTGTGCCGCCTCTGGATCGCAGTGGAGGTTCCACTCGGTGGTCGGGGTGGTGTTGCCGGGCACGCCGAACGCGCCGCCCATCACGACCAGGCCGCGCAGCAGCCGCGGCAACGCCGGCTCGCGCCCCAAGGCGACCGCCACGTTGGTCAACGGCCCGAGCGTCACGAGCGTGATCCCACCCGGCCGGCGACGGGCCTCGTCGATGATGACGTCGACCCCGTGACGGTCGCTGACACCGCGGCTCGGCGGCGGCAGCTCGGCGTAGCCGATGCCGCGCGGGCCATGGGTCTCGGGCGTCGTCTCGAGGGGTCGCTCGAGCGGCTCCTCGCGACCGATGGCGACCTCGACGTCGGACCGCCCGGCCAGCTCCAGCACGCCCAGCGTGTTCGTCGCGACCTGGCGGGCCTCGACGTTGCCCGACACGCACGTCACCGCGACCAGCTCCGCCTCGGGCGACGCCGCCGCGTACAGGAGCGCGAGGGAGTCGTCGATCCCGGTGTCGACGTCGAGGATCAGCGGGACGGTCGGCTCGGTCACTCGCGCGATGCTAGCCGAGCCGCCGACCCTCGAGGCGCCAGACCGGTCGGTCGCGGCCCAGGCGACGGGCCCATGCCGAGCGCGATGCCGCCACCTCCTCGCTCGTCGCCGGCCGCATCCCGACCAGCTCGATCCCGGCCGCCCGCCAGGCGCGCCGGATGACCGGCTCGACGGTCGCGTCGAGACAGTCGAGCCCGTCGACCCGATCGGACGGGACGACCGACACGAGGATCTCGATCCGGCCGGTCGGGGCCAGCAGTGCCGCAAGTCCGTGGAGCGCCGCATCGTCGAGACCCAGGACGCCGCGGAGCAGTGATCCCCACGGGAACCGGACCGAGACCAGGTTCGCCCGGCCCGCCAGCGGCGAGGTGGCGATGGTCTCGACGCCACCGGCGAGGAACAGGGCGTTGCACGGTCCGCGCCGATCGGCGCGACGGGATGACTCGGCCATCGCGGTGGCGGCCGCGTCGAGGCCGATGACCAGCGCGGCGGGCTCAGCCGCTGCGCGCTCCAGCACGGCCCGACCGTCGCCGGTGCCGGCATCCACGACCACCCGGTCCGCCCGGGCGATCAGGCTGGTGACCTATCCGACGTCCACCTCGGTGACGCGTCGGCCGATGACCTGTCGCATGGGGTCGCAGTCTACACTCGCCCGGTGAACCCGCCGATCGGGCCCTACACCCGACTCCATGCGTCGGTCGAGCCGTGGGACCCTCGGGCCATCGAGGTCGCGGCGGCCGTCACCGAGCTCATCCGCGAGCGTCGACCGGACCTCGTCGTCGAGCACATCGGCAGCACCGCGGTCCCGGGTCTGCCCGGCAAGGGCATCGTCGACCTCGCCATCGCCACGACGCCCGACGACGTGCCGTCGGTGGCCGATCTTCTGCGCGAGCTGGGGTTCGGTCCGCAACCGGGACCCGACCCCTGGCCGCCGAGCCGACCCATGCTCGTCGGCTCGCTCGTGCGTGACGGCACCACGTTCCGCATCCACTGCCACGTCCTGCCCGACACCGAGGAGCTGCGCCGCGACGTGGCCTTCCGCGACGCGCTGCTCGCCGACCCCTCGCTCGTCGAAGGCTATGCGTCGCTCAAGACCGGCATCGTCGAGGGCGGTCCGATCGAGCCCCACCAGTACACGTACCGCAAGCAGGCGTGGATCGCCGATGTCCACCGCAAGCTCGGCGTGGAACGCCGTCCGCTGGTGCCGCCGGCAACCATCGGGATCCTCGGCGGTGGACAGCTCGGGCGGATGCTCGGCCTGGCGGCGCGGGCGATGGGCTACCGGATCGCGGTGCTCGACCCCGACCCGGCCTGCCCGGCTGCGGCCGTCGCCGACACCGTGATCGTGTCCGGCTACGACGACGTCGGCGGGGCGCTCCGGCTCGCCGAGCGCAGCGACGTCGTCACCTACGAGCTCGAGCACGTCGCCGCCGAGGTGGTCGACGCGGTCGACGTGGTGCGGCCGGTCCGCCCGGGACGCGTGCCGCTCCACGTCACGCAGGACCGCCTGGCCGAGCGGCGGTTCCTGGAATCGGCCGGCGCGGTCGTCGCGCCGTGGTGGGAGGTCCGGACGACCGACGACCTCCGGGTCGCGCTCGACCGCCTCGGCCTGCCCCTGCGACTCAAGGTCGCGACCGGCGGCTACGACGGCCGGGGCCAGCTGCGCATCGCCGACACGGCCGAGGTCGACGGCGGCCTGGCGGCCCTCGGGCGCCCCGCCGGTACGCCGCTGCTCGCCGAGGCCGAGATGGAGTTCCGATGCGAGCTGTCGATCGTGATCGCGCGCAGCACGTTCGGTGGCATGGCCACGTACCCGCTCGCTCGCAACCGGCACGACGCGGGCATCCTCGTCGAGAGCGTCGCCCCGGCCGGTGTCGACCCGGACGTCACCGACCGGGCGATCGCGCTGGCCGAGCGGCTGGCGGTGACGATCGGCGTGACCGGCACGCTGACCGCCGAGCTGTTCCTGATGCCGGACGGCGGGCTCGTCGTCAACGAGCTCGCGCCGCGCGTCCACAACAGCGGCCACTGGACCATCGAGGGCGCCGCCACCTCGCAGTTCGAGCAGCACATCCGGGCGATCTGTGGCCTCGATCTCGGGTCGACGCAGCCGCTCGCACCCACCGCGATGGTCAACGTGCTCGGCACGGGTCCGGGTCGTCCGGCGAGGTTGGAAGGGCATGGCCTGTCGCGTGCCATGGCCGACCCGACCGTCCATCTACACCTGTACGACAAGCGACAGGTCTTCGAACGCCGCAAGATGGGTCACGTGACGGCGATCGGGGCGACCACGGACGAGGCGCTCGAGCGGGCCCGCGCGACGGAACGCCTGCTCGTCTGGGAGGACGAACCGGACCCCGGGTCGGCGGACGTCCCGACGTGACCGCCGAGGGTGGTGATCCCCTGGTCGGTGTCGTCGGCGGCAGCCGCTCGGACTTCCCGGTGCTGGAGGACGCGGTCGCCGTCCTCGCCGAGCTGGGGATCGAGGCCGAGCTTCGGGTCGTCTCGGCTCACCGGACGCCCGACCACCTGTTCCGCTACGCCGAGGAGGCCGCCGGGCGCGGCATCCGGGTGATCGTCGCCGGGGCCGGCGGGGCGGCCCACCTGCCCGGGATGCTCGCGGCCAAGACGTCGCTCCCGGTCATCGGCGTGCCCATTCCGACCCAACATCTCGGCGGCATGGACTCGCTTCTGTCGATCGTCCAGATGCCACGCGGCATCCCTGTCGCCACCGTGGCCATCGGCAACGCGACGAACGCCGGGCTCCTGGCGGCGTCGATCCTCGCGCTCGGCGACGACGCCCTGGCGGCGCGCCTGGCCGACTGGCGTGCCCGGCAGACCGCGTCGGTGCTCGACGACCCCTCGAACGCGGAGGGCTAGGCGACGGCGCCGGCGGGCGTCGTCCCGCGGTGCTCGGCGAGGTGGAGCCCGACGTCGAGCACGGTCTTGATGGTCACGAGGATGGCGACGGCCGCGACCGGGGCGCCGGTGAACATCACGGCCATCGCGCCGAAGATGATCGTGAGGTGGAGCGCGATGAGCCTGCGGTACGGGGCGAACATCAGCCCGGCCGCCGTCGCCCGGCGGTACTCGCCCCCGTGCATGTAGTTCCACCAGAACGACAGCCCGTGGCTGATGACCAGCGCGATGCCGGCGATCAGCACCGAGCCGGGCTCGATCGCCATCCCGGCCATCGGCTCGGGCGACAGGCTCATGAACAGCGGCAGCGTGAACACGAAGATGCCGTGGACGAACCAGAAGATCCCGTAGTGGACGACGAAGAACGGCATCAGCGCGAGCTTCGACGCCGAGTTCGCGGCCTGGCCGTTGATCGTGAACGACACGCCTGACTCGCTGGCGGTCCCCTCGGCACGCGCCATCTTGAATACGTTGAACGCGCCGACGATGCCGTTCTCCAGCCAGTAGATGACGAGGATGTTCCAGACGCTCCAGCCGAGGAACAGCACGCCGACGAGCGGGATCAGGTTGGCCACGATCAGTGCGACGAGGGCGCCGACCGAGGAACCGATGCGATACCAGGCGACGATGCGCTCCATCGCCGCGGATGCTACCGGGTCAGGCGTCGCCCGGCGTGCGCTCCGGCTTCGGCGTGGCCGCAGCGACCGTCAGCGTCAGGTCGTCCGCGCCACGGACCACGACCAGCTGGTACGGCAGCTCGAGCGCGCCGAGCGCGTCCTGCAGGTCGTCGGCGTCCCGGATGTCCCGGCCACCGGCCGACACGATGAGGTCACCGACCTCCACGCCGGCGGTCGCCGCCGCGCTGTCGTCCTCGACGCCACGGACCAGGATGCCGTCGCGTTCCGGCAGGCCGACCGATCTGCGCAGCCGCCGCGCGACATGGTTCGGGGCGATCGCGACGCCCAGCCGCGGGCGCTCCACCGACTCACCCGCGCCTAGTGCGTCGACCCGGGCCTTGAGGGCGGCATCCGCCGGGAGGGCCAGATAGAAGCCCTCGCCGATGCGGTTGGTGTTGAGCCCGATCAGGCGACCGTCGCCGTCGACCAGGGCGCCACCCGACGAGCCCGGCGCGAGCGGCGCCGTGTGCTCGATGCTGCCGGCGATGCGCCGGCCGCCCGGTCCGCGGAACGAGCGCGCGACCGACGACACGAAGCCCAGCGTGACCCGCGTCCCGCCGCCGTACGTCGCGGCCGCACCGTACACGGCATCGCCGACCGCAGCCGAGCCGTCGGCCCAGGCGATCGCGGATGCTCCGGCGGTGTCGACCGCGATGACTGCCAGGTCGCCGTCGGGATCGACGCCGCGCACCTCGCCGACGGCCGAGCGGCCATCCTCGAAGGTGACGGTCACCTCGCGCCGACGGAGATTGTGGGCGTTGGTCAGGACCTGGCCGTCGGCGATGACGACGCCCGATCCCCGACCGTCCCGACCGACGCCGACGATCGACGGGCCGATGCTGGTGGCGACGGCGGCGATGGCCGAGCCGAGCTCTGCGATGGCGGTCATGTGGAGGCTCCTTCGAGGGTCACGAAAGTGGAGGAGTGACTTGTTACTTGCAACTTACTACTGACTCCACGCGCTGACAAGCCCCGACCGACTACCATCGACCGGCGATGCCCGATACACCCGCCACGGACCGACGCGTGCTCCCGCTCGAGGCCGCCCTTGACCGGGTCGGCGACCGCTGGAGCCTGCTGCTCGTCGAGGCGCTGCTCGACGGTCCGCGCCGGTTCGGCGATCTCGGTGCTGCGCTGCCCGGCATCGCGCCGAACATCCTGACCGACCGACTGCGCCGCCTCGAGCGCGCGGGCATCCTCCGTTCCAGCCCGTACCAGGATCGCCCGACGCGCTACGCCTATGAGCTGACGGCCGATGGCCGGGCGCTTGCGTCCGCGCTCCGACTGCTCGCCGACTGGGGGGCACGGAGGTCGAACGACGTCGAGCCACTCCGCCACGGGGTGTGCGGCACGGCGCTCGAGGCGCGCTTCTTCTGCCCGACATGTGCCTCGACCGTCGAGCTGGCCGACGCTCACGAGGAGCGGTTCCTGTAGGCCTCGAGCGGCCACGACTACACTGCCGGTCGTGATGGACGACGAACGCTGGGAGCCCGGGATGCCCGTGCTCGACCGGCAACCCGCCCGCCCGCCGGCGACGCTCCCGCCCAGTCTCCAGGGGCTGCCACCGCGGTCGGTCCCGGAGGTGGCGCCGACCCCGCTCCAGAAGCACTACATCTACCTGTCGGTGCCAGTGCTCATCGCCGGGTTCATCGCGATCACGGCCCTCAACCTCGGGGCGCGAGTCGGCGACCCACTCGTCAAGCTGTGCGTCCTGATCGGTGCACCGCTCCTCGTCGTCACGACGGCCGACGCGATCCTCCGCATCTGGCGATCCGCCTGGGCGTGGATGCCGGTCGACCGCGGCAAGGCCTGGTTCCGCCTGGCGTGGGTGGTCGTGAGCGTCATCGGGCTCACGGCGCTCGTCGGGGCGGCGGTCGTCCTGCTGCTCGCCTGATCCGGTGGACCGCTTCGACCCGGGTCCGGACGGACGCTCGACCGACCTCACGTCGGGCCACGGCGTCCCGGACTGGATGGCCCAGACCCTTAACTTCTGCTCGAGCTGCGGGACCGCGCTCGAGTTCGGCCTCCTCGACGGCGAGCATCGCGAGCGCCTGTCGTGCCCGTCGTGCGGGCACATCGCCTACGTCAACCCGCGGCTCGTCGTCACGACGCTGCCGGTCACCGACGACGGGGAGCTGGTCCTCCTCCGCCGTGGCATCGAACCGGGTCGCGGCGCGTGGGCCCAGCCGGGCGGCTTCCTCGAGGTCGACGAGACCGTCAACCAGGCGGCCATCCGCGAGACCTGGGAGGAGACCGGGCTGCTGGTCGAGCCGGGCGAGATCATCGGGCTGTACACGCGCCTCGAGGCCGCCGTCGTGACGGTCGCGTTCGAGGCGAGGGTCGTCGGCGGCACCGCGGCCCCGACCGCGGAGGCGCTCGAGGTGCGCGGCTTCACGCCGGAGACGATCCCATGGTCGGGGCTCGCGTTCCGGACGACGATGTGGATGCTGCGCGACTGGCTCGACCGCCGCCATCCGGACCTCGGCTGGCCCGACGGCGACATCGGTCGCTAGTCGACCGGGCTCGCGTCCCGGCCGGGCCGCACCTCGAGCCACTCCCCGAGCATGAACCTCCGGCGCACCGCGTCGATCGGGAACCCGTCGGCGTCGATGGCGACCACCATCACGAACAGCGGCCCGGCGGGCCTCGGCCGATCGACGGTGAACCGCGTCTCGAACGGGATCAGGTCGTTGCGGGGCATGCCGATCGGGTCGATCGTCTCGGTCCCGATCGGCCGGCCGCCGGACTCCAGCGTGATCCAGACCTGCGAAACGCCCTTCGCCACCTGCCCGCGGACGACGATCTCGCGGGTCCTGACGACCTCGTCGCGTCGCGTCGGCTGATCCATCCGGATCGAGCGCTCGGGCGTCGCCCGTGGCTCGGCCGGGGCGACCGCGGCAGCGGTCGGCGACGGTGCGGGGACGCCGGGGCCGGCCGTGCCCAGCAGCGCGATCCCCACGACCGTGCCCAGCCCCGCGACCCACGCCGCGGCGGCCATGATGCCCCGCCGACGCGGTCCCCGGCCGGGCGGGTCGACGCGTGCCTCGAAGCGCGTCTCAGCTGATGTCGATAAAGACGTTCTTGGTCTCCGTGTACAGGTCCAGCGCGGCCATCCCGAGCTCACGGCCGATGCCCGACATCTTGTAGCCCCCGAACGGCGCCTCGGTGTGGACCGAGCTGTTCGAGTTGACGCTGATCACGCCCGACTGGAGCGCCCGGGCCGCGCGCATCGCCTTGCCGATGTCGCGGGTCCAGATCGAGCCGGACAGGCCGTACGGCGTCGCGTTGGCCAGCCGCAGCGCCTCCTCCTCGGTGTCGAATGGGATGACCGACACCACCGGGCCGAAGATCTCCTCGCGGGCGATGCGCATGTCGTTGTCGACGCCGTCGAACACCGTCGGCATGAGATACGCCCCATCGGCCAGCGTCGGATCGTCGGGCGGCGCCCCGCCGACGACGATCGTCGCCCCCTCGCCACGGCCGATCTCGATGTAGTCGGCGACCCGGTCGCGCTGCCGGGTGCTGACCAGTGGCCCGACCTCGGTCGCCTCGTCGGCCGGGTCGCCGACCTTGACGCTGCGCGTCGCCTCGGCGAACAGCTCGACCACCCGCTCGTGGACCGAGCGCTCGACGAGGATGCGGCTCCTCGCGCAGCAGTCCTGCCCGCAGTTGTCGAACACGCTGTACGGCGATTCCTTCGCGAACCTCTCGAGGTCCGCGTCGGCGAACACGATGCTCGGGCTCTTGCCGCCGAGCTCCAGCGAGATCTTCTTCACGTTGCCGGCGGCGAGCCGCATGATCTCCTGGCCGGTCGTGGTCTCGCCGGTGAACGCCACCTTGCCGATGTCCGGGTGGGCGGCGATCGACGCGCCAGCGGTTCCGCCGGGTCCGGTCACGACGTTGAGGACGCCGGCCGGGATGCCCGCCTCGAGCGCGAGCTCGCCGAGCCGGATCGCGGTCAGCGGCGTGTACGACGCGGGCTTCAGGATGGCGGTGTTGCCGGCGGCGAGGGCGGGCGCGACCTTCCAGCTCGCCATCAGCAACGGGAAGTTCCACGGCACGATCAGTCCGACGACGCCGATCGGCTCGCGCAGTGTCATGTCGATGCCGGGCTTCGAGACCGGGATCGTCTGGCCGTAGATCTTGTTGGCGGCGCCGGCGTAGTAGTCGAAGACGAGGCTCGAGCCGATGACCTCGCCGCGGGACGAGGTGATCGGCTTGCCGCCGTTCCGGCTCTCGAGCCAGGCCAGCTCGTCGCTGTGCTTCTTCAGCAGGTCGGCCAGCTTCGCGAGCGACCGGCCGCGCTTGCCTGCGGCCCAATTCGCCCAGCCCTTGCGCTCCTCGAAGGCGGCCCGTGCGACGTCGACCGCGCGGTCGACGTCGGCCCGGCCACCGAGCGGCGCGCTGGCGATCGTCCGGCCCGTGGCCGGGTTGACGATGTCGAACGTCTGGCCGTCGGCGGCCTCGACGGACTCGCCGCCGATCACCATCCGCGCGACCGTGGGCGCGTCGGTGCCGGCGGGGGCCTGCGGCTCGGTGGTCATGCGCTGGACCTCAGTGCTCGGATGCCGGATGGGCGGGGTGGGTCTCGATGATACGCCGGGATCGGCGCGCGACCCGGGCCTACGACGAGGTGACGCGGGTCCCCGTGGGCAGGTCGTCCCAGGTCGACTGCGCATCGGCGAAGCCCTCGACCGCGACGATGGCGGCCCCGACGATGCCGGCGTCGTTGCGCAGCTCGGCGGGCACGACCGGCGTGCGCGCCGTCAGCCGCGGGATGAACTTGTCGGCGTTCTTGCTCACGCCACCGCCCAGGATGAAGAGGCGCGGCCACATCAGGTCCTCGATGCGCTGGAGGTGCTCGTCGAGATCCTGCGCCCACGCCTTCCAGGACAGACCCCGTCGCGACCGTGCGGCCGATGCGGACCGCCGCTCGGCCGGCCGGCCGCGGATCTCCATCTGGCCGAACTCGGTGTTCGGGACCAGGACGCCGTCGACGAACACCCCCGAGCCGACCCCGGTCCCGAGCGTCAGGAAGATGACGGTGCCGGGCTTGCCCGCCCCGACCCCGAAGCGCATCTCGGCGATGCCCGCCGCATCGGCGTCGTTGACGACCTCGACCCGCCGCTTCAGCGCCTTCGAGAGCTTCTCGGCGATCGGGTAGTCGACCCACGCCGGATCGATGTTCGCGGCGGTCCGGAGCCGTCCGCCGATGGCCACGCCCGGCAAGCCGACGCCGACCGGCGCGTCGGCCGGCACCGCCGTCGACTTCGCCAGGCGACGGATGAGCCGTCCGATCGACGAGCCGACCTTGTCGGGCGTCGAGGGACGCGGCGTCGGGACGCGCAGGCGCTGTGACCGCATCTCGCCCGTGTCGATGTCGACGATCGCCGCCTTGATGCCGCTCCCGCCGACGTCGACCCCGAACGCCAGCCGCCCGCCGGCCTCGTCCGGGGCCGTCGACTCGGTCGCGGCGCTGCCGGGCGCGGCCACGGTCAGAAGTAGTTGACCGTGATCCCGCCGTCGACGACGAGCGATGCGCCGTTGGTCCAGCGCGACTCGTCGGAGGCGAGATAGACAGCCATGTGGACGATCTCCTCGGGCTTGCCGAACCGACCGGTCGGGTTGCGTGCCAGGCGGATGCGCTTGGCCTCCTCGTCCTTGACCAGCCAGTCCATCAGCAGCGGCGTCTCGACCGGACCGGGGCAGATCGCATTGGTGCGGATGCCCTTCGGGCCGAACTGCACCGCAAGGCTGCGGGTGAGGCTGAGCACCGCGCCCTTCGATGCCGTGTAGGCGTCCTGCGGCACCGAGCAGCCGACGATCGCCACGAAGCTCGCGACGTTGATGATCGAGCCGCCGCCGCCCGCTTCCATCGCGGGGATCGCGTGCTTGCAGCCGAGGAACACGCCACGCACGTTGACCGCCATGACCTGGTCCCACACCTCGACCGACGTGTCGGTCACCGAGTGGTCGGCCTCGGGCATCACGCCGGCGTTGTTGTACAGGCAGTCGAGGCGGCCGTACGTCGCGACCGCATGGTCGACCATGGCCTTGGCGTCGGCCTCGCTCGAGACATCGGCCCGGATGAAGGTCGCCTCGCCGCCGTCCGCCCGGACGAGCTCGACCGTCTCCTGCCCGGCCGCCTCGCCGTACTCGGCGACGACGACGCGGGCGCCCTCCGCGGCGAACATCCGCGCCGCGACGCGGCCCATCCCGCCGCCGGCGCCGGTGATGATCGTGACCTTTTCGGCGAGTCGCATCGCTGGCTGGCCCTCCCTCACGCGTCATCCTACCCGCGGCCCGGGGCCGCTGCGGTAGGCTCCGTGCATGGTCAACGCCGCGGACATGATGGCGGCCGTCGCGGCGGGTGATGTCGAGCGGGTCGCCGCGATCCTGGCTGATGACCCGACGCTCGCCGCGGCCCGTGGTGAGGACGGCGTCTCGGCAGTGCTGCTCGCCCGCTACCGCTTCGACCGGCCGATCATGGACGTGCTGCTCGACGCGGATCCCGACCTCGACGCATTCGAGGCGGCGGCGCTCGGACGGATCGACCGGCTGCGCGAGGCGATCGGCGACGACCCTGCGGTGGTGACGGCGTACGCGCCGGACGGGTTCACGGCACTGCACCTCGCGTCGTTCTTCGGCAAGACCGAGACCGCGAAGGCCCTCATCGACGCCGGCGCACGGGTCGACGCCTTTACGACCAACGATCTCGCCAACCAGCCGCTGCACGCGGCCGCCGCGGGGCGGCACATCGAGATCTGCCGGATCCTGCTGGCCGCGGGTGCCGACGTCGACGCGATCCAGCACGGCGGCTACACCCCACTTCATGAGGCCGCCCAGCACGGCGATGTCGAGATGGTCGAGCTGTTCCTGTCTGCCGGGGCCGATCCGACCATCCGGGCCGCGGACGGCGACACCCCGGCCGACATGGCTGAGGCGGCCGACCATCGCGATCTCGCGACCCGGCTGCGCACGGTGGCCGCCGAGCGGGGCTGAGACACGGCATTCGACGTCCCGCCTGGCGATCCGACCCTGACCGTTGGTCGGCCTCGACCGGACCTTCGGAGGGGGTCCTGGGGTGGGTCCCGTGGGGTCAGATAGGGTCCCCTGCGCCAGGGCACCGGCACGAGGTTCCACGCGCTTTGAGATCGCGCACTCCGACACATCCGCACGACGAGCGTGCCGCCGCCCGATCCGTGGTCAGGCTCGTCGACGCCGGCTTCCTTCTCGCCTTCCTGGTCGCGGCTGGGGCGATCGTCCTCAACGTCCTGCCGGTGCTCGTCCCCGACGTCGCGCTCTCGCCGATGTCACCCGTGTCCGCCCTGGCCATCGTCGTCGGGCTCGCCGTGGTCCTGCTCGTGCAAGCCCGTCGCGTCCGCCGCCGGCTGGTGGTCGTCGACCGCGCCCGAAGCGGTCTGCGCGAGGCGTTCGACCGCGCTCGCCTCGACTCGCTGCGTGACGGACTCACCGGTCTCGGCAACCACCGCGCGTTCCAGGAGGAGCTCGACCTGCAGCTCGCGATCGCGCGCGAGGAGGGCACCTCGCTCGCGCTGTTGATCGTCGACGTCGACGATCTCAAGACGATCAACGACGCCAACGGCCACGGCGCCGGGGACGAGGTCCTTCGCTCGGTCGCCCAGATCGTCACCGCCAACTTGCGTCGCGGCGACCGCGCCTACCGGACCGGCGGGGACGAGTTCGCGCTCCTGCTGCCCGGTTGTGACGCCGACGCCGCCGAGGTCGTCGCGAACCACCTGCTCGCCGCCGCCCTCAACGGCAACCACGGCAGGAGCGGATCGTTCTCGATCACCGTCGGGATCGCGGCCTATCCCTATCCGAGCGTCGACCGCCAGCAGATGATCCACCACGCCGACGCGGCCCTGTACGCGGGCAAGCGTCGCGGCCGGACCAACGTCCAGCGGTTCGACCCGAGCGTCCACGGCATCGCCAACGACACGCGCAGCCTCACCGAGCTCGAGTCGGCCGTGCAAGCCGTGGTCAGCTCGGCCACCCTTCGCCCGGTCTACCAACCCATCTTCTCGCTGGAAACCGGCGAGGTCATCGGCTACGAGGGCCTGGTGCGGCTGGCCGAGGGCTCGGGGTTCGACTCGCCGTCGAGCCTGTTCGTCGCGGCCGAGGCCACCCGCCGGACGGTCGAGCTCGACATCGTCTGCGCACGGACGGTGCTCGCCGGCGCGACCGGGCTCGAGCCCCACCAGTACCTGTCGATCAACCTCTCGCCGAGGACGCTCGAGTCGGACGCGTTCAGCCCGCTCGAGATCCTGGCCCTGGCCCGTGACCGGGCGATCCCGCCGGGCCAGCTCGTGGTCGAGCTGACCGAGCGCGAGGCGATCGAGGACCTTCCCCAGCTGCAGCGCGCGATCGGCGTGCTGCGTCGCCACGAGGTGCGCATCGCCATCGACGACGTGGGCGCCGGAAACGCCGGCCTGCGGCTCCTCAGCGAGGTCGAGTTCGACACGATGAAGATCGACCTGTCGCTGGTCCGGGCGGGCGCCACGCACGAGCCGACCGAGGCGGTGCTGCGTGCGCTCGGCGCGTTCGCCCGCGAGCGCGGGCACACGATCGTGGCCGAGGGCATCGAGTCGGCCGAGCTGCTCGAATCGGTCCTCGAGCTGCGCTACGACGCCGGCCAGGGCTACCTGCTGGGCCGCGCCCAGCCGCACCTCATCAAGGAGCCGGCGGACCTGTTCGACCTGCTGAGCAAGATGCCCGCCTTCTTCGACCCGGCAGCCTAGCCCGAGCGGCTCAGCGGCCCGCCCGCTCGGCCAGCAGCGCCCCGCGGACCGCCTCGAGCTCGGCCTCGACGTCGCCGACCCGCGCCGCGAGCTCGGGCACCGCGCCGGACCGGCCATCCGTCTCGATCGCCCTGGTGAGATCGGCCAGCCGCGTCGCGCCGACGTTGGTGCTGCTGGACTTGAGCGAGTGGGCCGGGCGGACCGCCGCCTCGGCGTCGCCCGCCGCCGCGGCCGCCCGCAGCGCTTGGAGCTGGGCCCCCGCGTCGTCGAGGAACGTGTCGACGAGCTCGTCGACGAAGGCGACGTCGTCGCCGGTGATCTCGAGGAGTCGCGCCATCGCCGACGGGTCGAGCGTCATGCGCCGGCCTCCGCGGGCACAAGACCGCTGACCGTGTAAGTCGGCACCGACCGGCTGAAGCCCTTGAGCGTCCGCTCTCCCGCGGGCTCGGCGACGACCAGCGGCCCGGCCTGCGCGTATGTCCGCTGGCTCGACGAGGATCTCGCCGGGGCCCGCGTCGCCGCTCAGCCGCGAGGCGAGGATGATCACGTTCCCGATCGCGCCGTAGTCGTAGCGGCCCTCGAAGCCGATCCGGCCCAGCGTCGCGTACCCCGTCGCGATGCCGATGCCGAGCTCCAGGACGTGGCCTCGCTGCCGCCAGTCCTCCCCCAGTGGAGCGAACCGGTCGCGCATCGCGACCGCCATGCCGATCGCTCGCGCGGCGTGGTCCGGCTGGAGCACGGGGTCGTTGAAGAACGTCATGAAGCCGTCGCCCGCGAAATGCTCGAGCGTGCCCTCGTGCTCGACGATCAGCCGGCCCATCGACGCGTGGTAGTCGCGCAGGAAGCCGATGACCTCCTCCGGCTCCGCCAGCTCCGAGAACCCGGTGAAGTTGCGCAGGTCGCAGAACATCGCCGTGATCTCCCGGCGATGCCCGGTGAGCATCGCCTCGCCGTCGGCGCTCGACACGAGCGCCGCGACCTGCGGCGACAGGAAGCGGGCCAGCTGCGAGCGCTGGCGGTCGATGGTCGCGAGCAGGTCCTGCTCGTTGTCGCGCAGCCGCTTCTGGGCGAGCGAGGCGGCGACACGGGCGCGCAGGATCTCCGGGTCGACCGTCTTGGGCAGGTAGTCGGCAGCGCCCAGGCCGATGCAGCGGACGACGCTGCCCAGCTCGTCGATGTCGGTGATGACGATGACCGGCAGGTCGCGCAGGGTCGCGTCGGCCTTGAGGGCGGCCAGTGTCTCGTAGCCGTCCATGACCGGCATCATCGACGTCGAGCAGCACGACGTCGACCGGCTCGGCATCGGGATCGCGCAGACGGTCCAGCGCCTCGCGGCCATCGGCCGCCTCCACGGTGTCGTGCCCGATGGAGCCGAGCATGCGCACGAAGAGCCGCCGGTTGAACGGCGTGTCGTCGACCACGAGCACGCGGCCGCCATTCACCGGACCGCTCCGTCCGCTGCGCGCTCGACGCGCCCCGAAGCGACGAGCGACGCCTGCAGCACCTCGGGCGCGATCGGCTTGGCGATGTAATCGTCCATGCCGGCGGCCAGGCACGCCTCGCGGTCGCCGTCCATCGCATTGGCGGTCATCGCCACGATGCGCGGGCCGTCGTCGCCCGGCCAGCGCCGGCGGATCCGGCGTGTCGCCTCGAGGCCGTCGAGCTCGGGCATCTGGATGTCCATGAGCACGACGTCGTACGGCGAGCCCTCGAGCGCCGAGATAGCGTCGAGGCCGTTCTCGGCGACATCCGCCCGGTAGCCCATCCGGTCGAGCAGGCGCAGCGCGAGCTTCTGGTTCACGGGGTTGTCCTCGGCGAGCAGGATCCGGAGTGGGTGCCGGGCCGCCAGGTCGTGATCGATGCCGGTCCGGCCGGCCCGGACCGGGACCGCCGCCGACCCGCCGGCCAGCGCGGTCGCGAGGGCGTCGTACAGCGACGAAGGCTTGACGGGTTTCACGAGCGACGTCGCGATCGCCTCGCTGTCGCGGTCATGCGCCCCGAGCGACGACAGCGACCACGACCGGGGTCGATGCCCCGGCGTCGGTCGCCCGGAGCGCCGTCGCGAGAGCGGCGCCATCGAGCTCCGGCATATGCATGTCGACGACGGCGATGTCGAACGCCTGTCCGGCGGCCACCCAGCCCAGCGCCTCGCGCGGCGACCCGGTCGCGGTCGCGCTCATGCCCCAGCGCTCGAGCAGCGTGAGCGACGATCCGGCGGTTGGTCGCGTTGTCGTCGACGACGAGGGCGCGCTTGCCTGCCAGATCGACCAGCTGGACCGGCTCGCTCGGGGCGAGGTCCGCCGCCACGTCCGCCTCGATCGTGACCCGGAACGTGCTGCCCTTCCCCGCCACGCCATCGCTCGTCGCGGCCAGCGCGCCGTCCATCAGCTCGGCCAGCCGCCGGCTGATGGCGAGCCCCAGGCCGGTCCCGCCGTACCGGCGCGAGATCGACGCGTCGGCCTGGCTAAAGGACTGGAAGAGCCGGTCCATCCGATCGGCCGGGATGCCGATGCCGGTGTCGCGCACCTCGATCGCGAGCGACCAGCGCTCGGGCCCGGATCCGTCCGTCAGTGGGCGACCCGAGACGCTCAGCTCGACCTCGCCGCGCTCGGTGAACTTGACCGCATTCGACAGCAGGTTCAGCACGATCTGCCGGAGCCGCCCCTGGTCGCCGACGATCGTCCGCGGCAGCTCCTCATCGATGGTGTAGAGCGAGCTCGAGGTGCTTCGCCGCGGCCGACGGTGCGAGGACGTCGACGGCGCCCTCGATGCAGGCGCGCAGCGCGAACGGCTCGCGATCGAGCTCGACCCGGCCGGCCTCGATCTTCGAGAAGTCGAGGATGTCGTTGATGATCGTCAGGAGGGCGTCGCCCGACGTCCGGATCGTCTCGGCGTAGTCGCGCTGTTCGTCGGTCAGCGGCGTGTCCAGCATGCAGACCGCTCATGCCGATGATCGCGTTCATCGGCGTGCGGATCTCGTGGCTCATCGCCGCCAGGAACGTGCTCTTGGCCCGGTCGGCGTCCTGTGCGGCGTCGCGCGCCTCCTGCGACTCGCGGTAGAGCCGGGCGTTGTCGATGGCGATCGCCGCGTGCTGGGACAGTCCGATGAGCAGGTCGAGGTCGTTCCTCGAATACGGCTCGCTGGGCATCGGCCGCCAGACCGCCATCCCCCCGATGACGACGTCGTGAGCGATCAGCGGGGCGACCATGAGCCGGTCGTTCGTCGTTCGGATCCGTGCCGGGGATGATGCGCGGTCCGCGGGTCGGCCAGCACGTCGTTGACCATCTCCGCGCGACGCGCCTCGACGACGCTGCCGATGATCCCTTCGCCGGCGTTGATCGTGTCGGCGAGGAGCTGCATCCGCGATCTCGCCACGGCCGACGATCGCGCGGAGTGTCCGACCGTCGGGCTGGGCCAGGTACACGGCGCTCGAGCCCGCGGTCAGCAGGCGCATCGCGTGCTCGGCGATCTGTTCGAGGACGGCCCTCGGCTCGAGCGTCGCCGAGATCTCACGACCGACGTCGGCGAGGGCCGACATCTCGTCGGCCCGGCGGTGGCTCTCGCGGAACAACCGGGCGTTCTGGATCGCCGTCCCGACGTTGGCGGCGATGGTCGTCAGCAGCCGGACGTCGTCCGGTCCGAACCTGCCCTCCTGGCCGGTGCTCTGGACGCTGATCACGCCGATCGCCTCGTTGCCGAGCAGGATCGGAACACCGAGGTACGACTTCGCGAGCGTTCCGACGCCGCGGCTGCCGAGCCCCTCGAAGTCGGGCGCCCGATTGAGCAGCAACGGTTCGCGAGTCTCGAGGATGCGCGACGTCAGGCCGGCGCCGAGCTCCAGCGGCTCCTGGGGTCGATGCTCGCCGTCCTCGCTGTAGATACGGGAACGTGATCTGGCCGGAGCTGACATCCAGCAGCGCGACATAGGCGATGTCGGCCTGGAACGTGTCCCGGATCTGCTCGCCGACGAGCTCGATCAGCGCGCCGAGGTCGAGCTGCGAGGCCATCGCCTGGCCGATGCTGTTGACGGTCCCCAGCTCGGCGACCCGCTGGCGGGTCTCGTCGATCAGGCGGGCGTTCTCGAGTGCCACGCTCAGACTGGCTGCGAGCGTCGTCAGCAGTCGGACGTCGCCGTCGGAGAAGGCGTTCTCGCGATCGAGGTTCTGGAGCGAGATGACTCCGCGCGCCTCGTCCCCCACGACCAGCGGTGCGTACACCACGGACCTGGCCGGTTCACCCTGCAGCACGGGCGCGGCCTGGCCCATCTCCATCACCCGCTGATTGGCGTCCTCGTTGAGGACGAGCGGCTCCCTGGTCCCGAGCACGTGGGCGCGCGGACCCTCGATGACCATCGGCTCATCGGGGTAGCGGACGCCCCGCTCGATCGCGTATGGGAAGTGGATCCGACCGGCCTCACGATCGACGATCCCGATGTCGACGACCTGGGCGTCGAAGATCTCCTGGATCTTGTCGCCCACCACCTCGTACATCGCCTGCATGTCGAGCCGTTCGGCGAGGCCGCGCTGGACTTCGTTGATGATCGCCAGCTCGGCGGCACGCTCGTCGGTCTCGATGAGCAGGCGCTTCGTCTCGTCGAACAGGCGGGCGTTCTCGAGCGCGACGCTGAGACTCGCGGCGAGCGTGCCGAGCAGTCGGACGTTCGACTCGCTGAACGCATCCGTGTGGTCGAGGTTCTGGAGGGAGATGTTGCCGCGGACCTCTCCGCCGACCATCAAGGGCACCCTGACGAGCGCCAGGGACGGTTCACCCTGGACGATGAGCATCGGCCCATGGTCGCGCTCCCAGGCCGGGACATCGTTGATGACGGTCGGTGCGCGTGCCTCGATGAACGCCCGGGCGCGTTCGTTGATCGGAACCGGTTCGTCAGGGAAGCGGACGCCTCGCTCGATCGTGTACGGATAGTGGGTGACGCCAGCGTCGAAGTCGTAGATGCCGATGTCCACGACCTGGGCGTCGAAGATCTCCTGGATCTTGTCGCCGACGAGGTCGTACATGGCCTGCAGGTCGAGCTCGGCGGCCAGGCCTTGCTGGACGCCGTTGATGATGGCCAGCTCCGCAGCACGCTCGTCGGTCTCGGTGAGCAGCCGCTTGGTCTCGTCGAACAGGCGCGCGTTCTCGAGCGCGACGCCCATGCTCGAGGCAAGGGTGCTCAGCAGGCGCTCGTCCGACTCGGCGAAGGCGTCGCGGTCGATCCGTTCGAGGCCCATCACCCCGACCACCCGCTCGCCGGCCATGATCGGCACGCCGAGGAACGACTCGGTCGCGGACCCGCCGAGCTGGACCGCCCCGAGCTCGTTCGCCTCGTCGTCCGATCCCACGCGGACGGGTCGGCGGGTGTTGATGATGATCGAGGTCAGGCCAGCCCCGAGCTCGACGCTGGTCCGCTCGAAGCGCTGACCCTCGTCGACACTGTAGGGGAACGCGATGCGCCCCGTCGCCGCGTCGTACAGCCCGATGAAGATGGTCGGTGCCCCGAAGATCGACCTGACCCGCTCGCCGACGAGGTCGATGATCGACGCGAAGTCCAGCTGTTCGGCGAGGGCGCTGCCGATCTCGTTGATGACCGCCAGCTCGGCGGCACGCTGGTCGGTCTCGGCGAGGAGCCGCTTGGTCTCATCGAACAGCCTGGCGTTCTCCAGCGCCACGCCCATGCTCGATGCGAGCGTCGCGAGGACCCGCTCGTCGGCGTCGTCGAACGCGTAGGGAGCCTCGTCCTCGACGCAGAGCACCCCGAGGAGGTCGTCGCCCGCCAGGATCGGAACGCCCAGCCACGAGTTCGAGATGGCGCCGGCGTCGACCGCCCCGAGCTCGGTGCCTTCCTCGTCGGTATTGAGGTGGAGGGGCTTGCGCGTCCGGATGACGATCGACGTGAGGCCCTCGCCGAACCGCAGGTCCTCCGACTGGATCGGTTCGCCATCGACGATCTCGTACGGGAACGAGATCGTGCCTGCCGGCTCGTCGTAGATCGCGATGAACATCGATTGGCTGTGGAACAGCTCGCGTACGCGGTCGCCGACGAGGCCGATGACCTCCCCGAAGTCAAGCTGCTGGGCGAGGGCGTTGCCGATCTCGTTGATGAGGGACAGCTCGGCGTTTCGCTGGCGGGTCTCCTCGATCGCGCGTGCGCGGGTCAGGGCTGAGGCGATGTGCTGGCCGACGAACGAGAGGACCGCGACGTCCGCGTCGTCGTAGTGCTCGTCGGGGGTGTACGTCTGGACGACGACGATGCCGAAGACGCGGTCGTCGTCGCGGAGCGGGACGCCAAGCCAGTCCTCGCCCTCCTCGCCGACCGGGTCGATCTCGCCGGCGTCGATCAGGTCCCGCCAGCGCTGCTTCGTGAAAAGCCCCGGACGACCTGACCGGAGCACGTAGCCCGTGAGGCCCCGGGCGTTGCCCACGCCGAACGGCTCCCACGCCTTCGGGTCCGGGATGTCGGGGTCGACCTCGTCGACGTAGTACGGGAAGTTGATTCGCTCGCGCTCCTCGTCGTACAGCGCGACGTAGAAGCTTCGCGCATAGATGAGCTCGCCGACGATCCCGTGGATCGAGACGTAGAACGCGTGCAGATCCCGCGCGGCGCTCGCCGCGTCGGCAATCCGGTACAGCGCTTCCTCGACGCGCGCGCTGCGGTCTACGGGCGGCGTCGCGGACGGGTCGACGCGTGTCAACGAGGTGTCGTCAGCCTCGCTCGAGGTAGCGTTCGCGATCCCACGGATGCACGACCGAGTCGTACGTCTCCTGCTCGACCCGTGCGGCGTTGAGGTAGTGGTCGACGACGTCCTGCCCGAAGATCTCCACGGCCGCCTCCGATCGCTCCAGCTCCGAGATGGCCTCGTACAGGGCCCGCGGCATCCGCGGACGGCCCGTCGCAAGATAGCCGTTGCCCTTGAACTCCGCCTCGAGCTTGAGGCCGTTGCGGATCCCGTACAACCCGGCACCGACCATCGCGGCGTACGTGAGATAGGCGTTCATGTCACCGCCCGGGAAGCGGTTCTCGACGTGGAGCGACGGCCCGCGACCGACCAGCCGGAAGCCGGTCGTCCGGTTGTCGCGGCCCCACACGACGTTGACCGGCGCCCACGACAGCGACGCGTATCGCTTGTACGAGTTGATGAACGGGGCGACGAACACGGCCAGCTCGCGAGACAGGGCCATCATCCCGGCCATGAACTGCTGACCGACCTTCGACAGCCCGTACGGCCCGGGCTTCTCGCGTCCGGTCGCGTGCATCAGTGGCACGTCCTTCACGGCGTCCCACACGCTCATGTGCAGGTGCCCGGACGAGCCGGTCCAGCGGTGGTCCGGCTTGGCCATGAACGTGATGCCCCAGCCGTTGAGATAGGCGATCTCCTTGGCGCCGTGCTTGAAGACGACGCTGCGGTCGGCTGACTCGAGGACGTGGTCGTACCGGATGTTGACCTCGTGCTGGCCGTTCGCCGCCTCGCCCTTGCTGAACTCGATCGGCACGTCGGCCGCGCTCATCTGGGTCCGGAGCAGGTGGTGGAGCGGTTCGGCCTTGGTCGCCTGCAGCAGGTGGTAGTCCTCGTTGTAGTAGCCGAACGTGCGCGGGACCGGCCAGCCGCTCTCGGCCAGCGACTCCCAGGAGTCCTTGAGGACATAGAACTCGAACTCGGAGCCCGCCTTGATCGCGAAGCCGGCGTCGGCGGCCGCCGCGACCTGGCGCTTGAGGATCGTCCGGGGCGAGACCGGGATCTCCGCGCCGGTCTCCTCATCGATCGTGTCGGACAGCACCATCGCCGTGCCGGGCAGCCACGGCAGGACTCGCATCTGGTCCCAGATCGGCTCGGCGATCCAATCGCCGTAGCCGGTCTCCCAGTTCATCAGCCGGAAGCCCTCCGGCGTGTTCATCTCCATGTCGGTGCCGAGCAGGTACGTGCAGAAATGCGCGCCGTGGGCGATCACGCCGTCGATGAATGCCTGGCCGTGGACGCGCTTGCCCATGAGACGGCCCTGCATGTCGGTGAAGGCGACGACGATCGTGTCGATCCGCCCGTCGCGGACCATGGACTCGAGCTCGGCGAGCCGGGGATGCTTGGCGGCGTGGCCGTGGTCGTCGTCGTGGTCGCTCATCGTCGCTGACTCCGTGTGACGGTGACGGTTCGGGGGCCGCTCGGCGGTGCCGGCGACCCCCGTATGGCTGGGTCGGGGAAGGGAAAGGGATCAGGTGGTCTGCAGCTCCTCGGCAGCTTTCTCGAACTCGCGCTCGATCTCGGTCAGCTCGGCGGAGTCGCCCATCGCTCGCGGGCCCTTGAACCGCGACCTGGCGTAGCCGAAGTAGTAGATGAGCAGCACCACCACCGTGGCCGCCATGAACGGCCACGAGATGTTGCCCGAGGTCGGCCACGAGAACAGCACCATCAGGACCACGACCCAGAGGACCGCGATCCACGCGATCGGCTTGGACCAGCGGCCCAGGCTCCAGACGCGCTCCGACAGCCATCCCTGCGTCGTCGCGCCGAGGTAGATGACGACGCCGTAGGCGGCGTACAGGAAGATCGTGCTGATGGCGGTGATGATCACGATCGCCGTGCCTGTGCCGACCACGAAGGCCGCGACGCTGAACAGCCAGGCGATCACGACGATCGCGGTCAACGAATTCGCTGGCGTCCGATAGCGATGCGACACGCGCTTGAGCCACCCAGAACCGGGCAGGCCGTCGTCGCGGCTGAACGCGAACAGCATGCGGCCGGCCGATGCGACCGACGACAGGCCGCAGAACGCCATGGCGATCGCGATCCCTGCGCTGAGCAGGCCACCGATCGTGGAGCCCAGGTTGTAGACGAGGATGTCGATGACCGCCGCGCCACCGCCGAAGTAGTACTGGCTGGCTGTGGCCTGGACCGGCGTCTCGAGGGCCGGCGGGAACAGCGTCGTCAGGTCGGGCAGGTGGGTCGTGAGTGCCAACAGGAAGACGAACCCGACGACCGCAGACACCGCGACCGAGAGGAAGATCCCCCAGGCACTCGAGACACGCGCGCCGACCGTCTCCTCGGCGACGTGCGCTGAGGCGTCGTACCCCGTGTAGGTCCAGTTTGCCTGGAGGAGCGAGAAGAAGAACGCGAGGACCAGCGGATAGCCGATCGCCGGTCCGTAGGCCAGGTTGACGAACCCGAGGTTGTTGTTCCAGCTTCCCGCGACGTCCTGCGGTTGGACCGCGAAGAGCGTCAGACCGGACGCATCCGGCTTGCCAGCCAGGAACACCAGGAACACGACCGCGGCCACGATGGCGATATGCCACCAGACGCTGACCTGGTTGAGCAGGGCCACCAGGTTGATGCCCCCGATGTTCAACGCGAGCTCGATGAGCATCAGGATGCCCATCGTCACCAGTTGGCCGTTCAGGACGCCGCCGAGGAAGACGGACGTGTTGCCGTACTCCACCCCGACGTTGCTGAGCAGTGGCGTGATGAGCGTCGCGTTGAGGAATGCGGCCGCCGCGTAGTTGATCCCGGCGACGATGGCGAACTGGCCGATGAGGTTGAGCCAGGCCGTCCACCAGCCCCATTCCTTGTTCTTCATGCGGCTGGCCCAGTAGTACAGGCCACCGGCCGTCGGGTAGGCGGAGGCGATCTCGGCCATGGAGGCCGCGATGGCGAGGACGAAGATCGTGATGAGCGGCCAGCCGATCAGCACGGCGGCTGTGCCGGCCCACGCCAGACCGTAGTCGTACAGGATGACCGCGCCGGTCAGGATGCTGATGATGCTGAAGCTGATCGCGAAGTTGCTGAATCCGCCCATCGAGCGGAGCAGCTCCTGCGCATACCCGAGCTTGTGCAGGTCGGCGATGTCCTGCTGGATGACGTCGTCTTGCGAGCGGGCCTGGGTCATCGATACCTCCCTCACGAAGGCGGAGCCGCCGACCCGGGGTGGTGGCGGTCGCCCGGCGGATCGCCCGGACGCCGGGTCGATCGAGGCGCGGCTGCGACCTTGGGCGGTGCGCCGCGCGGGGGATGCGAGGATGAGCCTCGGGGAACGCGGGGACGGGACGGCTAGGCCGCGGCGTCGCGGGTCGCGACGCGAGGATCGGTCGCTTGGCCCTCCTTCCCAGCGTGTTCGGCCCGCTTGGGCGCCCGCCCTCGCGAGCGGGGCTCGGACCTGCGGCGGACTATACGCGCCGGGGACCGGGTGAGGAAGGTCGTCCCGTCAGCGAAACGCGCCCGGCCCGTCCTCAGTAGAGCATCGTCGTCCCGGTCGGGAAGACGAAGTCGAAGGCCGTCGGGGGCAGCGGGGCATCCGGCGTGACATCGACGACCTGGGCATCGCGGGTGGTCTCGTCGCCGGTGCGCTCCTGCAGGCGGAGGATCATGCCGGTCGCGCGGTCGACCGCGATGTCGACCCGGTAGTCGGGCCGATCGCCGTCGATCTCGACCGTACGAGGGTGCTCGCAGCGCACGTGGATCGCGGCTCGATCGGCGACCGGTTCCTGGCCGACGATCGTGCAGCGGCCGGTCGCCAGCACGTTCTGGCAGAAGCCGGCGGGGTGGACGAAGGTCTCGGGCAGCGTCTCCATCGGCAGGGCGGTCACCGGCTCGTACACCCGCGCCATGCCCGGGAAGTCGGGATCGTCGAGACCGCGCGGGCGATTGCGGATGGGCCGTTGCGTGCCGAGCTTGTGGGCCGCCGCGTAGGTCCGCACGATGTCGCCGTCGCAGATCCAGATCTCGTACTGGCCACCGCCGACCTCGCCCGGCCGGCTGGTGGTCACGCGCGCGTGTCCCGGGTGGCGGAGCAGCACGTCGACCTGGGTGACGTCCTCGCCGCGCGCCGAGATCGCGGTCTCGAGGATGCGCATGCGCAACGTGGCGAAGCGCAGCTCCGCGTCGCGCATGAAATCGAACAACTCCTGCGACCGTCGGCACGCCCGGCGCCAGCGACGCGATGGCGGGCAGCCGGCGTCCGTCGGCGGCGATCGCCAGGGCGGCGCGGTCCCACAGTCGCGTGTCGGTCATCGCGCCGGATTGTACCGGCGCGTGCCGACGCGCAGTCCGGCCTTGACGTACACCGGACCACGGTATATCGTCTTACGATATACCGCACCACGACACAAGGAGCCGCAGCTTGACGCGCGAGATCCCCGAGTTCGGGCGGTTCGCCGAGCCGTCGCTGTACATCCTGCTTTCGCTCAGCGACGGACCGAAGCATGGCTACGCGATCATGACCGACGTCGAGGCCATCTCCGGTTCGCCCCTCGGCCCCGGCACGCTGTACGCGGCCCTGGCGAGGCTGGAGCAGCGCGGCATGATCGAGGCGCTCGAGCCGGTCGAACGGCGGCGGCCGTACCGGCTCACGAAGGTGGGTGCGACCACCCTGCGAGGGCAGCTCGAGGGGATGCACGGGTTCACCCGGGCCGCCCTGCAGCGCCTCGGCCGGAGCAGCGGATGAGCGACCACCCGGCGGCCAGTGGCGTCATCACTGGGCCCAGCCTGCGGGCGCGCCGCGGGACCGTCACGGCGGGCCTGTCGCGACGGACCCTGCTTCGCCGTGCGCTCGGGACCGCGGCCGGACTGTTCGTCGTCGAGGGCCTTGCCGGCACGCTCGGGTTCGCCTGGTCGGCGGGCGCGAGTGCGTCGGGCATCGTGCGCGTCGGCACGTACCCGGAGTTGCTGGCGGCGAACGTCGCCCTGCCCATCGGCGAGGGGTTTCCGGCCTACGTAGCAGCGGCGAGGAGCTTCGTCGTGATCGTCGACCCGAACCGGGGTGGCTGGCTCTCCGGCGACGATCCGACCGGCGACGGGCGACCGCTCAACGTCCGGGCGCTGTCACAGGTCTGCCCGCATCTGGGCTGTCGGCCGAACCCGTGCCTCGAGGATTTCTGGATGCGCTGCCCGTGCCACCAGTCCCGCTACGACCGTCTCGGGATCAAGGTCGACGGCCTGCGCTACGGGCCGGCCGAGCGTGGCATGGACCGGTTCGCCGTGCGTGTCGACACGGACGGCGTACTGTTCATCGACACAACGAAGGTCACCCTCGGGCCGCTGCCCGTCGCACTCGGCCAGCCGGGGGTGATCCCGCCGCTGGTCGAGAACGGATGCGTCTGAAGGATCGAACGAACCGGGTCGCCGGCGCGCGCTGGCTGCGCCTGTATCCCCGCGACTGGCGCGAGCGGTACGAGGTCGAGATGCGAGCCGTCCTCGAGGCGCGGCCGCTCGACGGACGGATGCGGCTGGACCTCGTCCGCGGCGCGGTCGACGCGCACGCCCATCCGAGGACCCCACCGACCATCCCGGTCATCGCGGCGCTCGTCGCCGGCCTCGCCTGGATCGCGGCCGGCCTGGCAAGCGCCCTCCAGCCGGTCGCGCCCGACTGGCCGGGCTTCCTGCTCGAGACGCTGCCACTCGGCGTCGGTCGGCGCGATCGCGGCGTGGCTGGTGGTGATGGCCATCGGCCGCCGGTCGGGGCTGGAGCCGCCCCGCGGGACGGATCCGTCACTGGCACTCGCGTTCGTCGGTCACGGGCTGTGGGTCGCAGCCCTCGCGATCGCCGCGCTCGGTGGTCCGTACGGCGCGATCACTGGAGCGGCCCAGTCGGCGGCGGCTATCGGGACCGTCGCGGTCGGCCTCGTCCGATGGCGGACCGGCGACCGGCCGCTGGCCGACGCGGTGCTGCTCGCGGGGGCGGCGTTGCTCATCCCGTCGCCACTCGCCTGGCCGGTCGCCGGCGCGGCATGGTTGGGGATCGCCGTGGCGACGCTCGTCCGGCCAGTGCCGATGAGGCGGGCTTGACCGTTTCCCGCTCCGTGCCGATCGATCGGCGGACGTTCCTCCGCGGTGTCGTCGGAGCCTCGGCGGCGGTCGCCCTGGCCGGGTGCGCCTCGCCGCGGCCGCGCGACCCGGTGCCCGGGAGGGCGATGGTCGTCGGTGCCGGGGCCGCCGGGCTGGCGGCGGCACAGCACCTCGCGGGGGCCGGCCAGACCGTGACGGTCCTCGAGGCACGCGACCGGATCGGCGGTCGCGCCTGGTCATCGGATGCGCTCGGCCCGGCGGTCGACCTCGGTGCGTCGTGGATCCACGGCATCGACGGCAATCCGCTCGTGCCGCTCGCCCGCGCGGCCGGCGTCCGGTTCACGAAGACGTCGTTCGATCGCTTCGCCACCTTCGCACCCGACGGGCGACGGCTGGCGGCCATCGACGAGGGGCGGCTGTGGGACCGCTGGCTGGACGTACAGTCGGCTCTCACGCGGGCCGCCCGCGAGCAGGGCGCGGATCGGTCGGTCGCGGACCTGCTCGAGGCCACGCTCGGGACGAGCGCCGACGACGGCGAGGTCGAGGCGTACGTCCGCTGGGCGGCCGATCTCGAGATCGGGATGGATCTGGCCGCCGACCTGACGGCCCTGTCGGGTTTGGCGTTGGAGGACGGCGAAGCGTTCGGGGGGCTGTGGGTGATGCTCGACGGCGGCTACCGCAAGCTCCTCGAACCGGTCGCCGGCGGCCTCGACATCCGTCTCGAGCAACCGGTCGCGTCCATCGAGACCACCGGGCCCGCGGTCGTCGTCACCACCGCCGACGGCACGGCGCACCAGGCGGACCGGGCCGTCGTCACGCTGCCGCTGGGCGTGCTCAAGGCCGGCGACGTGGCGTTCCGCCCGGCGCTGCCGGACGCTGTCGCGGGTGCGATCGAGCGGCTCGGGATGGGCAGCTTCCTCAAGGCCGCCCTGCGGATGCCCGAACGCGCCTGGCCCGGCGGCGCCGATTGGCTCGGTCGCATCGGCGAGCCGACGTTCCGCGAGTTCGTCGACCTCGAGCCGGTCGTGCGCGAGCCGATCATCGTCGGGTTCGCGACCGGATCGGAGGCCGACCGGCTCGAGACCCTCGACGACACGGCAGTGGTGGCAGAGGCGGTCGCGGCGTATCGCGCGGCGGTCGGCGGCCTCGCCCGCGATCCGGTCGACGCCGTCGTGACCCGCTGGGGGCACGACCCGTTCGCGCGTGGCGCCTATTCGTACATGGCCGTCGGATCGAGCCCCGCCGACCGGGCGGCGCTCGGCGAGCCGCTCGGACCGCGCGTGGCGCTGGCCGGGGAGGCGACGAGCGTCCGCTACCCGTCCACCGTGCACGGGGCCTGGCTGTCGGGCATCGATGCCGCGGAGCGGCTCCTGTCGCTGGCGACCTGAGCGGTCAGCCGCCGGCGGGCCGCCTCAGAGGCCCGGCTCCGTCATCGAGGCCGGGTCGAGCAGTCGGTCGAGGTCTTCCGCCGGGATGCCGCGCTCGAGCGCCAGCTCGCGGATCGTCTTGCCGCTCTTGAACGCCTCCTTGGCGAGCGCGGCGGCGTCGTCGTAGCCGATGACCGGGGCGAGCGCGGTCGCCAGCATCAGGCCCTGCTCGACGAGCGCCGGCCCGCGGTCGGTGGCGACCAGCCCGCCGATGGTCCGCTCCGCGAGGTTGGCGGTCGCCGCGGCGAGCAGCTCGATCGACTCCAGCAGCGCCACGGCGCTCACCGGGAGCATCACGTTGAGCTCGAGGAACGATCCGGTCTGGCCGAAGGCGATCGTCGCGTCGTTGCCGACGACCCTGGCCACGACCATCGTCAGGCTCTCGATGATCACCGGGTTCACCTTGCCCGGCATGATCGACGACCCGGGCTGGGTCTCGGGCAGCGCCAGCTCCGCCAGCCCGGCCCGCGGGCCCATGCCCATCAGCCGGATGTCCGAGGCGATCTTCCACAGGCCGAGCGCCGTCGTCCGGATAGCGCCGTGGGCGGCGATCGGGACGTCGAGCGTGGCCTGCGCGTGGAAGTGGTTCGGCGCCTCGCGGACGGGCAGCGTCAGCAGCTCGGTGAGCCGGGCACAGGTTCGTGCCGCGTACTCGGGATGGGCGTTGATGCCGGTGCCGACCGCCGTCCCGCCGAGCGGCACCGTGAGCAGCTCGTCGCGCGCCGCCTGGACCCTGCGGATGGCCTCCTCGACCTGGCCCGCGTAGCCCTGGAACTCCTGCCCCAGGCGGATCGGCGTCGCGTCCTGGAGGTGCGTCCGGCCGGTCTTGACGACGCCCCAGAACTCCTCGGCCTTGGCCGCCAGCGCCCGCTGGAGCTGGACCAGGGCAGGGATCAGCGCCTCCTCGATGGCCATCGCCGCGCTGAGCTGCAGCGCGCTGGGGATCGCGTCGTTGGAGCTCTGGCAGCGGTTGACGTGATCGTTCGGGTGGACCTTCCGGCCTTCGCCGAGCCGCGTCGCCGCCAGGTGGGCGACGACCTCGTTCATGTTCGTGTTGGTCGACGTGCCCGACCCGGTCTGGTAGACGTCGATCGGGAACTGGTCGTCGTGGTCGCCGTCCGCCACGGACGCCGCCGCGGCCGCGATGGCCCGGGCCACATCGGGCTCGAGCAGGCCGAGCTCGCCATTGGTCTCGGCCGCCGCGAGCTTGATGAGCGCGAGCGCGCGGATGAACCGCCGCGGGAACCGCTGCCCGGAGATCGGGAAGTTGAGGACCGCCCGTTGGGTCGACGCGCCGTACAGCGCGTCGACGGGCACGGCCATCTCGCCCATCGAGTCGCGTTCGAGCCGCGTCGCGCGAACCTCGTCCGTCATGTGCCGATCGTAGCGTCCGAGGCGGTCGCGGGTGGCCGGCCGTAGCGCTGGTGGAACGCACGCCGCCGGAACCCGGCCGACGGGTAGAGCGCCTCGGCCGGGTCCTCGGACGAGTCGGAGTAGACCTGGACGGTGGACGCACCGGCGTCGAAGAACCGGACCAGACCCGCGGTCAGGAGCGCCCGGGACAGGCCGCGCCGCTGGTGGTCGGGGTGCGTGCCGACAGGCTCGAACTCGGCGACGCGTCCGTCGGGATCCCACCAGCCGAGCGCGAACGCCGCGAGCTCGCCGTCCGGAGCCTCAGCCACGAGATCGTCCTCGAGCCGGTAGTGCGGCATCGTGTGCAGCCGCTCGTACTTGGCGACACTGAGCGCCGACTTCGGGAAGGCCGCACGATGCAGTGCGACGCGCGCCCCGAACTCGTCGGGGCCTGACAGCCCGCGGATCCGGTAGCCGTCCGGCACCTGGACCGCCGCCGGCGGGCCGTCGCCGCGCCGACGCAGCCACTGCGACAGCCTGCGCCCCTTCGGCGCGAACCCCAATGCCTCGAGCGCGTCGATCGCGCCCGCATCGTCGTCGGCGGCGAACGTCCGCAGCTCGCCGTCGCCGACCTCGTCGAGGGCCGCCTCGACGATCGTCCGGAACACCGCGCTGTCACGAGTCGGGTCGCCCGTCCAGGCGTGGATCTCCAGCTCGGGCGGCTCGTGCCACGACCAGGCGACGGGCGGACCACCATCGACCTCCGACCAGAGGCGAAGGTGGTCACGCAGTGGATCGGGGTGGCTCAGCGCGTGCCACCACTCGACGGACGCCGGCGTCCCCGCGACGAGCGGCGAGCCGGCCCTCCAGGCGGCCGCGAGCAGGTCCGTCGCCGCACGGAGGTCGTCCATCCCGGTGGCCGCCCGGGCGATCAGACTCGGCATCGGCGCGAGGATACCCGTACGATCGTCGCACGATGCCGACCATCGATGCCAACGGGCTCGCGACCGCCTACGAGGTCGAGGGCGCCGGACCGCCCATCGTCATGCTCCACGGCGCGACCGGGACCGGTCGCGATCACTTCGCCACGCTCCGGCCGATCCTCGCCCGGCGGCTGCGCTGCTACATGCCCGACGCCCGCGGGCACGGGGGCACGGCCTGGGACCAGGCGGGCAGCTGGACGACCGCCGATCTCGTCGCCGATCTCGATGCGTTCGTGGATGCGCTCGGGCTCACGACGTTCCATCTCCTCGGCTATTCCCTTGGTGGCATGACCGCGCTCCACTACGCCTCGCGGTTCCCGGACCGGATCCGGACGCTGGCGCTGCTGAGCATCGCCGCGGAGCGGACGCCGCGGCTCGCCGTCGGTCGGGCGTTGATGGATCCCGACCGGATCGAGCGCGAGGACCCCGCATGGGCGCGCCGGCTCGCCGAACGACACGACCCGGTCCACGGCCGCGGCAGCTGGCGACGGCTGCTCGATGCGATCGTGGCGGACATCGCCTCCCAGCCATTGCTGGGCGCCCGGGACCTGCACGCCATCGACGCGCCGACGCTCGTGGTCGCCGGGGATCGCGATCCGTTCGTGCCGATCGCACAGGCCGCCGCCCTGGCGCGCCAGGTCGACGACGGCCGGTTGCTGATCCTGCCCGATGTTGGCCACGACGCGCTGGTCGACCACATGTCGGTGCTCGATGCGGCTCTCACCGACTTCTACCGATCCACCGAGGTCACGGCCCGGGCGCGGGCCGGCGAGGCCCGCCCGACGGAGGTCACGAGATGACGACCTTGCTGGCGCTGTACCGCCGCCCCGAGGGGGGCGACGACGCGCTCGCCGAGTTCGAGCGGCGCTACGCCGCCGAGCACCTGCCGCTCGTGGCGGACACGCCGGGGCTCCGCTCGACGGAGGTCCGCCGGGTCAGCGGCGCGCTCGGCGGCGAGACCGACCTGGTGCTGGTCACTTCGATGCGGTTCGACGACCGTGCCGCCCTCGACGCCGGGCTCGCATCGGATGCGATGCGGGCCGCCGGCCGGAACCTGCGCGAGATCGCGCCCGGGCTCTCGACGCTGTTGGTCCTCGAGGACGCCGACGACCTCGTGCCGGGCTGAGGCCCCGCGCGGCACCCTTCCCCGGTCATGGATACTTGCCGGGACGAGCCGCGAGGAGCCAGCGTGACTGACGCCATGCCGACGACCCGCTTCATCCGTGTCGATGTCCCGGTCGAGGGACACGCCGGCGTAGCGCTCGTCTCCATCGACCGACCGGAGGCGCGCAACGCACTGAGCTTCGAGCTGCTGACGGAACTCGCCGACGCGCTCGAGGATCTCGATCGCGATGACCAGACGAGGGTCGCGGTCGTGACCGGTGCCGGCGACAAGGCCTTCGCCGCGGGCGCCGACATCGTCGAGCTGGCCGACCAGACACCGGAGCGCCTGCGCTCGGAGCGGCCGTTCGACACGTGGGATCGACTGTGGGCGATCGGCATCCCGCTGGTCGCGGCGGTCCGTGGCTTTGCGCTGGGGGGTGGCTGCGAGCTGGCGATGTCATGCGACCTCATCGTGGCCGGCGACGACGCGCAGTTCGGGCAGCCCGAGATCAGGATCGGGGTCATGCCCGGTGCCGGAGGCACGCAGCGACTGACGCGGGCGATCGGTATGGCGCGGGCCATGGACCTGATCCTGACCGGCCGGACGATGGCGGCCGACGAGGCGTACGCCGCCGGTCTCATCACGACCGTCGTCCCGGCGGCCGAGACGGTGGACGCGGCGCTCGGCCTCGCCGATCGCATCGCCGCGATGCCACCGCTGGCCGTGCGTGCCGCCAAGCGGTCCGTGCGAGCTGCCGCCGAGCTGCCGCTGAGCGCCGGGCTGCGTGCCGAGCGCGAGGCGTTCTTCGACCTGTTCGCGACCGACGACCAGCGCGAGGGCATGCGCGCGTTCCAGGAGAAGCGAGCACCGACATGGACCGGCCGATGACCGATCCTCACCCACGCGAGGAGGACGCCGACGATGGAGCGTGACCCGTACGAGGGCGGCAGGGACGTGGGCAGCGACATCGCCCGCGACCTCGCCGACGAGCCGCCCGCGGCCCTCCGCGACACGGCGCCGGACATCCTGACGCCCATCGACGACTCGGCACCCGTCAGCGGCCACACGCCCGCGCCGGAGTCGTCGACGTCGGCGGTCGACTCTCCGGAGCACGACTGGGGTCGCGCCCGGGACCTGGTCCGTCCGGCGTTCCGGCCGGTCGGGACCGCCGGTCTGCCGATCGAGACCGTCGATCGCGAGGCACTCGCCCAGCACGCGATGCAGAGCCACGCGCAGCCGCTGCTCGACGTCGGCCCGGCCGAGCTGCCGGTGGTCTACACGATCGCCGCCGGCGGTTTCGACATCGTCGTCAACGCCGATCACCTGCTGTCGTGGGGCATCCGGCCCGAGGACCTCCAGGACGCGGCGATGGCCAACCTCGCGGCGTGGGCGACGTCGGCGCCGTGGTCCGACGAGGTGTCGGGGGAGCGACGCGTCATCAGCTCCGACACCGGCGACGGTCTCGATGCCGTGCGCATCCTGCTGCCCGACGCGGCGGCGCACCTCGCCCGCGAGCTGGGCGCCAACGGTCGCGTCCTTGTCGGCATCCCGGAGCGTCATCTCCTGGTCGCGGCGACGCTGCGCCCGGACGACGCCAGCTTCGCCGCCCTGTTCGGCGAGTTCGTGATCGAGCAGTCGGGCGGCGCCGACGAGCCGGTCGACCGCCGGCTGTTCGAGCTCGTGGACGGCCGCCTCGTCGAGTTCAACTGACCCGCGGCGACCCGTCGTGACGGATGGCCTCCGCGTCGAGGTCGACGGGCCGGTCGCGACGCTGACGCTCGATCGCCCGGCGGCGCTCAACGCGCTCACCGTGCCGGTCAAGGTGGCCCTTCGCGATGCGCTCGGGGAGCTGGCGGCCGATCGCTCGGTGCGGGCCGTCATCCTGACCGGCGCCGGTCGGGCGTTCTGTGCCGGTCAGGACCTGGCCGAGCGCCAAGAGCCGGATGCCGCCCCGCTCGATATCGAGCTGCGCGAGCGCTATAACCCGATCATCCGCGCGCTCCGGTCGATGGGCCAGCCGGTGATCGCGGCGGTCAACGGTGTGGCGGCGGGGGCCGGGGCGTCGCTGGCCTTCGCGTGCGACATCCGGATCGCGGCCGAGGACGCCCGCTTCGTACTCGCGTTCGGCCGGATCGGGCTCGTGCCCGACAGCGGCGCGACCTGGTTCCTGCCGCGGCTCGTCGGGCCGGCCATGGCCGCGGAGCTGGCGCTGGTCGGCGATGCCGTCGACGCGGAGGCGGCCCTCCGCCTCGGGCTCGTGTCAAAGGTCGTGACCGGCGAGGAGCTCATGCCTGAGGCACGAGCCCTGGCTGGCCGCCTGGCCGAGGGCGCGCCGCTGGCCACGGCGCTGACCAAGGAGGCGCTCGCGCGTTCGGCGACGAGCACCCTCGACGAGGCGCTCGAGGGAGAGGCGACCGCCCAGGGCATCGCCGGCGCATCGGCCGACCACGCCGAGGGCCTGGCCGCATTCCGCGAGAAACGCCCACCACGGTTCGGCTGATCTCGTGACGATCCCCTACGTGCCGACGCTCCCTTCGGACCGGGGACGCGTCGTCGTCGAGGCAGGCGTCGAGCTCGCATTCACGGAGGCGGGATCCGGGCAGCCCGTGGTGCTCGTGCCGGGCTGGACGATGTCCGGCGAGGTGTTCGAGCACCAGCTGGTCGAGCTGGCGTCGAAGTATCGCGTCATCGCGCTCGACCCTCGAAGTCACGGCCGGTCGACCGTGACGCCGGACGGCAACAGCTACGCTCGGCACGGCCGCGATCTCGTCACGTTCTTCGAGAAGCTCGGCCTCGACGGGATCCACCTCGTGGGATGGTCCTATGGCGCCCTTGCCTGCTACGCGGCGATCGATCTGTCCGGAACGGCTGGACTTCGATCGCTGACGGTGATCGACCAAACGCCCAAGCCGCTCGCGACGGGTGCCGACGGCGAATGGGCAGAGATGGATCTCGACGGATTCCTGGACGACTTCCTCTCGCCGGCCGTCGCCGAGCCCGAGGCGTTCGCGGTCGAATTCATCACGTGGGTCACGGAGCCGACGCTCGCTCCGTCGAAGCGGCGATGGTTGGAGGCCATGCACCTCTCCACACCGCTCCATGCGGCCGCGTCACTCCTCGTCAGCGCCATGATCAGCGACTACCGCGACATCGCCCGAGCACTCGACTCGAGCCTGCCGTTCGCGAACGTGGTCAAAGAGGACTGGATCGACGAGGTCGGTCCGTGGCTCTCGGCGAACACCCCTCATTCGGTGCTCTGGGGCACACCGTCCCACATGGGCTTCTGGGAGCGGCCGACCGAGTTCGACGCGCGGCTCGTGGCCTTCCTCGAGAGCGGACGCTGACGAGCCATCAGTTCGGCGTCCATGACGACTCGAACATCGGAGGCGTAGGCTGACGGCATGACCGACCCGCTCGCGCTCGACCCGGTCCTCTCGCCGTCCGAACGGTCGGCGGTCGGCGCGCCCGTCCGCCGTCACGACGAGGCATACGACGCCTGGTTCGAGCGGTTCGAGGTGCACGTCATGGGCGGCGGCAAGGTCGAGGCCGTCGACGCGATGCCCGACGAGTACCGGACCGCGGTCCTGCGCTTCGTCGAGATGCATGCCAACTCCGAGCTCATGGGCGTGCTGCCCGAGCGCGAGTGGCTGATGCGCGCCCCCACGCTGCGGCGCAAGCTCGCGCTTACCGCCAAGGTGCAGGACGAGGTCGGTCACGCGCAGCTGCTGTACCGGGTGGCGGAGGACCTCGGCAAGCCGCGCGAGGCGATGTTCGACGACCTGCTCGCCGGCAAGACGAAGTTCCACAACGTCTTCCACTACCCGACCGTGGGCTGGGCGGACGTGGGGATGATCGCGTGGCTCGTCGACGCCGCTGCGATCGTCGCCCAGCAGGCCCTGCGCGACAGCTCCTACGCGCCATACGCGCGCACGATGCGCAAGATCTGCTGGGAGGAGTCGGTCCACATCATGCACGGGCGTGACGTCGTCGTGACGATGGTGACCGGCACGCGATCGCAGCGGGCAGCGATCCAGGACGCCCTAGATCGGTGGTGGGGCCCGCTCATGCAGATGCATGGCCCGCGCACGCCACGCGAGAAGGACATGGACCTCCGCTGGCGGATCAAGGCCAAGACGTCGGAGGAGCTGCGCCAGGAGTTCCTGACCATCTACGTGCCGCGCATCCGCGAGCTCGGGCTGGTCATCCCGGACCCCGAGCTGCGCTTCGACGACGAGGCCGGGGCGTGGCGCTACACCGAGCCCGACTGGGACGAGCTCCGCACCGTCGTGACCAACCACGGGCCGATGTCCGAGGCGCGCCTCGAGTTCCGACGGCTCGCCCGCGAGGAGACCCGGTGGGTGCGCGAGACGATCCTGGGCGTGCCCGCCGCCGCGTGAAGGGGGCCGCCGGACCGGCGCTCGAGGCCTGGGAGGTCTTCCGCCAAGAGAAGGAAGGCGACCCGATGCGGCACGGGGGCAGCGTCTTGGCGCCCGACGTCGAACTTGCCACGCACTACGCCCGCGAGATGTTTGGCCGTCGCCAGGAGAGCGTGCGGTTGTGGGTCGTGCGGCGGGCCGACATCGTCGACCTCGAGGACCCCGACCTGCTCCAGCCGCCGCTCGACCGCTCGTTCAAGAAGCCCGGCGGGTACGTGATGCGCGAGAAGCTCGCCGCCGCTCGCGAGGCGGCCGGCCAGGAGAAGCCGAAAGCCCGGGCGAAGTGACCGGCTCGGCGACCGCCAAGGCGACGGCCACCGCGACCGGCCCGGGCCGTGCTTCACAGACTGCAGAAACGGGTCCTACAGGCTGGCGCCCGGCCTTCGAGCGTCCCACGTACAAGACGCGTGCCCGGCAAGCACGTTTCGACCGTGGATCGAACCCCGGCACTGCTGAGATCGCCCTTCGGGCTGGGTTTGCCGTCCGGGAAGCACGCTTCGCTGACTGGGAGTCAGCACAAACGGGTCGAAGCCGCCTCACAGCTCCATGCGCGACCGCCAGCGTGATCTTCCGGGACTGGGAAGCACACATTCCGGCCGAAGCACAGCCATCGCCCCCCGTCCTGTGCCTTCGGGCCCTCGGCGCTGACTGGCAGTCACCGATCGCGGTCGTCATCCGATGACCGGCGCGGCACCGCCCGTCGTCGGCCTCGACGAGCTGCTCCTGAGCATGGCCGATGACGAGTTCGTCATCGGCTTCTCCGACTCAGAGTGGACCGGCATCGCGCCGCTCCTCGAGGAGGACGTGGCGATGAGCTCGCTGTCCCAGGACGAGCTCGGTCACGCCGCGGCGCTGTACGGGCTGCTCGGCGACCTGACCGGGCGTGATCCCGACGCGATCGCCTACGACCGTGCACCCGCCGAGTACCGCCACGCGCGCCTGCTCGACCACGGTCGAGGGGACTGGGCCATGACCATCGCCCGTCGCTTCCTGTACGAGACCGCCGACGCCGTCAGGCTCGAGGCGCTCGCCGACGGCTCGTGGCCGCCGCTTGCGGATCTCGTCGCCAAGCTCCGCCGCGAGGAGCGCTACCACGTCATGCACATCACGTCGTGGCTGGAGCGCCTGGCGACGGCGTCCGGCGAACCGCGCGACCGGCTGGTGGACGCGCTCGAGACCCTCGGTCCGGACGCCGGGACCGTGTTCACGCCGATGGAGTCGGAGGGCTCGCTGATCGATGCGGGCGTCCTGGCGCGACCGATGGCCGACCTCGAGCGCGAGTGGCGGGCTCGCCTCGACCCCGCATTCGAGCGGCTGGGATTGCCGCTCGCTCCGGCGACTGCCGACCCGGAACGCGGACGGTCCGATCACGGCGAGCCCTTCCGGTGGCTGTGGGGCGAGTTCACCGCCGTCCGCGCCGCCGACCCGGGTGCGACATGGTGACCGGGACCGACCCATCGGAGCGGGACGTGCGCGCGGCGCTCGCCGAGATCCCGGACCCGGAGATCCCGGTCCTGTCGGTCGTCGACCTCGGCATCGTCCACCGCGTCGACGTCCGCCCCGACGGGATCGAGGTCGCCATCCTGCCCACGTTCGTCGGCTGTCCCGCGCTGGACGTGATCCGCGCCGACATCGCCGACGGCCTCGGTGCGCGGTTCGGTCGGCCGGTCCGCGTGACCCCGACGTTCGAGGTGCCGTGGACCTCCGAGCGCATCACCCCGCCGGGTCGCGCCGCGCTCCAGCGGGCCGGGATCGCACCGCCGGCCGCGCCGGAGGACGTGCGCTGCCCCTACTGCGCCTCGCCGGACGTCGTCATGGACAGCGCGTTCGGCCCGACGCAGTGCCGCTCGCTGTTCTACTGCCGCGGATGCCGCCAGCCGTTCGAGGCGATGAAGTCGGTGTGACGATCCTCGGCATCGTTGGCGCCGGGGTGATGGGCGCCGGCATCGCCCAGGTCGCGCTCGAGGCGGGTTGGGAGGTCGTGCTCCACGACGTGGACACCGATGCCATCGAGCGCGCCGCTGCCCGCGTCCGCGACGGGCTCGGCCGCAGGGCGGCGAAGCTCGGGCTCGACACCGACAGCATCGACGCCTGGGTCGACGGGCGCGTGACCAGGCTTCGTCACGCCCACGTCCTCGACGGGCTGGCGACCGAGGCCGCCCTCATCGTCGAAGCGGCGCTCGAGGACCTCGACCTGAAGCGGACGGTCTTCCGGGCCCTCGACGCCGAGGCGACGCCGGACGTGATCCTCGCCACGAACACGAGCGCGCTGTCGATCACCCGGATCGCCGAGGCGACCGAACGACCCGAGCGCGTCCTCGGCCTCCACTTCTTCAACCCGGTCCCGCTGATGTCGCTCGTCGAGGTCGTCCCGGGTGCCCGCACGGACGCGCAGGTCACCGCGCGCGCCGACGCGATCGTCCGGGAGTGGAACAAGATCCCGGTCCGCAGCGCCGATCGCCCGGGGTTCATCGTCAACCGCGTGAACCGGCCGTTCACGATCGAGGCGCTGCGGCTCGTGGAGGAGGGATCGGCCGGCGTCGAGGCAGTCGACGACGCGATGCGCGCGGCCGGCTATCCGATGGGTCCGTTCGAGCTGATGGACCTCGCCGGGGTCGACATCAATCTCGCCGCCGCCCGGGCGGTGTGGATCGGCCTCGGCGAACCCGATCGGCTCCGGCCGTCACGGATCCAGGAACGGCTCGTCGCGTCCGGACGCCTCGGCCGGAAGGCGGGCAGTGGGTTCTACCAGTACGAGGACGGGCGTCGCGGGGCGGTCGATCCGGAGTTCACCGGCCCGCCGTCGCGGGGTCTCGGTCCGGATCGTATCCGTGAACGGATCGAGCGCGCGATCGCCGACGAGGTGCGCCTCGCCACGGAGGAGCGGGTGGCCTCGCGCGACGACATCGTCCTCGCGTTGCGGCTCGGGGCGGCGCATCCCGACCGCGCGCTGGCGGCGCTCTAGCCTGGTGCTCCCGCCGTGTCCCGGCGGGATCCGGCCGCGCCCCTACAATCCCCGCGATGACCCGAGATCAACACCGTTCCGTCCGTGAGGCGTGGATCGTCGACGCTGTCCGGACCCCGATCGGCCGCTACGGCGGCGCGCTCGCCAGCGTCCGACCCGACGACCTGGCGGCGCTCGTGCTGCGCGCCGTGGTCGACCGCGCCGGCGTCGACCCCGCCCTCGTCGAGGACGTCATCCTCGGCTGCGCCAACCAGGCGGGCGAGGACAACCGGGATGTCGCGCGGATGGCCGTGCTCCTCGCCGGCTTCCCGGTCGAGGTCGGCGGCCTGACCGTGAATCGCCTGTGCGGGTCCGGGCTCCAGGCGATCAACACCGCCGCACACGCGATCGCCGTCGGCGACGGGGACGTGTTCATCGGCGGCGGCGTCGAATCGATGACGCGCGCCCCGTACGTGATGACCAAGGCCGAGGGCCCGTGGGACCGCGGCCCGCGCGAGCTCCAGGACACGACGCTCGGCTGGCGGTTCGTGAATCCGAAGCTCGCCGAGCGGCACTACCCGTACTCGATGGGCGAGACCGCCGAGAACGTGGCCGAGCGGTGGGGGGTCAGCCGCGAGCGACAGGACGCGTTCGCGCTCGAGAGCCAGCAGCGTGCGGTCGCCGCGATCGAGGCTGGCCGGTTCGATGATCAGATCGTGCCGGTCGAGGTCGCCGGTCGGAAGGGCGACGTGACCGTCGTCAGCCGGGACGAGCATCCGCGGGCGGACACGTCGGCCGAGGCCCTGGCGAAGCTGCGGCCGGCGTTCAAGCGCGACGGCGGATCGGTCACGGCGGGCAACAGCTCGGGCATCAACGACGGGGCGTCGGCGGTGCTGCTGGTCGAGGCGGAGCATGCCCGATCGCTCGGGCTCCGACCGCTGGCCCGGGTCGTGTCGACGGCCGTCGCCGGGGTCGACCCGGCGGTGATGGGCGTCGGACCGGTGCCGGCGACGCGGAAGGCGCTCGAGCGCGCCGGGCTGGGCATCGAGGACCTCGATCTCGTGGAGCTGAACGAGGCGTTCGCCTCGCAGTCGCTCGTGTGCATCGACGAGCTCGGGCTGGATCCGGCGAAGGTGAATGTCAACGGCGGGGCGATCGCGCTCGGGCACCCGCTCGGGATGAGCGGCGGCCGCCTGGTCACGATGCTGACGCATGAGCTGAGTCGCACGGGTGGCCGCTACGGGTTGGCGACGATGTGCATCGGCGTGGGGCAGGGGATCGCGACGATCGTCGAACGCATCGACTCGTAAGAGGCCCGCCTCGCAGGGATGATCGCCGCGAGTGATCGTTTTCGGCTCGAACCGGCGCCAGGCGCCCCGAATCAGCCCCGAATCCCGCCGCCCCGATCGCTCCGAGCGATCATTCGGGCCCCGAACAGCGCTGCTTCGCCCCTTCGGCCCGAAAACGATCGCGGCAAGCGATCATGGGTGAGAAGTCCCGGCTCGCCCCGCCCCAGGGTGATCGCAGCGAGTGATCGATATCGGCTCGAACCGGCGCTAGGCGCCCCGAATCAGCAACGATCCTTCCGTTCCGATCCTGGGAGCGATCATTCGCGTCCCGAAGAGCCCTGGATCGCCCCTTCGGCCCGAAAACGATCGCTGCGAGCGATCACCGCCGGAACCACCGGGACCATCGGATTTCGGCGGCGTGCTTGTCGAAACCAGTTGCGCTGCGTACGATGAGCGCACACGCCTCTGCAGCATCCCTCCGAAGGAGGACGACGCGTCCATGATCGAACAGCAGCCCACGGTCACCGAGCCGATCCTGCCGGGCACGGTCGTCTCCCTTACCGACGCCGCGGTCTCCAAGCTCCAAGAGCTGACGAAGGAAGAGACCAACCCGGATATCGGGCTGCGGGTGTACGTGTACTCGGGCGGGTGCTCCGGCTTCCGCTACGGGATGATGCTCGAGGATGCTCCGACGCCCGAGGACAACGTCCTCGACGCGAGCGGCATCAAGGTGTACGTCGACGGCCAGAGCATCTCGCTGCTGCAGGGTGCGCAGATCGACTACGTCGACACGCTCATGGGCGCCGGCTTCACGGTCAACAACCCGAACGCGGTCGCCGCGTGCGGCTGCGGGTCGAGCTTCCGGACCGCCGACGACGAAGGAGCTCCGCGCGGCTGCGCCCACTGACGACCGACCGACCCACCTACGCGAAGCCGCCGGGCGACCGGCGGCTTTTCGATTCCCGGCCGCCCGTCCCATCGTTCCCGGTACGGACGGGTCATGGGCGCGTCGGCACGCGCGCCCGAGACTTCGGACTCGAACGATGCCCGCCGTACGCCGCTCCTCCATGCGACTCTCGCCCTGGCTCGCCTACCTGGGCGCCGGAGCTTTAGGGCTCGTCGTCCACGCGGCGCTCGCCCCCGGTTCGTTGCCGCAGAGCTTCCTGTACGACGCGATCGGGGCATCGGCCATCCTGCTGGCGCTGGCTGGCATCCGAAGGCATCGCCCAGACCGCATGGCCCCGTGGCTGCTGATGGCCTTCGGCCAGGCGCTGTTCGTCGCAGGCGACCTCGTCTGGAACTGGTTCGAGATCACCGGGGTGGACCCGTTCCCGTCGATCGCCGACGTCCTGTATCTCGGCGGCTACCCGTTCATCGCGTTCGGCCTGTTCCTGCTCATCCGTCGTCGGATGGCCGGCGGCGACCGCGGAGGTGTCGTCGACGCAGCGATCCTCACGACGGCAGTCGCGATCCTGTCGTGGACGTTCCTGATCCAGCCCCAGGTCGTCCTCGCCGACATCGATCCCCTGAGCCTCGCGATCAGCCTCGCCTACCCGCTGGCCGACCTGTTGCTGATCGGCGTCGCCATGGGGCTCCTCACGACACCGGGCGCCCGGACCGTGTCGTTCCGGCTGCTCCTCCTGAGCCTCGTGCTGCTGTTGTTCGCCGACCATGTGTATGCGCTCCAGAACCTCGAGGGCTCGTACGTCTCGGGCAGCTGGGTCGACACGGTCTACCTCGTCGCTACCTCGTCTTCGGGGCGTCGGCGCTCCACCCGTCGATGCGCCGGCTGACCGATCCGCACCCCGTCGCCGTCACCTGGCTCGGGCCGGTCCGTCTGGCGTGCCTGGCCGCCGCCATGATCACCGGCCCGATCGTCGTCACGTTCGGCCCCCAGGGCGACGGCGGCCTGATCGTCGTCGCGGCCGGCTCGGCCGCGCTGTCACTGCTGGTCCTGATGCGCCTGGCCGGGCTCGTCGGGCTGCTCGAGCGCGACGTCGCCGCCCGCCGTGTGCTCGAGGCGCGGCTGACGTATCAGGCCTACCACGACCCGCTCACCGGACTCGCCAATCGGCGGCGGTTCGTCGACGACACGACGACCGCCCTAGCCGGGCGCAGCGCACCCGGTTCGCTGGCGGTGCTGTTCCTCGATGTCGACGACTTCAAGACCGTCAACGACGAGCTCGGCCATGCCGCCGGCGACGAGCTCCTCGCCGCGGTGGCCGACCGCATCCGCTCGAGCCTGCGCGAGACCGATCTTGCCGCCCGCCTCGGCGGCGACGAGTTCGGCGTGCTGCTCACGGACGTCTCGAGCGAGGAATACGCCGTCGCCGCTGCGACGCGGCTCCTCGCCACGCTCGACCGGCCGATCGATGTCGCCGGTCTGCCGATCACGGTCGGGGTGAGCACCGGCGTCGCTCTCGACACGTCCGGCACCTCGAGCGTCGACGACCTGCTCGGCCAGGCCGACATCGCGATGTACCGGGCGAAGGCGCAGGGCAAGCGGCGGCACCACGTCTTCAGTCCGGCCGACCTGCTCGACACCGAGGCGGCCGCCGGGCGCCAGCCCGCGGACGACCCGGACGGAGGTGCGCGGCGCGGCATCTCGTTCCGGCGGCCGGCCGTCCGGCGTCCCGCCCTCGGGCCGGAACCGGGCTAGACTCGGGCGGCGATGGAGATCCCGCTCTTCCCGCTGCACCAGGTCCTCTGTCCTGGGATCGTCCTCCCGCTGCACATCTTCGAGGACCGCTACCGGGCGATGACCCGGCACTGCCTCGACACCGGTGAGCCGTTCGGTGTGGTCCTTATCCGGGACGGTCGTGAGATCGGCACCAAGGGCGTCGCGACGCTCGCGGGTGTGGGCGCGTTCGCCGAGATCCGCGAGGCCGGCCGCTACCCGGACGGACGCTACGACCTGCTCGCCGCGGCAACCGGCCGGTTCGCCATCGACTCGGTCGACGCCCAGCGCGAGCCGTACCTCGTGGCCGAGGTCACCGCGCTCGACGACGAGATCGGCGACGAGACCCGCGCCGAGCGCCTCGCGGCCGGCGCCATCCGGCGGTTCGTCCGCTATCTCGACCTGATGCGCGCCCGCGACGGCGAGTCGTCCGAGGTCCTCGACATCCGCGTCGAGATCGAGGCCGGCGAGCCCGATCCCGAGTCCGACCCGATGGCGACCGCCGAGCCCGAGCTGACCAAGGAGGACGCGGAGCCGCCGACGCGGCGCGACCTCGACATCCCCGACGACCCGACCGTGCTGTCCTATCTCCTGTCGGGCATCGTGCAGGTGGAGCTGCCGCGTCGTCAGGCCCTGCTCGAGGCGGAGACGACGGTCGAGCGGCTCGAGGGCCTGATCGACCTGCTGGAGCGCGAGGTCCTGCTCCTCGGCCGGCGGCTGCGCTACTTCACGCCGGACCCGGCCACGATCGGCGGCGCCCGCAAGAGCTGACCGTTCCCCGCGCGGTTGACCAGTTCGTCAACCTAGCGTAGATTATCAATGTGACATTGAATGACGGCCCCCGGACACCCCGCGCGAAGATCCGCGATGACCTGCTCGATGAGCTCTCGGCATGGAGCCCGCGCGAGCGGGTCGGCGCATTCCGGCACTGGCTGCGCGGCTCGCTGAGTCTCATCCACCTGCACGTGCTGACGGTCATCGAGTCCGAGGGTCCGCTCGCGATGAGCAAGCTGGCCGATGCGCTCGACGTCTCCGTTGCGAGCATGACCGGGATCGTTGATCGGATGGAGGAGCGCGGCCTCGTCGAGCGCCGCCGCGAGGCCGGCGACCGGCGCGTGGTCCTCGTCCACGGCACCGACGCCGGCGACGCGGTCTTCCGCGACCTGGCCACCGAACGTCGCGGGCACATCGCGCCGCTGCTCGACCGGATGACGGACGTCGAGCTCGAGAGCTTCCTCGTCGGGTTGCGAGCGCTGCGCCGAGCGCGGACCCAGGCGATGGCCGAGACCCCCGGGAGCGGAGCGACCTCGTGATCAACCTGCTGCGGACCTACCTCCGGCCGTACCGGGCGCCGATCGCGGTCGCGCTCGTGCTGCTGCTCATCGGCGCGATCGGCAACCTGTACCTGCCCGACCTCAACGCCGACATCATCGACAACGGCGTCGTCACGGGCGACACCGACCACATCCTGCGGGTCGGCGCGCTGATGCTCGTCGTCACCGCCGTCCTGGGCGTCACCTCGGTCGCGGCCGTGTACGTCGGCGCCCGCGTCGCGATGGGCTTCGGGCGGGACGTCCGGCGCGCCGTCTTCTCGACGGTCGAGACGTTCTCCCAGGTCGAGGTCAACCACTTCGGCCCGCCGTCGCTGATCACTCGCAACACCAACGACGTCCAGCAGGTCCAGACCGTCGTGTTCATGGGCCTGACGATGATCGTCTCGGCGCCGATCCTGATCGTCGGCGGGATCATCATGGCCGTCCGGACCGACCCGGTCCTGTCCGCGCTCCTGATCGTCATCCTGCCCCTGATGGCGCTCGTCATCGGCCTCGTGATGTCGCGCGCCATCCCGCTGTTCCGGGCGATGCAGACCAAGATCGATCGGATCAACCAGGTCATGCGCGAGACGCTGGCTGGCGTGCGCGTCATCCGGGCGTTCGTCCGGACGCCGCACGAGGAGGCCCGGTTCGACGACGGCCAACCGCGACCTGTTCGACACGACGCTGAAGGTCGGCCGGCTGTTCGCCGTGACGATCCCGATCATGACCGCGATCCTCAACCTCTCGACGGTCGCGGTCATGTGGTTCGGCGCCCATCGGGTCGCCGACGGCGCGATGCAGATCGGCGCGCTGACCGCGTTCCTGCAGTACCTCCTGCAGATCATGTTCGCGGTCCTGACGGCCGTGTTCATGTTCATCCTCATCCCGCGCGGCGCGGTCTCGGCCGCCCGCATCAACGAGGTGCTCGAGACCGAGCCGACGATCCACGACCCGGACCAGCCGGTCCGACCCGACGACGCCAGCCAGCGGGGCGTCGTCGAGTTCCGCGATGTCGAGTTCCGCTACCCGGGTGCCGAGGACCCGGTGCTGCACGACCTCTCGTTCCATGCCGCACCGGGCGAGACGACCGCGATCGTCGGCAGCACCGGGTCCGGCAAGTCCACGCTCATCAACCTGATCCCGCGCTTCTACGACGTGACCGGCGGGAGCGTGCTGGTCGACGGCGTCGACGTGCGCGACCAGGATCGCGAGGCGATCTGGCGGCGCATCGCGATCGTGCCCCAGAAGGCGTTCCTGTTCGGCGGCACCGTCGCGAGCAACCTTCGGTTCGGCGACGCGGAGGCCTCCGACGAGGACCTGTGGCGGGCGCTGACCATGGCCCAGGGCCGGGACTTCGTGGCCGAGATGCCGGACGGTCTCGACTCGCCCATCGCGCAGGGCGGCACGAACGTGTCCGGGGGCCAGCGCCAGCGGCTCGCCATCGCGCGCGCCCTGGTTCGCGACGCGGACATCGTCGTCTTCGACGACAGCTTCTCGGCGCTCGACGTCGCGACCGACGCTCGCCTGCGCGCAGCGCTCGCCGAGGACCTCCGGGACACCACCGTGATCATCGTCGCCCAACGTGTGGCCACGATCATGCGGGCCGACCGGATCATCGTCCTCGACAGCGGCCGGATCGTCGGGATCGGGACCCACGCCGAGCTGCTCGAGTCGAACGAGACCTACCGCGAGATCGTCTTCTCGCAGCTGTCCGAGACGGAGGCGGCGGCATGAGCGGCGCGGCCGGCCGGCCCGGCGGGCCGGGCGGTGGACCGCGCGGCGGGATGATGGGGATGGGCATGGGCCTGCCGCCGACCAAGGCCCGCGACTTCGGCGGCTCGCTCCGTCGACTCCTGGGCGGCCTCCGGCCCGAGGCGCCGCTAGTCATCGTCGTGGTCGTGCTGGCCGTGGTCAGCGTCACCTTCGCGATCCTCGGCCCGAAGATCCTCGGCGAGGCGACGAACCTGATCTTCGAGGGCGCGATCAGCGCCCAGCTGCCGTCTGGGGTCACGACCGAGCAGGTCGTGGCCGGCCTCCGCGCCTCGGGGCAGGACCAGCAGGCCGACATGCTCTCGACGATGACCCTGACGCCCGGCCAGGGCATCGACTTCGACGCGCTCGCCCGCATCCTGCTCGTGCTCGTCGGGGTCTACCTGCTGAGCTCGCTCTTCGCCTGGCTGCAGGCCTACATCATGGCCGGGGTCACCCAGCGGACCGTGCTCCGGCTCCGCGCCGACGTCGAGGCCAAGCTCGGACGCCTGCCGCTCAGCACCTTCGACAGCCGGCCGCGCGGGCGACCTGCTGAGCCGGGTCACCAACGACATCGACAACATCGGCCAGTCGCTCCAGCAGAGCCTGACCCAGCTCATCACGTCGCTGCTCACGATCGTCGGGGTGCTCGTCGATGATGTTCCTCATCAGCCCGATCCTGGCCATCGTGTCGCTGCTCGCCGTGCCCGCGTCGCTGGTCGTGACCGTGCTGATCATCGGCCGGTCGCAGCGCCAGTTCGTCGCCCAGTGGTCATCGACCGGGGCGCTCAACGGGCACGTCGAGGAGATGCACACGCGGCCACGCCATCGTCAAGGCGTTCGGCAGGCAGCGCGAGGCCATCGAGACGTTCGAGGCCGAGAACGAGCGGCTGTACCAGGCGAGCTACAGGGCCCAGTTCATCTCGGGGATCATCCAGCCGGCGATGAACCTCATCGCCAACCTCAACTACGTCGCGATCGCCGTGATCGGTGGCCTGCGCGTGGCGAGCGGTCAGATGTCGCTCGGCGACGTGGTCGCGTTCATCCAGTACTCGCGCCAGTTCACCTTCCCGATCATCCAGGTGGCGAGCGTCGTGAACGTCCTCCAGTCGGCCGTCGCCTCGGCCGAGCGGGTGTTCGAGCTCCTCGACGAGCCCGAGGAGGTGCCCGACCCGGTCGCTCCGTCGACCCTGCCCGGCGTAGCGGGGACCGTGGCGTTCGAGGACGTGTCGTTCTCGCTATGACCCCGAGCGGCCGCTCATCGAGCATCTCGAGCTGCGGGTCGACGCGGGTCACACGGTCGCGATCGTCGGGCCGACCGGGGCCGGCAAGACGACGCTCGTCAACCTGCTGATGCGCTTCTACGAGCTCGACGGCGGGCGCATCACGGTCGACGGGATCGACACGCGCGAACTGACGCGCGACGAGCTGCGCAGCTCATTCGGCATGGTCCTCCAGGACACGTGGCTGTTCCACGGCACGATCCGCGAGAACATCGCCTACGGCCGTCTCGACGCGACCGAGGCGGAGATCGTGGCGGCCGCCGAGGCGGCCCATGTCGACCACTTCGTTCGGACGCTCCCCGACGGCTACGACACGATCATCGACGACGACGCGACGACGGTGTCGGCCGGCGAGAAGCAGCTGCTGACGATCGCCCGGGCGTTCCTCGCCGACCGGCCGATCCTCATCCTCGACGAGGCCACGAGCTCGGTCGACACGCGGACCGAGGTCCTCATCCAGCGGGCGATGGGCCGACTCCGAGGCCGGCCGGACCGCGTTCGTCATCGCGCACCGGCTGTCGACGATCCGCGATGCCGACACGATCCTGGTCATGGACCATGGTGCGATCGTCGAGCAGGGCGACCACGCCTCGTTGCTCGCGCGCGGGGGCTTCTACGCCGACCTGTACCAGAGCCAGTTCGCGGAGGCGCTCACCGAGGTGGCCTGAGCCCGGCGCTACTCGCTGAAGCGCTCTTCCTTCCAGGGATCGGCGTCGTTGTTGTAGCCGTAGCGCTCCCAGAAGCCGAGCTGGTCGTGGTCGAGGAACTCGAGCCCCCGGATCCACTTCGAGCTCTTCCAGAAATAGCGCTTCGGCACCAAGAGCCGGAGGGGAAACCCGTGCTCGGGCTCGAGCGGCTGCCCGTCGAAGGTGTCGGCGAGCAGGGCGTCGTCGTCGTCGAGCACGCCGAGCGGCAGGTTCGCGGTGTAGCCCTGCTCGGCGTGGCTCACGACGTGCGTCGCGGTCGGTCGGACCTGGGCCAGCTCGAGGACCGCCTGGATCGGGACGCCCTCCCACGTCGTGTCGAGCTTCGACCAGCGGGTGACGCAGTGGATGTCGGTGTCGACCCGCTTGCGCGGCAGCTCCTTGAACTGGTCCCACGTCAGCGTGAACGGGGCGTCGACCTCGCCCCACACCTTGAAGTCCCAGGTCGCGAGATCGATCCGCGGCACCGACCCGTAGTGCAGGACCGGGAACTTCTCGGTCCGGTACTGTCCGGGCGGGATGCGCTGCGCGATGGCGGGATCGACGGCGGTGTCGCCGAAGAGGCGTTCGAACATGAGACGACGGGTCCTTCCTGAGCTGGGATGGCGCTATGGTCGCACAGGGCCATGACGAACCCGTGACCCGGCGCATGTCGGCTACGCTTCCCGCCGTGGCCCACCCCGCCGGTCCCCGGATCGTCATCGTCATGCCCGCGTACAACGCCGCGCGCACGCTCGAGCGCACCTACGCCGACATCCCCCACGGCCTGATCGACCGGATCATCCTCGTCGACGACGTGTCGGGCGACGAGACCGTGGACATCGCGCGCCAGCTGGGTCTCGACGTCATCATCCACGCCCAGAACCGTGGCTACGGCGGCAACCAGAAGACGTGCTACGACGCGGCGCTCGAGGCCGGCGCCGACATCGTCGTGATGCTCCATCCCGACTACCAGTACGACGCGACACGGATCCCGGCCCTCGTCGAGCCGATCGCGGCGGACGAGCGCGACCTGATGCTCGGCAGCCGGTTCCTCGGCGACCCGCTGGCCGGCGGCATGCCGACCTGGAAGTACGTGAGCAACCGCTTCCTGACGACCGTCGAGAACGTCGCGTTCGGGCTCCACCTGTCCGAGTACCACACCGGGCTGCGCGCCTACAGCCGGCATCTGCTCGAGACGATCCCGTACCACGCCAACAGCGACGATTTCGTGTTCGACCAGGAGCTCATCGCCCAGGTGGTGTCGGCCGGGATGCGCGGCCGCATCGGCGAGATCGCCGTGCCGACCCGCTACTTCGAGGAGGCCAGCTCGGTCGGGCTGCGGCGCAGCGTCGTGTACGGGCTGTCCACCCTGCGTGTAGTCGCCCGGTATCTGCTCCACCGCCTCCGGCTTCGCCCGTCGAAGAAGCTGACCGCGCGACGCCCGTGAACCGCCGGGTCGCGATCCGCGGGATCCTCGGCATCGGGATCAGTGTCGTGGCGTTGTGGATCCTGCTGCAGACGGTCGACGTCCGCGAGGCGATCGACGTGCTGCGTCAGGCCGACCTGGCCATCGTCGCTCTGATGGCCGTTTCGGTGGTCCTTGACGTCGCGTTTCGAGGCGCGCGCTGGCGCGCGTTGCTCATGCCGATCAAGCGGGTCGCATACCCGAGGGTGCTCGGGTACACCTACATCGGCTACCTCGCCAACAACGTCCTGCCGGCGCGCCTCGGGGAACTGGTCCGCGCCCATGCCCTCGGGGAAGGCGAGGACCTGAGCCGTACGACGGTCCTCGGCACGATCGTCGTCGAGCGCATCCTCGACACGCTCATCGTCGTCGCCCTCGCCGGGCTCGCGGTCGCCGTCCTCGGCGTGGGCGGGGTGCTGTCGACCGCGGTCGTGCTCGGAGCGGTGTTCGTCGGGGTGCTGCTCGTCGGGCTGATCGTCGCGACGCTGAGCCACCGGCTGCCGGGCGCCGACCGCGTCGCGGCCGCGGTCGAGCGGTTCCCACGGGTCGTCGACCTCGGCCGACGCCTGCGCGACGGCCTGCGCGTCGTCAACCAGCCGAGCGCGGTCGCATGGGCCCTCGTCTTCAGTGCGCTGGCATGGACCTTCTCGATCGCCACGTTCATCCTCGGCGGTCGGGCCTTGGGCATCGAGCTCACGCCACTCCAGGGGGCCCTCCTGTCTAGTGGCGTGGCGCTCGTGACGATCGTTCCGGCGGCGCCCGGCTACCTCGGCACGTTCGAGCTGACCGCAGTCAGCATCGCGAGCCAATTCGGCATCGACCGGGACGCGGCGTTCGCGATGGCGCTCCTGGTGCACGTGATGATCCTGCTCGTGACGTCCATCGGCGGTGCGATCGCCGCATTGCGGCTGGGCGTCGGACTCGAGACGGGTTCGGACGAGGAGGATGAGGCGCGCGCGCGGGTCGATGCGGTGGATCCGACCTTGGCTACGCCGCGCGATCCGTGACGGGGTCGTCGAGGACGGGTCGGTCGTACGGCTCGAAGTGGAGCCGGCCGGCCACCCCGGTCACACGGACGAACTCGAGCATGTAGGACTCGTACATCTCACCGAGCAGGCTGATCGCCTCGAGGTGGTTCGGGCGACCGGACGCCGCACGCGCCTCGGCCCGCGACGTCCAGATGCAGAAGGACAGGCAGGTCCGGTCCGGACTGGTCGGACCCTTGAAGTAGTGGACGAACCCGGGTGCCGCCGCGGCCTCGAGGTGGGCGCGCTCGTCGTATTCGGCCAGCCGCGCCTCGTCGGTGTCGAGCCGGCGGATCGACCGGAACACGACCAGGTACCACTCGCCGTCGCCGAGCTGGCGGGCGACGTCGCCCCAGTCGAATGCGTCCGAGATCGGCAGCATCGCGTAGCCGTCCGAGACCGGCGCGAGGGAAGCCAATGCGTCCACGCTCGCAGCATCGGCGTCGGCAGGTCGATTGTCAAATCGTGGAAAGTCCCGATGCCATATGACGATAAGTACCGACGGACCTACCCCTCGCTCCCCGAGCGGAGCTCGGCCTCGACGGCGGCCGCAGCACGTCGCAGCGCGCCGCGGGCTCGGGCGTGCCAGCGACGGGTCGCTCGTTCGGTCGGGGCGCTGACCGCCACCGCGGCCACGATCCCGTCCTCGCGCAGGACCGGGACCGCGAGCGTCGTCGCGCCCGGGAACGACTCGCCGTCGTCGCGGGCAAGGGCATCGGCGACGACGAGCGACAGCCGGCGTCGGATCTCGGCCGCGTCGCCGCCGGCGACCTCGGCAACGGCGGCATCCTGGACCTCTGGTGGGGCATAGGCGAGCAGGACGATGGCCACCGCACCGACCGTCAGCGGGCCGGTCGCCCCGGGATCGAGGACGACCCGTAGCGCCTCGGGTGACGGGTGTTGGGCGAGGCCGACGGCGCCGAGCCCGATGCGTCGGGAGATGAAGGCGGTCTCGCCGGTGGCCTCCGCGAGGGCGGCCAGGGCCGGCTCGGACACCCGGATGAGCTCCTCGGCGGTCACGATCGAGCCGGCGCCCAGCACGTGTAACCGCGAGCCGAGGCGGTAGCCGCCCTCCTGGCGCTCGACGAACCCGAACTCGGTCAGCGTCCGCAGGTAGCGGTAGACCGTCGAGAGCGGGGTCTCGAGGAGCGTGCTCAGCTCGTCGGCCCGGATCTCACCCCGGTCGGCGATGGTCAGGAAGATGCGCAGACCGCGCGCCAGCGAGGTGTCTTCGGCGGCTTCTTCGGGGGGTCGGTCGAGGGCGGTGGTCACGCAGATCTCCGCAGGTGGGGCCCGGCCAGCGTACCGCAGCGCTCCGTGCACGCGGACGTCCGAGCCCGTCAGCGATACTGGCGCGGTGAGGATCAGCGCGGTCCATCTCCAGCGTCTGCGCGTGCCGCTCGAGCCGCCGTTCCCGGCCGCGTGGGACCCGCTGCCGCGAACCTCGTTCGCGGTCACCGTCGTGCGGGTCGAGACCGACGAGGGCGTGGTCGGGATCGGCTCGGGCGACACGATGGACGGGTTCGAGGCATACGACCACCTGTTCGTCGGCCAGGATCCGCTGGCGATCGCCCGCCACGTCCGCGTGCTCGAGACGATCGACTTCCACGCGGGCCGCTACTGGCCGCTCGAGGCGGCCCTGTGGGACATCGCCGGCCAGGTCGCCGGGCTGCCGGTGGCGACGCTGTTCGGCGGCGCGCTCGATGCGATCCCCGCCTACGCCTCGTGCGGGATGCTGCTGCCCGCGCCCGAGCGGGCCGAGGCTGCGCTGCGCCTGCGCGACGAGGGCTTCCGCGCGTTGAAGATCCGGGTCGACCCGCGCCGGCTCGACGAGGGTCTCGCCGCCGTGACCGCGACACGGGCGGCGGTCGGCGACTCGATGGCGATCATGGTCGACCTCAACCAGGGCTGGCGGATGCCCGGCGACACCACGCCCTCGATCGACGTCGGGACCGCCCGCGAGATCGCCGCCCGGCTGGCCGACGACGACGTGCTGTGGCTCGAGGAGCCGCTCGACGGCACGGACCTGCGGGGGCTCGCCTCGCTGCGGGCGGCCGGTCTCGGGATCCGCATCGCCGGCGGCGAGATGACCCGCACGCATCACGAGGCGCTGTGGGCGCTCGACGCGGATGCCTTCGACGTCTACCAGCCCGATGTCGTGCTGGCCGGCGGAATGCTCCGCAACCGGACGATCGCCGAGCTGGCGCTGGCCCGGGGCCGGTGGTTCACGCCGCACACCTGGACGAACGGGCTCGGTCTGCTGGCGAACCTGCACGTCGCCGCCGGGGTCGGCGGCGGCCCGTTCCTCGAGTACCCGTACGACCCGCCCGGCTGGACCCCCGAGCGGCGCGACGCCTTCCTCGCCGAGCCGATCCGACCCGACGCCGACGGCCTGCTGCGGGTCCCGTCGGCGCCCGGCCTGGGGGCGCGGCTCGACGAGGTCTCGATCCGGAGGTATGCCGCGTGACGGCCACCGCCCCGACCGCGTCCGACTGGATCGCCCGTGCGGCGGCGGTCGCGCCGAGGAACGAGGCGTTCATCGACGGCCGGTTCGTGCCGGCGGCGTCCGGTCGGACGTTCGACGACATCGCGGGTCGCGACGGCAGCGTCATCACGCAGGTCGCGGAGGGCGACGTCGAGGACATCGACCGCGCGGTCGCCGCCGCGCGGCGCTCGTTCGACGACCGGCGCTGGGCCGACTACTCGCCGGCGAAGCGCAAGGCCATCCTGCTCAAGCTCGCGGAGTCGATCCGGGCGAACCGCGACGAGCTCGCGCTGCTCGAGTCGCTCGACGTCGGAAAGCCGATCCGCGACACGCTCACGGTCGACGTGCCATCGGCAGCCAAGACCATCCAGTGGTTCGCGGAGACCATCGACAAGGTCTACGGCGAGATCGGCCCGACCGGGCCGGACGCCCTGTCGCTCGTGACCCGCGAGCCGATCGGCGTCGTCGGCGCGATCGTGCCCTGGAACTACCCGCTGATCGTGACCGCGTGGAAGGTGGGCGCCGCGCTGTCGGCGGGGAACTCGGTCGTGCTCAAGCCGGCTTCTGCCTCGCCGCTCAGCGCGCTCCGGCTGGCGGAGCTCGCCTCGGCGGCCGGGCTGCCCGACGGCGTCCTCAACGTCGTGCCCGGACCCGGGCGCGGCTGGGGGACGCCCTCGCCCGTCACCCGGGCGTCGACAAGATCGCGTTCACCGGCTCGACCGAGATCGGGCGGTCGCTGCTGCGCGCGATCGGCGAGACCGACGTCAAGGCGATCTCGCTCGAGCTCGGCGGCAAGAGCCCGCAGGTCGTGCTCGCGGACGTCGGCGATCTCGAGGCCGCCGCGGCGGCGATCGGATCGGGGATCTTCTACAACAGCGGTCAGACCTGCAACGCCGGGTCGCGCCTCGTCGTCCACCGGTCGGTGCGCGAGGAGCTCGTGGAGCGCGTCGCCGAGATCGGCCGCACGCTTGCCCCGGCGGAGCCGCTCGACCCGGACACGCGGCTCGGCTCGATCGTCGACGAACGCCAGCTCGACACGGTGCTCGACTACGTCGAGCTCGGGCAGCGCGAGGGTGCGCGCCTCGTGACCGGCGGCGAGCGAGTCGCGCGAGGAGACCGGCGGCTACTACGTCGAACCGACGATCCTCGACGGGGTCGACAACGGCTGGCGGGTCGCGCGCGAAGAGATCTTCGGACCGGTCCTGACCGTCACCGAGTTCGAGGACGAGGCCGACGCCCTCCGCATCGCGAACGACACGCCGTACGGCCTGGCCGCCGGCCTGTGGACGCGCGACATCACCCGCGCGCATCGCCTGGCCCGGGCGCTGCGGGCCGGGATCGTCTACGTCAACACCTTCGACACGGCCGACATCACGGTGCCGTTCGGCGGTTTCAAGCAGTCGGGCTTCGGGCGCGACAAGTCGCTCCACGCGCTCGACGGCTACACCCAGCTCAAGACGACCTGGATCGACCTGTCAGGTGGATGACGTGACGCCCGGCACGACCGACATGGACTCGACCGCGGGCCGGGCGCTCCGACGGCGGGCCGGGGGGCGCGCGGCGCACGAGCGGAGCCGCCTTCCCCTGCAGCGGCCGTGGGCACAGCCGCGGCTGCCGGCTACCGGCCGACCGAGATCCTGTCCGAGGACGAGATCGAGTCGATCCACCTCGCGTCGCTGCGGATCCTGTCGGAGCTGGGGATGGACTTCCTCGACCCGGACGCGCGCGAGGCGCTGCGCGCGGCCGGGGCGGACACGTCGCCCGATACGCAGCGCGTTCGGTTCGACCCGGACATGGTCACCGAGCGGATCCGGACGGCGCCCTCGTCGTTCACCCTCCACGCCCGCGAACCCGGCTCGACACCTGCAGCTCGGCGGGGACTGGATCGCGTTCGGGACGGTCGGCTCGCCGCCGAACGTCGCGGACCTCGATCGCGGACGACGCATCGGGAACCGCGAGGACTACCAGAACCTGCTGCGGCTCGGCGCAGTCGCTCAACATCGGTCCACTTCCTCGCCGGCTACCCGGTCGAGCCGGTCGACCTCCACCACGGCGTCCGCCACCTCCACGCGACCCACGACGCGCTGACGCTGATGGACAAGGCCATCCACTGCTACTCGCTCGGGCGGCAGCGCAACCTCGACGTGCTCGAGATGGTGCGCATCGCCCGCGGCGTGGACGAAGCGACGCTCGACACCGAGCCCTCGGTGTTCACGGTCGTCAACACCAGCTCGCCGCTCCGCCTCGACACGCCGATGTCGCAGGGCGTCATGGCCTTCGCAGAGCGCAACCAGGTCGTGTGCATCACGCCGTTCACCCTCGCCGGCGCGATGGCTCCGGTGACGCTGGCCGGCGCGCTCGTCGAGCAGAACGCCGAGGCGCTGGCCGGCATGGTGCTGACCCAGGTCGTGCGGCCGGGCTCGCCGGTGATCTACGGCGGGTTCACCTCGAACGTCGACATGCAGTCGGGCGCGCCGGCGTTCGGGACGCCCGAGTACATGCGGACCGCGATGATCGGCGGCCAGCTCGCGCGGCGCTACGGCGTGCCCTACCGGTCCTCGAACGTGTGCGCCGCGAACGCGCTCGACGCGCAGGCCGCCTACGAGTCGGTCTTCTCGCTGTGGGGCGCGATCATGGGCGGCGTCAATCTGCTGATGCACGGTGCCGGCTGGATGGAGGGCGGGCTCCACGCGAGCTACGAGAAGATGGTCCTCGACGCCGAGCTGCTCGGGATGGTCGAGGCGTTCCTCGACCCGGTCGTCGTCGACGACGCGTCGCTGGCGTTCGAGGCGATGGAGGAGGTCGGGCCGGGTGGTCACTTCTTCGGCACGCAGCACACCCAGGACCGCTTCCGGACCGCGTTCCACCGGCCGATGCTCAGCGACTGGCGGAACTACGAGACGTGGGAGGAGGCCGGATCGCCGGAGGTGCCGTCGAAGGCCAACCGGATCTGGAAGGACCTGCTCGCGGCGTACCAGCCACCGCCGATGGACCCGGCCGTCCGCGAGGAGCTCGATGCGTTCGTCGAGCGGCGGGTCGCCGAGGGCGGCGTCCCGACCGACTATTGACCCCGTCACCACCGTTCGAGGGGATCGCGTGAAGCAGCACACCCAGGTCGTCGTCATCGGCGGAGGCGTGGTCGGCGCGAGCGTGCTGTACCACCTGACGAAGGCCGGCTGGACCGACGTCATGCTGCTCGAGCGGCGCGAGCTGACCGCGGGATCGACGTGGCACGCCGCCGGCGGGATGCACACGCTCAACGGCGACCCCAATGTCGCCCGGCTCCAGCAGTACACGATCCAGCTGTACGAGGAGATCGAGCGCCAGTCCGGGCAGGACTGCTCGATCCATCTGCCCGGTGGGCTGATGCTGGCCGACACCGAGGTCCGCATGGACTGGCTGCGGATGGCCCAGGCGCGCGGCCGGTACCTCGGCATGGAGCTCGAGCTCATCTCGCCGCGGGAGGCAGCGGATCTGTTCCCGCTCATGGACCCGCAGTACTTCGTCGGGGCGATGTACGACCCGGTCGAGGGCCACGTCGACCCGACCGGCGTGACGCGCGCGTACGTCAAGTGCGCCCAGCAGGCCGGCGCCGAGGTCCACCAGCACACGCCGGTCGTCGGGCTCGAGCAGCGAGCGGACGGGACGTGGGATGTCCGCCTCGAGAACGGCGACTCGATCCACACCGAGCACGTCGTCAACGCCGGCGGACTGTGGGCACGCGAGGTCGGCCGGATGGTCGGGCTCGAGCTGCCGGTCCTCGCGATGGAGCACCACTACCTCATCACCGAGGACATGCCCGAGGTCGCCGCGCAGGTCGCCAAGACCGGTCGTGAGATGCCGATGGCGCTCGACTTCGCCGGCGAGATCTACATCCGCCAGGAGGGCGGCGCGATGCTGATGGGCACGTACGAGCAGGCGTGCGTGCCGTGGTCGCCGCGCGAGACGCCGTGGGACTTCGGGTCGCAGCTGCTCAAGCCGCGAGCTCGACCGGATCACGCCCGAGCTGTCGGTCGCGTTCAAGCACTACCCGCCGATGCACACGATCGGGCATCCGGCGGGTCGTCAACGGACCGTTCACCTTCTCGCCCGACGGCAACCCGCTGGTCGGGCCCGATCCGCGGCCTGCGCGGCTACTGGGTCGCGTGCGGCGTGATGGCCGGGCTGTCGCAGGGCGGCGGCGTCGGGCTGGCGCTCGCCACCTGGATGACCGCCGGCGACGACGGCGACAGCGGGATGGATATCTGGGCGATGGATGTCGCCCGGTACGGCGACTACGCGACGCTCGCGTACACCAACGCCAAGGTCCAGGAGAACTACCGGCGCCGGTTCCGGATCACGTTCCCGAACGAGGAGCTGCCCGGCGCGCGGCCGCTGCTGACGACCCCGATCTATGACCGGCTGACCGAGGCGAACGCGGTGTGGGGCTCGATGTTCGGGCTCGAGCACGCGCTGTGGTTCCAGCGACCGGGGCTCGAGCCGAAGGAGGACGTGACGTTCCGCCGGTCGAACGCATGGGAGTGCGTGGCCGAGGAGGTCGCCGCGGTCCGCGAGCGGGTCGGCATGACCGAGATCTCGAACTACGCGAAGTACCGGGTCAGCGGTCCGGGCGCCGAGGCGTGGCTCTCGTCGCTGCTCACCCAGCGGATGCCGGCGCCGGGCCGGATCACGCTGACCGCGATGCTCAACGAGACCGGGCGGATCGTCGGCGAGTTCACCGTCGGGCGCCCGTCCGACGCGGACGAGTTCTACGTGTTCGGATCGTTGCCGGCCGAGGTCCACCACTCGCGCTGGTTCCGCGATCACCTGCCGGCCGACGGCCCGGTCCGATTCGAGGTGCTCGGCCTGTCGCTCGTCGGCCTGTCGATCACCGGACCGCGCTCGCGTGAGCTCCTGGCCGCGGTCGCCCCCGACATCGACCTCTCGACCGAGGCGTTCCCGTTCATGACCTTCCGCCGTGTCGACCTGGGCATGGTCCCGGCGCACGTCGCCCGGCTGAACTACTCCGGCGACCTCGGCTACGAGCTGTGGGTCGCGCCCGAGCACCAGCGGGTCCTGTTCGACCGGATCGTCGCCGCCGGGGAGCCGTTCGGCCTGCACCTCTTCGGGATGCGGGCCTTGATGTCGCTCCGCCTCGAGAAGTCGTACGGCACGTGGTTCCGCGAGTACCGGCCGATCTACACCGTCCCCGAGGCAGGGCTTCAGCGCTACGTCCGTCTCGATCACGAGTTCATCGGGCGGGCGGCGTACGAGGCCGAGCTCGACGGCGATGGGCCGCAGCGCCGGCTCGTCGCATTCGTGGTCGAGCCCGACCCGGATGACCCGGCCGACGTGATCGGCGACGAGCCGGTGTGGCACGACGGGTCGGTGGTCGGCTGGATCACCTCGGGCGGGTACGGCCACCACGTGCGAGCGTCGATCGCGCTCGGCTACGTGCCGACGGCGCTCGCGACGCCGGACGGCCCCGGCGGCAGCGGGTTCGAGATCGAGATCATCGGCCGGCGCCGGCCGGCCCGCCTGCAGCCCGAGCCGCCCTTCGACCCGGCCGGCCTGCGGATGCGCCAGTGACCGACGGCTCTCCTGCGCCGATCCTCCTGCCCGCGCCGGGCGCCACCGCCGAGGTCGGCCGCATCGTCGTCGATGGGCGCCCGATCCCGTTCGCCGCCGGCGACTCCGTCGCGATGGCCATCCTGCGCTCCGGCTCGACGCCATCGGGCGGCGGCACGCTGTGCCTCACCGGCGACTGCGGCAACTGCCTCGCCCGGGTCGACGGCATCGCCTATGTCCGGACGTGCCAGCAACGGGCACGGCCAGGGCTCGCCGTCGTGCGCCATCCCGCCAACGGCCTGCCCCCGCTCCCCGCCATCGCGGGACCCGACCTGACGAGCTCGCCGACGGGTCGGGAGGTGGAGCTGCTGCGGGCCGAGGTCGACGTCGCGGTCATCGGTGGTGGCGACACCGGACGGGAGGCGGCCGCCACCGCCGAGCGGTCCGGCAAGCGCGTGCTGATCCTGGACGCCGAGCAGGGCGACGAGGTCGTCGGCATCTACCCCGGGCCGCTGATCGTCGTGCGGACCCCGACCCTGATGCTCCACGTGCAGGCCGCGGAGATCGTCGTCGCGACGGGCGCCGCCGACCTGCACCCGGTCGTCCCGGGCAATCAGCTCGAGGGCATCGTCACGGCCCGCGCGGCCCTGCGTCTCCAGGCCGCCGGGATCGCGCTCGGGGCGGCCGTCGCCATCGGCACGCCGCCGCCCGGGGTGCCCTGCATCCCGGTCGCCGGCCAGCTCATCCGCGTCGAGGGTGACGAGCGCGGCCGCGTGCGCGCCGTCGTGACCGCCGACGACTGGATCGGGGCCGAGACCACGACGCCGTGCGACACCGTCATCGTCGCGACCGGCCGCGCGCCGCGTGACATCCTCGCGCGCATGGCCGGTGAGGTGCCCCTCACCGTCGTCGGCCCGGCGGCGGCCGAGATGCCGCTGCCGCCGCCGCCGATGGACGGCATCGTGTGCCCGTGCTCGGGCACGACCGTCGCCGACCTCCAGACGGCGTGGGATGACGGATTCCAGGAGCTCGAGCTCCTGAAGCGATCGAGCCTCGCCTGCCTCGGCACGTGCCAGGGCGGGGCGTGCCTGCCGCATGTCCGGTCCTGGATCGCGGCGCGGACCGGCGAGGTCCCGGCGCCCTTCACCGCCCGACCGGCATCGCGCCAGATCACGCTCGCGGAGGCTGCTGCCGACACCCGCATCGACGCCTTCCGACGCACGCCGCTGCACGATGAGCACCTCGCCGCCGGCGGCCGGCTCGACCGGTTCGGGGGCTGGTGGCGGCCGTGGCACTACGGCGACGCGATCGCCGAGTACTGGGCGGTGCGCGAGGGCGTCTCGCTCGGGGATGTCAGCACGCTCGGCAAGGTCGTGGTGGCCGGGCCGGACGTCGTCGAGTTCCTCGAGCGCCTGTACCCCTGCCACGTCGCGGACATCCGGCCCGGGCGCTCGCGGTACGCGCTGCTGCTCAACGAGCGGGGCCACATCATGGACGACGGGATGATCCTCCGGGAGTCCGACGACCGGTTCGTCCTGACGTTCACGTCGGGCGGTGCGGCGAACGCCGAAATGTGGGTCCGCGACTGGGTCGACACGTGGGGTCTGCGCGTCCACGTCATGGATCGCACGATGTCGCTCGCCGCGATCAACGTCACGGGGCCGCTGGCGGGGGACCTGCTCCGGCGGGCCGGCCTGGCCGACCCGCCGGCATTCCTGGGCCACGTCCACGCCGATGTCGCCGGCGTCCCGTGCCACGTCATGCGGCTGTCGTTCACGGGCGAGGCGTCGTGGGAGCTGCATCACCCGATCGACCGTTCGGTGGAGCTGTGGCGCTCGCTCATGTCGCTCGGCTCGGACCTCGGCATCCGGCCGCACGGCCTCAAGGCGTTGTTCGGTCTTCGCCTCGAGAAGGGGCACGTCATCGTCGGCATGGACACCGAGCTCGACACGACCCCGCGCCGGGTCGGCATGGACTGGGCCGCCAGGATGGACAAGCCCTCGTTCATCGGCCGGGCTGCCCTCGAGCGGACCGCCAAGCTGCCCGACGAGCGCCGGCTGCACGGGTTCACGATGGACGGCGAGGCGCCCACGGAAGGCTCGCCGATCTTCGTCGGCGACGACATCGTCGGGCACGTGTCGGGGAGCTGGGCCTCGCCGGCCCTGCGCAGGACGGTGATGCTCGGCTGGCTCAAGCGTCGCCCGTACCCGGACCGCGTCCTCATCGACGGCCGCGAGGCGGTCGTCGCGGCCACGCCGTTCTACGACCCGGAGGGCCACCGTGCACGTGCTTAGGTCGCCCGGCCTCCGGGTCGTGGCCTCGCCCGACGCGATCGACGGGGCGGCGTGGCAGCCGCCGCACGCGGCACCCGACGACTTCGAGCCGCTGGTCCTGCGGTTCGCCCCCGATGAGGCGTTCGCCCTCGGGTCGACCGGCGTCCAGCTCGACGACCCCGACGCGATCGTCGAGCCCGAGGTCGGTTGGGTCGCGCTGATGTTCCCGGTCGACGAGTTCTTCGACCTCGTCCTGCCGCGTGTCGAGTGGTCGGCGCCCACCGAGCGACCGGCCTTCGCCCAGGGCTCGGTCGCCGGCGTGCCGGCGAAGGTGTACATCGACTCGACCGGGGCGGCCACGGTGTTCGTGCTCGCCGCCTACCTCGACGACCTTCTCCCACGCCTGCCGGTCGCACCGGGATGACGAGGGACATGCCGTGAGGACGGGGGTCGCCGCGGGCTACGTCGCCACGTTGCCGACGCTGCGCTGGGACGAGCCGAAGGACGCCTACGACGTGGTCATCGTCGGCGGCGGCGGGCACGGGCTGTCGACCGCGTACTACCTAGCGACCCGCCACGGGATCACCGACGTGGCGGTGGTCGAGGCGGACTACATCGCGTCGGGCAACACCGGGCGCAACACGACGATCATCCGGGCCAACTACGGCCTGCCCGAGGCGATCCGCTTCTACCAGCACTCGCTCGAGATGTACCAGGCGCTCGAGGACGAGGTCGGTGCCGCGATCCTCCACCAGGCCAAGGGCATCTTCTGGCTCGCGCACACCGAGATGGCGCTGCGGACCGAGCGGGCGCGCGCCCTGATGAACACGGCGGCCGGGGCCAAGACCGTGATGGTCACGCCGGCCGAGATCAAGGAGCTCGTGCCGCAGATCGACCTCACCGGCGGGCGGCGTTATCCGGTCCTCGGCGCGTCGCACCACCTCGAGGCGGCGACCGCCCGCCACGACCGCGTCGCATGGGCGTACGCGTCCGGCGCCGTGAAGCGCGGCGTCCACGTCATCCAGCACACCCCGGTGACCGGCCTGGTCCGCGACGGGGAGCGCGTCGTCGGGGTCGAGACCGCGCGGGGCCCGATCGCGGCGGGCACCGTGGTGTCTGCGGTCGGCGGGCGGGTGACGGCGCTCGCGGCGCAGGCCGGCGTCCGGCTGCCGATCCGCACCCACCCGCTGCACGCGTTCGTGACGAACGACTACGCGCAGGGCTTCGGCCCGATCGTCGCCAGCACCGAGCTCAACTGCTACGTGTCGCAGACCGAGCGAGGCCAGATGCTGATCGGCGCGGAGTTCGACGCGCAGCCGTCGTACTCGCGCCAGTCGTCGTTCGCGGCGCTGCGCAGCTACTCGCACAAGATCACTCGCATCCTGCCGTTCCTGCGCGAGCTGCGCATCCTGCGGACATGGGCGGGGATCTGCGACATCTCGGTCGACTTCTCGCCGATCATGGGCGCCACCGGGGTCGACGGGTTCCTCGTCACGACGGGCTGGGGCACATGGGGCTTCAAGGCCATCCCGGCCGGCGGCGAGGCCATGGCCGAGCTGATCGCCACCGGCCGGACGCCCGACCTGATCGCGCCGTTCGCGCTGGACCGCTTCCGACGCGATCACGCGATGGCCGACCAGGGCTCGGCGGGGACGCGCTGATGCTGTGGCTCGACTGCCCCATCTGCGGGCGGCGCCCGATCGAGGAGTTCTCGTTCGGCGGCGAGCGGCGCGCGGTGCCCGACTCGATCACCGACCCCGACGAGCGCGACTTCGACGAGGTCTGGGTGTTCGAGAACCCCGACGGGGCGGCGACCGAGCGCTGGTTCCACGCGGCGGGCTGCCGCCGCTGGCTGACGGTCCGGCGCGACACGAGCATCGACCAGGTCATCGAGATCCTGGCGTGACCGGGCTGGCGGATCGCCAGATCGAGATCACCCTGCGCAACCGGGTGCTGTTCGGGGTCGGCGCGCTTGCGCGGCTGCCCGAACTGGTCGCCACGGGCGGCTGGTCGCGCGCGTTCCTCGTGACCGATCCGGGGCTGATCGAGGCCGGCATCGCCGGCCGGGCGGTCGAGGTGCTGGCGGCCGCCTCGGTGCCGAGCATGATGTTCGGCGAGGTCGAATCCAACCCGTCCGGGGCCACCGTGGAGTTCGGCTCAACGACGCTCCAGAGCTTCGGCCTCGAGGGCACGCTGGTCGTCGCCCTTGGCGGCGGTTCGGCGATGGATGCCGCGAAGGCGATCGCGCTGTGTGCCGCCAACGATCGTCCGCCCTGGGAGCTTGAGTACGACGGACCGACGCTCGTGCCCGCCAGCCCGATCGTCGCGGTCCCGACGACCGCGGGCACGGGCTCGGAGGCACATCCGTTCGCGGTCATCACGCGCGAGTCGGCGGGTCGCAAGGACTACATCGGCCACCCGTCGCTGCTGCCGGTTGCGACGATCCTCGACCCAGCGCTGACGCTCGGGCTGCCGGCCCCGATCACGGCCGCGACCGGCATCGACGCACTGACCCACTCGCTCGAGTCGCTGGTGTCCCGGAACGGCAACCCGTTCGCGGAGGCGATGGCGCTCGGCGTGGTCCGGACCGTCGCCGAGTGGCTGCCCCGGGCGGTCGCCGATGGTTCGGACCTCGAGGCTCGGTCGCAGATGCTGATGGCGGCCCACCTGGCCGGGGTGGGGCAGGCGAGTGGGACGGGCGTGGGCCTGGTCCACGCCCTCGGGCACGCGCTCGGGACCCGCGGCCGGCTGTCGCACGGCACGGCGCTCGCGGTGGTTCTCCCGGAAGTCCTCACCTTCTACCTCGAGGCGCCCGGGCTGCGCGACCGCGAGCTGGCGATGGTCGGCGTCGCGCTGCGGGCGGCCACGGCGGCCGAGCAGCCGGCCACGGCCGCCGGCGCCGCGATCGGCGAGCTGCGCCGGTTCCTCGCCTCGCTCGGCCAGCGGCCGCGCCTGCGTACCCTCGGGTTCGACGCGACATCCCTCGATGTCGTCGCCCAGGACGCCATCGACGACGTGGCGATCCGCAACTCGCCGCGCCTGGCGACCCTCGCCGAGGCACGCGCGATCCTCGGTTCCATGCTCGACTGAAGGATTCGGGACGCGCCGACGCCATACTCAGCGAACGCGGCAGACGTCCGCGTCAGGAGTCGAGGGGTCGGCGTTGACGTCCGAACTCGTCGAGCGCGCACAGCGGGGCGACCACGAGGCATTCGACGCCCTCGCGACCGCGGCATACCACCGCCTGTACGCGGTCGCACGGCGAATCCTGCGCGACGGGTATGCCGCGGAAGATGCGGTCCAGGACGCCCTCGTCCGGGCCTGGCGAGACATTCGTTGCCTGCGCGACCCCGGCGCCTTCGACGCCTGGCTCCACCGGCTGCTCGTCCTCAGGGTCCCGGCAGCTCCGGCTCGACGCCGGCCCGACCCTGTATGCCGGTCCCTGGCGGCCGGACGGCCGACACATCGCCCTCGATACATTGCCCAATGTCTCTATCCCCGACGCCGACGTGTGCTGGATGGGGGGCTTGGGGCTGCGCGACGCGTGCAGGAATGTCCGCCGGCTGCCAGGCAATATCCACCGACTGCCAGGCGATGCTGGCCCTCTCGTGTGGTCGCCGGACGGGAAGCACCTCAGCTTCCTGAGCGACCCTGACACCGTCTTCATCGCCGACATCGACCGAAACGGTGCGATGACCGATCTGCTGCAGCTGCCGACCGCGACTCAAGCACAGGGGCACTTGGCGTGGTCGCCTGACGGAAGGCACCTTAGCTTCGTGAGCCTTGACGATCATGACTCCGCCACCGTCAACATCGCCGACATCGACCAGGACGGTGAGGTGACGGCTCTGCATCAGACGGATCTGCGTCAGCTGGACCACGCCGCCGGATCCGCGGCGATCCTCTCCTATCCCAAGTGGTCGCCCGATAGCAGCCATCTCGCCTTCGTGCAGACGATCGACAACTCGCCACTCCGGGCTGGGATCGTCAACGCGGACGGATCCGACTATCGGCTTGTCGGACCCGAGATGTCCGATCGGGCGAGCATCGACCACGCCTTCGAGCAGCTCGACCACCCCGAGCAGCTCAGCTACCTGCTCGACCGCCTCCACGCGCGCTCGATGAGCTGGTCCCCCGATGGCCGATCGCTCGTCATCTTCGAGGTCACCGAGTTCGATCAGGATCCGGAGGGCTGGGTCGCCACTGAAGGGAGGACCTGGCTGGTGGACGCGGCCACCGGCGAGCAGACCGAGGTCCAGACGCCCGTCGACAGCTGGCAGGGACTGGCACCGTAGCCGGAGAGCACGTGGCCGGACCGCGTCGTCGGTCCGGCCGCTACCGCGCGTCGATGAGCGGCTTCACCTCGCCGACGAACCGCTCCAGCGTCTCGACGTCGTACGGCGCCGGCTGCTCGGAGATGACGGTCCGGAACCCGAGATCGACGTAGGGCCGCAGCTTGTCGGCCATCTCCTCGGGCGATCCGTTCCAGAACGTGTCGTCGTCCTCGACCTCGGACATCGGCGTGCGGTTGTGCTCCATCGCCGCCCGCCACACCCGATCGGCCTCCTCCTTCGAGTCGCGCAGCGTGAACTTGACGCCGAGCGTGAACTCGATCTCGTTGACGTCGCGGCCGACCTCGTCGCAGTGGCGCTTGAGGACGTCGACCTTGTGCGCCATCACCTCGAGCGGGCCCATCGCGTTCCACATGTCGGCATACCTGGCGACGGTCCGCAGCGTCTTCTTCTCGCCGCTCCCGCCGATCATGATCGGCAGCCGTGGCTGGATCGGCAGGGGCTGCTGGCGCAGGTCGTCGAACGCGTAGCGCCCGTCGGGCGGCGAGGTTGCCGAGCCACCGTCGAGGACCGCGCGCATCGCCGCGACCGCCTCGTCGAGCCAGTCGAGCCGCTGCCCGAAGCCCGACCCGAAATCGATGCCGTGCGCCTGGTGCTCGAGGCCGAACCACGCCCCGCCGATGCCGAGGATGCCCCGCCCACCGCTGATGTGGTCGAGCGTCGAGGCGAGCTTGGCCGTCACGCCCGGGTTGCGGAACGTGTTGGCGCCGACGAGCAGCCCGAGCCGCGTCCGCTCGGTCGCCATCGCCCAGCCGGCGAGCGCCGTCCAGCCCTCGACGATCGGCTGGTACGGGTCGCCGAAGATCGCGTACAGGTGGTCCCACGTCCACAGGTGGTCATAGCCGAGCTGGTCGACCCGCTTCGCCGCGTCGACCATCTCGGGCCAGGTCGCGGCCTGGCTCCACAGCAGGATGCCGGTCTTGAGGTCGGTCACGGGCTGGGCCTCCGGGGCGTGCTGGGCGGGTCGTCCAGTCTAGGTCGGTTCGCGGGCCGTCGACGGCCTACGCCTGATCGAGGTCCCGGTCGATCGCGCGCAGGATGAACCGCGCCGCCTCCGCGCTCTTGCCGCCGAGCTTCTCGCCCTCGTCCTGCTCCAGCGCGCGCATCAGGTCGCCCAGGTACAGGTCGAGCGATGGCGTGCGCACGAGCGAACCGTCGGCGAACGCTGTCTCGAGCCGCGCGACCGCCGCGCGGGCGTTGTCGACGGTGTGGCCCTTGGCGGCGATCAGCTCGCGGACGTCCGCGCGTGCCCCCTCCGCCGCCGGTCCGGCGCTGCTCACGAGAACCTGCGGATCGTCCGCTCGACGAGGCTCGTGCGCGCGGGGCGATGGGCGGCGCCGACCGCCTCGGGCTCGGCGTCGGCGCGCAGGCCCGCGTGCTCGACCGCGTCGTCCGCCTCCGTCTCGCGGAGCCGCTTCCAATCCGCCTCGAGCACGCTCATCGCCAGTTCGTCCCACCAACGTCCGTCGCGGAAGATCGATTCCCGGGCGCGGCCCTCGACGACGAACCCGCAGCGCCGGTACGTCCGGATGGCTCGCTCGTTGAACTCGAAGACGAACAGCGCGATCCGATGCAGCCCGAGCCGGCCGAAGGCATGGTCGAGCATCAGCCTGGTCGCCTCGGTGCCGTAGCCGTGACCCCACGCGTCCTTCTCGCCGATCGTGATGTGGTAGAGGGCCGAGCCGTTGTCCCCATCGAGCTGGCTGAACGCGCACGATCCGATCAGGCGGTCCGTGGCGCGCTCGTGGATGGCCATCGCGAGGGCGTCCGGGCCGACCACCCGCGCCGCGAAGAAGCGCTCGATCTCCTCGGCCCGCATCGGGGCCTCCTGGTAGCGAGCGAGGCGCGCGATCTCCGGGTCCGAGTACCAGCGCCGGAACGCACCGAGGTTCTCCGGAGCGTGGCGGCGCAGCTCGACCCGCGACCCCGTCAGGACCTCCGGGAACCACGTTCGCGGCGCCATCGCCGGAACCGTATACCATCGCCGCCATGCGTCGCTGGAGCGATCTGGCGGAGCGCGTGTCGGCGACGACCCGGACGTCCGAGAAGACCGCCCTCCTTGCCGACTACTTCCGCGGCCTCGCCCCCGACGAGCTCCCGGTCGCTGCCGTCTTCCTGACCGGTCGTCCGTTCCCCGAGGCCGATCAGCGCACGACCGGGATCGGCTGGTCGTCGATGCTCGCGGCCGTGGCTGCGGTGTCCGGGGCGACGCGCGAGGACCTTGGCGCCGCCTACGACCGCTACTCGGACGTCGGTCTCGCCGTGGAGGACGTCCTGACGCTGCGTCACCACGCCCCACCGCCCGAGGGCTCGCCGACCCTCCCCGAGGTCGCCGCCACGTTCGCGGCGATCGAGACCGCGTCGGGGTCCGCGGCGAAGGCCCGGCTGCTCCAGGAGCTGCTGGCCAGGGCCGACCCACAGACCGCCAAGGCCCTCGTCAAGGTGCTCGGCGGTGAGCTACGCATCGGCCTGCGCGAGGGGCTCGTCGAGGCGGCGATCGCGAAGGCATTCGACCGCCCGATCGAGGACGTCAAGTGGGCCGGGATGCTGACCGGCGACATGGGCCGGTTGGCCGAGCTCGCCCGCGACGATCAGCTGGGCGACGCCGAGCTGGCGCTGTTCCACCCGCTCAAGTTCATGCTGGCCTCGCCGGCCGAGGACGCCGACGAGATCATCGCCCGTCTCGGACCGGAGGTCTGGGTCGAGGACAAGTACGACGGCATCCGGGCCCAGCTCCACAAGCTTGGCGCGGACGTCCGGCTGTACTCGCGCGACCTGCACGACGTCAGCAACCAGTTCCCGGAGATCGTCGAGGCGGCACGGCCGCTGGCCTGGACTGGCGTCGTCGACGGCGAGATCCTCGCCTTCAAGGATGGGCTGGTGCTGCCGTTCATCAGCCTCCAGGCGAGACTCGGGCGCAAGGCTCCGTCCGACGCGATCAAGGCCGACATCCCGGTCATCTACGTCGCGTTCGACCTGCTTGCGCTCGGCCCGGGCGACGACCCCGACGGCGACGCGACCGTCGAGCCGCTGCTGCGCGAACCGCTGCGCACGCGCCGCGAGCGGCTCGACGCGATCGACCTGCCACTCGTCGATGACGGCGGCCGGTTCATCCGATCGCACCTCGCCGCCGCCCGCGACGCGGACGCGCTCGAGGGGGCGTTCACCGACGCGCGCGGCCGGCGCAACGAGGGCCTCATGGTCAAGGACCCGACGAGCGGCTACTCACCAGGCCGCCGTGGGCTCGGCTGGTTGAAGATGAAGAAGGCGCTCGCGACGATCGATTGCGTCGTGGTCGGCGTCGAGGTCGGCCACGGCAAGCGCCACGGCGTCCTGTCCGACTACACGTTCGCGATCCGCGACGAGGAGAGCGGCAAGCTCGTCAACATCGGCAAGGCGTACAGCGGCCTGACCGATGCCGAGATCGCCGAGATGACCGCGTGGTTCGAGGCCCACACGATCGCCCACTTCGGGCGGTACCGCCAGGTCGAGCCGAGCGTCGTCGTCGAGATCGCGTTCGACGTCATCGTCCGGAGCCGGCGGCACGGGTCGGGGTTCAGCCTGCGGTTCCCGCGCATCCATGCCCTGCGGCCCGACAAGCGCGTGGACGAGATCGACACGGTCGCGTCGGTGACGGCGCTGTACGAGGGACTCCAGCATGGCGCCGAGCTGCTCGTGACGGCCGGCGCCCGGACGGTGCCGCCCGAGCCGGCCTGAGGTCCACGGGCCCGACGGCGCCGCGTATCCTAGCGCGCATGTTCGATGCGCTCGGGGGCGCACCGCAGCCGGTCCGGCTTACCCTGTACACGGACTCGTTCGTGATCAAGGGATCGCTCTCGACGCGTCAGCGGCGGGTCACGGACATGCTCAACATGGCCGAGGACCGCTTCCTCGTCCTGTCGCGACGTGACGACCGACGAGTTCGGGACCCGCGGCGAGTCGATCCGTGCCGAGTTCGCCCAGGTCAATCTCGCCTCGGTGCTCTTCGCGGTCGTCAACGAGCCGGTCACCGCGGCCCCCGAGCTGCGGACGCCCAAGATCCCCGAAGAGGCGCTGATCTCCGTGCCGCCGTTCAAGGTGACGGGGTTCATCCACCTCATGCCCGAGCGCAGCCTGCGCGACGCGCTGTCCGAGCTCACCGGCAGCTTCCTGCCGGTCACCGATGCGACGTTCTGGTCCGACACGCTGCAGCGAAGCGCGGTTGACGGCCGAGCTGCTGGCCGTCAACCACGAGCACGCGCAGATCCTGGCACCGCACCGCGTGGCGGACCCGTGGGCGGGGCTCGATGCCGCGCCGCCACCGGAGACCCCGACCGAGCCGACCGGCTGGTAGTCGCTAGCGGTCGACCGGCAGGTCCAGGCGGTTGCCCCACTCGGCCCAACCGCCGTCGTACACCGCGACGTCATCGTGGCCGAGCAGGGTCAGCACGAACGCCAGCTTCGCTGCGGCGACACCAGATCCGTCGTAGGCGACCATCCGGCGGCCGCGGTTGACGTTCGCGGCGTGCAGCCGGACCCGAAGGTCGTCGCCCTCGCGCAGTCGCTGGCTGCCGGCCGTGTGCATCGACCCGACCGGCACGTTGATCGCCCCCGGGATGTGGCCGAGCCGTCGGGTGTTTCCCTCGAACCCGCGGTATTCGGCAGGAGCACGGGCGTCGAGCAGCGTCACACCCGGCGCGCCGAGCACGCCGCGCACGTCCGAGGTCGTCAGGAGCAGCCGGTTCGGGCCGCGCGGCGTGAACGGCGTCAGCGGCGGTGGCGGACCGTCGCCGGTGCCGCGCTCGACCGAGCGGCCCTCTGCCTCCCACGCCGGGAAGCCGCCGTCGAGGATGCGGACACGCTCCGCGCCGTACGCCCGGAACGTCCACCACACCCGCGCGGCGTACAGCCCCTGCGTGTCGTCGTACACGACGATCGTGGTCTCCTCGCCGATGCCCGCCCGCTCGGCGGCGGCGGCCACGCGCCCCGGCGCCGCGACCCGGATCGCATCGCCCGACTGGTCCATGTCGACCAGGTCCGTCCGCCAGTCGACCGAGATCGCGCCGGGCACGTGCCCCGCGCGGTGGACCTCGGCGCCGGTCCCGTCGGGTCGCCAGCGGGCGTCGAGGACGCGCACCCCCGGCCGGCCCAGGTGCTCCGCGAGCCAATCGGTCGTCGCAAGGATCTCGGGTCGGGCCAGGCCGGACATCGTCGGTATGATACGGCCGTGGTCGCCCCCCGACCCCCCGACGCGGATCGACTCGCCGCGCTCCGGGCGGCACTCCCCGCGCTCGAGGCCGGCATCTACCTGAACACGGGATCGGTCGGACCCGTGCCCGCCGAGACGGCGGCCGCGATGGCCGAGCTCGCCGACTACGAGCTCCACACCGGCCGCGCCCACCTCGGTTACTACGAGGAGACCCTCCAGCGGATGGCCGAAGCGCGGGCCGCGGTCGCCGCGGTGCTCACGACCGACGTGGCCGACGTCGCGCTGACCCATTCCACGACCGACGGCATGAACATCGGCGCTGTGGTCGATCGACTGGCGGGCCGGCGACCGGGCCGTCACCACGAACCTCGAGCACCCCGGCGGCACCGGTGCGCTGCACAACCTCCGCGCGCGTGCCGGCATCGACCTTGCGTTCGTCGATGTCGGGCCGGAGCGCGACGAGGCCGACGTCCTGGCCGCCTTCGACGCCGCGATCGACGAGCGCACGCGCGCCGTGGCGCTGTCGCACGTGCTCTGGGCGTCGGGCGTCGTCATGCCAGTCGGAGCGGATCGCCGAGCTGGCTCATGCCCGGGGCGCGATCGTCGTGGTCGACGGCGCGCAGGCCGCGGGCGCCCGGCCGGTCGACCTCGCCCACACCGGAGCGGACGTGTACGCGGTCGCCGCCCAGAAGTGGCTGCTCGGACCCGAGGGGATGGGCGCGGTCGCGGTCGCGCCCGCCGATGCGCGACCGGCTGTGGCCGTCGTTCGGCGGCCACTACTCGTTCGAGACCGTCGACGCGGCCGGCGCCGCGTCGTGGTGGCCCGACGCGCGGCGGTTCGAGTCGTCGAACTTCCACCGACCGTCGATCGTCGGGATGGCCCGCTCGATCGGCTGGCTGAGCATGTTCGTCGGCCTCGACTACGTCTACGACCGCGGCGCCGCGATGGGCCGTTACGCACTGGATCGCCTCGCCGCGATCGACGGCGTCGAGGTCCTCACGCCGGTCGACCGGATGTCGACGATCGTCGCGTTCCGCATCGGGGGCTGGGCACCGCAGGCGGCCTTGGACGAACTCTCGGCGCGGGTGTTCGCCGTCGCCCGGACCGTGCCGCTGCTCGACGCCCTGCGCATCAGCGTCGGGTTCTTCACGACCGAGGAGGAGCTCGATCGCTTCGCCGATGCCGTCGAGCTGCTCGCCGGCCACACGCCGGACACGCTGCCGCCCCGCCGGACGCTGACGATCCTCCGTGGTGGCTGAGCCGGGTCGCCCGCCGGTCCGCCAGCGCTCGTGGGCGGAGGTTCGCTGGCGCCAGTTCCGCAACGCGCCCCGGCCGGTCGTCCGGGCCGTGCTGTCGAGCCTCGTCGATCGCGATCGCGCTGGCCGTCGCTGTACCTCGTCTACGACGTGGCGCTTGCCCGGGGCGCCGATCTGCCGGGCGGTGACCTGCGCCTCCTGGCGATCGTCGCGTACGCCGTCCTGGTGCTCCTCGTCGGCACGGTCCTGACGTATCTCCTCGTGCCCCAGCCGACGGGCTCGGGGACCGTCCAGCGGCGCAGCGGGTGGAGCGCCGCGCTCGGGTTCTTCGCGGCCGTGCCGATCGCCTGGCTGGTCATGGTCGTCGCGCTCCAGATCGTCCGACCGCTGCTCGACTGAGCTCGTCGCGTCAGCGCACCACGAACGGTGGGCGAGGGGCATCGCCCGCTAGCCCATCCGTACCATTCCCGGTACCCTGCCGTGGACTTCATCATCACGACGTCTCCCGGGTATCCTCGGAGACTCGGTCATCTCCTCGAGGTTTTGCGTGTCCATCGACGAGCAGCACGTCGCGCTCCCGAAGCTCTACGGTGCTCCGGCGTATGCGCGTCCACCGTCCGTCGCGACGACCGCCGACAAGCCGTTCGACCCGGACGACCTGCCGATCGAGGCATTCCGGACCGAGGAGGACGAGGCCTTCGCGGCGACGCTGCCGGCCCATGCCTGGGCGCCGGGTGGCGCCACCATGGGCAACGGGCGCGACGCCGGCGGGAATGGCGAGGGTCGCCATCTGGAAGGCCGACAGCTCAGTCTCCGCTCGATCGCCGGCCGACTGCTCGGCCAGGACTGACGCCGGCTGGACCGATCTCGCCGCGGGTGTAGCATCGCCGCGGGGGAGTAGCTCAATGGTCAGAGCAGCGGGCTTATATCCCGCTGGTTCCAGGTTCGAGTCCTGGCTCCCCTACCAGATCCGGCTCGCCGGCGGTCAGGCCGCGGCGGAGCGGACGGTGTCGACGACCTGCTGGCGCCGGCTCTCGGTCAGGCTGCGCTGCGGTGGCAGGGCGTTGATCCACGGCACGATCTGATCGGGCGTGAGGACCGCGCATTCGGAGGTGCGGCGGATCGTGGGCTCGGGTCCGACGACCGCGGCATACACCTTCACCACGAAATCGGCGTCGTCGTGGCCGAGCCAGCGTCGGACGCGTTCGGCATCGCGGGCCGCCCGGTCGAGCGGGTTCTCGATCGGGATCCAGCCCCGCCTCGTGCGGAACTCCCAGCGGCCCTCGCGGACCCGGGTGGTCGTCGCCGGCGGGAGCTCGCGGATGACCGCGGCGCCGAACGGGCCGACCACGAGATCGGACACCGTCCGCCCGTCGGGCAGCGCGATGACCGGAGCGACGACGACGTCGGTCACGCCGCGCAGCGCGCGCAGGACGACCGACCTTCGCGGGACCCGGCCCCTGACCATGGCCAGGATCCTGGCCAGCTTGTTGAACCCGACCAGGAGGAAGCCCGCGGGCGCCACCAGCGCGATCGCCCAGATCGCCATGCCGGTCGCCATCTGGCCTGCGTTGAGGCGGCCCTCGGGTAGCACCGAGCGGAGGGCGGGCGTGGCCAGGGCGACGTAGGCGAGGACGAGGCCGACCACGATCAGCACGGTCCCGACCACCGTGCTGCCGAGCAGCGGGGCGATCGACGGCCGGCGGACCGACTGGGTGGGCTGGATGACCTCCATGCCGTCATCCTCGGGACGGCGGTGCGCAAGGTCGATGGGCGAACCGGGGTAACCGACCTCGCCGGTGGGACCACCCGCCACACCAGACCCCACCGCAACCGACCGACGTCGTGGTCGTTCGGTGCGGGCGGGCACCGCACCCCGCGAGCCCGACCGGACCCCCGTACCATTGTGGGGCCGTGTGCCGCGACGGCATCCTCGCGGACAGGATGCATCATTCCGACCGCCGTCGCGGACCCTCATCTCCGGCGACCACCAGCGGTCGATGGCCGGCATGGATCGTCGCCCCGACCGCGGCGATACTGCTCGCGCTGTCGACCGTCGCGCCGGCGTGGGCGGCCTGGGGCCCGACCCGCCTTTCCGACGTCGACGTCTCACCCCGCTCGGGCACGACCTCGACGACCGTCACCGTGCGCGTCGAGTATCGGAACCACGAGGGATCGCCCGCCGACTGGGTCCGGGTCCTGGTCGCCGGTGCCAGCCACGCCATGAGCCGGGTCGGGGACGGGAGCTGGAAGCGCGGGGTCGCGTACCGCTGGTCGGGCACGCTGCCGGCCGGGTCGCATCGGGTCACCGTCGAAGCCATGGGCCTCGACCGATCCGACGACGACATCACGGCGGGCACGGTCACGATCGCGGCCTCGCCCACCCCGACGCCGACCCCCCGGCCGACGCCGACGCAGACACCGACACCGCGGGCGGTGCCGACTGCGACGCCCCGTCCGACGCCCCGTCCGACGCCGAAGCCGACACCTGATCCCACCCCTCGTCCGACGCCGAAGCCGACACCGGACCCCACCCCAGTGGCGACCGCCCGCTCGGTGCCACGGGCGACCCCGCGACCGACGCCCGCCGCGACGGCCAAGCGGCCGTCGACGCCGACCGAGGCGCCCGATCCGACATCCGCCGGGACGGGTTCGGCGGCCGGCCCCGCGTCCGACCCGACCGCGGCGCCGACCGACGCCCCGCCCTCCGCGAGTCCGTCCGACGGATCGGCGAGCCCCGAGCCGAGCGACGACGTCGTGGCGTTCGTGCCCGCCGGTGCCACCTCGGCACCGGGCGGCGGCGAACCAGGATCGGGCGGCAACGCGCCGCTCGTCCCGCGTGATGGCAGCGGCGGTGGTGGTGGCGCGCTCGCCGCGTTGGCGGCGGGCGTCGACCTGCTGACCAGCGGCCGGCCGGCCCTCCCGCTCGGCGTCGTCACGACGTTGGTCACGACCTCGGGCGTCGTCGGCGCGACGCTCGCGTTCGGCCTGTTCGGCAGGCGGCGCCGCGAGGACGATCCACCCGACGACGTGCTGGCGGCCGCCGCGGCCAGCCCGCTGACCGTGGCCGCGACCGCCGCCTACGTGACGAGCGGGCCGCGTGCCGCGGGTGCGAGCGCCGTTGCACCGAGCGTCACGCCGCCGACCGCCGCCACGCACGCGAGCGTGCCAGCCGCCGACGAGGCCGTCGCCGACGGGCCGACGAAGGCCGCCATCGATGCGGTCCCCCACCCGCTCGACGCGGAGCTGTCGATGCCGCGCTGGCGCCGGCCGTCGCTGCTCGAGGCTCGCAGGGCCGACCCGGTCCGCGACGCCCCGGCGGTCCCCCGCCTGACGTTCGACCATGGCCTGGTCGGTCCGATCGACGGGCGGGAGCGCCGGCTCATCCGCTACAACCTCGTCCGGTTGCTCGACATCCCGGACGAGCTACGAGGCACCGAGCTCGCTTCCTCGACCAGGGTGACGAGGTCGAGCTGGTCGAGAAGCGGGGCGTCTACTGGCTCGTCCTGTGCCCGGACGGGCGGCAGGGCTGGATCCACAAGATGACGCTCGGCGAGGCGATCGGCGGCCCGCCCGTCATGAGCACCCCGACGGCGACGATGCCGATCGCCGCCGACACGTGGACCATGGGCGACGAGTCGACGGCGACGTCCTCACGGCCTACCTCGAGAGCCGCCGCCGGCTCTGACTCGGCCCGCCGGGCGAGCCGGCTCGCGCCGCAGCACGAGGATGTGCTGGTGGGCGATGTTCGGGACGAACACCCGCGGGTAGCCGTACGGCCGCAGGCGGGTGCCCGCCTGGTGCCAGATGAGATCGCCCTTCGGGACGAGCCCGGCAGCGTCCGCGCGCGCCGCGAGGTCGGCACCGACGAACTGGTAGCGCCCGTCCTGGTACGCGTCGCGGACGATGACGATCGCGTAGCGGCCCGGCCGGAGTACGCGGACGAGCTCGCCGAAGACGCGGCCCATCGCGTCGAGGAACGCACGCGTAATCGGGCGCGTTGGCGAGGTCGGCCGGGGCGTCGCTGATCATCGCGTAGTCGGTCCGCCGGTTGGCGTGGGTCTCCGCGAGCGCCCCGCCGGCCATCGTCAGCGGCAGCTGGATGTTGTACGGCGGGTCGGTCGCGACGAGGTCGACCGACGCGTCGGCCAGTCCCGGCAGGACCTCGAGCGCGTCGCCGATCCGCATCTCGAGCCCGGCCGGGTCGAACGAGCGGACCGGGCCGGGGTCGGCGGTGCCGAGCTCGGTGATCGCCGGTCCCAGGCCGTCGCGCTCGGCCAGCAGGTCCCGGACGACCTCGTCGTAGACGGCGACCCAGCGCGGGTCGAGCTCGATGCCGATGGCGCGGCGCGGCCCGCGGGCGATGGCCGCGCCCAGCAGCGTGCCGCCGACCCCGGCGAACGGATCGAGCACGAGCTCGCCGGTGCGGCTGAAGAACTCGATGAGGCGGGCCATGAGGCGCGGCGGCTTGTTGGCACCGTGCGCCTTGCGTGCGGCGTGGCCGAGCTCGGACGGGTAGGCCGTCGTGAGCACCGACTTCGTGAAGTACAGCCACTCCTCGCCGGACAGCTCGTTGAGCGTGTTGTCGGGGTGGGGGGCGCGCCGGCCGTCGGTCACGCCGCGCAGCGTAGCCGCTTCTACGGTGCGCGCGGTCGGACCCGGGATACGCAGGATGCGACGGGGTGGATGAACGGCCACCCCCGTTGTGTAGGATGGCCTCCGATGCCGGCCAGCTACACGAGTGCGCGGTTCGTGGGGCGGGAGGACGCCTTCGCGCGCCTCGCCACGGTGCTTCAGTCAGCCGCCGCCGGTTCGTCCGGCACGCTGCTCATCGACGGCACGGCCGGCGTCGGCTCGAGCCGCTTCATCGACGAGGCGATCCGGCGCGTCTCGGGCCTCCAGGAACCGATGGCCGTCCTGCGGGGCGTTGCGTTCGGGGCCGGCACCGATGCTCCCTACCAGCCGCTGGTCCGGGCGCTCCGGCCGGTCCTCGCGGGTCTCTCCGACGACGACCTCGCCCGTGTGCTCGGTTCGGCCACCGACGACCTCCTCAGGCTCATGCCGGAGCTCGTGGAACGGGTGGGCGCGCCCGAGTCGACGGGTCGCCGGGTGCTGACCGTCGTCCCCGAGCGACGCCAGGCCCGCCTGCTCGAGGGCGTGCTCGGGGTCGTGGGCCGGCTCGGTGAGCGCCGACCGGTCCTGCTCATCATCGAGGACCTCCACCGGGCCGACGCGGGGACCCGGGCGCTCGTCACGTTCCTCGCCCGGATCGCCCGATCCCACCGTCTCGCGATCGTCGCGACCTACCAGGGCGATGCGATCCGGCGCGAGGACCCATGGACGATCGACCTCGCCGGCCTCGCGACCGCGCCGCGCCCGCCGGCGCGGCTCACGCTCGCGCCGCTCGGGCGCAACGAGCTCGCCCGGCTCATCGAGGCGATCGAGGACGCCCGTCCATCGGCGAGCGTGCTCGTCGTGGTCGCCGAGCGCTCTGGCGGGCGCCCGCTGGTCGCCGAGGAGCTGCTCGCCGCCCGCCGCGAGCTGCCTGCCGTCTCGCTCACATCGTCGTTCCAGGACCTGGTGCTCGCCCGCATCGCGGCCCGCTCGCCGGAAGCGCGCCGGGTCCTGCGCCTGCTGGCGCCGGCCGGGCGACCACTGGCGACGGGACGAGCTTTCCGCCATCGCCGAGACATTCGAGTCCGAGTCGACCGGCGGACCACCGCGCTCCTCGCACGCGCCGCGCCGCGGCGACGGCGTGCTCGACGCGGACCTGACCCATGGACTCGACGAGGCGATCGAGTTCGGGTTCGTCCGGGAGGACGAGGACGGCCTGTCCCTGCGCCACGAGCTCGTCGGGCAGGCCATCGAGGCCGACCTCCTGCCGTCGATGCGGATCCGCCACCACGGCGCCGTCGCCCGGGCGCTGGACGCTCGACCGTTCGTCGCGATGCACCATTTCCGCGAAGCGCTCGATTCGGTCGCGATGCGCCATGCCGCGATCGCCGCGGCAGATGCCGCGGGGGCGGTCGACGCGCCCCTCGACGAGCTGGGGGCGCTCGAGCTGGCGATCGCCGCCGGCACTGCGACCGGCGTCACCTCGCGGCACGGCGGCCGACGGCGCAGCGACCCGCCGGTCATCCCGCCCACCGAGCTCAACGCGCGTGCCGCTGAGGCCGCGTTCGCGGCCGGCCGGCCGGTCCGGGCGGCGGCCTACCTCGATGCCGCGATCGCCTCGGCGGACGGGCGCCGGGATCGGATGCGGCTCGGCCTGCTCCACGATCGTCTTGCCCAGTTCCGGCGCGTCGCGGGCGATGCCGAGGGCTCGCTGGCCGCGCGTCGTCGCGCGGTCGAGCTGGTGCCGACCGCCCCGTCGGCCGCACGCGCCGCGGTCGTCGCGGGCCTGGCCCAGATGCTGATGCTCGAGGGCACGTTCTCGGAGGCCGACCGCCTGGCGCGCGACGCGATCCGCATCGCGCGCGCCTGCGATCCGCCGGCCCGCCATTGGGAGCTGCACGCGACGACGACGCTCGGCGTCTCGCTCGGCTGGCGGGCCGATCCCGAAGCGGCGCTGACGATGCTCACCGACGCGCGGGCCGTGGCCGAGGAGCTCGGCGATCTCGACGAGCTGTTCCGGGTCCACGCGAACCTCACGACCGTGCTCGAGCTCGCGGGCCGCCACGAGGAGGCCGTCGAGGTCGCGACGGCGGGCATCGCCGCGGCCAAGGAGGCCGGGCTCGAGGCCGTCTACGGCAACATCCTGCGCGGGAACGCCGCCGACTCGCTCTTCCTGCTCGGACGCTGGGACGAGGCGCGAGCGATGAGCATGACCGCGCTCGAATGGCTCCCGGCCGGCGTCAACTTCCTGAACGCGCTCGTCTCGCTCGCGACCGTCGAGATCGAGCTGTCGGCGGGCGAGGCGGCGGGGCGGTTGCTCGGCCAGACGCTGCTCGAGCTCGAGGCGGTGCGCGACGCGCAGCAGGCGGTCCCGCTCCACCTCGCCGCGGCGTCGTTCGCGATGTGGCGCGGCGACCTCGCCGACGCGCGCCGGGCCGCCGAGCGGGGCTGGACGCTCGTCCGCGAGACCGAGGACTGGGTGCTCGCCGCCCGGACCGCGGCGGCTGCCGTCGAGGTCGAGGCGGCGACCGCGGCCGAGGCGCGCGAGCAGCGCGACCTGGCGAAGCTGGCCACCGCCCGCGAACGGACCCGCGAGCTGATCCGGGCGGCCGAGGCGATGGTCAAGCGCCACGGCGTCGACCCGGCGCTCGGTTCGCGCCGCCTCGCCGACGCATGGCTGGCGACCGCGCGCGCCCACCGGCGGCGGGTCGACGGCCGGGACGACGCCTCCGCCTGGACGGCGGTCGGCGACGGCTGGGCGGCATTGCACATCCCGTACGAGACCGCCCGTGCCCGGTGGCGTCAGGCCGAGGCGATGCTCGGCTCCGGCGCCGGTCGTGCCGCCCGGACGGACGCCCGGGCCCCACTCCTCGAGGCCGTCGAGATCGCGTCGTCCCTCGGGGCGATGCCGCTGCTCCGGGAGCTGCGGGAGCTGGCCGGGCGGGCGCTGATCCCGCTGCCGGCCGACGTCGACGAGCGGCTCGCGGGACCGGACGACCGACCGCGCGAGCTCGTCGGGGTGATCGGTCAGGCCGGGCTGACCGTCGCGGTCCCGTCCGGCGAGAACGGCGGTCACTCCGAGCTGGTCGACGCGCTCCGTCTCAGCGGCGCCAGCGAGACCCCGCGGCGTGACACGTTCGGCCTCAGCGGGCGGGAGCGCGAGGTGCTGGTCCAGATCGCGCGTGGCCGGACGAACCGCGAGATCGGCGAGCGGCTGTTCATCAGCCAGAAGACCGTCGGCGTCCACGTCGGCAACATCCTGTCGAAGCTCGGCGTGTCCGGCCGCGTCGAGGCCGCGGCGGTCGCGATCCGCCTCGGCCTGACCGACAAGGCCTGACCCACCGACCGCCGGACAAAGCGAGACCCGGAGGGAGGTCTCCGGGTCTCGAATGAGGACGGTCGCCGGCCAGCAATGTCCGGCGAGCGAGATGCGATGTCAGCCGCCCGGATACCCGGACGGTGCCACCACGCCGATCAGTACCAGCGGCGGGCGGCGACGAGCGTGAGCGCGATGGCGAGGATCGGTCCGAGCGTCACGGCGAGATGCCATGCCCGGTCGATGACGGTCCGCTTCATACGTTCAGTCGTCTCCATGTCCCCGGTCGGACGACACGCGCCACCCGCCTGGGGATATGGACGCTAGCCCCGCGAGTGCTCCCGGGACAATCCGGACGATGGTACTGGTGGGGTACTGGGTTCCCGATGCAGACGGACCTGACCGTCGACGAAGCGGTAGCATCCACGCAACACCGACCGCGGCCATCCGCGTGACTGAGAGGTCTCCCACACGATGCGAACGCTTCGGTTCCTGTCCGCCGTCATCGCCGTCCTCGCACTCGCAGCGTGCGCCGCGCCCAAGCCCGGCTGGACCTACGCGCCGGCCCCGTCGGCCACGCCCATCCCGAGCGGGTCGGCGGCGCCCAGCGGGTCGGCGGCGGCGTCGCCCAGCGCATCGGCGTCGGCCTCTGCCCCTGCGTCCGCTTCCGCCAGCGCGTCGGCCGGCACCGGCGAGGTGATCGAGGTCGCCGCCCAGGCCCTCGCGTTCGCGCCGACCGAGCTGACCGCTCCGGCCGACCAGCCATTCCAGATCCTGTTCAAGAACGACGACGCCGACATCCCGCACAACGTCGAGATCAAGGACGGTGCCGGTGCATCGCTGTATCGCGGCGAGATCTTCAACGGCGTGGCCGAGAAGACCTACGACGTCCCGGCGCTCTCGGCCGGCGCGTACTCGTTCGTCTGCAGCGTCCACCCCGACATGAAGGGAACGTTGACCGCGGGGTGACGGAGCCCGGCGAGCAGATCTGCTACACGGACGCCTACGCCCGGTCCGTCGAGGCGCGGGTCCGGCACGTCGAGGTGGGTGACGCGCCCCTCATCGTCCTCGACCGGACGGTGTTCTACCCGGGTGGTGGTGGCCAGCCCTCGGATCGCGGGCTCCTGCTGCGCGGGGATGACGGCCGCGCGTGGACCGTCCGTGGTGCCCGCAAGGCCGGTGCCGAGATCGCCCACGAGCTCGAGCCGGACGGGGGCGAACCACCGGCCGTCGGCGACACGGTCCGCGTCGACATCGACTGGGCCCGCCGCCTCGCGTTGATGCGCACACACACGGCGCTCCACGCGCTGTGCGGCGTGGTGTGGCGCGATCACGGAGCCCAGGTCACCGGCGGCAACATGGAACCCGGCGCCGGCCGGATGGATTTCGAGTTCGAATCGATGACGGGCGACCTGGTCGACTCGATCGAGGCGACCGTAAACACGGAGCTCGCCGCGGATCGCGACGTCCGGGTCGATGTCCTGCCACGCGCCGAGGCTTTCGCGATCCCCGACCTGATCCGCACCAAGGTCAACCTGCTGCCCGAGGGCATCGAGCGCATCCGGACGATCGAGATCGTCGGGCTCGACCTGCAGGCCGACGGCGGGACCCACGTCGCCAACACTCGCGAGGTGGGTCGGATCCGCGTGACCGGCTACGAGTCCAAGGGCCGCATCAACAAGCGCGTCCGCATCGAGCTCGTCGATCCGGAGTAGCCGCGCGGCGTATCCTCGACGTCGACCGGCGCGCAAGGGAGGCGAGGGCGTTGGATGGCCTGATCTTCGGTGTGGTCGTCGCGAGCCGCATCCTCGTGCCGCTCGCGATCCCGCGCTTCCCGCTGCCGGCGATGCTGGCCGCGCTGGTCATCGACGGCATCGACCAGACCCTCTTCCAGACGTTCACGAGCCTCGACCTCACCGGCTACCAGAGCTACGACAAGGCGCTCGACGTGTACTACCTGTCGATCGCCTACGTGGCGACGCTGCGGAACTGGACGCACCTGGCGGCGTTCGGCGTGAGCCGGTTCCTGTACTACTACCGGCTGGTCGGCGTCGTCCTGTTCGAGCTGACCCAGGTGCGCGCCGTGCTGCTGATCTTCCCGAACACGTTCGAGTACTTCTTCGACTTCTACGAGGCGGTCCGGGTCCGCTGGGACCCGCTGAGGATGAGCACCCGCCTGGTCATCGGCGCAGCGGCGTTCATCTGGATCTTCATCAAGCTGCCACAGGAGTGGTGGATCCACGTCGCGCAGCTGGACGCGACCGACACGATCAAGACCGTGATCTTCGGCGTCAGTGCCGATTCGTCCTGGACCGACGCGATCGCGAACCGTCCGTGGGTCGTCGTGCTGATCGCGGCCGCGATCGTCGGGCTGGGCGTGGCGGCGTGGTGGGTCATCACCCGGCGGCTGCCACCGGCCGACCACCCACCGACCGTCGACGCCGACGTCCCGCCGACCCCGGTCGACCGCGCGCTCGTCGAGCGCGAGCGACGGCGGCTCGCCGAGCGGCTGGTCGACCGCGAGCTGGTCGAGAAGGTCGCGCTGCTCGCCCTGGTCTCGATCATCTTCGGACGGATGCTGCCGGGCGTGGACGCGACGCCGCTCGCGACCGCGATCGGCGTGGCCCTGGTCATCCTGGCGAGCACGACGATCAGCGAGGCGATGGTCCGCCGTGGCTCCGGCTGGGATACCGCGGTGCGGCAGTTCGCCGTGATGCTGGCCGTCAACGTCGGCATCGTCCTGGTCGGGCGGGTGCTGGTAACGGCGCTGACCGATCGTCAGGTCGAGAACGCGCTGGTGTTCGTGCTGCTCATCACGCTGATCGTGACGCTCTACGACCGCTACCGGCCGATCCACCTCGCGCGGTTCGCCACCCCATGACGGACGGCGTCGCGGTCGTGACCGGTGCCGCGTCGGGCATCGGGCGGGCGACCGCGATCCGGCTGGCGAAGGACGGGGCGATCGTCGCGTGTCTCGACCGCGATGGCACCGGGGCCGGATCGGCGGCCGGCGCCATCCGTGACGGCGGCGGCCGGGCGACCGCGTTCGCCGTGGACGTGACGGACAGCGAAGCCGTGCGCGGGGTCATCGAAGAGATCGAAGCGGTCGATGGTCCGGTCGAGGTCCTCGTCAACAACGCGGGCGTGCCCGGCGCCGGGCGGTTCATCGACATCACGTTCGACGACTGGCGGCGCGTGCTCGACGTCCACGTCGACGGCACGTTCCACGTGACCAAGGCCGTGCTCCCGGGCATGACCACGGCCGGTCGCGGGCGCATCGTCAACATCGCGTCGGAGGCGGTCTGGCTCGCCAACCAGAGCGTCCAGTACGTGACCGCCAAGGCAGCGCTTGTGGGCTTCACCCGGGCGCTCGCCTACCAGCTCGCGCCGCTCGGCATCCGAGTGAACGCCGTCGCGCCTGGCCCGGTCGACACGCCGATGCTGCGCGACAACGACGCCGCGGCGATCGAGGCCGAGCTCGCGGCGGTCCGGATCGGCCGCTTCCTCGAACCCGACGAGATCGCGGCGACGATCGCGTTCCTGGCCGGGCCCGGTGGCGACCCGTTCGTGGGTCAGGTCCTGTCGCCCAACGGCGGCACCGCGTTCCCGGGGTGAGCAACGCCGATCTGCGGGCCGCCGACACGCCCGCGACGAGGGCGATCGCCGCGACCGGCGTCCCGCATCGGGTCGTCCGGACCGCCCGTGCGGGCAGCGCCGAGGAGGCGGCCGAGCTCCAGGGCATCCCGCTCGATGCCCTGCTGCGCACGATCGTCGTGCGCCGTGGTGACGACGACTACCTGTTCGTGCTGGTTCCCGCCGGTCGGCGGTTCGACTGGCCGAAGCTCCGCGCGCACCTCGGTGTCCGCCGCATGACGTTGCCCGACGCGGACGAGGCGCGCTCGGCCACCGGCTACGAGCGCTACACGATCACGCCGTTCGGGGCGTCCCGCCCGTGGCCGGTGATCGTCGATGCATCGGTCGTCGACCAACCGGTCGTGTCGGTCGGCGGTGGCACGTTCGGGGTCAACCTGCATCTCGCCCCGGCCGACCTCGTGGCCGGTCTCGGGGCCGACGTGGCGGACGTCTCGGTCGCCGATCAGTAGGGGGCCACCGCGGGTTCGTCGACGGTGGCCGTGCCCATGCGCCGAGCGGCCGACTGGCCGCGCCGGGCCACCGGCACTGTGCCGATCGCCGCCCCCAGCCCGAACGGCGGCATGTTCCCGTACAGCGTCTCCGCCGTCCCCGGCCCGACCCGGTATGTCTCGTGGAAGATCCCGACGTCGCCGTTGTCGCGGACCAATCGGTTGAACTCGCGCCAGGCGGGCAGGTGCTCGTGGTCGGGCGAGCGGGCGAACCGCTCGAGATGCTCGAACGAGCGCCAGTACTGCACTCCGATGACCACGCGGCCGGCCCACGCGCTCTGGACGCCGAGGAGCCCGAGCGACGGATCCTCGGCGAGCTCGCGCAGCATCCGCGGCATCGCCCGGAAGGCGGGCAGCCACGATCCCGGACGCCGGAGTCGATTGATGCGCATGCCGATGATGAAGACGGCGACCTCGTCGTCGAGGGCGGCGGTCTGGCGACCGGTGATGACCTCTGCCATGACGATCCTTCCCTGTCGGTGCGTGGCGTGCCGATGTGAACAGCGTGCACTTTACGACGTGATGTGAACGATGTCAACATATGCCCGATGACTCCGTCGATCACACCACGGCCGTACCACCATGGCGACCTGCGCCGGGCGCTCGTGGATGCCGCGACCGAGCTGGCCGCCGCGGGCGGTGCGGACGGCGTCGCGCTGCGCGAGGCGGCTCGCCAGGTCGGGGTGTCGCCGAGCGCCGCCTACCGGCACTTCCCGAGCCGCGAGGGGCTGCTCGCGCAGGTCGGCTCGGAGGCGCGCGAGAGCCTGGCCCGCCGGATGCTCGCCGCGATCGAGGAAGCGAGCGCCGTCGAGTCGGCGGCGCCGGCGATCGACCGCTTCCGGTCCACGGGCCGGGCCTACATCGAGTTCGCGCTCGACGAGCCTGGCCTGTTCGAGGTGGCGTTCCGGCCGTGCCCGCCCGACGTGTACGTGCCGGACGACCCATCGCCGTACGTCCTCCTGAGCGATGCCCTCGACGCGCTCCAGGCGGCCGGCCTGCTGGCGATCCCACGCTCGGGCGCCGAGGCGTTCGCCTGGATCGCGGTCCACGGCGCCGCGGTCCTCCTCGGCGAGCGATTGCTGCCGGCCACCGAGCGCGAGACGATCATCGACGGCACGCTCGACATGGTCAGCCATGGACTCCTGACCGCGTCGACCCCCGCGTAGACTGCTGCGATGTCGTTCGACCTGGGCGCCGACCTCGTCTACGCGGTCCGGCTGCTCGTCGCGGCTGCCCTCGGCGCGCTCATCGGTCTCGAGCGCGAGATCCACGACCACCCGGCCGGGATGCGGACCCACCTGCTCGTGTCGCTGGGCTCGGCCGGGTTCACGGTCCTGTCGATCGCCGCGTTCCCGGCGCCCGGCGCGGACCCAGCGCGGATCGCGGCGCAAATCGTCACGGGCGTCGGCTTTCTCGGGGCGGGAGCGATCCTCAAGGAGGGCGCCACGATCCGCGGTCTCACGACGGCGGCCAGCCTGTGGGCGGTGGCCGCGGTGGGCATGGCCGCCGGCGCCGGAGCGTTGCTCGTCGCGCTGTCGCTCACGGCGATCGCGATCGTGTCCCTGTGGCCGCTGCGCCTCGTCACCGAACGGTTCGTGGGTCGCGACCAGCACGCCATCCGGATGCGCGTCAACGCCGCCGATCCGGCCGCCCTGGCCCGGGTGGTGTCGACGGTCAGCGCCCACGACGGCACGCTGGCCCACATGGCGACGACGCCCGGACCGTCGGGCGGGCTGACCATCGACCTCGAGATCCGCACGCGGGACCTCGCGAGCGGCGCCGCCCTCACGGCCGCGGTGGCCGAGACGGCGGGCATCGGGATCGAGGAGACCTCCGCGCTCGGCGACTGACGGCGAACGGACAGACGGGGCGGTGATCCGTGTGGCACGATCGGACGGATGAGGCGACCCCGTCTGTCGCGGTCCGTGCCGCGATCGCTTCCCGTGTTCACATCGCCGCTGGTCCGGCGCGTGATCTGGCACATCAACCGGATGCGCAACCAGCTCGATCGTCGCTTCTTCATGAACCTCGCCGAGGGGATCGTCGGCTTCGTCCTGATCGCCGCGGTGCTCATCACGCTCTTCGAGAAGGCATGGACGTTCGAGTCGGTCTTCGACTCGTTCAACTGGGGGATCGCGACGGTCCTCGGGCAGGGCGACTCCGCCTTCGTCACGTCGCCGGCAGGCCGGCTTATCGGCTGGGTGCTGATCCTGTTCGGGGTCGCCATGCTGGGCATGATCACCGGCGCCCTCGTCGCGATGGTCATCGATTTCCTGCTCAAGGAGGGCCAGGGCTTGGGTGCTTCCGGATACCAGAACCACATCGTCGTCTGCGGCTGGAACAGCACGGCCCGGGACCTGATCGCGGAGCTCCGGGGCGACGATTACCAGCTCAAGGTCGTCGTCATCGCCGACGTCGACAAGAATCCGGCCGGTGACGACGCCTACTTCGTTCGCGGCGAGTCGACCAGCGAAGAGGACCTCAAGCGGGCCGGCATCGAGGAGGCCGCGGCCGCGCTCATCTTCCCGACCGACGCGTCCGACGAGGCCGACATGCACTCGATCCTGACGATCATGGCCATCGAGCACGCGGCGCCGGGCGTCCGGACGGTCGCCGAGGTGAACAACCCGAAGCACGAGCCGCACTTCCGGCGCGCCGACGTCGACGAGTTGCTGGTCACCTCGAAGATCGCATCGCACCTGCTAGCGCGGTCGGCGCTGTACCCCGGATTGACCGGGATCGTGACCGACATCGTGTCGGGCGGTGACGGCTCCGAGCTGTACCGCATCTCGCTGCCCGACGACTTCATCGGCCTGTCGATCGATGACGTCGCCGGCCGCCTCCGCTCCGAGCACCACGCGACGCTGCTGTCGGTGAACCGCGGCGGCCATGCGTTCGTGAACCCGCGCACCGACTTCGTCCTCGAGGAGGGCGACGATGCCGTCGTCGTGGCCGACTCGCTCGGGGCGCTGGCCCCGCTCGAGATCTCCGACGTGCGGGTCGTGCCGCGGACGGCCGCGGTCGTGCCGTCCGCCTGACGAGAAGAGGCCCCGCGCTCGCGCGCGGGGCCGTGGTGGTCGGCTAGGGCAGGACCAGGTGGACCGGGTTGCCCCGGATGCTCACCCCCCAGGTCGTGGTGTCGTTGCCGCCGGTCACGTTGTACTCGACCCGCCACCAGCCCTGCTCGGTCGTGGCATCGCCGGGCGGGTTCAGCCCGACGAGGCCGTAGGTCGTCGGCAGGTCGACGGTGATCGTCAGCAGCCGGTTGTTGAACTGGGCGGCGCCGTTGATCGACGTCTGGATCTGCGTGACGTTGTTGCCGGAGCGGCCGTCGTCCGACACCCAGTCGAACTCCGCGTAGCTGTACGCGTTGCCGTCCGGGCTCTGGAACCGAAGGAAGCCGTTGCCGCTGACCTCGCCCGGATCGAACAGCTCGATGACCATCTGCTTGCCGGCGTGCACCCGCTCGATCTGGGCGAAGTAGAACGCCTGCAGACCGCCGCTCAGGTTGGTGTACGCCGCCATCCGGCCGGCACCGTAGACCCGCGCGGAGCCGGCCGACGAGGCCCAGATCGAGAACAGGTTCTCGGCGCCGACGTTCAAGTTGTCGGTGTCGAGCGAGGTGTTGACGTTGAGGCGGTAGATGCCGCCGGGGAGCGCGCTGCCCGACATGTTCACCCACGTGTTGTGGGCGGCATGCGTCGAGCAGTCCTGGGCGTTGGCGTCGCCCTGGTTGGTCGGCGTCCCGAAGTTGCCGCTGAAGTCGCCCAGCGTGGCGCTGCCCGGGTCGTACGTGAGCGTCGCCACCGGCGACCCGTCGTCGGCCTCGTTGGCCGGCGTGCCGTTCGTGTTGTACAGCCGGTACGTGACCCCGACCGGCGCGTCGATCTGACCGCTCGGCGTGCCGGTCCAGTGGTCGCCGGCGCCGTACGAACCACCCGTCCCGTTGGGTCCGGTGGCGCAGTAGACGGGGTCGAACAGGCGGACCTGCCCGGAGCCGCCGGGCAGCTCGACGAGGTAGTCGTAGCCGCTCGCGTCGTAGTTCGGGTTTGCGTTGCCGGCGGGCTGGCCGGTCCCGTTGCCGAGGAACGACGGCGCGTGGCGGTCGCCGTTCTCGCGGACGCCGCCTGAGGTGAAGACCGCGCCCCAGAAGCCCTGCGAGGCGAGGGCGGTGCCGGTCAGCGGGTCGTTCACGGACTGGACCTGGTCGGAGTAGGTGACCGTGCTGGTGTGGTACTGGACGCGGACCTCGAGCTGGTCGAGCTGGACGTTGCGCGTGGCCGCGCACTGGGCGAACCCATCCTCCCAGCCAAGTCGCACGCGGAACGTCCCGTTGGCGAACTCGTTGCGGGTCCATGTCGTGTGCGGCGTCCACGTCGCGAGACTCGAGTTCGTGCCGATGACAGGGTCCGTGTCGGACGTCGTCAGCGGCACCGAGTCGACATCCGGGGTCCAGTTCGCACCGCCATTCCAGGTCACCCCGACGTGCATGTGGCAGTTGGTCGACGTCCCACTGCCGGTCAGCCGCACGTCCTGCAGCCGCACCTCGAGTCCATCGATGACGAGTGTCGGGTCGTTCGGGATCTCGGTCTGCAGGTTGAAGTTCGTCCACTGCTGGTAGTGGTTGCTGGTGTCCTCGGTCGTGTACTGGTCGTTGTTCGAGAACGCCCGATCGGGGTTCGACCACTGGCCGCCGCCCTGCGAAAGGGCCGTCGTGTTCCAGTCGGTATTGCCCGGGATCAGGTTGGTGGTCGGCACGCGCGCCTGGTAGAAGCCCACGCCGTAGTAGTGCTGCGGGCTGCCCATCGGCACGGGCAGCACGTAGTCGGCCTTGGCGGTCCGCGCGGCGTTCCACGAGGTGATGCCGACGGCGCGCGCGAAGTACGTGCCGACCGGACCGGTGATCGTGACAAAGAGCCGTCGATCATTGGTGGGATCCTGGACCGGCGTCACGACGACGCCGCCGACGCCGTGCTCGTAGCCGTTCTTCTTGGCCTCGGCCCGGGCGACGGTGACCGCCTGGCCGACTTGGCCGGGCAGGAACACGACGCCGGCCAGCGCCGCGGAGTCCGCGGCACGCTGCATCCGCAGGTTGTTGGTCCAGTACCACGACAGGTCGATGACGGTCGCGGCAAGGAGCACGAACAGGAGCATCGCTCCCGCGAAGATGACCGCGACCTGGCCCCGCGGGCGGGATGCCGCCGGTCCCACCGGTGTGGGCCGGGGGCTGCGGGACAGGGAGGTCGGGAGAGACGGCATGCGACGAGGTCCTTCAGTCAAGTGGGTTGAGGGCCATGACGGTCCGGTCGTTGATCGGGAGCGTCACACCGCCGGCGGAGCCGAAGAAGGAAAGGACGTTCGCGAGCGGGGTCACGAACTCGTACGTGTAGCGGATGCTCACGCCAAGCGAGTCGGGCGCCACGCCGCTCGACCACACGTTCACGCGCGAGCACGCGTTCCAGTTGGTCTGCGAGGGCGTGAAGTCCAGGGCTTGGCCGTCCACGATCGGGCCGGCGTTCGGTGCGTACGTCCAGACGTTCGCCAGGCCGCCGATCTGGGCGCCCGTGGCGTCCGCCTTGAAGATCCGGACCTCGGCGATGCGGTTGACCTTCACCTGCGAGCCGGGCGCCTCGAGGACGCGCTCGACCGCGGCCACGATGTGCTTGTCGACGTCGACGCCACCGTCGGCGGGGTTGCAGATCATCGTCGTCGTGTTGCCCGACGCGAAGGCCGATCCACCGCGGGCACCCTCACGGGTGGCGTAGTTGATCGTCATGGCGTGGTCGAAGATGAACCCGAACTCGAGCAGCCCGGTCAGGATCAGCAGGAAGACGGGCACGAGCATGGCGAACTCGACGAGGCCCTGGCCGCGCTGGCGGGCGCGCGTCGGTCGCCGTGGGGCGCGGGCGGAGGGCGCGGTCACAGGACCGGCTCCATGCGCATGATGCTGGCGCGGTCGAACGTCAGGCCGCCCGGCCCGCCGCCGATGAAGTTCTGGAGGGGCGTCACCCAACGGTGGGTGTAGGTGACGCGGACGCCGACGTTGTCGACGGTGCCGTTGACGACCAGCGGGTCGCAGCCGGCGAGGATGTTGCATCGCGCGCCTTCCGGATAGCCGTTCTGGACGCGCGTGTAGGGCACGTTGCTGGTGGTCCCGTCGATGAACGTGCACGACGTCGCGCCGGTCCGCGTGTATGACGTGGGGGTGCCGGACATCGTCCCGTTCGGCGTCGTCTCGTAGATCTCGACGAGCTGGATGCGGTCGTCGGACGTCGGCGAGCCGATGGCGCTCTCGATCGAGGTCAGGATCACGCAGTCGGCGCCGAGGGTGTCGCCGGCCTCCGCCGCGGCCAGCGCCGCGTCGCGCGCGGCGTAGTTGACCGACAGCATCGCGTTGAAGACGAACGAGAACTCGATGAGCCCCATGACCAGCGTCACGAAGATCGGGAAGACCAGCGCGAACTCGACCAGGGACTGGCCAGGCTCGCGGCGCGCGCGAGGATCTGGGGCGTGGGTCGGCCGGGCGCGATGGCGACGGACCAGGAACGACATTCGGGTGACCACCTGCGGGATTCACGTTCGTCAAGTGACGCTTCCGCAGGATATGAACAGCCACCTTGCATGCGACATTACCGCTTGGTCACGGTTGGCCGGACGATGGTCCCTGCTGATAGTCCTGCCCGGCGGCGCGCCGCTGCAACGAAATGAGGCCTCGCGTCACCCCACGCGAGGCCTCATTCCATCCCGGACGAGGAGGGTCCGGGCGTCAGTTGTAGGTGTAGCGATCGCCGTTGACGATCGGTGAGGTACCTCCCTGGGTCGAGACCCGGATGTCGACGGTCTGGCCGGACGTGCCGGCCGGGGCGACGGCGCTGATCGCGGTGTCGCTGAGGACCGTGTAGGTGGTAGCGGCGTTGCCACCGAACTTCACCGAGGTCGCACCACTGAAGTGCTGGCCGGTGATCGTCACCGCGGTCCCGCCGCCAGTTGGACCGCCGGACGGGCCTACGCTGTTGACGAACGGTGCGGGGTAGACGTTGACGAGGTGGGAGCGGATGCCGGCCAGCTGGACGGCCGCCGCCATGAAGACCTCGCTCAGGTCGGACCCGGCGGGCTCACAGAAGAAGTGGTCGCCGTCGCGGTTCTCGGCTCCGCTGGAGCCGCACGTCGACCCGCCGCCGAGGACCGGACCCGTGGCGATCTGGCCCAGGTGATTGACGACGGAGCCGCCGCCATCGGGGCAGTTCAGGCTGCCGACGTCGAAGCCGATGGTGAAGATCTCGATGCCCGCGGCCTTGGCCCGATCGGCCGCCGCACGCGATGCGGTACAGGTGTAGTTGACCGGGTCGAGGGTGCCGTTGTAGTTCGGCTCACCGTCGGTCTCGAAGATGATCCCCTGCTTGACGCCGGGCCGGCCGTTGTTCTGGAGATAGACGCGGGCCATGTCCAGCGGCGTCGCCAGGTTGGTGCCCGTCCCCGACAGGTCGAAGCAGGCGATGGCCTTGGCGATGCGCGAGCTGTTGTTGAGGATGCCGTTGGTGGCATACGCCTCGTTGACGGCGGCGCCCGGCGCGGTGCCGGTGAGCCCGACGACCATCCACTTGTTCATGTCGGTCGACGTGTCGGTGCCGTATTCCTGCACGACCGGCTGCACCGGGGCGGGCCGGAGCGCGATGAGCTGGGCGGCCCACTCGCCGGAGTTGCCGGCGTCGGCATCCTTGTCGCCGGTGTTCCCCGCGTTGTTCTCCGTGTCGATGGCGCCCATGATCGACGGGCCGCCAGTGTCGCCATTCCCGATGTCGAACTGCTCGTTCATGCCGTCGCTGTCGGACATCGTGGTGCCGATATCGATCGCATGGAACGAGATGAGCGCGGTGTCATCGACGGACGTGCTGACCGACCGGGCACGCAGGTCGGTGCCCGTCCCGCCGTTGCCCGTGTTCGTGCTCGACGCGTTGATCGGGTCGTCGGGATCGACGTTGGTGTAGCGCATGATCCCGCCCGCGGCGCGCACGCTCGAGCCGAAGGTCCAGGTGTAGGACGGATCCTCGTTCGGTCCGGCCCATCGGTAGTAGCTCAGGACCGAGACGTTGGTGCCGTTGTCGGTGCGGCGGATGAGATTCCAACCGGTCGGCGCGCTCACGGACGTCGCCGATCCACCGTCGACCGTGATCCCGGCGACCAGGAACTGGCCGTCGAGGTTGACGCCGCTCGACGGCCGGTTGATGGACAGGGTGGTGTCGCCGCCGTTGGCGTTGGCGTTCGAGCTGTCCTGCTCGAAGCTCGGTGGCTGCTGTGTCGCAGGCGGGAGCATGTCGAGGGCGCGTCCCTTGACGTTCGCGGGTGAGCCGCTGCACGACGAGTTCAGCGTGCTCGGTCCGAGCATGCCCAGCGCGACGTGCTGGACGCCGGGGTCGTAGGAGGTCAGGACGGTGCGGGCGGCGTTGCGAAGGTTGTTCTCATCGCCGGCCATGCTGCCCGTCCGGTCGATGATCACGACGACGTCGAGCGGCGCGAAGGGCGCCTGGCCGCACGGCCCGTTGCAGGCGGCGGACACGACCGCGCCGGTCGAGCCCTGGTTGACGCCGACGGCCCGGCCGAAGGTGAACTGGTTGGTGATCGCGCCGTTGATGACCACGAGGTTGCAGCGGTCGCCACGCGTCGGGTCGCAGGCCGAGCTTCGGGTCGAGCCGGCACCGATGAAGTCGCTGGCCACCGGCGGGTAGTGACCCAGCGCGTTGCGCGGGTCGCAGACCGCCGGGATGTCACGGCTGATCCACGGCTGGCCGCCGGTGGTGACACCGATGAGGCAGCGGAAGGTGATCGTGTAGGCGGAGGGCGAAATGCCCGGATACGAGGCCGAGATCTCCCGGTTGATCCGGGTGAGGACCGCGGTGGTCGCGCCTGCCTGACTGCCGTCGACGGGCAGCAGGGTGCCGCCGGCCAGGGCGCCGGCATCGAGCGCGTTGGCCAGGCTCTGGCGGTTGTTCCGCAGCAGCCCCAGGTCGATGACCAGGGCGGTGAAGGCAAGGATGACGACGATCACCAGGGCGAACAGGACGATGATCTGTCCGTGTTCTCCTTCGCGTCGAGCGCGTCGGCGCGTCAAGTAGGACCCCCTCTCGAAGACTCGATGGATGCGCGCCCCCGACGCGCGGCTCGCCTCGTCCGAGGCGCAGATGGATCAGATGGAGCTGACGGTCACTCCAGGGTCATCTGGACGACCGAACTCACGTTGATCGTCTGTCCGACCAGGAGCGGGAAGAACGGGCGGTACGGGTAGGTGACGTTGACCCGCACGGAGTCGCCCGGGTTGACGCTCGGCGGCGTCGACGTCGGGAAGCCACTGCAGTTCGGTGTGCTCGGTGTGCCGTCGACGCAGGTCACGGTCACCATACCGCTGGTCAGCAGCCCGCCGCTCGAGCCCGTGACCTGGGAGATGGCCATGGACGGGATCATGTTCGGCGTCTCGGTGTACGTGATGCCGATGCGCGCTCCTTCGCGGGCCGCGTTGATGACGGTCATCCTCGAATACAGCAGGAAGCCGAAGTCCATGATCCCGAACAGGATCAGGAGGAAGACGGGCAGGACGACGGCGAATTCGACGAGCGATTGGCCGCGTGAGCGGCGCCGCGCGCGTCGGGACATGGAGTACTGATTGGGTTTGATCATGGCCCCACAAGTACTACATGGGAACCTTGCCGCGAACATTTCACTTGGCACCGGTTCGAAGCCAGGTGTTGGCAGGGCGCAACACCCGGCCGGACGCCTTGACGTCTGCGACTAGAGCGCCTTGACGGCGGCCGTCAGCGAGGCCAGCCCCTCCTTCGCGTCGGCGAACAGCATCCCGGTCTTCTCGTTGGTGTACAGCTCGTTGTCGATGCCCGCGTAGCCGCGACCCATCGAGCGCTTGATCACCACGATCGACTTGGCCTTGTCGACGTCGAGGATCGGCATGCCCGACACGGGTGACCCCGGGCGGCGTGCCGCCGGGTTCGTCACGTCGTTCGCGCCGATGACCAGGGCCACGTCCGCCCGTTCGAACTCCGGGTTGATGTCGTCCATCTCCTTGAGCTGGGGGTAGGGCACGTTCGCCTCGGCGAGCAGGACGTTCATGTGACCCGGCATCCGGCCGGCGACCGGATGGATGGCGTACTTGACGTCGACGCCGCGCTCCTCGAGGAGGTCGGCCAGCTCGCGGACGGCGTGCTGTGCCTGGGCCACGGCGAGGCCGTAGCCGGGCACGACGATGACGCTCTGGGCATAGGCGAGCTGGATGGCGACGTCATCGGCGCTGATGCTCCGGACCGAACCGCTCGCTCCGGTGTCCGCCGCGACCGTGCCTTCGCCGCCGCCGAACCCGCCGATCATGATGTTGAGGACCGAGCGGTTCATCGCGTCCGCCATCAGCTTGGTCAGGATCGCGCCCGACGCGCCGACGAGGGCGCCCGCGATGATCAGGACCGGGTTCGAGATGACGAAGCCGGCCATGGCCACGGCCGTGCCGGTGAACGAGTTGAGCAGGCTGATGACGACCGGCATATCGGCGCCGCCGATGGGCAGCGTCATCGTCACGCCGAAGATCAGCGCCGCGGCAAGGATCAGCAACATGAGCGGCAGGTTCGGGACGCCGGTCACGAACAGGACGAGCGACGCGACGACGGTCACGGCCGCCAGCGCGAGCGTCACGAGGCGACCGCCCGGGATCAGGATCGGGCGGCCCGGGATGAGTCCCTGCAGCTTGCCCGACGCGATGAGCGATCCGGTGAACGTGATCGACCCGATGATGATGTCGAGCACGATGAAGATGTTCGTGTCGATGCGGATCGAGCCGGCCCCGCGCAGCCGCAGATAGTCGTCGATCGCGATGAGCGCCGCCGCGCCGCCGCCGACCGCGTTGAACAGCGAGACGAGCTGCGGCATCGCGGTCATCTTCACGACCCGGGCCATGTACAGCCCGAGACCGCCGCCGATGGCGATGCCGAGCAGGATGATGACCCAGGTCGAAGGGCGGATCCCGAATTCGTCCGGGGCGAGCAGCTGGCGGGCGAGGATCAGGATCGCCGTGGCGCCGATGGCCAGCGTCATGCCGGCGGCCGACACCAGGTTGCCGTTGCGGGCGGTGGCCGGCGAGTTCATCCGAGCCAGACCGATGACGAACGCGACCGCCCCGACGATCCAGGCGATCCGGACGAGGATCTCGATGATGTCAAGGGACGTCACGGTCAGCTCTCCGCCTCATCGGCGACCGGCTTGGGCGCGACCGGCTTCTTCCGGAACATCTGGAGCATCCGGTCCGTGACGACGTAGCCACCGACGACGTTCATCGCGGCGAACGCGACGGCGATCAGCGACAGCGTCTGGCTCAACCCGCCCCGGGCCTCGGCCGCGATCAGCATCGCGCCGACGAGCACGATCCCGTGGATCGAGTTGGCACCCGACATCAGCGGCGTATGGAGCGTCGCCGGCACCTTGCTGATGACCGCGATGCCGACGAGGATCGCGAGCGTGAAGATCGTCAGCGCGGTCAGCAGCGCGTCGATCTCTTCGACGGTCATGCCTGGCCTCCGGGGTTCAGCAGCTTGTTGACGGCGTCCGAGACGACCGAGCCGTCCTTGGTGATGACGGTCGCCTTGGTGACCTCGTCCTCGAAGTCGAGGTGCAGCGCGCCGTCCTTGACCATCCCCAGCAGGAGCGCCGAGATGTTGCGGGCGTAGAAGGCCGACGCACCGGCCGGCATGCTGGCCGGCAGGTTCTCGGGCGCGATGATCGTGACGCCGTTGGGGCTGACGACAGTCTCACCCGCCTGCGACAGCTCGCAGTTGCCGCCCAGCGCGCTGGCCGCCATGTCGACGATGACCGAGCCGGGCTTCATCTTGGCGACGGCGTCGGCGGTCACGAGCACGGGCGGCTTGCGACCGGGGACCTGGGCCGTGGTGATGACGACGTCCATGCCGCCGATGACGTCGTTGAGCTCGGCCTGCTGGGCCGCCCGCTCCTCCGGCGTCAGCTCGCGGGCATACCCGCCCGCGCCGGTCGCGTCGATGGTGGTCTTGAGCTTGACGAACTGGGCGCCCAGGCTCTCGGCCTGCTCGCGCGTCTCCGGTCGGACGTCGTACGCCTTGACGACCGCGCCGAGGCGGCGCGCGGTGCCGATCGCCTGGAGCCCGGCCACGCCGATGCCCAGGATCAGCACGTTCGCGGGCTTTGCAGTGCCGGCGGCTGTGGTCAGCAGCGGGAAGTAGCGCCCATACGCGTTCGCGGCGATGAGCACGGCCTTGTAGCCGCCGACGTTGGCCTGGCTGCTGAGCGCGTCCATGGACTGCGCCCGCGACAGCGTCCGCGGGATCGCGTCGAGGCTGATGGCGGTGACGCCCTTCGCGGCGAGGTCCTTCGCGAGCCCCGGGTCGATGAGCGGGGCGAGGAACCCGACGACGGCCTGGCCCGTGCGCAGCCGGCCCACGTCCGCGGCGTCCGGCCGGGCCACGCGGAGCACGACGTCCGACTGCTCGTACAGGACATCGCTCGCGACGATCGTCGCGCCGGCCTCGGCGAACGAGCTGTCGGGGATGGCCGAGCCGGCGCCGGCGCCGGCCTCGACGAGGATCTCCAGCCCGGCCGCCTGCAGCTTGCCGAGCGCTTCGGGTACCAGGGCGACGCGCTGCTCTCCTGGCGCGGTCTCCTTGGCGACACCGACCTTCATGGGCACCACCTGTTCGAGATGTCGGGACCGCGGACGTGGGGGAGCCGCGGGAACGCATCGGGGTCGCGGCGAAGTCTACCGCGTGCGCTGTACCGGCTGGGCATCGCCGCAGGTTGCCATTCGGATGCGACCGCGGTCACAGCCTCGAGCGGATCTCCCACAGGTCGGGGAACGCCGGGCGGAACAGCGTGGCGCGCAGGTACTCGACTCCGCTCGAGCCGCCGGTCCCGGTCTTCGTGCCGATCGTCCGCTCGACCATCTTCACGTGCCTGTAGCGCCACTCCTGGACGCCCTCGTCGAGGTCGACCAGGCGCTCGGCGACCAGCCCCGCGTCCGCGTCCTCGCGGTAGGCCGCCACCAGCACCTCCTGGACCCGCGGGTCGGGGACGCCGGCGTCGTCCGGCACGGCGTGGCCGCGCTCGGCCAGGAATCCGAGGAACGACTCCCAGACCGATGTCTCCGCCTGCGCCTCCTCGATCGTCCGTCGCGCGATCGATCCCGCCGGCTGCGCCTCGACCGCGGACGACGGGCGCCAGCCGAGCATCGCCTCGATCGCCCGGAAGCCTGCCGATTCGAAGCCCGACGCCGACTCGAGCCGGTCGCGGAAGGACAGGAACTGGAGGGGCGTCATGGTCTCGAGGACGTCGACCTGGGCCACGAGCGTCTTGAGGATCTTGAGGACCCGGTTCAGGAGGTGGAGTGCCCGGTCGGTGTCGCCCTCCTCGAGGGCCACCTGGACGCCCTGCAGCTCGTGGCGGAGCGACTTGAACCAGAGCTCATAGACCTGGTGGATGACGATGAACAGCAGCTCGTCGTGCTCTGCCCCGTCGGGTCCGGTCGAGCGCTCGACCTGCAGCGCGAGCAGCTCCGGGACCTTGAGGTATGCGGCGTAGGTCATCGCGCGCCTGGTCACGACGCGATGCTACGCCGCCCTCAGTCGCGCGGCCGGATGCGCACGATGAGCATCGCTGCCTCCTCGTCGCCGACGACCTCGCCCTCGTGCGGCACCGCGCCGTCCCAGCGTAGGTAGTCGCCCGGGCCCAGCTCCACGGTGTGCTCGCCCTGGGACATGCGGAACCGGCCGCGCAACACGATGTGGTGCTCGTCGCCGGCATGGGCGTGCAGGCCGACCCGACCGCCCGGCGCGGCGACCGCCTCGATGATCGCGACGTCGCGCGAGGCGCGCCCGTCGACGTGCTCGATCCGGCCGAGCTCGGTCGGCGCGACCGGGCGCTCGTCGGTGCGCACCACCGTCGGCGCTGGGACGTCGCCCATCAGGAACCACGCCGCCGGCACACTCAGGGCGTCGCCGATCAGCGCGAGGACGGCCAGCGAGGGCGACGCCTTGTCGTTCTCGACCTGCGACAGGTAGCCCACGGTCAGGCCGCTGTCGGCCGCGACCTGGGCGAGCGTCCGCCCCCGGGACGTCCGCCAGCGACGGATCTGCGATCCGACCGCGAGACGCGGCTTCGGGGCGGCTGTCGCGGCGTCACCGGTGGCCATGCTAGTTTGCCCTCAGCAAACAGGTATTGACATCAGTATAACACTGGCATATGGTTGCACCAGCAACGAAATGGCCGGATCGCGAGATCCGGCACGCTGGAGGACACGCCATGAAGATCGCGATCATCGGAGCCGGCAACGTCGGCACGGCACTGGCCACATCCCTCGTGCGCGCGGGCCACGAGGTCATCATCACGTCGCGCGATCCCGAGCAAGCCGCCGAGGCGGCGGCCTCTTCGGGCGCGCGCGTCGTCGGCACCAACGCCGAGGCCGCTGCCCAGGGCGACGTCGTGATCCCTGCGGTCGGGTTCGATGACCTCGAGGGGATCGCGGCTGACATCGCCGAGCCTGCCGCGGGCAAGCCGGTCGTCGACGTGACCAACCGGATCTCGTTCGGTGCAGCCGGTCCGGACATCGACACGACCTCGTCGAACGCCGAGGCCGTGGCGGAGCTGCTCCCCGACAGCCCGGTCGTGAAGGCGTTCAACACGCTGTTCGCGACGCACCAGGTCGATCCGATGGCCGATGGCCTCCAGCTCGACGGCTACGTCGCAGGTGACGACCCGTCGGCCAAGGCCAAGGTGCTCGAGCTGGTCCGGGCGGTCGGCCTCCGCCCCATCGACGTCGGACCCCTCGTGCGGGCCCGCCAGCTCGAGGGCCTCGCGTTCCTCAACATGGCGCTCAACATCGTCAACGAAGGCGCCTGGCAGTCCGGCTGGAAGCTGGTCGGCGCCCCGGTCGCGCGAGCGGCGCGCAGCCGCTCGTGAGCATCCCCGTCGCCCGCCTCAACCACGCGGTGCTATACGTCCGGGACGCGACGGCCGCCGCCGACTTCTATGGCCGGGTCTTCGGGTTCGAGGTCGTCGAGAGCGCGTTCGGCGGGCGGGCCGTGTTCATGCGGTCGGCCAGCGGCGAGAACCACCACGACCTCGGCCTGTTCTCGGTCGGCCCCGACGCGCCGCGACCGGCGCGCGGCTCGGTCGGCCTGTATCACCTCGCCTGGGAGGTGCCGACGATCGAGGATCTCGCCGCGGCCGCCGAGACGCTCCAGGCGGAACGAGCCCTGGGTGGCGCGTCGGACCACGGCGTGAGCAAGTCGCTGTACGGCGCGGACCCCGACGGCAACGAGTTCGAGATCATGTGGCGCGTCCCCCGCGAGGCGTGGGGCGAGTACGAGAGCCAGGGCGCGGTGATGCCACTCGATCTCGACGCCGAGCTCAAGCGCTGGGGTGCCGCGGGAGCAGCTCGAGCATAGACCGACCCTGTCCTAGCTGGACGGCAAGCGTGGTCCAGCCGAAGGCGGGCCCCGAGTACGAGAGCGAGCGCACTCTGACGTGCGTGAGCGAGCGCACGGAGGGCCCAACGCACGGATGGGCCGCGATGGCCGTCCAGCTCTACCTGCAATGCCAGCCGCCGTCGACGATCAGATCCACGCCGTTGACTGCCTGGTTCTCGAGCAGGAACACCGTCGCGTGGACGATGTCGGCCATCGACGCCAACCGCCCGGTCGGCGTCTCCGACGTATACCGCTCCCGAGCGGCCGTCTTCTCGCTCCAGTAGGGGCTGTCGCCGACGACACCCGGATGGATCGCATTCACCCGGATCGGCCGCAGCTCCTCGACCAACGAGCGCGTCAGGCCGACGACGCCGCCGTTGACCGTGCTGATGGTCGTCGACCCCGGATACGGTCGTTCCTTGGCCATGCCACCGAACAGCACGAGCGACGTCTCGGCATCGAACCGGTCCATCAGCCTGTGGACGACCTCGGTGTAGCCGACCAGCTTGAGGGTGACAAGGTGGAGGGCGCGCTCGAGGTCGTAGTCCTTGACCGAGTTGGCGTCCCGGTCTATCGCCGCCAGGACGAGGTGACGAACGGGCCCCACCTCGGCAAGTGCCGGAGCCGCGGTCGCCGGCTCGGCGAGGTCGAACGTCAACCCGCGCGCGCGGCCATCGAGCGAGCTGACCGCCGCGGCCACGTACTCGTCGGACTGTCCCGTGAGTACGACGTCGCGACCGGCGTCGACGAAGTGCCTGACGATCTCGAACCCGATACCCCGCGTCCCGCCCACGACGACGACCGCACCGTCCGCCATCTCCGTCACCTCCCGGCGCCGGAGGGCGCCTGCTGTTCGTGTCGTGCCTGGTCGTACTGCTCCCAGCTGGCCAGCCAGCGATACGCCTGGCGGAACGGCGGCTGGGGCGCCTGCGTCTCGAGCCACCGGACCCGCTCGGTGCCGACGTTGTAGAAGCCGTGGACGGAGCCGACCGGTGCGAACGCAAAGTCGCCCGGCCGGAACGTGTGGAGCTCGCCGTCGAACTCGCCCTCGACCTCACCGGCGAGGAAGACGTAGGCCTCCTCGAACGGGTGGTCGTGCTGCTGGGCCGAGCCGCCCAGCTCGTAGTCGACCGTGAACATCGTCACGTGGTCGGCCCCGAAGTTGCGGTCGACCAGCATCTTCACCGAGATGCCGCTGTAGGCGAGGATCGCCGTGTCCGCGCCGGCCGGTGCGCGCCCACGTGCCGGGTCCGTGACGGCCAGCGCCTCGAGCTGTGGCCCGGTCCCGTCGTAGTGGCCGACCAGCCGGAGCGTCGGGTCGCCGAACGGCGGCCGCGTCGCCGCCGCCTCCATCGCGGCCAGGTCCTGCGCCGCCTCGAAGTAGGTGTCCGTGCGACCACCGGCCGGATCCACCCGCAGCGGCGAGTTCAACGACAGCAGACGCACGGGCGTCGACGCGGAGTTGCCGAGGGCATGGCGGAGGGCGGTCGGGATCAAGGCGTAGTCGCCGCCGACCAGCCGGTGCACTCGGCCGCCGAGGTCGAGCAGCACCTCGCCATCGAGGACGTACAGCGCCTCCTCGAAGCTGTGGACATGGGGCGCCAGCCAGCCGCCCGGTCCGAGGACGACCGCCGCCAGCTCCGTGTGGACCGCTCCCTGCTCGCGGCCGATGAAGCGATGCCGCGCGAGGCCACTGGCGGTCGGCGTGGCCGGTGGCGGCTCGTCAGCGAACGACCAGTCGAGGTGGCCGACGTGATGGCCCACGCGTCCCTCCTTCACGTGTCCTGCAGCCCCGGCAGGTCGAGCGACCGGCGGCCGAGCACGAACCAGATCCCGTGCACCGGCACGGTCCCGCGGTTGTACAGGCGGTGCGGCACCGTCGAGTCGATCGAGATCGCGTCGCCGGGTCCCAGGACGTGATCCTCGAAGCCGATCGTCACCCCGAGCGTGCCGCTCAGGACGTAGCCCCACTCGTGCCCACCGTGGCGCTGGAACTCGTGCTCCGGGCTCGAGGCGCCGCCGACCTCGTAGGTCACGTACAGGAAGTCGATGCCGGGCACCGACTCGGTCGTGAGGCGCTCCCAGACCACCCCCGATGCCAGCCGGATGACGTGGCGGTCGTCCGCCCGCTGGACGAGGTCGGCCGCGGTCGCCGGCGGGGCGGGTCGGGGCGTCGAGCCCCGCGCCGCATCGTTGAACAGCAGCTCGTCGAGCGACACGTCGAGCTCGTTCGCGATCGCGTACAGCGTGCTGACGGACGGCTTGGCTCGTCCGGTCTCGACCTGGGAGATGAGGCTCGGCGAGAGTCCCAGCCGACCGGCCAGATCGCGCAGGCTCAGGTGCCGGCGGCGCCGCGCGACGCGCAGGCGGTCGCCCATCTCGGAGTACTCGGGCTGTCCGCTGCGACCCGCTGAGGCCTCCACGACGGTTCCTCGAATCGAGGCTGGACGCACCGCATCCACTGTGCAACGATGTTGAACAACGTAGAGCGACACTGAAGGCCGTGTCAAGGTCGTGCGCCAGCGGACGGCGTCGACCGACGACAGGAGGATGGTGCTTCCGTGACGACCGCCGAGATCCCCTCGCCGACCACGTCGCCGGCGCTCGGGCAGGCCCGCTCCGTTCCCTCTCCGGGCTCGATGAACGTCGACTGGGAGGAGCGCTGGAACGTCGAGCGGCTGCGCACCTACCGGATCGGTCGCGCCCGCGACGCGCTCGCCTCGTCGGACCTGGGCGCGGTCCTGCTGTTCGACTTCAACAACATCCGATACGTCACGAGCACCCACATCGGCGAGTGGGCGCGCGACAAGATGACGCGCTACGCGCTGCTGTCGCGCGGCGGCGATCCCCACATCTGGGACTTCGGATCGGCCGCCAAGCATCACCGCCTGAACTGCCCGTGGCTGCGCACCGAGAACATCCACGCCGGGATGATCGGCCTGCGCGGGGCGGTCGCGCCCGACGCCGGTCTGTTCCGTGGCGCGGCGCGCGAGATCGCCGCGATCCTCAAGGCCGAGGGCGCCGCGGACATGCCGATCGGCGTCGACATCGTCGAGCCACCGATGTTGGCCGCCCTCGAGGCTGAGGGCGTCACCGTCCGCGATGCCCAGCAGGTGATGCTGGACGCGCGCGAGGTCAAGTCGATCGACGAGATCATCCTGCTCAACACCGCCTGCGCGATGGTCGACGGCGCGTACCAGCTCATCGCCGAGCAGCTCAAGCCGGGCATCCGCGAGAGCGAGCTCGTCGCGAACGTCACCCACCGACTGTTCGAGATGGGCTCGGAGCACGTCGACAACATCAACGCCGTGTCGGGCGAACGCTGCAGCCCGCACCCGCACGTCTTCAGCGACCGGCTCATCCGCCCCGGCGACCAGGCGTTCTTCGACATCATCCACACGTTCGTGGGCTACAAGACGTGCTACTACCGCACGTTCTCGGTCGGCTCCGCGACCGACGCCCAGCGCGACGCCTACAAGCGCGCGCGGGAGTGGATCGACGCGTCGATCGAGCTGATGCGGCCGGGCGTCGGGACCGACAAGGTCGCGAGCGTGTGGCCGACGGCGAAGGAGTTCGGGTTCTCGAGCGAGATGGAGTGCTTCGGGCTCCAGTTCGGTCACAGCGTGGGGCTGTTCCTGCACGAGCGCCCGATCATCAGCCGGCTCAACTCGCTCGACCACCCGGTCGAGATCAAGGAGGGCATGGTCATCGCCCTCGAGACGTACTGCCCGGCCAAGGACGGCTATTCGGCGGCACGGATCGAGGAGGAGGTCGTGGTGACGGCCGAGGGGCCGCGCGTGATCACGAAGTTCCCGAGCGACGAGCTGTTCGTCGCGAACGCGTACTGACCCGGCGCCGATGGCGACCGTGAGCGCCGCCCCCGCATCGCTCGACCGCGAGACCGGCCTCGGCCTGTACCGGACCATGCAGGAGTGCCGGCTGCTCGAGACGCGCGCGCAGGAGCTGTTCTTCGAGGGCCTGGTGCGCGGCACGACCCACCTGGGCATCGGACAGGAGGCCGTCGCGGCCGGGTTCGCCGCGGCGATGCGCGACGACGACTACACCCTCTGCACGTACCGCGGGCACAACCACAACATCGCGCGCGGGGTCCCGATGGCGCCGATCCTCGCCGAGCTGTTCGGGCGGTCGACCGGGTTGCTCGGCGGCAAGGGTGGCTCGATGCACCTGACCAGCGTCGAGCACGGTGTCCTCGGTTCGTACGCGATCGTCGGCGCTCACCTGCCGATCGCCCTCGGGGCGGCGTGGTCGGCGCAGTACCGCAAGTCGGGCCAGGTCGCGGTCTGCTTCTTCGGCGACGGGACGACGAACATCGGCGCGTTCCACGAAGCGTTGAACATGGCCGCGGTGTGGAAGGCGCCGGTCGTGTTCGTCTGCGAGAACAACCAGTACATGGAGTACACGCCGATCGGCGAGGTCACGGCGGTCGACCGTCCGGCGGCCGACCGGGCGAGCGCCTACGGGCTCGAGGCCATCGTGGTCGACGGCAACGACGTCGAGGCGGTCCACGCCGTGGCGACCGAGACGATCCGCCGTGCGCGGGCGGGGGAGGGCCCCTCGCTCATCGAGGCCCTGACGTACCGGCATGGCGGGCACTCGCGGGCCGACCCGGGCACGTACCGCCCCGACGACGAGGTCGCCGCCTGGAAGGCGCGCGACCCGATCCCGACCTACCGCGCCCGGCTCGAGGCGGCCGGCGTCGAGGCGGGCGCGCTGGACGCGATCGACGAGGAGGCGCGCGCCAAGGTCGCCGACGCCGAGGCCGAGGCACGCGCGGCGCCCGAGCCGACGGCCGAGGTCCTCGAGACCGAGGTCTGGGCCGACGGGAGCTCGCGATGGCGGAACTGACGTATCGCGGTGCGATCGCCGCAGCCATCGCGCAGGAGATGGAGCGCGACGAGACCGTGGTCCTCATCGGCGAGGACGTGGGCGCCGCGGGTGGCGTGTTCAAGCTGACCGAGGGGCTGTTCGACCGGTTCGGCCCCGACCGCGTCCGCGACACCCCGATCAGCGAGCAGGCGATCGTCGGGGCGGCGATGGGCGCCGCGATGACCGGCCTGCGCCCGATCGCTGAGCTGATGTTCAGCGACTTCTTCGCCGTGAGCTGGGACATGGTCGCCAACCAGATCGCCAAGACCCGCTACATGACCGACGGCCAGGTGGCGTTGCCGCTGGTCCTCCGTACGGCGAACGGCGCCGGGCTGCGGTTCGGTGCCCAGCACAGCCAGAGCGTCGAGAACTGGGCCATGGCGATCCCGGGCCTCAAGGTCGTCGCGCCGTCGACGCCGGCCGACATGAAGGGCCTCCTCGCGGCCGCCGTCCGCGACGACGACCCGGTGATCGTCTGCGAGCACAAGGCGCTGTTCGCCGAGAAGGGCGATGTCCCCGACGGCGAGCACCTCGTGCCGCTCGGCCAGGCCGCGGTCGTCCGCGAGGGCAGCGACGTGACGCTCGTCGCGCTGGCCGCGATGGTGCCGCGCGCGCTCGCCGCCGCCGAGCGTGCTCGAGGCGGACCACGGCGTCGACGCCGAGGTCATCGACCTGCGTTCGCTCATCCCGCTCGACGCGCAGGCCATCCTCGACTCCGTCCGCAAGACGACCCGGATGTTCACCGTCGAGGAGAACCCGCGGGTCGGCGGCTGGGGCGCCGAGATCGTGTCGCTCGTCGCCGACGAGGCGTTCTACAGTCTCGATGCGCCGCTGGTCCGGATCACGACACCGCACATCCCGCTGCCCTCGGCCGCCGCGCTCGAGGACCTCGCGGTGCCGTCCGTCGAGCGCATCGTCGAGACAGTCAAGCGACGGCTGGACGAGGCCCGCTGAGGGTCATGGGCGTGACGACCGTCGGTCTCCTCGGCGCCGGCCGCATGGGCAGCGCGATGGCCCGCGCCATCCGCGCGGCCGGACACGACCTCGTCATCTGGAACCGCACAGCCGCGGGCGCCGAAGCCCTGGCCTCGGAGCTCGGCGGTCGGACCGCCGCCAGCCCGGCGGAGGTCGCCGCCACGGCCGACGTGTCGATCTCGATGCTCGCCGACGGTTCGGCGGTCGACGCGGTCTACGGCGGGCCTGACGGGCTGGTCGCCGGTGCGCGCCGGGGGGCGGTCCTCGTCGACAGCTCGACGGTCCCGCCGTCCGTGCTGCGCGGCCACGAGGCCGCCATCCGCTCGCGTGGCGCGGGCGTGCTCGACGCCCCGGTGTCGGGCAGCGTCGCCCTCGCCGAGAGCGGCAAGCTGACGCTCATGGTCGGGGGCGATGCCGGCGACCTCGAGCTGGCCCGACCGGCGCTCGAGGCGGTCGGCGCCACGATCTTCCATCTCGGACCGCTCGGGAGCGGCACCGCGATGAAGCTCGCCGTGAACACCGTCATCTTCGGGCTGAACGAGGCGCTGGCCGAGGGCCTGGTCCTCGCCGAGCGCGCCGGGATCGATCGCGAGCGGGCCTACGACGTGCTGGCGGCAAGCGCGGTCGGCGCGCCGTACGTCGGCTACAAGCGCGCTGCCTTCGTCGACCCCGACGGGACGCCGGTCGCGTTCTCGGTCGACCTCGCGGCCAAGGACCTGCGGCTGATCTCCGAGCTGGCGGCGAGCGTGGGCCAGGACGTGCCGCAGGCCGTCACGAACCTCGCCGTCCTCGAGGCCGTGATCGCGGCCGGCGACGGCGGGCGGGATTTCTCCGTGGTCGCGGGCCATCTGCGCGACCGGCGGACCGCAGAGGAGGGTGCGACTGCGTGATCCGCTGACCGGCACCGGCGTCATCGATGGCCCGCATGACAGGAGGCACACGTGAGCAACCGAACGCTGATCAAGGGCGGCATCGTCCTGACCCAGGACGATGCGCTCGGCGAGCTGCCGAATGCCGACGTCCTGATCGAGGACGGCAAGATCGTCGAGGTCGGGACGAACCTGTCGGTCGCCGACGCGCGGACCATCGATGCCGCCGGGGACATCGTGATCCCCGGCTTCATCGATACCCACCGTCACACGTGGGAGACGTCGATCCGGACGTGTGCCCCCGACTACCCGCTCATCGCCTACTTCGGGAACATCCTCGACAAGTTCGCCCCGCACTACCGGCCGGAGGATGTCCATGCCGCCACGCTCTGGGGCGCGCTGGAGGACATCAACGCAGGTATCACCGGCCTCGTCGACTGGGCCCACATCATCAACACACCGGATCACGCGGATGCGGGGATCAACGCCCTCCAGGAGAGTCGGCATCCGCTCGGTGTACGCCTATGGCTTCGGCAATACGTCGCTCGTCGACTGGTGGTTCGGACCCGACTACACCGGCAGCGTCCTGCGGATCGACGGGCCGGATGCGCGCCGGCTCCGCCAGCAATACTTCAACTCGGACGATGGCCTCGTGACCATGGGCCTCGCGACGCGTGGAACGGGCTTCTGCAAGCCGGACGTCGTCCAGTTCGAGTGGGAGCTCGCCAAGGAGCTCGGGCTGAACATCACCGTCCACGTCGGGATGGACCGCTTCGGGTACACCAAGGGCCAGATCACGGCCCTGCGGGACATGGACCTGCTGTACCCCGACACGACCTACGTTCACGCCTCCCACTTCACGGACGAGGAGTGGAAGCTCGCCAGCGACTCGGGCGGCAACGTGTCCTTCGCGCCACAGATCGAGGTCCAGATGGGCCACGGCTGGGCGCCCGCCGTCAAGGCCATGGAGTACGGCATGCCGATCGGCCTGTCCTCCGACGTCGCGACGACGGCCTCGGCGGACCAGTTCACACAGATGCACTCGATCTTCGGGTCGGAGCGCGGCCGCAAGCACCAGGAGGCGTGGGAGGCCGACCTCGATGGGCTGCAGGCATCACCGGGCCTCATCACGTCGCGGCAGGTCCTGCACTGGGCGACGCTCGGCGGGGCGGAGGTCGCCGGGATCGCCCGCCGGACCGGCTCGATCACCCCCGGCAAGCAGGCGGACCTCGTGGTCATCGACACGAAGGCCGTCAACATGACGCCGGTCATCGATCCGGTCGCGGCGGTCGTCTGCGCGGCGGACATCTCGAACGTCAAGACTGTCCTCGTCGGCGGCGAGATCCTCAAGGAGGACTTCAAGCTGAAGGCCGACCTGGACCGGCCGCGCAAGGCGGTCAACGCCTCGAAGGACTACCTGCTGTCGAAGTTCGGCGAGCCCGAGCCCGGGCTGGCTGCCCGCGGCCGTGACCGCCTAGCGTCGACGCCGGCGCCTTTCCTGCGGGCCCGGGATCCGTCCCAGCCCCCCAAGGGACGTGTGATCCCGGGCCCGCCCTTTGATGCGGCCCTGTAGCGCCGGATCAGCGCGTCGCCCGCAGGCTTGGTTCCATGATCGTCCGCCTCGTGACGTCAAACGGTGGACGCGGGCGCGGAGGACCTCGTCGACGAGCTGTCGGTCACCCACTACGAGGCGCTCGACATCGACCCGCCGCTCGACGGACCGTGATCACGAGGCACGCGCGGAGTGGAGCCTGCCCCCACTGAGGTGATCCACTCCGCCGCGAGTGCCTCGCGCGAATGTCCCACCGTGTTGGCGGCGCGACATGACGAGCCGTCATCCCCGCGATCGCCGCTCCGAACCGCTGCTCTCGAGCGCATCGTCCGAGGGCGTCCAGCCCGCATTCGAGAACGTCGGGATGAACCGATAGCCGACGCCCTGCACCGTCGCGATGAACCGTGGGTGTCGATAGTCGTCTTGGAGCTTGATCCGGAGACTTCGGATGTGGCGATCGACGATGTTGCTTTCGGCGACGAAATCCGTCCCCCAGATGGCATCGAGGATCTCGTCCCTTGTCAGGACACGGCCCGCTCGGCTGGCGAGCAGGTACAGCAGGCTCTGCTCGATGCCGCTGAGGTGGATGACCGACTGTCCCGCGCGCACTTCTCGATTGACGATATCGATCTCGATGTCACCCATCGTGATCGTCGGCACGAGCGGTCGATCGGTCCCGGACGCACGTCGCGTGATCACGACGCAGCGCGCCAGGAGCTCCTCGGGCGAGAACGGCACGGTCAGGATGTCATCGACGCCGAGGTCGAAGGCCTTCAACTTCGTCGGGAGGTCGCCGCGACGAGTCAGACCCAGGACGGGCGTCACGCTGCCAGCGAGGGTGTTCGATACGACCGAGTCTCCGCAGGAGCGTGGCACTGTCGGGATGGTCCATGTCGACGACGCCGATGTGCGGACGCCACTCGGCGAGGATGGCCTCGGCTTCAGCGAGGCTCTCGGCGGCTCGCACCGTGAACAGGCCATGGTTCAGCGTCAGTTCGATCAGGTCCACGACCAACGGGCGGTCGTGGAGCACGAGCGCCCGCCGCGCTTCATCGTGTCGATCCGTCACGGCGGCTTCCCCTGGGCCCCTATCGATACGAGAGTGAGTGGCGCACGGATTCTATCGCCCGGCGGGATTCGAATCCCCGACATACCGATCCGAAGGTGGTCAGGTCCACTGTCGGAGGGTAGTCGGGAACGTATATCGGCGTACCTTCCCGTCCACCCCCGGCGATACAATCCCATGCCGTCAGGTGTAGGGGCGGGTCCCGGCCCCCCGATCGAACGGCCGTCCCGATCGCCCGGAGGGCCTATTTCGTGCGCGGCGTGGTGGCCCGCGCCGCGGCTGTCACCGACTCACGACTGAGCCGGTGTCGGGGCCAGTGCGATCAGGACGTCCTTCGACGCATCGAGCGGCGGAAGTGACTGCTGACTGCTTGCTAGGGCGTCAGGAGGACCCCTTCGATACCGATATGAACGGTACTCGCCTCGATTGACCCTCCCTTATGCCGCGCAGGGGATGTCGAGCTCAAGAAACGCGTCGTCGTTTGGCCCCGGCCGCCCCACGGACAGCGCCGTCGGGTGTGAAGCGAAGATCGAGTCCTCAAGGTTGCCCCTGGTGTCGTCCCGGATGAACTCCTGAAAGCCCTCGATCCAGACCGCTTGCACTTCATCCTCGGAGCCCGATCGCCACGTGGCGAAGAGGTCGCCTAGTGTGCCGAACGTCGCACGGTCGCAAGTGGCCTCCAAGGCGACTCTGGAGGTCTCAGGGATCGCCACGAATCCGTATGGCGCGCTGAAGGCCGTCGGGAACTTCCCGAACAGCACTTCGTCACCTGAGCCGGGAACGTTGTTGCCGCTGGCCTCGACCAGCGCGCTGATGAAGACGTCGCACCCCTCCGGCTGATAGCCGGCGACGCCGTTCACGTTGGTGTACGCGAGCGCGTAAACGGTCTTGCCCTTCAGTGCCGTATCGACCACATGGTCACCGTGGGCGAGGTGGCCGGCTACGGCGTTCCCCGAGATGCTGATCAACTTGTCGCGGTGACAGACGCCGACCTTCGGCATCGGGGCGGCGGCCGCGCCGCCCGCGACGATGGGCAGGAGCAGCCCGGCTAGGGCGACGGCGAGCACGCTCCGACGACGGACTCTTGTATCCACGGAGATCCCCTCACAAGACCGGCCGGCCGGCTCTGTGGAGCGGCCGCGGTCGGTCGAAGGAGCATAGAGCCGTGCCGTCGGCTCGCCGTTCTGGCCGTGCTAGGCGATGACGGCGGACGAGGTGCCGGGGATGACGGTGCTCACTGTCATCCCCGGCCCATGTGGTGCGACCTTACAGGCCGAGGACCTTCACGAACTTGCCGGTCCGGACGTAGGCTCGGCGTTGAAGCCGAACTCCTCTTCGGCCTGGAAGCCGGTGACGTTCTGGTCGAACCTCGTGCCCGCCTCCGACGACACGTCGATCCGGAACTCCCAGCCGATGTAGATGTCGCGCAGTCGCTCCAGGCGCCGGCCACCGCCGTCCGCTCGGGGGGTTCACGTCCCGGTAGACCGGGATGCCCCAGATGCTGATGACCGGGCCGGACTGCGGACCATCCGGAGCGAGGGCGGCGATGGCGCGGCTCGAGGTCGAGCCCGGTGCCTCGACGCGGAGGCACAACGGGTCCTATGTACCTTCAACGGGCTAGTTGTGCGAAGGGACGACTTGTGCAGTTCTCCACATCTCGTGCCGTACGGACGCTCCGTGTGCACCTCCTACCCCTGCTGGCGGTCGCGATCGCGGCTTGCGGCGGACTCGCGAACCCAAGCACTTCTGTGGTGAGCCCGGCACCGTCCGGGCCAGCAGGGGGTGCCACCGTGTCGACTGCGCCTTCAAGCGCGTCCTCACCCAGCACGAGCGCCTCGTTCGAGCTCGTCGCCGACCTCGACGTCGGGGGGAGGACCATGCGCCTCGTGTGTGTCGGCCCGACCGACACGGGCAAACCGACGATCCTGCTCGAGGCAGGTTTCGGCGAGGACTACCGCACGTGGAGCGAGATCCTGCCGGTGATGCGGTCGACCCACCGGCTGTGCGCCTATGACCGAGCCGGGATGGGACAGAGCGAGCCGCCCGCGGAAGCGTCGCGCACGGCCGCGGACCAGGTCGCCGACCTTCGCGCGCTGCTTGATGCGGCCGGCGTCAGCGGGCCCTTCGTGATCGGAGCGCACTCGTATGGCGCGACGGTGGCGACCCTCTTCACGCAGGCCTACCCGGACGAGGTCGTCGGCCTGCTCTTCGTCGACCCGGCAAAGTCCCCGCGTCAGGGCGAGGTGGCGGGACGCGCTTCCTGCACCGGCCGCCGACGAGCCTGCCAGCGTCGCCGAGCTCCGCTATAACCTCGAGACCTTCGAGACCGACCCATTGCTGAACCGCGAGCACCTCCATCTCCGGCCGAGCTTCGCGGCGGCGGCCGCGGCTCTCGACGCGCCTGGGCCGCTCTTCGGGGACCGGCCGGTGGTGGTGTTGAGTGCCGAGACGACGCCCCAGTTTGGATTGCCTCCCGACCTCGCGACGACGTTCGATGAGATCTGGGTCGCCGCACAGCAGGAGCTCGCGGACGAGTCGACCGCGGGCTCGTTCGAGACGGTGTCCGGCGCCGGACACGAGATCCAGGTCGATCAGCCGCGCGCGGTGATCGACGCGCTCGAGAGGATCTTCGCCGACCTGGCCACCCCGTAGCGGTCCCGCAGGACTGGCGGGTCGGTCGGAGGAGCGCATTGGGTGTCGCCGGTCGCGCGCTCCGGCCGCCCGCTCGTCAATCCGAGGGGTTCTCTCAGCATTGCTCGGGGGTACAGCAGAGGCCCCCGGTTGGCGCGATCTAGCCAATCCCCATAAGGGAGCGCCGTCGACGCGCAGAGCGGAGGCCCCGCATCGGTCACGGTACACCTGCTGTCTAGGCCCGCTGTCGCCGCCACGACACTATGAGTGCATCGTTAGCGGACGTCGTGGCGGCGTCGTCGGCTTGCCATTCGTGACGATCCAGCCCAGCGCGACAATGTACTGGTGAAGGCCCAGCTGGTCGCCTTCGGAGACCTGCGGATCGAGGGCGAGCGGTACGAACGCGACGTCGTGATCGATGCCGGCCGAATCCGCCGACGGCGAAAAGGCCCCTCCAAGGCTCGGCGCGGTGAGTTCGGGCACACGCCGCTCACCAGCGCCGAGGACATTCCCTGGGGTGGTCGGCGGCTCATCGTCGGGACCGGCGCCGGTGGCGCCCTCTCGATCACCCCCGATGTCCACGCAGAGGCGGACCGACGCGGTATCCGCATCACGGCGCTACCAACCCGGGATGCCTGTCGGCTGCTCGCGAAGCTCGACGCGACCGAGGTCTACGCGGTCCTCCACGTTACTTGTTCGAGGCAGCCAGGCTCTCACTCGCGACGCGGTGCGGAGCCGGAGGCCGGCGTTAAGGCTGGCGACCCTTTACGTCGGGACGCAGTGGTACGCGTTGGTAGACGACGACTGTCAGCCGACCTAGTCGCTAACGGGTTCAACGCACGAGGCGTCCGCGGCGACGAGCGAGCCATCGCAATACAGGCTCGGGCCTTCTGGAACCGGGCACGTATCCGCCCCGGCGGGCATTCTTCGCGGCTCTCCCATGCCCAACCCCTGAGGTCTTCGATGTCGTCACGTGTGCCCAAGACGCCGATGTACATGGCGCCCATGACGGATCGGTAGTTGGCGTAGCTGTCGCTGTTCACGAAGCCGGCGTCGCGCTCCGCGCATTCGACCTGCTCGTCGCTACACATGGCGTGTTCCCAGCCGCGACGGCCTTGCTCGGTGTTCAGCGCCAAGCCCTGTTCCTTGACGCGGTCAAGATAGACAGCGAGGGGGTCGTCCGGCGAGGCGAAGAGGTAGGAGCCGACACGACTGGCCAGGGCCACGCCCGGCCTGCACTCGACGGCCGCGACCGTGCCCGGCGGCAGACCGTGGCGTCTCGGGACGCAGCCCTCCGCCGCGTCCTCGCGGATGTTGTCCCGGATCGCCCGCTCGAGCTCCGTCCAGGCAACGGGGGGCGCGGAGGCCGCGGGAGGCGACGTCGCGACAGGTGAGGTGCTGGGCGCGGGCCGCTGGGTCGGGCTGGCTGGTCAGCTGTCGCGACGTACCGTCGTCGCCATCTCGATGAGCCTTTGGACTTCTTTGTCCAGCCAGCCCTGATAGACGCGATCTACGCGGAATAACCGCATCGGGCCGGACAAGGGTCCCGAGATCTCGAGCGCGTGCCGGATACGCGCGCCGCCTAGCGCCGGCTCGACCTCATAGGTCTGGATCACCCGGATCAGGGGCGGCCGTGCTTCGAGTACCAAAACGTGCCCAGGGACGAGGCGCCGGATGTCGCACTTGTAGACCCTGCCGTAGCCGGCCCGGACGTCGACGGTCCCGCCTTCGACGAGCGGGCCGACGGCGCGCGCCCACTTGGCATTGTGACCCCAGTGACTCCAGGTCGCTGGATCGGTATACAACAGGAACACATCCGCTGGGGCCACGGCGGCGTCCTGCACCGACTCGATCGTCCAAGTCACGACGAATCACAAGGAGTCGATCCTGCGGTGACGGTACGCACGATGGCGAGTGTAGCGACCCGGTCGGCCCGGACCGACTGGCCGCTGACACAGGATCGAGGGTCGTGTCGCCTAGCTCGTAGGGGACCGAGAGTAGAATCGGGCCATATCGAGACCCACTACGCGCAGGGTATGCACGCCGACTTCGACGTGAGCTGACGCCGCAGACTCTCGGGTCGTCGACGCTCACCCCAGACTCACCGCATGTCCCGCCGGTCGACGCCCGAGCGCATCGACGAGCCGCGTCGCGCTGCCGTGCGCGCCAGCCTCACCGGTGAAGGCGTGACCGAGGAGACCGCCGACGCGTTGATCGCGGCGTGGGAGGCCAGGGCGATCGAGGACGGCCTCGAGCGCGGCGCGGCGTTCTGGCAGGCGGGCTGGGACTGGATTGCCGAGCAGCGGGAGCATCGGGTGCGGCCGTAGGCCAATCCGTGGTGAGTATCCGAGAGTTGGCGGAGCCTTCTCGTCCTAGGTAACCCCCGACCGAGGCGCTGCGTTGGCGGTCACAGCCTCGGTCGAGGGCTGCATGCCTCTGAACCCACCGAGCGCCACGACGAGGATCGCGATGACCGGGAACACGATGCCGCGGATGTCCCACGCCACAAAGGGGTCGATCCCGTTCGTCAGCGGCGTCAGGCCGTTGAGCAGCGTATGAAAGAGCCCGGTCACTAGCACGCTTCCGCCGGTCCCGACGTAGATCCAGGTCAGGATCACGGAATATGCGATGAGCTGGGTCACCATCGACCACAACGCGCTTCCGCTGTTCATCTGGCCGGGCAGGTACAGCGGGATGTGGATCATCGCCCACGGGATGCCCAGCACGACCGCGGCCCGGAGTGGCGACAAGACTGTGAGCGTGCGTGGCAAGGCGTAGCCGCGCCAGCCGATCTCCTCGGCGAAGGCCGGCACTACCACGACGAGCGGCACGATGAGAACGGCTGGAAAGATGGCGTCGAACATGCCGTTCGGAGACTCGCCGAGCGCGATGGCTACGACGTCCACGGCCAGGAAGCCCGCCAGCGGAATCAGTAGCACGAGATACCACATCGGGTTCGCGGGTCGCACCGTCAGTTGGCGGAGCAGTCGTCCGACCGCACCCTTGCCCTCGCGCCACGCGAGCCCGATCGCGATCAGGGCCGGCGGGAGCGCCAGCGCGAACGCCAGCAGCGTTGGTTGAGCACCGGTGCCGATGACGATGGCCGTAACAATCCCTGCGAATGCGAGTACGAGACCCACATACCAGGCGGCACCGGTTACCGATCCAAGACTCGATCGGCGCGATTCGGCGGCAGGCGTCGTGGTCATGGGCGGACCCGGCTCTCACCGGGCGGGAGGCCGACGGCGCATCGATTGCCCGGACGATCAGCCTACTCCACCGGCAAACTGGACGTGTAATGCCCTGGGTAGCGGGCGGTCACCCGCCCTACGGGACTGCGCGCAATGGATCGATGCGACGCAAGGGCGGTCGCTTAGCGGCTACCCCACAGTCCTTCATGCGAGCTGGGTCCTCGCAAGGCCGCATCGAGGCGCAACAAATCAGCGGGCGGTGGCTCGATGAGCATAACGACGCCGCTTCGCGTCGGCCGAGGTTAGGGCGCGACCGAGGAGACCGCCGACGCCTGGATCGCGGCGTGGGGGGCAGGGCGGCCGAGGATGGCCTCGAGCGCGGCTCCGCGTACTGGCAGGCCGGCTGGGACTGGATCGCCGAGCAGCGTCGGGGGCGGAGGCTGCCCGAATGACAAGTCAGCGAAGCGTGGGGAACGGCGCCTAGGCGTTCTGGCCTATTGCTGTTCCCCGGGCTACCGGCGCGCTGCGTTTGGCGCCTTCGATCAGGAGCCACACGAACGGGAGCAGGAGGCTGAACACCCCGAGAGTCGGGACATCGATCGCGAGGAGGGCGCCAGCCGCGCTGATGAGATGGTACGCCGTCACGATCGGAACGATGGCCCACCCGATGAGCCGTGTCCGCCCCTCACTGCCCAGCAGTAGGAGACCGAGGAACCAGACGTAGATACCGAGCCCGAGGACACGTTCCGGCCAGTTCCCGAGGACGCCGTAGGCGACGTCGTCCAGCGCGGCGTTTTGGGGAACAAGGCTGCTGACCGCCTGCAGAAGGAAGACCACGGCAAACAAGGCCGCGGATATGGCTCCGATCGCGTTGATCCAAGCGGGCAGGCCGAAGTCAAAGATAGCCCTGACGAAGAGGAGCATCCCGATGGTCAGAACAACGTGAACAACGACTTGGGGGGCGTTCTCCCCGAGTCCGAGTACCTGGGTCGCCACCGCGAGGGGTAGGCCCAGCAGGATCGTCACAGCGGCCGCAACGGCCCAGTTGGATCTCATCGTGCATACCCCTCCCTATGACCGGCCTCCCCGACCGTAGCACCGGGTTCAGTGGGCGCCCAGAGTGTGAGCCCGCGTCTTCCGCGGGCTAGTGCCAGGCGGCGGAGGACGGCCTGGAGCGCGGGTCGGCGTGCTGGCAGGCGGGCTGGGAGTGGATCTCCGCGCAGCGGACGACGAGGCGACTGCCGCACTGAGACGCGGCGGGCGTAACGTGAACGACCATCATGCGGATGCCTGACGTCTCCGAGGCGGACCAGCACTACCTCGTGCGGGTCGTCGTGGACTGCGAGCGGCTCCTGGGACCCGAGATCGAGCTGCGCGCGCTGGAACTCGACGCCCAAGCGGAGGTCGTCATGCGTTTGCGCTATCGGCTCGGGAAGGCCGACTGGACGAGCGAGGGGCACGGCGAGACCGTAATCGCCGCTCATGCCGCCCTCCGTGATGCGTTGGTGCTGGATCGCATCCGCCTAGGCGTCAGGGCAATGGTCCGGGCGTGACGCACCCCGCAAGGGTTCGGGGCGTTATCGGCGCCGCCAGCCTGTTCCTAACCGTACTGGGGGTTTTCGTCGCTTATGCCCTCTGGGTGAACATCCCCGAGCGACCAGACTTGCGCATCCCTATCGCCATCTCCGCGCTGGTGGTCGCGGTCGCCATGACTATCTGGCGACCAATGGCCCAGGTCCCGGCCCGCCTGTTGCTAGCGTTCGTCGCCACATTGGGAGCCATAGTCGTCTGGGCATTCCTGGAGCGTTCGGCGTAGTCCCGTTCGGCCCGGACCGACTGGCCGCTGACGCAAGATCGAACGGCCGGGACCGTAGCCGGTGTCGTGACAGCCTGTCGGGCATGTCGACGAATGCCTGGACATGGCGACTGAGGTCGTCGTTCGCTGCCTAACGTAGGCCACTCACTTCACGTCCGAACCTCGGTTCCTGGGGATGTGAACGAAAAGCCCGGACCGTATCCCCAGCCAGATCCCTCGTGTCGGATGGTCGGATACGTAGAAGTAGGTGTCCCATTGCGTCAAAATGTCGCCGTTGAACCACACCGTGGCTCGCTGCAGCTGCCAGTGATCGCTTCCGGGCCTAGGCTGGAAGCGTAAGTACACGGGGAAGTCATCCACGTTCTCGACAAGGAGCAGTTGCTCTCTCGGGTCGTTGACGGCCGCATTGTTGATGTTCGAACCTTCGCCGAGGACGTAGTCACGGACTGAACCGCGCTCGAAGTCATCGTGCGACGTGTCGATCAAGAACTCGCGTCCGCATACGCCGAGATACACACTGCCATCGGTTCCTGCGCCGGAGAGGTTTCCCGTTTGAACGTGCAATGCAATGGTGTTGATCCGTGGCACGTGAGACCTCCCATCCTTCGCTACCTCCGCGTTCTTGGCAGCGTCCCGAGGTTCGGCTGAGCCTGGTTTTGGGCGTTCGGCCTTGGGGCTTCGAGGCTATTGCCGATGCGGTGTCAGTGCTATGGCATCAAGGGTGCGAGCACCTGTTCCGCCACGTAGCGGTACTCGAGAAGGCCGAAGTCAGAACGGTCGATCCATTGGTTTTCGATGGTTGTTACGCGGCTCGGAATGGAGTCTCCGAAGAGTTCGAGGTACCCATCGGCCACGCTTGCAATCGTGCCGCAGATGACCGCCAGGGCGGGGATATCACCCGCGGCGACCCTAAAGCTTCTGCTCACCTCCATTGAACCCTCGTTATACCCATATTGAGGGAAGTTGGGGATCGGAAAGTCCAGGAGCAGCGGCCAGCTCTCCACGCCGCCCGCTGCGTTCAAGTCCTCGGATAGTCGCGCCATCTCGCCCACCCGCACAAAATGCGCGAGGCTACCGTCGAGCAATGGTCTGAAGGTCCAACTGCCGACCGTCTCGACGAAACGATAGGCGAGCAGCGAAGGAAGCGCGGGTGGCGGAAAGGCGACGACCGTATGCCAGGTATGTATCCACCATGCCTCGCCACCTAGGTCCCGACCTTCCAGTTGCAGACGCCCGCCCCAGCCAGGACCGAAGTAAAGGTTGGTCGTGTCGATACTCCCTGACGATCCCTCGATGCCCGGATTCAGATTGATTCCTTCCGACCAGAGTGAAAACGGGAGTACCTGCCACGGTCCTGCGCCTAACGACGTGATCGGAGGGAGCCAATCGAGGTACGTTCGAACGAGACTTCGCTCTGTCGCTCCACCGGCGAACAGGTCAGAGGTTGGTTCAATGGCCTTGAGCAACGACACCCGCGCTGCCAGCTGGGCGGCATACCATTGCTTCGGATCTTCGCCTCTCATCCGTAGATGAGGGCTCAGTTGCTCAATGTCTTGGATGACCTTCCCGATTCGGCGAAGTTTGGCCAGATTCAGAAATCGCTCGGCAACTCCTTGAACAAGGTTGCTTGGGAGCTGTGGACCTTCTGGATGGTTTGAACTTGGCGCCTGCTCATTCATGTGTCGCCCCTTCGAACGAGCCGCCTCGAGTTGAACGGGGTCCGAGACACAGTTGCAGCGGCTGCCGTCGGGAGTCAGACAAGGGCGGTCGGTAACGAAGGTGCGCGCCCATCAAGGCGCTGTCAAGAACTTGGATCTCAGTCCGTACCGCGACCGGCCCGGACCCGCGACCGGCAGGGGGCACCGGGATCGCAGCGTCCGGGACCGGAGCCGGGGCAAGGTGGGAGCCTAGCCTTCGCCTCTTACCATCGGCTTACCTCAAGATTGCCAGTCTTGACGCTCTGATCGGGGCCGGAGTGCTTGCGCCAGAGCTCAATAGAAGGGTGGAATCGTCACTACTTCGCACTCGAGTTCCCACGGTCCGAGGGTCAACATGGGCCCTCGCACCCATCGACACTGTATGTTCCCGGGAAAGTTGAGGCGCTTTGCCTGATTGGGCTCGAAGGCCGGCGGCAGGCGCCCGCTGCGCCCATCGTCGCCTGAGCGCCGGGACCCGCATCACCGACGAGCATCGAGCGACAGTGCCTGCACTTGATCGCGTCCGCCTTGATGCCCTCCTTGCAGAAGGGACAGGTGCCCCCATGGGTCGGACCGTTCACTCCGAGCTGTGAACCGCAGTACCTGCACTTGATCGCGTCCGCCTTGATGGTCTCTTGCAGTACGGACAGTCCTTGGTCGGGTCGGTCATCTTCCAGCCCTCCTCATGCTTCCCTCGACCTTCTTGCCTCAGACTGAACCGCATGTCCCGCCGGTCGACTCCCGAACGCATCGACGAAGCGCGCCGCGCCGCGACCCGCAACCGTCTCATCGGCCAGGGCGTGATCGAGGAGACCGCCGACGCCTGGATCGCCGCATGGGAGGCCAAGGCGGCCGAGGACAGCCTCGAGCGCGGCTCTGCGTACTGGCCAGGCGGGCTGGGACTGGATCGCCGCCTAGCGAGAGCAGCGAGTCCGGCCTAGGGCGTCCGATTGCGGAATGACGGTCGATGTCACCGTCTCGCGGCGAACCGGTCGCTCGACTCGCGGATGATGCGGTCGGCGTCGGCGCTGCCGGTGTGGCCACTCGCGATGAGATGCAGCTCCGCGTCCGGCCATGCCTGCGCGAGATGCCAAGCGACGTCCGGTGGCCCGGCGATGTCCGAACGGCCCTGGATCAGGACGGCCGGGATGCCGACAAGTCGCGAGGCGTTGCGGAGGAGCTCGTCCTCCTCGAGCCACGCCGCGTGCGAGAAGTAGTGGGTGACGAGGCGAGCGAAGGCGACCGTGAACCGTTCGTCCGCGTAGCGAGGGTTCGGCACGACGTAGCCGTCGTCGAGTGAAAGGACCGCATCCTCCCAGGCGACCCAATCTCGAGCGGCCTGCAGCCGGACGGCTTGGTCGGGCTGAACGTTGAGGAGTCGGTCGTACGCGGCGACCAGGTCACCCTCGCGATCGTTCGGGGGGACGCCGGCCTTGAATCCTGCCCATTGCTCCGGGAAGAATCGACCTGTGTCTATGGCGAACCACCGCACGTCGGCACGTCGGGTCATAGTGATCGAGCCGAGGATCATCTCGCTGACGTTCTGCGGGTATCGCTCGGCGTATGCGAGACCCAGGGTCACACCCCATGACCATCCCGCGACGAGCCACCGTGCGACTTCGAGGTGCTCCCGGAGCCGCTCGATGTCGGCGAGCAAATGATGGGTCGTGTTGGTCGAGAGAGAGGTCGTGGCATCGGCAGCATGCGGCGTGCTCCGCCCACATCCACGCTGGTCGAACTGGACGATGCGGTACCGCTGCGGATCGAACCACTGACGCTGGCCCGGGTTGCTCGCACTTCCCGGTCCGCCGTGGAGGACCACTGCCGGCTTGCCCGCCGGATGACCGGAAACCTGCCAGTGGATCGACTGGCCGTCCCCGACGTCGAGCATGCCGGATTCGTAGGGTTCGATCGGAGCGTAGAGCTGGCCCTCAGCGGGATCGGCGGCCATGTCGAAGAGTATCGGTAGGTCCTTGTGGGTGCGTCGATGGGTGTCGCGGACGCGAGATTCGTCGTGGGCGCGAGCGACCGGCGTCGTTCGTCGCGATCAGGAGTCGTCAGTGTGCTCACTCCGTGACAAGGTACGCGGCGAACCAGCGGTCGAGGAAGCGTCATGTGCTCCTCCTCCCGTGAGCCCCGATCGGCCCGGACCGTCTGGCCGCTGTCGCGGGATCGAAGGTCCGGGACCCGGTGACGATGAGAGCGTTCCGGACGTCTTCATGGGAGCGACCCACTAGCTGTCGCCGCCTACCGCAGACTTATTGCCATGGCCCTGAGGAGGCTGAGATGGAGGCTAGCACTCGGTTCGACCGGGCCGCCGCTGCGATCCTTGCGGTCGTCGGCGTCTCCGTGGTCGGCTGGATCGCCATCGCCGTCGTAGATGCGATGCCGGCCATCGCCTCTGATAATCCGCGTCAACGCGATGGCGCTCTATTCGGCCTGATCCTTCTAGGCATCCCGGTGCTGGTTGGCGGCCTACTCACACTGCTCCTCGCCGGGCGGCTGTGGCGCGGGCAGCCCCGCACCAGAAACCTCGCACTCGTATGGGTCGTCGCCGCCGGGCTCGTGTCGTGGATGACCGCGGGCTTTGGGACCATCCTGTGGGCGGTCCGGATCGCGGTCCTCTATCCGGGCGCCTGGTCGGTCCGCTGGCCGTACATCTACTATGACCCGTTCTTCGAATCGCCCGCTCCGGGCGGCTCCCCGGTGGTCGGCACCCCGGCTGACCAGCTCCCTTCCGTCCGCCTCGACAACGTCAATTTCTGGCTTCCCGGGATCGTGGCTGTCGGGGCGCTGGCTGTGGCCGGCCTCCTACTGGCAAGCTGGATCACCCGCAGGGCGCGACGCAATCGTCCAGCGGAGGTCATGTGACCGGGCGACGGATACAGGGCCGCAGCCCCGCGAGGTGTTGACGGGCGGCACGATCAGGTCATCGTTTGTGCGGCGATCGCTGCGCAGCGCGAGCTCCGGGCGAAGCCCTAGCAGTACCATCATCCAATGGCTACTGGCGGCATTTATGCGCGGCTTCTCGGATGGTCGGAGAACGCGGACGACGACCTCAAGGTGACCCGGAGCACGGACGACGGTGAGTCGTGGTCAATAGCCGTCAGCGTTAGTGAACCAGTCACCTTCACGGCGTACGGGAACGGCGGCACCATCGATGAGGGCGTACAGCAGGTCATCGACCAGCTAATCACGGTCGGTGTCGCGATTGATTGAACGCTCACTCGGCTGGGTGCGTAGGCGCAGCGCGGAGAAGACCTGCACCGCCCGGGTGGACGAGCGAGGCCGCGGCCGGCATGAGATGTGTAACGATCACCGCATTCACAACGTCATCCGGGTGTCATGAGGATGCAACGGCGCGCGGCACTGGCGCTGATAGTGGTCGGCATCGTGGCGCTGGCCTGGTTCGTGCTCGCCGTGCCCGCGATGTTCGGGCCGTACGGCCCGCTCGTGATCATCCTTATCGGGCCCTACGGGCTAATCGCGATCCTGACCCTCGTGAGCGCTCGCGGACTGTGGACCGGGCGGCGCTGGGCGAGGCTGCTCGGGGTCGCCGCATCGATCCTTGCCCTAGGCTGGGCAGGCTTGGAGATCATCCAGCACTGGCCGGTCCGACTCATGGCTCTGGGCGATCCCAACGTCTCGTACAACTGGGCACTCTCGGAGATCTGGATACCGCTCCCGATCGCGGTCGGCGGGGTCATCGCTCTGGTCGCGCTCGCGCGAGGAGACGCTCGTCGGCCAGTCGAGACCGTGGACCGGTAAGCGCCCCCGCCCTCGCACGAGGTTTTACCCGGGTCGAGTCTCGTCACGTCCGCGTATGCCAGCGTGCCCGCTCGACCCAGCGACGAGAACGCGAGCCGATCGCGGCTGACACGATCGGCCCGCTCGCCGACCTGGGCGGAGGCCGACCATGACCGACCCACAGGACCGAGTTCTCGTGATCCAATGCCGATGCGGTCAGGAGGTCGTCCAGCACCGGCCCCCGCCCGACCAGCGCTGGGTCCACGCGCGCAGCCAGTCGGTGTACTGCTATCCCGAGCCCGACCCCTTGGGGGACCCCATCGCATGGCCTTCGGGAGGCGACGGCTTCTACAGGATCAAGGCGTGGCGCGGCGAGCGCCACTTCGGGGACCACCTCGGCGTGACCGCGAAGACCGCGTGGCGGGCCGGCCTGTTCCAGGCCATGGGCGCGGATCGGATCGCCGTTCGACGGGCCCGCTCGCACCCACCCGCCCTTGTAGCCGAGTGGACGCCTTCCGCCGGGTGGCACAGGATGGATGACGACCTGTTCGCGGCGGCGATCACAGCCGATGAGTCCGGGCTGCGTGACCCGGACGGTTCGATGAGGGGCTCTCTCGATGCGCAACGCCGCTATCTGGTCAGTCGCAGCCGGCTCATCGAGCAGCTGGAGTTTGCAGCCGACATGCGCGGCGAATCGTCGCGGGCGGAGGAGATCGTGACGGCGTTCGAGCGTGATGCCGCGAGCCGCGGGGTGCAGCGCGGCGGGTACGAGTACTGGCACGCCGCAGCCGAGTGGTGCGAGAGCGAGGCTGCGCTGGCGATCAAGAGCCGGATGACTCCGACGGCGCCCCCGCCGCCCCCGCCGCCGGAGCCCGCACCCGCACCGGCACCCCGCAATTGGTTCGCCCGCCTGGCCGTCCTCGATCAGCTCGTCAGGGAGGGCGGGATCAGCGAGGCCGACGCCGCGGCGAAGCGCAAGTCGATCATCGAGGAGCGTCGATCATCGAGGAGATCCGGTGACTGACCATCAGCACCTCTGGCACGAGCGCGCCGACGGCACGATCGGATGCGCCCTCCAGGGCTGCGGCGCCGAGCCGATGGTGCTCCAGGCGGCCGAGGTGCTGGCCGAGCTCGAGACCCGCGCGGCGATCTCGTCGATGGTCGGGTTGACCTGGGCGGGCGCTGCTTTCGTCCCGCGCCAGCCGCGATGATTTCTCGTTGCACCTCCCTTGCCACTTCGCCTCTCTGGCCACGGCTGGCGGAACGAGGCTCCATCGCCCGATAGGCGTCGATAGCATCGTCGCGTGATCGTGCCGACCGTCGACCGGCGACTCGCGGCCGGCATCGTCGGCAGCGTGACCCTCCTGGTCATCGGCTGGACGGGCCTCCTCGTCCCGTCGCTGATCCGGGTGATCAAGGAAGCGTTCCACCAGACCGACGCGGGTATCGGGGTCGCCTACCTTGCGTATGCGCTCGCCTATGCGGCCGGCTCGGTGCTTGGTGGCCAGCTCATGGAGCGAATCGGCCGCCGGTGGATCCTTGCCGGTGCGGCCGTGCTGCACGGAGTGGGGATTGCCGGTCTCGGCCTCGCGCCGAGCTGGTCGCTGTTCGTGGCCGCGATGTTGCCGGCAGGGCTCGGGGCGGGCTGTCTCGACGGAGGGTCCAACGGTCTCGTCCTGGACGTCTACCGCGAGGGACGTGGCAGGGCGATGAACCTCCTGCATGTGTCGTTCGGCGTCGGCGCCTTGCTCGCCCCGCTGGTCATCGGTCGGGCCGTCGAGGCGGGCGTCACCTGGGAGACGGTCATGCTTCTCTCATCCGTGCCACTCGCCGGATTGGCAGTCGCATATGTGATCGTCCCGATGCCGAGCGGGCGGCGACGCGCCGATGTCACGTCCCCCACAGCGCGAGCTCCCGCGGGCCACCTGCTCGCAGGGCCCTTGCTCCTCCTCGGGGTCGCCATCGCGGGCTATGTCGCGGCCGAGATCGGCGTTTCGAACTGGCTCGTCCGGTTCCTGGAGCCCGCACCCATCGCGACGGCGACGCTTGCCCTATCCCTGACGTGGGCAGGCGTGACGTTGGGCCGCCTCCTGTCATCCGTGATCGCGGACCGGTTCGACCACCTGCGTTTCACCATCGTGTGCATCGTGGCGATGGGGGTCGCCATCGGGGCGGCCGTCGCCGCTCCGTTGCTACCGCTGTCGATCGCCCTATTCGGCCTGGCCGGCGTGGCGTCGGGCCCCGTGTTCCCGATGATCGTCGCACTGGGCGGGGAGCGATACCCGGAACGATCGGCAGCGGTCGGGGGCGCCCTCGTCGGGTGCGCCGTCGTGGGATCGACGATCTATCCGCCGGCGATCGGCTTTCTGTCGGTGACGGTCGGACTCCCGATCGCGATGGCGGGCAACGCGCTGCTGTGCTTGGTCGGTGCCGCGGCGCTGGTGGCCTTTGGAAGGACGAAGGACCGGACGACCGACGCGCGCCTTGGACTGGATGCGGCTACGACAGTGCCAGGTCGAGAGTAGACGGACGCATTGCGCACAACGGGCGCGCCCGAGTTGCCCAAACCGCTCGGCCGGGTGGAACCGGTCAACCGTGTGGCGGGATGGAGCTACTCATGCCACCGCTCCGAATGGCACGAATCGGCTGTGGCTCGGGTTTCGAGACGCCTCGAGCACGAGAGCCAAGAGCGCCATGGCGTAGTCATCGCTCGACCCCGAGGGAGCGCAGATACGAGGCCGGCCGGAGGGCAGCGGGTGCTGCTCGAGCAGGATCAGCTCGCGAATGCTGTGCGCGTGAGCTCTTGACGGCAGTTGGTCACGGCATCGCGCCCGAGTCCGTCCTTCCGATGGTCGGGCTCGACGCGTATGTCGGGCTCAGACCGAGACGCCCTCCTGCAAAGGATCGAGGACGAAACGTTCGAGGAAGGCATGGCAACTTTGAAAGCAGACGCGGAGGCGAGGCAATGAGCGGCACGGGCGGTCAGGTTCGACAGCGCAAGACGGGGCTTGCTGTGGGAGGGCCGGTACGTCGGCGCTGATCATCGGCGGCATCCGTCTACGGGAAGACGAAGCGCGAAGCGCAGGAGAAGATGCGGGCGGCTCTCATGGCGGCCGACAACGGCATCAGGCCGGCAACCGGGCGGACGACTGTGGCGGCATGGCTCGAGGAGTGGCTGACGTCGAGCGTCGAGCCACGCAACCGTCCGAGGACGGTCGCAAGCTACCGCGAAACCGTTTCCCGCTACCTCGATCCGTCAATCGGTCGCATCGGCCTCACGCGTCTGGAGCCGGCGGACGTGGCGACGATGCTTCGTCGACCGTCCACCCGCGGTCTGTCACCCACCACGGTGCGTTACGCCCATGCGGTCCTGCGGATTGCTCTCGGTCGGGCAGTCAGGTCGGGCCGGGTCGTCCGCAACGTGGCGAGCCTCGTCGAGCCTCCGGCTCGCCGGACCGCCGAGCGGCGACCCCTCACCGCTGACCAGGCGCGGTCATTCCTCGCGGCCGTCGCCGACGACCGAATGGCGGGCCTGTACGTCCTCGCGATCACCACCGGGATGCGACAGGGCGAACTACTCGCTCTTCGCTGGCAGGACATCGACCTCGACGCGGGCCGGTTGACCGTTCGACACACCCTCCGTCTTGGGACGCGTGAGCTCGCCGAGCCCAAGACAGAGCGGGCACGGCGGACTCTGAGACTCGGGTCGGACACGGTCGTCGCGCTCCGTGAGCGTCGGAGGCGACAGCTTGAGGAACGGCTGGCTGCAGGCCGGAAATGGGTCGACGGCGACTTCGTGTTCGCGACATCGACAGGTACACCGCTCGACTCGCGGAACGTCACCAAGGCGTTCCAGCGAACGCTCCACCGGCCGGCCTTCCGCACCAGCGGTTCCACGATCTGCGACACGCGTGCGCGACGCTGCTCCTCGAGGACGGAGAGGAACTCGGTGTCGTGTCACGCATCCTCGGGCATTCCCAGATCGCCACGACGGCGGACGTCTACGCCCATCTCACGCCAGCCATGCTCGAGCGATCTGCGGCTCGCATGGACGCCATCCTGGCGCGTCGACCCGAGGCCGCATCCGGCTGATGGGGGTACGGCGTGGGGTACGACCCGAATCGAAAGGCCCTCCGGATCGCCCGGAGGGCCTATTTCGTGCGTGGGATGGTGGCCCGCCCGGAGGGATTCGAACCCCCGACCTACTGATCCGAAGTCAGTCGCTCTGATCCACTGAGCTACGGGCGGACGCCCGCGGATGATACCGCGCAAGCTTCAGCGAACGGAAGAGTCGGCCGGCAGCACCGTGGCTGCAATCGGGCGTGTGGGCCGGTTGGCGCGGCGAGCGTCTCGCCGTCACGCTCGCGCGTACCGAGAAGGCCGATGAGGAGGGAGACATGGCTGACAAGTACAGCTTCCTGGTGATCAAGTATCCGAAGCCGGATACGGCGGAGGCGGCGCTGCGCGCGCTCTATGGGCTCGCGGACGACAAGGTCGTGAAGCTCCGGGACGCAGTCGCCATCACGAAGACCGCCAAGGGCAAGGTCAAGGTCAACCAGACCAAGGACGACTCGATCGGCGGCGGATTCGTCAAGGGTGGCTTGATCGGCATCCTGTTCGCGGGTCTGTTCGGGCCTGCCGGCTGGATCGTCCTGGGCGCCGCCGCGGGCGGTGTGTTCGCGGGCTTCGACCGCGGGATCAAGAACAAGCTGCTGAAGGAGCTGGGGCAGGACTTGACCCCCGACGAGTCGGCGGTGGCGATCCTCGTCGAACGCGCCGACTGGCAGACGGCGTTCGAACGCATGAAGGCACACGAGTTCGGTGGCCAGCTCGTCATCTCCGAGATCGTCCCCGATGACCTGGCCGAGGTCGAGAAGCTGCTCGAAGACCCCGAGACCGTCGAGTCGGTCCCCGAGGAGATCGAGATGTCGGCTCCGGCTGCCGCTCCTGTCGCCGCAGCCGCTGCAGCACCCGTAGCCGCAGCCGCGGCGGCTCCTGCTGCTGCCCCGATCGCTGCAGCCGCCGCAGCTCCCGCCGCCGCAGCGGCGCCCGTTGCCGCGCACGCCGGCGCATCGATGCGCGTCGTGGACATCGAGGGCATCGGGCCGGCATACGCCGAGAAGCTGGCGGCGGCCGGCGTCCTCACGACGGACCAGCTGCTCAGCGAAGGCGCGAAGCCCGCCGGACGTGATCGGCTCGCCAGCTCGACCGGGATCAGCGACGCCCTCATCCTCGGGTGGGTCAACGATGCCGACCTGATGCGCATCCCTGGCGTCGGACCGGAGTACAGCGACCTGCTCGAGGCGGCCGGGGTCGACTCGCCGGCGGAGCTCGCTCTTCGGAATCCGAAGAACCTCGAGATCACGGTCCAGGAAGTCGTCGCGGCGCGACCGAACATCGTGCGTCGCATCCCGGGCGAGTCCGAGATCGCCGCATGGATCGAGGAGGCGGGCAAGCTGGAGAAGATCGTCGAGCATTGACGCCGGAGGGCGTCAGGGCCGTTGATCGCCAGATAGAGCCGCGAGCAAGATCGCCTCGACCTCGGCGTGGTCGCCGCGGTCTCCCACGGCGCGCGCCGCCCGGCACAGGTCGAGCGGCGTCCGACCCTCGTCGTCGGGCAGTCGCGGATCCGCGCCGTGCGCCAGCAGGCGCCGGACGCTTTCGGGGCGGCCGTTCTGCGCCGCGGTGCGCAGGGCGTGACCGCCGAATGCCTCGTCGACCGCGTCGACCGGAGTGCCCGCCGCTATCACGGCGTCGATGACGTCGAGGCGCTGATGGTCCGCGGCCATGACGAGGGCGCGGAGCATCGCGCCCGGCTCGGTGTCGGGCGCTAACCAGCCGTCGATGTTGCCGGCCGCGGCCGCCTCCTCGATCCCGTGGACCGTCGCCCCCGCCTCGATGAGGACGTCGACGACGTCCGTCATCCCGAAGACCGCGGCATGGAGCAGCGCCGTGCCGCCGGGCACGCCGCCGGCATCCGGAGCTGCGACAGCCTCGATGTCGGCGCCCGCATCGATGAGCACCCGGGCGACGTCGGCGTCGCCGTAGCTCGCCGCGGTGATGAGCGGCGTCTCCGGCTCGCCGGGCAGCCCGTTCACCGGCGCCCCGGCGGCGAGCAGCGCCCGTGCCACCGCACCGGTCCCGCCCACCTCGCCGGGCACACCCAGGCGGCCGGCGTCGAACCGCAGCATCGCGATGTAGTTGATCGGGGCGACGCCGCGCCGATGGTCGGCCCAGTGCTCCATCGGGGTCGTGGCCAGCGACGGGTCCGACTCCACCAGCCGAGCCAGGCGGGTGAGGTCGCGCTCGTCGAGGATCGCGCGGCGGTCGACCTCCCGCTTGAGCTTCGGCCAGCTCGCGAACCCGTAGCCGCGGGCGATCGCCAGCTGCGCCGATGACAGCGTGACCTGGTCGGCCACCGCGCGGATCGTGCCGAGCGAGGGCTCGTCGCCGGCTCTCGCCGCTCTCAGCAGATCCTTGGCCTGATGCCGGAGCTGGTCGATGTCGGGACGCGGGTGGAGGTACGGCACGACGGTCTCCCTTCGGGTGGCCAGCGGTCCGCGCTCCCGGCCAAGGAGAACGTCAGTGGTACGACGCGTTGCGACGTGGGGTGGACTCGGTCCTGCCCGCGGACCCGGTGGCGCCCCCAAGCGCTCGCCGGAACCATACCGTCGGCCCGCAGCCCGTGACAAGGTCGGTCAGGGCGCCCGACTTGACCCGGCTCGCGACGATGACCCCGTGAGAGGAGGCCGACGATGTCGCGACAGCCCGAGGTCGATGCCTGGTTCGAGCGCTACGACAACCCGATGAAGGACGTCGTCCAGCGGATGCGCGAGATCGTCCTCGACGCCGATCCGCGGGTCGACGAGTGCATCAAGTGGCAGGCGCCGACCTTCACCTACAAGGGCAACATCGCCAGCTTCTTCCCGAAGAGCAAGCAGCACGCGAGCCTGATGTTCCACCAGGGCGCGAAGATCCCCGGGAGCTTCCCGCGACTTGGAGGGCGGCGGCGACACGGGGCGGTTCATGAAGATCGCCGACCTCGACGAGGCCGAGGCCGCTCGCGTGGAGCTGCAGTCGGTCGTGCGGGCCTGGTGCGACTGGCGGGACGCCTGAGCGACCGGGCTTGCCTCAGCCGTTCGCGCCGGGCGTCGTGCGGTCCTCGAGGACGTAGACGGACCGCACGCCGGTCAATCCCTTGAGCTCGTGGCTGCCGCGATCCTGGAACGAGAGCCCGGACCCCGCGAGCAGCTCGTAGGTCGTCCCTGACACCAGGATCTCACCCGGGGCGGCAAGGGCAAGGATCCGGGCCGCGGTGTGCACGGCCACGCCTCGAACGTCGTTCGGGACGATCTCGACCTCGCCGGTATGGATGCCTGCGCGGATCTGGATGCCGAGCTCGGCGACGGCGTCGCGGATCACGGCCGCCCAACGAACTGCGCGAGCGGTCCCGTCGAAGATCGCGAGGAACCCGTCGCCGGTGTCCTTGATCTCGCGACCCCGATGTGACGCCAGGTGGTATCGGACACGGTCGGCCTGTTCGGCGAGCACATTGCGCCAGCGGTTGTCCCCCATCCGCTCGGCCAGCGCGGTCGAATCGACGACATCGGTGAACACGATGGTGGCGAGGGTTCGCTCTCCGCTGGCGTCCGGTGGCACCAGGAACGACCTGATCCCCGCGAAGTCAACGGTCACGTACGGTTCGTCGCCGACGACCCACGCGTCATGACCCGATGGGATCTCGTAGGCCGTGTCTGGCCCGATGTCGAGCTCGCTGCCGTCTCGCATCTGCACGTGGAGCGTTCCCGAGATCGTGACGCCGATGTGGTGATACTCACAGAATTCGGTGCCGGCGATCGGCTTGACGTGCTCCGACCAGCGCCAACCCGGCTCCCACATCATCCTGCCCACGACGACGTCACCGAGGTCGAGGATCTTCAAGTTTCCGTGGGCGATCGAACGGAGTTCGTCCGGGGTCGCGAAGCTCTTCGCTTGCAGGTGCGCCATCGACGACTCCAGCCCCCTGCGTGCACCAGGCCGGCCGCCCGGGCTACGCGTGCGGCGGCATACTCTCACACTGGCCAGGAGCATCGAGCGGTCGGGAGGACACGCAGTGGCGATCCAGATCCGCAAGTGGGCGACGTTCCGTGAGGAGATCCTCGTCGATGGCGAGCGCGAGCTGGAACGGCCGCTCCGCCGCGCCGCGGTCGCCGTCGTCTGCTCGAACCCGTACGCGGGCACCTGGTCCGACGACCTGGCCGAGCTGATCGACTTCGGCGAGTACCTCGGTGACGAGCTGACCCGCCGCTGCCAGGAGGTCCTCGGCGAGCCGGTCGAGGCATACGGCAAGGGCGGCATCGTCGGCGAGCACGGCGAGCTCGAGCACGTCGCGGCCGTCCTCCACCCGAAGTTCGGGGCCCCGACGCGGGAGCGGGTCGGCGGCGTCTCGATCCTGCCGTCGGTCAAGAAGCGCGCGGCGATGGGCGCGACGCTCGACATCCCGGTCCACCACATCAAGGCGATGCTGGTCCGGTCGCATTTCGACGCGGTCACGATCGCCGTGCCCGACGCGCCCGGTGCGGACGAGCTGTTGCTGGCCCTTGCCGTGACCAGCGCGGGCCGGCCGTTCGCCCGGATCGGCGGGCTGGCCGCGGCGGATGCCGTCGGCGAGGACGGTCTCCACTGAGCCGGTCATGCGGACGCTGATCACCGGCATCGGGCAGATCGTCTCGGGCGACATCGACGCGCCGCTGGTCGAGGGCGACACGATCGCGATCGTCGACGGTCGTATCGAGGACGTCGGCCACGGCCTCGACGACGAGGCGGACGTCGTCGTCGATGCCCACGGGACGACCGTCTTCCCTGGCCTGATCGACTCGCATGCCCACCCCACCGTCGGCGACTTCACGCCCCGCCAGCGGACGGTCGACTTCATCGAGTCGTCGCTCCACGGCGGCGTGACCACGATGATCTCGGCCGGCGAGCCGCACGTGCCGGGCCGCCCCAAGGACGTCGTCGGGCTCAAGGCGCTGGCGATCGCGATCGCCAGCGCCTACGCCACGTACCGGCCGGGCGGCGTCAAGGTCCGGGCCGGCGCGCCGATCCTCGAGCACGGGCTGGTCGAGGCGGACTTCGCCGAGATGGCCGCCGGCGGCGTCCGGCTGATCGGCGAGATCGGGCTGGGCTCGGTGAAGACCGGCGCCGACGCCGCGCCGATGGTCGCCTGGGGCCGGGCCTATGGGATGGTCTCCACGTTCCACACCGGCGGGCCGTCGATCCCGGGCTCGTCGGCCATCGGCGCCGACGAGGTCCTCGAGGCCAACCCGGATATCGCCGGTCATATCAACGGCGGCACGACATCGCTGCCGGAGGCCGACATCGACCGGCTGGTCGCTGCCGACACCGGCATCGCCCTCGAGCTCGTCCACTGCGGTAACGGCCGGACGGCCCTTGCCGCGCTGCGCCGGGCGAAGGACGCCGGAGCCCTCGGTCGGGTGATCCTGGGCAACGACGCGCCATCCGGGACCGGGGTCGTGCCGCTCGGCATCATGCGGCTCATGGCCCACCTCGCGTCGCTCGGAGACGTCGCGCCTGAGACGGTCGTCGCCTTCGCCACCGGCAACACCGCCCGGGTCCACAGCCTCGACACCGGTGTCGTCGTACCCGGCCGCGCCGCCGACCTGTGCATCGTCGACGCCCCGGTCGGCTCCGTCGGGACGACCGCGCTCGAGGCGCTGGCGAACGGCGACCTGCCGGGCGTCTCGATGGTGCTCGTCGACGGCGCACCGCTCATCGGCCGGAGTCGCAACACGCCGCCGGCAGGCCGCATGGCGGAGGTGGTCAAGGGGGCCGGGCCCGCCGGAGGCGGGCACTGATGCGCTTCGGCCTGCGGCTTCCGAGCTTCGCGCTCGGTCCGGATACCGCCAGCGCTGGCCGACATGGGCGCCTATCTCCGTCGAGCCGAGGACCTCGGCTTCGAGAGCGCGCTGCTCATCGATCACCTGCTGCTCACGCCGCCCGCCTACCGGACGACGTGGCTCGAGCCGGTCACGCTGCTCTCCGCGCTTGCCGGCGTGACCCGCACGATGCGGCTGGGGACGCTCGTGCTGGTGCTGCCCCTACGCGACCCGGTCGCCTTCGCCAAGGAATGGGCGACGTTCGACCTGCTGTCCGGCGGCCGGTCGATCCTCGGTGTCGGCGTCGGCTGGCATCCGGGCGAGTTCGCCGCCCTGCGCATCCCGATCAAGGAGCGTGGTCGCCGGATGAACGAGATGCTCGAGGCGATCACCGTGCTGTGGTCCGGCGACAACGTCACGTACGAGGGCGAGTTCTATCGCTTCGAGGACCTCACGATCGACCCGAAGCCGGCCCAGCGTCCGCATCCGCCGATCTGGATCGGTGGCGGCACCCAGCCGTCGGAGAAGATCTACGGCCAGAAGGTCGACACGATCCGGCCGGTCCTGCGGCGCATCGCGAAGTACGCCTCGACCTGGGTGCCGCACTCGTCGGCGACGGCCGAGATGGTCGCCGATGACTGGGCGATCATCCGCGATGAGATGGCGCGCTTCGGCCGCGACCCGGGCGAGATGACCAAGGTCTACTCGAACTTCATCCACGTCCTCGCGCCGGGCGAGTCGCCGGAGGGCGCCGCCGAGCGCTTCCGGGTCTTCTCGGGCATGGACCTCGACTACTGGCAGGAGTACTACCTGCTCGGCGAGGCCGAGGCGCTGGCCGAGCGCATCCGACGCAAGATCGACGCGCTCGGCGGAGTCGAGCACGTGATCCTCAACCCGGTCGACTGGGACCCGACGATGCTCGAGCGCATCGCGAGCGACGTCCTGCCGCGCGTCCGCGCCTGACCTCGGCCATGGCCAGCTACGAGCGACCGACCAGCCTCGACGCCGCGCTGTCCGCGCTCGCCGAGCGACCGCTGACGATGCTCGCCGGCGGGACGGACATCTACCCCGCCCGGGTCGGACGCCCCATCGACGACGACATCCTCGATGTCACGGCGCTGCCGGACCTGCGGGCGATCACGATCGCCGACGGCGTCGTGCGCATCCCGGCGCTGGCGACCTGGACGGACATCGTGCGGCACGACTTGCCGCCGGCATTCGATGGGCTCAAGACCGCCGCCCGCGCGATCGGTGGCGTGCAGATCCAGCACCGGGGGACCGTGGTCGGCAACCTGTGCAACGCCTCGCCCGCGGCCGACGGGCTCCCGAACCTCTTGGCGCTCGATGCCCGCGTCGAGCTGTCGTCGGCCGGGGGGCGTCGGGACCTGCCGGTGGGCGACTTCGTGGTCGGCAGCCGGCGCACGGCGCGTCGTCCCGACGAGCTCGTGACCGCCGTGCTCGTGCCACTCCCCGGGGAGCGCGCACGGTCGGCGTTCCTGAAGCTCGGCTCGCGCGCCTACCTCGTGATCTCGATCGCCATGGTCGCCGCCGTCGTCGACGTCGGTGCCGATGGCCGGATCGCCACGGCGCGGATCGCGGTCGGTGCCTGCTCGGAGGTCCCGCAGCGCATCGGCGCAGCGGAGGCGCGGCTTGTCGGCCGAGCCCCGGACGCGGCCCTCGCGGGCGACATCGCGGCCGACGACCTCGCCGCGCTGACACCCATCGACGACGTGCGCGGGAGCGCGGAATACCGGCGGGCCGCGGCATTGACCCTCGTGCGTCGGGCCGTGGCCGAGGTGCTCGCGTGACAGCGGTCGAGGCACGCCCGATCGCCCTGCGGGTCAACGGCCGCGAGGTCACGGTCGTGGGCGACCCGATGCGACGCCTCAGCGAGGTCCTGCGCGACGATCTCGGGCTGACGGGGACGAAGGTCGGCTGCGACGCCGGCGACTGCGGTGCGTGCACGATCCGACTCGACGGCGATCCGGTATGCGCCTGCCTCGTGCCGCTCGGGCAGCTCGCGGGTCGCGACGTCGCGACCGTCGAGGCGCTCGCGGACGACGGCCGGCCGGGGCCGCTCCAGGCGGCGTTCGTGCGCCATGGCGCCGCGCAGTGCGGCATCTGCACGCCCGGGATGCTGATGGCCGCCGACGCCCTGCTCGCAACCGATCCCGCGCCATCGGCGACGTCGGTCAGCGACGCGCTGGCCGGGGTCCTGTGCCGGTGCACCGGCTACCGCTCGATCGTGGACGCCGTCACGTCCATCGATGACGCCGATCGGATGGCGACGCCGGCGCCCGGGTCGGCCGTCGGCGCCCGCGTGCCCCGGGTCGACGGCCTCGACCAGGTGACCGGCGCCGCCGCCTTCGGGGCCGACCGGTCACCGTCGGGCGTCCTCCACCTGCGGGCCGTCCGCTCGCCGCACGCCCATGCCCGCTTCACGATCGGCGACCTGTCGGGGCTCCTCGCGACGCACCCGGGGCTGGTCCGCGTCCTCACCGCGGCTGACGTCCCCGGCCAGAACCGGTTCGGGATCTACCTCACCGGGAAGGACCAGCCGGCGCTCGCCGACGGCTACGCCAGGTATCTGGGCGAGGCCGTCGCCGTCCTGGTCGGTGACGAGGCGACGGTCATGGCGATCGCCGACGACGAGCTGCCGATCGAATGGGAACCGCTCGAGCCCGTGCTCGACCCGGCCGAGGCCGCGGCCCCCGGAGCGCCGCAGTTCCACGACGCGTCGCCGGGCAACGTGCTGACCGCTGGGCGCGTCGCCCGCGGCGACGTCGACGCCGCGCTGGCGGCATCGGCGGTCGTGGCCGGCGGCACGTTCCGGACGAGCCACGTCGAGCACGCCTACATCGAGCCGGAGGCCGGCTATGCCATCCGCGAGGGCGACCGGCTGACGGTGGTCGTGTCGACGCAGACGCCGTACATGGATCGAGACGAGGTCGCGCTCGTGCTCGGCATCGAGCCGGAACAGGTTCGGATCGTCCCCACCGCGTGCGGAGGCGGCTTCGGCGGCAAGCTCGACATGGCCATCCAGCCGCTGGTCGCGGTGGCCGCCTGGGTCCTCGATCGTCCGGTCCGCTGCGTCTACACGCGGCCCGAGTCGATGCGCTCGACCACGAAGCGCCACCCGGCGCACATCACGGCGCGGCTCGGTGCGGACCGCGACGGCCGGCTGACGGGGCTCGAGCTCCACGGCGACTTCGACACCGGCGCGTACGCGTCCTGGGGTCCGACCGTCGCCAATCGCGTCCCCATCCACGCGTCGGGGCCATACGTCGTTCCTGCCGTCCGGGCCACGACACGGGCGATCTACACGAATGGCCCGATCAGCGGCGCGTTCCGCGGCTTCGGGGTGCCGCAGGTAGCCATCGCCCACGAGGCCCTGGTCGACGAGGTCGCCGGGCTCCTCGGGATCGACCGCCTCGAGATCCGGGCACGAAACGCGATGCGGGCAGGCTCGACCACGTCGACGGGCCAGGTCCTCGCGGCGAGCGCTGGCCTCGTGCCCTGTCTCGATGCGCTTCGACCGGCGTGGAAGGAGACCCTCGACGACGCGCGGGCGCGCAACGAGGCCGCCGGCGTCGTGCGTCGCGGCGTCGGCATCGGGGCGATGTGGTACGGCATCGGCAACACGTCGGTCCCGAACCCGTCGACGATCCGGATCGGGCTGCGGCGGGACGGGCGCTACGTGCTGTTCAGCGGCGCGCAGGACATCGGCCAGGGGTCGAGCACGATCCTCAGCCAGATCGCGGCGGACGCCCTCGAGACCTCGATGTCGACCATCGACCTCGTGTCGGGCGACACGGATCGGACGGCCGATGCCGGCAAGACGTCGGCCTCGCGCCAGACGTTCGTGTCCGGCAACGCGACGCGGCTCGCGGCGGCGGACCTGCTGCGCCGGATCGAGCTGGCCGGCCCGGACCTGGCGCGCTGTCCGAGGATGCCGATGGCTGCATCCTGGTCGGGACCGGCCACTACGACCCTCGGACGACCGAGATCGACGCCGACGGGCAGGGCATCCCGTACGAGACGTACGGCTTCGGGGCGCAGGTCGCGGTCGTCGACGTCGATCTCGAGCTCGGGACGACGCTGGTCCGGCGGATCGTCGCGGCGCACGACGTCGGCCGTGCCATCAACCCGATGCTGGTCGAGGGCCAGATCCACGGCGGCATCGCCCAGGGCATCGGGTTCGCGCTGATGGAGGAGTACCACGCCGGCCGGACCGACAACCTGCACGACTACCTGATCCCGACCATCGGCGACGTCCCGCCGATCGAGGTGCACCTCGTCGAGGACACCGAGCCGGCCGGGCCGTTCGGCGCGAAGGGGGTCGGCGAGCCGGCGCTCATCCCGACGGCGCCGGCCATCCTCGGCGCGATCCGCCACGCGACCGGTGCCCGGATCGACCACGTGCCGGCGACGCCGGACCGGGTGCTCGCTGCCATCCTCGCGACGAGGACCTGAGCGACCGGGCTTGACAGGAAACCAAATGGTTTCCTATTCTGGTCTGGATGGAGGCCATCTTCCGAGCCCTCGCCGACCCGACCCGTCGGGCCCTGCTCGACGCGCTGTTCGAGCGCGACGGTCAGACCCTCGTCGCGCTGAGCGCCGGTCGCGACATGACCCGGATCGCGGTCGCCAAGCACCTGCGCCTGCTGGAGGAGGCGGGCCTCGTCGTGAGCCGGCGGCGCGGCCGGGAGAAGCACCACTTCCTCAACCCGGTCCCGATCCGGCTCATCCACGACCGATGGGTGAGCAAGTACACCGAGGCGTGGGCCGCGGGCCTGACCGGTCTCAAGCACGAACTGGAGGAGTCGATGGAGAAGGTGTTCGAGATCTACATCCGCACGACACCGGAGCGCCTCTGGGAGGCCATCACCGACCCCGCGATCCGCGCCAGGTACCACTTCGGGGTCAGTGCCCGTTCCGACTGGGCACCGGGGTCGCCGTACCAGCTGGTCCACGGCGGGTCGGACGAGCCGCTCGCCGAGGGCGAGAACCTCGAGGTCGACCCGCCGCGCAGGCTCGTGCAGTCGATGAACGTCCTGTGGAGCGACGAGGCGAAGGCCGAGGCGACGTCGCGGGTGACGTGGGAGATCGAACCGGTCGGCGACTCGTGCCGGCTGACGGTGACCCACGACCAGCTCCGCGAGGACGCGCCGGAGGAGATCTACGGCGGCTGGCCGATGATCCTGTCCGGCCTCAAGACCTGGCTCGAGACGGGCCAGCAGCTCACCACCCCAGGCTCGCTCATGTACGGCCAGGGCTAGCAAGGAGACCCCACGATGACCACCATCACCGATGTCCGCACGATCGGCGTCAACGTGCGCGACCAGGACCGGGCGCTCGCCTTCTTCACCGACTCGCTCGGGTTCGAGACGCGTCTCGACGCGCCGATCAGCCCGACCACCCGCTGGATCGAGGTCGCCCCACCCGGAGCCGACACGTCGATCGCGCTCAACGCGGCCGACACCGGTGCCGACGCCGGGATCGATACCGGCATCCGCTTCAGCGTCCCGGATGCGGCGACCGAGCACGCCGCCCTGCAGGCCCGCGGCGTCGCCGTCGGTGAGCTGCTGCGATGGGATGACATCCCGCCGATGTTCACGTTCGACGACCTCGACGGGAACCGGTTCTACATCGTCGAGGCGATGGCGTGACCGGGCCGCGACCGCTCGACAAGACGTTCCAGGCGTCGCTGCAGAAGAGCCCAGCGAAGGGTGGCTGGACCTATGTCGTGACCGACTGGAGCCCCGAGTTCTTCGGTACGAAGGGCCTCGTCAAGGTCGCCGGGACGGTCGACGGGCAGCCCTTCCGGAGCGCCTTCATGCCCCTCGGCGACGGCACCCACAAGCTGGCCATCAAGGCCGACCTGCGCGAAGCGATCGACAAGGGCGAGGGCGACACGGTCCGGATCCACCTCACCGAACGGCTCGGCTAGGCGCTCAGGCCGGCGCCCCCGAGCAGCTGCGGGAGCACCGTCCCGAAGGCGTAGCCGGCGATGCCGGCGATCGCGGCGAGGGCCAGGATCTCGAGGCCCGACGTGATCGCCGACCGGTGCGACCAGCGGCTCTTGACGACCCCGATCGCGAACAGGACGAGGCCCGTCGCGACCGCCGCCACCGGCAGCGCCATCGCGAACGGGACGACCAGGAACGGCAGGACCGGCACCAGCGCGCCCAGGCCGAACGCGGCGCCCATGAACAGGGCCCCACGCAGGACGCTGCCACCCCGGTCCTCGACGTGGATGCCGAGCTCGCGCGCGACCATGGTCCGAAGGAGGACCTCCGGGTGGCGGGCCATCATCGCCGCGATCTTGGCTGCCTCGGCCTCATCCAGACCCTCCTCGGTGAGCATGTAGGCGACCTCGGCCTCGGCCTCGCCCGGCCGGTCCCGGACCTCGTGGCGCTCGGCGTGGATCTGGGCGTCGAAGATCTCGCGCTGGCTCTTGCTGCCGATGTACTCGCCGGCGGCCATCGAGAACGCGCCCGCCAGCGCGCTGGCGACGCCGGCCACGACCACCGGGAACGCCTCGCCCGAGGCGCCGGCGACGGTCGCCACGACCGCGAGCGTCGAGACGAGCCCGTCCTGCGCCCCGAACACGACCTCGCGGATCTCGCCCAGGAGCGAGCTCTCGCGGCGTTCCTCGGCGAGGTGGTCGGCCAGCCAGCGGCGGTCGTACGCGGACGCGGGGGCGTCGGTCGGCGGCCGGGTCGGCGTCTGCGACATGTTCGCCACAGCGTCGCATACCATGGGCGCCCATGCCCGGGTCCCGTCACCCCGGCCCAGCGCCGGGTCCCCTCCACAACCTCCCGCGTCCGCTCGACGAACGCGACGGCAGTCGACGCCGTCGACGTCGCCGTCGCCTGGGCACGGCCGCCGCGCTGGTCGTGGCGATCGCGGCCAGCGGCGCGCTACTCCGGACCTTCAGCAACGGGCCGCTCGGCGGGGTCGGCGAGGTGCAGGGCGCCGTCGGCACGCCCGACGCGGCGGCCGCCTCGCCGGCGGCGACCCCGCGGCGGACCCCGAGCCTTGCGCCGGCGGCGCGTCCCTCGCCCCTGGCGATCCCGACGCCGACACCCGTCCCGACGCCGGCTGCCGCCCGACACCCTGACCGGCTACCGCTCCCCGCTGCGCGCACGGCCGCCTGACGCTGCCGTTCGGGCCGTCACCGTGGGGGTCGCGCGTCGTCGAGGGCCAGACGTTCCACGACGGCATCGACCTCGCCACGTTCTGTGGCGATCGCGTGGTCGCGGCGCATGCCGGGACCGTGCTCGCGGCCGGCCGCCGGTACGACCGGTACATGGGCTGGATCGGCGACCTGCGGCCGTACCTCGGCCGGCTCGAGAAGAAGCACCTGTGGACGACGCTGCCGATCGTCGTCGTCGTCGACGACGGGAACGGGTACCGCAGCGTCTACGCGCATTTCGGCAAGGTCGTCGTCAAGAAGGGCCAGGCCGTCCAGGCGGGCCAGCTCCTCGGCTACGAGGGGCGCACCGGGCGGGCGTCCGGCTGCCACGTCCACTACGGGCTGTTCAGCCCGCTCGAGACCGCGACGTTCTCGATCGATCCGGCCGTCGTGAAGCGGATGAAGGTGCCGAGGCTGCAGGTCGCCCGCATCGACCCGCTCGCTCGTGCTGCCGCAGCACGCCCCGAAGCCGAAGCCGAGCCTCGCCGAAGCCGAGCGCGCCGCCGTCCTGATCGCGACGGTCGCGTGACTCAGCGCCGCCGGTAGCGGCGGCCGACGAGCCAGTACGCCGGGATCGACGCCGAGCGCTGCCGACAACGACATCGCCCGCCCGTCCCGACCTTCGAGCGCGAGGAGCCGGTCCGTCGCGGTCGCATCGGCCGGTCGTGCGTCGACCACGGCCAGGTCGATCGCGACACGGCCCGGCTCCGCCTCGCCGAGCGACGCGATCACGGCCTCGGGCCGGGCGCCCGCCTCGTACTCGGCACGGACCTCGGCCTCGGATCGCCACGTCGGCTGGCGCAGGAGGATCGCACGCCACGCCTCGGCCAGCTCCGGCCGGAGGCGGCCGTCACCCGGCTCGGGGTCGCCCCCGCCCGCCTCGGCCACGTCGAGGCCGCGGGCCCAGCGCGCGGCCTGGTGGAGCGAGCGCGTACTCGTCGAGATCGGCGTACGCGGCCAGCCGGTCGGCCGGCGAGCCGTCACCGAAGATCGCCCGGACCGACGGCCCGAACACCTCGGCGAGATCGAGGTCGATCGCGCGCACGGTCCGGTGGAAGTAGACCTGCTGGTACATGAACCGCCGCGCGCTCAGGAACATCTCGAGCGCGCCGAGACCCGGCTCGAACAGCGTCAGGCCGTCGCTCCCGACGAACGAGTAGCGACGCAGCCGCTCGACGTCGACCGGGCCGGCCGTAACCCCGGTGAGGTACGCGTCACGGCGGACGTAGTCGAGGTTGTCGACCGTGAACACGCCGGACAGCAGCGGGGCGAGCCAGCGGACCCAGCGCGGCATCGACGGGTCGCTGAGCGCCGGCTTCGCGATGAGGAACGCGACCCACGCGGGGTCGATCACCTCGTCGTCGCGCAACGCGTCGCGCTCGGCGACGGCGCCGGGCGCACGTCGGAGCCCGCGCAGCAGCGCCCCGAGCTCGCCGATGATCATGCCGCTCAGGTCCTCGTGGGTGAGCCGCTTCGCGGCCGGCCGGCGGGGGTCGGACGGCGCCTCGAACGCGGCCAGGACGTGGTCGTCGAAGAAGTGCGCGAACGGCCCGTGCCCGACGTCGTGGAGCAGTCCGGCCATCCGCATCGTCTCGGTGACCAGGCCCTCGGACGGCAGCGGCGTCCCGTCAGGCGTCGTCGGCGAGGGCCGACCGCAGGCTCGGGTAGAGCGACCGCGCCCACAGCCCGGCCTCGTGCATGACGCCCAGGCCGTGCGTGAAACGGGAGTGCTCGGCGGTCGGGAAGACCCAGCGGGCGCTCTGGAGCTGGCTGATCCGGCGAAGGCGCTGGAGCCACGCCGTGTCGAGGAGGTCCTCCTCGGCGACCTCCTCGTCGGGCAGGCCCGGCGGCGGCCGTCTCGGGCCGGGTCAGCCGCTTGGTGAGCTCGATGTACCCGTGGATCGGGTCGCTGATGAGGTTGACGGCGGCGAACGGGTGCCGCCTCATGGGTGGGTCAGGGGACCCGGACGCGTTTCTCGCTGCTCCATGCGCCCACATTGCCACGCTGGTCGGTCGCCCGCACCCGGACGGCATACGACCGGCCGTGGGGCCTGTCGGTCAGCGTGATCGAGTAGGCCGTGGTGTTGTCGCGGAGCAGCAGCCACGTGCCGTAGTCGACGCGGTACTGCACGTCGAAGTCGCGCAGGCCGGACGTGTGCGTCTGGAGGCGGACGTCGGCGCCGGTCCATGTCCAGCGCACGTCGTCGCCGCTCCGCGTCGCGGTCGTCACCTGGCCGATCGGCCGCGTGTGGTCGGTGGTCTCCGCGAACACCGCCGCGGCGTACGTCCGGCGGTTGGACGACCGCAGGGCGAGGCCGACCCCGATGTAATTGAAGCGCGAGCTGAGGATCATCGCCCGGTGGGGGGAACTGCGCATCCAGGCGTTGTAGATCGCCCGCGCCGAGGACTCCGGCCAGGTCGCGGTCGACCAGCCGATGTCCTCGCCGTACCGATACCACGGCGACGCCGTACGCGCGGAGCTGCGCGCTCAGGTTGCCGCCGACGGTGTGGCTCAGCACGTTGGCCGAGGCCATCCGGCTGGCGCGCGCGCCGGAGATGATCGCGAGGTCGGTGTCATACCGGAGGGGCCGCAGCCCGCGTGCCGACCGAGCGCCGTTGATCCAGCTGATCACCAGTGACTCGGTGGCCGTCCCGGACGGGGCGGCGGTCGCGGCCGGGGCGACCAGGGCGATCGCGAGGGTCGCGATCAGGGCGGCGGGCATGGCCACGGCCAGCCGCCGCCGGGCGGGGGTGTGATGCATGAGCACGTCCTCAGCGTGTGGGGGGTCACGTGGTCGTGTCCGGGCCACCCTACCCCAAATCGGCGCCGGCTTGTCCTCAGTCCTCGTAGCGCGCTGCCGCACGACGGTGCGTCTCGGCAACATCGTTTCGCAGGCTCTCCGGCTCGAGGACCTCGACATCGTCGCCCCAGGACAGGACCCACAGGCGGACCTCGATCGTGCCGGCGACCGTCGCCCGCCACGTCAGCGAGCCGTCGTCCGCGACGTCCACCCGCTGCGTGGGATGCCACGTCGCCTCCTGCACCCGGGTGGCGACCGTCGGCGAGAACCGCAGCACGATATCGGTCGCCGGCTGGTCCGCGATGATGTCCCACGCTCGCCGCAGCGTGCCCTCGAGGCGATCGCCCTCTGGCAGCTCGAACGTGCGCGGCGTGAGTGCGACGTCGCGGATCCGCTCGATCTTGAAGGTCCGCAGCCCGTCCCGGGTCTCGTCCCAGCCGATCAGGTACAGGGCGTGCGTCTGGAGCGACGGCTCGATGAGGTACGGCCGCACGACCGCCCGTCGGGCGGTCGCCTCGGGCGCGTAGCGCGCCGGCTCGTAGTCGAGGGTCACGACGCGCCGCTCCGCCCACGCCCGGGTGAGCGTGTGGACGCGGTCGCTGAAGGCGGCGTCGCGCGGGTGTTGGGCGAGGACGTCCAGCGTCCGCTCGACGTGCTCCGCCAGCGGTCGCGGCAGCACCTCCTCGAGCTTCTCGAACGCCGCAGCGAGGTCCGGGTCGTACTTGTCGGCGTAGCGGACCATCAGGCGCGCCGACAGCACGACGGCCATCGCCTCGTCGAGGGTCAGCTTCAGCGGGGGCAGGAACTCGTCGCCGACCACGCCCCACAGCCCGCCCTCGGACCAGACCGCCACGCCGACCTCGGTCTCGAGCGCGCGCAGGTCGCGGTACACGGTCCGGGTGGCGACCCCGGTCCGTCGGGCGATCTCGGCGGGTCGGATGCCGTCCGGATGGCCGCGCAGCACCGCGACGACCCGGAGCATCCGCGCCAGGCGGTCGCGCTTGCCGAACGGTCGCTCGTCCGCCTCGAGGGTCATGGCGCCGGAGGATAGATCACGACATCGCGACCGCGGTGGGTCGCGGTCATGAGCACCTCGACCCGTCGCCTGGATCGCCTCGGCCGCGAGGCCGCCCGCCTCGCCGTTCACGTAGCCCGCGACCTGGCCGAGCGTGCCGTCGAGGAAGATCCAGTAGTCGAGCTGGCCGCGCCAGTGCTCGAGATCGGCGTCGCCGACCAGCCAGCCGACCTGCGGGAAGGTCGATCGGAAGGTCGGCCCGTCGACCGACGACGCGGCAGCGCCGGGCCGGAGCACGCTCGATGACCTCGACGCCATGGTCCTCGGCGGTCGCGCGGGCGCCCTCGGTGAGCGCGACGTCGACCGCGCGCAGGTCGAGCGTCGACCCGCCCATCGTCGGGGCCAGGGCGCGACCCCAGCCGCCGTCCGGCGTGCGACGCCAGGCATCGTCGCCCCGCCGGGCCTCGCCGTACTGCCCGAGCTGCCGATCGGTGGCGACGTACGCCAGCCACCGGAAGTCCGCGTCGTCGCGCTGGCCGACGAGGTCGACCGTGCCGCTCTGGCGGCCGTCGATCGAGCCGATGAAGCGGGCCGCGAGCCGCGATGAGCCGCTGGCCAGGAGGTCGCCGTTGCACGGTGGCGGGACGGTGTCCTCGCCGAGGTCGGTCGGGCCGAACCGCGAGCCGACGCTCGGCTTGTCGGTGTCGCGCAGGCTCAGCTCGTTCGCGATGGCCGCGCCGCCGAACGCGGTGCCGGCGACCAGCGTGAGCGCCGCGGCGATGGCCACGCCGGCCCGCACCCGCTGCCGCCGTCCCGCGGCGCCCATCACGCGCCGCGCCTGGCCGAAGCCCGTGAAGAGGCTCGTGCCGATCAGCGCGAGCAGCCACGGGTAGGCCGCCTCGAGGGATGGCATCAGGGTCTGCGAGCCGAACGCCTGCAGCTGGTTGAGGACGAGCCCGATCGACGGCAGCAGCACGAGCAGCGTCGCCATCGCGAGGGCGACGATCAGCGCATGGGTGGCCTCGCGGCGCGCGAGCGGCGGCCAGATGACGCCCGCCACGGCGATGCCGAGCGGCAACAGCATCGTGATGCCGACCACGACGTCGAGCGGTCCGCCGGGACGGTACGCGAGCAGGACCAGGGCAGCCGCCAGCGCCCACGCGCCCACGAGCGCGAGGCCGAGCAGCCGCAGACCGAGACGTCGAACCCGCACAGCGCGGAGTCTAGCGATGGACCGCCTCGAGGCCTCGGATGGCATCGCGCGGCCCAACCCGCCGATCGCGCAGGAAGTACCGCTGGGCGTAGGACCTGCGGGTCATCGCGACCCGACCTCTCCGGGACCAGCATGCCCGTACCACCGCGGACCGACCGCGGCGGACACCAACGGCCGAGGGGGCCAGTGGGTCATGGACGGGCGGGCACAGCGAGGTTCACGGGGACGCGGGCGATCACCTCGCCCCGGTTCGTCGGCGCGATCGGTCGCGGCGGCGTCCACGGTCGAACGTGGCTCCGCGACCACGACCCGGAAGCGCTCCGCGGCCTCGACCCAGACGCCGGACGAGACGACCCAGCTGGTGACACGCTCGACGTACCGACACCTCGTGAGCCGGGGCCTCGCCCCTGACGAAGCGGCGACGCTGACCGCGTTCATGTGCGGTATCCCGATCGCCGAGGTCCACTGGTCGATCCGGCAGGTCAACCAGCTGCTGTTCTACCGGGCCATGGTCCGGGCCGGCCGGTTCGGGCCATACGACGGGGGCCTCGCGCGGCCCAACTGAATCCGCATCCATCCGATCGCGACGGTGTGACCCTCCTCCCGCCCGAGCGATCGACCTGACATCGAAGCGGTGCCGACCCTCCTCCCGGCACCGCTTCGGTGCGTCCGGGGATGCATCGCGCGCCGTCTGGATCTCCTACCGGACCCGTATGACATCGGCGGGTACACTCTGCCGCGTCCCCCGTTCGTCCTCGGAGAACCATCGATGCGCAAGAACCCAGGCGTCGTCCTCATCGCCGTGCTCGCGACCGCGCTCGCGGCCTGCACGAGCGGTGGTGCGGCCCCCTCGAGTGCCGCCCCATCCGTCGCGCCGTCGGTCGAGCCATCCTCGGCAGCGCCCAGCGAGGGCGTGGCCAGCCCGGATGCGTGCGCAAAGGACAGCCTGACGCTGGTGACCCCGGGCACGTTCACGATCGGCACCGACAACCCGGCCTACCCGCCGTACTTCCTCGAGAACACCGACGGCAGCAAGACCGAGCCGTGGGAGCTCGGCGACCCGACCAACGCGACCGGTTTCGAGAGCGCGGTCGGCTTCGCCATCGCCGACCAGCTCGGGTTCAGCCGCGATGAGGTCACGTGGGTCGTCGTCCCGTTCGCCAACGCCTTCGCGCCCGGTCCGAAGACCTTCGACATCGACCTCAACCAGGTGTCGTTCAAGCCCGAGCGCGCGGAGACCGCCGACCTCTCGAAGGGCTACTACTTCGGCAACCAGTCGCTGGTCGCGATGGAGGGCAAGCCGATCGCCGCGGTGACCTCGACCCGGTCCCTCAAGGACTTCACGTTCGGGGCCCAGGTCGGCACGACCAGCCTCGAGGCGATCAACACGCTCATCGAGCCGACGACCGCGCCGCAGGTCTTCGATTCCAACGACGCCGCGATCCAGGCGCTGGGCCAGGGTTCCATCGATGGGGTCGTGGTCGACCTCCCGACGGCCGACTTCATCACCAACGTCCAGCTCGAGGGCTCGACGATCGTCGGACAGTTCAAGGGCGGCACGCCCGAGTACTTCAGCGCGGTCCTCACCAAGGACAGCCCGCTCACGGAGTGCGTCAACACCGCCATCGACGCGCTTGTCAACGACGGCACGCTCGCGGCCCTGGCCAGCCAGTTCCTGCCGTTCCAGGAGGCCGTGCCGGTCTTCGGGCCGTAGGCCACGCGGGCTCGCCCGCACATGACCCTCGCCGACGCCCGTCGTCGCCGTGACCGGCGGCGGGCGCTTCGCGCGTCGCTCATCGCCCTCGGAAGCACGGTCGTCGTCTTCGGCGTGCTCATCTGGGTCGTCGTCAACGCACCGGGCTGGCCGAAGGTCCGGGCTTCGTTCCTCGACGGGGAGGTCTTCGCCGAGTCGCTGCCCGACATCGTCGAGGCGTTCCTCGTCAACATCCAGCTGTTCGTCGCGGCCGAGATCCTGGTCCTGATCTTCGGCCTGCTGATCGCCGTGATGCGCAGCCTGCCCGGCCCGGCGTTCTTCCCGATCCGGCTCATCGCGGTCGTCTACGCCGACGTCTTCCGAGCCCTTCCTGGCCTGCTGGTGATCTTCGTGCTCGGGTTCGCGATCCCCGGTCTCGGGCTGGTCGATCCGAAGACACCGCCGATCCTGTACGGGATCCTCGGGCTGACCCTGGTGTACTCCGCCTACGTGTCCGAGGTCTATCGGGCCGGCATCGATTCGGTCCATCCGAGCCAGGACGCGGCAGCCCGATCGCTCGGGCTGAGCCGCTGGCAGAGCCTGCGACACGTCGTCGTGCCGCAGGCGGTCCGACGCGTCGTCCCGCCGCTGCTGAACGATTTCATCGGTCTCCAGAAGGACACCGTGCTCGTGTCCGCGATCGGGGTCGTCGAGATCTTCCGGATGGCGCAGATCAAGCAGCAGGCCACGTTCAACTTCACGCCATACATGGCGGTGGCGCTCGTCTTCATCGTCGTCACGATCCCCCTCGCCCGGCTCACCGACGCCCTGGTCGCGCGCGACCGGCGGCAGGCGGCCGGAGGCCGGCGATGACGGTCCCCGCCCTCCACATCGAGGGCCTCGAGAAGTCGTTCGGGTCGCTGCCGGTCCTGCGCGGCATCGACCTCGAGGTCGCCGAGCACGAGGTCGTCTGCCTCATCGGCGCGTCCGGCTCGGGCAAGTCGACGCTGCTCCGCTGCATCAACCTGCTCGAGCCCATCGACGCCGGCCGGATCGTCATCGAGGGCGAGGAGATCACCGCGCTCGACGTGGACGTCGACCGCATCCGCCGGCGCATCGGCATCGTGTTCCAGGCGTTCAACCTGTTCCCGCACATGTCGGTCCTCGACAACATCACGCTCGCGCCGCGCAGGGTCCTCCGGATGTCGCGGCCCGAGGCGGAGGCCGCCGCGACGGTGCTGCTCGATCGGTTCGGGCTCGCCGACAAGCGCGACGACTACCCCGATCGCCTGTCCGGCGGCCAGCAACAGCGCGTCGCGATCATCCGGGCGCTCGCGATGCAGCCCGACCTGCTGCTGCTCGACGAGGTCACGAGCGCGCTCGACCCCGAGCTCGTGGCGGAGGTGCTCGGGCTCATCCGCGAGCTGGCGACGGGTGGCATGACGATGGTCATCGCGACCCACGAGATGGGGTTCGCCCGGGACATCGCGGATCGGGTGTGCTTCCTCGACGCCGGCGTCGTGCTCGAGTCGGGTCCGCCCGGTCAGCTCTTCAGCGAGCCGCGCGAGGCGCGGACGCGCCAGTTCCTGCAGCGGATCATCGACGCCGGACGCCTCTGAGGGTCAGCTGGCGCCGGCCGACGGCGACGGGGGCGCGCTCGGCTCGTCGGGCAGGTCCTCGGGGTCGAGCTCGACGTCGGGGACCAGCACGAGGTCCCAGCCGGCGTCGATGCGGTCGGGCTCGTACTGCGGCGAGTCCGGGTCGAGCGACGGGTGGCTGGTGCGGTTCCAGAACGCGATGCTCCGGGCGGTCGTCCGGAAGGCGCGGGCGATCGAGGTCAGCGTGTCGCCGGGTCGGACCGTGTAGACGAGGAACGTCGGCAAGGGGGTCGGGGTCGGGCGGACGAACGACGGTCGGGTCGACGGACCCGAGGGGGAGGGTGGCGGTGTCGGGCTGTCGACCGGTGCGGTCGCCGGGATCGACGGTTCGACTCCGCCGGTCCCGGGGATGCACGCGCCGATCGCGACCGCCAGCAGGCTGGCCAGCGCGACGATCCGATGCTCCCGACGTGCGGACATGCGCGACATGGTCGCCGCTCGCGCCGAACCTCGCCACGGTGCCGCCGTTAGCTGGCGGCCTCGACCTCCGAGTCGACCGGCGTCGGAGCCTGCTGTTCGAACTCCGCGGCCAGCGCCAGGCCCTCGGCCGCGGTCGCCACGCGGTCACGCCCGTCGCGCTTCGCCACGAAGCAGGCCCGGTCGGCGGCCAGCAGCACCTCGGCCGCCGTCGCCCCGTCGGCCGGGAACGTGGCCACGCCGATCGATGCGGTCACCGGCCCGCCCAGGCCACGGACCGCGCCCCCGGCGCGCTCGGCGACCCGCCGTACCCCGGCCGCGTCCGTGTGCGGCAGCAAGAAGGCGAACTCGTCGCCGCCGTAGCGGAAGACGAGGTCCGTATCGCGGCCGGACCGGGTCAGTGCCGTGGCGATGCGGCGCAGCTCCTCGTCGCCGGCCTGATGGCCCATCCGGTTGTTGACGAGCCGGAAGTCGTCGAGGTCGAGCATGATCAGGGCGAACGGGGTCCCGTCCCGCACGACCCGGCCCAGGTGGTCCTGGAACGTGGCGTGGTTGAGCAGGCCCGTGAGCCCGTCGGTCTGCGCCCGGATCTCGATGTCGCGATAGACCTCGGCGTTCTGGAGCGCGATCGACACCTGCGCCGCGAACAGCTTCACGAGGTCGAACTCCTCGGGCGTGAACGCATTGCCCTGGCCGAGGCGCTCGATGGTCAGCACGCCGATCGCGCCGGACCGGCCACGGAGCGGGACCACGATCAGGCTGCCGTCCATCGGCGCCGCCGTTTGGCCCTCGACGGCGCGGAAGTGGTTGACCCGCGGGTCGTTGCGCTCGTCCTCGACGTGGACCGGCTCGTTGTGCTCGACGACCCACGTCGCGATGCCGGTCTCGCCGGGCTCCCACGGCTCCAGATACGCCGCCGCGTGGAGTCCGCGGGCGGTGAGCGGGGTGAGCAGCCTGGTCGCCGGATCGATCACCTCGATCGCGACGTTGTCGCAGGCGATCAGACCGCCGAGTCGCTCGGTGATGCCCTCGAGGACCGCCCGCCCGTCGAGGGTCGTCAGGATCGACTCGGTGATCTGGAGCAGCGCGCGCTGGCTGCGCAGCTGCTGTTCGAGCGCGGCCGACTGCTCGCGCAGGCGCTCGGTCGCGTCGGCGTTGGCCATCGCCTGCGCCGCGAAGCTCGCGTAGATCACGAGCAGGCGCAGGTCATCGTCGCTGAACTGGTGGAGCCCGAGCTTCGACAGGACGAGGACGCCGAGCACCTCGTCTTCGAACATCATCGGCGCGAGGAGCATCGATTCCTCGAGGTCGTCCTCCGTCCCGGCGATCGTGTTCGCGCGTGGGTCGATCGACGCGTCGGGGAGGTACTGCGCGATGCGGTGCTCGGCCACCCAGCCGGTGATGCCCTCGCCGAGTCCGACCCGGAGCTGGTCGGGCGTCTCGTCGAAGTACTCACCGACCTGGCCGCGCAATGCGACGGGCACCAGCTCGTCGCCCACGATGCGGTACACGCGGACGTTGTGATAGTCGATGAGCTGCCGGAGCTCCGTGCCGATCGCCAGGCCGATCTCGCGCACGTTCGACAGGTGGTTCAGCCGCGCGCCGAGCTGCTGGATCGACTGCAGCTGGGCGGTCCAGGTCGCCATCTGCTCGAAGTTCTGGGCGGTGCGGATGGCCATGCTCGCCTGGGCCGCGAGCGCGGCGATCGTCTCGAGCTCGTCGGGGCTCCACGTCCGCGGTGCATCGTGGTAGACGTTGAGCATCCCGAGCACGTGGTCGCCGTCCATCAGCGGCGCCGTGCAGATGGTGTCGAAGCCCTCCTGCACCACGGCCGCGCGGACGTCGGGCGCGCGCGGGTCGTCCCGGTAGTTCGTAGCGAACAACGGCCGGCGTGCGGCGATCGCCGCCGACGGCAGTGACCGCTCGGGGAAGTCGCGAACGGCGCTCAGGTAGGCCGACGACAGCCCGCGGCTCACCCCGGCGACCGCCTGCCCGTCCGGCTGGCGCAGGAATACGGCGGCTCGATCGCCCTCGAACAGGACCATGGCGTGGTCGACCAGCCCGGCCAGGATCCGGTCGAGGTCGAGACCGCTGCCGATGTCGCCGGCCACCCGGCGCAACGCCTCGGCGCGGTGCAGCAGATGGGCGACCTCCTCCTCACGGCGGACGACGCCGACGATGGCGCCGATCGCGTCGGCGAGCACCGTGACGAGGTCACGGTCGGCGGGACCGAACGATTCGCCCGGACCCGCCACGACCAGCAGCGCGCCCCACGGCCCGTCGCGCCCGGGGATCGCCGCCGCGAGCTCCTCGCGCTCGCCGGGCAGGACCGGCGTCGTGACGCGGTCGCTCCCCGTCGCCAGCATCGCCCGGCCGCCGGGCGCCTCCGCGGGTCCTCGCCGGCCACGCCTCGATGCGACAGCGAGTGCCTCGCCGAGGACGCCGTACGATCGAGGGACGTCGAGCAGCCGGGGCCGGGCGACGCCGGGCGGGACCGCGATGGCGGCCGGCACGAGCCGGTCGTCGCGTCGCTCCCAGATGACGACCAGTGCCCTGTCTCCGGCGTCGCGCGCGTGGTCGGCGACGCGCTCGAGGTCCTCGTCGAGCGTGGTCTGACCGAACGGCTCGCGGGCGATCGCATCGAGCAGCGCGAGGTCGCGACGATGCCGTTCGTCGTCGCGTCCATCGTCGAGCGAGCCGGTCGTCCGGCTGGGTTCGACCGAGCGTCGAACGACGCCGGTCCGGTCGATTTCGAGGGCGTGGTGCTCGGCGGCCGCGAGGAAGCGCTGGATGTCACCCAGCCGGTAGCGTCGATCGCCGCGTGGGTTGATCCGGTAGTAGCGGATCCGGCCGGCATCGCTCCACGCGCGTACCGTGTTCGGGTGCACGCCGAGCAGACGCGCTGCCTTCGTCACCGACAGCGTCGCGTCGATCGGGCGCGGGGGGAGCTGGGCGCTCATCCGCGCGATGGAGGAACTGTGAAGTCCACGGCGGCGAGGCTAACAATCTCACAGTTCTTGCCAATGGCCCATTAGTAACGTCGTCGGCGCGGAGGGGCGATTCAGGCCCGCCGTCCCCCGGTCAGCCGGACGAAGACGGCGGTCGCCACTGCCGCCCCGATGCCGATCGCGAGCACCAGCAGGATGGCCGTCAGCGGGTCGCCGACCAGCCCGGGTCCCTGGCCACTGCTGCGGGGGTCGCCGCCGATGGCGGCGGTCGCTTCCGGCGAGGCTGCGCGGGCCGTGCCCGTCAGTGCGCCGAGCAGCGCCCACGCAAGACCGACGACGAGGCTGACGAGGCCGACCGCCAGGGCGACGACTGCCACGGCCGGCCGCCGTGGCGCGTCGGCGGTCAGCACCCGCATCGCCTCGTCGCGCTCGAGGGTCGTCAGGATCAGCGGCCGGCCGAGGCCACTCGTCATCCGCACCGCCCCGCTGGCCGGATCGATCGAGGGCACGCCCGCCACGGTCGCATGCTCGACTGACGACACCTGCTCGACGCGGAGCCGCAGCGGCGTCGACGGCGGCGTGCCCGCCGGCACGCGGTCGGTCGCGTCGGCGGCGACGCCGACCGACTCGCGCGGGATCACGACGAGACCGTCCGACAGCGCTGCATGGTCGACGGCGATGGCATCGAGGCCCTCGTGGAGCTCGAAGTCGACGACCTCGAGCTGCTCGTCGACCGTCGTCCAGCGGCGGCCGTCCGCGAGCTGGAACCGGACCCTGCGCAGGACCAACGGGCGGTGCGTCTCGTCCTCGAACTCGGCCTCGCTGTCGATCCGGCCGCGGACCGCGACGAAGCGCGGTGGACCCTCGGCGAGCGCGCGCGCCTGGGCGACCGTGACGACGGGTGCCACCGCGAGCAGCCGCCCGACCCGGTAGTTCGGTCCGAACGAGCGCAGGATCACGACCCCGATGGCAAGCGCGACGAGGCCTACGGCGATCGGGATCAGGGGTGTCACGGCGGTGAGGATACGCGGAGTGCACGCCGGGCATGGAAGGGCCCGAAGGAACCTCCACGACACGTGGGCGTTGATGCGATCGCCGCCGTTAGTATCGTTCGACCCCTCCGGGCTGCCCGCTACGCTACGGGCGCCGACGCGGCAGGGTCAACCTCGCTCATCCACGAATGTGGGTATCGGGCTGCGAGTTATCCACCGTCCGTCCACAGTCGTGGTCGCGACTCACGGGGCGGGACGTCCGGTCGACGGGTCGAGCGTGTTGAGCTGCCCCTCGAACCCCGTGAGCACGAGGCGACCACCCAGCAGCTCCGCCGCAACGACCACGTCGCTGTGGGCCACGCGCCAGCCGACCGTCCCATCCGCCTCGATCGCGAACGTCTCGATCTCGGACTGGACGAGCACGTGGCCAAGTCGCGACGAGCCGAGGAGCGCCACGATCGGACTCGCGGATCGATGGTCCCAGCGGGCCTCGCCGGTCGACGCGTCGAGGCCGTAGGTGTGGAACCCGTAGGCCACCAGCAGCATCGCCTCGGTATCCCAGTACAGCGCCCGCGGCTCGTCGTGGATCGTCGAGGCGAATCGCGTGGTCCAGCCCCCGCGTGGGCCGTCCAGGCGCAGCTCGGCGCGGCACAGGGCGTCGGGGTCCGCGCTCACCCGTGGCCCGAGGTCGTGCAGCGTGCCGCCCGCCTCGGACAGCGCGAACACGGCCGCGGCCTGCCCGCTGCCACCCCAGCGCCAGCGCGCGCGGAGCCCGCCGGGATAGGTGACGGTGGCGTTGCGCGGTTCCGGCGCCGGCCGGATCGACCCGGTCGTCCCGGTCACGCCCCGGTGGAGGCGAGCCGGTCGGACCTCGCGCCGTCGTCGGCCTCGCGGCGCTCCTCGGTGATCGGCGCGACCGTGGCGTTGGACAGGATCCGCAGCGTCGCCGGCGGGACCTCGAACACCGCGGTCGGCAGGCCCGCCGCGGCCCACACCGTCGTGTACCGACCGAGGTCGGGGTCCATGATCGCCCGGAGCGGTCGCTCGAACCCGATGGGCGGGATCCCGCCGATCACGAACCCGGTGAGGTCGTTGGCCTCGCGCGCGGTCGCGCGCCGGATCTCCGGCTCGCCGGTGACCGCGGCCAGGCGGCGCCACGTCGACGCGGTTCGGGCCGGACACGAGGCAGAGGATCGGCTCCGGTCCGTCATCGGACGGGGCGACGAAGACGAGCGACTTGACGATCTGGCCGAGCTCCGCGCCGACCGCGGCAGCGGCCTCCTCGGCGGTGTGCGTCGACTCGTCGAAGGTCACGACGTCGAGATCGATCCCCTTGCGCTCGGCGGCGGCGAGCACGCGACGGACAGCCGGATGCTCGGACGTGGTGGGCACCGCCCGAGTCTAGCATCGAGGCCCCGCGAGGCCGCTAGCATCGACGCCATGGAGTCGACCACGCAGGTCATCGTGCTCGCCGACGGCGACGTCGCGTCGCGTGCGGCGATCGACGACGCCTGGCCCGGCTGGCTCGCGGACGATCGCCATGTCATCGCGGCGGACGGCGGCGCACGCCACGCGGGACCGCTCGGCCTGCGCATCGACCGCTGGGTCGGCGACGGCGATTCGCTCGGGGAGTCCGGTATCGCCACGCTTGTCGCCGACGGCGTGCCGGTGGATCGCGCGCCGTTCGACAAGGACGAGTCCGACAGCGAGCTCGCCATCGTGGCCGCCCTCGCCCGTCGACCGTCCGCCATCGCCGTCCTCGGTGCGCTCGGCGGTCCCCGGCTCGACCACGCCCTCGCCAATCTCGCCCTGCTCGAGCTGCCCGAGCTCCGCGACATCGACGTCCGGCTGGTCGCCGCCGACGCTCGCGTGCGGCTCCTCGTCGCGTCGGACGTCGTCGCGCGCGTCGAACTGATCGGACGTGTCGGCGACCTGGTCTCGCTGCTGCCGGTCGGCGACGACGCCATCGGGGTCACGACCGACGGCCTCGCCTATCCGCTCGCGGATGGATCGCTGCACGTCGGTCGGTCGCGGGGCCTGTCCAACAAGCGGACGGCCGCGACGGCGACGGTGACCCTCCGGACGGGCCGCCTCCTCCTCGTCGAGACCCCTGTTACGCTCTGGCGGTGAGCATGCCGACCGCCGGCGAGCCGGCGCCACCCATCGCCCTGCCCGACCACACCGGCGCCGTGCACGACCTCGCCGACCAGCGCGGTCGCTGGACCGTCCTGTACTTCTATCCGAAGGACGACACGCCCGGATGCACGGTCGAGGCATGCGGGTTCCGCGACGCCAACGACCCCATCGCGGAACGTGGTGCGGACGTGTGGGGCATCAGTCCGCAGGGCGCCGCCAGCAAGCGCGCGTTCCAGGAGAAGTTCGGGCTACCGTTCACGCTCCTTGCCGACGAGGACCATGCCGCCGCCGAGGCCTACGGCTCGTGGGTCGAGAAGCAGAACTACGGCAAGACCTACATGGGCACGGCCCGCACCACGTTCCTCGTCGATCCCGACGGGCGCGTGGCCAGGGTCTGGCCGAAGGTCCGGCCGGAGGGCCATGCCGCCGAGGTGCTGGCCGCGCTCGACGAGCTGCAGGCCCCCGCCGGGTAGGTCGGGTGGCGACCGCGGGGCACTGGTCGGGAAACGAGATGAGACTTCGCTCGTGGGGGGAGACGAGCGAAGTCTCGGCCGCAAGCCTACGCGCACCCTATGCGAGTCGCAAGGCGATCCCGGGGGCGGCCCAGCCCGGAGCCGGCAGCTCGGCGACGCGCGGATGACGACTGCCGAGGAGTCGCGGACGGCCCACGACTGGCGGCCCGCCCGGTTCATGGTCATCGCCGCCCATCCCGACGACGCCGATTTTGGGCCGGCCGGCACGGCCGCGCGATGGATCGACGCCGGGTCCGTCGGCTGGCTCGTCTGCTGCACCTCCGGTGACCAGGGCGGCGAGGATCCCGACGCCGACCCGCTCGAGCTGGCCGCCCTCCGGGAGCGCGAGCAGCGTGCTGCCGCGTCGGTCGTCGGCTACGAGGGGGTGACGTTCCTGCACCAGCCGGACGGTGCATTGGCCAACGACCTTGCCCTTCGCGAACAGCTCGTGCGCGAGATCAGGACATTCCGCCCGGACGCGGTGCTGGCGACCGACCCGGAGGCCGTCTTCCATCGCGGCGGCGGCGTCAACCACACCGACCATCGGGCAGCGGGCTTCGCCGCGGTCGATGCGGCGTACCCGGCCGCGCGCAACCCGATGGCCTTCCCGGGCCTGGCCAGGGGCGGGCTGGCCGGCCACAAGGTCCGGCGCCTCTACCTGTTCTGGTCGGAACGGCCCGACGCGTGGGTCGACATCGGCGCCTCCCTCGACCGCAAGCTGGCCGCGCTGGCCGAGCACCGGAGCCAGATCCACGACTGGGAACGCCTCGCCGGGCGGATCCGCGAGTGGGCGGCGGACGAGGGCGCGCCGATCGGGGCGGACGCCGCGGAGGCGCTCAGGGTCATCGTGATCGACGAGGACGAGGAGGACGAGTCCCGGGGCTAGGGCTCAGCCGTCGTCGAGCAGCAGCGGCCGGATCCGACCCCAGTCGTTCCAGATGTCGGCCATCCCGTCGGCGCGCCGCCCGAGCATCGTCACGAGCTCGCCGAGCGTCAGGTCGCCGGCGACCTCGGCGAGGTGCTCCGCGGCGGTGACCTCGACGTCGGCGAACAGCGTCGACATCTCGGCGTCGGTCGGCCACTGCCGCATCCGCATGGGATCCAGGCCGGCGTAGCCCAAGGCCAGCGACAGGTCGCGCTGCGACGGGTGGCGATCGTCGACCCATCCGCCCCGACCGTCGAATCGATAGCCGAGCGATGCCAGCGCGGCCGTGATATCCCGTGCCTGCGCCCGGTCGAACGGGGCCCAGAACGTATGGTCGGTCGGGAACTCGAGCGACGACGACGCGATCGCATCGGACACGATCGCGTCGACCAGGTCGGACATCGCGACCTGCCAGCGTCGTCGTTCCCGCGGGTCCTCGCCCCCGAGCGCGGTGACGACCTCCTGCATGGTCGCCCGGTCGCCGCGGAGCAGGCGGACGATCCGCGGCGACGACCCGGCGCGAAGGGCGGCGACCAGCGTGTCCGACGTCGTGTCGTCGGCGGGCCGCTCGTCGCCAGGCGTCGTCGGGGTCGGGCTCGGGATCCGACCGGCCGCCGTCTCCTCGCAGTCGGCGACGGCCTGGCGCGCGGCCGTGCACGTCGTCTCGGCGGCCTCTGCCGCGACGCGCGCTCCGTCGGCGGCGAGCGCGGTCTGCTCCAGGAGCAGCGCGAGCTCGGGCGTTCGGGCTCGCATGTCCGCGAGTGCCGCGTGCGCGTCTCCGGTCTGGGCATTGATCCGGTTGATGTCGTGCAGCCATTGGCGGGCAGCGGCCTCGACCTCCTCGGCCGTCCGGGCGTCGGCGCGCGCGGTGCGGAACCTGGCCTGGGCCCCGTCCTTCGCCTCGCGCACGGCGCGTGGATCCGCGGCGGCTGCGGCTGCAGCCATCGTGCTCTCGTGGTCGTCGTACGCTCGCTGGGCTGAGCGGTGGGCGTCCTGCGCCTCGACCGCCTGGGCTCGCGCCCGGCTGGCGAGCTCGCACCGTTCGTCGGCCAGGCGGCGGGCATCGCCGCACGGACCGCTCGGCGTCGGGGTAGCGGGTGGAGCGTCGGCGATCGCGCCGGTGGCCGCGGTCGCGGTTCCGGAGCCGCCGTTGCCCGACGCGGGACCGGCGCGCGGACCGCTCCCCGATGCTGCAGCATCGCCTGGCCGGACGGCGGTCGCGACCGGGCGCCCCGCCGCGGCCATCGCCGCCTCGGCGCTGGCCGCCGCGCTCGCCCGCAGCGCCGTGAGCATCGGGTCGATCCCGCTCGAGACCGGGACGCCCTGGGCCGCCGCGCGTTGCGGTCCGGCGGGGACGGGCACGCCCCCCGACCGAACCGCTGGCGGGGCGAGACGGAACGCCGCCGCGACACTGGCGGGACCGGCTTGCAGAACAGGCGTTCGAACGTCGTCGGCGATCGCCGCCTCCTCGACGGACGGATCCAGCTGGTCGGCCGGTCCGCCGGCGGCCGGGTCGACGGCGACCGGGGATTCGGTGAAGGCGTCGTTGGCGAGGGTCGATGCGCGGCGGCGGGGCACGGCGTCCGGGGAGACCGTAACGCGTATCTCGCGGGGTGCCGGGGGACGTGCCCGCACGAACTCGACGAGCGCCGCGCCCGCGGCCACGCCGAGGATCAAGCCCATCGCCAGGAAGGCGAACTCGCTGGCGGTCACGCTGTCCGCATCCCCTTCCCGATCGCGCTCCTCACCAAGCACGGGCGGAGCCCCGCGGGCAGCGTAGCTGCGGATGCGGGTCAGCGTCAACCGGCGACGACCGTCACGACGATGCCCCGGGGCGACCCTTCCGACCTCACCGCGCTTTGCAGGTCGTGCGAGGCGGATGGTAGATTGGGGCGGTCGGCGGAAGGCCGATCGTACGTCTGCGCCCGAGCCCGACCACCCCACGGAAAGGCACGCCCGCTTGGCCATCGACCCAGCCCAGGAATTCCTCGTCCAGCCTGTCGACGCCTCCTGGTTGCAGTGCAACATCGAGTGTCAGGAAGCGTGTCCGGTCGGGACGAACTGCCGTGGCTACCTCAATCTGGCCGCTGAGGGGCGCTTCGAGGAGGGCTACATCCTGTCGCGCGACCCGAACCCGGTCGCGGCGATGTGCTCGTACGTCTGCTCGGCGCCGTGCGAACGGGCCTGCCGCCGGGGTGACATCGATCGCCCGCTGGCGATCCGGGCGATGAAGCGCTTCCTCGTCGAATGGCACGAGGCCTCGGGCATCCCCGACGTCATGCCGCAGATCACGCCGCGGGTAGAGCGGGTGGCCATCGTCGGCGCCGGGCCGGCCGGCCTGGCCGTCGCCCGAGAGCTGGCGATGAAGGGCTACCAGTGCACGGTGTTCGACAGCCTGCCCTACGGCGGCGGCACGATGCTCATCGGGGTCCCCGCCTTCCGCCTGCCGCGCGAGGCGATCGAGATGGACGTCCGGCTCGTCGAGCGGCTTGGCGTCAAGTTCGTGTACGACACGACCGTCGGCACCGACATCACGTTCGAGGAGCTCCAGGCCGGCTTCGACGCCATCGCCATCACGGCCGGCGCGATGGACGCGGTCGCGCTGGACGTGCCGGGCGCCGACCTCGAGGGCGTCGACTACGGCGTCGATTTCATGAAGAAGGCGAACCTGGGCCAGCCGCTCGAGGTCGGTAACGACGTCGTCGTGATCGGCGGCGGCTACACGGCGATGGACTGCTCGCGGACGAGCCTCCGCCACGGGGCGGAGAACGTGACGATCGCCTACCGGCGCACGCGCTCGGAGCTGGTGGTCGACGAGGAGGAGCTCGGCGAGACGGAGCGCGAAGGCGTCCGGATGGAGTTCCTCGCGAGCCCGATCGAGGTGCTCGGCGAGGATGGCAAGGTCACGGGAGTCAGGTTCATCCGCAACCGTCTCGGTGAGCCCGACGCCTCCGGTCGCCGGTCGCCGATCCCCATCGAGGGGTCCGAGTTCGTCGTCGCCGCCCAGACCGTCATCCCGGCGGTGTCGCAGGCGGCCGACCTGACCTTCCTGCCCGTCGAGGCGAGCTTCGAGATCAACCGTGGACGGGTGAAGGTCGACCCGGCGACGTACGCCACCAACGCCCGCGGCGTGTTCGCCTGCGGCGACTTCGTGACAGGCCCGACGACGCTGATCGAGGCGGCCGGGCACGGCAAGAAGGCGGCCTATGCCCTCGACCGGTACCTCGCCGGCCGGACCGACGTCACGGTCGCGGCCAACGTCAAGGTGACCAGCTCGTGGCGGCACGACATGCCCGAGTTCTACGACGTCCTGCCGCGCCAGCACATCCCGATGGTCCCGCTCCAGGCCCGGATGCCCTCGACCGACCCGATCGTCAACTTCAACACGCCGGTCGAGCTCGGCTACGACGCGAACGGCGCCGTGGCGGAGTCGACGCGCTGCCTGATGTGCAACTACAACATCTGGTTCGACCCGTTCCGGTGCGTGCTGTGCGGTGCCTGCGCCGATGTCTGCCCCGAGGGCGTCATCCACATGGTCGACATCAACACGCTCAAGTCCGAGGGCCTGCTGCCGGAGCTCGAGGAGGCCTATGGCTGGGAGAATGGCGGCGCGATGATCCTCGATGAGGAGCGCTGCATCCGCTGCGCTCTCTGCGTCAAGCGTTGCCCGTTCGACGCCATTACGATGGAGCGGTTCGAGTTGCAGGAGATCTCGACCGACGGGCGGCTTTACAAGGAGTCGTACCGGGATGCGCAGCTGGCCGGCACCCCCGGCGTCGCAGGAGGAGCCCGGTGAGTTTCCTGGAGCGGGTCGACCAGACCATCCGGCGCAGCCCGGTCTGGCGATCGCTGTTCCGGCAGCCCTACCCGCGAGACGAACGATCGCGCGCCTACGCGGTCATGAACAACGTCTTCCTGCACATCCACCCGGTCCGGGTCCGTCAGCACGCCGTCAAGTTCGCCTACACGTTCTGCCTGGGCGGCCTGTCGTTCTTCCTGTTCCTCGTCCTGACCGTGACCGGCGTGTACCTGATGTTCTTCTACGTGCCCTCGGCGACCCTGGCGTACACGAACATCCTCGAGATCCAGAGCGAGGTCACGTTCGGGCTGCTGACGCGCAACGTGCACCGCTGGGGCGCGCACCTGATGGTGTTCTTCGTGTTCCTGCACATGATGCGCGTCTTCTACCACGGTGCCTACAAGCCACCGCGCGAGTTCAACTGGGTCGTTGGCGTGGTGCTGCTGTTCCTCACGATCATGCTCAGCTTCACCGGCTACCTGCTGCCGTGGGACCAGATCGCGTATTGGGCGATCACGATCGGCACGAACATGGGCGGCTACGCGCCGCTGCTCAACACGCCGGTCTCGCGCATCCTGCTCGGCGGCGTCGAGGTCGGCCAGAACACCTTGTTGCGGTTCTATGTGGGCCACGTGGTGTTCCTGCCGCTCATCGCGGCCATCTTCCTCACCGTCCACTTCTGGCGGATCAGGAAAGACGGCGGCATCAGCGGGCCGCTATGAGCACCCATCGCTGCGTTGTCGCCTGCGCGCGCTCCCTCACGCACCATGAGGTGCGCTCGGTCACGTGCTCGGCTTCGCCTTGCGCTGGGCACTCCTATCGGCCCGCGAGGCAGCTCGGATGACCGACACGAAGGATCCGGCGGAGACCACCCGGCGCGAGGTGCTGCCGGTCGACCCGGCCCGCCGGACCGAGATCGACAAGCAGCGCGTGCCGATGTCGGCGCGGCCGTACCGGCTGCTCGCGCTCGTCAAGCAGGACGCCGTCGTCCGTGTCCAGAAGGAACCCGACGACACCGTCATGACCTGGCCGCACCTGCTCACGATCGAGTTCCTGGCGGCGGGCATCATGACGATCTTCCTGCTGCTGATGGGGCTGTTCATCAACGCTCCCCTCGAGGAGCTGGCGAACGGCAACGTCACGCCGGCGGTCGCCAAGGCGCCGTGGTACTTCCTCGGCCTGCAGGAGCTGCTCGCCTACTTCCACCCGACCGTCGCGGGCGTGCTCGTCCCGGGGTTCGTGCTGGTCGGCGCCGCGCTCATCCCGTACGTCGACCGGGGCGACATCCTCGTGACGCGGCCATCGCAGCGGAAGACCGCGGTCGTCCTGTTCACGCTGTTCTGCATCCTCGGTCTCGTCCTGACCTTCGTCGGCATCTTCTTCCGCGGTCCCGGCTACACGTTCGTGATCCCGTTCGTGACCGCGCCAGGCATGTACTTCTCGCTGTAGGGCCATGAGCAACTACCACGTCGAACCTGCCGCCCAGTCCGCCGCCCTGACGAAGGAGGCGATCAAGTCGCTGCGCAAGGAGCAGGTCCAGGGCCTGTCCCGCCGCCAGCTGATGCGTGTCGCGCTGGGGGCGGGCGTCGGGCTCTTCACGCTCGAGGCGCTGGCCGGCACCGTCGCGTTCGCCTGGCCGAGCCTGCGCAGCGGCTTCGGTGGCATCCTCACGATCGGCACGTTCGACGACGTCAAGACCGCGAACAACACGCTGCCGATCTCGGACGGCTTCCCTGCGTACTACGCAGAGGCGCGCGCGTTCGTCATCCTCGTCGACCCGGCCCAGCAGCGCTTCATCGCTGGCGAGGACACGACCGGCGACGGCACCGCGCTCAACGTCCGGGCGCTGTACCAGCGCTGCCCGCACCTCGGCTGCAAGCCGAACCCGTGCCTGCGCAACTTCTGGATGGAGTGCCCGTGCCACGGCTCGCGCTACGACCGGCTCGGTATCAAGGCCGACGGGGCGCAATACGGCCCGGCGCCGCGGAGCATGGATCGCTTCTCGATCACGGTCGACAGCGGCGGCGTGCTGTCGATCGACACCGGCAAGATCACGCTTGGGCCGCTCCCGGTCGCGCTCGGGCAGCCGGGCATCATCCCGCCGCGCACGCCGACCGGGTGCATCTGAGCGACATGCCGATGACCGATCCGACCGCCACCCGGCGCGCCGCATGACCGACACCCCCAGCCGCCCGCCCGACGGTCAGGACCCCGAGCAGCGGCTCCCCGCCGTCGTCCCCCCGACCGAGGTCGCCCCGGTCGAGCGCTTCACGTCGGCGCCGTCGGTCCGCAAGATCGAGTTCTCACCCGAGCGCGCCGCCCAGGTCGTCCGCCAGTCGGCGAACGCCCGGTGGGTCGGCTTCCTCGGCATCATCATCATCATCCTGTTCATCTCGATCTACTGGTTCTACGAGCTCGGCGCGCCGGCCGGGCTGACCGTGGCGCGGCAGGCCAAGGAGATCGATGCCCAGCAGGTCACGAGGGTCGAGCGTGGCTACCTCGTCTACGAGGCCAACTGCGCCCGCTGCCACGGTCCCGACGGCGAGGGCGGTGAGGGCCCCGTCCTCAACCGCCAGGACAAGCTGTTCGCCCACCTCAACGAGAACTACATCCACAACGTGCTGACCGTGGGCGGTCGGTACGCGTGCGGCAACCCGCAGTCGCGGATGCCCGTCTGGGCGGATACGGGCAACCCGCCCGGACCGCTCAACTACCGGCAGATCGAGGAGCTCGTCGCGTTCCTGCTGGCGACGAACGACCAGGAGTTCGTCGTCCGCGATGAGCATCTGTTCGAGCCCGTCGTCGACCCGGTCACGGGCGAGATCAAGACGTTCACCGGATGGCGCGACCCGAACTACGTGCCGGAAGCGGGCGCCACGCCCTACCCGGACTGCTGGCAGGACGAGTTCGCGACAGCCAGCGGCTCGCCGGCGGCATCCGCGTCCGTCGACCCGAACGCGACGGTGGTCGAGATCTCGGCCAGCAACGCCACCGCCTTCGACGTCAGCGAGGCGAGCGGGCCGGCCGACCAGCCGTTCGTGATCCACTTCCTGAACAACGAAGCCGCCGTTCCCCACAACGTCGAGATCAAGGACGCCGCCGGGCAGAGCGCGATGAAGGGCGACATCATCACCGGCGTCGCCGAGGCGATGTACGACGTCCCGGCACTCGAGGCGGGCGAGTACACGTTCCTGTGCTCGGTCCACACGAACATGACCGGCACGCTGACCGCCGAATGAGCGCCGCCGGGACGACAGCTCCCCAGATCGGTCCGGGCATGATCGTCGCCCGGAAGCGGGCGCTGTTCGGCCTGCTGGACGCGGACGGCTGGGCATGGGCCAGCGTCAAGGCCTTCATCTGGTTGGTCATCATCACCCTGCTGCTCGGCTACATCCCGGATCGCGCCTACTACCTGACCGTCAATCGCACCGTCGATCTCGGGCTCCTGGTCTGGTCGCCGATCAACCTCTGCTCGTCGGAGAACGAGAGCCTGCCGTGCCCGGCGCCACGCGGTGCGATCGTGCCATGGCATCTGTCGCCACCCGAGCTGGCACTGCCGGCCCCGCGCACCGATGGGACCGCCATCCAGCTCGGAACCAAGATCCTGTACGTCGGTGGCTCCGACGGGACGACCGCGCAGTCGAGCGTGTACGTCGCCGAGCTGTCCGGCACCGGCAACTTCGACAAGTGGGCCGAGGGTCCCGCCCTGCCCGAGCCACGCTCCGATGCGAGCGTCGTGTCCGCGTCGGGCACCGTGTATGTGATCGGCGGCTACGACGCGAGCGGCGCGCCGACGACCACCGCGGTCTCGATGACCCCGGATCCACAGACCGGCGCCCTGGGCGAGTGGACCCCGGTCGAGTCACTCGCCCTCGCCCGAGGGTCGCGCCGGTGCCGCCGCTGTTGCGTCGCCGACCGGCCTGCTGCTCATCGGTGGCGAAGGTCCGAACGGTCCGGTGGCGACCACCTTCCAGAGCGAGTTCGATGAGCAGGGTGCGCTCCAGGAGTGGGAGACGGTCGCGGCCCTGCAGCGGCCACAGGGCGACGCCCTGGCCGCAGTGGTCGGCGAGTTCGTCTGGCTGTACGGCGGTCACGACGAGGCGGGTCCGGTCGGCGCGGTCCAGCGCGGTCGGTTCGGCAGCGAGGCTCCCGAGGGCCAGCCCGACAACCCGGACGAGGGCAAGGTCATCGGCTGGGACGTGAGCAACGAGGTGAACCTGCCGGTCGCCCGGGACGACGCGGCAGGCTGGACCGCGAACGGCGCGCTGTACCTCATCGGCGGCGCCGACGCGGCCGGGCCGCAGCCCGAGATGTATTGGTCCGTTCCGACCAACGACGGCGACATCACCGAGTGGCTGCACCTGGCCCAGAGCGACCTGCCGGTCGGCGTGACGGGCTCGAGCGCGTTCGTCACCGGCCCCAACGCCGTCATGGTCGGCGGCGAGACGCCGGAGGGCCCGACCACGGCCAGCGTGCGGGCGAACACCGCGCCGCAGAGTCCGTTCTTCCAGCTCGGCCCGTTCGGCGCGACCGTCCCCGGCCTGAAGATCGACGGTGAGATCGGGCAGCAGCTGGGCTACCTCAACGCCGCCGGCGCCGGGACCGTCGGCTTCGTGGTCCTGGTGATCGTCGGCTGGGCGTTCGCGCACAAGCCGCAGGCGCGGGCCCTCGTCGCGAGGGCCGTGCGCCGGGGCAAGTAGGCGTCAGCCCGGCAGGTCGCCCTCGCCGGTCTCCGGCGTCCCGCGCCGGATCGGCAGGCCGCCCCGCTCCCACGCATCCATCCCGCCGGCCACGTTGACCACGTCCGTCCGGCCGGAGCGGATGAGGAAGCCCGCGACCGCGGACGAGCGGCCGCCGAGGTGGCACACGATCATGAGTGGCCGGTCGGCCGGCAGCTCCCCGGCGCGTGCCGCGAACGACGACATCGGCAGCAGCACGGCGCCCGGCGCGCGCACCTCCACGAACTCGTGCTCCTCGCGCACGTCGACCAGCAGCGGGCGGGCCGGGTCCTCGCGCAGGCGCCGTTCCGCCTCCGCGACGTCGATGGAGGGGATCGCCGGGCCGGGGTTCATCGCATCCTCCAGTCGATCGCGATCGGGACCGCGATGGCGGTCGTCCCGTCCAGCCGCGCGTCGATCGCCGCGATCAGCCTGGGGACGTCGAGGTCGACGCCGGTGATGGCACCATCGGAGCCGGCCCGGAGCCGATCACGGGCACCCTCCAGGTTCCGGCGCACACCGGCGGGATTGCCGCGAGCGGCATGGACGTCGGCGGCCGCGACCTTGATGAGCCCCTGGATCAACGATCGCTCGGCGAGGTCGGCGGTGCCCATCCAGGCTGGCTCCATCAGCTCGTGCGCCTCGAAGAAGTCGCCCGCGGCATAGGCCTCGAGCCCGGCACGGACCGCGGCGATCCGGTCGTCGGGGGGCAGCGGGCGATAGGCCTTGGCCCGTCCGTCGGCGCCGATGACCACCTGGCGGTCGCCCGCGCCGCCGGCATTCATACGAGCTCGATCAGCGGCCGTCGCGAACCGTAGCCCGTGTCCAGCTCGTGCCAGAACTCGACCTTCTCCTCGCCCAGCTCCCAGCACAGCCAGACCTGTCGGCCGCCGACGAGCGCCGGGAAGTCGATCAGGCCGCGCTCGATGTCGCGCAGGGTGATGCCCAGCGCGTCGATGCGCGCCACGGCCGCCGCCATCTGGTCGACGATGCCCTGCATCCGCAGGCGGATCCGCTGGGCCTCCTCGTCGTCGATCTCGGCCGGCCCGCCGCTCGCGGCGGCGGCGTGGGCGGCGAGCGTCCGGTCGCGCAATCGGATGAGCTCGGCCCGCTGGTCGGCGAGCGTCGCGAGCAACGGCGCGACCTCGGTGAGGGCGTCGTTGGCGGCGTCGATGTCGAAGAACCTGGTCATCGGCCGCGATTCTAGCCCCCCTCGTCCGTCCCGGCCCGTGCACGGTCTGGCGGTCGCGTACCATCGGCCGCGAGGAGGAGCGTGGCGTGGACCTTGGGCTGCAGGGCGCTCGGGCGTTGATCGGCGGGGGGTCGAGCGGGCTCGGTCTCGCCGTCGGGACCGCGCTCGCCGGCGAGGGTGCACGGGCCGCACTGGTCGGCCGGCCGTCGGCCAAGCTGGACGACGCGGCGGGCCGGATCGACTGGGGCGCTCGCCGTCGGGGCCGACCTCGTCGACCGCGGACGGGCCGGGCTCGGCGGTCGACCGGGCGGTCGAGGCGTTCGGTGGGCTCGACCTGCTGCTGGTCAACTCGGGTGGACCATCGCCGGGAGCGTTCGCCGAGCTCGACGACGCGGGCTGGCAGGCCGCCATCGACGGCACGTTGCACAGCGCCCTCCGCCTGATCCGTGCCGCAGTGCCCCACTTGCGGGCGAGCGACCGGCCGTCGATCCTGGTGATCCTGTCGTCGTCGGCACGCGAACCGATCGCCGGCCTCACCGCGTCGAACACGTTGCGGCCGGGGCTGGCCGGCCTGATCAAGTCGCTCACCGCCGAGATCGCGCCCGTCCGCATCAACGGCCTCGCGCCCGGGCGATTCACGACCGCCCGCATCGTCGAGGTCGAGGAGGCCACCGCCGCGCGGACCGGCCAGAGCGTCGAGGAGGTGCGGCAGGCCGTCATCGGCCGCATCCCGCTGGGCCGGTATGGCGATCCCGTCGAGCTCGGTCGCCTCGGTGCGTTCCTCCTGAGTCCCGCCGCGTCGTACATCACGGGCGCCATCGTCCCGGTCGATGGCGGCATGGTGCGGAGCCTGCCCTGATGCGTCGGATCTTCCTGTGGGCCGCGCGCAATCCGTGGCTGAAGGAGCACCTTCCGCGGTTCCGGTTCATGAAGCGGGCGGTCCGCCGGTTCATGCCGGGCGAGACCCTCGAGTCGGCGTTGGATGCGGCCGCACCGCTCGAGGCGGCGGGCATCGGCACGATGTACACCCGGCTGGGCGAGAACCTGACCAACCTCGACGAGGCGGACGCGGTGGCCGACCACTACGTGGCGGTGTTCGACGCGATCGCCGAGCGTGGCTACCGGGGCGAGGTGTCGGTCAAGCCGACCCAGCTCGGCCTGGACCTCGACCCGGACCGGACGCTCGCGCACATGGTCCGCCTCGCCGAGAAGGCGACCGCCACCGGGTCGTACCTCTGGGTCGACATGGAGGGGAGCGCCTACGTCGAGACGACGATCGAGCTCTACGAACGACTCCGGGCCGTCCAGCCGCGGACCGGCATCTGCCTCCAGGCGTACCTCAAGCGGACACCCTCCGACGTGGAGCGGCTCCGCCCGCTCGACCCGGCCATCCGCCTGGTCAAGGGCGCGTACGACGAGCCGAGCGCCATCGCGTATCGCGACAAGCGCCAGGTCGATGCCAGCTACATGGCCATCGCGGTCGACATCCTCAAGACCGGTCGCGGTCGCCCCATCCGCCTCGGTCTCGGCACGCACGACGTCGCGCTGATCGAGCAGATCGCCGAACAGGTCGACCCGGCGGGTGTCCCGAGGGACGGGTTCGAGATCGAGATGCTGTACGGGATCCGCTCGCGAGAGCAATATCGACTCGCCACCGCCGGCTATCGGGTGCAGACGCTCATCGCCTATGGCGACGCCTGGTACCCGTGGTACATGCGCCGGCTGGCCGAGCGGCCGGCGAACGTCGCCTTCGCGATCCGCTCACTGCTGCCGTAACCAGGAGGTCGACCGATGTCCGTCTCGTCAGTCCGGGGCGTCGCGGCCAGGATGAGCACGATCGGTACCGAGGGTGCCTTCGCCGTCAGCGCCCGGGCCCGGGCGCTCGAGGCGGCGGGCCGGCCGATGATCCACCTCCAGATCGGCGAACCGGATTTCGACACGCCGGCGCACGTGCGCGAGGCGGCCAAGCGCGCCCTCGATGACGGCGCGACGCACTATGCCCCGTTCCCGGGCACCCCCGAGCTGCGCCAGGCCATCGCCGACGATGTGAACCGGCGCAAGGGCGTCGCGGTCGATCCGTCGCAGGTGTTCGTGACGGTCGGCGGCAAGGGCGTGATGCTGTACGCGATCCTCGGGCTGATCGACCCGGGCGACGAGGTCATCGTGCCGGACCCTGGCTACCCGATCTACGAGTCGCTGACGCGGTTCGTCGGGGCGACGCCGGTGCCCGATCCCGATCCGGATGGAGCACGACTTCCGACTGGACGTCGAGGAGCTGGCGTCGCTCATCACGCCGCGGACGCGATTGCTGATCATCAACTCGCCGGCCAACCCGACCGGTGGCGTCCTGAACCGCGCGGACCTGCAGCGCATCGCCGAGCTCGCCGAGGAGCACGACCTGTGGGTCATGACCGACGAGATCTACGCCCGCATCCTGTACGACGGCGAGGAGCACGTGTCGATCGCGTCGCTGCCGGGCATGGCCGATCGGACGATCATCCTCGACGGCTTCTCGAAGACCTTCGCGATGACCGGTTGGCGGCTGGGCTACGCCGTCGTGCCGGAGTCGCTGAAGCAGGTCTTCGGCGACCTCGTCATCAACACGATCTCCTGCGCACCGACGTTCGCGCAGGTCGGTGCCGTGCAAGCCCTGGTCGGACCACAGGATGACGTCGACGCGATGGTGGTCGAGTTCAAGGCCAGGCGCGACCTGGTCGTCAACGGGCTCAACGAGATCCAGGGGATCCGCTGCGCGACCCCGCTCGGAGCCTTCTACGCCTTCCCGGACATCTCGGGGACCGGCTTGAGCGGCGCCGACTTCGCGGAGCGACTGCTGGTCGAGGCCGACGTCTGCGTCCTGGCCGGGACCGCATTCGGTGGGGTGGGCACCGACCACATCCGGATCTCGTATGCCAACTCCCGGGAGAACCTCAACGAGGCCCTGGCCCGGATCGGCCGGTTCGTCGCCGGTCTCGGGCGTGGCTGACCGCCCCAGAGCGTTCGTTGCGCGGCGCATCCCCGACGAGGGCCTCGACCTCGTCCGCGAGGCGTGTGACCTGGACCTCTGGGAGGACGACCTGCCGCCGCCCCGGGACGAGCTGTTGCGGCGCATCGCGGGCTGCGACGGCGTCCTGACACTGCTTACGGACCGGGTCGACGACGAGTTCCTCGACGCCGCCGGCGCGAGCCTCAAGGTCGTGAGCAACTACGCCGTCGGGTACGACAACATCGACGTCGCGGCCTGCGCCCGGCGCGGCGTCCCGGTCGGCAACACGCCCGGTGTCCTGACCGACACGACCGCCGACCTCGCGTGGGCGCTGCTGATGGCCGCCGCCCGCCGCCTGCCCGAGGCCGACCGGTTCGTGCGGGCGGGATCGTGGAAGACCTGGGGTCCGTTGCTGCTGCTCGGTCCGGACGTCCACGGCGCCACGATCGGGATCGTCGGCTTCGGGCGTATCGGCCAGGCGATCGCCCGCCGGGCGCAGGGGTTCGGGATGGAGATCCTGTACCACGACCTCGAGCCGCTGCCACCGTCGGTGACCGATCCGCTCGGCGCCACGTACCTGCCGCTCGAGGAACTGCTGCCACGCAGCGACTTCGTGACGCTCCACGTCAACCTCTCCCCGGTGACGCACCACCTGATCGACGCGGGGACGCTGGCGATGATGAAGCCCTCGGCCGTGCTCGTGAACACGTCGCGAGGACCGGTCGTCGACGGGTTCGCCCTGGCGGCGGCGCTCCGCGACGGCGTCATCGGGGCGGCGGCCCTGGACGTCACCGACCCCGAGCCGATCCCGATGGACGACCCGCTCGTCGGCCTGGACAACTGCCTGATCGTGCCGCACATCGCGTCGGCGTCGCGGGCGACGCGCGGGAAGATGGCCGCGATGGCAGCGGCCAACCTCGTGGCCGGCGTCCGCGGCGAGCCCCTGCCGACCCAGGTGCCGCCGCCGGCGTGACGGATCGTGGTCGCGTGACGTCGGCCGGTCGCTGCGCCGCTGGGCTCCATGTCGTCGTCATGGGCGTCTCGGGATGCGGCAAGTCGACCGTCGCGACCGCCGTCGCCCGCGAGCTCGACCTCGTGCTGATCGAGGGTGACGACCACCACCCGCTGGCCAACGTCGCGCGGATGGCGGCGGGCATCCCGCTGACCGACGAGGACCGTCGACCGTGGCTCGAGACGCTGGCACGTCTCCTTGGCGACCACCACGACCGCGGGCAGGGGACGGTCCTCGCCTGCTCGGCGCTGCGACGGTCGTACCGGGACGTGCTCGGCTCGCGGCTGCCGCCCGACGAGGCATTCGTCGTCCTGCTCGACGTCGACGCCGCCGCCCTGCGCGGCCGCATGACCGAGCGGACGGGCCACTACATGCCGGTCAGCCTGCTCGAGTCGCAGCTCTCGACGCTCGAGCCGCTCGAGCCGGACGAGCGCGGTCTCACGATCGACGCCAACCGTCCGCTCGAGGTCGTGACCGCCGACGTGCTGGCTGCCGTCCGATCGGCACGAGGACCGCGGCCCTAGCGCACGTCGAACGACGATGGACCGGTCAACCATTCGGTTGATTGGCGGTCGACCGGATGCGTCGCATCTTCCAGTCGCGCTGCCGATGCGCGCGAGGGGCACAACCCCGGATGCTGCAGACATGAACGTCATCGAAGTCACCGACCTCACCAAGCGATATGGCGGCCGCACGGCCGTCGACAGCGTGTCCTTCTCCGTCGAGGAGGGCGAGATCTTCGGCATCCTCGGTCCGAATGGGGCGGGGAAGACCACGACCGTCGAATCGATCGCCGGCCTGCGATCGCCAGATGGCGGCAGCATCCGGGTCCTGGGGATGGATCCCCGGCGGGACCGCGACCGGCTGCGAAGCCTCGTCGGCGTCCAGCTCCAGGAGAGCGAGCTGCCCGACCGGATGACCGTCGCCGAGGCGGTCGAGCTATTCGCGTCGTTTTACGAGCGGCCGGCCGATCCGGCCGCCCTCATCGAGGACCTCGGGCTCTCCGAGAAACGCGACACGGCGTACCGGCACCTGTCCGGTGGCCAGAAGCAGCGCCTCTCGATCGCGCTCGCGCTCGTAGGCGACCCGAGGATCGCGATCCTCGACGAGCTCTCGACCGGCCTCGACCCGCAGGCCCGTCGCGAGACGTGGCAGCTCATCGAATCGATCCGAGACCGAGGCGTGACCGTCCTGCTCGTGACCCACCTGATGGAGGAGGCGGAACGGCTTGCGGACCGCGTCGCCGTCTTCGGCAACGGGCGCGTGATCGCGCTCGACACGCCGGCCGCGATCGTCGCCACCGTCGACCCGGAGCAGCGACTCCGATTCCGCCCCTCGACGCCGATCGACGATCGGCTGCTCACCGACCTGCCCGAGGTCAGGAGCGTCGAGCGGAGCGGGCCGGTCGTCGTCGTCACCGGGACCGGCAACCTCATCCACGCCGTCACGTCGGTCCTTGCCCGGCGACAGGTCGTGGCGAACGACCTGCGCATCGAGCAGGCGACCCTCGACGACGCCTACCTTGCCCTCACCGGGCAGCCGTCGCCGCGCACCGCGAAGGAGCTGTCATGAACGAGACCCGAGCGCTCATCGCCACCGAGGCGAAGCTGCTCTTCCGTGACCCGATCACCTGGCTTGCGGCCATCGCCCTGCCGTCGGTCGTCCTGTTGATCTTCGGTGCGGTCTTCGCACCCCACCGGCCTGATCCCGAGCTGGGCGGCCAGCGCTGGATCGACCTCTTCGTGCCGTCGCTCCTCGTCATCACGCTCGGGACCCTCGGGGTCCAGACCCTGCCGATCCGGCTCGCCACCTATCGCGAGAAGGGCATCCTGCGGCGGCTCTCGACGACGCCCGCGCACCCGGCCCGGCTGCTCGTCGCGCAGCTCGTCATCTACACGGTGACCGCCCTGATCGCCATGGTGGTGCTCATCATCGTCGGCTATGTCGCGTTCGCCATCCCGCTGCCGCGGAACCCGCTCGGCTACCTCGCCGCATTCGGGCTCGGCATGGCTGCGCTCTTCGCGATCGGCCTGCTCCTGGCCTCGCTCGCACCGTCGGCCCGGACCGCCACGGCCATCGCGATCCCGATGTTCTTCGCCGTGATGTTCCTGGGCGGCGTCTATCTCCCGCGCTATCTGCTGCCCGACATCCTCATCCGGATCGGCGATTTCACCCCGCCCGGTGTCCAGGGTCTCCAGGACGCCTGGCTGGGTGCCGCGCCACAGGTGGCGCCGATGCTCGGCATGGCACTCATCGCCGTGCTGGTCGGGGCCGTGGCGGTCCGGCTGTTCCGGTGGGAATGACCCTCGTGGAGTAGCGTGTCGACGATGAGCGCGACGATGAAGCCGACCTGGGAGCGGTTCGGCGACGCGATGGTCGGGTGGTGCGGGTACGTGCTGCTCGCCATCGCGACGCTCATCGTCCTGCTGACCAGCGATCGCGATCCGACGTGGGTGGCGGTGACCGTCGCGATCGCGGCGGCGGCGGTCGCCTGGAACTACCTGATGTACACCCGCCTGCCGCCGCCGCGGCAGGCGCACCAGCTGCGGGTCGCCGTCTTCTTCGTCGGTCTCCTCCTGCTCGCTTCGATCCTCATGCTTCGCCAGCCGGTCTTCTTCATCTACATGATCAGCGGCTTCTTCTACGCCTCGATGCTTCGGCCGCTGTGGCTCGCGTTCCTCGGCGTCGGGGCGACGTCGTTCCTCGTGAACACCCTCATCGCCGGGTTCCCGCGCTCGTCGGAGGGATGGACGTTCTACGTGGCGATCATCGGCATCCAGACGGTCGTGATCGGCGCAGGCGTGGTCGTCGGCGAGAAGATCGCCGAGCAGAACGAGGAACGGCGCCGCGCACTGTCCCGGCTCGAGGTCGCCCAGGTGGAGAACGCCGGGCTCCACGCACAGCTGCTGACCCAGGCCCGCGAGGCGGGCGTGCTCGAGGAGCGCCACCGGATGGCTCGCGAGATCCACGACACGATCGCCCAGGGCCTGACCGGCATCATCACCCAGCTCGAGGCGGCCCGGCATTCCGACGACCGCCCGGACGAGCGCGAGCGCCACGTCGACAACGCGGAGCGGCTGGCGCGCGACAGCCTGGCCGAAGCCCGCCGCTCGGTCGAGGCGCTGATCCCTGCAGCCCTCGAGTCCGGGACGTTGTCGGATGCCCTGGCCCAGGTCGCCCGTGAGTGGTCCGAGATCAACGATATCCCGGTGGACGTCACCGTGACCGGCGACACGATCGCCCTCCAACCGGAGATCGAGGTGGCCCTGCTCCGGACGGCACAGGAGGCGCTGGCGAACGTGGCGAAGCACGCCGGCGCGACCCGCGCCGCGCTCACCTTGTCGTTCATGGGCGACGTCGTCACGCTCGACGTTCGCGACGACGGGGTCGGCTTCGTCGTGCCCGAGCGAGCGGCGCCGGAGCGGTCCGGGTTCGGCCTGGTCGGGATGCGCTCACGGGTCGCCCGGGTCGCCGGCTCCCTCGTGATCGAATCGGAGCCGGGTGCCGGCACTGCGGTCTCGGCGCGCGTGCCGGCCATCGTCGCCGGCTCGTCCGCGGTCACGGCGCGTTGAGCCCGATCCGTCTCCTCATCGTCGACGACCACCCGGTCGTCCGCGACGGGCTTCGCGGGATGCTCTCGGGCGATCCGGACCTCGAGGTCGTGGGTGAGGCATCGGACGGCGCCGAGGCACTCGACCTCGTCGATCCGCTCCGGCCCGACGTCATCCTCATGGACCTCCGGATGCCCGGCCTCGGGGGTGTGGCGACGATCCGGGCGATGGTCGAGCGAGGGGTGGCCGCCCGAGTGCTCGTCCTCACCACGTACGACAGCGACAGCGATGTGGTGCCCGCGCTCGAGGCCGGCGCGACGGGCTACCTGCTCAAGGACTCCCCGCGGGCCGAGCTCGTCCGGGCGATCCGTGCAGCGGCTCGCGGCGAGGCGGTCCTGGCGCCGTCCGTCGCGACGCGATTGGTCAGCCAGCTTCGCGCCCCGGCGCAGGACGCCCTGAGCGACCGCGAGCTCGAGGTCCTGACGCTGATCGCCGGGGGCGAGACCAACCGTGGCGCGGCGACCCGCTTGTTCATCTCCGAGGCGACGGTCAAGACGCATCTGCTCCATATCTACGAGAAGCTCGACGTCAACGACCGGGCGGCGGCCGTCGCGGCCGCGTACGAGCGTGGGTTGCTGGTCCCGCACCGCGGCTGAGGGCGACCCGGGTCGAGCATCTATCCTGAGCGCGGGCCGGTAGCTCAGTGGTCAGAGCAGGGGACTTTTAATCCCTGTGTCGTGGGTTCGAGTCCCACCCGGCTCGCCAGTCGTGTCACCCACGCGACGTCGCGATCGAGTGCCCCAGCGGGCGATCAGCCGGTCGACATCCCGGTCCGTGCCTGGTCGACCATCTCGCGCAGCGCGTCCAGATCGATGTCCGATGCGCGCTTGAACGTCGCGTTCGCGCTGCCGACCTTGACCTTCCCGAGCCGGCCAGCGAACCGCCTGAGGATGTACCCGTCGGCGTCGGCGGCGTTCACGTACAGGCTCAGGTACTGCTTCTGCGCGGCGAGCCCGATGACGAACCAGTCGACGTGGACGCCGCTGCGGTTCGTGTACTGGTGCGACCCGTAGCCGATGATGCGCTGGTCGGTGCCGCCCCACATCGGTCCCTCCCAGAGGACCCGCTCGGTACCGGCCATGGCCTCGGCGATGACCGCGTCGAGTGTCGCGATGTCGTCACGGACGCCGTCGGGCAGTCCGGCGATGAACTGATCGGGCGTGGTGGTCGTCGATCGCTCCATCAACCGAGCGTAGCAAAGTGACGTTCGGCCCCCCGCCGACCGCCGAGCGGCCCGGGCCGGTGTGGACAGCATCGGCGATGATGGATGGCGTACCGGGGTGTCGCCGCCCGCCCAGCCCGCCGGTACGGCCATCTCCGCGCCCGAGGTCCACCATGCGCGTCCGACCGGGTCTGCTGTTCTGGGGCATCTTCTTCATCCTGCTGGGCGGCCTGCCGCTCCTGGTCCGGGCCGGCGTGCTCGACCCGAACGCGCTCGCCGACCTGTGGCGCTTCTGGCCGCTCCTGCTCATCGCGCTCGGGATCGCGCTGATCCTCGGGCGAAGCCGGGCGGGCCTGCTGGGCACGGTGATCGCGGCCACGGCGCTCGGCCTGGTGGCCGGAGGCGCGCTCGCGGCCGGCACGAGCGGGTTCGGCAACCTCAGCGGCTGCGGGACGCCGGATGCGGGGTCGAGCCAGCGCTTCGAGCAGAGCGGCACGTTCACGGGACCGGCCACGGCCCAGCTCGACATCGACTGCGGCACCCTCGCCCTGTCGGTCGTCCAGGGCGACGGCTGGCGGGTGGAGGCGGACCACCAGGGCCAGCCGCCGAGCCTCCAGGCATCGGACGCCGAGCTCGACGTCGAGTCCCCGGACGGGTTCGGGCTGCGCCGGCAGGCGTGGACCGTCGAGCTGCCCGCTGACCGGCTGCGCGATCTCCAGGTGCACGCCAACGCCGGCACCACGACCGCGACGCTCGCTGGCGCCGAGCTCTCGACGCTGGACGTCGAGCTCAATGCGGGCGACGTCCGCATCGACGCGACCGACGCACGCGTGGGTCGGGTCGACATCTCGACCAACGCCGGCCGGGTCCGTCTCGGCGTCGACAGCGACACGACCGGCTCGATGACCGCCAACGCGGGCTCGCTCGAGCTGTGCGCCCCGGACGACGCGACGTTGCGGATCCGCGTCCAGGAGCAGCTCACGTTCGGGCACAACCTCGATGACCGCGGGCTGACCAAGAGCGGCGAGACGTGGACACGGGAGGGCGACGACGGCGCGCCGGTCATCGACCTGTCCGTGTCGGGCAACGCCGCGAGCTTCACGCTCGATCCGGAGGGAGGCTGCTGATGGGCGAGCGACTCTACCGCTCCCGGCAGGACCGGATGCTCGCCGGCGTGGCCGGCGGGCTGGCCGAGGTCTGGGACGCCGACCCGTCGGTCGTGCGTCTCATCTGGGCCCTGCTGATCTTCTTCACCGGCGGGCTGTTCTTCGTCGCCTACATCATCATGGCGTTCGTCGTCCCCGACGAGTACGAGCTGTACCCGCCGGACCCGATGGCCGGGACCGCGGCGGCCGCAGCGGGTGGTGCCGCCGGGGCGCTGCCACTGACCGATCCCGCCGCGAGCACGGCCGTGCAGACGCGCGCCGAGGCGCGCGCTGCCAGGCGAGCCGCACGTCAGGCCCGTGGCGGGCCGTCGGCGGGTCTGATCATCGGCGGCTTCCTCGTGGCGCTGGGCGTGTTCTTCCTGGCCCGCCAGTTCCTGCCGTCCTTCGACCTCGACTGGTTCTGGCCGCTGGTCCTGGTGGGGCTCGGCGTCGTCCTCGTCGTGGCGGCGCTCGGCCGCGGATCGCGCTCGGGACCCCAGCCGTGAGGCTGACCGGCGCGCAACGGGGGGCGCTGGTGGGCGGGTCGTGGCTGATCGGCCTGGGCGTCGTCCTCCTCGTCCAGTCGGCGATGGACCTCGACTGGGACCAGGCCTGGCCGCTGTTCGTGATCCTGGTCGGCGTGGCGTCGCTGATCACGACGGTCGTCGACTGGCGACCCGGCCGCTCGGGGCTGTGGTCGCTGACCTGGCCGATCGTCTGGATCGTGGTCGGTGTCGCGCTGTTCCTCAGCGCCACCGGCCGCCTGGGCAGCGCACCGGGCGAGCTCATCGCCCAGTGGTGGCCGTGGCTGCTGGTGGGGCTCGGCGTGTGGTTCCTGATCGGCGCGCTCGTCCCGGGCCGGCGACCCGAGGAAACGCTCGCCCTCCCACTTGGTGGTGCGCAGCAGGCGACGATCGGCATGAAGTTCGGGGCCGGCAGGCTCACCATGGGCCCCGCAGCGCCGGGCGACCTCGTCGACGGCGACTTCCGCGGTGGGGTCCTCCACCGGGAGCTCGGACCCGGCAGCGTCGAGCTCGAGCAGGACACCAGCTATGGCCTGCCGTGGCTCGACCACGACGGGACGTGGACCGTGGGCGTGACCGCCGAGGTGCCGCTCGACCTCAGGCTCGAGGGCGGCGCGAGCCAGGCTCGCCTCGATCTTCGCGAGACCCGCCTCCGCCGGCTCCAGATCAAGACCGGCGCAAGCGAGACCACCGTGGTCCTGCCACGCGCCGCCGGGGTGACCGACGTGCGAGCCGACGCCGGTGCTGCCAGCCTGACCTTCATCGTCCCGACAGGCGTCGCCGCCCGGGTCAGGAGCAAGGTCGGTCTCGGCTCCACCCAGGTCGATGCGTCGATGTTCCCGAGGATGGGCGACGGGTACCAGTCGCACGACTATGCGTCGGCCGAGCACCGGGTCGACCTCGACATCCAGGGCGGGGTGGGGACGGTCCGGGTTCGCGGCGAGGGCTGATGGCACTGGACGGCTCGAACATCGATTCGGGCGAGCGCGACCCGACCCAGGAGCCGGGCGAAGAGATGCTCACGGCACCGTCGATGCCCGACCGGAAGGCCGCCCTGCTGCGGTCCGGGGTGCTCTTCCTCGTCCTGTTCGTGATCTTCGCCGTCATCCTGCCCCAGTTCGTCGACTACGACGAGGTCCTGGACGCGCTGCTTGCGCTGACGCCGCCGGAGGTCGCGTTGATGACGGCGCTCGGCGCGCTGGCGTGGTTCGTCACGGGTCAGTTGTTCACGATCCTGATCCCCGGGCTGACGCCGCTCCGTGGCAACGCCGCCTACCTGATCCTGTCTGGCACGGGGTCCAGCATCCCGTTCGGGCCGTGGAACCTCGGCATCGTGTGGGTCGTGATGCGTGGCTGGGGCATCTCCCTCCAGGACGCGACGTCGGGCGTCGCCCTGTACGGGATCATCTACACGCTCGGGCGGTTCGCATTGCCGCTCATCGCGGTCGTCGTCCTCGCCCTGACGGAGGGCGTGCAGACCATCCGCACGCCGACGCTGATCATCTCGGTCGTCAGCATCGTGATCTTCTTCATCGCGGTCGGGGTCATGCTCGTCGTGGTCAACTCCGAGCGGGCGGCGGACCGCCTCGGCCGCGCACTCGGCCGGCTGGTCGCCTGGTTCCTCGCGCGCCTCGGCCGGAGCGAGCGCCCGGACGTCCTGGGAACCATCCACCGCTTCCAGCAGGACCTCGGCTCGATCGTCCACCGGCGTGGCCTTGCAGCCCTGGCGATGACGATCGTCGCCCAGGGCCCATGGTGCCTGGCCTTCGTGGTCGCGCTCCGATTGACCGGCGTGCCCGAAGACGTCCTCAGTCCGGGTGATGTCATCGCGGTCTACGCACTGGTCGGCGTCATCACGATCATCCCGATCTCTCCTGGCGGGGCCGGCCTGCCCGAGATCCTGTACATCGCCGGCCTGTCGTCGATCGCGGGGGAGCAGTGGGAAGCGGCGATCACGGCCGGTGTCTTCCTGTTCCGGCTGTACGCCTGGTTCCTGCCGATCCCGCTGGCATGGATCCTGCTCAAGGTCGTTCGCCGCGGACGGCCGATGCTGCCGACCGCCAGCGAGCTCCGCTCGTTCACCGCGACCGGCGCCTGACCCGGACCGGTACCGCGCCGCAACGTTCCGGCGCGCCCGACCGCGCGCCGACCCCAAACCGCGACATTCTCGGTCCCGCCGCGGGGACGACCGGGGCCCGGACCGCCTCGTAGCGTCTTCTCCACACCCGTTCGGATCGGGTGTCCCGACGCTGCCGGGAGGAACGGATGGACACTGGCGATACCGCATGGCTGCTCATGTCCACGGCACTCGTGATGATCATGCTGCCGGGCCTGGCGCTGTTCTACGGCGGCCTCGTCCGGCGCAAGAACGTGCTGTCGACGATCATGCACAGCTTCTTCGGGCTGGCCCTCGTCAGCGTGGTCTGGGTGATCGTCGGCTTCACGCTCGCGTTCGGGCCTGACGTCGGCGGCCTCGGGATCATCGGCGGGCTCGACTTCGCGATGTTCAACGGGGTGGGTCTCGAGCCGTCCACGACGTACGCCACGACCGTGCCGTTCGTGCTATTCGCTGCCTTCCAGCTGATGTTCGCGGCGATCACCCCGGCCCTCATCACGGGCGCCTTCGCCGAGCGCAAGCGGTTCGGCGCGTTCGTCCTGTTCACGCTCCTGTGGTCGATCCTCGTGTACTCGCCGCTCGCCCACTGGGTGTGGTCGGTCGACGGTTGGCTGTACAAGCTCGGTGCCCTCGACTTCGCCGGCGGCACCGTCGTCCACATCAGCTCGGGCGTATCGGCCCTCGTCGTCGCGCTGCTCATCGGCAGGCGCGCGGTCAACGGCGAGCCGATGGAGCCGCACGACGTCCCGATGACCGTCCTGGGCGCGGGCCTGCTGTGGTTCGGCTGGTTCGGGTTCAACGCCGGCTCGGCGGTCGCCGCCAACGGCCTCGCCGCCAACGCCTTCATGGTCACCAACACGGCGGCCGCTGCCGCGACGATCACCTGGGTCCTCGCGAGCTACCTCCACAGGGGCAAGGTCAGCGTGATCGGCGCCGCGTGCGGTGCCGTCGCCGGCCTCGTCGCGATCACTCCGGCGTCCGGCTTCGTCGGCGTCGGCGGCGCGCTGATCATCGGCCTCGTCGTCGGTGGCCTGTGCTACAGCGCCACCCTCCTCCGCTCGCGCCTCAAGATCGACGACGCGCTCGACGTGTTCGCGGTCCACGGGGTGGGCGGCATGTTCGGTGCGATCGCGACCGGCGTGTTCGCCACCTCCGCCGTGCAAGCGGCCTACACGGGGCTGCTCGAGGGCAACCCTCAGCAGCTCGTCAACCAGCTCATCGCCGTCGTCGCGACGCTCGCCTACGCGGTCGTGGCCACGTTCGTGATCGTCAAGGTCGTCGACCTGGCCCTCGGCATCCGGGTCAAGCCCGAGGCCGAGGAGATGGGTCTGGACCTGTCGGTCCACGGCGAGGCCGCCTACCAGACCTAGTCGCACACCTTCATCCGCCGCGCGGCCTCCGTCCGATCAGGGCGGCGGCCGCTCCACCGCCTCCGGAGGCGTCACCGCGAGATGGACGGCACCGATCGACGGGACCCACGTGATCATCGGGCGCCGCTGTACGACGCCCGCTTCGAGCACGACGCGTGCGGCGTCGGGTTCGTGGCCGACGCCGGCGGGCGGTCCGGCGGCCGGGTGCTGCCGTTCGCGCTCGCCGGTCTCGCCGCGCTCGCCCACCGGGGCGCGTTCGCCGCCGACGGCGAATCGAGCGACGGTGCCGGGGTCGCCCTGCCGCTGTCGCCGACCCTGCGGTCGCTGATCACGGGTCCGCTGGCCGACCATCGGCCGGCCGTCGTGATGCTGTTCCTGCCACGCGGTCGGTCGGCGGCCAGGGCGGCGCGCGACCTGGTCGCGCGGACGTTCGCCGACGCGGACCTGCCGATCGCGGCGTGGCGGTCCGTGCCGTTCCAGCCGGATGCGCTCGGGACGATGGCGTCGGCCTCTCGTCCGCTCGTCGTCCAGGCGATCGTCGCGCGACCGGACGGAGCGTCGGACCAGGCCTTCGAGCGACGGCTGATCGTCGCGCGGCGGCGGCTCGAGGCAGCCGCCCGATCCATGGCGAGCGCGGTCGGCGAGCTGTCGGTCCCGTCCGCGTCGTGCCTGAGCGTCGTGTACAAGGGGCTGGTTGCCGGCACGCGGTTGGCCGAGCTGTACCCGGACCTCCACTCGCAACTCGATGTGCCGTACGCGGTCTTCCACCAGCGCTACGCCACCAACACGACGCCGGTCTGGCGACTCGCCCAGCCGTTCCGGGCGATCGCGCACAACGGCGAGATCAACACCGTGCGTGGCAACCGCGAGCAGGTGCGCGGGCGCGCGGGTGACCGTGGCGCGCGACGGATCGCGGCCGAGCTGCTCGACGCCGGGCCGCTGCTCTCGCCGGACGGCTCGGATTCGCTGTCGCTCGACGAGGGCCTCGAGCTCCTGACGACCACAGGTTGGGGGCTGGCACCGGCGCTGCTCGCGGCGATCCCCGAGGCCGTTGGGCTGCGTCGCGCGCCGCACCCTCATGTCGCCACGCTCCGGCGGCGGACCGCGGGCATGCTCGCCCCGTGGGACGGGCCGGCGGCCATCGTCTTCGCCGACGGACGACGGGTCGGCGCGCTGGTCGACCGCAACGGGCTTCGCCCCGCCGCATTCGCGGTGACGCGAGATCGGCTGGTCGCGGTCGCGTCGGAGGCCGGGGCCGTGCCGTTCGCGCCGGCCGAGACGACCCGGCGTGGCCGGCTCGGACCGGGCGAGATGCTCCTGGTCGAGCCCGGCCGCCGGACGATCCTCGAGGACACCGACGCCAAGGCCCACGCCCTGGGCCACCTCCAGATCCACGACGCGCCGCGGCCGATCCACGAGGACTCGGCGGAGGCGGCGGCCGCGGTCATCGAAGGGCGCGGACCCCTGGATCACCGTCTGCGCTCGCTCGCCGGCCTCGACGCCGAGAAGGCACGGCTCGACATCAGGACCATGGCGCTCGAGGCCCACGAGCCGCTCTGGAGCATGGGCGACGACACGCCGACGGCCGGGCGCGGCCGCCTCGACCGGCCCGTCGCCGACCACCTGCGGCAGGCGTTCGCGCAGGTCACCAACCCGGCCATCGATCCGGAGCGCGAGCGCGTCGTGATGGACCTGCGGGTCGACCTCGGCCGTCGGCCCGCGCTGCTCGGTGGGCCGCCCCGGACGTTGCGGACGGTGCGCCTCGAGCGCCCGATCGTCGCCGATCTCGATGCGCTGGTCGAGGCGCTGCTCATCGGTGGCCGCCGCGTCCGCGTCCTCGACGCGACGTGGCCGGCCGCAGACGGTGCAGCCGGGCTTGCCGTCGCCCTCGACGGGCTGGCGCGGGCGGCCGTCGACGCCGCGACGGCGGGCATCGAGGTCCTGCTGGTCAGCGACGCGTCGATCGCGTCGGATCGCATGCCGGTCCCGTCGATCCTCGCGGCGGGGGCTGTCCACACGGCCCTGACGCAGGGTGGCCTGCGCGGCCGGGCCGACATCGTGGTCGATGCGGCCGACATCCTCGACGTCCACGCGATGGCCATGGCGTTGGCAGTCGGTGCGACCGCGGTTCACCCGCGGCTGGCGCTCGAGCTCGCCACCGAGCTCGCGGGCTCGCGCGGCGCCGAGGACCTGACCCCGGCGGGCGCCATCGCCAACATCGTCGACGCATTCGCCGCCGGCCTGCGCAAGACGCTGGCGCGGATGGGCATCAGCGCGATCTCGAGCTACGTCGGCGGGTCGCTCATCGACACGATCGACCTCGCGCCCGATGTCGTCGGGCGCTGCTTCCCGATGGCGGCCGCATGGCCGGGCCGGTCGACGCTGGTGGACCTCGGGGAGCGCATGCTCCGGCGCCGGGAGGCGGCGCTCGCCCTGCCGGACCCACCGCCCGGCCGCGAAGCGCGCCTGCCCGACCCAGGTTTCGCCCGGTTCCGGGCGGACGGCGAGGCGCATCTGTTCTCGCCGCGGATCGCCGGCGAGATCCAGGTGCTCTCCGGCGCCACCCCGCTCCCCGACGACGAGAGCCCGACGCGGGCGATCGAGACGTCGCTCGGCCGGTATCGGTCGGCGCTCGCCCGGCCCGCTGCCGCGTCGTCGACCCCACGCGACGAGCTTCGCGTGCGCCCGCTCGGCGACGCCGTGCCACTCACGACCGTGGAGGATGCACGCTCGATCGCCCGCCGGTTCGTCGTGTCGGCGATGAGCGTCGGAGCGCTCTCCCCGGAGGCCCACCAGGCGCTGACCATCGGCATCCAGCGCGCCGGCGGGGCGGCGAACACCGGCGAGGGCGGCGAGGATCCCGCGTGGTACACGGCCGGAACCGACGGCCGCCGGCGCGACGCACGGATCAAGCAGGTCGCATCGGCGCGGTTCGGCGTCACGGCCACGTACCTCGCCCGGGCCGACCAGCTCGAGATCAAGATCGCCCAGGGGTCGAAGCCCGGCGAGGGCGGCCAGCTGCCCGGGCGCAAGGCGACGGCCTACATCGCGACGCTCCGGCGCGGGCAGGCCGGTCAGAGCTACATCAGCCCGCCGCCGCACCACGACATCTACTCGATCGAGGACCTCGCGCAGCTCATCGCCGACCTGCGCGCCATCAACCCGGCCGCCCGGATCGGCGTGAAGCTGGTGGCCGGCCGCGGCGTCGGGACGATCGCCGCCGGCGTCGCCAAGGCGGGCGCGACCTATATCCACCTATCCGGGCACGCGGGCGGGACGGGGGCCTCGCCGCTGTCCTCGATCAAGCACGTCGGGGCGCCCTGGGAGCTCGGCCTGGCCGAGGTCCACCAGGTCCTGCTCCGCAACGACCTGCGCGATCGCGTCGCGTTGCGCACCGACGGCGGGCTCCAGACCGGTCGCGACCTGCTGGTCGCCGCACTGCTCGGTGCCGAGGAGTTCGCGTTCGGCACGTCGGCGCTGGTCGCGATCGGCTGCGACATGGCCCGCCAGTGCCACCTCGACACGTGCCCGACCGGGATCGCCACGCAGCGCGACGACCTGCGCGCCAAGTTCCGCGGCACGCCCGAGATGGTCGAGACGTTCTTCCTCGCCATCGCCGAGGACCTGCGCCGGGAGCTCGCCGGGATCGGCGCGCGGTCGGTCGGGGAGATCGTGGGTGAGAGCCGGCGTGGCCTGCGACCGGTCCGCCGTTCGTCGTGGGAGCTCCGTGACGTCGTCGGCGCCGCGTCGTGGCCGGGGGATGCCGGGCGGCGCTCGGATCCGGCCGCGCCGGCTCGGACGGTCCGCCACGCCTCGGCGTCGCCGCTCGAGACCCGTGTCGCGGCAGCGTTCCGCGACCAGGGGCCGGTCACGGCGTCCGGGCTGCGCCTGACGACCGCCGACCGCTCCTTCGGCGCGGCCCTGACCGGCGCGGTCGAGCGCGGTGAGCTCCGCGGCCCGGTGCGCCTCGAGCTGCGCGGCGCGGCCGGGCAGTCGTTCGGGGCATTCGCATCATCGGCGGTCGACCTCATGCTGGTCGGCCAGGCCAACGACTACGTCGGCAAGGGACTGTCCGGCGGCCGGCTGGTCGTCCGCCCGGAGCCCGATCTGCCGGTGCCCGCATCCGGCGAGGCCATCGCCGGGAACACCGCGCTGTACGGGGCGACGGCGGGCCGGCTGCACCTCGTCGGACGGGCCGGGATGCGCTTCGCCGTCCGTAACAGCGGCGCATCGGCCGTGGTCGAGGGCATCGGTGCGCACGGCTGCGAGTACATGACCGGCGGGGTCGTGGTCGTGCTCGGCCCGGTCGGCGCCAACCTCGGGGCCGGGATGACCGGCGGGCGGACGTACCTGTACGACCCGACCGGTCGGCACGTCGCGGCGCTGCACGCCGAGAGCGTGGCGGCCACGCGGCTGTCGGAGGTGCTCCGGTCGCGAGCGGACGGCACGGAACGGTTCGACGAGTTGTACACGTTGCTGCAGGACCATGCGGCCGTCGGGTCGGTACTGGCGCGCCGGCTGGTCCACTCGGACCGGCTCGCGGCGGAGACCTGGCTCGTCGAGCCGGTCAGGGCGGCCGTCGCAGCGGCGACTCAGGCTCCGGGCCCAGTCCGCGTTCGGAGGGAGGTCCCCGGAGGCGTCGCAAGCCGCACCTGAGGCCGGGGGGGACGGCTTGGAACCTCCCCATGTTCCGGCTGAACGGCGAGGGACCAACGAACCCGATCGGTCGGGTCGTCAGCCGCCGATCGGAACGTGCCGGGTGTCCCGAACGACCGAGGATCGAGCCCTGGACCACGTGGGTGGCTGCCCACGGTTCACTTGGAACATCGGGATGTTCCACTGGCCGGTCGGTACGGCGGCCGTCAGCTCCCGGGCCGGTCGAGCGCGCGGACCGCCGCGAGCGAGCGCTCGGCCTGGTCGATGTGGAACCGGTCGTGGCCCGCCGTCAGCCGGATCATCAGCCCGTAACTCTCGGGGCCGCGCTCGTTGTGGACCCCGAATCGCTCGTGGTCTGCTGGCGTGCGTGACGCGAGGAGCCGCAGGTTGGCGCGGCGGAGGGCGTCGAACAGGCTGATGAGGTCGTCGGGATCGTCGCCGGCGTGGCGCAGGCCGTCGACCCAGCGGTCCTGGTCGTAGCCGACGATCGGCGGCTCGTCCTCGGCCAGGATCCAGCGCGCGCGCGTCGCGGTCACGAGCTCCGAATCGACCAGGTGGCCGATGCACTCGATGACCGACCACTCCCTCGGCTCGGGCCGCACGCGCAGGCCGTCGCCGGCCTCGGCCACCAGCGCTCGGAGCCGCGAGACGGTCGCCGCCTGGACGGCGGCCGGGTCGTCGGGCCCGAGCAGGCCGAGGAGCATGCGGCGGTACGCCTCGGGCGCCCCGACCGGGTCGATCGCGGTGTCGGTCATGGCGGGATGATGCCGGAAGCCCGGCTCGTCCGACAGGCCCACGGCGCCGCGACGGGATGGGGCCAGCGTCGCGCGGCACCGAGCTGCAACCCAGCGGGGCCCCACCTGTCGCTGGACCGGGTGGCCGAACGCGTCTAGGCTCGGGTCATGATGGGGAAGCGTCTCCCCGGAACCACCGTGGGCGGCCCGGCCACCCCGACCAGCGACGAGGTGATCGCGATGCTGCATGGGTCCGAGCCCGGCCACCAGCACCCCCGCGCGGTCCGCGATGGTGCCGGCGCGCCGGTCACGTGCGTGTCGTGTGGCTGTCGGCTGGCGCAGACCGGCGATGCGTGGTTCCACTTCAATCCGCTCGGTGGCCGGGACGCTCGCGGTTGCCGGGTGAGCTGCGCTGACAGCGCGCACGACGCGACCGGTCGACCCGTCTCCGTCGCCGTCTAGGCCCCGCCGGGCGACCTACGTCGCCGGATCGTCGCCCGGCGTCTCGTCGACCACGATCCGATAGCCCACGCCCCGGACCGCGACGACGTGCGGCCCGCCGGCCTCCTCGACCTTCGCCCGCAGGCGCGCCAGGTGCGGCTTGAGCCAGAGCAGGTCGGGATCGCTCTCGGCCGGCCAGCCGGCGCGGGCCAGCTGGAGGTGCGGGACGATGTCGCCGCGAGCGCGCACGAGGGCCTCGAGCAGCCGGAACTCGGTCGGCGTCAGCGACAGCGGCGCCTCGCCGACCCGCGCCTCGTGGCGACCGGGCTCGAGCACCAACGCCCCCGCCTCGAGTGGACCGGCCGGCGCTCCGGAGCCCGCCGCCGACCGGTCGACGCGGCGCATGACCGCGGCGATCCTGGCCAGCAGCTCGGCCTTGCCGAATGGCTTCGTGAGGTAGTCGTCGGCCCCGATCCCGAGCGCGCGGACCTTGGCCGCCTCGCCGCTCTCGCCGGACACGACGAGGATCGGTGCCTGGCCCACCGCCCGCATCTGGCCGGCGACCGAGAAGCCGTCGGGCCCCGGCATCGCGAGGTCGAGCAGGACGAGGTCCGGATGCTCGTCGCGGAACCGCTTCACTGCGGTCAGGCCGTCATAGGCGGTGATGACCTGGTGGCCCTCGGTGCCCACGAGTGCGGTGATCGCGCCGACCATGGCCGGATCGTCGTCGACGACGAGGATGCGCAGCGGTCGGCTGCTGACGGTGGCCATCGGTCAGAGCGCCGCAGCGGCCGGCACCGCCACGACGAAGCGGGCGCCGTGCGGCCGCGCCGGCTCGCACCACAGGTGCGCGCCCATCGACTCGCCAAGGCGCTTGGCGGCGTACAGCCCGATGCCCGACCCGCGCGCCGTGTGCGTGTCGCGCCTGGCGTATGGCTCGAAGATGCGCTCACGCCACTCGTCCGGGATGCCCGGACCCTCGTCGCTCACGCCGAGGTGGACGAATCCCTCGACCAGCGCCCAGTCGACGTGGATCGTCGTGTCCGACGGGGCGTACTTGACGGCATTCTCGACGAGATGCTCGACGATCTGGCGCAACCGCGACGGATCCGCCAGTCCGTGCAGCCGCGGGGGCCCCGCGGACACGACCCGGTGGCGTCCCAGGAGCGGCGTGAGCGACTGGAGCACCTCGCCGACGAGGGCCTCGACGTCGATCGGCTCGACCGCGGCGGCGTCCTCGGGCACGACGCGGACCGACGCGAGGATCGAGTCGACCAGGCGGTCGAGGCGCTCGATCTGCTCGAGCGTCGCGTCATGCCACGCCGCCCGCGTCTTCCGGCGCTCGATGTCACGCGACTCGCGGCCCACGAGGGTGGGCTCCTCGGCGAGCAAGTCGGCGTAGGCCCGGACGACCGCCAGCGGCGTGCGCAGCTCGTGGGTCACGAGCGCGATGAGCTCGTTGCGGGCCTCGTCGATGGTCTTGAGCGCCTCGACCCGCGCCTCGGCCTCGCTCTGCTGCCGCCCCTTCTCGACGATGCCGGCCAGCAGGTCGGCGACCGCGCTCAGCTGGGCCACATCGGACGGACTGAAGACACGCGCCTGCTCGGTCTGGACGTTGAGCACGCCGATCGTCTGGTCGTGCCACGTCAGCGGCACGCTCAGCATCGATGCCACGAACCGGCGCTGGTCGATGCCCCGGACCCACAGGAAGCGTTGGTCGGACTTGACGTCGGGGATGACCAGCGGCTGCTGGCTCGCGGCGACGGAGCCGGTGACGCCCTCGCCGAGCGGCACACGCGCGCGGCCGATCTGGAACCGGTCGAGGCCGTTGGTCGCGGCGAGCGTCAGGTACGCTCCATCCCGGTCGAGGAGATAGAGCGAGGAGACATCGGCATGCAGGGCGTCGCGCGTCCCGTCGACCACGGTCCCCAGCAGCTCGTCCCAGGTCCGGGCCGTCGTCGCCAGGCGGGCGACGTCGTGGATGAACCGCAGCTGATCGAGCTGGTCCGTCGCGGTGCGCGCCGGCGCGGCCGGGGTCCGCACCCGTGGCGGCCGGTCCTGCACGGTCGATCGTCGGGGAGCCACGCTCATCACCATACAAGGGTAGGAACCGTCTGGGCCGAGAAAGGTTGCGGGCCCGTCGCGGCTCGGTTGCGGTACCGCCCGACCGAGGCGTGCCGGTGACGACGGCACGACGCCGGACGAGATCGGCCCGGGCGGCGGAGCCCTCGGGCATCGGGTCGGCCAGCGCCCGCGACCCGCTGGCGCTCGAGGTGCGGCTGCTGGGCTCGCTCCTCGGGCAGGTCATCACCGAGCAGTCGGGCACGCCGATCTACGACCTGGTCGAGCGCCTCCGGCTGGCCGCGATCGCGTTCCGCAAGGACGACGACCCGGGTGTGCGCGACCGGCTCGAGGCGGAGCTCGACGCGCTCGAGCTCGAGGATGCCGAGGCGGTCATCACGGCCTTCTCGCTGTACTTCCAGCTCGTCAACCTCGCCGAGGCCCGCGCGCGGATCCGGACCCTCCGCCGGCGCGAACGGGCGGCGCGGGACGGGCTGCTCGACGATTCGGTCGCCGAGGCGATCGACCGGCTGCGACGACGCGGCCGCAGCGACGGCGATCTCGACGGGCTGCTCGGTCGGCTGCGCGTGACGCCGGTCCTCACCGCGCATCCGACCGAGGCGCGCCGCCGCACGGCGCTCGTCGCCCTGCGCCGCTGCGCCGTGCTCCTCGAGCGGCTCGACGACCCGCGATTGACCCCCTCGGAGGACCACGAGATCCGCCGGCGCCTGCGCGAGGAGATCACGCTCCTGTGGCGCACATCGGACCTCCGCTCGGTCGCTCCTGAACCGCTCGACGAGGTCCGCACGGCGATGGCCATGTTCGACGCGACGCTGTTCACGCTGATGCCCCGCCTGTACCGGGCAGTCGACGCCGCCCTCGATGCGGACACTGGTACGCGGCCGCCACGCGTCCCGGCCTTCGTCCGCTTCGGGTCGTGGGTCGGCGGTGACCGGGACGGCAACCCGGCGGTCACCGCGGAGATGACCGAGCGGACGCTGCGCATCCACGCCGACCACGTCCTCCACGGCTACGAAGCGGTCGCGCTTCGGCTGATGCAGACCGTGTCGGCGACGACCACGCACGACCGGGTGTCGCGCGCGCTCGCCACCCGACTCGCGCGTGACGCCGAAGACCTGCCGGAGACGGACCGACAACTCCGGCGGCGCTTTCCCGACGAGCCGTACCGACAGCGCTTCGGGTTCGTCGCCGAGCGGCTCCGGCGCACGCGATCGGTGCTCACCGGCGAGTCGGGGGCGCGCTCGGGCCACTACGAGACGGCCGACGAGCTCGACCGTGAGCTGGCCGAGACCCAGGACGCGCTGGTCGCCGGTGGCCTCGAGCGCGTCGCGTGGGGCGAGGTCGCCGACCTGCGCTGGCAGGTCGCGACGTTCGGCTTCCATCTCGCCTCGCTCGAGATCCGCCAGCACAGCGCGGTCCACCGATCCGCGCTCGACGCGCTGGAAGCCGGACGGCCGGAGACGACCGAGGCCGCGCCCGGCGTCGCGGTCGGCGAGGTCGCGGCGACGTTCCGATCGATCGCGGAGGCACAGGCCCGCTTCGGCGTCGAGGCCTGCCGGCGGGTGGTCGTGTCGTTCACGGCATCCGCCCGCGACATGACCGACGTCCTGGCGCTCGCGGCGGCCGCCGGCGGGCCACCGACGATCGACGTCGTGCCGCTGTTCGAGTCCTCCGACGCGTTGGCCTCTGCTGGACGGATCCTCGAGGCCGCGCTCGACGATCCGACGTACCGACGGCACCTCAGCGGGCGCGACGACCGCCAGGAGGTGATGCTCGGCTACTCCGACTCGAGCAAGGAGTCGGGCTTCCTGGCGGCTGCCTGGATGCTCCACCAGGCACAGGCCGCCCTGGTCGAGGTCGCCCGTGCCCGGGACGTGGAGCTGACGCTGTTCCACGGTCGCGGCGGCGCCATCGGGCGTGGCGGCGGACCGGCCAACCGGGCGATCCTCGGCGGGGCGCCCGGGTCGGTCGACGGCCGGCTGAAGCTGACCGAGCAGGGCGAGGTCATCGCCGCGAACTACAGCGATCCGGCCATCGCTCGCCGCCATCTCGAGCAGCTCACCGGGGCTGTGCTGATCGCGTCGACGCCCGAGCACGACGCCGCCGCGGCCGCCGCCGTGGCCGACGGCGGCCCGATCCTCGGCGAGCTGGCCGGCACGGCGCGCACCGCGTACCGGGCGCTGGTCCACGACGACCCCGGGTTCGCGGCTTTCTTCCGCGACATCACCCCGATCGCGGAGCTGTCCGACATGCGGCTCGGCTCACGGCCGGCGGCCCGTCGCCGGACCGGCTCGGGACCCGACGAGGCACCCCCGATCGATGCCCTGCGGGCGATCCCGTGGACGTTCGCGTGGTCCCAGTCGCGCATCAACCTGCCCGGCTGGTACGGCCTCGGCTCGGCGCTCGACGCGTACGCCGCCGCGCACGGTGATGGCGGCGTTCGGGAGATCGCGCGTCTCTACCGGTCGTGGCCGTTCCTCGCCTCGGTCATCGACAACGCCGAGATGATCCTGGCCAAGGCCGACATGGGGGTCGGCCGTCGCTACGCGTCGCTCGTGCGAGACGCGGAGGGCGACCGCCGCTGGGCCGCGATCGAGGCCGAGTTCCACCGGACGGTCGCCTGGCTGCTGCGGATCACCGGACGCGATCGCCTGCTCGACGGGGCGCCCGTGCTCCAGCGGTCGATCGGGCTGCGCAACCCGTACGTCGACGCGCTTTCCGAGGTCCAGGTCCGGCTGCTCCGGCGGCTGCGCGCCCTCCCACCCGACGATGCGGACGGCCGCGCGATGCACCTGCGGCTCGTCCAGCTGTCGGTCAACGGCATCGCCGCCGGCCTGCAGAACACCGGGTAGTCGTCAGTCGGGATCGGCAGGCGGATCCGGCGGGGTCACGTTCTTGATCGGCGGGCGGCCGCCAGGGGGCTCGCGCCGCAGGAACCGGCCGATCGTCTCGGGCGGCACCAGGAATGGGGCGAGGTAGGCCACCAGCAGCACCGGCACCACGATCCGGGTCGCACCGGGCCGGATGGCGACCATCATCGCGAGACCCCAGAGGACCGCCGCGTAGAGCCCCACCGTGCCGCGGCTCAGCCCTGCCGCGCGCAGCCGGCCGGCGGGCACGAGCACGACCAGGCCCAGCACGAGCCCCAGCGCGATCAGCCAGGGCGGGGCGATCATCGGATCAGCGGCTCATGTTCCGATAGCGCCGGACGGCGAGCGGTGCGAAGACCGCGACGAAGACCGCCACCCAGACGAGGGTCACGAGGATCGGGTTCTCGGACGGGAAGCTGTCGGTCGCATACGGATTGGGGTTACCCCACAACTCGCGCAGCGAGCCGGTCAAGGTGCTGGTCGGGTTCCACTCGGCGATCGGCTGCAGCCAATCGGGCAGCGTCTCTGGCGGCACGAACACGTTCGAGATGAACGTGATCGGGAACAGCACGGTGAAGATCACCTGGTTCGCCACTTCGACCGTCGGCACGTTCAGGCCCATCCAGATGCCAAGCCACGACATCGCGAACGCGAACAAGAGCAGCAGCGCGACGCCGGCAAGCAGTCCGCTGATCCCGGTGTGGACGGTCCAGCCGACGAACACCGCGGTCCCCATCAGCACGACGAGGATGCCCGCGTTGTAGACGACGTCCGCCAGCGACCGACCGGACAGGAACGCGGAGCGGGCCATCGGCAGTGAGCGGAAGCGATCGACGATGCCCTTCTGGACGTCGTCGGTGATGCCGATCGCGGTGGTGCCGCTGGCGAACACGATCGTCTGGGCGAAGATGCCGGGCATCAGGAACTCGTTGTAGTTGCCGCCGTCCGGGAGCGGGATCGCGCCACCGAAGACGAACGCGAACAGCAGCACGAACATGATCGACTGGAGGATCGCGAAGATCGCGAGCTCCGGGATGCGCGGGATCCGCTTGAGATTCCGCCACATGATGATGTAGCCCGTCTCGAGCCGCGGAGGCGAGGCTCCCCGACGCCGCCGCCGGCCGGGCGGTCGTGGTTGCCGTCACGCCGCTTCCTCGGTCTGCTCGTCGACTGCCGTGTGGCCGGTCAGGCTGAGGAACACGTCGTCGAGGGTCGGCCGCCGCAGTCCGATGTCGTCGATCGCGATGCCGGCCTCGTCGAAGTCGCGGATCACGTTGGAGAGCCGCTTGGCGCCACCCTCCGATGGCGCAGTAACGCGGCGGGTGTGCTCGTCGATCGACGCAGCGCCGAGGCCGATCTCGCCCAGGATCCGGCAAGCGTCGTCGATCCTCGTGCGGTCGTGGACGACGACCTCGATCCGCTCGCCACCGACCTGCGCCTTGAGGTCGTCGGCCGTGCCACGGGCGATGATCTTGCCGTGATCGACGACGGCGATGCTGTCGGCCAACTCGTCGGCCTCCTCGAGGTACTGGGTCGTCAACAGCAGCGTGACGCCCTCGCGCACGAGCGACCGGATCACGTCCCACATGCCGATGCGGCTGCGTGGGTCGAGCCCCGTCGTCGGCTCGTCGAGGAACAGCAGCTTGGGCCGACCGATCAGGGCGCTGGCGAGGTCGAGCCGCCGACGCATGCCACCCGAGTAGGTCTTGACCACCCGCTCCGAAGCGTCGGTGAGCTCGAACTGCTCGAGCAGCTCCCCGGCCCGCGACCTCGCCTGGCTGTTCGGCAGCTGGTACAGGCGCCCGAACATCCACAGGTTCTCGCGACCCGTGAGGTTCTCGTCGACTGCGGCGTACTGGCCGGACAGCCCGACGAGCGTGCGCACCTGCTGGGCCTGCCGGACCACGTCGAGACCGGCGACGGTCGCACGGCCCGCGTCGGGCTTGAGCAGCGTGGCCAGGATCCGGACCGCAGTGGTCTTGCCCGCGCCGTTCGGCCCGAGCAGCCCGAGCACGGTCCCTTCGGCGACCGACAGGTCGATGCCATCGAGCGCGTGGACCTCGCTCTTGCGGGTCTTGTAGATCTTGACCAGGCCCTCGGCCGTGATGACATCCATGCGGCGGCTCACCTTGGGGATATGGGGGCGGAGGGGAGAGTATAGGTCGTCCTGCCGGCCGCATCCGGCGGAGCGGTCGACGATGGCGCCGCTACGCTTGGGCTTCCATGCTGGGACGTACCCGGGCCTGGCTCCAGCGCTGGGGCCCGATCCTGCCGCTCCTCGTTGCCGAGTTCATCATCTGGATCGGCTTCGGCGGGCTGTTGCCGGTCCTGCCGATCTACTTCGCCGAGCAGGGCATCGATCTCGCCACGCTCGGGCTGGTCATCGCCGCATGGCCGGCCGCGCGCCTCGTCAGCGAGCCCGTCTTCGGCTGGCTGGCCGACCGGACGGCGCGCGTCCCGCTGATGGTCATCGGTCTCGTGGCGGCCGGCGTGTTCGGGGCGCTGCCGCTCGTCTGGACCGGGCCGATCCCGTTCATCCTGCTGCGCGCCGGTGCAGGTCTCGGGACGGCGATCTACGACCCGGCCGCGCGCGGCTTCCTGACCGACGCGACGCCTCCGGACCGGCGCGGCGAGGCATTCGGGCTGTACGGTGCCGCGCAGATGGGTGGGCTGCTGCTCGGCCCGTCGATCGGGGCGTTCGGGGCCGCGAACTTCGGCGGCATCGCGTTCGTGTTCGTGTTCAGCGCGATCGCGGCGATCATCGCGGCGGTCGCCATCGCCCTGCGCGTGCGCGAGGAGGGGCCGGTCCACCCGACCGATCACGGGCCCGCCCCGGACCGCATGACGTTCCCGCCCGACTCGCCATACGTCGAGGGCCGCGTGGCGTCGGACCTGGTAGCGGACCGGGTCGAGTCACCTGAACACCGACCGATGCGGCTGCTCAACCGCGGCCTCATGGCGGCGATCATCCTCAACGTCGGCGGCTACTTCGGAGGCGGCACGTACGAAGTCATCTGGAGCCTGTTCCTCCAGGGCCTCGGCGCCGACCTCGCGCTCATCGGGCTGACGTTCGCGATGTTCGGGCTGCCTGTGCTCGTGCTGTCACCGTACGCCGGCCGGCTCGTCGACCGGCGCGGGTCGTTCTGGTTCATCGTTATCGGGATGATCCTGCCGGCGGTCACCGGCATCCTCTACACGTTCATGTGGGACCCCGCGCTCGCGGTGCCGCTCATCCTGATCGAGGCGACCGGCTTCGCGTTCCTCAACCCGGCGCTCTACGCGGTCGTCGCCGCGAGCTCGCCGGTGGGCCGGTCGTCGACCGCGCAGGGGCTGTTCGGTGCGGCCGGGACGCTCGGGTTCATCATCGCGTCGTTGTCGGCCGGGCTGCTCGCGGAGCAGGACATCCTCTACCCGTTCTATGCGTTCAGCGCGGTGATGACGATCACGCTGATCGTCGCCATCGTCGTCGGTGGGTCGACGGCTGCATGGCCGCGTCGACGAGCCCGTCCCGGCCGCGGTCACGGCGGGCTGATGCGGGTCACGGTCCTCGGTGGGGCCGCGTGGAACCGGATGATCCACGTGGATCGTTTGCCCGCGGACCGTTCGGCGACGGTCCATCCGCAGTGGCACCACGAGGCGATCGGTGGGGCAGGGGCCGGCAAGGCGATGAACCTGGCCAGGCTGGGCGTGGACGTGACGCTCGTTGCCGGGCTGGGCGACGACGACGCCGGCGGTCGCGTCCGCGATGGGCTCGGCCGGGCCGGTGTCGACCTGCGGGCGATCGTCGACACGGGCGCCACGGCGGAGCACGTCAACGTCATGGACGCGTCGGGCGGCCGGGTCTCGTACATGCTCGCCAACGGGTCGGCCGACCTCGCCCTCGACATGCCGGCCATCGCCGACTCGATGGCCGGTGCCGACGTGGTCGTGGTCGACCTCGCGCCGTGGACGCCCCGCGTGCTCGACCTCGCGCGCGCCTCGGGCCGGCCGATGTGGACCGACCTGCATGACACCGACGGCACGTCTGGCTGGCGCGACCCCTTCATCGACGCGGCGGAGACCGTGTTCATGAGCGGTGATCGACTCGACGATCCGGTCGCCTACCTGCGCTCGTGTCGAGCGGACGGCAGGGGCATGGCCGTGTGCACGCTCGGCCGGGACGGGGCGATCGCGCTCGACGCGGACGGTCGGCGCTACGACGTGCCGGCCGTGCCCGACGTCGAGGTCGTCGATACGAACGGGGCCGGCGATGCCTTCTTCGCGGGCGTCCTGTTCGGGACGCTGGAGGGCGAGCCGGTGGAGCGATCGTTGCGGTATGGCTCGGTCGCCGCGGCGCTGGCCGTCGCGTCACCGGAGCTGGCGTCCGAGGAGCTCACCGCCGCCCTGCTCCGTCGCGAGGGCAGTTGACCGAATCGTGCCCGGTCTCTAGCATATGCCGTCGCGGGGTGGAGCAGCGGCAGCTCGTCGGGCTCATAACCCGAAGGTCAAGGGTTCGAATCCCTTCCCCGCAACCAATACGCCTTCACCTGAACCCCGGGTCCCGACCAACCCGGGGTTCAACCTTTCTCGGATCAGGTCACGGGGCTCGTCGTTGCCACGTGGGATCGCCGGTCGCCGTCCAGGGAGCCGGCCGGACCTTGCCGGTCAGCGGGTCGGCCAGCACGTGGCGATCCAAGCCGTCGCCCTCCTCGTTGATGAAGCCGAGCAGCGTCGTGTCATCCGGCGACCAGAGCCAGCCGTCCGGGCACCTGGCGGGCCCGCCACCGCTGCAGTCGATCTCGATCGGTGCCGACGTCCGGTCGAGTGTGACGATCACGTGACGCGAATCGCCGTCGTTGGAGCCGCGTTCGATGACGAAGCGCGTCGAGTCGTTCGACCACCCCTTCAGGCCGTCGAAATCCGTGTCCGGGGACGCATCGACCCGCCGATCGCCGGTCCCGTCGGGCGCGATGATGTGGCTCCTCGCGGTGACGGTGTCCGCTGGAACGAAGCGCCCGTACGTGATCCATGCGCCGTCGGGTGACCACGCTGCCCCGAACACGTCGGCGACGGGATCCGGCGCGAGGATCGTCCGCATCTCGTCCGTGTCCGTGTCGATCGCGACCAGCCCACGATTCGGGCTTCCGGGCGACTTCGCCACGACGAGGATCTCGGTCGGATCGGTCGGCCGGAAGCCGGCCATCTCGACCTGGTCGACGTCGGTGGGGAGCGGCACGTCGAGGACTCGGGGAGCGGACTGGCCGTCCGAGCCGACGAGGAGGACCTGCGGGGTGCCGTCGACGACGGCGGACACCAACAACGTGCGGCTGTCGTGCGAGAACGCCCACGACGTCAGGAGGTGCGTCGGATCCGCGATGACGGGGACGAGGCCGGTCCCGTCGGCGTTCGCCACGACGAGCTGGCCGAGCCCGTCGCCCACCAGGCGGTGGAATGCGAGCATGGTGCCATCGCCGGAGAAGACGGGACTGTCGTCCGCCTCGGGACCGGTGACGATCTGGCGCACCTCGCCGGTGACCGGGTCGGCGGCCACGATGTCGCCATCGGCCGTGAAGACGATCGAGCCGTTCGCAGCCCGGCCGAACGGCGCGGGCAGTGGTCGCTGGGACCCCGCATAGAACACGAGCATGCCGACGAGCAGGGCTGCAAGGAGCGCCAGGACTGCGACGATCCTCCATTGGACGCGTGGTGCGCCAGGCACTGCCTTGGTCGCGAAATCCATCGGGAGCCACCTTTCAGGGAACGTCCAGGCGGGCCGCTGCCGCACACGGGCGACCTGCTGGACGAGGTCATCTCGGTAGTCGGGGGTCCCGCCCAGGTACAGGTCGGCGAGGATCGCCGGCAGGTCGACTTCGATGCGTCGTGGCGAAGTCATGCCAGATGCCCTCGCACAACAGCGGCCGGGACAGGCTCGGGTTCGGCGGTCACAGTGGTGCGCATCGCGGCGAGCGCGTAGTGCAGCCGTGATTTGGCCGTCCCGATCGGGATACCCAGGGACATCGCCACCTCTGTCAGTGGCATCCCCAGGAGGTGGTGCAAAGCGACGACCGCCCGATGCCCGGGCGACAGGTCGGCAAGGGCCTGGTCGAGCAGCTGGCGGTCGGCGAGCGCGCTCGCGATGTCGCGAGACGGTGCGACATCGATCGGCGAAAGCTCGACCTCGATCACCCGGCGCTTGCGACGCCGCACGAGGTCGAGACAGGCGTTGACGAGTAGTCGATGCAGCCAGGCGTCGAACCGGTCGGGGTCGCGGAGACCCGGCAGGTCCCGCCAGGCTCGGATGAGTGCCTCCTGGACCGCGTCGCGCGCGAGCTCCGGGTCCCGGAGGATCAGGCGGGCGGCCGCGTCCAGCCGCGCGAGGTGGACGTCGATGAGCGAGGTGAAGGCGTCATGCTCGCCTCGCCTCGCTCGTTCGACGAGTCCTCGCTGGTCCACGGTCGCCTCTGGTGCGGCACGGCCAGAGTGGTCGTGCTTGACAGGGTATGGCGTCCGCGTCGAGCGAAAGGTTCAGTCCCAGCGGAACGTCCGGACCGTCGCGACGAGCGCGACGAGGCCCCAGGCGACGACCACCGTCAGGTGGCGCCCGAGCTCCCCGCCGTCGCCAAGGGCAGCCGCGAAGGCGCCGGCGAGGGCCCCGAACGGGAGCAGCTCGGCGAGGGTCGCCAGCGGTCCGGGCAACGACCCGATCGGGACGACGAGCCCGCCGAGCAACACCGCCGTGAGGAACAGCGCATTCGCGACGACGAGCGCCGCCTCGGGTCGCAACGCCCCGGCGAGGAACAGCCCGATCGAGGCGAAGGCCGCCGCCCCGACGAGCGTGACGACGACCAGCACGACGACCGATGCATCCGGGCCGGCGACCCAGGCGAGGACGACGCCGGCCACGGCGACGAGTGCGGCGACCTGGACGATGGCGATCAACCCGACCACGGCCAGCTTCGACGTCACGAGGCCGGTCCTCCCGAGCGGTGCCCCGCCGAGTCGCTTGAGGACGCCGTAGCCGCGCTCGTATGCCGTCGCGATCCCGAGGTTGACCAGCCCGCTCGCGACGACGGCCAGCGCGAGCGCTGCGGGCAGCACCGTCGCGACGCTGCCCGCCCTGCCGGTGACGCCGAAGAACACGAGCGCTGCCGCGGGGATGACGACCATCGCGAGCAGGTTCTCGCCGCGGCGTGCGGTCAGCCGGATCTCCATCCCGGCCTGGGCAAGGACGGCGCGGGGGAACGGCGCGGGCCGGCTCACGTGTCCGGCTCGTCCCGGCGCGCGGCCGTCGCGTCGGCCACGAGCTCGAGGTACGCATCCTCGAGCGTCCCACCGACGGTCCGCGACTCGACGAGGAGCCGGTCGTTCGCGGCGCACCATGCCGCCAGCGCCGCGACGAGCGCCGGCGTCGGCTGCCGGTCGACGACCTCGTACCGGCCGCCACTCGCCGACCGCACGGCCGTTCCGAGCGCCCGCCCGATCGACGCGAGCTCGGGCTCCTCGAGTGGCGCATCCAGCGAGAAGCGCAGCCGCGGCCGCAGCCCGGCCGCCAGCTCGGCCGCCGTGCCGCCGGCGACGATCCGCCCGTCGACGAGGATGATGATCCTGTCGGCCAGCCGCTCGACGTCGACGAGCTCGTGGGTCGTCAGGAGGATCGCCGATCCGGCGGCCCGCTCCGCCTCGATGCGCGACCTGACCACCGCCCGGCCCTCCGGGTCCAGCCCGGCTGTCGGCTCGTCGAGGAGCAGGACCTCGGGGCGTCCGACAAGCGCCAGCGCGAGACCGAGACGCTGCCGCTCGCCACCGGACAGTCGCCGGAACGGCGTCGACGCCACGGTCCGCAGCCCGAGTCCGTCGATGAGGGCATCGGGGTCGGCCGGGTCGGCGTGGAAGGCCGCGTACTGCCGGAGGGTCTCGGCGGGTCGGGCGCGCATGTCGATGCCGCCCGACTGGAGCATCAGTCCGACCCGCGCCCTGTGGGCACGCCCGGCGGCCCACGGTTCCGCGCCGAGGACGCGGACCGTCCCGCCGTCCGGGCGTCGATAGCCCTCGATGACTTCGACGGTCGTGGTCTTGCCCGCGCCGTTGGGTCCGAGCAGCGCGACGACCTCGGTGGGTCGGACCTCCAGCGACACGTCGTCGACGACCGTCCGGTGGCCGTATCGCTTGATCAGCGCGTCGACCGCGATCGCCGGGTCGGTCATGGCGCGGCGGTCACGCCCGGATGCGCTCGTAGTGGCGCGCGAACTCCTCGTCGGTCATCGGCCCGCCGACCTGGATCGAGCGGATCACGCCGTCGCGGTCGATGAACCACGTGTGCGGCCGGGCGACCACCCGGTACGCGCGCTTGATCGCCTCGTCCGGGTCGACGACGGTCGGCCAGGTGGCGCCGTACTCGGCCGCGAACCGGCGGGCGGGCTCGACCGGGTCGTCGGTCAGCACGCCGACGATGGCCAGCCCGTCCTCGGCGTGTCGGTCGAGCTCGCCCAGGAGTTGCGGGAACTCCTCGCGGCACGGGATGCACGATGGTCCCCAGAAGTTGACGACCACCGGCCGGCCGCGATACGAGGCGAGGTCGAGCGGCTGGCCGTCGAGCGTCGTGCCCACGATCGGCGGAGCCGGCTCGCCGACGCGCGCCCGCGGCGCGCCGTCCCCGGAGGAGACGAACCACCACACGCCGACGGTCGTGACGAGGGCGATGGCGAGGGCGACGAGGATCGGACGACGCGGCGTGACAGGGTCCCTTCGGCGACCGCCCTACTGGATCGTCGCGGACCCGGTCATGTTGGGGTGGACCGAGCAGATGAACGGATAGGTGCCGGCGGCGAGCGCCGGCACATCGTAGACCTGCGTGGCGACGCCCGCGAAGACCTCGCCCTTGAAGACGCTCGCCCCGGAGCTGTCCTTCAGCTCGACGTTGTGCTGGATGCCGTCGTCCTCGTTGACGAACTCGAGCTTGAACGGCGCGTCGGCCGGGGCGCTGAAGGTCGTCTCGACGAAGGCGACGTCCTTGGCGTGGACCACGGGACCGCCACCGCCACCGCCGGCGCCGGGTGACGCGCCGGGCTCCCCGGGCCCGCCCGGCTCGACCGGGACGCCTGATGGTGTCGCGGTCTCGCCGCCCGACGCCTGGGGCGGGATCCAGCCGACCTGCACCACGAACCCGATCGCGAGCAGCAGCCCGAGCCCGGTCAGGAGCCACCGTGGCGTCTTCGGGTCGGGCAGGGTCGCGAGATGGCCGGTCCGGTCGGCCTCCTCGGTCGCGACGTATTCGCGTCGGGCGTCGCGCATCCAGCCGAGCAGCGTGACGATGAACGCGATGACGCCGACCACCAGCAGCCACCCGCCGAACACGAGACCGAGCATCAGCATGCCCATGCCGATCGCGGCCAGGAACGGCAGGAACGACGGACCCGGCATGTGCACGCCCGCCGGCGGTCCGTCGTGGACCACCGCCGGCAGGGGCGGGGCCGTCTGGCCGAGGTCCCGGTCGTACAGGCGGAGTGCCTCGACGAGCCAGTACAGGAGGGTGACGACCAGGACGATCGCGCCGATGACCAGGAGCCACCCGCCGAAGACGAGGCCGAGGAACAGGAAGAAGGCACCGATCGCCGCGAGGAACGGCGCCAGCGACGGCCCGGGCATGTGCACGCCGCGCGGCGGGATCGGTTCGAGGCGTCCCTTGCCGCGTTGCGGCTTGGGCGCCCGCGCGAGCTTCCAGAAGAGGATGACGACGGCGATGACCGTCACGATGAAGATGATCACCGGCAGCATCGCGACTACCGACGTCCAGTCGGGGATGACGAACCTGGAGGTCAGCTCCAGGATGCTGTTCCAGATCTCCTCGAACATCGAGCTCGGTCAGTCGTTCGGCGAGCCGGCGATCAACACGTAGGCGAGGATGCTCGTCGCGACCCCAAGCAGCAGGAGCATCGTCACGCCGGCGTAGTCGACCGGCCATCCGGCGATCGCCTGGACGGCCCAGTACACCGCACCAGCGACGGCGAACAGGAGCCCGACGGCGATCGCGTTGCGCGGATGACGGAGCGGGTGCATGGCTACGGGACCACGCCCGTCGGTGGCTTGCCCGGCAGCAGGTAGAGGATCGAGAACAGCAGGATCCAGACCACGTCGACGAAGTGCCAGTACAGCGATACCGCTTCGACCGCGTCGTGATGGCGCGCCGAGAACTGCCCGGCGAGCCCGCGGTACAACACCACCCCGAGCATGATCGCGCCACCGAAGACGTGCGCGCCGTGGAACCCGGTGAGCGTGAAGTAGGTCGTCCCGAAGGGGCCCATCGACAGCGTGATGCCCTCCTCGTAGAGGAGCACGTAGTCGGTCGCCTGCATGATCAGGAACACGATGCCGATGACGAAGGTGACGCCGATGTTGCGCAGGAACCCGGTCCGGTCGCCCTTCCGGATCGCCCACACGGCGAACTGGCAGGTGAACGACGACAGGATGAGGAGCACCGTCGCCGGCCCGACCAGCGGCAGGATCTCGAGGTGGTACTGCTCGGGCGGGATCGTGTCCGGGATGACCGGCGGCCAGACCGGGGCATTGGCCCGCACGTTGAAGTAGGCGGCGAACAACCCGGCGAAGAACATCACCTCCGAGGTGATGAACAGGAGCATGCCGAGGACGACGTTGCTGATGCCGCCCCGCTCGTCGTGGGCGAGCCCGGCGACCGGGCTGTGCTCGACAGAGGTCACGGCGTGGCTGTCGGTGGCCATCGGTCAGTGCGCCGTCGACGCGGACTGCGGCAGCGGGGCCGTGGCGGCGGGTGCCGCCGAGCCGTGGCGGACGTCGAAGACCGGCCGCTCGGATCGGATGTCGGGCAGGTGGTCGAAGTTGTAGGGCGGCGGCGGTGAGCTGGTGGCCCACTCGAGCGTGTTGCCCTCCCACGGGTCATCGCCCGCCGGCTTGCCGCTGCGCAGTGACAGGAAGATGTTCCAGAGCAGCGGGAGCATGCTCGCCGCGATGATGAAGCCGCCGATCGTCGCGGCCAGGTTCAGGTCGTTCCAGCCGGCGCCCGACGCGTAGTCGGCGATGCGCCGCGGCATCCCGGCGAGACCCAGCTGGTGCATCGGGAAGAACGTCAGGTTGAACCCGATGAACATCAGCACGAACTGGACCTTGCCCAGGCCCTCGCTCAGCATCCGCCCGGTCATCTTCGGGAACCAGTAGTACAGCCCGGCCATCACGCCGAACACCGACCCGCCGAACAGGACGTAGTGGAGGTGGGCGACCACCCAGTACGTGTCATGTAGCGCGAAGTCGACCGGCACCGCCGCGCTGAACGCGCCGTTGATGCCGCCGATGAGGAACATGCTCAGGAAGCCGAGCGCGAACAGCAACGGTGTCGACAGCGACAGCTGGCCGCGCCACATCGTGAAGATCCAGTTGAACATCTTGACGCCGGTCGGCACCGCGATCAGGAACGTCATCAGGCTGAAGAACGGCAGGTAGACCGCGCCCGTCGTGAACATGTGGTGGGCCCACACCGAGAACCCGAGGGCGCCGATGGCCGCCGTCGCGAACACGAACGCCTTGTAGCCGAACAGCGGCTTGCGGCTGAAGACCGGCAGGATCTCGCTGATCATGCCCATCGCCGGCAGCACCATGATGTAGACGGCCGGGTGCGAGTAGAACCAGAACACGTTCTGGTAGAGGATCGCGTCGCCGCCGACCCGCGGGTCGAAGAAGCTGCCGCCGTAGTTGCGGTCGATGAACAGCATGATCAGTGCGCTCGTCAGCACCGGGGTGGCGAGCAGGCCCAGGACCGACGTCACCAGCACCGTCCAGACCATGATCGGCATCCGGAACAGCGTCATGCCCGGCGCGCGCATCTTGAAGATCGTGACGAGGAAGTTGACGGCGCCGAGGATCGAGCTCGTGCCGATCAGCACGACCGCGACGATCCACAGGTCCTGCCCGGGACCGGGCGACGAGAGCGGCCGGTCCTCGGTGAGCGGGGCGTAGCTCGTCCAGCCGGCCGCGGCGGAGCCCGTGAACAAGCTGATCAGCAGCAGCACGCCGGCCAGCGGCAGCATCCAGAGCGACAGCGCGTTGATGCGCGGGAAGGCGACGTCGGGTGCGCCGATGTGGAGTGGGACGATGTAGTTCCCGAAGCCCGCCAGGATCGGGATGATGAACAGGAAGATCATGAACGTGGCGTGCATCGTGAACAGCTCGTTGTAGGTGCCGTCGGCCACGATCTGCAGCCCCGGCTGGGCCAGCTCGATCCGCACGCCCATGGCGAGCAACCCGCCCAGGAAGAAGAAGATGAACGAGTTGATCAGGTACATGATCCCGATCTTCTTGTGATCGGTCGACGTCACCCAGTCGTAGAGGGTGCTGCGGTAGGCGCGGGTGGCGGGGTGGAGCGCGGTGGTCGCCACGATGTGCTCCCTACTGGACCGTGAGGGTGCCGGTCATGTTGGGGTGGACGGAGCAGACGAAACCGTAGGTGCCGGCCGCCAACGGTGGTACGTCGTAGGTCTTCTTGGCCACGCCCGGGAAGATCTCGCCCTTGAACACCTCGGGGCCGGTGGGCGACCCCTCGTGGATCGCGACGTTGTGGTCGATCGACGCGTCCTGGTTGTCGAACTCGATCTGGAACGGTGTGTCGGCCGGCGCCGACAGGGTCGCGGTGTTGAAGGCGACGTTGAGGGCGGACAGCGGGATCGGCGGGGCGCCCGGCTGGCCCGACGGCGCCGGCTCGCCCGACGGCGGGGGTGGCGGCGAGGCGTTCGCCTGGGCGATCGCCTCCTCGAGCCAGGCGTCGAACTCGGCGCCGGTCTTCGCGACCACGTCGAAGTGCATCGCGTTGTGGCTGACCCCGCACAGCTCGGCGCACTGGCCGTGGAACGTGCCTCCGGCATCGTCCTCGTCGATCGTGAACTCGAAGTTGTTCACCCTGCCCGGCACGACATCGCGCTTGAACAGGAATTGCGGCACGTAGAAGGCGTGGATCACGTCGGGGCTCTCGAGGAACAGATGGACGCTCCGGCCGACCGGGAGCACCAGTCCGCCCTCAGGACCCTCGGGCGTCGTCTGGCTGAACACGGGCTCCGGTGGCGGCTGCTGCGTCGGGTCGTAGTCGGCGGGCATGTAGTCGAACGTCCACAGGAACTGGGCGGCGACGGCCCGGACCTTGAGCTGCGGCTGGGGCGACACCGCCTCGACGGTCGACAGCGTCTGCCACGAGATCACGAACATGAACGCGACGATCAGGGTCGGGACGACCGTCCACACGATCTCGGCGACCGCGTTGCCGTGCGTCTGGGCGGGCAGCTCCGTGTCGGTCGGCTTGCGCCGGTAGCGCACGACCGTCCAGATGATCAGCCCCTCGACCACGAAGAAGATGACAGCGGCGATCCCGAAGATGATGTTGTAGAGGTCGCGGATCTGGGCGCCGCGATCGGTGATGGCCGTCGGCGGGAAGAAGCTCTGGAGCACGCTCTGGCCGCTCGTGACCGGGTTGACCCCGCCCGCCACGACGAGGACCACGCCGAGGATCAGGACGGCACCGACCAGGAGCGCGGCGAGCGCGACGGATGTGCGGCCGGTCCTGGGGGAACTCGCCATGCAGGTCCTCGGTGCAGGGGAGGCGGGCACGTCCGAGCCGCCCGCGGCCGGACGCGGGCATGATACCGCGGTGGCTCGGCGGTTCGTGCGCTCGGCCGGCCGCCTCGCCCGGACCGCCACGGGTCGTGGGACCATGCGGTCGATGCTCCACCGGTCCTCGTCCCGGCGCCTCCTGGCGGCACCCGCCGCGCTCCTCGCGGCGGCCATGTCCGCCGGCCCGGTCGGGGCTCACGGCCCCGCTCCCACGACGCCACCGGACGCCGCGTCGATCCTCCTCGGCTGGACGTTCGAGCCACTGCCGACGATCGCCATCGCCGCGGCGCTCCGTGGCCTGGTGGTGGGCCGTCCGCCGGGTGGATTCGGCGCATCCGGCGAACCCCGTCCCGCGGCGGCGGTCGGTGGCGTTCGCCGCCGGCATGGTCGCGCTGGCCGTCGCGCTGCTGTCGGGCATCGACCGATTCGACACGGCCCTGTTCTCGATCCACATGGTCCAGCACGTGCTGCTCACGCTCGTGGCCGCCCCGCTCATCGCGCTGGCCGCCCCGATCACGCTCCTCCTGCGGGTGTCGACACCGGGCGCGCGCCGGCGCTGGATCCTGCCCGTGCTCCACTCACGGGTCATGCGCGTCCTGGCGTTCCCGGTGGTCGCGTGGGTGCTGTTCGCCGGGGTCCTGTGGGGGAGTCACTTCTCCCCGCTCTTCGATGCGGCGCTGGAGGACCCGTTCGTCCACGAGCTGGAGCACGCGGCATACCTCGCCACCGCGCTCCTGTTCTGGTGGCCCGCCGTGGCGCTCGACCCGTCGCCCTGGCGGATGGCGTATCCGGCCCGGGCCCTGTACGTGTTCCTGCAGATGGCGGCCAACACGTTCCTCGCGGTCGTCCTGCTCAACGCCCAGACCGTCCTGTACCCGCATTACGCGACGGTCGCGCGGTCGTGGGGGCCGACACCGCTCGAGGACCAGCAGATCGGCGCCGCCTTCATGTGGGTCGTCGGCGACCTGATCTTCCTGGTCGCGAACTTCGCGATCCTGCTCGGCTGGTCGCGGGCCGAGGCTCGCGACGCCGCCCGCACCGACCGGCGCGCAGCCGTGGAGCTCGCCGAGATCCGCATCCGGGAGGCTCGGCTGGCGGATCGACTCGCCCGGGAGTCGGCCGACGGACGACCCGATGCTCAGCCGGGGAGCGGCGCCTCGAGGTAGGTCCGGTAGGTGACGGGATCGACGTTGCCGCCGCTGATCACGGCGACGACATCGAGGTCCGCGTGGATGGCCAGCTCGGCGGCGTGGAACGCCAGCGCGGCGACGGACAGCGCCCCCGACGGCTCGACGACCAGCCGGCCGCGCTCCGCGGCGAGTCGGACGCCGGCGGCGATCTCGGCCTCCGTCACGGTCACGATGCCGTCGAGGTGGGCCCGCAGGTGGGCGAACGTGCGTTCGCCGAGGGCCTGGGTCCGTGTCCCGTCCGCGATGGTCCGCGACACATCGGCGGCCGACCAGCGGACGATCTCGCCGGTCCGCAGGGAGTCGCGGGCATCGGCCGCCAGCTCGGGCTCGACGCCGACGACCCGGATGTCCGGGCGCAGGCCCTTCACGGCCGCCGCCACGCCGCTGGCGAGCCCGCCCCCGCCGACCGGCACCAGGACCAACCCCGTCGATGGCAGGTCCTCGACGATCTCGAGCCCGACCGTGCCCTGGCCGGCGATGATCCGGTCGTCGTCGAACGGCGGGATGATCGCGAGACCGCGCTCAGCGGCGATGGCCTCTGCCCGTGCCTGTCGCTCGTCCGATGCCGGCCCGACCACGACGACCTCGGCGCCGTCCGCCTCGACCCGCTCGCGCTTGAGCGCGGGTGCGTCGTCGGGCATCACCACGACGGCATCGGTTCCGAGCAGGCGGGCGGCCCGCGCGACGCCCTGGGCGTGGTTGCCCGACGAGTACGTGATGACGCCGCGGGCGCGTTCGTCGTCGGTAAGCGTCGCGATCGCGTTGTAGGCGCCGCGGATCTTGAACGCGCCGATCGGCTGCAGGCTCTCGGCCTTGAGGAACACTCGGTCGGCGGCCGCGCCGTACGGGACCAGCGGCGTCCGGAGGACGACGCCGTCGATGCGTCGGGCCGCCGCCCGAACGGCGTCGATGTCGACCAGCGGATCGGTCACCGCCGGGCCTTGTCGATCGCGGCCTGGCACTCGATGCAGTGCGCCGCCCACGGCAGGGCCGCGAGGCGCGCCGGCGCGATCGGCCGTCCGCAGTTCAGGCAGGTGCCGAAGGTGCCGTCATCGAGTCGGGCAAGGGCGGCGTCCACCAGTGCCAGCTGCTGCTCGGCGCGGTCGCGGAGGGCGAGATCGCGCTGCTGCTCGAACACCTGCGAGGCCGCCGCGGCCTGCGAGCCGTAGGTCATCTGGCCCGGCGCCTGGATCGTCTCCCCGATGTCGGCGAGCAGGTGGGCGCGCTCGGTCTCGAGCGCGCTGCGGATGGCTGCGGGATCGATGTCGTCCACGCTCGGACTGTACGCTCGGGCGCATCCGCGTGCAGCCACGATCCATACTCCCGCCAAGGAGGACGCCGATGGCCATCGAGATCGATCCCGTGTGCGGGATGGAGGTCGACACGACCACGTCGCTGCTGTCGTTCGAGCACGAGGGCACGACGTACTGGTTCTGCAGCAAGGGCTGCCTGCTGGAGTTCCAGGAGGACCCGAAGCGGTACCTCGACCCGGACTACACGCCGTCGATGTGACGTGCCGGACAGGTCGCAGCTAAGCGCGGGATAAGCGCCCATCGCGATACTCCGCGCATCGGCATCGACCGGGCACTCCTCGATGGGGTCGGCCGTCGATGAAGCCGGTACCGGGACCCGGCGGAGGTCGAGCCATGTCCCGGATCCGTCAGTCCCTTGCCGCCATGCTGCCGGTCGCGTTCGCGCTCGTGTTGGATCTCGCGCGACGGTGGTAGGCGTCACGTGCGACTGAACCACGAACGGTCAGGTCCTGCCACCTGCCACCCCACCGGCGCTTGCGCTGATGCGCTGGGCCAGATAGACGGGGATGATCGACAGGGCCAGGACGATCACGGCCGCAACATTCACGAGAGGCACCTGGCCCGGTCGCTGGTAGTTGCTGAAGATCCAGATCGGCAGGGTCTGCGTGCCCGCCCCGGACGTGAACGTCGTCACGATGATCTCGTCGAACGATAGGGCGAACGCGAGCAACGCCCCGGCAACCAGCGCCGTCCCGATGGCGGGCAGGGTCACGTGGCGGAACGTCTGTCCCGTGTCCGCTCCGAGGTCCTGCGACGCCTCCTCGGTCGATCTGGCGGTCCGCCGCAATCGGGCGATGGCGTTGTTGTAGACGACCACGATGCAGAACGTGGCGTGGCCGATGATGATCGTCATCAGGCTGAGATCGATGCCGATGGTCCGGAATGCCGTGTTGAGGGCGATCCCGGTCACGATGCCGGGCAGGGCGATCGGCAGGATGACGAGGAAGGACACAGTCTCGCGACCGAAGAAGCGGAAGCGGTGGACCGCGAAAGAGAGCAGCGACCCGAGTGCGAGGGCGACGACCGTCGCGCCGAGTGCAGCCTGGAGCGACGTCAGGAGGGACGACCGCACACCCTCGTCGGCGAATGCCTTCACGTACCAATCGATGGTCAGGCCGTCGGGTGGCCACTTCGGGACGAGCCCTGCGTTGAACGATGTGAGCACGATCACGCCGATCGGGATGTAGATGAAGGCAAGCGTGATACCGGTCGCGATCCGGAGGGCGATCCGGGAGGCGCCCGCACCCATCGTCACAGGGCCTCGAACGCGCCGAGACGCCGGGCGACGGCAAGGTACACGACCATGATCGCCACGGGTACGAGGGCATACGCGGCGGCCAGCGGCTGGTTGACAGAGATGTTGCTGTACACGACGTTCCCGATGAACTGGCTGCTCGACATGAGCGACGGCACGATGTAGTCGCCGAGGGTCAGCGAGAACGTGAAGATCGAGCCAGCGACGACGGCCGGCAGGGCGAGCGGAAGGACGACCTTGCGGAACGTGTGACCACCCTTGGCGCCCAGGTCGGCCGAGGCCTCGAGGAGCGAGCCGGGGATGCGCTCGAGCCCGGCGTAGATCGGCAGGATCATGTAGGGCAGCCACAGATAGCTGAATACGATCCAGACGGCGATGTCGCCGAAGCCCGGTCCCTTGAGGCCGACCGGGCCGAGGATCCAGTTGAGGATGCCGCCTTCGCTGAGGATCACCCGCCACGCGTAAGCCTTCACGAGATAGCCGGACCAGAGCGGAAGCAGGATCGACACGATCAGGATCCCTCTCGTCCGCGGTGATGCCACCCTGGCCATGTAGTAGGCGATCGGGAACGCAAGCAGGATGTCGGTCAGTGTGACGAGCGCCGCGATAAGCACCGTCCGCAGAGTGATCGTCCGGTACACGGGCTCCGTGAGGATCGTCTGGAAGTTGTCGAGCGTCGGCTCGGTGACGACATCGCCGCTGAACGGCTCGATCGTCCAGAAGGCGGAGATGAACAGCAACGCCAGCGATCCGAGATAGGCCACGACGAGCCAGCCGAGCGGTACAGCCAGAAGCGCGCCCAGCTGGACGCGCGGAAAGCGATACAGCGTGCGCCAGATCTCGCGCAAGGCAGTGGCTGGGTTAGTCGACTGATCCGACGACGGCTAGGCCGGGACCGCCCCTCGATAGCGGCGGTCCCGACAGCCGGTCTCGTCTAGCCCTTGATCTCGGTCCAGGCCTGGGTCCACTCCGAGAAGTCGGTGCAGACGGGCCCTCGCCCATCGATGCACTCCTTTGACGGCGTGTTCCAGAGGTAGACGTCCTCCCAGTACGTCTCATCGGTCGCGTGGAACGTGTCGCAGTGCCCGGCGCTCATCTTCTCTGCCTCGGCACAACCCTCTGGGCTCACCGGCGCCTCACCGAAGAACACGGTCGCCGTGGCATTCGGCACCGGCGAGATGATGTACTCCATCCACATGTACATGCAGTTGGGGTTCTTGGCGGCCGACGAGACCATCCACGTATCGGACCAGCCCGTCGTGCCCTCCTTCGGCTTGGTCGACTTGATCGGGACGTTGGCACCGGTGAGGGTGTTGACCTGCGCCTGCCAGGTGGTCCCTACGACCATGTCGCCCTTGGTGAATGCATCGACCTGCGCCCCGACGGCGCTCCAGTAGGTCGTGATGTTCTTGCGCTGCTCCTTGAGCAGGTCGACCGCAGCCTGGAACTGGTTGGCGTCGAGCGAATAGGGGTCGGTGATGTTGAGCTCCGGCCTGGTGGCCATGAGGTACACCGCCGCATCGGCGATGTAGATCTCGTAGTCGTAGGCCGTCACCTTGCCGGCATACGCGCCTCCGCCGTCCCAGACGACGCTCCAGCTGTCCGGATCGGGCTGGACGACGTCCGTCCGCCACATGAGGATGTTGGCGCCACGGCCGTGGGGGACTCCGTAAGAAACCCCATCGACCGTATTGTGGCTCTTTCCTTTGAGGCCCTCGAAGACGTTCGCGTAGCTCGGGATGAGGTCGGTGTTCACGGCCGCCACATCCCCGCCGGCGATCAGGCGCAGGGTTGCGTCGCCCGAGAACGCCCCGCCGTCGTACTCCCCTGTCTTCATCAGGGCGACCCCGTCGGACGAGCCTCCGTAGACCTTCGCGTTGACCTTGCAGCCGGTCTCCTGCTCGAACGGCGTCACCCAATCCGGCGCGCCGGCGATCTGCTCACCACCGGAACCACCGACGACGTAATAGGGCCAGACGGCGAGGTTGAGTTGCCCTTCACCCGCCCCGACCTCGGTCGGAAGGCTCGGCCCGGCACTCGCGGCCTCGCTGGGGACCGCGCTGGTCGCCGTGGACGGCTCCCCGGACGCGGCCGTCGACGGTGCGGTCGTGGCACCGCCGCCGCTGCTACACGCTGATGCGATCAGGGCCAGCGTGGCCAGCCCAACCGCGACCTTCCGTTCTCGCATGCTCCTCGTCCTCCTCCTCATAGCCGATCCGACGGCTCGGTCATCGGGCCCCATCTGCGATGGGAAGCTCGTGCTGTCGCTTCCAGATGAGGCGGACAGCCTCGCCTTGCTGCTCGAGCACCTCGGTCGAGGTGGTCGTCAGGTTCTGTTCGGTCACCACGAGCCGGGCCCCCGCCTCCAACTCGATGATGTACCGCGTATCGGGACCGAGATAGACGACGCTCTGGATGGTTCCGAGCGCCGACGATTCGCTTGGTCCGGGTATGGCATCCGGCGGCACCAGGCGGATCTTCTCGGGGCGGATCGTGAACGTCCCGGCGCGGCCGAGGACCGCCTGTGCGACGTCCCCGGCGAGCAGGTTCGACGTCCCGACGAAGCCCGCCACGAATCGCGTCGCCGGTCGCTCATAGACCTCGGCCGGCGACCCAAGCTGCTCGATGCGGCCCGCGTTGAAGACGGCGAGGCGGTCGCTCATCGTGAGCGCCTCCTCCTGGTCGTGTGTCACGTAGATGAACGTGATCCCGACCTGTTGCTGGATCGCCTTGAGCTCGATCTGCATCTCCTCGCGGAGCTTCAGGTCGAGCGCGCCGAGGGGCTCGTCGAGCAACAGCACGCGTGGCCGGTTGACCAACGCCCTTGCCAGCGCGACTCGCTGGCGCTGACCACCGGAGAGCTGACTTGGCTTGCGGCCTTCGTAGCCATCCAGCCGGACCATGCGTAGCGCGTCGTTGACGCGCGCCACGCGCTCGTCGCGCTTGACCTTGCGGACCATCAGCCCGTACGCGACGTTGTCGCCGACCGACAGGTGCGGAAACAACGCGTAGTCCTGGAAGACCGTGTTGACGTCGCGGTCGAACGGCGGGACGCCGCTGACGTCGCGACCGTGCAGGAGGATCCTGCCGGCGGTCGGTTGCTCGAAGCCTGCGATCATGCGCAGGGTCGTGGTCTTGCCCGACCCGGAGGGGCCGAGCATCGAGAAGAACTCCCCGTCGCGGATGTCGAGGTCGACGCCGTCGACGGCGACCACGTCGCCGAAGCGCTTGTCGACGCCCTCCAGCCGGACGGCGGGGATGGAGGCCGCGACCGACGGTGCGGTCGACTCCGCGCCAACATCCGGCATCGGGTCACGGGTGTCGGTCGGGATGGCCAAGGGCCCCTCGCAAGCGTTCGTGGACCGTTCAGGGTGACGGGTGCGCGAACGATGCGACGCGCCCATGGGCGTGTCAAGGCCGGGCGCGTGGCGCGGCACACGCGACTCGCACCTAGACTCGGGCGGTGTGGATCGCGCGCATCGGGCTGGCATCGGTCGTCGCCTTCGCCCTCCTCGGCTGCGAGCCGGGGCCACCACCGGCCACGCCGCCGATCGTGCCCGGGACCGGCGACGCACCGCGCGACGTGAACCTCATCGCGCGCGATTACGTGTTCGTGCCAGCGACGCTCGACCTCGTGCCGGGGGAGACCGTGCGGCTCCACGTGATCAACGGCGGGCTCGACGTGCACGAGGCGATCATCGGCGGCGAGGCCGTCCAGGACGCGTGGGAGGTCGCCGAGGCGGCCGTCGCCGGCGCGCCACCGGGTCCGACCCCCGCCGTCAGCGTCGTGCCCGAGCTCGCCGGGCTACGGATCGTGGTGGCCTCGGGCGAGCGGGTCGACGTCGAATGGATCGTGCCTGACGCCCCGGAGCCGCTGACCGTCGGATGTCACATCCCGGGTCACTGGGACAAAGGCATGCAGATCCCGGTGCGCTTCGTGGGGCCGGATGTCGACGCAGCGCCGAGTGGCTAGGGCCCCATCCGGCGCCGGGCCGAGGTGAGCAGGGAGCGCCACGTCCGTCGCCGGGCGCGATACCGTGGAACGCCTCCCGGGTCGATCGGCCAGGCGGCGAGGTCCGGCCACAATTCTTCGACCAGGTGCCGGAACACCGATCCACGAGCACGCTCCACGGCCGGCACGGACAGCATCCGCTCCAGGATCCACCGCGAGTTGAACAGGACGTGGGTGTCGAACGCGAAGTCGCTCTCCAGCACGACGTTGGAGTGCCAGCACGACATGCGGTGCTCCCAGTAGAAGAGATCCAGCGGGTCGAGGTGCGCGACGTCCCGGAACCGTGTCGCATCCATCCACTCGTCGAACGCCTCGACCACCGGCCCGGCGACGTCGACGTGTGCCCACAGCCTCGCCAGGTCGCTCGCCGATACGGCGCGTGGCGACGTGGCCATCGTCGCCCCGGCTGACGTCCGGCGGTAGTAGCAGCGCCCGACCTCGGCGACATTCGAGCGGATGTGCAGCGCCTGTGGCGTGAACGCCGCCCGATACGCCGGGACGAGACGTCGTCCGTGGATGAGGAAGGACGCCTCGCGCATCGCCGCGTCGAGCTCGGGCGGCTCGACGATCGGGGGCACCTCGAGGACGCGATGCGACAGCCCGAGCGACCTCGCCATCACGCTCGCGAGCGCCACATCGTCGGCATTGCCTCGCAGGTCGGCCCGCCGGTACGTGAAGTACCGCACGCCCTCGCGGACCGGTCGACTCGCCGCAAGGCTGACCCGACTGTCGACGCCCGCCGTGATGGACATCGCGACCGGGCGGCCGGTGCTGACGAGGGTCGTGACCTGGCCCTGCAGCCGTGGTGCGATGAGCGCGGCCGCCGCTGCGGGCGTCATCGGTGGTGCCGGCCGGCGCGGGCAGATGCGCCTGAGCGACCTCGTCCCGACGTCGAGCGCAACGTTGGCCGTCAGGTGGACGACACCCGACCACGGTGTCGAACGACCCGGCATGGCCATGGCCACGGGCCGACCCCCCTGATGTCCGCGGACGACCGACCGGTACGGCCCGACGACGCCCGACGGCTCCGCCCCGACCATGGTCGCGACGATGGCGGCATGCGACGCGAGGACGAACGGTCCTTCTAGGGCGTAGAACGCTGCGCGCAGGCCGGTGGCGTCGGTCATGACCTGCCGACCCGAGGGATCGCCGAAGATCACGATGTACCGCCCGCTCCACGCATCGGTGGCGTCGAAGAACGCTCCTTCGGACCTCGCCAGGGCTTCGGCCGCCCTGGTGACGGCGACCTCTGTCGCGCACCACGCCTCCGTGTCGACGAGATGTCCGAGGACGACGACGGATCGTTGACCGGAACGCGCCGTCGTGAAGCCGACGTCCGGGGCCCGCGAGATCCACAGCCCCGCGATCTCCTCCAGCAGCCAGTCGCGGACGGGTGGTTCGACGGCTGCGTCCGACACCACGAAGCCACGCGCGAACCGTGGCAGGTTCGCGGACCAGGACGCGGGCACCGGTCGGCCGTCCATCGGATGACCGGTTGACGCCGACCGCGACCACGTCTTGCATCGGCCCCGCTGCCACGCACGGTGGTACGCTCTTGACCCGCCCGGGAGGGCGGCCATCAGCGAGCCGGTCGCCATCGCCGAGGAGGATCCGGATGACCTACGTGATCGCCGAGCCGTGCATCGACGTGCTCGACATCTCGTGCGTGTCCGTCTGTCCGGTGGACTGCATCCACTACGAGGAAGGCGTCGACCGGAAGCTGTTCATCGACCCGAACGAGTGCATCGACTGTGGCGCGTGCGAGCCGGAATGCCCGGTCAACGCGATCTTCCCGGAGGAGTCGCTGCCGCCCGAGTGGGCCAACTACACGGTCATCGACGCGACCTGGTACACCGACAAGGCGGCCGCACGTGCCGCGGTCGATGAGCTGAAACCCCCGGGCTGAGTCGCGCCGGCGGGTCCGGCAACGACCGATGCGCATCGCGTCCCTCCTCCCGTCGGCCACCGAGATCGTCTGCGCCATCGGGCTCGAGGACGAGCTGGTCGCGGTGACCCACGAGTGCGACTGGCCGCCATCGGTCGTCGGGAAGCCGGTCGTCACCCGGAGCGTCCACGACCTCGCCGCCGTCGGGTCGCGTGACATCCACGCCCGGGTCACCGCGTCGATGCACGGCGGGTCGTCGCTCTACGAGCTCGACGAGGACGCGCTGGCAGCGACGGAGCCGGACCTGATCCTGACCCAGGAGCTGTGCCACGTGTGCGCGGTCAGCTATCGCGAGGTCAACGAGGTCGCCCGCCGGATCGATGCCGACATCTCGGTCGTGTCGCTCGAGCCGACCTCGGTCGAAGGGATCCTCAACACCATCACCACGGTCGGTGCGATGGCCGAGGTCGAGGACGCCGCCATCGACCTGGTCGAAGGGCTTCGCGAGCGGCTCGGCGCCGTCGAACAGCGGGTCGCGTCACGTCGTGATGGCGGCCGTCGACCCGCTCGCGTCGTCGCGCTCGAGTGGCTCGACCCGCCGTTCGCCGTCGGCCACTGGGTGCCCGAGCAGATCCGACGGGCCGGCGGCTGGGACCTGCTCGGTCTCGACGGGAGCAAGGCGCAGGAGACCACGTGGGATGCGGTCGCGGAGGTGGACCCCGAGATGCTGTTCCTCATGCCGTGCGGCTTCCATCTCGCGGAGACCATCCACGAGTGGTCGCGGACGCCGGTCCCGCCGTGGGTCGCCGACCTGCCTGCGGCCCGCCGCGGCGCGGTCTTCGCGCTCGACGGATCGGCCTACTTCTCACGCCCGGGCCCGCGGGTCATCGACGGCATCGAGATGCTCGCGGAGATCATGGACCCGGCCGGCTTCGTCGACGTCGCGCCGCCGGGTGGCTGGGCACCGGTCGAGGTGGCCTGAGGTGCCCTTCCGCGGCTCGTTCTCCTGCCTGTGGTGCGGCGCCGAGCACACGACCCGCTCGGGCGACGACCTCGAGGGCTGGGCGCAGCTGTGCCCGGACTGCGTCGGCAAGGCCGGCGACAACGGCTTCCTCCGCTTCCGGCTGCGCCAGGCCCTGACCGAGCGCCGGCCTCGGCCGGGGCGGGTCCGCCGCCATCGCCCGTCTCGACGGCAGTCGCGGAGCCCTCGACCGCCCCGGTGGCGTCCGCGGTGGCCGACGTCGACCAGGCGATGATCGAGTACTACGAGGCGCGCGCCCCGGAGTACGACGACTGGTACCTGCGCCGCGGTCGATACGCGCGCGGCGCGATCCATGACGCCGCATGGAACGCCGAGCTCGACACCGCCGGCAACTGGCTCGACGGCCTGCCGTGGTCGGGCGAGATCGTGGAGCTTGCCGCCGGTACCGGCTGGTGGTCGCCGCTCCTGGCGTCGCGCGGCGAGCTGTCGCTGTACGACGCGTCGCCGAGCGCCCTCGACCGCGCGCGCGAGCGGCTGGTCGCCCACGGCCTGCGGGCGCATCTCCACGTGCGCGACGCGTGGGCGGAGCCGGACCGCGCCGTGGACGGGCTGTTCCTGGGATTCTGGCTGAGCCATGTGCCGCGCGAGCGGCTGGCCGAGTTCCTCGCGCTCGGGCGGCGCTGGCTGCGATCCGGTGGGCGACTCGCCTTCATCGATTCGTTGCCGGACGCCGCGTCCGGCGCGACCGACCATCCGGAGCCCGCCGACGACCGTGCCGTCCGCCGTCTCGACGACGGGCGCGAGTTCACGATCGTCAAGGTCTTCCACGCCCCCGGCGAGCTGGCCGAGGCGCTCCGGATCGGCCGGCTTCGAGGACGTGGAGACGTCCGACCACGGGGCGCTTCTTCGTTCTCGGCTCGGGGCGGGCTGCCTGACGATCCGCCCGGTCGGGCGACGGGTCGCCCGTGGCTATACTCCGGCCGATGTCGCCCCTGTCGAACACCACCATCGCGACCGTCGGCTCCGGCGTCATGGCCGAGGCGATGATCGCCGGCCTGCTGCGCGACGGTCTCGTCACGCCCGACCGCCTGGTCGCGAGCCATCCGCGCGCGGAGCGACGCGAGGCGCTCGAGCGCGAGTACGGCATCCGGACCGTCGCCGCGAACGCCGACGCGGTCCGCGACGCGGACGTGATCCTGCTCGGCATCAAGCCCCAGATGCTGGACCGGGTCGGTCGCGACATCGGTCCGCACCTGCGGCGAGGGCAGCTCGTGCTGAGCGTCCTGGCCGGGGCGACGACAGCCGCCCTCACAGGGATCCTCGGTCATGACCAGGTCGTGCGCAGCATGCCCAACACCCCGGCCCGCCTCGGGAAGGGCGTCACGGTCTGGTACGCCACGCCCGAGACGACCGAGGAGCAGCGGGCCCAGGCGGCGGCCCTGCTCGGTGCCCTGGGCTATCAGCTCGAGGTGGACGACGAGAAGATGGTCGCGATGGCCACCGCGGTCAGCGGGACCGGCCCGACCTACGTCTTCCTCGTGATGGAGGCGCTCATCGACGCCGCGGTCCACCTCGGGTTCCCGCGCCACATCGCGCACGACCTCGTGATCGAGACGCTCGAGGGGTCGACGGTCTTCGCCAAGCAGTCGGGGATGCACCCGGCCGAGCTGCGGAACATGGTCACGTCACCGGGTGGCACGTCGGCCGCGGCGCTCCACGAGCTCGAGGGCGGACGTCTCCGGACCGTGCTGTCCGAGGCGGTGTGGGCGGCCTTCCGGCGCACGCTCGAGCTCGGCGACCAGCTCGAGGCGCGGGTCGACGCCGCCGACGGCAGGGACCGCTCGACGTCCTGATGGCGCCGCCCTCGGTCGCCGACACGGCGGTCCCGATGGCGGATCTCCGGCGCGCGCCGCTCGCCGACATCCGAGCCCTGGACCTGCGCTCGCCGACCCGTGATCCGTGGGCCGACGAGGCCGCCGTATGGGACCGCCTGCTCGTCTCCTGGGCCGGTCTCGACGATGCGGCATGGCATCTGCCCGGCGCGGCACCGTCCGACGCGGGCGGGCCGGACTGGTCGCTGGCCGAGCACGTCGGTCACATCGCCGATTGGCAGGAGCTCGCGATCGACTACGTCGGGACGGCCGCCCGGACGGGTCGCTGGCCGTCCGACGACGACTACGACGGCGGCGACTTCGACCGGTACAACGAGCGTCGTCGGGCGCCGTGGACGACGATGCCGGCCGAGACGATCGTCGGCCGCCTGTCGGCGGCGCGGCCGCGGCTCCTGGAGGCGGCCGGTCGACTCCCGCTCGAGACGATCCGGAGCGACGCCGCGTGGGGCTGGGTGTACATGACGCTCCACGGGCACTATCTCGACCACCTCGCGGTCATCGAGCCATGGACCGACCGCCTCATCGCGCGCCAGGTCGACGGCGACCCGTTCATCGCCGACCCGCGTCCGGCCGACCACGCCGGGCTGCTGGCGGACGTCGCCACCGTCGATGCCGGGTTCGATGCGCTGGTCCGCCCGCTGCGAGACGGCTGGTGGGATGAGGCCGCGGTCACCCCGGGCTGGACGCTGCGTGACCACGTCGGCCACCTGGCCGACTGGCTGGACGAGGGCGTCCGCGCGATCGCCGTGTTCCATGAGGCCGGCACGTGGCCGTCGGACCCGGAGGAGGGCATCGATCCGTGGAACGAGCGCCACGTCGCGGCGGCGAGGGGCGAGACGCCGGCCGCCACGCTGGCGCGCTACGACGCGGCGCGGGATCGGCTGCTCGACGCAGCGGGATCGTTGCACGTCGAGGAGCTCCGCTCGCCCGACGGCTGGAGCTGGGTGTACGACTGCCTCCACGGCCACCTTCGCAAGCACCTCGCGATGGTGGGTCGGTGGTGCGTCGGCTGCGGCTGGCCGGTCGGCTGACCCGGACGGTCCGGAATCGAAACGGCCGTCCTGTGCGGACGGCCGTCGCGGTCACTGTCACCGGCTCGAGGCCGGTGGCGGACTTCCGGATCTAGTTCCAGCGGCGAGCCGCCTCGAGCACGAGGCCGGAGCTGGCGAGCGCCGACAGGAGCATGAGCGTCCGGAAGGTCCCCGACTTGATGACGTTCTTCATCCCGGCTTCCTTCTTTCCCGATGAGTCCAGCGGGACGGACGGTGTCCCGTTGCAGCAACGTACGGGTGAGGAGCACGCCCAGCCATAGGCCATCGGTACCGTTCGGGGCATGACCCACGGGTCGGTAGTGCCGGAGCGCACCGCGTCGAGCGTCAGCCCCGGGTGGACGATCCCCCGCGGCGCATGCCGAGGCTGATCACGACGACGATACCGACCGCGATGAGCACGTCGCCGAGGCTGAAGACGTTGTGGAGGGGCAGCCAGGCCGGCAGCGCGTAGACATCGGTCAACGGTGCGAGCGCCGGCTCATCGAGGACCGCGCTGTTCGAGAACTCGTCGGTCGGCTCGAGCCCCGCGGCAGCCAGGGCGGCCGCGGTGGTGGGCATCACGCCGCCGTTGGCCACGATCGCCGCGAGGTTCGACGCCGCGCCGAGGGCGATCAGCGCCATGCCGGGGATGCGCAGGTTGCGCAGCACCGCGATGAGCACCGCCGCGGTCGAGGCGACGTAGATCGCCTCGCCGATGCCACCGCCGAGCATGTCCGCCGCCGCTCCCGAGAAGAGCACGATCTGCACGAGGAGGCCGAGGACCGCGAGCCACGCCCAGTGGAAGCGCAGCTCCGACAGGCGGTCGAGCCGGCCCCCGAGGAGGTAGCCGGCGGCGATGCCGACGGGCACGGCGAACAGGATGAACACCGCGGCCGGTCAGACCGTCCGGGTCGCGATCGTGTCGGTCAGCTGCGCGATGTGGTCCTCGGCGTGGCCGATCACGAAGCGTTCGAGCATCGATCCGGCCGGCATCTCGCCGAGCCTGGGATGGGCACCGACGCGGGCCTGCTCGGCCTCGTCGAGGGTGGCGATCCGGTCGGCCCATGCGGCCAGTCCCGCGTCGATGCGTCCGAACAGGACGCGCAGGGGCAGGCTGCGGTCACGCTCGATGATGCCGAGGCGCAGGTCGTCGTCCGCGATCCGGCCGAACGGCACGGGTGTCGACCCTTCGCCGTCGACGACGCGCTCCATCTCGCCAAGCCAGAACGGCAGCATCTCCTGCACGTGGGCGAGGACCTCGCGTGGCCCCCACTGGGCCTCGGGCCCCGTCCCGAAGTCGTTGGCGAGTGGCCACGGCTCGCCGGCCATCACCCGCGGCGCGAGATCCGCGTACGCGCGGCGGGCCGCGGCGATCCTCTCGACGTCCTTCGTCATCGGGATCAGTGTGGCATGCCCGGCGTACGATGGTGGCACTGACCAAGCCCCGCTTCGACGGGGCCGGACCCGCATGCAGCGGAGACGCGCGACATGACCGAGACGCTCCGCCGGGGTGCGGCCAACCAGGCCGGCGCCCGGGTCGATGCGGACGCCTACGCCAAGGCGGCCGATTTCCTGCCACTCGAGGGCATCGACCACGTCGAATTCTGGGTCGGCAATGCCCGCCAGGCGGCGGCCTACTACCGCGCGCTGTGGGGCTTCTCGCCGGTCGCCTACAGCGGCCTGGAGACCGGCGTCCGCGACCGCGCCAGCTACGTGATGGTCCAGAACGACATCCGGTTCGTGTTCACGGCACCGCTCACTCCCGACGGCGAGATCGCCGAGCACGTCCGGGCGCACGGCGACGGCGTGCACGACATCGCATTCCGGGTCGCCGACGTCGGCTCGGCCTGGCGCGAGACGACGTCGCGTGGCGCCGAGTCGGCGCTCGAGCCGACCGAGCTCGATGGCGGCGAGGACGGCGTCCTGCGACGGTCGTCGATCCGGACGTACGGCGAGACGCTCCACTCGTTCGTCGACCGGAGCTCCTATCACGGCGCCTTCGCGCCCGGCTATCGCAAGGTCAAGACGCCGCCCCCGGCCGCCGAGGGGCTGAGCCTGCTCGAGGTCGACCACTGCGTCGGCAACGTCGAGCTCGGCCAGATGGACGCGTTCGTCGACTTCTACCGCGACGTGCTCGGGTTCGCCCAGCTGATCCACTACGACGACAAGGTCATCCACACCGACTACAGCGCGCTGATGTCGAAGGTCATGACCAACGGCAACGGGCGCATCAAGTTCCCGATCAACGAACCGGCGACCGGCAAGAGGAAGAGCCAGATCCAGGAGTACCTCGACTGGTATCGCTCGCCCGGCTGCCAGCACATCGCGTTGCGGACGGAGGACATCGTCGGGACGGTCCGACAGCTGCGTGAGAGCGGCGTCGAGTTCCTGGGCTTGCCGCACGAGTACTACGCGACCCTCGCGGACCGCGTCGGTGACGTCGGCGTCCCGATGGAGACGCTCGAGGAGCTGGGCATCGAGGCGGATCGGGACGAGGAGGGCTACCTCCTCCAGATCTTCACGCGGCCGGTCCAGGACCGACCGACGTTCTTCTTCGAGATCATCGAGCGCCACGGCTCGCGCGGCTTCGGGGTCGGCAACTTCAAGGCGCTGTTCGAGGCGATCGAACGGGAGCAGGCGAAGCGCGGGAACCTGTAGGCGAGGCTCCCGCGCCGTTGGAAGCGGCCCGCCCGATCAGGGCGTGATGACGATCGAGTCCACGATCTGCTGGGCCTCGGCCATGTCGTCGGCCGGCGTCCCGGCGAAGCTGTTGATCCAGAAGGCGATCGGGCGACCCTCCACGTCGAGGATCCAGAGGCGGAGCAGGTTCGAGGGCCCTTGAGCGTAGAACCCACTGCCGTCGGGCTCCGCGAAGATGATGTATGAACCATCGCAGGCGCTGAGGTCGGCGGGCCCTTCGACGTCGACTCGCGTTCCGGAGTACCCGCCGAGCGTGGTGTCGATCGCGTTCGAGACGACCAGGTCGTCACGCGCTCCCAGCGCCGCGACGACGTCCGCGGGGGACTCGGCGTCCGAAACCTTGCCGATCCCGTCGCACGGGTCGCTGGGCACGTTGACGGCACCCGTTGCTGCGACCGCGATCCCGGTGGGGCCGGTCGTTCCCTGGCTGGGGGTGAGGTACCACGAGCCCGCGCCGGTCCATCCCGCCGGGACCGTGGCCGTCCACGACAGGGATTCGCCCGTGATGTCCATTCGGGCGGGCCGCGGTGTGGGCGCAGGCGTCGGTGTGGGCGTCGGGCTCGGTGTCGGCGGTCGGGATTCGGTGGATCGAGGGCCACCGATGCCCGAGGAACCCCCGGGCAACAGGTTCCAGCCGATGACGGCGATGACGAGGACCGCCGCGACGGCGAGCAAGGGCTTCAGATACGTACTCACGTGGGAGTCCCTCCTGGAGACGCGCCACGCGGGCTGCTGCGATCGACGCGCGATCCGATCGGCGACCTCGTCGAGAACGCGGTCGGCGACTTGCGTCCGCCGTTCGGTGAACCAGTGGTCGAGAAGCCGTTCGATGTCGCGTTCACTGGTCATGCCGAACGTCCTCCGACGACGGTCAGTCGGGCATCGGCCTCAAGGGCGGCCCGCATGGCGCGGTGTGCATTGAAGAGTCGGGAGCGGGCGGTCCCGGGCGGGATGCCGAGCGTCTCGGCGATCTCGGTCGGGGTGTAGCCCAGGAAGTGATGGAGCACAAGGATCGCCCGTTGATCGGGCGGCAGCCGGCGGAACCCGCGCTCGAGCTGGTCCCGGTCGGCGAGGGAAAGCAGGTCGTCGGGGGCGGCCGGCCCGTCGACCGGCAGCACCCGAAGGTTCGTGGCTCGGCGGCGCTCACGCGCAGCCTCGCGGATACACACGTTGACGAGGACTCGGCGGAGCCACGCATCGAAGCGGTCCGGATCGCGGAGCCCGCGCAGGTCACGCCAGGCGATCACCAGTGCGTCCTGCAGGGCGTCCTCGGCCCGATCGATGTCGCGGAGGATCTGGAGCGAGATCCCGAACAGCCAGTCCGAGCGCGGGCGGACCAGGTCCATGAAGGCTGTCTGGTCGCCGCGTCGTGCCGCTGCCACGAGATCGCTATCCATCCGTCTCCCTCAGCGCGCCAGTCTGGCGCGTGTCGGGAGCAATGGTCCTCCCAGGGCGACGAGCGTTCAGTCTTCGGCCAGTACCATCACGCCGCTGAAGAAAGGACCAGCATCGGGAGCGACTCATGCGACGCATCCGCAACCTCGGTCTGTTCGCGCTCGTGGCGGCCGTCGGCGTCGTCCTCGCGATCGTCGTCCTGCGCAGGCCGATCCAGCGCGTGCTTGGGGTCGATGTCGACGTCGGTCCTGGCGGCCGGGCGGAGCTCGCCGTGCCGGATGGCTACGCCGCCTCGGTGTTCGCCGATGGGCTGTCGTCGCCCCGCTTCATGGCGGTGGCACCGGATGGCACGCTGTTCCTTGCCGATCCGGGTGCCCAGCGCGTCGTCGCCCTCCCGGACCGTGACGGCGACGGCCGTGTCGACGACGTCGTCGAGGTCGGGCGCGCGTTCGAGGGCGCCCACTCGATCGCGTTCGAGGCCGACGGCGGACTGCTCGTGGCCGGGGAGACCCGGCTCTTCCGGCTCGACCTCGGCCCGGATCTGCGCGAGCGGACGCGGTCGATCGTCCTCGATGGCCTGACGACCGGGGGTCACTCGACACGGACGGTGGCCGTGCTCCCCGACGGCCGCCTGCTCCTGTCGGCCGGATCGAGCTGCAACGTCTGCCTGGAGACCGATCCGCGACGCGCCGCCATCAGCGTCATCCCGCCGGAGGGCGGCTCGAGCCGGGTGTACATGACTGGCCTTCGGAACGCGGTCGGGCTCTGGGTCGATCCCGCCACCGGTCGCACCTGGGCCACGAACATGGGCCGCGACCTCATGGGCGACGACCTGCCGCCGGAGACGGTGTACGAGGTCGTCGACGGGGCCGATGCCGGCTGGCCGAGATGCCACGCGGGCTCGATCCCGGACCCGGAGTTCGGCGGCGACGGGGCGTGCGATGGCGTCGTCGCGCCGGCGGCCACGTTCGGCGCGCACACGGCGCCGCTCGCCCTGGTCGGTTGGGAGGATCACCTCGTGGTCGCGCTCCACGGGTCGTGGAACCGATCGGAGAAGGCGGGCTACGCCGTCTGGTGGCTACCGTGGGACGGGCAGCCGGCAGGCGAGCCCGAGCCGTTCGCGACCGGCTTCCTGCCGGCTGGCGCCGAGGCAGCGCTCGGCCGTCCGGCCGGCCTCGCCGTCGGCGCCGATGGCGCCCTGTACGTCTCGGACGACAAGGCCGGCTTCGTCTACCGGATCGCGAGGCGGTGACCGGCCCGGTACCATCCGACCCGGGTCGCGCACCGCAGGGCGTGGCCTGACAGGGAGGCGTCGGGATGGATCTCTACATCTGGATCGTGATCGGCCACGTCTTCTTCGCGATCGTGGCGTTCGCGGCCCACGGCGTGTCGGCGTTCGCGGCCTTCCGCGTCCGGACGAGCTCGGATCGGGCGGAGCTGCGGACGCTGCTCGACCTGTCGGGGACATCGCTCATGGCGGCCGGCGTCGCGCTGCTGCTCGTCGTCGCCCTCGGCCTCTGGGCGGCCATCATGGGCGGGCATTTCTCACGGTGGTGGCCATGGGTGGCGATCGGCGTGCTGGTCGTGGTCACGTTCGCCATGACCCCGCTCGCGGCGGGTCCGATGCGCGGGATGCGCGCGGCGTTGGGGATGGGCGCGGACAAGTCGGGTGCGCCACTGGCACCCGGCACCGACGCGGAGCTGGCGGCCGCGCAAGCCAAGCTGCGGCCCGAGCTGACGATGGCCGTCGGCGTCATCGGTCTTGCCGTGCTGGTCTGGCTGATGGAGGCGAAACCGTTCTGACGCGGCGAACGCGACGATGAGACTGGCGCACGTCCGCGAGCGCAACGGGCCGGCCGGTGCGCCGTGGCGGCTGGCTGCTCACCTCGGCGACCACCGCTGGCTCGATCTCGAGCCGGCCCGCCGTCGGGCGATCGCCGCCGCGCCGACGCTCGAGCACGACTCGGTCCTCTTCCGGCGACCGATCTCGACGCTCGACGAGGCGCTGGGTCGAGGGCTCCGCGTGGCGGCGTTCGGCGAGCTCGTGGAGGGCTTCTCGGCCCGGGACGATGACGACGAGGCCGTGCTCGACGAACGTACCGTCGCGTTCGGACCACCGGTCCTCGCACCACCGTCGTTGCGCGACGGCTATGGCTTCGAGCAGCACGTCGGGATGATGTGGCGGCGTCGTGATGCGGAGATCCCGGAGGCGTGGTACCGGCTGGCCATCTTCTACTTCTCGAACGTCTCGGAGCTACGCGGTCCCGACGACCCGGTCTGGGCGCCCGCGGGCTCGGAGGAGCTCGACTACGAGATCGAGATCGCCGCGCTCGTCGACACGCCCGCCCGCGACCTGCCTCCGGAACGCGCCGAGGACGCCATCGGCGGCTACACGATCCTCAACGACTGGTCGGCGCGTGACCTGCAACGGGACGAGACCAGCCTCCGCCTTGGACCGGCCAAGGGCAAGGACTTCGCGAGCTCGATCGGCCCGTACCTCGTGACACCCGACGAGCTCGAGGATGCGCGGTCCGGCCACGGCTTCGATCTGGCGATGACCGTGACCGTCAACGGGGTCGAGACGTCGCGGGGAAGCTGGTCCGACATCGTCCACGGGTTCGGCGCCCTCGCGGCTAGAGCGTCGGCTGATGTCACGCTGCGTCCCGGTGAGCTGCTCGGGTCGGGCACCGTGGGCACCGGGTGCCTGCTCGAGGTCCGCGACCAGACGCTCGGCCGCTACCTCGTGCCCGGCGATGAGGTCGTGCTCTCCGTCGAGCGGCTCGGATCGCTGCGGACACCGGTCGTGGAGCGACCGGTCTGACCGACCGCGAAGACGCGGTCGCGTCATCATCCGGACCATGCGGATCGAGGCGATGGAGCTGGCCGACTGGCCGGCGGTCCGGCGCATCTATGCCGAGGGGATCGCGACCGGCGACGCCACACTCGAGCGCGAGGCGCCCGACTGGGACCATTTCGACCGCTCCCACCGGCACGACTGTCGCTTCGTCGCGAGGCTGCAGCGCGGCGGCCCGGTGGTCGGCTGGGTCGCGCTGACCGCCTACTCCGCTCGTCGGGTCTACAGCGGCGTGGCCTGGGAGAGCGTGTACGTCGCCCAGGCGGCGCGCGGGCGCGGTGTCGGCCGGGCGTTGCTCGAATGGCTCATCCCCGCCTCGGAGGCGGCCGGGTTCTGGACGCTCATGGCCGGGATCATGATCGAGAACACGGCAAGTCTCGGGCTGCACGAGCGCTGCGGATTCGAGCGGGTCGGGATCATGCCGGCCCTGGGTCGCGACGCCACGGGCCGATGGCGTGACGTGGTGCTGATGCAGCGCCGCAGCGCCGTCGTCGGGGCCTAGGCTTCGTCAGTCGACGAGCCCGAGACGGGCCGCGACGGTCGCGGCCTCCGTCCGCGTCGAGACGCCGAGCTTGCCCAGGATGTTCGAGACGTGGACGCCGGCGGTGCTCTCGGTGATGAACAGCTCCTCGGCGATGCGCCGGTTCGTGTGGCCCTGGACGAGCAATGCGAGCACATCGCGTTCGCGAGCCGTGAGGCCGAGGTCGACGGGCGGCGCCGGCACTTCCTCGGGCGTGACCTCCGCAGATGCCGCCGGGATCTCGATCCGCGAGCGCTTCGCCAGCGACTCGATCCACTCGAGCAGCGGGCGCGCACCGAGGGCGTCGGCGCTCTCCCAGGCCGCGCCAAGGGCGGCCGCAGCGTCGCGCCGCGGTGCGCGGGCCAGCAGCAGGGCCTCCGCGTATCGATAGCGGGTGTACGCCGTGCGCCAGGCGAAGCCGGTCATCTCCGCCGCCGTGACCGCGTCCTGCCATGCGACCGGGTCGGCGTCACCCTGGGCTCGACGGACCTCGGCCGCGCTGATCGCCGCGTCCGCGGCGAGCTGCCCCCCGAACGGAGTGCGGCCGCTCGACTCGTCGACCCATGAACGAAGCCGGTCGCGGTGGATGACGCCCGAAGCGATCGCCTCGTCCGCGCCGCGCGCATCGCGGGAGGCCCGGGCGATCTCGGCGCGATCCGCGTCGGCGCGCGTCGCGATCGCCAGCAGCTCCGACTCGTAGTAGCGGTCGCCGGTCCGGTCGAGGCGTCGGATCCCCTCGGCCGCCGCCTCCGCCGCGTCGTCCGGCCGGCCGGACGTGAGCGCGAACTCGACCAGCCCCACGTACAGCTGCCCGGTGAATTGCGCCTCCTGCAGCGGATCGACGAGTGCCCGCCCCTCCTCGAGCAAGCGCTCGGCGTCGGCCAGGTGACCTCGTCGGGTATGGAGCGGGCCCATGATCGTGATCATCGCGATCCGGTTGCTGAAGCCCTCCGGGTGACCGGCCATCAGCTCGTCCGCCATCCGCTCCGCCTCGTCCCAGCGTCCCAGCTCCACGGCCGCGTCGACGGCGTTGCCGGCGATGAACCGTCCGTAGCCCGCCGTCGCTCCCACGCTCCGAGCCCAGGTGACGCCCTCCAGCGCCACCTCGAGGCTCTCCTCGGCCTCGCCGCAGATCAACAGGGTCGAGCTCAGGTTGGCGTAGCCACGTCCGATGTCGTCGACGTCGTTGATCTCGCGCGACATGGCGAACCCCTCGCGCAGGGACGACAGGCCGTCGGGATCGCCACTCATGACCGCGCTCGTGCCGAGCGTGTTGAGTGCGTGCGCCTCGGATTGGCGCGAGCCGACCGCACGTGACAGGTCGATGGCCGCGTGCGCGACGTCGATGGCGCGGGCGTGCTCGCCCCTGAGCATGTGGGTTCCCGCGAGCGCGGCAAGGATCCTGGCCAGGATCGGCGTGGGCGGCGGCTTGCTCGAGCCGGGCGGCGGTCGACTGCAGCCGTACCAGTCCCTCGTCCATCCCGCCCTGGATCCAGCTCGCCCGGGCCAAGCGCTCGTTCGCGAGAGCCCATCGCTCGAGGTCGGTGTCGGGGTCGAGCCGGTCGACCGCCGCCTTCGCCAGGTCCACGGCCAGGCCCTGGCGTCCGCTCACCATCGCCGCGAGCGCGCCCTCGTGATACAGGGCCGCGGCATCGACGCCCTCCGGACGATCGTCCGCCGGGACGGCATCCCACAGCTCGATCGCCCGCTCGTAGGCCCGGGTCGCGTCGCCGAAGGCGCGGGCATCCACGGTGGCCCGGGCGGCGCGCACCCACGCTCGCAGCGCGCGGACCGGCTCGTGCGCAGCCGTCGCGTGGTGTGCCAGCGCGGCCATGTGGCTGGCGCCGGCCGCGCCGCCCGGGACCGGCCGCGCATCGAGCACCGCGCCGTACGCCGCATGCAAGCGGCGCCGCTCGCTCGGGAGCAGGTCGTCGTAGACGGCTTCCGCCAGCAGCGCGTGCCGGAACCGATACGCCTCCGGCCGGGCGGGGTCGATCGTGAGGATCTGCGCGGCGACGGCCTCCCGCAGCGGACCCTCGATCTCGGCCTCGCCGGCCTCGGCCACGTCCGCCAGCAGGTCGGACTCGACCGTGCGACCGGCGACGGCCGCATACCCGAGGATCCGCTGGGCGTCCTCCGATAGCTCCGTGAAGCGCGTCAGCAGGACTTCGCGGAGGGTCGGCGGGAGCCGGTCGCCGGGCCTGCCGGCACCGGACGCGAGCAGCTCCTCGACGAAGAACGGGTTGCCCTCGGCGCGATCCTCGATCGTATCGAGCAGCCGCTCCTCCGGGCGGTGACCGAGGATCGACGTGATCTGCGCATCGAGGTCCGAGCGGCCGAACCGCCGGACATCGACCCGGACGACGCGCGGCTGGCGGTCCATCTCCGACAGCCATGGTCGGAGCGGGTGGCGGCGGTTCAGCTCGTCCGTCCGGTACGTGCCGACGACGGCGAGACGCTCGCTCCGTGCGTTGCGGGCGAGGAACATCAGGACGTCGCGCGTCGAGTCGTCGGCCCAGTGCAGGTCCTCGACGACGAGCAGGACCGGGATGCGCTCACCGAGCGACCGGAGCAGCGCCAGCAGCCCTTCGAAGATGCGTGCCTGGACCCATCCCGGCCGATCGAACACGCCCGGCTCGGCGGTCGTCGACGGGCCGAGCTCCGGGAGGAGCCGCCCGAGGTCGCTCGTCTCCGTCGAGCGCAGCTCGTCGATGTCCCGGATCGTGCCGGCCCCGCCGGCCTCGATGATCGACGGCAGCCGGCGGAACGCCTCGACGATCGGGGCGAACGGCAGTCCCTCGCCGTTGCCCAGCGAGACACAGCCGCCCTCGAGCACCAAGGTCCCCGCTGCGCGTGCCCTGTCGGCGACCTCCTCGACGAGGCGGGTCTTGCCGATGCCGGCATCGCCACCGACCAGGACGACGGTGGCGTCGCCGGCGGTGCCCCGCAGGACTGCGTCGCTGAGTGACTCGAGCTCGACCCGGCGGCCGATGAACTCCGGACTGGCGACCCGTGTGGCCACGGCTCCCATGGTAGCGGCGGCGCTCCGGCCCTCTCGATCCGTCGGCGAGGCGGTCAGGCCGTCGCCGCGGTCCCCGCCAGGCGGCGGAGCAGCGTGACGAACCGGCCGGTCGGGCGATCGACGTCACGCCCCGACGGCTCCGGCGTCAGCGCCGCCATCTGGCGCGCCCTGGTCTCGGCCCGGCGGATCGTCTCGTCGTGCTGGTTGAACTTGTACTCGAAGTCGGCGAGCATCTCGGGTTCCTTCCTCCGTCGTATCGACGGTCCCATCTGCGATGCCATCACCCTACGAGCCCCTGCCGCTCTCGCCATCGGGCGACCGGGGGATCTTCGAGCGGCGCGGACCTTTATTTCGAGCCCTGCCCGCTGCCGACCTTTAGACACCCTGAACGTTCCGTCGTTTAGCGGCTCCATACTCAGTGACGCGGCCAGACGGGCCGCCCGACCCGGGGTCGATGATGCAGGTCGAGCTCGTCCAACGAGCGATGGCAGGCGACCGAGACGCCTTCGGTTCGCTGGCAGCCAGTCACGTCGACCGCTGCTACGGCCTGGCGTACCGGATCCTGCGCGATCCGCACCGCGCCCAGGACGCGACCCAGCAGGCGATGCTCGGCGCGTGGCGGGACCTGCGAACCCTTCGCGACCCGGAGCGCTTCGACGCGTGGCTCCATCGCCTCGTCGTCAACGCCTGCTACGCGGAGGCCCGCGGCGAGCGCCGCTGGGTCGCCCGTGTCCGTGTGATCTCATCCGATCCTCCCATCGATCCCGACGTGGCGCGCTCCGTCGTCGACCGGGACGAGCTCGAGGGGGCGTTCCGCAAGCTGTCACCGGAACAGCGGGCGGTCGTCGTCCTCCACCACCACCTGGGGTACCCGCTGACGGAGATCGCGGCGACCCTGGGCATCCCAGAGGGGACCGCGCGGTCCCGCCTCCACTACGCCGTCCGTCAGCTGCGGACGGCGCTTGACGACGGACGCTCCTTGACGACGTCCGAGGAGCGTTCGGCATGAACCAGAAGACCATGAGCCCGGAGTTCGATCCTCGGATCGCCGACTGGCTCGAAGACGATCCTGACAGCGCGCCCGGCGTGATCCTCGAGACGGTGCTGGCCGCGCTTCCTTCGATCCCACAGCGGCGCGCCCGACGCGTGCCGTGGAGGTTCCCGACCATGACACGCTTCGCGCCCATCGGAGCCGCAGCCGCGATCACCGTCGTGCTCGTCGGCGGCGCCCTCTTCCTGCTCAGACCCGAAGGCGGCGGCGTCGGCACATCGCCCAGCGCCAGCCCATCCGATCGTCCGTCGGCGTCGCCCGCTCCCGCGAGCGAGCGTCCGACCGCTAGCCCGAGCGCTGGTGCGTGCGGTCTCGTCACCAGCGAGGAGGCGGAGAACCAGGCTGGCATCGCCGGACTCGGCGCCCAGCCGACCGAGTCCGGGACCGGCGACGAGACGACATGCATCTACCAGGATGGCGGCGGCAACATCGTGCTCCGCATCGCGTACACGAAGTCCGGCGGCGCGAGCGCATTCGAGGCGGCCCGGGCTGTCCCGGGCACGCAGGAGATCGCCGACCTCGGCGACGCGGCGGTCTTCGACCCGGCGACGTCGACGTTGTCCTTCGTGAAGGGTGACGCGTTGGTCGCGATCGTCGCCGGAACGTCGAGTCAGAGCCCTGACACCCGACTCGCCACGGAACGGACGATCGGCCTGCTCGCTGCAGAACGGGTGACATCCACCCAGTGACGGTGCAGGTGCCTAGACTGGCCTCCTTGGACTCGAGGAGGCCAGTCGCCCATGTACTACGTCCAGCGCGGCAGCGTGCCCCCGCAACGCCACACGCAGCACCGGTCCGCCGACGGCTCGCTGTACGCCGAGGAGCTGTTCGGCGTCGAGGGGTTCACCGGGCGCTCGTCGCTGCTCTACCACCTGACGCCGCCGACGCGCACCCATCGGATCGAGCCGGTGCGCTCGATGCAGCCTGTGGCAGCCGACGACGGCCTCCATCGACATCGATTGACCAAGACCGGTGGCATCGAGCCGAGCGGGGACGTCGTGAGCGGTCGCATCCCGCTCTACTTCAACAACGACGTCGTGTTCGGGGTCGTGCGCCCCGCCACGTCGATGCCCGAGGGCGTCTACTACCGGAACGGCATCGCCGACGAGATGCTGTTCGTGCACGAGGGGGCAGGTGTCTGCGACACGATCTTCGGTCCGCTGCGCTATGGACCGGGCGACTACCTGGTGCTGCCGATCGGGACGACCTGGCGGCTGGACCCGGACGCCGGCTCCGCGCAGCGGATCCTCTATCTCGAGGCGCCATCGGAGATCGAGCCGCCCAAGCGGTACCGGAACGACTACGGCCAGCTGCTCGAGCACGCGCCGTACTCGCAGCGCGACCTCCATGCGCCGGACGCCGTGCCGCCGCGTGACGACGAGGGCGACTACGTCATCCATGTCCGCTCGGCCGACCGGATCACGGCCTATCACTACCGGCACCACCCGTTCGATGTCGTCGGTTGGGACGGCTACCTGTGGCCGTTCCGCTTCAACATCGGCGACTTCCAGCCGATCACCGGGCGGGTCCACCAGCCGCCGCCGGTGCACCAGACGTTCCAGGCACGGAACTTCGTGGTCTGCTCGTTCGTGCCCCGGAAGTTCGACTACCACCCGCTCGCGATCCCGGCCCCGTACAACCACTCGAACATCAACTCCGACGAGGTCATCTACTACGTCGCGGGCAACTTCATGAGCCGGCGGGGCGTGGAGATCTCGTCGTTCACGCTCCATCCGGCCGGCATCCCGCACGGGCCGCACCCGGGCACGGTCGAGGCGTCGATCGGCAAGGACGCGACCGAGGAGCTGGCGGTGATGGTCGACACGTTCCACCCGCTCCACATCACCCAGGCGGCGATGGACCTCGACGACGGCCGCTACCCATACAGCTGGCTGCCGTCCGACGACCACGCAAAGGAAGCCTCCGAGCTCGCGGAGCGAGGCCCGGAGGCGTTCCCGGACTGAACGCTCAGCGGGCGGCGCCGGCCACGCGGTGCGTCGCGGAACCGGACCAGCGGCGGACGCTCGATGGACGAGTGGGGAGTGCCAGCGGAAGCCTGCGTCGGTCGACACTCGTCCCGTGAACGCCCTCAGGCGAGCCTCCATCGCCGCGTGTTGCGTGCTGGCCGTGGCTGCGGGCCTGCCCGCCGGTCCGGTCGACGCGTGGTCACCACGCGCGCGACGCCGTCGCCAGCGGCCACTCCGCGCCCGCGCGTCATCGACTGGAACCGGCACCCGCGTCGGCCGCAGGTGCCGCCGCCGACGCTGCCCGGTGCTCCCGGCTGCCCGATCTTCCCGGCGACGAACGTCTGGAATGCCCGCGTCGATGGGCGGGGCGTCGCCTCGAACTCCGCGACGATGATCGGAGCCATCGGGCTGAGCCGCGGCCTCCACATGGACTTCGGCTCGTACGCCGGCTACGGCATCCCGTACCAGGTCGTGACCGCCGCGACGCCGCGCTCGACGGTGACGTTCGACTACGACGACGAGTCCGATCATGTCGGCTACCCGATCCCGGCCAGCCCGCTGATCGAGGGCGAGCCGGGCGCGACCGAGGGCGATCGCCACATCCTCATGGTCGACCGCGACGCGTGCCGGCTATACGAGCTGTTCGCCGCGGAGCGCTCGGGTGGCCAGTGGTCGGCGGGCAGCGGGGCGACCTGGGACCTGCGCTCGAACGCGCTTCGAGCGCCCGGCTGGACCAGCGCCGACGCCGCCGGCTTGCCGATCCTGCCCGGGCTGGTCCGCTACGACGAGGTGGCGGCCGGGGCGATCAACCACGCGCTGCGGTTCACCACCAACCGCACGCGCGAGGCGTACATCTACCCGGCACGCCACGAGGCGGGCCACAGCACCTCGACGGCGTTGCCGCCGATGGGCCTGCGCGTCCGGCTGAAGGCGACGGTCGACACGAGCCGGTTCTCCGCCCACGCCCGCGTCATCGCGCGGGCCCTCCAGCGCTACGGGATGATCCTCGCCGACAACGGCTCGCCCTGGTACATCAGCGGCATGAGTGATCCGCGGTTCGACGACGACGTCCTGCACGAGCTCGACGTCATCACCGGGCGCGATCTCGAGGTGGTCTCCACGACCGGTCTCGTCAACGGACCGTAGGGAGCGCCGGCGGCGCACGAGGCCGTGGCCGACCCGCCATCATCTCGCCATGACAGACCTGCGCACCCGGATCCGGTCCGGTGAGACGCTGATCGGGGCGTTCGCGGACCTCGGCTCGCCGCTGTCGGTCGAGCTGCTCGGTCGTGCCGGCTTCGACTGGACCGTCATCGATCTCGAGCACGGCGCGGCCACCGAGGCCGACCTCCTCGCGCTGCTGTACGCGGCGGAGACGACGCCGATGACGCCGATCGTGCGGGTGCCGTCGGCCGAGCGCTTGCGCGTCGGCCGGGCGCTCGACCTCGGAGCGGCCGGGATCATGCTGCCCCAGCTCCAGTCGGCGGCCGAGGTGCGCGACGCCGTCGGTTACCTGCGCTACCCGCCGGTCGGGCAGCGAGGCGTGGCGCTGCGGACCCGGGGTGCCGACCTCGGGGCGGTCGGCCACGCGGATCTCGCACGGGTGATCAACGAGCGGATCGTCGGGGTCGTACAGATCGAGGCGGCGTCGACCGTCGCGGAGGCGGACCAGATCGCCGCGCTCGACGAGGTCGACGTGCTGTTCGTCGGCCCGGCCGACCTCACCCACAACCTCGGCATCCCGGGCCGGTTCGACGAGACGTCGTACCTGGATGCGCTCGGGACGGTCATCGCCGCGTGCCGCGCGCATGGCAAGGCGGCGGGGATCCTCGTCTACGACGCCTCCGGCCTCGATCGCCTGCTCGAGCTCGGGTTCCGGTTCATCGGGCTCGGCTCGGAGGGATCGTTCGTGTCGAACGGCGCCCGCGCGATGCTCCAAGCAGCCGGCCGGGACTGACGGTCAACCCGCGAGGCGCACGGCCGCATCCGCGTAGTCCCGGTACGGGGCGATGCCGCGTCGACCATCGACTCGACATCGCATGATCCAGTCGCGTCGGCGCCGTCGCGGGTCGATGAGCGCCATGCCGCGTCGACCGCCCTGACCTGGACCGAGCACATCACCACGGCGAGGGAAGGCAACGCTCATCGCATCGCGGTTTGTGCGAATCGTTCGCTCGACGTCCTCGCTGGCCAGGAATAGCACAACGCTCCGGATCGATCGAGCCGACCACCCGCGCTCGCCGGCGAGACTGGCCGCCGATCGTTCGTACCAGCTGAGCTGCCGTTCGAGGGCGCCGACGTCGTCGAGCCGGGTCTTGATCTCGATGATCACGAGCGATCCATTCGTCGGGTCGAAGGCGAGCAGGTCGATCCAGCCCCGGTAGCGACCGTCGACGACAGGGACCTCGCGCGCGGTCGACCACCCGGCGGCGCGCAGGCGGCGGTCCACATAGGCGGAGCAGCGGGCGTGGACGAGGTCCCCGATGGGCGGTGATCCGAGAAATACGGGCGGTCGGATATCGAGCACCAGCTGAAGACCGAGCGTCGTCGCGATCCGTTCCGCGGTGTCGAACGTGGGGTTCACGTGGCCCCGTTCGATGCGAGCGAGATACGACGCACTGATTCCGGTGGCCTGGGCGACCGCCTCGAGGGTCAGTCCCACGCGTCCTCGAACGTCGCTGCAGGCTCGCCCGAACGTCAGGCGGATCGGCTCAAGATCGGGTCGCACCCGGACAGTCAAGCAGGCAGGGCTCACCCCGCCATAAACCGGGATTCAGCGACCTGTCATGTCACTTCGGCGCGTCAGGTCAGAAAACCGGACAGCTACGCGGGACGCCTCGTCGGTTCGGGCAGGAGCCGCAGAAAGTCAGCCCGCCAGCTGAATGCTCATCGAGCTGATCGACCTGACGTGTCGCTTTGACTTGACAGGACAGCTTGGGAGGCGCCCGAAACCCCCTACACCTCGGCCTCAAGTGGGGTCGCCGGCTCCGGGGCGCCCCTCGGCCTCGGCGACGTCTGCGCCACGATCACGCCGGTCAGGATCAGGGCCGCCCCGACCAGCTGGATCGGCGCCAGGACCTGCCCCAGCGTCAGCCACGCCAGGACCACGATCATCGGCGGCTCGACCGTGCTCACGAGGGCCGCCTTGGCCGCCCCGATCCGTCGGGCGCCGGCATAGAAGGTCTGGATCGCCAGGAACGAGGCGACCAGCCCGACCGCCACGAGCAGCGGCCACGTCTCCGCCGGGACCGACGCCGGATCCAGCGGCCGACCAGCCAGCGTCCCGGCCACCGCATATGCCGCCGCGGTGGCGGTCATCATCACGGTCGTGGTGACCGCCGCGTTCCCGGCCGGCTCGGTCGCCGGCGGCGCGTCGCTGCCGAGACGGTCCCGGCGCTCCCCGGACAACCGCGCCGACAGGATGATCCAGACCGAGTAGATCAACGCCGATGCCCACACGAGCAGCAGCCCCGACAGCGGCGGCGCCGAGGACACGTCGATCCCGCCGAGGGCCAGCGTCGTCCCGGCCACCGCCAGGCCGAGCGCGATCCACGGCCGGCGCCCGGGCAGCCGCGTCGCGAACCGCAGCGACAGCACCGCCACGATGACCGGGTACGTGTAGACGAGCACGCCGGCCAGCGCCGCCGGCACCGTCTCGAGACCCGCGTAGTACGTCCCGGCGTTGCCGGTGAACAGGGCACCCAGCGCCAGCGCGACCCCGACCTGTCGCCACGGCATCCGTCGCGCCGCCGCCCGCCGCTCCGACGAGGCGAGCACCCACAGCCAGCCCAACGCGGCGCCGATCAGGAAGCGCCACTGGACGAGCGTCAGCCAGTCGATCCCTGTGTCGTAGATCGGCGCTGCGAGCACAGAACCCGACCCGTAGCCGGCGGCCGACACGACGACCAGGGCGATGCCGGCGGCAGTGCGTCGATCCACGGGCGGGAGGCTAGCAGCCCGTGACGGCGCCCCGTCCGGCGCAGGCCCACCCCGTGCGGGGACGGACTACACTTCGTGCGTGACCGACCTCACCGAGGGCGCGGTCGCACGTCGCGTCCCAGCCATGACCGACGAGCGGCTGCGCGTCCTGAGCCGCCGCCAGCCCGTGACGGTCCCACCCGGGACGAGCCTCGCCGATTGTGTGCGGGCCATCCAGAAGACCGGGACCGGCGATTCGGTGTTCGTGTGCGACGCGGACGGGACGCTGCAGGGCGTCCTCACGGAGCGCGACATCTTCGCGCGGATCGTGGTCGGCCATGTCGACCTGGCCCAGCCGGTCGAGAGCCTGATGACCACCGAGCCGCGAACCCTCGACCTCGACCAGACGATCCGCGACGCGATCGAGCTGATGCAGACCGGGCGGTATCGGAACGTGCCGATCGTCGACGACCGGCGCCGGCTCGTCGGGGTCGTCCGGCAGGTCGACATCATCAAGTACCTCGCGGAGTCGTTCCCGGAGGAATTGCTCAACCTCCCGCCGCGCCCGCACCAGCGCATGGGGCAAGCCGAAGGCGGATGACCACGACCACGGAACCCGAGACCACCATCCAGGAGCTCGAGCGGGTCACGATCCGGTTCGCCGGCGACTCCGGCGACGGGATGCAGCTGACCGGGACGCAGTTCACGCGCACGGCCGCGGTGTTCGGCAACGACATCTCGACCTTGCCCGACTTCCCCGCCGAGATCCGTGCGCCAGCCGGCTCGCTGCCGGGTGTGAGCGGATTCCAGATCTCGTTCAGCTCGACCGACATCCACACGCCGGGCGACCAGCCCGACGTCCTCGTGGCGATGAACCCGGCCGCCCTGAAGACCAACATCGGCGACCTGCCGCCGGGCGGCGCGCTGATCGTCAACAGCGACGCGTTCACGCAGGGCAACCTGAACAAGGCGGCCTACGCGGCGAACCCGCTGACCGATGGCTCGCTCAAGGCCTATACGACCTTCGAGGTCCCCATCTCGACGCTCAACGAGCGCTCGCTCGACGGCCTCGACATGACGACCAAGCAGAAGGACCTGACCAAGAACTTCTTCGCGCTCGGGCTCATGTTCTGGCTGTACGAGCGGAGCATGGACCCGACCCTCCACTGGATCGACTCGAAGTTCTCCGCCCGCCCGGTCATCGCCGACGCGAACAAGCGGGCCTTGCACGCCGGCTACGCCTTCGGCGAGACGACCGAGATGTTCCACACCCACTACCGGGTCCAGCCTGCGCACCTGCCGAAGGGCACGTACAGGAACATCACCGGCAACGAGGCGACCGCGCTCGGGTTCCTGGCGGCGTCGAAGCTCGCCGACCGGCAGCTGTTCTACGGCTCGTATCCGATCACCCCGGCGTCGGACATCCTCCACCAGCTGTCGGGCTACAAGGCGTTCGGGGTCAAGACGTTCCAGGCCGAGGACGAGATCGCCGCGATCGGCGCAGCCATCGGGGCGAGCTACGGCGGAGCGCTCGGGATGACGGCCAGCTCGGGTCCGGGCATCGCCCTCAAGACCGAGGCGATGGGCCTCGCGGTCATGGTCGAGCTGCCGCTGGTGGTCATCGACGTCCAGCGCGCCGGTCCGTCGACCGGCATGCCGACCAAGAACGAGCAGGCCGACCTGCTGCAGGTCATGTTCGGGCGCAACTCCGACTCGCCGATCCCGATCATCGCCCCGGCGACCCCCGGCGAGTGCTTCGACTACGCGATCGAGGCGTGGCGGCTCGCCCTCAAGTACATGACCCCGGTCGCGTTCATGTCGGACGCGTTCCTGGCGACCGGCTCGGAGCCGTGGCGCGTCCCCGCCATCGACGACCTGCCGACGATCGGCGTCCCGAACGCGACCGCCGGCGACGGGCCGTTCCGCCCCTACCTGCGCGACCCGGACACGCTCGCCCGACCGTGGGCGGTGCCGGGCACGGCCGGCCTCGAGCACCGCATCGGTGGGCTCGAGAAGGCCGATATCACCGGCAACGTCAGCTACGACCCCGACAACCACCACCGGATGCAGCTGCTGCGGGCGGCCAAGGTGGCGGGCATCGCGAACGACATCGCGCCACTCGAGGTCTACGGTCCGTCGAGCGGTGACTTGCTGATCCTCGGCTGGGGCTCGACCTATGGCGCCATCCGCTCCGCTGTCGAGCGACTGCAGGCGAATGGTCGGGCCGTCGCCCACGCCCACCTGCGCCACCTCAACCCGTTCCCCGCGAACACGGAGGAGGTCCTGCGCAGCTTCCGACGCGTGCTGATCCCGGAGGTCAACCTCGGGCAGCTGCTCATGCTCATCCGCGCGCGCTACCTCATCGATGCCATCGGATACGACCGGGTCCGTGGCAAGCCGTTCCGCATCGCCGAGATCGTCGAGGAGGCGGAGCGTGTCATGGGGATGGACACATGACCACCGAGACCAACGGCGCCACGACGCCGATCGACGAGGGGCCGGCCCTCAGCCCGGAGAACGCGCAGGTCATCGCGCTGACGCGCAAGGACTTCGTGTCGGACCAGGAGGTCCGCTGGTGCCCGGGCTGCGGCGACTACTCGATCCTCGCCCAGACCCAGAAGGTGATGCCCGACTTCGGCTACCGGAAGGAGGACATCGTCTTCATCTCGGGCATCGGCTGCTCGGGCCGGCTGCCGTACTACATGAACACGTTCGGCTTCCACACGATCCACGGTCGGGCGCCGACGCTCGCGACGGGCCTGAAGGCGGCCCGACCGGAGCTGATGGTCTGGGTCATCACCGGCGACGGCGACGCGCTGTCGATCGGTGGCAACCACGTGCTCCACTCGATGCGCCGCAACGTCGACATCAAGCTGGTCATGTTCAACAACCGGATCTACGGCCTGACCAAGGGCCAGGCCTCGCCGACGTCGGAGCTCGGGAAACGGACCAAGTCGACGCCCGCCGGGACCATCGACACGCCGATCCAGCCGCTGACGATCGCGCTCGCGGCCGAGGCGTCGTTCGTGGCTCGCTCCGTGGACACGCACACCGAGCACATGCAGGCGACGCTCGAGCGAGCCGGCCGCCACAAGGGCAGCGCCTTCCTCGAGGTCCTCCAGAACTGCAACATCTTCAACGACGGCGCGTGGCGCGACTTCACCGACCGCGAGGTTCGCGAGGACCGGATGCTCGCGCTCGAGCACGGCAAGCCGATGATCTTCGGCAAGGACCGCGACAAGGGCATCCGCCTGCGCGGGCTGTATCCCGAGGTCGTGACGCTCGGCGAGGACGGCGTCACGGAGGCCGACCTGCTCGTCCACGACGAGACCGCCGAGGATCCATACCTCGCGTTCGTCCTGTCGCGCATGTCCTGGCCGAAGTACCCGGTCCCGGTCGGCGTCCTGCGGGCGACGACGCGGCCGACCCACGACCAGCTCATCGAGGAGCAGCTGACCGCGGCCGTCGCCCACTCCGGGGAAGGCGACCTCGCCCGCGTGCTGAACGGTGGTGAGACGTGGACGGTCGAGTGACCGCCGGCAAGGACGGGATCGTCGCCGGGCAGGAGGGCGGCGACGAGGGCATGCGCTGTCCGGCCTGCGGCTTCGTGAACCTGATCGGCGCCGACATCTGCGACAACTGCGGCGCCGACATCTTCGGGCACGACACGCCGATCCAGGCCCCGGCCTTCAAGGGCCAGCTGCTCGGCGAGCATCTCGACGAGCTCGGTGCGCCGGCTCCGATCACGGTCACCGCGGACACGCCCATCGACGTGGCGATCAGCGCGCATGTTCGACGCCGGGACCGACTGCGTCCTCGTCGTGGCGGACGATCGACTCGTCGGCATCTTCACCGACCGCGATGCCGTGGTGAAGGCGGCCGGCAAGCGGCTCGACTCGTTCCACGTCCGCGACTTCATGACGCCCGACCCGGTCGTGCTCCGACACGACGACCCGATCGCGGTCGCCATCCACAAGATGGCCGTCGGCGGCTTCCGGCACATCCCGATCGTCGAGGACGGCCGGCCGACCGGCGTCGTCACGGCGCGCGACCTCTTCCACCATCTCGCGCAGGCCATCGACTGACGGGCGTGTCGCACCGGGTCGCGATCCTCGCGCAGGACCTGATCTGGGCCGATCGGCTGGTCCGGGCCGTTCGCGAGGCGGGCGCCGACCCCGTACCGGTCAGGACCCCGATCGAGCTGGATGGCGTCCTCGCGGATGCCGATATGGCCATCGTCGACATGACCGCCCGGGCCTATGACCCGCTCGTGGCGATCCAGCGCGCCCGGTCCACCGGAGCGCGGGTCCTCGCCGTCGGCCAGCACGACGACCACGACCTGCGCAAGCGTGCGCTGGCGAGCGGTGCCGAGCGCGTCTACGCGTACCGCAAGCTGTTCGATGACGGACCGGCGACGATCGCGGGCTGGATGGCTCGCGGCGAACCGGCGGCGACGCCACCGTGACGCTGGCCGAGCGTCCGCGCGTGCCGACCGCACGATACGAGGCGCGGCTGGCCCGGGCCGTGGCGGCGACGAAGGCCACCGGGCTCGACGCGATGCTGGTCGGCGTCGGCTCCGACCTGCGCTACCTGACCGGCTACGAGGCGATGCCGCTCGAACGGCTGACGATGCTCGTCATCCGCTCCGGAACGGCGCCGTATATCGTGGTCCCGCGCCTCGAGCGCGACGCAGCCGAGGCCGGTCTGCGGGCCCCGGTCGAGATCCGCACGTGGGAGGAGACCGACGATCCCCACGCGCTGGCGGTGGCCGGCCTGGGCCAGGCGGCGAGCGTCGCGGTGTCGGACACGCTCGCGGCCATGCATCTGCTGCCGATCCAGGCAGCCCTCGGATCGGACGTGAGCTACAGCCTCGCGTCGGCCGTGCTGCGCGACCTGCGGATGGTCAAGGACGCGAACGAAGTCGCCCTGCTGCGGGCCGCGGCGCAGGCTGCGGACCGCGTCGTCGCGGCCATCGCCGGCGGCCGCCTTGTCGGCCGGACCGAGGCGGACGTCGCGCGCGAGGTCCGCGAGCGCCTCGTCGCGGAGGGTCACGACGAGGCCCACTTCGCGATCGTCGGATCCGGCCCGAACTCCGCGTCGCCGCACCACGAGGCGTCCGAGCGGCTGATCCAGACCGGCGAGCCGATCGTGCTCGACATCGGGGGCACGCTCGGTGGTTATGGCTCGGATATCACGAGGACCCTGTGGGTTGCCGGCGGCGATGAGGCCACTCGGCCCGACGATCGGTTCCTCGAGCTATTCGACGTGCTGTATCGCGCGCAGGCCACGGCGACGGAAGCCGTGCGACCGGGGATCGCCTGCGAGGCCGTCGATGCCGCCGCTCGGGCGGTCATCGACGACGCGGGCTTCGGCGACGCGTTCTTCCACCGGACCGGGCACGGCATCGGGCTCGATGGCCACGAGGACCCGTACCTCGTCGCCGGCAACGACCTGCCACTCGCGGCCGGCATGGCGTTCAGCGTGGAGCCGGGGATCTACCTGCCCGGCGTGTACGGGGCGCGTATCGAGGACATCGTCGTGTGCGGCGAGGACGGGCCGATCGTCCTCAACGAGGCACCCCGGGAGTTGACGGTCGTCAACGGCTGAAGGCCCGCCGAGGGGGCGCCGCGGCGCCCTGCGGTATCATCGGACGGCGGTCGTACCGAGTGGCCGCTGCCCAACTGATCGAGATCCGATGCCCACCATCCCACGGCGACGATCCGTCGCCGAGTCCGACCGCCGGGATGCCGGCGACCGTCGGCCCGACCGATGAGTCGCCGCCACCACGGCCGACCGCACCGCGGCCGTCACCGCCACGACGGTCCACGTCCGGAGGCGGCCGCCCAGCGACCGGCCGCCCCGGCACCCGCCGACGCCCCACGTCCCGAGCCGAACGCGACCGCCCCGATCGCGGAAGCAGCCGTGGCTCCCGTGCCGACCGCGCCGCCTGCGCCGACGCCGGCGGACGCCGCGCCGATCAACCGCGGGACGTCCGCCGACCCGGCGGTCCCGATGAACGGCGGACCGCAGCACAACGGCGCTCCGATCGACGGCGGCGTACCGATCAGCGGCGCCGGGGTGGTCCATGCCGACGGCAACGGCGCCGCCCAAACCGAGCGTCCGAACGGCTGCACCGCACCGCAGCTCCGCCGGTTCATCAAGAGCCGTCCGTACGTGCCGATGCATGAACTGCGCCGCCGCTTCGCGATCGACGGCACCGACGACGACGTGACCCAGGTCGACCTCGACGGCGGCCACGTGTACGTCGGCCTGCCGGCCCGCGAGGGCTCGCTGCTCGGCGAGCTGCTGCGGGGCGGCGAGATCGGCTACGAGCTGTCGTTCGACCCGCGCGCGCCGATCGTCGTCGGCGTCTACCCGATGCGCCCGGTGCCCCGGACCTAGCGGGGGACCACCGGGCTCGACGGCGCCATCCCGGCCCCGGCGAGCTCGCGGGCGCGACGCGCCGACACCACGTTGCCCTTCGCCTCGAACAGGGCGCACGCGTCCCGAGCGGATGCGGCCGAGTCCGCGAGCCGGCCCGCGATGGCCTGGGTCTCCGCGAGGAACAGCAGCGCGTTGCCCTGGCCCTCGATGTCGTCGGACGTCCGCGTCTGCTCGACGCCGGAGGCCGCCAGGGCGATGCCCTCGTCGTGCGCACCGGTGTGGGCCAGGAGCTTGCCCCGGACGCCACGCCAGAGGTGCTGCGAGAACACGTCGGAGGGCGCCGCGATCTCCTCGCTGAGCGCCGCGAACGTCCCGGCGTCGTCGAGCCGGCCCTGGCGGTAGAGGGCCTCGGCGAGCAGCCCAGCGGTCGACGAGATGTAATTCCGCTCGCCCATCGCGTCGAGGGCGTCGTAGTCCCTGCGCAGCTCGGCCTCCGCGGCGACCGGGTCGCCGGCGAGCATCTCGACCGGTCCGGAATCGATCGAGATCAGCGACGCGTCGAAGCGCAGCCCGAGCTCCTCGAGGATGGCCCGGCCGTTCCGGTAGTCGTCGCGCGCGCGGTCCAAATCACCGACCATCGCCCGAAGGTGTGCGAGCGCGGCAAGCGTCACCGCCTGGGCGCGCCGGTCGCCCTCGCCCATGCGGATGAGCTCCTCGCATCGGGCGATGCCATCCTGGGCCGGCATCGGGCCGGACAGGGCCACCTGCGACGCCGACGAGTACAGCCGCTTTTCGAGCACGTGGTCGCCGGCCCGTCGGGCGTAGTCGATCGCCTTCGCGTTCGCCTCGCCGGCCCCCTCGTAGCGGCCGCTGATCCCGTTCGCCAGCTCGAGCAGCCGCCACGCCCGTGACAGGGCGATGGGGTCGTCCGACGCCTGGAGCTCGTCGACGGCCGCACGCGTCTCGCGCATCACCTCCTCGATCGAGGTGGAGGCCTCGCTGCGGAGGTGCAGCTGGAGGCGGACGAGGCCCGCGGTCGTCGACACCTCCTGCTCGCCGATGGTGGTCGCGTCGGTCGCGGCCTGGACGAGGATCTCGTCCGCGGTCGAGAACTCGCCGATCTCGACGTACGCCTCGCCGGCCGACACCAGCAGCCGCGCCCGGTCGGGATCGCGCGCGTCGAGGACACGGGCGGCCCGGTCGAGAAGGTTCGCTGCTGCGGGGAAGTCGCCGCGCACGAGGGCGCGTCGCCCCGCCGAGGCGAGTCGTGCCGAGGCACGGGCGCCGAGCGTCACCGCGTCGTCGTCGAGCGGGCCCAGCTCGCTCCGGTAACGATAGGCCTGCTCGAGGTGGTAGCCGAGGATCTCCTCGAACTCGGTCTCGCGGCCGCGCTGCCGGTTGACGACGTCCGCCCACTCGACGAACCGCTGATGGAGGTCGACGCGCTGCCGCTTGAGCAGGCTGCCGTAGGCGGTGTCCCGGATGAGCTGGTGGCCGAACCGGAACGCGTCCTCGTCATCGAGGCGATCGGGTCGGACGAACTGCTTGCCGACCAGAGCACGCAGGTGGACGGGCAATCCAGGGCGCCTTTCGGCGTCGATCAGGTGCTCGACCGCCTCCTCGGCGAAGACGAGCCCGACGACCGACGCTGGCTCGACGACATCACGCTCGTCGACCGCGAGATCGTCGAGGCGGGCCGCCAGCAGGGCGTGGATCGTCGGCGGGATGACGAAGTCGGGCGCTCGATCGGTGGCGACCCAGTGGTCGCCGTCGCGCCGCAGGGTGCCGTTGTCGACCAGCATCGACACCATCTGCTCGACGAAGAGCGGGTTGCCCTCCGCCGCCGCGACCACGCGGCCGACGACCGCCTCGTCGAGGCCCGCCCGGCCGAGCAGCTCGTCGATCATCTTCCCCGTGTCGTCGTCCGACAGGCGCTCGAGGACGATCATCTGGTCGGCGTGGGTCTCCGACCACTCCGGATGGCGGTCGACCAGCTCGTGGCGCGCCGAGCAGACGACCAGGATCGGCGCAGTCTCCACGGTCGTCGCGAGATGGTCGAGCAGGTCGAGCAACGTCGTCTCCGCCGCATGGATGTCATCGACGATCATCACCAGCGGCTGCTCGCGCGCCACCGCCTCGAGCAGCTTGCGGATGCCCCAGAACAGCTCGGCGACCGGGAACCCGCCATCGGTGAGGCCCATCGCGGACGCCACGCGATCCACGACGGCAGCCCGATCCCTCGATTCCACGTCGAGCTCCTCGACCAGGAGGCCGATCTTGGCCAGGGCCGTCTCGTGGGCGTCGTCCGACGCGATCTCCGCCACGCCGCGGACGATCTCGGCGATCGGCCAGAACGTGATGCCGTCGCCGTACGGCAGGCACCGGCCGCGGACGACATGCGCCCCGCGCGACACCGACTGGGCGAACTCGCGGATCAGCCGCGACTTGCCGACGCCGGCGTCACCGACGACGGTCAGCACCGCGGCACCCGAGCGGCCCCGGACGTCGTCGAGCGACGACGTCAACCGGCCCATCTCGGCCTCGCGCCCGACGAAGGGCGAGCTCTCCGCGTCGCTCTCGGGCGTGAACTCGCGCAGCGCGACGAACCGGTAGGCCGGCACCGGCTCGGCCTTGCCCTTGAGCGTCAGGGGCTCGATCTGCTCGACCTCGATCTCGTCGCGGGCGAGCCGGTACGTCAGGTCGCCGAGGATGATCTCGCCCTGGCCGGCGGCCTGCTCCAGCCGGGCGGCGGTGTTGACCGCGTCGCCGGTCACCAGCCGCTGGCCGGTCGACGCGTCGCCCGCGATCACCTCGCCAGTGTTGACGCCGATGTGGTTGTGGAGCTCGAGACCCCATTCCGCCCGGAAGGCCGCGTTCAGCTCGGGCAGCGCCGCCTGCATCTCGGCCGCGGCTCGGATCGCCCGGATCGCATCGTCCTCGTGCCTGACGGGCAGGCCGTAGACGGCCATCACGGCGTCGCCGATGAACTTCTCGATGGTCGCGCCGTGACGCGCCAGCGCGACCTGCATCGCGTCGAAGTAGCGGGTCATGACGTCGCGCAGCGCCTCGGGCGACGGCGGCTCGTCGGTGAGTGACGTCGGCTTGGGATCGGCGAACACCAACGTGACGGTCTTGCGGCTCTCGCGTGCGGTGGTTCGCGTGGCGCCGGCATCGCCGCCGGGACCGCTGTCGCTCGTGGCCTGGCGTGGATGGACCGCGACGACTCGATAGGCGGTGATCGCGACGTCCATGCCCTTCGGCGTGACCGGCGGCATGACCTCGGCCTCGATCTGGTCCTGGACCAGCGCGTACGTCGACTCGGAGATCAGGATCTCGAGCGGCGGGGCGTTCTGCTCCATGGCCGACGAGATGCGCATGGTGTCGCCCGTAAGGACGTGCTGACCTGCGAGCGCCTCACCGACCACGACGTCTCCGGTGCTGACGCCCGTCCGGACCACGAGCCGAACGCCCCACATGCGCTCGAACTCGTCGTTGAGGTCGGCCAGCACCGACAGGCTCTCGGCCGCGGCCTCGACGGCCCGGACCGCGTCGTCGGAACGCGGCGTCGGGACACCGAAGACCGCCACGATGGCGTCACCGATGATCTTCTCGATCGTGCCGCCGGACGACTCGTAGACGAACCGCATCTCGTCGAAGTAGCGGGTCAGGACCTCACGCAGGGACTCCGCATCGAGCTTTTCGCCGAGCGCGGTCGATCCCTTGAGGTCGGACTGCACGACCGTGGCGAACCGGCGGACCTCGTCGCCGACGACGTCGGGCCCCAGCGCGACCCCGCACGCGGCGCACTGCAGCGCGCCCGCCGGGTTCTCGGTCTCGCACGCCTGGCAGACCCTCATCGGCGGAGTCTACGTCGGGGCGCGGCTGGCCCCGTCCGACCCGGACATGGACACCGCCCCGGTCGGACCCGGGGCGGTGTGGTGCGGCGTGGGTCTGTCGGGCCCGCGTCGTCAGCGGTAGGACGGATCCCCGGCCGGCGTCAGGAACGTCCCGTGCGATCGCCGTCGGTTGCCGATCCAGCCGAGCCTGCACGGCGCGACCAGCTTCTTCATCGAGCAGTCCGGCAGCAGGCCCGTGAACCAGGTCGTCCCGAAGTAGGCGCTCGGGCCGTCGCTCCACGGATCCGGCTGGGCCAAGTTGCCGGTGCGGTCCTTGAATCGGATCGGCGACGAGTAGCAGATCCGGTACTTGGACGTGCCGTTGTCCGGCGTGATCTGGACGAACGTCCTTGTCGATGAAGATCACGTTGGTCTTGGACCGAACCGCTGTCGCGCCGTCGTCGTAGACGTACCAGACCGTGTTCGGCTGGCGCTCGACATCCGGATAGTTGAACGGCGCGAAGTCGCACGAGACCTTCAGGCCTGGCAGGTTGAGCGAGTTGCCCACTCGCGCCCGTCAGTGCCCTGCTTCGGCGTCGTCGTGTAGCTGTTGTCAGCGGCTGCGTCTCGGTGAAGGTGCAGCTGGAACCGCTCGCACGTCGTCGACCGTGTCCGACACCATCGAACGGGCGGCGGTCATCGGGCTCGTTCGCCGCCACGGGGCTGCTCGCCTTGAGCGTGTACGGCCGGCGGTGTCGATCGACAGGTCCGGGAACATCGCGACGCCCGACGATCGCGTCGACCGACCCATCGCTCAGCGTCCCCCCGGGCAGATTGGGCAGGACGATCGACAGGGTAACGGTCGCGTTGACGATCACGCGACGCGCCGGTCGGCAGGTCGTAGATCTCGACCTTGAGCGGGTCGCCCGGTGCTGTCGAGTCCGTCCCGGATGAGGTCCCCGGTGCAGCGTGTCGTGTCGGGCTGGTTCGCGAAGCGCAGCAGGCAATCCCGCGACGGACGTCGACTGGCGCGACCGTGCCCGACTTGCACGTGAACGTGTCGCCGCTGAAGTCGCAGTCCCGCTTCACCGCGAGGTCCATGTCCGGTGAGCCACTCGTCGACGCAGGTCGTCTGACGTTGATCGTCACGTCGCGGACGCGCCCGGTCCGCGGTTAGGTTGCGCAGCTGGAGCGTGTTGCCGCTGTGGTCGCCGTGCCCGGGTCCCGAGCCGGAGCCGCCATTCAGGGTGTAGGCCGCCGGCAGCGTGATGTTGGCCGACCCGAGAACACGACTGGAATGGTTCTTGATCCGCAGCACGACGGACGAGGTGCCACCCGGGGCATCCGTTCGGCGGTTGGAGACCGTACCGAACCCGACACCCAGGCGCCGTGTAGCTGCTTGCGCCGGTCGCGGACACCGGAGACCCGAGCGGCGACGAGGATGACGGCCGAGATGAGCGCGAACAGACCAGTGCCGACCGCGTCGCGGCCGTGGCCGCGCGCCATTTGACATGATCCCCTCCGAACGTCAGACGACGGCTTGATGCGTGTCGTGGGTGTGTTGCGGGATAGTACCTTCGTCCTGGCCCTGCCCGGTGTCAATCAGGCGACGTTTCCCCCGAACGGTGCGTCCGGACAACACGATCGGGTGGGCAGGCCCGTGACCGACGCCCGTACGATGGGTGCATGGCCCGTTCGACCCCCACCGGCGCGACGCCGCGCGACGCGCTGCGCGCATGCCGCCTGTTCGCCGACATGGACGCCGCGTCGCTCGACCTGTGCGCCTCCGCGCTCCGGCCGCGCCGGTTCCGCAAGGGCGAGACGATCTTCCACGCCGGCGACCCGGGCGACGCGTTGTTCATCGTGGCCGACGGCACGGTCAAGATCACGATCCCGTCGGACGACGGATCGGAGCCGGCCATCCTCACGACGATCGGGCCGGGCGGTTTCTTCGGGGTGCTGTCGCTGCTCGACGGGGCGCCGCGCTCGGCGACGGCGGTCGCGCTCGACGCCAGCGAGACCCACGTCCTGCGGCGTGACGCGTTCGACACGCTCGTCGACGACCAGCCGGTCCTCCGCCACGCGATCCTGATCGCCCTGGCCGGCGAGATCCGCCGGCTCACGGCGCAGGTCGAGGACCTCCATTTCCTGGACCTGCCCGGTCGGCTCGCTCGGCACATCCTGCGGACGCTGGCGCTCGCGAGCGGCCGCGACCCGGCCGACGCCGACCTGCTCGTCGGCGAGCACCGTCTTCCGTGGCCATACACCCAGGGCGAGCTGGCCGGGATGATCGGCGGCTCGCGCCAGTCGGTGAACCGGCTCCTGTCCGACCTCGTGACCGAGGGCCTCGCTCCGGTTCGACGGCGACGAGCTCGTCATCCCCGACGCGGGCCGCCTGGCGCTCGCCGCTCGCCGATGACCACGGACGAGCGGAGCCGTCGAGGCGCTGCTCGCCGCGGTCGCGCGACGCCTCGCCGCGGCCGATCGCCTGACGCCGGCAGGGGACGACGACCTGCTCGTCGCGGTCGCCGGCGTCGCCGTCGCGGCGCTCGACGCGCAGGCGGCGTCGATCGCGCTGCACGACCCGAGCACCGACCGGCTGGTGTTCACGGCGGCCGCCGGACCGGCGGCGGGCGACATCGTCGGCATGTCCGATCGAGCCGGCGAGCGGCATCGCCGGCTACGTCGTTCACGACGGGCCAGCCGCTGGCCGTCGCCGACGTCGCCGCAGATCCCCGGTTCGAGCGGTCGGTGGCGGAGGCGTCCGGCTACGTGCCGTCGTCGCTGCTGGCCGTGCCCGCTCGCCGACGCGTCCGGCACCATCGGGGTGCTCGAGGTGCTCGATCGGCACGGCGGCACGTTCTCGATGCGCGACCTGGACGTGGCGACCTCGATCGCCGGTCTGGCGGCGAGCGCGGTCCGACGCGGGCGTGTCCGGGCCGATGCCACGGGCGTGCTCGCCGAGGTGCTCTCGGGATTCGGCGGCGGACCCGGGCGGTGCGGCGCCCGATGCGGCCGGGATCGAGGCGCTGGTGTCGCGGGCCACCGCCGGGCTGGCACGCGACGACGACCCGACGTGGGCCCTCGCCGACCGCATCGCGCGGCTCCGGGACGTCGACCCCGATGCGGTCGAGCTCGCGGTCGACTGGCTCGACGCGCTGCTCCGCCGACCGGGGCGACGGCCGGTCCGGTCGTCGAGCGCCGGGCTGCCGGCCTGGAGCGAGGCCTTCGCCGCCGATCGCCGCGACGCGCTGCGAGCGGGTCGACGCCCCGTTCGGCCGCCTCGACCGCGCAGGCGGTCTTCGGCGACGCGGACGGGACGCGGGGTCGACGGTCGCGATCATCGACTCCGGCGTCGACGGCGACCATCCCGACGTCGCCGGGCGCGTGACCCGTCATCTCCGCGTCGACCTCGACGGTGAGGACGGCGCACGTCGTCGAGGACCCGGAGGCGCGCGACCTGGTCGGCCACGGGACGGCGTGCGCCGGCATCGTCGCGGGCGTCGCCCCGGGCGCCGAGCTCGTGTCGATCCGCATGCTCGGTGCCGACAACCGCGGCAAGGGTCGGGCGCTGGCCGCGGCGGTCGAGTGGACGGTCGGGCAGGGGATCGCGGTCGTGAACCTCAGCCTGTCGTCGCGCAGCGAGGCGATGTTCGCCGCGTTCCACGACCTCGCCGACCGCTCGTACTTCGCCAACACGCTGCTCGTCTGTGCCGCCAACAACGTTCCCGGGCCGTCGTACCCGTCGCTGTTCGCGGCCGTCCTGTCGGTCGCCGCGCACGACGTGGCCGACCCGGACACGTGGTTCTACAACCCGGCCCCGCCGGTCGAGTTCGGTGCGCTACGGCGTCGACGTCGACGTCGCGTGGCGGGACGGCGGCCGGATCCGGGCGACCGGCAACTCGTTCGCGGCGCCGCACCTCGCCGGTCAGGCCGCGCGCCTGCGCTCGCGCTATCCGGCCGCGACGCCGTTCGAGATCAAGGCCCTGCTGGCCGCGACCGCGACCGACCCGACATGACGAACCGCCCGGCGGATGCCGGGCGGTCCACCCCCACTCTGGTGTGACGGGGTCGCTGGACGTTACGTGTGCCTGTGGCCCTCGACGTCGTCCTCGTCCTCGGTCGGTGTCGCCTCGCCACCATGGCCCGGGAACTGGCTGCCGAGGCTCGGCGGCGCGGTGGTCGGGAGGCCGTGGCCCTCGACGTCCTCCTCGTCGATGAACGGCTGGTCCGTGCGCTCCTCCTCGGGCGCGACGAGCGCGTCCTTGGGGAGCTTGTACTTCTTCATCTGACCGATACCCTCCTGACCTGACGACATGCGTCTGCTGTTCGGTCGAATGTCGAGCCCGACTGTACGCCCGCGGACGCGCGGACGGAAGGGCACAGCCGACCCGGCACCCTGTCGCCTGGGAGACACCCTCACGATGCCGTCTCGCCCGTGTACGAGCGCGGCAGCGCCTCGACGCTCGGGCGTGGCGTGCGCAGGTCGCGCAGCGCCTCCTGGTCCGATGCCGGCCAGCCGCGGCAGGTCGGCGGCCTCGGTCCGGATCAGGCGCGACGTGAGCGTCGAGAGCACGAGCTTCTGGATCTCGGGCACGGTCATCGTCGGCGCGCAGGTTGTCGGCCGGCACCTCGAGCAGGGTCGTGTCGGTGTCGGCCACGACGTCCGCCGTCCGCGGGCTGCCGGTCAGCGCGGCGATCTCGCCGAAGAAGTCGCCGTCGCCCATCGTCGACAGGCCGCGGTAGCCGCCGTCCTCGGGGATGCCGGCGGTGGTCGCCCCATCGAGGATGAAGTACGTCGACGACGCGGTGTCGCCGTGCTCGACGATGCGTGTGCCGGCCGGCACCTCGCGGACCGTCGCGTCGCGGATGAACGCGTCGCGCTGTTCGGGCGTGCAGCCGCGCGAACGTCGACAGGCGGCCGACCAGGCGGTCGAAGTCGGCGAGCGTCGCCGGCGCGGAGCGGGGTCGCGCCCAGCGCCGGTGCGCCCTCGGCGTCCGCGAGCCGGGCGCGCGCCGCGCGCAGCGACCGGATGCCGAGGCCCGGCGCGACCAGGGCGAGCACGGCCGAGCCGAACAGCAGGACGACGCGAGAACGACGATGAGCCAGCGGACGTCGACGACGTCGGCGAGCCCCGCGCCGGCCATGCCGAAGAGGAAGATGACGTCGCGCATCACGTAGAACGCCGAGAAGACGCGGCCGCGCATCTCGCGAGGCGTGTTCCGCTGCAGCAGGACCGACCGGGCGACCGACGTCGGCGAGTTGAAGAAGCCAGAGATCGTCACGAGCACGATCGCCACCGTGACCGAGTTCGCGCCGGCGTAGGCGATGCCCGCAGATGCCCATCGCGACGAGGCCGAGCGACGATCCAGAGCGGCTCTCGGGCAGCTTGCTCGAGAACCGGGCCATGAAGAACGAGCCGATGACGAAGCCGACCGAGGTCAGCCCCTCCTGCAGGCCGTACTCGAACTCCGTGGCATCCAGCTCGCGCAGCGAGAACGGCAGGAGCAGCACGTTCCACAGCCCGAACGAGAAGAACATGAAGCCGCCGACCAGGAACAGCGAGCGGAGGACCGGCGTGCCGAACAGCGTCCCGAGGCCCGACTTCAGGTTGGCCACGATGACCCCGACGTTCGCGTCGTCGTCGGGTTTCGGCATCGGGTAGCGGCCCATCAGGGAGATCAGGACGGCACACACGATGAACGAGAACGCATCGATGACGAACGCCCAGGCGCAGGTCGATGCTCGGCGAGGATGCCCGCCCCGGCGAAGCCGATCGCGGTCGAGCCGAACGCGGCGATCGACAGGAACGAGTTGGCGGCCGCCAGCTCCTCGTCGCTGGCCATCTCCGGGATGAGGCTGTCGTGGGCCGGGTCGAAGAACTGCTTGACGCCGGCGTTGAGCAGCAGCAGGCGCGTACAGGCCCGGGATGGCGATCGCATCCATGCCGATGACCACCGCGAGCAGGCCGACGATGACCGACTGGATCAGGCACGTCCACATCAGGATCTTCTTGCGGTCGTGGCGGTCGACGTACACGCCGGCGAGCAGCCCGACGATGAGGCTCGGGATGGCCGTGACCATCAGCGTCAGCCCGACGGCGAGCGCGGAGCTCGTCTCGCGGATAGACGTAGATGCCCGCGGCGAGGTCGGTCAGCGCCGAGCCGGCGGTCGAGATGAGCTGGGCGAGCCACAGCAGCGAGAAGTCGCGCTTGCGGAAGACGGCGAACATCGACGGGGCGGCGGGCACGGGCGCTGCCGTCATGCGACCTCCAGGGGCGCCGCATCGGCACCCGATCCCTCCCGGTCAGTCGGCTCCGGGTCCGCTGACGCGACGCCGGTGGCGCCCGGAGTCTAGCCGGTCGCGGCGCGGGACCGTGACGCCTTCGCGCAGCAGCAGCGCCTCCTTGCGCGACCGCTGCCGATCGCGGTCGATCCAGCCGGTCCCGCCGTAGCCGCCGAGCGTGCCGTCGCCGGCGATGATCCGGTGGCACGGGATCAGCAGCGAGATCGGGTTGCGGCCGAGCGCGCCACCGACCGCGCGCGCCGCGCGCGGCGTGCCGACCCGTCGCGCGATGTCGCCGTAGCTCGCGGTCTCGCCCCAACCGACCTCGCGGACCTCGAAGAGCACCCGCTGGTCGAAGGCCGGGCGGTCGTCGAGATCGATCGGGACGTCGGTGGTGTCGGCGGGCTCGCCGCGCAGCAGGGTCTCGATCGTTGGCAGCGCGGCGCGCAGGACGGCCGCCGCCGGATCGTCGCTGTCGGCCTCGGCCATGGGCGATGACCGGGACGTGGAGCCGTCGCGCGAGCTCGTCGATGAACTCGAGCTCGTCGCTCGCCCAGCCGGCGGCGACCACCCCGGCATCGGTCGCGGCGACGCGGAACGGGGCGCCTCCTCCATCGAGCGTCGTCGTCACGGCATGATCGACCATGGGGAGAGTGTGCCCCACCTGCGAGACGGGCCCCATCGGGGCCGGCTGGTATACTCCCTGGGAGTATGAGCGCATCGCCTCCACCGACCGAGATCCAGCTGCCGATCGACGGGCATGACCTGCGCGTCGTGCGTCAACCGGATCGAGCGGTTCCTGCGCGCGACCGACGGCGTCGAGAGCGCCAGCGTCAACCTCGCCACCGAGATCGCGACGATCCGGTACCTGCCGGACGTCGCCGACCGTGCCCGGTTCGTCGACGCCGTCGAGGCCGCCGGGTACGACGTTCGTTCCCAGCCCGAGCGTCCGTCCGACGCGACGGCGACGACGCTCGCAGCCGACGTCGCGGTGGACGGACGCGCGAGCGCGAGCGCGAGTCGCGCTTCCTGCTGCGTCCAGGCGCTCGTCTCGATCGCGGTCGCGATCGGGATCATGGTCGCGATGTTCGTCCCGCAGACGCGCGTCCCGATGGAGACCATCAACTGGCTCGCGCTGGTCCCGGCCACCATCATCCAGTTCTGGGCCGGCGCGCGGTTCTACCGCGCCGCGTGGCGCGCGGCCCGCCACGGCACCGCCAACATGGACACGCTCGATCGCGGTCGGCACGACCGCGGCGTGGCTGTACAGCGTCGTCGTGACGCTGGTTCCCGGACGTCATCCACGAGGCCGGGCTCCACCCGGAGACGTACTTCGACTCGTCGACGATCATCATCGGCCTGGTCCTGCTCGGTCGCTGGCTGGAGGCTCGGGCCAAGGCCAGCACGACCGGCGCCATCCGCCGGCTGATCGGCCTCCAGCCGACGACTCGCGCGCAGGGTCGAGGGCGAGCGCGAGGTCGACGTCCCGCTCGAGTCGGTCGCGGTCGGCGACCTGCTGCGCGTCCGGCCGGGCGAGAAGGTGCCGGTCGACGGCGTCGTCGTCGAGGGCGTCGTCGGCGGTCGACGCCAGCATGCTGACCGGCGAGCCGATCCCGGTCGAGGTGGGTCCGGGCGCGGAGGTCATCGGCGCGACGCTCAACACGACCGGCTCGTTCGTGATGCGCGCGACGCGGGTCGGCCGCGACACGGCGCTCGCCCGGATCGTCGAGCTCGGTCGGCCGGGCGCAGGGCAGCAAGGCGCCGATCCAGCACCTCGCCGACCGGATCGCCGAGGTCTTCGTCCCGATCGTCCTGTTGCTCGCGGCGGGCACGTTCGTCGTCTGGTTCGTCGTTCGGTCCGGAGCCGCGGCTCACCCTGGCGCTGACCGCGTTCATCGGCGTCGTCGTCATCGCCTGCCCGTGCGCGATGGGGCTCGCGACGCCGACCGCGGTCATGGTCGGGACCGGACGCGGCGCCGAGGTCGGCATCCTCATCCGCGGCGGCGAGGCGCTCGAGATCGCGCACCGCGTCGACACCGTCGTCTTCGACAAGACCGGGACGCTGACGCTCGGCCGGCCGACCGTGACCGAGGTCGTCGCCGGCGCCCGGGTCCGACGCGCGCGACCGTCATCGACCTCGCCGGCGCGCGTCGAGCGCGCCAGCGAGCACCCGCTCGGCGCAGCGATCGTCGCCTGCGCCAACGAGCGTGAGCTCGGCTTCGGGCGCGTCGGCGACTTCGAGGCCGTCGTCGGCGGCGGCGTGCGCGGCACGGTCGCGACCGACGCGGGGCCACGCGGCGGTCGCCGTCGGGCGGCCGGGCTGGATCGCATCGCTGGGGGTCGACATCGGGCCGGTCGCAGAACGCCATCGACGCGGCGACGGCGAGCGCGCGGACGCCGGTCGTCGTGGCCGCCGACGGCCGCGTCGTCGGGGTGCTCGGCGATCGCCGACCCGGTCAAGGCCGAGTCGGCCGCCGCGATCCGCGAGCTGACCGCCGCCGGCATCGAGATCTGGCTGGTCACCGGCGACGCCCGGGCGACGGCCGAGGCCGTCGCGCGACCAGGTCGGCATCCCGGCGCACGCCGTCGTCGCCGAGGTCCGGCCCGAGGAGCAAGGCCGGCGATCGTCGAGCGGCTCCAGGGCCGCGGCCGGACCGTCGCGATGGTCGGCGACGGCATCAACGACGCGCCGGCGCTCGCCCGGGCCGATCTCGGCGTCGCCATCGGGACCGGCGCCGACGTGGCGATCGAGGCGTCGGGCGTGACGCTCGTCGGCGGCGACCCGCGCGGTGTGCCGGCGGCCATCGGGCTGTCGCGGGCGACGATGACGGTCGTCCGCCAGAACCTGTTCTGGGCGTTCGCCTACAACGTCGTGCTGATCCCGGTCGCGATGGGCGTCTTGATCCCGTCCTTCGGCATCAGCCTCTCGCCGGCCCTCGCCGCGGGGGCGATGGCGCTCTCGTCGGTGACGCGTCGTCGCCAACTCGCTGCGCCTCCGCTGCGTACGACGCGCGGCCCGAGGCGGCCCACCGACGTCGGCGGCGAACGCGCGGGCTCGGCCGGCTGCGCGAGGCCTGGTTCCTCGGCGTGGTGGCGCTTGGCCGCGCTCGTGCTGGCCGGCGGTGTCCTGGCCGCCGACCGCTGGATCGACGGCGACTGCGACGCAGGTCGAGGTGGTGGCCGCGCGATACGGCCTACGTCCCCGGCCGACGGTCCGGGTCGAGGCCGGCCGACCGGTCGTGCTCGTCGTTCCGCAACGAGGACCCGGTCTTCCACGACTGGGAGGTCGAGGGGCTGGCCAACGTCGACGCCGGGGCGCGGCCGGGCCAGACCCAGCGAAGTCCGCTTCGCGATCGACGAGCCCGGCACGTACCGGGTCGATGTGCACGGTCGCGGGTCACGCCGAGGCCGGGATGGTCGGCACGCTCGTCGTCGAGTCGCCAGACTGACCGACGACATGCCGACCCGCCAACGCATCGCGACGCCCGACGACCCGCGCGACCTGGCCGGCGACTTCGCCCACCGGGTCGACGTCGACGTGCGCTTCGCCGACACCGACGCGATGGGCCACGTCAACAACGCGGTCTACCTGACGTACTGCGAGATGGCCCGCATCCGCTACTGGACCGACGTCACCGGCGAGCCGGTCGCGGCCGGCCACGAGGGCGCCGAGAGCCTGATCCTCGCCGAGGCCCGGATCACCTACCGGGCGCCGGTCTTCCACACCGAGACCGTGACGGTCGAGACGCGGGCGACGCACGTCGGGCGCTCGTCGCTTCACGCTGGAGCACCGGCTGACGGCCTGCCCGGCGGGTGGGTCGCCGCGGCTCGTGGCGACGAGCGAGTCGGTGATGGTCCGCTACGACTACCGCACGGACCGACCGACGCCGCTCGGCGACGAGTTCGTCGAGGCGATCGAGACCTTCGAGGGCCGCTCACTGCGCTGAGCCGCACGCGCCGACGGCCCCCGTCAGTCGACGACGCGGCGGAAGATCGTGACCGCGTTCTGGCCGCCGAAGCCGAAGCCGTCGACGGCGACCGTGTCGACCTTCGCCTTGCGCGCGGTGAGCGGCACGTAGTCGAGGTCGCACTCGGGGTCGGGCGTGCGCAGGTTGGCCGTCGGCGGGATGACCCCATCGCGGATCGCCCCGAGCCCGGCCAGCGCGCTGGCGATGCCCGCGGCCCCGACGAGGTGGCCGATCATCGACTTCGGCGAGCTGATCGCGACCTTGTAGGCGTGCTCGCCGTAGGCCGCCTTGATCGCCCGCGTCTCGGTCACGTCGTTGAGCGGCGTGGCCGTGCCGTGGGCGACGATGTAGTCGATCTCGTCCGGCGCGACCCCGCTGTTGCGCAGGGCGTTGGTCATCGCCCGGGCCTGCCCGCGGCCGGTCGGCTCCGGGGCGCTGATGTGGAACGCGTCGGCGGTCAGCGCGCCGCCGAGGATCTCGGCGATCGGCGTCGCGCCGCGCTCCCGCGCGTGCTCGAGCGACTCGACGACGACGACCCCGCCGCCCTCGCCGAGGACGAACCCGTCGCGCGTCACGTCGAACGGGCGCGACGCCGTCTCGGGCTCGTCGTTGCGCTTCGACAGCGCGGTCATGTTGGCCAGCGCCGCGACGCCCATCGGCCAGACCGGCGCCTCGGTGCCGCCGGTGACGACGACGTCGCACTCGCCGTCGCGGATGAGCCGGAGCGCGTCGTGGAACGCGATGACCGACGTGGCGCACGCGGCGACCTGGGTGATGACCGGGCCGGTCAGGCCCCACTCCATCGACAGCAGGGCCGCCGCCATCGAGCCCGACAGGGCCGGGATCGCGAACGGCGAGACGAAGCGCGGCCCCTTCGGTGTCGTGGACGTGGGTGCCGTCGATGATCTGCTCGATCCCGCCGCCGCCGGTGTTGACCACGACGCCGACGCGGTCGCGCTGCTCCGGGGTCATCGCCGCGAAGTCGATCCCGGAGTCGGCGACGGCCTCCTTGCCGGCGGCCATCGCGAAGTGGATGAACCGGCTCATCCGGCGGGCCATCTTGGGGTCCATGACGCTCGCCGGGTCGAAGTCGAGGACCTCGGCCGCGATGCGGACCTCCTGCTGCGACGCGTCGAAGCTGCGGATCGTCCGCGTGCCGGTCACGCCGGCCTGGAGGTTCGCCCAGTAGGTCGGGAAGTCGTTGCCGATCGGCATGACCGCGCCGAGACCGGTCACGACGGCGCGTCGCGCGGGATCTCGTTCAGGCATCGCGACGGATTGTAGGCACGGCCTCGACGGCGGGGCGTCGTCAGTCGCCGTCGTACCGCTTGAAGATGACCGCGCCGTTGTGGCCGCCGAGCCCGATGTTGTTCGAGAGCGCGTAGCGGATCGGCATCGGCACGGTCTCGGCCGGGACCCACAGGTCGCAGTCCGGGTCGTAGTCGCGGTAGTTGAGCGTGCCCGGTGCGCACTGCTCGGCGACCGACATCACGGTCGCGAACGCCTCGAACGCGCCGGCGGCGCCCATCATGTGGCCGGTCATCGACTTGGTCGCGCTGATCGCGATGCCGTGCGCGTCGCGCGCGGCGCGCTCCCCGAACACCGTCCAGATGGCCTCCGCCTCGCGCTTGTCGCCGAGCGGCGTCGACGTGCCGTGCGGGTTGATGAGGTCGACCTCGTCGGCCGGCACGCCCCGCCGGTCGAGCGCCATCTGCATCGCCCGGGACGAGCCGACGCCGGCGTCGATCGGCTGGATCATGTCCCAGCCGTCGGCCGCCGAGCCGTAGCCCACGACCTCGGCGTAGATGTGGGCGCCGCGCGCCTTGGCGAGCTCGAGGTCCTCGAGGAACAGCGAGCCCGCGCCCTCGCCGAGGACGAACCCGTCGCGCGTCGCGTCGAACGGCCGCGACACGGTCTGCGGCGCCTCGCCCGGTCGGGGCAGGCCCATGCCGCGCATGTTCGAGAAGCCCGGCGTGGGCGACCTCGAGCAGCGGCGCCTCGGTCGAGCCGCTGATGACCGCGATGCAGTCGCCGCGCCGGATGGCCTCGGCCGCCTCGCCGACGTTGTGGGTGCCGGTCGCGCAGGCCGACACCATGCACACGTTGTGCCCGATCGCGCCGGTCTCGATGGCGATCATCCCCGAGCGGACTGTCGACGAGCGCGTTGGCGATGAACGTCGGGGCGACGGTCCGCGGGCCCTTCTCGTGGAGCGTCAGGTAGTTGTCGATCATCAGCTGCTGGCCACCGGCGCCCGAGCCGAAGATGACGCCGACCTCGGTGCGGTTCTCGTCGGTCAGCTCGAAGCCGGAGTCGGCCAGCGCCTGCTTCGCCGGCGGCGACCCCGAAGTGCAGGCTCGACTCGCTGCGTCGGGCGGCCTTCGGGTCCATCCACTCCTTGGCGTCGAAGTCGCTGGACCTCGCCGGCCACCTTGGCCTCGTACGGCTCGGTGTCGAAGTAGGTGATGGGGTCGAGGCCGGACACCCCGTTGACGAGGTTGGACCAGGCGGTGTCCTTGTCGTTGCCGACGGGGCTGATGACCCCGAGACCGGTGACGACGACGCGGCGGTCGTAGTCGGGTCGACGCATGTGGTGTGTGTCCTCCAGGGGCTGGGCGGTCAGGCCGTCACGGCGGCGAGGTCGAGCAGGCGATCGTGCGTGGCCGGGTCGTCGGCCGGGATGACCTCGGCGTCCGGGGCGATGCGCTTGATGAGTCCGGTCAGGACCTTGCCGGGGCCGACCTCGACGAACGTCGTGACGCCGGCGGTCGGTCATGCGCTCGACGGCGCCGACCCAGTCGACGCCCGGCGGTCAGGTGCTCGACGAGCTCGGCGCGGGCGCCGTCGGCGGTCGTGATCGGCCGGCCGTCGGCGTTGGCGAGCAGCGTCGTCGACGGGTCGTGGAAGGTGACGTCGGCGAGGGTCTCGCGCATGCCCTCGGCCGCCTCGGTCATGAGCGGCGAGTGGGCCGCGACGCTGACCGGCAGGACGATGGCGCGCTTCGCGCCGAGCTCCTTCGCGATCTCGGCGCCGGCCTCGATGGCGGCGCGCTCGCCCGACACGACGACCTGGCCGGGTGCGTTCCGGTTGGCCACGACGAACGTGCCGTGGGCTGCCGGCCCGCGGCGATGAGCTCGGGCAGCCTGGCGTCGTCGAGCCCGATGAGCGCGGCCATCGCGCCGTCGCGACCCTGGCCGGACGCCTGCATCAGCTCGCCACGGCGACGGACGAGGCGCACGCCGTCCTCGAGCGACAGGACGCCGGTCGCCACGAGCGCCGAGTACTGGCCCATCGAGTGGCCGGCGGCGAAGGCCGGGACGGGCGCGTCGAGACCGGCCGCCGCCCAGCGCTCGCGGAGCGACCTCGAGGATCGCGATCGAGGCCGCGAGCAGCGCCGGCTGGGCGTTCTCGGTGAGGTCGAGGCGATCGGCCGGCCCGTCCCAGGCGAGCCGGCTGATCGGTTCGCCCAGTGCGGCATCGGCCGCCCCCCAGGCGGCCGATGCCGCGGGCGAAGACGCGGCGAGATCCCGGCCCATGCCCACGGATTGGGAGCCCTGGCCCGGGAAGACGAAGGCGATCGAGCTCATCGAAGCAAGGCTACGTGGCCGGGTTGCCGTGCCTGCCGATTCGCGTGCATGCTTGCATGCATGACCGACACCGCGGGCCGCCCGATCGACGACCAGGCCGGCACCCCGCCGCGAGATCGCCCAGCGGTTCGAGGCCGACCTGTCGGCGCCCGTCCTGGCCGCCGGAACGCGCCTGCCGAACGTCCGCCAGATCAGCGAGCGGGTGGCGATGGGCCGCGCCCTGTGGCGGGAGCTGGTCATCGGCTTCGCGAGCCAGCTCGGCGAGCTCCGGCTCGGGTTCACCCAGCTCGCCGCGCTGTACGTCCTCGCCGACGGGAGCACGCTGACGATCGGCGAGCTCGCGGAGTCGATCAACCGCTCGCCGTCGGCGACGAGCCGTCTCATCGACGGGCTCGTCAAGCGCCGGCTCGTCGAGCGCCAGGCCGAGGAGGAGGATCGCCGCCAGAAGGTGCTGCGCCTCACCCCGCGCGGGCACGCGATCCTGCGGGTCGTCGACCGCGCCCGGGCCGAGCAGTTCCTCGGTGCGGTGCGGCCGCTGCCGACCGCCGAGCGGTCGATCGTGGCGATGGGCGTCGCCGCGCTCGCGACCCACGCGATCAGTCGTCGCGGCCGGCTGATCCGGGCGAATCGCGAACCCGGTACGTGACGGGGACGGCCCGGCGCTAGGCTAGGCCGAGGAGGTGGCGCGGATGTTCCAGTACGGTCCGCTCTCGGAGGTCGAACTGCGGGTCCAGCACCAGCACAACGACGGATCGTGGTCGACCCTGCAGCGCTCGACCGAGGCCCACGATGCGGCCGAGCTCGACCCGGAGCAGGAGTGGCAGCGCGGCCACATCTACATCTGCAAGAAGTGTCAGGAGCGCGTGCGGATCATCGCGCCAAAGCCCGAGGCGCCCGCCGAGCCCGGCTGAGCTTCAGGCGCAGAAGCGGCGGACGACGTCGTAGAGGACCGGGAGCCCGAACCGCAGCGCGTCGAGCGAGATCCGCTCGTCGACGCCGTGGAACCGCTCGAGGAACCGCTCGTCGGGTTCGAGCCGGAACGGGGAGAAGCCGTACGTCGGCGTGCCGACCAGCGCCGTGGCCTTGGCGTCGGTCGCGAACGGGACCATGACGGGCAGCGGCACGCCATCCGGGTCGTGGTCCCGGAGCGTCGCGACGAGGGTGTCCCAGAACGGGCCCTCCGCGGGCGCCTCGACCGGCTCGCCCCACGCCAGTCGCTCGATCCGACAGGCCGGCAGGACGTCCGGCCCGATCCGCGCCTCGACTTCGACGCGCATGTCGGCCTCGCTCGTCCCGGGCAGCAGGCGGCAATCGACGTCGATCGTCGCGTCGCCCGGGATGACGTTGTACTTGACGCCGGCATTGACCACGTTCGGGCTGAACGTGTCGCGGATGAGGGCCCGGAGCGCGCGGGCGTACATCGGGTCGCACAGCTCGTCGATGGCCCGGTCGATGGCGTCCGGCTCGAGCTCGCCGGCCGCGATCGCCCGGAGCGTCCGGCCATAGTCGCGGGGCAGGGCGTCGGCCGCCGCTTCGAGGAAGCGCGTCATCACGGGCGTCACGCGGATCGGGCCGGGGACCGCGAGCCGTTCCATGATCCCGGCGGCGATGACCGCGGCGTTGTCCTCGCGCGGCATCGAGCCATGGCCCCAGTTGCCCGTGACGTGGATCCGGTATGGGACGAAGCCCTTCTCGGCGACCTGGATCGGGTAGAGGCGCCGGCCGGCGATCGTGATCGACACGCCCCCGCACTCGTTGACCGCGGCGGCGGCCTGCAGCCAGTCCGGGCGGTGGGCGGCGAACCAGCGCGCGCCGTCGGTCGAGCCGGCCTCCTCGTCCGCGGCGCAGGTGAACAGCACGTCGCGCCGCAGGCCGGGGATCGGGTCGCTGCGCCGGATCGCGACCGGCCGCGCGCGCCTCGGCGACCAGGCGCTCGATGACGCCGAGCTCGAGCGCGACCATCCCCTTCATGTCGACCGCGCCGCGCCCGTACACGTAGCCGTCCTCGATGTCGGCGGCGAACGGGTCGTGCGACCAGCGCTCGGGCGGGGCCGGCACCACGTCGAGGTGCGACATCAGGAGGAACGGATCGCCGCCCGTGCCGTCGCCGCGCAGCCGGACGTGGACGGAGCCGCGGCCCGGCACGGGCTCGACCACCTCGGGCGCCAGACCGATGGCCGCCAGCCGGTCGGCGAGATAGCGCGCCACGCGGGTCTCGCCGTCGGGCACATCCGGGTCGGGCGGGTTGACCGACGGGATCCGGATCAGGTCGCGAAGCGTGCCGACGACCGACTCGTCGGCGGCGGACCAGTCTGCGGTCGGGACCGCGCTCGCGTGGCCCCTGGTGGCGCCCGTCGTCACGCGCCGGTCGCCGGCGCGATCAGCGCGGCCAGGATGCCGAGCACGAAGCCGGACGCCACGATGATCACGACCATGAACAGCAGCATCCGCCCAAGCCGCCGTTCCTCGGCCAGCGCCGCCGGCGCGTCCGGCGCCTCGCCGCCGGTGATGTAGGGCGCCTCGAGGCCCTTCGCGCGGGCCCGGACCGCCCGCGGCGAGTCGTACAGGTCGGGGTCGGGCGGGAGATCGGTCCGCGGCCTCGGCGGTGTCTCGGTCACGCGGTCATGATGCCCGCTCAGGCCCGCTTGCGCTCCAGGTCGAGGAACGGCAGCTGCGTCACCACGGCGGGCACGCGCCCGCGACGGCCCTCGACCGTCCACTCGACCTCGACCGACGAGCCCGGTGCGGCCAGGCCCGGCGGGACCGAGGCCAGCGCGATGGCCTGCTTGAGGATCGGGCTCCAGCCACGCGACGTCACGCGGCCGACATGGCGTCCGCCGGCGAACACCGGCGTCGCCGATCGGTCGACGATCGGGGAGATCGCGGGCGGGATGCCCTGCTCGTCGTAGAGCGCCTCGATCGCGTACCAGTCGAGGATCAGGCCGACCAGCCGCCGCGCCGGGCCGCCGCGTCGGCGCTCCTCGGCGAGCGCGCGCCGACCGACGAAGTCGGCCGCATCGTGGTCGACGAGTCGGCCGAGCCCGATCTCGTCGGGGCTGTAGTTCTGCTCGGGGTTCATGGCGTGGCGGGCCGACGTGTAGTCGACCTCGAGCAGGATGAGCCCGGCCTCGAGCCGGACCATGTCGAGCGCCAGCATCCCGGCCGGCCGGATCGCCCGGTCGCGCCCGACCGTCATCAGCGCGTCCCAGGCATCGGCCGCGTCGGGAGCCGGGATCCACAGCTCGTAGCCGAGGTCGCCGGTGTAGCCCGTCCGCGACACGTCGACCGCCACCCGCCGGCCGTCGACCCGGATGCCCGAGGGCCGGCGCCGGAAGTAGCCAAGGTTCGCGAACGACTCGCCGGTGGCGGCCTCGAGGACCTCGCGGCTGAACGGGCCCTGCAGCGCGATCGCCGCGACGGCCTCGGTCTCGTCCTCGATGCGCACGTCGAGCCCGGCGCTGTTCAGCGTCAACCAGCGGTACTGCGGATCGGCGGCGGTCCAGCGGAAGGCGTCGTCGGCCAGACGGTGGATGGTGCCGTCGTCGATGACCTTGCCGTGCTCGTCGCACCACGGCGTGTAGAACACCCGCCCGACGTCCAGCTTCGTCGCGTCGCGGGTGATGACCCGGTCGACGAGGCGGGCCGCGTCGGGGCCGCTCACCCGGTACTTGTAGAGTGGGCTGACGTCGAAGAGCGCCGCCGCCTCGCGGACCGCGTTGTACTCGATGTCGGGAGCGTCGGCGTACACCGACGAGGCGTAGAACCCCGACCACTCGCGCCACTGCATCTTGCGGTTGAGCGGCGCGGTGCGGGAGTGGAGGGCGGTGCCGACGCTCATCACCCGGAGTATGGCGTGCGAATCCGTCATGCTGCGCGTGTCGGACGTCGGAAGGTCGGAGGCAGGGGCGTGGGCGATCGGTACGACGCGCTGATCATCGGTGGCGGTCACAACGGGCTCGTCGCGGCTGCCTACCTCGCGCGCGCCGGACGCCGGACCCTCGTGCTCGAGCGACGCCACGTGCTCGGCGGCGCGGCCGTGACCGAGGAGATCGTGCCGGGCTTCCGGTTCTCGGTCGCGAGCTACGTCGTCAGCCTGCTCAGGCCCGAGATCATCCGCGACCTGCGGCTGCCCGAGCACGGGCTCGACATCCTGCCCCTCGACGGGACGTTCACGCCGCTGCCCGCGGGCGCCGGCGCGCACACGGGCGGACCCGACTACCTGTGGCGGGTGAACGACCACGGGCGGACCGTGCGCGAGCTCCGGCGATGGTCGCCCAACGACGTCGAGGCGTACGAGGAGTACGGCCAGCTCATGGTCGAGATGGCCCGCTTCATCAAGCCGATCCTCGGCATCGTGCCCGGCGACCCGACTGCCAACGACCCGCGGCCGCTGTTGCCGCTGGCCGGGCTCGCCCGCAGCTTCGGCCGGCTCACCGAGCGGCAGCAGGCGGTGTTCGTCCAGCTCATGACGATGAGCGCCGCCGACTTCCTCGACCAGTGGTTCGAGACCGACCCGCTCAAGGCGACGATGGCCGCGTCGGGGATCATCGGCACGTTCCAGGGGATCCGCTCGCCCGGCACGGCGTACGTCCTGCTCCACCACTACATGGGCGAGATCGACGGGGCGTTCCGCGCGTGGGGCATCCCGAAGGGCGGCACCGGCGGCGTGTCGCTCGCGATCGCCGGCGCGGCTCGCTCGCTGGGCGCCGAGGTGCGGACCGAGGCGCCGGTCGCCCGCATCCGGACGCGCGACGGACGGGCACTCGGCGTGACGCTCGAGAGCGGGGAGGAGATCGACGCCTCGGTCGTCCTCAGCTCCGCCGACGCGAAGGTCACGTTCCTCGACCTGCTCGAGCCGGGCACCCTCGATGCGTCGTTCGAGGCCGACGTCCGCCGCTTCAAGTTCCGCGGCTCGTCGGGCAAGGTCAACCTCGCGGTCGACCGGCTGCCCGACTTCACGAGCCTGCCGGGCGACGGCGAGCACCTGCGCGGCGCGGTCTCGTTCTCGCCGTCGATGGAGGAGATGGAGCGGGCCTACGACGACGCGAAGTACGGCCGCTGGAGCCGCCGGCCGTACATCGACATGATCATCCCGACGCTCGTCGACCCGGCCATGGCCCCGCCCGGCAAGCACGTCATCAGCTGCTTCGTCCAGTACGCGCCGTACCGACTCGACCCGAGCCTCGGGACCTGGGACGACAACCGCGAGGCGTTCGGGGACACGGTCATCGACCGGATCGCCGAGTTCGCCCCGAACATCCGCGACATCATCGTCGGCCGCCAGGTGCTGACCCCGCTCGACATCGAGCGGACCATCGGCCTGACCGAGGGCAACATCTTCCAGGGTGAGCTCAGCCTCGAGCAGCTCTTCTTCAACCGGCCGGTACCGGGCTACGCCCGCTTCCGGACGCCGATCCGCGACCTGTGGCTGAGCGGGTCGTCGACCCATCCGGGCGGCGGGCTGATGGGCGCCAACGGCCGGCTGGCCGCGCTCGAGGTGCTGCGGTCGAACGGCCGGAGGGCCGCCTGACGTGGCCGCGCAGTACGACGCCATCGTCATCGGCGCGGGGCACAACGGGCTGACCGCCGCCGCCTATCTCGCCCGTGCCGGCCGGTCGGTGCTGGTGCTGGAGGCACGGGATCGCGTCGGTGGGGCGGCCGATACCGTCGAGCTGGCACCCGGTGCCCGCGTGCCGGCGGTCGCTCACACCGTCGGTCGGCTGTCGCCGTCGATCGTCCGCGACCTCGGGCTGCGCGCGCACGGACTCGAGCTCGTGGCACCCGACGTGCGCGCGTTCGCGCCGCAGCCCGACGGCCCGCCGATCGTCCTGTGGCGAGACACGGCCGCGACCGTGGACGGGCTTCGGGCGGTGTCCGCCGGAGACGCCGGCGCCTACCCGGACTTCGACCGCAAGGTTCGCTCGCTGGCCGGGTTCCTCGCGGACATCGCCGAGCAGCTCCCGCCGGATGTGGGCGCGCCGGGCATCGGCGACGCGGTGACGGGGCTCCGGCTCGGGCGCGCCTACCGCGGCCTCGGTCGCGACGACGGTCGCGAGGTGTTGCGGGTCGTGGCGATGGCGATCGCCGACTTCGTGGCGGAGTCGTTCGAGTCCGACGCGCTGCGGGCGGTGCTCGCCTGGCGCGGCGTCCGGCACACGGCGATGGGCCCGTGGTCGGGCGGCACGACCAAGGTCCTGCTCGACGACGCGGCCGGCAGCGATGGCGGCGCGTCGGGCGAGACCGTCTATGCCCGGGGCGGCCCCGGCGCGCTGGCGAGCGCTCTCGCCTCGGCGGCCCGAGCGGTCGGTGCCGAGATCCGGACCGGCGCCGAGGTGGTCGCGGTGACGTCGTCTGACGGCCGGGCGACGGGCGTCGCGCTCGGCTCGGGGGAGGAGATCGGGGCTCGGGTCGTCGTGGCCGGCGTCGACCCGAAGCGCCTCCTGACGACGCTCGTCGACCCGGTCGCCATCGGCCCGACGCTGCGCTGGCGGGCCTCGAACATCCGGACGCCGGGCACGGTCGCCAAGGTCAACCTCGTGCTCGATGGGCTCCCGGACGTCCCCGCCGCGGCGGGCGACCCGCGGCTGCTGCGCGGCCGGATCCTGGTCGGGACGACCGGCATCGACGCGATGGAGCGCGTCTTCGACCACACGAAGTACGGCGAGGTCGCGGACCGGCTCGTGGTCGAGGCGACGATCCCGTCGCTGGTCGACCCGTCGCTCGTCGACGGGGCGCCGGACGGCACGCACGTCCTGTCCGCGCACGTCCAGTGGGTGCCGTTCACGCTTCGGGACGGCAGCTGGGAGGACCGACGCGAGGCGCTCGGCGACGCCGTCGTCGGCACGCTCGAGACGGCGCTGCCCGGGCTGGCGTCGCGGATCCGCGCCCGGCAGGTGCTGACCCCGCTCGACCTCGAGCGGGACTACGGGCTGACCGGCGGGCACCCGCTCCACGCCGAGCCCGGGCTCGATTCGTTCTTCCTGTGGCGACCGCTCCTCGGCTGGGCGCGCTATCGGATGCCGCTCGAGGGGCTGTACCTCGCCGGTTCCGGCGCGCACCCGGGCGGCGGCATCACCGGGCTGCCGGGCCGCAACGCCTCGCGCGAGGTGCGCAGGGACCTCGGGCGCCGCTAGGCGGTCGGCACCCCCGCGCGGAGCCCCTCGCGCAACGGGATCGCCACCTCGCGGGCGATCGCGTCGACGGTCTCGGGCCCGAGCGACGGCCGCATGCCGAGCAGCACGTGGGTCGCGCCGCGCTCGACGGCCTCGCGCGCCTGACCGAGGGCCATGCGCCGGTCGTCCGGCGACGACCCGGTCGGGACCTGCGCCCCGAAGTCGAACACGGCCGGGTCGCGCCCGGCCGCATCGAGCGCACGCTCGAGGGCCGCCCGGCGGTCGCTGAAGTCGTCGAGCGTGGTCGGCTCGCCGGTGCTGACGCTCACGGTCGGCATCACCCAGCCATCGGCCAGCGCGGCCGTGATCGCGGTCCCGCGCGGCCGGTTGCCGCCGAGCCACAGCGGCGGCCCGCCGGGCGTGAGCGGCGGCGGCTCGTTGGTCGCGTCGTGCAGCGGGTAGAACGGGTCGGGACGGGTGACGCCCGGAGCCTGCCGCGCCTCGTCCGACCACAGCGCGCGGAGCACGTGCACCGCCGACTCGTAGCGGTCGAAGCGCTCGCGCATCGGCGGCAACGGGATGCCGAGCGACTCGTGCTCGCCGACGTGCCAGCCGGCGCCGAGCCCGAGGATGAACCGGCCGCCGGTCGCGATGTCGAGCACCGTGGCGGCCTTGGCCAGCACCGCCGGGTGGCGGAACGTGTTCGACAGGACCGCATGGCCGACCCACCGGCCGGGCACTCGATGCACGAGCGCCGCGAGGCCGTCAGCGCCTCGACGCTCGCGCCGCCGATGTCCTCGACGAAGTCGGTCAGGTGGTCGTTGAGCCACACCGACTCGAAGACCTCGTGCTCGCCGACCCGCGCCCAGACCGCGTCGAGCGTCGCCCAGTCGACGCCCTGCGGCGAGGTCTTGATCCCGATCGTGACGGGGCGGGTCATCGCGCGGCGGACGGTCCCGTCAGGTTGGTCGTCATGCGCGGGCCCGTGGTCACCGCGCCCGCCGATGCCGAGCCGACCAGCGCGGCGTACTTGGCGAGGACGCCGCCCGCGTAGTTCGGCGGACGCGGTCGCCACGCCGCGAGCCGGCGCGCGAGGACGTCCGCGGGAACGGCCAGGTCGAGCGCCTTGCGGTCGACGTCGATGACGATCTCGTCGCCCTCCTCGACGACCGCGATCGGCCCGCCGAGCGCGGCCTCCGGGGCGATGTGGCCGATCATCAGCCCGTGGGTGCCGCCCGAGAAGCGGCCGTCGGTGATGAGCGCGACCGAGTCGCCCAGGCCCTCGCCGACGAGCGCGGCGGTCACGCTGAGCATCTCCTGCATGCCGGGGCCGCCGACCGGACCCTCGTAGCGGATGACGACGACATCGCCGGCCACGATGCGGCGCTCCTTCACGGCCTCGTAGCAGGCCGCCTCCGAATCGAACACCCGGGCCGGTCCGCGGTGCAGCCGTCGCTCGTGGCCGGCCAGCTTGACGACGCAGCCGTCGGGGGCGAGCGAGCCGCGCAGGATGGCCAGGCCGCCGGTCGGCTTGATGGGCGTCTCGATCGGCACGACGACCCGCTGGCCGTCGGTCTCGACCGCCTCGGCGGCGATCTCGGCGAGGGTCCGGCCGTCGACGGTCGGGGCCCCGCCATCGAGCAGGCCCGGCCGCTTGAGCAGCTCGCGCATGACGAGGCCGATGCCGCCCGCGTCGTACATGTCGGATGCGGTGTAGCGGCCACCGGGTCGCATGTCGGCGACGATCGGCGTGCGGTCGGCGATCGGCGCCGAAGTCGTCGATGTCGAGCGGGATGCCGAACTCGTGGGCGATGGCGAGCAGGTGGAGCACGCCGTTGGTCGACCCGCCGGTCGCGGCGACGCTGGCGATGGCGTTGTCGAGCGCAGTCCGCGTCACGAACGCCGACGGGCGGGCATCGCGCCGGACGAGGTCCATCACGAGCTCGCCCGACCTTGCGGGCCGCCTCGTCCTTGGCCGGGTCCTCGGCCGGGATGCCGTTGAGACCGGCCGGCGACAGCCCGATGAACTCGAGGACCGTGGCCATCGTGTTGGCCGTGTACTGCCCGCCGCACGCGCCGGCGCCGGGGCACGCGACGTTCTCGATCTCGTACAGCTCGTCGAGCGTGATCTTGCCCGCCCGATACGCGCCGATGGCCTCGTAGACGGTGACGACCGTCGCGTTGCGCTCGCCCTTGTACGTGCCCGGGTAGATCGTCCCGTTGTAGAGGACGAGGCCAGGGACATCGAGCCGGCCCAGGGCCATCGCGGCGCCCGGGATCGTCTTGTCACAGCCGACGAGGCAGACCAGGCCGTCGAGCAGGTGGCCGCGGACGACCAACTCGATCGAGTCGGCGATGACCTCGCGGCTGATGAGCGACGCCTTCATGCCTTCGGTGCCCATCGACACGCCGTCGCTCACCGACACCGTGTTGAACTCCATCGGCGTGCCGCCCGCCGCGCGGATGCCGGCCTTGACGCGACTCGGCGAGCCGGCGCTGGTTGTAGTTGCACGGCATCGTCTCGATCCACGTCGTCGCGACGCCGACGAGCGGCTTGCGCGAGGTCGTCGTCGGTGAACCCGATCGCCTTGAGCATCGCCCGTGCGCCGGCCCGCTCGGGGCCGTCGGTCAGCGCCGCCGAGTGGCGCTTGGCGGGGTCGGTCGGGCGGTCGTACGGGTGCGCGGGAGCGAGCGTCGTGACGGGATCGGCCATGGCCGCAGTGTAGGGCGCCCGCCTCAGGCGTCGCGCTCCACGTCGGCGCTGAGGCGGTCGCTCGCGATCGCCCGGGCGGTGTCGTAGCTCGCCGCATGGCCGGTGACCGCCTCGAGGAACGAGTCGGAGGCGAGGCTGAACCCGTCGATCGGGGTCAACGCGATGACCGACGCGGTGCGTGGGACGTCGTGGAGCAGCGCGATCTCGCCGAGCCCGTCACCGGGCCCCAGCGTGCCGATGATCTGCCCGAAGCGAGACACCTCCGCCTCGCCGGTCTCGATGACCATGTACGCGTCACCCGGGTCGCCCTCGCGCATGAGCCACTCACCCACACCGGCATGGACCGGCGCGAGCTGCGAGGACAGGTGCTCGACGGTCGCGAGCGACAGCGGCGCGAACAGCGGCTGCGCCACGGAGCAGTTCCTCGCGCCGGACGGACTCCTGGCTGCCTTCCCCAACGCCACGCAGGCGGGCCCAGGCGAGGAGCGCCGCGACCGGCAGGATCGCGCCGGTCGCGACCAGCGCCCCCTGGATGCCGAACGCGGCGATGAGGACCGGCGCGAGGAGGCCGCCGAGGGCGGGCCCGGCGTTGGCGACGCTGTCCACCACGCCGAGGACCGCGACCCGCGAGGCGTTGGGTGCCATGCGCTGGATGAGCGTGAACCCGGCGACGTCGAGCACGGCGTTGCTGAGACCGACCGCCGCCATGCACGCGATGGCGACCGCCGGGTCGACGACGATGCCCATGATCGCGATCGGCACCCCCCAGCCGGCCAGGGCGACCGCGAACGGCGAACCGAGCCGTCGGCGACCGGTCAGCGAGATCGCCGCGATCGCGCCGGCCAGCCCGCCGAGACCCGCCGCCGCACTGAGCGTGCCGACACCCGGCTCGCCCATCCCGAGCAGCTCGATGGCGGCCACGACCGTGAGCACGTTGAGCAGCCCCCGGACGAACGTCTGGAGGCCGAGGCAGCCGATGACGAGCCCGAGGTCCGGCATCCGGATCGTGGCCCGGAGGCCGGCCGACAGCTCGGCCAGCGCCGCGTCGGCCCCCCCGATGCGCTCGCGACGGCCGACGTGGGCGATGCGCAGCCGGCCGATGCTGGCGACCCCGATCGCGTAGATCGCGACGATCGCGAGCAGCGCGCCGAGCGGCCCCGTGACGACGAGCAGCAGGCCGGTCAGGGCCGGACCCACGAACGTGCCGAGCCCTTCGGCCGCGCCGGAGGTGACGTTGCCGGCGATCAGCTGTTGGGGTGTCTGGGCCACCGCGGGAAGCAGGGCCATATGCAGCGGCCGCGTGAACGCACCGGCGCCGGCCTCGACCGCCACCGCCAGCGCGAGCAGCGCGATCGGGGCGCCGCCCGCGACGATCGCGACCATCGCGATGACCGCCAGCGTCCGGATCGCGTTGGTCCAGCGCAGGACCGCCTCGGTCGGCCAGCGCGCCGCCGGCAGGCCGACGAACGGCGCCAGGACGGTCGGGCGTCAGGTAGCGGGCAAGTCCGAAGAAGCCGACCGCCACGGCCCCGCCCTCGCCGTAGGCGATCACGAGGGTCGTGACCAGCAAGGCCGACTGCCCGGCGTTCACGGCGAACCAGGCGACGATGAGACGGCGGACTGTCCGATCCGCCAGCGCCGTGCGCAGCGCCGTGACGGCCGGGGCGACCCGCCCCGCGAGCCAGGGTGGCATCCCGGCAGCATAGCCACGGGTCCGGGTCGAGCCCATCTTCCGCGGGTCACGTCCAGCGCGTATGCTGCCGCGACCGGACCGCGGGGACGACACGGAGGGAGCCGAACGGGATGGACGAGAAGCTGGCGCTGCTCGCAAAGGTGCCGCTCCTGGCCGGCCTCGGGCCGAAGGACCTCGAGTCGGTCGGCCGTCTCGCGGACGAGGTCGATGTCGCGGATGGCAAGGTCCTCGCGACAGAGGGCAAGAGCGGCGAGGAGTTCTTCGTCATCCTGGACGGGACGATCGAGATCGCCCGTGGCGGGGCACGGCTCCGGGAGCTCGGTCCGGGTGACTTCTTCGGGGAGCTTGCGCTGCTCGGCAACATCCCGCGGACCGCGACGGCCACCGCGGTCACGCCGGCCAAGCTCCTGGTGCTGGGCCATCGCGAGTTCACCACGCTGCTGTCCGACCAGCCGGCCATCCAGGGCCGGATGCTCAAGTCGGTCGCGGCGTGGGTCGCGTCGCTGACGCCCGATCGCTCCTGCTGATCAGACCAGGCAGGGTCCCGTGTCGACGGCTTCGGTCCGCCCGAGCGCCGGCGTGATGCGCACCGCGACGACGGTCGGGCTCAGGGCGTAGCCGACCTCCGGGTCGGTCCGCGCCTCGGCGAAGATCAGCCCGCCGATCGTGCCGTCGGTCAGCACGAACGGGCCGCCGCTGTCGCCGCGGTCGATCTGGGCGCGGAGCTCGAGGATCTGGCGGTCCACCCGGTCCTGGTCGTAGATGTCGCGGCCGGTGGCCCGGTACGCGCCGGTGACCGCGGCCGGCACGACCGTCAGCCCGCCGCCGCCCGGGTAGCCGAGCGCCGCGCCGACGCTGCCGCGGTCGGGGTCGCGGGTCGCGAAGCGGAGGGGGCGGGCGCGCAGGTCGGGTGCGTACAGCAGCGCGACATCGAGCGACGGGTCGAACAGGACCACCTTCGCCCCGACACGCTCGCCGTCGGCGGTCGACACGACCAGGCCGTTCTCGCGGACGCCGGCGACGACGTGGGCATTGGTCACGACGTACCCGTCGGCGACGACCGCCCCGCTGCCCGAGGCGGCCGCGCCGCACACCCCGGCGAGGATGCGGACAGTGCTGGCCCCGGTCCCCTCGGCGATGGCCCGCGCCGTCGCGTCGGTCGGACGGTCGACCGGCGGTTTGGGGAGTGGCTCGAAGCCGACGAACACGTCGGGCAGGCCCGAGTCGTCGAGCAGCTGGCCGAGCCCGGTGGCGATCTCCGTCGGTGGCGGCAGCACCGCGTTGAGGGTCCGGATCGTCGTCGAGGTCTGGGCGGCCTCGGTCAGCCGCGGCAGCGGCCCGATGGCGAGCAGCCCGCCGGCCAGCCACACGATCAGCAACGCCTGGGCGGCACCGGTGAGGCTGCCGGCGAGCCGGTCGGCTGCGCCGAGGTACCCGGTGCCGAGCGATCGCGCCGCCGTCCGGCCGATCGCCGACCCGATCGACTCGCCGATGCCCACGGCCATCAGCAGCCCGGCCAGCACGACGTAGGGCCGGATGCCGACCGGGACCGCCTGGAGCGGCTCGGCGAGGAGCGGCAGGGCGAGGATCGCCAGCGCGCCGCCCGCGACCGCTCCGAGCAGGCCACCGACCTGCGGGAGCGCCCCCGAGTTGAAGCCGAGGACGACGGCCAGCACGATCAGCACGATCGCGACGATGTCGAGCGGGTTCACCCGCCGATCGTCGCACAGCGGTCATGAGTGCGCCGCGGACGGGGTTGGTGGGGCGTCGATCGCCCCGCGGCGGGCCGACTCAGCCGACCGTCACCTCGGTCGGTGCGGCGTTGCCGCTGGCGTCCATGATCGTCCAGGTGCCCGCGGCGACGTCCGGGATCTCGATCTCGGTCATGTGCTCCTCGGCGATCGCGATGCACACGTTGTCGCCCGGCCCGTGGCCCTCGAACAGCCCGATCGACATCGTGCCGTCGCCCTTGATCACCTCGACGTGGTCGAGGATGTTGCACGGCTCGACGCCGCTGGTCCAGATCGCCGTCACGGTGACCGTGTTGCCATCCGCCCGAGCGGTGAGGCTGTCGGCCGCCACCTGGTGCACCTCGAGCTGGCCCGGCCGTGGCACCACGGGCTTGGCGCCGGTCCCCGGATCGATGCTCGGCTCGGTACCGTCGCTCGGCGGTGCGCTCACCGGCGCCTCGGATGGCGGAGCGGTCGCGCTCGGCGGGGTCGATGCACCGGCCGATCCGCCCGAGCAGGCGGCGAGGGCGAGGGCGAGCGGCAGCAGGGCGACGCCGATGCGTCCGGGGCGGCGGATCATGTCCATGCGCGCGGAGACGGAGCCTGGCGATGTCCGGTTCCCGACCGGCGTGGCAGCCACGGACGGCATCGACGCATGTCCAGTGCGGCTCGCGGCATCCGTCACTGTGCCGCGCGACCGGCCCGGGTCGATGCTCATGGCCAACCTCGATCCGCCACTACCGGAGACCGATCGCCATGACCCGCCCCGTCCGCCACGCATCCGTCCGCCCGTTCCGCGTCCTGAAGGCCGCCGTCGAAGCACACCGCGAGCACGGCCCCACGCCGTTCGTCGGCTGTGCGATCTGCGCCCGCCGGACGATGTTCACCGGTCTCGAGCCGCGCTGGATCAACCCGCGCGCCGTCTAGCCCGAGCGCCCACGGTCAACTCGCGACCCGGGTCTCGACCCGGGGCGGGTGGGCCGTCTCCCACGCCGCGAGCTCGGCCTCCTTCGACAGGAGATAGCCGAGCTCGTCCGTGCCCGCCAGCAGCATCCGCTTGGCGAACGGGTCGATCTCGAAGTCGATGGTCGAGCCGTCGGGCAGCAGCACGCCCTCCTCGGCCAGGTCGACCGTCAGCTCGGCATCCGGATCGCCCTCGACGAGCTCCCACAGCCGACGGTGGACCTCCGGCGCGACCACGATCGGCAGGACACCGTTCTTGAGGCTGTTGCTGCGGAAGATGTCGGCGAAGCTCGTCGAGAAGATGGCCCGGACGCCCCACGAGGTCAGCGCCCACGGTGCGTGCTCGCGCGACGACCCGGCCCCGAAGTTGTCCCCGACGAGGAAGACCTGGCGCCCGGCCATGCCCGGCTGGTCGAGGATGAACGGCGGGTCCTTGAGCGAGCCGTCCTCCTCGAACCGCCAGTCGCGGAAGAGGGCGTCGGCGAGCCCGGCCTTGTCGGTCACCTTGAGGTAGCGAGCCGGAACGATCTGGTCGGTGTCGACGTTCTCGGCGTTGATCGGCACGACCTTGCTCGTGAACATCCGGAACGGCTCGGCCACCGTTCAGCGACCCCCCACCGCGGCGAGGGTCTCGATGCCCGGGCAGCGTGCGCGGGTCGGTCACGACACCGGTGATCGCGGTCGCCGCCGCGGTGAGCGGCGAGGCGAGGAACGTCCGGCCGCCCTTGCCCTGGCGTCCCTCGAAGTTGCGGTTCGAGGTGCTCACCGCGTACTGACCGGGGGTCAGCTGGTCGCCGTTCATGGCGATGCACATCGAGCAGCCCGACTCGCGCCAGTCGCCGCCGGCGGCCTTGAACACGTCGGCCAGACCCTCGCGTTCGGCCTCGCGCTTCACCTCGTCGCTGCCCGGCGTGACCATCAGCCGCACGCCGTCGGCGACGCGGCGGTCCTTGAGCGCGGCCGCCGCCAGGCGCAGGTCGCTGATGCGTCCGTTCGTGCACGACCCGACGAAGACGACGTCGACCTTCTGCCCGATGATCGGCTGGCCGGGCTGGAGGTCCATGTAGGCGAGCGCGTGCTCGAGCGCGCGGCGCTGGCCGGGGTCGGTCTCGTCGGTCGGGGAGGGGACCCGTGACGTGATCGGGATGCCCATCCCGGGGTTCGTGCCGTACGTGATCATCGGCTCGAGCGCGTCCGCGTCGATGGTGATCGACCGGTCGAATGTCGCCCCGTCGTCGGTCGGCAGCCCCCGCCAGCGTTCGACCGCCGCCTCCCAGTCGGCCCCCTGTGGCGCGTGCGGCCGGCCGTGGACGTACTCGAACGTCGTGTCGTCCGGGGCGATGAGGCCGGCCCGGGCGCCACCCTCGATGCTCATGTTGCAGACGGTCATCCGCTGCTCCATGGTCAGCGCCCGGATGGCCTCGCCGCGGTACTCGAACACGTGGCCCGTCCCGCCGCCGACGCCGATCCGTGCGATCAGCGCGAGGATGATGTCCTTGGCCGAGACGCCCGGCGCGAGCCGTCCGTCGACCCGGACCTCGTACGTCCTGGGCCTGCGCTGCAGCAGGGCCTGCGTGGCGAGCACCATCTCGACCTCGCTCGTCCCGATGCCGAACGCCAGCGCCCCGAAGGCACCGTGCGTCGAGGTGTGCGAATCGCCGCACACGATCGTCATGCCCGGCTGGGTCAGCCCGAGCTGCGGCCCGATCACGTGCACGATGCCCTGCGACGGCGACCCGATGCCGTGCAGCGGGATCCCGAAGTCCGCGCAGTTGCGCTCGAGCTGGCTGATCTGCGCCGCGGCCTGCGCGTCGAGCATCGGCAGCGAGCGCGGCGTGGTCGGGATCGAGTGATCGGCGGTCGCGACCGTCTGGCCCGGACGACGCACGGTCAGGCCGCGCTCGCGCAGGCCGGTGAACGCCTGCGGCGAGGTCACCTCGTGGACGAGGTGCAGGTCGACGGCCAGGATGCTCGGCGCGCCGGGGTCCTCGGCGACCACGTGGTCGGCCCAGATCTTGTCGACGATCGTGCGGGGCGAGGTCATGTCGGCGCGGTTCTCCGGGAGGTGGGGTCGTGCGGTCGAGAGGGTAGCAGAGGGGACTCGAGTCCTATCCGGGGCGGTACGACGGTGCACGTAGGCGACACCCGCGCACGGGCGTATAACGGCACAGCCTGGACCAGCCGGTCCCCAACCGGAGGTCGTGACATCTCCCAGCCCAGCGCCCTGACCCCCGGCGCCCGCCAACCCGACGAGGCCATCTTCGACGGGGCGACCGACCTGCGCGTCGTTCGCCTGCGTCTCGTGCTGGCCCTGATCGCCATGTTCGTGATCCCGATCGCGCTCGCGACACCGCTGATCTACGTCCTGCTGATCGGCGAGGGGGAGTCGATCGTGATCCCGACGCTCGCCATCATCGCGACCTGCGCCGCCCTCGCCTCGCTCACGGTCTGGATGGCGAGGCGCATCCTGGAGCCGGCCGAACGGCTCGAACGGGCCCGGGTCGTGCTCGAGGACGCGTACACGCGCGCCCTCGCCGAGTCGCTCCGCGACGCCCTGACCGGGCTGGGCAACCACCGGGCGTTCCAGGAGGAGCTCGAGCGCCAGTGGCTCGGCTCGACCCGCTACAACAGCCGGCTGGCGCTCGCCATCGTCGACCTCGACGACTTCGGCAAGGTCAACGACGCCGAGGGCCACGCCGGTGGCGACCGCGTCCTCGTCGGTGTGGCCGGGCTGCTGACCGCCGGACTGCGCCGGCACGACCTGGTCTTCCGGATCGGAGGCGACGAGTTCGCGGTGCTGATGCCGGGCGTCGACGCGGACGGCGCCTACCTCGCGCTGCGGCGCGTGCTCGCCACCGCGCTCGAGCGCGGCGTCGACGACCGCCGCTGGCGGGAATCGGCGCCGGCCGGGCAGCCGTGGTCGTTCACGGCGGGCATCTCGTCGGTGCCGGGCAGCGCGCCCGACCGCGCGTCGCTGTACCGCGAGGCCGACGCCGCGCTCGCCTACGGCAAGCGGCACGGCCGGACGACGCGTGTCGGTCTTCGACGCCGAGCGCCACGGCGCCCCGGGCGTGGACCGCTCGCGGACCGCCGGCCATGCGAACGAGGTCGCGCGCGTCGCGGCCGCCGGCGCGCTCGTCACGGTGTTCCAGCCGATCTTCGACCTCCGCTCCGGGCGGCCCCGCGGGTTCGAGGCGCTCAGCCGTCCCATGAGCGGGTCGGGCTTCGCCGACGCGACCGAGCTGTTCACCGCTGCCGAGGCGTTCGGCCGCACCGTCGAGCTCGACCTCGCCTGCCTGACGACGTCGATCGCGGCGTTCGCCCGGCTCGGCCTGCCCGGCAGCCTCGCGCTCAACCTGTCGCCGCGCTCGCTCGAATCGGACCAGTTCAGCGTCCACGCCCTCGTGCAGCTATTGCAGCGCCACGGCGTCGACCCCGGGCGGATCGTGCTGGAGCTGACGGAGCGAGAGGCGGTCGAGGACATGGACCGGCTCATCCGGGCGGTCGACGCGTGCCGCGCCGCGGGCATGCGCATCGCGGCCGACGACGTCGGCGCCGGGAACGCCGGCCTGCGGCTGCTGTCGCAGCTCCGGTTCGACATCGTGAAGATCGACCTTTCGCTGGTGCAGGGCGGCGTCGTCCGGGCCACCTCGCAGGAGGTCATCCAGACCCTCAAGGACCTCGCCGACCGGTGGGGCGCGCTGGTCATCGCCGAGGGGCTCGAGACGGTCGAGCAGCTCGAGTTCGTTCGCTCGCTCGGGATCCGGGCCGGCCAGGGCTACCTGCTGGGGGTGCCATCGGAGCGGCCGTCGACCGATGTCATCGACCTCGACGGCCTCGTGCGATCGGGCAGCCTGCCGTTCGGCGGAACCCGATCCGTCTCCGGCTTCGGCTTCGGCTCTGGCTGAGCGCCGCTTGCCCAGGACCATCGGGGGAACGTTGACGAGTGGTCGAACCCTGCTAGACTGCGCGAACCGCACGGCAGCCGCCGTGCAATCGAAGCGTCTGGAGGCCAGTTTGGGCCGTTTCGATCGGCAGGATCGCCGGGCTGTCGCCGTCGTCATGACGACGGATGGTCGCCGCGTCCACGTGCCGCTCGCTTCGAACCAGCTCTCCGACGTATCGCTCCTCTCCCTTATTCGCTCGCTTCTGGGGCTTGATGGCCTTCTTGGCCTCATTACCGGCTCCCGGCGGGAGAACGGAGGGATGCGGAGGGACGGACGCTAGCCGTCACGAACCACGCACTACCGAAGGGACCCTCGCCGGGAGGCGAGGGTCTTTTGTTGTCCGCTTGAGCTGAGGGCCGACCTTGACGACCAGGACCGATCCCGCGAAGCCACCCAGTCCGAGTCCGACCCGGACGCGGCGCAGCCACGTGCCCGGTGACGGGTCGGTGCACGCAGCCGCCGTCGAGCGCGCCCGGAAGGACATGCTCCACGAGGCGCGCGACCTCAAGCGCACGCGCATCGGTGCCGACGTCCTGTGCGAGGCCCTCCTCCGCCAGGGCGTCGACGTCTTCTTCAGCTATCCGGGCGGCGTGATCCTGCCGCTGTACGACGTCCTCGGCGACTACCCCGAGCTGCGCCACGTCCTCGTCCGCCACGAGCAGGGCGGCGCGCACGCCGCGGACGGCTACGCCCGGGTCACCGGCCGCGTCGGCGTGTGCATGGGCACCTCCGGCCCGGGTGCCACCAACCTCGTGACCGGGATCGGGACGGCCCTCCTCGACTCGGTGCCGATGGTGGCCATCACCGGCAACGTGCCGGCGGCGCTCATCGGCAAGGACGCCTTCCAGGAGATCGACATCAACGGCATCACCTTGCCGATGACCAAGCACAACTACCTGGTCCGCGACGCGGACGACCTGCCGCGCGTCGTCGCCGAGGCGTTCCACATCGCCCGGTCCGGGCGACCTGGGCCCGTCCACATCGACATCACCAAGGACGCGCTCCAGCAGGAGACGCGCGCCGGTCACCCGACCGAGGAGGACGTCGTCGCGGGTCTGCCGGGCTTCCGACCGAACCTCGATGGTCACGGCCGGCAGCTCAAGCTCGCAGTCAACGAGATCGCGGCCGCCCAGCGCCCGATGATCCTGGCCGGCCATGGCGTCCTCCATGCAGAGGCGTGGGACGACCTGCGTCGCACTCGCCGAGAAGACGTCGATCCCGGTCGCCTGGACGCTCCTCGGCATCGGCGCGATCGACGAGACCCACCCGCTGGCCTACGGCTACATGGGCATGCACGGCTGGAAGCACGTCAACCGCGCCATCCAGGCGGCGGACCTGCTCATCGCCATCGGCATGCGCTTCGACGACCGGGTGACCGGCAACGTCCGGACCTACGCCCCGTACGCGCGCATCGTCCACGTCGACATCGACCCCGCCGAGATCGGCAAGAACGTGGCGGTCGAGGTGCCGATCGTCGGGGACGCCAAGCGGGTCCTGCAGGCGCTGACGCGGATGGTCCCGGAGACGCCGATGGCCGAACGCCAGACCTACCTCGACCAGCTCGCCGACTGGCGACGCGACTCGGAGGCGTCGTCCTGGCACGGCTCGGGGGCGTGGCGCGACGGGCTGCTGTCGGCCGACTACGTCGTCGAGCGGATCGGCGAGCTGAGCGACCACCGCGCGACCTACGTCGCCGACGTCGGCCAGAACCAGATGTGGCTGGCCCGCTACACGGGCTTCCGCGAGCCGAACCAGCACGTCTCGTCGGGCGGTCTCGGCACGATGGGCTTCAGCGTCCCGGCGGCGATGGGCGCGGCCCTCGGTCGACCCGACCGCGAGACGTGGGCGATCACCGGCGACGGCGGCTTCCAGATGACGTTCCAGGAGCTGATGACGCTGGTCCAGGACCGCATCCCGGTCAAGATCGCGCTCTTCGACAACAAGAAGCTCGGGATGATCCGCCAGTGGCAGGAGATCATCTACGGCGGCAACTACCACTCGGCCCACCTGCTCGGTCCCGACTACCTCAAGCTCGCCGAGGCGTTCGGGATCCCGGCCGTCAAGGCGTCCACGCCGGCCGAGGTCGACGACGCCATCCGCTTCGCCCAGGGCGTCGACGGGCCGGCGCTCGTCTGGTTCGAGATCGCCGAGGAGCAGAACGTCTTCCCGATGATGCCGGCCGGCAAGGGCCTGTCCGACCTCATCGAGAAGTGGGGCGGGGCCGACGAGTGACTTCCGACGCGAGCTCCAACGGCCAGGTCCCGCCCGGCTCGCCGACCGGGGCAGCGCCGGCCCACGCCGCGCCGCCGGCGCGGGCGCTGCCCGGCGGCGGCGAGACCCGTCGTCACGTGCTCGTGGCGGTCGTCCTCAACAAGCCGGGCGTCCTGAACCGCGTGTCGAGCCTCATGCGCGCCCGCAACTTCAACATCGACTCGCTGGCGGTCAGCCACACCGACCGCGACGACGTGAGCCGGATGACGATCACCCTCCACGGCGACGACGTCGCGGTCGAGCAGGCGGCCAAGCAGCTGTACCGGCTCATCGACGTGCTCAAGGTCCAGGACGTCACCTCCGAGCCGACCATCGAGCACGAGCTCGCGCTCGTGAAGATCCGCGCGACCGACGCGAACCGCGACGAGATCCTGCGGGTCGTCGAGCTGTCGCGGGGCCGGATCGTCGATCTCGTCGACGGGTCGGTCATCGCGGAGGTCACCGGCACCGAGAGCGAGATCGACGCGTTCGTCGCGCTCGTGCGGACCTACGGCATCAAGGAGCTCGTCCGGACCGGCGCGGTCGTGATGGCGAGGGGATCAGCATCGATCGAGGAGGCCGAAGATGACGTCCTCGGGCGGATGGCGTCGCGGAGCTCCGCCTCCGACCTCGGAGAGCGTGCCGAACATCGTTGAGGGTTGCAATTCGACGGGAGAGAGCCGATGACCGCGCGGATGTACTACGACGACGACGCAAATCTTGAGGCCCTCGAGGGGCAGACCGTCGCGGTCATCGGCTACGGGAGCCAGGGGCACGCCCACGCGCTGAACCTCAGCGAGAGCGGGGTCGACGTGGTCGTCGGGCTCGCCCCGGGCTCCAAGAGCCGGGCCCTCGCCGAGGAGGCCGGGCTGCGGGTCGCCGACGTGGCCGACGCCGTGCGCGAGGCCGACGTGATCATGATCGCGGTCCCCGACACGGTCCAGAAGTCGGTCTACGACACCGAGATCGCGCCGAACCTGCGGCCGGGCCAGCTGCTGATGTTCGCCCACGGGTTCAACATCCGGTTCGGCCGCATCGCGCCGCCCGACGACATCGACGTCGGGATGGTCGCGCCCAAGGGCCCCGGCCACCTGCTGCGGAGCGTGTACAAGGGCGGTGGCGGCGTGCCGGCCCTGTTCGCGGTCGAGCGCGACTCGTCGGGGACGGCGCGCGATCGCGTGCTCGCGTACGCGCGCGGGCTGGGCTCGACCCGGGCCGGCGTGCTCGAGACGACGTTCGCGGAGGAGACGGAGACCGACCTGTTCGGCGAGCAGGCGCTCCTGTGCGGCGGCGTGTCGGCGCTCGTCAAGGCGGCGTTCGAGACGCTCGTCGAGGCCGGCTACCAGCCCGAGCTCGCGTACTTCGAGACGATGCACGAGCTCAAGCTCATCGTCGACCTGATGTACCGCGGCGGGCTCAACTTCATGCGCTTCTCGGTGTCCGACACCGCGGAGTTCGGCGACTACGTGTCCGGGCCGCGCGTGACCGAGGGCGCCAAGGCGGCGATGAAGGACGTCCTCGTCGACATCCAGTCCGGCTCGTTCGCCGAGCGCTGGATCGACGAGTACGAGTCGGGCGGCGAGCAGTTCCAGCGCTACCGCCAGCAGGACCGCGACCACCAGATCGAGCAGGTCGGCGCGGAGCTTCGCTCGAAGATGCCGTTCCTCGATCCGGTCACGGTCCAGGCGGGCCAGGCCCAGGCCACGGCTACCCGCACGACGCCCGCCGCGGCCGGGACCAAGCCGTGAGCGCGGTACCCCGGCCGTCCGGGCCGTTCGTCCCGGCCGGCGCCGTCCGCATCTTCGACACGACCCTGCGCGACGGAGAGCAGGCGCCCGGCGCCGGCCTGACCGCGGCCGAGAAGCTCGAGGTCGCCCGTCAGCTGGCGCGCCTCAAGGTCGACGTCATCGAGGCCGGCTTCCCGGCGGCGTCGCCGGGCGACTTCGAGGCGGTCCGCCGGATCGCCCAGGAGACCCCGCAGGACATCGCGGTCGCGGCGCTCGCCCGCTGCCGCGACGGCGACCCGCAGCGGGCCATCGAGGCGATCAAGGTCGCCCACCGGCCACACCTCCACGTGTTCATCGCGACGAGCGACATCCACCTCAAGCACAAGCTGCGGATCGATCGCGAGACGGCGCTGGCCGAGGCGGTCCGCTGGGTCCGCTACGGCCGCGAACAGCTCGGCCGCGACGCCGAGATCGAGTTCAGCGCCGAGGACGCGTCGCGCACCGACACCGACTTCCTGCTGCAGGTCTACGAGGCGGTCGTCGAGGCCGGTGCCTCGACCGTCAACATCCCGGACACCGTCGGCTACGCGATCCCGAGCGAGTTCGCGCGGCTCGACCGAGCGGGTCGTCGAGCTCGTCGGCGAGCAGGCCACGGTCAGCGTCCACTGCCACAACGACCTGGGCCTCGCGACGGCCAACACGCTCGCGGCCGTCCAGGCGGGCGCGCGCCAGGTCGAGGTCACGATCAACGGCCTCGGCGAGCGCGCCGGCAACGCCTCGCTCGAGGAGGTCGTGATGGCGCTGCGGACGCGGCCGACCCAGTTCGAGCAGGTCGGCGCGGGCGTCCAGACCGAGCACATCACCGCCGCGTCGCGGCTCGTGAGCTACCTGACCGGCTTCGCCGTCCAGCCCAACAAGGCGATCGTCGGCGGCAACGCCTTCGCGCACGAGTCGGGCATCCACCAGGACGGCGTCATCAAGAACCCGCTGACCTACGAGATCATGACCCCGCAGTCGGTCGGGCTGTCCGGCAGCCAGCTGACGATCGGCAAGCTGTCCGGGCGGCGCGGGCTGCAGGGCAAGCTGCGCGAGCTCGGCCACGACCTCGAGGGCGATGCCCTCGACGCGATCTACCGCCAGGCCATCGAGCTGGCCGACGCCAAGAAGGAGGTCACCGACGCCGACCTCCTCGCGCTCGTCGAGCAGCGCGCGGCCGAGGTCCCGGCGAGCGTCGCGCTCGTCGGCTGGAGCGTCACCTCGTCCCACGGCGGCAACGCGACCGGCACGGTGACGCTGTCGGTCGACGGCGTCGAGCGCAGCGCCGAGGCGACCGGCAACGGCCCGGTCAACGCGCTGTTCACGGGCGTCGACGACGCCCTCCAGCCGGTGCTCGGCTGGCACCCGACGCTGACCGAGTACGAGATCAAGGCCGTCTCGGCCGGCGAGGACGCGCAGGGCCAGGTGCTGGTCCGCTGCCGGCGCTCGTCCGACGACGGGCCCGGCGCGCTCGTCGTCTCCGGCCACGGGTTATGCACGAACATCATCGAGGCGTCGCTCGACGCCTACCTCGTGGCGATCAACAAGCTCCACGGCGCCGAGATCAACGGCGTCGGCGGTGGCGTTCGCGAACCAGCGCACCGAGCGCGGGCTGCCCGATGACGGAGCGTCGACCGTCGACGAGCGCTATCCGCGATCGTCGCGCATCCCGGGCGACGGCGTCGGGCCCGAGGTCGTCGACGCCGCGCGGCGCGTGCGTCGATGCGGCCGGCGCGCGGTTCGGCTTCGCCGTCGACTGGACCGAGGTCCTCGCCGGCGGCGTCGGCGATCGACGCCTACGGCGTCGCGATCCGCGCCGAGGACGTCGAGGCCTGCCGCGGCGCCGACGCGATCCTGCTCGGCGCGGTCGGCGGGCCGAAGTGGTCCGACCCGTCGGCGCCGGTCCGCCCGGAGCAGGCGCTGTTCGCGCTGCGCGGCGGGCTGGGGCTGTTCGCCAACCTGCGCCCGGTCACGGTCCACCCGGCGCTCGTCGGGTCGTCGCCGCTGCGTCCCGAGCTGCTCGAGGGCGTCGACCTGCTCATCGTCCGCGAGCTGACCGGTGGCGTGTACTTCGGCGAGCGCCAGGAGGCCGGCGACGAGCCGGGCGAGCGTCGGGCGGTCGACACGATGCCGTACTCGGAGCGCGAGATCCGGCGGATCGTCCTGCTCGCGGTCGAGCTCGCGCGCGACGCGGCGACGGCGGGTCACGAGCGTCGACAAGGCCAACGTCCTCGCGACGTCGCGGCTCTGGCGCACGGTCGTCGACGAGGAGCGGCGGCGGTTCCCCGACGTCGAGGTCGGCCACCAGCTCGTCGACTCGTGCGCGATGCTGCTCGTCAAGCGGCCCGCCGACTTCGACGTCATCGTCACCGAGAACCTGTTCGGCGACATCCTGTCCGACGAGGCCGCGGTGCTCGCCGGGAGCCTCGGCATGCTGCCGTCGGCATCGCTCGGGGAGCGCCAGACCGAGCACGGCACGTTCGGGCTGTACGAGCCGATCCACGGCTCGGCGCCCGACATCGCCGGCCAGGACCGGGCCAACCCGATCGGCACGATCCTGTCGGCGCGCGATGATGATGCGCTCGTCGTTCGCGCGGCCCGACGTCGCGGCGGCCATCGAGGCGGCCGTCGGCGAGACGCTGCGACGCGGGCTGGCGGACCGGCGACCTGGCCGACGCCGGCGGATCCAGACGACGGGCTCGTCGTGGTCGGCACGACCGGCATGGCGACCGCCGTGATCGAGGCCCTCGAGGCCGGGGTGCCCGCATGACCGCCGCCGACCGCCCCGTCGTCCTCTACGACACGACCCTGCGCGACGGCACGCAGGGCGAGAACATCACGCTCTCGCTCGCCGACAAGCTGCGCATCGCGCGGATGCTCGACGAGTACGGCATGCCCTACATCGAGGGCGGCTGGCCGGGCTCCAACCCCAAGGACATCGAGTTCTTCGCGGCCGCCCGCACGATGCGCTGGGCGACGGCGAAGCTGGCGGCGTTCGGCTCGACCCGCCACCGCTCGAACGCGCCCGGCGACGACCCGAACCTGCGCGAGCTGGTCGCGGCCGAGACGCCGGTCGTGACGATCTTCGGCAAGTCGTGGCTGCTCCACGTCACCGAGGTGCTCGGCGCGACGCCGCAGCAGAACCTCGACATGATCGCCGACTCGATCGGCTTCGTCGCCGACCGCGGTCGCGAGGCGGTCTACGACGCCGAGCACTTCTTCGACGGCTACAGGGCCGACCGCGACTACGCCCTCGCGACGCTGCGCGCCGCGCGCGAGGCCGGCGCCCGCACGCTCGTCCTGTGCGACACCAACGGCGGGACGCTCACCGACGAGCTGACCCGGATCGTCGGCGACGTGCCGGGACGCTCGGCGCCGACCCCGGCGCGCCGGCGGTCACCTGGGGCATCCACACCCACAACGACGCCGAGCTGGCGGTGGCCAACTCGATGGCCGCCGTCGCGGCCGGCATCCGCCACGTCCAGGGCACGATCAACGGCTACGGCGAGCGCGCCGGCAACGCCAACATGGTGTCGATCCTGGCCAACCTCGCGCTCAAGACCGAGCACGCGCTCGTGCCGTCCGGCGGCGGCCGCCTCGACGGCCTGACCGAGCTGTCGCGCAGCGTCGCCGAGATCGCCAACGTCACGCCCAACGACTACCAGCCCTATGTCGGGCGCTCGGCGTTCGCGCACAAGGGTGGCGTCCACGGCGCCGCGGTGGCCAAGGTCGAGCGCTCGTACCAGCACATCGAGCCGGGATCGGTCGGCAACAGCGGGCGACTCGTCGTCTCCGAGCTCGGCGGCCGGGCCAACACGTCGATCCGGGCGCGCCAGCTGGGCCACGAGCTCGAGGGCGTCGTCGACCCGCGCGAGCTGTCGAGGCTCATCAAGCAGCTCGAGTCGGAGGGGCTCGCCTTCGAGGGCGCCGAGGCGTCGTTCGAGCTGCTGATCCGGCGCCACGCCGCCGACTACGCCGCGCCGTTCCGGATCGTCGACTACACCTGCCTGGTCGAGCAGCGCGACGGGCGGGAGCTGCTCGCGGAGGCGACGGTCAAGGTCGAGGTCGACGGCGAGACGCTGCACACGGCCGCCGACGGCAACGGCCCGGTCAACGCGCTCGACGCCGCGCTGCGCAAGGCGCTGCGCGCGTTCTACCCGGCCATCGACGACGTCCACCTCGTCGACTACAAGGTGCGCATCCTCGACGGCGATGTCGGCGACGGCGGCCCGGACCCGCGTCATCATCGACTCCCAGGACGGCGCCCGGACGTGGTCGACGATGGGCAGCGACACCAACATCATCGCGGCCTCGGCGTCGGCCCTCGCCGACTCGCTCGAGTACGCGATCTGGAAGTCCGGCGCCGAGCTGCGGCGCCGCGACGAGCGACACTTCACGACGGCCTCGCCCGGGCCGGCAGCGAGCCCGGTCGCGGACCTCGCCGCCCACGCCGACGCCGTCACCGAACCCGACCCCGCGTCCCCACGGAGGTAGCCAGCATGCCGGACCCCGCCACCGCGCCGCTCCGTCTCGCCCGCTGGACGGTCTCGTCGGGCTCGAACGCCCGCAGCCGCGGCGCGGTCATCATCGATTCGGGCGACCACCACTGGCAGGCGTCGGCCGAGGGCATCGGCGCGATCGACGCGCTGTACCGCGCGGTCGACAAGGCGATCTCCGAGGTCCTCGACGGCCATCCCGCGCCTGCTCGCCTACGACATCCACGCGCTCGGCGAGGGCACCGACACGATCGGGGTCGTCAACGTCCGCATCGCGCCGCCGCTCGCCAGCGGGGAGCGCGGCGAGGGCGAGTACGAGGGCGAGGCGCGCGGTCCGAACATCATCGCCGCATCGATCGAGGCGTACCTCGTGGCGCTCAACGCGATGCTCGGCGAGGAGCAGTGGGAGGGCGCCCCCGAGGCGGCCGCGGCGACCGGCACGCGGGCGCGGCGCAAGTCGCCGGTATCCGCCGGGACGGCCCGCGAACGCCGCGCCGAGCTGGACGAGGAGGCCGGCAGCATCGACACCGTCGACTGGTTCAACCAGTGACGGCCTGACGGGTCCCGACCATCGGGTCGAACGTTTGTGCTATGGTTGACCCTCGCCGCCACCCGTGGCGACACTCCGCGTGGTCGACCCCCTTCTCGAATGGACCGTGCGCTCTGCAGCCAGTCTTCGGGAAGTGTTGGAGGTCCTCATGACCACCGGAACCATCAAGAAGGTCGTCGCCGATCGCGGCTTCGGCTTCATCGCCGCCGAGGATGCGAAGGAGTACTTCTTCCATCGCGGCAGTCTCGACACCTCGATCGACTTCGATCGCCTGGTCGGGGGCGAGCGAGTCCAGTTCGAGATCGAGGCGAGCCCGAAGGGCCCGCGCGCGACCCAGGTGCGGTCCGCCTAGCCACATCGAGCACCGGGTAGGGTCGCCGTTTCGAGCGACCCGCCCGGACGACCGCCGTCGCTCGTTTCCGAGCGACCGCGTCCACGGGATCCCGGCCGATCGACATCGGTCGCGCGGATCGCCCGAGAGGAGACACCTCATCGTCCGGACTGCCTTCGTTTCCACGTATCCGCCTCGCCGGTGCGGCATCGCGTCGTTCACCCACGACCTGGCCGAGGCGACGGGCGATCGCGAGGTCGTCGCCCTGCATCCGCCCGAGCAGGCAGCGCCATACCCGATCGAAGTCCACCACCGCATCCGACGGGACGAGCGTGATGACTACCGGCGGACGGCCCGAGCGTCTGGATGCGTGCGTCGACACCGTCTCGATCCAGCATGAATACGGCATCTGGGGTGGTGAGGACGGGGCGTACGTCCTCGACTTCGTCGACTCCCTTCGCGTTCCGGCGGTCGCCACGCTCCACACGATCCTGCGGGACCCGACAGCCGGTCAGCGCGCCGTCCTGTCGGAGCTGGTCGCCAGCGTCGAGGCGACGGTCGTCATGTCGCGTTCCGCGGCGGATCTCCTGACGAGCGCGTATGGCGTCGACCCCGACCGCGTGGACATCATCCCGCACGGCGTACCGGACCTTCCGCTGGTCGACTCCGAGGCGATCAAGCTCGGTCTCGGACTGGCTGGGCGCGACGTCATCCTCAGCTTCGGCCTGCTCGGGCCCGGCAAGGGGTTCGGTCTCGCCCTGGACGCGCTCCCCGACGTCGTCGCGGAGCACCCCAGTGCCTGCTACGTGATCGTGGGAGCGACCCATCCCGATCTGCTTCGGACCGAGGGCGAGGCCTATCGCGAACGGCTGGTCGCCCAGATCAAGCGGCTGGGGATGGACGATCACGTGCAGTTCGTGGATCGCTTCGTCGGCCGCGTGGAGTTGACGCGCTGGCTCGAAGCGGCCGATGTCTTCATCACGCCGTATCCGAAGCTCGACCAGATCGTGTCCGGCACCCTGTCGTATGCGATGGGGGCCGGTCGCGCCATCGTCTCCACGCCATATGTCTACGCGACAGAGCTGCTTGGCGACGGCCGAGGCGTCCTCGTCGAGCCTGGTTCGGCCTCCGCCCTGGCGAGCGCCCTGAACGGGTTGCTCGGCGACCCCGACCTTCGTGCCGCGGTCGGTCGCCGGGCCTACGCCCACAGTCGCGGGATGGTCTGGTCGGCGGTCGGCGCCGAGTATCGACGCCGGCTCGGGCGGGTCGTGTCGGACATCCCGCGAACCGAGCCCCTCGGGACGTTGGCGGCGGTCAGTGTCTGAGCACGCTCCGCTCTACCCGGTGAGTCGCCAACACCTCGGCGACCTGACCGACGAGGTCGCGATCATGCAGCACGCCATCGGATCGATGCCTGACCCCACGCACGGGTACTGCACCGATGATGTGGCGCGTGCGTTGCAGGTCGATCTCCTGCATCAGCGAGCGCTTGGCTGGGACGCCGTCGCGGCGGGACGCATGGAGAAGCGTGCGCTTCCTGGACGACGCGTTCGATCGCGCCGCCGGGCACGTTCCGGAACTTCCGTGCCGTGGACGGATCGTGGATCGGAGGAGTCGGCTCCGAGGACTGTCAAGGTCGAGCGCTGCTCGCCCTGGGCGCGGCCATCGCGGGCTCGCCCGACGCAGCGATGGTCGACCGTGCCTCGTCCCTGTTCTCCCTGGCCCTGCCGAAGGCGCAGGGCATGCGCGCTCTGCGCGCACGAGCCTCGGTCCTGCTCGGCTGCGACGCCGTCATGCGGGTCGCGCCGACCGAGGGGACCGCGCGCGCCTACGACGTCCTGGCCGACCAGCTCGGATCGACCTTCCGAGCGCGCTCCGCGCCGGCCTGGCCATGGCCCGAATCGCGTCTGACGTATGAGAACGCCCTGCCGGTCAACGCCCTGATCGTGGCCGGGCATCGTCTCGACTCGACCGCGATCATCGACGACGGCCTGCGCAGCCTCGACTGGCTGATCCTCGAGCAGACCAGGTCTGGTCAGTTCTCGCCCATCGGCAACGGGTGGTGGCCGCGCGACGGCGACAAGTCGCGGTTCGACCAGCAGCCGATCGAGGCGACGGCCCTGCTGCTCGCGTCCGAGTCGGCCTACGTCGTGACCGGCGACGACAAGTATCGAGCGGCGATGGAACGGGCATACGCCTGGTTCCTCGGCGGGAACGACGTCGGTGTCAACGTCGCGGTCCCGGATCGGGGAGCCAGCTTCGACGGCCTGACGGCCCGAGGCGTCAACCTGAACCAGGGCGCCGAGTCCACGTTGATGTGGCTGATGGCCAGCGAGCACATCCGCGCGATCCGCGAGCCAGGCCTGCCCGGCCGTCACGCCATCGAGGCGCCAGCCCTGACCGCCTCCGCATGACGCGCCCGAACGAGCTCTTCGAGCGAGCCGCGGAGAACCCGATCCTGACGGCGGTGGACGTGCCGTATCCCGCGAATTCGGTATTCAATCCGGGCGCGGCTCGCATGGGGAACGAGACGATCCTCCTGGTCCGCGTGGAGGATCTGCGGGGGATCTCGCAACTGCACGTCGCCCGCAGCGTCGACGGCGTCACGGACTGGCGGTTCGATCCGGAACCACTCCTGCGCTCCGACGTCGCCCAGGCTCCCGAGGAGATCTGGGGCTGTGAAGACCCCCGCCTCACCTGGCTCCCCGAACGGGACGAGTGGGCGATCGCCTACACCGCCTACAGCCGCCGCGGGCCACTTGTGTCGCTGGCGATGACGCCGGACTTCCGGACCGTCCGTCGACTCGGTCCGGCCATGCCACCCGAGGACAAGGACGCGGCCCTGTTCCCGCGCCGGTTCGATGGACGATGGGCGATGATCCACCGCCCATCGCCGCTGCGCGGCGGCGCCCACATGTGGATCTCCTACTCGCCGGACCTTCGTCACTGGGGCGACCACAGGCTGCTCCTGGAGGCTCGCGACGGGGCATGGTGGGACGCGGGCAAGATCGGGCTCGGTCCGCCTCCGCTCGAGACGCCAGAAGGCTGGCTCGTCCTGTACCACGGCGTCCACGCGACCGCTGATGGACCGATCTACCGAGTCGGTCTGGCGCTCCTGGACCTTGACGATCCCGGCACCATCCTCCACCGGACCGAGGAATGGGTCTTCGGCCCCGTCGCCCCGTACGAAGTCAGTGGCGACGTCGGCCGGGTCGTGTTCCCGTGCGGCTGGACGCACGATGCGGCGGCCGACCTCCTGCACATCTACTACGGTGGCGCCGACAGCGTGATCGGGCTTGCGACGGCACGGTTCAGCGAGGTCCTCCGACGCGTATGCGAGGCGCCCCCGGAGGGCAGGGGCAGCACGGCCGATCAGGCGCGCTGACCCAAGCGAACAGCGAAGGGCGCCGGCTGTGCCGGCGCCCTTCGGATGAGGTCGGTCCGCGGGGGCGTCAGCCCCAGCGGTGCCCGGACTCGGGACGGATGCGGTCGCTCGTCGTCATGACTACCACCACCGCATCCCGGCACCTGCCGTCAGCGCCACGGACGCCAGCAGCATGAGTGCCCAGGTGAAGCGCGCCAGGTTCGCCTTCACGGGTCTCTCCTTCTCGTGGAAGGGCCGGCACCCACGGGATCGGCGGCCGGGCGGTCTCGTGTCGGAGATCCCTGGCTTTGCGTCCCCGCCTCACGACGGGTTTGCCCTGGACGATCCAGCGAGCGGGAGACGGGTGTCCCCGATGCCGATGGTGCCGAGCCGGCGGCTGGACCGCCCTGACCCGACGGTACCGGCCACCGCGGCCGGTCGGGGGAGTTGCCCGCGGGCACCTATCGCGAGTCAGCTCGCGGCGGGCGTGGGCCGGTCTGCCGTCCGGTGTTCGGCGGGGCGCCCCGAGCGCATCGCCGCGACGATCACGACGATCGCGCCGATGCCGATCAGCACGTCGCCCACGCTGAACACGTTGGCGAACGGGAGCCAGCCGGGCAGGGCGAAGATGTCGGTGAGCGGGGCGAGGGCGGGATCCGTGACGATCGTCGCTGTTGGAGTAGGTCGTCGGGTCGGTCTTGCCGAGCGCGTCCATGGCCGCCTGCGACGCGGGCATGAAGCCGCCGTTGGCGATGATCGCGGCGAGGTTGCTCGCCGCCCCGAGCGCGACGATCGTCATCCCGCGGATCGACCGATTGGCGAGGACCGCGACCAGGACCAGCGCCGTCGAGGCCACGTAGACCGGTGGCCCGAGCGCGCCGACCCGGTCGGCGATCGGCCCGGAGAACAGCACGACCTGGACGAGCAGGCCGGCGACCATCAACCCCGTCCAACGGAACCGCAGCTCCCCGAGCCCCTCCGGCCGACCGCCGGCCAGCAGCCCCACGAGGATGCCGGCCGCCAGCGCGTACAGGATGAACATCTAGGTCGGGTCGACAGCCATGGGCCCCCGCGCGGAGCGCGCACCCGCGCGATCGCCGCGCAGGGTCCGCGAGCGGGTGGCGCCGCGCGACGACGGGCGGACGCCGAGCAGGGCGCCGATGTCGTCCGAGCGACCAGGCCGGGCGAACAGGAAGCCCTGCCCGAGCTCGCAGCCGAGTGCCTGCAGTCGGTCGAGCTGCCCGGTCTCCTCGATCCCCTCGGCGACCAGCGTGACGCCCAGCGAGCGGCCGATCGCGACGATGGCGCTGGCGAACGCCCACTCCTCCTCGCGCTCGGCGGGGCCGATGAAGTCGCGGGCGATCTTGATGATGTCGACGCGGAAGCGGCGCAGGTACCCGAGCGACGAATAGCCGGTCCCGAAGTCGTCGATAGCGATGCGCACCCCGAGGTCGCGGATCGCCTCGAGCCGGGACAGCGTGGTGAGCGTGTCCTGGAACATCACGGTCTCGGTCATCTCGAGCACGAGCTGCCGCGGCCGCATGCCGGTGTCGGCGAGGATCTCGCGCAGCTCGGCGACGAAGTCGGGCTCCTGCACCTGCTGGGCCGACAGGTTGACGGACATCGTGAGGTCCTCGCCGCCGGGGATCGTCCCGGCCCACTCGACCGCCTGGCGGCAGGCCTCGAGGAGCACCCACCGCCCGAGCGGCCGGATCAGCCTGGTCTCCTCGGCCAGGTGGACGAACTCGCTCGGGCCGATGAGGCCGCGCACCGGGTGCTGCCAGCGGATGAGCGCCTCCACGCCGGTGACGCGGCGCGTCGCCAGCTCGACGATGGGCTGGTAGAAGACGGCCAGCTCGCCGCGCCCGAGGCTGCGCGACAGCTCGGCGCTCAGCTCGTGGCGGGCGACGATCGCGGCATGGATGGTCGGCTCGAACACCGAGACGCGGTTCTTGCCGGTCGACTTGGCCGTGTACATCGCGACGTCCGCGTTGCGCAGCAGCTCGTCGGCGCGGATGCTCGTCCGGGCCGCCGCGATGCCGATGCTGACACCGATGTTGATCTCGCGGCCGTCGAGCGGGAAGGTCGCGCGCAGCGCCTCGATGATCCGGTCGGCCACCGCCAGCCGCCCGGGCCAGGCCGGGGTCGTCGTCGAGCAGGATCGCGAACTCGTCGCCGCCCAGCCGGGCGGCGATGTCGCCGGTCCGCAGCGTCGTGCGCAACCGACCGGCCACCGCGCACAGCAGCCGATCGCCGGCGTCGTGGCCGAGCGTGTCGTTGACGACCTTGAAGTCGTCGAGGTCGAGGAACATCACGACCGGCATCTGCGGCCCGGCCAGGTCGATGCGGTCGCCGACCGACTCGAGGAACAGCGTCCGGTTCGGGCAGGCCGGTGAGCGGGTCGTGGTAGGCCTGGTGGCGGAGCTGCTCCTTGAGACGGGACAGCTCGGCCAGCGACTGCTCGAGGTGACCGTTCTCGAGTGCCACGGCGGTCTGGTTGGCGAGCGTCTCGAGCAGGCGCAGGTCGTCGTCGCCGAACGACGTGCCCTCGGTCAGCCGGTTGGTCACGATCATCGCCCCGATGAGATCCGACTCGCCGCGCAGCGCGCTGACCATGTGCCGCCCGACGCGGCCTGACGCGCTGCGGGTCTCGTGCATGAACGGTCCGGTCGACGCGCGGACCAGGTCGTGGATCGGCTGGCGCAGTGCATCGGCGGTCGGCGTCTCGACCATCGGGTCGCGGTCGTGCCACGACCGGGCCCACAGCCCCTCGGCATCGGTCGAGCGCGGGTAGAGCACGACCTCGGCCAGCTCGGCACGGAACATCGTGCGGGCATGGCTCAGCAGCGCGACCAGCGTCGAGTCGATCTCCGGCGAGTGCTGGAGGATCCGCGAGGACTCGTACAGGAGCTCGAGGCGCTCGTGCTTCTCGCGTTCGGAGATGTACGCCTGGTAGGCCACGAAGATCATCACCAGCGGGAGCACCAGCAGCCACATCAGGACGGGGTCCAGCCAGAGGACCGTCACCGCCAGCAGGGCGAGGCTCGTGTTGGCCAGCGCGACCATGCTGCCGAACTGGATCATCTCCGGCAGCTTCTGGAACTGGGGCGCGCCACCCGAGAGCGTGATGACCAGCGCGATCGTGACCGAGCTGACGACCGTCGCGAGGATCGTCGCGGTGAACGCGGCCGCCCACTCGGCGAGCCCCGGGGGCCCGTTCGGCGACGAGATCGACAGGACGACCGCCATCGACATCACCGCGACCAGCGCGTAGTTCGCGAGGTTGAAGGCGACCTTCACCGGGCGGGGACGGGTGAGCAGCATGGCCGCCGCGGAGCCCGTCAGGACGGCGAGCAGGTAGTCGGGCGGCGACAGGAAGAACAGCCCGAGGATGGCCGGGAACTCGCTCAGCGAGAACGCGTGGGTCTCCCGCCGGAAGTGGACCTGGACGACCTTGAGCTCGGCGATCATGAAGCCGGCGGCGATGACCGGCCACGGGATGGCGACCGGCGCGGGGTGGCCGGGCCTGCCGGCGAGGAGGGTGACGTACCCGATCGTGGCGAGCCCCGCCAGCGTGATCGTCAGACTCCAGACCTTGATCGGTGCCGGAACGCGCTCGAGCCGCCGGAGGCGGCGCCGGACGGGCACGCCGAACCGGCGTCGGATGGTCGCGCCGATAGCGGCGACACGTCCGGTCGGTCGGGTTCGAGCGTCCCTGCTCTTGATCGACAAGCGGCACGGTCCTACGTCGCGGGGTCGTCGTCGATGTTGTACCCAACACGCCACGTGACCGCACCACGTCGGTGGTATGGGTCGGGCTGGGACCATCGGCCGGTACCGTTGGCCCTTCTGTCTGCCCCCTGACTACACTCGCGCGATGGCCCGACGCCCCATCGCCTATGCCGGGGAGCCCGGCGCGTTCGCCGAGGATGCCGTCCTCGCCGCGTTCGGGGACGTGGCGCGCAGCCCGGTCGGCAGCTTCCGGGCGGTCTTCGACGCGGTCGCCGACGGATCGGCCGCGGCCGGCGTCGTCCCGATCGAGAACGTCATCCACGGCACGGTCCGCGAGAACTACGACCTGCTCATCGAGTACGACCTGGCGATCCGCGGCGAGGTCATGGTGCCGGTCCGCCTGTGTCTCGCGGCGGTGGCGGGTCAGCGCATCGACGACATCGAGCGCGTGTACTCCCACATCCAGGCCCTCGGCCAGGCCGAGACGTTCCTGCGATCGCGGCCCTGGCAGCTGCTGTCGACCTACAACACGGCGGGCGCCGGCAAGTCCATCGCGGACGCGGGGGAACGGGGAGCCGCCGCCGTCCTGTCGCCCCGCGCGGCCGCGCTCTTCGGGCTGGAGGTGCTTGCCGACGAGATCGGCGACCTGCCCGACAACCGGACCCGCTTCCTCGTCCTCGCCCCGGCCGAGGGCGACCTGCCGGCGCTGCTCGACCCGCCCGCCCGGCGCCGGACGACGCTCGTCGTGGCGGTCCGCAACGAACCTGGGACGCTGCTCGCCGTCCTGCGCGTGATCGCCGCCCACGGCCTCAACATGCGCAAGCTCGAGTCGCGGCCGAGCCGCGAACGAGCGTGGGAGTACGTGTTCTGGATCGACCTCGACGCCGACCTCGCCGACCCGGCGATGACCGCGGCGCTCGACGAGGTCCGCGGCGTCACCACGATGACGCGCGTCCTGGGCAGCTACCCGAGCCCCGACGCCTGAGGCCCGAACGGGCGGTCAGATCGCGCTCGCGCAGGCCTTGCACTTGGAGGCCTCGACGTCGTTCGGCTCCCTGCAGAACGGGCACGTCTTGACCTCGGTCGGCGCCTCCCTGATCAGGACCCGGCTGATCTGCCAGACGACCAGCGCGACCACGACGAACGTGATCAGCGCGTTGATGAACGCGCCGTAGCGGATCGCCACCTCGGTCGCCGGGTCACCGCCGGACGCCGGCTTGAGGACGAGCTTCATCGCCGAGAAGTCGACCCCGCCGAGCAGGTACGCGATCGGCGGCATGATGATGTCGTTCACGAGCGAGTTCACGACCGCTCCGAGCGCCACCCCGATGATGACGCCGATCGCGAGCGCGAGGGCGTTGGTCTTGAGCAGGAACCCGCGGAATTCACCGAGCATCGATGCCCCCGACCTGGGCGAGCGTGCCGGGTGGCTGCTCGGGGGCCGATGATACGCTTGGCCTCCCGCCCCGACCACCGTGTCGGCCCCGCCTCGGAGGACCGATGGATCAGGCTTTCCGCGACGCGATCACGGCCGGTTACACGTTCGACGAACCGACCCTCACGATCGGCAGCGCGATGCATGACGGGGAGCTGTTCAACGACGTCCGGGTCCAGGTGCCGCTGTCGATCCTGAACCGCCATGGCCTCATCGCGGGTGCCACGGGCACCGGCAAGACGAAGACGCTGCAGCTGATGGCGGGCCAGCTCTCGAGGGCCGGCGTGCCGGTCTTCGTGGCCGACATCAAGGGCGACCTGACCGGTCTCGCGGCGCCCGGCGACGCCCAGCCCCAAGCTCGACGAGCGCCTCCAGTCGATGGGCCTCACGTTCGAGCCCGCCGGCCATCCCGTCGAGTTCCTGTCGCTCTCGGGCAAGCTCGGGTCCCAGGTCCGGGCCACGGTCAGCTCGTTCGGGCCGCTGCTGCTCGGCAAGGTCCTCGACCTCAACGAGACGCAGACGAGCATCCTCGCGCTGGTCTTCAAGTACTGCGACGACAACGACCTGCCGCTGCTCGACCTCAAGGACCTCGCCACCACGCTGAAGTTCCTCTCGAGCGACGAGGGCAAGCCGATCCTCGAGGAGTACGGCGGCATGTCTCCCGCATCGGTCGGCGTGCTGCTGCGCTCGATCGTCGTGCTCGAGCAGGAGGGCGCCGACGCATTCTTCGGCGAGCCGGAGTTCGACGTCGACGACCTGCTCCGGACCGACGCGGACGGCAAGGGCATCATCTCGGTCCTCGAGCTGTCCGACGTCATGGACCAGCCGAAGCTGTTCTCGACGTTCATGTTGTGGATGCTGGCCCAGCTGTACGAGGGCCTGCCCGAGGCCGGCGACCTGCCCAAGCCCAAGCTGTGCTTCTTCTTCGACGAGGCGCACCTGTTGTTCGACGACGCGTCCGAGGCGCTCATGGACCAGATCGAGCGAACGGCGCGGCTCATCCGGTCGAAGGGCGTCGGCGTGTACTTCGTGACGCAGGTCCCGGCCGACGTCCCGTCGTCGGTGCTCGCCCAGCTCGGCAACCGGATCCAGCACGCCCTCCGGGCGTTCACGCCGGAGGACGCCGACAACCTGCGCAAGGCCGCCCGGACGTTCCCGATGACCGACGTTCTACGACGTCGAGGAGACGCTGACCTCGCTCGGGACCGGCGAGGCGTTCGTCACGGTCCTCTCGCCCAAGGGCATCCCGACGCCGTTGGCCGCGACGCGCCTGGTCGCCGCCCGATTCGCTGATGGCGCCCGTCGAGGAGGTCGTGTTCCGCGGCCACATCGCGATGAGCCCGCTGTCGGCGACCTACGGGACGCCCGTCGACCGGGACAGCGCCCACGAGCGCATCACCGCCAGGATCGCGGCGGCGCGCGCGGCGGCGATCGCGGCGACCCAGGAGGCGGCCGTACGGGCGGGCGTCGACCCGACGACCGCGGCCGGGATGAACTCGATGACGCCGGCCCAGCTCGAGCGCGAGCTGAAGCGCCAGCAGAAGGAGCTCGAGGCGGCGCAGAAGGCGGCCGCCAGGGAGGCCGAGCGCCAGCGTCGTGCCGAGGAGAAGGCGGCTGCGGCCGCGGCGAAGGCCCGCCAGAAGACGGTCGACACCGCGATCCGGACTGGCGGCGACATCATCACCTCGCGGACCGGCCAGGACCTGATCCGGGGCATCTTCGGCACGCTCTTCGGAGGCGGCAAGCGGCGCTGAGGGAGCCGCTCAGGCGGAGCCGATCGAACGTCTACGCCTGAGCAGCGCTCCTCTGTTCGGTCAGAACCCGATCAACTGGCGCCGATCGCCTGGACCGCTTGCGTCCGCCCGAAGCGGAGGTACAGCGACGGGCACGACGAACAGGTTCAGCAGCGTCGAGGTGATGAGCCCGCCGAGGATGACGATCGCCATCGGGTGCTCGATCTCGTGGCCCGGCAGGTCGCCGGCGATCGCCAACGGGACGAGTGCCAGGCCGGTCGCCAGGGCGGTCATGAGGATCGGCGCGAGCCGTTCCCGCGCTCCACGGATGACGAGCTCCGGACCGAACGTCTCACCCTCGTGGCGCTCCAGGTGCTGGAAGTGGTTGATCATCATGATCCCGTTCCGGGCCGCGATCCCGAGGACCGTGAAGAACCCGACCAGCGCGCCCAGCGAGATGACCCCGGTCCCGAGCCACGCGGCCAGGATGCCGCCCACCAGGGCGAACGGCAGCGTCAGGAACGAGAGGATGGCAAGTCGCGTATTGCCGAACGACGCCTGGAGGAGGAGGAACACGCCGATCGCCGCGGCGATCGCGAAGAGCAGCAGGCGATCCTGCGCCTTCTGACGCTCCTGGAACTCGCCCAGCAGCTCCGGGTGGTACCCCTGTGGGAACTCCGTGGTGGCGAGCGCCGCCTTGACGTCCTCGATGACCGCGCCGAGGTCACGGTCGCGCACGTTCGCGTCGACATGGATCCGGCGAGCCGTCTGCTCGTGGCTGACATGGCCGGCGGTCGGCTGGACCGACACGTCGGCGATCGTCTTGAGCGGCGACCTTGCGGCCGGAGGCGGTGTCGATCAGCAGGTTCTCGACGTCGGTCAGGTTGGCGCGGCTCTCGGGCACGCTCCAGACGACCACGTCGTAGGCCTTGCCGGTGTGGAAGAGGTCACCGACCTCCTCGCCGGCCATGAAGGTCGACGCGATCCGCCGGACATCGCCCGGCTTGACGCCGTACTGCTGCGCCTTGGCCAGGTCGACCGTGACCTGGATCTGCGGGATGCTCGACGAGCTGTTCGGTGTGGAGGTCGACGATGCCCTCGATGCCGTCGAGCTTGTCCTCGACCTCCTCGGCGAGGTCCTTGAGCATCTTGAGGTCGTCGCCGTAGATCCGGACGACGATCGCATCGCTCGAGCCGGTCAGCACCTCGCGGATCCGTTCCTTGAGGTAGGTCTGCACGTCGCGGCGCAGGCCCGGGTAGCCGTTCACCACCTCGAGCACGGCGGCGTGCGTCTTGTCGTAGTCGACCGCGGGATCGATGCTGATCCAGTTCTCGCCGAACTCGACTCCGTACGGCTCGTCGGCGACGAACGCCTGGCCGATGTGGGAGCCGCAGTTGCGGACGCCCGGGATCTCGCGCAGCTCGTTGCAGGCTGCGATCGTGATGCGCGTCTCCTCCTGGATGGACGTGCCCGGGCGCGGTCACCCAGTGCATGAGGAAGTCGCGTTCCTTGAAGTCCGGGCAGCAGCGACTGGCCGAGCTGCGGCCAGATGGCCAGCCCGGCCAGGCTGACCACGCCGACGGTCAGGAAGGCGGGTCGGGTCGTCCGCAGGACGCGGGCGATCAGGCCGGCGTAGGCGTCCTGCAGACGCTTGGTGATCGGCGATCGCTGCCGCTCGATCGGCGCGTTGCGGAGCAGGATGAAGGCCAGCGCCGGCGTGACCGTCAGGGCGACCACCAGCGACGCGAGGACGGCAAGCCCGTACGAGATCACGAGCGGCTGGAAGAACGCGCCCGACAGGCCGCTGATGAAGAAGACCGGCGACACGGCGACGACATCGATGAGCGTCGCGTACACGATCGCGCTGCGCACCTCGAGCGACGAATCGAGGACGATCGACGATGTCGACCTGGTGCTGCCCTCCAGCCGCGCCTGGCGAAGGCGGCGAGTGATGTTCTCGACGTCGATGATGGCGTCGTCGACGACGACGCCCACCGAGATGACGAAGCCCGCCAGGATCATCGTGTTGATCGTCACGTCGCGGACGTACAGCACCATCGCCGCCGCCATCAGCGAGAGCGGGATGGCGACGAGGCTGATCAGCGCCGTCCGCCACTCGAACAGGAACAGGATGAGGATCACGAACACCAGCACGCTGCCGAGGATCAGCGCATTCGACAGGTTGTGGAGCGCCTGCTCGATGAAGCTGGCGGGCCGGAAGATCGTGTGATCGACGTCGATGCCCGTCAGGCCCGGCTGCAGCTCAGCCAGCGCCTCCTCGACGCCGCGCGTCACGTCCAGCGTGTTGGCCCACGGGAACTTCTCGACGATGAGCATGACGCCGGGGCCGTCGTTGATGACCGCCTCGCCGATGAGCGGCTGGTGGTCCTCGACGAGCTCGACGACCTCGTTCAACGGGACGACGGCGCCATCGCGACCGGGGACCGTCACGTGGGCGAGGTCGGCGGCACTGACGACCGGCGGGATGTGGCGGATGACCAGCCGCTGGTTGGGCGTGTCGACGAACCCGCCAGTGCCGGTGAAGTTGCCCGGATTGAACTGGAGGAGTCCGTCGTCGAGCGTCTCGGACACGGCGTCCATCACGTCGGTCAACGCGACCCCGCGTTCGATCATCCTCGCCGGCACGGCCTGGACCTGGAGCATGTCGAGCTGCTCGCCCCAGATCGCGATGTTCGCGACTCCGGGCACGCTCAGCAGCCGCGGGCGGATCGTCCAGTACGAGATCATCGACATGTCGATCTGCGACACGTCCTCGGAGCTCAGCCCGATCTTCATGACCCGGCTCGTCGCCGACAGCGGCTGGAGCATCACCGGGGGCGCGGCCCACGTCGGCAGTCTGGGGACGATCTGGGCGAGTCGCTCGGCCACCCGCTGACGGGCTTCGAGCTCGTTCGTGCCGGGCTTGAACAGCAGCACGACCTGCGAGAGCTGGATCACCGACTTGGAGCGGATCGTCTCCAGGCCCTCGATGCCGGCCAGGGATTGCTCGATCGGGACCGTGACGAGCTGTTCGACCTCCTCGGCCGACAGGCCGATGCAGATCGTCTGGATCTCGACCTTCGGTGGCGCGAACTCCGGGAAGACGTCGACGGGCATGGCCCGGACCTGGGCCGCGCCGAAGATCATCATCCCGGCCGCCAGCGCGACCACGATGAACCGGAATCGAAGGCTCGTGGCGATGATGCGTCGCATCATGACGGTCGGTTCCTCCCCCCAGGCCTATCGGCGCGGATCAGTGACCGCCGCCGACGCCGATCTCGGCGCCGTACAGCTCGGCTGCGCCGGTCGTCACCACCGGTGTGCCCTCCGGCGGTCCTACCGACAGTCGTGCCACGTCGCCGTCGATCTCATCGACGGTCACGGCGCGCGCGCGTGTAGATCAGTCCCTCGGAGTTGACGTACGCCCATGTCTTGCCGTCGGCGTCGTAGACGATCGCCGCATAGGGGATCGTCATGCCGGATGCTCCGCCGGCGACCGGTGCCGTCTCGACGCCGAGCCGTTCGGCGGCCTTCTCCGACAGGGTGAGGATCTTGAGTCCGGAGCCGTCCACCTCCTCGATCGTGATCGCCTCGGCCGCCGGTTCGGCGGCGGCCTTCGAGCCACAGCCCCCGAGCGCGAGCGCGGCGACGGCGAGCCCCACGAAGATCCAGCGCGGTCGTGTCATCACTCGTACCCCCTCTAGGCCACCGTCGGCTCGAAGGCCGGCGGCTCGCTCAACAGGCTCTCGGTCTCCTCCTCCGGGCTCGGCCCGGAGAGCAGGTAGATGCTCGGGATGGCGAACAGCAGCAGCAGGATCGCGCTGACGAGCCCGCCGAGGACGAAGATCGCCATCGGCCGCATGATCTCGAGGCCGGCCACGTCGCCCAGGACGAGGAACGGGATCGCGAACACGGCCGTGGCCAGGACCGTCGTCGCGATCGGCACCAGGCGCTCCTGGACGCCCGCCATCGCGACGTCGATGCCGAATGGCTGCCCGGCATCCTCGAGCCGTCCGTAGCGGTCGATGAGCGCGACGGCGTGGCGGACGGTGATGGCGGCGACCAGGATGAAGCCGGCCAGGGAACCGAGCGTCATGAGCTCGCCGGTCGCGGCGCTGGCCAGCACACCGCCGACGGCCGCCGCGGGCATGGCGAGCAGCACCAGCAGTGCCAATCGCCAAGCGCCGAATGCCGCCTGGAGAAGCAACAGGATGAGGATGGCGCAACCCGCGGCGATCGCCAGCAGGCGGAACTGCTCGTCCTGGCGCTGGAGCGCGGCACTGCTCACTTCGGCGTGATACTCGATGTCGAAGGGGACGGAGGCGACGGCAGCGCGGACGTCGGAGACCACCGCGCCTGGATCGCGACCGCTGATGTCCGCGCTGACGTCCAGGTAGCGCATCACGCCCTCGCGCGCGATCGCGGTCGGCACCGGCGCGATGTTGACGTCAGCGACCTCGTCGAGCCGGACGAGCCCGGTCGGGCGAATCGATCTGGAGGCCCTTGATGCTGGTCAGGCTCGTCCGATGCTCCGGGGTGCCCCACACGACGACCTCGAAGACCTTCTGCTCCTCGAACAGGTTGCCGACCTGGATGCCCGACAGCAGCGACGTCGCGGCGCGTCGGATGTCACCGGCCTTGAGCCCGGCGGCGGCGGCCTTGTCCAGGTCCACCTTGATCTCGACGGTCGGCTCGGTGACCGGGACCGCGACAGACGGGTTCTGGACGCCCTGCACGTCGGCCATCGCCGTCCGTACTGCCTCGGCCTTCGCCCCGATGATCGCGAGGTCCTGACCATAGACGCGGACCGCGACGTCGCGGGCGGGAGCACCGAAGACGTCGGCGATCCGATCGGCTGGATACGTGGTGACCGCGCGGTCGAGGCCGGGATAGCCGGCGACGGTCGATTCGATGGCAGCGAACGTGCTGTCGTAGTCGGCCGACGGGTCGATGCTGACCCAGATCTCGCCGGAGTTCACGTTGGTCCGCTCGTCAGACATGATGGCGCGACCGACGTGGGCGCCGGCGTTGCGCACGCCAGGGATCGACCGCAGCTCGGCGGTCGCTCGTGACACGATGCGCGTCATCTCGGGGTGCGAGATGCCCGGTGCCCCGTCCCAATGGACCAGCAGGTCGCGCTGGCGGAACGTGGGCAAGCACGCCCTCGGCGTTCGCCGGGGCGACCGCCAGGCCGGCCACGACCGCCACCGTGACGGCCATGACGCCAGCGCCGACCCACGCGGGGCGGGTGCGGGCGAGGAACCACGCGATGCCAGATCGATAGGCCGCGCGCAACCGACGCAGGACCGGCGACTCGCGGCGCTCACCAGGCGCCGCGCTGAGCACCAGCACTGCCAGCGCGGGCGCGACCGTGACCGACACCACGAGAGACGCGAGGATCGCGACAGCGTAGGCGCGAGCGATCGACGGGAGGAACGCTCCGACGACTCCCGTGACGAAGAGCAGCGGGACCAGCGCGACGATGATGACCAGCGTCGCGTAGACGACCGGCCGGCGCCCCTCGACCACCGCGTCGATCACGACATCGGCGCGCGACCGCTCGGCGTCATCGGGACGCGGTGCACGCAGCCGCTGGAGCACGCCGTCGACCAGGCCGACGACGTCGTCGATGACGACCGCCACGGCGATCATGATCCCGACGACGCTGATCGCGTTGAGCGACACACCCGCCAGGAGGAGCACCACCCCCGCGGCGATGATGGCAAGTGGGATCGTGACCAGGCTGATCAGCGCGGCACGCCAGTCGAACAGCATCAGGCCCGAGCACGGCGGCGATCAGCAGGAAGCCGATCAGGATCGCCAGCGAGACGTTGCCGATCGAGGCGTCGATGAACGAGGCCTCGCGGAACAGCGTGGTGTCGACGGTGATGCCCGGCAGGCCCGGCTGCATCGCCGCCAGGGCGGCATCGACATTGCGGGTCACGTCGAGCGTATTGACGTTCGGGAACTTCTCGATGACGAGCAGCAGGCCGGTCCCATCGCCGACGAGGCCGTCGCCGATGAGCGGCTGATGGTCCTCGACCACCGTCGCCACGTCGCCGAGGCTGAGCGGAGCTGCGCCCGGCCCCCGGTCGATGGCGACCTGCGCGAGGTCCTCGGCGGATCGGATGGGCAGGATGTGCTGGATGCCCGAGCCGCTGCTGTGGCGTGTCGATGAACCCGCCGGTACCGGGGGTGGACGCCTCGAGGAAGGTGAGCGGGGAGAACCACAGCGCGTTGCCGGCGGTCTCGACGACCTGGTCGAGCGTCAGGTCGCGCTGGCGCAGCCGCGCCGGGTCGACCAGGACCTGGAGCTGACGCTCGCGCTGACCGAAGATCGCCACGTTCGCCACGCCCGGCACACCCATCAGGCGGGGCTGGACCGTCCAGCGTGCCAGCACCGACATCTCGATGAGCGACTTCTCTGCCGAGCTCAGCCCGACGATCATGAACCGGTTGAGGGACGAGAGGGGCTGGAGCATCACGGGCGCCTTCGCGACGTTGGGCAGCGCGTGGGCCTGCGTGAGTCGCTCGGCGACGACCTGCCGCGCCTTCAGGACCTCGGTCCCCGGCTCGAACGTCATGACGATCGACGACAGGCCCGGCAGCGACTGGGACTCGATCTTCTCGAGGAAGGCGACACCGTGGAGGAGGTCCGCCTCGAGCGGGACCGTGACGAGCTCCTCGACCTCCTCGGCCGACAGGCCCAGGGCCTCGGTCTGGACCTCGACCGTCGTCGGGGCGAACTCCGGCAGCACGTCGACGCGGGCGTTCTGCAACTGCGTCGCGCCCAGCAGGAGGAGCACCCCGGCCAGGCCGATCATCAACAGCTTGAAACGGACGCTCGTGCTGACGATGGCGCGCATCATGTCGTCTTCCCCCTCCGGAGTCCGGTCAACGTCAGAACCGACTGGACGACGCCCCTCAGCGACGTCGTTCGTTGACAGCAACCAACGGAACCTGTCCGGATCCCCCGATCCGGCGACGCCCATCATTGTCCCCCGCACGACCCCTGCCTATACTCAACATCCATCAATCGGGGGACTAGGGTTGACCATCGACGGTCCGCGGGGCATCCGTTCGTCGCGTCTCTCGGATCTTGATCCCGTCCTGCTGCGGCGGCTCGTGGACGTGGCGTGCGGCTTGTTCGCGGTCGGCATGTTCCTGCGACTGGGCGATCCCGAGATCCTGCTGCAGGGCCTGTGGCTGACGGTCGCCATCGGTGCCTTCGTCTACGGGTTGGTCGCCGCGCTGTGGCGGATCCTGGTTGCGACCGTCGTGATGGTCGGCTACCTCGCCCTGGCGGACGCTGTCGGCGTGCCCCCGACCGAAGAGCAGCTCGAGTTCACCGAGTGGCCGCTGATGGCGGCGATCGCCGCGATCGTGGCCGTGCTGGCCGACCGCGTGTCCACGTCGGCGCGCCATTACGCCGCGATGTATCGGCAGGCCAGCGAGCGGCTCGTGACCGCGCACGAGGAAGAGCGCGCGAGCCTCGCCCGCGAACTCCACGACGGCGTCGGACAGACGCTCACCGCAGTCATCCTGACGCTCGATGCGGCCGACTCGGAGCTCGACAGCCCGGATCCGGACGTCCCGGGGGCCGGCCAGGCCGGTGTCCGTCGGGCCCGCGAGATGGCCGCGTCGGCGCTCGCGGAGACACGGACCGTGGCAGCCAAGCTGCGCCCGACACGGGTGCACGAGATCGGCCTCGGCGCGGCGCTCGGCAACCTGGCTCGCTCGGCCGGCGTGGCCGTCGAACTGCGGTTCGATCCGGCGTTGCTGCCACCGGGCATGCTCGAGCCGGACCTCGAGATCGACGTCTACCGCATCGTCCAGGAGGCGCTCGGCAATGCCGCCCGTCACAGTCATGCGAGCCGCATCTGGATCGGCGGCCAGGTGATCGACGACACCGTGCGCCTGATCGTGGGAGACGACGGCGTCGGGTTCGACGATTCCGCGCGTGGTCGCGGGCTGGGCCTCGACGGCATGTACGAGCGCGCGACCATCCACGGCATCCATGTCGACGTACGCTCGCAGCCCGGCGTCGGCACCCGGGTCGAGATCATCGTGCCCGTGCCACATGATCCGCGTCGTCCGGCCGGATCTGCAGATCGGGCTCGGCCATCCACTCGAGTCGCTGATGGAGCCATCGCTGGAACCGCTCGGAGGGCGAATCGAGGCGTGCCGCGCTGCCGGGAACGGTCCGCGTCGCGCTCGTCGACGACCACCATCTCATCCGCGAGGGGCTGCGCCTGGTCCTCGAGGGGGAGCATGGCTTCGAGATCGTCGGCGAAGCCGCCGATCATGCGTCGGCGGTCGACCTCGTCATGACCGAGCGGCCGGACGTGCTCGTGCTCGACCTGACATTCCCGGAGGGCGACGCGATGCCGCTTTTGCGCGCCTTGCGATCGCGGGCCCCCGAGCTGCGGATCGTCGATCCTGACGATGCACAGCGACCCTGAGACGGTCCGTCAGGCTCTCGCGGCCGGCGCTGCCGGCTACCTCGTCAAGGGTGCCCAGTCGCGAGAGCTGATCGAGGCGATCCGCGCCGTGGCGCGTGGCGAACGGTACCTCCACAGCAGTGTCACCGGCACGGTCGTCGACGATTCGATCCGGTGGTTCGAGGCCGGAACGATCAGCACTCGCGAGCGCGAAGTCCTGAGCATGCTCGCCTCGGGCCAATCGCCGGCCCAGATCGCCCGGTCACTCGACATCAGCGTCCACACGGTCCGCCGTCACCTCGCCAACGTCTCGGCCAAGCTCGGCATCCGTGGGATGAACGCCCTGACACGGTACGCGATCCGCAACGGCCTGGCGCGGGACGAGATCGGCTAGATCAGCGGCGCCGGCCGCCGAGACTCAGCTCGGCTGGGCCAGCACCATGATGCGGATCTCGGTCATGTCCTCGATGGCCCAGCGTAGGCCCTCGCGGCCGAGCCCGGAGTCCTTCACGCCGCCGTACGGCATGTGGTCGATCCGGTAGGTCGGGATGTCGTTGACGATGACGCCGCCGACCTCGAGCTCGGCGAACGCGGTCCAGGCGCCCTGCAGGTCGTTCGTGAAGACCCCGGTCTGGAGCCCGAACATCGAGTCGTTGACGCGCGCGATGGCGTCGTCGAGGTCGGCGAACTTGAACGCCACGACGAGCGGCGCGAACGCCTCGTTGCTGCAGACCTGGGCGGCGACCGGCACGTCGGTCAGCACGGTCGGCCGGAAGAACGTGCCGTCGGCCGTGCCGCCGGCGAGCACCGTGCCGCCCATCGCGACCGCCTCGTCGACCCAGCGCTGGGTGCGCTGGGCGGCGTGCTCGTCGACCATCGGGCCGAGATCGGTCGGCGGGATCGAGCGGATCGCCCAGCTTGAGCCCGGCCACGCCGGCCACGAACCTCTCCATGAACGCGTCCCAGATCGCCTCGTGCACGAACATGCGCTGGACGCTGATGCACACCTGTCCGGCATACCCGAACGCGCCGACGAGCGTCCGCTTCACGGCCCAGTCGAGGTCGGCCGACCGGTCGACGATGACCCCGGCGTTGCCGCCGAGCTCGAGCACGACCTTCTTCTTGCCGGCCCGTTCCTTCATCCGCCAGCCGACCGACGGCGAGCCGGTGAAGGTCAGCAGCTTGAACCGCTCGTCCTCGACCATCCGGTCGCCGAGCTCGCGGGTCATCGGCAGGATGCTGACGGCGCCCTGCGGCAGTCCGACCCCGTCGATGATCTCGGCCACCGTGAGCATCGTGAGCGGGTCCTTGGACGGCGGCTTGAGGACGATCGGGTTGCCGCTGGCGATGGCCGGCGACAGCTTGTGGGCGGCCAGGTTGAGCGGGAAGTTGAACGGCGAGATACCGGCGATCGGCCCGATCGGGAACCGGCGCGTGATGCCGACGCGGTCCTTCGAGGATGGCAGCAGGTCGAGCGGGATGAGCTCGCCCGTCATCCGCTCCGCCTCCTCGGCGCCGAGGCGGAACGTGAGCGTGGCGCGGTCGACCTCGACCAGCGCGTCGCGGATCGGCTTGCCGGCCTCGAGCGCGATGAGGCGACCGAGCTCCTCGCGCCGCTCCCTGATGCCGGCCGAGATGTCGCGCAGGATGCGGCCGCGCTCGTAGGCGGGCAGCGTCCGGGTGACCTCGAACGCCTCGACGGCGGCCGTGACCGCCTCCTCGTACTGGTCCTCGGTCGCGGTGTAGGTCGCGCCGGCCGGGTTGGCCGGGTCGGCCGGATTCGACGACCTCGAGCCGGTCGGGCGACTCGACCCAGCGCCCGGCGAGGAAGATCGGATGCGGTTTCGTGCCGGTGGCGACGGTCATGGGGGCGCTCCTGCGCGTGCGGTCGGGTGGTCGTCCAGCGCGATGGTACTGCGCCGCCCGGCCGGCGGCCGTGCGACGATATGCCGGTGACCGACCTTCGAGCCGAGCTGCGGGTGACGCCGGGCAGCCGGGTCCGCCTTTCGCGGCGGGACCTCGGCGCGACCTTCGGCTGGGACAAGGAGACGGCCGAACCCGAGACCGACAAGCAGCTCGACCGACTGACCGAGCTGCAGGATCGGTTCTGGGCCGAGGCGAAGCGGGCCGTGCTCGTGGTCCTGCAGGGCATCGACGCGGCCGGCAAGGACGGCACGATCAAGCAGGTCATGGACGCGTTCAACCCGCAGGGCAGCCCGGTCACGTCGTTCAAGGTGCCGACCGCCGAGGAGCTCGCCCACGACTACCTGTGGCGCATCCACCGGGCCGTCCCGCGGAAGGGTGAGATCGGGATCTTCAACCGGTCGCACTACGAGGACGTGCTCGTCGTCCGTGTCCACGACATCGTCCCCCGGGCGGTGTGGTCGAAGCGCTACGACCAGATCAACGCCTTCGAGCGACACCTCGTCGAGACCGGCACGACCGTCGTCAAGTTCTTCCTGGCCATCGACCGCGACGAGCAGCGCGAGCGGTTCCAGGCCCGCTACGACGACCCGTCGAAACGCTGGAAGTTCTCGATGGGCGACCTCGAGGAGCGGGCGCACTGGGACGACTACCAGGCCGCGTTCGACGAGGCGCTGACCAGGACCTCGACCGACGAGGCGCCGTGGTACGTCATCCCCGCCAACCGCAAGTGGTTCCGCAACCTGGCGGTGTCGACGATCCTCGCCGACACGATCGCCGACCTGCGGCCGCGCTACCCGCCGGTCGCCGACGACGTGCCGGCGGACCTCGTCATCGCGTAGTCAGCCGAGTTCGCGTTCCAGGCGCGAGATCTTGGCCAGACCCGCGTCGACGTTGCGGGCGACCCAGGCACGATCGTCGATGAGCCGCGTGGCGCGATGCAGCGCCGCGTAGATGCGGCTCGACCACCAGCCCACCGCGATGGCGGCGAGACCGGCCATGTCGGGGAACGTGAGGCCGCGCTCGCCGAAGTAGCGACGAAGGACGTCGACCACCTCGGGCGAGCGCCAGTAATCGGCCACGAGCAGCGGCCCGATATCGCGGCCGCGTTGGGAGCGCTCCTCCGCCGCCAGGAAGTTGAGCAGGTCGGTCCCGGGCAGGCCCGCGGGATGCCACGTGTCCCAGTCGAACACGCCGCTCAATCGGCCGTCGTTCACGAACACGTTGTTGAGCCACATGTCGCCATGGAGGAGGACGGGCGGTAGCGACGCTCCCCAGCGACGCGTGGCCTCGGCGGCTCGTCCCATCGCCTCAGCGTGCTCCGGAAAGAACTCGACCACTTCCGAGAGCTGGTCGTCGGAGGCGCGCATGTCCGCGGGACCGTCGGGCAGGCCGACCAGGAACGTCGTGATCTCGTCGAGCAGGTCCGGCGACAACGTCTGGACGTGCTCGCCCTCGACGACCGTTTCGGTCGACCAGACGGCTCCGGCCGTGACCGCGGCGGCGATCGGCCGCGGGACCATCGGGACATCAGCCGCCGCCAGGGCCCGGAGTGCTTCGTGGCCGCGTGTCGGGTCCTTCGTGTGGCCGACGCGAGCGACGCGGAGCTCGGCGAGGCTGCCGTCGTCGAGCACGAGCCGGCCCAGCGCCGAGCCGTCGCCGCTCGGGCGCAGGCCGCTTCCGACGGACGTCGCCCCGGCCGCATTGGCGACGGCATCGATGACGCGCTTCGGTCGCTCGCCGCGGATGAACTCCGCGAGGACGCCCCCGAGCGCGCTGTTTCGGATCCGCTGGCGAAGCACCCCGGGCCGTCGGACCGGCGGGAGTCGATGCAGCTCGACGAGGGTGAGGCCCTCCGGTGGGCGGGCACGGACACGGGTGACGGCGAGCTCGCGGCGGGTGGCGTACGCAGCCGACGTCGGCGAGGGCCGTTCGTTCTGTGCCAGCCGTCCCCAGAGCAGGACGTCGATCGAGGGGTCCGGGTCGGGTGGCAGCTCCCAGCGATCGCCGGCGTCGATCACCAGCACCCCTGGCTCCGGATCCTGTGGCCCGTACAGGTAGGCGAGCGATTCGAAGACGGGCGGCACCCGCGATCGCGTACTCATGTCGACGATGTGTCCCCGAAGATCCGGCGCATCAGCGGGAAGCGCGCCAGCTCGGGATAGGTTTCGACGACCTGGAGCGAGTGGCGGTTGATCCCGAGGACCACCAGCGCGACGACGCCGGTCACCACGAAGCCCGCGAGCAGCGGCGGCTTGAACAGGCCGAAGACCACGACGATGAGGGTACCGATGGCGATCGAGGCGTAGGCGCGCACGTAGCGGCCGTCGAGCGCCGCGACGGTCGTCTTGGTCCGCAGCCCCCACTGGTAGAGGACGTTCTGCATCAGGAACGTCGCCGTGGTGCCGATGGCGGCGCCGACCGCGCCGTACTGGCGGATCAGGATGATCGTCGCGACCAGGCTGACGATCGCCGTCGCGATGTCGGCGGTGACCATGTAGCGGACCCGGCCGAAGACCCGCAGAACGAGCGAGTTGAACCCCATCGCGCCATTGACGTAGTAGCCGATGCACAGGACGCTCAGGACGAGCCCGGCGGATCGATACGGTTCGCCGAACACCAGCACCGTCAGGGGCTCGCCGAAGCCGACGCACAGGGCGAACAGCGGGAAGCTCAGGATCGCGATCCAGACGGCCGTCTGCCAGTACAGATCGTTGAGCGCACGCGAATCGCCGCGGGCGTACAGGCGCGACGCCCCGGGCGTGAAGATGAACCGGAAGCTCGTTGCGACGAACAGGTTCTGCACCGCGAGCGGCATGACCGCCCGGAAGTCGGCGACTTCCTCCGTGCTGCGCAGGACCTCGAGGAACACCACCGTGAGCGAGCTGCGCAGGACGACCACCACGTCCGACGCGAGGAGCGGGATGCTGAACCCGAAGATCTCGCGCACCGGGAGCTGCAGCGTGTTCCGTCGCAGCTCCTTGAGCAGGCCCTGACGCTGGAGCATCCGGATGAGGACGACGGAATAGATGGCGACGCCGATCGCCGCGGCCACCACGTAGCCGAGAGCCAGCAGCCGCACGCCGCTGCTGGTCCCGATCAGGACGGCGACGACCCCGAGCTGGAGGACCGGGGCCAGGATGTAGCGCCGGAAGAAGATGGAGCGCGCCGACCCGAACGTCGCGAACAGCGCGATGAGCAGGCTGTCGAGCGCCTGGAGGGGCGACAGGATGATCATCAGCAGGAGGATCGCAAGGGCGAGCTCGTTGTGGACGACACCGCCGATCAGCCCCTGGAACGCATACACGCCGAGCACCAGCGCGAGGCCGAGGGTGATGACCGTCGTCACGATCACGACGATCGTCCCCCACATGCGCCCGAGGTCACCCTGCTCCTGGTAGATCGGCGCGAAGCGGCCGACGGTCCGCTCCAGCCCCAGCAGGCAGAGCGTCGCCCCGATGGCGACGAACGACATCGCCAGGGCGAACGCCCCGTACTCGCTCTTGTCGAGATAGCGGACGATCAGGACCTGGGCGACGAAGTCGAGGGCCAGCCCGATCATGCGCCCTACGAGCAGGAGGCTCGAGCCGCGGATCTGCTTGATGTTGGCGGTCCGCCCCGGATCGCCGTCGAGGCCGGTGTCCGGGGCCAGGGTCGATGGGTTTCCCTGGATCTCATCCGGGCTCGAGGTCACGTTCCCTCCTGCTCGCGACGGTGGCGGCCTCCGCCGATCGATGCCCTTCGTGGTCGGGGGTCCGAGCGACGATACACGACCCGTCCGACGAGGCGTCCCGCGGCCTGCGACGCGGCGGCGAGCCGGTGCGGCGCGTGCGCCATCCTTGGCGCATGGACCTCACGCTGAGCGCAGCCCAGACCGAGCTTCGCGACCGGGCGCGGGGCTTCGCGCGCGAGGTCCTGCGGCCGCTCGAAATCGACTTCGAAGCGGCCGGCGGGCGACTCGACCCCGACGTCGCCCGTGACGTCAAGGCGCGCGCGATCGAGGCGGACCTCCACGGCGGCAGCTTCCCGACCGAGCTCGGTGGGCAGGGCTGGACGCTGCTGGAGCAGGTGCTCGTCCACGAGCAGCTCGGACAGGTGACCGGTGGGCTGTGGGGGCTCATCCCCGGCGGCTATAACGCGCTGATCCACTGTGACGAGGATCAACGCGCGCGGTACCTCGAGCCGAGCCTGCGTGGGGAACGCAACGGCAGCTACGCCATCACCGAGGCCGGTGCCGGCTCGGATGCCCGCGGCATCATGGCGACCGCGAAGCGGGATCCGAGCACCGGCGAGTACGTCCTCGACGGCGAGAAGTGGTTCGTGACCGGGCCGCCCGACACCGACTTCATGATCTTCCACTGCAACGTCGTCGACGGCGACGTCGGTGGTCCGACGCTGTTCCTGGTCGACTACGACACTCCCGGCGTGACCATGCAGCACGATCCCGCCTACATGCACACCTTCGCCGATCGGCACCCGCAGTTCGTGCTCGAGGACGTGCGGGTGCCCGCGTCGGCGATCCTCGGCGGCGTCGGTCGGGCGGACGAGCTGACCAACGAGTGGTTCGTCGAGGAGCGCGTCCACATCGGCGCCCGCTGTTCCGGGGCGATGGAACGCCTGCTGGCCGAGTCCGTGGCGTGGGCCACCGAGCGCGTCCAGTTCGGGGAGCGCATCTACGACTTCCAGGGCGTGTCGTTCCCGCTGGCCGACTCGGCCGCCGATGCCGCGGCCGCGCGGCTGCTGACCCGCGAGGCGGCGATCCTCGCCGACGCCGGCGCCGACCCCAAGGTCGTCCACGCCAAGGCGTCCCTGGCGAAGCTGTTCGCGTCCGAGGCCGCGTTCCGCTGTGCCGACCGGGCCGTCCAGGTCTTCGGCGGCCGCGGGTACATGCGCGAGACGGCGGCCGAGCGGTTCTTCCGCGAGCTGCGGGTCGACCGGATCTGGGAGGGCACGTCCGAGATCCAGCGGCTGATCATCGCGCGGGCGCTGGAGAAGCGCGGCGTCGAGCGGGTGGTCGGATGATCGAGCCCATCGGATCGGTCGCGCCACCCGCCGCGGCGCCGCGGACCATCGACCTGACCCCGGTCTTCCGGCCGCGGTCTATCGCCGTCGTCGGCGCCTCGTCGCGGAGCTGGATCGCCGAGACCGTGCGCGACAACCTGCGGCTGATGACGAGCGACACACGCTGTCACTTCGTCAACCCGAAGTACGAGGAGCTGCTGGGGCAGCCGTGCTACCCGTCGCTCGACGCGCTGCCCGAGCGGCCCGACATCGCGCTCGTGGCGCTCAACCCGCTCCGGGCCGCGATGGTGACGCAGGCGGCCGCCGACGCCGGCATCCCCGCGGTCATCATCCCCGGCGGCGGCGTCGTGGAGGGCGGCGAGGCCGCTGCCGCGATGCAGGCCGAGGTCGCCGACATCGCCCGCCGGCACGGGATGGCGCTGGTCGGGCCGAACTGCATGGGCGTGATCGACCTCACGGCCAACGCCGCGACGTACATCGGCGACGTCTCGCCGTATCTCCCGCGCGGCGGCGTGGCGGGCATCGCCCAGTCGGGCTCGGTCACCGATGCGTTCGTGCAGTCCGGGTCGCGCATCGGGTTCAGCCGGATCATCAGCTGCGGGTCGGAGGTCGTCCTCGACGTCTGCGACTACCTCGCGTACTGCCTGGAGGACCCCGAGACGACCTCGGTCATCCTGTTCCTCGAGGGCTTCCGCCGGCCCGAGCGCTTCCTGGCGCTGGCCGACCGAGCGCTGGAGCTCGGCAAGCCGATCATGGTCGTCAAGGTCGGTCGCAGCGAGCAGGCGCGGGCCGCCGCCATCGCCCACTCCGGCTCGCTCGCCGGCGAGGATCGCGCCACCGACGCGGCGTTCGAGGCCGCAGGGGTGATCCGCTGCGCCGACCTCGATGAGCTGCTCGAGACGGCCGAGCTCGCCGAGGGCATCCGGCGCACGGGGCGGGGGATCGGCCGGGGCCGGACCGGCGTCGTCACCGTGAGCACCGGCGAGGCGTCACTCATCGCGGACCTCGCCCCGTCCGCCGGCGTGGATCTCCCGCCGCTCCCCGACGCCGCGCGGGCGCGCATCCTCGAGACCTTGCCGACGATGGGCTTCATCGCCAACCCGCTCGACCCGTGGGGCGCGGCCGACCCGACGCTCGCCTACGGGGCGGTCTTCGAAGCGATGGCGACCTCGGATGCCTACGACGTCCTCGTCCTGGTGCACGACTTCCCGTATCGCTCGATGGCGGCCGAGGTCGAGACCGCGAACGAGGTCACCGCGGCCCTGCTGGACGCGACGCGGGAGCGCCCGTGGCTGCTGCCGGTCTACGTGTCGCTTACGTCGGGCGAACATCCACCGGAGACCAAGGCCCTGCTCGACGAGGCCGGCCATGGCGCGCCGCTCCTGCGCGGAGCGAATGAGAGCCTCAGGGCCATCGGCTCGCTCGCCCGATGGGAGCGTCGGCGGGCGGCGCGACGCGACGACGGACCATGGCGGCCGTCGTGGCCGGCGCTCGCCGCCGACCGGACGGCCTACGGGCTGGACGACACCCGGCCCGCGCCGCCGCACCCGGTCAGCGCGCTGCCCGAGCGCGAGAGCCTCGACGTGCTTCGCGCGGCCGGGCTCGCCGTGACGCCGGCCGTCGCCGTGCCCGATGCGGACGCCGCCGTCGAGGCCGCGCGGCCGCTGGGCGGGCACGCGGTCGTGCTCAAGATCGATGCCATCGATCTCGCCCACAAGAGCGATCTCGGGCTCGTCCGGGTCGGGCTGCGCGGCGACGACGCGATCCGATCGGCCGCCGACGACCTGTTCCGGACGGCCCGCCGCCACGGGGTCGATGCGCGCGGGCTGCTCGTCGAGCCGATGGCCGACCCGGGCGTCGAGCTGATCGTGGGCGCCCGCCGCGACCCGTCGTTCGGGCCGCTCGTCATGGCGGGTCTGGGCGGGGTGTTCACCGAGGTCCTCGATGACGTCTCGGTCCGGCTCGCCCCGCTCCGGCGCGCAGCCGCGCTCTCGATGCTCGACGACCTGCGCGGCGCCCGGCTGCTCGACGGCGCCCGCGGCCGGCCGTCGGTCGACCGGGAGGCGGTCGCCGACCTGATCGTCGGGCTGGCGTCGCTCGCGAGCGCACGCCCGGACATCGTCGAGGTCGACCTGAACCCGGTCATCGCCGCCGCCGATGGCGCGGTCGCGGTCGACGCCCTGGTCGTCATCGCCGGCCCGCCAGCCGAGGCGCCGTCCGATCCGCGGAGGTCCGGCCATGCCTGACGAGCGCGACGCTGGCGCCGAGCCCGTGCTGCTCACCACCCCGACCGACTGGGGCATCCGGCTGACGCTCAACCGGCCGGCCAAGCTCAATGCCCTCTCCGGGCCGCTCGTGAGCGCACTCGTCGAGGCCCTCGATGCCGCCGAGGCCGACCCCGATGTCCGGGTGATCGTGCTGGAGGGCGCAGGGCGGGCGTTCTGCTCCGGGTACGACCTGACCGAGGAAGCCGGCTCGGACATCCCGGGCCCCGTCGTGTGGCGCGAGCTGCTCGCCGCCGACGTGGCGGCCACGCTGCGATTCCTCGACTCGCCGAAGCCGGTCATCGCCCAGGTGCACGGGTACGCGCTGGCCGGTGGTCTCGAGCTGGCGATGGCGTGCGACCTCGTCGTCGCGGCCGAGGGCACGATGCTCGGTGAGCCCGAGATCCGCTACGGATCAGCGCCGGTGACGCTGCTCATGCCGTACCTGATCGGCCAGAAGCGGACCCGTGAGCTGCTGCTCACCGGGGACCTCATCGATGCCGTCGAGGCGGAGCGGATGGGGCTGGTGAACCGGGTCGTGCCGGCCGACGAGCTGGCCGCCGCGGTCGACGCCCTCGCCGACCGCCTCGCGCGCACCCCGCCCGAGGTCATGGGCCCGACCAAGCGCATGCTCAACCGGGCGATGGATGCCGCCGGGTTCCGCCTGGCGGTCGAGGCCGGCCTCGACCTCGGGGCGATCATCAACGCGGCGGACACGCCGGAGCAGCGCGAGTGGGACGCGATCGTCCGGCGCGACGGCCTGAAGGCCGCCCTGGCCTGGCGCGACAAGCGCTACGACGAGCGCCTGTCCGAACGCCGGGGCGCCCGGCGTGACGTCCGCCCCTAAGGGGGGTCGGAGCGGGACGTCACGCGGACGCGGAGGAGGCTGGTCGTGGAGGCGTCAGCCCCACAGCCAGTCGGTGAACCCGATGGCCCGGCCCATGCCGGACAGGACCCGCGGGATCGTCATGCGCAGCCGGCGGTCGAGCAGCCACGGCATCTGGCGCGATGCCTGCGTCTCGTTCCAGCCGGTGCCACCCGCCTGCCGCGAGCGGGTGACGACGTTGGCCATGCGCCGGAGTGCCTGGTTGGACCACGTCCACGCCGAGCGGTAGCCGTTCTGGTAGAGCAGCTCGACCTGCATGCCGAGGCCCTGGATCGAGTCCAGCTGGTACTGGATCCCGGTGTCGCCGGGCGGCCATCGGCGCGCTCCGCCGCGGCTGAGGTCCGCGATCACGACACCGTCGACGAGCATCCCGCCGCGACGGCAGTAGCCGTTCACCGGGACGTACCGCGTCGGCGTGCACGACCACGACAGGGCTGCCGAGGACATGTTGTCGCGAGAACGCGTGCGCCGGCCGGTAGCCCAGGAACCCGCGAGTGACCCGCGAGGCCGCGAGCACGTCCGTCCGGTCGCCCAGGTACAGGCTCGCCGCGATCCGCGACGCCCCGGCATAGGCACCCCAGTTGGTCGCCGACAGGTAGTGGGTCCGGAACAGCGAGTTCCAGACACCGTGACCGCCGATGACCTTGCGGCGGATCGTCCTGAGCCACGACCGGAACGTGGCGTCGTTGCTGCCGCTGAGGTTCGCGAAGTCGGCGGCGAGGACGTACGCCATCAGCTGCCGGCCGAGGGCGAGCGTCGCGTTGTCGCAGCCGACGCGCTGGGTGCGGATCGCGGCCATCACGCCGTTGCGGGCCTTCGTGCCGTACGCGGCACTGCCGGTCCGGGCGTAGACGAGGGCGGCCGCGAGCGTGCGCAGGTGGTGCTTGGAGTCCTGGTCGCAGAGGTTCGGTGAGCCGAGGCTCGAGCTGGCGAACGAGCGGAGGTTCTGCCACCTGGCGCCGGTGACGGGCCGGGCCATCAGTGCCGACCGCGACATCAGGATGTAGCCGTTGGCGGCGGCGGCGGGGGTCGGGTCGACGGTGCTCGGGATGGCGAGGGTGACGGCGGCGAGGATGGCGGCGATGGTGATCCTGGTCCTGGGGGAGACGCGAGACGTCCACTGGACGCCGGTACTGACCGGCCGCATGACGCTCCTTCCTACCTGGACGCCGCTGGGCACGCGGCGAACGCATGGTGGCCGACCGGCGGGGGACGGTCGGATCGACGATGGGGGATCGGGTGACGTCGGCCCGAATCGGGCGGTGGCGCCCCTGCGACCCGTGGTCTGAGCACAGAAGTCTGCCACCGTTCGACCCCCCGTGTCATCCCCTACGAAGGGGCCATGGCTCCGTTGACACCGCGCCGCCGGCCGTCGCAGGGTGTGTTTCCGTGGTGCCCGTAGACTGGCGCCGACATGACTGACGACAGCCCGACCACCACGGTCCAGGCTCCGCCACCACCCGGCGCAGCGCCGCCCGGCGGCGGTCCCGGGCCGGCCCCCGGAGGCGACTCGCCGCCGCCGCGCCGGGGCCGCTGGCCGTTGCTGCTGGCCGGCCTGGTCGTCGTGCTCGGCGTGCTGGCCGCAGTCGTCTGGCTGCCGTCGACCGGCCGCGGGGTCGCCAGCCCGAGCCCCGGCCCATCGGGCGCGGTGGTCGCCACGCCGTCGGGCAGCGCGCCCCCGACCCAGGTAGCGACGCCGACGGTCTCGGCCAGTCCGACACCCGTCGCCCCGTCGCCGCGCCCGCCCGGCGACTACCTGTTGATGGACAAGGCGACCCTGATGGCGCTGCCGACCGAGGGACCGGCATGGGACAACCTCCTCGCCATCGCCAACGAACCCGCAGGCCGCCCGAACCTGCGTGACCAGGACACCCGCCACGGCGTGCAGGCCCTGGCGTCCGCCCTCGTCTACGCCCGGACCGGCGACGAGGCCTACCGGCAGCGAGCCATCGACATGGTGATGTCGGCGATCGGCACCGAGGAGGTCGGTGCGAACAATTCCATCCTGTCGCTCGGCCGCCAGCTCGGATCGTATGTCCTGACTGCCGACTTCGCAGACCTGTCAGGTCCCGAGGATGAGCGCTTCCGGGCCTGGCTCGACGACATCCGGACGCGCGAGCTCGGCGGCCACGGCCGCTGGATCTCGCTCGTCGGGACCCACGAGGACGCCCCAAACAACTGGGGCTCGTTCACCGGCGCCTCGCGGATCGCGGCCAGCCTGTACCTGGGCGACACCGCGGACGTCCAGCGGGCTGCGCAGGTGTTGCGTGGCTTCCTCGGCGACCGCTCGGCCTGGGACCGGTTCCAGGCCGTGGAGGGAGCACGCAGCTGGGCATGTGACCCCGAGCAGTACACACCGGTGAACCCGCCCTGCTCGCGCGACGGGATCGACCTCGACGGCGCGATCGTGCGCGACGCCGATCGCGGCGGGAACCTGCGCTGGCCACCCGGGCGCGACGGCATCGGCTACACGCTCGAGTCGCTGCAGGGGCTGATGCTGCAGGCTGAGCTGCTGACCGTGAACGGCTACGGCGACGTGTGGACCTGGTCCGACAGCGCGCTTCGCCGGGTCGCCGACTTCGTGACGCGGTCGGGCGACGCGGGTGGCCTGACCTGGAATCGGTCGGAGGTCAGCTACCACGTGCCGTGGCTGCTCAACGCCCGGTATGGCCTGGACCTGCCGACCGAGCCGGCCGGCTTCGGGCGCGTCTTCGGCTATACCGACTGGCTGTACGGCGGCTAGTTGTGATGACCGAGGACGTTGTTGACAGCCGCCTGGGGCACGAGGCCTCCGATCGCGGTGTGCGGACGTCCTCGATTGTAGAAGTGGACGAAGCGGCGGAGGGCATCGAGGCGATCGCCGTTGGAACGGTACGGCCGGGCATAGGCCCACTCGTCGAGGAGGGTCCGGATGAAGCGCTCGGCCTTGCCGTTGGTCTGGGGCCGGAACGGCCGGGTGCGCTTGTGACGGATCCCGTGGCCGATCACGACGTCGCGATAGGCGTGGCTGCGATAGCTGGCGCCGTTGTCGGTGAGCATCCGCTCGATGCGGATGCCGACCTCGGCGAACTTGGCGACCGCCAGCTCGACCGCCCACGACGCACTCTCGCCACGTTCGTCGGCGACCGGTACGACGACGGCGTAGCGGCTGGCGTCGTCGACGAACACCTCGAGGTGGTCGTAGCCCACGCCGGAGTGACCGTGATACCGGTCGAGGCTTCGGCCACGGACTCGCCAGCCGCCGCCAGCGGGCACCCGCCCGAGCTTCTTGTGGTCCTGGTGGACCAGCGCTCCCGGGTGGCAGGCGACGTAGCGGACCGGAGCGGCCGTCACCCTGTCGGTATCGCGCAGGCGGTTGAGGCCGGCCCGCCGCAGGATGCCGTAGATGGTCGAGCGGGGATGGCCGGTCAGCGGCGCCAGGCGGGCCGGCCCGTAGCGCCGATGGGCGCGGGCCCGGATGATCGCCGCGGTCACTTGGTCGGACGAGCGGCGTGGCGAGCGATGCGGTCGCGAGCTGCGGTCCTCGAGACCGGGCAGGCCGTCGGTCCGATAGCGGCGCACCCACTTGTAGGCCGTCGCCCGGCTGATCCCGAGCTGCTCGGCGACGGTCGCCGTCGGCCAGCCGTCGATCACCACCCGCTTCACCAGGAGCTGTCGACTGAAGACGCTGAGACGCGCACTAGGATGTGCCACGAGAGCCTCCGCTCGATGTGGGTAGTCAACACCTCACACCGTGCCGCGAGGCTCTCGCTTGTCAACAACGTCTTGAAGCACCACAGCTAGTCGGTACCTTCGGGCCGTCCCGTGCGGTCCGGTCCGCTGCGGTGCTGGGTCGACCGGGTGTCGCCTCCGAGCACCACCCGGCACTCGCCGACGGGTGGCACGATCACGATCGACCGGACCATCGACCGATTGCCATCCTGCGCCACCGCGATGCATGGTGGCACCGCCCCATCAAACGCGCCCCCATCCGTCCCTCGCGACCGCCAGTCGTGTCGGACCGCAGAACCGAACAGGCACACCCGTCGTGAGGCGGGGCCGCAAAGCCACGGGCCTGGATCCCAGGTAGCCGGGTTGCCGAAGTCGCACGACGCGCGTCGAGGCGTTGCCACGCCCCGTCCCCCGCGCAGGCGTCCCACGCTCCCTGCTGCCCGCCGGCCGTGCAGGAGGTCCACGTGCGGAACATCGCCATCGCCGATCGCAAGGACTGGGTCTTCTCGCATCCGACCCCACCGCCACCCCCACGGCGTCCGTCCAGGCTGCGCGATGCGCTGGCGACCCTGCCGATCCTCCTGCTGATCCCCGCCCTCGTCATCCCGATCGTGATGACCTCGGCCGGTGGCCCCAAGCTCAAGGTGCGTCCCGAGGCGCCGGCCGTGGGTCAGCGGATGACGATCTCCGGCTCGGGCTTCGAGCGACGCGAGAAGGGACGTCTCGTCTGGAAGAAGGACGGGACCGTGGTCGCGCGCTTCAAGTCGACGACCCGCGGACGGTTCACCCTCCGGTTCAGGCTGCCCAAGAAGATCGGACCGGGCATGCACGAGCTACTGGCCGTGAACGCCAAGGGCGTCAAGCGCGGCAGCGTCAGGATCGAGGTGGTCCCGGTCGGCCAGGGCACCAGCGTCACCCAGCCGACGACTCCGCCGGCTGCGGCCCCGACGCCGGAACCGACACCGGACCCGACCCCGGAGCCCACGCCCGACCCGACCCCGGAGCCCACGCCCGACCCGACGCCCGATCCCACCCCGGTCCCGACCGTCGCCGCCACCGCCGCGCCGACCCGACCACGGCACCGACTCCGACCACGGCACCGACCAGCGCGCCGACTGTGGCGCCCACGACCGCGGCGCCAACGGCGACGACCGCCCCGACGCCGACCACCGCCCCGACCGCGGCGCCCACGAGCGCCCCGACCGCTCCGCCGGCCCCGACCGCAAGCCCGACCCCGACCTGGCGCCGATCGCCACGCCGTCGCCGACGACGGCAGCGACGGCCACGCCTCGTCCCGCAACACCGGCGCCGACCATCCCACCGGTCGCCCTTCCGACGACCACCCCGCCGCCGGCCGCGATGGTGCCGGGCAGCGGGATCCTGCTGTCGGCCTCCGACATCGCCCGGCTGCCGACGTCGGGTGCCGCCTGGACCGGCCTGAAGTCGAGAGCGGACAGCAGCCTCGGTGCTCCGAACATCTCGAACCAGGACGACGACACCGACCAGATCGTCCTGGCCAAGGCACTCGTGTACGCCCGCACCGGCGTGGCCTCGTATCGGACGAGCGTCCTTGCAGCGCTCAAGTCGGCGCTCGGCACCGAAGCCGGCGGCCGCACGCTGGCTGCCGGGCGCAACCTCCCGCCTACGTGATCGCGGCGGACCTCATCTCGCTGCGGACGCTCGATCCGTCGTTCGACAGCGGCGCGTTCCGGCCGTGGCTCCGGTCGCTCCTGTCGAAGACGCTCGACGGCAGGACGCTCGTGAGCACGCACGAGGACCGGCCCAACAACTGGGGCACCCATGCCGGCGCGGCCAGGGCCGCGATCGCCGCCTACCTCGGCGACAGCGCCGAGATGGCACGCACCGCGCTCGTGTTCCGGGGCTGGCTCGGCGACCGGTCGGCCTACGCCGACTTCCAGTTCGGCGACCTGTCATGGCAGTGCGACCCCTCGAAGCCGGTCGGCATCAACCCGACGGGCTGCACGAAGAACGGTGTCAACATCGACGGTGCCCAGCCCGAGGAGATGCGACGCGGCGGCGTGTTCGCCTGGCCGCCGACGTACACCGGCTACGCCTGGGAGGCGCTCCAGGGCGCCGTGCTCCAGGCCGAGCTGCTGCGCGTCGCCGGCTACGACTCGTGGAACTGGTCGGATCGCGCGCTGCTGCGCGCGACGCGGTTCCTGTACGGGCGGGCCGGTTGGGCGGCCGATGGCGACGACGAATGGCAGCCGTGGCTCATCGACCGGCGCTACGGGACGGCCTATCGCGGCCCGGCCCCGGCGCGGACCGGCAAGAACTTCGGCTACACCGACTGGCTGACGGCGTCCTGATCGTCGGTCGGGCCGCCCTCGGCGATCTCGCGCAACGTGATGACGGCCGCCGCCCCGGCGACGGCCAACATCAACCAGTAGAACCGCGCGAACGACAGGTGCAGGAACATGCCGGTCACGTAGTAGGTGAGCAGCGCCAGGAGATACGGCGTGGTCAGGCGCTCCAGGTCCGGTCTGCGGACGAGGCTCGCCCGGCGCGCGGCCAGCAGCATCCGGATCGTGACGAACGCGATGATCAGGAACACGATCAGGCCCGGGACGCCGACCTCGGCGCCGACCCCGAGGTACAGGTTGTGGGCCTGTCGCTCGGCGTCGTTCCGGACGAGGATGCCCACGACGTTCGCGTACTCCTCGTAGAAGACCGGGAACATCGCCGGACCCACCCCGACGACCGGATGGTCGACCATGACAAGCGCCGCGGCCAGCGTCTCGGTCGCCCGGCTCAGCAGCGAGTTGTCGACGGCCGACGTGGTGGTCTCCCCGGTGAGACCGCTCGCCGCCACGATGGAGGTCACCCGTTCGAAGTACTGCGGCAGGGCCACCACGATGACGCCGAGCATGACCACGCTGATCAGCACGTAGCGCAGCCGCACCATGCGCAGGACCATCAGCGCCACCACGAGGACGACCAGCCCGACCGCGCCGCCCCGCGAGAATGACAGGACCACGCCCAACGTGACCGCCATGGTCATGAATCCGGCGACGACGCGCAGCAGCAGCGACGTCTCGCCGATGACCCGGAACAGGCCCAGCGGGACCAGCATCAGCATCACCTGGGCGAACCGGTTGGTCTCGCCGATCGGCCCCGCCATCCGTCGGTTGGAGGACCTCGCCGGTCAGGGTCTCCACGCCCGTGCGGATCGCGGAGTCGGCCTGTGCGAACCCGAAGTAGGTGCTGTCGTAGTTCGCCGTGAGGACCTGGTGGATGGCGGGCACGCTGACCATCGCCCCGGACGCCAGCAGGACCCACGTCGTGAGCCGGAGCATCTCCGAGGTCCGGATCACGTTGATCAGCAGGAAGTACAGGCCGAACCCCTCGACGAGGAAGATCACGACCGCGTCCCACGACACCTGCGTGTCGGTCGAGAACAGCGCCGACACGACGTAGATCCCGAGGAGCACGACCATCCAGCCCATCATCGGCGGGGCGATGACCGGCAGCCGCCGGACGACGAGGTCGCGAGCGAGCGGGACGACCAGCAGCATCGGCACGAACGCGCCGACGAAGAACGGGACGCCGTGGAACCGCACGGCGACGACGGCCGCGTTGCTGTACAGGATGGCGACCGTGGTCAGCGTCGCGACATCCGGCCGCAGGACGATCGCGACCGCGAGCATGAGCGCGCTCGCGCCGGCGACCACGAGGATCGGCGCGTCCGCGGCCAGGATCCCTGCCGCCACGGCGCCGAAGATCACGAAGATCGCGACGACGACCGCGGACCGGTCGGACGACTCGCCGCGCGACCTCGCCGGTCGGTCGACGGCCCTGCCCGGGGCGCTCATGCGCTCGCGTCCAGCGACGGTGGCGCGTCGTCGGCCGAGGGCTCGACCCGACGCGCCGGCTGCCAGCGGTCGATCCGCCGCCCCGTCACCAGGTTCCAGAGCGCGTGGAGCGAGGCGACGTTGACGAGCACGAAGAAGGCCGGGATGGCGAACCACGGGCGGCGGCCCGCCGGCCGGTCACCGAGCGCCAGGCCGATCGCGCCGAGGCCGTAGACGCCGGCCTGGCCGATGACCGCGACCTTGTAGATCGGCCCGTCGTCCCACAGCGCGACGCTCGTCGCCGCGATCACGAGCAGCGGGATGGCCATGAGCCGGCGCAGGACCTTGTGCGTGACCAGCTGGAGCGCGTAGAACCCGTGTCGCCGGGGATCGAGCAGCCCCCGGGCGACGGCCACACCGCGCAGGCCGCGGGTCATGATCCGGACCTTGCGCCGGTACTCCCGGCCGCTCGACCCGGCGACGGGCTCGAGGCGACCGCGTCCGGCTCGAAGACCAGCCGACGGCCGGCGGCGATGACCCTGGTCGACGTGACGAAGTCGTCGGTGACGCCGTCCGGGACCGCGTCGAACAGCTCGCGTCGGATCGCGTAGATCGCGCCCGTCGCCGAGATCACGCTGCCGGCCAGGCTCTCGGCGTCCTTGACGAGCCGGTCGAAGTCCCAGTAGCTCCGCTCGCCGGCGCCGACGGCGGTGGCCGCGCCGGTCGCCCGGTCGCCTCGTCGCGCCCGGCAGGTAGACCTGGTTGCCGGCGACCCCGCCGACCTCGGGGTCGGCGAACGAGCGGACGAGCTGGCGGATCGCGTCGGGGGCGTACGTCGTGTTGGCATCGGAGAACACGAGGATCTCGCCGGTCGACGCCTCGACCGCGGCGTTCAGCGCGGTCGCCTTGCCGACCCGCGCGAGGTCGAGCACGCGGACGCGCGGATCGGCCCGTCGGCGCGCCTCCTCGACGGTCGCGTCGGTCGAGCCGTCGGAGGCGATGACGACCTCGAGCCGGTCGGCCGGGTAATCGAGCGCGAGCAGGTTGTCGACCCGCGCGCCGATCGAGGCCGCCTCGTTGTGGGCCGCGATGACGACGCTCACCGAGCGGACTGATGTCGGCCGTCCGATGCGGGCGCGGGCGGATCCGGGCGCGGAGCAGCACGAGCGGCGGGAAGCCCGACGTACGTGTAGACGATCAGGCCGACGGCCAGCCAGAAGAGCAGCGCGATCATGCGGCCGCCTCGGGCGCGCTCGGCTGGCGAGCCGGAGCGTCGGCCGCTCGCGGCAGCCCCGCCCGGGCCGTCGAGGGCTCGCGGATCCGGCGGCCAGGAGCGCGGCGTTGCGGTCGACGTCGAAATCGCGCAGCACCGTCTCGCGGCCGGCCGCGCCGAGGCGGGCCCGCAGAGCCGGGTCGTCGGCCAGGCGGCCAGCGCGGCCGCGAGCGCGGCGTCGTCGCCGGGCGGGACGAGCAGCCCGTCGACGCCGTCGGTGACGAGCTCCGGGATGCCCGACAGCCGGCTCGCCACGACCGGCAGGCCGGTCGCCATCGCCTCCATCAGCACGACCGGGATCCCCTCGCGCTTGCCGCCCCGGGTCGGCACGCTGGGCGCGGCGAGGACGTCGCGCATCGAGCAGGGCGGCCGCGACGCCGTCGCTGGTCGACCGGCCGGCGAACGTCACCCGATCGCCGAGCCCGAGCTCCGACGACGCGCGCCTCGAGCGCGGCCCGATCGGGCCCATCGCCGATGAACCGGCAGCTGAACGCGACCCCCGGTCGGCCAGCGACCGGCAGGCGTCGATGAGGTGGATCTGGCCCTTGACCTCGTGGAGCGTGCCGATCGCGAGGATCCGCGATCGGGCCAGCCCCGACGCGGCTCGGCGGGCCGGAAGGTGGCCGGGTCGACGCCGCAGTGGATGACCTCGACCTTGCCCGCTGCGGTCGTCGCAGCATGTCGCCTCGAACACGGCCCGGTTGTCGTCCGAGATCGTCACCGCGAACGCGGCCTCGGCGACCTTGGCGGCAGCATCGTCCGATCGACATGGAGGTCGGAGCCGTGGGCCGTGAACCTGTACGGGATCCCCATCAGGCGGTGGACGAGCCAGGCCGGCGAGGGCCGGATGGTTCGCGAAGTGGCAATGCACGTGGTCGACGCCCTCGTCGCTCCATCAGCAGCGACGCGTGGACGACCTTCGGGAAGATGCCGAGCCCGCCGAGGAGGAAGTTCGGGCTGCGCCAGGTGCCCCGGATCAGGTCGGCGAAGGCCCGCAGGTAGCGTCGACGCCGCCGACTGTCGCGCAGGAACGTCCACTGGCTGCGCCAGGATCGGCCGGCGACACGAACGGCAGGTAGTGGGCGCGGTCGACGCAGCGGACCGCCTCCGGCTGCATCGGGCTCGCCCGTCTGGTGCAGGAGCGGGAACAGCCCGATGCGCACGCCCTGGCCCTCCATCGCCGCGAGCTCGAACAGGATGAACGTCTCGGTCAGCTTCGGGAACCGCGACATGACGTAGGCCACGGTGAGCGGTGCCGTCGTGGCTCATCCGGCCCGCTCCGCCCCATCAGCCGAGGCCTCGTCGCGGTAGCCGTCGGGGTTGGCCGAGTGCCAGCGCCACGCCGAGCGCACGATGTCGTCGAGCGTCGCGCGTGGCCCGCCAGTCCGAGGACCTCCTCGGCCCGCGACGTATCGGCCCAGATCGCCGACGGGTCGCCCTGCGCCGTGGCGCCGCCTCGTCGTCGGGACCTCACGACCGCGTGATCCGCCGCGCCGCATCGATGACCTCGCGCACGGACGAGCCGACCCCGGTGCCGAGGTTGACGGTGCGGGACGCGTCGCGCGTCGGCGACCGCCTCGACCGCCCAGACGTGGGCGTCGGCCAGGTCGAGCACGTGGACGTAGTCGCGGATGGCGGTGCCGTCGGGCGTCGGGTAGTCGGAGCCGAGGATGCGGACCGGCGGACGGCGTGCCGCGGCGGTCTTGATGACGACCGGCACGAGGTTCGGCGCGTCCGTCCAGTCCTCGCCGTGGCGACCCGTCGAGGGCGGCACCCGGCGGCGTTGAAGTAGCGCAGGCCGACCGCGCGGAGGCCGTGCGTCGCGCGAACCAGGGCAGCCCGCGCTCGACGAGCAGCTTCGCTCTCGCCGTACGCGTTCTCCGGCTGGATCGCGCGGTCTCGTCGACCGGCACGCATCCGGCGTGCCGTAGACCGCGCACGACGACGAGTAGACGAGCCGGTCGCACGCCGGTCCGGGCCATCGCCCGGAAGAGCCGAACGTGCCACCGACGTTGATGTCGAAGTAGCGCCCGGGGTCGGCGAACGACTCCTCGACCGACTTGAGCGCCGCGAAGTGGATCACCGCCTCGATGCCGTGCTCGCGGATCGTCGCCTCCACGAGCGTCGCCGTCCGCGATACGTCCCGACGACCAGCGGGCGGCGTCGACCGCGGCGCGATGGCCCCGCTCGAGCGTGTCGAGCACGATCGACTCATGACCGCGCGTCGGCCAGGTGCCGGACGGTCTCCGACCCGATGTAGCCGGCTCCGCCGGTGACCAGGATGCGCATCGCGCGGTCAGACAGCAGCCGTCAGGACGTTCGCGGGTTCGACCCGCGCCGTCGCCGGGCGCGGCGGGCGGTGCTCGGCGCCGGCGGGATCGGGTCGACCTCCATGATCGGGTCCGGCTCCACCAGGTACTCGGGCTCGATGCGGTAGACCGGGTCGGAGCCGCCACGATAGGCCGACTCGCCGGCCGATGGCACGACCGGCGGCGCGACCGACGTCGGCCGGGATTCCGTCACGCGACCGGTGTCACGCAGCGGTCGCGGTGGCCGGGGCGGCGGGCTGGTCGGGACGGGCTGCTCGGGTCCACCGCGCGACCGGCCACGGCGGATGCCGCGCTTCCGCTCGGCGAGGACGGTGCCTGCGGTCTCGACGCCGACGAGCCGCAGGCTGTCCGCGGCGTACTCGACGTCGTCGCGACGCGCCTGGTCGCGCACGGCGACCAGGATCGCCGCATCGGCCGCCTGGGCCCAGGCCAGGGCACCGGCGGACTGGTGCAGGACGCCGGCATTCACGATCACCAGCTCGGCGTCGTCGGTCAGCGCCGTGACGACCGCGGAGGCCCGGTCCGCGTCGATCGCATCGGGGTTGCGCGAGATGCCGCGGGGCAGGACGCGCAGCGTCGCGGAGACCCGGACGAGACGGCCCGAGACGTCGGCGGGCGAGGCGTCGATCAGGTCGGTGACCCCGCCCCGATCCTCGAGCCCGAAGATGCGTGTCGCCGAGAGGGCGCTCTGCTCGTGGTCGACGAGCACGACCTGGCGACCGCTCCGGGCGGTGATGGCGGCGAGGTTCGCGGCGACCTGGCTGCTGGCCCCGTCGGGGCCGGTGCCGATCACCACGATGGACCGTGCCGCGGTGCCGCCCTCCTGGAAGGCGGCCTTGGCAAGGACCAGGCGATACGCGGCGGCAGCTGCCGATTCGGGCGCCTGGTCGATGAGCGATCGGTCGCTGTGCGGCAGCGAGCGCGAGACGTCGACGCTCCCGAGGAGCGGCATCCCCGTGAGCCGGTTGAGCTCGTCCTCGGAGCGGACGGCGGCGCTCAGGTACTCGAGCAGCATGACCAGCACCATCGCGCCGATGAGGGCGGCCAGGGCGGCCAGCGCCACGATGAGCGACTTCTGGGGCGCGATCGGCTCGGTCGGCGGGACCGCGGTGTCGACGATCAGCAGCTGACCCTCGGGCCGGTTCGTGCCCGCCGAGGCCAGCTGGGTGATCTCGTCGGCCAGCTTGTTGGCGAGCAGGGCCGCCATCTCGGGATCGGTGTGCTGGACGCGGATCGACAGGAACCTGGTCACGTCGTTGGCAGTGACCCGGCTCGCGAGCGCGAGATCCGCGGGCGTCAGGTCGGCGCCGGCCTCCTGGATCGCCCGGGTCAGGATCGGCGTCGTCGTGACGAGCTGGGAGTAGGTCTGGACGAGGTCGCCCGCCGCGGCCAGCGTCTCGCGGTCCGTGTTGTAGGGACCGACCAGCAGCTGGGTCTCGGCCTCGTATGTGGGTGGGATCTGCGACGCCACCACATAGCCTGCGACGCCGGCGACCCACGTCGCTACAAGCAGCGTCCACCACCATCGCTTCGCGACGGCAAGATAGCCGGTCAGTTCCACGCGACCCCCTTGAAATCCCCCATGCCCGCTCCGGGCTGATCCGGCAAAGGATACCCGGTCACCGCATGTACTGGACCAGAAGGCCTATGAGGTCGGTGCCCCGAGGCAACAAGCCGGGGTTCCTGATCCGCGACGCGCGACCCTCAGCGACGCGCGACGCGCCATGTCGTCCCCACGATGAGGATGACGGTGATGACCACGACCCCGGCACCCCACGCCCCCTGCTCGACGTCGTCGGGCACGACGTCGACCCGGTTGAACACGACGAATGCGACCGCGATGACCGCCGGGACGAGGGCGACCAGCAGCCGCAGGAGCGGGTGATCGGTGGGCCGGCGCACGACCATCGTCGCGATGTAGGCGACGGCGGCCAGGATGCCCACCGACAGGATGAGCAGCTCGATGCCCTGCAGGGTGCCCATCCCTAGCGGCTCGCTCCAGCGGGTCCGTGACAGCGCGTGGACAGCATCTCGACGTCCCTGATCGCCCTCAGCTGTAGGTCACGACCAGCTGGGGCGCGTCGGCGCCCTCGGAGCTGCTGAAGATGGCGCTGTTGGTGCTGCTGATGGTCAGCCCGAAGCTGACCGCGCCGTTGCCGCTCACGGCCGACGGGCTGAGGGTGATCTCGTTGTAGGCGTTGAGGGTCGGGACGGCCGCCGAGCCGAGCTCGGGCGTGCCCAGGGCGGGCTTGTTGTTCCAGTTGACGGTGCCCTCGGCCCAGGGCGGGCTGGCGGCGACCGGGAAGACGCGCACGATGTTGGGGCTGGCGTCGGTCGCGTACAGGCGCAGCTTGACCGCGGTGACCGGCCCGGTCAGCCCGCTGACCGTGAACTTGAGGTACGTCCGGTAGGTGTCGCCGGCCGCGTCCTCGCGCAGCCGGACGGTCGTGATGCTGCCGTAGTTGGTGGCCGCCGAGGTCGAGCGGACCTGGGCGTCGTCGGTCGGCGTGAAGGTCAGCGTGCCGCCACCGCCGGTCGGTGGGGTGGCGTTGGTCACGACCGCGTCGGTGAAGTCCGCGGCGAGGTTGCCGGGGACGTCCTGGATGGGGTTGGCGCCGGCGGTGTACGACAGTCTGACGCTGTCGGTCGAGACGACCGGGCTGGCCAGGGTGAGCGTCACCCCCGAGCCCGCCACCGCCACGTTGGTCACCGCGCGCGGGCTGCCGCCGACCGTCGCGGCGTAGGCCCCGGGGTCGGGCACCGAGCCCGTGGCCAGCGGCTCGTCGTAGGCGATCGAGAGGGTCGCCCCGTCGACCGACGTGGCGCCCCGCTGCGGCGCGGTGGTGTCGCCGCCGCCGACCGGCGTGACCGTCAGCGTGGCGGTCGCGGCGGCCGAGTCGAGATCCCCGTCGCTGACGCGGTAGGTGAACGAGTCGGGCCCGCTGTAGCCGGCCGTCGGCGTGTACGTGACCGACGCACTGTCGGTGTTCGGGCTGCCGCTCGTGCAGGCCGCCCCGCCGATCGAGCCGAGCGAGCCGTGGCTCGGCCCGCTGACGATCGAGAAGGCCAGCTCGCAGGTGCCCGCGTCCGCGCCCGACAGGGCCACCGCCACGGCCGTGTCCTCGGGCGTCGTGGCGCTCGTGGCGTTCGCCGATGGCGGCGTATTGGGCGGCGGGCCACCGCTGTAGGTCACGACCAGCTGGGGCGCGTCGGCGCCCTCGGAGCTGCTGAAGATGGCGCTGTTGGTGCTGCTGATGGTCAGCCCGAAGCTGACCGCGCCGTTGCCGCTCACGGCCGACGGGCTGAGGGTGATCTCGTTGTAGGCGTTGAGGGTCGGGACGGCCGCCGAGCCGAGCTCGGGCGTGCCCAGGGCGGGCTTGTTGTTCCAGTTGACGGTGCCCTCGGCCCAGGGCGGGCTGGCGGCGACCGGGAAGACGCGCACGATGTTGGGGCTGGCGTCGGTCGCGTACAGGCGCAGCTTGACCGCGGTGACCGGCCCGGTCAGCCCGCTGACCGTGAACTTGAGGTACGTCCGGTAGGTGTCGCCGGCCGCGTCCTCGCGCAGCCGGACGGTCGTGATGCTGCCGTAGTTGGTGGCCGCCGAGGTCGAGCGGACCTGGGCGTCGTCGGTCGGCGTGAAGGTCAGCGTGCCGCCACCGCCGGTCGGTGGGGTGGCGTTGGTCACGACCGCGTCGGTGAAGTCCGCGGCGAGGTTGCCGGGGACGTCCTGGATGGGGTTGGCGCCGGCGGTGTACGACAGTCTGACGCTGTCGGTCGAGACGACCGGGCTGGCCAGGGTGAGCGTCACCCCCGAGCCCGCCACCGCCACGTTGGTCACCGCGCGCGGGCTGCCGCCGACCGTCGCGGCGTAGGCCCCGGGGTCGGGCACCGAGCCCGTGGCCAGCGGCTCGTCGTAGGCGATCGAGAGGGTCGCCCCGTCGACCGACGTGGCGCCCCGCTGCGGCGCGGTGGTGTCGCCGCCGGCGCCGGGGACGACGTCGGCGTGCCAGTAGCGGCGTGTCGTGTCGTTGTAGCCGACGACGATCAGGCCGCTGTCCGCCGTGACGTTCTGCTTCGTGCTGGTCGCGTTGTTCATCATCAGGGCACTGGCGTCCTTGAGGACCTCCGTGCCCTCGCCACTGGCGAACGAGATCGTCCCGATCGGCGACGTACGCTGATTGATGGTCCCACCGTTGACCGCCGAGGTGACGAAGACCCGGAGCAGGCCGTGGGCCTCATCGAGCTCGAGGATGCCCCTCGTCTCGTCGAGCGTCCCGACCGAGACGCGGTGGTTCGTCCAACCCCCGCTCGGACCGCGGGCGAGCAGGACGATGAGCGGGTTCGATCCGGCGAGGCTGGTCTTGACGACCGCGTACACCCTGCCGCTCGAGTCGGTCTTGAGGTTGACGTGGTCGTCCGCGATGTTCGTCCCGCTGTAGGCCGTCTCGATCGTCCAGGTCGTGTCACCCGCGGCGTCGTCGTGGACCGCGAAGAAGTCGGTATCCGGACTCGCGGTCTGGTCGCTCCAGAGGACGCCGACCTTGGTGCCGCCGAACGCGATGATCGACGAGATGTCGTCGGTGTTGACCGATTGCGAGCCCGGCAGCGTGAACGGCGTGCCCCAGGCGTTGTCGCCGGTCGTGGTGCGGTTCAGCCAGATCATGCCGCCCTGCTCCCACGTCGCCCACAGCTGACCCGTCGAGTCCTTGGCGATGACCAGCGTCTCGCTCCGGACCGAGTTGATCGTCACCGGGAAGCCGGTGTCACGGGTGTACGTGTCGTTCGACGTGTTGTAGGTGAATTGGAGCAGCCGCGACGTCCCGGACCCATCGTCCTCGTGGAAGGTATGCGTCGCGGCGTACAGCTTCGTGCCGTCCCACAGCACGTCGGAGCGGGTGCCGTTCCGGTCGTCGATAACGGTGTTCGTGCGCGTCCACGTCTGGGTCGCCCGATCCAGACGCCAGATGTACACGTCCCCGCCGTTCCCGTCGTACATCGCGGCCCACCACAGCCCGTCGTTGAACCACAGCTTCGACTCGGGCTTGCTACCGCTCGGCGCGCCACCAGGACCGGCCGGCCCCTCGAACCCGATGTCGCCTGGATCGGCCGACGCGACCGCCGGCAGGATCAGCGCCAGCGCCAGTCCGAAGAGCAGCCCGAAGACCGGTCCCCACAGGCGCCACGGGTGGCGCACGGACGCGCGGATCGGCAGATCGGACATGGACACGAGCCTCCCCCTCTGCGCGTCACCGGCTCCGCGGGCGCGCACTTGGTCCGGCGCATCGTACACCGGGCTCAGCCGACGCGGGTGGCGGGCCTCCCGGTCATGGCCAGAAGCGGAACCACCGATGGAGCTGGGCAGCCAGGAGCGACGGACTGGTCGCGCGACCGACGTTGATCCGGCGCATCGCCAGCCAGTCGGGACGCCGCAGGTCGTTGGTCCCGCGATGCGTCGTAAACCCCAGCCGCAGGCCCGCGGCGGCGACCGCCGCGAGGACGGCCGGCGAGTGGTTGCCGTTCGGATAGGCGATCGAGACGACCGGTCGCCCGAGGCGTCGCTCCAGGTCGTCGCGGGCCCCTCCGATCTCCTCGTCGAGTCGTTCCACGGGGAGACGATCGAGCAGGGGATGGGTGCGGGTGTGCACGCCGATCTCGACGCCGTCGTCGACCAGACCCTGGAGGGCCTCCCACGAGAGCACGCCGCCGTCGCCCGAGTCGCCATCAAGGGCGTCGACGACGGCATCGATGCGCGCCATGGCCGCGTCGTGCGGCAGGTCCTTGATCGCCCCTCGGACGCGACGCGCCGTCGCCGACCTCGACTCGGTCGTTCGCAGGTCGAGCTCGCCGACGGCGGACGGGATGACTTCCGCCGGCGCCTTCGTGATCGCGCGATGCAGCCGGTCCCACCAGAAGGCGCGTCCGGGATCGTCGACATACGCCGTCGGCACATAGAGGGCGGCGGGCAGCCCGTGCGCCTTGAGGATCGGCCAGGCGTACGTCCCGAAGTCGCCGTAGGCATCGTCGAACGTGAGGAGCACCGACCGCTGCGGCAGCGCGTCGCCGCCCTCGCGCCGTGCCGCCACCTCGGCGAGCGACAGGACCCGGTAGTGCTTCGCCAGCCACGCCGCCTGTCGTGCGAGATCCGTCGGGGTCGCGCTGATCAGCCCCGGGTACAGCTGGTCGTCGGGCTCGGCGACGCGGTGATAGGTCAGCACCGCGAGCTGATCCGACCGGCCCTTGTCCCTTGCCGCCAGCCGGCGGATGGTGCCGCTGACCGGCGGGGTGTCCACGACGGCCATCGCGGTCTGCAGCAGGAGCTGGCGCACGGCTAGCCCGGACCGAGACGCCGGCCGACCGCGCCGGCCATCGCGCCGGCCGCGCGGACGACGTCGGCCGCGAACGGTGCAGGATCGCGGCGATCGAACACCGCCTCGTACTTCGGTCCGCTGACCGATCGCCACCACGCCACGGGACCGAGTCGGCCGGCCACCATCTGTTGCAGGGCCGCCTGCAGGTCGTGCCGCCAGTAGATCCATTTCGCGCCGCCGTACGTCTGCACGGTCACCGGTGGCGCCTCGCCGAGCGCGTCGAGGTAGGCCGACATCAGCAGCTCGACGCCACCCTGTTCGGCGATCGCGGAGCGACCCGTCGGCCGACCGACGTTGGGCTCGACGATCAGCCGCCGGCCCGTCGCCGCGTCGACCTTGACCTCGACGTAGGCGAGCCCCCTGTAGCCCACCTCGCCGAACAGTCGCAGGCAGACGTCGCGCGTCGCGTCGTCGCGGACCTCCACGCCGAGGCAGCTCGTGCCGGTCTCGGGCGGCCACTGCCGGATCTTGCGGGCGATGAACATCGCGCGGACGACGCCGTCCCGATCGAAATAGGCGTTCGCCGAGACGAGCTGGGACTCGTCGCCGTCGATCCACGCCTGCGCGATCAGCGCGTCCGAGGTGACGGCGAAGCGGTCGTACGTGGCCAGCAGCTCGTCCGGCGTATCGACACGGAACACTTTCGCCTTTGTCGCGGCCATCCACGCCGCGGTCTTGATCGGTGGCTTGAGCACGGCCGGATAGCCGATCGTCGGGGCGATCGCCTCGGCGTCGGACCGCGAGCGCAGGACGTGGGTCTCCGGGATCGGCAGACCGGTCGAGGTCGCGTGCTCGGCGAACCGGATCTTGTCCATCAGCAGCTGGACCGTGTCGTGCTCGGGCAGGACGAACCGGTACGGCCCGCACAGACGATCCCGCCAGCGTGAGATGGCGAGGACCGCCGCGTCGGAGCACGGGATCAGGACCGCCGGCTTGTCGCCCAGCGAACCGCTCGCCGCCAGGCGCTCGAGCGTGACGATTAGCTCCTCGCCGCTCGTCGGCGACGTCACGATCCGCTCGGGCAGCCGGGTGCGGGCGCAGAAATGCCCGCGATCGGCTGCGATGCCGATGACCGGCACGCCCCGTGCCGCGAGGATGCGAGTCGTCTGGAGCCCCGTGATGCAGTCGAGCGCGATGACGACCGCGGTCGGACGCCGCGCGCTATCCGGCGGGGTCATCGGTCAGTTCGGGCCGTCTTCTCGCGCGATCGCCTCGGCTGTGCCGACGAGCTCGAACAGGTGGTCGACCGTCGCGATGTGCGGGTCGACGGCGGACGCGCGACGCTCGCGCTGGAGAATGCCGAGCGTCTCCTCGACGGCCTTCACCGCCGCGCGCATCGGCTGGTTGGCGAGGATGATGAGGTTGAAGCCCTTCTGCCGGAGCTCGTCGTCCGTGAACGACGGGAAGAGCGTGGGCACGGCCACCAGCGGGACCTGCCCGATGCCCTGCCACGACGACAGGAACCCCTCGATCTCCGCGAGGGTCTTGTCGCGCGAGTGGATGAGGATGGCGTCGACGCCCGCCTCGACGTAGGCATCGGCGCGTCGGCAGGCGTCCTCGACCCCATGCCCGGCGATGAGGGATTCGACCCGGGCGATCAGCACGAAGCCATCGCTCTCCTGGGCCGCCTTGGCCGCCCGGAACCGGCGAGCCTGCTCCTCGACGGGGATCAGCTCGCGCTTGGTGTCGGCGCCGAGCAGGCTGTTCCGCTTCGGGAAGAGGTTGTCCTCGATGGAGATCGCGGAGATCCCCGCGGCCTCGAACTCGACGAGCGTGCGGACGACGTTGTTGAGCCCGCCGAAGCCGTTGTCGCAATCGGCGATCACGGGCAGGTCGGTCGCCCGGTCGAGCCTGACCGCCTGCTCGAGCGTCTCGTTCATCGTGGTCAGGTTCACGTCGGGGATCGCGTACGTCATGGTCGCCACGGCCAGGCCACTGACCCACACCGCGTCGAAGCCGTAGTCGGCGGCGAGTCGCGACGTCAGCGCGTCGTGCGCCCCGATGGCGACGACCGCCCGGTCGGCGGCCATGCCATCCCGAAGTTGCGCTCGCTTCGTGTCCGCGCGGCTCATCGGGCGGCCGCCGGCGCGTCGGCCAGGCTCTCGGGCCTCGTCGTGGACGCGTCCCGCTCCTCGACGATGCGCAGGATCTCGACGCCGATCTCGCGCTGGGCGTCGACCGTCGTCGCGCCGATATGCGGCGTGAGGATGACGTTCGGGAGGTCGGCGAGCGGCGGGATCCGGCCCTCGCCTTCGGCGACATGGACATCCAGCCCGGCGCCGGCCGGTCCGCCGGGCCCCAGCAGCGCCTCCCGGAGGGCGGCCTCGTCGACGACGCCGCCCCGGGCGATGTTGACCAGGAAGCTGCCCGACTTCATCCGGCCGAGCTCGGCCGGCCCGATGAGACCGCGGGTCGACGGTCCGAGCGGGACATGGATGCTCAGGAAGTCGGTTCGCTCGAGCACCTCGTCGAGCGGCAGCAGGTCGATGCCCTCGCTTGCGAACCGCGCGGCACGCTCCGGGCTCGGCTCGGCCACGCAGCCGATGGTCGTCATGCCCCACGCGCGTCCGAGTCGGGCGACGGTCGTGCCGATCGAGCCGAGACCGACGATGCCGAGCGTCTTGCCACCGAGGTTCCAGCCGACGACCTCGTTCTTGGCCCAGTGCCCGCCGCGCCACATGCGGTCGACCTCGACGACCTGTCGCGCCAGCCCGAGGAACATCGCGAATGTCAGCTCCGCGACGGCACGGGCACCGGGACCCGGGATCCGTTGCAGGTGGATGCCCCGCGACCCGACGGCCTCCAAGTCGAGGTTGTCCAGCCCGGACCCGGCGCGGACGATCGTGTGCAACCGGGGGGCGGCGTCGAGCAAAGCCCGGTCGATGTCGAGCCCCGACCGGAAGATCAGCACCTCGCGGTCGGCCATCTGCGCCTCCAGGTCCGCCCGCGCGGCACCGACCGCGGTGATGACGTCGTGGTTCGACTGGAGCGCCGCGAGGGCATCCGGATCGATCTTGGACGCGACGAGGATCCTCATGCGTCACCCGCCCGCAGCACGGGCGTCTCGCTCGCCGGGCCCCGAAGGAGCCCCATGATCGCCGTGACCACCTCCCCGGTGACCGCGTCCTGGTCCTTCGTCGCGTCGACGCGCACGAACAGGTCGACCACCTGTTCCAGCGCCAGGTACTCCTGGCGCATGCGCTCGAGCGACTCGAGGGTGCCTTCGCCCTTGCGCGCGTGGAGCACCTCGGGTGGCGCGTCGAGCATGATCACCATGTCCGGGCGGGGATAGAGGCGGTCGAGCATCGCGCCATGGACGCGGCTCGTCCACGGTCGGCCGGGTCGCCGGCCGGCGATGTCGGCGGCGTAGTAATCGCAGAAGAAGTGACGGTCGAAGATCACCAGCCGGCCGCGCCGCTGGTGGACCCACGCGACTCCCTGGCGGAACCACTCCTCGGCGATCCAGTTGGCGAGGCGGAGGCCGGATCGGACCTGGCGGAGGAGCCCTGGGGACGATCCGCCGGGGGCGGTGCCATTGCCGGCACCGACCATGTCGGGCCGACCGCCTCGGCGTCGCTTCACCTCGAGGGCCAGGCGCGTGGTGGGCAGCATCAGCGTGCTCGACTCCAGGTTCACGCCCATGTAGATGGTCCGTGACGGGACCGGGACGCGTTCCGCGACCCGTCGCACGATGCTCGACTTGCCGGCGCCGTCCGCGCCGATGAGGGCGACGGTGGTCACTGCCGAACCACGTCCCGTTGGTCGGCGGAGCCGCACGGCGCGAACGAATACCCGGTATCTGGAGTCGACACGGTTCATCCCCCATCCGCGGGCCACGGCGTCTCCTCGCCGCGGCCGGAGCCGCAAGTGTAGAGAGATTCGCCACGGCTGGCGGGGACGTCTCCGGAGTGGCCGGTGCCGCTGTGCACCGAGACTCAGGCGAGGGCCGGGGCGATGGCCTCGTAGAGGCGCTCGATCTCGAGCGGATATGGGTGGCCGACCGCGATGGCCGACACGCCGTCCAGCGCACGCATCGTCGCATCGGCGTGCCGCGTCTCCAGCTCGTCGAGGAGAGCGCTTCGCCGATCCGGGAACGCGAACAGGTGGCGGCGGTAGTGCTCGAGCAGGTCCGACACCTCGAACAGGAACGACTGCGTCGCCCGACGCGCGACGTCGGCCGGATCGACCGGCACGACCGTCACGTCCTCGGATGCATGGCTCATCACCAGGACGATCCGGTCCAGTCCCGCACCCTCGGGCAGCGCGGCGCGGCCGAGCAGGCGGTCGGGTCGGACCTGCACGGACAGCTGTCGCTCGACGACCGGGCGCGCGCGCGTCGCGACGCGACCGATCGCGCTGCCACCGATCACCGGCAGCCGGCTGACGCCGAGCAGTGCCGAGGACGCGGCCCGCGTCGCTGCGAGCCGGCGCCGGTCGCGGGCGGGGATCCGGTCCTCGAGGCCGGCGGAGCGGATCTGCCAGTCCCAGACCCGCATCGGCTCGGGCAGCGCGCGGATCCGGCGAGCCGCCGGATCGACATGCACCCATTCGTCGCCGACGAGATCCGCCCCGTGGGCGGTGAAGGCGAGCAGCGTCTCGCTCTTGCCGCCCTTGGCCCAGCCGATCGTGAGCACGCCGAGCCCGTCGTGGACGAAGGCGCCCGCGTGGAGCGGCAGCCAGCCGTTCGCGAACGCGGTCAGGTTGACCAGGGGCACGAGGAGCGGGATGGCCGAGAGGCCACGCTCGACGACGATCTCGAGCCTGCCCGTACCGAGCGCGTCCAACGGGACGGCGACCCGAACGCTCGACTTCTGGCGCCCCCGCAGGACCAGGTAGGCATCGTCGGTGAAGGCGGCCTCGTCGAGCCCGAGGTATCGCAACCGCCCATCGAGCGGCATCCGGTCCACGAACCGGATGACGATGTCCGGCTCGCGGTCGAGCGTCGACGCGATGGGCCCCAGCTGCCGCTCGATGATCCGGGCGTCGCCGGGGTCGGCGTCGACGAGCCGGATCCCCACCGCGCCGTGCAGGTCGAACTCAGGCGTCATGGCAGGTGGCATGGCGGGAGGATAGCCGCCGTCCCGAACCCGAGTCGGTCGCGGTCGGGCGCCGCTGGTGCGCGGAGGCACACCGCCTGGCGCGTCCCACCGGGATGCCGTCGTACACTCCCGCCACCTACCGGGCCGAACGGCAGCTGACACATGGGGGGAGGAGACACCACGAGCGCGTCGTTGCGTCCCTGGCTCCTGTTGGGCGTGATCGTGATCGCCATCGGCGGCGGCATCGTCGCCCTTCTTTCGGTGAACCAGGCCCCGACCCCCACCCCGACCGGACCGAGCGGCTCGGTGGCGCCGTCGTCCTCGGCGCCGGCCGTCCCTGCCCCGCCGCCGGGGATCTCGTTCAGCGACTTCGTCGTCGACCCGACGGTCGTCCGGACGCCGACGACGAGCTCGGCGCAGTCGAAGCTGTGGTTCGCCGACGGGGCGTGGTGGGGGGCATTGTTCGGGCCGGCCACCCAGCGCCTTGGGATCTTCCGGCTCGATCCGCAGACCCACGTCTGGGCGGACACGGGCGCCATGATCGACGAGCGTCCGTTCGTCGACGCCGACGTCGTCTGGACCGGGACGAAGCTGTACGCGGTCACCGGCGGGTCCCGTCCGTCGGACAACCATTCGATCCGCGTTCGCCGGTTCAGCTACGACGCGGAGACAGGGTCCTACGCGATGGACCCCGACTTTCCGGTCACGATCCACCCGGCCGGCTCGAACCCGGCCGTCATGGCGGTCGACTCGACCGGGGTGGTCTGGGTCACGTACGTGGTCGACAGCCATGTGTGGGTCACGCACACGCTCGACAACGACAACCGGTGGTCGAAGCCGATCTCCCTGATGGGGACCGAGGCCACGGTCGATCTCACCGACGTGTCGAGCATCGTCGCCTACGGGCCCGGGAGGATCGGCGTCCTGTGGACCAACCAGCGCGCGGGCGTGTATTTCAGCAGCCGCGAGGACGGCAGTCCCGACGACGCGTGGTCGCCTGCCGAGGGCGTATTGACCGGCCAGCGCCCGGACCAGCAGCTCAGCATGACGACCTACCCGATCGACGGCGCGCCCGGTGGCGTCGCAGCCGCCATCGGGACCACATTCGACGAGGGCTCCGGGCGCGGACTCGACCCGTTGACGCTGCTTGCGACGCGCGACCCATCCGGGACGTGGGACACGACGCTCGTCGGTCTCGTCCGCGATCGCCATTCCCGGCCGATCGTGCTGGTCGATGACGAGCGATCGACCATCGCCGTCGCGGCGACCTCGCCGGGCAGTGGCGGGGCGATCTACTACAAGCGTTCGCCACTCGATCCGATCCAGTTCGACACCGGCATCGGCGTCCCGCTCGTCTCCAGCGCGGTCGACCTCACGATCGACGACGTGACCGCGGGCAAGGCCCCGCTCACCGCCGAGAGCGGGCTCCTGGTGCTCGCGAACGACCGGACGTCGGGTCGCTACCTCCACGGCGTGGTCGACATCGGAGGTGGACCGCCCGCCGCCGATCCCGCCGACCCCGAACGACCGACGACGCCGTCCGCGCCACCGAAGGGCACGACGACCACGCTCGTCCAGGACACATTCGAACCGTGGCCGATCGGGCGCGCGACCGCGTCCGGCTGGTATGCCCGCGCCGAGGATGCGCCGGCTTCGCTGTCGATCGTCGCGGCCGGCACCGGCCGGCAGGCGTTGCGTGTGCCATGGACGACGCGCGGCGTGCGCGGCTGCCGGGACTTCGCGGTGGTCCCCGGTGCCGTCCAGACGGTGCGCGCACGGGTCCGCGTGTCGCGTCTCGGCCTTGAGGATGCGACGATGCTGTCCGTGCGTGGTACCGGCGGCGAGGCGGCGAGCATCCGGGTGACGAGCCTCGGGCAGTTCGCGTGGTTCGACGGCGCCACCAAGATCCGCACGGCACCGCGCTTCCGACCCGGCACCTGGTACCGGATCACCGTGCGGATCGACCAGGCCCGCCGCACGTACGATCTGCGCGTGTCGACCGACGGCGGGACCCGCATCGCCAGCGCCACCCGGCTGAGCTGGCGGATGGCCGCGGTAAAGACCGTCGGGTCGGTGTGCGGCCAGACCTCGCTCGGGACGCCGCGACAGACCGTCGACTTCTCCGACGTGAGCGTCGTCCAGACGGTGACGCCATGAGGATCGTCGTGACCGGCGCAGCGGGCTTCATCGGCTCGACGCTGACCGAGGCGCTGCTCGCGGCCGGACACGAGGTGGTCGCGCTCGACGCATTCATCCCGTATTACCCGCGACCGATGAAGGAGGCCAACATCGCCCCGGTCGTCGGATCGACCGGCTACCGCTTCGGCGAGGTCGACCTGCGGACCGACGACCTCGACCCGTGGCTCGAGGGAGCGGATGCGGTCGTCCACGAGGCGGCCATGGCCGGGCTCATGCGCAGCTGGACCGATCTCGAGCTCTACACGTCGTGCAACATCCTCGCGACGAACCGGCTCATCGAGTCCGTCCGGCGGACCGGCGTGCGGCGCCTGGTCCTCGCCTCGACGTCATCGGTGTACGGCCTCGAGGCGGTCGGGGACGAGGACCATGCGCTGGAGCCGTCGTCGCCCTACGGCATCACCAAGCTCGCCGCCGAGAAGCTGGTCCTGGCGCACGTCGCCCTGCATGGGCTGCCGGCCACGATCATCCGCTACTTCTCGATCTACGGTCCGCGCCAGCGACCCGACATGGCCTACCACAAGTTCATCGAGGCGATGCTCGACGGCCGCACGATCACCGTCTACGGCGACGGCGAGCAGACGCGCTCCAACACGTTCATCGACGACGCCGTGAGCGGCACGATGCTCGCGCTCGAGCGCGGCGCGGTCGGCGGCATCTACAACATCGGTGGCGGCCGGACGATCTCGCTCATCGACGCGATCGGCCTCATCGCCGGGCACCTCGGTGTCGAGCCAGCGATCGCGTGGGAGCCCGCTCGTCCCGGCGACCAGCGCCATACGAGCGCCGACATCTCACGCGCGAAGGCCGCCCTGGGCTATGCGCCGGCGGTCGAGCCGGACGAGGGTCTGGGGCGCCAGGTCGCCTGGCACGTCGCGCGGAGGAACGCGGGCGGCGGGACCGCGGACGGCTAGACGCCCGACCCCTTGAAGACCGCCAGGGCGGTCTCTGCCATCAGCTGCAGGTCGTACATCGTGGAGCGTCGCTCCATGTACTCGATGTCGAGGCGCAGCCGCTCGTCGAACGTCATCGTGCCGCGGCCCTTGACCTGCCACAGGCCGGTGATGCCAGGCAGGACCTCGAGTCGCTCGGAATGCCACAGGTCGTAGGTGCTCGCGGCGAACGAGGTCGGGCGAGGACCGACGATGGACATATCGCCGCGGACCACGTTGAGGACCTGCGGCAGCTCGTCGAGGCTGGTCTTGCGCAGGAACCGGCCCACCCGGGTGACGCGTGGGTCGTTCGGGATCTTGAAGTCAGGCGCCGGCAGGATGTTGAGATGCTGGAGCGACGCCTTCAGCTCCTCGGCGTTCCGGACCATGGTCCGGAACTTGAACATCGGGAACCGCACCCCGTGCTGGCCCGTCCGCTGCTGGGCGAACAGGATCGGCCCCGGCGACTCCAGCCGGATGAGCACCGCGCACAGGAGACCGAGCGGGAGCAGCAGCGGCATCGCGGCCAGGCAGATCGTCAGGTCGATGGCCCGTTTCGTTGCGGCGTAGCCGCGGGGCGAACGGACCTGGCCGGGCGAGCGCTCCGTCACTGGACCGCCTGCTCGCGCCGTGCGCGCTCCTCGAGCTCGAACGCCTCGGCGTCATCCTCCGCCAGGGCGGCGCGGATGGGCGTCGGTGTGGCGCTGAGGGACGCGCCGTGGACCGCGGAGATGAGGGCGCCGCTGGTCAGGCCGTCATCAGGGAATGTCGCGATGCGGACGTCCTCCTCCACGAGGTCCGGGGTGAGGTGGCGGAGACGACCGATCAGCGTGTCCGCGCCCACCCGCGTCGACTCGGGGAGCAGGATGTAGATGCTGCCCTCGTCCACCCAGGTCCGGTCGACGAGGCGGAGGTGCCGGTGCAGCCGGCGCGATCGACCGGATAGGTCGGCTGCCTCGGCGGCGGCCGGATCGGCCGGACCGGGCAGGCGCACGATCGTCATGGGTCGAACGCCACGGCGCGCCCGACGGAGCTCGCGGCGGAACTCCGCCCAGCCCTCCCGGGCGGTCGTGGCCGGTGTCGACTCGGACGTGCCGGGTGGGGCGGTGAGCAGGACGAGCATCAGCGCGATGACGCCGATGACGCCAAGCCACCACGCCAGGGACGGCACGAGGTCGATCCCGACGCGGGCGATCTCGAAACCGATTCCCGCGCCCGCGAGTGCGGCGATCAGCGCGACGACGAGATGGTGTCGTCGTTCGGGTGTCATCGCTCGACGCCCATGGATGCGACGCGGGCGGCTGGATCGACCGCGCCCTGTGGCGGCGAGCTCGGCAGCAGCGTGCCGCGACCGAACGATGTGTACGCGAACCCGGCGGCGGCGAGCTGCTCGCCGGCCAGGACGTTCCGGCCATCGACGACGACGCGGCGCTTCATCTCGGTCCCGGCGGTCGCCCAGTCGATGTCCACGAACTCCGGCCACTCGGTGACGAGGATGGCGGCATCCGCGTCGCGCAGCGCGTCGGATGTCGCGTTGACGACGTCGAGCCCGGGCACGAGCTCGGCCGAGCGCTCGCGCGCGGTCGGCATCGGGTCGTACGCCACGACCGACGCGCCGGCCTCGATCAGCTCGCTGGCGATGGTGAGTGCGGGCGCGTCACGCAGGTCGTCGGTGTCGGGCTTGAAGGTCAGCCCGAGCAGCGCGATCCGGCGGCCGCGCACCGATCCGTCGAGCAGCGACGCGGCGCGCTCGACGACCTGGGTGCGACGGCGATGGTTGACGTCGTCGACCGCGGTCAGCAGCGGCGTGTCGACACCGTACTCGGCAGCGGTCCGGATCGTCATCGCCACCTGGTTGGGCAGGCACGACCCGCCGAACCCGACACCGGCGCGCAGGAACGCGCCGCCGATGCGGCTGTCGTAGGACATCCCGTCGACGACGGTCGCCACGTCAGCGCCGAACGCGTCGCAGATCTCGGCGAGCTCGTTGGCGAAGCTGATCTTCGTGGCGAGGAACAGGTTGGCGCCGAGCTTGGTGATCGCGGCGTCGATGGCACCCATCACGACGACCGGTGCAGCGGCAGAGTGGTACAGCTCGCGCAGGGCGGCCTCGCCGTGACCCTCCGGATCGTCGACGATGCCGATGACGATGCGATCGGGCTGCTGGTAGTCGCGGACGGCGCGGCCCTCGCGGGTGAACTCAGGGTTGAGCATCACCGGGATGGGCGGCTTGCCGCTCGCGGCACGGCGGCTGCCGACGATGGACGGCAGCTGGCGGATGAAGTCCGGCGGCAACGTCGAGCGGACGACCAGGGTCGCCCCGTCGGCCATGGCCGGCACGATGTCGGCCAGGGCGCCACGGACGGTGTCGGTCTGCCAGCCGCCGTTGCCATCATGTGTGCCGACAGCGACGATGACCATGTCGGCCGACGCGGCAGCCGCCTTCAGGTCGTCGGTGAACTGCAGCGTCCCCCGCTGCACGCCGTCCGAGACCAGTTCCGGTAGACGCGGCTCGTGGAAGGGCACGTGCCCCTCGCGCAGCATGCCGAGCCGACGTGGATCGGCGTCCACGCCGGTCACGTCGTGATCCCACTCGGCCAGGCAGGCGCCCGTAACGAGCCCGACGTAGCCCAATCCGACTACGGAAACACGCATTTCCGTTCTTCCCCCTTCAGTTGCCGAAACCTCGTGGTTCCGGCTACTCGCGACGGCCCCGACCTCCCCAAGGATGAGTGTCGATCCGTTGGGTCCAAGCGGACCCGATGATGTCGTTCCCCTGAGGGTACAAAGTACCAGCCCCGGGCAGCGTATCGTAAGGCCCCCGGCTGTCAATTACACTCACTAAATTCGGCCCGAGCATCGCACCGGCCCTGCTCGGACGGGGTCGGGAGCGGCACTTCCGGTGCATCACCGCACCGTTCGGCCCGGTTCCGCGCCGGAGGGCACGGGAAGGCCGCTCCGGGTCTCGCTGCACCGTCGAGTAGCATGGCGCGGGTCGAACCGATCATTGCGGAGGAAAGGTGCAGGGGGTTCTCGATGGCATCCCCATCGTGCTGGTCCTGTTGGCCGGCATCGGGGCGCCGCTCGCCGGCTGGTACGCCACCAGGCGCCTGCGCTCTCCGGGCGTCTGGTTCGTTCTCGGTGCGCTGACCGGCCCGATCGCCGTCGGACTCCTCGCACTGGCGCCCCCGGGCAGGTGTCCGATGTGTGACACCCCGGTTCGCGGTTGGCCCACGGTATGCGACAGGTGTGGCGTCCGGCTCCAGGACGGCGAGGACGCGGCGTACGTCGACCCCCGCACCCAGCTCCCGGACGGGACCCCGGTCGTCGCGCCCCGAACGGTGCGCCACTCCGAGTCCGAGCCGGCCACGCCGTTCGCTCCGCCGACCCCCATCGACAGCGCCCGCGCCGGCGGCCGCAAGGACGGCGTCGCCGCCTGGTCGGACAAGCCGATGGCCTCACCGATGTCGCTCGGGACCCGCCCGTCCTTCACCGCCTCGAACTACGTGGCGGCCACGCACGAGCCGGAGGCGACCTCGGGCGAGGTCCTCTCGACCGGCGTGTACATCTCGGGGAATGCCGGCCTCGAATTCGGCGCGTGCTACGCGATCGCGCGCGACGGCGACCGGCTGCGCGTCTTCGGGCCCGTGGACGCCGGGCAGCTGACGGTCCGTCACGAGGGCGCCGTGAATGACTTCGACGTGACCGCGATGGATGACCGGGTGATCATCGCCGGTCGCGAGGGACGGTCGTCCATGACCATCGTGTTCCGGACGATCGGCGGGATGCGGGCCGCCGACCTCGAGCTCGCACTGTCGGGCCCGATGGCCGGCACGGGTCCGTGACGGGTCCGCAGCCCGCCCCCCGGTCCCGTCGCCCCCGGTTCCCCGCCCCCGAGATCATCGGTGGAGTCATCGCGATCGTCGTGATCGCGATCGTGCTCAGCGCGGGCATGGCCGGTGGAACCGTGCCGAGCCGCGTCCGGTGCGAGTCCGCAGCCCTCGGGATCGGCGCAGTCCGACGCCCCGGCGACGCCGCGTCCGCCGGTCGACCCGCGCGTCGTCGCGTTGCTGGGTCAGCTGAACGTCCAACTCGCGGATGCCGGCGCAGATCTCAAGGTCGAGGCCGCTCGCTCGACGCTGCGGACCGCGACGGTACAGGAACTCGTCCGGTCGGTCTCCAGCGCTGTCGGGACCGCACTCGATCAGGTGGGCAATCTCGGAGGAGCGATGGGCGACGGGCAGGTCGGGGCCCGGCTGGTCGCGCTGTACGCTGCGATCGATACGGAGGCGACGACGCCCTGGCGAACTCTCTCCAGAACGACGATGCGTACCGGGGCGCCGGGCTGCGCCTGAGCCAGAGCATCGCCCAGCTGCCCAAGCTCCAGGCGGAGCTGGAAGCGCTGCTCGTCCCGCCGTCGCCCAGCCCGTCGGTGTCGGCCTCCCCGTCGCCGAGCCCGCCGCCATCGTCCGCGCCGCCGGCGTCGGCCAGTCCGCCGCCGGCATCCGCCGTAGCGTCCGGTTCCGCGGCCCCATCCGGGGACGCCTCGGCCAGCCCGTCGCCGTTCGTTCCCGGGTTGCCCGAGCCGGCGATCGCGCCGGACGAGCTGGTCCGCAACGGCGGGTTCGAGGATCCGGCCGACGCCTCGTGGGCGATGCGCGTGGCGGTCGTAGCGACGGCGACCCTCCAGCTCGACGACCGAAATCCCGCCGCCGGCCGCATCTCGGCGCGCGTCGACATCGGCCGGGGCACGACCGCATCCGGCGGCATCACCATGTACCAGGAGGGCATCCCGATCGTCGCGGGCCGGATCTACAACCTCACGATGACCGTACGAGCCGAGAGCGCCCGCACGATCCGCGTCCGCATCGTCTCGCGGACCGGCGTGACCTACAGCCCCTCGATCGTGGCGGTGCCGGCAGCCTGGACGCCCGTCACGATCCGGATCATCGCCCCCGACAGCGATCCCAACGCCGTCCTCGAGTTCGGGCTCGGGCGGACGGACGAGACGACCTGGATCGACACCGTGTCGCTCCGGCCGGCGCCAGCCTTCTAGGCGGCCCTCAGCCGACGGTCCCGCCGGGCGCCGGCGAGTGGACCCGGACCTCGCCGAGCCCGCGGGCCGCCAGTGCCTCGCGCAGGGCGTCGGGCGTGCCGGTCAGGATCGGGAACGTGCCGTAGTGGAGCGGGACGACCTCGTCGACGCCGAGGAACTCGACGGCCAGCGCCGCTCCGGTCGGGTCCATCGTGAAGTGCCCGCCGATCGGCAGCATCGCCAGATCGGGCCGATACAGGTCGCGGATCAGGCGCATGTCGGAGAAGACCTGCGTGTCGCCCGCGTGGTAGATGCGGTAGCCGTCCTCGAGCTCGATGACGAAGCCGACCGGGTCGCCGAGATACAGCGTCGTCTCGCCGGCCGCGTTCCAGTCGCCGGCCGAGTGGTCGGCCGAGACCATCGTCACGCGCAGCCCGGCCGCCTCGACCGTGCCGCCCTTGTTCATGCCGATGACCGCATCGGCGCCGCCGGGCAGCCGCCGCGGCGAGCCACAGGCTCAGCTCGTGCATGCACGGCCAGGCCGGTCGGAGCCGGCTGGCGAGGCTGAGCGCGTCGCCGAAGTGGTCGAAGTGCCCGTGCGTGACGAGCAGCAGGTCGCAGCGGTCGACCTGGTCGACGCCGATCGGGCTGGTCGGGTTCGCGAACCACGGGTCGATGATCACGGTCCTGCCACCGGCCGTGTCGATCCGGATGCAGGAGTGGCCGTACCACGTGATCGTGGTGCCGTTCGGGGAGCGACATGGGAGCACCTCCAGCGGTCGTCGGTGTCGATGCTAGCGACGCGGCTACACTCGCGACGTGTCGGCGACGCAGATCGCGCAGAACCTCGCGTTCATCAACTGGACCGTCCTGACCGGTCTTGCGCTGGGCACGTACGCGGCGGTCGTGCTGCTGCGCCAGCGGACCGCTGCGACCGGCGGCTACCTCGGCTTCGCGACGGTGTCGCGCCATCGCCTTCGGCGTGCTGGCGTGGCTGAGCGACGACGCGCTGCCGGCGTCGCTCGGGGCCTCGCCGGTCGTGCCGGACCCGGCGTTCGACGCCCCGCGACGCGCGGCGCTGGCCGCCTTCGTGCTGATCGCGGTCGTCGCCTTCCTGCTCCGCCGCCGGTCCGACACCTGGGCGGGCCGGGCCGAGCTGCTCGCGCTGACGGCCGGGGCGCTCACCGTGGTGTTCGGCGCCGTGGGCTGGGGCGGCGGGCCGCTCGGCGCGGCCGCGCTGCTGGTCCAGCTCGCGGTCCTGTTCGCGGCCACCGGCGGGGTGTTCGCGGCGATGATCCTCGGCCACTGGTACCTCGTGACGCCGAAGCTGCCCGAGGCGCCGCTGATCCTGCTCGCGCGCGTCCTGCTCGGCGGTCGTGGCCATCCAGGTCGGCTTGTTCGTCGCCTGGGTCGCGCTCGGCGCGGGTCCGGCCGACCCCGCCCCGTTCAGCGCGCTGACCGGCCCGTGGGCGCTGTTCGTCTGGCTGCGGCTGATCGTCGGGCTCGTCTTCCCGCTGGTCGTCTCGTGGGCTGGCGGTCCAGACGGTGCGCACCCGTTCGATGGAGTCGGCGACCGGGCTGCTGTACATCAACGTCGGCACGATCGCGGCCGGCACCATCCTCGCCGCCGGCCTGTACTTCGGCGCCGGCCTGCTCGTCTGACATCACCGGAGGTGGCATGAAGGACGACCGCGACTGGATCCCCGACGCGACAGATCTCGACTGGATCGAGTCGATCGCCGCGTCGCTCCCACCGACGCTCGTGGCGATCGAGGAGGCCGCAGGCAGCGACGTCCCGATCGTCGACCGCGACGCCGGTCGCGTGCTGTCGGTGCTCGCCGGCGGCCGGCGGCGGATCGTCGAGGTCGGCACCGCGTACGGCTTCTCGACGCTGTGGCTGGCGCTCGGCCAGCCGGCCGACGGCACGATCGTGACGATCGACCCGGACCGCGAGCGGACCGACCTCGCCCGCGGCTGGTGGCGCGAGGCCGGGATCGCGGACGAGCGGATCACGGTCGTCAACGACAAGGCCCTCGACGCGTTCGAGGCCGGGGAGCCGTCGCTGGCCGGCCCGTTCGACCTCGCCTTCATCGACGCGCTCAAGGAGGAGTACGCCGCCTACCTCGACGCGCTGATCGACGGGCGGCTCGCGCCCGGTGCGCTGGTCCTCGCCGACAACGTCCTGTGGAGCGGTCGCGTGTCCGGCTCGCGCCCGGTCGACGGCGACCGCAGCACCGCCGCACCTGCGCGCCTTCTGCGAGCGGGTCCTCGGCGACCCGCGGTTCACCGCCACGATCCTGCCGCTCGGTGACGGACTCCTGGCGGCGACGTGGCGCGGCTGAGCACGGCGACGGCGGTGCGCGTCCGGATCCGGCTGTTCGCGATCCAGCGCGAGCTGGCCGGGACGCGCGAGCTCGCGGTCGACCTGCCCGACGGGGCGACGGTCGCCGACGCCTGGGACGCGCTGGTCGCGACGTTCCCGGCCCTCGCGCCGGGACGTGCCTCCGTCCGCTTCGCGCGCAACGGCGCCTACGCCGACGAGCACGACGGTCCTCGCCGACGGCGACGAGGTGGCGATGATCCCGCCGGTCTCGGGTGGCGCCGCCGGGCGGCGCATCCTCGAGCTGCGCGACGCGCCGTTCGACGCCGCGATCCTGACCGAGCTGACCGACCGCCTGGCGACGCCCGAGGACGGGGCGGCCGTCGGGTTCCTCGGCCGGACGCGGGTCACGCCCGGCACGCCGGCACCGGGCCAGGAGGCGGAGGCCGCCCGGCACGCCGGCCGGGCCGTCGAGTCGCTCGAGTACGAGGCCCACGAGTCGATGGCGATCGACGTCCTCGGCGACATCGCCGACGAGATCGCGGTGCGCTTCGGCGTCGAGCGCCTGGCGATCGTCCATCGGACCGGTGAGGTGCCGCTCGGCGAGCCGTCGGTCGCGATCGTGGCGGTCAGCCCGCATCGCGACGCCGCCTTCGATGCCGCACGCTATGCCATCGACGAGACCAAGGCCCGTGCGCCGATCTGGAAGGCCGAGCGGTTCGCCGACGGCCACGTCTGGATCGGGCAGCCGGCCCGCACCGGACCGGAGGGCAGCGCGTGAGGGTCTACATCAGCGTCGACATGGAGGGCATCGCGGGCATCAACCACCCGGACCCGACCGACCCGACCGATCGGCGCTACCCGACGTCGGTCGACCTCATGGTCGGCGAGACGAACGCCGCCATCGAGGGCGCGCTCGCCGGCGGCGCGACCGACGTCCTCGTCAACGACAGCCACTGGAACATGTACAACCTGCTGCCGGCCGACCTGCACGCGGGCGCGCGCGTGCTCCAGGGCCAGAAGGCGTGGTCGATGGTGGCCGGCGCCCAGCCCGCCGCGGACGGGTCGCCGACCTTCGACGTCGCGCTGTTCGTCGGCTATCACGCCCGGGCCGGTCACCCGAGCGGGACGATCGCCCACACCTACTCGGACACGCCGGTCGAGACGCGGCTGTGCGGCCGGCCGACCGGCGAGTACGGGATGAACGCCCTGGTCCTCGGGGCGTGGGGCATCCCGGTCGGCCTGGTCGCCGGCGACGACGCGCTGGCCGAGGAGGTCGCGGACTGGCTGCCGTGGGCCGAGCGGGTCGTGGTCAAGGTCACCGACGGCGGTCGCAGCGCGGCATCCGTCCACCCGAGCGTCGCCCGCGAGCGCATCCGCGACGGCGCCGAGCGTGCCGTCCGGCGGGCCGCCGCCGGCGAGCTGCGGACGCTCGAGGTCGGGCGACCGGTCGTCATCGAGATCGACGTCGCCCGTGGCGTCATCGCCGACCACGCCGCGATCATGCCGGGGGCCGAGCGCGTCGGCGACCGGACCGTCCGGTTCACGGCCGACGACCCGGAGATGGCGTTCCGCGGGTTCCTCTCGATCGTCCGGCTCGTCGAGCCCGTCAGTGGCTGACCGCACCGATCGACAAGCTGGCGGAGCGGGCCGAGACCCTCGCCGGCGCGTGGGGCGCTCGCGCTCGCGCCTCGACCACCCTCGGCCAGGAGCGCGCGCTGCTGCGCCTGTTCGGCGTCAGCGGGCTCGATCGGTCGGGGCGGCCGCTGGCCGGCGCGGCGGTCGACCGCTGGCTGGCCAGCGCCCGGGACGGGCTCGGCGGCGGCATCGCCCTGTCGTTCGCGATGGCGCTGACCGAGTACGACCTCGAGCCCCAACAGCTGGCGCTCGACGTCGCCTCCGGCGCGATCGACCTGGCCCTCGAGGCGGAGCTGCTGCGGGAGCCGGATCGCCGCAAGGTCGCGGTCGCCGAGGCCGACGCGGCTGGTCGGCATCGCGGTCGAGCGCATCGACGCCGACCGCGTCGCCCGGCGCGAGCTGCTCGACCTGCTCGGCGAGGCACCGCGGCCGTGGCTCGGGACGACGCTCGCCGAACCCGACGTCGATGCGGCGCTCGACGAGGCCGCCGCCCTGGCCGCGGCCGGGTTCGACCTGCTCCGCGTCGAGGTGCCGATCGGCCGCGAGCTCGCCGACCGGCATGCAGTCGGCCGGGGTCGAGCCGCCCGAGTGGCAGCCCGGCACGCGCGGCGGCCCCGGTCGCCGGTCGACCGACATCGACGCGCCGGATCCGGCCCCGTCGGGCAGCCAGCGCGCGCTGGCGCGCCTGCGCCGGGCCGCCGATGGGGTCGCCGCCGAGCGCCGCGGCTACGTCCGGCTCGGCACCGCCATCCCGCCGCTCGGCGTGCCCGAGGGCGCCGTCGTGGCCGCCTTCGAGCGGGTCGACCTCGTCGAGGCCGACCCGGTGGCCGAGATCGTCGTCGGCGGCGTCGACCCGGATCGATCGCTGGCCGACCACGCCTTCGCCCGGCGGCTCCACCGACGGGCGGACACGTTCGTCTCGATCGGGCCGGGGCCGCTGGTCGTCGCGCCGGACCTGCACTCGGGCGTCCCGTCCGATCCGGCGACGCGGTCCGGCCGGGCGCTGGCGCTGCAGCTGCTCGGCGTCGCGCTGGCGCGGGCGGACGGCCTGTCGGCCGACCGGATCGTCGTCGGCGCCTACCCGGCCTGGCTCGCCGACGAGCCGTCGGCGGTGGCCCGGATCATGGCCGAGGTCGACGTGCGCCGGACCCTGTTCGCCGACCACGTCATCCGCTTCGACGAGCCGCCGGCCGACGGGCACGCGGCCGGCCCCGGCTCGGCCTGGTCGTTCGTCGTCGCGGCGGCCCTCGCGCGGACCGGGTCGTCGGCCCTGCTCATGCGCCGGCGCCACCCCGACATGGCGACGGCGGTCATGGACGCGCGGGCCGCGGCGAGCACCGCGTCCGAGGTGGCCGGCGTGTCGAGCCGGCGCGCGCTGCACGGGATCGCCGCGACCACGCGACGGCGATGCTCGCGGCCGCGATGTCGACCCTCGAGCGTCTCGCCGACCTCGGCTGGCGCGCCGTCGTGGGCGACCCGCCGCGCGATATGCGCCGGAGCCGCGAGGGGGCCGCGCCGTGGGCGATCGGCGGCGACGCCGTCGCCGAGCGGACCGAGCCGTTCGACGTGCTCGCGCCAGTTCGACCCGGACTGAGGGTCCCGAGCGCTCGTTAGCCGCCCGACACCGCCGGGATGACGTGGACCGTCGCCCGGTCCGCGACGGGGGTCGAGAGGTCGGCCGGCTGCCCGTCGACGAACACGTTGATGTGGGGGCGCAGCCGCGGGCCCGGCTCGACGAGCCGGTCGCGCATGCCCGGTGCCTTCCCGTCGAGCGCGAGGATCACCGCCTCGACCGTCGCCCCGTCGAGGTCGTGCCGTCGCTCGACGCCCGGGAACAGCGCGAGCAGCGAGCCGGGCAGCACGACCGTGGCCATCGCTCAGCTCGGTCGTGGCGACCGCCTCGACCGCCCAGATCTCGGGCAGGTTGCCGGTGACGAGTCGCCACGAGGCGCCCTCGTCGGAGCTGTGCCACAGCTGGCCGGTCTTGGTCCCGAACGTCACGCCGACCGGGTCGAGCGTGTCGCGCGCCATCGCCTCGCGCAGCACCGCCGAGATACGCGTCCTGCTGGGGCAGGCCCTCGTCGCCGCGGACCCAGGTGTCGCCGCGGTCGTGGGTCCGCCACACCGCCGCGCTCGCGTCGGGCATGAACCGGCCTTCCTCGGGCTCGGTCAGCGGGATGACCCAGAACGTCTTCGGGTCGCGCGGGTGGGCGACGAGCGGGAAGCCGAACTGGCTGGGCACGCCGTTGGCCGACAGGTCGGTCCAGGTCGCGCCGCCGTCGGTCGAGCGGTACTGCCCGCAGTGGTTCTGCTGGTACAGCGTCTCGGGCTCGCCCGCGGCCATCGCGAGCTTGTGGACGCACTGACCGGTCTCGGGCGGCGGGCCTGGGACGAAGTCGGCGCGGACGCCCTTGTTGCGCGGCTCCCACGACGCCCCGCCGTCGCGCGTCTCGAACACGCCGACGGCCGAGATGCCGACCCAAATCCGCTCCGGGTCGGTGGGGTGGGGGATGATCGTGTGCAGGATCAGCCCGCCGGCCCCGGGTCCCCAGGTCGGGCGGCTCGGGATGGTTCGTCAGGCCCTCGACGTGCGACCATGTCCGGCCGCCGTCGGCGCTGCGGAACAACCCGGCCGGCTCGACCCCGGCGTACAGCGTGCCGTCCGGGCCGGTCGCCAGGCTCCAGATCGTCGTGATGGATCGCTCGCCCTCGCCAGGCTTGACGTCGTCATCGCCGGTGTACGTCAGCCCGACGCTCGAATGCGTCCAGGTCTCGCCGCCGTCCTCGCTCCGCCACACCGCGGGCCCGTACCACGGGCTGCCACCGCGCGGCCAGGATCGCGCCGCTCGACGGCTCGACGATCAGGTCGTGGATCGGCCAGCCCTCGCACAGCGGCCCGCGCATCGACCAGTCCTCGCGCGCGGCGTCGCTGTCGAGGATGAACGCCCCCTTGGGCGTGCCGACGAGGAGCTGGACATCGGCCATGGGAATGGGACCTCCTCCGAACGCGGCGGGCGTCAGAGCCCGGCTTTGAACGGGTACACCACCCAGCGATCGGTCTCGACCGCGTGGACATCGGGCTCGATCGGGACGACGGAGTGCTCGGGCTTGTAATGGAGGACCGCGGTGAACGGCGTGCCGCCCGCCTGTCGCACGCGCTCGATGACCGCGTGGATCGTCGTGCCGCTGTCCCACACCTCGTCGACGATCAGCACCCGCCGGCCGCGCAGCAGTGGGTCGGCCGGGAACTGGAAGAACGTCGGGGTCGGGCCGTGCTGGCCGGTGTCGTCGTAGTACTCGACGGCGGCCACGAGGATGTCGCGCAGACGCAGCCGGTAGGCGAGCATCCCGGCGGGCACCATCCCGCCGCGGGTGATGGCCAGCATCACATCGAACCGCTCGCCCGCCAGCCGATCCGCCAGGATGCGGACCAGCCCGTCGAGGTCCTCCCAGCTGACGATGTCGCGCTCCGGGGCGGCGATCTCGGTCATCGCGACAAGGATACGGCGCGGATCGACTCGACCGCGGCCGGGTCGTCGAGCGCAGATAGGTCGCCGGGGTCGAGACCCAGCCAGGCGCTCCGGATGACCCGTCGCATGACCTTGCCGGACCGCGTCTTGGGCAGCGACCGGACGATCGCGACGACCTCCGGCTTGAGCGGCTTGCCGAGGTCGTCGGCGACCGCCGTGGCGATCGATGCGCGCAGGCTGTCGTCGTCGGTCTCGCCCGGGCGCAGCACGCACAGGACGACGATGGACTCGCCCTTGATCTCGTGCGGCACGCCGATCGCCGCCGCCTCGAGCACCGACGGGTGGCCAACCGCGGCGCTCTCGACCTCGGCCGGCCCGACTCGCTTGCCCGCCACCTTGAGCGTGTCGTCGGAGCGCCCGTGGATGTACCAGAACCCGTCGGCGTCGACCGAGGCCCAGTCGCCGTGCGCCCACAGGCCCGGGCCAGCGCGACCAGTACGTCTCCTCGTAGCGCTGCCGGGTCGCCCCAGAAGCCGCGGGTCATGCCCGGCATCGGCGCCCGGATGACCAGCTCGCCGACCCTGCCGCGGACCGGCTCGCCGGCGTCGTCGACCACGTCGCCAGCGGTCCCGATGCACGGCCCGGAGAAGCTGGCCGGCTTGATCGGTCCGACCACGTTGCCACCGACGATGCCGCCGCTCACCTCGGTCCCGCCCGAGTAGTTGACGACCGGGCAGCGGCCCTCGCCGACCTCGCGGAAGTACCACCACCACGGCTCGGGGTTCCACGGCTCGCCGGTCGAGCCCAGGACGCGGAGCGACGACCGGTCGTGTGCGCGGACCGGCTCCTCGCCGTGGGCCATGAGCGCGCGGATGACCGTCGGCGAAAGACCGAGGTGGGTGACCCTGTGCCGCGCGACGATCTCCCACAGCCGATCCGGGCCCGGGAAGTCGGGGGCGCCCTCGTACAGCACGAGCCGCGCGCCGAGCAGCAGCGACCCGGCGATCGCCCACGGACCCATCATCCAGCCGAGGTCGGTGAACCAGAACAGGCTGTCGCGGTCGGTCAGGTCGAACGTGTGGGCGAGGTCCTGGGCGGCCTTGATCGGGAAGCCGCCGTGGACGTGGACCGCCCCCTTCGGGCGGCCGGTCGTGCCCGACGTATAGATGACCATGTACGGCGTCTCGGGGTCCCGGTCGACGGGCGGGTCGGGAGTCGGTGGATCGGCGCCGCCGGGCTCCCACCAGACATCGCGGTCCTCGTGCCACGGATGTCGAGGGCATCGCCGGCGCGCCGCACGACGAGGACCCGCTCGACCGACGGCGCCGCGTCGACCGCGGCGTCGGCGACCGACTTCAGGTCGACCCACGAGCCTCGACGCAGGAAGCCGTCGGCGGTGATGAGCAGCCTGGCGTCGCAGTCCGCCAGTCGCGAGGCGATGGCCGGCGCGCCGTAGCCCGAGAAGATCGGCGTGAAGATCGCCCCGAGCCGGCTCACGGCGAGCACCGCCACCACCGTCTCGAGGAGCATCGGCAGGAGGATCCCCACCCGGTCGCCCGGCCCGATGCCCAGGCCCGTGAGCTGCCGCGCGGCGCCACCGACTGCCGCCGCCAGCTCGGCGTTGGAGAGCGTCCGGACGGCGCCATCCTCGCCCTCCCACGTGACGGCGGTACCGTCCGGGTCGCGCGCCGCGCGTGGCTCGACCGCCGCCCACGACCAGTCGAACGACCCGCCGATCCACCAGCGCGTCCAGGCCGGACCGCCGGTCATGTCGGCGATCTCGCGCGGTCGCCGCGTCCAGGTGACCCCGATGTCGTCGGCGGCGGCTCCCCAGAACCACGCCGGATCGCCGGTCGCGCGGGCCTGGAGGGCGTCGAGCGAGGCCTCGCCGGTGGCCGTCAGGAAGCGCGCAAGCCGTGCGTCGCGGGCGGTCGCCGGGTCGGGACGCCAGGCGACATCGGCCGCGTCACGCCCGAAGATCGGCCAGTCGTCGGCTCCAGCGGACCTCACGGCCCGAGTCTACGGCGCAGCCTCGTCGTGGAGGGCGTCGAGCGCCGCGTCCAGTACCGGGTCGCGACCGGCGACCGTGTCATCCCACGACGCCTCGACCGGGATGTCCGGCTCGATCTGCAGACGGTCGTCGCCGGGCGCCTTCTCGTGGTATCGGCGCGAGATCAGCACGACGATGCCCGACTCGTCGAGCGTCACCGTGGCGACGTCGCCGTAGATGTCGAGGCCGCCGCCGGGCGGTTCGCCGACGAGGGCGATCCGGTCGCCGCCCTCGCCGACCTTGACCTCGGTCACGAAGTTGCCGGCGGCCGAGAACGTGTCGCGGCTGGTGAGCAGCGCCACCAGGCCGTCGCCGTCCGCGGCCTTGTCGCGCAGCGCGTCGCGGAACGGTCCGTACGTCGTGTTGTCGCCGCCGGGGTTGGCCCGCAGGTCGACCACCACCGGCCCGTCGGTCGCGCGCACGGCGTTGGCCAGCCCGCCGATCGACAGGTCGCCCGACCGCGCACGGACCTCGTGGTAGGCGATGTACAGCGTCCCGTCGGGCAGCTCTTCCGTCCAGAACGACTCGTCGCGACGGCGGCGCTCACGCGAACCGTCCTCGTCGGGTGGCATCGCCGTCGGATACCTCGGGTAGACGCCGAAGACCCAATCGCGGAAGGCATCGATCGACACGGGCGCAGGGTTGACGTCGGTCGACGTGCCGTCCGCCAGCCGGACGGCGAGCGCGGCCGCACCGGGCCGCTGGAGTCCGAGTTCCTCCACCACCTCGGGGAGCAATAGGTACATCGGCAGGTTGGCGCGCCGGTTCGAGTCGTTGTCGGCCGGGACGAGTGGGACGACCGCCCGGCGGGCCTCGTCGATCGGCGTCCCGCCGACGGCCGTCACGATCGCCCCGACCAGGTCTTCGTACGGCGCCCGGGCGGCGACGACCCGCAGGCCGTCCGAGAACTCGCGCAGCCACAGCGGCAGGGCGTGCAGCCCGCCGGTCTGGGCCATCGCCCATGCGCCGCTGTGGCCATCACGGTCGCGGTTGCCCATGAGGTGCATGACGTCGACGAGGAAGCCGGCGTCGGTCCGCTCTCCCGCGGTCGCGGCCACAGCCTCGACCCGCGCCCTGAACGCCGGCTCGCCCTTGTCGAGGAACGGGTTCGGGTGAAGCTTGTCGAGCTCCTCGAGGAGCTGGTCGAGATCCGCGCGCCGGGCCGCGGCGACGGGATCGGTCGGCGCGACTGACGACGGACGTGCCGATTGGGCAGGCGACGCGGTCGGTGGGCCCGCGGAACAACCGGCCAGGACGACCACGGCAACCAACGATGCGATCCGGCGCCACACCATGGCGCCGAAGATACTACGAGCTCGAACTATTTGTCGAGGCGGGCGCTGGCACGCTCGATGGCGTCGGCGACCGCCGCCAGCGCCCCGCGAACCTCGTCGGGACGCCGATCGAGCTCCGCCTCGATCGCATCGCTGGCGCGGTTGAACGCCGGGTTGACCCGGCGCTGCACGCCCCGCCCCCGATCGGTGAGCGCGACCCGAAACGACCGGCCGTCGGCCGGGTTCGGGATCCGCTCGGCATCGCCGCGTTCGAGCATCGGGCGGAGATAGCCCGACATCGTCGAGGGCGGGACGCCGAGTGCCGCCGCCAGCTCCGACGGGGTCCGCGGCCCGGCCTCGAGCATCAGGCTGTAGACGGCGTACTCGACCGGTCGAAGGCCGGTCCCATCCAGCGCCCGATCGAGATAGGCGCCGAGCCTGGTCGACAGCGCGAACACGTCGAATGGCAGCGAGATGTCACGCTCGAGCCGTCGACGCCGTCGCGACGACGCGGCTCCGACTGGCGCCGTGGGGCGGGCGACGGAACGAGGCATCGTTCGGAGTCTAGGGCCCCGGCAGCCACGTGCGACCGTGCGAGGCTCGGCCCTGGGTAGAGCCGTGGTTCGGGCGGGAGTGGTCCGCGCGAAGCGACCGCTAGCGCAGCCGCAGGCAAGCGGAGGGAGCAGAGCGCGGAACCCGAGCGCCCGACACGCTTCGTCGTTGTCGGGCGGCTACGCCGCCGTCGTCGACGATCGTGGCTGCAACGGGATGCGGACCGTGAAGCGCGCGCCGGCCGGCTCGCGGTTGGCTGCCCCGATCCGGCCTCCGTGGCGCTCGACGATCCAGGCCGCGATGGCCAGTCCGAGCCCGGTCCCGCCACCCGGCGAGCCGGCCGCTCGATAGAACCGGTCGAACACGCGCGGCAGGTCCTCGGGCTTGATGCCCGGCCCCTCGTCATCGACCACGAGGACCGCGTCCTGGCCGTCGGTCCGCACGCGAACGTCGACGGCGCTCCCCGCCGGGGCGTGTCGCAGCGCGTTGTCGACGAGGATGCCGACGAGCTGGCGGAGGCGAGCCGGGTCGCCCGATACCTCGGCCGGGGTCGGGTCGACGACCAGTCGGACCGATCGCTCGGCGGCGAGGAGGCTCAGGGCGGACGCGCCCGACGAGGCGACGTCGCCCAGGTCGAGCGGCACGCGCTCCAGCTCGATCGCGCCGGAATCCGAGCGGGCCAACAGGAGGAGGTCGTCGACCATCCCGGTGAGGTGGTCGACCTCGTCGCGGATGTCGGTCAACGCGGTCCCGACCGACGCGACCTGCTGTTTCGGGTGACGCTCCAGGTCGTCGACGCTGGCCCGAATGACCGTCAGCGGCGTGCGCAGCTCGTGCGAGGCGTCGGCGGCGAACTCCCGCTGCCGTCGGAGCGCCTCGCGCTGGCCGATGAGCGACTGGCGGATCGGGACCAGGGCACGGCTCGCATAGGCGGCGCCGACGCCCAGGGCGACGAGCAGCGCGATCGCCCCGCCGACCACGAGCACGATGATCAGGACGCTGAGCGTGCGCTCCTCTGTGGTCCGGTCGCCGACGATCTGGACGTACAGCTGGCGGCCGCGGAACATCACCGGGTCGGTCAGCACGCGGACCGGCATCGTCGTGACGGCCGGTCCCGTGGCGACGGGTTCCGCGCCGCCGCCCGGCGACCCGCCGCGGACCGGGATCGTGGTCTCGCGGATGTCGCGCGCGTTCGTCGTCTGGGCGGCCTCGAGCGACGCCACGACCGGCAGTCCGACTGGGATGGTCCGACGACCGGGCCCGACCGGCGTGCCGGATGCATCGAGCACGACCGTGAACGTGCCGGACCCCGGGCCGCCGAAGATGAAGCCGCCCGCCGGCAGGTCGTCGTCGGGGCCCGGTGGCGTGCCGGTCAGTCGATTGGCCTGGCTGACCAGCTCCGCCGTGCCGGCGCCGGACAGCGAGCGGTCGACCGCGAGGTAGATGACGATCCCGAGCGCCACCAGCAGCGCGAGGGTGATGCCGCCGCTCCACACCGCGAGCTGCAGTCGGACGCGGCGGAGCAGGCCGGCCTCCGTCGGCGTCATCGCGTCGCTCGTCGGCGGGGCGATCCCGTCAGGCATCGGCGAGGCGGTAGCCGACGCCGCGGACCGTCTGGATGTTGCGGCCGGCCGTGCCCAGCTTGTCGCGCAGGTAATGGATGTACGCGTCGACGGCGTTCGGCGTGACCGCGACGCCGAACGGCCACGCCTGGTCGAGCAGCTGGTCGCGCGACAGCGTCTGACCGGCGTGCCGGAGCAGGCACTCGAGCAGCGAGAACTCCCGGGGACTGAGGTCGACGGTCGCCCCGTCGACCGTGACGCGACGGGCGGTCTCGTCCAGCGCGATCGGGCCGGCCTTGAGGGTCGGGGTGGTGCGGCGGCCCGGCGCCATCCCGCGACGCGCCAGCGCACGCAGTCGGGCGGACAGCTCCTCGAAGGCGAATGGCTTGACGAGGTAGTCGTCGGCGCCGGCATCGAGGCCGGTCACCCGGTCGCCCACGGTGTCGCGCGCGGTCAGCATCAGGATCGGCGTCTCCGACCCGCCGGCCCGCAGCCGGCGGGCGACCTCCAGACCGCTGATATCCGGCAGCCCGATGTCGAGGATCACGCATTCGATGCCGGGCGCGTCCTCGGCGATCTCGAGGCCGCTCCGCCCGTCGGTCGCGACCTCGACCACGTGGCGGTCGTCCTCGAGCAGGCGCTTGAGCAGCCGGGATAGTCGCGGATCGTCCTCGATGACGAGCAGGTGCATCGCGGTCAGCCTACTGGTGGATGCCGCTCAGCGCGCGACCGTGACATCGCTGGCGGACAGCTGGGGAGTGTCGTCGGCGTCGCCGCCGCCGCCCGGGGCTTGCCCGCGCCCGACCTGCACCGCGACGTCGTCACCGACGGCGACATCCGAAGCCGAGGCGTCCGTTGCCGCGTGGTAGGTCGTCGACGCGTCGAGCTCGACCGTCATCTCGCGGCCATCCTGAAGGGTCAGCGTGATGCTGTCCGCGTCGATCGCGGTGACCGTCCCGTTCAAGGACAGACCGCCGCCGAACGCGAAGCCGCGGCCGCCGTTCGGGGCGGCATTCGGGTCGAAGCTGCCGTTCGGTCCGGCGAAAGCGCCGTCGGGGGCGAAGCCACCGCGCGGGAAGGCCGGGGCCGCGGCGGCCGGTGCCGTCGTGCGGCCGACGGCGAAGGCGACGCCGGCGATGGCCAGCACGGCCGCTCCGGCGAGGGCCAGGTCGACCCATCTGCTCGATCGGCGCCGCACAGGCGCGACGGCCGGTGCGGCCGGTGCGGCCGGCGCGGCGGGCGCGGTGGGAGCAGGGGTCGCCGGGGTCGCCGGGGTGGTCGGTGTGGGTTCCCAGGTCATGTGTGGATCTCCTTCATTCATAACGGAGGGCGGCGATGGGATCGAGGCGGGCCGCCTGGCGGGCAGGCCACACGCCGAAGACGACGCCCACGAGCAGGCTCGAGAGCACGGCCGCCAGCAAGGTGGTCGGGGTGAAGGCGAAGCTCCAGCCGGCGAGCTGGGCGATGAGCGCGGAGATGGCGAGGCCGAGGGCGACGCCGAGCAGGCCGCCGAGGGCCGACAGGGTCAACGCCTCGACGAGGAACTGGGCGAGGATGTCGGAGGCGCGCGCGCCGATCGCCTTGCGGATGCCGATCTCGCGCGTCCGCTCGCGGACCGAGACCAGCATGATGTTCATGATCCCGATGCCGCCGACGACCAGCGAGATCGAGGCGATGCCGCCGAGGAGGAGCGTCAGCGTCCCGCTGATCGACGATGCCGCCTCCAGCAGCTGCGTCTGGTCGAAGATGTCGAAGTCGTCATCGTCGGTCGCGGCGAGGTCGTGCTGCTCGCGCAGCAGCGACGTGATCCGGGCGTTGGTCGTGTCCATGTCGGCGGACGCATCCACGCTGACGCCGATCGAGCGGACGCTGTCGCCGCCGACAAAGTACTTCTGGGCGGAGGCGACGGGCACGAGGACCTGGTCGTCCGGATCCTGGAAGCCCGACCCGCCCTTCGGCTGGAGGATGCCGATCACCGTATAGCCGATGCCGCCGATGCTGATCTCGCTCCCGATGGCATCGGCTCCGAGGCCGAGGTCATCCGCGGTCGTCTTGCCGAGGACGGCGACCCGGAGCCCGCGATCGACGCTGACGTCGGTCAGTCCGGTGCCCTGCCACAGCGTGTAGGCGCGGACCGTCGTGTATGCACTCGTCGTGCCGACGATCGTCGTCGTCGTCGTCTCGTCGCCGGCGGACACGTCCTGGCTCGCCGAGACCTCCGGCGCGACCCCGGCCACGCCGGGCAGCTCGGCGATCGCGTCGGCGTCGTCGATCGACAAACTCATCGAGCCGTCGTCCGACTGCTCGGTCGGGTTGACCGTGAGCAGGTTCGTGCCGAGGCTCGCCAGCGCCGTCGTGATGTTCGAGGTCGTGCCCTGGCCGACGCCGACCAGCGCGACCACCGAGGCGACGCCGATGATGACGCCGAGCATCGTTAGCGCGGCACGCAGGCGGTTGGTGCGCAGCCGTGACAGCGCGAGGCGCAGCAGCTCCGTGACGCTCATGCCGCGACCTTCCCGTCGCGCAGGTGGATCTGCCGGTCCGCCGCCGCTGCGACATCGGCGTCGTGGGTGATGAGGACGACCGTGCGGCCGCTCCGGTGGAGCTCACGCACGAGCGTCATCACCTCGGCGCCGGAGTGGCTGTCGAGGTTGCCGGTCGGCTCGTCGGCGAGGATCAGCGCCGGTTCGGTGACGATCGCGCGGGCGACTGCGACTCGCTGCTGCTGGCCGCCGCTCAGTTCGCTCGGCTCGTGGTCGACGCGGTCGCCCAGACCGAGCCGCTCGAGCGCCTCCCGGGAGCGACGCATGCGTTCGCCCCGGCCGACGCCCTGGTACAGCAGCGGCGCAGCGACGTTCTCGAGCGCCGACGTGCGCGGCAGGAGGTTGTATGACTGGAAGACGAAGCCGATGGTCCGGCTGCGGAGTCGCGCGAGGGCATCGTCGTCAAGCGACCCGACCATCGAGCCGGCGAGCTCGTATGACCCGTGGGTCGGACGATCGAGGCAGCCGAGGATGTTCATCATGGTGCTCTTGCCGGAGCCCGACGGCCCGACGATCGCCACGAACTCGCCGGAGGCGATCTCGAGGCTGACGTCGTGCAGCGCCGGGACCTCGACGGGCCCCATCTGGTAGACACGGCTGACGCGCTGGAGCGCGATAAGGGAAGTGCTCATGGGGGGCTCGGTTAGTCGTTCGGTGCGGCGTCGGTGCCGCCGCCGTTAAAGCGACGAACTGCACCACCGCCGGGGATGCCCACGCCCGGGCCGCCGCCGAAGCCGCCGCCGGTACCGGGGTTCGTGCCGAGGAGATCCGCCGTGGTCCCGATGACCACCGGCGTGCCTGCCTCGAGGCCGCTCTTGATCTCGGCCGCCGCGTTGGTGACCAGACCGACATCGACAGCGACGCGCTGCGGGTTGCCGTCCGCGCCGAGTGTCATCACGGCGTAGTCGCCGTCGGTGCCCTGCAGCGCGCTGCTCGGAACGGTCACGACGTCGGTCGCCGACGCGACCGTGATCGCGACGTCGGCGCTCATGCCCGGCTTTGCGTCGGCAGGCGGATCCGCCAGGTCGACCGTGACGGGGTAGGACACGACGCCGGACGAGGCGTCTCCAGCCACCGGCGAGATCGCGCTGACCGTGCCGTTGGCGCTCGACCCGAGCGCATCGATCGTCACGCTCGCGGCCTGTCCGACCTGGACATCGGCGAGATCGCTCTCCACGACGTCGACCGTGACGGTCAGTGCCGTCGACGCGACGACGATGGCGGAACCGGAGGGGGCGTCGTAGCCCTTGGCGATGTTGACCTCGGTTACCACGCCGTCGATCGGCGATCGCAGCGTGGCGTACCGCAGCTGGGTGAGGATCGACTCGCGCGACTCGGTGGCCTGCGAGAGCGCCTGCTGCGTCGAGTAGACCTGCAGCAGCGCCTGGCGCGCGGCATCGGTGTCATCGCCGTCGAGCGCGTCGGCGCGCTGCTCCTTGGCCATCTTGTACTGGAGCGCTGCGGACTTGAGGTCGGCGTTGGCGCGGGCGAGTTCCCGACGGATCGCGGTTTCGTTCGCCTTCGCCAGCACCTGTCCGGCAGTGACCGCGTCGCCGGCCTTCACGGCGACGCTGGTCACTGGCCAGGTCGACTCGGAGGCCGGTGCCTCGTCGCCTTCGGTGACCGGTTCGGCGGCCGAGCCGAACGCCAGTCCGTAGCTTGCCGCCGCGGCAAGGCTGCCCGTGGCGGCGACGTCGTCGGTGACGTCGCCGACGGCCGCCTCGGACGTCAGGTATTCGGTCGCGGTCGCCGGGTTCGCGCCGACACCGCCGACGCTGACCGCCAGCGCGCCGATGCCGACCACGACGAGCACGGCCAGTACGATGAGCTTGGCTCGCATGGATGCGGACCCTCCAGTCGGGGCGGATTCGCCCGCGGTGTGAATGCCCCTATCCAAGCGGCGCTGGCTGAGACTGCTCTGAGAAAACCGACTACCCCGCGTAGCATCCGGTCGTGACGCAGCACGAGGCGGTCCACCGCCGACCGCGCCGGGGATCGGCCGGCATCCGCCAGCTGCCCTGGCGGCGGCTCGTCAACCCGTACCGGCCGGTCGAGATCCTGTCGGCGGATCAGGTCGAGACCATCCACCGGGCGTCGCTGCGGATCCTGGCCGAGATCGGGATGGAGGTGCTCGGCGACCGCGCGCTCGATGCCTTCGTGCTGGCGGGGGCGACGGTGGACCGGTCGTCCCGGAACGTGCGCCTGGACCCGGACCAGGTCGAAGCGCTCGTCGCCCTGGCACCGCACGAGTTCCGCCTGCACGCACGCAACCCAGAACGGGATGTGCTGTTCGGCGGCGCGAACCTCGTGTTCTGCGCGGTCGGCGGGCCGGCCTTCGTGAGCGACCTGGACCGCGGCCGGCGACCGGGCAACATCGCCGACTTCACCGACTACGTGCGGCTCATCGGCGCGCTCGACGTCATCCACCAGGAGGGCGGCGGCCCGCTCGAGCCCACCGACCTGCCGGTCGAGACCCGCCACCTTGACCAGTACCGCGTGTTCGCCACGGAGCTCGACAAGACGTGGCACTGCCTCGGGACCGGGCGGATCGTCGTCGACGACGCGCTGGAAGTTGCGTGCCTGCTGCGCGGGGTGTCGCGCGACGACCTGGTGGGCGAGCCGTCGCTCATCACGATCATCAACTCCAATTCGCCGTTGCGGCTCGACGGACCGATGAGCGATGGGCTGATCGCGATGGCGGAGCATGGCCAGCCCGTGGTGGCCACGCCGTTCACGCTGGCCGGCGCGATGAGCCCGGTGTCGCTGGCCGGCGCGATCGCCCAGCAGAACGCCGAGGCGCTGTTCATGGTCGCGCTGGCGCAGGCTGTCCGGCCGGGCGCGCCGATGGTCTACGGCGCGTTCACCTCGAACGTCGACATGCGGACCGGGTCGCCGGCGTTCGGCACGCCGGAGTCGGTCAAGTCGCAGTTCGCGTCGGGCCAGATGGCGCGGCGGTACGGGCTGCCGTGGCGGTCGTCGAACGCGACAGCGTCACCGGTGGTCGATGCCCAGGCGGCGTACGAGGCCGAGATGGCGGTGTGGGGCGCGGTGATGGGCGGCGTGAACCTGCTCTACCAAGGTGCCGGCTGGCTCGAGGGCGGGCTGACCGCGTCGTACGAGAAGCTGATCATCGACGCGGAGATCCTCCAGATGATCGCCGAGGTCCTCCAGCCGCTCGAGGTGTCCGAGGCGTCGCTCGGGTTCGACGCGATCGCCGAGGCCGGGCCGGGCGGCCACTTCTTCGGGACGGCGCACACGCTCGAGCGGTACGAAACCGCGTTCTACACGCCGCTCGTGTCGGACTGGCGCAACTTCGAGACGTGGCAGGCCGACGGCTCGCGGACCGCCACAGACCGGGCCAACACCATCTGGAAGGGCCTCTTGGCAGACGCGGTCCCGCCGGCGCTGGATCCGGCAATCGCGGAGGCACTCGACGCCTTCGTCGACCGCCGGAAGCGGGAGATCGCCGCGGCCGGGTGAGATCGCACGATCACATGACCGAGGCCTCTAGCTTCTCGACTCGGGATCAGAGATCGAGGCCCGACAGGCCGTTGCTCCCGAGGATCTGAGATACCTCACCGCCGTGGTGGAGGTCGTGCTCCATCACGTGCCACACGACCCAGCCTCGGTGATGCGTTCTCGTCGGTCGCACGACGGAGGCATCCAGGTCCTCGGCGGTCCAGCGTCGTAGGCAGTCATCTACCATCGTCCACGTGCGCCCGAGTCCGTCCACGAGTTCCTCGGCGCTCCTGGGGTGGTTCTCGTCGTCCTCCCATCCGGCGTCCTCCAGCGACACACCCGGAACCGTCGTGCGGTCGACGCGGAAGAGGTCCCGGGTCGCCGAGTCGCCTTCGCCGAGCACGTCGTGGAACCAGTACGCACGCGTACCGGCAACGTGCGAGGCCAGCTGCCATACCGCCCACTGGTGGGGCGCAGTCCGGAGGTCGAGCTGCTCGGGCGTGAGACTGCGTAGCGCATCGATGACCAGTGCGTGGTGCTTGGCCCATCCCTCGTAGAACGGTTGCAGTGCGGCGACGGACATGCACCGAGCATAGGACTAGCTCTGTGCCACCGCACCGGCATTCCCGCTCGTCAGGGCTCCGGAGGATCAGCACCGCACCTGGTCCCAGACCGGTCACGCGATGAGCCCAAGGTACGGGGTGCTCGTGACCGAAATGGTCTGCAGCGGGGCGACGTTCGCGCCGGGATGCTTCGTGGGTCATCGCTGGATCGCTCGTCTGTGTCTTCCGTCATCGGGACGACGACCGGCTCCCATCTCGGAGGTTTCTACGTTCATGCCTGTCTCTCCCATCGCGTGGCTCGCTCGACATCGACGGAGCGCCACGGTTCTCCTCGCCCTGATGCTGGTCATCGGGTCGACCGTGTCCGCCAGTGCGGCACTGCGCTACTCGCCGACGACGCGGATCTACGCGTGCGTCAACAAGACCACCAAGGTCGCCCGGATCGTCATTCCGAAGAATGGCCAGACGCCATGCCGTCGGACCGAGTCACTCTTCTCGTGGACCAGGAACGGAATGCCGGGACCGGTCGGTCCGAGCGGCGCGGCCGGTGCCCAGGGCGCTCAGGGCAACCCCGGAGCCAAGGGCGACCAGGGTGATCCGGGTGCCAAGGGCGACCAGGGCATCCCCGGCGCTCAGGGCGATCAGGGCGATCAGGGCGACCAGGGCGACCAGGGCGAGCCCGGCGACCCCGGGACCAAGGGCGACCAGGGTGATCCGGGCGCGAAGGGCGACCAGGGCGACCAGGGCATCCCCGGCGCCAAGGGCGACCAGGGCGACCAGGGCGACCCCGGTGCCAAGGGCGACCAAGGCGACCCCGGTGCCAAGGGCGACCAGGGCGATCAGGGTGATCCGGGCGCCAAGGGCGACAAGGGTGACAAGGGCGACAAGGGCGACCAGGGCGATCCGGGCCCTGGCCTCGGCGGCACGCGCATCGTCCACTCGACGCCGATCACCCACGACAGGAACACCGACGCCGAAACCACCTCGGTGAGCTGCGATGCCGACGAGGTCCTCGTCGGTGGCGGCGGAACCGTGACGACGACGGACAACCTCCAGAAAGTCCAGCTGACCTCCTCCTACCCCAGCGCGTCCGATACGTGGACCGTCACGGGTGCGGCGAACGTCGGCAATGGCAAGACCTGGACGATCGAGGCCTACGCGATCTGCGCCGGCTGACGGTCAGATCCCCTCGTGAACGCGCCGCGGCCGGTCTCCGGTCGCGGCGCTTCCATATCGCGGAGGGCGCAGACGCGTGGCGTTCGCCGGGAATCAGCGCCGGCGTCGCCAGTCGTCCGCTAGCTCCCGGGCGCCCGGTACTTGATCGACTTAGCGGTCTCGAGCGCCTTCAGCGTGTCCTCGACCGTGAGCAGCACGGTGGTATCGAACGAGCGCAGCGCTCCACCTCCGCCGATCGCCACGACGACGGCCGCCATGGACACGTCGTCCGGGGCCTCGAAGAGGTTGTAGCCGTCATGCTCGCCGAAGGCGTACCAGAACCCATGGAGCTTTCCGCCGACTGACTCGATGTACTCCTGCGCGGCCGCGCGCCGATCTTCCGGGTTGCTGATGAGCCGCGCCCAGGTCTCGGGTGTGTAGCTGAAGCGAGTCAGGTAGAACGGCATGGGATCTCCTCTACTTCGTATCGCGGTAGGCGTGATGGTAGGGACCGTGTGATGCCCGTGGGGCGTCAGCGCGCGGTGCCGCATCCTTGGATGGATCTAGGATCGAGGCACACCCGGATCCCGACGAGGAGGCGCTTGCTCGATGCTCACGGCCACCAAGGACCTGATGCTCCCCGCCACCGTCACAGGCTCGTGGCCGCGGCCACGCTGGTACGACCGAGGCTTGTGGGGTCGGCCGCTCGACACGGCGCTGCTCGACGTCCGCTTCCGCGAACAGTTCCTCGACGCGCACGCCACGGTCATCGCCGACCAGGAGCGCGCAGGGCTCGACATCCTCACCAACGGTGACTACCACCTCGACGAGGACTTCGCCGGCCGCTCGTGGCACCACTACCCGCTGCAGCGCTGGCGCGGGCTCGAGCACGAGGAGCTCCAGTACGAGCGCTCGCGCGACTCGCTGCTCGCGTTCCCGCCAGGCACGCTGATGAACGAGATCGAGACGACGTGGCGCTGGCCGCGCGTGGTCGGCAAGGTCGAGCACGACCCGAGGAACCCGCTCGAGTACGCCAAGCTCTGGCGAATCGCCCAGGCTCGTGCCGCGTCGGGCAAGCCCGTCAAGTTCGGGAGCTGCTCATCGCAGGTGCTGTCGATCTTCCTCGACAGTCACACCGACGAGTACGACCTCGATGACAAGAAGCGGCTCATCTGGGACATGGCCACCGCGATGAACACCGAGCTCCGCCAGCTCGCAGCGGCCGGGGCCAAGGTGATCCAGATCGAGGAGCCCACGATCCACTTCACCGCGGCCTTCCACCCCGAGCAGAAGGAGATGCTCGACTTCATGGTCGACGCGTTCAACCACGAGGTCGACGGGCTCGACGACGTCGAGCTGTGGATCCACACCTGCTGGGGCAACCCCAACATGCAGAAGGTATACACCGGCGAGTCCTACGCGAACTCGATCGAGATCTATCTCGAGCGCCTCAAGGGCGACGTCTGGACGGTCGAGGCGACCGAGAACGAGCTCGCCGAGATCGACCTGTTCAAGCCGTTTGCCGGCAGCCTGAAGAAGAAGATCGCCGTCGGGATGGTGAGCCACCGGCAGCTGCAGGCGGACATGGCGCCGGTCGTCGCGACGCGGATCCGCCGCGCGCTGGAGGTGATCCCCGCCGACAAGCTGGTCCTCTCGAGCGATTGCGGGTTCGGCCGGCAGGGGTTCAACCGGACGGTCGCGTTCTACAAGGCGACCGGCATCGCCCAGGGCCGCAACATCGTTCTCAAGGAGCTCGGGCTCGCGGAGCGCTACGTCCCGGCGGCCGACCCGTCGCTCCAGACCGACGTGCTCCCGGACCGGGAGCCGCTGACGCACCTGCCGTCACCCTGGGCGGAGTAAGGAAGGTGCACTGCCGGCGTGGGTCGATCGAATTCGACCGGGGCATCACGCGACTGATGGCCGATCACGGACTGACGCTGCTTCGGCTGGCCATCGGCATCGTGTTCCTGTGGTTCGGGGCGCTCAAGTTCTTCCCGAGTGCCAGCCCTGCCGAGATGCTGGCCGGTCGGACGATCGAGACCCTGACGGCGGGGGCGATCCCGGCGAGCACCGCCCTGCCGATCCTCGCGGTCTGGGAGGTGGCGATCGGCGTCGGCCTCATCCTTGGTCGCTGGATGCGCGCCGTCCTGCTGCTGCTCTTCGTCCAGATGCTCGGGACGATCACACCGCTGTTCCTGTTCCCGGCCGAGACCTGGGTGCGGTTCCCGTTCGTCCCGACGCTCGAGGGCCAGTACATCATCAAGAACATCGTCATCGTCTCCGCCGCCATCGTGCTCGGCGCGACGGTGCGTGGTGGCGAGCTCAGCCCCGAGCCGGTCGTCGCGACCAAGCCGACCTCGCTCCGCGACGACGGTTGAACGGCCCCCTTGATCGTCAAGGGGGCCGTTGCGTTCGCGAGGAACGATCGAGCGATCGTCAGGCGGCTGCCACCGCGGCTTTCGCATCGGCTTGATGGGCCGGTCGACGGATGAGGTCGGGACCCCAGATCGCGACCACGATGATCGCTGCGACGGCCTGGACCGCCGCCAGCAGCCACCAGGTCAGGGCAGCGTCAGTCGGGGCGACCATCGCGAACCCGTAGGGCAGCACGGCGTTGAACCACGCGTGCAGCAGGATCATGACGAACAGGCTTCCACGGGTGTTGACGAAGATCCAGGTCGTCAGGACCGACAGCGGGATCACGGCCAGCATGAACGGCAGTGGCACCCGGACGAGGGGCGCCGACAGGACGACCGGCAGGTGCCAGAGGGCCCAGATCCCGCCCAGGATCAGGCTCGCCGTCAGGGCTGAGCGGCCCTTGAGCAGGTTGGGAAGGGCGAAACCGCGCCAGCCGATCTCTTCGGCGATCGGGGTCGCGAACGGGAAGACCATGAAGAGCCCCAGCATGAGGATCACGCTCGTCAAGGGAGGCTGCTTGGTCCAGTCGAGCGGGGTTCCGGCGAAGACCTGCAGAAGCGCGAGCACGACCGCGAGGACGAGGATGGGCAGGACGAGCACGACGGCGTACCAGCGCGGCGCGGCGCGCACCTGGACGATGCGGCGACCGAGGTCCTTCAGCCCGGCCCGTCCCTGGGTCAGGGCGATCACGACGAGCGCGGCGATCGGGACACCAAGGATGAAGCTCGCGTTCGGGGCGAGCAGTCCGTTGCCGTTGAGGACGGCCCCAAGGCCCCATGAGAGGGCAAACGCGAGGATCAGGTAGCTGATCAGGGGATCGCGCCGGACCAGCGTCGTGATGGATCCCATGGGACTCCCTTCGTTCGGCCTGTGGTGGGGCGGTTGCCCCGTGCCTGTGGGGAGCGTGGGCGAGGCGACGCCGCCTCACATCGGGGCAGACCTCACAAGATGGACAGGGTTACCCCGGACGTTCTGGCGCCGACGCGGAGTCGCCGCGCAGGTGCGCGAGCACAGCCAGGACGCGGCGATGGTCGTCCGGCGCGGGGGGCAGTTCGAGCTTCGAGAAGATGTTGGCGATATGTGCCTCGACGGTCTTCGGGGCCAGGAACAATCGATCGCAGATGGCCTGATTCGAGCGTCCCTCCGCCATCAGGGCGAGGACCTCACGCTCCCGATCCGTCAGGTCGTCGAGCGGCACTCTTGCCCGACGGGGTCCCACCAGCTGCGCGACGACTTCGGGATCGATCACGGAGCCGCCTCGGGCGATCCGCCGAACGGCGTCGACGAAGTCGTCGAGGTCCTCGACGCGGTCCTTGAGCAGGTAGCCGACGCCGCCGGCGCCGTCCGCGACGAGCCGCATGGCGAAGGTCGTCTCGACGTACTGCGAGAGGACCAGGATCCCGACCGCCGTGCCGTGTTCGGCTCGGATCGCTTCGGCAGCCCGCAAGCCTTCGTCCGTGTAGGTCGGGGGCATCCTGATATCGACGATGGCGACATCGGGACGATGCTCGCGGACGGCGTCCAGGAGCTCATCGCCGGTGCCCGCCTGCGCGACGACGGCGAAGCCGGCTTCGTCCAGCAAGCGGGCGACGCCCTCCCTGAGGAGGAGCGAGTCGTCGGCGAGGACGAGCCTGAGCATCACACGCCGGCCGCCAATGCCCGGATGCTCGCCCCCGAGAGCTCGTCCTTGGGGATGAACCCGAGGACCCGGCTGCTCGCGAGGCGCGGACCGTAGGCACCTGCGTCGCGGCTCGAGGTCAGGACGACGAATGGCGGCGGACCGTCCACGGCGAGGGCGTCCGCGACGTCGAAGCCTTCGACATCGGGCAGCCCGATATCCAGGAGGACGAGGTGTGGCCTGAGCGTGCGGGCGGCCTCGATCCCCGATGCCCCCGTATCGGCCTCACCGACCACGGTGAACCCGTCGGCTTCGAGCAGGGACCTCGCCATGACCCGGAACTGGGCGTGGTCATCGACGATCAGGATGGTGTCCATCGCCTCGATCGTGCCACACGGGGACGCTCGTTCCATCAGGGGTAACCCGCATCGCGCGCCGATGTGCCAATGTCACGCGTATGCGATCCCCCTCCGTGCGGGTGATCATCGGGGCGGTCGGCTTCGTCTGGGGCCTGCTGAGCGAGCTCCTGTACTACCGCGCGGGGATGCCGCCCTACCAGGTCCTCCTGGATCTGGCGATCGGATGGACGTACCTGTACGGAGGTCTCGCCCTCTGGTCGAGTCAGCCGGCGAACCGGACCGGTCGTCTCATGACCCTGGTCGGACTCCTGTGGTTCGTGGGCAACATCGGGATATCCGATGTCGGCTGGCTCGCAGACGTCGCGGTCCTGCTCAGCGAGGCGGCCGCGGTCGCGCTGATCGCCCTGGTCCTCGCCTACCCGACGGGTCGGTTGGAGACGCGCCTCGATCGTGCGACGGTCGGCCTCCTCGCGATCGGGTTCACCGCGATCAACGCGATCCAGTTCCTCCCGGTGCCGCAGGACGGCGTCGTCGAGCTCGGGCGGCAGTACGCGAGGATCGCGTCTGGCGATCTTCGCTGGGATCGTCGTCATCCGGCGGTGGTTCGTCGCGCCGCGACGTCGGCGCCCGGAGCTCCTGCCGGTCCTCGTCGCGGGTTCCGTCTTGCTGGGTGTCCTGGTGATCGCTCTCCTCGGCCAGGCCGCTGCAGTCCCGGAGGAGATGGCGGCGTTCCTCGACGCGGCGAGGATCCTCGCCCCGGCCGCGATCCCGTTGGCGCTGCTCGTGGGCTTCTATCGCCAGAGCGAACGGAGACAACGGGCGCTCGTCGACGCGATGCCGGACCTGATGGTCCGGCTGACGCCAGACGGTCACTGTCTCGATGTCCGGCCGGAGCAGTCCGACCTGTTCGACGGACCGGTCGATCGATTGATCGGCGGGCCGATCAGCGACATCCTGCCCGCGCCCACCGCGGACGCCGTCGTGTCGGCTGCGTCGGTCGCGATCGACACGGGCGCGCTCCAGAGCCTCGATGCTTCCATGGAGACCACGGCGGGCCGGCGCGAGTTCGAGATCCGCATCACACGGAGCGGATCCGACGAGGTGACGGCGATCGTGCGCGACTTCACGGAACAGCGCGCGGCGCAATCGGAGGTACGGCAGTCACGTGCCCGCATCGTCGACGCGACCGACGCGGCACGACGTCGTCTCGAGCGCGACCTGCATGACGGTGCGCAGCAACGGCTCGTCTCCCTGGCACTCGCCTTGCGGTTGGCACGTTTGCGGCTTGGCAGCGATGCCGACCCGGCAGCCGTGACCGGGTTGGATGACGCAGCGGGTGAACTCAGGACTGCGCTTCAGGAACTTCGAGAGTTGGCTCACGGCATCCACCCCGCGATCCTGACGCAGGCGGGGCTCGGACCGGCGATCGACAGCCTGACGAAGCGTTCGAGCATTCCGGCCGCAGTCACAGTGCTCCCCGACAAGCGGCTGTCGCCGGCGGTCGAAGCGACCGCCTACTTCGTGGTCTCGGAGGCGCTCGCGAATGTCGCCAAATACGCCGCGGCGACGAGCGCGACGGTGGCCGCCGAGTGTCCGGGCGATACGCTTCGGATCGAGGTGGCGGACGATGGCATCGGCGGCGCCGACCCGGAGCGGGGAAGCGGCCTCCGCGGTCTCGCCGATCGTGTCGCGGCCCTCGGCGGCAGCCTCTCGGTCGACAGCCCGGCGGGTCGGGGCACCCGGATCGTGGCGCTGATCCCGACTTGACCGCCTGCGTAACCCTGTAGACGAGGAGGATCCCGCATGATCGGCAGCGGCACGAAGGACGATCCCTGGCAGCTCAAGACGGCGCCCGGTACGTCCGAGTACCAGATGTGGCGTGACGAGGCGGCGGATCCGCCCGCCCTCGTCTGCCAGGTCGGGTCGACCCAGCTGAAGTACCACCTCAGCTCCATCGACGACCTGCACGCGATGCTCCAGGCCCACGGGGACTGGATGGATCTCGGCGCGGCCGACGAGCAGAAGGACGCGAAGCCCGGCACGGTCGAGGCGTGGGGGCGCGACGAGGGCAACCCGGTCGGCGGATGGTACGGCCTGCGGAAGGGCTATCGCGGCCGGTTCGGCATGTACCTGCCGCCGCTGCTCGAGGCCCTCGGCAAGGCGGAGCTGACCCACGACACGAAGAACAACCGGATGAAGGCGATCTGACGGCCGATCCGTACGAGCGGCTCCGGGCGCTCTGCCTCGCGCTCCCGGAGACGTCCGAGCGGCTGAGCCACGGCGAGGCGAGCTGGTTCGTCGGCACAGCGCCAGTTCGTGACGTCCGCCGACCGCCACCACGACGACCGGCGCGCCGCCTGGCTCGCCGCGCCACCTGGTGCGCAGGAGACGCTGGTCGAGGGCGACCCTCTGCGTTTCTTTCGGCCGCCGTACGTCGGTCATCGCGGCTGGCTCGGGGTGTACCTCGACGTCGAGGTCGACTGGGCCGAGCTCGACGGTCTCGTGCGGGACGCGTGGCGGACCGTGGCGACGCCGACGATCCGGCGCCAGGCGCCCGCCGAGGGCTGAGGCGCCGAGTTCTACGACACGTTCGCGCGCGCCGCCTCGAGGTCGGCGAGCGACCAGGACGGCGTGCCTCCGGCACGGGACGCGACGATCGCGCCGAGGGCATTGCCGGCATGCACGGCATCGGCGAGGTCACGCTTCTCCAGCAGCGCACCGAGGAAGGCGGCGGTGAACGCGTCGCCGGCACCGACCGAGTCGACGACGTCGACCGGGTGACCCGGCACGACGACCGCAGAGCCATCGCGCCACGCAGTCGCGCCGGCCGCTCCCGAGGTCACGCACACGACCTGCAGGTCGTAGCGGTCCGCCGTGGCGGCCGCGAACTCGGCAGGATCCGCCGCGGGCAGGTCGAGCTCGGCGGCGAGGGTACCGGCCTCCTCGGCATTGAGCTTGACCATCGTTGCGTCGCGCAGCAGCTCGTCGACCAGCGGCGGCGTCCAGCAGCCGTCCCTGAGGTTGACGTCGTAGACGCGCATCGCGTCAGGGAACGCGGCCATCATGTCGCGTGTCGCCACACGCACCGGCGCGAACCGCTGGGCGAGCGTCCCGATGACGATCGCGTCGGGCCGGATGCCGGCCGCCGTGACCGTCGCGACGCGATCCTCGCCGAGTCGCTCGTAGGCGGCCGGCGTGTGGATCGTGTACGTCGGGTAGCCACCGGCGTCGAGCTGCACGCCGACCGTGCCGGACGGCACGCCTCGCACGACCTCGACGAGATCGGTCCGCACGCCGAGCGCCCGTGCCTCGGCGAGGGCCCGTCGGCCGAGGTCATCGTCCCCGACGCCGGACAGCAGGGCGGTGTCGATCCCAAGCCGCTGGAGATGCACGACGACGTTGAACGGCGCCCCGCCGAGCCGGGGTCCGGTGGGCAGGAGGTCCCAGAGCAGCTCGCCGATGGCCAGGACCGCCGTCATCCGGGTGCCCGGGTCAGCCGCTCGGTGCCCGCCGTCGAGCGTTGACGCGGCGCGCCCGGCCCACACCATCGCCCGCCGCCGCAGCGGCCAGCGCCTCGTCCGTCGGCTGTGGCGCAGGCGGCAGGGCCGGCAGCTCGGTCTGCGTCTCGAGCCCGGACTTGATGATCCGCCGCAGCTCGGCGTCGATCGCCGGATCCGTCGCGATCGGCCGGTAGGCGGCGAGCCGGCGCTCGACCTCGTCGACGGCGCGCTGGTACGTGTCCTTGGCCCCGGCCCTGGTCCAGGCCTCGCGGTTGTCGCGGTCGACGATCGGGGAGGGGAGGTACAGCTCGGTCGGCCAGTGAGCCATCGTGTGCTCGGCCATGATCAGGTGCTGGTCGGTCATCAGCTGCTCGATCAACCCGTCGACCGGCAGGTCGTCCGCGACACGGACCTCCCGCACGAACCGCAGCGCCTGCCCGCACATCTCGTCATCGAAGACCAGCTTCGGCAGGTTGAACACGAGCAGGAAGTCGAGCATCCCGGGCCCCGACACGCTGTTCACCCCGGCGAGCGCCGCGATCAACGCCGACCCGAACGTCTCCGCGCCCGCCTGCGCGTCCAGGATCGGGCCGTCCGACAAGGCCATGTACGACTGGCACGGCAGCCCGAGCGACTTGGCGACCGCGACGTACGCAGCGTCGAGCTGGAGCGCCTCGATCGCCGACATCGGCGAAGACGCGATCTTCATGTGGAACGTCGCCGGCGCCCCGCCGAACAGGACCGGCGCACCGGGCCGGATGACCTGCGCCATGGTGATGCCGGCGAGCACGTCGATCGTGTGGAACACCGTCGCGCCGACCGTCGTGACCGGCGCGATGAGGCCCATCAGCGTGACCGGCACGATCTCGACCGCGATGCCCGCCTCGACGCAGTCGATGAGGTTCTGGCAGGAGTCCTCCGAGTAGCGGAAGTTCCCAGTCGCGGTGATCGTGAAGATCGACATCGGGCGGGCGATGAGGTCGGACCGGTCCGCCCGGAACAGCTCCATCATCTCGACCATGCGCGGGACGCCGTGCTCGGTGAACGCGCCCGACACGACCGGCTTCTTCGAGTTCGCCAGGACCATGTACAGCCGCCACGCGTCGGACACCTGGGCCTCGATGTCGTCGTTGGTCGAGAACGCCGTCGCGAGATAGGCGATGTTCTGGAGACCGTCCGCCAGCCGGACGTACTCGACGAAGTCGGTCGAGTCAGCGAGGCGGACATCGCCGGTCCGATGGTCGAGCGTCTTGAGCCCCGACGAGCCCGGCACGAAGTGGACGCGGTCCTCGCCGAGGTCGGCGTGCGGGTTGCCGTCGCGGTCGTACAGGGTGAACGACCGCGGAGCGGACGCGATCGCCCGCTCGACGACATCGCGCGGGAACAGGACGCGCCCGTCCGCGCGCGCGGGCAGGCCGGCCTCGAGGAGCCGCCGGCGCATCTCCGGTCCGCGGATCTCCATCCCGACCTCGGCCAGCACCCGCTTCGCCTCGTCGACGATGCGGTCGATGAGATCGGGCGCGAGGACGCTCGAGGCGGGGAGCGACTCATCGCGAGAGTCTATTGCCCTACGCTACGGGCGTGACCGACCGTCCCCGCCGCACCGCCGACCTGCTCGTCGACTGCCTCGCGGCCGAGGGCTGCGAGTACGTCTTCTCGGTGCCCGGCGAGGAGACGATGGACATCCTCGACGCGCTGTCGCGCCACGAGGGCGTCCGCCACGTCACGACCCGCCACGAGCAGGGCGCGGCGTTCATGGCCGACGTGCATGGCCGCCTGACCGGGCGCGCGTCCGTGGCGATGGCGACGCTCGGGCCGGGTGCCACCAACCTCGTCACCGGCATCGCCGACGCGTACCTCGACCGGGCGCCGATGGTCGCCATCACCGGCCAGGCGGCGTCGGGCAAGCTCCACAAGGAGGCCCACCAGGTCGTCGACATCGTGCGGATGCTCGAGCCGGTCACGAAGTGGAACACCCGGGTCGAGCGGATCGCGGCGATCCCCGAGATCGTGCGCAAGGCCTTCCGCGTCGCGACGCTCGAGAAGCCCGGGCCGACCCACATCGAGATCCCGGAGGACCTCGCGGCGACCGCGATCGAGCCGCGCGACGACGACAAGGTCCCGGTGCCGCTGACGCCCGGCTATGCCTACTTCCCGGAGCCGACCGACGAGGCGATCGCCCACGCCGCGCGCCTGATCGCCGGCTCGGAGCGGCCGCTGATCCTCGCCGGCAACGGCGTGCTGCGCCGGGGCGCCGCGCCGGAGCTGCGGGCCCTCGCCCGCGGCCTGCACGTCCCGGTCGCGGCGACGTTCATGGGCAAGGGCGCCATCGACGACCGCTCGCACCTGTCGCTGATGGCGGTCGGGCTGCAGGCGCGCGACCACGTCCTGTCCGGCTTCGACCGCGCCGACCTCGTCATCTGCGTCGGCTACGACCTCGTCGAGTACGCCCCGTCGTCGTGGAACCCGGACGGCGACAAGCGGATCATCCACATCGACACGCAGCCGGCCGAGATCGACGCGGCCTACCGGCCGGAGGTCGAGCTGGTCGGCGACATCGACGGGACGCTTCGGCGGCTGCTCGCCGCCGTCCTGCCGCACGGGGTCGGTGGGCGCGACGCGAGCGAGCGCCACGAGTCGCGCGAGATCCTCGTCCATGCCGACCTGCGGACGCAGCTGCTCGAGGAGCTCGCCGCCCACGCCGACAACGACGGCTGGCCGATCACGCCGCAGCGGGCGATCGTCGACCTGCGCCGGGCGCTCGGCCCGTCCGACATCGTCGTGTCCGACGTCGGTGCCCACAAGGTCTGGGTCGCCCGCCTGTACCAGGCGTACGAGCCGAACACCGTGATCATCTCGAACGGCTTCGCCGCGATGGGCATCGCCATCCCGGGCGCGATCGCGGCCAAGCTCGTCCACCCCGACCGGAAGGTCGTCGCGCTGTGCGGCGACGGCGGCTTCCTGATGAACAGCCAGGAGCTCGAGACCGCGAAGCGGGTCGGGGCGGGCATCTGCGTCGTCGTGTGGCGCGACGACGGCTACGGGCTGATCGACTGGAAGCAGCGCAACGAGTTCGGCCGGCCGTTCGGGGTCGAGTTCGGGAACCCGGACTTCGTCGCCTACGCCGAGTCGTTCGGGATGGCCGGCTTCCGCCCGTCGAACGCGAACGACCTGTACCCGACGCTGATGAAGGCGCTCGAGGTCGACGGGCCGTCGCTGGTCGAAGTGCCCATCGACTACGCGGAGAACCTGCGTTTGACCGAGCGACTCGGAGCACTGGCTGTCGGCGCCTGATGGGCCGCTGACCTGATAGAGCGCTGACACGCCATCGTGCCTGCGTCGGTGGCGCGATGGGCCGATGTGGGGCAGGATGACCCCATGGCCGGTCAGCATCGACGCCTCCGGCCGGTCCTCGGGCTGGTCATCGCACTCGGCATCACGCTCGGCTGGGCTGCAGTGCCGTCGCGCGCGGACGCGGCGCTGCCGACCTGGAACGGCGGCATCAACCTGTACCGCACTGGCGTATTCACGACCCAGAAGACGTGGTTGTGGTGCACGGCCGCCGACGTCCAGATCATGCGCAACATCAAGTACCACCGGCAGGATCACAGCCGGAGCGCGCAGAGCCGGTACTTCGCGTACATGCGCGCGCGCAATCGCTACTCCCTGCCGCTCTCGGCCGGCGTCGACCCGCAGGGCTGGACCGCAGGGCTGCGCCGCTACGTCGACGACCGCTACCGGCTGATCGCGAGCACCACGTTCACGAGGGCGCTGACCGGGGCCGTCATGCGGATGCGCAAGACCAACCTGCCCGTGGCCATCGGCGTGGCGAACGGCGGGCACGGCTGGGTCCTCCACGGGTTCACGGCGACCGCGGATCCGGCCAAGACCTGGAAGTTCACCGTCACGAGCGTCCGGGTCTCCGGGCCGCTTTGGGGCCTGCAGAACCGCAGCTTCGGCTACGACATGCGCCCGAACACGAAGCTCACCGTGACCCAGTTCAAGCGTTTCTTCACCAAGTGGTGGTACGCGCCCAGGCGGATGATCTGGGACGGCAAGTACGTATCGATCCAGCCGGTGCCGCGCACGACGTCGTCGACGGCCGCGGCAGCCGCGCCCGTGGTCGAGGCCCCGCTCGCGGCCGCATCGGCGGCACCGACCCCGGTCCCGACGATGCCGATCCCGAGCGGGGCCGCGGCGAGTCACGCCGCCGGGCCGGTCGCGTCTGCCGAGGTCGCGCCGGCCGCCGTCGCGTCCGTCCCGGTCGCGGCGCCCGAGGCCGCCCCGAGCGTGCCGGCACCGGCCCGGTCGCTCTCGCCGCTGGTCGCCGGCGCGGCGGTGCTTACCCTTCTGCTCGGCGCAGCGATCGGCATGACAGCGACGCGGACCCGCCTCCGGCCACCCAGGCCGCCGCCGGCCGTGAAGCGCCCGACCACGCCGTAGCCACGACGCTCGCCGCCCGCCTGCATGGACCCGGTGACATCCGGGTCGATGCCGTGCCCGCTGACGGGCCTCGGGACGGGTCGGTCCGCCTGCTCGTCACCGCGGTCGGCCTGTGCGGCTCGGACCTCCACTGGTACGAGGAGGGGGCTATCGGCGGGACACGTATCGAGCGGCCGCTCGTCCTTGGCCACGAGTTCATCGGGGTCGTCGCCGATGGCGCGCGGGCCGGCGAGCGGGTGGTCGCCGACCCGGCCGATCCATGCGGAGAGTGTGCGGTCTGCCGAAACGGCGACGGGCATCTGTGCGCGGTCGGGCGGTTCGCCGGCCATCCGGACACCGACGGCGCGTTGCGCACCGAGATGGTGTGGCCGGAACGATTGCTCCACGCCGTTCCCGACGCGATCGACGACGACGCGGCCGTCCTCCTCGAGCCGCTGGGGATCGCGCTCCACGCGGTCGACCTCGCGGCCGTCGGCCCGGGCGACCGCGCCGGCGTGTTCGGCTGCGGTCCCATCGGTCTGGTCCTCATCCGTCTCCTCGGCGCCGTGGGCGTCACCGTCGCGATCGCGACGGATCGCCGGGAGCATCGGTTGGCGGCCGCGCGCGTATCCGGGGCCGGGGCGACCCGCCTCGTTGATGGCGGGCCGACCGATGACCCGATCGGTGGACGTCGCGTTCGAGGCCGCTGGCGAGGACGGCGCTCTCGAAGACGCGATGCGGTCCGTGGAGCCTGGAGGCAGGGTGGTCCTCGTTGGCATCCCCTCCGGGTCGCGAACCACCTTCGTCGCCGATCTCGCGCGGCGCAAGGAACTCACGCTGGTCCTGTGTCGCCGGATGCGTGCGTCGGACTTGCCGCGGGCGATCGACCTCGTCGCGCGCGGCCTTGCGCTGGGCGACCTCGTGACCGATCGCTACCCGCTGACGGAGGTCCGGCAAGCCTTCGATCGTCTGGCCACGCGCGATGGGATCAAGGTGGTGGTAGTTCCAAGCGCCGAGCGATAGCGACGGACTATGGCCGTGCCGTCTGGAGCGCTCGCGGCAGGAAGACGAGCAGGTTCCAACCCGCGATCCCGACGATGAGCACCACCCGGACGATGAGCGGCCAGGTCGTCTCCCACAGCCACAGTCCGGCCATCACCGGGAGGAATAGCAGCCACACGACGAGCTGGACGATCAGCGGAAGTCCACGGATCGTCTGCCAAGCCTGGTCGAGGCTGCCCTGGCTCCAGATGAGCGCGACGCCGAATGCCACCCAGACCAGCGCGAACAGGCCGAACAGGACGCCATGCTCGGCAAGCCACGCGACGCTGTTGCCGAAGCCGGTCGCGAGTGTCTCGATCAGCTGCTCCATCGGACCTCTCCTCCGTGTTGCGGGCATGGGCTTGCCGCTCTTGTCTCGCAGCTCTTGCGTCATGCCTTCCATCTGGTTCCTCCTGCTGGATGATCGAACCGGGTCGCCGACGTGGCGATCAGGTCAAGGCGGGGGTCGGCGCACGCCGCTGGGTGCTGTCGGGCCCGGCGATGACGTAGGCGACCATCGCGATGAACCCGAAGCTGAGCAGGCCGAGCACCAGCAGGACGATGAACCACACCTTGTCCTCGAGCTGGGCCGTGTTCAGCAGCGCGCCGATCCACGACACGAGACCGGCGATCGCGCCGCCGACCATCGCGAAGCCGGCGACGATCACGAGGGCGACCATGGACCAGCCGAACGCCGTCGGATGGACGCCCGCCACGTCCGGACCGTCCATGATGAACGCGCCCGCTGCGAAGCCGGCCCAGACCGCCGCCACACCGAGCATCAACCCGGCGACAACGGCGACGATCCCGCCGATGAATAGCTTGGTGACAGTTGCCTTGGTCATCTCAGTCCTCCTTCAGGAGAGGGCCGTCAAATGGGCCCTGTTGCCGACATGCCACCCCTCATTCGGCCGGCTTGTAGGTCGCCGGCACGATCGTTTCCTTGAACAGGCGCTGCAGCTCGTCGGCTTGCTCGAATGCCACGGCATGGGCGGCGTTCTCGAAGGTGACCTGTCGCTTCAGCGGTGCCTCGAGGCCATCGAACCACTCGACGGCGAGGTCGCGTCGCCCGTCGAGCTCCGCGCCTCCATCGAGGAAATAGACGGGCACGTCGAGCCGCGACGCCGTCTCGCGCAGGTCGATGTCGTAGAGCTGCGGATACATGATCGCGAACGTATCGATGAGGCCGCGGAGGACATCGGTCTTCTCGATGACCGAGTACTCGGATCCCAGGACGCCGAACGGGTCCAATCGGGCGGCTTCGCCGCGATCGAGATAGCCCTCGGAGGGCATGTACGGCTCGTACAGGTACTCGTACCAGGCGAGCAGGTTCGAGTTGGCCCATGGGATGTCGCGGTACGGCGGCGTTCCGACCGCCTGGAGATCGGCCAGGAGTGCCTGGTCGCCGACCCTCGCGGCGTACGCGAGGAGATCGCCGTAAACGCGCCGATCAGTCTCGACCACGTCGACCATCTGTCCGCTCGGGATCCAGGCGTAGAACAGGTCGGGGCGCTGCTGGACGGCGAGCACGCCCAGGATCGTCCCCCACGATTCGCCCATCAGGTAGACCTTCTCCTCGACGAACCTCTGGCGGAGGTATTCGGTTAGCTCGATGACGTCCGCGACGGCCTGCTGGACGGTCATCGAGGAGACGGGATCGATGGCTGGGTACGACTTCCCGTTGCCACGCTGGTCCAGCCCGACCCACACGAAGTCCCGCTCGAGGCCGGACACCTGGGCGCGCGTGAGCGCGAGATCGGATTGGCCGGGACCCCCGGCGAGATAGAGGAGCACCGGATCGTCCGGGTCCGCGGCCCGGATCATCACGGCCTGTTCGGAGCCGCCGAGGCGGACCGTCGTGAGCTCGGCGATGCTGCCGGGAATCGACGTGCCGTCCGGCCCTACCACGGGCGGCGTCGAGGCGGGCCACGCCACCAGCAGGGCCGATGCGGCCACGGCGATGGCGAGGATGACCGTTCCGATAGGTGCCCGACGGCGCGCACGGGATGGCGCCACGCCGAGTCGCTGCGCGAGTGCCTGGCCGAGCAGGACCCCGAGTGCCATCGCAGGGAGAACCAACAGGGCATGGACGCCGCGCGTCAGCGCGAAAGCGATGATCCCGTACGGGGTGTCCAGGCGGACATCCAGCGTGGCCGCGACGGTGTCGAGTCGACCCAGCTCGACGCCCGCGAAGAGTCCGACGAGGAGCGCGAGAAGCACCCAGCTAGAGCGTACGAGGACGCCCCCGATCATGCCGATGACGAGACTGAGCGCCATCAGGAACAGCGCATTGGCTGCGCTCGTAGGTCCCCGCGGTGCGACGGCGGATGAGATGAGCCCGGCGCAGATCGCCGATGCGGTCGCCATGGCGAGCGCAACCCATCGGCTGCTGGCCACACTACCGATCGCTGGGATCGGGATCCTCCGCGATATCGGTGTCGGCGCGAGACGAGCCATGGGTGGACCCTCCGTTCGTTCCCGGTTCCCCGGCGGAGCGCCCCTTGCGTGGGGCGACCATGTCGATCGTCGCTTCTGACCAGGGAGCTGAGTAGGGCCGGACGGGCCAGTCGGCGGGTGTCGAACGGGCCCTATCGCACAGGACCCGGATCGCTTGGCTACTCGACCACGTCCAGGCGCACGGCCGGTTCGAATCCGACGTCGTCGAGGAAGGTCGAGCCTTCGCCGTCGAAACGGACACTCACCGTGCGGAGATCGGCGAGGTCCAGCCCGGGCGACACGCTCGCGAACAACGCGAGCGGGAGATCATGCGTCTGAAGGAAGCGCTCGGCACCGATGACCTGCCGCTCACCCGGCAGATATCGGTCGCCGAGTCCGTCGAGCTTCCACAGCCGCGTCGACAACATCGGACGCTCCGGAGACACGTCGTTCAGGCGGACCGCCGCCGCTTGGCCGTCTCCACTCCGCAGCTCGATGATCGGATCCGAGCCGCCGGGGTCACCCGAGGTGAGGAGCGACAGCACGAGCGAGGCATCGGCGTCGATGTCGTCCGCCACCGACGCCGGGATCGGCACCGTGTAGCTAGCGTCGCTCGCCCATGTCAGCGCTAGCGCTCGATCCGATTGCGGGACGCCATCGCGCAGCATCGGATCCGCCCGCACAGCCCGTTCGAAACCAACCAGCTCTCTCGGGTCATCGGCGCTGACCCGCGCGGATCCGTCATCGATGACGACGCGGGCGGATGACTGCCAGTGTGTCTCGACGACGTCGTCAGGGAGCCATGCGCGTCCACGGCGCGGCTCCCGGAAGAACGCGTCGTACGCGGTCTGCCGCTCGAGCGACCGCGCAAGGAAGGCGGTCACTGCGGTCTTCGCAAGGCGTTGCTGGTCTGGGCCGGACAACAACGAACCACGGTCGAGCATCCACGAGGGAAGTGGACCGGCGTCGGTGTCGTCCCAGACACTGTTGAAGCGGCCATGGTTGGCCCTCTCGCTGAACAGGGCCACCTTGAGGTGGTCACTCTCGCTCCCGAACGTCGCGCGGTGATACGTCAGCAGGCCGCTGAACCCCGGCAGGTCGCCGTCGTGGGCGCCCTGCATGACCAGGTAGTCGACATCCCGTAGGCTGGGTCTGGCCCCGGGACCGCCGTACATCCCATCGGACGGCGCGAAGGCGATCACCGCGAGGATGCCGAAGCCCCGCGGGATCGCCGGCGTACCCGGAAGGCGGCTCCTGGGATCGCGCTCGACCGCCGCCGCCAGGGCAGCCGCCTCGCCGCCACGCGAGTGTCCGATGAGGGCGACACGCCCGAGATCGACACGGCCTTCGAGTGCGTGGCCCGGCGTTCTGTCCCAGGTCCGCAACTGCTCCAGATGCCGAAGCAGGAGCCACGCGCGGGTGCCCATCTCGGCGCCGCCGTAGTCGAAGAAGGCGTCGCCGTTGAGGAAGTTCTCGTCGATCGACGCGGCGATGTACCCGCGACTCGCGAGGTGTGCGCCGAGGTAGGCATACCCGGGATCGGAGAAGTCTGCGGCGGCGTGGTTCCCGTGGACGATGAGCACCACGGGACGGCGGCCGGGCGCGTCTGCCGGGTACCAGAGGAGTGCGTTCAACGGCAGGTGTGCCTTGCCGAACCCCCAGAACCAGTCGGCATACAACTGCGCGATGCCGCCTCGTTCAGGCAGGGCGGGCGACACGTCGATCGTGGGGGTCACCCAATCGACCGCGACACCGTACTCAGCACGCCGCCGATCCAGCCCGGAACCGTAACTCGCAGCGACGACCGAGTGCGGACCGGCGACCGACGGGTCCGGGAGGTCCAGGGCGGGGATCCGCGCGAGCGTGGCCGGCGTCTCCCGGATGATCGGGTCGCCCTGCCCGGGTGTCAGCGCCCAGCCCGTCGTGGCTACGGCCAGGATGCTCGCCGACATCAGCACGCCGCCCGCGAGACGTCGCCGACGTGCGTCCGGGTACGGACCCCGGATCGCGAGTCCGAGGCCCATCAGACCCCCCACCACTGTCGCGACGCCGACGGGGATCTCGAAGAAGGTCAGGCCGTGATACATGGCCACAGGGCCATCGGCGGGACTCGCCCAGATGATCAGGCCGAGGCCGACCAGGACCCCCAGCCACGGTCGACGCGCGGACTCCAGGCCGGTGATGGCGAGCGCGATGATCGTGCTCCCGCCGGCGCCGGAGCGACCGTGGAGCCGGCGAAGTGGCCATAACAGGACGCCTGTCGCGACCCGCAGGCCCACCAGGATCACGACCAGCGGCATGGCAAGGAGCACCAACCCGATGCTCCAGTCGAGCATCAGGGACCCCGTGTGCAGGTTTTCGGCCGCGTATGCCGCACAGACCGACGTAGTGACCAGTGCCCCGGCGGCCGCCCCGCGGCCGACCGCGTGGATGACTGGCGAGACGTGGACACGCAAGGGCATCGCCTCCAGCGCGATGGTCGCGACGCCTGGCTCGTCGAGCCAGTGCCATTGGGCGTCGCCCGACGTGACCGACGGCACTTCTCGGGGCCTGGCTCGGTCAGGGACGGTGGACGAACTCACCCACGGACCAAGGGAGGCTGACTCCGATGTTCAACGTCGTGATCGCCATCGTCCTATTCGCCCATGGCATCGGCCACGTGATGGGCCCCGTGCAGGTCTTCAAGGTGGCTACCATCAACCCCGCCTGGACCGGGGATTCCTGGTTGCTGACCGGCATGGCCGGGCAACCGATCGCTCAGGCGATCGGCGTCACGCTGTGGACGGCCGCTCTCGTCGGGTTCGTGCTGCTCGCCGGGGTCGTGCTCGGATGGTTGCCGGCGGCCTGGTGGGGGCCGCTCGCGGTCGGTTCATCGTTGATCTCGATCGCCGCTATCGTGCTGTTCCCCATGGCATTCCCCGTGGGGAGCGTGATCGGGGCACTCGCGGTCGATGTCGTCGTGCTCCTCGCCGTGCTCTGGTTCCACTGGACCCCGACTGGCGTCCCCGCGTGAACGGGGCCCTCGGAGCTCGGCCAGTCAGGGAGGATAAAGGACATGGGTAACGAGCAGAGCAACCGCGTCGACATCCTCGAGGCGGCGTGGCGGAACGATGCCTTCCGCCGGGAGGTCCTGACCGGCGTGCACGAGCAGGTGGTCGTGATGACGATCCCGCCCGGTGGCGAGATCGGCGAGGAGGTCCATCCGGAGACGGACCAGGTCCTCGCCTTCGTCGACGGGCGTGGCGAGGCGCAGCTCGAGGGCGTGGCATCGCCGGTCGGCCCGAATGACCTCGTGTTCGTCCGCGCCGGAACGCGTCACAACTTCGTCAACGATGGCGACGTTCCGCTTCGGCTGATCACGGTCTACGCGCCACCCGAGCACGCGCCGGGAACGATCCATCAGACCAAGGCTGAGGCTGACGCCGCGCACCACGACTGACGAGTGATCCGCGACGACCGCCGCACGCAAGGGGCCATAGCGAGCGCTCAGACATGACCGACGGCCCTACTGGGCGAGTCCTCCAGGGCGGACAGTTCAGGGAAAGGCGCCCAGTTGGAGGATCGAAAGGTGACGGAGTCACGACCAGACACGATCCCGGAGCGCGCCTTCGCGATATCTGAGCACCGTGAGTTAGGTCGCGGCGTCGATCGCATCCACGAGGTCGGCGTCCTTCGCGGGACGCACCAGGAGCTGTCGGTGGCCGCCCTGGAGGTCCTCCACTGGATCGACAAGGTTCTCGCACCGCACGCTGAATGGGAGGATCGCTGGCTCTACCCCGAGGTCGACCGGCGCGCCGGGACGCCCTGGGCGACCAGGCTCATGTCATTCGAGCATCAGCAGATCCGCGACGCAGCAACGGCGCTGGCATCGGCTCGCGCCCAGCTGCATGACGCCCCCTCGAACGCTCGCGACATGGACGTCCGTGCCGGGCTGCTCGCCCTTGAAGCGATCGTGCGCGCCCACATGGTGCGCGAGGAGCGATTCCTCATCCCGCTGCTCGAAGCCGACACCACGACCGAAGTCGGCGTCGTTCAGCGGACGGTATCGAAAGGAAGGGTGCAACCGTGATGACCGTCCGGGACGTGATGTCCGCGTCCGTGATCTCTGTCAGGAAGGAAACGCCGCTCAAGGAGGTCGCCCGCGTGCTCGTCGATCACGGCATCAGTGGGTTGCCTGTGCTCGACGCCGAGAGCCGGCTCGTGGGGGTGGTATCCGAGGCCGACTTCCTGCTCAAGGAAGTCGGGCAGGAAACGGTGCCCCATCGTCGGCTCGAGCGGCTGCTCGGGGCGTCGCAAGAGACACGCCAGCACCGCGCCAAGATCGGGGCGACGACCGCAGCCGAGGCGATGACCGCACCGGCGATCACGATCGATCCGGGTCGTTCGATCAGTGCGGCGGCACGCGCGATGACGATGCATCACATCAATCGACTCGTCGTCGTCGAGCACGACAGACCGGTCGGGATCGTGAGTCGTGCCGACATCGTTCGGGCATTCGTCCGATCCGACGAGGAACTCGCCGACACCATCCGCGAGGACGTCCTGCGTCGGATCCTGTGGCTCGATCCGGAGAGCTTCGCGGTCCAGGTCAAGAACGGGATGGTCGCGATCAAGGGTCACGTCGATCGCCGGTCGACGGCCGAGACGGTCGAAAGTTCCATCGCCATGGTGCCGGGCATCGTCGATGTGAGGTCTGATGTCTCCTGGTCCGTCGATGACAGCAAGGTGGCACCTGCGACGGTCGACGCGTACTTCCCGTACAGCCCGCGATAGGGACTGAGGCCACGGCCTGAACGGCACTACGCCCTGACGCGCCGTCGGTGTGCACTGGCTGGCGCGGCAGAGGGGCCGTGATCGCCGTCTGCCGGGTAGATGAAGGAGGTCAACCGTGAAGGGCTTCGTCTTGGGTGCTACCGCGGCGATCGGCGGGGTCGCTGCGTACCGGGGGATCGTCGTGCCGTGGTGGCGGACGTGGGGTGTCGACGCGCGTGACGTGAAGCGCACGCTGGCCGGTGACGACATCATCGAGGCGCCGACGGCGATCGAGACGCGCTCGATCGAGATCGACGCGCCGCAGTCCGATATCTGGCCCTGGCTCCTCCAGATGGGGTACGGCCGGGCCGGCTGGTACAGCTACGACTCGATCGACATGGCGGGCCAGAGCTCCCGGCGGATCGCCGAGGCATGGCAGACGCTCCGCGTCGGTGATGTCGTGCCGACCCACCCAGGCGGCGGGTTCGAAGTCCGTGTCGTCGAGCCAGGGCGCACACTCGTGCTGTACTCCGACACGGGGATCGTCGCCACGCAGGCCGAGGAGGCTCGTCTCGCGGGCCTCGACCGACCGGCTGCCAACGTCCAGGCGACCGGTAGCCTGCTTGGAGCCACGCAACCGGCGGAATTTGCCGCGAGCTGGGCGTTCGTGCTCGACCCTTTGGGCCCGTCGCGCACGCGTCTGATCGAACGGTTCCGTGTCAGTTTCGGAGCGACCGACAAGCCGTGGACTGCGTTGACGCTGCCGTTCGTCGGGTTCGGCGTGTTCCTGATGATGCGCAAGCAGATGCTCGGGATCCGCAACCGCGCCGAGGGCCTGGCGCGATCGCGATCCACCGCGGCTGGGCGTGCCTCGACGCGCTCATCCGCCGCGCTGGAGGCGACCGCCGCGCCTACCCCGGCCTGAGATCAGCGCCGATCCGGACGGGGTCCGAGGGTCGAACGGACCGCAAGGTCGTGACCTCGGACCCGTTCGGACTCGGCGTAGAATCGCGCATGGTGTCGCCATCGAGATGGCCGGCCGGGCGTACAGCGTGGTCTGAGCCCATCTCACGAAGTGCGATGGAGGGAATGCGGTGTCGACCTTGCGTAGGATGGCCGTCCCGATCGGGGTGGTGTCGGCGATCCTCTTGTTCCTGTTGTTCAACCCCTGGTTCCCCGTCGAGGGCGACATCCGGACCGTCATGACGTGGGCGTTCTGGATCTCGTTCATCGTCCTGCTGATCGCGCTGTTCGAGGATCGCAACGAGCCGCAGGCCGACGAGATCGAGATGCAGGGACCGCGCTTCGTCCGGTTCCTCTTCTACAACCGGCGGGCCGGGCTGTTCTGGCTGCCGATCCGGCTGTTCGTCGGCTTCGCGTGGCTGGAGGCGGGCTATCATAAGCTCACCGACCCCGGCTGGACGCAGGGCGGCACGGCGCTCCAGGCGTATTGGGAGCGGGCAGTGACGATCCCGGAGACGGGACGTCCGCCGATCTCGTTCGAGTGGTACGCCTCGTTCATCCAGACGCTGCTCGACAATGGCGCGTACACCTGGATGGCCTGGGTGATCACGATCGGCGAGTTGGCTGTCGGGATCGGACTGCTGGTCGGTGCCCTGACCGGGATCGCCGCCTTCTTCGGAGCGTTCATGAACATGTCGTTCATGCTCGCCGGGTCGGCATCGACCAATCCTGTGCTGTTCACGCTGGCGATCGGCCTGATGCTCGCCTGGCGAGTGGCCGGCTACTACGGACTCGACCGATACCTGCTCCCGGCGCTCGGCGCGCCGTGGCGCCCCGGCGAGGTCTTACGTCGAGAGGAACCGGTCGGCAGCAGCACCGCCTGAGACCAACGTCGCAGGCACCGATGACGAACCCCCCGTGATCGCGGGGGGTTCGTCAAATGTGGGGGTGATCCCTCAGACTGGACCGGGCGCAGTTCGATCGGTCTTGCTCGCCCGCACGACGAGGACCGGACAGGGGGCGTGCCGAGCGACGTGCTCTGACACGCTCCCCATCACGATCCGACCGATCGCGCCGCGGCCGTGGGCGCCGACGACGACGGTGTCGACCTCCTCCGCCTCGGCCGCAGCGACGATCGATTCGCCGGGATCGCCGGTCCACACGAGGAAGGTGACCGGCACGCCGACGTGACGCCCCCGTTCGACGAGGACGTGGGCGGCCCGTTCGCGTCCGTCACGCTCCTGATCGACGCGGGGCCGTGGGCGACCGCCGGGGACCCGCAGCTCGCGCGTGTCGATGACGCTGACCACGAGCAGGGCCGCGTCATTGCTCCGCGCGATCGAGAAGGCCCAGTCGGTCGCCAGGTCGCTGGTGGGCGACAGGTCGGTCGCGAGCAGGATGCGACGGATCGACGGTTCGGCCGATCCGGCTATCCAGGCCGGCGGTGCGGGATCGGGCAGTCGCGTCATGGCGGGCAGTGTCGGCGCGCAGCAGTGCGCGCCGGAAGTGACCTTCGGCCCGTTCTGTCGGTCCGAGTGGCGCGTCGGTGCGACGCCGCTTGGTAGGCTGGCGCGCGTGATGAGCGACTCCACGATCACCGAGCAACCGATCGGCCGCGACGCGGTCGAGGCCCTGAGCAAGGCCGTCGGCGCCGTCGCCGGCACCCTCGACGTCGAGGTCGTGCTCCAGGTCATCGTCGACCGGGTCCGGGTGCTCGTCGGCGCGCGCTACGCCGCGCTCGGGATCGTGTCGGAACGGGGATCCATCGAGCGCTTCGTGACCAGCGGCATCACGGCCGAGCATCGCGCGCTGCTGGGGGATCCGCCCCAGGGTCACGGCCTGCTCGGGCTCATCATCACGGAGGGCCGCTCGATCCGGATCCCAGACATCGCCGCGCATCCCGCGAGCTATGGGTTCCCGCCCAACCACCCGACGATGACCTCGCTGCTGGGGGTCCCGGTCCGCGTGAAGCACCGCGCCATCGGCAACCTCTACCTCACCGACAAGATCGACGCCGCGGAGTTCAGCGACGACGACCAACGCCTCGTCGAGCTCTTCGCGCTTCACGCCGGCATCGCGATCGAGAACGCGCGCCTGCACGCGGCCGTCCAGCATCTCGCGGTCGTCGACGAGCGCGAGCGGATCGGACGGGACCTGCACGACGGGATCATCCAGCGCCTCTACGCGATTTCGTTGTCGCTGGAGGACGTCGAGGGGCTCATGACCGACGACGCGGCCGAAGCCGTTCACCGAGTCGACCACGCGATCGACTCGGTGAACGGCGCGATCACCGATCTGCGCCAGTTCGTCGTCGGGCTCCGCCCGGACCTCGAGGACCGAACGGACCTCGGTCAGATGCTGATCGCGCTGGCCGACCAAGTGCGCCGGTCGAACGTCATCGAGGTCGAGGTCGAGCTGCCGCCGGAGTCGCCACACCTGCCGCCGCATGTCAGCGGCGAGCTGCTCCACATCGCCCGGGAGGCACTGTCCAATGTCGCCCGCCACGCGCGCGCCTCGACTGCTCGGGTCGCGGCCCGCCGCGAGGCGGATGCGCTGCGGGTCGAGATCGTCGACGACGGCCAGGGCTTCGATGCCGACCGGCCACCGCAAAGCGGACACCTGGGGCTTGCGAACATGCGCGACCGGGCGCTGGCCCTCGGCGGGACCATCGCGATCAGCAGCGTCAGGCCCGGAGGGACGACTATCATCGTCACGATCCCGATCGCCCCGTCAGCGACCGGGCCCATCCCCGAGTCACCCACGAAGGAGGACGGTCGATGACCGGTCCCGTCGCGGTCGACGCCAACCAGGACGGCCGCCCGCTGCGGCTGCTCGTCGTCGACGACCACGAGGTGGTCCGTCAGGGGCTGGTCGCGCTCCTCGATCGACGGCCGGGCTTCCAGGTCGTCGCCGAGGCCGGGACCGTCGCCGAGTCGATCGAGGCGGCGCGTCGGTTCCAGCCCGACATCATCGTGATGGACGTCCGCCTGCCCGATGGCTCCGGCATCGAAGCGTGCCGCGAGATCCGGGCCGAGCTCCCGGGTACGCGGGTCGTCATGCTCACCTCGTATCCGGATGACGAGGCCGTCCTGTCGGCCATCGTCGCCGGCGCGTCGGGCTACCTCCTCAAGCAGATCCGCGCCCGTGACCTCGTGGCGGCCCTCGAGACGGTCGGCCGGGGTGAGTCGCTGCTCGATCCGGCGGTGACCGAGAAGGTCCTCGAGCGGGTCCGGCGGATGGCCTCAGGCGCGTACCAGGACGAGCTGTCGCAGCTGACGAAGCAGGAACAGAAGATCCTGATGCTGGTCGCGGAGGGCATGACCAACAAGGAGATCGCCGCCGAGGTCTTCCTGTCCGACAAGACCGTCAAGAACTACGTGAGCTCGATCCTTTCGAAGCTGAACCTCGAGCGGCGTGCCCAAGCGGCGGCGTTCGTCGCCAAGCACCGCTCGGAGCATCCCTCCTAGCCGACAGCACCCCCGGCCGACTCGGTCAGCCGGTCGTCTGCTCCCCGTGTCGCCGCCCCCGTAGCAGGCCGGCCAGCACCACGATCGCCCCGATCACGATCAGGACGACGGGCCAGGCAACACCGAACTCGAACGGCGGCTCGCCAGTCCGGAAGATGGTCTGGAAGTACCACCCGCCGACGGCGAGCAGAACGAGCGAGACGAGCACGACTCGCAGCCCCGCGATCACGCGCGAACGATCGCCGCCTCGCGCCCCGTGCAGCAGCACGCCGACGCCCGCCCCGGCAGGGATCAGGGCCCACGCGTATGCCCACGACTCCCATGACCCGGTTCGATCCATGACGAGCAGCATGAGTCCGATCGTCGTCACGATCGAGCCGGCGATCGTCAGCCCCTCACCGGACGGTCGGGCCGTCCATAGCCCCGCCGAGAGCAAGATGGCGCCGGGTGCGAGGACGAACAGGGTCCAGCCGCTGCCGTCCAGCCAGCGGCTCGGATCGATATCGGCATAGGTCATCGCGAGCGCGCGAGTCCGACTAGGACCAGCACTCCGCCTGCGGCCAAAGTCCTGTTGCGGTTCGGACGGTCCTTCACGGCGGTCATTCGACACCTCCGACGATCCACGGGCGGTGGCCGTCACGTTCTCGCGAGGCGCGGCGCAGCCCTGTCCGGATTCAAAGTCGTGACGGCGTGCTGTCACGAGTGCCGAACGACCCGACCGGCGAGGTTCCGACGGCACTCCCCTGGCGCGTGCGTTTGCGATTGACTCGTGCTGAACCCGAACGGATGCGCCCAAGGAGGATCGACGATGCGCGTCTCGACACAGCCCGCGATCAGCGGGCTCGCGCTGGTCAGCGCGGGCCTTGCAGGCATCGCATCGGCCATCGGTGTGTTCGTCCGAGGGTCCGGCACGTACGAGACCGTGACGAGCGTCCGCCACGAGACCTACGAGATGGCCACGTCCGGCGTGTATGCGTACAACGCCCAGAGGGTCGTTGCCGAGGGCGTCGGGTGGGACGTCTTTACCCTGTTCGCGGCGGTGCCCGCGATGGCGCTCGCAGCGATCCTGGTCGCGCGGGGCTCGTTCCGGGGCCGGCTCGTCGTCGGCGGGCTGTTCGGGTACTTCCTGTACCAGTATCTCGAGTATTCGGTCACGTGGGCGTTCGGCCCTCTGTTCCTGTTGTTCGTCGCGATCTACGCGGCGAGCCTCGTCGGGCTCGGCCTCGTGGCCACCGACCTCGGTGGCCTCGGCATCGCCGGACGGTTCGGAGCGGGGTTCCCTCGCCGTGCCTGGCCGTCTCTTCTCGTCGGCATGGGCACGCTGCTCACCGTCCTGTGGTTGGGCCGGGTCGTCGGGGCCCTGACCCGCGGAATTGATGGGGTCCTCCTGGGTGAGACGACCATGACCGTGCAGGCGCTCGATCTCGGCCTCGTCGTGCCGGTGTCGATCGTGATCGCGGTCATGACCTGGCGCGGGAAAGAGGCAGGGATGGCCGCGAGCGCCGCCTACGCCGTCACCTTCGTCGCCATGTCGGCGGCGATCACGTCGATGCTCGTGTCCGCCTGGTTCGTCGAGGGCGTCGCCGAGGTGGTCCCGATCTCGATCTTCGCCCTCGCCACGGCGGCGGGCGCGTGGCTCGCGGTCCGAATCTTCCGAAGCACGGCGCCTGCTTCGAGCCGGTCGCCGCTTCACGCGTCGTCGTCGATCCCGGCCTGAGCAGGAGCACAGGAGCGTCCGGATGGAACGCGGCGCTCGGGTCGCCCATGCCATTCGGCCTCTGGGCCTTGCGTCGCCGGAGTCTAGGTGGGTCGGAAGGGCGCGACTAGCAGGGTCACCCAGCCCTATCGGGTGGCACGTCCTTCGATGACGATTGCTTCGAGAGGCAACGCGCCTCGAGAAAGGAGGTAGTCAGGTGGAGCTCGCCATCACCATCGGTATCGGCGGAGGGATCCTGTTGATCGCCGCCGCCGTCGTCTTCGGCGTCGTGGCACAACTCATCGGAGAGGCCCGCACCGGTTATGAGTGGTTCGTCGACGCGATCGGGTTCGGTCTCGGCGCCTTGGTGGCCAGCGAGTTCATCGTCGGCCTGCAGGCCGTCGGGCCGGTCTGGGATGGGCTCGCGCTCGTCCCGGCGCTGGTCGGCGGTCTGGTCGTCGGCGTGATCGTCGAGCTGGCGACGCGGTACTTCACCGGTGGCACCTATGCCCATCGGCCGATGTCGGCGTGAACGGATCACGCTGACGCAGCTCGAGGCCCGCCGGCGCCGCCGGCGGGCCTTCGACTCTCGCCACCTGGCCCCATGATCTCGGTCCGTTCGGCACTGCCTTGGACCGATAGGCGCCCCCACCATCGGCAAGGAGGTCAGATATGCACGCTGTCGTCGTCTACGAATCGTTCTGGGGCAACACCGCGGCCATCGCTCGGGCGATCGCCGAGGGGATCGGTCCGGGTTGCACCGCGCTGACCACGGATGAAGCCTCACCGGAGGTGGTTTCGTCCGCCGATCTGGTCGTTGCAGGTGCACCGGTCCTCGGCTTCCGCCTGCCGACGGACCAGATACGAGAGGATCTCCTTCGCGAGTACGGCGCGCCGACACCCGCCGACACAAGCCATCGCTCGATGCGGTCCTGGCTGGATGCGCTGCCGCAGGGCCGTGCCCGCGCTGCCGCGTTCGAGACGCGCTTCCGCTTCTCCCCGGGCGGATCGATCGGGACGATCAGCCACGAGATGGAGCGAGCCGGCTACCAGCCGATCGCAAAGGGCCAGAAATTCCTCGTGACCGGCAAGTACGGCCCACTCAAGGCCGGCGAACTGGAGCGTGCCCGGCGATGGGGCGCCGAGCTCGCGACGGCTGCCCAGGACGGGGCACGTTCCTGAGCAGCCGGAGGCGGGCCAGGGTCGCGTATCCCGCCCTGGCCCGTCGCTCCACCACGTAGAGTCGCTTCATGCGGATCGTCAGCCCGGATGAAGCGGTCTCGACAGTTCAGAGCGGCCATCAGGTCTACGTCCATTGCGCGGCGGCGGCACCGTCGGTCCTGCTCGATGCCCTGGTCGCCCGCGCCAGGGCGGAGGATCTGCGCGACGTCAGCGTCGTTCACCTGCACATCGAGGGTCCTGGGCCCCACCTCGCCCCGGACATGGCCCGTCACTTTCGGCATCGCGCCCTGTTCATCGGGCCGAATGCAAGGGCCGCCGTGGAGGATGGCCGCGCCGACTACGTGCCCGTCTTCCTGTCCGATGTACCGCGCCTCTTCTCGTCTGGCGCGCTCCATCTCGACACCGTGCTGGTCAACGCCACGCCACCGGACGCCCACGGCTTCTGCTCCCTGGGTACGTCAGTCGAGGCCATCCATGCGGCGATGCGGGCCGCCCGGACCGTCATCGTCCAGTTCAACCGGGCGATGCCTCGCACGCTCGGTGAGAGCTTCATCCACGTCAGTGAGATCGACCTCGCCATCGAGGTCGACGTCCCTCCCTACCAGCATCCTGTCGGTCCGATCGGCGAGGTCGAACGCCGGATCGGCGCGTACGTTGCCGAGCTGATCCCGGACGAGGCCACCCTGCAGCTGGGCATCGGCGCTATCCCGGCCGCGACGGCCCTGTTCCTCACGAACAAACGTGACTTGGGCATCCACACCGAGATGTTCACGGATCCGGTCGTCGACCTGGTCGAGGCCGGGGCCATCACCGGCAACGCGAAGGAGCGAAACCGCGGGAAGATCGTGACCGCGTTCGTGCTGGGTACGGAACGGCTCTATCGATTTATGCATGACAACCCGATGGTCGAGATGCGATCGGTCGACTTCACGAACGACGCGCAGGTCATCCGGACGTTCCGCCGCATGGTCGCCATCAACTCCGCCATCGAGGTCGACCTGACCGGCCAGGTCGTGGCCGATTCGATCGGGCATCGGATGTACTCGGGCGTCGGTGGACAGATGGACTTCATCCGCGGCGCTGCGCTCGCTCCCGAGGGGCGGGCGATCATCGCGCTCCCCTCCACGGCCGCCGGCGGGTCGGTCTCGCGGATCGCGTCGACGCTCCAAGCGGGCGCCGGTGTGGTCACGACACGCGCGCACGTCCGGACCGTCGTCACGGAGTACGGCGTGGCGGACCTGTTCGGCAAGAGCCTCGATGAACGCGCCGAAGCGCTTATCGCGATCGCCCACCCGGACTTCCGCGACCGGCTGCGCGAGGAGGCCCGCCGCACCTGACCTGCCCACGACCGATACCCTGCGTCCGATGCGACTCGAGCTGACCCGCCGTGGGGACTACGCCGTCCGGGCCATGCTCGCGCTCGCGGCCCGGGAGGACGCCCCGCGGATGACGGTTCGTGAGATCGCTGCCGGGATGGGCATCCCGGTCGGGTTCCTGCCGCGCGTGATGGCGAAGCTGTCGCGAGCGGGCCTCGTCAGCTCGACGATCGGGCGGACCGGCGGGTATGCGCTGGGGCGATCGGCAGCAAGCATCAGCGTGCTCGAGGTCATCGAGGCGGTCGAGGGCGACAGCCGTAGGACCCGCTGCGTGCTGCGGGGCGGGCCGTGTGGGCGTGATGGCCATTGCCAGGTCCACGACGTGTTCTTCGCCGCGCAGGACGCGATGCTCGAGCGGCTCGCTACCGCGTCGCTAGCCGACGTGGCGACCAGTCGGTCCCGGCGATAGCGGGCCGAACGGCACTGTCCGCGCATATGCACGTTCGGAAGTATTACCGCATCGGTACGTCTTTATCCGAAGGAGCCCGCGCGATGCGCCGCTTGTCCACCCTACATCATCGGGGCCGCCCTGGTGCTGACCGGCTGCGCCCAGAGCACGGCGCCCAGTTGGACCTACCCGCCCGTGCAGGCCGCAGGCGCGAGCCCAGCCGCCCCGGCTCCGTCGGCGTCGACCGGTGGCGCGGCGACCGGCTCCTTGAAGATCGAAGCGTTCGACCTCGGGTTCACGCCCACCTCGCTCGACGTGCCGGCTGCCGGTCGGTACGAGGTCACCCTCGTCAACACGGGGGCCGCGTCTCACGACGTCACATTCGCGACCGGCGAGGTGGCCTCCGCTCAGCCGGGCGAGAGCGCCTCGGTCGAGGTCGACATCCCGGCCGAGGGCACAACGTTCCTGTGCTCGATCCCGGGCCACGCCGACGCCGGCATGAAAGGCGAGGTCAAGGTCGCCGGGCAAGCGGCGGCCAGCCACGACCCGAATGACCACGGCGGACCGGCACCTGAGACCGCCGTCGAGCCCGACCCGAACGCTCCAGCGCCGGTCCTCTACGACCCGATCGCGCCTGCGCTCCTGCCCGGGGAGGTGCACGACATCGACCTTGTCATGACCGAGCAGGAGATGACCGTCGCGGAAGGATTCGTGCAGAACGTCTGGACGTTCGGCGGCAGCGTGCCGGGCCCGGTAATCCGGGTCAAGGTCGGCGACACCATCCGGGTCCATCTCAAGAACCCCGTGGAGAACCAGCTGTCGCACTCCATCGACTTCCATGCCAGTCAGGTCGCCTGGAACGACGAGATGCGCTCCATCGCCCCCGGCGAGGAGCTCGTCTACGAGTGGACCGCGGACTACGCCGGGGTCTGGATGTACCACTGCGGTACCGCACCGACGCTGCACCACATCGCCAATGGGATGTACGGCATGGTCATCGTCGAGCCGGCCGGTGGACTGCCGCGCGTCGACAACGAGTTCGCCCTGGTCCAGAGCGAGTGGTATCTCGGCCCGCAGGGCCAGCCGAGCGACCTGACCAAGGCCTCTGCAGCCGCGCCGGCCCCGGACTTCGTCGTGTTCAACGGCGTCGCGAACCAGTACAGGGACCAGCCGATCGAGGTCGGGACCGGCGAGACGAATCGCATCTTCGTCCTCGATGCCGGTCCAAGCGTCGACAGCTCCTTCCACATCGTCGGCACGATCTTCGACACAGTGATCCGCGAGGGCGTCCATCTCACCAAGGGCAACACCGGGAGCTGGGGCTCGCAGGCGATGGACCTCGCGCCCGCCCAGGGCGGGATCGTCGAGTTCACGACGGCGGAGGATGGGCTCTATCCGATCGTGACCCACGCGTTCAACCTCGTGGGCCGCGGCGCGCTCGGCCTGGTCCAGGCCGGCGATGGCGACCCGGCGAACTAAGGGGGTTCGGCGCGTCGCGCGCGGCCGGCGCGCGTCGGTCCAGCGGACCTCCGTCCGCAGGATCGTCAGCCGTCCGCGTACATGGCGACGACGTCGCTCGCCGACAGCACCCCAGCCGACCGCGACCGACAACGATGAGGCGGAGGCGGGGTCGGGTACGCTCGTCGGGACCGGGGCGTCATGAGTCGGCCGCCTCCGTCGCTGGTCGAGCATCGTCTGATCGCGCGCGATTCGCCGGCGCGATCCGTTCGTCGGCGTTGCGGAAGAGGGGGCGGGCAGCGAGCCCGATCGGTAGCGCCCATGGTCAGGCTCGTGCGGGCGCCTGCCACAGGACGACCGCGTCCGGGGCTGGCATGGCCGGGTGCGCGTGCGTCACGGCGAGGAAGTCCGCCACGGCCGCCAGTGTCTCGGCCGGCCGCTCGGACTGCGGGTTGTGACCGGCACGCTCGATGATGCGCAGCCGAGCGTTCGCAATGCCGGCGGCGAGCATGGCCTGGCTCTCGGGCGGGAAGAGGAAGTCGTCGCGCCCGGCGAGGACGAGGGTCGGCACGCGGATCTCGCCGAGCCGGTCCATCACGCTCCAGCCCCGCATCATCTGCCCGCCGAAGGTGAGCGCCGCTGGCCGCGTCTTCATCCGCCACCCGCCTGCGATCATTTCGCGGGCGAGCCGCAACAGGCTGAACCGGTGGTCGTACGCGGGCACGAGCCGGATCGCGGCGCGGACGAAGTCCTTCGGCGCAATCCGTCCGTCGTAGAAGCGGCGAGCGACGGCCACCGTCTTCGGGCTGAACCCGCGGCCGGCGAGGACGTCGGCCGCGTTCTCCTGCGACCAACGCGCGTCGGCTGCCGTGTCCAGCAAGACGAGTCGTGACACGCGCTCCGGATAGCGGAGCGCGTACTCGAGGGCGACGTAGCCGCCGAACGAATGCCCGAGCACGGCCCAGCGCTCGAACCCGAGCTCTTCGCGGAGCGCGTCGGCGTCCGCGGTGAGGTTCTCCCAAGTCATCGACGTCACCGGTGCGCCGGTCGAGCGTCCGTTGCAGCGATGGTCGTACAAGACGATCGCGTGCCGGTCGGCGAGCTTGGCGAAACGGGGTCAGCGACACGTGGTCGAGGCCGGGGCCACCGTGCATCAGCACCAATGGGTCCCCGTGACCCGTGACCTCGACGTGGAGCGACACATCGCGGATCTGCATCGTTGTCATCGGTCTACTCTCCTAGGAGGACGTGAGCGTGCTTTCCTTCCGCCGCGCGGGTCGCAGTCAATGGATCCCGCTCGACTTCGTCCTAGCTCGTCGATCACAGGGGAGGTCACGGCCGGGCCTCGACGGGTCGGTCCCGGCGATGCGACCGAGAGCGGCGCGAATGCCGCGATGAGCGCCGACCATGAGGCCCGGCGTCGGACATGACCGATATCGCCGATCATCTCGTCCCTCCGGATACGAGGAATCATCCCGTCCATTTGGCGCCCGCCGAAGCGGTTTCCGTAAGTGCCGGAGAGCTCGTTTGTGGCAGGGGTCAAGGATCTGTGTTCTGGCGATCTGCACGCAGTCGCCTTGACGGCGAGGAACGGCTGAACATCCGGTGGATCGTCCTGGACTCCGCCGACTCGTTCGCATCCGCCCGAGCGGTGGCGCTACCTCACTCAGGACGTGTCAGGACGCGTCGAACCCCGTCGAGCCTGCGAGGCCATGACACAATGGATACAGCACCCATCATGGTGTGGAGGGCCTACCCGCCATGTGGCGTCCTTCGGCGGATCATCAAGCTCACGTCGATCGGGCTAGGCCACTTCCGATCAGGCGATCGATCGACGTTGGGCCACAGGCTGAACGGCTCGCCGGTGACCTAGAGGAGCCGCCCGATGAAGGCCATCGTCTACCACGGACCCGGCAAGAAGTCATGGGAGGACGTGCCGGACCGCGAGATCATCCATCCCACCGACGCCATCGTGAAGGTCGACACGACGACGATCTGCGGCACGGACCTGCACATCCTCAAGGGCGACGTGCCCGCCGTGACCGACGGCCGGATCCTCGGCCACGAAGGTGTCGGCACGATCACCGAGATCGGATCGGCCGTCTCGACCCTGGCCGTAGGGGACCGGGTGATCATCTCCTGCATCAGCGCGTGCGGTGCCTGTTCGTACTGCCACCAGGGCCTGTACGCCCACTGCCTCGCGGACGAGGGCGCAAGCGGCATCGGCTGGATACTTGGCCACCTGATCGACGGGACCCAGGCGGAGTACACCCGCGTCCCGTTCGCGGACAACTCCCTGTACAAGGTGCCGGCCGGCGTTTCGGACGCGGCGGGGGTGATGCTCTCGGACATCCTTCCCACTGGTTTCGAGATCGGCGTCCGGTACGGGCGAGTCAAGCCTGGTGATGTGGTCGCAGTGGTCGGCTCGGGGCCCGTCGGCCTGGCCTCCATCATGACGGCCGGCCTGTACGGCGCCGCCCGGATCGTCGCCATCGACCTCGACGACAACCGTCTCGAGGTGTCCCAGACGTTTGGTGCGACCGACACGGTGAACAGTGGTCACGGCGGCTTCATCGAGGAGATCAAAAGCACGACTGACGGCCTCGGCGTCGACGTCGCCATCGAGGCCGTCGGGATCCCGGCATCCTTCGACACCTGCGTCAGGATCGTTCGGCCGGGCGGGACGATCGCCAACGTCGGCGTCCACGGCAAGCCCGTGGAGCTGCCCCTTCAGGACCTGTGGATCTCTGACATCGCGATCACGATGGGTCTGGTAAGCGCCTCGACCACGCCGATGCTGCTCAAGCTCGTCGCGCAGAAGAAGTTGCAGGCCGAGTTGTTCGCGACGCATCGGTTCAGGTCTGACGCGTTCATGGAGGCCTATGACACCTTTGGGCGGGCCGCGGATACGAAGGCGCTGAAAGTCGTGATCTCAGCCTGACCTCCGGCTGGGAGACGGTCCCCAGGGCCTCGCCATGGCCATGCACGGAGCGTAGGTCAGGTTCGCCACCACGAGTGACGCCGGCTGGCCGCGATATCGTGCCCACCGCTGGGCCGCGATGTGGTTCGGGACCCGGTCACAAGTCCTCGACGACCCGCCAATGCGAAGCTAGGCGGACATGACGCGCCAGCTGCGCACCGTCATCCGTCCGCGAACAGGGCAACGAAGTCGCTTGCCGAGAGGACTCCGACCGTGCGGCCGTGCTCATCGACCGCGACCAGCCGATGGATACGGTTGTCGCGCATGAGCCGGGCGGCCTCGACGAGCCGCGCCGTTTGAGCGACCGTCACGGCGGGTGAGGTCATGAGCTCGCCGACGCGGAGCCCATTCGGTTTGTGGCGGAGCAGCATCGCCAGCGGGGTCCCGCCATCGGCGATCACATCGGTCTGGCTGATGACGCCGATGGGAGCGCCGTTGGCGTCCACCACGGGCAAGCCGGTGACGTGGCGCTCTCGCATCAGGCGCTCCGCTTCTTCAAGCAGCGCGTCCATGCTGATGGTCGCGGGATCGAGAGTCATCGCGTCGGCCACCACGAGCTCGTCGACTGTCGAGAAGTAGCGGTTCATAACTTGGAGCGTGCCGCACACGAGAGCCGCGTCGATAGGGCCGAATGTCACTCGGATCAGGCCGAGTGGGGCCCGGTCCGACTAATCCCTCGCGTGGGCGTCGATCACCGCTCGTGCCGCCTCCGCGACCGACGCCGCGTGATTGTCCGGGCCGAACATCCGCGCGGCGACCCACGCCCCGTCCATGAGCAGGAGGAGCTGCGCCGCCAGTCCATCGGGATCCCGGAGCCCGGCATCCCGAGCCAGTCCGGCGAACAGGCCGAGCATCGAGCGCTTGTGGTCGCGCGCCACCCGATGGCCCGGGTGATCCATATCCGGAAACTCGGACGCCGCGCTCTGGAACGTGCAGCCTAGACACCTTGCGCTGGTTGCGAGCTTCGCGGTCGCTTCAAAGGCCGCGATCAGCTTCGTGCGCGGGTCGTCGACGCCTTCGATCGCATCGTCAACCCAGGTCATGAACTCGGCGTTCGAGCGCTCGAGGTAGGCGGCGATCAAGTCGTCCTTCGACGGGAAGTGGCGATACAGGGTCATCTTCGCCACGCCCGACCGCGCGACGATGGTGTCGATCCCGACGGCGTGGTAGCCGTCGCGGTAGAACAGCTCGCTCGCGGTAGCGAGGATCCGCTCCCGAGCCGAGCGCTCGGTCGTTGCCACCGTTGCCATTCGATGCTCACCCCTTGCGTGATACAGACCTGTCTCGTAACATGTGGCGATACAGACCTGTCTATCTCGGGAGGATAGCAGATGCGCATCGATGCACCGCCGATGCCCGGTGACCGACGATACAGCGGCTGATCGACGAATCGCGCTCGTGACGGGGGCGACCTCGGGGATCGGTCGAGCGCTCGCCGGCGCGCTGGCGGCCGCCGGGATGACCGTCGGGATCGTCGCCCGGGACCCGATCCGCGGGGAGCAGACGAGGGCAGCGATCGCAGCCGCCACCGGGAACGACCGGGTGGCAGTCTTTGCCGGCGACCTGTCCGACCTCGCGTCGGTTCGGCGCCTCGCCGGGGCCGTAGCTCAGGTCCATCCGACCCTCGACGTCGTCGTCCATTGCGCGGCGGTCTACACCGCTCACCGGACGGTGACCGCCGACGGCTTCGAGACGATGTTCGCGACGAACGTCCTCGGGCCGTTCCTGCTGACGAACCTGCTTCTCGAGCGGCTTCGGGCGGCCGGTTCGGCCCGTGTCATCGTCCTCAGCGCCCCGTCGACGGTCAGGCTCGACTTCGACGACCTCCAGGCCGAGCGCCGGTTCCGCTCGCTGACCGCGTTCGGAGCCACGAAAGCGGCCGACCTGCTGTTCACGTTCGAGCTCGCCCGCCGGACAGAAGGCAGCGGCCTGACCGCGAACGCCGTCCATCCCGGTCTCGTCCGGACCGACCTCATGCGCCAGGCGCCGGCGCCGCTGCGCTGGGCCACGAGGCTCGTGTCGGCCTCGCCAGAGCGCGCGGCGGCGGCGATCGCGCCGCTCGCCCTGGCGCCCGGATACGCGTCTCGGACCGGCCGGTTCTTCCGGGCCGGTCGGGAGATCGAGCCGCCGCCGTACACCCGCGATCCCGAGATCGGCCGCCGCCTCTGGGAAGTCTGCGCATCCCTCACCACCCTCAGCGAAGGAGCCTTGTCATGAAGTTCGGCCTGCAGATCTACTCGTTCACCTGGCCCGGCGGCACCGAGGCGATCGGTCCGACCCTGGCACGCGCCGTCCGCACCGCCGATGACGTCGGCTTCGACTCGATCTGGGTCATGGACCACTTCTGGCAGATCGGCGGCGCCCGGCTCCGAGCTCCAGCCGATGCTCGAGGGCTGGACGACGCTCGGGTACATGGCCGCCCACAGCCAGCGCGCCCGGCTCGGGCTGATGGTCGGCGGGGTCCACTACCGGAGCCCCGGGCTTGTGGGTCAAGGCCGCCACGACGCTCGACGTGCTCTCCGGGGGCCGGGCCTGGCTCGGCATCGGCGCCGCCTGGAACCAGGCCGAGTCCGAGGGTCTCGGCTTCCCCTGGCCGACGCAGCACGACCGGTTCGAGATGCTCGAGGACACCCTCCAGATCGCTCACGGGATGTGGCAGGGCGAGCGCGGATCGGAAGAGGACTTCCAGGGCCGCCAGTTCCGGGCGACGCGGCTGCTCAACGTGCCCCAGTCGATCTCCCGGCCGCGCGTGCCGATCATGATCGGCGGTGGTGGCGAGAAGAAGACGCTCCGGCTGGTCGCCCAGTACGCCGACGCCTCCAACATGTTCGGTGGGCCGACCGACCTGCTGCCGAAGTACGCGATCCTCGCCGAGCACTGCGAGGCGGTCGGGCGCGACTTCACCGAGATCGAGCGGACGAACCTCCAGGGCGTGTCCCTGTCCGAGCAGAGCTCCTGGGGCAGGGCGCCCGAGAGCACCGATCAGATCGTCGAGCGCTTCGGACGGCTCGCCGAGGCCGGCGTCCAGCACGTGATCATCAGCACCGGAGACGCCCACGACCCGGCCGCCCTCGAGCTGCTCGGGCGCGAGGTCCTGCCCCAGCTTCGCGGCCTCGAGGCGGCCGACCCACGGAGCGTAGCCGTGTGAGTTCGTCATCGCCGAGCGTGCGCGGTGGGCAGGCTCGATCGACGCCACGTCGCATCAGCATCAGCTGCTCTACCCATAGCGGATAATGCCGCTCCGGGTGACGGCGCGACGTGGGCTGGCCTGGCCGCGAGCACGCCACTGAACCGATCCTCGAAGGGAGGCCCGGCTGATGGACCCCCGGTACGAGTGTCTGGACGGCAACGAGGCGGCTGCCCGCGTTGCCTACGCCCTCAGCGAGGTGATCGCGATCTACCCGATCACGCCGGCCTCGCCGATGGCCGAGCACTGCGACGACTGGTCTGCGGCCGGCCGGCCGAACCTCTGGGGCAAGGTCCCGGACGTCGTCCAGATGCAGTCCGAGGCGGGAGCCGCCGGGGCGCTGCACGGCGCGCTCCAGAAGGGCGCGCTCGGGACCACGTTCACCGCGTCACAGGGCCTCCTCCTGATGGTGCCCAACATGTTCAAGATCGCCGGCGAGCTGACGCCGGCTGTGATCCACGTCGCGGCCCGGACGGTCGCGACCCACGCCCTGTCGATCTTCGGCGATCACAGCGACGTGATGCACGCGCGAACGACAGGCTGGGCGATGCTCGCCGCCGGTTCGGTCCAGGAGGCGCACGACTTCGCGTTGGTGGCGCATGCCGCGACCCTGCGAGCCCGCGTGCCGTTCCTTCATTTCTTCGATGGCTTCCGGACGTCGCACGAGATCAACAAGATCGCGCTGCTCGACGAGGACGACGTCCGAGCGCTGGTCCGCGATGACGATGTGCTGGCGTTTCGCCGGCGGGGGATGACACCCGACGCTCCGGTCGTCCGGGGCACAGCGCAGAACCCGGACGTCTTCTTCCAGGCCCGCGAGGCCTCGAACCCGTTCCACCAGGCCGTCCCGGGCATCGTCCAGGAGGTGATGGACGAGCTGGCGACCCGAACAGGGCGGCAGTACGGGCTGGCGGACTACCACGGCGCACCGGACGCGGATCGCGTGATCGTCGTGATGGGCTCAGCCAGCGGCGCCGCTGGAGGAGACGGTCGACACCCTCGTCGCGGCGGGCGAACGCGTCGGGATGCTCAAGGTCCGCTTGTTCCAGCCGTTCCCCGCAGCGCAGATCCTCGCGAAGTTGCCGTCGACCGTGCGAGCCATCGCGGTCCTCGACAGGACGAAGGAGCCCGGCGCGGTCGGCGAGCCGCTCTATCTCGCAGTGGTGGGCGCTCTCAGCGAGGCGATGGACGGCGACGTCCCCCCGTTCGCGACCGCACCACGTGTCATCGGCGGGCGGTACGGCCTCTCATCGAAGGAGATGACGCCGTCCATGATCAAGCCGGTCTTCGAAGAGCTGGCCGCGGCGCGACCGAAGCGCCACTTCACGGTCGGCATCTACGACGACGTGACCCATCTCAGCCTGCCCATCGACGGCGAGTTCCGGAGCCCACGCCCGTCGGGCGAAGTGCAGGCGATGTTCTTCGGGCTCGGCTCGGACGGCACCGTCGGCGCGAACAAGGCCTCGATCAAGATCATCGGCGAGAGCACCGACTTGTTCGCCCAAGGCTACTTCGTCTACGACTCCAAGAAGTCCGGCTCGGTCACGGTGTCGCACCTGCGCTTCGGGCCCGAACCGATCCGGTCCACGTATCTCGTCGATGACGCCGACTTCGTCGCCTGCCACCAGTTCGGGCTGCTCGGCAAGACGAGGATCCTCGAGAACGCGAGGCAGGGGGCGACCTTCCTGCTCAACGCCCCGTACGGGCCGGACGAGGTCTGGGACCACCTGCCTGGTGGCGTCCAACAGCTGCTCATCGACAAGGACATCGACTTCTGGGTCATCGACGCGCTCGCTGTCGCGGACGAGGCCGGTATGGGCAGCCGGATCAATACCGTCATGCAGCCGTGCTTCTTCCAGCTCGCCGGCATCCTGCCGCCGGACGAGGCGATCACCCGGATCAAGGGCTTCGTCGAGAAGACGTACGCGAAACGCGGCGAGGCGACCATCGCCCGGAACTTCGCGGCGATCGACCACTCCCTGGAGCGTCTCGCTCACGTCCCGGTCGGTGGCGTCTCGAACAGCCGTCCGACGACCCCGCCGGTGCCCGACGACGTGCCCGACTTCGTCGCCCGGTTCACATCCCGTCTGATGGCCGGCGACGGCGACATGTTGCCCGTCAGCGCGCTGCCGGTCGACGGCACGTTCCCCACCGGGACTGCGAAGTACGAGAAGCGGGCGATCGCCCAGATGATCCCGATCTGGGATCCGGCGATCTGCATCGACTGCGGCAAGTGCGCGATGGTCTGCCCGCACGCGACGATCCGGATGAAGGTCTTCCCGTCGTCCGCCGTGGCGACGGCCCCAGCGGACTTCCTGCATAAGGAGTTCCGCTCGCGGGAGCTGTCGGATCATCGGCTCACGATCCAGGTCGCGCCCGACGACTGCACCGGCTGCGGCGTCTGCGTCGACGTCTGCCCCGCGAAGAGCAAGACCGACACGAGCCACAAGGCGATCAACATGGAGCCCGTGGCGGACCACCGCGATATCGAGCGGCCGCGTTGGGACTTCTTCCAGGCGATCCCCCCGCTCGACCGGAACCTGATCCCGCTCGATTCGGTCAAGGGAAGCCAGGTCCTGGAGCCCCTCTTCGAGTTCTCCGGCGCGTGCGGCGGCTGCGGTGAGACGCCGTACATCCGCCTCGTCAGCCAGCTCTTCGGTGATCGGATGATCGTGGCGAACGCGACCGGCTGCTCGTCGATCTATGGCGCCAACCTGCCGACCACGCCCTGGACGGTAAACGCCGCCGGCCGAGGCCCGGCCTGGAACAACTCGCTGTTCGAGGACAACGCCGAGTTCGGCCTCGGGATGCGGCTCGCGCTCGACGCACAGACGGACCACGCCCGCCGGCTCCTCGAACGCCTGGCCCCGAAGCTCGGTCCTGGACCTGGTCGATGGGCTCCTCGGAGCCGTCCAGGACAGCGAAGCGGACATCGTGCTTCAACGTAAGCGGGTGGATCGTCTCCGTGACGAACTCGCCCGCGTCGACGGTCCGCTCGGTTCCGACGCGCGGCACCTGCTCGCGCTCGCCGGCGATCTCGTCCGCAAGGGCGTCTGGATCATCGGCGGTGATGGCTGGGCCTACGACATCGGCTTCGGAGGGGTTGACCAGGTCCTCGCGTCCGGTCGCAACGTCAACATCCTGGTGCTCGACACCGAGGTCTACTCGAACACCGGCGGCCAAGCCTCAAAGGCCACTCCGCGCGGAGCCGTGGCGAAGTTCGCGGCCGCCGGCAAGGGAACCGCCAAGAAGGACCTGGGAGCGATCGCGCGGTCCTACGGCAACGTGTTCGTAGCCCAGGTCTCCATGGGTGCGAACGATCTCCAGACGACCAAGGCAATGCTCGAAGCGGATGCTTGGCCGGGCCCGTCGCTCGTCATCGCCTACAGCACCTGCATCGCTCACGGGATCGATATGAGCAAGTCGATGACCCACCAGAAGGACGCGGTCAAGAGCGGCTACTGGCCGCTGTACCGCTTCCGTCCCTCCGAGATCGAAGGTGGCAGGCCCTTCAAGCTCGACTCCGCGGCCCCGTCGATCCCGATCGCCGAGTTCGTGGCGACCGAGACGCGGTTCGCCGTCCTCCAGCGGACGAACCCCGAGCGGGCCGCTGAGCTTGCCGCTCTGGCCCAAGCCGACGCCGACGAGCGCTGGCACTACTACGAGCAGCTCGCGGGCATCGAGCGGACCGTCCCGCACGTCGATCGGCCCGACCCGGACATCGTGCCCGAGGTCGAAAGTGACGCGGGTTACAGCTACGACGATGAGGGGCGCGGCTGATGACCGTCGATCTGGGCACCCGATACCTGGGTCTCGCGCTCCGCTCCCCGATCGTCGCGTCGGCGGCGCCACAGAACGGCGAGCCGGCCATGGCCGCGCTCCTCGAGCGGGCGGGTATCGGCGCGATCGTCCTGCCGTCGCTGTTCGAGGAGGAGATCCTGGCCGAGGAGATCGAGCTCAACCGCTCGCTCGAACAGGGCACCGAACACTTCGCGGAGGCGCTCGACTATTTCCCTGCCGTCGAGCGGTTCGTCGGCGCGGCCGACCGCTATCTTGCCTCGCTCGAACGGCTCAAGCGAACGGCTGCCGTACCCGTCATCGCGAGCCTGAACGCGAGCTCCACTGGCGGCTGGGTCCGCCACGCGCGGCGGATCGAGGAGGCAGGAGCGGATGCGCTCGAACTGAACCTGTATCACCTGGCGGCCGATCCGGCTCGGACAGCCGCCGAGATGGAAGCGGCCGACCTGGACCTGATCGCGGCCGTGCGCGCCGTGGTCTCGATCCCGCTCGCCGTCAAGCTGAGCCCCTTCTACTCGGCTTTCGCGAACTTCGCCGCCGCAGCCACAGTCGCTGGCGCCGACGGTCTCGTATTGTTCAATCGCTTCTATCAGCCGGATCTCGACCTCGACGCTCTCGAGGTAGTGCCCCGGTTGGAGCTCAGCCGTCCCTGGGAGATGCGGCTGCCCGTGCGCTGGATCGCGATCCTCCGGCCCCAACTCGGCCCCGATGTGTCGCTCGCGGCCACCTCGGGGGTCGAGTCCGGGACCGACGTGGTCAAGGCTCTCATGGTCGGAGCTGATGTCGTGATGATGACATCGGCCCTGCTGCGCCACGGGCCCGATCACGTCGCCAGCGTGGAGGCCGATCTGACGATGTGGCTGACCGAGCATGAGTACGACTCGGTCGAACAGCTCCGGGGAAGCGCCAGCCAGGCCACCGCCAACGACCCCTCGGCGTTCGAGCGCGCCAACTACATGCGCGTGCTTCGATCATGGGTCGCGCCGCGAGAACTGACTCCGACCTCCCCGACCGGGCCAGCCGACTCGCGGCGCTAGAGGGTCGAGCATCGCGCCCTCCCGGGCCGCGATCAGTCGTGGGCGCTCAGCCAGGCGCCGACCCTTGGCCACAGGTTCTGGCTGGCCGTGCGGCCCACGACGATCCCAACGTGACCGCCCTCGATGAGGATCTCTGATGTGTCCTTGCTACCGACACGCTTCGTGACGATGCTTGTCGTCGGTCGCGGGGCGATCTGGTCCCGACTCGCGGCGATGTTGAGGACCGGGCAGCGGATGTCCTCGAGGCGGACCGGTCGGCCGTCCATATCGAGCATGTCTCGAGCCAACCGGTTCTCCTGGTAGAACTCGACGATCCACTGGCGGAACGCAGCACCGGCGAACGGGACGCTATCGTTCACCCACCGGTACATCGCCTGCCAGCCCTGGATGTCGAAGGTGGGATCGCCAAGGCGTTCCCAGAGGCGGCGATAGGTGCCCACATAGTTGGCGATCGGGTTGAGCAGCTTCGAGCCGATGTCCGGCACCTGCCCAGGCACCGTCGGGAAGGTCTCGATCAGCCGGTCGACGGGGAAGATGCCGCGTGCTGTCATCTGCCCGAACTGCCCGGAGTCGGAGAAGTCGAGCGGCGCCGTCAACAGCACGAGATTGCGGGTGAACTCGGGATGGAGCGCCGCGAAACACGTCGCCAGGACGCCGCCGATGCAGTAGCCGAGGACCGTCATCTGACGGGTACCGGTGGCTCCCTGGATCGCTTTCGCCGCGCGGGGCAGGTAGCGCGTGACGAGCGTCGTCACGTCGAGCGCTCGGTCCTCATCGCCCGGCGTACCCCAATCGATGAGGAACACGTCGAAGCCCTCGCTCAGTAGGAATTCGACGAAGCTCGCGCCCGGGCGCAGGTCGAGGATGTACGCGCGGTTGATGAGTGGAAGGACCAGGAAGACCGGCGTCCGGTGGGTGGCCGGCTCCGACCGAACGTACCGGTAGAGGCGGGCCTTGTTCTTGCGCCAGACAAGCGCTTTCGGGGTCATACCGACCGGTGCATCAGCGGCGCCGAGGACGGCTCGAGCCATGTCGAGCGCTCGATCATTCGACGACCACACGCTCCCAGGTTCGGGCCACGGCGCCCGCGCGGACGTCGTCATTCGGCACCCTTCGCGCGACCGCGGGGCTTAGCTGACTTGGTCGGCATCCGGCGGACCGCCTCCTCGATGCCGTCGAGCCGATCGGCTAGTTGATCGATCTTCTCCTCGAGCCCGACGACGAGCTCACCCAGACGGGCGATATCTTCCCGTGTCGGCACGTTGATCGTCTCGAGATAGGTCCGCATGTTGTCTCGGACCGACTTCTGGGCGGCGAGCATCGCTTCGAGCATCTTTCCGCTCGATTCGTTGAAGTCTGGGCTGGCCATGGCCTGCTCGAGAGCCGTGCTCCATGCACGCTCGTTGGCGTCGTAGAGCTGGCGCCACGTCTCGAACGGATCGGGCGCCCCGCTCGATTCCTCCTTCGTCATCCGCGCGTCTCCTTCATGTCCGCCTTGGGCTCGTCCGTCGGTGCGTCGGGCTGCCGGCGGGTTGCGCTCGATCCGGCGCCGTACAGACCGAAGAACCTGTCGATCGTTTCGCGATAGGCGTTGAGCATCGCCGCCGAGGAGTCCAGCCAAGCGTGGCCCGCGTCGGTGATCGTGTACACGCGCCGGGCCGGGCCGGTCGGTCCCGGCTCCCAGGTCGACACCAGGAAACCGTCCTTCTCCATCTGGCGGAGCGTCCGGTACAGCGTACTCATCGTGATGCCGAACAAGCCAAGCGCGCGCAGGTAATCCTCGATCACGTATCCATGGGCCCGCTGCAGGGAGACCGCCAACAGCACGAACGGCGCGAGGATCTCGCGGGGCGGCCAGCCTGGCAAGGACTCGCGCTTGTCGACCGGCTCGTCCTCGGCCGCCGAGGAAGCCTTGGGCGCGGAGCCGGTGCGGGTGGTGGTCGGACGGTCTGGCATGGCTCGATTGATGGTTCTGGGCTCCGAGGCAGGTCGTCGGCCTTGACAAGTGGTGGTAGTAGGTGCAAAATGCACTTAGAGTCATATCGCCAGTAGATTGAGGCCGATGATAGGCCAAGGAGACCGCGATGTCCACCACGACGACCGAGCTGCCGGAGTCGGCAGCCGCAGCAGTCAAGGAAGCCACGCGCATCGCTGCCGAAGCAGCGCGCGCCGGTACCGAGACCACCAAGGCCACGATCGAGACCGCTCGCTCCTATGTCGATGACGCGAGCCAGTTCGGTCGGGACATGCTCGGCACATGGTCCACCCAGAGCGAGGCGGCTCTCAAGGCGGCGTTCGACGCCCAGAACGCGGCGATCGACGCCGGCCTCGGCCTCTTCGACCTCGGAGTGAAGGGCAATCGCCAGGCGGTCGAGCAGTTCTCGTCGCTCGTCAAGCGGACCCAGCAGGCGGCGCTCGAAAGCTGGCATACCGCCGCCAAGGCCGCCGCGAAGGCGACCGAGCCCGCGAAGCGCTGACCGGCGAACGATGAGTACCGGGCGGCCGACGACTGGGTCGCCGGCCGCCTCGACACGTCTCGGTCGGATCGAGGAGGTTCTGCGATGGCTGAGCTGATCGGCAAGGCCTGCCTTGTCACCGGCGGATCGCGTGGCATCGGCCGAGCGATCGCCCTCGAGCTCGGACTGAATGGCGCGTCCGTGGCAGTCGGTTATGCCCACGACGCGGATGCCGCCAAGGCGGTGGCCGACGAGATCGTGACATCGGGTGGCCGGGCGTTCACGTTCATCTGCGACGTCCAGGATCCGGGGGCGATCGAACCCGCGGTCGATGGTGTCATCGATCGCTTCGGGAAGATCGACGTCCTGGTCAACAACGCTGGGATCACCCGCGACCGATCGCTGGCCAAGATGTCGTCGGAGGAGTGGGATGCCGTCCTCGAGACGAACCTGAGCAGTGTCTTCCACATGACCGCACGGGTACTGCCGCACATGGTCCAGGCCGGGTACGGACGGATCGTCAACATCAGCTCGGTGATCGGCCTACACGGTAATTTCGGTCAGGCAAACTATGCTGCGGCCAAGGCGGGGATCATCGGCTTCACGAAGTCCGCGGCCCTCGAGCTCGCCCGAAAGGGCGTCACCGTCAACGCGATCGCACCCGGCTTCATAGAGACCGAGATGATCGCGGCCATGCCGGACGAGGTCCGCAGTCGGATCCTGGAGAGGATCCCGATGGCACGTTTCGGTCGTCCCGAGGAGATCGCCCAGGCCGTCGCGTTCCTTGTCTCGAATGGCGATTACATCACCGGCCAGGTGATCACGATCGACGGCGGGCTCTACACGTAAGTCGCGGGGCACGACCGGCGCTGTCGCCCGATCGGAGACCAGTAGCATCAGAGGAACATGGGTGAGCCACGATGACTGATACGCCTCATGCCGGCCCCAACGGCCAGACCTTCATCGTCAGCGCCGCGCGCACGCCGATCGGCAAGTTCGGCGGGGCGTTGAGCGGCGTCCCGGCGACCACCCTCGGTGGCGTGGCGATCAGGGCGGCGGTCGAGCGGGCGGGCCTCGAGCCGTCGACCGTCCAGGTCGACGACGTGCTGATGGGCCAGGTCCTGCAGGCCGGCTCGGGCCAGGCGCCCGCCCGGCAGGCGGCCCTGCAGGCCGGTCTCCCCGATACGACCAGCGCGACCACGATCAACCGCGTGTGCGGCTCGGGGCTCAAGGCGATCATGCTGGCGGCCGCCGAGATCCGGGCCGGCGACGCCGAGGTCGTCATCGCCGGCGGGATGGAGTCGATGAACGGTGCGCCATACCTCTTGCCCGGCGCCCGCTTCGGCTTGCGCCTCGGCGACGCCAAGCTCATCGACTCGACGGTGGCCGACGGGCTGTGGTGCTCGATCGAGGACTGCCACATGGGCACCCACGCCGAGCGGGTCGCGATCAAGGACCGCGTCAGCCGCGCGGACCAGGACGCGTTCGCGCTGGCCAGCCACCAGAAGGCCATCGCCGCCATCGACGAAGGCCGGTTCGAGGCCGAGCTGGCGCCGGTCACGATCACCGACGCGAAGGGTCGCGAGACCGTCGTCGACGACCGACGAGAACCCGCGCCGCGACACGACCGCCGAGGCGCTCGCGAAGCTCAAGCCGGTCTTCGCCGCTGCCCGACGGCGAGGACCGCGGCGACGCCACCGAGGGCACGGTCACCGCCGGCAACGCGCCGGGCATCACCGACGGCGCCGCGGCGACCGTCGTCGCCAGCGAGCGCGCGGTCGAGCGGCTCGGTCTGACGCCGCTCGCCCGGATCGTCGGCTACGCCCAGGCCGAGGTCGCACCGAAATGGCTGTTCCTCGCCCCGGTCGAGGGCGTGAAGCGACTGCTCGACCGCATCGAGCTGCCGATCGACGCCTTCGACCTGATCGAGATCAACGAGGCCTTCGCGGCGCAGACGCTGGCCGACGGTCGCGAGCTCGGCTTCGACTGGGACAAGGTCAACGTCAACGGCGGGGCGATCGCGCTGGGCCACCCGATCGGCGCCAGCGGCGCCCGGATCGTGGCCACGCTGCTCCACGAGCTCCGCCGCCGCGAGGGACGCTACGGCCTCGCCACGCTGTGCCTCGGCGGCGGCGGTTCGGTGGCGGCGGCGTTCGAGCGGGTCTGAGCCCGGGCGGTCGCTCGGATCGGTCGACCGGCCCCCGAGCGGGGCGTGATCGGGCCCCCAAGATCGCGCGATCAACCGCCGCGTCTCAGCTCATCGACCTGGTCGTCATCACGCGTGCCACCGGGGCGACGGTTCTGGTACCACGCGAGCGTGGTCGCGATCGCTTCGGGGTGGGCCGTCGATTGCGCGCCGAATACCCTGGCGAACTTCGAGTGGTCGACGACCCACGGCGCTTGACGCTGGTACTGCTGCTCGCGGACGGCGCGCAGGGTCGGGCTGAAAAGCGCGGCGACCGTCAACAGCGCCGATGGCAGAACCTGGGTCCGCAGCGGCTGACCGGCGGCCTCGAACACGAGTGCGGCGAACTCTCGGGTCGTCAGCGTCTCGGCGCTGGGCACGTGCCAAGCCTGGCCGAGAGCCATGTCGTGGCCGCCGAGCGTGGCCAGGCCGCGGGCGAAGTCCGCAAGGTACGTGAACGTGTGCGATAGGCCCGGGTCGCCAAGGAGCTGTGCCGGCTTGCCCGCGAGGGCGGGGACGAACAGCCGTTCGCCCGCGATCGACTGGCGGCCCCGGGGACCGTAGTAGTCGGATGCACGGCCGATCGTCCCGCGCACGGTGCCAGCCGCGTGGGCGGCCAGCAGCTCGTCGGCGAGGGCCGCCCGGACACGACCGTTCCGGCCGGTCGCCCGATACGGAAGGTCCTCGGTCAGCGGCCCATCGACCGGGCCGTACGGGTACAGGTTGTCGGCGTAGACGATCCGGGCGCCGGTGGCCGCGGCGCCGTCGAGTACGCCGCGCATCAGCGGCGGCAGGAGATCTGGCCAGCGATGGTATGGAGCCGATGCGGCGTGGTACACGACCGCTGCGCCCGACATCGCTCGGCGCGCTGCGCCCGGGTCGGTGATGTCGGCCTCGACCATCTCGACCTCGCGCGGCAGGCCGGCGACCGCGTGACGGGCGATCGCCCGAACCGCGACACCCCGACCGAGGAGCTCGTCGATCAGGGCGCGGCCGACGGCACCGAGACCGACGACGACGTGCAGGTTCGGCTCCTCCATGTCGTGCGTCGTCGACCCTCGTACGGCGGCTTCGCGTTCTAGCCGGTGACCTGGAACGGTGTGCGCATCCCCATCCTGTAGTGCGCTTCCTTCTCCGTCTCGTCGTAGATGTTGCAGAGGAGGACGTACTTGCCGGCTTCAAGCGTCACGGTCAGATCCTGGGCGTCACCGACGGCGATATCCTCGATCTCGTCGATGACCTCGATCCCGGACCCCGCCTCTGTCACCGCACCGCGCGCGTCGGTCGGCAGCGCAGCAGGGTCCAGATCCGTTTTGAGGACGACGAACTCGTGGACGTCCTCCGGTCCGGTGTTCGTGACGTGGAACGTCACCTCACCGGCCGTGAGTGACGTCGACGCCGGGACGACCGCCCACTCCTGGAGGGTCACCTCTATCGTTCCCGCGCCAGCCGCTGGGGACGACGGGGTGCTGGCCACGGGAGTGCTCGATGGGGTCGTCGTGCAGGCCGAAAGGGCAAGCGCGGCGACCGAAGCCGCGGCGATGGTTCGCCGCCATACCAGTCGACTCACGTCATTCCTCCTCTCACGCTCGTCATCACGTGCTCGTCTCCGTGTCTTGCCTCAGAGCGGCCTGGATCGCCTCGTGGAGCCGGGCGCCCGTCGGCTGTCCCGTCAGCACTGTGACCGCATGCCGGCCGGATGTCTCCTCCCAGCTGAGCGGCAGTCCTGGGGATGTCAGGACGACGGGCGTTTCGCGATGGATGTCACGGATATTCTCGATCAGCGTGCGCGCGCCTTCGGCGTCGCCGCTCGCCCACACGTCGTATACGAGGACATCAGCTCGCTCGGCGAGGTCGCACGGCCGACCGGCGAGCACGGGGCATCGGTTCCGCGTCGGACCACCGCATTCGATGACGTCGTAGCCGAAGCGTCGAAGCGAATCGGCCTCCTGGCCTGCCAGGTCGAGGTCGTGATGGACGACAAGCACGCGAGTCATGGTGGCCACCTCGGCGCGATGCGCCTCGTCCGGTCCGCGTGGTCCGGTGTGACGTGCAATCCTCCGCGCCCAACGACGGCGGTTCGAGGGGCAAACGTCACCCATCCCCGGGCCGTTCGGCCCTCGTGCCGAATGGCCCCTTCGTATTCGGTTCGGAAGGACCTCGACCGGAGGTTCGAACGGCGTCACGATCGCCGGGATGAAAGCGGCGAGCCTGGATGGGCGATCGATGAGCGCGACAGTGGCAAGGGTCATGACGACGTCCCCCGTGGTGGTGTCTGAAAGCGATTCCGTCGAGCAAGTCGCCGATCTGCTAGCAGGTTTTGAGATCACCGGCCTGCCCGTGGTCGACGACGCGGATCGATTGGTCGGCGTGATCAGTCAGACCGACCTCGTTCGGGCACGGGGATCGATCCTTCCCTCGACGGGGTGGCGCGGACTCATAGTCCGCGATCTCATGACAGCACCCGCGAAGACGATCCTGGGCTCAGCGTCGCTCGAGGAAGCCGCTCGGGTGATGGCGGCTGAACACATCCATCGTCTCGTCGTGGTCGACGGTCGGCGTTCGCCGATCGGCGTCATCTCGGAGGGCGACATCATCCGCGAGATGGCCGACAGCTGCTACGAGGGGTGAACGGGCGTACGGACAACAGCCGATCGGGCGGGCCGCGACCTGACCTCGTCCCGGTTCTTGGACCGGCCCGGTGTCGGCGGCGACCCGCGGGACGCCAGGATCGCCTTGCCGGCCGGGCCGACGCCGGGTGAACGCGTCGCATCGGCGCAGACCACTTGACCCTTTCAACCGGGCCGATCGGCAGTGTCGCAGCCCCAGTTCCAGCCATATCGTCGTCCCAAGGAGAGACGACCATGGCCAGAACCCAGGTTCCCGGTCCAGCCGCAAGCGAGGCCGCGGCTCCAAGCGCAGTCGTATGGATCAACGGACGACAGTCGTCCGTGGCTCTGATGAGCCACGACGGCCACATCTCGACCTGCGAGATCAGCCGAGGCTGGTTGTCCCGGTCGTCCTACCTGGCTCATGTGGTCCGGGTGATCGGCGACCGTCAGCGGGTCGTGATCCTCGGTCCAAGCTCTGATCGTTTGGCCCTGGAGCGTGAGTACGTCGCGATGTTCCGACGGCCCGATCGATTGGTGGACGTGGAGCCGGCAGGCCCAGTCTCTGCCGACGAGCTGGTCGATCGTCTGCGCACGCTCGCCGCGTGACAGGCGAACGAGGACGGTAGCTCGGAGTGCATCCGACACAGATCGCCCGAGCAGGCCACGGGTCGAGCCTCAGCAACGACCTCGAGGCTGCGGGAATCGTCCTGCGATGATCGTTCGGGAGTGCGGAGGCCGTCGGCGAGTCGCCCAGGGCCCTAGCCGGCGAACATTCCGAGCACCTGCCAGTCCGGTATCGCCAAGAGCAGCATCATCACGGCCTGGTCGCGCCATCGCCGCACGATCGCCCGCCTCCATGGTCAGTCTGCCTTGAGGCGTACCTCGCGCGTCGACGATCTGGCTTGGATGCGTCGCACTCATCCGGGAACGAAGCGGCGATACGCCGGCCACCACATCGCCTCGTCGACAGCCGGCTCGATCTCCTCGTCGCGATACTGTCGGCCATAGCCACTGTCCCTGAGCTGGCGCACGACCGCTACAGCGATCGCTCGCGCGATCCGACGGAGATCGCCGACCGGCGGATACATCGCGCCCGACACCAGCCGCTCCTCCGATACCAGGGCGGCCAGCTCGCTGGCGGCCACGAGGAACGCGTCGTCGGTGACTTCCCGCGCCTCGGCGACGATCGCACCGAGACCGACGCCCGGGAAGATGAACACGTTGTTGGCCTGACCGATCGTCCGCCGTCCATCGGCCAGGTCCACCTCGCCGCTCGGGCTCCCGGTCGCCACGAGAGCGCGACCTCCAGTCCACGTCAGGATGTCGTGCGGCTGAGCCTCTGCGCGATCGCCCGGGTTCGACAGCGGCAGGATGATCGGTACCGGTGCATGCCGCGCGACCTCGCGGACGAGCGACTCGGAGAACGCGCCTCTGCAGCCGGTCGTGCCGATGAGTACCGACGGCCTGAGGACTCGTGCGATCGCCACCGGATCCGTCAACTCCTGTGCGCTGAGCCCGGCCTCGGTGAACCAGCGCTGATCGACCGCGAACGGTCGTTGGTCCTCGGGGAGCCCGGGCCGGTCGAGATGGACGAGACCGCCACGATCCATGAGCGCGATCACGGGACGACCGGGGGCCGCAGCCGCGCCTTCGCCGAGCTGGCGACGAAGGAGCCCGACGATCCCGATCGAGGCGGCACCCGCGCCGAGCAACAGGAACCGTTCGCCGGATAGACCACCCATCGCGCGACGAGCGGCGAGCAGACCGCCGAGGACGACGCCGCCGGTCCCCTGAACGTCGTCGTTGAAGCTCGTCAGGCGATGGCGGTACCGGTCGAGGATCCGGAGTGCATTGTGCTGCTTGAAGTCCTCCCATTGAACGACGGCTGCGGGAAAGACCCGTCTCACCGAGTCGACGAACGCCTCGAGGACCTCGTCGTAAGCCGCGCCTCGCAACCTGGGCGCTCGAAAGCCGAGATAGAGCGGGTCCTCCAGCAGCTCGGCGCGGTCCGTCCCGACATCGATCGACACCGGCAGCGTCCAGGCCGGGTAGATGCCCGCAGCGGCTGTGTAGAGAGCAAGCTTTCCGACGGGGATCGCCATCCCGCCAGCGCCAAGATCCCCGAGGCCCAGGATCCGCTCGTTGTCGGTTACGACGATGAGCCGGACCTCCGCGTCCGCGGCAGCACGCAGGATGTCGTCGATCCGCCCGAGGTCGTCCGGCGTGATCCAGACACCCCGCGGTCGCCGGAATATGTGGCTGAAGTCTTGACAGGCACGACCGACGGTCGGCGTGTAGACGATGGGCAGGAATTCTTCGAGGTTCTCCGCCAGGACCCTGTAGAACAGGGTCTCGTTCCGATCCTGGAGGGCCGCCAGGCCGATGTAGCGCTCGAGGTCGTCGACCTTCCGGCGGACGTGCTCGAGCTCGAGCACGACCTGCTCGTCGATCGTGTTGACACGCGGTGGCAGGAGGCCGCGGAGGCCGAACAAGTCGCGCTCCTCGTCGCTGAAGGCGGTGCCCTTGTTGAGGAGCGGCTGGCCGATCAGCTCGCGGCCTCGGCGATGGACTGTCACGCGGTGCGGTGGCGCCTCGAGCGCGCCCGGACTGGTCCGGCTTGCAGACGATTGACTACCGTCCGGAGCCGCCCACGGCAGCCGCGCAAAATGAGTCGCCCCAGAGCAACTGTAGGAGGACCTACCTGCGTTTCCCCTCACGAGCGTGCCACCACGAGACTCGTCGGAGCCGATGTGACTAGCTCTCCGCGCGTGCTGCCCAGCAGGAACGCTCGACGCCCGACAACCAGGGGAGAGGTGAAGTCGCTAACAGGGCATGCGAGCTCATGGATCCGGTCGATCCGGCTGGACGACGGGGTAAACACCACACGCGCGGGCTCCGTCTCGACCGTCACGGTGTAACGACCAGCGGCGGCGCGCCTGGGATCGGCGTTTGACGGCTGTCCAAGACGTGTCGATACACGGCAAGGTAGTCATCGACCATCCGCGCGGCGGAGAATCGACGAATCGCCCTATCCCGGATATGACGTCGGTCGAGGGACTTCGCAAACGCCACCGCACGCTCGGCGCCCCGCAGATCGTCGACCAGATAGCCGTCGACTCCGTCCTCGATGATCTCTGGAAGCGCTCCACGTCGCAGCGCGATGACGGGGGTGCCCGTGGCCAGTGATTCGATGGCGACGAGTCCGAACGGTTCTGGCCAATCGCCGAGCATGAGCGTGGCCTCCGCGCCGGCGAACACCGGGTCGCGAACGGCCGGCCCGACCTCGCCCAGATACTCGACTCGACCCGGACGTAGTGCAGGTCGAACCTCGCTTTCGAAGAGATCCGACTCCGTTGCGTCGAAGACCTTGGCGGCAATGACCAGGCGGCGCCGAGTCCGACGGGCGACTTCGATCGCCTCGATGATCCCCTTCTCGCGCGCGATCCTGCCAACAAACAGAAGATAGCCGCCTGCTAACGAGCCGAATGGCATCCGGTCCAGGTCGAGGCCGTTGCCAACCATGCCGACCCAGTTCGCCCATGGGGCGAGATCCTGTTGGCTCTTACTGATGGCCACCAGGGGAACGTCCGAGTGCGCACGAAGTGCGGTTCGGGTGAGGGGTTCATCGAGCCGGCCGTGCATCGTCGAGACGACGGGCGTCTGGCTCGATCGTGCGAACTGGAATCCCTTCGTCTCGAGATGCGAATGGATGACATCGAACCGACCGTCGTGCCGTGACACTGTATCGAGCACGCGCTCGAAGCTCCCTTCGACATCCGGCGAACCGCCCGTCCAGCACGCCTGCGGGACTGTTGCGACAAGCCGACACGAGACATCCGAGTCGGCGGACGCGAAGAGCGTGACGTCGTGACCAAGCCGATACAACCCTTCCGCGAGAGCATGGATCACCCGCTCTGTGCCACCGTACGCTGGCGGCGGCACCGGGAGGAGCGGCGGCGCGATGAGCCCGATGCGAAGGGCTTGCCGCGCGCCTACCGACGTCATATCAGCATGCACAGTCGTGTCGCGGCCGAAGCAGCCAGTAGCGGCCTTGATCAAGCTCCGCGTCGGCATGGCGTCCTCGTCGCTCGCCCCAGAAGATCCAGTCTCGGCGGTCTCATCGCCGCCACCGAGAGCCATCCGACCCGAACGCGCCGAGTCATTCGGACCGAAATGCCTCATCGAAGCCGCGCGACCGTCGTTTCGGGCCGTTCGGCACGCGCAAGCGCGCCCAATGGCCGAGGCGCACCACGGTGGATCAGACGAAGGTTAGAGCGCCGGACACCGTGCAGAAGGTCACGACCGATGAACGCCAAGACGACTTCCAACCGACCCTACCAACCCCTCCTTGACTGGCTCGCCAATCAGGACATCGAGTACGAGATCCACCAGCACGAGCGAGCCTTCACTGCCCGCGCCACGGCCACGGCCGAGGGCGTCGATCCGCGGACGTTCGCCAAGGTCGTCGCGCTCGCGACGCCAGATGATCGCCGCGTCCTCGTCGTCCTCGACGCCACCGCACAGCTCGACCTGCGCAAGGCCCGCCGCGTTCTCGGGTCGGCGGATGTCCGGCTCCTCAGCGAGCCCGAGCTGACCGCTCTCGCGCCCGCCTGCGAGGTCGGCGCGATCCCCGCCGTCGGGTCGTTGTTCGGTCTGAAGACGTACGCGGACTATGCCGTGCGCGATGACTTCGAGATCAGCTTCAACGCCGGCAGCCACCGTCTTAGCGTCCGCGTGGAGCGAGCCCCTTGGGAGCGCGCCTGCAACATCATCTACGCCGACCTGGCAGAGGACACCGTCGCGGGTCCGGCATGGGCGCGTCGATGACCACGGTGCCGCGGAGGCAGTCATCGTCCGCTTGCAGGGCAACCAGACTCGACTCGAACGAGTGGAGTCGGAGGTGCCGGTCCATCACAAGGCCATGGCCGGCCGCTTGCGATCGCCCAGGCGGACCAGATCGATGCGGAGCTTTAGAGACTGGCGCATCGGGTCATCGACCAAGGTCCGTGAACGCTTGGAGCGCCCCGGCTTGGAGGTGAAGGCGGTCGTCCTCCGCGGACGCCCGGCGACGGCGATCATCGTTCGAGCTCGGCAGCGTCGCCCGCAAGGTTCTCCAGCACGCTTCGAACTCCGTGCTCGTCGTCCGTCAAGGATCGCGGGAGGATGCACCTCACCGGCCTAACGCGACGAAGGAGTGATGTTGCGGATCAATATCCTGCGATCTGATCCTCCACCCGGTCAGGGAGCGATCACCACGTCATTCGGCATGAGCAGCAACACGTTCTGAGACATCGCTGATCGCAGGGCCTCTCCGGCGGCCGGACCGGGTCGGCACGTGCTTCTCCGTCCGGGCGACCGGCACCAAGATCACGGGAATTCGGCTGTGCTCGAGGACGAACCGGACCAAGGCCGCCCGCTGGGCGGCCAGTCGCTGGCTCCAGGCGAGGATGACGGCGTCGGCCTGCATCTCCTCCGCGAGGGCAAGGACCCGCTCGCGGGGCACACCCATCCGCACCTCGAGGCGGACCTCAGGGTGATCGCAGTACCGACGGCGGAACTCATTGGTCCAGGCCTCGACTTCGTGCTGGGGCTGATCCGTGAACGTTGGAAGCGCCTGCTCGGTCATCACGTGGACGACGACGATCTCGGCGCCTCCGGTGGCGGCTGCGACTACGACCGAATCCACGGCCGAGGCAGTCGCCATGACGGCCTCTAGAGGGACGAGGATCCGGCGGAGCCGGACCGGAACCGCGCATTCAGGTGGCACGACGACGATCGGTTTGCGACTGGACGTGGCGAGGTGCGCTGCAACGTGGCCCGCTGGGCGGGCCCCACCAGGCGTCGCGCGAGCACCCAGGACGACCGCCACCACGTCCGGCCGTCCCGCCTCCTGCGATGATCCGTTCGAGCGTCCGACCTGACAGGAGCCTGAGGTGCACGCCGGCCGCGTCAGCGGCCGCTTGGGCTGTTGCCCACGCTCGCTCCCGGACGTGCAGGGCATCGACGTCCGCTCCGAGCAGGTCGGCCACGGCGTTCGCCGTCGACAGCACGGGGCGTGCAGCCGCGCTGGAGTCGATGGCTGCGAGCACGCGGGTCACGATGGAACCTCCTGCCAGCCGGCAAGACCGCGCTGGAACCGGACCCGCCCGCGTGTCAGGCGAACCGCTCGATCGCCAGAGAAGCGGATCCGCAGCGGCCGGTCGGCATCGACCGATATCGACTCCGGCTCCAACCGGAACCGGACACGGGTCCCCTGGTAAGTGACGGGGATCTCAAGCCCGGTCCAGGACGACGGGAGGCGAGGATCGACGAGCAGCGCGTCGCGCGTTGGCCGTATCCCGGCGAAGCCCTGGACGATCGCCTGCCAGACACTGCCCATCGCCGCGAGATGGAGACCACCTGCGGTCGTCCCGGTGCGGTCGTCGAGGTCCACCCGGGCCGTGAGGCGCAGCATGGCGACCGCATCCTCCATCTGCCCGGCGCGCGCGAAGAGGGCCGCGTGGATCCCGGGTGAAAGCGAACTGCCATGGGCCGTTCGCGGCTCGTAGAAGTCCAGGTTCGGACCGAGCGACCCGGATGCCGTGGCGCCAGGGAGCATGTGATGGAGCATCAGTACATCGGGCTGCTTCAGGATCTGGGCCGCCCTGGACCCGCTCGCGGCCGAGCAGCAGGTCGGCGGCGACGGGGCGCTGGTCGACCATCTCGCTGATAACGAGCGGCTCCAGGTCCCAGAACCCGGCGAACTGCTCGTACAGCCGCGTCCGAGGGTCGTAGCCGTCGACGAGCCGAGCTGGCGAGCTCGCGCCATCGTCGCCTCTCGTCGGTCGTCGCGCCTGGGAGACGCGCGGCCCGCCGGAGGTTCCAGCGTGCCATCACGTTCGTGAACGCGTTGTCGTCGACCGGGTCGTGGTACTCGTCGGGCCCGATCACCCCGTCGATATGTGCCCGCCCATCGCCCCCGAGCGCGATCCGAGAGTCCCAGTAGCGGGCCGTCTCGAACACCAGCGCGCGGCGCGGCCCTTCGCCGAACTCGTGATCTGCGGTCCAGGCATGGTATGCCTCGGCGGCCCACGCGACGTCCGCCACGATGTGCTCCTCGAGGTCGCCGGTGCGGATCTCGATCTGTTGCCCGTCGTGGTCGAGGGACGACCGCGGCGTGACATCGGATCCGGTATGGGCGGACTCCCACGGGAAACGCGCACCCCGCCTGCCAAGCGCGGCGGCGACTTCGCGCGCAGCGGGAAGGCGTCGCACGCGGTACTCCAGCATCGCCCGGGCCGAAGCTGGATGGGTGGCCGCGAGGAACGGCAGCACGAAGACGTCGCTGTCCCAGAAGACATGGCCTCGGTAGGCGTTGCCGCTGGTCCCTCTCGCTCCGACCGCGGCTTCGCCCGAATCGGCGACCGAGCCCATGAGGTGGAAGAGTCCGAACCGAACGGCCCGCTCGAGCTCGTCGTCGCCCTCGATCCGGATATCAGCGTCCGCCCAGCGGCGCGCCCAGGCCGCCCGCTGCTCGACCAGGAGCCGGTCGAATCCCGTCGCCTCGGCCTCGATCAGGTCTCGAACGGCGTGGACGATGGCCGGCGACGCAACGGGCTCGACACGGTACGTCGCCAGTCGGTCCAGCCGCCCGCGCGAGCGATCCGCCGTTCGGGTTTCGCTCGACGCGGCCACGATCTGCGCGTCGTCGGATTCGACGCTCATCGTGGATCGCCCCTCCACCTCGACGCTGGCGGTCGAGACGGCGTCAGCCGGAGCGACGAGCGGAGGACCGACCGGCATCAGGCGCTGGTGTCCCTCGGCACGCAGGACGACGGTCCCCGGCCGGGTCGAGCGAGGCGAAGCGGAGCGCCCTGCGAGACGCTCGCCGATGCGAGGTCTCCTCCGACAACACCCCCGTTCGGAGGTCGAGCGTCCTGCGGAGTCGGGCACCTGCGAGAGCGGCAATCCTGACCGATCCCAGAGCGGGCCCGGAGAGAAGGCACGTGTCTGGGCCGTCGGCGGTGTAGGCACCGGTAGCCAGAACGCGAGGGCTCAGAGCTGGATGATCGTCGAGCGGTGCCCCCGCCGTACTCAAGCGACCGGTGGCCAGGCTCAGGAGCGATTCCTGGGCGCGCTCGGTTTCCGCATCGAAGCCGGCGACAGAGAGCGTCCAGCCGGGGTCGGGGTCGATATCGGGGATCGCATGCCCGGCGCGGCGTCGCAGCTGGTCCTGGAGGATGCGATGGAAGCTGGCCGGGCCGCCCCCGAGCCGAGTGACGGCGGCGGGAACACCGCCCGGTTCGATACCGACGGACACGGCGGTCGCTCGCATCGCTTCCGGGATCAGCATCAGGGAGTCGCTGCCGGGCAAGCCGCCGAGCGGCCCGAACTCGTCCCCGACGATCAATACGAGGCCGGGTCCGATCCCTCGCTCCCACAGGTGACCGAACGCCCAGATGGCGGAGTCGGACTTGTCCGTCAGGCCGATCTCCACGTGCTTCGCGTCACTCGTCACCTTGGCGTCGAGGAGGCCGACGTCCCGAGCAGCCGTTCTGGCGATCTCGGTCACGTCGCCGAGCGTCGCGATGCCGGCCGTGCGAAGTCGCCGCTCGACCGCGGCCACGAGGTCACCGATGTGAGCCTTGGGCGGATCCGCCCAAGCAGGCAACGGAATGAGATCGATCTTTCGCCTGTTCAGGCGCTCGGCCACGATCTCCACGCTGAGCCCGCGCTCGGCCAGACGTTCCACGGTCAGATCGGCTGCGGCCGAAAGGAGCCGATCTTCCTCAGGCGACGCCGTTCGCCGGTGGACGAGACGCGCGCCCGCTCCGTCGACTGTGAACACCTCCGAACCACGATTGAGGCACAGGTGCAGCTCCCCGGGCCCGTCCGGACGTGCGCACAGCTGGCCGTCGACGTTGTCCAGGTTCGTGCCGCTCACGATGATGAGGTCGACGCCGGCTGAGCTGAGGGCTTCGGCCGTCGCCTTCAGGTCGGTCGCGTCGGCCCTGCGGTCAGGGACGGCGGTGCCGTCCCAGTCGAACACGACCGCCTCGAAGCGCCGGTCCAGCGCCTTCGGCATGGATCGGCCGACTGCGTCGAGGTCGTTCGCACGCACCAGGGTCGGATGGCCGCTCGCAACTGCATCGACGGATGCCACGGGCGGGTGGCCCTCAGAACCGATCGGCGCGAACGATCGCGTTTCGGTGGCCAGCCGGCTTGCCCGGCATCGAGACATGGGTATTCCGCCTTCTGTCCTGCTGGGTGATCGAGGCCACGTGGCGGCTGCTTCCATACTTGGACCGTACTCGGGTCGCACGCAGAGTTCTCGTGTCGAAGTGCCCGACCCTCACGTGCCGATAGACCCCATGTCGAGCTTGGGCTACTGCTCATTGGAATGGGCGCGCGGCGACTGCCAGGAGTGCGGCTTTCGTTTCGATGCCGTCAGGATCCGGAGCGGAAGGCGTCGACGGGTGAGTCCGGGTTTTCTAAAGCGCCAGCCCTAGATGGTCTGATTTGCGATCGCGAGCTGACGGTCCGTCCAGGTCATGAGGTTCATCAGCTGTCGTGCGTCGAGTCGGTCGCACGCCCACGACCAGTGGATCGACACGACGTCGCCCGGGTCGGGTACGTCGATGAAGCCGGTCGCGTCGCGCCACGCCTGAACCCGCTCGATGCCGGGCTCGGTGCGCGTGAGCCTGCCATCCACGAGCCGGAGGCGCGTCGCACTGACGACGAGCTGGTCGCCGATCCGCTCGAGTACTCGCCCCCATCGGATGCGGCAGGAGTCGATCACCTCGAGGATGCCGTCGATCTGTCCACCGCGGATCAGCCCGACGCGCGGGAACACGTCGAGCACGTGGAACGCGTGGACCGGTCGCGCGCCGCGGAGGGGCTTCGTCGCGAGCCAGCGCCAGTCAGCCGCTCGCAGACGCGGCCGGAATCTCCCATCGAGCGAGGCCCCCAAGGCCTCGGCCGGCACGCCCGTGAGCAGCGAGTTGCCGAGCCAGTACGCTTCCACGACACGACGGTCGAGGGGGTCGGCCAAACCGTTGGACTCGGCGATCAGCGCGAGATACGGATAGGCGCCCTCGAACTTCCCGGCGAGTTCGCGGAGCACGCGGTCCTGTCCGGCGACACCGGCCTCGATCAGTTCGTCGGCGTCGTCGGGACCACAGTAGCCGTACCGGTTCGGCCCGTACGCGTAGCGCGCGAACAGCACCGGGCCGGAAGCCGGCCCAGACCCGACGACCGAGCCTAACGATGGCGGAACCAAGGAGCTGGTCACCCTGCACCCCTAGCCGACGATGCGCTCCGCGGATCGCCGACTCCCGAGGGCCGCGAGTGCGATGAGGGCCAGCGCCACGAGGGCGTAGCCGCCACCAGTCATCGGTTCGGGAAGGGCGCCGCGCGTGACGGCGGTCAGCGCCCCGGTGATCATCGCACCGACCACCAGGATCGATGTGACCTCGGTCGCCGGAGCGCGCCGCAGTGCGGCGAGCCAGGTCGCGACGTAACCGGACAGGAACACGCCCGTGAGCGCGACCCAGGTCCACGCCGTCGCGTCCAGATTCGCGATGCCGGCGATCCGCCCAGTGACGATGAGGAAGCCGACCAGCACGGCGAGACCGATGCCGAGGCGGGCGACCCCGACGATCGGCGATCGGACGCGAGCGAGGACCCCCTTGGCGAGGATGACCTCGCCGGCCCACAGCAGGGTGGCGGCCGCGATCAACGTCTCGCCGAAACCCCAGGTGACGCCGAGCGGCGGCAGGATGAGGATCTGGCCGACGAGCAGCACCCCGAGCGCAGCGAGAGGCGCCCATCCGAGCCGCTCACCGAGCAGCGGACCCGCCATCAGCGCGACCCAAATGAACATCGTCTTGTGGATGAACGCGGCCGACGGAGCGCTCGCCATCGCCAGACCCGAGAAGAAGAGCAGGAAAGCGACACCGCCGCCGAGGACGCCGATGACGGCGAGCCTGGCCCGGTCGGAGCGAGCGATCGTCCTCACCTCGGAGGGGTGCACGACGAGCAGTGCCAGGACCATGAGCAGGGCGACCGCCACCACGTTCTTCAGCGTCGTGAAGACGGCAGCGTCCGGGACATGCTTGACCGCTGTCGCGTTCAGGAAGACCGATACACCACTGATCGTCGCGGTCGCGACCGCCAGCAGAAGCCCCGCGGTGCGGCTGTCGGGGACGATCGACGCAAGCGTCGCGCGAACGTTGCCTGTCGCCATCATGAGGGTGCTCCTTCATCGTCGAGCGCGACCCGAACGAGTCGCTCGATCTCGTCGGCTTCAGCCGCCTCCAGACGCGAGATGATCGATCCGGCGGCAACGATCACCCGATCGCCGATCGCGACGTCGGGCAGGGCCAGCACGTTGGCGCGTCGCAACCGACCATCGGTCAGGACGATCGCCTCGGGGCCGTCCATGGCGACGACCTCGCCCGGATAGGTGACACACATCACGCGGCCCCCGTAGGGCGGAGCCCCGCCAGCTCATGGGGCGTCCGCCAGTGTCGCGAGTCGGTCGACCTGCGGGCAGCCTCCGACCCGTCGACGATCGCAGGGATTCCCGGGAACCGGACGTGCGGGTCGATCCTCATCGTCATCTCATGGGCAAGAGCGTGCCCGCCGTCGGATCCACGCGGACGTGGCGTCCGGCCCGTAACCGTGGGCCGTTCGGCCCGGGTCGGTCCAGGCGGGGTCAGGCCGGCGACGTCGCTCGCAGCGCGAGGTCGCGCACGCGACCGACGGCATCGGCGATGGCCAGGACGAACGCATCCATGGCCGCGGCGACCGGCCAGCTCACCGCTTCCCCGAGGCCGAAGTCGACGCCTCCGATCGCGACGACCATGCCCTGGAGGGGACGGCCACGGATGATCGATGCGACGCCCACGGTCTCGGGGATCGAGAGGGCATGGGAGGACCGTGGACGGATCCCGGCCTCTCGTCCGACGAGTCCGCTGAACGGGATCTCGACGATCCACCCGGGGTCGATGCCGACCGCCGTATCGACGACGACGGCCCCGGCGCCAGCCGGGACGGCCAGGAGGTCGTCGACATCGAGCTGTCCGACAAGCCGCGTCCGGACGTCGTCCGGCAGGACATCGGCGAGGCGGCCCACGGCGATCACGGCGGCGCCGTCGTCGCCACGATCGGCGGCACCGCAGGCGAGGATCTCCACGAGTGTGTTCCGGACGGGCTCCACGGTCGTCGTGGCGCCACCCTCGTCGGACCGGAGGATGGTGGGCTGGATATCGAGCACGGCGGTCATGACGCCTCCTCCACCTGCAGGTCAAGGAAATGAGTGGCGCAGCTGATGCACGGGTCGTAGCTGCGGATCAGCTGTTCGAGCAGATGGGTGAACTCCTCGCGCGGTCGATCGAGGATCGTGGGGGCGAACAGCGCGAGATCCGCCTCGATGGCCGCCTGGTTCTGGCTCGTCGGCGGCACGATCCTGCGCCTCGACGACCCGGCCCTCGGCGTCGAGTCGATAGCGCTGGAACAGCAGCCCGCGCGGCGCCTCGGTCGCCCAGGCGGCGATCGCGGCGCGAGGCGACCACGGCACCATCGCGGCCGTCGGCGGCCGATACGCGTCGACGATGTCGATCGCCTCGGCGACGGCGTGGACCAGCTCCACCGCTCGGGCGGCGATGCTCCAGTTGGGCTCGGTCGCGATCCGGTCGGCGAGATCGAGTCGTGCGAGCGCCTCGGCCGCGCGCGGATGGAGCTGGTCGGCATCGAGCGTGACGCGGGCCGACGGACCGAGCAGGTACGGGTACCCGTCGCGGCCGAGCGCCTGGAGGGCGTGGGACCACGGCACCTGCCGCTCCTCGAACATCGACTCCCAGGCGTCGGCCGCGAGGTCGAGCCCGTCGGTCGACACGATCCGACCATCGTTCATCGGATAGTCGGCCGCGCGCCCGGAGGGCGACGAGTCGCGCTGGGCGACTGAAGTCGGGTGGCTCGCAGCGTCGCGACGAGATCCACCGTCGCATCGGCGATCCGCAGGGCCTCCTCCAGGTCGGTCCGCAGCGAGCCGATCTCCTCCCTCGTAAGGACCCGCGAGAAGCCGCCCACTCGGACCGACACCGGATGGATCGCCCGGCCGCCGATCCGGGCCACCACGGTGTTGCCGGCCTTCTTCAGGCGCAGCCCATCCTCGACCGCGCGCGGTGATCGCGGACCATGTCGAGCGCGCTCGGATAGCCGAGAAGGTCGGGAAGATGGAGCAGGTAGAGATGGAGCGCGTGGCTCTCGATCCACTCGCCGCAGTACAGGAGTCGACGCAGCGCCACGGTGGCTGGGTCGACATCGACGCCGAACGCCGCCTCGGCAGCGTGCACGGCCGTCATCTGGTAGGCGACCGGGCAGATCCCGCAGATGCGAGCAACGATGTCGATGACCTCGTCCATCGTCCGTCCGACCACCAGCCGTTCGAAGTAGCGCGGCGCCTCGAAGATCTCCAGACGGGCCGACTCGACAGCGCCGTCTCGGACGCGCAGATGGAGCGAGCCCTCGCCTTCGACCCGCGTCAGGTTGCGGACGTCGACCGTCAGGTCGGTGCCGCCGGGCGCGACGACCGTGTCATGCATCGGACGGCTCCGCGGCGACCGCGGCGTCGATCGGGCCTGGCGGCCCGCCCGCGGCGTCGATGACGGCGCGGAACGGCGGCGCCCATGCGTTGAAGAGCGCGAACGAGCGGGCAACGGCAGCGTCATCCGTGCCGCGTCGGAGCCAGCGCGCGAGTCCCGCGCCGTTGGCCGCTTCGCGTGGTCCGAAGCATCCGTAGCAGCCACGGCCGAAGGCCGGACACAGGGCCCCGCAGCCGGTCCTCGTCACCGGGCCGAGACAGGTCGTCCCATCGGCGACCGCGACGCACACGATGCCGCGCCGCTTGCATTCGGCGCAGACGGCCTCGTCCGGCAGGTCCGCACGGCGGCCGGCGAGCACCCCGGTCAGGAATTCGCGCAATTGGTCGGGCGAGATCGGGCAGCCGCGCAGCTCGGCGTCGACCGCGACGTGGTCGGCGACCGGTGTCGCGGTCGCCAGCGACTCGATGTACGCCGGTTCCGGATACACGAGCACCCGCAGCGCGTCGTGATCGGCCCAGTTGCGCAGGGCCTGGATGCCGCCTGACGTCGCGCACGCCCCGATCGTCACGAGCGTCTTGGTCGCCTCACGCAATCGCGTGATCTCATCGGCCTGCTCAGGCGTGCTGACCGAGCCCTCGACGAACAGGATGTCGAACGGGCCCGACGAGCGGTTCGATGTCGCCTCCGCGAACTCGACGATGTCGACGCGCTCGGCGATCGCCAGCAGCTCGTCTTCCAGGTCGAGGAGCGTCAGCTGGCAGCCGTCGCATGAAGCGAACTTGACCACGCCGATCCGGGGGCGATTGCGGATGTTCTCGCGGGACACCGCCGTGGTGAGCATCACCGGCCCTCCACCGTGAACGTGTCGCCGAGCTCGGCGACCGAGAAGACCGGCCCGTCACGACACACGAAATACGGGCCGAGCTGGCAGTGTCCGCACAGGCCGACGCCACATGCCATGTTCCGCTCGAGGGTCAGCCAGGTGCGCGTCGGGTCGACCCCTCGACCGGCGAGCGTCCGGGCGGTGGCTTGCATCATCCGGTCCGGACCGCATACGAACGCCGTGGTGCGCTCGCCAGTCCATGGCGCGCGTTCGAACAGCTGCGTGACGACGCCCACCCGTCCGAGCCACTCGGGCCCGGCCCGGTCGACGATCTCGCCGAACTCGAGGTCGGTGCGGCCGCCCAGCGCCGCCATCTCCGAAACGAACAGCCGGTCGCGCGGCGTCCGCGCACCGAGGTAGACCCGGACCGCACCGAACCGGTGCCGCTCGCGCAGGACGGCGTCGAGTACCGGGCGAAGCGGCGCGAGGCCGATCCCCCCGGCCACGATGACGACGTCGCCGCCATAGGCCGACACGATCGGCCACGGGCGCCCGAGCGGGCCTCGAAGCGAGACCCGGCGTCCGGAGCCGAGTGCGGTCAGCGTCGCCGTGGCCGGGCCGACGCTGCGGATCGTGAGCTCGAGGCCGTCGGGTCGGATGCGCGAGATCGAGATCGGCGGGGCAGCCTGTGCGGGGCGTGCCACCATCACGAACTGGCCGGGCTGGCTGCCGAGCAGCGCGCGATCTTCCGTCGCGAGCGTCAGCGTCACCGTGTCAGCTGTCTCGCGTCGGTTGCCCGTGACCTCGGTCGAGACGTAGCGCGCCGGCTCGACCGCAGGGAGTGGGGCCGGAGCATGGCCGGCCGGCGGGGCCGGCGGCCAGGGCAGGGGACCCGCTGCCGCGCCCGGCGGGGCGATCGCGAGCAGCTCCTCGCGCACATCGATGCCGACCGGGCACCATGCGATGCACCGGCCGCAGCCGACGCAGCCGGTCGACCCGAACTGGTCCCACCACGTCGAGAACTTGTGCGTCAGCCACTGCCGGTAGCGGTCGGCGACCCGCGGGCGGAAGTTGGCCTCGCCGGCGACCCGACCGAACCCCAGCGTGAAGCAGCTGTCCCATGTCCGTTCCGTGGTGCCAACGACTCCGTCGAGGTCCGACGCGACAGTGACGCTCGTGCAGAAGCAGGTCGGGCAGACGAGCGTGCAGTTGGTACAGGCGAGGCACCGCTCGGCGACCTCGGCCCAGCGCGGATGCTCCGGGGCGGCCCGCAAGCGCTCGGCCAGGCCGTCGGTCGGGACGGGGTCGCCGATGGTCGCGCGGACCGCGGCGACCTGCGAGGCAGCCGCTTCGACCTGCCCGGGTGCCGCCTCGGGCAACCGCATGGCGCTGACGATGCGATCTCCGGCCGGGGTCTTGGCGCGGACCGTGAAGCCGTCGTCGAGCTCGGACAACACGATATCGGCGCCGTCGGTCACCTCCGGTCCGGTGCCCATCGACGTGCAGAAGCACGTGGACGTCGCGACGGCGCATTCGACGGCCACGACGAGGGCGGCGTCGCGACGCGCGGCGTGGTCGGCGTCCCCGGCCGGCCCGGCGCGCAGAACGCGCTCCTGGATGTCGAGCGCGGCGAGCTCGCACGCCCGGACGCCTACGAACGCCATCGGCAGGGGCTCCGGCTCAGCGCTGCTGACGAGTCCGTCCGCCTCCCCGGTCGTCGTCAGGGGCACGCGCGGTGGGTACGTGAACTGCTTCCAGGCCGTGACCCCGACGCCGTAGTCGAACGCGCGGTTCTCGTCGGTCCGGCGAAGGCGGTACGTGCCCGGCTCGCTGTCGACGGTCCAGCCCACCGGCAAGTCGTCGATGGTGTCGAGCCGGTCGTAGACGACCGCCCCCTCCCTGATCGTCGGACCCACGACGGCCCGACCGTCGGCATGGAGCGTCGAGAAGAGACGATCGAGGTCGTTGCGCGGGAGGAACGCCGCCGACGCCTCGGGCATGGTCGCGGTCGCCGTCATCGCGGGGATCCGCCGGCACGGTAGAGGTCGAGCATCTGGAGCCGCGTCGCGGCAAGCCGTTCCTCGACGACCTCGAGCAGCCGCCGGTACAGCCGGGCCGCGAGCTCGACGTCGGCGGCCATCGCCTGCCGAAGATCGGCGCTCGGCAGGAGCAGGACGCGCGAGGCGTCGACGGCCACGATGGTGGCTGTCGCGTCGCGATCGAGGACCGCCGACCAGCCGAAGATGTCCCCTTCGTCGAGCGTCATGAGCGTCGCTTCTGACTGCCCCGGGACCCATGCACGCACGGCCAGTCGACCGCTTATCAGCGTGCCAAGGTGGAGTGCCGGTTCGGCCTCGCGCAGGAGGTACGCGCCTGCCGGGACGTCTGCGTAGCGGGCGATCGCGGCAAGGTGGTCCAGGCCTGGACCCTTAAGGCCGGGAGCGAGTCGGGCGATGGCCGGATCAGGACCGGGCGCACGCATGACCGTCATCGTGATCCACCGTCGGCGGCGCTGCGATCGCGTGCCCACGCTGCGTCCGCGATCGTCGCGGGGCTCGCCCCGCACATCAGCGCCTCGACGTGTCCAGCGCCAAGGCCGCGATAGTCGGGACACTGCCAGCAACGTGCGACGTCGACACTGCCCTGGCGCGGGCAGATGACCAGCCCGTCTTCGATCCTGAGGGCGCGTTCCGGTCGGTCCGACGCGTAACGCGATCGAGCTGTCGTCATGGCCTGCTCCTTCGCGGCGATCGTGCGGCGCGCATCGGCCCGCTCACACGGGCCATCTGTCACCAACGGCGGAGCCGCCCGGCCCTTGGGTGTGACTGCGATCGCTGCCACGCTGAGCCTCGGAACCAAAACCACGAGGTCTGACATGTCGCCCATCGATACGCTGCCCACCGTCGAGCCCCCTCCGAGCCTGGCGGGCGCGGCGCATCGACTCGAGCACTGGGGCTTCCTCGCCGATCCCGACCTCCCCGACAAGCCGGGGCCCGCCTCGCTGATCGTCGCCCTGCGCGAGCGTCCGACGCTCCGGCACTACGACCCCGAGGTCGTCGAGTTCTGGTCCACGAATGGCGGACGCGGCTCGCATCTGACGATCACCGGCGACCGCCGTCGCCCGCTCTCAGTCGGCTTCTCGTGGGGCGAGATCCGGATCCTCGACCGCCTCGGTGAATCGAACGGCTATCTGGGCTTCGGCGGAAGGTGCGACGCGGAGGCGGTCGGCGACGCCCTGATCGTCGCTTTCACATCGTCGGCACCGATCCTGCGGCGCGGCGGCCACTCGCAGGGTTGGGACGAGGGAGCGGATGCCGTTGGCGCCTTCTTCGGTCGTCTGCTCGTCACCGTCGACTACCTCCCGGGTTTCGAGGAGCGCCTGGCGGTCGCCACCCCACTCGCCCGCTATGCCGCCTTCATCCAGGACGCCGAGCAGCGCGACCGGGAGATGCGGGTCGCGAGCTCGGAGGATCGCCCGTTCGCGGCGACGGTCCGCTGCGAAGCGGCCCGTCTCCGGCGTGATCATCCTGACGAATGGCGAGCCGGCACCGCGCTGCTCGCCGAGGTCGGTCGGATCTGAAGAGGTCACGTACGAGCGGGCCGGAGGGACCGCCCGCGACATGCCGCACGGCACTGGGTTCCACCCCCGCGACGACCGACCATGTCGATGACGGACGCGCGAGTCGGTTCGGGGATCCGAAGGGCGTCCGCGAGGGGCCCGGACCCGACTTTGTCGCGACGGGCCCCGGATACGACCGCGGGAGATGCACGAGGAGTCCGAAGATGAAGAACATCCTTGTCGCCTACGACGGGGAAGCGCCCGCCAAGCGCGCGCTCGACGTCGCGATCGAGCTGACGAAGCTCTCGCATGGGGACCTGGCGGTCGTGAGCGTCATCCCTACCCGCGTCGGGCGATCGCCCGTCGATCCGTGGGACGACGGCTCCGTCCATGCCCGGCAACTCCTGGAAGCGCGGAACATCCTCGCCCAGCACGGCATCGAGGCCGAGATGATCGAACCGGCCGGCGATCCCGCGAAGGAGATCGAGAAGATCGCCGAGGCCGGCAAGTTCGACACGATCGTGATCGGGTCGCGAGGTCTCGGGACGATCGGCCGCGTCCTCCAGGGAAGCGTGTCCGAACACGTAGCGACGCATGCGGCGGCGACGGTGGTCGTCGCCCGCTAGGCGTCGAACGGCAGCGCGCGAGCCATCCGGCTCGCGCGTTTTCGTGTCGGGTCGAGGAGCGCACGTCTCGGTGTCAGGCAGCGACCGGCAGCCGATTACCGATCGAGACGATGGCCTCGATCTCTCCGTCCGCCGTGGTCGTGATCCGCAGCGGTCGATGGATCGACCGCAGGAGCCCGAGGATCGCCGGGTTGCTCCACCGGATCACCGCGGCGAGCCGATCGACGTGATGCGTGCCCGCCCACTCGACCGCGGTCTCCAGTAGGGCGCGACCGATCCCATGGCGTTGCCACGTGTCTGAAACCGCGATCGCCATCTCGACCCCATCGGACGTCAGCGGCTCGAGGCACAGGTGCCCGACGATCTGCTCGTGTTCGTCAGCGGTGACGGCGACCAGTCCTTCGCGATGCGCATGGTCCGGACCGCAGAAGCGGCGGGCGGTGCCCTCCGCGATGCCTCGTCCGGCGCCGTGGAACCTGGCGTTGAGGGACTCCGGGGACAGGCCCGCGTAGAACGCCTCGAGGTGCTCGAGGTCGGTCGGCCGGATGGGCCGGATGCGGATACCGGTCGGGGTGCGGAGCGTGCTGACCATGGTCCAAGCCTGCGCCGACGCCCTCCACCGGGGCAGGGCCGAACGTCACGTCTGGGCGGGACGATTCGCCGCTCAGGCCACCCACTCGCGACCGGTGGCGGCGCGGATAAGCTCGGCCACGACGGCGGGCGCCAGGGCGATCAGCGCCACGATCGCCCAGTCCGACGGGTCGAGGGGCGTGGCGCGGAACGCCTCCGCGAACGGCGGGATGTACGGGATCGCGACCTGGACGACCACGACCGCCAGGCATGCCGCGGCAAGCAGGACATTGGGCCGCAGCGTGACCACGGGCCTTGTGAGGCTGCGATTCGCATAGGCGCGAACGACCTGTGCGATCACGAGCGTCGTATAGGCGACCCACCGAACGTGATCCGGGGTGCCATCGTGGCTAAGCGTCACGACCAACGCGGCCACGGCGCTGAACCCGCCAGCCACCGAGATGCGGCCCAGCAAGGCCGACGTGAGCAACGGCCGCCCGCGAGGGCGCGGTGGCCGATCCATCGCGCCAGGCTCCTCCGCTTCGCGCTCGAAGGCGACCGAGGTCGACAGGTCGATGAACAGCTCGAGCCACAGGATCTGGAGTGGCAGCAGGGGCTGCGAGATCCCGGCGATGGTGGCGATCAGGATGAAGCCGAGCAACGCCACGTGGGTCGAAACGAGGAACACGAGGCCCTTCTGGACGTTCGCCACGATCCGCCGTCCCTCGCGAAGGGCGTACATCAGGGTGGCGAACGAGTCGTCGCCCAGGACCAGGTCGGATGCGTCCCGGGCGACCGCCGTGCCGCTGCCCATCGCAACGGCGACGTCGGCGTGCTGGAGGGCGGGCGCGTCGTTGACGCCGTCGCCGGTCACGGCGACCGTCCGGCCGGAGGCGCGGGCGATGTCGACCAGACGAAGCTTGTCCTCCGGGACTGCACGCGCCACGACGGACAGCCGTGACAGGTGCCGACGCAGGTCGTCGTCGGACCAGCTGCCGAGCTCGCTGCCGACGATGACCCGCTCGGGAGTCGCATCGAGCCCCGCCTCGCATGCGATGGTGGTCGCGGTCGCCGGGTGATCGCCGGTCACCACGACCGTCTGGATGCCGCCGCGTTTCGCGACCTCCATCGCGTCCCCGACGTCGTTGCGGAGGGGATCGGCGAACGCGATGACCGCCAGCGGGCTCCATGCGGTCGGCGTCGTCGCTCGGGCGAGCAGGAGCAAGCGCCCGCCCGCCGCCGCCTCGCGATCGATCAGGCCATGCCATTGACCGAGATCGTCGCGGCCGTCGCCCGCAAGCCGGAGTACGGCCTCCGGCGCCCCGATGACCAGCCCCTCGTCGGCGCCATCATGACGCGACCACGTGGTCGACCACGGCCGACCGTCGGATGGACCCTCGGCCCACTGCAGTTCAGATCGGTCGAGATTCGTGGAGACGCCCTCGCGCTCCGCGACGGCCAGCAGGGCCTGCGTGAACGACCCGGCGCGCGCCCCGCCACCGATATGCCACGCGTCCTCCTCCGCGCGCAGGGCGAGTCCGATGAGGCCGCGCCGCTCGTCGACCGCGGCCACGGGCCCGGCCGGCCCGAGGACCTCCCGCACCGCCAGCCGGTTTTCGGTCAACGTGCCGGTCTTGTCGGTGATGATGAGGTCCACGGCTCCGAGCGTCTCCTCGGCAGACAGCCGGCGAACGAGGACCCCGCGTCGGAGGAGGCGGTAGGCGCCCAGCCCGAGGATCACGGCGAGCAGGACCGGCGGCTCCTCCGGGATCGCGGCGATCGCGGCCGAGATGCCGGCGAGGATGTTCTCGCCGAGCGAGTTCCCACGGGCGAAGCCGAGCCCCATCGTGATGGCGATGAGCCCGATCGCAACGACGAGGAGGATGCGCACGAGCCGGTCGAGCTCGCGCTGGAGCGGCGAGCGCCGCCGCTCGGTGTCGGCCAGTCCGCGGGCGATGCGGCCGAACTCCGTCGCATATCCGATCGCGATGACCAGCCCCTCGCCACGTCCGGCCACGATCGCAGTGCCCGCGTACGCGATCGAGTGGCGGTCGGTCAGCGCGGCACCACCGGGATCCGCCTCGGCGGTACCCAGCTCCGGCACCGATTCACCGGTGAGCGCGCTGCGATCCACCAGTAGCCGGTCAGCCATCGTGAGTCGAAGGTCAGCCGGCACGATCTCGCCGGCGCGCAGCAGGACCACGTCGCCGGGGACGAGATCCGCTGCGGGGATGTCGTCGACGAGTCCGTCACGGCGGACCCTGGCCGTCGGCGCTGCGGCCTCCCGGAGCGATTCGAGAGCGCGCTCCGAGCGGAACGTGGTGACGACGTCGGCGACGACGATCGGCAGCAATCCGAGGAGCACGAGCGCGCCGTCGCGGACTTCGCCCAGGACGATCGCGAGCACGCCGGCCACGAACAACAGCACGACGAAGGGTTCGGTGACCGCGTCCCAGACCATCGCGGCTAGCGGCGGCCGGGCGGCGGCCTCGACTTCGTTGCGGCCAGAGCGCACACGCCGGCGGTCGACCTCGTCGGGTGACAGGCCGACCGCCGGATCCACCTCGAGCGACGAGGCGACCGCGGACGACGACATGGCGTGGGCGTCAGGCAGGACCGGGCGAGCCGCCGCGTCGGTGGTGGGCTCGGACATGCCCCGATGCTCCCACGGCAAGGGCACGAGCGGGTCGGGCCGAGCGTCACCCGGATCGGGTCCGTCCGGCACCTCCGCGATCGGCCGTCGGCGGCGCATCGTGGCCTCGAAGGAGTACCCAGATGAAGGTCCTGCTCGCAGTCGACGGTTCGGATGCCTCGATGTCGGCCGTCGCCGCCGCTCATAGGCTGGCGACCCCGGCCAGATCGTCGATCGAGGTCGTCAGCGTGATTCCCGACTCGTTCGCCACGGACGGGAGTCCCTGGCCCAACGTCGTCCGGGTCGACCCACCGAGCGATCGCGATCGCGTCCGCGACGATGTCGCCACCCGGCTCGAGGAGATCGCGAGCCGTTTCCGTCCCGACCGCATGTCGGTCGAGGCGAAGGTGCTGGAGGGACGACCGGCCACCGAGATCGTCGCCGAGGCCACCCGGTCCGGCGCCGACCTCATCGTGATCGGCGCACGCGGGCAGAGCGCCGTTCGACGACTCCTGCTCGGTTCGGTGTCGTCCGAGGTCGTCGATCACGCCCCGTGCCCGGTCCTCGTCGCTCGCCATGCCGGCATCGACCGGGTCATGCTCGCGACCGACGGATCGCCGGGCGCCCTCGACGCAGCCGGGTTCATCGCCGACACAGGTCTGTTCGGGAGCGCCCGGATCCGGGTCGTGAGCATCGTCGACCCGGGCATGCCGTGGTGGGCGGGCATCGCGCCGGTCGACGGGGCGGCATCGGTCGAGGCCTATCGGGATGCGGTCGAGGTTTCGGAGCAGCACGCCCGCGAGGCCGCCGAGAAGGCAGCGGCGCGGCTGCGCGGCCTGCAGGTCGAGGCAGAAGCGCTGACGGGTGGGGACGTCGTCGCGGCGATCCTCGACGAGGCCACTGCCTGGCGCCCCGACGTCATCGTCCTCGGGGCGCGCGACATCGGAACGGTGCGTCGATGGCTGCTCGGCAGCGTGTCGCGGTCGATCCTCCATCACGCCGAGGCGTCGGTCCTGATCGTCCGGTCAGGGGCGGCGGCCGCACCCGCCCAGGAGGCAACGCTGGCGACGTCGGCCTGATCCGAGCGCGTCGGTCGGGTCGGGGCGGTAGGCTGGAGTCGGCCAACCTGGCTCGCCCGACGAGGGATCGATGGCCCAGACCGCATCGCATCCGGCCCACCGCGCGCGCCGACCGGACGACGAGGAGCTCCGGCTGATCGACGCGTACTGGCGCGCCGCCAACTACCTGTCGGTCGGCCAGATCTACCTGCTCGCCAACCCGCTCCTCCGGGAGCCGCTGCGGGCCGAGCACACCAAGCCGCGGCTCCTCGGCCACTGGGGGACGACGCCCGGGCTGAACCTCGTGTACGTCCACGCCAACCGCGTCATCAAGGCCCGCGACCTCGACGCGATCTGGATCGTCGGCCCCGGTCACGGCGGGCCTGCGGCGGTCGCCAACGCCTACCTCGAGGGCACCTCGAGCGAGGTCTACCCCGATCTCACGATGGACGAGGCGGGGATGGGCCGGCTGTTCCGCCAGTTCTCGTTCCCGGGCGGCGTGGGCAGCCACGTGACGCCCGAGACGCCCGGCTCCATCCACGAGGGAGGCGAGTTGGGCTATGCGCTCGTCCATGCATTCGGCGCCGCATTCGACAACCCGGACCTCGTGGTGTTCTGCGTGGTCGGCGACGGCGAGGCCGAGACCGGACCGCTCGCCGCCAGTTGGCACTCGAACAAGTTCCTGAACCCGCGCGTCGACGGCTCGGTCGTGCCGATCCTCGCCCTCAACGGCTACAAGATCGCCAACCCGACGGTGCTCGACCGGATCCCGGAGAGCGAGCTGATCAGCCTGTTCGAGGGCTATGGCTACGCGCCGTACATCGTCGCCGGCGACGACCCCTCGTTCGTGCACCGTGCGATGGCCGAGACCTTCGATTCCGTCGTCGACGACATCGACCGGATCAGGGCGGCGGCCCGCTCAGGTGACACCGCTAGGCCGCGCTGGCCGATGGTCATCCTGCGGACGCCCAAGGGTTGGACCGGCCCGAAGAGCGTCGACGGCAAGCCGACGGAGGGAACGTTCCGGTCCCACCAGGTGCCGATGGCCGACGTGCGGACGAACCCGGGCCACCTGTCCCAGCTCGAGGACTGGCTCCGCTCGTACCAGCCGGACGACTTGTTCGACGAGCAGGGCACCCTGCGCTCCGAGCTCGCCGCGCTGGCCCCCAGCGGCACCCGAAGGATGAGTGCCAACCCGCACGCCAACGGCGGCCTGCTGCTCCACGACCTGCGGCTGCCCGACTTCGGCGACTACGCGGTCGAGGTGCGGGCGCCCGCGACCGAGCTCAGCGAGGCGACACGGGTGCTCGGGGCGTACCTGCGCGACGTGATCACGGCCAATCCGAGCACGTTCCGCCTGTTCGGCCCGGACGAGACCGCGTCGAACCGGCTCGATGCGGTGTTCGAGGCGACCGATCGCACGTGGCTGGCCGAGACGCGCCCCACGGATGAGCACCTCGCCCCCGACGGCCGGGTCATGGAGGTGCTCTCGGAGCACCTCTGCCAGGGCTGGCTGGAGGGCTATCTGCTCACCGGGCGCCATGGCCTGTTCAGTTGCTACGAGGCGTTCATCCACGTCATCGACTCGATGTTCAACCAGCACGCCAAGTGGCTGAAGATGACCGGTGAGATCCCGTGGCGCCGGCCGATCGCGTCGCTCAACTACCTGCTGACGAGCCACGTCTGGCGCCAGGACCACAACGGGTTCAGCCATCAGGACCCGGGCTTCATCGACCACGTCGTCAACAAGAAGGCCGAGGTCATCCGCGTCTACCTGCCGCCGGACACCAACACCCTGCTGTCGGTCGCCGACCACTGCCTGCGCAGCCGCGACTACGTGAACGTGATCGTCGCGGGCAAGCAGCCGGCGCTCACCTATCTCTCGATGGACGACGCCATCCTCCACGCGACGCGTGGCCTCGGCATCTGGGACTGGGCGAGCAACGACGAGGGCAACCCCGACGTCGTCGTCGGGTCGTGCGGCGACATCCCGACGCTCGAGGCACTGGCCGCCGTGGCGATCCTCCGCGAACGGCTGCCCGACCTGCGCATCCGGTTCGTCAATGTCGTCGACCTGATGCGCCTGCAGGACCCCGGCGAGCACCCGCACGGGCTGCCGGACCGCGAGTTCGACGCGATCTTCACGACCGTTGCGCCGATCGTCTTCGCGTATCACGGCTACCCCTGGCTCATCCATCGGCTGACGTACCGACGCACGAACCACCAGAACCTGCATGTCCGCGGCTACAAGGAGGAGGGCACGGTCACCACCCCGTTCGACATGGTCATGCGCAACGACCTGGACCGGTTCCACCTGGCCATCGACGTCATCGACCGGGTTCCGGGTCTCGCGTCCACCGCGGCGGCCGTCCGCCAGGACCTCGTCGACGAGCGCCTGCGGGCGCGGGCGTACGCTCGCGAACACGGCGAGGACCCGCCCGAGATCCGTGACTGGCGGTGGCAGCCGGCGTGACCGCCGGGCGCGTCCTCGTCCTCAACGCCGGATCGGCCACGCTCAAGGGCACGGTCCTCGACCGACCCGCCGCCGAGCCCGTGTTCGATCGCACGATCGACTGGGACGCGGCGCCCGGCGCCGACCCGGACGCCGCGCTCGATGCGATGCTCGAGTCAGTCGCGACCGCCGGGGTCGCATCCGACTCGATCGACGTCGTCGGCCATCGGGTCGTCCACGGCGGAGAGGCCTTCAGCGTGCCGACCGTGATCGACGGCGCCATGCTGGTCGTGCTCGAGGGCATCGCCGACCTTGCGCCTCTCCACAACCCGGTGGCGACCGCCACGATCCGGGCGGCTCGGCGCCGCTTGCCGGGCATCCCGCACGTCGCGGACTTCGACACCGCGTTCCACGCGACGCTGCCGGTGGAGGCCCGTCGCTATCCCGTGCCCGATGATTGGATCGCCGACCACGGCATCCGCCGATTCGGATTCCACGGTCTCTCGGTCGAGTGGTCGGTCGCCCGTGCGGCCGGGATGGTCGAACGGCCGGCCGGAGGGCTCCGCCTCGTCGTCTCGCATCTCGGTGGGGGATGCTCGGTCACCGCCGTCGACCGCGGTCGCTCGATCGACACGTCGATGGGACTCACGCCGATGGAAGGCCTGATGATGGCGACCCGCTCGGGGTCGATCGATCCCGGCATCGTCTTTCGCCTGCTGCGTGCCGGCGTCGACGCCGACCGGATCGAGCATCGGCTCGACCACGAGTCGGGTCTCCACGGTGTCGGCGGCAGCGCCGACATGCGCCGGCTGCTCCAGCGTGAGGGCGACGGCGACGAGCGCGCCGCCCTTGCCATCGAGCTGTTCGCCCGGCGGGCCGCAGCCGGCATCGCAGCGGCCGCGACGGCGCTCGCGGGCCTCGACGCGCTGGTGTTCACGGGGGGCATCGGTGAGGGCGCGGCCGCCGTGCGCTCGCGGATCTGCGAGCGACTCGTGATCCTGGGCGTACCGCCGATCGGCGATACGAACACCGACGGGGATGCGATCCTCGCCCGGGGTCCGACCGGCACGTCGGTCATCGTCGTGCACGCGCGCGAGGACGCGGTGATCGCCGACCACGCGCTCGCGGTGATCGCCTCCTAGCGCGATCCTGCGCCCAGCGACACCCTCGTCGCGACGTCGGTAGCCCACGCCGCCGCGCGGTCCTCTTCACCCTTCGCCAGCGGTCCGGCGAGGCCAACGACCGCGAATCCCTCCGGCGTGGCGACGAGGCTGCAGCCCGCTCGCTCGAGCCGGTCCGCGATCACCTCGGCGCCGGTCCGCTGGACGAGGTCCGGCAGGCGCGTGTCGAACGCCGCGGCCGCGACGCCGCCGAACCCCCGCTCCTCGAGGCCCGCCAGGAACGGATCGGCGAGATTACGGTGTCCACGCATCTGGGTCGGCGCACCGACGATGACGAGGTCGATGTCGTCGGCCCTGGCGGCCCCCGCTGCCGGCGCGAGCGCGACGAGCACGTCGTGCGCCGGCGCGAGGGCGCGGGCGATGGCCTGCGCGATGCGTTGGGTGTTGCCGTATTGCGACCCGTAGACGATCAGGATGTTCACCGTGGTCTCCGCAGCGTCGACCCGTTGTACGTCGCTGGGCCGCGGACGAGACGTGCCGTTGGGCCTGAACTCGCTGGGATCACCGACCGGAGCGGTGTTCGTGGCGCGGGGCGCCGAGGTCGCGCCACGTGCGGGCAGTCCGAGAAGTCCCGGCCAGCGTGTGACCAATGGACCCCGAGCCCAGGTCCGGACGCCGCCGCAAAGGGTCCGTTCGGCAACGGTCGTTCGCCGACGGCAGGGATGACAGTGGGCCCAGATCAAGCAAGACAGAGCAGTGGAAAGGGATACGACGATGACCGGACGGTTGCGAGGCCTCGGCCTCATCCTGGCGGTGCTCGGCCTGGCCTTCATGGCAGGCGGCGCCTACGCGTTCATCCGCACCCAGGAGGGCGTGCGCTCCCTCCAGGCGTTCAGCGCGGCCCAGGACATCAAGCTCAGCTACAACGATCAGGGCGTGCTGGTCGATCGCGGCGAGCCGGCTGGGGCCCAGGAGATCCTGGCGCTGCTCGAGAAGGACTGGGGCTACCCGGTCGTCGCGGGCGACCTGAACCCGAACGACCCGCTGGTGAACACCCCGAGCGAGTACATGTATCAGATGGCGACGGTCGCCTATCACACGCTCCACGGCACCCAGACGATCGTCCTCGACGAAGCCGTCGAGTACGAGGGCGAGACCTTCCCGGCAGGGGAGTATGAGTTCGCGGTCGACGGTCGATATTGGACCGGCTTCGACCGGCTCCATCCGATCGAGGGCCCGGCTCGTGAGATGGCGTGGACCGGCACGGCCCATGCGCTCATCGCGAACCTCGGGGTCGGCACGGTCACGGCCTCGACCCTGCAGATGGGCTTCGGCCTGGCGGCCCTCTTCGCCGCGATCGGGTTCACGGTCCTGATCACGGGACTGGGCCTGGTCTGGGCCACCCGCGCCGCGACCGAGACCGAGACCCGCAAGGTTGCACTGCCGGCGCCGATGCCTGCCTGAGCAGACGGCCCCCGGACCACCGGTCCGGGCGGAGGGACGGGCCCGACCGCGAGGTCGGGCCGTTCTTCATGCCAGGCGTTCCATCTCCGACACGGCGAGGTCCAGCTCCTCGACGAGATGCGACTCGCTGGCCGGATTGGCGCGGAACGTCTCGACCAGCGTCCGGTAGTACCAGAGCCGATCATCACGGCCACCGTCGAACCGATCCCATGTCCGGCTCCCGAGACGACGAAGGTCGATGACGATGGCCCGGGCGTTGGCGAGCTTGTCCGACGCCGACACGAGGAGCACCGGCGCATCGGCCGTGGCGAGGTGGGACAGGTAGCGCTGCTTGCGCTCGAGCCACGGGGGCTTCGGGTCATCGTCCGCCTCGGAGTCGGTGCATGCCTCGACGATGCGCAGCACCTCGGGCCCGAAACGGGCGACGGCCGCGCGGGCGCGACGCGTCGGCTCGACGTCCTCGATGACGTCGTGCAGCAGCGCAGCGATGGCCTGGTCCTCGTTCGCGCCGAACTCGAGCGCGATCGCGCACGTCCCGAGGAGGTGGCTGACATACGGGACGCCGGTGCCCTTGCGTGTCTGGGAACCGTGCAGGTCGGCGGCGACCCCCAACGCCTCGATGAACCGGTCGGTGTAGAAGGTCGGCATCGCGTACATCATGCCTCCGGCGCCCCGTGCCCGCGCGTGTCAGAGTCTCCCTGATGGCGCACGCCCACGGTTCCGCAGCCGCAGCGCATCGGGGTCGGCTGACAGCCGTCCTCGGTCTGACGCTCGCCGTCTTCGTGATCCAGCTCGTCGGCGGGCTCGTATCGAACAGCCTCGCCCTGATCGCCGACGCGGGCCACAACTTCACCGACGTCGCCGGGGTGGGCCTCGCGCTGCTTGCCATCCACTTCGGGGGCCGACCTGCGACCGGGGGCCGGACGTTCGGCTTCCTGCGGCTCGAGATCCTCGCGGCCGTCGTGAACGCCGTCTTCCTGTTCGGCATCGCGGCGATCGTCCTCATCGAGGCGATCCGCCGGTGGTCGGATCCGCCCCCGATCGCATCGGGGCTGATGCTGGGCATCGCTGTGATCGGCCTGATCGTCAATGCCGTTTCCGTGTACTTGCTGCGCGACGCCCGGCATGCCAGCCTCAACCTGCGCGGAGCCTACCTGGAGGTGATGGGCGACCTGGCCGGATCGCTCGCCGTCCTGGTCGCGGCGGTCGTCATCGCGGTGACGGGGTGGCGGCAGGCAGATCCGCTGGCCTCCATCCTCATCGCCGTGCTGATCCTGCCGAGGACCTGGAGGCTCCTCCGCGACGCCGTCGACGTGCTGCTGGAGGCCACGCCGAAGGGGATCGACCTCGACCACATCCGCCGGCACATCCTCGGCGTGCCGGGAGTGACCGATGTCCACGATCTCCACGCCTGGACGATCACGTCCGGCATGAACGTCGTTTCGGCACATGTCGTGCTCGGGCCGGGCGCCGACCCTCCCGCGGTGCTCGACGAGCTGTGCAGCTGCCTGGCCGGCGACTTCGACATCGAGCATTCGACGTTCCAGCTCGAGACCTCGGACCGCCGGCGCCTCGAGGAGCTGGCCCACGGCTGATCGCCGCGGGTCCGGCCTGTCGTCAGGTCGCTTGCATCACCCTGATCAGGACCCAGCCCGTGCCCGCAGTGACGGTGAGGAGGGCCACGGCCGACAGGGTCGCCCGCCAACGGTGCGGTGAGAAGGCGACGGCCCCGGCGAGCCCGAGCGTTGCGAGTGCCACCAGCGCGATGAGCCCGAGGTCGAGGACGAGCGGACCCCGGCCGTTCGTCAACGCCACGAACGCCGTCGCCGCCACGAGCACGATCGCCACGGCGGCCAGCGCGCGACGCACCGTGTCGGACAGTACGGGTGCGACCTCGTCGGCGGTCGCCCCGGCCATCGCCCACAGTCCGAGGCCGGCGGGGATCCCCAGGACGGCGGACATGGCCATTGCGACCACGCCGAAGACCTGGCCGAAGAGCGTGCGCAGCCAGCCGTCCGTCTCGGCTCCGCCGTCGCGCACGAGGGCCACGACACCGAGGGCGAGGATCGCCAGGGCCGCGACGACGAGCATGACCAGCATCGTTCGCGACGCGAGCACGATCGCCCGATGGTGGACGACGAGGAACGGCTGCGCGGAAGCCGGCGTCGCGAAGGCCTTGTCCTGGGTGGGCACGTCGGCCACGGTAGGAGTCCGCGGCCGCGCAGGCAATGGCCCCTTCGTCATCAGGAGCGGATGCCCAGCTCCACCGTGATTGTGTCGCCGATGTCGAGGTGCTCGGCGACCCGGACGACGTCGCGGATCGGGACGATGTACCGCCCGTCCTTCGGCCAGAGCGACGTCTCGAACCGGGTCGCCCCGATCCGGACCCAGACCGGGATCATGCCCCAGCCATAGCTGACGTCCCGCGCCATCGCCCGGAGCGCAGCGGAGCCATCCTCGGGCACGGTCACGAAGTGGTATGGCGAAGGGCCGCGCCAGTACCACAGCTCACCTGGGAACTCGAGGCTGAATGGATCAGCTATGCGCCGCCCGGCCCCCGCACGATGGCCATGACCAGTGCCATCGCGTCCACACGATCGGGGGATTGGAGCGGGAGACGGGGTTCGAACCCGCGACATCCTGCTTGGGAAGCAGACACTCTGCCAACTGAGTTACTCCCGCTCGGAGGTCCTCAATCCGCACCTCTTGTGCGCTCATGAGAGTACCTAATTCTCGCCGGTGTCGCGAGTCTCGCGCCTTGAACCGCGGTCGACTGCCTCACATAGTGATGACGCGACGTGAACGGGGGATGCCCAGATGCCCGACCCGCCGACCATCGACCTCGCCGACCTGGTCGAGCCCGTCAGAGCCCTGCTCGGCACGACGGACGCTGAGGTCGTCGACTGGTCGACCGAGCCGCTCGGCTACGAGGACTTCAGCGGCGGGTCGCGGACGCTCCGACGCGTGAGCGGGACTGCGCGGGCGAGCGGCGTGTCGGCGCCAGTCGCCTGGTCGATCATCCTCAAGACGTTCACGCTGCTCGAGGGGGATGACCGCGCCTCGGACGAACCGACCGACTACGACTATTGGCGCCGAGAGGCCTTGTTCTATCGATCCGGCCTGGCCGAGGGCGTCCCCGGTGGTCTCCGCCCAGCCCGGTGTTTTGGCGTCGACTCGCGCTCCGACCTTGACCTGATCTGGCTCGAGGACCTGCGCGAGCTTCACACGAACGGCTGGCCAGTGGAGCGGTTCGAGCTCGCTGCGCGTCACCTGGGCCGCTTCAACGGCTGGTGGCTGGCGAGCGGCGAACCGCCGGATGTTTCGTGGCTCGCGGACCTTGTCTCCGTTCAGGAATTCTGGACCGTCAGCCCCGACGCACAGCCCGGGCACGATGCGCTGCTGGACCCGGGACGGTGGTCGGAGGTCTGCCGGCTCACAGGGCTGCCGCCCGTGCCGGAACCGACGGTGCTCCGGCGGTTCCTGCGCCACCGTGAGCCGTACCTCGCGGCGCTGGCGGCACTGCCGCAGACGCTCTGCCACAACGACGCCGCGGCCACGAACCTCTTCGCACGGCGCACGCGGGATGGGTCCGACGAGACGGTCGCGATCGACTGGCAGCTGGCGGGCCTGGCTCCCGCCGGGTCGGAGCTGGCGATGTTCGTCGCCGCGAGCGTGCTGTTCCTGCGCACGCCCGTCGGGACGCTCGACGAGCTGGATCGCAGCGCGCTCGCTGGCTACCTCGCGGGCCTCGCGGATGCGGGCGCCGACATCGACGAGGTCGACGTTCGGTTCGCCTATGCCGCCTCGACCGTACTCAGGATGGCAGCCATCGTCGCGGTGTGGCTCGTCAATCTCACCGATCTCGTCGACGACGACGACCGCGAGTGGACCGAGGGCTTCTGGCACCGATCGGCCGACGAGCTCGCCCTGCACTGGACGCCGCTGGTCGGCTTCCTCGAGCGCCAGGCGGCGTCGGCGGTCGAGTCGCTGGCGGCTCGCGGTCGAGCCGGGTAGGCGCCTAACGCCCGCTCGGCGGGAATGCGGCGCCCTCACGCACGTGCGTGGTCGGGTTGACATGGGCATGCAAGGCCGAAAGGTGTCCGGACGCATGGAAGCAGGGACCACGTCGTCTACCGTTCGTGTGCCGCCGGGGCACGTGATCGAGGGATCGAATTCCCCACGTTCCGGCGGTGGCCAGGTCGGAGTGCGACTGGCGATCAACGATCGGAGGGACTTAGGTGGGCATCATCTCCTGGCTCGTCGTGGGCGCCATCGCGGGCTGGCTCGCGGGGCTCCTCGTCAAGGGCGACGAACGGTACGGGGTGATCGGGCATGTCGTGCTCGGGATCGTCGGGGCGTTGGTCGGCGGCTTCGTCGCCGGGCTCCTTTCGGGTGGCAACGACTACGTCTCCGGCATCAACATCCCGACGATCGTCGTCGCCACGATCGGGGCGGTCATCGCGGTCGTGGCGTTCAACGCCATCACGGGGCGCACCCGGACCGGTAGCGGGCCTGTCTGACGCCGAGACCCTGGAGCCCCTCGCTCCAGGGTCTCGAAATGACCGCATACCGCCTGCACTGATCGGGCCTTAGTACCATCGGGTAGTCTCCAGTGGCGCTCACGGGGCATCCCGCGTACCACGCACACCCCGTACGGTTCTCCCAGCGACCTCCTACGCCGTCTAGCTCCACGCGCTTGTCCCAGGGTCGGCGAAGGCAAGAAGGAAACGACCTTGACGTCGACAGGCGGCTCTCGTCACGCGCGCTCGCGACTCCTCGTGCTCTGCCAGGTGGCATTGATCGCCTCTTCGTTGATGGCGCCGATCCCGGGGCTTGCGGCCGACCCGACGACGGAGCCGACCACGCCGCCCGCGACCGAGGTCCCGGATCAGCCGTCTGCCGAGCCGACCGTCGAGCCGACGCCCGAGCCCGACCCGACGCCCGACCCGACGCCCGACCCGACGCCACGGCCGACCCCTGACCCGAGCCCCGAGCCGACGTCGGCCCCGGCGACGGAGGCCCCAGCGACCACCGTCCCGCCCGTCGAGTCGAGCGATGCGCCCGTGGCCTTCGAGCCGACCGACGAGACGTCGGCGACCCCGGAGCCTTCGACCGCGGTCGACACCGCCGACTACGTCGTGAGCTTCGTCCCCGGCACGGGCACGTCCGAGCGGGCACGCATCCTCGCCGACACGGGCGCCGAGGTCATCGACACGATCGCCCCCCTGCGGATGGCGGTCATCCGCGTCCCCGACGACGCATCGGTGGTCGACGTGCTGCGCGCCGATCCCGCCGTCGGCCGCGTCGAGCTCGACCGTGTGCGCGCGACCGAAGGCCGCCCCGACGACCGCCTCTACCGCCGCCAATGGTCGCTCCCGCGCATCGGCTGGGACGACGTATACGGCAGCGTCGATCCGTCCGGATCGGCCGTCGTCGCCGTGCTCGACACCGGTGTCGATGCCGCCCACCCCGACCTGACCGGCCAGCTCGTCGGTGGCACCAGCCTCGTCGCGGGCGCCGACGAGACCGACGACCCGAACGGCCACGGCACCGCGATGGCCGGCATCATCGCCGCGGCCACCGACAATCGCATCGGCGTGGCCGGCATCGGGTTCGATGGCGTGCGCGTCATGCCCGTCACGGTCCTCGACGCCGATGGCCTGGGGCAGGACAGCGACGTCATCGAAGGCATCGTCTGGGCGGTCGACCACGGCGCCGACGTCATCAACCTGTCGTTCTCGAACCCCGGCTTCAGCGCCGCTTTGCAGGCTGCCGTCGACTATGCGTGGGGGCACGACGTCGTCGTCGTCGCTGCGACCGGCAACGACGGCTCGAGCGCGCCGACCTACCCGGCCGGCGATCGTGGGGTCATCGGCGTCAGCAACACGGACCGATCGGACTCCTTGCACGCCACGTCGAACCGCGGGGCTGCCACCTTCCTCGGCGCCCCGGGCACGGGCATCTCGACGCTCCGGACCGGTGGTGACACCACGAGCGTGACCGGGACATCCGCCTCGGCGGCCGAGGTCTCCGCAGCCGCGGCGCTGCTCCGGGCGATCGACCCGGATGCCTCGAACGGCACCATCGTCGGGCGGCTGGCCCGGTCCGCAGCGCCAGCCGGCACGAGGGCAGAGACCGGCAATGGCCGTCTCGATCTGGCCCGGGCCGTGCGGGACCGTGGCACGAACGCGGTCCAGCCGGAGGGCGTCCCCGGCGCGGGCGGTCCGTTCGTCGGCCCGTACGTGGCCGCGGCGGCCACCGTCCAGGCCACGACCACGCTCGATGGCTCGACCGGCACCATCAACGTCGCACCCGGTTCGTCGATCACGCTCGTCATGAGGGTGAACACCACCGGCAGCGGCACCGCCGACGATTGGAACTCCTCGCGCTGGGCGTTCGGGACGACGGCGCCGGCAGCGGCCTCCATGACCTGTGTCGACCACGGCAACCACAGCGGGGTGGCCAGCTACAGCGAGACGTTCACGATCACCGCGCCCGCGACGGCCGGCAACTACAACCTGTACCTGTACGCGTACAACGGCGACGCGTGCGCGGCGGGTCAGAGTGCGTTGTTCACCCGCACGCTCGCGCTCGACAACCTCGCCCCCACCGTCACCATCGACCTGCAATCAGGGTCCGACTCCGGCGCGTCGAACGCCGACGACATCACGAACGCGGCCTCGCCCGTGTTCGCCGTCACCTTTGGGCAGGCAGTCACCGGGCTTACTGCGAGTGACTTCGCGGTCCTCGGCACCGCGACCGGCTGCACCGTCGGGGCACCGGGCGGCGGGCCGACCGCGTACACCGTCACGGTGTCCGGATGCTCGAACGGGACCGTCACGCTGCGGCTGAACGCCGCCTCCGTCCTCGATGCCGGCAACAACGCGAACGCGCAGATCGACGGCCCCGCGGTCACGATCGACCGGATCCGCCCGGTCGTCGTCATCGATCTGCAGGCCGGCTCGGACACGGGCGCGTCGAACAGCGACAACATCACCGCAGCGACGACGCTCGGGTTCGACCTGGCCTTCAGCGAACCGGTCACCGGTCTCAACGCCGCCGACCTGTCGGAGCAGGGGAGCGCGACCGGCTGCGCCATCGCCGCGCCCGGGGGGTCTGGGTCGACCTACACCACGAGCCTGACTGGCTGCACTGCGGGCACCGTCACGCTGCGGGTCCGCAACAACGCGGTGACCGACGTCGCCGGCAATCAGAACCTGCAGACCGATGGCACCGCCACGGTCGATCGCACGGGACCCACCGTCGTCATCGACCTGCAGGCGGGCTCTGACAGCGGCAGCTCCACCACCGACAACATCACCAACGCGCTGAGCCTCGTCTACACCGTCACGTTCAACGAGTCGGTCAGCGGCCTGGCCGCGACTGACTTCAGCAACGGCGGCGGCGCGACCGGCTGCGCCGTCGGCGCACCTTCGGGCTCGGGCACCACCTACACGGTCACCCTGACCGGCTGCAGCGCCGGGACGGTCATCCTCCGGCTGGCCGCCGGCGCCGTGACCGACACGGCCGGCAATGCCAACGCCCAGACCGACGGCCCGACCGTCACCGTCGACCGGACCGGTCCGACCGTGACGGTCGACCTGCGGGCGACGTCCGACAGCGGCGTCTCGAATACCGACGACCTCACGAACGCCACGACCCTGGTGTTCGACGTCACGTTCGGCGAGACCGTGACCGGGGTCGTCGTCGGTGACTTCACCCGGACCGGCACCGCCACGGGCTGCGCCCTCGCGCTGGCCGGATCCGGCGCGACCCGCACCGTGACGCTGACGACCTGCACGCCCGGCACCGTCATCCTCACGTTCCTCGCCAACGGCGCGGTCGACACGGCCGGCAACACCGGGCCCGCCGTCGATGTGTCGCTCACGGTCACGATCGATCGGACCAGGCCGTCCGTCACCATCAACCAGGCCCTCGGCCAGCCCGATCCGACAGGCACGGCGCCGATCAACTACACGGTCGTGTTCAGCGAGGCCGTCACCGGGTTCATCGATACCGACGTCACCATCGCGGGGTCGTCCGGTGGCAGCAAGAGCGGCGCGGTCACCGGCAGCGGGACCACGTACAACGTGGCCGTGACGGGCATGACCACGTCCGGGACGGTCATCGCGAGCCTCCTGGCGGGCGTTGCCATCGACACGGCGGGCAACACCAACACCGCGTCGACCACGACCGACAACGTCGTCACCTGGGACAGCGTCGCGCCGACCGTGACGATCGACCTCAACACCGCATCCGACAGCGGCGTCTCCAACACCGACAACATCACCAACGCCGCAAACCTCGTTTACACCCTGACGTTCAGCGAGTCGGTGACCGGCGTGACGGCGGCCGATCTGACCACGACCGGCTCGACGGCCACCGGCTGCGCCATCGGCAACCCGACCGGTTCCGGGGCTACCCGGTCGGTCACCCTGACCAGCTGCTCGGACGGCAGCGTCGTCCTCGGCTTCCTTGCGAACGGCGCCTCCGATCTGGCCGGGAACACGGGTCCCGCGTCGGACGTCAGCCTGACCGTGACGGTCGATCGGATCGCCCCGACCGTGACCGTCAACCAGGCGATCGGCCAAGCCGACCCGACCAACGTCAGCCCGATCGCCTTCACGGTCGTCTTCAGCGAGACCGTCACGGGCTTCATCACCGGTGACGTGACCGTCGGCGGAACGTCCGGCGGGGCCAAGACGGCCACGGTCACAGGTGGCGCGACCACATTCGACGTCGCCGTAACCGGCATGACCACGTCGGGCACGGTCGTGGCCACGATCGCCGCATCCCGCGCGACCGACATCGCCGGCAACAACAACACGGCATCGACGTCGACCGACAACACGGTGGCCTGGGACCGGGCGACGCACGTCGCGTTCATCCAGCAGCCGACGGATACGGTCTACGGCTCGACGATCACGCCGGCCGTCACCGTCGCCATCCTCGACGCGAGCGACCAGGTGGTCACGGAGAGCGGAGCGTCCGTCACGCTGACGCTCGCTCCGTCCGGGCCGACCCTCGGCGGCACGGTCACCGTCGCCGTCGTCAACGGCGTCGCCACCTTCAACGACATGACCGTGGATGCGGTCGGGACATACACGCTGGGTGCGACCAGTGCCGGACTGACCGGCGCGACCAGCAATGCCTTCGACATCACTCCGGCAGTGCTGACCATCACCGCCGACGACCGCACCAAGACGTACGGCCAGACGGCCGTCTTCGCCGGCACCGAGTTCTCGGTCGTCGGGCTGCGCTACGCCGACACCGTCGACTCGGTCACGTTGGCCAGCCCGGGTGCCGCCGCGACCGCCACGGTGGCCGGCAGCCCGTATCCGATCACGCCCTCCGCGGCGGTCGGCAGCGGCCTCGGCAACTACACCATCGGCTACGTGCCGGGCTCACTGACGGTCACCCCGGCAGCGCTGACCGTCACCGCCGACGACCGGACCAAGACATACGGCCAGACGGTCGTCTTCGCCGGCACCGAGTTCTCCGTCGTCGGGCTGCTCAATGCCGACACCGTCGACTCGGTCACGCTGGCCAGCCCGGGCGCCCCGGCGACCGCCACCGTGGCCGGCAGCCCGTACCCGATCACGCCCTCGGCGGCGGTCGGCAGCGGCCTCGGCAACTACACCATCGGCTACGTCCCGGGCTCGCTGACGGTCCTTCGCGCCGCACCGACGATCGGCGTGACCGGCTATTCCGCGGTCTACGACGCGCTGCCCCACACGGCCAGCGGCACGGCGACCGGCGTCTTCGGTGAGGACCTGTCGGGCGACCTCGACCTGTCGGCGACGACCCACACGCTCGCCGGCTCGTACGTCGACCCGTGGACCTCCACGGACTCGACCGGGAACTACCTCGACGCCGCCGGCACCGTCGCCAACGAGATCACGCCCGCAACGCTCACCATCACCGCAGACGACCGGACCAAGACCTACGGCCAGACCGTGACGTTCGCCGGCACCGAGTTCGGGGTCGCAGGCCTCCTCGGCGCGGACAGCGTCGCCTCGGTGACGCTTGCGAGCACGGGCGCCCCGGCGACGGCCACGGTGGCCGGCAGCCCATACGCGATCGTCGTGTCGAACGCGGTCGGCAGCGGCCTCGCCAACTATGCGATCACGTATGTCGACGGCTCGCTGACGGTCGACCCGGCGGCGCTGACGATCACCGCCGACGATCAGGCCAAGCCGTTCGGCGTGGCCTTCGTCTTCGCCGGGACCGAGTTCTCGGTGACCGGTCTCGTCAACGCCGACACGGTCGACTCCGCGACGCTGTCGAGCCCGGGTGCCCCGGCCGCCACGCCTCCCGGCACGTATCCGATCGACGTGTCGGCGGCCGTCGGCAGCGGGCTCGCGAACTACACGATCGCGTACGTGGACGGCACGCTGACGGTCGGCAACACCCCGCCGAGCGTCGGCGACGCCGACGTCACCACGGACGCCGAGGCCCCCGTCAGCGGCGCGGTGACCGTGGTCGACCCCGACACGGGTCAGACCGTGACCCTATCGATCTCCAGCTCGCCCAGCCACGGGACCGCCACGGTCGCCGCCGATGGCACGTTCACCTACACGCCGGCCGGCACGTACACCGGCCAGGACGCGTTCACGATCGACGGCTGCGACGACCATGCCCCGGCCGCATGCGACACCGGGACCGTGACGGTCGCGGTATACCCGGTCGCCGTGGACGACGACGCCCGCATCGCCACCGACGGCGGGACCGTGGAAGTGGACGTCCAGGCCAACGACATCGGGGATGCCGGTGACGTCACGATCGTCGCGGGGCCGGCCCACGGCAGCGCGCGGGTCGGGTCGATCATCTACACGCCGGATGCCGGATACGACGGCACCGACCAGGTCGTGTATCGGATCTGCAGTCCGAACGATCCGGCACTGTGCGATGACGGGACCCTGACGATCACCGTGGTCGCCGCCGGCGATGCGCCGGAGACCGACACGGAGTCGCCCTTCGGTACCATCTCGCGCGGCGCCCTGCCGTCCATCGCGCTCGTCCTGCTGACGATCGCGGCGATCGTGGGTGCCGGTGCCGTCGCGAAGCGACGGCGGTCGACGGGACGCTAGGGCCGCCGATATCTCGCCAGGACGACGCCGGTGGTGGTCGTTCTGGTCTCGGACAGCTCGAGCTCGACCGGCGGCCCACCGTCGTCGAACAGGCGACGGCCCGTACCGAGGACGAGCGGGTGGATCAGCAGGATGTACTCGTCGATGAGGCCGGGACCCGCGAGCGACCGGACGAGCTCACCGCTGCCGAGGATCACGAGGTCGTGATCGAGCTCCTGCTTGAGGGCCGCGACGGCATCGACGGCGTCGCCACCGAGCAACGTCGAATGCTGCCATGGCAGCGGTTCGCGCAGGCTGCGTGACGCGACGTACTTCTGCGTGGCGTCGAGGATCTCGGTGAACGGGTTGTCGGGCTGGTTCGGCCAGAACCCGTGGAAGTCCTCGTAGGTGCGGCGGCCGAACAACAGGCCGCCGGTCGTCGCCATCCCCTCGGCGGCGAACTTGCCGCTCTCCTGGTCGGCGTAGCGGGCCGCCCAGCCGCCGTGCTCGAAGCCACCGCGGCGATCCTCGTCGGGACGGCCCGGCGCCTGCATGACGCCATCGAGCGTGACACTCTCGAACGCGACGACCTTGCCCATGATCTCGGGCACAGGGTACGCCGTCAGCGACGGCGCGGGGGCCGACGGACTAGCGCTGGCTCCGGGCTGGGACCGGCGTGAACGTCATCACGATCGTGCGTTCCGGCTCGATCGGCCGGCGGATCGTGGGGATGGCAGCGACGGCGCGGACCGCGAGCTTGACGAGCGCCTGGGGCGTCTCGGGTCGGTGGTAGGAGAAGCCGACCGGAAGGTCCACGGTCGCCATGCGGGCGAGCTCCGGGTCGGCGATGCAGGAACGGGGGCGAACGCGATAAGCCGACATGCGATGTGAGGTACCCGATCTGGAGGCGTGACGGTGAGCATGGCTACCGTATCGTGCCGGCACGCACCGCGCAGCGACCCGGTCGGGCGGGGTCCGACCAGTACCGATGGGCCACCCGCGACCCCGGACCGGCCGTGTCGGACACCCCTGCTATCGTGCATCCGTGGAGGCCACCCTCACCGATCCCTCGCCGACCGCGCCCGTCGGCGCCACGTCGCTCGAGGCGCGCTGGCTCGGGCGCATCGCGTATCGCGACGCCCATGCCCTCCAGAAGCGGCTGGTCGACGAGCGGGCGGCCGGTCGGATCGGCGACCAGCTGCTCCTCCTCGAGCACCCCGCCGTCCTCACGCTCGGGAAGCACTCCGACCCGGCGCACATCCTTGCGACGACCGAGGACCTGCGCGCCCGAGGCGTCGCGGTCGAGCGCGTCGAGCGTGGCGGCGAGGTCACCTACCACGGGCCGGGGCAGCTGGTGGCGTACCCGATCGTGCGACTGCACGAGCGCGGGCTGCTCCTGCGGCCGTTCGTCCGCGCGCTCGAGGCGGCGCTGATCGACACGTGCGCGGCGCTCGGCGTCGACGCCGGACGGCGCGACGGTCACCCCGGGTGCTGGTGCGATCCCACCGGGCCCGTGCCACGCAAGATCGGCGCCCTCGGCCTGCGGGTGGAGCGCGGAGTCAGCTACCACGGCATCGCGCTGAACGTCACGGTCGACCTCGGCGACTTCGACCTCATCGACGCGTGCGGGATGCCGGGGGTCGTGTCGACGTCGATCGCCAACGAGCTGGGACGACCGACCGAGCTGCCGACCACGGAGTCGGTCGAGCGGGCCGGATCGATCTTCGCCGCCGCGTTCGCCGTCGCGATCGACGCACCGCTGGCGTTCGCCGGCTGACCCGACCGATGGCGAGCGGGCTGTTCGAGCTCCGGAAGGACCCGATCACCAGTTGGTGGGTCGCCACCGTCGTCGATCGGGCCTTCCACCGCGACCGCTTCGCGCGCGCCGCGGAGGCCGTCGACGACCGGCTGTTCGGCTGTGCCAACTGCGCCGTCCCGGGCGACGACGTGCGCACCAGGGTCCTGAAGGAGTACGCGTTCCACGTCGTCGGCACGGACAGCGAGGCACGCGAGCTCGAGCACGACCACGGGCTCGCCCAGGTGTCGCTGGCACAGGCGCGCGCGACCGGGTCATGGCGGACCGTCATCGCCCCGACCGGCGAGCACCGTCCGCTGCACGCCGTGGGCACCGACCTCATCGAGGGTCTCATCGCCGGGGCCCGAGACGCGCTGGCAGCGGCCCGCGACGATCCACAGACCGAGTACCTGACCGTCGTCCAGAACTGGGGCGCCCAGGCCGGGGCGCGGACCAACCACCTGTGCCTCGACCTGTACGACCTGCCCCAGATCCCGCACCGCATCGCCGAGGAGCTCGGTGGTGCCGCGCGCTTCGTGATCCGCGAGGGCGAGTGCCCGTTCTGCCGGCTCGTGCGCGAGGAGTCTCGGCGATCGGAGCGGCTCGTCTGGGAGGACGGCGACAGCGTCGCGTTCGCCCCGTACGCATCGCGGTCGGCCTTCGAGATCTGGGTCGTCCCGCGCCGGCACGACGCCGACTTCGGGCGGGCCGACAGCAGCGCGATCAAGGCGACGGCGGAGGCACTCCGCCAGGTCCTCGGCGCGCTGGCAAGCGCACTTGACGGTCCGCCCTACAACCTCGTCCTCCACACCGCGCCGCTGCGCGAGCAGGTCGACGGCACCTACCACTGGCACTGGGAGATCCATCCCCGGTTGCGCGAGATCGCCGGTCTCGAGCTCGGAACCGGCCTTCCGGTGAACCCCGTCTCACCCGAGGACGCGGTCGAGGAGTTGCTTGGCCGTGCCGACCCGGAGGGAGGTGGGACGGGTTGACGTTCGCGCGGCCCGGCCGGGACGGGCGTCACACGTGGGCGAGGCGCCTCGTCTTTGCCACGTCGAGCGTGCGTAGCCCCCGTTGCATGCGCTCCCGTCCTGTCCGCTCGGAGCCGTCGTGGTCCTCGATCCATCCGCAACCGACCTGCGCCATCCATACGGTCGGCCGCTGCCCGTCCTCGCGGGTCGAGGCCGCCCGATGAGCGGCGCCTGGGACCGCGACGAGGCGGGTCGCTTCATCGAGGAGCTGTTCGCCAAGCACCACGGCGAGATCTACGCGTACCTGTTCCGGATGATGCGCGACCCGGAGGTCGCCGCGGACATGACCCAGGACGCGTTCATCAAGGCGTACAAGAACTACGAGACGCTCGAGAAGCCCGAGAACGCCCGGGCGTGGCTGTATCAGATCGCCCACCGCGTCGCGCTCGACGAGATCCGCCGCCGCAAGATCGTCCGGTTCCTGCCATGGACCGGAGAGTCGAAGGGGTCGGCGCCGTCCGCTGAGCACCTCGTGATGGAGGCGCGCCTGTCGGGCGACCTCCAGCGTGCGCTGGCCCGGATCCCGGAGCGGCAGCGAGCTGCCCTGCTGCTCGCCGAGCTGCACGACCTGACCGGGCTCGAGCTGGCCGAGGCGCTCGGCGTGAGCCATGTCGCCGCTCGAGCGCTGCTGACGCGCGCACGCGAGTCGTTGCGCCAGGCACTCGCCGCCGAACGCGAGGCCGACGTCGCCACCGAGGCCGCGCGCGACAGCGCCCGTGACGCGAGCCGCCCGGCGGGGATCGACCGATGAGCCGCTTCCCACGCCTGCGTCGCCGACCCGACCACTGGTCGAACGCCCACGAGCGGGCGACGACCCGGCTGGCCGAGCGGATGGACGGGCCGTTGGGCCTCGCCGAATCGACCTGGCTCGACGAGCATCTCGCCGGTTGCCCGTCGTGCACCGCGGTCGCGAATGCCTACGAGGACGACCGGCTGGCCCTGAGCGCCCTGCGCGACCATGCACCCGAACCACCGCGAGACCTGTGGGCGCGGACGTCCGCGGGGATCGAGGCGGTGGCGCCGAGCCGACCGTCGAGCGGCCGCGACGCTCGGCGGCTCCCGATCGGCGCGTTGTCCGGCGCCATGGTCGTGGCCGTCGTCGTCGGCGTGAGCCTGCTGTCCGGCAGCCTGACCGTCCAGCCACCGGGCTCGTCGCCTGCCGCGACGTCCGCCATCGCCGGTGGGGGCGGGTCGAGTGCCGCCCCGAGCGAGCGACCGGTCGCGGTCGAGCCGACGCCGTTCGCGGTCGGTGCGGGTGATGTGTCGTGGGTGGACGCCGGACCGAACGGCCGCGTCTACACCACTGCGGGCGTCAAGTCGGTCTGCCCGGTCAGGGGTGCCGCCGGCTGTCCGGCCCTCCGCGACACGCATGAGACCGCCCTGGCGATGAAGGGCACGCCGCGCACGATCATCAGCTCGCCGAGCCGGCAGCAGGTCGTCGCGATCGGGCGGTCCGAGGCGGCGGGCGACTCGATCATCGTCGTGTCACTGCCCGAGGGGTCGCCCGTGCCGACGCCATCGGCGACCGCGTCCGCCGAGCCATCGAGCCCGGCGCCGACGGCCGCCAGCGCCAGTCCGGCGGCCTCGCCGGAAGCGTCGTCCACGCCGTCGGCCGAGGTGTCGCCGGACACGAGCGCCGAGCCCTCCGTCGAGCCCACGACCGAGCCGTCCGTGGAACCGTCGGTCGTGCCGACCCAGAGCCCCGAGGCGACCGCGGCGGCCGAGCTGGCCATCGCCAGCGGGATCGAGGTCGTCGGGGAGTCGGCCGCCTTCTCGCCCGATGGTGCGTGGTTCGCGTTCACGGCCCGTCCCGCCGACGGTTCCGGAGGCCCCGATGTCTACGCGTGGCGCGTCGGCGACGCCAGCGCGGAGCCGTTGACCCACGATGGCGCCTCGTACTTCGCGTCGTGGTCGGGCGACGACGTCATCGCCAGCCGGCCGAACGACCCGGGCGCGACCGACCCGACGCCCCGCAGCGTGCGCATCGATCCGACCACCGGCGACGAGTCCGACGCCGGCGACCTGTGGCGACCGGCCGTCGATCCGACGGGCCGCTTCGCGATCGCCTGGGATGGCACGCTCGAGCGCAGCGACGACGCGAGCCCGTTGGCCCCGGGTATCGGCACGCTCGAGCTCCGGCCGTGGACCGACGAGGGTCCCGGCGACGCGACCGGTCCGGAAAGCGATCGCGTCGTGACCGATGACGCCGGTGCCGACTACGACGTCCGCTGGGACGAGACGGGCGAGTGGGTCGCGGTGTGGGTCGCCGATCCGCGCGACCCGGCCGTCGGTCGCCTGACCCTGTATCACGTCGACACCGACGACGGGCGCCTCGAGGTGGTCGACGGCGCGCCGTCCGACGTCGCCGCCCTGCCCGGCATTTCGATCGGCGACGGCCGCCTCGCGTGGGCGACACCGCGCGGCCAGGGCGGTGAGGGGAGCCGCATCCAGATCGCGGCCTGGTCGCCGACCGGCGTCGGGATCGTCGAGAGCTCGCCCGGCGAGGACATCGTCGTCATCCGCTGAGCCCACGGCGCGCAGGCCGGCACCGGCCGTGCACGCACCGTCCGGGCGGCGTATCGTTCCCGCCCTATCGTGTTTCGACCAAGATGGTTGGTCGCAGGGTCGGTGATCAGCGCCGCCCTCGCCCTGGTTTCGCTGCCGGGCCTGGCCGGCTCCCGCGTCCCCAGCGCCGTGGAGCCCGTTCCCGCCGGAGCATTCCAGCCGTACTCGGTCTCCGCGCAGGACCTGCGATCGGCCCTCACGATCGCGGGGCTCGACGGTGCCCATCGATCGGACGGGGTGGTCGACGGGTCGACCACGTTCTTCGAGCCGGGCGCCGAGCCCGACAAGGGTCCGACCCGGCGGGCGTCGGTCGACCAGCCGGAGGTCGACGTCGACACCGCGCGAAAGCCCGCCAGGTACACGCTGAGCGGCGACGCGACGTTCTACGACCACGGCACGACCGCGATGCGCCTGCCCGCCGGGACGGTCGTGATCATCTGCGGCGGCGGCGGGTGCATCGAACGCGTCGTCAGCGACTACGGGCCGACCGACCAGGCCCGCGTCGTCGACCTGTACCGGCCGGACTTCTTCGAGATCTGTGGCTGTCCGACGTGGAGCGGCGTGACGGAGGTCACGGTCCACGTCTACTGAGCGGCGGTGAACGCCCCGCGCTGATCGTGAGCGGCCCGCGGTATCCTTCTCGCTGACCCTTCGGCAGCGGCCCCGTGAGGCCGCGGATGTGGCCCCGTGAGGCCGGGAAGGAGCGATGACCGGACGCCGGATCATGACCGCCGACGAGATCCGTCGCGCGACGGTCCGCCTGTCGCACGAGATCGTCGAGAAGCAGGCGGGTACCGATGGCCTGCTGCTCATCGGCATCCAGCGTCGCGGCGTCCCGCTCGCCCGCCGGATCGCGGCGTCGATCGCCGACAACGAGGGTGTCGACGTGCCGGTCGGGGCGCTCGATATCACCTTCTACCGCGACGACCTGTCGCTCATCGCCCAGCAGCCGGTCGTGAAGGGCACCGAGCTGCCGTCGGGCATCGACGGTCGCACGGTCGTGCTCGTCGACGACGTCCTCTACACGGGCCGGACGATCCGAGCCGCGATGGACGCCCTGGTCGACTTCGGCCGACCGCAGGCCATCCGCCTGGCGGTGCTGGTCGACCGGGGTCATCGCGAGCTGCCGATCCGGGCCGATCACGTCGGCAAGAACGTCCCGACCTCGCGGGAGGAGATCGTCAAGGTCCACCTCGAGGAGACCGACGGCGAGGACGGCGTCGAGATCGAGCGGGTCGTGGACGGCGCACTGGCGGTCGAGCCCGTCGCGTGACCGGGGTGATCGACGAGCGGACGCCCCCGGCCGCATCCACCGAGCCCGTCGTCCCGTCGGTCGACGTCGAGCCCGAGAGCGCCTCGGTCGGCTGGCACCATCGCCACCTCCTCGACGTCGACGGCCTGTCCGCCGACGACATCGACCTGGTCATGCGCACGGCCGACGCTATGCGCGAGGTGCTGGCCCGTCCGATCGCCAAGGTGCCCGCCCTGCGCGGCCGCAATGTGACGATCCTGTTCTACGAGGCATCGACCAGGACGCGGGTGTCGTTCGAGGTCGCGGCCAAGAACCTGTCGGCCGATGTCGTGAACATCGCCGCATCGACCTCGTCGGTGACGAAGGGCGAGTCGCTCGTCGACACCGTCAGGACGGTCGAGGCGCTCGGCGCCCAGATGCTGGTGATCCGTCACGGTGTCAGCGGCGCCCCGTATCTCGCGGCCGAGGTGTTCAGCGGATCGGTGCTCAACGGCGGCGACGGCTGGCATGCCCACCCGACGCAGGCCCTGCTCGACCTGTACACCATGCGCGGTCACCTGCCCGGTGCGACGGTGGCCGGTCGCAAGGTCGTGATCCTCGGCGATGTCCTGCACTCGAGGGTGGCCCGCTCCAACATCTGGACGCTCACCGCGGCCGGCGCCGACCTGTGGCTGTGCGGACCGGCCACGCTCCTCCGCGGGTTCGAGGCGTGGGCCGCGCGCGGCGCCGCATCCGGCCGGCGCTTCACCGTCACCAGCTCGGTCGACGACGCGCTGCGCGACGCCGACGTCGTCATGGCGCTGCGTATCCAGCGCGAGCGGATGGCATCCGGGCTGCTGCCGTCGCTGCGCGAGTACGCGGCCCGCTACGGGCTGACTGCGACGCGCCTGGCCACCGCCAAACCCGGCGCGCTGGTGATGCACCCGGGTCCTATGAACGAGGGTGTCGAGATCGCCCCCGACGTCGCCGCCGGAGCCCAATCGGTCATCACCGACCAGGTCACCAACGGCGTCGCCGTCCGCATGGCGCTGCTGTACCTCCTCGCGGGCGTGTCGCGGCCGTGACGGACGTCGACCTGAGCGGCGTCTGGCTGGTCGATCCGGCAGCCGGGCGCGAGGGGCCGGGCGAGATCGTGGTCCGGGACGGGATCCTCGAGGCGGTCTCGTGGCTGGACGAGGCCGGGTCCGACGGCGTCGGGGCCGACGGCGTGGTCGTGGCGCCCGGCTTCGTCGACCTGCATGCCCACTTGCGCGAACCCGGCAACGAGGACGCCGAGACCGTCGCGACCGGTCTCGCCGCGGCGGCCCACGGCGGGTTCACGACCGTCTGCGCGATGCCGAATACGACGCCGGCGCTGGACGAGCCCGGGGTCCTCGCCGCGATCCGGGCTGCCGCTGCGGCATCGGGCTCGCCGGTCGAGCTTCTCGCGTACGGGGCCGTGACCGCGGGTCGTGCCGGCGAGACGCTGGCGGCCCTCGGTGAGCTCGCCGACGCGGGCGTCGTGGGGTTCTCCGACGACGGGGCGCCTGTGCGTGCCGCCGACATCCTGCGGCATGCGATGGCCTATGCCGGCGCCCTCGGACTGCCGATCGTCGACCATCCCGAGGACGCCACCCAGACCGAGGGCGCCGAGGCCAATGACGGTCTCGTCGCCACCGTGCTCGGCCTGCGCGGCTGGCCCGCGTCGGCCGAGGAGACGGCCGTGGCGCGCGACCTGGCGATCGTCGCCGACGTGCGTCGGGACGTCCCGGGCGCCCGACTCCACCTCACCCACGTCTCGACGGCGGGTGCGTTGGAGCTCGTCCGGCGTGCGAAGTCGAAGGGTCTGCCGGTCACCTGCGACGTGACGCCCCACCATCTCGCCCTCTCCGACGAATGGATCGCGGGCGCGCGCCGGTTCGGGTGGGAGGCGGGGCCGAACGGCGATCCGTGGCGCGACGGGGCGATCGTCGCCACGCCGTATGCGTCGTCACTGCGCGTCAACCCGCCGTTGCGGACGCCGGCCGACGTGCTTGCCTGTCTGGCGGCCGTCGCCGACGGCACCGCCGATGCGATCGCCACCGACCACGCACCGCACACCGAGGTGGACAAGGCGGTCGAGTTCGGGCTAGCGGCGAACGGGATCAGCGGCATCGAGACCGCGCTCGGGCTGGTGCTGGCCGCGGTGGATGCCGGGCAGCTGTCGCTCGCCCGAGCGATCGCCGCGCTGACCGTCGGACCGGCCGCGATCGCCGGCCGTGCGCGCGGCCTGGTCGAGGGCGAACCGGCCGACCTTGTCGTGTTCGACCGCTCCGAGCGCTGGACCGTCGACGTCGACGCGCTGCTCTCGAAGGGCCGGAACACGCCGCTGGCCGGGCTCGAGCTGCCCGGCCGCGTGCTCCTGACGATGGCTGCCGGCCGGCTGGCATACGAGGCGCCCGCACTCGTCTCCGCCTGACCCAGTGGCGTTTGCCGGGTTGCTGCCGAGATGCTGTCCGGTCGTACGACATTGCAACGGTTAGGTCCGTTCGGGCGTCATCTACGTACACACGTCGGGCGAACATCGAACGGAATATCCAGCTACAGCGCCGATCCAGGCGCGGAGACAGATGAGATGGATACCAACGAGACCACCGCGAGATCCGGTTCGGAACAAGCGCCTCGATCGGGTTGCCTGGTCGAGGGGTGTCCATGCCGGGACGCCCGCATCGTCTCCCACCGGCGAGCCAGGTTCTACGCGCATCTGGCCGTCGTGACCGGCGAGACGGCGCAGCGCGTGATCCCGCCGGATCCGAGCTGGCAGCTGCCTCGCCCCGCATGACCTAGTTCGTCGCGCTCCCGGCGCTCGCCGGGAACGGCGGCTCGGGTACGCTCGCGGGCATGGCGACGACCCCGCCCCTCAACACCGGCTACGAGCGCCGGCCGTTCTGGCATGCATCGATGCCGGCGCTGCCGGATCGCTCCGGTCACGAGCTTCCGGCCGAGACCGGCGTGGTGGTGGTCGGCGGCGGCTACGCGGGCATCACCGCCGCGCGCGAGCTCGCGCGGCGCGGCGTGGCCGTCACGGTGCTCGAGGCCCATACCCTCGGCTGGGGTGCGTCGACGCGCAACGGCGGCATCGTCCACGCCGGCTACAAGTGGAGCGCCGGCCAGCTCATCAAGCGCTACGGCACCGAGACCGGCACGGCGCTCTACCAGGAGACGCTCGAGTCGTACGACCTCGTCCGGCGGCTGATCGACGACGAGGGGATCGACTGCGATTTCCGGGAGGTCGGTCACCTCGAGCTGGCCTATGCGCCGATCCACGCCCCCGAGCTGCACGACGCGCGAGAGAGCCTGGCGTCGGTCGGCGTGCGGTCGACGGTCGTGCCGCGCGAGCGCATCCGCGAGGAGATCGGCAGCGACGCGTACTTCGGGGCCCTGGCGGTCGAGGGCAGCGGGCTCCTCCATCCGGGGCGCTACTTCGCGGGTCTTGCGGCTGCCGCGGACCGCGCGGGAGCGGACCTGCACGAAGGCGTCCGGGCGCGTCGCATCCGGCGCGAGCGCGATGGGACATTCCTGGTCGAGACGACCCGGGGCACCGTGCGAGCTCGGGACGTGTTCGTGGCGACCAACGGCTACACCGACGGCGTCATGCCGTGGCTGCGACGACGGATCATCCCGATCGGGTCGTACATCATCGCCTCGGAGCCGCTCCCGGCCGACCTGGCGCACGAGCTGTCGCCCAGGGGCCGCGCCTTCTTCGACACGAAGAACTTCCTGTACTACTGGCACGTGTCGGTGGACCGCCGGATGGTGTTCGGCGGCCGTGCGTCGTTCATGCCGACGTCCATCGACCACACCGCCGGCATCCTGTGGCGCGGACTGCTGGAGGTCCACCCGCAGCTGGCCGACCACCGCATCGAGTACGCGTGGGGCGGCAATGTCGGGTTCACCTTCGACCGCATGCCGCACGTCGGGCGGACGAAGGACGGGGTCGCGTACGCGATGGGCTGTTGCGGCTCGGGCGTCGCGCTCATGACCAACCTCGGCACGAAGGTCGGGGCGTGGCTGGCGGGCGACAAGGCGCCGAGCCTGGCGCGACTGCGGTTCCCGCTCGTGCCGGCGCCGTACGAGGGCCATCCGTGGTTCATGCCCATCGCGGGCGAGTGGTACCGCCTGCAGGACCGGCTCGCCGCGCGCACCCGAACCATGGATAGTCAGCACTGACATCGACCGCATCGGAGTCCGTCACATGTCCGAGACCACCGACCTGCTGGCCAAGGTGCCGTTGCTCGCCAGCCTCGACAGCAAGGACCTGGAGCGCCTCGCCCGCGACTTCAGCGAGCGGACGTTCCCGGCCGGGAGCGTCGTCGTGCGCGAGGGCGACAGCCACGGGATGGGTTTCTTCATCGTCGCCGAGGGCGAGGGCGTCGTCACCGTGGGTGGCAAGGAGGTCGACACGATCGGCCCCGGCAGCTACTTCGGCGAGGTGGCCCTGATCAGCGACCGCGTGCGGACCGCGACCGTGACCGCCACGACCGACCTGCGCACGCTGGTCATGACGTTCTGGGACTTCCGCGCGTTCGTGCGGGGCGATGCGGAGGTCGCCTGGAAGCTGCTGGAGCACGTCGGCGGGCTGTTGCACGGTCGTGGCTGAGGCACCGGCGGACCGTCTGCCCCTCGCGGTCCAGCTGTACACGTTCCACGACCCGGCCCGCTTCGGTGGGACCGGGCTGGGTCTCGACGTGCCGACGCTGACGGCGATCGCAGATGCCGGCTTCCTCGGCGTCGAGACGGTGGGCGTCCCGGGTGACGACCCGGTCGAGGCCCGTCGGGTGCTCGACGACCTCGGCCTGCGCGTCGCGAGCTCCCACGCGTGGGCGGAACCCGCCGATCTCGACACGATCGCGGCGGCGGCCGACGCGTTCGCCGAGCTGGGCTCGCCCCGGATGATCCTCACGCCGCGCCCGCCGATCGATTCGGCCGACGCGGTCGACGCCTATTGCGATCAGCTGGTCGCGGCGGCGGAGGTGGCGAGCCGGAGCGGCGTGCGGCTCGGGTACCACAACCACGATAACGAGCTGCGCTCGGTCGAGGGCGTCCGGGTCATCGACCGCATGGCGACCCGCGTCGGCGACGCCCTCGACTTCCAGGTCGACATCTTCTGGGTCGTCGTCGGCGGCGCCGATCCGGCGGAGGTCATCGGGCGATTGGGCGAGCGGGTCGTGTCGCTCCACCTGAAGGACGGCGTCGACCTGCCGAGCTCCGCCTACGCCGACGAGCCGTTCGTCAACGTGCCGGTCGGCGATGGGGTGGTCGACCCTGCGCCGGCCGTCGCGGCGTTGGCGGCGCTGCCGTCCGCCGAATGGCTCATCGTCGAGTTCGACCACGTCGAGGGATCGGCGATCGATGCCGTCCGGGAGAGCGCGGCGAACCTCTTCGCGCGAGGCCTGGCCCGCGGCCGCGGCGCGTGACGACGACCGTGCGACCGGCGCGTGTCGGGATCGTCGGCTGCGGCGACGTCACCAACCTGTACCTGCCCGGCGTCGCCCCATACGCGTCGATCGAGCTCGCAGCGTGCACCGACCTCGACGCCGGGCGGGCTGCGGCCCTGTCGGACCGCGGGGGGTTCCCGGCGGTGGCCATGGACGAGCTCCTCGGCGACTCCACGATCGAGATCGTCCTCGTCCTGACGCCGCCGGTCGCTCATGCCGCGGTATCGCGCGCGGCGATCGCCGCCGGGAAGCACGTGTACAGCGAGAAACCGCTGGCCACGACGCGTGGGGATGCCGAGGCGATCCTGGCGGAAGCCGCTGCCGCCGGCCTTCGGGTCGGTGCGGCCCCGGACACGTTCCTGGGTGGGGGGCTCCAGACCGCCCGCGCGCTGATCGACGAGGGGGCGATCGGTCAGGTCGTCGCCGCCAGCGGCTCGATGGCGCATACGGGGCCTGAGCGGTGGCACCCCAACCCGGGGATCTTCTACGTCGCCGGCGGCGGTCCGTTGCTCGACGTCGGGCCGTACACCGTCGCCGCTCTCGTCAGCCTGCTTGGACCGATCGCCTCGGTGTCCGCCATCGGGCGGGGGGTGGGCTCCGAGCGCACGATCGCCGCGGGGCCACTCGCCGGCTCGACGGTGACCGCGGAGGTGCCGACGACGGTCGCCGGGAGCGTCACGTTCGATTCCGGTGCCGTCGGCGGGATCCTGGCATCGTTCGATGTCGTCGCGAGTCGCGCCCCACACCTCGAGATCCACGGCAACGCCGGGAGCCTCAGCCTGGGCGATCCGAACTGGTTCGACGGCGAAGTCCGCTACCGCGCGCTCGACGCGGACGAATGGGAGGACGTGCCGCTGCGGTTCGACGGGAGCGTCGGTCGCGGGATCGGGCTGGCCGACTTGATCGACGCGATCCGGTCCGGGCGTCCGCATCGGGCCAGTGGCGAGCTTGCCTTCCACGTCCTCGACGTGCTGCTCGCGATGGAGGAGGCGACGCGATCGGGTCGCGTCGAGCGCGTCGCGTCGCGGGTCGACCGGCCGGCGCCGCTGGAGCCCCGCTAGGCACGCCCTTCCGGCGATCGTTTCTGCTGGGAGCAGACGATCCAGCCCTTCGATGCGCTCAAGGGCCCCAGGCCGCGCTCGAGCCGGCGCGTGCCACGGTTGATCGGCGGTCTTGTGCCTCCCGAAGCCCGGATTCCTCTGATCCCAGCAGAATCGGGTCCCGCAACGTGCGATGTCAGCCCGGGTGACGCGTCACTACGCGGCCAGCCGGCGCAGCGTGTCGAGCAGCCGGTCGATGTCCGCCTCGGTCGAGAGGTAGTTGACGATCCCGGCGCGGAGCCACGTCCGGCCGCGCAGTCGGGTCGTGGTCAGCCAGCCGTCGCCCGACGCCTCGAGCGCCGCCTGGAGTCGATCCTGGTGGCCGTCGATCGCCGCCTCGTCGCCCGCCAGATCCGCCGGAACGTGCCGGAAGCAGACCACCGAGAGCTCGGGCCGCTCGGGCAGCACCTCGAAGTCGTCGGCCTCGACACACCGGGCCGCGAGATACGCGGCGAGGTCGACGTTCGCCTCGATCAGCCGGCCGAACCCCCGCGTCCCGAGGTGCTTCCAGGTCATCCAGAGCTTGAGCGCGCGCCAGCGACGGGTGCCCTCGAACGACAGCTTGTAGAAGTTGAGCTGGTCGGCGTGCTCGTCGGCCTCGCCATCGCGCAGGTAGTCCGGCGTGCCACTGCCGGGGGTCTCGCCGCCGCGGTAGTACTCCGGCGCTCGACCGCCGAAGACCGCACCGAGCGCGCGGCCGTCGCGCACGAGGAGGCCGCCGATGTCGTAGGCCTGGAAGAACCACTTGTGCGGGTCGACCGTGACGCTGTCGGCCCGCTCGAGGTCCCGCACGCGGTCGCGATCGCGCTCCGACAGTCGGGCGCCACCGCCGTAGGCCGCGTCGACGTGGAGCCACAGCCCCTCCGCGTCGGCGACATCGGCGAGCTCGCCGATCGCGTCGACCGAGCCGGTATTCGTCGAGCCCGCGACCGCCGCGATCGCGAACGGGGTCAGGCCACCTGCGCGGTCGCGCGTGACGGCCGCGGCGACCGGTTCGCCCCGCAAGTGGAAGTCGTCGTCCGAGGGCAGGACGACCAGCGTCTCGGGCGGGAACCCCAGCTCATCGAGGGCGCGCGCGATCGAGAAGTGGGTCTGGTCGCTCGTGTAGACCCGGGCGCCGTCGAGCTGCCCACCGCGCGGCGGGCCGGCGAGGCCTCGGATCCGCCCGAGGTGCAGGTCGCGGGCGAGCGCCATCGCCATGAAGTTGGCCATGACCCCGCCGCTGGTCAGCAGCCCGAACGACCCCTCGCCGTAGTCGACGAGGTCGCACAGCCACCGGACGACCTCCTCCTCGGCGAACGCGGCGAACGGACCGGCGTGCCAGACGTCGACGCCCTGGTTGGCGACCTGAGTGAGGAGCTCGCCCATGATCGACATCGGCAGCGGCGGGGGCGTGAAGTAGCCGAACTGGCGTGGATGCTGGGCGTTCATCAGCCCGCCGGAGAGCCGGGCCGAGAACTCCCCGAGCACGTCCGCGGCGCGCATCGGCTCGACCGGCGCGGGACCGGGACCGTCGCGTGGACCGGCCGGGTCCGAGGCGAAGTAGCGACGGCGAGCCTCTTCGTAGGGCGACGCGTCACCCATCGCGCGCTCGACCGCGATCCCGTACAGGAACTCGAGCGCCTGGTGCCACGTGGCCGTCGCCGAGATCCTCGAGCGCGGCACGCGACGCCGCCTCGTCGCGGTAGCCGATCAGCTCCGGCTCGGGGTGCCACGCGAAGCGCTCGAGGTACGCGTCGAGGTCGGGGGCGGTCGTGGGCGATCGGAGGGTCGAGGGTTCTGACATCGATGGCGATGGTACCGACTACGCTTGGTGTCATGACCGCGATCGACACCGCCACGCACGATCCGGAGGGCCGCGCCCGGCTGGAGACCGCACTCGAGCGGCTCGGCGTCGAGTACGAGCTGTTCGCGTGCGACCCTGCGCTGGCCGACACCGCCGCGTTCTGCGCGGCCTACGGTTTCGCACCCGAGGATTCGGCCAACACCATCCTGGTCATCGGCAAGGGCGACCCGCCGCGCTATGCCGCGTGCGTCGTCCTCGCCCCGTACCGGCTCGACGTCAACCGGGCCGTACGCGACCGGCTGGGCACCCGCAAGGCGTCATTCGCCCCGGCCGAGGCGACCCGCGAGCTGACCGGGATGGAGATCGGGGGCGTGACCGTGTTCGGGCTGCGCGCCGGGCTGCCGATCTGGGTCGACGCCCGGGTCATGGAGCGGGAGCGGATCGTGCTCGGCGGCGGGTCGCGGTCGTGGAAGGTGCTCGCCCAACCCTCGATCCTGCAGGCGCTGCCCGGCGTCGAGGTCGTCGACGGCCTTGCCACGGAGCCGCCTGCGGCCTGACTGCGCCTCCCGTATCGTTCGCGCTCGTGACCCAGACCGACCCGGACGTCGACCCGACGCCGCCCCGTCCGCCGCGCGCGCCCGGTCCCGTCCAGTACAAGGGCGCCGACCTCGAGGCCGAGCGTGGCCCGGGTCTCGGCTGCTTCTGGTTCCAGGTCGCCGTCCTCGTGTTCTTCGTGATCCTCACGCCGCTGAGCGTCGCCTGGCACTGGCCGGAGGCCGTCAGCACGATCCTGCTGTTCGCGGTCATCGGGCTGCTGCTGACGACCGGCCAGACCGTCATCTTCCTGCTCCGCCTCGTGGCCGCCGACCGGCGCAGCCGGCGCCGGCCGATGGGCAGCGCCACGAGGACGGTCGGCGAGCTCGAGGACGAGGCGGCCGCGCACGCGGCGACGGGGGCGACGGACGGTCCGGAGCCATCGGCGGACGGGTCATCCGACGACCCGACCCCATGACACAATGGCCGTATGCCAGTGCTCGCGACCTACTTCTCCGTCCGACGTGGCCGCGACCCGTTCTTCAAGTTCTTCATGAAGACGATCTTCCCGCGCCAGGTGAAGGAGTACGAGGAGCGGTTCGGGATCAAGTTCGTCGGCTGGTTCAACGTCGCGCACGGCTGGGACTTCGACAACGTCATCCTGCTGGACCTGCCGGACTACGCCACGCTCGACAAGCTGGAGGCCGACGAGGCGACGCGCGCCCTCGGCCATCGAGCCGGCGAGTGGATCTTCGAACGCCACCATTCGATGTTCCTGCGAGAGCGCATGGGACCCGACCTCGAATACCATCCCTGACCTGACCGAGGAGCAGTGATGGGGATCCGACGCGAAGTCCTGCCACCAGGCGATGAACCGGACAGGAGTCGAACCATGGATACGGGCCGCAACGACCTGCTCGGCGAGATCGCCGCGGACGCCACCCTGGAGCGCTCGGACTTCCTCGTCCAGGCGACCGACCAGCTGCGCCGCTTCCTCGACCGCCACAAGGAGCGCATCGCCGCGTACGGCGGGCTCACGCTGATCGACGAGGAGCCCGACTACCTGTCGATCGCCCCCGACAGCACGTTCCGGAGCCGGACCCGCTTCCTCGACGACCTGTCGGGGGACTGGGTCAGCGAGACCGAGGTCATCGAATCGGCTGCCGAGCTGGTCGAGCTGTACAACCCGGCGGACATCTTCTCCGCGTTCAGCGAGGCGGCCAAGGAGGCCGCCGGGCTGGCCGAGTCGCCGACGGCGACCGACGACCTGCTCGAGGTGGCGGGGATCGCCCCGGAGGAGACCGTCAGCCTCGGCGAGGACCCGTATGCCGCGGCCGCCGACTCGTGGGCTGCCGGCCAGCCCGAGGACGTCGACCTCGAGGACGACGAAGCCGCCGCCCGACGCCTGTACGACCTGGCGCTCGAGTACCAGGAGCGCAGCCAGCGCAGCGAGTCGCGCCTGCTCGACGAGTTCGAGGGGGCCGCGGCGAGTGCCGCGAAGCTGATCGGCGACCTCGTCATCGTGGACGACGACGATGAGCGACTGGTCCTCACCGCGAGCGGCGAGTTCCGCGCCGAGGTCGTGCCCGAGGAGGCCGAGGGCGAATGGCGGACGCTCACGGGTCCGGACCAGCTCGTCGAGTTCTACGACCCGACCGACGTGTTCGGCGACCTCGCCGACGCGCTGGCCGAAGCCTACCCGGCGGTGGCGCCGGAGCTCGCCGCCGGCAGCGACATCGACGCTGAAAGTGCGCCGAGGAGCCCGAGGAGGCCGTCGCCGACATCGACGCCGACGACGAGCCCGCCGCTGAGGCCGACGCCGAGGACGCCGACGCCGAGGACGCCGACGACGATGGCGCGGAGGGCCGACCGACCGCGTGACGATGCGGCTCGCCGCGGCCGAGCTCGTCGAGAGCCGCGAGATCCTGCCGGGGCAGTGGCTGCAGTCGTTCCATGCTCCCGACCTCTCCAACGGGTCGCGGGCTGGCCAGTTCGTCCACATCCGGACCGGGGACTACTCCGGCATGGTGCTGCGGCGGCCGTTCTCGATCAACACCGCGGACGCGGTCACCGGCATCGTCACGATCCATTACCGCGTCATCGGCCGGGGCACCGAGTGGTTCACCCGGCTGCGTCAAGGCGACGCCATCGACCTGCTCGGACCGCTCGGCCGGCCGTTCGAGGTCGATCCGCGCAGCCGCCACCTGCTGCTCGTCGCCGGTGGCCTGGGCATGGCCGGCGTCCGGATGCTCGCCGACGAGGCAATCCGCGACGGTCGCCAGGTCACGCTGCTGTTCGGGGCGTCCAGCGCGCGCGAGGTCTATCCGTCGAACCTGCTGCCCGACGAGGTCGAGTACGTCGTCGCGACCGATGACGGATCGCTCGGGTACCACGGCTTCGTGACCGACCTCGTCCCGGAGTACGAGGGCTGGGCCGACCAGGCATTCGCCTGTGGTCCGACCGGCATGCTGCGCGCCCTCGCCCGCCAGTCGGAGGGACGGCGCGCGCGCCTTGGCGTCGCGCGGCTCGGGCGCAAGCGCGGCGCCGGCCGGGCCGACCCGCTCGGGTCGACGGGGGCCCGGCGGAAGGCGTTCCTGCAGGTGTCGATGGAGCAGAACATGGGTTGCGCGGTCGGGGCCTGTCTCGGCTGCGTGGTGATGAGCGTGAGCGGCACGCCCCAGCGGGTCTGTCGCGAGGGACCGGTCTTCGCCAGCGATGAGCTCACGTGGGACGGCGCCTGGTCGTGAAGGCCAAGCGACGGGTCGTCACATCGACCGGCCGGCCGGCCGGCAGCCGGCGGACACCCACGGTCCGTCGGATCCGTTCGGCGATCGTCCCGGCTACGTCGCGACCGCCGACCGACGCGACCGCGCGCCCGTCGACGGCGCCGTCGCCGCCGCCGGTCGACGTCGACCTGACCGTCGACCTCGGGCGCGGGCTGGTCCTGCCCAACCCGATCCTCGTGGCGTCGGGCACGTTCGGCTACGGGGTCGAGTACGGCGACGTGGTCGAGATCGACCGCCTCGGCGCCATCTGCTGCAAGGGCACGACGCTCAAGCCGCGCATCGGCAATCCCACGCCGCGCGTCACCGAGACCCCGGGCGGGATGCTCAACTCGATCGGCCTCCAGAACCCGGGCGTCGACGCGGTCGTCGAGAAGTACGCCGCGACGTGGGCCGGCTGGAAGGTGCCGGTCATCGTCAACGTGGCGGGCGAGTCCGTGGGCGACTACGTCGAGGTGACCCGCCGGCTCGAGGGCGTGCCCGGCATCGCGGGCATCGAGCTCAACATCTCGTGCCCGAACGTCGGTCGGGGCGGCCTCCAGTTCGCGATCGACCCGGACGCCGCTGGCGAGGTCACCGCCGCAGTCCGGCGCGTCACCGACCTGCCGCTGCTCGTGAAGCTGTCCCCGAACGTCGCCGACATCCGGCCGATCGCGCGGGCCATCGCCGACGCCGGTGCCGACGCCCTCACCGCGATCAACACGCTGTCGGGCATCGCCGTCGCGCCGGGCCGCGAGCGGCCGCTGCTCGGCAACATCTACGGCGGGCTGAGCGGCCCCGCCATCAAACCCGTAGCGCTGCGGATCGTGTACGAGGCGGCCCAGGTCGTGCGCATCCCGGTCGTGGCCATCGGCGGGGTGACCGAGCTTGCCGACGTGCTCGACTTCCTCGCGGTCGGAGCCGTCGCCGTCCAGGTCGGGACTGCCATCTTCGCGGATCCGACGCTGCCGGTCCGGCTGGTCGACGAGCTGGCCGCGGCGTGCCGGGAGGCCGGTGTCGCGTCGCACCGCGAGCTCGTGGGCTCGGCGCTCCCGAAGCGCGTCGCCGCGCCGTCCGCCAAGGGCGTCGAGTACCGCCCGTGAAGCGCATCGGGTTCCTGTCGTTCGGCCATTGGTCGGCCACCCCGTACTTGCAGGTCCGCTCGGCGTCCGACGCGCTCCTCCAGACGATCGAGCTCGCCGAGGCGGTCGAGGCGCTCGGCGGGGACGGCGCGTACGTCCGCGTCCACCACTTCGCGCGCCAGCTCGCCTCGCCGTTCCCACTGCTGGCCGCCATCGGCGCCCGGACGAGCCGCATCGAGATCGGGACCGCGGTCATCGACATGCGCTACGAGAACCCGCTGTACATGGCCGAGGACGCCGGCGCCGCGGACAGCATCGCCGGCGGCCGGCTCCAGCTGGGCATCAGCCGCGGCTCGCCCGAGCAGGTCATCGACGGGTTCCGCTACTTCGGCTACGCGCCGGCCGAGGGCGAGACCGACGCGGACATGGCCCGCCGCCACGCCGACGTCTTCCTCCGGCTGCTGGGCGGGGAGGGGTTCGCCGAACCGAACCCGTCACCGATGTTCCCGAACGCACCCGGGCTGCTGCGCCTCGAACCGCACGCCGAGGGGCTGCGCGACCGCATCTGGTGGGGCGCCGGGACACGAGCCACCGCGGAGTGGGCGGCCACGCAGGGCATGAACCTGATGTCCTCGACCCTGCTGACCGAGGACACCGGGGTCCCGTTCCACGTCCTCCAGGCGGAACAGCTCCAGCGCTTCCGCGACGCCTGGGCCGCGGCGGGTCATGCGCGCGAGCCTCGCGTATCGGTGAGCCGCAGCATCTTCCCGATCGTCGACGACCGCGACCGGCTGTACTTCGGCGGGAGCGAGGGCGACGAGGATCACGTCGGCTACCTCGATGCCCAGACCCGGGCGACCTTCGGCCGCACGTACGCCGCGGAACCCGAGGTGCTCGTCCGCCAGCTCGCCGAGGACTCGGCGATCGCCGCGGCCGACACCCTGCTGCTGACGATCCCCAACCAGCTCGGCGTCGAGTACAACGCCCATGTCATCGAGAGCGTCCTCCGGTACGTGGCGCCGGAGCTGGGCTGGCGCTGACGGGCGCGTTCATCGCGAGCCGCTAGGATTCGGGTCGATGACGACCATCAAGCCCGCCGTCGAGATCGCGCTCCGAGCCGCCGTGGCCGCGCGGACCGAGGAGCTGTTCCGGGCCTCGGGCGCGTTCCGCGAGGGCCACTTCCTGCTCAAGAGCGGCCGCCACGGCGACGCCTACGTCGAGAAGTTCGCGGTGCTGTCCGATCCCGCGGCGACCAGCGAGCTGTGCGGCTTCTGGGCCGCCCGCATCCGCGGGTTCGGCGCGTCGGCCGGGTCCGACGACCGGCCGCTCGTCGAGCTCGTGGTCGGCCCGACGACCGGCGGCATCATCCTGGCGTTCGAGACCGCCCGCCAGCTTGGCCTGCGCTCGATCTTCGCCGAGGAGGTCGCCGACGGCGACGGCTCGACGCGCCGCGAGTTCCGGCGCGGCTTCGCCATCCTGCCCGGCGAACGGGTCCTGCTGGTCGACGACATCCTCACCACCGGCGGCTCGCTGCTCGCGATGATCCCGGCGGTCGAGGCCCTCGGCGGCGACATCGTCGAGTGTGCCGTGCTGGTCGACCGGAGCGGTGGTCGCGCCACGCTGGCGTCGCCGACCACCGGTCGTGCCTACCCGCTCCGCTCGCTCTGGCAGCTCGACCTGCCGACCTATGAACCAGGCGCGGCGACCTGCCCGCGCTGCGCGTCCGGCGATCCGCTGTACGCACCGGGCAGCACCGGGGCCCTGGCCAGCGCGACCGCCGCCGGCTGACCGTGGACCGCCGGACCCAACGGCTCTTCGCGGTGCTCTTGGGCGGGCTCGTCGTCGTCACAGCACTCGCGGCGCTCCTCCTGAGCGACTCCGTCGACGCGGACCTGCCGCTCGAAGCGACCGACATGACCGGCGTCGTCGTTGCCGTCGACAGCGCCGGGCTCGGTGACGTGGCGGGCTTCACCCTGCGCCGGCCCGGCGGCGAGCTCGTCGAGTTCAGCCTGCGCGAGCTCGAGAACGGGACCGACTTCCCACCCGGCCACCTGGCGGAGCACCAGGCGACCGCCGAGCCCGTGCGCGTGTGGTATGAGATCGACGGTCCCGATCGGCTGGCGATCAGACTCGAGGATGCGGCGACCTGAACGCGGGCGCGTTCATTCGACGTTGGTCAGCGCCGCCTCGAGCTCTTCGTCGCTGAAGATCAGCATGAACGAGTCGGTCACGATGCCGTCCCGGTCGACGACGAACACCCACGGCTCGGTCGGCAGGCGCCAGTCGAGCGTGGCCTGGGCCGGTGTGAGCTTGGGCGGGTCGCCGGTCGTGACGGGCTGCAACCCGCTCTCGGTGGACTTCGAGCTCATAGGGCTCGACGTTGATGACCGTGACGTCGGGGTGATCGGCCGCGATCGGCTTCAATCGGTCGAGCGTCGGGCCGCATTGCTGGGTCGCACAGAACTTCGGCGTTGCGAACGCCACCACGAACGGCTTCCCGGCCGCGACCGCATCGGCGATCGACGTCTCGTAGAACGCCGGTACCGGCTCCGGATCGGTCGAGATCTTCGACACGTCGCCACCCACGTCGGCGAGGGTCGGCGTATCTGACGCCGGTGCCTCGTCGCCGACCGCCACGACCGACGACGTTGGCTGGACGTCGAAGCCGGCCCGGATCACCTCGGGCGCCGCGCCGCCCACGACGGTCGTGAACTCGGCGCCGTAGGTGCCGGCCGTCGGCAGCTCGATGTCGGCGACGTACACCCCGACGTTCGGCTCGATCGCCCAGATGAAGGTGGCTGGCACGTCATCGACCGGCGTCGCTGGGTCCGCCCCGAGGTCGAACACCTTGACGCTCACGGTCCGGTCCGGGCCGGCGACTGGCACGTTCTGGTCGTCGAGGAACGAGAACATCAGCCGCGTCTGGCCACAGGCGATCGTTCCGGCCGGGTTGATGATCTGCGGGAACACCGACGGTCGTTGGGCCGCCAGGTCCCAGCCGTCCGGCGTGCCTTGCGGCGGTGGCGTGGTCGGGCAGGCGGCGGCGCCGCTGCCGCTCGGGCTCGCCGCGGACGAGGGGCTCGGCGACGGACCGGAGGCGGTCGGCTGGCTGCATGCGGCGACCGCGAGCAGCACGACGCAGAGGCTCGCCAGTCGCACCGGGTGGGTCATGCCCCGAAGCGTACCCGAGGCCGAGGTGCGAGGCCGTCGGCGGGTAGAATGCCCGGTGCATCCGGCCCGCGGGGCCACCCCAGGAGACGCCGTGACCCGCTTCCAGAAGCTCGCCGCGTGGACGCTCGGGACGGCGATCCTGCTCGTCACGATCGGCGTCATCGTCCGCGCCACCGACTCCGGCCTGGGCTGCCCGGATTGGCCGCTGTGCCACGGCCAGCTGCTCCCCCCGCTCGACGACGCCAAGGCGTGGATCGAGTGGGTACACCGGACGGTCGCGGCGATCATCGGGTTCGAGATCATCGGCCTGGCGATCCTCGCCTGGATCGACCATCGCGATCGCCGGTCGCTGCTGTGGCCGTCGATCGGAGCGGTCGCGCTCGTCGGGTTCCAAGCGTGGCTCGGGCGCGAGACCGTGCGCCTGGGGAACAGCGGCGAGTCCGTCACCGCGCACCTGGCCGCCGCGATGCTGCTCGTCGCCCTGCTCGTCTACGTCACGGTCCGGGCCGGTTTCCCCGCGCACCTGCCTGGCTGGGGCGCGAGCCAGCGGTTCACGCTGCTCGCGGCGTTCACGACGCTCGCGACATTCGCCCTGCTGCTGTTCGGGTCCCAAGTCACGGCGACCGATTCGGCGCTGATCTTCCCGGACTGGCCGCTGATGAACGGGTCGCTCGCCCCGGCCCTCGACGAGCTGACGTCGGCGCACGCGCTCCACCGCTGGGTGGCCGCGATCGTCGGGGTGATCGTGGGGCTGCTCGCGCTGATAGCGTGGCGGACGCAACGCGACAGCCCGACGCTCGTCCGGCTCGCGGTCGGGGCGGCAGCCCTGTACGCCATCCAGGTGCGTCGTCGGCGGGATGCAGGTCATGACCCGGCTGTCGGGTTGGAGCCAGACCCTGCACCTCGCGCTCGGCGCGATGATCTTCGCGTTGCTCGTCGGCGCGACCGTCACGAGCTACTACGCTGCGCGGCTGGCCGCCGCCGGATCCGACCGCGACCCTGGTGCCGGGCTGACCGGGCGACCCGATCCGACCACCCCGCCGACCACGCGGGACCGGATCCGCGCCTACATCGCGCTGACCAAGCCGCGCATCATCGAGCTGCTGCTCGTGACCACGGTGCCGGCGATGGTGCTCGCGACCCGCTGGGTGCCCGGTCTCGACTGGGGCGACTGGGGCTGGCGCGTCGTCTGGACCCTCATCGGCGGGACGCTGGCGGCCGGCAGTGCCAACGCGATCAACTGCTACCTCGACCGCGACATCGACTCGCTCATGACCCGGACCCGACGCCGGCCGCTGCCCGCCCACCAGGTCGAGCCCGAGCACGCGGTCGTCTTCGGGCTCGCGCTCGGGGTCATCTCGTTCGTGCTGATGGCGTGGACCATCAACCTGCTGGCGGCCTTCCTGACGCTGCTCGCGATCGCGTTCTACGTCGTCGTCTACACGATGCTCCTGAAGCGGTCGACCCCGCAGAACATCGTGATCGGCGGCGCCGCCGGGGCGCTGCCACCGGTCATCGGCTGGGCAGCCGTCACGGGCGACGTGGGCATCCCGGCGCTCATCCTGTTCGCGCATCGTCTTCTACTGGACGCCGCCCCACTTCTGGGCGCTGTCGCTCCGGATCCGCAAGGACTACGCGGCCGCCGGTGTCCCGATGCTGCCGGTCGTTCGCGGCATCCCCGAGACGACCCGCCAGATCGCGTTGTACACGCTGCTCATGGTCGCGATCTCGCTGCTGCTGTGGCCGGTGGCGCGGATGGGCGTGATCTACCTGGGTGCTGCCGTCGGGCTCGGCGTCGTGTTCATCTGGCAGGCGTACGCCCTGTGGCGCCGCGGGTCGTCCGAGGAGGCTTCGACGCAGGGCGCCATCAAGCTGTACCGCTATTCGATCAGCTACCTGTCGCTGCTGTTCGTGGCGATCGCGATCGACGCGCTGATCCTGCTGCCGTAACGATCGCGCGACGCGCGGACCGGCCGGCGCGACGGCCGATGACGCGCGCGGCCTGTCACCATGCGCGGTGATGGACATCCAGTTCCTCGGTGGGGCGACGACCGTCACCGGCTCGCAGTTCCTGATCACGACCGATCGGGCGCGGGTCCTGGTCGACTGCGGCATGTTCCAGGGCAGCCCGAACGAGTCGGTCCGCAACCGGATCCCGTTCGGCTTCGACCCGGCCGAGCCTCGACGCCGTCGTGCTGACCCACGCCCATCTCGACCACTGCGGCCGGCTGCCGCTCCTCGTCAGGGAGGGCTACGCGCGGCACCGATCCATGCGACGGCCGGCACGGTCGAGCTGGCGACCCTCGTGCTCCTCGACTCGGGCCACCTCCACGAGGAGTTCGCCAAGCGCGAGGCCCGCTGGGAGAAGCGCCATCCGGACGCTCGTCGAGGCGGACGACCGAGCCGAGGCCGAGGCGTACCAGGCCGCCATCGACCTGGCCCGCGGCGGCCGAGGAGGCGCGTCGAGACGGCGGTGCCCGGATCGCGGCGCGAGCCGCCGCGCCACGCCGTGGCCGCGACGCGAGCCGGACGACCCCGAGGTCGCGTCGTGGCCGAGCAGCCCAGCCGCCGGCCATCGACATCGACCTCGACCGCCGCTCTACACGGTCAAGGACGCCGAGCGGACGCTGGAGCACTTCCGGCCCGATCGAGTACGACGAGGAGCGCGAGGTCGCGCCGGGCGTCTGGGCGACGTTCCTCGATGCCGGCCACATCCTGGGCTCGGCGATCATCCGGCTGCGGGTCCAGGAGGGCGACGGCGGGAGCGGGTCATCGTGTGCTCCGGCGACCTCGGCCGGCCCGGGACGCCGATCATCCGCGACCCGACCTACCTCACGGCCGCGGACTACGTCCTGGTCGAGTCGACGTACGGCGGCCGCGAACACGAGCCGCAGGACGAGGCGATCCGCATCCTGGCCGAGACCGTCCGCCTCGTCGCCGACGCGGACGGCGTGCTGCTCGTCCCGTCGTTCGCGATCGGCCGGACCCAGGAGGTCGTCTGGGAGCTCGATCGCCTCATCGAGGCGCGGCGAGATCCCGCTGCTGCCGCTCTACCTCGACTCGCCGATGGCGTCGAAGGCGTCGGACATCTACCGCCGCCACGCCGACTACTTCGACGAGCGAGACCGCCGAGCTGCTGCGGGAGGGCGAGACGCCGCTCGACTACCCGGCGCAGATCGTCACGAACCACGTGCAGCGAGTCGCAGGCGATCGCCGCGCGCGCAGCGGCCGTACATGATCGTGGCCTCGAACGGGATGCTGACCGGCGGTCGCGTCGTCGGTCACCTGCGCAACCTCATCGACGATCCCGACGCGACGATCCTGTTCGTCGGCTACCAGGGCGAGGGGACGCTCGGGGCGCACCTCCAGGCCGGGGCGACGGACCGTCCGGCTCGACGGCCAGCCGCGGCAGGTCCGCTGCCAGGTCCGCTCGATCAGCGGCTTCTCCGCCCACGCCGACGAGGGCGAGCTGCTGGAGTGGATGGGCCGCTTCGCGGAGGGCAAGCAGCCGGGCGACCCGGGCTTCCCGCGCCGGGTCTTCCTCGTCCACGGCGACCCCGACGCGCAGGTCGCGCTCGAGCCGAAGGTGCGCGCGCTGGGGTTCGATACGCACGTCCCGCACTGGTACGAGAAGGTGGCGCTGGACTGACCGGCCCGACGCGGCAGGGATCCTCGCGAATCGGTGCGAAATCGCACCAGTTGTAAGGTCCGGGGTCTTGAATAGGACGGAGGTACCGGGTACCGTTCGTCTTGGCCTTATCCTGGGGGGAGATCGGCCGAACAGATGCCCGGTTGCGATCACCGCAGCCGGGCATCGCCACGTCTGGCGGAACGCCCATATCGAGGGCATCCTGGGGCCACCGACCGCCGGTCCCATGTGCCGAACCGGCCGGGCCATCAGGCGGAACATGACAGGCAATAGGATCCCCAGGGCGCACGATCGGGGGCATCCCACACCTGCACCGACGAGGTCCGTCCTCCATGGCCACGCCGCTCGCGACGCCGGCGACGACCGAGTCGTCGACCCTCTATTTCGGGCCGTGGTACCGGCGTTCCCCGTTCTTCGAGAAGACCCTCGAGGCCGGTTGCAGCGCCTACGACATCTACAACCACATGTACCTGCCGGGCTACTACGCGGACCCGGTCGAGGAGTACTGGGCGCTGCTCAACGGCGTGACGCTGTGGGACGTCTCGGTCGAGCGCATCGTCGAGATCACCGGCCCCGATGCGTCGGCGTTCACCAACACGCTGACCTGCCGTGACCTCACGAAGTGCGCGGTCGGCCAGGGCAAGTACGTGCTGATCACCGCCGAGGACGGCGGCATCGTCAACGACCCCGTGCTGCTCCGGGTCGAGGCGGATCGCTGGTGGCTGGCGCTGGCCGACAGCGACGCCGGCCTGTGGGCCCGCGGCGTCGCGATCCACTCGGGCATGGACGTCACGGTCCGCGAGCCCGAGGTGTACCCGGTCCAGGTCCAGGGGCCCAAGTCGAAGGACGTGATGACGGCGCTGTTCGGGCCGCAGGTCCTCGACATCAAGTACTACTGGACGCTCACCACCGAGCTCGACGGCATCCCGGTCGTCATCAGCCGGACCGGCTGGACCGGCGAGATCGGCTACGAGGTCTACCTGCGCGACCCGTCGCGCGGCGCGCGAGCTCTGGGACCGGATCATGGAGGCCGGCCGGCCCGCACGACATCCGTCCGATCGCGCCGTGCGAGGCGCGCCGCATCGAGGCCGGCATCTTCAACTACGGCTCGGACATGACCATCGCCGACACGCCCTTCCACGTCATGGGTCTCGAGCGCCTGGTCGAGCAGCAGGCGGCCGACTACATCGGCAAGGCGGCGCTCGAGGAGATCCGCGCGCAAGGGCGTCGACCGCAAGCTCGTCGGCATCGAGGTGGACGGCGACGCGCTGCCGTTCGAGCTGTCGCGCAAGTGCCGCGCGTTCCACGACGGCGACCACGTCGGCACCGTGACCGACCTCATCTGGTCGCCGCGGCTCGAGCGCAACATCGGCTACGTGTGGGTGCCGATCGGGCTGGCCGGGGCCGGCACGCCGCTCGAGATCGAGGCGCCCGACGGTGGCCGCTGGCCGGCCCGCACGGCGGCGATCCCGTTCCTCGACCCGCGAGAAGGACGTGCCGAAGTCATGACGCACGCCCCGCTCACGCCCGACGAGATCGCGGCCGTCCGCAAGCCCTACCGCGCGGCCTCGCTGCTGCCCGGCCGCGCATACCACGACCCGGAGATCCACGACTTCGAGCGACGCGAGTGGTTCCGCCGGGACTGGATGCTGGTCGGACGCGAGGAGGACGCGCCGGCGGCCGGCACGTACTTCCTGGCGACGGTCGACGACGAGCCGCTGCTCGTCGCCCGAGGCCGCGATGGCGAGCTCCGCGCGTTCTACAACGTCTGCCGGCACCGCGGCACCGCGGTGGTCGAGGAGCCGTGCGGCACGGCCGTCCGCTTCCAGTGTCCCTACCACGCGTGGATCTACGACCTCGAGGGCCAGCTCGTCCGCGCCAAGCACACCGAGGACCTCGACGATTTCGACGATGGCCGACTTCGGCCTGGTCGCGGTCCGCATGGAGACCTGGCAGGGCTTCGTATTCGTCTGCCTCTCGCCCGAGACGCCGCCGCTGGTCGAATGGCTCGGCGACCTGCCGCCCCACCTCGCCCGGTTCGACTTCGCCCGGCTCCGCGTCGCCCACACGGTCACCTACGAGGTCGACTCGAACTGGAAGTTCATCGCCGAGAACTACAGCGAGTGCTACCACTGCCCGGGCATCCATCCGCAGCTCAACAAGCTGACGCCCTACGACCTGGGCGGCGACTTCGCGCCGACCGGCCCATGGCAGGGCGGCTGGATGGAGCTCGTCGACAGCGCCGAGACCATGGCCATCGACGGCGGTCACCGCAACGGACGACCGGCGATGACCGGCATGACCGAGCTCGACGAGCGGCGCATCTACTACTACCTCGTGTGGCCGATGACGTTCCTGTCGATCCACCCGGACTACCTGCTCGTCCATCGGCTGGAGCCGGCCGGCCCGGGTCACACCCGGATCGTCTGCCAGTGGCTGTTCGAGCCCGAGACGATCGCCGCACCCGGCTTCGACCCATCCGACGCGATCGCCTTCTGGGACCTGACCAACCGCCAGGACTGGCACGTCTGCGAGCTCCAGCAGCGGGGCACGAAGTCGCAGAGCTGGTCGGCCGGCCGCTTCTCCAACCAGGAGCCGAGCGTCCACGCGTTCGACCTGATGGCCGTCGACCGGTACGCGAACGACGGCGTCAACTCGCAGCGGACGGTCCGGCTGCGCTACGACGTGCCGCCGGAGAAGGACGGCGACGCCGTGATGTTCGAGGGCGACATCGCCGGCGTCCGGCTGCCGCGCACGGCGTCGCCGGCGGCCACGGCGCGCACCGCGGCCCGGTCGAAGGCCGCGGCGAACCGCTAGCTCGTCGCCGGTCGCGCCGCCCCGCCGGTCGCGTCCGCGGCGTCGTCCTCGACCCTTGCCTGGCCGCGGGCCCGCCCGAGCTGCCAGAAGAGCAGGATCGCGACGGCCGTGACCGCGACGATGATCGTCGAGATCGCGTTGATCTCGGGCGTCACCCCGAAGCGGATCCGCGAGTACAGGTAGAGCGGCAGGGTCGACGACCCGGGGCCGGCATTGAACGTCGTGACGATCAGGTCGTCGAACGACAGCGCGAAGGCGAGCATCGCCCCGGCGGCGATGGCCGGCGCCAGCAGCGGCAGCGTCACGTAGCGGAAGGCAGCCGAATGCCGAGGCGCCGAGGTCGCGCGCGGCCTCCTCGATGTGCGGGTCGAGGCTGACCGCCCGAGCGCGGACGACGACCGCGACGTACGACACGCAGAACGTGATGTGGGCGATCGAGATCTGGGCGAGCGAGCCGCGGGCCGAGAAGACCTGGGCGAAGAACAGCAGCAGGCTGATGCCGAGGATGATCTCGGGCGCGACCATCGGCAGGAGGATGAGCGTCTCGGCCAGGCCGCCGGCGGTCCGGTTCCGGAGCCGGGCCAGGCCGAGGCCGAGCAGGGTCCCGAGGACGGTCGCGACGACCACCGCGACGAGCGCGACCCGCAGCGTCGTTGACCAGCGCCTCGAGCATGTCCTCGTTGGCGAACAGGATCGGGTACCAGTCGAGCGTGAACCCCGTCCACGCGAAGTTGTCCTCGGAGTCGTTGAAGCTGAACACGATGAGGATGACGATCGGCAGGAACAGGAACACGTAGACCAGCAGCGCGTATCCGGACAGCAGCGGGTTCCGCTCGCGATGCATCGTCAGCCGAGGACCTCGCGCCGGAGCGTGCGGATGACCGCCAGCGACGCGACGATCGTGGCCGCCATCAGCAGGAAGCCGAGGGCGGCCCCGGCCGGCCAGTCGCGTGCGCCGAGGAACTGGGTCTGGATGATCTTGGCGATCGTCGTCGTCTGCGCGCCGCCGAGGAGGTCGGGCGTGACGAAGTCGCCGATGGCCGGGATGAACGTCAGGATCGGCCGCCGCGACGATGCCGGGCATCGTGAGCGGCAGCGTCACGTGGCGGAACGCGGACCGGCCGCTGGCGTACAGGTCTCGTGCGGCGGCGACCAGCGAGTCGTCGAGCCGGTCGATCGAGACGAACAGCGGGCAGGATCGCGAACGGCAGGAAGCCGTAGGTCATGCCGAGGATGACCGCGAGGTCGGTGTTCATGAGGATGATCGGCTCGTCGATCAGTCCGATCGCCTGGAGCAGCGAGTTGACGACGCCGTTGTCGCCGAGGATCGTGATCCAGGCGTAGGTCCGGATGAGGTAGCTCGTCCAGAACGGCAGCATCACCAGCACGAGCAGCAGCGTCTTGTGCCGGCCGCCGTAGCGCGAGATCCAGTAGGCGATCGGATAGCCGATGAGCAGGCACAGGATCGTCGTGGCCCCGGCATACCGAACGCGCGTTCCAGACCGTCGGCAGGAACACCGGGTCGAGGGCCGCGACGTAGTTGTCGAGGCTCGGCGATTCGAGCAGGATCGCTACCGAAGCGGTCGTTGTCGCCCAGGCTGACGATCAGGATGATCCCGAGCGGGACGAGGAAGAACAGGGCCAGCCAGGCGACGCCGGGCAGGACCAGCGAGCCGGCGCTCAGGCGGGCACGCATCGCGGTCAGGTCAGCCGCCGGCCCGCAGCTCGGTCCAGCGCTTGGCGTACTTCTCGAGGTCGGCGCCCGGATCGAGCAGCTCCTGGAGCTTGTCGATGATGGCCTGATCGGGATTGACCGCCGGGTCCTCGAGGAGCTCCGGGAGGATGAACTCCTTGGCCGCGGCGTTCGGGCCCATGTAGTAGACGGTGTTCGTGTTCTTGGCGCTGACCTCCGCATCGAGCAGGTGGTTGATGAACAGGTTCGCGGCGATCGGGTGTGGCGCGCCCTGCGGGATGACAGCCGCGTCCGACCCGCGCACGCCACCCTCCTCGGGCACGCACGAAGGTGACGGACGGGCGCGTCTCCTGGACCGTCCAGATGTCGCCGCTCCACTCCTGGCCGACCCAGATGTCGCCCGACTTGAACGACCCGATCGGGTCGCCGCTGTAGAGCCGCAGCAGCGGGCTTCTGCTCCTTCAGCAGAGCCAGTGCGGCGTCGAGCTCGGCGTCATCGACCGTGTTGACGCTCTTGCCCTGCCGGATGAGGGCCGCCGCGAACGCCTCGCGCTGATCGTCGAGCATCATCAGGTGCTGGTCGAAGCGCGGGTCCCACAGGGCCGCCAGGCTGGTCGAGCTCCTCGTCGACCTGCTCGGAGTCGTAGGCGAAGCCCGTCGTCCACCACATGTACGGCATCGAGTGCTTGTGGCCGGGGTCGTAGTCCGGGATCGGCCCACTCCGCGGCCAGGTTCTCGACGTTCGGGATGAGCGACAGGTCGAGTGGCACCAGCAGCCCCTCGGCCACGAGTCCGGGGATGTCGGTATCGGTCGGGAAGGTCAGGTCGAAGCCCGAGTTGCCGGCCAGGATCCGCGGGTACATGACGTCGTATGACTCGAAGTAGGTCTCGGTGACCTTGACCCCGTACTGGTCCTCGAACTGCTTGATGATCTCGGGGTCCATGTACTCCGCGTAGTTGTAGATGAGCAGCTCGCCCTCGGGCGACGGTGGAGGCGTCGGCGCGGCGCTGCCCGACGGCGCGGCACTGGCGCCGCCGGCCTGGCTGGCCGAGGCGACCGGGCTGACGGACCCGCGCCCCTCCCGAGCACGCAGCGATGACCGGCGCCAGCGCCGCCGTCACCCCGACGGCGGCGATCCGCTCCAGCAGCTGGCGGCGGCTGATCCTCCGCTCGGCCATGTACCGGACGAGCTCGCGCTCGAGGTCGATCGACGAGCCGTCGTATCGATGGGTCATGACGAAGTCTCCTCCTCGCCGTCCGGACCGTCCGGCGAGGACGAGTGCCTCCCCGGGTGGCCAGACGACGTCGACGTCGCTACCGACGGGCAGGCGCTCGCCGGTCTTGGGTGCCAGGACTGCGGTGATCGCCAGGCCGCCGCGCGTGCGGACCTGGTACTGGACGTTGCCGCCGAGGTAGGCGACCTGCTCGACCGTGCCGTGCAACGGCCCGGGCCCGCCGGGGCGTCGCCGTTCGCTGGCGTGAGCACGATCGACTCGGGGCGGATCGACAGCTCGACCGTCCGGCCGACGTCGAGCCCGCTGCCGCCGACCAGACACACGTCGCCACCATCGAGCCGGACGACCGCCCCGGCCGGGTCGGCCGCCTCGACCGCGCCGGTGAGCAGGTTCGTCGTGCCGATGAAGTCGGCCACGAACCGGGTGGTCGGGTGCTCGTACAGCTCCTCGGGTGTGCCCGAGCTGCTCGACGCGGCCGCCGTGCATGACCGCGATCCGGTCGCTCATCGTGAGCGCCTCCTCCTGGTCGTGGGTCACGTACACGAACGTGATGCCGACCTCGCCCTGGATGCGCTTCAGCTCGAGCTGGAGCCGCTTGCGCAGCTTGAGGTCGAGCGCGCCGAGCGGCTCGTCGAGGAGCAGGACGTTGGGCCGGTTCACGAGCGCCCGGGCGAGTGCGACCCGCTGCTGCTGGCCGCCCGACAGCTGGTTCGGGCGTGCGCTGCTCGTAGCCGCCGAGGCCGACGAGGTCGAGCACCTCGGCCGACGCGCCGGCGGATCTCGGCCTTGTCGACCTTCTTGCGCCGGAGCCCGAACCCGATGTTGTCGCCGACGTCGAGGTGCGGGAACAGCGCGTAGTTCTGGAAGACCATGTTCACCGGCCGCTTGTCGGGCGGGTCGGTCGTCACGTCGCGGTCGCGCAGCAGGATCCGACCGGCGGTCGGCAGCTCGAAGCCGCCGATCATCCGCAGCGTCGTCGTCTTGCCGCAGCCGGACGGCCCGAGGAGCGAGAAGAACTCGCCCGGCGCCGATCGTCGAGCGACACGCCGTCGACCGCCCGGACCTCGCCGAAGCGCTTCTCGAGGCCGATGAGTCGGATCTCCGCGGGAGCGGCGCCGGGGACGGTCATCGGACGGCGAGCCTACGTTCGCGTTTCGGCACGCGGCGCACGGCGTTTCGGTCTCCGCAACGAACGGCTACAGCGTCGCTCGAGGACACCTGAAGGGCCCCGTCCGGGAAACGAGTGTGGTAGAGCCTCCGGATAGCGCGAGCAGGCCATCAGCCGGGGCGCCGCTCCTTCTCGTAGCGGACCTGCGCCGGGCTCTTGCGCGCCCCGGGCTTCGTCCGGGCCCGGATCCGCGCCAGCGCCGCGTCCCAGCCGGCATCGAACGGCTTGCCGGGCTCGTCGAGGTCGACCACGACCGGCGCGTGGTCCGACGGGACCGGCGGGCCCTTGCGGGCCTCCCGGTCGATCTCCGCCCAGACGATCCTGTCCGCGACCGGCTTCGTCACGTACAGCAGGTCGATGCGCATCCCCTCGTTGCGGTGGAACATCCCGGCCCGGTAGTCCCACCAGCTGAAGCGCCCCGCGCCCTCTTCCTGCGTCCGATAGGCGTCGGTCAGGCCCCAGTCGCGCAACGCGGCCAAGGCAGCGCGCTCGGGCTCCGACACGTGCGTGCCGCCGTGCGCCTTGACCGGGTCCCAGACGTCCTCGTCGGCCGGGGTGACGTTGTAGTCACCGGCGAGCACGAGCGGCTCGTCGGCCGATCGCGTCTCGTCCAGCCAGCGGCGGACCCGCTCGAACCAGCGCAGCTTGCCCTCGTAGAACGGGCTGCCGACGACGCGCCCGTTCGGCGCATAGAGCGCCACGTACCGGACGCCGTCGATCACGGCCGACAGCATCCGGGCCTCATCGAACGGGTTGAAGTCCTCCTCCTCGAGCCCGCTCGCCCCGGCCCCGCTGTCGCGGACCGGGCCGTCGCCGAAGTTCGTGACGATCTCGTCGACGCCGAGCCCGTCCCGAGCCGCGATCGCGACGCCGTTCCAGCGACCCTCGCCGTGATGGACGAGCTGGTAGCCGGCCATCTCGAACTGCATCACCGGCGCGTCCTCGTCGGACGAGCTTGGTCTCCTGCATCAGCAGGACGTCCGGCTCGGCGCGCTCGAGCCACTTGTCGACGGCCTCCTGGCGGGCCTTGAGCGAGTTGACGTTCCACGTCGCGATGCGCATCGGCCGGTCCCCTCAGTACCGCCGGCCGCGCTGGCGCTCGAGGTCGAACGTCGCGGTGTCGGCGACCGCCATCACCGCCATCGTGCCCGCCTGGACGGGGTCCGAGACGACGAGATCGACGTGGTCGGTGATCGAGCCGACCATGTTCAGCGCGATGATCGGGATGCCGACCGCGCGCAGCTCGTCGGCGGCGGCGCTGATGTCGCCGCCCATGATCGAGCCGGCGAGGACCAGCAGCCGGGCACGCGGCAGGTCGGCCACGGCGCGGACCGCGGCGGCGATGTCGGCCTCGCCGACGAGCGGGATCGTGTCGACGCGAGATGCGCTCGCCGCGGAGGTTGTGGCGGTCCGCCTCGCTGACCGCGCCGAGTGCGACCTGGGCGACCTGGGCCCCGCCGCCGACGACGATGATCCGCTTGCCGAACACCGTCCCGAGCGCCCGCGTCCGATGGATCGTCTGGACGTCCGCGACGCCCTCGAGCGCCGCGACCAGCTGCGTCCTCGGTCGACGCCCTCGACCTCGAGCTCGACCTCGACGAGGGGCGGGTCGCCGTCGATCGGCGGACGGTCGACAGCGTGCGGATGGCACCGCCGATGGCGGCGGTCGCGGCACCGACCGTGGCCGCGGCGTCCGGCCCGTCGACGATCTCGAACCGGATGGCGGCGGTCGCTGCCGCCTGGCGCCCGGGCATCCGCGCGGGGTGTCGGTCAGCCGAGCGAGCCGCGCCCGGCCGCACCGGGTCGCAGGTCGCCGACGGTCATCGATTCGGGCTGGACGTCGGCGGTCGGATCGTGCTCCTCGAACGCGAGCCCGAGGCTCTCGAAGGCCGCCCGGGTGGCCGACGCGTCGGAGGTCGTCAGCATCAGCGCGCCGTCGGTGTCCTCGGCGACGCCGACGATGCCCGGTGATGTTCACGCTCCGCTCCGCGAGCGCGGTGGCGACGCGCGCGAGCGAGCCGGGTGTGTCGGCCAGCTGGACCGTGAACCAGACCGTCACGCGGACACCTCCTGTGGTCCGTCGATGGTACCCGGTCCGACCGGTGCGATACGCTCGCCGCCATGGCTCGCCGGCTGCCGCGCTCCGTCTACATCGCGATCGGCGAGATCCTCGTCAGCCGGCCGTTCACCCGGTTCAACCGCTGGCTGATCCGGCGGACCGGCGGTCGTGCCGGGAGCGGTGCGCTCGGTCTCGACGTCATCCTCGTGACGACCCGTGGCCGGCGCAGCGGCGAGCTCCGGACGGTGCCGCTCGCCGCGGTGCGGGACGGCGACGCCTGGATCGTGATCGCCTCGAACGCCGGTCACGACCGGGCCCCGGCGTGGGCGCTCAACCTGCGTGCCGAACCGTCGGTGACCGTCGAGACCGGCGGGCAGGCGAGACCGTTCCGCGCGCATGAGGCCGTCGGCGACGAGTTCGACCGGCTGTGGCCCGTCGTCATCGCGGCGTATCCGGGCTACGCCGATTACCAGGACCGCACCGAGCGGGCGATCCCGCTGTTCGTGCTCGAACCGGCATGAGCACGCCGCCGCGGCCCGGGCCGGTCATCCAGGTCTTCGGCTTCGAGATGGACCAGGCGACCCGCGCCGCGCAGCGGTTCTTCAAGGAGCGACGCGTGGAGATCTCGCTTCGTCGACCTGCGCAAGCGGCCGATCGCGCGCGCCGAGCTGCGGCGGTTCGTGGACCGGCTCGGCGCACGGGCCCTGCTCGACGAGACGTCGCGCGCGTATCGCGACGGTGGGCTCGGCTACCTGCGCATGGACGACGCGGAGATCGTCGAGCGGCTGCTGGCGGACCCGTCGTTGCTGCGTGCTGCCGCTGGTCCGCAACGGCAACGAGGTCACCGCCGGCAGGGCCGAGCCGACGTGGCGGGCGTGGCTGGTGCCGCCCGCGTGAGGGCTATTCCTCCCCGCCCGGCTGTCGCATCCGGCGACGCGCCACGAGCAGCAGGATCACGCCGGCCGCGACCAGGGCCGTCGCCGATGACGGCCCAGCGCAGGTCGTCGACCATGAAGCTGGAGCCGCCGAGCACCCCCAGTCCCTGGGCCATCCAGACCAGCCCGACGAGGGCGAGCAGCACACCTGCGATGAACGGTCCGCGCATCGGGGCCTTTCTGTTACTGCGCTCGATGGCATCCTAGCCGTCGTGACAGAGAAGCCCAAGCGCCGCCGCAGCGGCCGCCTCACGATCCGCCCCGAGGCGTCCCACCTGGCGGGCAGCCGCATGACCCGCACCGAGGACGAGGCGCTCCTCCAGCGACCCGAGCGTCCCGACTTCCTGGACTCCGATCCGTGGCGGTCCCTTCGGATCCTCTCGGAGTTCGTCGAGGGGTTCGACGCGCTGGCCGAGGTCGGACCGGCGGTGAGCGTCTTCGGCTCGGCGCGGATCAAGGAGGACCACCGCTACTACCAGCAGGCCCGCGAGCTGGGTCGGCTGCTGGCGGAGGACGGCTATGGCGTGATCACCGGCGGCGGACCCGGGATCATGGCGGCGGCCAACCGCGGCTGCCAGGAGGGCGGCGGCCTCTCGATCGGCTGCAACATCGAGCTGCCCCACGAGCAGGGTCTCAACCCGTACGTCGACCTCGGCGTCGAGTTCCGCTACTTCTTCGCCCGCAAGGTCATGTTCGTGAAGTACGCCGACGGCTTCGTGATCTTCCCGGGCGGGTTCGGCACGCTCGACGAGCTGTTCGAGGCGCTGACCCTCATCCAGACCGAGAAGGTCCAGGACTTCCCGGTCGTGCTCATGGGCACCGACTACTGGTCCGGCATGGTCGAGTGGATCAAGGGATCGCTGCTGGCCGAGGCCGCCATCAACCCGGAGGACGTCGACCTGCTGCGCCTGACCGACGACCCGCGCGAGGCGGTGAAGATCATCAAGGCGTATCAGCGATCGCGACCGCGAGGCGGCCGTCGCCGGTCGAGCCGCAGACCCAGCCGATCGACGCGTCGGACGTGCGCAAGCCGACCGTCGAAGCCGGAGCACGCCGAGTCGTAGCTATCCGGGCAGCGCGACCTCGATGACGCCGTCGACGACCCGGACCGGGTAGTAGCGCAGGCGGCGGACGCGAGTCAGCCGTCGCGCCTCGGCCTTCTTGCCGGGCGGGTCGACCTTCGGGTCCCGGCCGGCGGGCGACCAGGTCGGGTGGGAGCACGCCGTCGGCGTCGAGGCCGCCGGTCGTCGGCATCTGGGCGGTGTCGCCGCTGCACGAGGTCGAAGCGGCCCTCGTGCAGCGGGCAGGCGACGATGCAGCCGTCGAGGTCGCCGATCGACAGCGGTGCGGACATGTGCGGGCAGCGGTCGTCGGTCGCGAAGATGCCGCGCTCGGTGTGCGCCAGCAGGAGGTCGAGCTCGCCGACCGTGACCCGCTGCATCGAGCCCTCGGGCAGGGCCGCCAGCTCGAGCATCGGCCGGTACGGCGCGTCGGCGGTGCCGATCGCCTGGAGGCGCGGCGGGAAGGCGGCGGGCATGGCGGTCATCGAGCCCATCGGGCGCATCGTAGCCGCCATGACGGACGACGCCCCCGGCGGCGGAGCCACCGGGGCGCGAGTGGGAGGAGCGACGGGTCGGATCAGTCGAGCGACGGCTGGGTCGTGACGGCGCCCGGCACGGGATCCGATCCATGACCAGCCGCCGACGGCCGCACGGCTTCGCCCGGGACGGCCGCCGCGTTCGAGGTGCGGAGCGGCAGCTCCCTGATCGCGACGGCCGCGATGGCCGCCACGATCGAGCCCAGCACGCCGAGCCAGAACGTCTGGCCGACGGCGAGGCTGAACGCGCCGTGGATCCCCTCGACGATCGCCGGGATCGCGGGCGCCACGGCCGCCTGGAACTGGGCCGGGACCGACGCCAGGATCGAGGCGCCGACGTCGCCGACACCGGTCAGCTGGTTCGTATCGAACGAGCCGGTGCCCTGGCCGAACCCGGCGAGGACCTGGGGCGGGACGCCCGCCGCCGTCATCTGCGGGACCAGGTCCTCCTGGAAGGTCGTCGCGAAGATGGTGCCCACGAACGCGAGCGCGATCGTCCCGCCGATCTGGCGGAAGAACGTAAGGTTCGACGTCGCCACGCCGAGCTGGCGGAAGGGCACCGCGTTCTGGATCACGATCGTGAACACCGAGAACGTGGGACCGACGCCCAGACCGGCGAGGAACATCCACGCCCAGACGATCGGCAACGGTGTGTCCTTGGTGAGCTGGGTCATCATCAGCGTCGCGATCCCGATCAGCACGATCGAGCCGACGATCAGCCACTTGTAGCGGCCGGTCCGGGCGACGAGGATGCCGGACACGATCGAGCTGAAGATGAGCCCGATCACGAGTGGCAGCGCCGCCAGGCCGGAGTACGTCGGGCTGAAGCCCTCGACGACCTGGAACCAGCGGGGCAGGAACACGATCGCGCCGAAGAAGGCGAAGGCGGCGAAGAACACTGAGATCATCGACGCGGAGTAGGCCCGGCTCTTCCACAGGTCGAGCGGGACGATCGGCTCCTTCGCGCGAGCCTCGGCCAGGACGAACAGCACGCTGCCGATGATGCCGACGAGGATGAACCCGCCGACGGTCGGGTCGGTCCACTCGCCGAACTGCTTGTTGGTCAGGCCGACCAGGAGGAACGAGATCGCGACCGTGAAGATCGCGCCCCCGAGGATGTCGAAGTTGCGCGTCGCCGACGGCGTGCGCACGACCGGCAGGAGGCGCTGGATCACGATCAGCGCGACGATGCCGATCGGGATGTTGACGTAGAAGATCCAGTGCCAGCCGACGTTCTCGGTCAGGAACCCACCGACGAGCGGACCCGCCACGAACGCGACGCCGAAGACCGCCCCGAAGAGGCCCTGGTACTTGCCACGCTCGGCGGGGGTGAACAGGTCGCCGATCACGGCCAGCGCGACCGGGAACAGCGATCCGGCGCCGATGCCCTGGATGCCTCGGAAGAGGATCAGCATCGGCATGTTCTGGCTCAGGCCGGACAGCGCCGAGCCGATCAGGAAGATGACGATGCCGATCATGAAGATCGGCTTGCGGCCGTAGATGTCCGAGAGCTTGCCCCAGAACGGCACGGAGATCGTGCTGGTCAGCAGGTAGATCGTGACGGCCCAGACGTAGTAGTCGTTGCCGGACAGCTGGGTCACGATCGTCGGGAGTGCTGGACCGACGATCGTCTGGTCGAAGGCTCCCAGGAACAGCCCGAGCATGACCGCGAAGAGGATCTCCATCTTCGCGCGGTGGCTCAGGCCGAGGGCCGGATCCTCGGCGAGCGTCGGTGTGCGCTCGTCGGTGGTGGGGAATGCTTCCATGGTCAGTCCTTCTGTGCGGGGTGCGAGGGGTCGCGAGGCTCGACACCCCGGAGGGTCGACGAGGATCGTGGAGCGGGGATGGAGGCGGGATGGCGATCCGGCATGCCGCCGGCCGTCGTCCCGAGCGCCTCGCGCAGCGAACCGAACGCCAGCGCGACGGCAGCGAGCTCGGCCTGGTCGAGGCGGCCGAGGACCGTTCGGATGAGGTCGTCGCTCAGCGCATCGATGTCGCCGAGCATCCGTTCTCCTGCGGCGGTGACCCGGATCAGCACGATCCGGCGGTCCTCGGGGACGCGCGTCCGCTCGATGAGCCCGCGCTCCTCGATCCGGTCGATGAGGCCCGTCGCGTTGGACAGCGAGACGTTGAGCATCTCGGCGAGACGGCTCATCGGCATCTCGCCGCAGCGCTGGAGCGTGTACAGGATGTTGAGCTGGGCCATGCTCAAGCCCAGCCGCCGGACCCGCTCGCTGGAGATGGCCTTGAGCGTCATGATCGACGACCGGAAGTCGGCGATGATTGGCGCGTACGGATCGCCCGCTGTGGCGGGGGTCGATCGCGCGGACGGCGTTCTGCCGCTGCTGATGGTTCGTGTCACGTGAACTATTCTACAGAAATGGAATATCGCGTCAAGCAGGATGATTGACGCCGACTGCAGGAGTGCCGGATGCGCTACGCCCTGATGCTCGAGCCCCAGCAGGGGATGAGCTACGCCGACCAGCTCGCGTCAGCCAAGCGGGCCGAGGCGAACCGCTTCGACGCGTTCTTCCGGTCCGACCACTACGCGAGCTTCCCCGGCGAAGGGGGGCAGCCCACGACCGACGCCTGGACCGTGCTGGCCGGGCTCGCGCGCGAGACCGAGCGGATCACGCTCGGCGTCCTCGTGTCGCCGGTCACGTTCCGCCATCCCGGCGCGTTGGCCAAGGTCATCACCACGGTCGACGAGATGAGCGGCGGCCGCATCGAGGTCGGTTGCGGGGCGGGCTGGAACGACCTCGAGCATCAGCAGCTGGGGCTCGACTTCCCGCCGATCGAGCGGCGCGCCGACCTGCTCGAGGATCAGCTGGCGATCCTGCATGGCCTGTGGGGCGAGCCGGACGGCTGGTCGTTCGACGGGCTGACCGGCATCAAGGTGCAAGACGCGTTGTTCCGGCCGCGACCGGTCGACGTGGCCGGCCGTCCGACGACACCGGCGGGCGGCAAGCGGCCGCGCATCATCGTCGGCAGTTCCGGGTCGGCGCGCTCGTTCCGGCTCGCGGCACGGTACGCCGACGAGTACAACCTCAGCTCGTCGTCACCCGATCGCGCGGCCGAGGTGCGCGGCAAGCTCGACGAGGCGTGCCAGGCGATCGGCCGCGATCCGGCCACGCTGGCACGCTCGACGATGGCCGGCATCCTCGTCGGCCGCACCGAGGACGAGGTGGTCGAGCGCGAACGGCAGATGCTCGAAACGTTCGGGGCTGATGCTGACACGGGTGAGGCCTGGCTCGAGGAACGCCGCCTGCGCTGGGTCTACGGCACGCCCGACGCGGCGCGCGAGCAGGTCGAGCGCTTCGCCGCCGCGGGCATCGAGCGGATCATGTTCCAGGCCTTCCTGCCGTGGGACCTCGACATGGTCGACGTCATGGGCGAGGAGCTCGTTGGGCGGATCTGAGGTCAGTCCTCGGCCGCTGCGGCCGCCTCGCGGTAGCGGTCCACGTCGCGATGGATCGGATCGGGGTCGACCCCGCGGGCACGGGCGAGCCGCTCGGTCAGGAGCTGGAGCGGGGTCGCTGTGCCAAGCAGCGCGGCGACCGGTGCCGGCAGCTCCGGTGCCTCGGGCGACACGATCCGTCCGGCCGGCGTGAGGTCGGTCGGCAGGTCCACCGCTGCGTCGGCAGCGACGATCGCCGCCGCCTCCATGCCGACGCCGCGCGCCGCCCGCAGGGCCCCGATCGAGCGGGCCAGTCGAGCGTCCCGCCCGTCGCGGTCGGCCAGCACGATGACCAGGCCCATCGCCTCGCCGGTCGCCGCGAGGTGGCCGTGCAGGAACGTCTCGAGGTCCCGGTACGCGGCGGGGACCCACGTCCCCTCCTCGATCTTGAGCACGAGCTCGCGACCGGCCGTGCGGTCGGCACCGGAGGCGATCACGACGATCGACCGCGCCTCGGCGAGCCGCGCCGCCGTGGCCTCGGCGATGCCGGCTCGGTCGACGCCGGCCTGCAGCAGGTCCCGCGCCGCGGCACGGTAGGCGTCGTCGACCGCGCGCCCCTCGATGTGGGCACCGACCGCCGTCGCGGCGACGAGCGGGCTGAGGTACCCGACCGTGTGGCACCAGCTCTGATCGAGCTCGCCGGTCTCGACCACGATGTCGGCCAGCTCGGCGCCCGGGGACCGGTCAGACACCGTGACGATGGCGATCTTCGCGCCCGCCGCGCGCGCCGCCTCGAGCGCCGTGTTCGTGGCCGCCGTCCCGCCCTCGTGCGTGATCCCGATGACCAGCCCCTCGGCCGGCGGATCCAGCCCCAGCTCGAACGCCTGGGTCGCGTACGGCTCGAACCGCGCCGAGTGTCCGGGCGGGCGGATGCCGGCCGTTCGCACCGCGTCGCGCAGGATCGCTGCGGCGCCGTACGCCGCGTGCTCCGAGGTGCCGCAGCCGGTCAGGACGACCGGCTGACCCGAGCGGATCGTCCGACGGATCGTGCGGGCCAGCTCGGCCGCCCCGCTGCCGACGGCGCGACTGCCGCTCGAGGATCCGATCGGCGAGCGCGGGCTCGGCTTCGATCATCTCGGTCATGTGATACGGCGGTCCTGAGCGCTGGGATGGGCGCGAGGTCGACGCCCACGGGTCGGGCGCGCCGGGGAGGGGAGCAGTCGGGTCGAACGCGGTCGTCTCCATGCCCGGAGCATAGGGCGCGCCGAGGACCGACAATGGTCGGTGACGTCGCGCGCAACGGAGGTTCGGATGCAGATCGGGCTGATGGCACCGCAGGGTTGGAAGGGCGACTACGACGGCTGGCCGCCGGCCGACGCCTGGGCACGCACGGTCGAGCTGGCCACGCAGGCCGAGGAGCTCGGCTTCGAGTCGCTGTGGGTCTTCGACCACTTCCACACCGTCCCGGAGCCGACCGACGAGATCACGTTCGAGTCGTTCTCCGTCCTCGCCGCGCTGGCGATGGTGACGACGCGCGTGCGGCTGGGGCACATGGTCGTCTGCACCGGCTTCCGCAACCCCGCGCTCACCGCCAAGCTGTCATCGACCCTCGACGTGATCAGCGGCGGCCGGTTCGAGCTGGGCATCGGCGCCGGCTGGAAGGAAGACGAGTGGCTCGCCTACGGCTACGGCTTCCCGTCCGCTGGCCGACCGTCTGGCGGCGCTCGGCGACCACCTCGAGGTCATCAGCCGGATGCTCGCGCCCGGTCGCTCGTCGTACGAGGGTCGCCACGCGCACGTCCGCGGCGCCATCAACGAGCCCCAGGGACTCCAGGGACCGCGCATCCCGATCATCGTCGGCGGCAACGGGCGCCAGAAGACGGCCGGCTATGCCATCCGATTCGCGGACGAGCTCAACTTCGTGTTCCTCGAGCCCGACGACATCGTCGGCGCGGATGCAGGACGTCCGTGGGCGCTGCGAGGAGGCCGGTCGCGATCCGGCCACGCTGCGGTTCTCGCTGTACGAGCGCGACGAGCTGATGCGCGACGCCGGACAGCGTCGGGTCGACCGCCTGGCGCGGCATGGCCGAGACCGGCCTCGACCGGCTCGTCGCCTTCCCGACCCGCTGGTCGCCGACGCTCGAGGCGCAGGCGGCGTTCGCGGAGGATTGCCAGGCGGCGGGGATCAGCCTCTCGAAGGCGAGCGGGGCGCGGGTGGTGGCCCGCGCCTAGCGGATCACCTCGATCGACTGGACGATCTCCTTCGCTGCCTCCGTCGACCCGTTCGTGACGCTGACCATCAGCTGGCTCTTGGGCGTCAGGAGCAGGTACTGGTCGATCGTCGGCGAGGTCGGCATGCCGGCGGCGGCGATCTGATAGGTGAGATGGAGCGCCTCGCCGGCCGGCAGCGTCACCCGCTCGGACACGACGTCGCCCTGTGCCATCGCCTTGATCTGGGCGACGTTGGCGGCCTCGAGGAGGTCCAGGGTCATGCCGAAGTTCGGCACGGACAGGATGTTGACGTTCTCGCCGACGAGCGGATCCGGGCCGAAGGCGAAGAGGACCAGCCCGGTCGCGAGCATCGACTTGATCTGCGCCGAGTAGACGCCGGCGAGCTCGGGGTTGACCGAGCCGGCGGCCTCCATGATCTGCTCGAGGTCATCGGCCTCGAGGTCGATCCGCGTCCAGCCGTCGGGCAGCGTGACCGCGAAGCCCTTGTCGGCGAGCTCGATCCGGCCGGTCGTCGCGATGCTGGCGCCCGGCGTTGCCGCGGGGGCGTCGGACGACGGCGAAGCGGACGCGAGGGCGGGTTCGGGCGTCGCGGGTGTCGCCGACTGAGCCGCTGATGGCGCTGTGGAGGGCGCGGTCGACGCGGCGGAGCCGCCGCACGCGGCGACGGCGTACGCAAGGAGTGCCGTCGCGACGATGGCGGCTGGACGGCGGGCGCGGGGAGTCGTCATGCAGGTGGTGCCTCGGAGGTGGGACTGGACAGGGAAGGGACGCTACGCGCGGCGCGGTACCGCCGTCCACGACCCGGAGGTCATGGGCGCCCGATGCGCCGGAGCGGGGCGTAGCGAAACCACACGCGACCGACGAGCAGCGCCACCGGCACCGGGCCGTACCGGTTCGAGTCGATCGGCTCGCCGTGACCGGCCTCGGCGGTCAGCGCGGCGTCGGCGTCCGCGACGAGCCAGGCCTCGTCGTCGGCCAGCTCGAGGTAGCCGTCGCGGAACGGCACGCGATCGCCCGGGGTTCCCGCCACGCGCTTGATCGCCAGCGCGCCGGTGTCGGGCTCGTGGAACGCGACGACCGTGCCGCGGCGGGGCCAGCGGGTCGTGGTCGGGTCGACGAGCAGCCAGTCGCCCTCGCGGATCGTCGGTTCCATGCTGGCCTGCTGAACGGCGACCCGCCACGGACCCAGGAGGCGGTGCCGCAGCGACTCGGTACGACGAGGCCCCGCCGCTCGGCGGGGCCTCGGGATGCGCATCCGGGGACGGTTCAGCCGGGTCGACCGGCGACGCGGGTCTTGTCCGGGCCGCCGGTCGCCTTCCAGGCGGCGTCGATCTCGTCGATCATGTCGAGCAGCGCCTTGGTGTCGGCGGTGTCGGTCGAGGCCTTGACCTTGGACGCCTGCTTGGTCGCGTTCCAGAACAGCTCGTGCAGGTTCGGGACCTTCTCGAGGTGCTCGGGCTTGAAGTAGTCGTGCCACAGCACGTCGAGGTGCTGCTTGACGAGGTCGGCACGCTCTTCCTTGATGTGGACGGCGCGGCCGCGGAACGTCGGATCCTCGTTGGCCGCGTACTTCTCGAGGATCTTGTGGCAGGACTCCGCCTCGATGCGGGCCTGCTCGGGGTCGTAGACGCCGCACGGCAGGTCGCAGTGGGCGCGCACGGTCGTGGTCGGCGCAAGCCAACGGGTCAGGCGAGACATGGGACTCCTTCTCACTGGGGCACGGGTCATCCACCCTACCGTCTCGGGAACCGCCTCGAAGTGTCCGAGCGCGCCCGGGGCGTGTCAAACATCTGCAGGGATCGGCCGACGCCCGATCGGCACGATCAACGAGGCTCGTGTGCGCGGGTATCATCGCCGCGATGACGGACCGAGGCACGCCCTTCGCGGACGGCTCACCGGCCTGCCCGTTCGTCGCCTTCGAGGATGATCGAGATGAGCGTGCTGATCGTCCGGACCATCGCCATCGCTGCTTCGCCGAGGCCGAGCCGGCCCCGCGTGCGCTGGCCCACCAGGAGGCGTACTGCCTGTCCTCCGCGTTCCCGGTCTGTCCGACCTTCCAGGAATGGGCGCGGCGCGAGGCCGCCCACGCGGTGGCCGCTGCGGCCGGCGCGGATGGAGCCGACGCTGACGAGGCCCAGGTCGGTGGTGGCGCCGCTGGCGCCGCGGCCGCGATGAGCGCAGCCGGCGGCGACGACGAGGAAGGCGGCGATCTCTGGGGACAGCCACCCGAGGAACCTCCCGAAGTGCCGCCGAAGCGCAATCCGCCGCGTGACTGGGCGGCACCACCGCCGTGGGCCGCCGGGGCCGGTGCCGGTGCGTCGGCCGCCGGCCGTGGCGTGCCGCCGGACCCACCGCCAGCCCGACCAGCGGCGCCCGAGAGCCAGGGCCTCGCCGGCAGCGCCGCCGACCGGCTCGCCCAGGGCGGCGACATCGACGAATGGGTCCGCCCGACTCGTTCGACGGGCTCGTCCGCGGCCGACAGTCCGGCCGCCCCGGCCGACCCGGAGCTCGCGGGACTCGTCGGGGGAGCGGCAGCCGGGGCGGCAGCCGGCCGTGCATCGTCGTCGTCGGCCAGCCCAGTCCCGCCATCCCGACCAGTGAAGCGCCCGACCGTCAGCTCGACGCGGGCGAAGTCGCGCGAGCCGGACGGCCCGTCGTGGGAGGAGAAGCGGCGCAACGAGGCGTATCCGTCGATCAAGACGCGGACCGGCCTGTCCGGCTTCCCGGCCGTGCCCACGGTCGCGGTCGTGTTCGGCGGTGTGCTCATCGCGGCGATCGCGCTGTTCTTCCTGCCGGCGATCCTCGGCGTGGGTGGCCGGGACACGTCGACGGGGGCGAGCCCGTCGCCGTCGGTCGCGGCGTCGACACCGACTCCGGCGCCCACGCCGATACCCGAGCCTACGCCGCAGGTCTACGTCATCAAGTCGGGCGACACGCTGTCGCGGATCGCGCGTGAGTTCAATGTGACGCTCGACGCGCTGCTCGCGGCGAATAAGGAGACGATCACGAACCCGAACCGGATCAAGGTCGGCGACGAGATCATCATCCCGCTGCCGGAGACCACGGCGGCCCCGGCCGAGCCATCCGCGGAGCCGTCCGCGTCCTAGGTCGCCCGCGTCCGGTGCGTGCTTCTCAGACTGCAGGATCGACCCGAGGCGGACCGAACGGCATCGTTGTCGCCCGGAATGTGCCCCAGAAGCACGGATCGTGTCCGGGCGAGCTCCCGATGTCCCTTCGGCTCCGATCTGCAGTCCAGGAGGCACGGCCGGTGCCGGTGTTCCTGTCGATGCGTGACTCGGAGTCAACACCAGTGGCTTGAAGGGCCCTGCTGGTGGTTGCTCGAGCCGATCCCGTGACCCTGAGTCAACAAGGACCGGGCTGGACCGTGCCGAGGGGTCGTTCGACCCGTCCGTGCTGACTGGCAGTCACCACCGCGGGCCCGAGCCCGACTACCGCGGGGCGATGTTGATCGCGGTGATCCGGCCCGCCTCGACGCGGAACGTCGCATCGATGTGCTGGGTCGGCGCCCCCGGTCGAACGACGAGCACGTCGGCCTCGTAGGTGTTGCCGGTGTCGCGGATCTCGCCGGGGATCATCCGCAGACCGGTGTCGGAGCGCAGGAACCAGCCCCCGACGCGCTCCACGCCGCGCAGCGTCTGGACGTTGTCGCCGACGTGGACCCGCATCTCGGCCTTCTCGTCCATCAGCGCCACCGCACCCTCGCGGTCGCCCGAGTTCAGCTTCTCGAAGAAGTCTTCCATCGTCTCGACAGCACCCATGGCCGGAGTGTAGCGTCGGCCGCCCATGCACGCCGCCGACCAGCCAGGGACGACGCTTGCCGGGGTGTGGCCGCTCTTCGGCCTGCGCATCCGGTCCGAGCACCTCGTGCTCCGGCTGCCGACCGACGACGACATCCCGGGTCTGCTCGACCTTGCCCGGGCGGGCATCCACCCACCCGACGAGATGCCGTTCGGCGTCGCCTGGACGGATGAGACGGGCGCGGCGTTCGATCGCAGCGTCGTGCAGCATCACTGGCGCTGGCGGGGCACGTGGAATGTCGACGAGTGGTGGCTCAACCTCATGGTCGAGGCGGACGGCCGGCCGATCGGCGCGCAGACGATCTCGGGTGAGGCGTTCCCGCTCCACCGCATCGTCGACACCGGTTCGTGGCTCGGCCTGGCGTACCAGGGGCGTGGCCTCGGGAAGGAGATGCGCTCCGCCGTGCTCGCGTTCGCGTTCGACGCGCTGCGTGCCCGCGTGGCCACATCCGCGGCGTTCCTCGACAACGCGGCATCGAACGCCGTGTCGCGCTCGCTCGGGTACGAGGAGGACGGCCGCGGTGTCCTTGCTCCACGCGGTGAGTCGCGCGAGACGCAGCGCTTCCGGATGACGGCCGAGGCGTGGCGGTCGCGGCCGCGCCCGCCGGTGACGATCGAGGGCTTCGACGCCTGCCGGGAGATGTTCGGGATCTGAGCCAAGGGTTGGCGCGGACCGACTAGAACCCGCCGCCTGCGCCTCCGCCGCCACCGCCCGACGAGCCGCCACTGAACCCGCCCCCGCCGCTGCCCGACGACGCCGGCGAGTTCCCGATCGTCCCCAGCGCCGACATCATGCCGCCGAGGTCGGGCACCGCCGAGCCCGAGAAGATCGACCCGCCGCTGCCGACGATGCCGCTCGCGACCGACGACCCCGACGAGGTCTGGTACCACGCCGGGAAGTACGTCGACGACGCGAGCTGGGGCTCCTCGCGGACATCCGCGAGGGAGCGCTGGAGCACCTCCTCGATCTTGCCCTGCAGCCCGAGCGCCGTGCCCCAGACCACGGCCTGGTCGGGCGTCTCCAGCCATGCCAGGCCCGCCCCGTCGACCACCTGCTGCATCGACCGCGCCTGCGCCATCGTCTTCTCGAGCGTCCGTCGATAGGCGTGCAGCATCGCCCGGATCATCGCCCCGGGCATCGTGACCTTGGGCATGAACCGAGAGAACAGCAGGATCACGACGCCGCCGACGATCGCCGCTCCGCCGATGAGGATCAGGCCCGAGATCGGGACGTTCGCGCCGATGATGATCGCGACGATCCCGGCGCCGATCGCCACGAAGCCCTTGGCCGCCCAGCGAGTGACGACCCGGCTCGGCTTCTCGACCAGCCAGCCGCCCTTGACGACGTGGTCCTCGAGCCGGGAGTCGAACTCCGACACCGACGACCCGAAGGAGGGCAGCTCATCGGGCTCGATGTAGCCCTCGGACTCGGCCAGCCCGCGCAGCTTGGTCAGCGCATGCTGCTCGGCCGGGCCGATCGGCCGACGCGCGTTGCGCGCCCGCTGCGCCTCCTCGAGGTCGTCGCCGGTGTCGGGTGCGGTGTCCACGCCGACCTTGTGCGACAGCCCGAGCATGCCCTTGTCCTCGCGGAACGAGATCATCCCGCGGGACGCGAGGTCGAGCATGGCGGTCGTCAACGCCCGCCGCGACGACTTGCCGTCCATCACGAACGCGCCGGAGGCGGCGGTCAGGTCCGGTGGCGGGCCGGCCATCAGGATCGACGGGTCGTCGAGGTAGACGGGGTCCTTGCCGTACCGGCGCCACGAGAAGAACGCCCAGCCCGACAGCCCCAGCAGCACGACGGGCGCGCCGACGAGACCGAGCGCGGCGTCGACCTGCCGGCCGGCCTGCAGCCGGGCCGCGTTCTCCGGCGTCGCCGCCGCGTCGATCTTCGCCAGCGCGGCGTCGAGCGCGCCGTCGAAGTCGGCCTCGCGCAGGCGCGGGACCATGTCCTCCTCGAAGATGCGCTGGCGGTCGCTGTTGGACAGGTAGGTCGCCTCGAAGCCGGGCGCCGCGTACAGCTGGACCTGGCCGTGCTCGCCCGACGGGTCGATGTCGAAGAAGATCGCCAGGCCGTCGTCGAAGCCCTCGCCGTCCGACGCCCCATTGGTCGATCAGCGCGCGCGCTCGCGCCTCGGTCTCGGAGGTCGTCACGCCATAGTCGACCGGCTGCGTGTAGACGACGACCTCGGCGCCGGTGCGCTGCTCGATGGCATCGATGGTGGCCTCGGCCCGGACGATCGCGTCCGGCGAGAGGATCTCCGCCTGGTCGTACACCGCCCGGCCGACCTCGGGCTCCGGGAACGGAGGGCCGGGCTCGATGACCGGGGTCCGCGGCTCCTCGGCCGTGCCCGGTGGCGTCGCCTCGAGCGTCGCCTGGACGACCTGCGCCAGCGTCGCCGTGAGGGCGTCGTCGAACCGCCCCTCGGACAGCAGCGGCAGCATCGTGTCGTCGTAGATGGCCTGGCGCGCTTCGTTCGAGAGATATGCGTTCGAGAACCCGGGGCCCCCGTACAGCTGGACCTGCCCGTGCTGCCCGGACGTGTCCAGGTCGAACAGGATCACGAGGCCGTCGTCGATGCCCTCGCGGCCCACGCCCCATTGGTCCATCAGCGCCTGGGCGTGCGCCTCGGCCTCCTCGGTCGTGATGTCGTCGTGGTCGAGGTCCTGCGTGTACACCACGACCTCGGCCTTCGACTGGGCCTCGATCGCGTCGATGATCAGCTCCGCGCGGTCGCGCGCCGCCGGGCCGAACAGCTCGGCCGTGTCGTACACGGCCTGGCCGTCGACGGGGTCCGGGAACGGCGGACCGGCCGCGCCGACCGCCACCGGCAGGGCCAGCGCCACGGCGGCGACGGCCACCAGCCAGGGCAGGCGCGATGTGCGGCGGACGTGGCGCTCCATGGACCGGAGCATATCCGCGCTCAGCCCAGGGCCGCGAGCGAGCCGCGTCGACGACCCAGTGACAGGCTGCCGTCCGCCGCGAGAAGCACCTGCGGCGGCCGCGGCCGGCCGTTGTAGGTCGAGCCGAACGACGCTCCGTAGGCGCCCGCGTCGGCGATCGCCACGAGGTCGTCCCGCTCGAGCGGCGGGAGGTCGTGGGTCCCGAGCGAGTCGGTCGACTCGCAGATCGGCCCCTCGACGCGAGCGGCGGTGACGGTGTCCGGCAGAGGCGTCGGCGGGACGACGCTCCGGGCCGAGGTCAGCGCGTGGATCGGGTGGCGGGCCCCGTACAGCGCCGGCCGGATCAGCTCGGTCATGCCCGCGTCGAGGATGACCTGGCGACCGGCCCGGTCGCGGACGTGGAGCACCCGCGCGACGAGCCAGCCGGACCGGGCGACGAGCGCCCGACCGGGTTCGATCGCGAGCCGCGTGGGCCGACGGTCGGCCGGGACCGTCTCCAGCAGCGGGCCGAGCTCGCGCGCGAACCGCTCGGGCGTCGGGGCTCGGTCCATCGGGCTGCACCGGGAAGCCACCGCCGAGGTCGACCGTGTCGAACGTCTCGATCGAGCCTTGCCACAGGGCGGCCAGCGAGAGCGCCTTGCGGACGGCGTCACGCCAGGCGTCGACGGCGCCGAGCTGCGAGCCGACGTGGAGGTGGATGCCGCGCGGCCGCAGCGGACCGTCTGTCGCCGCCGCCGGCCTCGATGGCCGCCGCGATCTCGGTCTCGGTCATCCCGAACTTGGTGCCGCCGGCGCCGACGGCCAGGCCGGTCAGCGTCTCGGGCGCGACGTCCGGGTTGAGGCGGTACAGCACGTCGACCCGCGGCGCGCCTACCCTCGTCACCGCCGTCGCGAGGGCCGCTGCCTCCTCCGGCGACTCGATCGCGACCCAGCGCAGCGGCTCGCCCGCCGCCGATGCCCGGGCCGCGGCGCGCAGATCCGCCGCGGTCTTGCCGATGCCCTCGAGCGTGATCCGCGCGTTCGGGACGGCCGCGCGCCGGGCGATGGCCCACTCGCCGCGCGACACGACGTTCGCGCCGAACCCGCGCGCCGTGACCGCGGCGACCACCGCCGGCACGTCGTTGGCCTTGACCGAGTACTGCCGGACGATCGGATCCGGGAACGCGGCGGTCACCTCGGCGCATGCCGCGTCGAGGGCCGCGAGGTCGGTGACGAAGACCGGCGTGCCGAACCGGCGGGCGGCCGTCCGGAGCGCCGCCGCGAGATCGGTGCCCGGTGTCAGTCCGGTACCGCCATCCCGACGATGGCGCCCACGATCGAGATGGCGATGCCGCCGATGATCGCCGCGACGATCGTGTCGAGCGAGAAGTTCGGCGGGAACCCACCCACGGTGAACGTGATGCCGACGAGGTCCGACAGCCAGGCGATCAGCAGCAGCAGGCCGGCATTGATGACGAAGCCGAACAGCCCGAACGTCATCATCGTCAACGGCAGCGAGAACAGCTTGATGACCGGCTTGATCACGCCGTTCACGACACCGGCGATCAGCGCCACCACGATGAGCCCCGGGATGTTGTCGTTGAACTCGATCTGCGGCAGCAGGTACGCCACGATGGCGAAGGTGATCGCCGTCGCGGCGGTCCCGATGATGAAGCCCCGCATCCTCAACCTCCGATCAGGTCCGCCGTCGGCGGCGCTGCCTCGAGCATAGCCGGTCAGCGCAGCAGGAACCCCGTCCCGAGCGGGTCGCGCGGGTCGAGCGAGAAGACCGCCTCGCCGGTCCGGTACGCCGACCCCTCGACCTCCGTGACGACCGATGGCCGGCCGTCGACCGGCGGACCGGCGTCGACGATCATCGCCTCGAAGACCGAGTCGACGATCGACCGGTGTCGGAACGGCTCGCCCACCGCGAGCTCGCCTCGATCGTGCAGGATCGCCAGCCGCGCCGACGTGCCCGACCCGCACGGGGAGCGGTCGATCTCGCCGTCGGCGAACACCGTCACGTTGCGCTGCTCGCCAGGACCGAGACGCTCCCAGAAGATCACGCCGTAGATGCCGGCGAGGTCGGGCTGGTCGGGGTGGATCGACGGCGAGCGACCGCTCGAGCGCCGGCCGCAGCTCGCGCTGGAGCCGGATCAGGTCGGGGATGTCGCCGGCCGTGAGCCCATGCCCGAGCGAGGCCGCTTCGACGCTGCCGTAGAAGGCGCCGCCGAACGCCACGTCGAGCGTGACGAGGCCGTGCGCCGTCCGGACCGTGACGTCCCGCGCGAGCACGAACGACGGGACGTTCCGGAACCGGACCGCCTCGACCCGGCCGTCGTCGTCGAGCCGCGCCGTGCAGACCAGCCGCCCGCTCGGCACGTCGACCGTGACACCGACGACGCCGTCCGTCGGCACGGCCGCAAGCCGGCCCGTGTCGATCGCCCACGTGACCAGCGCGATCGTGCCGTGGCCGCACGCGGTCGAGTAGCCCTCGTTGTGGAAGAACACGACGCCGAGGTCCGCCCAGTCGTCGTTGGGCGGCGTCACGAACGCCCCGTACATGTCGGCGTGGCCGCGCGGCTCGTTGACCAGCAGCCGGCGGACGTCATCGAGGTGGTCCATCGCCCAGCGCCGGCGCTCGAGGACGGTCCGGCCCTCGAGGTCGGGGACGCCGCCGGTCACGATCCGGAACGGCTCGCCGGCCGTGTGGTAGTCGACGGTCCGGATCGGGCGCTCGAGCGCGAGCTGTCGTCGGTCATCGGTCGAGCAGCTCCTCGAGCCGAGCCTTGACCGCCGGCCATTCTGGCGCGATGACGCTGTAGTACGCGGAGTCGCGGATCGACCCGTCCGGCATGATCGTGTGGTGGCGGAGGACCCCCTCGAACGTGGCGCCGATCCCGAGCAGGGCCGTCCGCGATTGGACGTTCCGGGCATGCGTCTTGAACTCGACCCGCTCTGCCTCGAGCGTCTCGAATGCGTGGCTGAGCTGGAGGAGCTTCGACTCGCGGTTGGCACCCGTCCGCTGGAACCCTGTCCCGATCCATGTCCAGCCGATCTCGAGTCGACGATTCTCCGGAACGATCGTCATGTAGCGGCTGCTCCCGATCGCCCGGTCGGAGGCGAGGTCGATCGTCGCGAACGGGACTTCGTTGCCGGTCTTGGCGTTCGCCAGCGCCGCATCGACCCACGCGCGCAGGCGGGCGTCGGTCGATCGGCTGGGTGATCGTCCAGCGCCAGATCGCATCGTCGAACGCGACGCGCGCGAGATCCTCGAGGTGCCGCTCGTCGAGGGGCTCCATGCGGACGCGCCGGCCGGTCAGCGTGACCGGGGTGACCCACGTCTGTCCCATGGCGGCGATGGTAGCCCTCGTAGACTGCGGTCATGCCAGCCTTCGCCGACACCTTCGCGGCCTTCCTCGACGAGTTCGTCGCGCTCGAGCCCGTGGCCGCCACGTCGATCGGCGACCATCGCCATGACGGCCGCTGGCCGGACCTGTCGGAGGTCGGGACGAGACGCTCGACTCGACTTCATCGAGCGGTGGTGGGCGACGTTGGGGGACATGGCCGACGGGGACCTCGAGCCCGGCGATCGGGTCGACCGCGACCTGCTGCTGCAGGAGCTCGACGCGATGCACTTCCACGAGACCGATCTCCGAGAGGAGGCGTGGGACCCGCTCGCCTGGGTCTACCTGCTCGGCGACGGCCTGTTCCCGCTGCTGGCGCGCGAGTTCGCGCCGCTGGCCGACCGATTGGAGAGCGTCGCGGCACGCCTCGAGTCGGTGGAGGCCGTCATCGATGCGGCGCGTGCCACCCTGGTCGGCGCTGGCCCGGACCGGCCGGTCGGGCCGCCTCCAGACGGAAACCGCGATCGAGCAGTTGCCCGGCGTCGTCGACCTGATCGACGAAGCCCTCGCCGCCGCCGAGGAGGCTCCCGGCGTGCGACCGCGCCTCCAGTCGGCCGCAGAGACGGCGAAGCCGATCCTCGACGGCTTTCGACAGCACCTCACCGACGTCGTCCTGCCCGCCAGCGAGGGCGACGGTCGCCTCGGCGCCGACCTGTTCGCTCGGAAGATGCGCCACACGATGCGTTCGGAGACGCTGACGCCCGAGCGGATCCTCGATGCCGCGGACCGGGAATACGCGGCCGTCCGCGGCGAGATGGTCAGGCTGGCGAAGCGGCTCTGGCCGACGTGGCGCCCCGACCAGCCGCTGCCCGACGACGACGGCGCCCTCGTCCGTGGCGTCCTCGACGCGATCGCCGACCGAACACCGCGACGCCGACGACCTCATCGACTTCTGCCACGAGGAGCAGCGCGCGGATCGAGGCGTTCTGCGCGGAGCGCGACCTGATCGGCCTCGCCGACGAGCCGCTCGACATCCGCTGGACCCCGGTCTTCCTGCGCGCGTTCGGCGGCGCGATGCTGATCTCGCCGGGACCGCTCGACAAGGGCCTGACCACGTTCTTCGCGATCACCCCGATCCCCGACGACTGGACGCCGGAACAGCGCGAGTCCTTCCTGCGCGAGGACAACGACCGGATGCTGCGGCTCCTGACCATCCACGAGGCCGTGCCCGGCCACTACCTCCAGGGCGTCTACGCGAACCGGTCCACGTCGCTGGCGCGGAGCGATCTTCCAGAGCGGCCTGTTCGCCGAGGGCTGGGCCGTCTACGTGACGCAGGTGATGATGGACGCCGGGTACGGCGCCGACGATCCGGCGCTCCTGCTCGTCCACTGGAAGTTCTACCTGCGCTCGGTCACCAACGCGATGATCGATGCCCGGATCCACTGCGACGCGATGACCGAGGACGAGGCGGTCGCGCTGATGGTCGACGGTGGCTTCCAGGAGGAGGCCGAGGCCCGCAACAAGTACCGGCGGGCGCGGCTGTCGTCGACGCAGCTGTCGACGTACTTCGCCGGGTCGCTGGAGATGTGGGACATCGAGCTCGAGGCCCGGCGGCGGGCCGCGTCGGCCGCCGGCGCCGACCCGTCAGCGATCCGAGCCCGGCCCGCTGCCCGGCGGTCTCGGCGACACGCCCGGCTTCCGCTACCGCGACGCACCTCGAGGCGGTCATCGGTCACGGCGCTCCGCCGACGTCGCTCCTGCGGCGGCTGCTGTTCGAGTGAGGTCGAGCTGCATCACGAGGATCGGCGTCGAGTGCGAGCCGGGGCACTGAGCGCCGACGACAGCGCGTCGACCCGGTAGCCGGCAGCCTCGGCCGCACCCGCGAGCCGAGCGACGAGGGCCGTGTCGTCCTCGCGCCCGGTCTCGAGCGCATCGAGCCGCACGGCCCAGCCGAGCAGGTTCGTGAACCGATCCCGGTCGAGCCACTCCACGACCTCCCACGTGTTCACGCCCATCGCCGCCCGGACCGCGTCGCGGGCGAGCCAGCTCTCGATCAGCCGCAGGTCCCGCTGTCGGCCACGGCCGCGGATCGCCGACGGCCGCGGCAGGGCGAGCAGCACGCGGACGAGATCGGCCACGGCCCACGCCGCGGCCTCGTCGAGACCCGCGGTGCGGAAGCCGCCCGCCACCACCGGCGCCAGCCGCAGCTCGTCGTACCAGGCGAGGCTGGTGGCCGCGACGTCGGCCCGCGGCGCGAGCTCGCCCATCCGCGACAGCACGACCCAGCCGATGAGGGCCGCACGATCGTCCCGCGACAGGTCGCTCGCCCCATCCGCATAGGCCGCCGACGCTTCCTCGCGGATGCTCGTCGCCGTCGTGACCGGATCGCCGGTCACCCCGGTCGCCGTGGCGACCGCGGCCAGCATCGTCGCCAGGCGATCCTCCAGGACGTCGAGATCGCGCGGCGGACGCCGACCCGTCCAGCACCGCCGCGACATGCCCGTCCTCGAACAGGGCCCGCAACGGCGCATGGACGGGCTCCAGCAGCAGCTCGTACAGCGCGTCGTCGAGCGACGGCACGCCGCGACCGCCGAGCCGGTCGGCGAGCCGCTGCCACTGGCCGGCGGCCCCGTCGGCGAGCTCGCGGAACTCCCAGAACACGTGCCCCTGGTAGGCGTCGAGGGTGAGCCACAGCCCACGCTCGTGGATGCTCCGGCACGAGCGCAGGTAGGCGAGCCCGGTCCGGGCGTCGCGGAAGGTCACGAACATCGCCGGGTCGTCCGGTAGCGCGAGACCCTCGGCGAGGGACCGGCGGACCATCCGCTTCGCGCCGCCGGCGGACTTGCGCGCGTAGGGGACGGACTCGCGGATCGTGCCGGCCGTGGACGCGAACCGGTCGTGGAAGACCACCAGCGATCGCGTCGGCCCGGTGCCGTTCGAGTACGCCAGGACCTGGTCGTCGACCGCACCCCCGTCGGTGTGGAAGTCGTAGAACAGGAACTCGTGCGCCTCGGCGAACCACGCTCGCCGGTGGAACAACGGGAAGATCTCGCGCTCATGCCGCTCGACCAGCCAGCGGTCCGGTTGCTCGTCCAGCGTCGCTCGCCGGAACTCCATCCCGTACTTCTCGCCGAACCCCTCGACCTGGCCGTGCCCGAGCATCGGCAGCCCGGGCAGCGTCGCCATGACCGTCGCGACGCCGAAGTACTTGTCGCCCTTGCCGAACTGCTCGACCGCGGTCTTCTCGTCCGGGTTGCTCATGAAGTTGACGTACCGCTTGAGGATCTCGGGATCGAACTCGAGGGTCTCGCGGACGAGCTTCCGGAAGCCGGCGCCGTTCTCGTCGCGGAGCATGTGCATGAACGCGCTGTTGTAGACGCGGTGCATGCCGAGCGTCCGCACGAAGTAGCCCTCGAGCATCCAGAACGCCTCGGCCAGCAGCAGCGTGTCGGGCACCTCCGCCGCGACGCGGTCGACCACCTCGCGCCAGAACTCGGCCGGCATCCGCTGGTCGAACTCGGCCTGGCTCAGCGCGTACTGCGCGCGCGACGGGATGTTGTCGCCCGACCCCGGCTCGGGCCACCACAGCCGCCGGACATGGCGCTTGGCCAGCACCATCGCGGCATCGAACCGGATGACCGAGAACCGGCGGGCCACGTCGAGGATGGTCCGGATCACCTGCTCGCGGACATCGGGCTGCAGGAAGTCGAGCTGTGCGGTGTCGTTCCACGGGAAGCTCGTCCCGTCGTTGCCGTGGTAGATGTAGCGCTCGTCGCCGGTCGCGCGATCGAACCGCTTGAACACGACCGCCGCGTCGCTGTCGTCCCAGTAGTGGTCCTCGAGGACGATTCCCGCCCGCTCGTCCGACGACAGGTCCGGCCCGTCGAACGTGTAAGCGGGATACGGCGGCTGCGGCAGGGACAGGAACCACGCCGGATGCTCGACGACCCAGCGCGAGTCGATGCCCATGTGGTTGGGGACCATGTCGCTGGCGAGCCGGATGCCGCGCGTCCATGCGCGGTCGCGCAGGTCCGCGTACGCGGCCTCGCCGCCGAGGTCGTCCGCGATGCGGTAGTCGTCGAGCGAGTAGGCCGACGCGGCGGCGTCGGGGTTGCCGCGCAACCGCTTGATCCGCTCCGACGCGGCCGATCGCTGCCACAGGCCGATGAGCCACAGGCCCGTGACGCCCCACCCGGCGAGCCGGTCGAGCGCCTCGTCGGGCACGGCGTCGAGCGTCCGGATGTCGCGCCCATAGGTCCGAGTCAGCTGGTCGAGCCAGACGTACGTGCTCTTGGCCATCAGCACGAGGCGCGGCATCCACGCCGAGTCGACCGAGAAGCGTTCCGGCTCGTCGGCCAGCCCCCGGAACGACGGCGGGTGGACCGCGACATCGTCGGTCCCGCCGAACCGCTGGTGGAGGGAGCGCTCCTCCTCGGCGATGATCCCGAGGGCGATGTCGAGCCGGCCGATGAGGGCGTCGAGGTCGGCGCCGAGCAACGATGCCCAGTGCTCCCGGATGTAGCGCAACTGGCCTGCCAGCGACGTCGGCGCGTGGCGGGCCGGCGCTCGCAGCAGCTCGACGAGCGGGGCCCGCGCCCCCTCGCCCGCGTCGAGCACGGGCCCCGTCCCGAAGACGCTTTCGAGACCGATGATCGCGTCCCGGTAGCGCGTCCCGTCGGCGAGGACCGTGTCGTCGACGAGCTCACGCAGCGGGCCGATCGCCGGGTTCTCGTTGCTGACGCGCGTCAGCAGCAGCTCCTCGAGCCGGACGACCGGCGGCTCGGGCTGCGGTCCGGCACCGGGGAAGGCCGCCGCGAAGCGATCGAGCAGCCGGTCGAGGTCGTCGCGCAGGAGGCGACGCACGTCGCGCATCGCGGTGGCCATCGTCGGACCGCCGGCGGCAACCTGGCGGACGATCAGCAGGTGACCGATCTCGTGCAGCAGCCCCAGGGCGGCGATCTCGCCGGCCGCGACGCCTGGCGCGCCGGGCGCGCGATCGTCGTTCATGCGTTGGGCGAGGGTCCGGATGGCCGCGACGTCGGCGACCGCGAGATCGCCGCGGACGCCCAGGAGGACGTCGTCGATGGCGTACCGCTTGCGCGCCGAGCGGCGGACGTGGAAATCGCGCCGGCGGGGCACGTCCCGCGCTCCTGCGTCCGGTGCCGCCGCGCCGTCCATCGCCGAAGGATGGCACGCGCCCGGAGGCACCGTCAGGCGGTCGCCGCCTCGGCCGGGCGGCCGTCGGCCACATGCTCGATGGCTCGTCGCAGCAGCTCGAGGCCCGATGGGTCGAACTCGTACGACCACGGCCGGATGCGGTCCGCATCGCGCATCTGCCGGTCGAGACCCGCGGCGAGGGCCTCGCGCGACATGAGGATGATGTCGGCCGTCTCGTCGACGACCGTCAGCTGCTCGGTCTCGCCGATGAGCGCCGGCACGATCTCGACGCCCTTCGTCCCGGACAGCTGGAGCGTCTCGAGGATGTTCTCGACGCCGCGCTCGTTGGCGCACACCAGTCCGACCCGCGATCCGGGCGTGAGCCCGGCGATCTCGTGGACCAGCTCGAGGTAGCCGGGACCGACCAGCATCGCCACGACCGGCACGCGCCCGGCGGCCAGCACCTGGGCCTCGTCGGCATGGAACGTGGTGGTCGCGACGATGTCGTAGTGGAACCGGTCGAGACGGTCGGGCAGGTCGTCGATGAGCGACCCCTCGGCCTCGATCATGCCCGGGAAGGCGTCGACGAGTCGCTCGGCGTCGTAGCCCGCGTCGGCATTCGTGCACTCGGCGAAGAGCACGCGGACGAGAGGTCCGGGTCGCTTGCGCTCGCTCGCGGCGGCGAACGTCGCGGCGGCGACCTCGTCTGCGGTGAACCCGGCGTGGGCCGCGCGCCGGAGCAGCTCCGCGACGATGCCCGCCAGCGCTTCCGCGCCGCGACGCTGGGGCGGCCGGTCGGCGACGTGCGTGCCGGCGCCGTGGCGGCTGGTGACGTAGCCGGCGTCGGCGAGACGGCGATACACGGCCCGGATCGTGTTGGGGTTGACCCGCAGGGCCGCGCCCAGCTCCCGGACCGGCGGCAGCCTGGAGCCCGGCAGGAGCCGGCCGGAGTCGATCTGGTACGCGAGCTGCCAGAAGATCTGGGTCGAGATCGGGACGTCGGAATCGCGCTCGACGTCGAGGCTGCCGCCGGGCGACGCAGCGGGTGGGATCAGGGCATCATCGATTGACATAGCGGGCTAGTCCAAATATCATCGGATTGGCCTAATCGACTGTAGCAATCATACGAGCGACTCGACTCCTCCTCCCACGTCAGCCCGTGGCGCGCAGGCCGCGGGCTGACGGATTCTCAGGCCCGTACATGGCCGTCGGTCAGGTGCCCTCGGATCCCCGGTCGCGCGTCGTCGCGACCACGTTAGTGACGGTCCGCGTCCACCGATCGCCTGCCGCGAGACGGACCGGCCACGACAGCAGCAGCGCGCTGCCCTGGTACATGCGCTCGAACCCGTTCTCGGAGTTCGACACGGTCTCGATCGGGGCCCACCACGCATCGGCCTCGGCCGCCGTCGTCGTGACCGACACGCCGATGTAGTCGTTGCCCTGGGCGATCGTCGAGATCCACTCGGAGGCGCCGCTCGCATCGTGCGCCGAGCGCACGCCGCCGACGTCCCACCACGCCGCCGGGTTGCCACCCCCGCCGAGCATCGTGAGCGCCCACTCCACGCCGACCCGGACACGCACCTCGGGCCCGGCCAGGTGCTCGAGATCGGCCTGCAGCGCGAGCGTCGGGGCGCGCCGGTCGCCACCAAGCGTCAGGGTCTTCGTCACCCGCACCGAGGCGCCCGCGATCGTCGCGTCACGCCGGGTGACGAGCCGACCATCGCCGAGCGCGACGAGCTCGAACGACCCATCGACCGCGTCGCCGAGCTCCCGGGCCCGAGCCGCCGCCCAATCCTCCGGCGTGGCATCGATGGCCAGGGCGCGGACCAGGCCGGATCGTCGCTCGTAGGCGTCGTACACGAGCCGCGCCGCCAGCCCCGGCTCCTTCACACGCACGGCGTCGTGGATCGAGGCCGGTGCTTCGCCGTCCGCCGCTCCCGCCGCGACCGGCGCCTTCGATTCGAACGCCTTCAGCGTGGCGTGGTAGGCCTCCGGCCGGCGGCGCATCACGGCGGCGAGCGCATGTCGCACCGGGCGGATGTCCCAGCCGCCGATGCCCGCCCCGCCATCGAGGTCGACGGTCACGACCTGGCCCGCGTCGGTCAGTCGGACCTCGTCGACGCCATCCATGTCGAGATCGGCCTGCTCGGCGGCGACCAGGGCGCCGGCCGATGACTCGGCGAGATCCTCGGCCGCGATGAGGTGCTCGTAGGTGGCCAGCCGCATGTGGCTGATGTAGATGCCGCCGAACAGCCCGTGCCAGTAGCAATCGTTCGACTGGCCCTGGTAGAGGTGGTCGAGCGCCAGGTCGCGCTCGGGGCCGTCGGGCATCGCGGCCACCACCGAGGAGACGCGGAGCATCCGCTTGTGGAGGTCGTTGATCTCGCGGTACTTGACCTGGAAGTTGCGCCAGAACGCCCCGCGCAGCCAGCGGGTCTCGGGCCGGCCCTCGGCCTGCGCTCGATGGAGCACGTCGGAGAACACGAGGCCCTCGTCGGCAGGCAGCGCCCACTCGCCCATCTCGGCGTACGACCCGGTCGGGACATACACGCGTCCGATCGGCGGATGGTCGGCGAGCCACGCGGATGGGGTCGTCGTCGTCAGCCAGTCGGCGTTCGCCTCGAGGGCCGTGAAGAACCGCTCGACCCACCGGCGCTCGCCCCAGCAGTGCTCCCACGTGGTCGGCCAGGCGCCGAACTTCTCGCCGTCGTCGCCCATCATCCCGACGCGGTCGCCGGCATCGGTGGCCTGGCCACGGAGGTAGTCGATGACCTCGTCCACCTCGCGGAACGGGATGCGGTAGCGCAGGCCCTGCTCGGTGCCGAACACGCGCAGGAGGTGACCCTGGTCCTCGGTGGTGTACGGCCCCCAGAGGTCCTCCTCGGGGATCGCTGCCGCCCGGAAGTGGGCGTCGTCGAGGATGGTCCACTCGTAGCCGGCCGACGACGAGCGATGTCGGCAGGTCGGGCTCCCAGACGCGCTCCGCCAGCCACGCCCCCTGCGGGCGGCGGCCGAACCGTGCCTCGAGCTCGTCCGCCATCCGCACGAGCTGGCCGATCCGGTCCCGCTCCGGCAGCGACGCCAGGACCGGCTCGTAGAACCCGCCCCCGAGGATCTCGACCTGGTCGCGCGCCACCAGCGCGCGCAGCCGCTCGACGGTGTCCGGTCGCTCGGCGGACAGCCACGTGAGCAGCGGCCCGGTGTAGTGCAGCGACAGGCGGACGCCCGGATGGCGCTCGAGGGCGTCGATCATCGGCTCGTATGCCTGCTCGAAGACCTCCGCGAAGACCCACCCGAAGTTGCCGACCGGCTGGTGGTTGTGGAGCGCGAGCGCCAGCGAGATGCGGGGCGGCACGGCTCAGCCGGCCTCGGTGACGACCGGCTCCGCGACCGCTGCCGGGACCTCGACCCCCGCCGCCGGCAGGTACAGCGACTCCGTGTACTCCTGGAGCATCCGCGTCGTCGAGAACGCCCACAGCGACGTCGCCATCGCCCGGCGCATCGTCTCGACCCATCGGACCGGGATGCCGGCCTTGTCGCGCTCGTAGTACGCCGGGACCAGCTCGTCCTCGAGCAGCCGGTAGAGATCCTGCGCGTCCGACCAGTCCTGGGAGGATTCGTCCGCATCGGAATCGCGGCCGCCGATCGCCCAGCCGTTGTCGCGCTCGTAGCCCTCGTCCCACCAGCCGTCGAGCACGCTGATGTTGGGCACCCCGTTCTGGGCGGCCTTCATGCCCGACGTCCCGGACGCCTCGAGCGGCCTGCGCGGGTTGTTGAGCCACGTGTCGACGCCCTGCACCAGGAACCGCCCGACTCGCATGTCGTAGTCCTCGAGGATGAAGACCCGACCGCGCAGCTTCGGCGAGCGGCTGTGCTGGAAGATCTCCTGGATGACCTTCTGACCGGGTCGGTCGGCGGGGTGGGCCTTGCCCGCGAAGATGACCTGGACGGGTCGCTCCTCGTGCCACAGCAGGTCGGCGAGGCGGTCCATGTCGCTGAACAGCAGCCCGGCCCGCTTGTAGGTCGCGAACCGGCGAGCGAAGCCGATGGTCAGGACGCCCGGGTCGAGCACGCTTTCGACCTCGGCCAGCACTGACGGCGACTCGCCGTGGCGGGCGAACTGGCTGCGCAGTCGGCCGTGGACGAAGAGCGCCAGCTCGCGCTTCTGGCGGAGGTGCGCGTCCCACAGCTCGCCGGTCGGGATGCGGCCGAGACGATCCCAGAATCGATCCTGGCGCGATCCTGCGTCGAGGGTGTGGAGGTCGGCGTCCAGGTACCGCGCGAGCAGCTCGTCGACCGGCGATCCGACCCAGCTCGGCCCGTGGACCCCGTTGGTGACCGCGAGGATCTCGGTCTCGATCACGCTCTGCCACGTGGCGTTGGCGGTGGTCGCATGGAGCTTGCTGACGGCGTTCGCCCCGTTCGTCAGCCGCAGGCTGAACGCGGTCATGTCGAACTGGCCGCGGTCGCCGTCGGTGCCGAGCCCGAGCTCGAGCACCTGCGCGACCGGCACCTTGCCGGTGTCGAGGATGCGGCCGGCGACCCGGCGCACGAGGTCGGCCTCGAACCGCTCGTTGCCGGCCGATACCGGCGTGTGGATCGTGAAGACCGAGTTCCGCCTGACCTGCGGCCAGGCCTCTTCGAGCGTCGCGCCCTCGGCCACCAGCTCGCGGGCCCGCTCCGCGAGCAGGAACGCCGAGTGCCCCTCGTTGAGGTGCCACACGGCGGGGGCGAGACCGAGCGCCCGGATGGCGCGCACACCGCCGATCCCGAGGACCAGTTCCTGGTGCAACCGCATCTCGCGACCGCGAACGTACAGGATGTGGGTGATCGGCCGGTCCTCGACCGCGTTCTCGACGTTGTCGGTGTCGAGCAGGAGCACAGGCACCCGGCCGACCTGGGCCAGCCACACGGCGATCGACAGGTCCCGACCGGGGAGCTCGATCGTCACGTTGAGCGGCAGGCCGTTCTTGTCCTGGACGCGGGCGAGCGGCAGTCGGCTGAGGTCGTAGTCGGGGTAGTTGTGCTCCTGGTGGCCGTCCGCGTCGATCGACTGGCGGAAGTAGCCCTTCCGGTACAGCAGGCCGACGCCGACGAACGGCAGCGCCATGTCCGAGGCCGACTTCATGTGATCGCCGGCGAGCACGCCGAGGCCGCCCGAGTAGATGCCGAGCGACTCGTGGACCCCGTACTCGGCGCAGAAATAGGCGATCGGCCCGTCGAGCTGATCGGCGTGGCGGCGCTGGAACCAGTGCCCCGAGCCGTTCGCCATGTACTGGTCGAACTCGGTGAGGACGTCCTGGTACTCGGCCAGGAACTTCTCGTCGTCGAGGAGCCGCGACCACTCGGTCGGGCCGCTGATGACCGGCACGGGATTGCGATACCGGTTCCAGGCCGTCCGGTCGATGAGGCTCCAGAGATTTCGGGTCTTGGGACTCCACGCCCAGTGCAAGTTGTAGGCGAGCCGCCGGAGACCCTCGAGCCTCGGTGGGAGCGGGAACGAGGCAGCCGGGATGGACGGGATCGCGACGGGCTCCATGCGCCGCGCATGATAGCGGTTCACCCCCGTCTGTGAACCGGTTTAGTCGTTCCGTCCCGTCGGGTCGGACGCGTGGTGTCCCACTACCATGCGGACGTGGGCCTGCGTGTCGTGTTCCTCGCCGCCGAGTGCGAGCCCTGGGCCAAGACGGGCGGTCTGGCCGACGTCGTCGATGCCCTCGCGCGGGCCATCGGGGAGCTGCCGGGCGACATCGTCGACCCGCCGGTCGACGTGTTCCTGCCGCGCTACCGTGGCGTGCCGGAGCCACGACCCGACGCGGTCGTCGGCGAGACGGTCGTGGCCGTCCCGGACCCCCGGGCGCGGACGGGGTCGACGGAGGTGACCATCGTCGACATCGCGGCCGACGGCTACCGCCTTCGGCTGGTCGAGCACCCGCCGGCCTTCGACCGTGCGGCGTTCTACGGCGACGCGGCGGGCGACTTCACTGACAACGCGTGGCGGTTCGGGCTGTACGGGCGGGCCGCGCTGGAGACGCTGCGGGCGGAGGGACGGCCGGTCGACGTGCTCCACCTGCACGACTGGCAGGCCGGCCCGGCAGCGGTGTTCCGCGAGCTGCGCTACGCGGACGACCCGATCATCGGTCGGGCGGCGATCGTGATGACGCTGCACAACCTCGCCTACCACGGCTGGACGGACGACGCGGCCTTGCCGCAGCTGGGGCTGCGACCCGGTGACGGGGCACCCGGCCAGAACGCCGACGGCATCGACCTGCTGGCCTCCGGTATCGAGGCGGCCGAGATCGTCAACACCGTGTCGCCGAGCTACGCACGCGAGGCCCTGACGCCCGAATTCGGGATGGGTCTCGACGGGCTGCTGCGATCGCGTGGCGACCGGTTCATCGGCATCCTCAATGGCCTCGACACCGCGGTCTGGGATCCGGCCACCGATGGGGTGATCGCCGCGCGATTCTCGCGGGGAGATCTGGACGGCCGAGCCGCCTGCCGGGCCGACGTCCTGTCCCGTAACGGTATGGATCCCGGCGACACGGGACCGGTGATCGGGATGATCGGCCGGCTCGATCCGCAGAAGGGCTTCGACCTGCTGGCGGGCGCCGCCCCCGCGCTCCTCGAGCGCGGAGCGCGTCTCATCGTCCAGGGCGCCGGGCACCCCGCGTTGGCGGACGCGTTCCGCGCGCTCGCCGAGGCGTCTGCCGGAAAGGTGGCGCTCATCGAGCGCTTCGACCGTGACATGGCACGGCGGATCTACGCCGGGGTCGACTTCTTCGCGATGCCGTCGCGTTTCGAGCCGTGTGGCCAGGGCCAGATGATCGCGATGCGCTACGGCACCCCGCCGATCGTGCACCGGACGGGCGGCCTCGCCGACACCGTCATCGACGAGACGAGCCAGCCGGGGAAGGGGACCGGGTTCGTGTTCGACCGGCCGACGGAGGCGGCGCTGCTCGCCGCGTGCGACGCGGCCTTCGCGCTCCGGGAGCGCGGTCGGGCACCGTGGGATCGGCTGATCGACCGGGCGATGACGATGGACTTCGACTGGACGACGGGCTCCGCGCCGACGTATGTCGAGGCGTACGCGCGAGCGGCGGCGATCCGGGGCGGCGCCTAGCCCGGTCCGAGGACGCCCAGCAGCACGGCGACCGTCTCGGCCGGGTGGGTCCGCTGTGGCGAGTGCGGGGCGCCCGGGATCGTGATGACCCGGTCCGCACCGATGACCGTCTCGAACCGACGGGCCGCCTGGTCGTCGACGTAGCTGCCGGTCGCCGGCTCGCCGCGGATGAGCCACGTGTCGGTCCCGGCAGCGGCGGGCTCCCGTAGATCGGCGAGGCCGCCGTCCCAGTCGCCGTTGTCCAGGAGCACGGCGCGAGCGGCATCGAAGTCGAGCGTCATGATGGCCTCGGCCTTGGCGAGCACGTCGCGCTCGTCCCAACCCGGTTCGGCCGAGCGGATCGCGGCGATCGCATCGTCCAGGGTGGCGGCGGGTCGCTGTCCCGGGGCTGAGGCTTCGACGGAGATCTGCGCCAGCGTCAGGACCGGGGGGTCCAGCAACGCCAGCGTCGCCGGTCGTAGTCCGGCGACAGGTAGCGCCGCGGCCGTGACCGCGCCCCAGCTGTGGCCGACGACCTGCAGCTCGTCCCGGACGAGGCCGGCGGCTCGGGCGAACGCCGCGATGTCGGCGGCGTTGTCGCGAAAGCGGTGGTGTCCCTGCCAGTGGCCGGTCTTGCCGTGACCCGCCTGGTCGACGGCTGTGACGCGGCGACCGCTCGCGGCGAGCGCCGGGCCGACCCGCCACCACACTTCGGCCGACGCCGTCACCCCGTGGATGAGCAACAGCGGCCGCGCCTCCGGGTCGCCCCACACCAGGGCCGACCATGGGATGTCGGCTGCCTCGACCGTGATCCGCTCGCCCGGATCGGGGTCGGCCAGCGCGGCCGCGACCCGGTCCGGCAGAGTGACCGTCGACATCCTCGGACGGTACCAAGTCCATCGCTGGCCGACCTGACAGGTGGCACAGGTAGAATCGCCCTCCCAGTCGCCGCCGGAGGTCCGTCACCGCCATGGCCAACCAGTTCGTGGTCCAGCTCAAGAACGAGCCCGGCGCGATGGCGTCCCTGGCCGAGGCGCTGGCGGCACGCGGGGTCGACCTCCGCGCGATCGGCGGCGGCAGCATCGGTGACGCCGGGCACGTGATCATGACGACGGCCGACGACGCCACCACCAAGGCCGTCCTCGACGAGATGGGCTACGTCTACATCGAGGGCGAGTCGCTCGTCACCGAGGTCGACGACAAGCCCGGTGGCATGGCCCGCCTGTCGCGTGCGCTGGCCGATGCCGGCGTCAACATCCACGGCCACCTGTTCCTCGGTCGGTGGGGCGACCGGGCGATGTTCGCCTTCGTGGTCGACAAGCCCGACGTGGCGCGCCCGATCCTCGAACGCAAGGGCTAGGGACGGGAGGCGGCGGTGGCCGAGCGACGCCGCTGGGATACCGACGAACGGTTCGTCGGCGTGACCGACGCCGACACCGCGACCGTGGACGTGGAGCGCCTCCTCGCGAAGACCCGGGAACGGGGCTGGATCACGGAGGATGCGGCGACGCACCTCGGTCCGTGGTGCCTTGCCGCAGCCAAGGAGCTCGATCTGGTCGTCGTGCGCATGGAGGTGGTCGATCACGTGCTCGAGGTCGACATCCGGACGATCGTCGCCGACGACGCTCGTCGGATCCGTGTCGCCGCGTACGGGATGATCGGCGCGTTCGCCGAAACGTCGACGCACGTCCGCGAGCGACGGGGCGACGCCGGCGAGGTGGTGTTGGAGGTCGTGACCGGCGTCCTGCCCGGCGACGGGCAGTTCGCGAGCCACGGCCACCTTGTGCGCGTCCGCCTCATGGCGTCGGCCGGCTGATGGTCGGGGGCGCGAACCACCCGGCCTGGACCGAGTCTGGCGACCATCGGGGGAAGGGGAGATAGCGGGTCGGATCAAGGCGGCGCTCGGCAGTCTCGCCTTCCTGATCCTCGCCCCCGGCGTGGTCGCCGGCCTGATGCCCTGGCTGATCACCCGCTGGCAGCCGTTGCCACCGGGCGATGGCCCTGGTGTCCTCCGCTGGATGGGCCTCATCCTGATCGCCGCGGGCCTCGTCGTCGTCCTCGAAGCCTTTGCCCGCTTCGCCTGGGAGGGGCTCGGCACCCCGGCCCCGGTCGTCCCGACCCGCACCCTGGTAGTCAGCGGCTTCTACCGCTTCGTGCGCAACCCGATGTACGTCGCGGTCACCGCCCTGATCTTCGGCCAGGCGGTCCTCTTCGCGAGCTTGGGCGTGGCCCTCTACGGGGTGGTGATCGTCGTCGCCTTCGACACCTTCGTGCGCCTGTATGAGGAGCCCACGCTGCGTCGGACCTATGGCGAGGAATACGCGGCATACTGCGCTGCCACCCCCCGCTGGATCCCCCGGCTCAAGCGATAGGCTGCATTGGTCGTCGAGGAACCACTGGTAGACTTCGTCGAACGGCGGGGCGGGGTCTGCGGGCTCCAGGTCCTCACTTCGGGCGGGAGTAGCTCAGTCGGAAGAGCGGCAGCCTTCCAAGCTGCATGTCGCGGGTTCGAGCCCCGTCTCCCGCTCCATCCCTCCTTCCTTGGGTGGGCGTGCGCCCTTGTCGGCGACCCTACGCTGAGGTCAAGGCCCTGTCTTGGTAGTTCCCCCGCTCGCCAGCGACAGGGCCATCCCATGTCCGGACGTGTCGCCGACCGGCACTCCGCCGCGGCTCAGCGCTCCCGGACGATCTCGGCCAGTGGACGCCGCCCCGTGCCCGGACCCGTGCGTGCCCGGCGCGCCTCGTCGGTCGAGTGACCGATCGCCACGATCGTCCGCACGAACGCCGGCGGTGTGACCCCGAGCAGCGCGCCGACTTCCGCCCGCTCCGGCGTCTCGGTCCACGCGATGCCGGCCCCGAGGTCCAACGCTCCGGCGGCCACCAGGACGCGTTCCGCGGCGCGGCCCTCGTCGTACGCGTCGGTCTCGAGATCCTCACCGGGCATCGCGATGGCGATGGCCAGCGGCGCCTGCCCGACGTATCGCGCGTAACGCGACAGCTCACCGATCCGGCGGCGGACTGCCGCGTCACGGATGACGATGAACTGCCAGAGCTGCCCGTTCTCGGACGAGCCGGTCCAGCGCGCAACCTCGAGGATGGCCCGCAGGTCGTCCTCGTCGACGGATTCCTCGGTGAAGCGCCGTACCTGGCGCGTGCGACGCAGCGCGCGCAGGACGACGTCGGTCCCGTCGTCGCGGCGCGGCACGCTCAGCGCCGCGGTCGCGGGGCCGATCGCCTGATGAGGCCGTCGACGTACTGGCTGACCGCCGCGTCGGCTCGCTGATAGCGGTCGACGAGCCGCTCGAGCATCTTGGTCTCGGTCGATGTCAGCGCGGCATCGTTCCTCGCGTCGAAGAACCCGTGCAGTCGATTGATGGCGTCGGATAACTCCGCGAACAGGTCGTTCGGCGGCAGTGCTTCTGCGGTCATTGAGGCTCACCCCTCCAGATACCTCGGACCGCGATGCTACAACGCCTGCGCAAGAGGGCACACGATGCCTACGGCAGATGCCTCAGGCGGAGCCGAACGCCAGCAGCGCGACCCCGATCGCGACCGCCGCCACGCCCACCCATTGGAGCCGGCCGAGCCGTTCCCCGAGAACGAGCCACGCGACCAACGCGGCGACGGACGCGAACTGGGCCGAGAGTGCCGAGCTGACCGCGATGCTCACTCGGGCACCCCACGCGTAGGCGAGGAATCCGCCGACCTCGGCCGCGCCCGACACCACCACGAACGGCAGGGCGGGACGGGTGATCCGCAACCGGTTGGTCGCGATGAGTGGGATGACGACCAGGAAGAGACCCACGATCCGCGGCGGCATGACGGCCCAGCCGAGCGCCAGCTCGGATCCGAGCCGACCGGTCGCGTACAGGCTGGCACCGAACGACAGTCCGGCCAGACCGCCGAACAGGACGGCCCGCCTGGTGGACCCGACGGGCGTCGGCCCGGGCGGGTCGGGCGCGAGCGCCGCGAACATCACCCCGATGGCCACGACCGCGACGCCGATCGTCTCGAGCGGGGCGAGGACCTCGCCGAACAGCATCGACAGGACTGCCGAGACGGCCCCCTCGGCTGCCGCGAGTGCCGCGACGAGCCCGACCTTCCCGGACCGCAGCGCGATGTACACGAAGAGCAGCCCGACGACGTTGCCGACGCCGGCGATGGCGAGGATCGGCAGCGCCTCGACCGGCGGCAGCGTGCCATCGGAGGTCAGCAGCAGGACGGGGATGGCGACGACGAGGCTCACCGCCAGGATGCCGCCGAGCGTCGGCAGCGCACCGATCATCCTGGACGCCCTCGCGGACGACAGGATGGCCGCCGAGAAGCACGCCGCGGCAAGCAGGCCGCCGACGATCGCGATCATCGGCGAGCGATCCGGGAGGGTTCGGGCATAGGCCGGGCAGCATAGGGGTCGAACACCTGTTCGCGCAGTCTCGGCTATCGTCCAGCCGTGGCGACGAAACCCTCGGCACGGGTCATCGACGGCCGCTACCAGCTCGGCCCGGTCATCGGGCGCGGCGGCATGGCCACGATCCACCAGGCGCTCGACCTTCGACTGGAGCGTCCGGTCGCCGTCAAGCTGCTCAAACCCGAGGTCGTTCGCGACGCCGATCTGGCCGGTCGATTCCGGCGCGAGGCGCTGGCCGCCACGGTGCTGCGCCACCCGAACATCGTGGCCTGTCTCGACACGGGGACCGCCGACGGCCAGCCGTACCTCGTCATGGATCTCATCGACGGCGAGGACCTCGCCGCCCGCCTGAAGCGCGGCGGACGTCTTGCGCCAGCGCCGGCTGCTCGCATCGGTCTCGACGTAGCGCGGGCACTCGGCGTCGCCCACATCCGCGGCATCGTCCATCGCGACGTCAAGCCCGGGAACATCCTGCTGGCCCCCGACGGGCGCGCGATGATCACCGACTTCGGGATCGCCCGGCTGGCCGCCGACGCGGAGGCCGCGAAGCAGGGCACGACGCTCGGCTCCGTCCACTACTTCAGCCCGGAGCAGGCGCGCGGCGCGCCGACGAGCCCGGCCTCCGACATCTACGGTCTCGGTCTGGTGCTGTACGAGGCGCTGACCGGCAGCCGGGCCTTCGGTGGCGAATCGACCGACGCGATCGCCCTGGCCCGCATCGACGCCGAGCCGCCGTCGCCCAAGGCGATCCGGCCCGAGGTCCCCGCCGAGCTCGACGCCGTCGTGCGGCGGGCGCTCGCGTCGCACCCGGACGATCGCTACCCGAACGGCGGGGCCATGGCGGCGGCGCTCGAGCCTGTCGTCCAGCACCTGTCGGACGCGAGCATCACGACCATCGTGGCCACGCCGAGCGTCGCCGGCGAGCCGCGCCGGCCGCGACCTCCCCGGGCGACGCCGCCGCGTCGCGGGCGCGCCCGCGGCAGCGCGACGCCACGTCGGCCCGCCGTGTGTCCGGCGCTCGCACGGGGACGACGAGCTCGCGGTCCGGGGTGGCGGTCGCGCTGGTGGCGCTGCTCGGCATCGCCGGCGGCGCGATGCTCGTGGCCGCGCTGCCCGGTACCGAGCGCCCGGTGGCGCCGAGCGAGGCTGGCCAGGCGCTGCTGCGCACGCCCACGCCTGAGCCAACCCCCGAGCTCACGCCTGAGCCGACCCCCGAGCCGACCCCGGACCCGACCCCCGAGCCCAGCCCGGAGGCGCCGACCGTGCCACCCGGCCGGGTCGCCGACCTGTGCGAGGTGTTCTTCGACATCCCGTGCGGGCTGGGACCCGGGCGCTACGCTCCGTCGCGCTTCCAGCCGGCGTTCGACATCGAGCTCGGGGACGGCTGGTCGAACGTCACCCATCGCGAGGACATCGTCTCGCTGGCCCGCGAGGAGGGCTCGGTGACCTTCGCCGGGCCGATCCGCGAGGTCTACCCGAACGGCGAGGCCGACGAGGTTCGCAGCCGGGCGCGCGACCTCATCCGCGCCTTCATCGCCACCGACGGGGTCGGGGCGACCAGCCCGGCGACCGTACGCATCGGCGGGCGGAGGGGTCTCTCGACCGACATCGCTCCATCCGACGACGAGCGTGTCGCGCTGTTCTCGACCGAGGGCAGCACCTACCGCCTGGAGCCCGACCGGACCACCCGGATCGTCGTAATGGACCTGCGCGACGGGCGGACGATCCTCATCGCCATCGAATCGCGCGGCGATCACGACCTGCGCGACATCCTCGACACCGCGGACCCGGCGGCCGGCACGATCCGCTGGCGCTGACCGCGCGGGCCGGCGTCGGCTAGGCTTCGCGAGCGATGCCCCTCATCGCGACCGAGGCCCTGACCAAGCGCTACCCGGGCGGCGTCACCGCGCTCGATGACCTGAGCGTCGAGCTCGAGCCCGGGATCATCGGGCTCGTCGGTGCCAACGGCGCCGGCAAGAGCACGCTGTTGCGGATCCTGCTGGGTCTGCTCCCGCCGACATCCGGGCGGGCGACGGTGCTCGGTCACGACGTCCGGACCGAGGGCACGGCCCTCCGCCGGTTCGTCGGCTACATGCCCGAGTCGGACTGCCTCCCGCCCGACGCGACCGCCGCCGATTTCGTGGGTGGGATGGCCAGGCTGTCGGGGCTGCCGCGATCCGCCGCCCGCGAGCGCGCCGCCGAGGTCCTCCGCCATGTCGGCCTGTACGAGGAGCGCTACCGTCCGATGGCCGGCTACTCGACCGGCATGAAGCAGCGGGTGAAGCTGGCCCAGGCGCTCGTCCACGACCCGCGCCTGCTCCTGCTCGACGAGCCCACGAACGGGCTCGACCCGGCCGGTCGGGACGAGATGCTGGCGCTCGTCAAGCGGACCGGCACCGAGTTCGGGATCGCGGTGGTGGTCGCGAGTCACCTGCTCGGCGAGATCGAGCGCGTATGCGACCACCTCGTCGCGGTCGACGCCGGACGGCTCATCCGCTCGGCGCCGCTCACCACGTTCACCGAGCGTACGGGCACGCTTGCGGTCGACGTCGAGGAGGGGGCCGCCGAGCTGGCGGCCGCGCTCCAGGCCGCCGGCCTGCAGGCGGTCGCCGACGGACGGACCGTCCTGATCGAGCTCGTCGACGACCGGCCGTGGGACCTCGTGCGCGACGCGGTCGCTGAGCTCGGCCTGCCGCTCGTGCGGATCGAACAACGCCGGCGCGGTCTCGAGGAGCTGTTCCAGTGACGGCGCCCGGCAACATCTACGACCTCGGCTACCGAGGCTATGACGGTCCTCGCTTCGGGCGGGTCAGCGTCGCGTTCGGCCTGCTCCGCCAGACGCTGCGCGAGGCGTACGGCATCGGTCGCGGTGGCCGTGCCAAGATCGCGCCGTTCCTGCTGCTGGCCCTCAACACGCTGCCCGCGATCCTCGCCGTCGGTCTCACCGCGTTGCTGAGCCAGGCGGGAGCCGCCGAGGGCCTTGAGGACGGCGTGCCGATCCGGCACGACACGTACCAGAACCTGACCTCGACGCTGGTGATGCTGTTCTGCGCCGCCCAGGCGCCTGAGCTGTTCGGGCGCGACCAGCGCTACGGCGTGCTGCCGCTGTACTTCTCCCGGATCCTCACTCGGGTCGACTATGCGCTCGCGCGCACCGGTGGCCTGTTCCTCGCCATCCTCATCATCTCCGTCATCCCGCAGGTCATCCTGTCGGTCGGCGCGATCCTGGCGGCGAGCGATCCGATCACCGGCCTCCGCGAGGACCTGCCTGACGTCCCGCGCTACCTCGCGGTGTCGATCCTGTCGTCGGGGCTCCTCGCCGGCGTGTCGGCGGTGATCGCCGCGTGGACGCCGCGACGGGCGTACGCCACCGCGACGATCATCGGCATCTTCATCCTGCCGCCGGTCATCGTCGCGATCGTCTCGGAGCTGGCAGTGGGCGACGCCGCTCGGATCATCCACCTCGCCAGCCCGGGCGACGTCATCGAGGGCCTCAACGCGGCGATCTTCGGCGTGATCGCCGAGGGCAGCCAGGCCGTGGTCGCCGCCGGCCTGTCGGGATGGGTGTACATCGCGACGACAGGCGTCTTCATCGTCGCCTCCCTGGCGCTCGTGGTGCGGCGCTACCTGACGGTGACCGTGTGAGTGAAGCCCCGCCGCCGACGGTCCCGGCGCTGGAGGTCGACCACGTCTCGCGCTGGTACGGCAACGTCGTCGCAGTCAACGACGTGTCGTTCGCGCTGGGGCCGGGGGTGACCGGCCTGCTCGGCCCCAACGGGGCCGGCAAGACCACGCTCCTGCACCTGCTCGCCGGCCTGCTCGCGCCATCGGCCGGGGCCGTGCGCGTGACCGGCCACCCGGCGTTCGGCGATCCGTCGATCTACGCGCTGGTCGGGCTCGTGCCCGAGCGCGAGGCCGTCCCCGGCTACGTGACCGGTCGCAAGTTCGTCCGCTCCAACGCCGAGCTCCAGGGCGTGGACGACGCGGACGCAGCGACCGAGCGCGCCATCGCCACGGTCGAGCTGACCGACGACGCGGACCGGGCGATCCGGACGTATTCGAAGGGCATGCGACAGCGCATCAAGCTGGCGGCCGCGCTGGTCCACGACCCGCGGATCCTGCTGCTCGACGAGCCGTTCAACGGCCTCGACCCGCGTCAGCGGCTGCACATGATGGACCTGCTCCGGCGGATGGCCGGCGAGGGCCGCGCGATCCTCTTCTCGTCGCACATCCTCGAGGAGGTCGAGCGGCTGGCGGAGGCGGTGCTCGTCGTGTACGCGGGCCGGCTGGCGGCGTCCGGCGACTTCCGGTCGATCCGCCGGCTCATGACCGATCGCCCGCACCGGTTCACGATCCGCTCGTCCGACGACCGGACGCTGGGCGCGGCATTGCTCGCGAACCCGGCGGTGTTCGGGGTCGACCTGCTCGACGGCCGCCTGGCCATCCAGGCGAGCGATCTCGGGACCTTCGCGCGGATCGTCGCGCCAGTCGCGCGCGCGGCCGGCATCCGCCTGCACGAGCTGACGCCGACCGACGACACGCTCGAAAGCGTGTTCAGCTACCTGGTCCGCCGATGAGGGCCTTCCGGGCGATCGTCGACCTGACCCTGCACGCGCTGGTCGGGCGGCGCCGCACCATCACGATCGCGCTGATCGCCGCGCTGCCCGTGCTGATCGGGCTGCTGATCCGGCTCGGCGGTGGCCGGCCCGATGCGCCGGAGATCCTCGACACGCTGGTGATCCGGACCGTCTGCCCGCTGGTCGCGCTGGTCATCGGGACCGGAGCGATCGGCTCCGAGATCGAGGACGGCACCCTGATCTTCCAGTTGCTCAAACCAGTCCCGAGGTGGCTGACCGCCGTCGCGAAGACGGCCGTCGCCGCATTCCTCACGGCGGTGCTGCTCGTCCCGCCGATCCTCGTCACGGGTCTCCTGCTCGGCGGTCTCGGCGGGGAGTCGATCGCGACCACGCTCGGGTTCGCGGTCGCCACGCTGGCCGGCGGGACCGCCTACGCGGTCGGGTTCACGGCGCTCGGCGCGGTGACCTCGCGCGCGCTCATCGTCGGACTCGGGTACACGCTGATCTGGGAAGGGGTCCTGGCTGGTCTGCTCGAGGGCACGCGGTTCCTGTCGATCCGCCAGGCGACGCTCGGGCTGGCGGCCGAGCTGACCGGGCGGGACGTCGGCGTCGATCCGCTGCCGGCGTCGACCTCGTCGTTGATCATCGGTGTGGTGATCGTCGGCGGGATCGCGGTGACGGCCATCGCCCTCCGCCGCTTCCAGGTGCGCTCCGCCGACTAGAACGGAAGCAGCGAGTCCATCTCCGGGACGATCGCATCCATGCCGACGACGTAGACCGTCCCGAGGACCAGGCTGAAGACGCCGGCGATGAGGCCGACGACGACGTAGATCCGCTCGCGCGTCTGGCTCGCCACGAACCCGACCGACGTCATGATCACGATGGCGAAGTTGGAGATCAGGAGGCCGAGCACGAACGCGAGCAACATCGGGATGCCGAGCCCGGCGCTCGCTGCGCCACCGACTGCCGCGATGAGCAACACCTGGGTGCCTGTCTCAGCGCCGACCCCGTGGATCATCCCCACGCCGAATGCCGTCTTGGGGCCGTACGAGCTCATCTCGAGCGGCTCCACGTGCTCATGGCCATGGAGCCGGGCAGCCATCCGGCGCCACGAGTAGCGGAGCCCGTCGAACAGGAGCATCCAGCGGCTGCGCAACCGGAACGACTCGCCGCCCCGGGCGTAGCGGTAGACGGAATAGAGGACCCACAGCCCGAGCACGACGAGCGTCAGGCCGACGATGCGGCCCATGATCGGGTCGAGCCACTCGGGGAGAAGCGCCCCGAACGCGATGGCCGCGATCCCGAGGGCGACCACGACTGCCCCGTGCCCGAGGGCATAGAGCGTGCCGAGCTTGACCGCCTCGCCCTGCTCCCGCCCGAAGCGGGCGACGCCCGTCGTGGCCCCACCGCGAGTCGCCGGCGCCAGCGTGGCTGCGCCGGGACCGGCATCGTGCGCGTATCTCTCGAGCGGTCCCCCGTGGCCGTGGTGGTCACCGCTGACCGACCGGTGCTGCTCGGCATGCGCGGACTCCGCGACGCCGGCGGCAGCGGTCGTGCTGGTGATGTCGGTGATCGCAGCGATGTGATCCCAGTCGATCCCGTGGCGGATCCCCAGGGCGAGGCCGGTGACCAGCACGCCGATACCAGCAGGGGAGGCGGAGACGGCGGTCAGGATGTCGAGCAATGAACCGTCCTCATGGCTGAAGGGGTAGCCTATCGCGGCTGGACCGGTATCGCAACCTGTTGCATCTACGGGTCGTTGCGTCACCCGACCTATACTTCGCGGCATGGCCGCATCCGGATCATCGACGCTCGGACCGGCGTGGGAGTCGATACCCGACCTGCTGCGAGCCCGCGGCCTGCGCTGGACGCCGCAGCGCCGGGTCCTCGTCGAGGTCCTGTCACGGACCGACGGCCACGTGACCGGCAGCGAGCTCGTCGAGCGCTGTCGGGCGGTCGACCCCGACACCATCCCCTCGACGGTGTACCGAACGCTCGACGTGCTCGAGGAGATCGGCGTCCTGAGCCACAGCCACGGCGCGGACGGGCGCGAGGAGTTCCACGTCCTGCCCGCCAGCGAGCACGGCCACCTGTACTGCCGCCGCTGCGGCAACCAGTGGGAGCTCGACAGTCACGATCCGGACGTGGTCGCCGCGATGGGTGCCGTTCGGGATGGACGAGGCTTCGAGATCGACGTCTCGCACCTGACGCTCATCGGCCGCTGCGCGGAATGCCGGGCGAGGGACGCGCAGGCCTGACGCGGGGGAACGTGCCAAGCGGCCCGTGACGAGGGGCCGGAACGCTTCTACATTTCACGCGCGCCACGCGTCGTACTAGCATCCACGCGCGACCCCGGTCGGGCGCGCCGATGCACGAATGAGGGGCCATGTCCGTCGACACCGTCGAGCGGTTCTACGCGATCCTCGCGATCGCGGCGGTCGTCGGCATGTTCCTGCTCGGCGCCGTGCGCGTGTCCGCCCTCGCGTCGGACTCGGCCCTGGACATCTACGCCTCGATCGCCCGGGCCATCGAGGCGCGCGCCGTGGCCGCGGCGTGGGTGGTCGCCGCCCTGGCCACCGCGGGCAGCCTGTACTTCTCCGAGGTCGCCGGTTTCGTGCCGTGCACCCTGTGCTGGTACCAGCGCATCGCGATGTACCCGCTGGTCGTGATCCTCGGGCTGGCGGTCATCAAACGCCAGCGACGGTCGCCGACGGGGGTCGTGGCCCTCGCACTGATCGGGGCGCTCATCGCCGGGTACCATGTCGCCCTCGAGTGGGTCCCCTCGCTCGACACCGGTGCGTGTGCGATCTCCACGCCCTGCACCTACGTCTGGTTCAGGGTCTTCGGCTTCATCAGCCTGCCGACGCTCGCCCTGATCGCCTTCCTGTCCATCGTCGTCCTGCTTCGCGTCCGTGATCCGGATGCCATGAAACCGTGGAGTCCCCGATGACCACCCCGAACGATGACCGCCGGGCCCGCCGCGCCGCCCGCAGAGCGGAGGCACGCCGAGGCGAGGCGGCGCAGCGTTCGTCCGTCCCGCGCTGGCTGCTGCCGGCGCTCATCGGCGGCGCGCTGCTCGTCGCGGCGGCGATCGCGCTCGCCCTGCCGGGCCTCGGCGGTTCGCCCGGCGGCGGCAGCTCGACGCTGCCACCCAGCGCCAGCGCCGCCGCGGGTGGATCTGGCGTGCCGAGCGCGAAGACCCCGGTCATCACCGGCACGTCGTTGCCGGCGTACGAGGGCGCGGCAGCCGACCCGGCCGTGGGCATGACTGCACCGACGGTCGAGGGCGCCGACTTCGAGGGCGAGCCCGTGGCCATCGAGCCCGGCCGGCCGACGGTGGTCCTGTTCCTCTCCCACGCGTGCCCGCACTGCCAGGCGGAGGTGCCGGTCATGCAGGCCTGGGCCGACGCCGGGGGCGTGCCCGACGGCGTCGACGTGATCTCGGTCGCGAGCCTGATCGATCCGAACGCGCCGAACTACCCGCCCGACGAATGGCTCGAGCGCGAGGGCTGGACGTTCCCGGTCATCGTCGATCCGACCAACAGCGTGATGAACGCCTACGGCCTGACGGCCTTCCCCTTCTGGGTCTTCATCGGGCCGGATGGGACCGTGCGGGCGAGGATGACCGGTGAGCTGGCGCCGGCCGACGTCGAGGCCGCCATCCGCGGCATGGCCCCGAGCGCCGAGGTGGTCGGCTCGCGCTAGGTGTCGCCACCGGTCGGGACGCCCATGATGCTGAACCCGCCGTCGACGTAGATGACCTCGCCGGTCACCGCGCTCGACAGGTCCGAGGCGAGGTAGACCGCCGTCCGCCCGACGTCGTCGATCGAGATGTTCTGGCGCAACGGCGCGACCTCATCGAACGCGCCGTACATCTTCTTGAACCCGGCGATGCCGCTCGCGGCCAACGTCCGTATCGGCCCGGCGCTGATCGCGTTGACCCGGATGCCGTCGGGTCCGAGGTCGGCGGCGAGGTAGCGCACCGACGCCTCGAGCGCCGCCTTGGCCACGCCCATCACGTTGTAGTTCGCGACGACCTTCTCGGCCCCGTAGTAGGTCAGCGTCATGATCGATGTTCCCGGGCGCATGTAGGGCCGCGCCGCGCGGGCGAGCGCGACGAGGGAGTACGCCGACACGTCCATGGCCAGTGCGAACCCGTCACGGGACGTCTCGACGAAGCCGCCGGAGAGGTCCTCGCGCTTCGCGAATGCGAGGGCATGGACGAGGATGTCGAGGCGGTCGGTGGACTCACCCCAGCGGGCGAAGACTCGCTCGATATCGGCGTCGGACTGGACGTCGGCAGGCTCGACGAAGGTCGACCCGATGGATTCGGCGAGCGGTCGGACGCGCTTGTCGATGAGGCTCTCGATCGACGAGAAGCCGACCGAGGCGCCCTCGTCGTGGAGGGCGCGGGCGATGCCCCACGCGATGGAGTGGTCGTTGGCCACGCCGAAGACCAGCGCGTTCTTGCCCTCGAGCAGACCCATCCGGCGCCTCCCTTCCGATAGGCTTCCATCATGCCCGACGCGCCGGACCCGCCGACCGATGTGCGCGCCGCGATGCGGGGAGTCCGGGCATTGCTGCTCGACCTCGACGGCGTGATCGTCCTGGCCGGCGAGATCATCCCGGGTTCCGCCGAGGCCCTCGCCGAACTCGAGCGTCGACGCATGCCGTACCGGATCGTCACGAACACGTCCGCCGTGAGCCGCGCGACACTGTCACGCTGGTCCGGGAAGCTTGGAGTCCCGATCCCGGCCGAACGGTTCGAGTCCGCCCTGTCGGCATCAGCGGCGTGGACGGCACGGATGTATCCGGATGCGCCGTTGTACGTGCTGGCATCCGAGGACGCCAGGCGCGAGTTCGCCGGTCAGCGGATGCTCAGCCACGACGAGGCGGGGGCGAAGGGCGCGACGGTCGCGGCGGTCGTCATCGGGGACTCGCCCGAGGAGGCCACGTTCGACAACCTGAACCGCGCGTTCCGGCTGATCCGCGCGGGGGCGACGCTCGTCGGCATGCACCGCAACCCGTGGTGGCTGACGCCGGACGGGCCGACACTCGATTCCGGGTCGTTCGTGGTCGGTCTCGAGTTCGCCGCAGAGACCAGGGCACGGGTCATCGGGAAGCCGTCGCCGGCCTTCTTCGCCCAGGCCGTCCGCGACCTGCGCAAGGAGGCGGGTCGCGACCTCGCCCGGGCCGACATCGCGATGGTCGGTGACGACGTGCGGACCGACGTTCGCGCCGCCCAGCGGGCCGGGCTGCGCGGCATCCTCGTGCTGTCCGGCAAGCACGGGGAGGCCGACGTCGAGATCGCCGCGCGAGAGCGCGGCGGTCGCTGGCCGGATGCCGTGGCCCCGACCCTGGCAGACGTGGTCGACGCGCTCGACGCCGAGGCGGTCCGGGTCGAGCGGCGATGGCCGTCGACCCGGTGCTTGTCGAGCCTGATCTGGATCGAGTCCACGATCTGATCCTGGAGTTCGGTGCTGGTACTCGGCGGAGTCGTACCGGGGAAGTTGTCGCCCCTGACCACCACCCGGACCCCGTCCACATCAAGGACCCAGATGCGCCACTTGGCGTTCGGCCCCTGGGCGTAGATCCCGGGTTCCCACACGAAGTAGTAGGCGCACTCGCCATCGGCGATCGCTGTCCTGGTTCGCGGCGATGTTGTCGGGCGCCTGGAGCTCCAGGTACTTGCCCGGAGTATCCGGCCAGCGTCACGTCGACGGACTGGTCACGTCGAGGTCAGGGTGATCCACGAGCGCCGTCACGAACTCGTCGACGGTCGTGCCGGTCGGGATGTTCGGTCCGGTCGGGATGTCCGGTCCGGACCCGCACAGACCTGCCAGACGGTGTGCAACCAGCCGCCGCGCATGAAGAGCAAAGTGGCTCCGACCGGGTGGCGAGAAGCTCTCGACGGAGGGAACGACACTGATTTCGAACCCTGACCAGCCGTCCGGAACGGTGACCGTGATACGGATCGAGTCGTCCTCCGCGCCCGCTTCCGTGCAGCCAGCGCTGCCCCACGCACAGACCCCCGGGGCCCACGAATGGCTGGATCGTATGGCTGCCCGCCGGTAGTGGGCCGCTCGGGAACAACACCGGAGAAGGCGAGGGCGATTGACTGAGCGATGGCGATGGCGATGCGGTTGGCGACGGCGCGGGACTCGCCGACGTGCCGGGTCCGCCGACACCTCCGTTCCTCGGCAACAGGTTGATCCCCACGATCGCGACGACCACGACGGCCGCGGCCGCGATCGCGAACTTCAAGGCGCTGTTCATCTCTCTCAACCTCCACGCCGGCCACCAGGCACGGCGCTGTGAGGTCGTGGGGAGCTGGTCGAGCACGTTGTCCAGGACGCGGTCCGGCAGCGCGATCGCGCCATCCTCCAACCACGACCGAACGATGCGGGTGACGTCGCGATCGGTGCTCATCGGGCAACCTCCTGCGTCGCCGGTCTGGCGTCGGCCTCGAGGGCCGCGCGCAGACCGCGCATCGCGTGATGCAATCGGGATCGGACCGTCCCGGCGGGGACGCCGAGCACGTCGGCGACCTCGTCGAGCGGCAGGTCGAGGTAGTGGTGCAACACCACCACCGCACGGTGGTCGATGGAGAGCCGCCGGAAGCCGCGCTCGAGCTGGTCGCGATCGACGACCGAGCCAAAGCCGTCCGCCTCGTCCGGCTGATCGGCCGGCAGGAGACGGACGTTCGGCACCGAACGGCGAGCCCGGCTTCCCTCGGCGTAGCAGGCGCGCACGAGGAGCCGGTACGACCAGGCGTCAAAGCGCGCCGGGTCGCGGAGCTGCGGAAGGTCCCGCCAGATGCTCAGCAGCGCCTGCTGCGTCGCATCCTCGGCGAGGTCGGTGTCGCGCAGGATCCTGTGCGCCACCGCGTGGAGTCGGTCGCCCGCCGCGACGGCGAGGCTCGCGAAGGCCTCCTCGTCACCGTGTTGCGCCCGTCCGATGAGATCGGTATCCACGTCTTCCGCCGTATGGCCGCCCGACCACGTCGGGCATTCACAGGGTATGGGCACCGTCGACGTCGGGGTGACTCACTCTTCGCGCCGGCCCCGCCCACCGGCTCTAGACTTGGCGCACTCCGTGCCCGTCCCGCTTCACGAGGATCCGACATGACGTCCGAGGCCAAGCCCCGCATCAAGGTCACGTACGCGACGCTGCGTGCCGACAACGAGGAGCTGCACAGCGCGTTCGAAGACGCCGCGACCACGGTCCGTGGCCAGCTCGGCGGCTACCACCAGAACTACGTCGACGGCGCCAGGCGGGATGGCGTCGGCACGTTCGAGGCGCGTTCGCCCATCGACACCGACATCCTCCTCGGCACGTTCGCGAGCGGCTCGCCGGCCGACATCGACGACGCGGTCGCGGCGGCCCGACGGGCGCAGCCGGCGTGGGCGGCGACGCCGTGGCGCGAGCGGCTCGAGATCCTCCGGCGGGCGGCCGAGCTCATCAGCGACCGGCTGTTCGAGTACTCGGCGACGCAGAGCTACGAGGTCGGCAAGAACCGGATCGAGGCGCTCGGCGAGGTCGAGGAGTCGGCCGACCTGATCCGCTACTACGCCCAGACCATGGAGGACAACGACGGGTACGACCACCCGATGGGCAACCTCGGGGACACCGCGGTCCACACCCGCTCGGTGCTCCGGCCGCATGGCGTGTTCGCGATCGTCAGCCCGTTCAACTTCCCGATGGCGCTGGCGACCGGCCCGTCGAGCGCGGCACTGATGGCCGGCAACACCGTGGTCATCAAGCCGTCGTCGGCTGCGCCGCTGTCGGCCCAGAACATGCTCCAGGCGTACCTCGATGCGGGCGTCCCGCAGGGCGTCGTCAACCTCGTCATGGGACCGGGCGAGACCGTGGGGCAGGCCCTCCAGGACCACCCGGGCGTCGACGGCATCGTCTTCACCGGGTCGTATGCCGTGGGCATGCAGCTATTCCACTCCTTCAGCAAGACGTGGCCGCGGCCGTGCATCGTCGAGATGGGCGGCAAGAACCCGGCCATCGTCACCCGCTCGGCCGACCTCGACGAGGCGGCCGAGGGGATCATGCGATCCGCGTTCGGGTTCGGCGGCCAGAAGTGCTCGGCCAACTCGCGCGTGTACGTCGAACGGCCGGTCCACGACGAGCTCGTGCGGCTGCTCGTCGAGAAGACCGAGAAGATCGTCCTCGGCGACCCGATCGTTCGCGAGAACTGGCTGGGACCGATCGTCGACCAGCGGGCCGTCGATCGGCATCAGCAGGCGGTCAGCGAGGCACGTCGTGACGGCCAGGTGCTCATCGGCGGGGAGCGGCTCTCCGATGGTGACCTCGCGCGCGGCTTCTACGTCGAGCCGACGGTCGTCGGCGGGCTGCCGGCCGACCATCGCGTGTTCCGCGACGAGTTCTTCGCGCCGCTGACCGCGGTCCACGCGGTCGATTCGCTCGACGAGGCGCTGACGCTCGCCAACGACTCCGTGTACGGGTTGACCGCCGGCGTCTACAGCGAGGACCTGGCCGACGTCCAGACGTTCCTCGACCGGATCCAGGCGGGCGTCCTGTACGTGAACCGGCGGGCCGGTGCGACGACCGGGGCGTGGCCCGGCATCCAGTCGTTCGGGGGCTGGAAGGGGAGTGGCTCGACCGGCAAGGCCGGGCTGTCGATGTACTACGTGGCGCAGTTCATGCGGGAGCAGATCGCACACCGTCGTCGACTGACTGGCAGGCCGCGCCTCGTCCACGGGGCTGTGCCTGTTTCGTGGCAGAACCTTCGCCCGGGGACTGTAATGGCAGCCGACGACTGCGATCGTGGCCGGATATTGCACCTGGTGACGAGTTAACAACGGAAACCCGCTGATCAAGGGCGCGGACGTGACATTGCAGTCCGTGGATGCAAGTTCTGCCACGTTTTCGCCCAAAGGCGGGAACCGCGCGAGCCGTCGCGGTGTAGTGGGACATGATGCGTCACCGCTCGCTCGCCGCCCTCGTCTCGGCCGTCCTGTTGCTGACCGCTTCCGTCGTCGCCCCGCTCGTCGTCCAGGCCGGAGGCGGTTGCCACGCTGCGGATAGAAGCGTCCACATGGAGGCCACCGGGACCACGGTCATCCGGATGGACGTGTGCAGCTTCGCGCCGACGGTGTCTACCGTCCCTGTCGGGACGACCGTCCGCTTCCTCAACACCGCAACGAACGATCACTCCGTCATCGGCCGGTCTGGGACGTGGGCGAGCGACGTCCTCTCCGCCGGTGACGAGTTCTCGGCGCGCTTCGACGCCGTCGGCACGTACCCGTACGCGTGTTCCCTCCACCCTGGGATGGTCGGCGCCATCGTGGTCGCGGATGGGGCTGCGGGCCAGGCTGACCTCGCCACCGCGATCCAGCCGACCGAACCGCCGCCGGCAGCTCCGGACCCGCTCCCGCTCGTCCTCGTCGGCATCGCGGGTGTCGCCATCGGCCTCGGGCTGGGCGTCGTGATGTCGCGGATGCGCGCTCGCACCACCAACGGAGCCTGACGTCCCGGACGCACGAGGCCCTCGGATATACTCCGCGGCGAGTATCCAGCCTGCATAGACTCTATGCAGTCGCGTTTTCCGTTCGAGCGTCCCGAGGTGAACCTTGTCCACGGCCGCGCACGGCTCCCGGATCGCCGGTGATCGCCCCGTCCCGCACATCGTCACGGAGCTGCCCGGCCCGAAGGCCCGGGCGCACGTCGCATTCGACGAGACCTGGACCTCGCCGAGCCTGCCGCGCGCCTATCCGATCGTCCCTGTCCGCGGCGACGGGCTGACCGTCGAGGACATCGACGGCAACCTGTTCCTCGATTTCGCCGCCGGCATCGCGGTCAACTCGACCGGCCACGCCCACCCGCAGGTCGTCGCGGCGATCAAGGAGCAGGCGGCTGAGCTCATCCACTTCTCCGCCGCCGACTTCTACCTGCCCATCTATCCCGAGGTCTGCCGGCGGCTGGCCGAGCATCGCGCCCGATCGACGGACCGGCCCGTGCCTACCTCGGCAACTCCGGCGCGGAGGCCGTCGAGGCGGCCATCAAGCTCGCCCGCTTCGCGACGAAGCGGCCGTACATCGTCGCGTTCCTCGGCGCGTTCCACGGCCGGACGTACGGCGCCGTCTCGCTGACCGCGTCGAAGGCGAAGTACCACGCCGGCTTCGGGCCGCTGCTGCCGGGCGTGTTCCACGCGCCGTACGGGCGGGTCGAGGACCTGCGCTGGTTCGACGAGGTGCTGTTCGACAAGCTCGCGCCGGCCGACGAGGTGGCCGCGATCATCGTCGAGCCGATCCAGGGCGAGGGCGGCTACATCGTCCCCGAGGACGGCTTCCTCCAGGGTCTTCGCGCGCTGTGCGACCGCCACGGTATCCTGCTCATCGCCGACGAGATCCAGTCGGGCGCCGGTCGGACCGGGAAGATGTGGGCCGTCGAGCACTGGGGCGTCAAGCCGGACATCGTGCTCACGGCCAAGGGCATCGCCAGCGGCATGCCGCTGGCCGCGATGATCGCCCGCGCCGAGCTCATGGAGGCGTGGGGACCGGGCGCGCACGGCTCGACGTATGGCGGCAACCCGGTCGCCTGCGCCGCGGGCCTCGTCACGATCGACCTGCTCGAGGGCGGCCTGATCGACAACGCCGCGGCACGCGGCGAGCAGGCGCTGACCGGGCTCCGGCCTCTCGTCGGACGCTTCGACGGCCTCGTCCGCGACGTCCGCGGCAAGGGCCTGATGCTCGGCGTCGAGTTCGACACCGCCGAGCACGCCGAGGAGGTCCAGTGGGCGTGCTTCGAGCGCGGGCTGCTCGTCCTCGAATGCGGCGTGTCGAGCGTGCGCATGTCGCCGCCGCTGACGGTCAGCGAGGACGAGATGGCGACCGCGCTCCGGATCTTCACCGAGGCGGTCGCCCAGGTCGCCGGCCACGAGGCCGATGTCCGCCAGGAGGCCAGCGATGCCGGCGCCCTCCACGAGGTGGAAGCCGCCGGCTGACGGTTCGGGCGCTCAGCCCTCGGGTGCGGGGGCCGGCTTGTTCGAGCGCTGCACCACCAGGGCGACGATGGCGACCGCGAACACCGCGACCAGCCACGCCGGGAGCAGCCACACGGGGTACTGGCTCGTGAGCCCGAGAGCGGCGTCCAGCGAGTAGGTGCCGAAGCCGATCAGCGCCAGGCCCAGCGCCGTCGCCGCCAGGGACGACACCCAGCCCCACCCGTTGTTCGCGTTCCAGAAGCCGTTCGGATAGTGGAAGCCGATGGACGCGACCGCGAGGTCGGCCGCCACGATCCCCGGGCCGATCGGCCCGCCGAGGCCTGACAGGATCAGCAGTCCACCGCCGACCTCGGCGATGGCCACGGGCCAGACCCAGAACGAGCCCGGTTTGAAGCCGATGCTATCGAGCCACCCGCCCGTGCCGGCGATGCCGTATCCGCCGAGGAAGCCGAACTTCTGGAGTCCGTGTGCGAGCACGACCATCGCCAGGAACAGGCGGATGATCAGCAAGCCGAGGTCGGGATACATGCCGTTGATCCTCCTGGGGTAGGACAACCACGCACGTTCGACATCCGCACACTCGTTCGCGGAGCGAACGCGCGACGATTATAGGTGACGGCGCAACGACTTTGGCGTGCCCTGCGGACACACCCCGACGTGGCCCGCCGGGCTACGTGATGCGGTAGATCGCGTCGGCCAGCTGGCGGAGGTTGCGAACCTCGAACACGCCGTCGAGGGCGGTCCGGTACGTCGCGACCAGCGAGTCGGTCGTGTCCCATTCGGCCTCGGGCTCCGGGTTGAGGAGATAGACCTTCCGGGCCCTCGCGTGGAGCTGGCGCAACGCCTCGAGCCGTGGCTCGTTGTAGTTGGAGCGCGCATCGCCGGTCACGATGATCGTCGAACGGCCATCGATGGCGGAGCCGTGCCGGTCCCGGAACCGCTCGAAGACTGCGCCGTAGTCCGAGTGGCCGTCGTCCTCGATCACGTCGGCCCGGTAGAGCACATGGCGGACCTCGAGGAACGATGCAACGTCCTTGAGGTGCCCGGTCACCTCGTCGACACCGTCGACGAACGCGAACGAGCGCATCCGGCTGAACTCGCTGGTCATCGCCTGGAGGAGGGTCAGCGTGAACGACGCGAACTCCGCGACGGACCCCGAGACATCGCACAGCAGGTAGAGGTCGGGGCGTGCCACCTTGGGTCGTTTGAACGCCGGATCGAGCAGGACGCCGCCGGACGACAGCGACCGGCGGACGGTCCGGCGCACGTCCAGGCGACCCCGGTCGCGGCGGCGTCGACGGCGCGCCATCTTCGTGGCGAGTGCTCGCGCCAGCGGGCGGATCGCCTCCCGCATCGCGGCCAGCTGCCGGGGCGATGCGCCCTGGAAATCGAGGTCCTCCGTACCGAGGAGCTCCACCGCGCGGCTTGTCTCCTCCTCGCCGCGGGTCTCGGCGAGCTGGTTGCGGATCTCGCCGGCGATGAACCGCTTGAACGCGTCGATCCGCGCCGCCAGCTCCGCCCGGTCGAGGGGCGGCGATCCGTCGACCTCCTGGGCCCGGAGCATCTCGGCCATCAGCCGCGACAGCTCGAGGGCACGCAGGACGCGATACAGGAAGTACCGCTCAGAGGCACCCGGCTGGCCGGCCATCCCGCCGAATCGGTCGACGGCAAGCCCGGCGAGGGCTCGCAGTGCCTCTGGATCGCCCCGGCGGATGGCCTCCATGATCTGCTCCAGCAGCTCGCCCGACTCGCCGATGCCGTCCCCGGCCAGCCGGTCGAGGCTGGTCCTGATGTCGCGCTGCGGGCGACCCTCCATCTCGCTCGCCGGTCCGTCGATCGACGGCGCCGGCGACCGCCGGACCGCGAACGCGAACTCGAACAGGATGTCGAACGCCGCCAAGTCCTCGGACCGCTTCACGAGCGTGGACGACATCGCCTGGCGGACGGCTGCCCGGTCGAGCACGTCGACGGCGTTGAGCGCTCTCGTCGCGTCGATGACCTCCGACGACGACACCGGCACGCCCGCGTCGCGCAGCCGCCGGACGAGCACGAGCAGCCGGTCGAGGAGGAGCGCGCCGCCCGCCGGAGCCGATTGCGTCACCATCGCCCGGAAGGGTACGCTCCGCCGACCGCGCGCCGCGTTCGTCGATCGGCCGCCACGCCCTGGAGACGATGAGGCAGTTCGACCCGACCCGACCGCCGGCCGGCCGGCTCGCCCGACTCGGCGTGCTGATCGATCCGTCCAGGTCCGACCACGAGAGCGTCGCCCGGTTCTGCGATCTCGCCGGCATCGACATGGTCTGGCTGGCGTCGAGGGACGGCGGGCCGGCGGCGGATCCCTGGAGCGTCGCAGCGGCCCTGGCGGGATCGCTCCGGCGGGTGCGCATCGGCGTCGTGACGGACACACCGGACATCCCGGCGGGCACAGCCGTCGCGGAGGTGGCGGTCGCCGACGCCTCGCGCGCAGTGGAGATCGACGACGTCGGCCCGCACGACGGGTCAGGCCGCTCCGCGCATCTCCGTGTCGATCGATGACGAAGCCCACATCCGGCCGCTGCTCCAGATCGCCGACGACATCGTCCTGCCCGCGTGGCGCTTCGACGACCTCGAGACGACGGCCGACGAGATCCGTGCCGAGGCCGCGGAGAGCGGCCGGGATCCGGAGACGCTCGGAGTCGCGGTCATCATCCCGGTGTCGATCGGCCGGACCGGGGCGGAAGCGGCCGCCCGTGCGGAGATGGACCCGGACCTCGTGCGGCCGGGGTCACCCGCGCGATATCGGCATCTTCGGGACGCTCGAGGAATGCCAGGATCGCGTGATCGCACTGGCGCACGCCGGGATCACCGACCTTCGCTGCGTGCTGCCCGCGGTCCCCGACATCCACGACGTCATCGCCCAGCTGACCGCGATGACGATCGGCACGACCGACGTGCTGATCCCGGGCTCCCTCCGCTCGCCCGCGCCACCGCCGCCCGGCGGGATGGGGCGGCCGCCCGGACACGCCGCCCCAGCAGGGGGTCAGCGGCGGTTCGCGACGGCGCTGATCCGGCGCGCGGTCTCGAGGACCAGCGGCAGGAACTCGGAGCGGAGGGTGTTCGGCTCGACCCGCCCGGCATGGGCGCAGACCGACAGCGCGGCCGTCACTCGCCCGGTGGCGTCGACGATGGGAGCGGCCACCGAGCAGAGGCCCTTCTCGAGCTGCTCGTCGACGATCGCCCAGCCCTGGTCGCGGACCCCGGCGAGGATGTCGCGCAGCTCGTGCTCGTTGACGACGGTCCGGTCGGTGTAGCGCTGCATCGCGGAGCGCTGGAAGTAGCGCCTCGAGCTCGGCCTCCGGGAGGAACGCGAGCAGCACGCGACCCTTCGAGGTCGCGTGGGCGGGCAGGCGCGACCCGACGGTCACCGCGAGGGTCATCAGCCGGCGGGTCGGGGTGCGGGCCACGTACAGGATCTCGGTCCCGTCGAGGACGGCGATCGAGGCCGACTCCTCGAGCCGGTCGGTCAGCGACTGGAGGTAGGGCTTCGCGAAGTCCCACGGGTCGACCGGGCCCGCGAACGGCTTGGTCAGCTCGAGTACGGCCGGTGTGAGGCTGAACTCGCGCCGGTTCGCCTCGACGTAGCCGAGCTCCTCGAGCGTCAGCAGCAGCCGGCGCGCGGTCGCCCGCGACAGGCCGGTCCGCTCGGCGACCTCGCTGATGGTCAGGCGTCGTGTCGCGGGCCGTGAACGCGCGGAGGACGGCGAGGCCGCGCTCGAGCGCCTGGACGTGCTCGACCCGACCGCGCGGTCGGGCGATCGACTCGGCGCGCTTCTCGGTGATGTCGTCCGGCTGTCGTATTGACATGGCTTCCCCGCGGGTCGGATACTCGTTCGCACAGCGTACATCCGTTCGCATCGCGAACACAACCCGCCGGCCGAATGCATCCCGAGAGGAGTCAGGCATGCCAGGGCTGCCGACGTATACCACCCGGTTCGGGTCCCTCGCCGACTACCAGAAGGGCGAGATCGACCTCATCGACGACGACCCGGTGCGCTACGCATTCTCCAACATCTTCGAGGTCGCGGCACAGTCGAAGCCGTACGAGAAGGTCGCCGTCGGAAAGAACCGCCAGTACGTGCTCGAGGCGATCCGCGCCGAGGGGACGTCCGAGTGGCGGACCGCACCACACGACGAGTTCGCGCTGGTCATGGACGGCGAGGTCGAGATCCGTCTCCGGAAGCTCGGTGCGGATCGACCGGCGCCGACCGCGGAGCGCGGTTCGAACGCCCTCGCCGGCGAGCCGACCGGCCCGGCGATGGGCCGCGTCGTCGCGCGACGCGGGGACACATGACCCTGCTGCCGGTGGGCGCCGCCTACCAGTTCCATGCGGACCGCCCGTCGGTGATCCTGCTCCAGACACAGGACGGGCCGGACACCGTCTACCGCTGGGCCGAGATCATCCAGACGCGCCCTGACACCAGACCCACCACTCGACACCGACCACCCGAGACAGCGAGCCACATCGAGGAGGACGCGATGACGATCGCCGCAGGCGCCGCAGGTCAACGCCAGGCCAGCCGAACATGTACGGCTACCGGGACTTCAAGCTCGGTGAGTTCACGTTCAGCCGCGACGAGTACTTCGTCTACGTCGAGTGGCCGACCGGGCGGCACGTCATGTCGGCCGACGCGTTCCTGCGCGCCCTGCAGCGCGACGTCGCCTGGCAGTTCTTCTACGGGATCGTCAACTTCGACGGCGTGGTCGGCACCGTCAACCACTACGGCACCGTCGACCTGTTCGCCGGCCGCTACAACGACGCCTATCGCAAGGCCGAGCTCGACCACCTCGAGAACTTCGAGACGCCGCTCATCAAGGCGACGTTCGAGCAGATGCTCGACGACTGGACGAACGAGGGCTTCGACCCGTTCGCCAGCCCGACCGAGACCGGCGCGGCCTTCGGGATCAAGAACGGCGACAACCGGGCGGCCATCACCCGCCATCGCGTGACCGCCGCCGCGGATGGTGAGCGTCCCCGGCGACGAGCCGCTCCGGTCCGACGACAACGGCCACCCGTCAACCGCCAGTTCCTCGACGTGCCCCAGGACGAGCCGGAGATCCGCGCCGAGCCCGGCTTCGAGGACGAGCTCGCCAGCTTCAACCTGTTCGCCTACCTGTCCCGCTCGCCGGTGACCTGGAACCCGTCGGTCGTGTCGGTCTGCGGCGACAGCCTGTACTGCCCGACGACCGAGGAGTACATCCTGCCGATCATCCACGGCAACGACCGGGTCGAGTGGTTCATCCAGCTGTCGGACGAGATCTACTGGAACGTCGAGGACCGCGACACCGGCGCCGCGCGCGCGAAGGTCGTCATGCGGCCCGGCGACGTGGCGGCGATGCCGGCCGACATCCGCCACCAGGGCTACGCCCCGAAGCGCTCGATGCTCCTCGTCTGGGAGAACGCCGATCCGGACCTGCCCGCGCTCATCTCGAGCGGCCAGCTCCCGTCGACCGCCGTCCAGCTCTAGGCCCGACCGCCATGACCATCGCCGGGCGGGCCGCCGGCCTGCGCCCGCTCGACCGACTGTTCATCGGCGGCGAGTTCGTCGCCGGCGATCGACGGCGCGACGTTCGCGACGCTCGACCCGCACGACGGGTCGGTGATCGCCGACGTCGCCGAGGCGGCGCCGCCGACGTCGATCGGGCGGTCGCGGCCGCCGAGGCGGCGTTCCCGGCGTGGGCGCGGATGCAGGCGTCGGCGCGGGGCCGCCTGCTGCTGCGGCTCGCCGACCGGATCGAGGAGGCGGCCGACGAGCTCGCGCGCCTCGAGTCGCTCGACACCGGCCACCCGATCCGCGACAGCCGCAACCTCGACGTCATCCGGACCGCGGCGACGTTCCGCTACTTCGGCGGCATGGCCGACAAGATCCAGGGCGACGTCATCCCGGTCGAGCCCGGGTTCCTGAACTACGTCCTGCGCGAGCCGCTCGGCGTCGTCGGGATGATCGTCCCGTGGAACTTCCCGCTGATGTTCTGCAGCTGGAAGATGGGCCCGGCGCTCGCCGCGGGCAACACCGTCGTCCTCAAGCCGGCCGAGCTGACGCCGCTGACCTCGCTGCGCGTCGCCGAGCTGATGGCCGAGGTCGGCTTCCCGCCGGGCGTCGTCAACATCGTGCCCGGGCACGGGCCGCGTCGCGGGCGAGCACCTGGCGGCCACCCGGGCGTCCGCAAGATCGCGTTCACCGGGTCGACGCCGACGGGCCGGCGCATCGTCGAGCTGTCGGCCGGCAACGTGAAGCGGGTCCAGCTCGAGCTCGGCGGCAAGGGCGCCAACATCGTCTTCGCCGACGCCGACATCGAGGCCGCGGTCAACGGCTCGGCGTTCGCGATCTTCCACAACCAGGGCCAGGCCTGCATCGCCGGCTCGCGGCTCATCCTGCACGAGTCGATCGCCGACGACTTCCTCGGCCGGTTCATCGCGCTGGCCGAGTCGATCCGCATCGGCGATCCGCTCGATCCCGCGACCGAGATGGGGCCGCTCACGTCGGCGCGGCACCGCGACCGCGTGCTCGAGCTACGTCGAGACGGCGCGGGCCGAGGGCGGCGAGGTCCTGACCGGCGGCGACGTCCCGGACGACCCGGCCCTCGCCGACGGCTTCTACGTCCGGCCGACCGTCGTCCGGGCGGATCCCGTCGTCGCGGGTCTGCCGCGAGGAGGTCTTCGGCCCGTTCGTCACGGTCACCACGTTCCGCAGCGACGAGGAGGCCATCGGCCTCGCCAACGACGTCGACTACGGCCTCGGCGGCGGCCTGTGGACGCGCGACCTCGCCCGAGCGCACGGCGTCGCCCGGCAGATCCGCGCCGGGATGGTCTGGATCAACAGCTACAAGCGGGTCAACCCTGGCTCGCCGTTCGGTGGCACCGGCGCGTCCGGGCTACGGCCGCGAGATGGGCTTCGAGGCGATCCGCGAGTACACCGAGCCGAAGTCGGTCTGGGTCAACGTCGACGCCGACGATCCCGCCGTTCTATCCGCGGCCCTGACCGAGGCCAGAGCACGCACGAGGAGGTGCGAGATGGCGATCGCCCAGCCGATGACGGACGCGGAGCGCAAGGCCGTCGCGCTCGAAGTACCTCACGGCGTTCGACAACGCCGGCGTGACCGAGGACGGCGGCAGCATCCTCGAGCTGTTCGCGGCGGACGCGCAGGTCTACTTCCCCAAGTGGGGCGTCGCCCATGGCCGCGAGGAGATCGGCCGGATGTTCGGCGACGTCGGCGCGACCCTCAAGTCGATCCTGCACGACTACGACACGTTCAACTACGTGATGACCGGCACCGACACGTTCGCCGTCGAGGGCACGAGCGTCGGCGAACACCGCGACGGTCCATGGAAGGCCGGCGAGCCCGAGCACGGCGCGGGCCGCTGGTGCGACGTCTTCGAGGTCCGCGACGGGCTGATCCAGCGCTGCTTCATCTACCTCGACCCGGACTACGCCGGCAAGCGACACCGCGCGCTATCCGTGGCTGGCCGGCACGGCGTGACGCCGTCGATCCGTGCCGGCAGCCGCTAGGGCGACCGCGGTGCAGCCGTTCGTCTACGACGCCCTGCCCGGGCCGGGTCGTCTTCGCCAACGGCGCGTTCGACCGCGTGCCCGACGAGCTCGACCGCCTCGGGCGTCGCGCGCGTCCTGCTCATCGCCGACCGCTCGGGCACGGCCTGGGCCGACCGGCTGGCCGACGCGCCTCGGGTCGAGGCTCGTCGGCGCGGATCGACGACGTCCGGGTCCACGTCCCGATCGAGCGGGCCGAGGCGGCGCGGGCGATCGCGCGGGAGCAGCCGGGCCGATGCCATCGTGACGATCGGCGGCGGGTCGGCGACCGGACTCGGCAAGGCGGTCGCCCTCGAGGCGCCGCTCCCGATCCTCGCCGTCCCGACGACGTACGCCGGCTCCGAGATGACGCCGATCTGGGGCCTGACCGAAGGTGCCCGCAAGACGACCGGTCGGGATCCGCGCGTCCAGCCACGGACCGTCGTCTACGACCCGGTCCTGACGCTGTCGCTGCCGGCCGCCGTCGCCGGGCCGTCCGGGATGAACGCGCTGGCCCACTGCGCCGAGGCGCTCTACGCGGCGGTGCCAGCCCGATCACCTCGCTCATGGCCGAGCAGGGGATCCGCGTCCTGTCGAGCGGCCTGCCGCGGGTCGTCGCCGCATCCGGACGACCTCGATGCCCGCGGCGACGTCCTTGCCGGGCGCGTACCTCGCCGGCGGCGGCGTTCGCGTCCGCCGGCTCCGGCATCCACCACAAGATCTGCCACGTCCTCGGCGGCGCCTACGACCTGCCGCACGCCGAGATGCACACGGTGATCCTGCCGCATGCCCTCGCCCTCGTCGCTCCGAGCGAGCCGGAGGCGATGGCGCGGATCGGCGCGGCGCTGGGCGACCCGGATGTCCCCGGCGGCGGTCTTCGACCTCGCCGTCGCGCTCGGGGCACCGACGTCGCTCCGTCCAGATCGGGATGCCGCCGACCGCCTCGACGAGGCGGCGACCCTGATCGTCGACGCCATCCCGGGCACGCCCAAGCCGGTCGACGTCCCGGCGATCCGCGCGCTGCTGGCCGACGCCTTCGAGGGGCGCCGGCCATCGCTCGACCGAGTGGTCGAGCGGTCCACGCCACCGGTAGCCGGCGCGCGGCACCGGGGAGCTGACCGGCATCGAGTCCAGAGGAGGAGCGGTGACCAGCGACGACCGCGCACTGCGCTACATCGAGGGGCCGCTCGGGCCGGCCGCTGAGCCGCCGCGAGATGCTGCGGCTCGCCGCCTACGGAGGCGCGTGCCGCCGGCGCCGCTGCCTTCCTCGCCGCGTGCACGCCCGGCGCGGCACGCGCGTCCACGAGTGCCGCCCCGGCCGTCGGCCGCGCCAGCGGCAGCGCCGCGGCCAGCGCATCCGCCGCCGCCGTCGACGGCGACCGGGCGGACGATCAAGATCGGCTACGTCACGCCCGAAGACCGGTCCGTTCGCCGCCGTTCGCCGAGGCCGACGACTACGTCGTCGACGGGCGTCAAGGAGGCGATCGGTGCCGGCGATCGTCAACGGCGGCACGACCTATCCGATCGAGATCATCGTCAAGGACAGCCAGTGCGACCCGCAACGGGCGGCCGAGGTCGCGACGAGCTGATCCTCGACGACGCGATCGACCTGATGCTGGTCGCGTCGACCCCGGAGACGACGAACCCGGTCGCCGACCAGTGCGAGGCGAACGGCGTGCCGTGCATCTCGACGGTCGCGCCGTGGCAGCCGTACTTCCTCGGACGCCAGCCTGGCGTGGCGCCGCCCGACGACGAAGCCGTTCGCACTGGACGTACCACTTCTTCTGGGGCCTCGAGGACGTCATCGCGGTCTTCCTCGACATGTGGAGCCAGGTCGACGACCAACAAGACGGTCGGCGGCCTGTTGCCCGAACGACGGCGACGGCAAGGCCTGGAGCGATGCCGAGGTCGGCTTCCCGCCGCCGCTCGCAGGCGGCCGGCTACACGCATCGTCGATCCGGGTCGCTACGAGAACCTGTCGACCAGGACTTCACCGTCCCAGATCACGGCCTTCAAGGACGGCCGGCGTCGAGATCCTGACCGGCGTGCCGCTGCCGCCCGACTTCACGACCTTCTGGACGCAGGCCGCGCAGCAGGGCTTCAAGCCGAAGGTCGCCTCGATCGGCAAGGCGCTGCTGTTCCCGGCGTCGGTCGAGGCGCTCGGGCCGACCTCGGCGAAGGCCTGTCGTCGGAGGTCTGGTGGAGCCCGAACCATCCGTTCAGCTCGTCGCTGACCGAGCCAGTCGGCCAAGGAGCTGGCCGACGGCTACACGCAGGCGACGAGCAAGCAGTGGACCCAGCCGATCGGCTTCGCCCATGCCGTCTTCGAGGTCGCCGTCGACGCGCTGACCCGCGCCGACGAGCGTCGACGACAAGGCCGCCATCCGCGACGCCATCAAGGCGACCGCGCTCGACACGATCGTCGGCCACGTCGAGTGGACGGCGACGGGCCTGCCACCGTTCGCGCGACGAACGTCGCCAAGACGCCGCTCGTCGGCGGCCAGTGGGTGAAGGGCGGCGACTTCCCGTACGACCTCGTCATCGTGAGCAACAAGGACCACCCGGATATCCCGACGACCGGCACGATGCAGCCGATCCCGGGCAGCTGACGACCGCCGATCGTGACGGAGGCCGACCGTCGACCCCGATCCTGCGAGCTGGAGGGCGTTCGGCAAGGCGTTCGGCAGCGTCGTCGTCGCCGACGACCTCTCGCTGCGCCCTGGCGCCGGGCGAGATGCTCGGCGTCGTCGGCCCCAACGGGGCCGGCAAGACGAGCGTGCTCAACCTCGTCACCGGCAACCTCGCGCCCGACGGCGGGCGGATCGTGCTCGACGGCACGGACATCACGCGGCTGCCGGCGCACGCCCGTGCCCGGCTCGGGATCGGCCGGACCTACCAGATCCCGCGCCCGTTCGGCGGCATGACCGTCTTCGAGAACGTCCTGCTCGGTGCGACCTACGCGGGGCGCGACCGGCACGGCGGCCGCGATCCGACCGACGCGAGCGTCGACGGCGCTCGAGGCGGACCGGGCTGGTCGACCGCGCGAACGTCGTGGCCGGCGTCGCTTCGCGCTGCTCGACCGGAAGCGGCTCGAGCTGGCTCGGGCGCTCGCGATCCGGCCGCGGCTGCTGCTGCTCGACGAGATCGCCGGTGGGCTCACCGAGGCCGAGGTCGAGGTGCTCGTCGACGACGATCGCGCGGCCTGCGCGCATCGGGCGTGAGCGATCGTCTGGATCGAGCACATCGTCGAGGCCCTGCTGTCGGTCGTCGACCGGATGATCGCGATGGACTACGGCCGCGATCCTGGCCGAGGGCGAGCCGCGCGGCCGTGCTGGCCGACCCGGCCGTCCACGCCGTCTACCTCGGGCAGGAGGCGTCGCGTGACCCTGCTCGAGCGTCGAGCGGCGTCAGCAGCTTCTACGGCGACTTCCAGGCGCTCTTCGACGTGTCGCTGGACGGTCGACGAGGGCGAGACGGTCGCGATCATCGGCGCCAACGGGGCCGGCAAGTCGACGCTGCTCCGGCTGATCGCCGGGCTGATGCCGATCCGCGGCGGCGACGGTCCGCTACGACGGGCAGCCGATCGACGCGCTGCCGGCCCACGACCGGGTGCAGCTCGGGCATCTCGCTCGTCCCCGAGGGCCGGCGCGTCTTCCCGAGCCTGACGGTCGACGAGAACCTGCTGGTCGGGGCCTACCGCCGCGCGGCCGGGCCGTGGGACCTGGCCGACGGTCCGCGACCTGTTCCCGATCCTCGCCGAGCGCGGCCGGTCGGAGCGCCGCGGTCCTGTCCGGCGGCGAGCAGCAGGCGCTGGCGATCGGCCGGGCGCTGATGGCCAACCCGCGGCTGCTGCTGCTCGACGAGGTCTCGCTCGGGCTCGCGCCGATCGTCATCCGCAGCTCTACGCGGCGCTGCCGCGGATCCGCGAGCAGCGGCACGTCGATCCTGCTCGTCGAGCAGAACATCGACCAGGCGCTCGCCGCCGCCGACCGCGTCTACTGCCTGCTCGAGGGTCGGATCTCGCTGGCCGGTCGGCCGGCCGAGCTGTCGCGCGCGCGACGATCACCCGCGCGTACTTCGGCGTCTGACGATGGAGTGGGTCAACGCCGTCGTCCAGGGCGTCCTGCTCGGCGGCCTGTACGCGATGCTCGCGACCGGGCTGTCGCTCGTCTTCGGCGTCATGCGCCTGGTCAACCTCGCCCACGGCGACCTCGGCGCTCCTCGCCGCCTTCCTCGCGCTGGTCGATCGTCGGCGCGACCGGGATCGGCCCGTTCGCGAGCCTCGTCGTCGTCGTGCCGGTGATGATGGTCCTCGGCTACGTCCTCCAGCGGGTCGTGCTGAACCGCACGCTCGACGGCGGCGTGCTGCCGTCGGTGCTCGTGACGTTCGGCCTGGCGGTCATCCTCCAGAACGTGCTGCTCGACGGTCTTCACGGCCGACTCCCGCGGGCTGGATGTCGGCGCCGCTCGAGACCGCGAGCCTGCGCATCAGCGACCGAGCTGATCGATCGGCTGGCTCCCGCTCCTCACGCTGGTCGTCGGCGGTCGGCGATGCTCGTCGGCCCTCCAGCTGGTGCTCGACCGGACCCCGCTCGGGCGGGCCCTGCGGGCGGCGTCCGACGACGGCGAGGCGGCGCGGATGGTCGGCATCGACGACCGCCACCTGTACGGCGTCGCGATGGCGATCGCGCTCGGGACGGTCGCGGTCGGCGGCGTGTTCCTCGGCATCCGGACGACGTTCGCCCCGGCCGACGGACCGGTCCTGCTGATCTTCGCCTTCGAGGCCGTCATCATCGGCGGCCTCGGGTCGCTGTGGGGGACGCTGGTCGGCGGCATCATCCTCGGCGTCTCGCAGACGGTCGGCGGCCAGATCAACCCGGCCTACCAGATCCTGGCCGGGCCACCTCGTCTTCCTGGCGATCCTCGCTCGTCCGGCCGAGGGCCTGTTCCCGCGGCCCGGGCGCGCGCCAGGCATGACCGACGCCGCGCCGACGCCGCGACCGGCGTACCGGGTCGAGCGCGGCACGCGACCACGCGCGCCGCGTCGTGGTCGGCCGTCGCTGCTGGTCGTCGCTCTCGCCACGCCTGCCCGCGTGGGGGACCGAGCGGGATGATGAGGCTCCTCGTCGAGTTCCTCACGCTCCTGGCGATGGCCCAGATGTGGAACCTGCTGGCGGGCTACGCCGGGCCTCGTGTCGATCGGCCAGCAGGCGTTCGTCGGGCGTCGGCGCCTACGGCCTGTACGTCGCTGACGGACCGGGTCGGGCTGCCGCCGTCGTCGGCGATCGCGGTCGCGTCGCGGTCGCGGCGGCGCTCGTCGCGCTCGTCACCTCGCTCTTCGCCTTCCGGCTGCGCGGCGGCTACTTCGCGATCGGGACGTGGGTCATCGCCGAGGTCATCCGGCTGCATCGTCGTCGCAGCACGCCGGCCCTGGGCGCCGGGACCGGCGTGACGATCCAGTCGCTCGTCGCGCATGCCGCCAGCCGACCGCCTCGCCCTGACCTACTGGCTGGCGCTCGCCGTCGGCTTCGGCTCGATCGTCGCTCGCGGCGTCGTCGTGCGCTCGCGGCTCGGCCTCGCCCTGCGGGCCGTCCGCGACAGCGAGGTCGTCGGCCGCGAGCCTCGGCGTCGACGTGTCCCGTCGACCAAGCGCATCGTCTACATCATCGCGTCGGTCGGCTGCGCGATCGCCGGCGCGGTCTTCTACCTGCAGCTCCTGCGGATCCAGCCGACGCCGCGTTCGGCGTCGACTGGACCGTGGCGATGATCTTCATCGTGGTCATCGGCGGGCTCGGGCGGATCGAGGGTCCGATCATCGGCGCGATCGTGTTCTTCGTCCTGCAGGAGGCGCTGGCAGACTACGGGAGCGCCTACCTCATCGCCCTCGGGATCGTCGCGATCGTCATCGTGCTCCTCGCGCCGCGCGGCCTGTGGGGCCTGGTCGTGGCGCGACGGCCGATGAGCGCTGTTCGGCGATCGAGCGACGGCTCGTCACGATCGAGCCGACGCACCGACCACGAGCCGGTCCGACGGAGGGACCGATGAGCCGACCGACGCCGGCCGATGTTCGCCTCCGGCGACGATGTCGTCGAGCGGCTGGCGTCGGTCGGCTACCTCGCCGACCCGACCGATCGGGCTGACCGTGTTCCTCGCCGACCGGCTCGAGAAGCCGGTGCTGCTCGAGGGCCCGGCCGGCGTCGGCAAGACCGAGCTCGCCCGGTCGGTGGCGGCGGTCACCGGCGTCGCGCCTCATCCGGCTCCAGTGCTACGAGGGCCTCGACGAGTCGAAGGCCCTGTACGAGTGGAACTACAAGAAGCAGCTCCTGCGCATCCAGGCCGACGAGGGTCGCGAGGCGTGGTCCGAGCTCGAGGACGACATCTTCTCGCGAGCCGTTCCTGCTGCCCCGGCCGCTGCTGGCGGCGATCCGCGCCGACGAGCCGGTCGTCCTGCTCATCGACGAGATCGACCGGGTCGAGGTCGAGGCCGAGGCGCTGATGCTCGAGGTCCTGGCCGACTTCCAGGTCACGATCCCGGAGCTCGGCACGATCGTCGCCACGCGCCGGCCGATGGTCTTCCTGACCTCGAACGACACGCGCGACCTGTCCGAGGCGCTCAAGCGGCGCTGCCTCTACCTGCACATCGGCTACCCGAGCCCGGAGCGCGAGCGGGAGATCCTGCTGGCGCGGGTGCGACGGGTCTCGACGCCGACCTCGCGACGCAGGTCGCCGGCGATCGTCCGGCGCGTCCGCGAGCTCGACCTCAAGAAGCCGCCGTCGATCTCGGAGTCGATCGACTGGGCGCGGACGCTGGTCCTGCTCGGGGTCGACCGGCGCGTCCGAGGCGGAGGCGCCGGAGACGCTCCACGTCCTGCTCAAGTACGAGGCGGACATCGCCAAGGCCAGGGCGGAGCTGCTCGGCGAGGCCGTTCCCAGCGCCGGTCGCGAGCACGTCGACACGTTCCGACAGCCGGAGCAGCGCCGGGCGTGAGCGTCGACAGGACGGCGTCGATGCGCGACGCGATCGCCGACCTCGTCCGCGACGGCGACACCGTCGCGATCGAGGGCTTCACCCACCTCATCTGCTTCGCGGCCGGGCACGAGATCATCCGCCAGCGCAAGCGCGACCTGACCCTGGCCCGCCTGACGCCCGACGTCATCTACGACCAGATGATCGCCGGCGGCGTGGCCCGCAAGCTCGTCTTCAGCTGGCTCGGCAACCCGGGCGTCGGCGGCCTGGGCGCCATCCGTCGGCGCATCGAGGGCGAGCTCCCCGACCGAGCCGCTCGAGATCGAGGAGTACAGCCACTTCGGGATGGTCGGGCGCTACACCGCCGGGGCGATGAACCTGCCGTTCTTCCCGCTGCGCTCGTACTTCGAGACCGACATGCCCGTCGCCAACCCGCTCATCCGGCCGATCGCAGTCGCCGTACGGCGACGGCACGGTCTACGCCGTCCCGCCGCTCAAGCCCGATGTCGCGATCGTCCATGCCCAGCGCGCGTCGGCCGCCGGAGACACGCAGGTGTGGGGGCTGCTCGGCTGCCAGAAGGAGGCCGCCTTCGCGGCGGACCGCGTCATCGTCGTGGTCGAGGAGCTGGTGTCGGAGGAGGTCATCCGGGCCGACCCGAACCGGACGATCATCCCCGGGCTCATCGTCGACGCGGTCGTCGTCGAGCCGTGGGGCGCCCACCCGTCGTACGTCCAGGGTGCCTACGACCGCGACAACCGCTTCTACCTCGACTGGGACCCGATCACCCGCGACGAGGACGCGGTCCAGGCCTGGCTGCGCGAGTGGGTCTACGACCTCGACGGCCGGACGGCCTACCTGGAGAAGCTCGGCGCGGATCGGGTCGGCGTCGCTGCGACCCAGCGAGCCGGCCCCGTCGGGCTCGGTCGACTACGGGACGTACCGGTGAGCGAGCCGCTGATGATCCTCGTCGCCGGCCCGTACCGATCCGGGACCGATGGCGACCCGGCGCGGATCGCGGCCAACGTCGAGGCGATGACCCGCGTCGCGCTGGACCTCTACCGACGCGGCCACCTGCCGGTGTTGGGCGAGTGGTTCGCGCTGCCGCTCATCGAGCAGGCGGAGCGCGACGACGCGGGCGGCGATCCGTTCGCCGAGATGTTCCACCCCGTCGCCGAACGGGTGCTGGCGCGCTGCGACGGGTGCCTTCGGATCGGCGGCCCGTCGGAGGGGGCCGACCGGATGGTCGACGTCGCGCGGCGCCTGGGCAAGACGGTCTATACCTCGATCGAGGACGTCCCGTGACGGACGCGGCCTTCAGCAAGTCGGAGATGATGATCGTGGCCGCCGCGCGAGCCCTCGAGGGCCAGCACGTCTGCTTCGTCGGCGTCGGCCTGCCGAACATCGCCGTGAACCTCGCCCAGCGGACCGTCGCGCCCGACCTCGAGCTGGTCTACGAGGCGGGCGTCTTCGGCGCGCGGCCGCAGCGCCTGCCGCTGAGCATCGGCGACCCGACGATCGTCACCGGCTCGACGGCCGTCGTCAGCATGCTCGAGCTGTTCGGCTACTACCTGCAGGGCGGTCTCGTCGACGTCGGCTTCCTCGGCGCGGCCCAGATCGACCGGTTCGGCAACATCAACACGACGGTCATCGGCGACTACGCCCACCCGAAGACCCGCCTGCCCGGCAGCGGCGGCGCCTGCGAGATCGCCATCAACGCCCGCCAGGTCTTCGTGATCATGCGCCAGTCGACCCGCTCGTTCGTCGAGCGCATCGACTTCCGGACCTCGCCCGGCAACCTCGGTGGCGCCGAGCAGGCCGAGCGCATCCGGCGCGAGGGCGGCTGGCTCGGACGCGGTCCGACGGTCGTCGTCACCGACCTCGGCGTCTACCGGTTCGACGATACCGGCGAGATGCGGCTCGAGTCGCTGCACCCGGGCGCCACGGTCGAGGAGGCGCGAGCCACGGTCGGCTGGGAGCTCAGGGTGGCCGACGATCTCGCGGCGACCCCGCCACCGACCGACACCGAGCTCCGCCTCGTCCGCGAGGAGCTCGACCCGGAGGGCGTCTACACCAGGTAGACGGTCGGCCGCGCCTCAGGCCTGCTCGAAGTTGACGAGGAACTCGAGCGTGCCCTCGTCGGCGATCGAGACGATGAACCCGCCGATGTTCGGGGCCGTGATGTCGAAGTCGGCGAGCGCGAAGGTCAGCGCGCCGGCGACCTGGATCTGACCGTCGGCCAGCTGTGCCTGCGCCGGGATCTCGACCGTCTTCGTCACGCCGTGGAGCGTGAGGTCGCCTACCAGCGTGATGTCGGTCGGCGTCCCCTGCAGCGCCGCCGCCGGCACGTCGACCGGCTGCGTCACCGTGAAGGTCGCCGTCGGGAACTGGTCGGTCTGGAGGCCCTCGCTGCGCAATCGGTTGTCGCGTCGTCCCTCGTCGGACTGGATCGACGTCGTGTCGACTTCCAGCGTCCCAGTGGTCAGGCGTGCCGCATCATCGCTGCCCTCGACCGTGATCGAGCCGGTCACGTCGGACGTGCGGCCGACCGCGTCGGACTCGGCGGGCAGGTTGGCGAGCTGCTCGCGCACCCGGTAGCCGGCGAGGCTGCCCTCGGCGACCTGCCAGTCACCGGCCAGCTCTCCGTCCGAGCCGGCGTTCGAACTGGGCGAGGCCGCAGATGCGCTCTCGCTCGGGTCGGCGCTCGCGGCCGGTTCGGTCGGATCGGCGCTCGCCGCCGGGATCGACGAGGGGAGTGCGAGGCTCGCGACGTCGTCGCCGCGCAGGATCTGGTCGTACGCGATGTACCCCCCGACCGCGATGGCCGCGACGGCGATGATGGTGAGGGCGATGGTGCGGGATCGAGTCACGAGGCTGGCCTCCGGGGGGCGGCGCCGTCTGGCACCGTCAGCCGAAGATTGTCAGGAACGGCTGAGAACCTGCTGAGAGGATCCTGAGTCGCCGGGCGCTACCTGAGCGACTCGGCGAGCGCGATCGTCGCGTCCCGCCCGAGGGCGCTCTCGATCCGGTAAGTGGCCTGGCCATCGTTCCAGACCAGCGCGTCGCCGACCCATCGACGGCCGTCGTCGACGTAGCCGCTGACCGGGCGCTCGTAGAAGAAGAAGTGCATGTCGCCCGAGATCCACCAGCCGTCGTCGCCGTTGACGTCGACGATCGACAGCTTCGTCCCGCTGCCGATGACCTTCTCGTAGTACTCCCTGTCGGCCAGGCCGGGGAAGCGCATGAGCACCAATCCGACGCCCGGTTCGGACGTCGCGGGCAGCTCGTCGCTCGCCGCCCAGACGTAGGCGACCTGGCCGCCCTTGCCGGGATCGACCCAGACCGAGTCCGGCGGTCCCAGCCGCGCGTCGGTCGGCAGCCGGACGGGCGCGCCCGTCAGCGACTCGACCTGCTCGAGCGCGATCCGCCGCCCGAGGTTCAGGCGCATCCCCGGGATCGCGGGGAGCGTCGGGCTGGCCCCGGTGGCAGACGACGCGCTTGGCGACGGGGGCGCGGACGCGGGTGGCTGGCCGAAGATGAAGCGCAGGCCGGGCAGCCCGAGGCCGGCGGCACCGGCGACGATCGCCAGACCGAGCAGCGCGATGATCGCGAACACGAGGGCTCGCCGCCACGAGTGCACGGTCGGCCGCCACGATGTCGTGGTGGTCCGCGGTCGCTCGCCCGCGGTCAGTCGGACACGGACGCGCGTCGCGATGTCGGGCCCGGCCGCGGTCCCGGACGGCGTCACGGGTGCGGCGGCGGGCCAATCGATCGAGCCCGCGAGCGACCGCAGGGCGCCCTCGAGGGTCGCGTCGTCGAACGTGGCCATCGATCCGCCGCTCATCGTTGGGCCTCCCGGCCCATCGCGGCGGGCGCGTCACGGGTCGGCTCGAGCGCGTTGCGCAGGCGGCCGAGCGCGCGCGACGTCCGGGACTTGACCGTGCCGCGCGGGATGCCGAGCGTCTCGGCCGTCTCGGCCTCGGACAGGTCGAGCAGGAAGCGCGCTCCGAGCACCTCGCGGTCGTCGTCGCGCAGCGTGCCGAGGGCGGCGAGCAGCTCGCTGCGCTGCTCCGCGGCCATCACGACCTGCTCCGGGCCAGGGACCGCGCGACCCGGCTCCGCGGCGTCGGCGACGCGGAGCGCGAGCCCGTGCCGGCGCCCCGCCGAGCGGCGTCGGTTGCGCGCCTCGTTGGCGACGATGCGCAACAGCCACGGCCGCAGCGGCGCACCCTCCCGAAACCGTGACAGGGCATCGAACGCCTTGATGAACGCTTCCTGGACCGCATCGTCGGCATCGGTCTCCGGGCAGATGAGGTGCGCGGTCCGAAGAGCGACGTCCTGATAGCGACGCACGATCGACTCGTACGCCGCGACGTCGCCGGTTCGGGCACGCGCGATCAGTTCGGCGTCTTCGATGTGGACGGCCCTCCACGACAACCGTACCCCGTACACCGCTCGGTGGCCGGTGGTTCCCCGGGGAGCCGCCGCGACCACGCTGCTACGATCGGCGACGTGACCGACCATCCCCGAAACCGTGGCCGGGTCTTCCGTCGATCGTTGCTGGCCGACCCGCCGGTCGCGGTCGAATCGAGCGGCGCCACGATCCGGGATTCCGAGGGACGGACGTACATCGATGCCGCAGGCGGGGCCATCGTCGTCAATGTCGGGCACGGACGGGCGTCGATCGCCGATGCGATGGCCGACCAGGTCCGCCGCCTGGCGTATGCCCACGGCTCCGCCTTCACCACCGAGCCGCTCGAGGCGTACGCGGCGGCCGTCGCCGACGTGCTGCCGGTCGACGATCCGGCGATCTACCCGGTCTCGGGCGGGTCTGAGGCGATCGAGACGGCCCTGAAGCTGGCCCGCATCTATCACCTCGCGCGCGGCGAGCCCGACCGGGAGCTGCTCATCTCGCGGTACGGCAGTTACCACGGCAACACGCTCGGCGCGCTCGATGCCGGAGGTCGCCCGGCGCTTCGCCAGCCGTACGAGCCGTGGCTCGGCCGCTTCCGGCACGTCTCGGCGGCGTACCCGTACCGGGCCGGCCAGCCCGGCGCGCACGCCCTCGGCGACGGGGGGGCGCTCGCCGCCGAGCTCGACGCCGCCATCCGCGAGGCCGGCCCCGGTCGCGTCGCGGCCTTCCTCGCCGAGCCGATCGTCGGGGCGACCCTCGGTGCCGTGGTCCCGCCCGACGACTACTGGCCGGCGATCGCGGAAGTGTGTGCGCGGCACGGGGTGCTGCTGATCGCCGACGAGGTGATGACCGGCTTCGGGCGGACGGGTCGCTGGTTCGCGCTCGACCACTGGGGCGTCCGGCCCGACATCCTCGTCGCGGCCAAGGGCGCGACCGGCGGCTACTGGCCGTTCGGGTTCGCTGCCGCGAGCGGGCACCTGTACGAGACCGTGACGGCGCCCGGGAAGGGCTTCGTCCACGGCTTCACCTACTCGCACTCCGGGGTCGGGGCGACCGTCGCGACGGAGGTGCTCCGGCTGCTCCACGAGGAGCACCTGGTCGAGGCGAGCGCCGAGAAGGGCGTCCGACTGATGACGTTGCTCAAGGGCGCCCTGGAGGAGCAGCCCGCCGTCGGGGAGATCCGTGGTCGTGGCCTGATGGTCGGTGTCGAGTTCGTCGCCGACCGGGCGACCGGACGGCCGTTCCCGCGGACCGCCCGGGTCGCGGAGGCCGTGCTCGGCGCGGCCCGGGAGCGCGGCGTCCTGGTCTACATGGGCACCGGCAACGCGGACGGCGTCGACGGCGACACGATCCTGCTCGGGCCGCCGTTCGTCATCGGCGACGACGAGCTGCAGCGAGTGGCGGCCGTCCTGGCCGAGGCGATCGAGGAGGCGACAGCCGACGTGGCCGCCGCGCGCTGACCTCCTAGCGGGTCAGCGTGTCGTCCTGACGTTCGGCGATCATCCGCTCGGCCTGCTCGCGGTCGTACTCGCTCGCATACAGACCGGCCGCCTGCTCACCCTCGACGAACGCGTTCTTGACGCCCTCGGTGTTGAGGTACCAGAGGATGAGGCCCGGCAGCAGTGCGGCCGCGAGGCCCTTGGACAGGTCGCCGGTCGCGAAGAGGATCATGACCGCGGTGAAGATGCCGAGGACCGCGATGAGCATCCCGAACGTCCACGCCCAGATGCGGACCGTCCAGGCGCCGTATGCGACGGCGACGTAGAGCAGGCCGAGCACGAAGGCGAGGAGGCCCCAGAGGAACACGCCGGATCCCGTGGACACCGGTCCGAAGGTGACGACTCCCATCAGCTGGAGCCCGATGATCAGCGCGGCGATGCCGTTCACGAGCGCGAAGAACCCCAGGACCGCTACCCCGATCGGCGGTGTTCGCATCCCATCCTCCTTGTGGCGCGTGCCCACGGCACGCCGCTAGCCTACGCCGTGCGTCGACCGATGAGAACAGGGTTTCGCGTGGCTACGGCTAGCGCGGCCCACCCGGCATGCGCGGCTCGGCCCGGAACATGCCGCCGAAGACCAGCGCCGCGCCGAGCAGCACGAGCGTCAGCGGCACGATCAGTCCGCCGATCTCGGGCTGCACGAGGTTGACGACCCCGAGCAGCGCGAGCAGGCCGCCGATCCACGCCTGCCAGCCGACCCCGCCACCACCCGAGATGCGGACCGCGGCGACGAACAGGAACGCGATCCCGAGGCACACCTGGCCGATGCCGTCCTGGCTGATGCCGACGTTCTCGAGCGCGTTGGGCACCGCGAGGGCCGTGATGATCGCCCCGGCGTAGAGGGAGCCTGAACCGCGCTTGACGGCCCAGTTGATCAGGAATGCCAGCCCGATGGCGAGCATCAGCACCGAGCCGATCTGTTGCGCCTGCGGGTACAGCTCCTGGATCAGCAGCAGTCCGCCGAAGACCAGCAGGAAGATCCCGATCCAGGGCAGGCTCGGTCGCCGCTCCCGGCCGGAATCCCCGCGACCCGTGCCCCATTCCCAGCTGTACACCGTCACGTCCGGGTCGCCCGGCGGCCGGCCACCGCTGTCGGGGCCGAGCCGCGTCACCGAGCCGGAGTCGGAACGATCGTCCACGTCAGGCGCCAGCGTACCCCGCTGGCGTGGACGCCGGGGCGGCGGCCTCCGGCTCGTCCTCGACGTGGCTGAACCCGAGCCGGTCGGCGAAGCGACCGAGCGGCCCCGGCGCCCACCAGTTCCACTTGCCCATCAGCCGCATCGTGGCCGGGACCAGCAGGACGCGGACGATCGTCGCGTCGATGAGCACCGCGATCGCCATGCCGACCCCGATGCTCTTGATCGTGATCGACTCGGCCAGCGCGAAGGCCGAGAACACCGTGACCATGATCAGCGCGGCGCCGGTGATGACGCCGGCCGTCTTGGCCAGCCCCTCGGCGACCGATGCCGTGTTGTCGCCGGTCCGCCGGTAGGCCTCCTGCATGCGCGAGAGCAGCAGCACCTCGTAGTCCATCGAGAGGCCGAACAGCACGCTGAACATGATGATCGGGTTGCCGGCCATGGTGAACCCGGGCGTGCGTGAAGCCCAGGACGTCGCCGAAGTTGCCGTCCTGGAAGATGAACACGAGCGCCCCGAACGAGGCCGTGATCGACAGCAGCGTCATGATCACCGCCTTGATCGGGATGACGACCGACCCGAACAGCAGGAACAGGATCAGCGCGCTCGCGCCGAGCGTCAGCGCGATGGCGTAGGGGATCGTGTCGGACTGGCTGGTCATGAAGTCGTGGCCATCGGCGGCGAGGCCGCCGACCTGCGTGTCGACGCCCGTCGACCGCCACGGCCCGGACCGCCGGCACGACCGCGGTGCCGTCCGGGCGACAGCGGCGCGAGCGGGCTGACCGCGTCGAGGCGGACCGTCGAGCCGCGGATGTACGCCTCCTCCAGCCGCTCCAGCCCGGCGGCGAGCTCGGGCGGCAGCTGATCGCGTGGTGTCGCGTACAGCGCGGCGATGCCGGCCGCGTCGAGAGGTCCTCACCGGTCACCGGGTCCTTGAGGCCGGTGAACGGACCCTCGACACGGTCGACGTCGTCGACCTCGCCGATGGCGGTGCCCAGGTCGAGGATGCGCTGGACGTTGGCCTCGTCGGTCGGCGAGCCGTCGACCGTGGCGAGCACCACGATCGGCGAGGTCTCGCCGGCCTGGAACTCGGTCGACAGGGCGACCGACGCCTCGCGGCTCTCGATGCCCGGTGGCAGGACGCTGGCGTCGGGGATGCCCTGGCTGAGACGCAGGAACGGCGTGCCGAGGACCAGCAGGAACACGAGCGTCGGGATGAGGACGGCGATCGGCCGGGCCATGACCCAGTGCGCCATCCGCTCCCAGCGCGACTCGCGCTCGATGTCGGCTGCGACGCCGACCGGCCGGCCGAGCCTGCGCCGGATGCCGTCGCGGAGACCGGCCATGCCGAGCGAGTTGACGCGCGGACCGAGCATGCCGAGGACCGCCGGGCAGGAACGTCAGTGCGAAGAACACGGACGCGGCCACGGTGAGCGCTCCGCCGATGCCGAACGAGCGCAGCGCAGCGGGCTCGAACAACAGCAGTCCCGACAGGCCGATCGCGACGGCGAGCCCCGAGAACGTGACCGCCTTGCCGCTCGTGGCGACCGTGATCGTGACCGCCGTCGCGACGTCGCGACCACGGTTGAGCTCCTCGCGGAAGCGGCTGACCATGAACAGCGAGTAGTCGATCGCGAGGGCCAGCCCGAGCATCGTCGCGACGTTCTGGACGTAGATCGACAGCTCCGTCACCTGCGCGGCGATGATAGACGCCGGCGAGCGTCGTCGGGATGGCCAGGGCCGCGACGACGAGCGGCATGCCGGCCGCCACGAGCGACGCGAAGACGAGGACGAGGATGAGCGCCGCGAACGGGAACGAGACCGTCTCGGCCTGGATCAGCTCCTTCTCCGACTGCTCGGCCTGGTCCTGGGTCGCCGGGGCGACGCCGGTCAGCTGGAGGGTCAGGTCGGTCGGCTGGTCGATGAGCGCGCGCAGCTCCTCCATCTCGTCGACCGCCGCCTCGTCGGTCATGTCGAGTCGGACGACGACGTACGCAGCGGTCCCGTCGGTGCTGATGAAGCGGTCGTCCTGGGTCTCGGCCCAGCCGACGACGTCGTCGACCCGCTCGTCCGCGACGAGGCGGTCGAGCGAAGCCGTGATCCGCCCCTGGAAGCCGTCCGACCGTGCATCGTCGCCGGCCTCGCCGCGGAACAGCGCGACGATCGTGCCGCCCCCGGCGCCGAACTCGTCGGCGAGCCGGTCGTGCGACCGCCGCCGACTCCGAATCGGGGTCGGTCCAGCCGCCCGCGCTGAGGGCGCTGGTCGACCTGTGCGGCAAGCGACGGTCGAGGCGAGCGCGATGATCACCGCGAGGACGGCGATGGGACGGCGGAAGCGGTAGACGAACGCTCCCCAGGCACTGAACATCGGACGGGTACCCCTGGACTGTGGAGGCTTCTGGTTCGCCGCAACCATAGAGAATGACCATTCCCTTTGTCAACGCCGGAAGGTTGCACCGAACACGCGGCTCCGCTACCGTTGAGGGAGCAATCGTTCGCTATCGGGGTCGACCAGCGCGTGCCACGCCTATCCGCAGCCCAGGAGCATCAGGTCCGCCAACGGATCATCCGGGCGGCCGTCGAGGTCTTCTCCGAGAAGGGCTACCACCGGGCGACGATCGCCGACGTGGTCGCCCGATCCGGCCTGTCGGTCGGTGCGATCTACACGCACTTCACCGGCAAGGAGCAGCTGTTCCTCGAGAGCTGCGACCTCATCTCCGGCCAGGGCCTCGACGAGCTGGCCGTTCGACTCGCGCCGCTGACGTCCACCTCGGAACGCCTGCGCGCCGCCATCGAGTACTACGTCGAGTCGATCGACGAGTTCGACGGGGCACCCGGTCAGGTCGGCCTGGTGCGCGCCTGGGCCGAAGCCGGCGAAGAGCCCGGCGTTCGCGAGATGCTCGTGCGCCGCCGCGAGCGCCTGGTCGGCGCCGGCCAGCTGCTGATCCGCGAGGGGATCACGCGGGGCGAGCTCCCGTCGTGGGTCGACGTCGACGGGCTGTCCCGCGGCTTCATGGCCCTGCTCGACGGGCTGCTGCTCCAGCGGATCGAGGCCGGCGATTCCTACCGCGCCGACGAGTCGGTCCGGCGGGCGACCGCGATCCTCGACGTCCTGCTCGCCGCGGCGGCGGCCGAGCGACCGGGCGTCGCCACGGCGTAGCATCGGGCCGCGATGGCCCACGTCCAGACCGTCCTGGGTCGGATCGATCCGACCGATCTCGGGTTCACCCTCCCGCACGAGCACACGCAGATCGCGTTGTGGCACGTCCGCGACCGCTGGGACTACTGGCAGCTCACCCGCGACGAGCCGACCATCCTCGAGGAGCTGGCCGCGTTCCGGGATGCCGGCGGTCGGAGCCTTGTCGACCTGACGGGGGCGGGGGTCGGGCGCGACCCGGCCTGGCTGGCGCGCCTCGCCACGTCGTCCGGGCTCAACGTCGTGATGGGCTGCGGGTGGTACCGAGAGGCCTACTATCCGGCCGAGCCTCCTCGTCGACCGCCGGTCGGTCGACGACCTTGCCGACGAGCTCGTCCGCGAGGCGACCGACGGTGTCGGCGAGACGGGCATCAGGCCGGGGATCATCGGCGAGATCGGCACCGACAAGCCGTGGGTCTCGGCGCTCGAGGAACGGGTCCATCGGGCGGCCGCCCGAGCGGCACGGCGCACGGGACTGGCGATCACCACCCACGGCGTCCTGTCGGCGGTCGGCCTCGACCAGCTGCGGATCTTCGAGGAGGAGGGGGTCGATCCGGCCCGGGTCGTCATCGGCCATGCCGATTCGTACCCGCAGCTCGACCACCACCTGGCGATCATCGAGCGCGGTGCCAGCGTCGAGTTCGACTTCCTCGGCATGTCGTTCACGGCGGTCGAGCGGCACGGCGAGGACCGGGTCGTGGAGCTGCTGTGCGAGCTGCTGGCGCGCGGGCACGCGGACCGGATCCTGCTGTCGCAGGACGTGTGTCACGACTCGCAGCTGCTGCGCTACGGCGGCAACGGCTACACGTACCTGGCGAGGACCTTCCTCCCGCGTCTCCGCGAGGCCGGCGTCACCGACGCCGAGATCGAGACGATGACGGTGGCGAACCCGCGGCGACTGCTGTCGATCGGCTGAACGTCAGGCCTCGAGCGTCGCGTCGACGCTGAGCGCGACGTTGCCCTTGAGCGCCTGGCTGACCGGGCACTCGTCTCGGGTGGCCTCGGCAGCGGCCACGAAGTCCTCGATCGAGATGCCCGGCACGACCCCGCGAACGGTCAGGTGGCTCGACACGAGTCGCCAGCCGGCCTCGAGCTTGTCGAACGTGACATCGGCCGAGACCGCCAGCCGCTCGGGCGGTGTGCCCGCGCGACCCAGTCGACCTGAGAGCGCCATCGAGAAGCACGCCGCATGCGCCGCCGCGACCAGCTCTTCGGGGCTGGTCAACCCGTCGGGCGCCTCGGTCCGTGCTGCCCACGTGACCGGGAGATCGCTGAAGGCGTTGCTGGTGGCGGCCCGCACGGTGCCCCGGCCGCTGGCGAGATCGCCGGACCAGTCGACTTCGGCTCGTCGGATGGCGGACATGGCGGCCTCCTCTTGGTTGTTCCCGCTCCGTGGTCGTGGGAGAGCCATTGTGAGCCGAGGAGGCGGTCCGTGCGGATATGTGTGGTTCATGGTGGAACTGTGGGGTGCTGGCACGGTCGACTCGTGGCTCGACCGAGCGTACGGTGCCGTCGGTGAGCGACGCCGAGGAGCGGCAGCGCTTGCCGACCATCGCGTCCCATGGCACTCCCCCCGCGTCCCCGGGCCGCCCTCCCGCTGGCCGCCATCCTGCTGGTCGGCCTGTTCCCCCTGACGGCGACGCCCGTGGCGGCAGCCACCGACTCGATCGGCACGGCCGAGGCCGCCGCACTCACGCTCACCAACAAGCGCCGGACCGACCGCGGCCTCGTCGGGCTGCGCCACGACGCACGGCTGGCGCGACTCGCGCGCGAGCGCGCCCAGTACATGGCTGCGACGGGTCGGTTCAGTCACAGCTCAGCCGGCGGCACCACGGTGTTCGACCTCATCGATGCCGCTCGCATCCGCTGGTATGCGGCGGGCGAGATCATCGCCTGGAACACGGCCGGACCACTCGACTACTCCGCGTCCTTCGCGGTCCAGAGCTGGATGGGCTCGCCGAGCCACCGGGCGATCGTCCTGTCGCGGGCCTACAACTATGTCGGCTTCGGCCTCGCGATCGCCGACGATGGGAGGCGGTTCTGGGCGGGCGTCTACCTGCGTGGTCCCGACCGGACCGGTGGCTACGTCCGGTTCGGGTCGTTCCGGACGACGCCGATCGATGCCACCTGGGTGCGCGGGACCCAACGCTGGTCCGGCAACGACATCCGACTCCAGGTCCTGACCGCCGGCCACCGGTATTTCCACGTCATCTGGCGCCACGTGGGTGGACCGTGGCAGAGCCTCGGTACGACGCGGGCGACATCCCTGACGAAGTGGTGGCGACGCGGCTGGCTGTACGAGATCCGCGTGCGCGAGCGTGATCGGCGGGGCAACTGGGGAGCCTGGACGACCCGCTCGATCCGACCCTGAGCCTCGCCGAGTCGCCGACCGCGGCCGGTCCGCATGCCACGCGACTGCAACACTCGCGGTGGACGCGTGCGGAGGGCCGCCCCCGGCAGGGGCGTATCCTTGCGGTTCACCGGTGAAGGAGGCGATCGATGCCTGAGCTGAATCTGAGGAACATCCGCAGGGATCTGCGTCTCCCCGAACTGCGGCTGCCCGAGATGTCGCGCGACGACATCGCCAAGGCCCTGGGAGAGGCGCGCAAGGAGATGCGCGAAGTCCGCAAGGACTTCGAGGACTTCCGGCGGGACTTCGAGCTGCCGAAGGTCGACGCATCGACGGCGGACGTCGGGCGCGTGGACGCCAGCAAGGTCACCGACAGCGCGAAGCAAGTCGCCGACGGCGCAAAGCAGATGGCCGATACGGCGAAGCAGGGGATCATGCAGGCGGCCGAGGCGGCCGGTCTCGTGAACGCGCCGGCCAGCGGACGATCGCGCCGGCCGTTCGTCATCGCGGGCATCGCGACCCTCGCGATCGCCTGGCTCGCGCTGGTCAACTCGCCGGCAGTGAAGACCCGCCTTCGCGACGGCGCGCAGCGTGTGCGGGAGCGCATCGCCGCTCGGCAGTCCTCCTGGGATGTCGATGACGAGGCCACCGCGTTCGACGCGGCGCGGCCCGCTGCCGTCCGACCGTCGACATACAGCGATTCGCTGGACAGGCCCGACAGCCCGTACGCCGAGCCCCCGACGGGACTGCCCGAGGGTTTCGGGGCGGACGGCGGCACGCATCGCATCGAGGAGGACGCGCCCGCGCGCGCCTGATCCCCGAACCACCCTACCCCTGACAACGCCGCCCCCCGAGCGGGGGCGGCGTCGGCGTGTCTGCCCCTTGACAGCCTGATCGGCCCCGGGCTGCCACTATCGATGGCCCATGCCACCGGTCGACGGGATCGCATCGGTGCTCCGCCGTCTGCTCCGCAACGGCGGGCTTCGCCGGGTGCTGCCCGCGTTCTTCCTGTTCAACGCGGCGGAGTTCGGCACGTGGGTGGCGATCCTGTTGTACGCCTACGAGCGGACCGGTCCCGTATCGGTCGGCGTCGTGGCATTGATCCAGCTCGTCCCGGCGGCGCTGCTCGCGCCGGCCGCGGCGTCACTCGGCGACCGGTTCCCGCGCGAACGGGTGCTCGCCGCGGGGTATGTCACGCAGGCGGCCGCGATGCTCGCGACAGCCTCGGCGATGATCCTGGTCGCGCCGCCGGTCGTCATCTACGCGATCGCGGCCGTCGCCGCGTCGTCCCTCGTGGTGACCCGCCCGACCCAGTCGGCGCTGCTGCCGTCGCTGGCCGTGTCGCCCGAGGAGCTGACGGCGGCCAACGCGGCGAACGGGATCGCGGAAGGCGCCGGTGTCCTGGCCGGGCCGCTGATCGCGGCGGCGCTCCTGGTGAGCGGTACCCCGGCGACCGTGTTCCTTGTCGCGGTCGGCGCCCTGCTGGCGGCCTCGCTGCTGACCGTGCGGCTTCCCGCGGTCTCGTGGTCGAACGAGCTCGGTACGATGCCGGCTGCAGCGGCGGACGCCGAGGACGTGAGCGCGCTGGCCGGTCTGCGGGTCATCGCCGCCGACGGCGACGCACGGCTGGTCGTCGGCCTGCTCACGGTGCGCATGCTGCTGACCGGCGCGGCCGATGTCCTGTTCGTGCTCCTGGCGCTCGACCTCCTCGCGATGGGCGAGCCGGGCGCCGGCATCCTGGCTGGTGCGCTCGGCGCGGGCGCGATGGTCGGCGGGGCGATGACGTTCGCGATCGTCGGGCGGGCACGCCTGGCGGCGGTCTTCGCCGTCGGGGCCGCAGCCTGGGGCCTCTCGCTGGCGGTCATCGGCGTGACCGCCATCGCCGCGCTCGCGCCGTGGCTGGTCGTGGTCGGCGGCGCGGGGCTCGCCATCGTGGACATCGCCGGCCGGACGATGCTCCAGCGCTCGATCCGCGACGAGGTCCTGACGCGGGTGTTCGGGCTGCAGGAGGGCCTGGCGATGGCGGCGCTGGCGGCGGGCTCGATCCTCGTGCCGATCCTCGTCGGAGTCGTCGGGCTGGTCGGTGCGGTCCTCGTCATCGCGGGGATCCTGCCCCTGGTCGTCGTCCTGTGGTGGCGCCCGTTGCGCGAGCTCGACACCCGGACGCTCGTGCCGGTCCGCGAACTCGCCCTCCTCCGTCGCAACACGATCTTCCGCCCCTTGCCCGGACCGCAGCTCGAGGCGGTGGCGCGGCGGACCGGGTGGCTCACCGCGCCGGCCGGCTACGAGCTCATCCGCGAGGGCGACACCGGCGACTGCTTCTACGTCCTGGCCTCCGGGGCGCTGACGGTCGATCGAGACGGCACCCACCTGCGCGACGTCGAGGTGCCCGGCGACGGGGTGGGCGAGATCGCGCTGCTGCGCGGCGTGCCCCGCTCGGCCACGGTCGCGACGACCGTCGAATCGACGCTGTTGACCATCGAGCGAGCGCCGTTCCTGGCCGCCATCACCGGTCATCCGGACGCGTTCGCCGCGGCCGAACGGCAGGTCGCCATGCGCACGCTCTGACGGGCACCGCGCCGGCTCGTTGACGCTTCGCCGGGCAATCCCGATAATCGGACTAGGAATTGACCCGGCTGACCGCCCGTCGCGGTGCACGGTCGCCGGCGTTCCACCCGAGTCGAGGACCGAGGATCGAATGACCGCCACCCGCGAGATCGTCACCGACCAGCGCGACCAGTTCGCCTTCCACGACGACATCGTCGTACCTGCGCGAGACCAAGCGTGGGCTGACGCGCGCCACGGTCGAGGAGATCAGCGGCTTCAAGGACGAGCCGGACTGGATGCTCCAGTTCCGCCTGCGCGCCTTCGACCACTTCCTGAAGCGGGCGATGCCGGCCTGGACGGACGGCCTCGACCGGATCGACTTCGACAAGATCGTCTACTACCGCAAGCCGTCCGAGCGCGAGGAGAAGTCCTGGGACGACGTCCCCGAGCAGATCAAGGCGACGTTCGAGCGGCTCGGCATCCCCGAGGCGGAGCGCAAGTTCCTGGCCGGTGTCGGCGCGCAGTACGACTCCGAGGTCGTCTACCACAGCGTCCGCGAGGAGCTGACCAAGATCGGCGTCGTGTTCATGGGCACCGACCAGGCGCTCAAGGAATACCCCGAGATCTTCAAGCAGCACTTCGGCACGATCGTCCCGCCCGAGGACAACAAGTTCGCGGCGCTCAACAGCGCGGTCTGGTCGGGCGGCTCGTTCGTCTACGTGCCCAAGGGCGTCGAGGTGCCGCTGCCGCTGCAGGCCTACTTCCGCATCAACGGCGAGAACACCGGCCAGTTCGAGCGGACGCTGATCGTCGTCGACGAGGGCGCCAAGGTCCACTACATCGAGGGCTGCACGGCGCCGATCTACGCGACCGACTCGCTCCACGCGGCGGTCGTCGAGGTCGTCGCGCTGCCCGGCTCGAAGGTCCGCTACACGACCATCCAGAACTGGTCGAACGACGTCTACAACCTCGTGACCAAGCGCGCCCACGCCTACGAGAACAGCACGGTCGAGTGGATCGACGCGAACACCGGCTCGCGCAAGACCGTCAAGTTCCCGGCCATCTACCTGCGCGGCGAGGGCGCGACCGCCGACATCATCAGCGTCGCGGTCGCCGGCAAGGGCCAGCACCAGGACACCGGCGCCAAGGCCATCCACCTCGCCCCGAACACCCGCTCGCGGATCGTCTCGCAAGTCCGTCTCGAAGGACGGCGGCCGGGCGACGTACCGCGGCCAGCTCAAGGTCGCGCCGGGCGCCACCAACGTCGTGGCCAGCGTCCGCTGCGACGCGCTGATGCTCGACGACGAGAGCCGCAGCGACACGTATCCCGTACATCGACATCCAGGAAGACGACACGACGATGACCCACGAGGCCACCGTCGGGAAGATCAGCGCCGACCAGGTCTTCTACCTGATGAGCCGCGGCCTCACCGAGAACGAGGCCCAGAACCTCATCGTGCAGGGCTTCCTCGAGGTCTTCACCAAGGAGCTGCCGATGGAGTACGCCATCGAGTTCAACCGGCTCGTGAAGATGGAGATGGAGGGATCGCTCGGGTGAGTGCAGCACCGACAGCATCGCGACCGAGGCTGACCGACGACCAGCTCCAGGAGCTGATGCAGCTCATCGGAAAGTCGGACTCGGTCGAGCTGAAGCTGACCGTGGCGGACGACCAGCGACGAGCCGCCTCGCGGGCACTCGAGATCGATCCGCTGAACGCCCAGATCCGCCAGGTCGTGTTCTTCGACACGCCCGACCTGCGGTTGAACAAGGCGGGCGTCGTCGTCCGCGCGCGACGCGTCCAGGGCAAGGGCGACGACTCCACGGTCAAGCTCCGACCGGTCGACGCCGGACGACCTCTCGCGCCAGCTGCGCAAGACGCCCGGGTTCGTCGTCGAAGTCGATACCATCCCGGGCGCGTTCGTCTGCTCGGGTGCGCTGACGCGCCGGTCTCAGGACGGGGTCGGTGTGGGAGGTCCTCCGCGGCGAGCGCCCGATCCGCAAGCTGTTCTCGAAGGAGCAGCGCGCCTTCTACGAGGCGCATGCCCCGGCCGGCATCGCGCTCGACGACCTCTCGATCCTGGGCCCGATCTTCGTCCTGAAGCTGAAGTGGGTGGCCGAGGATTTCGCCCGCCCGATGGTGGCCGAGGCGTGGCTGTACCCCGACGCCTCGATGACCCTCGAGCTGTCGACCAAGGCGCTGCCGGCGCCAGGCCTTCCAGGTCGCGGCGGAGGCCCGGGCCTTCCTCGCGGCCAAGGGCATCCGCTCGACCGCGGGCCAGGAGACGAAGACCAAGCGCGCCCTGCGGGTGTTCTCGAAGCGACTCATCGCCGAAGAGCGCGTCAAGCCCGACGCATGACGGTCACCCGACCCAGGCCCGCGCGGCGGGCCATCGACGAGCTGTCCCTGGTCGTCGAGCCGTCGATCCTCGAGACGCATGCAGCGGCGGAGCCGGCATGGCTGACCGCCGATCGCCGCTCGGCGTTCGACGCGTGGACGGCGCTGCCGGCCGAAGCGAACCTGCTGTACACGCCGTACATCGACCTGCGCGCAGCCCGGCTCGATGCGGCCGAGCTGGTCCTCGAGGTGCCTGCCGGTGCCGCCGCGGGAACGCTGCCCGACGATGCCGCTGCCCTGCTCGAGATCACCGACGGGGCCGTGACCGCCGCGGTGCTGTCGGAGGCCGCCGCCGCGGCGGGCGTGACGCTGACGGACCTGTCCGGGCTGCTGGCGCGCGAGCCTGATCGCGCGCGCGCGATGCTGCTCGACGGGCCGGGCGTGCCGGCCGACGACAAGTTCGCCCAGCTGACCCGAGCGACGTGGGCGCAGGGCGCGGTCGTCGACGTTCCGGCGGGCGTCCGCCTCGATCGGCCCATCGTCATCCGCTGGGCGATCGGCCTGCCCGACCGGGCGCTCGTGACGCGCAGCCTCGTGCGGATCGGCGACGACGCGGATGTCGCCATCGTCGAGGAGCTCGTGCCGTCCGCCGCCGCCGACGAGCGCGCGGCTCAGTCGTTCTTCGCGGGGACCATGGAGGTCACCGCTCGGCGCGAGGGCATCCCTGCGGGTCTCCGGCCTGCAGGAGCTGCCGGCGAACGTGGTCGCGATCCAGCATCGTGCCGCGGTGGTCGAGCGAGGCGGCGTCGCTCCGGTGGGCGCTCGCCCAGCTCGGCGGCCGGCTCGTCCGGAGCCGGATCGACAATCGGCTCGTGGGCGATCGCAGCTCGGTCGAACAGGTCGAGATCGTGTTCGGCAGCGCCGAGCAGTTCTTCGACCTGACCTCATACACGACCCATGTCGGCAAGGACACGACCGGCGACCTGCTGTCCAAGGCGGCGCTGCTCGAATCGGCCCGGACGTACCTCAAGGGCCTCATCACGATCGAGCGGTCGGCCAACGGCACCGACAGCTTCCTCGGCGAGTTCGGCATGAACCTGTCCAAGGCGGCCCGCTCGGTCGCCATCCCGTCGCTCGAGATCGACCAGCCCGACTGCCGGCGCGTGGCGCACGCGAGCTCGGTGGGTCCGGTCGACGAGACGCAGCTGTTCTACCTCGAGTCTCGCGGCATCCCGCCCGACGAGGCGCGCAAGTTCATCGTCCTCGGGTTCCTGGAGCCCGTGGTCGCGCGCGTGCCGCTCACCTCGGCGCAGGACCGGCTTCGGGAGCTGCTCGACGCCAAGTGGACGGCCGGCACCGTCGGGGACGGCGAGGCGGCCGCCTGATGCCTCCACAACCTCCGTCGCGCCGGCCCCGCGCGAGCGGGGCGACACGATGAGACGGATCGACCTGGTCGGCGTCGACGAGGTGGCCGACGGCGAGATGAAGATGGCGTTCGTCGACGGCACCGACCAGGTGCTCGTCATCAACCAGGCCGATGAGTTCACCGCGGTGCAGGGCGTCTGCTCGCACGAGTACTTCGAGCTCGACAAGGGATTCCTGACCAACGGCACCCTGACGTGCGCGCTGCACCTGTCACGGTTCGACCTCATCAACGGTGAGCCGCTCGACCCGCCCGCCGAAGAACCGCTCGCGGTCTACCCGGTGGTGATCGAGGATGGACGCGTCCTGATCGAGGTCCCGGACGGGCCGTTGGAGATCAGCGAGGGCTGAGCTCGCCGGCAGGTCCGGGCCCGGCGATCTCCGCCACGACCGCCGCTGCGGCGAGCCGGTCGTCGCTGGCGACGCTGACCGCCAGGCGGGTGACGCCCGACGCGGCCGCGAGCTCGGCCGCGCGCCCGTGCATCACGAGCTCGAGCCGACCGGTCGACCGATCATCCACCAGCTCGATCGACCGGAAGTCGAGCCCTTCGTCGGCGGCCGGCAGGACCTTGAGCGTCGCCTCCTTCGCCGCGAACTTCTCCGCCAGTCGTCGGGGCTCGATCCGGCCCGCGCTGCGGCTGGTCTCGATCTCGCCCGGCGTATAGATCCGCGCCAGGTATCGGTCGCCGTGCGCCGTCAGGCCGTCCTGGATGGACGACACCGACGTAAGGTCGAGTCCGAAGCGAACATTCATGGCGTTGATGTGCTGTTCATGTCCGGATGGTTCCGTAGCGGTGCGGTGTGGTGCGCGGCAGTCGGGGAGTTGTCAGGACGCACCACGAGGCGCCGAAAGGGGGAGAATCAGGTGGGACTTTCGATAGCGGTCCGGCGACGGACATCGTATAGTCCGCCAGTCATCATCCGAGCGCATCGCGCCGTCACATCATCCACAACTTCATCAGGGGGACCCGTGGTCGAACGTGTTCGACAGATCGTCCGTGAGCACGGTCGGCTTCCCGCCGACCTCGACGCCATGGACGACGACGCCGACCTGTACCAGGCCGGCATGACATCGCACGCCAGCGTCAATCTCATGCTCGCACTCGAAGCCGAGTTCGACGTCGAGTTTCCGGACGCCATGCTCAAGCGGACCGTCTTCCAGAGCGTCCGCTCGATCAGCGACGCGCTGCAGACCCTCGGGGTCGCGGCGTGATGGCCATCGTGGTCGATCGCGACCAGGCCTTCCTCGATGCCATCCGACGCATCGCCGACGAGATCGCGGCACCGAACGCCGACGCCGTCGACCGAGATGCGCGCTTCCCGGTCGAGACGCTCGACGCCCTCCGCGCCGAGGGCGCGCTCGGGGCGCTCGTGCCCGAGTCCCTCGGCGGTCGCGGTCTTCGACTCGAGACCATCGCCACGGCGGCGTTCGAGCTCGGCCGACGGTGCGGCGCGAGCGGCATGGTCTTCGCCATGCACCAGATCCAGGTGGCGACGCTCATCCGTCATGCGGACGACGCGCCGTGGCTGCAGGGCTACCTGCGCGACCTCGCCCGCGAGGAGCGGCTGGTCGCGTCGGTCACGTCCGAGATCGGCACCGGCGGTGACCTCGGGCGCTCGATCGCGGCGGTGACCCCGGGCGAGGACGGCTGCGTCTCGTTCGAGAAGCAGGCGCCGACCGTCTCCTACGGCGCGTACGCCGACGACCTCCTCACGACGCTCCGACGGAGCCCCGACGCCGAACCGGGCGACCAGGTCCTTGCGCTCACCCGCCGGGACCAGACGACGCTCGAGCAGGTCGGCACGTGGGATCCGCTCGGCATGCGCGGCACGTGCTCGCCGGGCTTCACGGTCCGGGCCGAGTTCCCCGAGGACCAGATCCTGCCGACGCCGTTCTCGACGATCGCCCCGGAGTCGATGGTGCCGATCACCCACGTGCTGTGGTCGCACCTGTGGCTCGGCATCGCGACCGACGCGTTCGATCGGGCGCGCGCCTTCGTCCGCGCGACCGCCAAGGGCCGGCCCGAGGCCGCCCAGCCGATGGCCCTCCGGCTGTCGCACCTCATGAGCGAGCTGGCGCTGCTGCGGGCCGAGGTCGCATCGGGGATGCGCGACTACCTCGACGCCGCCGAGGACCGGGAGCGGCTCACGACGATGGCCACGATCCTGCGCTTCAACAACCTGAAGCTCGCGTCGTCCGAGCAGGCGCCGCGCATCTGCCAGGGCGCGCTCGAGGTCACGGGCATCGTCGGCTTCAAGAACGACACCCCGTTCTCGATGGGCCGCCATATCCGCGACTCCATGTCCGCGCGGTTGATGATCGCCAACGAGCGCATCCACCAGACGAACGCCACCCTGCTACTGATCGCCAAGGACGTCTGACGTGGCGACCTACCGAGGGGGGACCGCCGACCAGGAGGCGTTCCGTGATGCCCTGTTCGCGCACGGCCTGCTGATCCCGAGCGGCGTCCCTGGCGTCTACGGGCGCGGTGCCCGACTCGAGGCGGTCCGCCTCGGCGTCGACCGCGTCATCGATCGCGCCGCGGCACCGGACGGTGCGGAGATCCTGCGCTTCCCGCCGCTCCTGCCGCGGCGTCAGCTCGAGGATCTCGGCTACCTGCAGAACTTCCCGCACCTCGCGGGCACGATCTTCGGGTTCGACGGGACCGAGGCGGAGGCGGCCGACCAGTTCGCGACCGCCACCCGGCACGAGGACTGGAGCGGCTACCAGTCGATGAGCGACCTGGTGCTGCTGCCGGCCGCGTGCTACCCGGTCTACCCGGCGATCGGCGCGCGCGGGCCGCTGCCCGAGGGTGGCGTGACCGTCGACGCCGGTGGCGCGTACGTCTTCCGGCAGGAACCATCCGGCGACCCGGCCCGGCTGCAGATGTTCCACCAGCGCGAGATCGTCCGGCTCGGCAGCCCGGACGACGTCGTGGCGTGGCGTGACGCATGGCGCGACCGAGCGGTCGACATCCTGCGCACGATCGGCCTCGCGCCGGTCGCGGACGTCGCCGCCGACCCGTTCTTCGGCCGCCAGGGCCGGATGCTGGCCGCCAGCCAGCGCGAGCAGGCGCTCAAGTTCGAGGTCCTCGTCCACATCGCGGGCGATGAGCCGACCGCGGTCGCCTCGTTCAACTACCACCACGATCACTTCGCATCGGCCTACGGCGTGCGGCTGGCCGACGGCGAGATGGCGAACACCGCCTGCCTGGGCTTCGGGCTCGAGCGCATCACGCTCGCGCTCTTCTGCACGCACGGGTTCGACACCGACCGGTGGCCGGCTGCCGTCCGCTCGGAGCTCGGCCTCGGATGAGCCTCTCGATCGCCCCGTCGGCGAGCCTGTTCGGGCTCGACCCGGCCACGTACCAGCCCCACGTCGTCCACGTCGGGGTGGACCGGACCTACCTCGAGACCAACTGCTACATGGACGTCATCGTCGAGCTGCTCCACGGTCGCGGCGACGAGCCGCTGGCGGTCATGGGCTCGATCGTCCGCCTCGACTTCGAGGGCGACCAGTGGACGTTCTTCAAGCCCGACCCGGGCGACATCGAGCGCATGTTCGGCGTCGACATCCACGAGATGCAGCCGTACCGGTCGTTGCCGACGCAGATCGCCGAACTGATCGCCGCGGGTCGCACGATGACCGTCGAGCTCGACGCGTGGTGGCTGCCCGACACGGCCGCGACCAGCTACCGGACCGAGCACGTCAAGACGACCGTGATCCCCGAGGCGATCGACCTCGGCGCGGACCGCATGCGCTACTTCCACAACGGCTCGCTGTTCGAGCTCGGGGGCGACGACTACCGGGCGATCTTCCACCTCGACGTGGCCGATGCCACGGCGCTGCCGCCGTACACCGAGCTCGTCCGCTTCGACGCCGGCCCGCGACTGACCGGGGACCGGCTGCGGATGGTGTCGCTCGACGCCCTGCGGCATCACCTCGCCCACGTTCCCTCGACCGACCCGTTCGGGCGCTTCGGCGACCACCTCGCCGCGCAGCTGCCGATCCTCCTCGAGGGTGACGCCGCGACCTACCACGCCTACGCCTTCGCCACGGTCCGGATGGTCGGTGCCGGCTTCGAGCTGCTCGCGTCGCATGTCGACTGGCTGCTCGGCGAGCCCGGCCGGCCGACGACCGAGGCGCTCGGCCGCATCGTCGACGGGACCAAGGTCCTCGGCTTCAAGCTGGCCCGCCAGCGGCCGTTCGACCCGGAGCCGTCGATCGTCGCCATGGCCGATGCCTGGAGCGAGGCGATGACCGAGCTCCGACAGGCCATCGGCTGACACCGTGACCGTCATGGCCGCCCCGATTCCCGTCGTCCGCCCGTCCCTCGATGCGTCCCCGCTCGTGGCCGGCTGGGAGGTCGCGCCGAGCGCGCCCTCGGGACCGGCCACGCCGCACGCTCCCGACCTCGATTGGATCCCTGCGACGGTGCCGGGCACGGTCGCAGGCGCCTATCGCGACGCGGACCTGCCCGCGCCCCCGGACCTCGACGGTCGAGACTGGTGGTTCCGGACGCGATTCGACGCGGCCCCGGCCGTCGACGGTGAGCGGGTCGTCCTCCGGTTCGAGGGCATCGCGAGCCTCGCCGAGGTGTGGCTGGACGGCGCGCTGGTCGCGACGAGCGAGTCGATGTTCACGTCGCTCGAGCTGGACCTCACCGATCGGATCGGCGGGACGCACGAGCTGGCGATCCGCTGCCTGGCACTCGCTCCGCGGCTCGCCGAGCCGCGCAAGCCCCGCGCCCGCTGGCGCACCGGCCTCGTCAGCGACGGGAACCTGCGCTGGTTCCGGACCTCGCTCCTGGGCCGCGCGCCCGGGTTCTCGCCGGGGCCGGTGGTCGTCGGTCCGTGGCGCCCGGTGATCCTCGAGCGGCGGCGGGCCGTCGAGGTCGACGGCCTCCGTGTCCGGACGCGGCTCGACGGCGACACCGGCGTGCTGTCGGTCGCGGTCCGTGTCCATGGTCTCGACGGAGTGGCCGTCGACGGCGTCGACGTCGAGCTGGACGGGCCGTCCGGGCGACACGGTGTCGCGCTGGAGCCGGCGGTCGACGACGGCGCGGCCCTCACCGGGGAGCTGCGCATCCCGGGCGTCGCGCGCTGGTGGCCGCACACCCATGGCACGCCGCAGCTCCACGACGTGCGCCTGGTCGTTCGCACCGACGGCGGCTCGCTGACGGTCGATGCCGGGCGGGCCGGCTTCCGGACGCTCGCCGCCGGGCCGAGCCCCGACCACGACATCGAGCGCGACGGGCTCGCCCTGCACGTGAACGGGACCCGCCTGTTCGCCCGGGGCGCCGTCTGGACGCCGACCGACCCGATCGGCCATCGCGGCGACCCGCGACGAGCTCCGGGCATCGCTGCAGCTGGCCCGCGACGCGGGCATGAACATGCTGCGCATCGCCGGGACCGGCCTGTACGAGACCGCCGACTTCCACGACCTGTGCGACGAGCTGGGGATCCTGGTCTGGCAGGACCTGATGTTCGCGAACCTCGACTACCCGTTCGTGGACGACGCGTTCCGCTCGCTCGTCGAGGCCGAGGCGACCGAGCTGCTCGAGGGTCTCGCCGGTCGGCCGAGCACCGCGATCGTGTGCGGCAACAGCGAGGTCGAGCAGCAGGTCGCGATGCTGGGTCTCGAGCCCGCGCTCGGACGCGACCCGTTCTACGCCGAGACGCTTCCGGCCATCGCCGCCGCGGCCGGCTCCGACGCCGTCGTCGTGCCCTCGGCGCCGTTCGGCGGCGTGCTGCCGTTCCGTGCCGACCGCGGCGTCGCCAACTACTACGGCGTCGGTGGCTACCGTCGCCCGCTGTCGGACGCGCGGACGTCCGGCGTGCGCTTCGCCGCCGAGTGCCTCGCGTTCTCGAACGTGCCCGACACGACCACGGTCGACCTCGACGATCCCGCCTGGAAGACGGGCGTGCCGCGCGACCGTGGCGCCGAGTGGGACTTCGAGGACGTCCGCGACCACTACCTGGCGCTGCTCTACGGCGTCGATCCGGTCGCGCTGCGGGCCGACGAGCCCGATCGCTACCTCGCGCTGTCCCGTGCGGTGACCGGCGAGGTCATGGCGTCGGTCTTCGGCGAGTGGCGCCGGGCGGGCTCGCGCTGCGCCGGCGGGCTCGTGCTGTGGTGGCGCGACGTCGTGCCCGGCGCCGGCTGGGGGATCGTCGACCGCGACGGCGCCCCCAAGACCGCGTACCACCACCTGCGACGGGCGCTCGCCCCGACGGCCATCTGGCTGACCGACGAGGGCCTCGGCGGCGTCGCCGTCCACGTCGCCAACGACGGCCCGGAGCCGCTCGTGGCACGGCTGCGCATCGCGCTGTATCGGGACCTGCAGCTCGCGGTCGGGGAGGGGACGACGTCCCTCGAGGTGCCGGCCCACGGCGTCTTCGACCTCGACGTCGAGGGCGTGCTCGGTCATTTCGTCGACGCATCCTGGGCGTATCGCTTCGGCCCGCCCGCGCAGGACCTCATCGTCGCGACGCTCGAGACGATCGACGGCGACGCGACCCGGCCGCTGGCCCAGGCGACGCACTTCCCGGTCGGCCGCCCGGCGGCGGCGTTGACCTGCCGGCGAGCTCGGTCTGGAGGCGACGATCGTCGATGCCGGGGGCGACCACGCGACGCTCGAGCTCAGCGCGGGGCGGCTCGTCCACGGTCTCCGGATCGACGTCCCCGGGTTCACCTCGAGCGACGACGCGTTCGACCTGGAACCCGGTCACGCCCGCCGGATCGACCTCCGGTCGGCCGCGCCCGGCATCGAGCTACGAAGCGGCCGGCTGACCGCGGTGAACCTGTCGGGCGGCGTCGAGGTGACGGTCGCATGACCGACCAGCAGCGTCCCGCCGCGACCCCGATCTACCTCGGCACGGGCCCCGAGGCCGCGTTCGGCATGTTCCACGACGCGGCCGAGGGAGGGCGGGGCACGACGGCCGTCCTCATCACCCCGCCGTGGGGCTGGGACGACGTGAGCTCGTATCGGACGCGCCGGACGTGGGCCGACGACCTCGCGGCGGCCGGTCATCCCACCCTTCGCATCGACCTCCCGGGCACCGGTGACAGCGGCGGCAGCGCGGCCGATCCCGGACGCATCGAGGCCGCCGTCCGGGCGGTCGCGGCCGCGGTCACGTGGCTGCGCACGACATCGGGCTGCGACCGGGTCGCGGTCGTCGGGCTCGGGCTCGGCGGTCTCGTGGCCGCGAAGGCGGTCGACTCCGGGGCGTCCATCGACGACCTCGTCCTGTGGGCGGTCCCGTCGAAGGGCCGCGGTCTCGTCCGCCAGTTCCGTGCCTTCGCCGGCCTGCAGGGCTCGCGCTACAGCCTCGCCGGCGAGCCCGAGCCCGCGGTGCTGCCCGACGGCTGGCTCGAGGTCAACGGGTTCGTGCTGTCGGCCGAGACGATCGCCGCGATCGAGTCGATCGCCCTGCCCGATCTCGCGACCCGCGGTCTGCGACGCGCACTGCTGCTCGACCAGGACGGCATCCCGACCGACGGCGCGGTGGCGACCGCGCTGGCCGAGGCCGGCGTCGAGGTCACGCAGCGGCCGGGTCCCGGCTGGGGCGCCATGACATTCCACCCAGAACAGCCGTCGGTGCCGACCGGGGTGTTCGCGACCGTCCGCGGCTGGCTGGCCGACGCGGAGACCCAGGTGGTCCCGATGCGGCCGCGCGCGACCGTCGCGACAGCCGGGCCCGACCTCGAGCACACGGTCGACGGGGTCGTCGTCCGCGAGACCCCGCTGTTCGTCGACGGCCCCGCCGGCCGCCTGTTCGGCATCCTGACCCGCCCGGCCACGGCGCCCGCCGCGCCGATCGGCGGGCTGTTCCTCAACGCCGGCGCGGTGCGCCGCATCGGGCCCAACCGCATCTGGGTCGACACCGCTCGTCGGTGGGCGGCGCGCGGCGTGGCGACCCTGCGCGTCGACCTGGAGGGCATCGGCGACTCCGACGGTGACGAGGAGCGCTATCGCGACGTGGCCCAGTTCTATGTCCGCGACGAGGTCCGCGACCAGATCCGCGGCGCCATCGACGCGCTCGTCAACCGCGGGCACGGGCCGCGCATCGTGCTGGCGGGTCTGTGCGCCGGCGGGTTCTGGGCGTTCCGCGGCGCCGATGCCGACGAGCGCGTGACTGCCGCGCTGCTGCTGAACCCGGGCGCCCTCGAATGGCATCCCCAGCTCGTCGAGGCCCGCGAGGCCGCCCGCCTGCAGCGGCTCCGCCGGGTCCATGCGTGGCAGAAGATCCTCCGTGGCGGCGTTCCGCTGGCCCGCATGCGGATGACCGCCGCCGCGGCCCTTCGCCAGACCGGCCGGTCGATGGCCGCCGTCCCGGCCCGCGCGATCCGCCGTCGGCCGGCACCCGGGGCCGAGGCGATGACGTCGACGTCGGCCATCCTCGATCGGCTGGGCGCCGCGGGCACGACGGTCGTGATGGCCTTCTCGGCCGACGAGCCGCTGTACCTCGAGCTCGAGCACGACGGCTTCCTCGCCCGGGCACACGGCTGGCCCGCCCTGCGGATCGAGCGACTGCCCGGCCGCGACCACACCCTCCGGCCGATGGCCGCCCAGCGAGCGGCGAACGCGCTGCTCGACCGCGAGCTCGGTCGCGAGCTCGACCGGATCGCATCGGCGCCACCTGCGAGGAGCGCCTGATGGTGCTGCCGGAGCCGATGCAGCCGCTGCCCGCCGACGACGACATGAGCTGCCGACCGCGAGCTGTTCCGCCAGGCCTTCCGCCGCCACGCGGCGTCGGTCGTCGTGGTGACCTACATCGACAGCACCGGCGCGCCGCGTGGCATGACCGCGACGGCGATGTGCGCGTTGTCGGTCGATCCGCCGTCGCTGATCGTGTGCATCGACCGGGCGACCCGGACGCACGAGGAGGTCATGCGCCATCGGACGTTCGCGATCGACATGCTCGCCGCGAACCAGCGCCGCATCAGCGTCCACTGCGCACGTCGTGGTGCCGACAAACGGCTCCACGACGCGTGGCTGGCGAAGGACGTCCCGTCCGGCGATCCGCCCCGCATCGCCGGCGCGGTCGGCCACATGGTGTGCACGATCGAGTCGGCACTCGACGCGTTCACCCACACGGTCGTCGTGGCGCGCATCAGCTCGATCTGGCTCGACCCGGCCGACCCGCAGCCGCTGATGTACCGCCACGGCCACTACACGCGGCTGCTGCCCGATCCGGTCGTCGATGCCCGACCGGTGACCTCGCTGATCCTGCCCGACCCGATCGACGGGGAATAGCGCCGCTCAGCGCGGCAGCATCGTCCCCAGACCCGCCGCCTCGGCGCGCCGGACGAGCGCATCGGCGAACACGACATCCGCGAGACCGACGCCGAGATGCGTCACGACCACGCGTCCGCGCGGCGGTCGCGTCGTGCCGGCCAGGATCGCCTCGCCGAGGGTGAGCGCCGGGTCCGGATAGTCGTCGAACTGGCCGGCGTCGCGGTTCGCCAGGAACTGGCCCCGATCGTCGACGATGAACATGGCTGCGTCGCGAGCGACCGACGCGGCGCACATCGTGGCGTAGTCCACGGGCACGACCAGCGCGTCGGGCGCCAGCCACGAGCCGTCCATCGCCTGGCGGTGCGCGGGATCGGTGAACGAGGCCGCCGTCACGACGACATCGGCCTCGCGCGTGGCGGCCGGTGCATCGGCGGCGACCACCGCGGACCCGATCCCGGACGTGGTCCGGGCGGCCTCGGCCAGGGCCTCCGCCCGCTCCGGATGGCGGTCGACGATCGTCAGCATGCACGCCGGGGAGCGTGTGCCCCAGGACCTCGAGATGGCTGTGCCCCTGCACGCCGGCCCCGACGATGGCCGCGCGGGGCGGGCGATCGGTCGCCGGCGGGCCGAACCGCGCGATCGCCACGCCGGACACGGCCGCCGTCCGCTGGGCGGTGATCGGCCCGCCGTCGAGGATCGCCCGGGGCTCGCCGGTCGCCGGGTCGCTGAGCACGACGACCGCATGGATCGCCGGCAGGTCCCGAGCGTGGTTGTCGGGGAAGCCCGCGACCCACTTGATGCCGAGCAGGTCGGCGCCGGTGTCGGCATCGGGGGCGGCCGGTCGCAGCGCCGCCGGCATCGCGTGGGCGAACGATCCCTCCGGCCGCGGATGGACGCCGATCTTCGGAGGCAGCTCGGCGTCGGCGACGAGCGCGGTCATGGTCCGTTCGGCGAGCGCGAGCCGCTCGGCCACCGGTGGCATCGCGGACAGCACGTCGTCCGCCGTGAGGTACAGGATCGTGCCGGCCATCGCGGTCGAGTCTAGGTCCAGCGCGCCGGTCCCGGTGGGCCGTCGCCACCGCCCGAGCGCGTCCGCGGGTACCATGCGTCGGCCATGTCCGATTCGAGCGCCCTCCGGGCGCGCCTCATCGACGAAGGGCTCGACCCCGGGGCGTGGTCGAACGGGCCCGGCGACACGTATGCCCGGCATCAGCACGGGTACGACAAGGTGATCGTGGTCGCCGCAGGATCGGTCAGCTTCGGGCTCGCCGACCGCTCGATCGACCTCGCGGCCGGCGATCGGCTCGACCTGCCGGCCGGCACCGAGCACGACGCCGACGTCGGTTCGAGCGGGGTCACCTGCCTCGAGGCGCACCTGCCGGCGGGGTCGCTGTCCGCGATCGAGCACCGTGCGACCGGAACGTGGTGATGGCCCGGCGAAACCGCCTGGCACCACCCAGGCGTATCCGATGACGGGCGCCGACTCGGGGTCGGGCTCCGACGCGGCCCTTGTCCGGGCGGTCGCGTCGGGTTCGCACGATGCCCTGGCGGCGCTCTACGACCGGCACGGCGATGCGGTCTTCGCATCGGCGAGCCGATTGACGTCGGATCGAGGGATGGCCGAGGAAGTCGTCCAGGAGACGTTCCTGGCACTGTGGGACCGCGCTGAGATGTTCGACCCGTCCATCGGGTCGCTTCCGGCGTGGTTGCACACGATCGCCCGAAACCGGACCGTCGACCGCCTGCGGGCGGCGGGCCGGCGCCCGAACCTGGTGCCGCTGTCATCGGCGGCATCCGGTGGGTCGGCGTTCGGCGCGTCCGAGGAGGCCGACGCCGACTCGCTGGAACGGATCCTGGCCAGTGGCCAGCTGGTCGCCGGGGCCGTGCCGCCGCCGTCGCCCGAGCGCGAGCTCGCCCTGCACGAGCTGCGGCTCGCGCTGCAGGCGGCCCTCGCCCGGATGCCGGAGCCCGAACGGATCGTCATCGTCATGGCCTACGCCGAGGAGTTGTCGCAATCGGAGATCGCCGCGCGGCTGGGCTGGCCGCTCGGCACCGTCAAGACCCGAACGCGACGCGCGCTCCGGCACCTCCGCGAGGTGCTGGGCAGCGGCGTCGGCCCCGAATTCACCCGCTACCTGGCGCCGGCCGAGATGGCCGGGCCGGAGCGCTGACCGTCACGCGGAGACCCATGGACCACGAAGACGTTCTCGAGCAGCTCGAGCTGGCAGCCGTCGAACCCGGCGGGCTGGACCGGCTGATGGCGGGCGACACCGCGATGGCCGCGGCGGTCGTCGGTCACCTGGCGGGCTGCGACAGCTGCGCGGAGGAGTTCCGTCGGCTGACCCGTGCCGAGCCGCTCCTGCGCGACCTCGTCCGGACGACCCCGCCCGAGGACCTGCGCGAGCGCACGCTCGCCTTCGTCCGCGACCACGGACGGCCTCGCGGCTCCGCCGAGCCGACGCCCCTGCCGGTGGCCGCGGCCGCTGCCACCGAGCCGCGTCGAAGCAGGCTCGAGCGGGTCCTGCCGTGGGTCGCCACGGCCGCCGCGGTGCTCGCCCTGACGGTGGCGGGCCTGACGTACGTCACCGGACGGGCGGAGCTCGAGCGCCAGGCGGCGGTCATCGGCGGCATGGAGCGCCTCAACACCGCGACCCTCGAGATCACCGGTGACCCCGCGTCGGCGAGGGTCGACCTGGTCTCGACCACCGGCGCGAACACCGCCGGGACGCTCCTGTTCTCCCCCGTCGACGACCGACCTGACGGTCGTCGCGACCGACCTCGAGGAGCCGCCGGACGGCAAGGAATGGCGCTGCTGGGTCGAGGTCGACGGGCAGCGTCAGAGCGTCGGGCGGATGTTCTACGCGGACGACCTCGCGTTCTGGGTCGGCGAGACGCCGGCGGTCAGCGACCTGCCCGAGGGCACGACGTTCGGCGTGTCACTGACCGACGTCGGGGGTGGGTCCCTGGACGCCGACCCGATCCTCAGCGGGGAGCTCTGAGGGGTCGTCCTTCGCACCGGGCCTCGTCCGGCGCGGGTGCGACCGGGACGGGTGTCGGATCGTCGGGCGGGGGCGCTTCGAGATACGAGCGGTGGAGGAGCAGGAGCCGCTCGGCGGCCTCGGGGCTGACCTCGTGACCCTCGTCGGCCAGCATCCGCGACAGCCACAACGCCTCGCGCGGCCGCTCGGTCTCGTCGACGTCGACGTCGCGTCGTCGCGTGTCCATCAGCACGAACCAGACCAGCCCGGCTCCGACGACGAGCCCGACGATGAGCAGCCACCAGTTGAACTCGGCGTTCACCGCCGCGAAGTATAGGGACGGGCCACCGGACGAGCGGCCGCGCCATACACTGCCGCTACCGATGTTCTCCGTCCCCCCCGATCCGATCGCGTTCCAGCTCGGCCCGCTCAGCATCGGCTGGTACGGGCTGATGTACGCGGTCGGCCTCGCGGTCGCGTACCTCGTGCTCGTCCGCCTCGCGCGGCTCGCCGGCGAGGACCCGGACGTGGTCGGGAACGGGATCATCATCGTGGCCGTCGCGGCGCTGATCGGCGGCCGGCTGTACCACGTCATCGACCAGTGGGAGCTGTACGCCGACGATCCGATCACGATCTTCCTGCCGCCGTACTCGGGGCTGGGCGTCTACGGCGGCATCGTCACCGGCTTCCTCGCGGCGTGGTGGTACGCGCGCCGCCGGCGGGTCCCCTTCGCACGCTGGATCGACATCATCGCGCCGGCCCTGTTCCTGATGCAGGCGATCGGGCGGTGGGGCAACTACTTCAACCAGGAGCTGTACGGCCCGCCGACCACGCTGCCGTGGGGCATCCCGATCGATTGCGCGCACCGGCTGGCGGAGTACCCGTGTGCGCTGTACCCGGAGGCGACGACGCGCTTCCAGCCGCTGTTCCTGTACGAGTCGATCTCGGGCCTGCTCGGGGCCGCATTCCTCGTCTGGCTCGGGTTCGCCATGCGCTCGCGGCTTCGGCCGGGCGACCTGTTCCTGGTCTTCCTGATCTGGTACGGCACGACCCGCTTCGTCCTCGAGACGTTCCGTGTCGAGAACTGGACGTTCTACGGGATCCCCGTCGCCCAGATCTTCTCGCTCGGCGCGATCCTCGCCGGGGTGGTGGGCCTCGCCTACCGCCACCGTCGGGGTCACGCATCCGATCGACCCGCCACGAACCCGCAGGTCGCCCGTTGGGGCGCGATCGGCGCGGAGTGGATGAGCCGGCCGATCGACGAGCCGTGGGCGAACGTTCCCGACATGCGGCCGGCGGCCGCCGGGGCGGGGGTCGCCGGTGCGACCGACTGGGACGCGATCATCGACGCGGACGACGACGATGCCGACGACGCCGTCGGCGAAGTCGCCCCGGACGACGACGATGCCGACGTCGGCGAGGATGCCGACCTCGAGGGGCCCGACCCGGATGACCGAGCCCGTCCATCCGGCTGACGAAGCCAAGCCGCGTCGACTGCCACCCGGCCGGGTGGCACCCGAGGCGATGGCGGCCGCACGTGGCGGTGTCAGCGAGGGCCTCGAGTGGCTCGGGCGGCCGCCCGAAGCCAAGGCGTCGCTGCTCTACCGCGTCGTTCGCCTGCTCGTCCGGGTCCTGTGCTTCGGCGTCTTCCGGTTCCGGATCTCGACCTCCGGGCAGGAGCACATCCCGTCGGGCGGCTACCTGCTCGTCGCAGGCGCACATCGGGGGTGGATGGACCCGTTCGTCGTGATGCACGCGCTGCCGGTCGAGCCGCGCTGCTGGATCCTGGGGAGCGGTCCGTCGGCGCTGACGTCGCGCTGGCGGGAGTGGTTCGCGAAGCGCGTCGGCGGGCTGCTGCCGGTGTGGCGCGGCGGCGTGGGGATCGGCCCGCACGTCGCGTCCGCCCGGGCCGTGCTAGCCAACGGCGCGGTGTTCGTGCAGATGCCCGAGGGCACGGTCAGCGGGCCTCCTGGCCGGCTCGGCACGATGCGGACCGGCTGGGCGATCATCGCGCTGCGCACCGACGCCACGATCCTGCCGCTCGCCATGGCCGGGACCGAGGAGCTATACGTCGGGCGACGCATGGCGTCGCAAGTGCTCCCGCCGACGACGGCCCGCGAGCTGGCGGATCTCCCGGTCGGGAGTAAGCTGCCCGACGAGGGCTCCCGCGAGGAGCTCGCGCTGGCGCGGGCCATGACCGACCGGCTGGCGGCCCGGCTGGGACCGGTCGTCGAGGCGTTGCATCCGTCGACGATCGACCCGCCCGATCACCCGCGCCGGTTGCGCAAGCGGCTCACCTGGCTGCTGCTCCGGGCCGGCCGGCTCGACCGCGACTGAACGGGACGCCGGCCGGTCAGGAGTAGGCTCTGAGCATGCGATCGGCGTTCGTTGGACGCGAACGCGAGCTGGCGACGATCGCCGACCTCGGGCGAGCTCAGCACGACCCAGAGCGGGTCCTGTTGGTCGTTATCACCGGCCCGCCGGGGATCGGCAAGACGCGGCTGCTTGCCGAGGCCCGTGCACGTCTGTCCGGGCAGGTGATGCTCGAGGTCATCGGGTACGAGCCGGAACGCGAGGTTCCGCTCGCCGCGGCTCGGGACCTGCTGCAGGCATTGGAAGCATTCCCCACGTCGACGTCGTCGGACGCGCCCGCCGAACTCATCCAGGTGTTCGAGGGAGCGTATCGGAACCTCGCTGCATCGGGGCGTGCGCTCCTCGTGATCGACGACATCCAATGGGTGGACGAGCGCACTCGGGCGCTGTGCCACTACCTGATTCGCGCCTCGGCCGCTTCCGACCGGGCAGTCGGCGTCCTCGCGGCTGGTCGGGAGGGTCCGGCCACGAGCGTGTTCGCGACCGCGATCAGCCACGTCATGGGGACCGTCGGACGCGTCGAATCGATCGACCTCGAGCCGCTCGACGAGGAGGCCGGCGTCGAGATGGTTCGCTCCATCTGGGGGGACGCAGACGCGGCTGCGTCCCGGGTATGGCGAACGGCAGCCGGGTCGCCGTACTGGATCGAGGTCCTCGCGCGCGATCGGGACGTCGATGGCCCACGCGATGTCCCGTCGCTAGCGCGGCCGCGTGATGCGGATGCGAGCGACGTCGTGGACATCCTGGCGGCCGCTGGTCGCCCGGAATCGCCTACTCGTCTCGGAGGGTTCACGGGTTGGGACGGCCCCCGGACGGCTCGAGCCATCGATCACCTCGTCGACGACGGGATCGTCGTCGCGCGAGCCGGGACCGTGGCGTTCAGCCACGATCTCGTGCGGGCTGCCGCCCAGGTCGACGTGGCTCGCGACCGGATGCGCGAGCTGCACGCCACGTGGGCCAGGCTATTGGAAGACGCTGCCGGTGACGCGGACGACGTGATGTTCCTGCGGGCTGCGCTCGAACACCGCATCGCCGCCGGCGTGGACCCCGTTCCGCTGGCGGTCCGGGTCGCAGGCTCGCCCCATCGCCGATGGCTCGGCAGCGACGGTGTCGCGATGCTACAGGCTGTCGCGGCCGGGACGTCGACCGAGCATCCGCATCGGGTCCACCTCCTCAGGTCCCTGGCGGCGCTTGCCGCCGAGACCGGCGATCCGCAGACGGCCTTCGACGAATGGTCGAGCCTGACCGACGAGCTCCAGGACGGTGTGGCGCGGATCGACGCGATCATCGCCGCGGGCCAGGCGGCCGCCGAGCTCCGGCGGATGCGAGACGCGCGCAAGTGCGTCGAGCGGGGGCGCCGGGGCGACCCGAGCGACGTGCAGACCGTCGAGCTCGATGCGCTCGATGCCAGGGTCGCGATCTGGCTCGAGCATCGTGGCACTGAGGGCTGGGCGATCGCGAGCCGGGCGGTCGGGGGAGCTCGCCGCATCGCCGCCGACGGCAACGGCGGGCTCGACGATCGTCAGCGACGGGCGTACATCGGCGCGCTCGAGATCGCGTTCGAGGCCAAGGTCCAGGCGGAGGTGGCGGGCGATCTGCTGCCACTGGCGGATGAGCTCGTTGCGGTGTCCCGTGGCGCCGGCGATTTCGCGTACCTGCGGGCGCTCTATCACGCTGCTCTCGCGGTGGAGTTGGATGGTGATATCCGCGCAGCCGCGGACCGCTACGCCCACGTCCTCGCCGAGGCGAACGCGCGACTCCTGCCGTCGATCGCGGTCGATGCCGGGTTCTTCCTCGTCGAGAAGCGGATCCAGCTCGGAGACATCGACGAGGCTGCGCGCGTCCTTGCCGACGTCAGTGGGCTGGCGCAGCGGATCGGCGATCTTGGACGGTTCCGCGGGCGGAGCCGGATGACGCCGTGGGAGATCGCGCTCCTGCGTGGCGCGCGACAGCAGGCGATGGACGGCCTCCTGGCGGGTCTTGCCGCGCAGCCCGATCCCCACCACCGGATCACGTTCCACCAGACCATCGCGTCCTGGCTCGCGCGTCTGGATGGGCCACGTGCGGCGACCGAGGTGCGGAGGCATATCGAGGCCGGACTCGCGGACGCCGCCGAGGCGAATTGCCCGCGATGTCGGCACGCCCTGGACCTGGCCGCGGCAGAGTCGCAGGTCCGGATCGGCGATGTCGAAGGCGCCCGGCGGCGCTTCGACGACTTGGTCCGCGAACTGCCGGACCCGATCGACATCGACCGCGTTCGACGTGCCTGGGTCGATGGCCTGATCCTTGCGACAGACCAGGAGGCAGATGGGATCACACGGTTGAACGATGCCGTTGCCCGTGCGGACGCGATGGGAGCACGGCTCGAGGGTGAGCTCATCCGCCTCGATCGAGCGCGAATGCTGGCCGCCGTCGACCGCGGCGCGGCGGCGACGAGCGTTCCGCGAGGTCGCCGCAAGCGCGACGGAGATGGGGGCACCGGCGATCGCGCGCCTCGCCGAGCGCGGTCTGCGTCAGCTCGGCGTCCGGACTTGGCGGCGCGGCCAGACCGACGTCGGTGACGGCAGCCGGGCCCTGACGGGCCGCGAGATGGAAGTGGCGACGCTCATCGCCCAGGGGGCGACGAATCCCGAGATCGCCGACACGTTGTTCCTGTCGCGCAAGACCGTCGAACGCCACGTATCGAACGTGCTGGCCAAGATGAATGTCCGCAACCGGGCCGAGCTCGCAGCCCGATTCGCGCCGACGAATGAGGGAGGTACCGGATGAAGCCGTAGGGTCGCTGCCCATAGCGTGCATCCACCGGACAGATGCCCGGGTGATCGAGGAAGGGAGACCACCATGCACGCGACGCAGCAGCCGACCTTCAGCGCCTCTCGGACCGCCTTCGCGGTGCCGATCCTGGCAGTCGTCTTCGCAGCCGGTACCGTCCTGGGGATGGTGATCGGCGCGCAGGCCCCCGCGATCGGGAGCCAGGTCGTGTCGGTCCCCGCCGGCGACCGCTCGTACGACGCCCTCGAGGACACCCGCGCGAACCGCGGGCTGTCGGTCCCCGCCGGCGACCGCTCGTACGACGCCCTCGAGGACACCCGCGCGACCGCGGGCTGTCGGTCCCCGCCGGCGACCGCTCGTACGACGCCCTCGAGGACACCCGCGCGAACCGCGGGCTGTCGGTCCCCGCCGGCGACCGCTCGTACGACGCCCTCGAGGACACCCGCGCGAACCGCGGCTGTCGGACCCGACGCTCGTACGCGCACTCGACGATCCGCACCGGGGCGCCCGAGCCAGCAGGAGCTCGGGCGTCCGCCTGCGCGGCGAGTCGTTCCCCGCTCCTACCCGCACCTATACTCCCCGCCGATGCAGTACGTCGAGTCAGTGCTCGATCTTGTCGGCGACACGCCGCTGGTCCGCATCAGCCGGATCACGCGAGACCTCGGGCCGGCCGATCGCCAGCCGCTCCTCCTCGCCAAGATGGAGATGCTCAACCCGGGCGGCTCGGTCAAGGACCGCATCGGCCTGCCGATGATCGAGGCGGCAGAGAAGGCCGGACTGCTCAAGCCCGGCGGCACGATCATCGAGCCGACCAGCGGCAACACCGGGCACGGCCTGGCCATCGCCGCGGCGCTCAAGGGCTATCGCTGCATCTTCGTCATGGCCGACAAGCAATCGGCCGAGAAGCAGGCGCTGCTCCGCGCGTACGGCGCCGAGGTCGTGCTGTGCCCGACCAACGTCGCGCCCGAATCGCCGGAGTCGTACTACAGCGTGGCGGCCCGTCTCGCCCGCGACATCCCGGGCGCCTTCAAGCCCGACCAGTACTGGAACATGGAGAACCCGGCCGCGCACGAGCGGACGACCGGACCCGAGCTGTGGGACCAGACGGACGGCCGGCTCACCCACTTCGTCGCGAGCGTCGGCACCGGCGGCACGATCTCCGGTGCCGCGCGCGTGCTCAAGGAGCGGAACCCCGCGATCCAGGTGATCGGGGCCGACCCGGAGGGCTCGGTGCTGTCGGGCGACACCGCACGGCCGTACCTGACCGAGGGCGTCGGCGAGGACTTCCTCCCGGGCACGTACGACGCGTCGGTCATCGACCGCTGGGTCCGCGTGAGCGACCGTGACGCGTTCGCCATGGCCCGCCGGATCACCCGCGAGGAGGGGATCCTGTCCGGGGGCTCATGCGGGACGGCGATGGTCGCCGCGCGCGAGGTGGTCCGCGATCTCGTCGCCACCGATGACGGTCACGAGGCGCGTCGTCGTCGTCCTGCTGCCCGACGGCGGACGGAACTACCTCTCGAAGCTCTACAACGACGAATGGATGCGCATCAACGGGCTGCTGCCGACGATCGGCTCGGCGACCCGCATCGCGACGCTGCTCACCGACCGACACCACGACACGGACCGGCCGCCGGTCGTCGTCGCGCGCACGACAGAGCGGGTCGGCGATGCGATCTCGACGCTCCAGGCGTTCGGCATCAGCCAGCTGCCCGTATCGGAGCGGCCCGAGGGCGACGAGGTCGCCGGGCTGGTCGGCTCGATCAACGAGAAGGGTCTGCTCGACCGGGCGTATCGGGACCCATCGGTCGTCGACCGCACGGTCGGCGAGGTCATGGATCCGCCGTTGCCCCTGGTCGAGGCGACCGCAAGCCTGGACGAGGCGTTCTCGCTGTTGAGCGGCGCATCGACGGCGCTCGTCGTGGTCAGCGCCGACCGCCCGGTCGGCATCGTGACCAAGCTCGACCTGCTCGAGTACCTGGCACATCATCCGACCGTGACAGCCTAGTCGGGATGTCGAGGAAGTCGTCTGGTGCACGGCGGCGACGGGCCAGGAGGAGCTGGACATGAGATCGCGCATGCTCGGGGTGCTTGGCTCTGTCGCGATGGTTGCGTTCGCGGCGTGCAGCGGTGGCGGCGCGAGTAGGGGTGAGATCGAGATCTGGTCCTCGCTGCCCCGTCAGGGCTCGAGCAAGGCCGCGACCGACACGATGGTCAACGCCATCAACTTGGCTCTCGAGGAGAACGGCAGCAGCGCTGGCGGCTACAAGATCGTCTACAGGGACGTCGACGACTCGACCTCGGCAGCCGGCAAATGGGACGAGGCGACCGAGATCAAGAACGCCAATGACGCGGTCGCGAACGACAGGCTGGTGGCGTACATCGGCCCTCTGAACTCGGGAGCGGCGAAGCTGTCGATCCCGATCTTGTGCGGGAAGGGGATCGTGGTGGTCAGTCCATCCAACACGTATCCGGGCCTCACCGTGGCGGAGGGCGCAGAGGCAGGGGAGCCGGACAAGTACTACCCGAGCGGCTGCACGAGGAACTACGTCAGGGTCGTTCCGAACGACAACCTGCAGGGCAACGCGGGCGCGTTGTGGGCCTCGCAACTCGGCGCCAGGAAGGTCTACGTCCTCGACGACGCCGAGCTGTACGGCAAGGGCATTGCCGACGTGTTCCGTTCCAAGGGCCCGGACTACGGCCTCGAGATCGTCGGCAACGACAGCATCGACGGCAAGGCGACCGACTACAAGGCCCTGGCCGAGAAGATCAAGGGCACCACGCCTGACCTTGTGTACTACGGCGGGATCACCCAGAACAATGCCGGCCAGCTGTGGCGCGACCTGCGCGACGCGATGCCGGACGTCAAGCTGATGGGGCCCGACGGCATCTTCGAGAACGAGTTCGTCGAGGCCGCGGCTGCGGCTGCCGAGGGATCCTTCATCACCTTCGGCGGTGTGCCGCCCGATCAGCTGACCGGCAAGGGTGCAGACTTCATCAAGAAGTACAACAAGAAGTACCCGAATGCCAAGCCGGAGGCCTACACGGCCTATGCCTACGAGGCCACGAATGTCGTCCTCTCGGCCATCGAGCGGGCTGCGGCCAAGAACCCGGCCGACGTCCTGGCGCTGCGCGGCCTCGTCCTCGACGAGGTCAAGGCGACAAAGGACTACGACGGCGTCCTCGGCAGGTGGAGCATCGACCCTGTCGGCGATACCAGTCTGACCGATATGACCGGCCTGACCATCACCAACGGCGCGTTCGAATTCGCGACAGTCATCAAGTAGGCCCGACCCCGTTGGCAAGGGGCTCCCATCGAGCCCAGACAGCGGGACCTATAGCCAGGGCAGCGGCAGGCGGATCGGCAGGATCGCGTTCAGCAGCAGGCCGAGCGTCAGCAGCCCGCCCGCGCGGCGCGTGTGGACGAACGCATACCCGACGAACCACAGCGGCCAGCCCCGCTCGCGGCCGGGTGGCGGGCCAGCCGGCTTGGCCTGGCGGAACACCGCCAGCACCATCGCCAGACGTGGCACGGCGAGCAGGATCGAGCAGCACCCACGGTCCGATCAGGCCGGCCAGCACCGCCGCGATCGTCAGCGGGTAGAAGAGGATCATCAACCACTGCCCGACGACTCGGGCCCGCGCCTCGCCGAGGATGACGGGCAGCGTGTGGACGCCCAGCTTCGAATCGGCCTCGATCTTGTCGATGTGCTTGCCGAACAGCACGGCCGTGACGATCAGCGCGTACGGCACGGAGACCAGCAGCACCCAGCCCGGGATCGTGCCGGTCGCGGCGAGGAACGTGCCGCCGATCATCAGCGGGCCCCAGACCACGAACACGCCGGGCTCGCCCAGCCCGTGGTGCTTGAGCCGGATCGGCGGGGCCACGTAGAACACCGACACGAACAGGCCGGCCAGCGCGAAGGCGATGATGAGCGGCCCGCGGACCAGCGCCAGGTACAGCATGATCGCGGCGCCCATCGCGTTGACGATGAGGATCGCGACCTCGAGCTGGCGCTTGGTCACCCAGCCGGCCAGGATCGGGTGCGGCGCGTAGAGGGCGCGCACGTAGTCGTCGGTATCGATGCCGCCGGTCGTGTCGAAGTAGTCGTTGATCATGTTGTTGGCGGCGTGCGCCAGGACCAGCCCGACGACCGCGATCAGGAACAGGCTCCAGTCGACCGGCGCTCCGCCGCTGACCCGGTTCGCCTCGACGGCCAGCAGCCCGCCGATGAGCCCGGACCAGATCGTCATCGGGAACACCGCGGCCCGGGTGATGACCAGCCACTTGCCGACCGTGTCGAGCGGCCGGCTCACGGGCGGATTGGCGGTCTCGAGGATCTCCTTCCAGGCGAGGAGCCGTTCGCGGATCGGGATCGGCGTCGTGGTCGGGGCAGGGGCGGCGGTGCGGTCCATCGGGTCCTCGAGCAGGCGCGAAAACTTGCGCGTTGAGTGTATCACGTTCTCCGGCACGCGCCGGTGCGAAGATTCGCCGCATGCCGAGCATCCCGCCGATCCGCACGGAGCGCTTCGAGCTCGTCTCGATGTCGCTCCCGTTCATGCGCGCGCTCCATGCGCGCGACCTGGAGACCGCGTCCACCGAGATCGGCGCGGTGATCCCCGCTGACATGCCCGACGACCTCGAGCACTTCCTCGAGTACCGCATCGCCGACCTGAGCGCCGATCCGACGATCCAGCCGTGGCTCGGCCGGGCGATCGTCCTCGACGACCCCGCCGGCCGCCGGATCATCGGCTCGGTCGGGTTCCACTCGCCACCCGACGCCGACGGGCGGGTCGAGGTCGGCTACCGAGTCGAGCCCGATCACCGTCGGCAGGGCGTCGCCACCGAGGTCGTCGGGGCGATGTTCGACTGGGCCTACCGCGAGCACGGCGTCACCCGCTTCCGGGCCGCCACCGCGCCCGACAACGTGGCGTCGCAGGGCGTCCTCGCCCGGTTCGGCTTCCGCGAGGTCGGCGTCCAGATGGACGAGTACGACGGCCCGGAGCTCGTCTTCGAGCGCGACGGCTGGCCCACCACGGCATGATGGCCACGGTGCCATCATCCGGTCATGCCGCGAGATCATGACCATGGCGCCCTGTCGTTCGAGACGCTTGCCGTCCACGCCGGCGCCGAGCCCGACGAGCTGACCGGGGCGGTCGCCCCACCGATCTACCAGACCTCGACGTACCAGCAGGACGCGGTCGGCAGACCGCGCCGAGGCTACGAGTACGCCCGCTCGCAGAACCCGACCCGCGATCGCCTCGAACGCGCCATCGCCGAGCTCGAGGGTGGCCGCCACGGCTTCGCGTTCGCATCGGGCTCGGCGGCGACCGCGGCGATCGCGCAGCTGGCCGACCCGGGCGAGGAGGTCGTGGTCGGCGACGACGTGTACGGCGGGACGTACCGCTACCTCGAGCGGGTCCGCAAGCCGGGCGGCGGCGTCATCCCGACGTTCATCGACCTCTCGGCGGGCATGGACGAGCTGTGGGAAGCCCTGTCCGAGCGGACCCGGCTGGTGTGGTTCGAGTCGCCCACCAACCCGCTGCTCAAGACCGTCGACATCGCCGAGGTCGTGGCGACGGTCGATCGCCGACGCTCCGAGGGCGGTCGGCGGCCGGCCGATCGTCGTCGACAACACGTTCGCGTCGCCGGCCATCCAGCGCCCGCTGACGATGGGCGCCGACATCGTGTTCCACTCGGCGACGAAGTACCTCGCCGGCCACTCGGACGTGGTGCTCGGGCTGGCCGTCACGTCCGACGAGGAGATCGCCGAGCGGCTGCGCTTCCTGCAGAACGCGATGGGCGCGGTGCCGGGGCCGCTCGATTGCTTCCTCGTCCTGCGTGGCCTGCGTACGCTGCATCTCCGGGTCGAGCGCCACCAGGCCAACGCGCTCGCGGTCACGGAGTTCCTGCGGTCACGGCCGGATGTGGCCGACGTCCGCTACCCGGGGTTCGGTGGGATGGTCTCGTTCAGCCCGGCAGCGGCCGGGGAGCTGTCGGCGGCCGACCGGGCCGTCGCGATCGCCGAGTCGACGGCGCTGTTCACGCTGGCCGAGTCGCTCGGCGGGGTCGAATCGCTCATCGAGGTGCCGGCGGCGATGACCCACATGTCGGTGGCCGAGACCGCGCTCGCCGTCGACCCGGCGCTCATCCGGCTGTCGGTCGGGATCGAGGGCGTCGACGACCTCATCGCCGACCTGCGCCAGGCCCTCGACGGCGCCTAGGCGGACGGATCCGCCGGGACGCGAGCAGCGCGGCCTCGACCCGGCTCGAGACACCGAGCTTGTCGAGGATGTGCGTGACGTGGACCGAGGCGGTCTTCTCGCTGATGAACAGCGCCTCGCCGATCTCCCGGTTCGTCCGACCCGCCGACAGCAGCGCGAGGACCTCGCGCTCGCGCCTGGTGAGCCCGTACGGCTGCGCCGCGTCGGCCTTGGCCGCGACCGGTCGAGCGGGCTCCGGCGCGAGGTCGATCCGGGCCCGGGTCGCGAGGTCCTGCGCTCGCCGCGCTAGTGGTTCGGCGCCGAGCGTCGCAGCCAGCGCCGCTGCTTGACGCAGGGAGTCCCCGGCCACCCGGCGGTCGTCGCCGACCATGAGCTGCGCCTCCGCCGTTCGGTATCGCGCCCAGCCTTCGTCGTGCGGCCAGCCGTTGCGCGCCGCCTGTTCCGCCGCCGCTGCCCACGCCGTCGGGTCGTCGTCGCCCGTCAACCGGGCTGCCTCCGCGCCGATCAACGCGACGAGGAAGTGGTCGGCGGGGGTATCGCGGGGACGCCCGAGCGTCCTCGACCGCTCGACGATGTCCAGGATGCGTCGACCGGCGTCGACCGCGGCGCGTTCGGCGGCCCGGTCCCGGTTGGCGCGTGCGATCTGGGCTCTCGACGCCTCGCAGCTGAGGGCCGGACCGAGGACCCAGTAGACGAGCGGGTGGTCCTCCGCGGGCATCGGCGACCTGTCGAGACACGCCTCGAACCTCGCGCTCGCCTCGTCGAGCCGGCCGTCCCACATCGCGACGAGGGCCTCCGACCGGTGCAGCCAGGCATGGTCGATCGGGGCATCGCGTGCCGATACGCGGTCGCGTGCCTCGTCGAGCGCCCGCGCGGCACGAGCCGTGTCGCCTCGGAAGGCCGCCAGCTCCGCCTCGTCCTCGAACATCCAGGCCGACGCGCGACTGCCGTCGCGTGGCCAATCCGGGGCGTCGATCAGCGCCCACGCCTCCGACCACCGTCCGATCACGTTGAGGGCATCGATGAGGTCGGTCGTGACGTACGCCGCGAACCGGGGGTAGAGGCCGCTCGCGCGCAGCCGCTCCAGCTCGGCGTAGCCGACCGCCACGGAGCGCTCGTACCAGCCGCCGATGTTGAGGCCGTAGGTCAGCTCGATGGCGGTGAACGCGAGCAGGTCCGCCGGCGAGGCCGACAGGTCGGCGAGCAGGCTCTCCAGACCGGCGACCCCCTGCTCGATGTCGCCGCTCGAGACCTGTGCGGTGCCGATCATCATGCGGGCCTGCATCGTCGCCGTGCGATCGCCACCACGCTCCGCCAGGGCCAGCGCCGCCGTCGCGGCTGAGAGTTGCTCCTGGAAGCGATTCATCGACCAATGCACCTGCGCCAGGTCGACCAGTGAGCGTGCCTGTGCCGCCGGGTCCGCGCCGCGCGCGACCTCCGCGGCCTTCGCCACCGTCGCCTCGGCATCGACGAGATCCCCGCAATCGAACTGGTACCAGGCGAGGCGGTGGGACGCCCACAGCCAGCGATCGGTCTCGCCGAGCGACCAGAGCTCGTCGAGGGCGTCCTTGCCGTGGGCGATCGCCAGTGCGTGGTCACCGATGGCCGCGGCAGCGTCGGCGGCGCGCTGGACGATGGCGGGCCGATCGGCGCCCGCGATCCGTGCCGCGTCCGGGACGGCTGGCCACAGCTCGAGCGCTCGATCGAGGTGGGTGCACACCTCGGCGAAGGCCGTGATACGGGCGGCTTCATCGGCGGCCAGGACGGAGGCGGCGAGCGCGGCTGCCGGCTCGTGCGCGCGATACCAGTGGTACGCGATCTCTGCCTGGCTCGGCCGGCGAAGATGGCCGGACTCCGCGCGGTCCTGGAGCCGGCGCGCGAGCCGGCCATGGAGGACGGTCCGCTCCGCAGTCAGCGTCTCGTCGTACAGCGCCTCGGCCATCAGGGCGTGGCGGAACGCATAGGCCGCGCCCGCTCCGGTCGTCGAGCGTGAGCAGGACCTGGGCCTCGACGGCGGGCCGGAGCCGTCGCACCGCCTCCTGGTCCTCGATCTCGGCGAGCTCGACGAGCAGCTCGTGATCGAATCGACGACCGATCGCCGCCGCGACCTGGAGGAGCGATCGCGTGTCGTCGGGCAGCGTCATCAGTCGGACCGCGAGGATGTCGCGGAACGTGTCGGGCAGGTCCCTGTCCGTGAGCGCCCCGCCGGCGACGAGCTCCTCGACGAAGAACGGGTTGCCGTCGGACCGCTCGTGGAGGCGCGCGATCGTGGACGGGTCCACATCCGATCCGACCAGGTGCGAAAGCAGCGAGGCCGTCTCGGACCGGTCCAGCGGCGCGAGCTGGATGCGCTCCACCGTCGGAAGGCGGCCGAGCTCGGTCACGAGCGGGAGCACGGGGTGGCGACGGTGGATCTCGTCGCTCCGATACGTGAGGACCAGCAGCACCCGATCGTCGCGCTGGTAGCGGGCGAGGTAGCGCACGAGGTCGCGGGTCGATCGGTCGGACCAGTGCATGTCCTCGATCACCAGCGCCGTCGGTCGATCAGCTGCCAGCCGCCGGATGACGCGCAGGATGCCTTCGAACAGTCGTCCCTGAGCCGCCGGCTCGGCAGGCGTCGACCCGTCCACCGCAGACCCGCCGCCGAAGAGCCGTCCGACGCCGAGGTCATCGGCGCCGAGGGTGGTCTCGTCCACCACGTCCCGCATCGCGTCGATGAACGGGGCGAGCGGTGCCCCGTCGTCGCCGAGCTCCACGCAGCCGCCGACGAGGACGCGGCCACCGTCGGCCTCGACCCGGTCGCGGAAGTCCGCGATCAGCCGCGACTTGCCGACGCCGGCCTCCCCGCCGATCACCACGCAGCACGACTGGCCGGCTCGCGCGCGCCCGAACGCGGCGTACAGCCGATCCGATTCCTCGGCTCGGCCGATCATCACCGGGCTGGTCACGCGCAGCGGCATGACCGCCATCATCCCACCGTCCCGGTGGGCGGCGACCCTCGTGGGATGCCGTATGGATCAGGGCTCGGCGGCGATGCGAGGCCCGATCAGCGGCCAGTCCGCCACCACGTTCCGGACCGGACCGGACCCGGGCCCGGACCGACGTGCGGGCAGGTTCCGGTGGCAGCGGCAGTGCATCGGGCATCCGATGCAGGCGCCGCCATTCGTCCGCGGCGTGGCGGTCGTCGGCCTGCAGCACGTCGTTCACCAGGAATGGAAAGGCTCGTCCGAGTCCATGCATCATGATCTCCCCTTCGAGGGATCGACCATGCGCCGCGATCGGGCCGCCGTCATCGGGGGATGCCTTACCCGGGCGGCGTCGCCCCCTCATTTCCACGACCGGTTGACGCAGTCAGTGGGTTGCGACTCCCTGCCCGACGACGACCCCCGTCGAACGTATGTCGAGTTCACGTTGGAGGCCATCGGCGCGGGGACCCGGCTCACGGTCGTGGAGAGCGGCTTCGCCCAGATGCCGCCAGACGCCTACCGCGTCGCGTTCGACGCCAACACGGAGGGGTGGGCGAGCGAGCTGGCCGAGCTTGCCGACTACCTCGATGCCGCCTGACATCGAGGCCACCGCGGAACAGGTCTTCATCGCGCTGGCCGACCCGACCCGGCGCGGCATCCTCGCCGCGCTGGCATCGGACGGACCGGCCACGGCGACGGATCTCGCCGAGCGTCTGCCGATCTCTCGCCAGGCGATCGCCAAGCACCTCGCCCTCCTGGCGGACGCCGGCCTCGTGACCGCCGAACCCGGCGAGCGCCGCCGGGTCCGCTACCGACTCCGCTCTGCGCCGATGCAGGTCGCCCAGCAGTTCCTGGCCGCCCTGGCCCGCGACTGGGACGGTCAGCTCACGGCCTTGCGCACGCATCTCGATCACGGAACCGAAGGGAAATGACGATGAGCGATCAAGACTTCACCACAACCATCACGGTCGACCAGACGCCGGACGAGGCCTTCGCTGCCATCACCGACCCCCGTGGATGGTGGTCGTCGGAGATCACGGGCGACACCCGGGCGGTCGGCGACGAGTTCATCTTCGACGTGCCGTCCGTCCATTGGTCTCGGATCAGGGTCACCGAGGCGATCCCCGGCAGGAAGGTCCGCTGGTACGTCGTGGACGCGTCCCTCGAGTTCACCGATGACAAGACCGAGTGGAAGGACACGGAGATCGTCTTCGAGATCTCGGAGACCGGCGGCGGGACCGAGATCCGCTTCACGCACGTGGGTCTGGTCCCCGCGTACGAGTGCTACGACATCTGCTCGAACGCTTGGGGCTCGTACATCAGGGGGAGCCTGCGCAGCCTGATCTCCACGGGTCAGGGCGATCCGCATCGGGAAGCCGACACGTTCGAGAGCGAGACGCGCAAGCACCAGCTCGCGCGTTCCTAGGCGGGAGTCGAAGCCGGGACCGGTCCCACCGTCAGGCTCACGACCAGCGGTCGACGACCGCTTGCCCTTGAGGTCGAGACTGCGTCGTTCGAGCCCCGGGTCGAGACCCGCGGCCTCGGCGGTCTCCACCGTCATCAGCACCTCGCCGGCGCCCGCGACACCGCCGAGTCGGGCGGCGATGTTGACGTTGTCGCCGAGGGCCGTGAGGTCGGTGCGTTGCTCGTCGCCGACCGCCCCGACCCACGCCAGCCCCGTCGCGACGCCGACGCCGACCGGGACCCACGGACCGCCAGCGTCCGCGTGGCCGGTCGCGCGCAGGATGGCCGTGGCGGTGTTGACGGCGGCCGACGCGTGGCGCGGGCCCGACATCAACGGGAAGAAGAACGCCACGATCTCGTCGCCGACGAACTTGTCGACACCACCGTCGTTGTCGAACACGGCCTGCGCAGCGGTCGCGAAGAACCGATCGATCAGGGCGCGGAACTCGTCGACCGGCATGCGCTCCGCGAGCGTCGTCGAGCCGCGGATGTCCGCGAAGAGGTAACTGCCGTCGATCTCCGCACCGCCGTGATGCTTCTCCATGAAATCGAAGCACGAGTTGCAGACGGTCGGGTTCTTGAGGGCCGGCCGCTTGCCGATGGCACGCATCAGCGGCGCGGCGGCCCCGGCGAACGGGGCAGCGCAGAGCTTGCACCTCGGGCCGTGGGGCAGGTGGCGCAGGACGCGGCGGGCGCGCGTTTCCATGGCATCGCCGCGGGTCAGGAACTCGTGCCAGAACGCCTCATCGTGGCTGGTCGGTCGGTCGCCCGAAGTCATCGGACGACCAGCCTACTCCCGCGGTCGAGCGGCGACGTCAGCCTCCGGCCATCGCGGGCAGGAGGACCAGCGTGTCGCTCTCGCCGACCGGCGTGTCGAGCGCCTGGAGGTGGCGGACGTCGGTGTCGTTGAGGAACGCGTTGACGAACCGGTTCAGCTCGCCGTCCTGGGTGACCAGCTGGGACTCGAGACCCGGGTGCGCGGCGACCAGCCCGGCGATCACCTCGCGGACGGTGCCGCCCGGGACGGACACGAGCTTCTCGCCACCGGTCGCGGTGCGCAGTGTCGGCGGGATGCGGACCGTGCTCACGATATCCCTTCCAGCCATGCCTCGAACGCCGAGAGGCTCGGCCGGATGACCGGCGCCAGACCGACCCCCTCGTCCAGTCCGAGCGTCCGGGCGTCCGGCGTCTTGAGACCGTTGCCGGTCAGCAGCGCGACGACCTCGTCGTCGTCCCGGATGACCCCGCGCCGGCGAGCCGCCGCGGCCGCCGCGAGCGTGACCCCGCCGGCGGTCTCGGGGAAGATCCCCTCCAGTCGCGCGACGTCGCGGATGGCAGCCGCGGTGACCTCGTCGGGGATCGACTCGACCGACCCGCCGGTCGCTCGCGCGACCTCGACCACGTAGCGGCCGTCGGCGGGGTTGCCGATGGCCAGCGAGCGGACGATCGTGTCGGGTTCGCGGACCGGCTCGATGACGTCCGTGCCCGCCTCGAACGCGGTCGCGACCGGCGCACACCCGGCGGCCTGACCGCCGACGAACCGGATCGGCCGCCGCTCGATGAGCCCGACCTCGGCGAGCTCCTCGAAGCCACGCGCGACCCGCGTGAACATCGCGCCCGATGCGACCGGGGCGACGATCACGTCGGGGCTCCGCCAGCCGAGCGACTCGGCGATCTCGTAGGCGAGGGTCTTCGACCCCTCCGCGTAGAACGGACGCAGGTTGATGTTGATGAACCCCCAGCCGGTCTCGTCGGCGATCTCCAGGCACAACCGGTTGACGTCGTCGTAGGTGCCGTCGATCGGGACGACCGTCGCGCCGTAGGAAAGGGCATGGTCGACCTTGGCGGTCTCGAGGTCGGCCGGGATGAACACGTAGGCCGGCAGACCGACGGCCGCCGCGGCCGCTGCCGTCGCCCCGGCGAGGTTGCCGGTGGACGCGCAGGCGAGGGCCGGGACGCCGAAGTCGACCGCGCGCGCGGCGGCGATGGCGGCGGGTCGATCCTTGAACGACAGCGACGGGTTGCGCGTGTCGTCCTTGATCCACAGCCGGTCGAGCCCGAGGGTCGGGCCGAGTCGATCGGCGGCGACCAGCGGCGTCGACCCGACCGGCAGCGACCGGGCCGGGGCCGCGTCGACCGGCAGCAGCTCGAGATAGCGCCAGATGCCGGGGGGCCGTGACGCGATCGCGTCGCGGGTCAGCGTCCGGGCGACGACACCGTAGTCATACGTGACCTCGAGCGGCCCGAAACAGGCCGGACAGACGTACGCCACCGCCAGCGGCTGTGCCAGACCGCAGTTGCGACACGCCATCCCGGTGATGCGTCCGTCGGCGGCCGGGATGGGCCGGGTGGTGGTGAGGGTCGGCGGCGGCAGGGTCGGTGTGCTCACGATCGGTCTCCAGGTCGCGATGGCGGGCGACGGACCGGTCGTGGTCGGGTACAAGGCCCTGATCGTCTGACGGGGTCCGGAGAGACCCGTATCTCGCAGGAGGACCTGCCCGGACTTGGCACCTTGCCGACCTCGCGTCGGTAGGTTGTCGTGGCTTCAACGGGCCGGTCCCTCAGCCATCTCTTGATACGTGCTCTTCGGTTGTACGGAGGATGCTACGGGTCGCGGGCGGGCGCGGTCAAGGCGGAGCGCGCCGCCCGGGAGTCAGTCGCGCGGCTTCAGCACGATCCAGGTCGTCTTCATCTCGGTGTACTGGTCGTGTGCGTGGACCGACTTGTCGTGTCCGCCGAAACCCGACTGCTTGTAGCCCCCGAACGGCGTCGTCATGTCGCCCTCCGCGTAGGCGTTGACGCCGATCGTGCCGGCGCGGACCTCGCGCGCGACCCGGTGCGCGACATTGAGGTCGTCGGTGTAGATCGAGGCGGCCAGGCCGTACGCCGTGTCGTTGGCGATCTCGATCGCCTCCGCCTCGGTGTCGAACTCGATGACCGACAGGACCGGCCCGAAGATCTCCTCCCGGGCGATGCGCATGTCGTTGCGGACGCCGTCGAAGATCGTGGGCGGGACGAAGTAGCCGCCGGTCTCCTCGAGGATGCGCTGGCCGCCGGTCACCAGGCGAGCACCCTCGTCGCGGCCCGCCTGCACGTAGCCGAGCACCCTGTCGAGGTGGGATCGCGAGATCAGCGCGCCGATCTTCGTGGCCGGGTCGAGCGGATCGCCGACCGGCCACGATGCGAGCTCGGCCTGCAGAGCATCGAGCAGGTCGTCCTTGCGCGACCGATGGACGATGAGACGCGACCCGGCGCTGCAGTTCTCGCCCATGTTCCAGAAGATCGCGGTCGCCGCGTTGGCCGCGACGTCGGCCATGTCGGTCACGTCCCCGAACACGATCTGCGGGCTCTTGCCGCCGAGCTCGAGCAGGACCCGCTTGAGGTTCGACTCCGCCGACCAGCCGAGGAACCGCCGGCCGACCTCGGTCGAGCCCGTGAACGCGACGCAGTCGATGTCCGGGTGACGGCCGATCGCCGCGCCGACCGTGTCGCCCGGCCCGGTCACGACGTTGAGCACGCCATCCGGGATGCCCGCCTCGGCGCCCAGCTCGGCGATGCGCAGGAGGCTCAACGACGTCGTCGACGCGGGCTTGATCACCACGCTGTTGCCGGTCGCAAGCGCCGGACCGAGCTTCCAGGCCGCCATCTGGGCCGGGTAGTTCCAGGGCACGACCGCCCCGACGACGCCGACCGGCTCGCGGGTGATGGTCGCCACCGTGCCTTCCGGGGAGGGAGCGACCTGCCCGTACAGCTTGTCGATCGCCTCGGCGTGCCAGCGGATGCAGGCTGCCGTCTCCGGCATGTCGAGCCCGACGGTGTCGGTGATCGGCTTGCCCGCATCGATGGTCTCGATGAGCCCGAGCTCGCGGGCGTTGGCGTCGATCGCATCGGCCCAGTCGAGCAGGATCCGCTTGCGGGCGCCCGGGTCGATCCGCGCCCACACGCCCCGGTCCGCCGCGCTGCGGGCGGCGGCGACCGCCGCGTCGACGTCGGCCGAGCCGCCCTCGGCGACCTCGGTGATCGGCTGGCCTGTCGCCGGGTTCTCCGTCACGAACCGGCCCCCGTCGCGGGCTGGCCGGAAGTCGCCATCGATGAACAGGTCGGTCCTGAGGCGGAGGTCGGCGAGCTCGGTCGTCGCCTGCTCCCGGTCGGGGATGAGGGTGTCGGTCATCCGTGGTTCCTCGCACTCGAACGGCCCGTGACGGTGGAGCGCCATGGTACGGCGCACGCATCGCCGACACCCAGCCGCAACCGAACCGCAACGTGGTAGGCTGGAGGTCAACGCGACTGTGGAAGCCGACTCCTGCGGTGCGCTCTCGGGCACTGCATCACGCGCGGCCGGTCGATCTGATGTGATCGCCCGTGCCCTGTGCCAAGGAGTCCACCACGAGCATGGCCACGACCGAGCCGCTCCACCGAACCCATCCCGTGACCCGGGCGCAAGGCCGCACGCGCCCGCCGCTCGGTCGTCGCGTGTCGGCGAACCTGCCCACGGCGGAGCTGGTCGAGGACGCCATCCGCGCCGGCGAGGGTCTGCTGGCGGCAGAGGGTCCACTCGTCGTCCGGACCGGCAAGCACACCGGTCGCTCGCCGCAGGACAAGTTCATCGTCGACGAGCCATCGAGCCATGACCGGATCTGGTGGGGCGAGGTCAACCGGCCGATCAGCGAGGCCGACTACGACCGGCTGCGGACTCGGCTGGTGGCGTACTGCGCCGAGCGGGACCTGTACAGCCAGGACCTGCTGATCGGCGCCGATCCCGACCACCAACGGCGGCTGCGCGTGTACACCGAGACCGCGTGGGCAAGCGTCTTCGCGCGTAACTTGTTCCGTCGCCCCGATCAAGCGGCCCTGGTCGGGTTCGAGCCCAACTTCACGATCATCTGCGTGCCCTCGTTCCAGGCCGACCCGGCCACCGAGGGCACCCGCACCGGCACGGCGATCCTGCTCCACCTCCAGCGGATGGAGATCCTCATCGTCGGCACCGAGTACGCCGGCGAGATCAAGAAATCGGCCTTCACGGTCATGAACTACCTCATGCCGAACGAGGGCGTGCTGCCGATGCACTCCTCGGTCAACGTGGGCGCCGGAGGCGACAGCGCGGTCTTCTTCGGTCTGTCGGGGACCGGCAAGACGACGCTGTCGGCGGACCCCGAGCGTCGCCTGATCGGCGACGACGAGCACGGCTGGAGTGGCGAGGGGCTGTTCAACTTCGAGGGCGGCTGCTACGCGAAGACGATCCGCCTGTCGCCGATGTACGAGCCCGACATCTTCCAGACCACGCGCCGGTTCGGGACCGTGCTCGAGAACGTCGACCTCGACCCGACCACCCGCGAGCTCGACCTCGACTCGGAGCGGTTCACCGAGAACACCCGCGGCGCGTACCCGCTCCATTTCATCGGCAACGCCGATCCCATCGGCATGACCGGCCATCCCAGGACCGTGGTGTTGCTGACGGCCGATGCGTTCGGCGTGCTGCCGCCCATCGCGCGGCTCACGCACGCCCAGGCGGCCTACCACTTCATCAGCGGCTACACCGCCAAGCTGGCCGGCACCGAGGTCGGGGTGAAGGAGCCGAAGGCGACGTTCTCGGCCTGCTTCGGGGCGCCGTTCATGCCCCGCCATCCCGGCGAGTACGCGCGGATGCTCACCGAGCGGCTCGCACGGCACGACGCCCGGGTCTGGCTCGTCAACACCGGCTGGACCGGCGGCCCATACGGGACGGGCGAGCGCATGGACATCGCCCACACCCGGGCGATGGTCCGGGCGGCCCTCGACGGGCGGCTGGACGAGGTCCCGATGCGGGTCGATCCGAACTTCGGCCTCGAGGTGCCGCTGGAGTGCCCGGACGTCCCGGCGAGCTTCCTGGACCCGCGCACGACGTGGGCCGATCGGGACGGCTATGACCGTCAGGCCGGGCGACTGGCGGCGATGTTCGCGGCGAACTTCGCTGCGTATGCCGACGGCGTCGGTGACGAGATCCGGGCGGCCGGACCCACCGTGTCGGCGGCCACGCCCGCGCCCGACGCAACGTCGGAGCCGGGCGAGGGTTGAGGCGGGTCGGTCAGCGCGCGTCCGACGTGGTCGGGGCCGCCAGCGCGGCCAGGAGCGCGCCCATCAGCGCCAGCCAGGCGAGGACGAGTCCGGCCGGCAGGACGACGATCGCCGCGAGGGCGGCGAGCTCGACGGTCACGCCGGCTCCGCGGTCGGCCGCTCGACCGCACCGTCGAGGCGACGCAGGCCGTACCAGACCAGGAGGACGCCGATGGCGAGCGGCGCGAGCATCAGCCCGAAGGGGATCGCGACGATGATGAGCAGGATGCCGAGGAGGGCGAGGTAGCCGTTCATCTGGTGGATGGTCTCCAAGCGAGCGATCGATGGTCACGATCGTCGGGCGCCCCATCCCACCCCGCCATCGACACCCGTCCATGCCACCGCACCCACGAACGACGACGTACGATTCGCCACCATCCACAGGGAGGAGCCTGACCGCATGGCCCGCAACAAGGTCACCGTCATCGGCGCCGGCAATGTCGGCGCGACCACCGCGCAGCGCATCGCCGAGGCCGGCCTCGCCGACGTCGTGCTGATCGACATCGTCGAGGGGCTGCCCCAGGGCAAGGGCCTCGACCTCGCCGAGGCGGCACCGGTCGTCGGTCACGACGCACGGGTGATCGGCTCGAACGACTACGCCGACACCGCCGGCTCGGACGTCATCGTCGTGACGTCGGGTCTCGCCCGGCAGCCGGGCATGAGCCGCGACGACCTGCTGACCAAGAACGCCGGCATCGTGCGGTCCGTGGTGGAGCAGGCGGCCGCGGCATCGCCCGACGCGATCCTCGTGGTCGTCACCAACCCGCTCGACGCGATGTGCCACGTCGCGATGGAGGCGTCGGGCTTCCCGCGCGAGCGCGTCATCGGCATGGCCGGCGTGCTCGACAGCGCCCGGTTCCGGACGTTCATCGCCCAGGAGCTCGGCGTCAGCGTCGAGGACACCCACGCGTTCGTCCTCGGCGGCCACGGTGACACGATGGTCCCGTTGTCGCGCTACTCGACGGTCGCCGGCGTGCCGATCACCGAGCTGCTGCCCGCCGACCGGGTCACGGCGCTGGAGGAGCGGACGGCCAACGGCGGCGCGGAGATCGTGGGATTGCTCAAGACGGGGTCGGCGTTCTACGCCCCGGCGTCCGGTGCGTTCGAGATGGTCGAGGCCATCCTGCTCGACCGCAAGCGCGTGCTGCCCTGCGCGGTGCTCCTGCGCGGCGAGTTCGGCGTCGACGGCCTGTTCGTCGGTGTCCCCGTCGTCCTCGGCCGGGCCGGGATGGAGCGCATCTTCGAGATCGAATTGACCGCCGACGAGCAGGCGGCATTCCGGCGCTCGGCCGACGCGGTGAAGGAGCTCGTCGGCGTCCTCGGCGGATGACCGACCGCTCCTGCCGGACCGGACCGCGCGACTGTCGCAACGAAGTTGCAATGTCCCGGAGTTGACCCGACGCGGCGGCGCAGCGTAGGGTCAGCCCACTGACCAGAGGGGCTCGGGGGCCTGTCACTCTCGGCCCCGACATCAACCGATGCCGCCCTGCTTGGAGGATCAGGGCCGGTTCGCCCCGCCGCCGCTGCGCCCCACCCGCGCGCGGTTCGATGCTCACGCCCACGTCCCCACAACGGAGGCATCGACGGTTGAAGATCAAGCGATTCCTGGCCCTGGTGGGGGCCACAACCCTCACGCTGTCCCTGACCGGCACCGCCTTCGCGGCGCCGCCTGAGAACAAACCGCTGGCACGCGGGCCCCGGCTGGACAACATCCCGTCGCCCATGTCGGCGAAGCAGGATGCCCTCAAGCAGGCGGGCCTCGAGAAGCTCATCAAGGGCGAAGTGCAGGCCCACGGCAGCAACAAGGTCGTCGAGGTCTCGGAGGGCCAGTTCGTCGAGCTGGCCACCCTGGAGCAGGACGTCATCTGGACGCTCCTGGGCGAGTTCGGCGACCAGCCGGCCAACGCGCATCCGGGTCACCCGGCCCACAACGGCGCCGCCGGCCCGTCGCACAACGAGATCGAGCGGCCGAACCGTCGGGTCGACAACACGACGATCTGGACGGCCGACTTCAGCGAGCGCTACTACGAGAAGCTGCTGTTCGACAAGAAGAAGCGGCCCTCGATGGCCAACTGGTATCTCGAGCAGTCGTCCGGCCGCTACAGCGTGTACGGCGACGTGACGAGCTGGGTCCAGGTCCCGTTCAACGCGGCGGCCTACGGCAGCAACTACTGCGGCGCCAACGTCTGCACGCGGGATGTCGGCCGGTTCATCGAGGACCAGGCTGACGGGTGGTACACGAACAGCCTCGCTTCGATGAGCGCGGCCGAGATCGACGCGTACCTTTCCCAGTTCGACCTCTGGGATCGCTACGACTTCAACGGCAACGGCAACTTCGACGAGCCGGACGGCTACATCGACCACTTCCAGTCGGTCCATGCCGGCGAGGGCGAGGAGACCGGCGGCGGCGCCCAGGGCACCGACGCCATCTGGAGCCACCGCTCGTATGTCAACAGCATCCCGATCGGCACCGACGGACCTCCGGGTGGCCCACCCTTCGGCGGAGCCCGCATCGGCAACAGCAGCTACTGGATCGGCGACTACACCGTCGAGCCGGAGAACGGCGGCGTCGGCGTCTTCGCCCACGAGTTCGGGCACGACCTCGGCCTCCCGGACCTGTACGACACCAGCGGTAACACCGGCGGCGCCGAGAACGGCACCGCATGGTGGACCGTGATGTCGCAGGGCTCCTACGGGACCGTGAACGGCAAGGACATCGGGTCCAACCCGACGCACTTCGGTGCATGGGAGAAGCTCCAGCTCGGCTGGCTCGACCACAGGACGGTCGCACCCGGCCAGCGCCGGACGATCCGCGTCGGTCCGGCCGAGACCAAGACGAGCAACCCCCAGGCGATCGTCGCGGTCCTGCCTGACAAGCAGGTCACCGTCGACGTCGGCGCCCCGTTCGAAGGCGCCAACTTCTACTACTCGGGCGTCGGCAACGACCTCGACAACACGATGACGAGGTCGGTCACGCTGCCCACCGGGAGCGTCAGCATGACGTTCCAGGCCAGGTATCACATCGAGCCGTGCTGGGACTACGCGTACCTGCAGGTCTCGACCGACGGCGGGGCGACGTTCACGAACGTCCACACGTCCGTATCGACCGCCGACAACACCAACGGCCAGAACTTCGGGGAAGGCATCACCGGGATCTCGGGCACGCCGTTGGCGTGCGATGACGACCTGACGCCGACCCCGACCTGGGTGCCGGTGACGGCCGACCTCAGCGCCTACGCCGGTATGGCCGTCCAGATCAGGTTCCGCTATTGGACCGACGGGGCGGTCGTCGGCGACGGATTCAACGTCGACAACATCGCGATCACCGGTCAGCCGCTCGATGGCGGCGAGACCGATCCCGGCTGGACCTACGCCGGATTCGTCCGGACGACCGGCCAGATCACGACCGAGCACTTCAACGCGTACATCGCCGAGTATCGACAGTACCGCGGGTACGACCGCGCGCTGAAGCTCGGCCCGTACAACTTCGTCGACCCCGGTCCCGGCAACTTCGTCCAGCACTTCCCGTATCAGGACGGGCTCCTGATCACGTACTGGGACACCTCGTTCCCCGACAACAACGTCGGTGACCACCCGGGCGGCGGGCTCATCCTGCCGATCGACGCCCATCCCGAAGGTCGAGCTCTGGAGCGACGGCAAGGTCGCTCGCCCCAGGCTCCAGTCGTATGACGCGACCTTCGGACTCCAGCGGACCGATCGGGTCAGGCTGCGCAACGTCAACGGCCTGCGGCTGCACATGCGTCCGAAGCCGGCGGTGTCGAAGTTCGACGACCGGCGGAGCTACTGGGTGAGCGGTCACCCGGGTGACATGGCGCAGGACGGCATCCATGGCCAGTCCGAGTGGAACAGCGTCAAGGTGCCGCGCACCGGGACGACGATCCGCGTGCTCAGCGTCTCGCGCGACGGCAAGACCATGCGAGTCCGCGTCAACTGACGAGTCGAGTCACTCCGTGACATGACGAACGAGGGCCCGCCGGCGTCGCCGGCGGGCCCTCGGCATCTGCGCTAGGGTCGGAGCGATGTCCCGTCTGCTCGCGATCGCCGCGCTGCTCCTCGGGCTGGTGTCGTGTCAGCCGGAGCTGGTCCTGCCCGGCGGATCGGCGGAGCCGACGCTCCCGACGCCGATCCCCACCAAGCTCACGGGGCCGTCCCCGACGATCGAGGTCCCGCCGCCGATCAACTAGCCGACGACCGCCAGGCTCGCCGCGGTCGGCGGCTCGAGCTCCGCGGCCCGCTCGCGCGAGCGGGCGACCGTGTGTGCCAGCGCCGCCCGGTAGGTCGCGTCGGTCTCGGGCAGCGGGACCTCTGCCAGCTCGCGGGCGAGGACCTCGCACAGCCGGCGGTACTGCCGCACGACCTGCGAGCGGGTGCCGCTCTGCCCATGGACGGCGATGAGGACCTCGTGGGCCTCCTCGCGCAGCGGGTCGCGGGCGAGCAGCCGCTCGGCGGCTTGTCGCGCCCCGTCGTCGTCGCCGTCGTCCAGGCGCTGCTTCGCGACCGTGGCCAGGGCGTCCTCGTAGCGGTCGGCCAGCCGTTCCCGCTCGGCGGCGAAGCACTCGTGACCGAGTCCCTCGGCGAGGTCGCCGCCGTACAGGACGACGGCCGCCTCCGCACCGCAGAACGGGTCGTCGGTGCAGGCCTCGAAGCGCGCGACGTCGAGTGACCGGATGGCCTCGGATCGGAGGCCGATGGTCTCGCTGTCGGCCTCGAGCACCGCCTCGATGTCGATGCCGGCGGCCACCAGCGCCGTCCGCAGCTGATAGAGAGCCTGGCGAAGCGGCCCGGTCGCGGCGACGAACGACTCGGGCCACAGGTCGGTGGCGATCGCCTCGCGCGTCCGTGGGCGGCAGGTGAGCGCCAGGAGCGTGAACAGGGCCTGCGCATGACGGCTCACCAAACGTACGTCCCGCCCATCCGGCGTTCGGATGGCGAAGCGTCCGAGCAGCGTCACGTCGAGGACCGAGACGGAGGTCGCAGACGAGGACACAGCACCCCTCAAGATCGTCGCGACGTCCGGCCCGCCCCCGGGGGGCCGGACGCCAGGACCTCATCGGTAGGCCCCCAGACCCCGCCGATGCATCCCCCCATCTGACCGGCGCGCCCCCGCGCCGTCGGTCGGATCGTGGTCATGCTGTCGCGCCCGGCACCCCGGCGGGAACGGGTAGGCGACAGGCCCGGTGTCGGCCAGCCGACACCTGCCGCACGGGTACACTTCGGCGACCGTGCCGATCGCCGTCATCGCGTTCGACTTCGACCCCCTGCTCCGACTCGGCGACGTGCTCACCGTGCGCTGGCAGACCATCGCGCTCGCGCTGGTGGTGGCGGTCAGCCTGGCGGCCGCCGGCGTGCTCGCGCGACGGTCCGGGCTTCGCGCCGACGACCTCCTGTTCATCGTGGTCGGTGCCGCTCCGGGCGCCGCTGATCGGCGGGCGGATCGGCTATCTGCTGACGGTCCCCGAGGCGTTCGTCGCCGGGCCGATGACGCGTCCTCGACCCGGCGGTCGGCGGGCTGGAGCTCGGGCTCGCGGTGGTCGGCGGCGTCATCACGGCGTCGATCGTGGCGCGTCATGCTCGGCGCGCCGGTGGGTCGCTGGGCGCACCTCGCCGCGGTCCCGCTGCTGGCCGTGCTCGGCGCCGGGAAGCTCACGATGGTGCTCGGCGGCAGCGGTCAGGGCCGGCCCGTTCGACGGCGACTGGGCGACCGCGTTCCTGCCGCCCGGACCGTGGGTCTCGCTCGCGCCCGCGGTCCCGTCGCACCCGTCCCAGGTCTACGAGGCGATCGGTGCCGCCATCGTGGCGTTGCTCGTGCTGATGGCCAGCTCGCTCGACCTGTTCCGGGCGGCCGACGGGCGCCGCCTGCTGGTCGCGCTCGCCGGCTGGGGTGTCGCGCGAGCGGTGGCGTCGCTGACCTGGCGGGATCCCGCGGTCGTCGGATCGCTCCCGATGGGCGGGCTGGTCGCGCTCGGGATCACGGTCGCCGCGGTCGCCGGTCTGGTGATCCTGATGGTCCGCCGCCCGCGGGACCAGCCGACCGCGACGGACACCGGGCAGCCGGCGTGGCCAGATCCGGAGACGCCGCCGAGGTTCTGACGGGCCGGCCGGCCGCGGGGTATGGTGAGCGGGACGACGGTGCACGAACGAGGACCCCTGCGATGACCCAGGTCGCCGAACCCGAGATCTCGAGCCACGCCGCGCCCGGGCGTGTCAGCCACTGGATCGGCGGGCCGCATCGTGGCGGGTGCGTCGGGTCGCCAGGGCGACGTCTACGATCCCGCGACCGGTCAGCTGACCAAGCACGTCGACTTCGCCTCGGTCGAGGAGGTCGACGCGGCCGTCGCGGCCGCCAGGGCCGCGTTCCCCGCCTGGCGGTCGACGTCGCTGAGCAAGCGGACCGACATCCTGTTCAAGATCCGCAACCTCGTCGAGCAGCGTCGTCACGAGCTCGCCGCCCTGCTGACGGCCGAGCACGGCAAGGTCCCGTCGGACGCACTCGGGGAGATCGCCCGAGGCCTCGAGAACCTCGAGTTCGCCTGCGGGATCCCGTCGCTGCTCAAGGGCGGCTACACCGAGCAGGCGAGTACCGGCGTCGACGTCTACCAGATCCGCCAGCCGCTCGGCGTCGTCGCCGGCATCACGCCGTTCAACTTCCCGGCGATGGTTCCGATGTGGATGTTCGGGACCGGCATCGCGACCGGCAACACGTTCATCCTCAAGCCGTCCGAGAAGGACCCCTCGGCGTCGATCTTCATGGCCGAGCTGCTCCACGAGGCCGGCGTCCCCGACGGCGTCTTCAACGTGATCCACGGCGACAAGGTCGCGGTCGACGCGATCCTCGAGCATCCCGACATCGCGGCCGTCAGCTTCGTCGGCTCGACGCCGATCGCGCGCTACATCTACGAGACGGGCACGTCGCATGGCAAGCGGGTGCAGGCGCTGGGCGGCGCGAAGAACCACATGATCGTGCTGCCCGACGCGGACATCGACATGGCCGCCGACGCGGCGGTGTCGGCGGGCTACGGTTCCGCCGGCGAGCGGTGCATGGCGGTCGCGACGGTGGTCGCTGTCGGCGACGTGGCCGACCCGCTGGTCGACGCGATCTCGAAGCGCCTGCCGAACGTCAAGGTCGGGCCGGGCAGCGACCCGGCGGCCGAGATGGGGCCGCTCGTCACCCGCCAGCACCGCGACAAGGTCGCGGGCTACCTCGACTCGTCCGCCGAGCAGGGCGCCACGGTCGTGGCCGACGGGCGCGAGCACCCGCTGTACGACGGGGACGGCTTCTTCCTCGGCGTGTCGCTCATCGACAACGTGACCACCGAGATGGACGCCTACCGGGACGAGATCTTCGGCCCGGTGCTGACGGTCGTGCGCGTCGGGACGTACGACGAGGCCGTCAAGCTCATCAACGAGAACCCGTACGGCAACGGGACCGCGATCTTCACGCGCGACGGCGGGGCAGCGCGCCAGTTCCAGTTCGAGGTGAATGCCGGGATGGTCGGCATCAACGTGCCGATCCCGGTGCCCGTCGCCTACTACAGCTTCGGTGGCTGGAAGTCGAGCCTGTTCGGCGATCTGCACATGTACGGGCCCGAGGGCATCCAGTTCTACACCCAGGCCAAGATCGTCACCTCACGCTGGCCCGACCCGGGCACGAGCAAGGTCGACCTGGGGTTCCCGCGCACGCGCTAGCGGCGACCAGGGCCAGGGCCAGAAGACTCCCGGTGCGCGAACGCACCGTTCGCCGACCTTGAACCTTGCGTTAACCACACCGCACTAGTACGGTCCGCCCACTGTCACAGGACCCGTGCCGACCCGCCCAGACATCGGCACTGGCTCGCTACTCGAGGGATCGCATCTGACCCGGGGGGTCGGGGAGGGTCGGGGGCTTGAGGGCACCGAGCGCGCGCAATATCGCCGACCAAGCTCGCCGTCCTTCAGGTCGTCCTGCTCGACGACGTCCCTGATGGGCCCGGCACTCGGCGTCGTGCCGCTCCCGATCGAAGAGGTCGCGGCGGCCGCGGGCACCGGTCTCGACCTCAACGGCACCAATCAGCACGTCACATTCGGTGCGGCACCCGGCCTCGGTGCGTCCGCGTTCACGCTCGAGATCTGGTTCAAGCGCACGGGCATGGCGTTGGAACCGGGACGGGCACCGGCGGCATCACGTCGGCCGATCCCACTGATTACCAAGGGACGGGCCGAGGCCGATACGCCGGCCAACCTCAACGTCAACTACTTCCTTGGGCATCGATTCGGCTACCGGCGTGTCTGGTCGCCGACTTCGAGGACACGGTCAACGGCGGCAACCACCCGTCTCCGCATCCACGGTCGTCACCAACGACGTGCTGGCACCACGCGGCCGCGACATGCACAGCGGTATCGGACGTGGAACCTCTATCTCGACGGCGTCCTCGACGTCGGACGCTCGAGTCTCGGCACCGCGTTCCTGCCGCAGTCGACGAGCATCCAGCACGCAGCCCTTGGGCACGGCGATCGGGTCCAACGCGTCGTTCCCGCTGCCGGCTTCTTCGACGGGCGACGATCGACGAAGCCCGGGTCTGGAACGCCGCGCGAACGCTGGCGCCAGATCCAGGCCTCGAAGGACGTCGAGATCGGTGACGACCCAGCCCTGATCGGGCTGTGGCACCTGAACGAAGGCACCGGCGCCACCACGGCCGACAGCTCCAACTCGGGTCATACCGGGACGCTTGTCAACGCCCCCACGTGGGCCGAGGGATTTACGCCGCCGGTCCTTCCGACGGCTAACGGCCTGGAGCTCCGTCAAGTAGCGACGCCCGCGACGGTCACGAACGCTACGTACGTGGCGTTCGGTGACCCAGCCGAGCTGGATCTGGCTCAGTTCACGATCGAGACGTGGTTCAGGCGGACCGGCGCCGGCACGGCCGGGAGCACGGGCACCGGCGGGATCGCGAGCTTCCTGCCCCTCGTGACGCATGGCGGACCGCAGGCCGAGGGATCGAACGTCGACGCCAACTGGATCCTCGGCATCGATGACGCGACCGACGTGATCGCAGCCGATTTCGAGACGATGGCGGACGGTACCAATCAACCCGTGCGTGGCACGTCGGTCATCGCGATGAACACCTGGTATCACGCGGCCGCGACCTACGACGGAACGAACTGGCGGCTGTACCTGAACGGCCAGCTCGAGACGACGCAAGCGGCCCTACCACCGCGGTCCGACACCATCCAGCACGCCGCGCTGGGTGTGTCGCTCACCTCGACGGGCGTGATCAACGCCGGCAACCTCGCTCGCTTCCATGGGACTCTCGACGAAGTTCGCGTCTGGAACTCGGCCCGGTCGCTGGCCCAGATCCGCGCCGAGATCAACAACCAGTTGTCGTCGGCGCCCGCCGGGCTCGGTCGCTCGTTGGCCGATGTCCGAAGCGAGCGGGATCAACGTCCCAGACACCGCCACTGCGCGCTGCATCCAACGGCACGATCGCCGGATCTCCGGTCGCGAGGGTCGCCGGGGCTCCATTCAACCTCGCCTTCCCGGAGCCGCCCGAACGCACCGGTGCTGGTCGCGCCGACCAACGCGGCCACTGGCGTGGCGCGGCCGCCCACTCTCGACGTCATCGCTTCTGACCCGAACGGCGGGACGGTCGACGTCGAGTTCTTCGGGCGCCCGCTGGCGAGTGGCAACTACGCCAGCCTCGGAGCGCCACAGGCGATCGCATCCGGCGCACACGCAACGCTCGCTTGGACGGGCCTCGGGGGCGGTCAGACATACCAGTGGTTCGCGACGGTCAACGACGGCACCACGACGACGACCGGTCCGACCTGGACCTTCCACACCGCTGCCGAAACCAGCGGCACGGTCGTCTCGGCGATCGGCGATCTCGCGACGTGCACGGAAACCGGCGACACGGAGACCGCCGCGATCATGGCCGGCATCGACGGGCCGATCATCACGACCGGCGACAACGTCTACCAGACCGGGACGCTGGCGGAGTTCAACGCCTGCTATGAGCCCACGTGGGGCCCCTTCAAGGCGCGCACGCGACCCGTCCCGGGCAACCACGACTGGGGCAACGGGGTCCGCACGCCGGCCAGCCTGACCGACTACTTCACCTACTTCGGCGCGAACGCGAACGCCGGCGGCACGAGCTACTACAGCTACGACCTCGACGCGAACTGGCACGTCGTGAATCTCGACTCCGAGTGCGCCAACGTCCCGGGCGGCGGGTGTGCCGCCGGGTCCGACCAGCACGACTGGCTTGTCGCCGACCTCGCCGCGAACGCCTCCAAGAACGTGATCGCCGTGTGGCACAAGCCGCGGTTCAGCTCGGGCGCGACCAACCTCGTCGCGATGTCCGACCTCGTGACCAGCCTCTACGCGGCCGGCGTGGACATCGGGCTGGTCGGTCACGACCACATCTACGAGGTCTTCGAGCCGCTCGATCCTGCCGGCAACCTCGACCCTGCCTTCGGCATCCGGCACATGACGGTCGGGACGGGCGGCGCAGAACACCACGCGGCCGGTACCCAGAGGCCGAACAGCATCGCTCTCAACGACGACACCTACGGCGTGACGCGGCTGGTCCTCCATCCGACGAGCTACGAGTGGAAGTTCTTCCCTGTCGCCGGAGCGACGTTCACGGACTCGGGCACCGGGACCACGCACGGGGCGCCCACACCGGGTGCGAACGGCCTGGACCTCGGGGCTGGCGGCTCCTATGTGACGTTCGGCGATCCGGCGAAGCTCGACCTGTCGACGTTCACGATCGAGACCTGGTTCAAGCGGACCGGCGCCGGGGTGTCCGACACCACCGGAACGAGCGGCATCGCGCAATTCATCCCGCTCGTCACCCACGGCGGTCCGGAGGCCGACGGCTCTGACGTCGATGCGAACTGGCTGCTCGGGATCAACGACGCCACCGATGTCCTGGCGGCCGACTTCGAGGACACCGCCACCGGGCTGAATCACCCGGTCTCGGGCACGACGCCGATCGCCAACGATGTCTGGCACCACGCGGCCGCGACCTATGACGGGACGACCTGGCGGCTTGTACCTCGATGGCCAGCTCGAGGTGACCGAGGTCGAGGGCGCCTTCACGCCTCGGTCCGACACGACGCAGGACGCCGGGCTGGGCGTGATGCTCATGTCGAACGGCAATCCCGGCAACACCGCCCGCTTCCAGGGCGTCCTCGACGAGGCACGCGTCTGGAGCGGGGCTCGAAGCCTCGCCCAGATCCGCTCGACGATCAATGCCGAGCCCACGAGCGGCACGAACCTGATGGCCCGATGGGGGATGAGCGAAGCTGCCGGCACGACGGTCGGCGACTCGATCGCCCCGCTCGCCAACGGCTCGATCATCGGAAGCGGCTCGTCACGCGTCGCCGGTGCTCCGTTCGACATCTCGTTCGACACCACGCCGCCGGCTGCGCCGACGGGTCTCATCGCGACACCGGGTGACGGGACCGTCGGGTCTGACGTGGACCGCGAACGGCGAACCCGACCTGGCCGGCTACAACGTGTATCGCAGCACGACGAGCCCGGTCGCCCTGACCTCGCCGATCAACGGCGCGACGCTCGTGGCACTCCCGGCGTACACCGACAACAGCGTCACCAACGGCACGGAGTACTTCTACGTCGTCACGGCCGTCGACGACTCCACCAACCAATCGACCGCGTCGAACCAAGTCAGCGCGACGCCGGCAGGTGCGGCCCAACAGCCGACCGGGCTCGACCTCGGGTCCAGCGGCGCATACGTCACGTTCGGCGATCCGGCAAAGCTCGACCTGTCGACGTTCACGATCGAGACCTGGTTCAAGCGGACCGGTGCCGGGGTCGCCAACGAGACGGGCACCAGCGGGATCGCCCAGTTCCTCCCGCTCGTCACGCACGGCGGCCCCCAGACCGAGGGCTCGAACGTCGATGCCAACTGGCTGCTCGGCATCAACGACGCGACCGACGTCCTTGCGGCCGACTTCGAAGACATGGCGACCGGGCTGAATCATCCGATCTCCGGGACCACGCCGCTCGTGAACGGCGTCTGGTACCACGCCGCCGCGACCTACGACGGCACGACGTGGCGCCTCTATCTCAACGGCCGTCTCGAGGCGTCCGAGGTGGAAAACGCGACGCCGCGCTCGGACACCACCCAGCACGCCGGCCTCGGCGTGATGCTGACCACGACCGGAGCCCCCGGCAATACGGCACGGTTCCAGGGCGTGATCGACGAGACACGCGTCTGGACCGGCGCGCGCAACCTCTCGCAGATCCAGTCCGGGGTCCACCAGCTCCCTGCGTCGACGACAGGGCTCGTCGCCCGATGGTCGATGGGCGAGGGGAGCGGCACCAACGTCGACGACGGTATCGCACCCGACGCCGACGGCACGATCACCGGTGCGGGCACGACCTGGCCGGCCGGCGCGCCATTCGACATCCCGACCGTCAGTGCCGGGCCGAACCAGAACGTCACGCTGCCCTCGAGTGCGCTGCTCGACGGTCTGGCGCTCGACGACGGCCTGCCGTCGGCGCTGACCACGACCTGGTCGCAGATCTCGGGGCCCGACTCGGCGGCGATCGCCAACCCGAACTCGCAGTCGACGTCCGTCTCGTTCACCGGCAGCGGGCCGGGCGACTACGTCTTCCGGCTGACGGCCGCCGATGGCACGAACACGATCTTCGACGAGATCACGGTCACGGTGATCGACCCGGGTCCTGCGCCGAACTTCGGCCTCGACTTCGACGGGACCGACGACTACGTGACGTTCGGGGACAACGCGACGCTTGGCCTGTCGCAGTTCACCCTGGAGACGTGGTTCCGCCGCGATGGCACCGGCGTCGTCGACGGGAACCGGCTCGGGTGGCATCACGGCCGCGATCCCGCTGATCACGAAGGGACGCAACGAAGCCGACGGCTCTGTCGTCGACATGAACTACTTCCTCGGCATCGACGCCACGACCGGCAGGCTCGTGGCCGATTTCGAGGAAGGCGCCGCGGGCGCGACGCCGGGCCTGAATCACCCTGTGTCGGGAGACACCGTGATCCAGAACGGGGTCTGGTACCACGCCGCCGTGACCTACAACGGCACGTGGCGCATCTACCTCAACGGCGTGCTCGACATGACACCCGTCGCCGTGAGCCAGCCGCTTCGCGCCGACAGCACGCAGGACGCCGGCCTGGGGACGGCCATGAACTCGGGTGGCACGCCGGTCGGCGCCTTCAACGGCATCATGGACGAGGCCCGCATCTGGAACACGATCCGGTCCGAGGCGCAGATCCAGGCCGCGATGACCGGACCGCTGGCGTCGGCGCCCGGCATGGTCGCCCGCTGGAGCATGGACGAGGGCGCGGGCGGGACGATCGCCAGCTCCGCCGGGGCGACCGTCAACGGCACGCTGACGAACGGACCGCTGTTCGTGACCGGCACGCCATTCGTCTCGACCGCCAACAACCCACCGAATGTCCCGACCAACGTCGCGCCCACCAACGGCGCGACCGGCGTCTCCGTCAACCCCACGCTGCAGGTCGGTGTGAGCGACCCGAACGGTGGATCGCTGTCGACGTCCTTCTATGGGCGGACTGCCGGCTCCTCGGCGGCCGAGGACTTCACGATCGTCGTGATCCCCGACACGCAGCACTACGTCGATAGCTCCAACTTCCCGACGTTCAACCAGCAGACGCAATGGATCGTCGACAACGAGGACGACCTCAACGTCGTCTTTGTCAGCCAGCTGGGCGACATCACCGAGAACTTCGACACCGTCAGGCAGGAGTTCGATCGCGCCGACGCCGCGATGGACATCCTCGACAACGCCGGCATCCCCAACAACCTCGCCCCGGGCAACCACGACATGAGCAACCCGGGTGCCGTCACGTCCGACCTGTGGGATGAGTACTTCCCGCCGGGGCGCTACAACCTGCCCGTCAACCCGTGGTACGGCGGCTGGCTCGGCGAGGAGGCCGGCCAGGTCCAGCGCCTGAACAAGGACAACTACGAGCTTTTCACCGCCGGCGGGATCGACTTCCTGATCATCCACCTCGAGATCGACATGCCGACCTTCGCCGTGCAGTGGGCCGACGAGATCATCGATCGGTACCCGGATCGCCAGGTGATCCTGAGCACACATGCGTTCGTGAACACGTCGAACGCTCGCCCATCCTCGCGCGTCACGACTCGGACCGACGGGCTGTCCGCGGCACAGGTCTGGACCCAGCTCGTCGCGCCGAACTGCAACGTCTTCATGGTCGTCAACGGCCACTACCCGGGCGAGGGTCGGCTGACGTCGACGAACTCGTGCGGGGAGCCGGTCCACCAGGTCCTGACGGACTACCAGAGCCGCGCCAACGGCGGCGACGGCTGGTTGCGCTACTACAAGTTCCGGCCGAGCGTGAACACGATCGAGGCGTACACGTACTCGCCCAAGCTCAGCGCGTTCGAGAACGACGCGACCAGCCGGTTCGACCTGGCGTACGACATGACCGCGCTGGCCGGCTTCGACCTGATCGGGACGGTGGAGACCACCTCCGGCTCCACCGCCTCGATGCCCTGGTCGGGCCGGGCGCCGAGCACGAGCTACGAGTGGTACGCCGTGACGAGCGACGGCCTCGCTGATCGGACGAGCCCGACCTGGACGTTCACGACCGCGAGCGGCCCGAGCAACAACCCGCCGATCGTGACCGCCGTGCCGAATCAGACCGACGCCGAAGGTGCCGTCATCGACCTGACGGTCTCGGCGACCGACCCGGACAACGACACGCTCACGTACGGCGCGAGCGGGCTACCGGCCGGACTCACGATGAACCCGACGACCGGCCACATCACCGGCACGATCGCGTTCACCGCGGCCGCGGGCAGCCCGTACAACGTCACGGTCACGGCGGACGATCCGTTCAACCCGCCGGTCCCGTCGACCTTCACGTGGACCGTGACCAACGTCAACCGCGAGCCCACGTTCGACCAGGACGTGCTCGACCAGAGCCACGCCGAGGGCGCGGTCATCAGCCTCGACGCGGGCGCCACCGATCTCGACGGCGACGCGCTGACCTATGCCGCCACCAACCTGCCGCCGGGCCTGTCGATCAGCACGACCACCGGGCTCATCACCGGGACCATCGCGTTGACCGCCGCCGCGGGCAGCCCGTACAGCGTGTCGGTCACCGTGCGCGACGGCGCCACGGTCGACGCCACCGACACCTTCAGCTGGGCGGTCAGCAACGTCAACGGCAATCCGACGTTCGACCAGAACCTGGGCAACCGGACCGATGCCGAGAACGCGGTCATCAGCCTCGACGCCGGTGGCACCGACCCCGACGGCGACACCCTGACCTATGCCGCGACCAACCTGCCGCCGGGCCTCAGCATCGACACCGGCACGGGCCTGATCACCGGCACCATCGCCTTCACCGCCGCGGCCGGCAGCCCGTATGCCGTCAGCATCACGGTGAGCGACAGCCCGCCCACGGCCGACGCGACCGACACGTTCACGTGGACGGTGACCAACCTCAACCGCGAGCCGACGTTCGACCAGGACGTGCTCAACCGGACCGATCCCGAGGGCACCCTCGTCAACCTCGACGCGGGCGCCACCGATCTCGACGGCGACACCCTGACCTACGCCGCGACCAACCTGCCGCCGGGCCTCTCGATCGGCACCACCACCGGGCTCATCACGGGGACCATCGCGTTCACCGCCTCGGCCACCCCGTACAACGTGTCGGTGACGGTCCGCGACGGGGCCACGGTCGACGCGACCGACACCTTCACGTGGACCGTGACCAACGTCAACCGCGAGCCGACGTTCGACCAGGACGTGCTCGACCAGAGCCACGCCGAGGGCGCGGTCATCAGCCTCGACGCGGGCGCCACCGATCTCGACGGCGACGCGCTGACCTACGCCGCCACCAACCTGCCGCCGGGCCTGTCGATCAGCACGACCACCGGGCTCATCACCGGGACCATCGCGTTGACCGCCGCCGCGGGCAGCCCGTACAGCGTGTCGGTCACCGTGCGCGACGGCGCCACGGTCGACGCCACCGACACCTTCAGCTGGGCGGTCAGCAACGTCAACGGCAACCCGACGTTCGACCAGAACCTGGGCAACCGGACCGATGCCGAGGGCGCGGTCATCAGCCTCGACGCCGGTGGCACCGACCCCGACGGCGACACCCTGACCTATGCCGCGACCAACCTGCCGCCGGGCCTCAGCATCGACACCGGCACGGGCCTGATCACCGGCACCATCGCCTTCACCGCCGCGGCCGGCAGCCCGTATGCCGTCAGCATCACGGTCAGCGACAGCCCGCCCACGGCCGACGCGACCGACACGTTCACGTGGACGGTGACCAACCTCAACCGCGAGCCGACGTTCGACCAGGACGTGCTCAACCGGACCGATCCCGAGGGCACCCTCGTCAACCTCGACGCGGGGGCCACCGATCTCGACGGCGACACCCTGACCTATGCCGCCACCAACCTGCCGCCGGGCCTCTCGATCGGCACCACCACCGGGCTCATCACGGGGACCATCGCGTTCACCGCCTCGGCCACCCCGTACAACGTGTCGGTGACGGTCCGCGACGGGGCCACGGTCGACGCGACCGACACCTTCACGTGGACCGTGACCAACGTCAACCGCGAGCCGACGTTCGACCAGGACGTGCTCGACCAGAGCCACGCCGAGGGCGCGGTCATCAGCCTCGACGCGGGCGCCACCGATCTCGACGGCGACGCGCTGACCTATGCCGCCACCAACCTGCCGCCGGGCCTGTCGATCAGCACGACCAGCGGGCTCATCACCGGGACCATCGCGTTGACCGCCGCCGCGGGCAGCCCGTACAGCGTGTCGGTCACCGTGCGCGACGGCGCCACGGTCGACGCCACCGACACCTTCAGCTGGGCGGTCAGCGATGTGGTGGAAGGCGCTGTCCCGACCCTGCGCGCGTTCAGCTCGGGCTCCAACAACGCGTCGACCACGAGCATCACCCTGAGCCGTCCGGCGGGCACCGTGGCAGGCGACGTCATGCTGACCTCGCTGAGCGTGCGCGGCACGTCGACCGTGACGGCCCCTGCCGGCTGGGCGCTCATCCGGACCGACACCTACACATCCAGCCTGCGGATGCACTCGTACTGGCGCCTGGCGACCGCGTCCGATCCCGCCACGTGGACGTGGACCTTCTCGGGTTCGCGGCTGGCGGCCGGCGCGATCCATGCGTACAGCGGGGTCAACACGACCACGCCGATCGACGCCTCCGGCGGTCAGGCTGCGGGCACCACGTCGGCGACCGCCACCGCACCGTCGATCACGACGACCGTGAACAACACGCGGCTGGTGGCGTTCTTCGCCAACATGTCCAGCTCGACCTGGACGCCGCCGGCGGCCTTCGTCGAGCGCGCGGACCTGGTCGGGACGTCGCCATCGCAGTTCACCTCGCTGGAGTCGGCCGACATCTCGCGACCGACGGCCGGCGCGACCGGAGCGGTCTCGGCCACGGCGACGGCCTCGTCGGGCAACGTGGCGCAAGCCATCGCGCTGCGGCCTGCGGCCGGCGGGCCCCCGCCCGTCAACAACGAACCGACGTTCGACCAGAACGTCCCCGACCAGAATCATGCCGAAGGCGCGGTCATCAGCCTGGACGCCGGGGCGACCGACCTGGACAACGATCCGCTGACCTACGCCGCGACGAACCTGCCGGCCGGCCTGTCGATCAACACGTCGACCGGCCTGATCACCGGGACGATCGCCTTCACCGCGGCCGCTGGCAGTCCGTACAGCGTGAGCGTCACCGTGCGCGACGGCGCGACGGTCGACGCCACCGACACGTTCACCTGGACGGTCACCAACGTGAACCGCGAGCCGACGTTCGACCAGGACGTCCCGAACCAGAACCATGCAGAAGGTGCGGTCATCAGCCTCGACGCCGGTGCGACGGACCTCGACGGCGACCCCTTGATCTATGCAGCGGCGAACCTGCCGCCCGGCCTCAGCATCAACACGTCGACCGGTCTGATCACCGGCACGATCGGCGCGACGGGCACCGACAACAGCCCGTACAGCGTCAGCGTGACCGTGCGCGACGGCGCGACGGTCGATGCGACCGACATCTTCACCTGGACGGTGACCGAGGTGCCGCCACCCAACCAGCCACCGACGTTCGATCAGAACGTCCCGAACCAGAGCCATGCAGAAGGTGCGGTCATCAGCCTCGATGCCGGGGCGACCGACCCCGACGGCGACACGCTGACCTATGCCGCCACCAACCTGCCGCCGGGCCTCAGCATCAACACCGGCACGGGCCTCATCACCGGCACGATCAGCTCCACGGCCGCGGCCGGCAGTCCGTATGCCGTCAGCATCACGGTCAGCGACAGCCCGCCCACGGTCGATGCCACCGATACGTTCACCTGGACGGTCAGCGACGTGCCGGCGGGTAGCGCCATCGCGCTGCGAGCCGTCAGCTCCGGCTCGAACAACGCGTCGACCACGAGCATCGTCCTGAACCGGCCCACCGGCACGCTCGCGGGCGATGTCATGGTCGCTTCACTCGATGTGCGCGGGACATCCGCCGTCACCGCGCCTGCGGGCTGGTCGCTGATCCGCACCGACACCTACACATCCAGCCTGCGGATGCACTCGTACTGGCGGCTGGCGTCGGGCTCCGATCCCGCCACGTGGACCTGGACCTTCTCCGGCTCGCGCCTGGCGGCCGGCGTGATCCACGCGTACAGCGGGGTCAACACGACGACGCCGATCGACGCCTCGGGTGGGCAGGCCGCCGGTGCCCCCTCGCCCACATCGACCGCACCATCGATCACCACCACCGTCGCGAACACGATGCTCGTGGCCTTCTTCGCCAACCTCGCCGGCACCACCTGGACGCCGCCCGCGGGATTCGTCGAACGGGCCGACCTGATCGGCACGTCGCCGTCGCAGTCCACATCGATGCTGTCGGCCGACGCACTCCGGGCCACCGCCGGGGCTACCGGGCCGGTGGCCGCGACGTCCTCGGGGTCGTCCGGCAATGCCGCCCAGCTCGTGGCGCTGCGGCCCGCGGCCGGTGGGCCACCGCCCGTCAACAACGAGCCCACCTTCGACCAGAACCTGGGCAACCGGACCGATCCCGAGGGCACGCTCGTCAACCTCGACGCCGGAGCGACCGACCTCGACGGCGACACACTGGTGTACGGCGCGACCAACCTGCCACCGGGCCTGGCCATCGATACCTCGACCGGCCTGATCACCGGCACGATCAACTCGACCGCCGCGGCCGGCAGCCCGTATGCCGTGAGCATCACGGTCCGCGACACGCCGACCGGCCCGGCAGATGCCACCGACACGTTCACCTGGACCGTCACCGACGTGCCGGGGCCGAACGGTCCGCCCACCTTCGACCAGAACCTCGGCAACCGGACCGATGCCGAGGGGACCGGCATCAGCCTCGACGCCGGCGCGACCGATCCGGACAACGATCCGCTGACGTACGCGGCGACCGGTCTGCCGGCCGGGCTCTCGATCGACACGTCGACCGGCATGATCACCGGCAGCATCGCCTTCATCGCCGCGGCCGGCAGCCCGTACACCGTCAGCATCACGGTGCGCGATGGGCCGGCCGTCGACGCCACGGACACGTTCACCTGGACGGTGACGGACGCCACGCCACCGGCCGGACCGCTGTTCCGCTCGGCGTCGTACGCCACGAACGACGCGATCGCGACGACGCTCGTGGTGCCACGCCCGGCGACGCTGGCGACAGGCGACGTGCTGCTCGCATCGATCGTCATCCGTGGCAGCTCGACGATCACGCCGCCGGCCGGGTGGACCCTCGTCCGCAACGACCTCAACGGCACCAACCTGCGCCACGCCACGTGGTGGAAGCTGGCCACCGCAACGGAGCCGGCGACGTACACGTTCACGTTCTCGGCCGGCCGCCTCGCGGTGGGCGCCATCCACGCGTACGCTGGCGTCCATCCGACCAGCCCGATCGACGTCTCGTCCGGCAGCATCAACGCGAGCTCGACCAACCTGACCGCGGTCGGCGTCACGACGACGGCTCCCAACGACCTGCTGGTGGCCTTCTACAGCATGACCACCAACGCCTCGGTCACCCCACCGGCGGGTATGACCGAGCGGGGCGAGCAGACGGGTTCGGCGCCAAGCCGCACGACCGTGCTCGAGGGCGCCGAGCAGTCCCTCGGCGCGGCCGGTGCGACAGGCAACCGCGTCGCGGCCGCATCGACCGCCCAGACCAGCATCGGCCAGCTCATCGCGCTGCGATCCGCACCCTGACGTCGCACGGCGCCGCCGTGCACTGACACGCGGCTGCAACCACGCGCCACGTGTCGTGATGCCCCGGGGCAGGGAAGCGGACGGCATCCTGCGGCTCGGTAGCCGAGGAGGCCACACATGACCGACTACGAACGCACGACCACCCAGCAGACGACCGCGAGCGATCGCCCGATGCCGGAACCCCGGTCGACGGCGATCCGAACGACCGAGCGGTCGTACACGCCCGCAGGGCCGAGCGGTGCCACGCTCGCGGCCCGACTGGTGACCTTCCTGTTCGGCGTGCTGCAGGTCGCGCTGATCCTCCGGATCATCCTGCTCCTGCTCGTCGCCAACACCAGCAACGACGTCGTCCAGATGATCCTCACCGTGACCGACCCGTTCGTCGAGCCGTTCCGCGGCATGTTCCAACTCGACCGCGTGACGGCCGATCAGGGCTCCACGCTCGACATCGCGGCGATCGTCGCGTTGATCGGCTGGACGCTCGTGGAGATGCTGGTCCTCGCGCTGGTCCGCGTCTTCGACCGGCGGACCGTGACCGAGGTCTGATCAGGGCGAGCTGAGCGCGGCCGCCAGGGCCGCGATGTCGGCGGGTCCGGTGCCGCAGCAGCCGCCGAGCCAGGCGGCCCCGAGACCCGCCCACGAAGCGACCGCCGTCGGATCGAACCGCCCCGCAGCATCGGCGGTGATCCAACGGCGGTCGTGCGCATCCCAGCTGTCGCCGTCGTTGGGATACGCGACGAGCGGAAGGGTCGTCGCCCTCCGGGCGGCCTCGAGGAGCGCCGGCACATGGCGCGGTGCGGTGCAGTTCACGCCGACCGCCACGACACCGGCCGTGCCCGAAGCGACGTCGACGGCCTCGCCGATCGGCTCGCCGGCGGCTGTCGTCGAGCCGTCGCGGCACTGGTACGACAGCCACGCGGTCGCCCCGAGCTCGTCGACCAGGTCGACCAGCACGCGGGCCTCGCGGAGGGTCGGGATGGTCTCGATGGCCAGCACGTCGGCCCCGGCGTCGAGGAGGGCCTCCATCCGCGGGGCGTGCAGGTCGCGCAAGGCGCCGTCGCCCGGATCGTAGGCACCGGTGTACTCGGAACCGTCCGCGAGCATCGCCCCGTACGGGCCGACCGAACCGGCCACCAGCAGATCATCGGCCGGTCGGCCGGTGTCGTCGGCGACGCGGTCGCGGGCGCGTCGCGCCAGTTCGACGGATCGGCGGATGGCGTCGAGCGCCGCCGTGCGGTCGAGGCCGGCCGCGGCGAAGCCCGGGATCGTCGCCTGGTAGCTGGCGGTCGTCGCCACGCCGGCGCCCGCCTCGAAATACGCGACGTGGACCGCCTCGATGGCATCGGGATCCTCGACCAGCAGGCGGGCCGACCAGAGGCGATCGGAAAGGTCGTGGCCGCGCGCCTCGAGCTCGGTCGCGAGACCGCCATCGAGCACCGTTACCGTCGCACGATCCATCGCCGGTCAGCTGCTGGCGTGCCGGCCGATCGCCACGATCGTCACGTCGTCGGCACATGCCTGGGTCGCCCGGAACGACGCCTCGGCATCGCGGATGGCGGCGAGCAGGTCATGCGCCGATCCAGCCCGAGCCCGCTCGATCGTCTCCAGCAGGCGTGGCCGGCCAAACCGCTCCATGGACGGGGCCTGCGAGTCGGTCACACCGTCGGTGTACAGCACCAGCCGGTCGCCGGGCGCGAGCTCGATCTCGGTCTCCCGCACCGCCAGGGGGGAGAACGCCCCGAGCAGCGGTCCGCCGACCTCGATCTCCCGGATCGGGCCACCGTCGGCCGGCACGACGAGCGCCGGCTCGTGCCCGGCGTTGGCCAGCCGGACCCGGCCACTTGTCGGTTCGAGGCGGCCGACCAGCGCTGTGATGAACAGGGCCGTGTGGATCTCGTCGACGAGGATGCGATTGGTCCGCTCCAGCGCGTCGGCCGGCCCGCTCGCGGCGGTCAGCGCGGAATGGATGATCGGCCGGGCGAACGCCATGAGCAGGGCGGCGGCGATGCCTTTTCCGGCGACGTCGGCGATGACGATGCCGAGCGGGTGCCCGCGCCGCCGGAGGCGGAACAACTCGAAGAAGTCGCCGCCGATCTCGCGCGCCGCCTCGTAGTGGCTCGCGATGTCGTAACCGGGCACCTCCGGCGCGACCAGCGACACGATGCTCCGTTGCTGGAGCCGGCTCAGCGACAGCTCCGCGGCGATACCCGATCGCCGGTCTCCGGCCGCCGCCGACGTCGCCCCTTCGGTCACGGCGCCCGCCAGATCCTCCAGTGCCACCGCGAGGGCCTCGAGCGCGGCCGCGACCGCCCGGTCGGTCACCGCCGGTCCCTCCGCGACCAGTCGTCCGACGGTCGTGCCGGACGCGCGCAGGTCGCGGGTCATCCGCGGGGCGCTGTGTCCCTCTTCGACCGGCGGCCCGACGACCGTCCGGCCCTCCGCGTCCTGGAGCGAGACCCCGAGTCCGTCGATCCGCCCGAACGGCGCGAGGATGCGCTCGACCGCGTGCTCGTCGAGCCGCGGACCGTGGTCGATGGTGGTCACACGGTGTCGCCCGGCGCGATCAGAAGCCGGCGATAGCGGTCGCTCGATCGGGGTGGATCGGGAAAAGGCGATCGAGCCCGGTCCGTTCGATGACCTCGCTGACGGCGGGCTGGAGGTTGCACAACTGGACCGCGCGCTGGACGCCGCCGTCCTCGACGGCGCGCCCGATCTCGTGCATCGCTCCCCAGCCGTACTCGGGATCGGGCGGCTCCTCGCCCTGCATCACCTTCTCGATCATGTACAGCGACACAAGCCCAGAGCTCGAGATGTACGTCAGCTCGCCGAGGTCGAGGAGCAGGTGCCTGACGCCCGACTCGTACAGGGGGCGGACGTCGTCGACCAGGCGCAGGTAGTTGGCCGCGTCGAGCTCGCCGGCGAGGGACATGACCGTGACCGGCACGCGTCCCTCGACGCGCTCCACCGTGGTCTGCATCGCCATCGAGTCATCCCTCCTTCGAGCGCGGCACCCTCGAGCGCGTGAGGATGAGTATGTTGCCACCGCCGGGTCGCGGTCGATGCTCGAAGCGGTCGACCGCGTGGCGGATCAGGTGGATCCCCATGCCGCCCGGGCGGCGCTGGCCCGGGTGGACCGAGAGGTCGGGCTCGGGGACGGACGTCGGGTCGAAGTCCGGTCCCTCATCTGCGAGCGTGACGACGATGTCGTCGCCGACGAGTTCCGCGGTCAGCTCGATCGGCCCGGGCGCATCGCGATATCCGTAGCGGATGATGTTGGTCGCGGCCTCGTCGACCGCCTGGACGAGATCGCCCATGCAGTCGCCGGGCGCGTCGCAGTCGCCACACATCTCGCGGACGACGGCCCGGATCTCGGCCAGCCGCTCGAGCTCCGCCGGGACGCGCAGATGGCGGCGGACGACGACCATCGGCGCTACCGGTCGGGCGCCGGGGACCACGCCTGGAGCTCGACGATGTTGCCGTCCGGGTCCGTCGTGTAGCCCCACGTGACCTGCCGCCCGTCCTTGGTCCGGGTCGTGATGACCTCGCCGACGCGGCTGCCGCCGGCGGCCACGACCGCTTCGACCGCGGCCGGGACGTCCCGGACCTGGAAGGCGACGTGGCCCCAGCCGGGCCGATCCACCCGGCTTCCCGCGTGGGCCTCGAGTTCGTCGTACGTGAAGATCTCGATCGTCGGCCCGGTTTCGCCGTGTCCGGGCAGCCGGAGGTGGGCACCGGTGAGATGGGCATCGTGGAGGCCGGTCGCCGCGTCGAGATCCGCGCTGCGGACGTCCCGCTCGGGCGGGACGTACTCGCATCCGAAGACGTCAGTGTAGAAGGCCGCCAACCGGCGCCAGTCGGCGCTCGTGACGTTGATATGGCCGAAGTGGGCACCCTCGATGGCTGTCATGGCGTGGTCCTCAGGACAGGCGCGCGTGGTCTGCGGTCGAGCGCTTGATGAACCGGCCGGCGCCCTTGCGACCGGTGAACTCCCCGTCGCGGACGATGACCGAGCCGCGCGACAGGACGACGTCGCTGGCGCCCTGGACCTGGCGGCCCTCGTAACACGAGTAGTCGACGTCCATGTGGTGGCTCTTCGCCGAGATCGTGCGCGTCCGGTTCGGGTCGTAGACGACGAGGTCGGCGTCGGCGCCGACGCTGATCGACCCCTTGCGCGGGTACATCCCGAACATCTTGGCCGGTGCCGTCGAGAGGATCTCGACCCAGCGCTCCCTGGTGATCCGTCCGCCGACGACGCCGCCGTCGTGCATCAGGTCGACCCGATCCTCGACGCCCGGCAGGCCGTTGGGGACCTTGCGGAAGTCGCCCCGTCCCAGCTCCTTCTGACCGTGGAAGTCGAACGGGCAGTGGTCGGTCGACACGATCTGGAGGTCGTCCTTGACAAGACCACGCCACAGGTCGTCCCAGTGGCTCTTCGGACGGAGCGGCGGCGAGCAGATGAACTTGGCGCCGTCGAACCCGTTCCCGAGGTCGTCGAGCGACAGGAACAAGTACTGCGGGCAGGTCTCGGCGAAGGCCATCGAGCCGCGGTCGCGGGCGGCCCGGACCTCGGCCAGCGCCTCGATCGCCGAGAGGTGGACGATGTAGACCGGCACGCCGGCCGCCTCGGCCAGTCGGATCACGCGGTTGGTCGCCTCGCCCTCGAACACCGCCTTGCGCGCCAGGCCGTGACCGATCGGATCGGTCGTGCCCTCATCGAACGTCTGGGCGGCCACGACGTCGATGGCCATCCCGTTCTCGGCGTGCATCATGATCAGCCCGCCGTTGCTGGCGGTCTGCTGCATCGCCCGGAAGATCGCTCCGTCGTCGCTGTAGAAGACACCCGGGTAGGCCGTGAACAGCTTGAAGTCCGGCACGCCCTCGGCGACGAGCGTATCCATCTCCTTGAGCGTGTCGTCGTTGACGTCGCTCATGATCATGTGGAACCCGTAGTCGGCGACGGCGTTGCCCTCGGCCTTGGCGTGCCACGCGTCGAGGCCCTCGCGCAGCGACGCGCCGCGCGATTGCACGGCGAAGTCGACGATCGTCGTCGTCCCGCCGAACGCTGCCGCGCGCGTGCCGGTCTCGAAGGTGTCCTTCGCGAACGTCCCGCCGAACGGCAGCTCCATGTGCGTGTGGACGTCGATCGCGCCCGGGATGACGTACTTGCCTGACGCGTCGATGGTCTCGTCGGCGGTCAGGCCGGCGTCAGCGAGGCCGGCTCCGATCACGGCGATCGTCTCGCCATCGATGAGCACGTCGGCGGCCTGCGATCCCTCGGCGGTGACGATCGTCCCGTTGGCGATGAGCGTGCGCATCGCGGCGGTCCCTCCTGGCAGCGACGGGGTCCTGTCGGTCAGGAGGCTGATGGTAGGGGATGGACGCGCCCGGGGACGGGGTCCCGGTCGCTTAGACCTGGATCCCCAACAGCGGCAGGATCTGGCGCAGCCACATCGCGGCGGTGAGCCCGCAGGCGACGACGGCCAGGGCGAGCGCGAGGTAGGTCTCGATGCGGAGCCGGACGTTGCGTCGACGGGCGCCCATCCCGTCGTCCCAGAACGGATCACGACGGCCGAATCTGGCGATCATGCTGTCCTCCGAGCGGTTTCCGTGGGGAGGATGATCGTCGCGCATCGCGGGTACCGGTGACCAGCCTGACATCCTGGCCAGTACCAGGCGCGTGCCGGACGGCGACGGTCAGCGGAGGGCCGGGATGACGTCCGTCCCGTACGCCTCGACCTGCTCCTCCTCGTCGCCGTTCATCAGGTACAGGTTGAACTGGTCGACGCCGGCGTCGGCGAGCTCGCGCAGCTTGGCCACGTGCTCGTCCGCGCTCCCCAGGATGCAGAACCGGTCGGTCACCTCGTCGCCGACGAACGCCGCGTTCGACGAGCCGACCTCGGCGTGGTGGTGGTAGTCGTAGCCGGTCCGGTCGGTGACGTAGCCGGTCAGTGCCTCGGGCAGCTGCTCGCGCGGGTACTTGTTGACGAGGTCGACCACGTGGTTCGACACGAGTGCCGGGAACCAGCGCGTCCGCTCTCGGCCGAGGTCGCGCGACCCGACGTGCGCCGGTGCCGCCGCCTGGACCTTGAGCGAGGCCGGGTCACGACCGGCGGCCGTGGCGGCCTCGCGGAGCTGCCCGACGAACCAGCGGATGAGGTCCGGGTCGGCCAGCTGCAGGATGAGCCCGTCGGCGACGCGGCCGGTCATCGCGATGGCCATCGGGCCGTAGCCCGCGACCCACACCGGCAGCGTCCAGCCACGCGTCCACGGGAAGACCAGCTCGGTGCCCTCGTATTCGATCGGCTCGCCGGCGACGAGCGTCCGGATGACCTTGATCGCCTCCTCGGTATGGGCCAGCGTGATCGGCGGCTTGCCGAGGACCCGGCGGGCGCTGTCGCCGCGGCCGATGCCGAGGTCCATGCGGCCGTCGCTGATCTCGTCGAGCGTGGCCAGCAGCGAGGCCGTGACCGACGGCTCGCGCGTGCCCGGGTTGGTCACGCACGTGCCCAGCCGCAGCCGCGACGTCGCGCCGGCCATCAGCGTGAGCAGCGGATACGGATCGCGCCACAGGACGTGGCTGTCGAACAGCCAGCCGTACTCGAAGCCCGCGGCCTCGGCGGCGCGCGTCAGGTCGAGCGTGCGCTCGATCGTGTGGTCGGCCTTGAGCGTGAACCCGAATTGCATGGCCGCCCCTCCGGGAAAGAAGAGGGCTCGGCTGTCCTCCTCCTGACAGCCGAGCCGCGCGGGATAGTACCTGAAACTCTACCGACGTGCGCGCTCCGCGTCGATGTTCGAATGGGTGGCGGGACAGCACTGGCCGGGCGAGCATCTACCTGACATGACGAACAGCCTGGTGGGCGAGGCGGTCGGGATCGAGGCCACGGTCCGATCCGCGGCGACCGGAGACGAGATCGCGTTCGCTCGCCTCGTGGCGGAGCATCACGCCTCGATGGCGCGGGTCGCCTACGTCATCTGCGGTGACGCCGACGTCACGCGCGACGCCGTCCAGTCGGCGTGGGCGATCGCGTGGCGGCGGATGCGGTCGCTGCGCGATCCGGCGCACGTTCGCGCTTGGCTCGTCGCGATCGCGGCGAACGAGGCTCGTCAGGCAGTGCGAAGGCGGCGCCGTGACCGAGTCGTCGACATCTCGGAGGATCTGGATCAACCCGTCGGGAATGACCCGGTGGAGTCGGTCGAGATGGTCGACCTTCGCCGCGTCCTTCGCGGACTGACAGCGGAGGAGCGGGCGCTGCTCGCGATGCGCTACGCCGCCGGGCTCGACTCGAACGAGATCGCGCCGCACCTCGGTCTGTCCGCTTCGGGCGTGCGGAGCCGGCTGGCTCGGCTCCTCGAGCGCCTGCGCGTGGACCTGGCCATCGAAGCGGAGACTGACTGATGACACACGCTCCGGGGCTCGAGGCCAGGGTCGCCAGCCTCATCTCGTCCCTCGCCGACGTCGCGCCGACCGACGTGGACGCGATGGCCATGGCCCGCCTCGCGGGTTCAGGGCACGACGGTGTCTCGGCCCGGTTCCGTCTGGTATCGGTCGGCCACCTGGTGCTCGCGCTGCTGGTCATGGCGGTGGTCATGGCGCTCACAGGTGGCGCCCTGGTAGCCGGTCGATACCTTTCACGCGACGCTGAGGACATCCTCGTCGAGCGAGCGTTCGTCGAGCCATTCATCGGCTTGCCGCCCGAAGGTTCGGCGCCGAGCACGCCCGAACGGGGCGAGCTTGTGCTCAGTTTCGGCGGGCGGGTCGGCAGCCTGGGGCTGGACTTCCACCGGATGTGGCTGTACGCGGACGGGCGGCTGATCTGGCGGTCGAACCTGGAGGGCAACACTCGATCGAAGGTGTGGATGGAGCGGTTCGGCGGCACCGAGCCCACGAAAGCCGTCATCGAGCAGCACCTGACGGCCGAAGGCGTCGACCTCATCCGATCTGATGTGCTTGCGAGCGCGCGGGTCCTGGGCCCCACGACCCTCGACGAGGACCGGACCGTGTGGCACCGGCCAGGCGTGCTCTGGGGAGGTCTCACTCTGGGGGACGGAGCCCGGCCGCTCGATGCGGATTGGTCGGATTCGCGTCTGCCCGATCGCCTCGCCAATCCTGGGTCGTGGCTCCCGCCGAGCGCATGGGTGGACCGCCGGATCTGGGGCTATGTGCCGAGCCACTACGCGATGTGCGTCTGGCCGAGCGATGACGGTCTTGGGATGGCCCGACTACCTGAAGGCGTGCAGGCGCTGGTACAGGTCGCCGGTAGGAAGGTCCCCGGCTCCGGACTGCCGCCCGGTAACTGCCGCGCCGTGACCACGGACGCTGCACGCGCGATCGTCGGGGCATTCGGTGCGGCCGGGCACATGCCCGCAGAGCGCCTGCGGGGCCCGCTCTCGTACGTCCTCCCCGACCGGACGGTGCCCGAAGGGGAGATCACTGTCGACATCCTGGAGATCACACCGCACGGCGAGGTCGTCTGCAACTGCGGCTGAGCGCCCGGTCCACGTCCCGGAGGGAGGTTGCCTTGGAATCCACACACAGGATCGGTACCGCGCTCGCGGTCGCGGCGATCGCCGTCGTCGGTTGCGGTCAGCTCGGCGGGGGGCAGACGGGTAGCGCCGCACCGAGCTCGATCCCCGCGGCCACGACATCTCCACCTGCTGCGGCATCGATCGAGCCAACTGTGGCCCCATCAACGGCCGTGGCTCCCCAGCAGGCGCCCGTCGAGGTCACCGGATACGTCAACTGCGGCCCATCGGTCCGATCGGACACGACGGAGACCCTGGACATTGGTGAGGATGGGACCGTCCTCACCAGGTACCGCGGCGGCGCCTGGCAGCAAACGGTGACGATGAGCGATCCACGCCTAGAAGGCGCCATCTTCCAAACATACGAGGCCGATACATACAATCCCGCTGGAGCCGCCGACGACGGCCCCGAGGTCACGGGGTACACCTGGCGGATCACGAACGACAGCGGTACCTGGGAGAGCCGAACTTTCGGCGCGGCGTTCGCGGACGGAACGGCCGTCGGCGAACCGCCGACGGTGCTCGTCGGGGCGGGCGGCTACGACGGGCTCATGGCGATCTTCGAGGTGACGAAGGAGGTCCCGCCGTGCGACATCGAGGTGCGCGGCATCATCTTCGAGAGCGCACCCATCCCGAACCCGTATGTCGCCGAGTAGTACCCGTCGCTACGGGCGAGTCAGGTCAGCGTACGCGTCGGGCCGGCGATCGCGATAGAACTGCCATGTGTTGCGGACCTCGGCGATCCTGTCGAGATCGAGGTCGCGCACGATGAGTTCCTCGTCGTGGGCATCACCGACGTCCCCGACGAACTGCCCCCGCGGGTCGACGAAGTAGCTCTGGCCGTAGAAGTCGTCGTCGCCGAACTCCTGCTCGATCCCGACGCGGTTGATGGTCCCGACGTAGTAGCCGTTGGCGACCGCGTGGCTCGGCTGCTCGATGCGCCACAGGTACTCGGACAGGCCGCGTGACGTGGCCGAAGGGATGAACACGATCTCGGCACCGTTGAGACCGAGGGCCCGGGCGCCCTCCGGGAAGTGGCGGTCGTAGCAGATGTACACGCCGACCTTGCCCACCGCCGTCTCGAACACCGGGTAGCCGAGGTTCCCTGGGCGGAAGTAGAACTTCTCCCAGAAGCCCTTGACGTGCGGGATGTGGGTCTTGCGGTACTTGCCGAGGTATGTCCCGTCGGCATCGATCACGGCCGCGGTGTTGTAGTAGATCCCCGACGCCTGCTGGTCCTCCTCGTACATCGGCGCGACAACGACCATGCCGGTCGCCTTGGCGAGGTCCTGCATCCGCTTGGTCGTGGGACCGTCGGGGATGAGCTCGGTGTAGCTGTAGTACTGGGCGTCCTGGACCTGGCAGAAGTACGGGCCGTAGAAGAGCTCCTGGAACAGGATGACCTGGGTGCCCTGCCTGGACGCCTCGACCGCCCGCTCCTCGTGCTTCTGGATCATCGTTTCCTTGTCGCCGGTCCAGCTGGCCTGGACGAGCGCGCCACGGACGATTCGCGCCATCGACTGGCTACCTCACGTTCCCACGGTTGTGACAGCGGGGAGAGGGTACACCGGGCTACCCGGCGGGCGGCGGCTCGTCCGGTTCGGCCTCGGGGCGGCGGCGCATGTAGTACTCGGTGAACTCGCGGCACCGGCCGTCCTCGTCGAAGCGACACACGAAGACGTTCGCGAACTCGCGTTCGGTCTCGGTGCGGTCGTCGGTCAGGTAGCGCGTCCGGCCGTGGGCCACGAAGACGTCGCCGTCGATCGCGAGGACGTCGTAGTCGCCCTGCCACGAGCCTGGCTCGTCGGGGTCGTCGAGCCAGGCCTCGATGACGGCGTTGCGCCCGGCGATCGCCTCGTCGAACGGGTCGAACGCGTAGCGGACGTCGGCGCTGAACAGGTCACCGATGGCGACCGGGTCGTTGAGCCGCCACGCGTCGACGTACCGCTGGAGCCAGGCCCGGAAACCCGTGCGATCCATGGGCCAACGGTAGCAGGTGCCGAACCCTCGCAGACATGCGGACGGCCCGCGCGTCGCGCGGGCCGTCGTGGTCTCGAGGTGACGCCTCGGCTAGCGCGTCAGCGACCGAAGCACGAACCCGGTGCGGCCGGCGGCGCGCACCTTGAGCCACACCCGTCCGCGCCCGTCGTGGGAGCGGCCGAGCACCGTGAGTCGAGCGTGGCTCGGCAGCGTCCGCATCCGGGCGCGGTTGACGCTCGGACCACGGCGCAGGTTGACGGAGCCACGCGTGTAGCGGACCTTCGACGCCTTGGCCTTGGACGCGACGTGGTGCCGCGTCGTCATGCCGCTGGCACGCGTGCCGGACATGCCGGTATGGAGGTACGCCGTGAACGGCGCGCGGACCGCGTGGACGCGATGGACGCGCACGCCGTTGGTCAACGCGCTGATGGCCTTGCCCCCGCCGATGTAGATGCCGACGTGGGTGCCGCGACCCCAGACGACGATGTCGCCGGGCCGGGGGTTGGAGCGGCTCGCAAGCCCGCGGCGCTGGAAGTAGCGGTACATCGCCCGAGCCGAGCGGTACTTGCCGCGGCCGATGACGCGGGAGTCGCCCGCCTTCTTGTAGGCGTAGATGACGAGACCGGAACAGTCGAATGATGACGGACCCGAGGCACCGTGCCGATAGCGGTCACCGACCTGCTTTCGGGCGATACCGATGATCTGCTGTGCCTCGGTCGACCGCGGACTCGCGGCGGAGGCTGGGGTGGTCGGCGCGAGCGCGAAGATGAATGCGCCGGCGATGGCCAACGGGATGAACGCTCGTGCGCCCATGGGCAGCGTGCGCAAAGGTGCTCCTTCCTACCGGGACGTCGCGGTGAGCGCGACGGACGATGGCTGTGAGCCACATGCACACGGCAGGACGGGACGAGACGGGAGACGTCAGGGGCCGGCTGGCTCCTGGGACCGACGCGGAATGACGCGATGAGGGCGGACAGGACGACTCGGTTGCCGTGGGCGGGGGCTCTTCGAGTTGTCGTGTCCCTGAGATCGGCCTGGGGTGGGTCGGCTTCGCGCAGTGTAGCCGCGATCGCGGATCCGTGCTGGCGGCGCGCCGGGCGTCGTACGATCGGCGGCCCATGACCGCTGACCTGGGCGACCCGACAGCCCCGCTCCTCGTCATCAATCCGCGCGCCTCGCGCCTGCGCGACCCATCCAGCCGGGCCGCCATCGTCGAGGTGGTGACGCGCGCGGTCCGCGTGCGCACCGGGCGCGAGCCGCATGTCGTCGACGACACGCAGGACGTCGCGGCCGCGGCGCTCGAAGCGCTGACCGAGGCGCCGCTGGTCGTGGCGATCGGTGGCGACGGGACGGTCCGCCACACCGCCGGGATCCTGACGGGTGGGCAGGTCCCGATGGCGATCGTCCCGGGCGGGACCGGGAACGTGCTCGCCGCGTGTCTGGGGATCCGCGGTCTCCGGTCCGCCATCGCGGCGATCCGGGAAGGCGTGCCCCGGACGATCGACCTCGGGATGGCCGAGTGGGGCCGGCCGGGGGTCGCTCGTCCGGACGGCTCGAGCGTGTTCGTGGTGGCGGCAGGCCTGGGGCTCGACGCGCGGATCATGGATGCCGCTCACGAGGAGTGGAAGCATCGGATGCGGTTCGGGGCGTACGTCGGCGCGATGCTCCGCGAGGTCACCCGATTGGCGCCGGCCGACTTCACGATCACGGCCGACGGCGATCGCTTCGAGCGGCACGGACACCTCGTGCTGGTCGCCAACGCCGGGCAGATCATCCCTGGCCGGGTCGGCCCACGCGAGCCGATCGACCCGGGCGACGGCCGGCTCGACCTGTTGGTCGTCGGGGGCGGGGGCATGGCGGGCGGGCTTCGGAGCGCCGCCGAGCTGCTCCTGCGGACGGGCGACCTCGACGGCACGGCCGTCCGGCGGAAGGTCCGCGAGGTCCGGATCGAGAGCGAGCCGCCCCAACCGGTGGAGACCGATGGCGACGTCCACGCCCCGGGCTGGCTCGCCGCCCGGATCGTGCCGGCCGCGGTGACGCTGCTCGTCGACCCGGAGCGTCAGCCCACCTGACGGACCAGTCTGGCGAACCCGCCCGTCGCCGGCCGGCAGATGTGCTGTAATCCGGTCTCGCGCCCCCGGGCGCCAGAGGAGGACCCATGGGCATCGGCACCGCTCAGGGGGCGATGACGACCGAGGAGATCGTCGCCCTCAACCGAGCGCACACCTTTTTCTCCTGGTCTGTCCAGGGCGCCGTCGATCCGATCGTGGTCGACCGCGCCGAGGGCGTCTGGCTGTACCCGCCCGACGGCGACCGGATCCTCGACTTCAACAGCCAGCTGATGTCGGTCAACATCGGCCACGGCGATCGCCGCGTCATCGATGCGATCACCGAGCAGGCGACGAAGCTCCAGTACGTCCAGCCGGCGTTCGCCACAGAAGTCCGCGGCCGCCTCGGCCAGAAGCTCGCCGAGATCATGCCCGGCGACCTCGACAAGGTCTTCTTCACGCTGGGTGGTGCCGAGGCCATCGAGAACGCGATCAAGCTCGCGCGCCACCACACTGGCCACACCAAGGTGTTGGCGCGCTACCGCGCCTATCACGGCGCGACGATGGGCGCGATGACGCTGACCGGCGACCCACGCCGGTGGGCCAACGAGCCGGGCCTCGTCGGCGTGGTCCGCTATCCCGACACGCACCGCTGGGGCGAGCCTGAGCCGCGACCGGTCGAGGAGAGCCTGCAGGGGCTCGAGGACGTCATCCGCTACGAGGGGCCGCAGACCATCGCCGCGGTGTTCCTCGAGACGATCGTCGGGACCAACGGCATCCTCATCCCGCCCGACGGCTACCTCCAGGGCGTCCGCGAGATCTGCGACCGCCACGGCATCCTCATGGTGTCCGACGAGGTCATGGCCGGGTTCGGCCGGACCGGGCGCTGGTTCGCGGTCGACCACTGGGACGTCGTGCCCGACCTGATGACGATGGCCAAGGGCCTGACCTCGTCCTACCTGCCGCTGGGCGCCGTGGCGATGCGCCACGGCATCGCCGAGGCGTTCGAGGACCGCATGTTCTACGGCGGGCTGACGTACTCGTCGCACCCGGTCTCGCTGGCCGCCGCGCTGGCCACGATCGGCGTGTACGAGGAGGACGGCCTGATCGAGAACGCCGCCCGGATGGGCGTGCGCATGCGCGAGCACCACGAGCGGCTGGCGGCACGGCACCCGTCGGTCGGGGCGACCCGCAACCTCGGGCTGTTCGGCATCCTGGACCTCGTGCGCAGCCGCGATCCGTGGACGCCGCTCACCCCGTTCAACGGCACGTCCGACGAGATGAAGGCGATCGGCAAGTACTTCCGCGAGCACGGGCTGTACACGCTCGTCGCCAACAACTCGATCCACACGAACCCGCCGCTGTGCATCACCGAGGACGAGCTGGCGCACGGCTTCGACATCATCGACGCGGCGCTCGACATCGCCGACCAGGCGGTCACCGGCTAGCCGATGCCGACGGCCGAGTCGATCCGGCGGCGGCTCGGCCCGCTGTTCGGGTTCCTGACCGTGCTCGTCGTGATCGTCATCGCGTGGGAGGCGGCCAAGTTCGTCGGTGGAGACCGCTGGCGCTACGAGTCGTTCCTCGGGACCGGCATCGCCGTCGACCACGACCCGCCGCTGACGTTCCCGTTCGCCACCGACGTCAAGCTGCCGCACACCTGGGACATCGCAGCCGAGTTCACTCGCGAGGACGCGGCGGGCGACTCGACGGCGACCCGGCTCGTCAGGGCCGCGGTCTTCACGCTGCGCAACGCGGCCATCGGGTTCGTGCTCGGGTCGACCCTCGGGATGCTGCTCGCGATCATCCTCGTCCACGTGCGCGTGCTCGAGCGCGCGCTGGTCCCGCTCATCGTGGCCAGCCAGACGATCCCGATCATCGCGATCGCGCCCCTCATCGTCATCGGGCTCAAGGCGGACTGGTTCGGGGTGGCCATCGTGTCGACGTACCTGACCTTCTTCCCGGTGACGATCGCGGCGCTCCGCGGGCTGCGCGCCTACGACCCGAGGGCGCTCGAGCTGATGCGCTCGTACGCGGCATCGCGCTACTCGGTGCTGCGCAAGCTGCGCCTGCCCGCCGCCCGGCCGTACCTGTTCACGGGCTTCCGGATCGCCGCGCCGGCGGCCGTGGTCGGCGCGATCGTCGGGGAGCTGCCGTCGCTCATCCAGGACGGCCTGGCGCGCCAGATCATCACCGGGATGCAGTACTACTCGCTCAACGCCGAATACCTGTGGGCCGCCATCGTCGTGTCGTCGATCCTCGGGATCGCGGTGTACCTGCTGGTCACCGCCGTCGAGCACTGGGTGCTCCGCCACGAGCGACCGGCCGAAGCCGCGGGCGCCGCATGACCGAGCCGGTGACGCAGGCTCCCGACGCCGCCGCGGCGCCCTCCGCCCGACCCGTCGTCGACATCGCCGGCGTGTCGAAGGTCTTCGCGCCGCGCGGGCAGGCCGCCGGCCGGGTCGAGGCGCTCGTCGGCATCGACCTGTCGGTGGCCGCCGGCGAGTTCGTGTCGCTGATCGGCCCGTCGGGCTGCGGCAAGTCGACGCTGCTCCGGATCATCGGGGACCTGACCTCGCCGACGTCCGGCAGCGTGACGGTCAACGGCAAGCCGGCCCCGCGCGCCCGCCTCGACCGGGACTACGGGATGGTCTTCCAGGCACCGGTCCTGTTCGACTGGCGGACCGTCCAGGGCAACGTCGAGCTGCCGCTCGAGGTCAGCGGCACGCCCAGGGCGGAGCGGACCAGGCGCGCCCAGGACTACCTGCGACTGGTCGAGCTGTCGGACTTCGCCGGCTACTACCCGTGGCAGCTGTCCGGCGGGATGCAGCAGCGCGTCGCGATCGCCCGGGCGCTCGCCGTCGATCCGGCGATCCTGCTCATGGACGAGCCGTTCGGCGCCCTCGACGAGATGACCCGCGAGCGCATGAACCTCGAGCTGCTCAAGATCTGGGACCGGACCGGGACGACCATCGTGTTCGTCACCCACTCGATCGCCGAGGCGGTGTTCCTCTCGACCCGGGTCGTCGTGATGTCGCCGCGGCCGGGCCGGATCAGCGCGGTCATCGACATCGACCTGCCCCGGGAACGGAACACCGACACGCGCGAGATGGATCGCTACTTCCGCCTCGTCACCGAGGTTCGCGAGGCACTGCGTGGCGACGAGCAGCCAGGTGGCGAGGCCGCGGCAGGCGAGGTCGAGGACGAGCTCGCCGCCCGGCGCGTCGCCGCCGACGGTCTGGGATGAGCGGCGCGGAGCTCGTCGCGCCCGTCACCCCGGGTCGTGGCGCCGGGCTGGGACGTCGCCTGCGCGACTGGGGGCCGCCCGCGCTGCTCCTCATCGGGCTGCTGGTCGCGTGGGAGCTGGTCATCCGGGTGTTCGGCATCAAGCAGTTCATCCTGCCCAGCCCGCTCGCGATCGCGACCGCGTGGCAGACGTACCTGCCCGAGCTGTTCGCCGCGGCGCGCTACACGTTCCTCGAGATCGTGGCCGGGCTCGTGATCGGGGTGGTCGCCGGCATCACCGTCGGGACGATCACCGCCCGCTACCGGCGGATGCAGCAATCGCTCGTCCCGTTCGCCGTCGCCGCGAGCTCCGTGCCGATCCTCGCGTTCGCGCCGCTCTTCAACAACTGGTTCGGCCTGGACCAGCAGCTGTCGAAGGCGATGGTCGCGGCGGTGCTGTGCTTCTTCCCGGTGCTGATCAACACGGTCCGCGGCCTGACGACCGTCGACCCACGGGCGCTCGAGCTGCTGCGCTCCTATGCGACCCCCGAGTCGGCGGTGTTCCGCAAGCTGCGCGTGCCCAACGCGCTGCCCTACATCTTCACGTCGCTGCGTCTAGCGGTGACGCTGGCGACCATCGGCGCGGTCGTCGGCGAGTACTTCGCGGCTCCCCGCAGCAGCCTCGGCCAGTACATCGCCACGTACTCGGCCTTTCTCAACTTCGAGCGCTCGTGGGCGGCGATCGTGTTCGCCTGCGCGATCGGCATCGGGCTCTACGTCGTCGTGGCCGCCCTGGAACGGATCGTCATGCCGTGGTACGGGCGCCAGGCGGCGTGGTCCTGAGTCGCCGGGTCGGAGTCGCCTCCCCGGGGTCCGTTCGCTAGACTGCGGGTGAGGAGGCGGACCGCGGCCGCGGTCCGGCAACAGAGAGGTGTCCCCATGCGACTTCGGCGCACGTACGCGCTGTTCGCGGTTGCCAGCCTGGCGTTGGCGGCGTGTTCGAGCGGCGGGGCTGCATCGTCGGCCCCGACAACGGCGAGCGAGGCACCGAGCGCCTCTGCCGCCGCGAGCGCATCCGCGAGCGCGAGCGCTCCGGCCGAGCTGAAGCCCATCCGGCTGCAGCTGCAGTGGTTCCCGCAGGCGCAGTTCGCGGGCTACTACGCAGCCAAGGACAAGGGCTACTACGCCGAGGAGGGCTTCGACGTCACGATCCTGCCCGGCGCGGTCGAGATCGTCCCGGCCACGGTCGTCGCCGGCGGCCAGGCCGAGTTCGGCATCAGCTGGGTGCCGCGCATGCTCGCCCCGCGCGAGAGCGGCGCCGACCCGGTCGTCATCGGCCAGATCTTCCAGCGCTCGCCGACCCTGCAGGTCTCGTTCAAGGACAAGAACATCACCAAGCCTGAGGACCTCAAGGGCAAGAAGGTCGGTGCATGGGGGTTCGGCAATGAATCCGAGCTCTACGCCGGTCTTCGCAAGGCGGGTCTCGACCCGGCCAACCCGGACGACGTCGCGATCGTCCAGCAGCAGTTCGACATGGTCGCCTTCGCGGCCGGTGAGATCGACGCCGCCCAGGCGATGATCTACAACGAGTACGCGCAGGTCCTCGAGATGAAGAACCCGGCCACCGGCGAGCTGTACAAGCCGGAGGATCTCAACGTCATCTCGTGGGAGGAATACGGCACCTCGATGCTGCAGGACGCGATCTTCGCGTCCGAGGCGTGGCTCGCAGAGGAGGGCAACGCCGACGACGCCGTCAAGTTCCTGAAGGCGTCGTTCCGAGGGTGGATCTTCTGCCGTGACAACCCCGAGGAATGCGTCGACATCGTCCTCAAGTCGGACGCGGCGCTGCCCAAGGGTCACCAGACCTGGCAGCTCAACGAGGTCAACGGGATCATCTGGCCGGCGCCGAACGGCATCGGCATCACCGACGAGGCAGCATTCGACCGGACGGTCGAGGTCGCAACGGTCGGCAAGATCCTGACCAAGCCGGTCGAGGGCCAGGCGTGGCGCAACGACCTCGCCGAGAAGGCGCTCGCCGAGCTGTCGGCTGAGGACACCAAGGGTGAGTCTTGGCAGCCCGCCACGGTGACCCTCACGGAGGGCGGCCAGTAGAGCCGTCCGCCCGGCTCATGCGGGAACACGAGGCCGGTCGCCATCGGCGGCCGGCTTCGTCGCGTCCGGGCCTCGCCATCCTCCTCGCCGCATCGCTCGCGTTCGTCGGGGCGTGCGGTCGGAGCGCGTCGTCGGCGGCTCCCACGAGTCCCTCGCCATCGGCGTCGGCCAGCGTCGCCCCGTCGCCGTCGCCGACGCCGGAGCCGTCGGCCACGCTGGTCCCCGTCCGCCTGCTCATCCAGGACGGACCCGATGCTCGTTCGGCGGGCTTCATCGCCGCGATCGAGCAGGGCTATTACGAGTCGATCGGGCTCGAGGTGACGATGAGCCGCGTGGAGCCGGCGGCCATCGCGTCGGTCGGCGGCAGTGGCGCCCCCGGTGGGGCCGAGCCGGTGTTCGTCGTGGCGTGGGTACCGCAGGTCCTGCGCGCGCGCGACCGAGGTGCCTCCGACCTGGTCGACATCGGCCAGGTCGCGCAGCGCTCTGGGACGCTGTCGATGGCCTGGAAGGACGCCGAGATCACGTCGCCGGCCGACTTCCGCAACCACGAGGTGGGCGTGCTCGGCGGGGGCCGCGAGCCCGAGGTCACGGCCGCGGCGATCGACGCGGGGCTGCGCCCGGGGAGCGACTTCACCACGGCCGACACGGCGGCGACGGCCGAGGCGTTCCTGCGCGGCGACGTCGAAGCGGCGCAGGCGCTGATCTACGACCAGTACGCGCAGGTCCTGGAGGCGACCGACCCACGGACCGATGCGCCGTACCGGCCGATCGATCTCGACGTCATCAACTACAACGACCTCGGGACGGCGATGCTCCAGGACGCGATCTTCGCGCCCGCGTGGTGGTTGGCCGGGGAGGGCAACGAGGACATCGCGCGACGCTTCCTACGCGCGTCGTTCCAGGGCTGGATGCGCTGCCGTGACGATCCGACCGACTGCGTCCAGGCGACGCTCGACTTTGCGGCCGCGGCTGCAGGGCCGGGCGCGAGTGCGAGTCCCGAAACCGGCGCCTCGCCGAGCGCGTCGCTCGCTCCGGCGCTCGGGGCAGGGCACCAGGCGTGGATGCTCAACGAGTTCAACCCGTTGATCTGGCCCTCGCCGGCGGGGATCGGTGTCGTCGACCCGGAGGCCTGGCAGCACACGGTCGACGTGCTGACGCGGGCCGGCGCGATCGCGGCCGCCCCGCCGGGCGAGGCGTACCGCACGGACCTCGCGGAGGACGCATTGGCCGAGCTGGCCGACCTCGACACGACCGGCGCGGCCTTCGTGAAGGGCACAGTCGAGGTGACGCCGGGCGGTCAGTAGGGGCGGTCGCAGGCGGCGCGGCGGGGCGCGCGGGCAGTCTGACGGAGCGGCGCCGCGCTACCATCGGGCCGTGACCAACCCCGACACGCTGCACGTCTCGACGCACCCCGCCGTCCTCCACAAGCTGGGCGTCCTGCGCGACGAGGGGACCGAGCCGAAGAAGTTCCGCGAAGTCGTCCGCGAGCTGTCGTGGCTGCTCGGCTATGAGGCGCTCCGCGACGCCAAGACGCGGCCGCTCCGCATCACGACGCCGATGGAGGAGATGGACGCGAGCGAGCTCGGTGAGCGCATCGGCCTCGTGCCGATCCTGCGCGCTGGACTCGGCATGGTCGACGCGATGCTCGAGCTCATGCCCACGGCGCAGGTCTGGCACCTCGGCCTGTTCCGTGACGAGCGCACGCTCCGCCCGGTCGAGTACTACAACAAGCTGCCCGACTCGGCGGCCGTCGACCTGTGCCTCATCCTCGACCCGATGCTCGCCACCGGCGGCAGCGCGACCGCGGCCATCGACGTCCTCAAGCGCTGGGGCGCGGTCACGCCGGTCCGCATCAAGCTCGTCAACCTGATCGCTGCGCCCGAGGGTGTCGAGGCGGTCCAGGCGGCCCACCCCGATGTCGAGATCCATTGCGCGGCGCTCGACCGCGGGCTCAACGAGAAGGGCTACATCATGCCGGGGCTAGGGGACGCCGGCGATCGCCAGTTCGGGACCGGCGACCGCGGCTGACCCAGGCTAGCCCGATGACACTGCACATCCCGCTCCGCCTGGCCGGGCCTTGGCGTGATCTCTCGCCAGACATGCCGACGCCCGTCGTGGTCGGTCTGACCTGGCCGACAGCGACGCACCTGTTCGAGTCCAATCGGCACTGGTTCGATCAGGACCGTCAGCGCGAGATCGCGGATGCTCCAACACCTGATGCTGCGCGCCAGCTCGCGCGTGAACCCGGTTTCTACGACCACGACAGGCGACGAGTCGGTACGGTCGAGGACCCGCACATGTACTGGCGCGGAACGTGGCCGAACGTCATCCGCAGAGCGATCCACGAACGAGCCATGAGCGACGAGGCCTTTGTCGGCACCTTGGTGGAGACCTCTGACGAAGACCTGATCCTCGATACGGACGAGCCGTGGATCGGTCGACCACACAACGGATGGGGCCGGGGTCTGATGGAGATGCGAGCGCGACTCGCCAAGGTGGACGTGGAGACGTTGCGCAGATGGTGGCGGCCACCCTGGCTGGAACACCCTCAGATCCCGAATGGTTCCATGGGTTGGCGAATGGGCTACGGCGAGAGTTACCTCATGGATCTCTACGCATGGCGCGCAACGCTGGATGTCGAGGAGCTCGCACGGTACGACGAGGTCTATCGTGGCTGGCCCCGTGACACGTTCATGCCCGGACTCGGCGACTCGAGCATGCCGATCCTCGTGGCGTGGGGCTGGGATCCTGGATCCGGGGCGAACTAGCCGTCACGCCGCGGGCAGAAAGCGGTGCCGCGAGGCACCACGGTGATCGATGGCCGCGCGCCGTCCCCGGCGAGTGGCGCATCATTCGGGCGATGAGCGCCGGGGAATACCTCGTCTCGATCGACTGGCTCGCCGGCGTCGGCGTCGCGGCCGTCATCGTCCTCGTCGCGATCGTCCTCCTGCGCTTCCTGATGGCGACCACCTCGGAGCTCGGCAGCATGCTGCCCGGCATCGGCAACGCGGCCGGTCGAGCCGTCCTCGACGCCCGCGGGCTGCCGGTCGACAGCTGGGTGTGCGCGGTCTGCCGGTCGGTGAACATGCCGCACACGACGCACTGCTACCGGCGCTGCGGGCCGCGCGAGGCCATCGCCGAGGAGCTGCCGGAGGATCGCTCGCTCCTGGCCGATGGCACGAACGGCCGTCGAGCCCCACTCGCCTACGGGCGCGAGATCGACATCCTTCGTCCGACGCGCGCGAACGACAGCTCGAGCTCGTAGCAGTCATCCCGGCGCCGACGTGCTGACCCGACGTCGACAGCACCCGACACCGCCCCTCCGCGGTATCCTCGGGGGGTGACCCTTACGGCTGAGCGCGCGACCCCCCGGAACGGTCGGACACGGGCCCGCGCACGTTCGCACGTCGATACGCCGATCCTCGTCCGCCAGGTCCGCAACGGGATCGAGGAGAGCGTCCACCGGGGCGACATCGTCGAGGCGGACGTCGACGGCCGGCTCATCCGCACGCTCGGCGACGCCGAACGTATCGTCACGCTCCGCTCGACCGTCAAGCCGTTCGGCGTCGTCGCGCTCATCGAGGCCGGCGGCATCGAGACGTTCGACCTCGACCCGGCCGAGATCGCGATCATGGGCAGCTCGCACTCGGGCGAGGATGCCCACGTCCGGACCCTGCAGGGCTTGTTCCGGCGAGCCGGCGTCAGTCAGTCGGCGCTCGCGTGCGGCAACGAGGGCATGCCGCTCGACCCGCTCACGGCCGCGCGCCTCGCCCGCGACGGCGAGAAGGCCGGCCCGATCAGGCACATGTGCTCGGGCCAGCACGCCGTCGGGCTGCTGCTTGCCCGGCTGAAGGGCTGGGACATCGAGACCTACTGGCACCCCGAACACCCGGCGCAGGCGCTCTACCGCTCGGCCGTCGCGCGGGCCTACGGGACGACCCCGGCGCGGCTCACGACTGCCATCGATGGCTGCGGGGTCGAGACCTACGCCTTCCGACTCCGCGAGGTCGCGCAGGCGTATGCGTTCCTCGCCGACCCGTCCGCCGTCGGGCCGCGCGACGCCCGACGCTCGATCGCCGAGCCGCTCACCCTCGTCCGCGACGCGATGCTGGCCAACCCCGAGATGGTCGCCGGCCGGCACGACCGGCTCGACACCTCGCTGATGAAGGCGGCCGAGGGGCGGATCGTCAGCAAGGCCGGCATGGAGGCGCTGCGGGCGATCGCGATCCTGGCCGGCCCGCGCACCGGCACGCATCTCGACGGCGCGTCGGGACTGGCCGTCAAGATCGAGGACGGCGACGGCTACGACCGTGGCACCTGGGCCGCATCGGTCGAGGCGCTCCGCCAGGTGGGCTTGCTCGATGCGCAGGCGCTCAGGGCGCTGGCCCGCTACCACCGACCGACCATCCTCGACCCGCACGGTCGTGTCGGTGCCGAGTCGATCCCGGAGTTCGAGCTCGCGCCCGTCGGCGAACTGATCGGCTGACGCCGACGGCCGACCGATGGCCATGGAGACCGATCCCTATCGCGTACTCGGGCTCGAGCGGAGCGCCTCCCTCGACGACGTCAAGAAGGCCTATCGACGTCTTGCGAAAGCGAACCACCCGGACGCCGCCGGCGAAGCGGCCCTGCCGAGGTTCCTCGCGATCCAGGCGGCATACGACCAGATCGCCGGTCCCGATGCGGGCAACCGCCGCGTCGTCGGTGGCCGTCCCGGCGGCCCTGCCCGACGACCGTGGGAGGCAGAGCCCGACCGCGCCGGCGCCACCCATCGCGCCTACGGCGGCCGGCCACGTCCGCGCCCGGGCCCGCGCCCCGGGACCCGCCCGCGATCGGCGCCGCGGCCCGACCGCCCGGGACCGACCGATCGCCCCAAGAAGGCCACCCTCGGTTCGACCTCGTACGACGGCGTCGATCCCGAGACGTTCGATCCCGACTGGGGCGGTGCGTCGTGGTACGGCACGACGTCGGGGACGTACTGGACGCTCAACCCGAAGGAATACGCCGACCCGCGCAAGCACGGGCCGGAGTACCAGGCGCGCGCCCGCCGGACTGGACCTGGGCAGCCCACGCCGGTGTCGGAACCGACCCCCGAGCCGATCGGCATGGATGCGGGGGATGGCACACAGACGGCACCGACGGCTCCGCATCCCACCCACACGACGTCGTCCTGGTGGGAGGCGACGGCCGGCGAGCCGTCGAGGACCGACCCGCGAGAGCCGGCTGCCGCTGCGCCACCCACGCCGCCACGGCCGCCGGTCGACGCGCGGCCGTTCGTCACCTCGTCGTCGGGCGCGGCCGAGCCCGACCTGTCGACCGATGCCGTGCTGGCCACGCTCAGGAACTGGCTCGATGACGACAGCCCACCGATCGGTGCCCGGATCGGCCGCGCGGTGGTCGGTTGGGCGCCCATCGCGCTCGGCGTCGGCTGGGGCGCCGGCGAGATCAGCGGTTGCAGCCGGTTCTCGGCGACGTGTTCGCCGTCCGTCGCGCCGGTCACGCTGGGCATTCAGATCGCGCTGCTCGCGCTGCTGGTCCTGCTCCCGCGTCTCGCGCGGGTCGCCACGGTGGCGACGATCGCCACGCTGGCCACCGTGTTCCCGGCGTCGGTCCTGCTCTTCGCGACGGGCGATCCGGCGGGGATGGCGACCGGGCGGTCGATCCTCGGTGCGCTGATCGTGATCGCGTGGGCGGCCGGGCTCGTCTACGGCGCGGTCCGGGAGGTCGGCCGGGCGGCCCGACCGGTATCCTGACGGCATGCCCCGGAGGAAGGATCCGCGCGACCTGTCGACGGCTGCCCAGGAGTACCTGCTCGCACTTCGCGTGACGGCCGGGGCCGGTGACGGCACGCGGGCCACCGCCGCCCAGATCGCCCGGCATCTCGGCGTCACGACCCAGGCGGCCAGCGAGATGTTCCGGCGGCTCGGGGCGGACGGTCTGGTCGAGCACGACGGCGGCCGCGAGCTGCGCCTCACGACGGCCGGTCGCGCCGCCGCCGACGCGATCTTCCGGCGCCACGCGCTCATCGAGTGGCTGCTCACGAGCGTCGTCGGTCTCGGCTGGGCCGAGTCGGACGAGGAGGCGATGCGGCTGCAGGGCGCCATCTCCCCGCGCGTGGAGGCGCGCCTCGACGAGATGCTCGGCCACCCCGAGACCTGTCCCCATGGCAACCCCATCGACGCGGCCACGGCCAAGCGCCGCCCGGCCGGCACGCGTCTCTCGGACACGGAAGCCGGCGTGAACGCGACGGTCTATCGCATCACCGAGGAGGCAGAAGAGGACGCGGGCCTGCTGTCGTACCTCGAGGCGCGCGGACTCAAGCCCGGTGCGAAGATCTCGATCCTCGCGCGATCGGAGTCCCTGGACTCGATGACGCTCGAGGGGCCCGGCGGGCGCGCGACGCTGGGTCTCCGACCGGCAGCGCTGATCCGCGTCCTGCCGGGCGAGGCCGACCCGGACCTGTTCCACCGGGTTCCGGAGGCGTGACGACACGGGTTCGCATCGCGCCGAGCCCGACCGGACCGCTGCACATCGGCACCGCCCGGACTGCGCTGTTCAACTACCTGCACGCGCGGCACGTCACCGGCACGTTCATCCTGCGGCTCGAGGACACCGACCGCGCCCGCAGCACGATCGAGTTCGAGAAGGACATCCTCGACGGGCTTCATTGGCTGGGGCTGGAGTGGGACGAGGGCCCCGAGGTCGCCGGCGAGCCCGCCCGCGGTCCGCACGCACCGTACCGCCAGATGGAGCGGCTGCCGGCATACGCGGCCGCGGCGCAGCGGCTGCTGGCCGACGACCTCGCCTATCCGTGCTTCTGCACGCCCGAGGAGCTGGAGGCCGACCGCCGCGCGCATGAGGCGGCCAGGCAGCCGCCGCGCTACGTCGGACGGTGCGCGAAGCTGACACCCGACGAGCGTCGCGCGCGCGAGGCCGAGGGCCGTGCCGGAGCCCTGCGCTTCCGGGTCGGCGAGGGAGTCGTTGGGTTCGACGACATCGTCCGCGGACGGGTCGAGATCGACGTGGCCAACCTCGGTGGCGACTTCGTCATCGTCCGCGCCGACGGGACGCCGCTGTACCACTTCACGGTGGTGGTCGACGACGCCGCGATGGAGGTGTCCGACGTCATCCGCGGCGAGGACCACCTCTCGAACACGCCCAAGCACATCCTGCTGTTCCGGGCGCTCGGCTACGACGTCCCGCGGTTCGCCCACCTGCCGCTCATCCTCAACCCCGACCGCACGAAGATGAGCAAGCGCAAGAGCCAGACGGCGATCGACGACTACATCGCCCAGGGCTTCATCAAGGAGGCGCTGGTCAACTACCTCGCGCTGCTCGGCTGGGCGACGGGGACCGAGGAGGAGATCCTCGCGCTCGATGAGCTCATCGCGCGGTTCGAGGTCAGCGCGGTGCACAAGGGCGGCGCGGTCTTCGACCGTGAGCGGCTCGAATGGATGAACGGCCAGTGGATCCGCCGCCTCGAGCCCGACGACCTGATCGATCGCCTGCGGCCGTTCATCGAGGCCGACCTGGCGGCCGGCCGGATCGACCGGATGCCGGGCGATGACGAGCTGCGGGCGCTCCTGCCGGTCGTCCAGGATCGCCTGCCGACGCTGGGGGCGATCGGCGAGCTGGCCGGCTTCCTGTGGGTCGACGACCTCTCGGTCGATGCGGACACGCTCGTCCCGAAGCGCTGGGATGCCGCGACGACCCGGGAAGGTCTGGCCGCGGCCCGCGCGACCATCGAGGCCGTCGGCGACGTGTCGTTCGAGGCCGATGAGCTGGAGCCACCGCTCCGGGCGCTGGCCGAGGAGCGCGGCTGGAAGGCGGGCGACCTGTTCATGGCCATCCGCGTCGCGGTCACCGGTCGGACGGCCACGCCGCCGCTGTTCGACACGCTGGTCGCCCTCGGTCGCACGCGCGTGCTCGATCGCGTGGATCGGGCCATCGCGGCGCTCGGTTCATGACATCGACTGACGGGTATCGGCGCAAGGCTTCGCCGGTGCCCGCAGCCCGGAGGTTCCGATGACCAGAGATGACGTCCAACGCTGGCTCGATGCGTATGTCGAGGCGTGGCGGACCTACGACCCGGCCGCCATCGGCGACCTGTTCTCGGTCGACGTGTCGTACCGCTACCAGCCATACCGCGACCCGGTCATGGGCCGCGATGCGGTGGTCGCCGACTGGATCGAGGAGCCCGATGCGGCCGGCTCGTGGGAGGCGCACTACGAGCCGTACGCGGTGGATGGCGACCGGGCCGTGGCGGTCGGCGAGTCGCGCTACCTCAAGGACGACGGATCGCTGCTGACGCTCTTCTACAACGTCTGGTTGCTGCGCTTCGACGGCGAGGGCCGCTGCGCCGAGTTCGTCGAGTACTGGCGCGAGCTGCCCGAGGACCAGCGCGAGGGACGGTGACGCCGACGCTCGCGATAAGCGCGGGATAAGTCCGAGATACGCCACTGGTAAGCGCCCGCAAAGAGACTCCTCCTGTCGCGACACGTGTCCAACCGCCAGGGACAGGAGGATCCAGACATGCGAGGCATGAGACGGGTGGCCCGGATGGGCCTCGTCGTCGCCGCGATGGTCGCGGCCCTGACATTGCCGTCCGCGGTCTTCGCCGCTGACGGCGAGGTCGGCGACATGGGCGACACCGATTCCATCACCGACGTCTTCGTCTCCGGGGGTCGCCCGGCCGTGGACGTCGACTACGTCCGCGACTGCCCGAATACCGGGCTGATCATCGACTGCTGGGTCGAGGTCCAGTTCGTCTCGCGCTGCCCGGAGGTGTGGTGCGGATGGAAGAGCCAGTCCTTCTTCCGGATCCCGGGAAGCGGCCTCGCCAAGGGCAACTGCCTGGGCTCCGGGAACGAAGAGAACGAGTGGTATATCAACTACCGAACCGGCTACACGTCGGTGCAGACCACGACCAACCGCTGGAAGGGCGAGGTCGAGGTCGTCTGGGACATCACCGGCGGGATCGTGTACCGGCTGATCGCCGAGGCGCTGTTCAACGTCAACGCCGGCGCCGGCTTCAGCGGTGGCACGACAGTCGAGACGGTCACCGCCCGCACCGACTACAGCCCGCCCGTCAGGGCGGCGTCATCGGGCGGCCGCCAGCTGATCACCTGCTGACGGGCTCGTCCCTACACTGACCCACCATCCTGCAGGAGGCGCGCACGCCATGAGGACCGTGACTCGGACGGTGCTGCTGACCGGGCTCCTGGCCATCGCGACCGTGACCGCCTCCTGCAGCGATGCATCGGGCGCCAGCCCGGCACCCACCGTCTGCGATGACGTGTCGAGCGACGTGGGCGGCTGCACCACCGACCGCCACGCGTATATCGGCGCGACGTGCGACGCCGTCGCGACCGAATGGGGCGGCGTCATGGACCGCGCGGTCCTCGACGTCATGCGCGGCCCGGCGAACGTCGACGACCAGGCCCGCTCGAGCCGGCTGCGCCAGGCGATCGTGATCGCTACGGTCGACATGGACCGGCACCTCGAGACGCTCTCGTTGTCGCCACCGTGCACGGTCGACGCGGTCCTGGCCGCCGGCGAGGCCGCGTTCGTGGACGAGCTCCGGTCGGGCGTCGGCGCGATCATGTACGACGGCGACCCGGTCGTCTCCTATGCCGAGTGGATCGCCGACGTGCGCAAGGTCCTCGGCGTCATCGAGCAGTAGGGGCGCGTGCGCCTGGGCCGGTCGCCGGACGTTGACGGGCCTCTAATGAGTCGTTAACACGGGCGGCTATCCTCCAGCGTGGATGGCACGCACGATCCTCGTCGTCGAAGACGAACCGACCCTGCGCGAGACGATCGTCGACGCGCTCGAGATCGGACGGATTCCGGGTCGTCGCCGCGGCCGATGGGCGCGAGGCCCTGACGCAGTTCCGGGGGGAGCGTCCCGACCTCGTCCTGCTCGACCTCATGCTTCCCGAGCTGTCCGGCATCGAGGTCACCCGCATCATCCGCGCCGAGTCCGGCGTGCCGATCGTGATGCTCACCGCCAAGGACTCGGAGCTCGACAAGGTCGTCGGGCTCGAGCTGGGCGCCGACGACTACGTCACCAAGCCCTTCTCGCTGCGCGAGCTCACGGCCCGCATCCGAGCGCTGTTCCGTCGCTCCGAGGCCGCGGTCGCGACCGGCGCCCCACCGACCATCGTCGATCTCGGGCGGGTGCAGGCGGATCTCGGTGGCCACCGGCTCCTGCGCGATGGCGAGGTCCTGCCGATCAAGCCGAAGGCGTTCGAGCTCCTCGCGTTCCTCATCCGGAATCCGGGCCAGGTCTTCACGCGCGACCAGCTGCTCGAGAAGGTGTGGGGCTACGACTACGCCGGCGAGACACGCACGGTCGACGTCCACGTGCACTGGCTGCGCAGCCAGATCGAGGCCGACCCGGGTCAGCCCGCGTTCATCCACACGGTCCGCGGCGTGGGCTACGTGTTCCGCCGCCCGACCTGAACGTTGACTGCGCGCTGATGACGCGTTCACACCGGCTCGCGAGCATGTGACCATGCCGACCAAGATCCGCCCGCCCGAGACCGACGGCCGACTGATGACGACCCATCCCGTCGCGGCCGAGCGTCGCGGCGGCGATCCGGGTGGCACGCCTCCGCTCGGAGCCGGGGACCTCCTCTCCCGGGGCGTCCGAGTTCTCCCAGCACCGGTGCCGGCGCCCGACCGGGCGCTGGCGCTGGTTGCGCTCCGACTCTCGCGCGCTCTCCGCGATCCGTCCCGCCGCCCCGCCCACTGGCTCCAGCCGGCGTTCGGTGCCCAGGTGGAGCTCGTCCGGCGCCACCTGGCGCCGGTCCGCAGCCGCCAGACCCTCGCCGCGTCTTACGGTCGCGAGGCGTTCCATGTCGCCGTGGACGACCGCGAGACTGACGATCCGAGTCCGATCCGCCTCGCGTACGCACTGCGCTGGATGGAGCTCCGTGACGGTGCCACCGGCCCGTCCTGGCCGTTGCTCCTGGGCTGACGCCCGGGGACGACCGGCGGTCGTCCTCAGGTCGCCTTGTGGAACATCCGCTCGATGGCTTCCGCGGCGTCCTCCGCGGCGTCGATCGCGTTCTCGAGCTCGCGGTAGAGGTCGCGCCACTTGATGACCTCGAGGCGGATCCGACCCGTCGCGGAACAGCCGCGCGACGGCTGCCCGTGACAGCGTGTCGGCCTGGTGCTCGAGGTCGTGCACGCGTTCGAGATCGGGCTCGAGGTCCTTGAGCCCATCGAGCTTGCGCAGCGCCGACAGCGAGCGAATCCGACTGATCGGCCAGGATGCGGGCGAGCTCACGCGCCTCCTCGGTCGGCTCGGTCGATGCCGTAGATCACGAACGTCTCGGCGGTCGCCTGGATGCCGTCGACGACGTCGTCGAGTTGGATCGTCAGGTCGTGGATGTCCTCGCGGTCGAAGGGCGTGACGAACGCGTCCTCGAGCCGCTGGTTGATCTCGCGGTCGATCTCATCACCGCGCTTCTCGAGATCGCTGGATCTCGGAGACCCGCCGATCGAGGTCGTCGAACGTCGACGACCATGTCGCGCAGCTTCGTCGCGGCGGCCTGGAGGTTCTCGCCGTCCGCGACGAAGAGATCGAAGAACTTCACGTCCTTCGGGAGCAGGCGGAACGACATGGGATCCCTCCTCGACTCAGGCGAACCCGATGGTATGCAGGATGAACCAGGCGGCGGCCGCGACGATGCCGGCGGCCGGGATCGTGATGACCCACGCCAGCAGGATGCGGCGGGCGACGCCCCAGCGAACGCCCTTCGGGCCGCGTGCCGATCCGACGCCCATGATCGCGCTGGAGATCACATGGGTCGTCGACACCGGCATGCCCAGCTGAGCCGTCCCGATCAGGACCGTGGCGGCGGTCGTCTCGGCAGCGAAGCCATGGACAGGCTCGAGCTCGACGACCCGGTGCCCCATCGTGTGCATGATCCGCCAGCCGCCGACTGCCGTCCCCAGCGACAGTGCGGTGGCCGACACGATGATCACCCACGTCGGGACCTCGATGGTCGGGATGACCCCGGCCGAGAACAGGGCCAGCGTGATGATGCCCATCGTCTTCTGCGCGTCGTTCGAGCCGTGGGCGAAGGCCATGTAGCCGGCCGAGATCACCTGCAGGCGCCGGAAGATCCGGGCCATCGGCTTGCGCTTGGCGTTCCGGAAGATCCAGTACAGCGTCAGCATCAGCAGGAACGCGCCGACGAAGCCGATGAGCGGCGACGTCAGGCATCGGGATGAGCACCTTGTTGACGATCCCGTCGCATGTTCAACGCACCCGACCCCCGCGGCGACGATGGTCGCGCCCAAGCAGCCCACCGATGAGCGCCTGCGAGCTCGAGCTCGGAACGGCGTACCACCACGTGATCAGGTCCCAGGCGATCGCTCCGATGAGCGCGGCCATGACGATGGTCTGGGTCGTCGTCTCCTCGTTGACCAGCCCGGCGCCGATGGTCTTGGCCACAGCCGTCCCGGCGAACGCGCCGATGAAGTTGAACGCGGCGGCCATGAGGACGGCCGTCCGCGGGCTGAGCGCGCGGGTCGCGACCGACGTCGCGATGGCGTTCGCCGTGTCGTGGAAGCCGTTGATGTAGTCGAAGACGACGGCCAGCACGATGACGACGAGCAGCGAGAACGACGGCGCCATCGACCACGCGATCGTTCCCCTGCTGCGAACCGGGACGTTCGAGCGATGGTAATGGCGCGGACGTCGTGTCCGGGAGCCGACGTGCCCGGCACAGTCTCGGAGGCCGGCCGCCGCTATCCTTACGCGGCCATGCGACTGTCCAACCTCTTCTTCACCACGCTCCGCGACGACCCGGCCGACGCGGAGATGGCCGTCGCACCGGCTGCTCCAGCGCGCGGGCTATGTCCGCCAGCTCGGCTCGGGGATCTACTCGCTGCTGCCGCTCGGCAAGCGCGTCAACGACCGCGTCGAGCAGATCATCCGGGAGGAGCAGGACCGCATCGGGGCGCAGGAGATGGAGATGCCGGTCGTGCACCCGGCCGACATCTGGAGGGCCAGCGGCCGCTATCGAGGTGATCGGCCCGGAGCTCGCTCGGTTCAAGGACCGCAACGGGCGCGACATGGTCCTGGCGATGACCCACGAGGAGGTCGTCGGGCTGCTGCTGGCCGACATCGTCCGCTCGTATCGCCAGCTGCCGATGCAGGTCTACCACTTCCAGACGAAGTGGCGCGACGAGCCGCGCTCGCGCGGCGGGCTCATCCGCGTCCGCGAGTTCGTCATGAAGGACGCCTACAGCTGCGACCGAGACGAGGCCGGGCTCGACAGGAGCTACTGGGACCAGCACGGCGCCTATGTCAGGACGTTCGAGCGACTCGGGCTCGACACCATCGCGGTCAGCTCGGACGTCGGGATGATGGGCGGCAGCCAGGCCCATGAGTTCATGGTCCTCAATCCCGCCGGCGAGGACGTGCTCGTGCTGTGCGAGGGCTGCGACTACGCCGCCAACCGCCAGATCGCGATCGTCCCCAAGCCCGATCCTGCCCCCGAGGAGCCGGGGCCGCTCGAGGAGGTCTCGACGCCCGGCACGACCACCATCGCGACGCTCGCCGCGTTCCTGGGCATCGGGGAGGATCGCACCGCCAAGGCCGCGTTCTTCGTGACCGGCGATGGCCGCCTCGTCACCGCCATCGTGCGCGGCGACCACGAGGTCAACGAGACCAAGCTCGTCAACGCGGCGACGGTCACCGGCGGCCTCCGACCCGCCACCGTCGAGGAGATCCGGGCCGCCGGCATGGAGCCGGGCTACGGCTCACCGATCGGTGCCCGCGACACGGTCGTCGTGGTCGACGACCTGGTGGCGCGCTCACCCAACCTCGTCGCCGGCGCGAACCGGGAGGGGTTCCACTATCGCAATGTCAACGTCGGGCGCGACTTCACGCCCGATGTCGTGGCCGACATCACGAATGCGCAGGAGGGCGATCCGTGCCCGACATGCGGCAAGCCGGTCATCCTGCGCAACGGCATCGAGGTCGGCAACATCTTCAAGCTCGGCACGAAGTACACCGATGCGTTCGGGGCCACCTACCTCGGCGAGGACGGTCAGCAGCACCCGATCGTCATGGGCTCCTACGGCATCGGTGTGGGGCGGAACGTGGCGTGCGTCGTCGAGGAGCACCACGACGACAAGGGCATCGCGTGGCCGGCCGAGGTCGCGCCGTACGCCGCGCACCTGGTGTCGATCGGGGCGGCCAAGGAGCCGCGCGTGACCGAGATCGCCGAGCGGCTCCACTCCCTCGCCACGGTGGCCGGCGACCGCCGGGAGATCCTCTGGGACGACCGCGACGAGTCGCCCGGCGTGAAGTTCACCGACGCCGAGCTGCTGGGCATGCCGTGGATCCTCACCGTGTCACCACGCTCGCTCGCCGCCGGCGGCATCGAGGTCACCGCGCGCGCGACCGGCGAGCGGTCGACTCGCTCGATCGAGGACGTCGAGGCGATGCTGGTACGCGGGTTCGAGACGGTCTAGCGCGGGATCACCCAGCCCGACGGTGCCTCGTCAGTAGGGGCGTCGTCATCGTCGGACGGTGACACGGCCTCATCCGCTGACAGCCCGGCGACCGGGATCGCGTCCTCGTCGACGAGCGTCCCGTCCAGGGCGAGGACCAGCTCGCCGTCGTCGACTTCGTTCTTGACGAGGTCGACCGACGACATGGCATCGCCGATGGCCTCCTCGATGTCACCGATGCGGCTGATGGCGAAACTGACGGCCGGCGGGATCGACGCCGAGATCGAGATCTCGCCGATCCGGTACATCGACCCCTTCTGGCGGAGCGCCTTGTTGGTCAGCTCCTGCAGGTACGTCGCCTTCACGATGAGCTCGGCGAGCGTGCCCGGGTCGATCTTCTCGATGACCGTTGTGACGCCCTTGCGGGCCATGCCCACCGCGTCGCGGGCGCTGCGGGCGACCGCCTCCTGCGTCGCGGGGTCGTTGGCCTTCTGGTTCGCCGCGGTCGCGGTCTGCCGGGCCGCCTCGGCCGCCTGCGAGGCCGCCTCCTGGGCCTTCTTGATGAAGCTCATCGATCGCCCCCTCGTGGGCCGGGCCGCTGCCCGTTGGACTCAGCAGCATACCGGCCGCGAGTTCCGAGGCCGTACGATTTCGCACGACCATGCCGCCCCGACCCACCCTCCCCGCGGACGACCTGTACGCCCGGCTGGGCGTGCCCCGGGATGCAAGCCCGGAGGCGATCGAGCTCGCCTGGCGGGCCCTGCTCCGGAGGCACCATCCGGACGTCGCCGGACCCGACGGGCTCGAGCTGGCCAAGCGCATCAACGTGGCCCATGACTGGCTGAGCGATACGGACCTGCGGGAGCGCTACGACCGCGAGCGGTCGACCGGCATCCGAAGCGGTCGGCCGCCCCGTGCAGGCTGGGAGCGGCCCGCCCCGAGCCGGGCCGTGCGCCGGCCGCCGACGGCCGCGGAACGCATCGCGGCGGTCGTGGAGCGGGTCGGCAGGCTGAGCGGCGACGAGCTCGACCGGCTCGCCCTGGCCGAGCCGGCGCCGATCGCATTCCTTGCCACGCTCCGCCAGTTCGTGTCGCCCGAACTCGACCGGACGCTCGAGGCAGCCGAGCGATCGGCGCTGGCAGCGCTGCCGCCGGCCGCCCGGCGGACCCTCCCGATCCGGGACGCGGTGGTCGGGCGGCTCGCCGACATCATCCTCGGCGATGTCCTGGAGGAGATCCTCGGGGACCCGTCCGGGCTGTGGGCCCGCGAGCGGCTGACCCGCGGCTGGGATTCGGCGGTAGGCCAGCCTCGCTACGGCCCGGCCACGACCGCGCTCACGGCGCTGCTCGCCCGGCTTCGACGTCTCGACGCGGACGACGTGCGGCGGCTGGCATTCACCGGCACCGTGGAGCGGCTCGGCGACACGCCGTGGCCGGCCGGGACATCACCCGACGAGGACGACACGCTCCGCGTGTCGAGCGAGCTCGCCACCGCGGACGCGGTCGACGCGGTCGATGCGGCGGCCGTCGCAGCAGGCATCGATGGCGTGCGGATCACGGCCGCCGCCCGCCGGGCCGCCGCGCGGATCGCCCATCTGATCGTCCTCCGACACGCGTTCCGCGCGGCCGCCTTCGAACGCAACGCGGCGCCCTGGCTGGGCGACCTGATCGAGCGGGCGTCGCCGTGGGGCACCCGCGTCCGGGGGCACTAAGCCGCCCCTCCCGGACCCGCCGGTATGCGATGCTCGCCGCGTGGAACCCGCAGTCCTCGTCAGCGTGGCCCTGGCCGCGGTCACGCTGGTCGCCACGATCGTGGCGGTCCGCCGAGGGCAGGCGCTCGACCGCGCGAACGCCTCGATCCGACACGGGCACGAGGAGCGGATCAGTCGAGACCGGGCGGCAGAGGAGCGGGCCGCCGACGAGGCCCTGCTCCACGAGGCGCTCGACGCCGGCCTGGTCCGGCTCGAGGGGACGCTGCGTGTCGGTGAAGCCAACGCACGGGCGCACGCCATGCTCGGGCACGAGCCGGGCGCGCTCGTCGGTCGATCGATCATGGAGGCCTTCCTCGACCCGGCCGTCGAGAAGCTTGCGGGCGACGCCGTCAGGAGCGGTTCGTCGATCGGCGAGATCCGGCCGGCGGGCGCCGATGGGCCGGTGCTGGTGATTCGCGCCCATCGAGCCGGCAGCGGCGTCTGGCTCGTGCTCGACGACGTCTCCGAGCTCCGGCGCCTGCAGCGCATCCGGACCGAATTCGTCGACAACCTGTCGCACGAGCTGCGCACGCCGATCACCACGGTCAGCCTCCTGGCCGAAACGCTCGAGCGCGAGGCCGACGGCGTCGGAGATGCCATCCCCCAGCGCATGCGGGAGCGCATCGCCAAGATCGGGCTCGAGACCGGCCACCTCGCCCAGATGGTCAACGAGCTGCTCGACCTGAGTCGGATCGAGAGCGGAGGGTCGCTCCAGCTCGTCGACGGCATCGACATGAGCCGCCTGGCCGGCGACTCCGCCGAACGGCTCCGACTCTTCGCCGAGCGGCAGGGCGTGACGTTGCGGATCGAGACGCCGCCGGACCTCCCGCGGGTCCGCGGTGACGCGGCGAGGCTCGGCCAGGTGGTGGTGAACATCGTCCACAATGCCGTCAGGTTCAGCCTGGAGGGTGGTGAGATCACGGTCCGGACGTCCGTCGCCGGGAACTCGGTCGTGACCTCGGTCGAGGACCATGGCATCGGCATCCCGAAGGCGACCCGCGATCGTGTGTTCGAGCGGTTCTACAAGGTCGATCGGGCACGCCTGCGCGCGGAGGCCGGTGGTGGCGGTACGGGGCTGGGTCTCGCGATCGCCCGGCACGTCGTCGAACAGCATGGCGGCCGGATCTGGGTCGAGTCCGAGGAAGGCGTCGGGTCGACCTTCTCCTTCGCGCTGCCGATCTCCGATGGCGGCGAACCGACGAGAACCGTCTGAGCGGAGGACCGATGGACCGACTCCATGTCGCGACGTTCAACATCCTCAACCTCGCCGACCGCTGGTTCGAGCGGCTGCCGTTGATCCTGGCCGACATGGCGGCGCTGCAGCCCGACGTGCTGGGTCTCCAGGAGGTCGTGTACGTCATGCACCAGGACCGCCTCATCGGTGCCGCGGGGGAGGGCCACTACGCGGCGATCCGCGGCTGGGCGGGACGCCCCGAATACGGCAATAGCCTGCTCGTGCGTGAGCCGCTGACCGGGCGCGACACGGAGCGCGTCGAGCTCGGCCTCCAGCGCGCGGCCCATCGCATCGTGATCGACCTGCCGGGCGGCGGGTCGGTGCTCGTCGCGGTCACGCACCTCCACCACCTGCCGGCGGACGCGGCCGAGCGCGACGGCCAGACCGCGGTCCTGGTCGAGTGGATCGATGCCGCGCCGCCGACCGACGGCGTCGTCGTGATGGGCGACTTCAACGCCGACCCGACGGAGCCGACCTATGGGCGGATGGTCGAGGCCGGGTTCCGATCGGCGTCGGTCGAGGCGAACGGCGCCGAGCCCGACGTGACGTGGCCGTCCGGCCTCCAGGCGCCGGCGATGGACCTCGACGGCGACCCGCGCTGCATCGACTTCATCTGGGTCCGGGGCGCGATCCGGGTGACCGAGGCACGGTTCGCGTTCCACCGCCCGGACCACGACGATCCCACGCTCTACCCCAGCGACCACCTCGGGGTCGCCGCCCGGCTCGAGGTCGGCTAGCCATGCTCAGGATCGCGCATCGCGGGGACTGGCGGAGGGCACCCGAGAACAGCATCGAGGCCCTCGAGGCGGCGCTCGCAGTGCCCGCCTGCGACGGCGTCGAGTTCGACGTTCGCCTCTCGTCGGACGGCGTACCCGTGCTCCTCCACGACGAGACGCTCGGGCGCATCCAGGGGCCACCGACCCGGGTCGACGAGGTCAGTTCCTCCCACCTCGAGGACCTCGGAGTCCCGACGCTCGCGGACGCCCTGCTGGCGATCCCGCACCGCGCGGCGATCAACGTTGACCTCAAGGGGCAGCATGATCGGAACGTGGTCGAGGTCATCGCCGCGGGCCGAGGTCCGGGACTGGTCAACGGCGTCGTCTCGTCCTTCGAGCCGGAAACGCTGGAACGCGTCGCGGGACTCGCCCCTGCTTGGCCACGTTGGCTCAACGCATGGGATCTCTCGCGGGACACGATCCGTCGCGCTGTCGACCTCGACTGCCGGGCGATCTCGGTCGATTTCCACGTCATCGACCGGGCGTCCGTCTCGGCCGTGCACGCGGCCGGGCTTGAGGTCGCGGGCTGGACCGTCCGGCGCCGCTCGACGTACGGTCGTCTCCAGCGCCTCGGCGTCGTGGCCGCCTGCGTCGAGGCGGCCGCGCTCGACGGCTGACCTCGGGATCGAATGGAGGAACGGGCATGACCGATCGCGCGGACCTCGTGGTCGTCGGTGCCGGCACGATCGGCGGCTGGGCATCGGTCTTCGCGGCGGCCGACGGGGTCGAACGGGTGGTCGTGCTCGAGCGCGGGCTGGCCGGGATGGGGGCCTCGTCCCGGGCGGCCGGCATCGTCCGGGCGCAGGGCGGCACGCCGGCCACGGTGGCGCTCGGCCGCTGGACCATCGACTTCTATCGTGGCCAGTCGGCTGCGTACGGCACCGACTCGGGCTTCCGCGAGCTCGGCTACCTGATCCTGGCGGTCACCGACGAGGACGAGCAGGAGGGACGCCAGCGCGTCGCCATGCAGCGCGACGCCGGGCTGACCGACGTCCGCTGGTTGTCCGCGGCCGAGGCGGTCGAGCTCACCGGCACGCTGGCGCCCGATGGCCACCGCGGGGGCAGCTACCGGGACGGCGACGGGCACATCGACCCGCCGCGGAACGTCCGCGCGTATTCGCTCGCGATGCAGCGCGCCGGCATCGAGCTGCGCGAGCGCACCGCGTTCACCGGGTTGCGCCTCGACGGCGACGGGTGCGTCATCGCGGTCGATACCGACCACGGGTCGATCGACACGGACCGCGTGCTGCTGACCGGCGGCCCCGCGTTGCGCTCGGTCGGGGCGCTGGCCGGCCTGCGCATCCCGGCGGGGGCCGCGCGGCACACGGTGGCCGTGCTCGAGCCCCATGACGCCTTCGCGGTCGATCGCGCGCCGATGGTGTTCGATATCGGCGCGGGGCTGTACTGGCGCCTCGAGGAAGGCGGGCTGCTGTTCGGCTGGAGTGACCCCGACGAACAGCCGGGCGAGGCGCGCGACATCGACTGGGCGGCCTACGAGCGCTACCGCGCCCGGCTCGCCTCGTTCGTGCCGGTCACCCGGGACCTCGGGTTGCGGCGCATCTGGGTCGCCACGATCGACTACACGCCCGACCACCTGCCGATCATCGGGCCCGCGATGCGACCGGACGGGAGCATGATCGGCGGGGTCACGGTCGCCGCCGCGGCCGGGCACGGGATGATGTGGGGGCCCGGGGTCGCGCGGGTCGCCGCCGACCTCGCGGTGCGCGGGACGACCGACCTCATCGACGTCACCGATCTGGGGCTGGATCGGTTCGATGCCGACGGGCGGAGCCGGCTCGCGACCGACCCGGTCTCGCTGCCGTACCCGACCGTGACCGGCGACTAGGCCGCGCCTCGGTCACTTCAGCGGGCGGGCTTGAGGGCGTCCGGCGGGACCAGCCAGCGGAGCGTGCCCGCGCCGGCCGCGAGCGGCCGCTCGATCTCGATGCGCGCCAGCGCACCCTTGCGCATCGTGACGCCGGCGGCGCGACACAGCACCGACAGCAGCTCGCTGAAGTCGGGGTCGTGGCCGACTAGCACGACGTGGTCGGGGTGACCTGCGTCGTCGACGATCCCGTCGACCTTGTTGAGATCCAGGCTGGCAGCCAGCCGATCGTCGACCGTGACCTTCGCGCCGACGAGCTTGGCCAAGATCTCGGCGGTCTGCTCGGCGCGCAGCTTGGGTGAGGTGACGACCGCGTCGGGCTTGTAGCCGAGGGCCGCGAGGTGTTCGCCGAGTCGCTTGCTCTGCTTGCGGCCCTTGTCGCTCAGCGGCCGGGTCGCGTCCGGGCCGTCCCACGCCATCGGGTCGCCGGCGTCAGCATGGCGCAGCAGATCGAGCAGCATTCAGGCGGGCTGGTGGGCGCGGGTCGTCACCGCCGCGAACTGCGCCACTCGCTCTCCGAGGGCGATGAACACACTCCGGAAGACGGCCATGCGCTCCTCCTCGGAGCCGGTCGCCTCGGCCGGGTCCTCGTAGCCCCAATGCAGCGACTCGTGGTCGCCCGGGAAGACCGGGCAGATCTGGCGTGCCTGATCGCAGACCGTCACGACGTAGTCGAACGAGTCGACCAGGAACTCGCTGACGGACTTCGAGCGCGCCCACGACGCCTCGATCCCGGCCTCGTTCAACACGCGAAGGGTGAGCGGGTTCACTCCGCGCGGCTCGGTCCCAGCGCTGAAGACCTCGAACCTGTCGCCCCCGTGCCGGCGCAGCAGCGCCTCGGCCATGATGCTTCGGGCCGAGTTGCCGGTGCACACGAACAGGACGCGGATCGGGCGGTTGCCGCGACCGGCGGCACTCACGGATTGAGATCCTCGACGTCGCCGGTCACGAGGTAGACGATGTCCTCGGCGATGTTGGTGGATCGGTCGCCGATCCGCTCGACGTAGTGCGACGCGATGATGATCCGGGTACCGCGCTCGACATTGGCCGGATCCTGGCGCATCAGCTCGACGACCTCGTCGAAGGTCGCGTGGTATAGGAGGTCGATGTCGTCGTCCATGGCGGCCACCTCCCGCGCGGCTACCGCGTCCACGTCGACGAGCGCCCGAAGCACGCCATGCACCAGCGTAGCCGCGAGCTCGGCCATCTCGGGCAGCTTGACGTACTCCTGCAGCGGCGGTTCCGGGGCGAGCTTGATGACCTGTTTCGCGAGCGAAGAGGCGTGATCGCCGATGCGCTCGAGCTCGTAGGTGACGTGGTCGAGCGTGAGCAGGTAGCGCAGGTCCCTGGCGACCGGGTTCTGGGTCGCGATGGTGACGCTGATGAGCCGGGAGACCTCGCGCTGCGCGTCGTTGATCCGTCCGTCCGCCTTGACGATGTCGAGGGCGAGGACGGCATCGTGCTCGACCAGCGACTTCGATGCGCGCCGGATCGCCTCCTCGACGAGGGCGCCCATCCGCAGCACCGCGTCCTTGATCTCCTGCTCCTGGATGTCGAGCGGGTCGCGACGCGCCTGTTCCCCCGTCGGGGCATCGGTCGACGCGTCCTGGAGGAGCTGGTCGACGAGCTCGTCCACGGACGGCAGGTCGTTGGTCGGTCGTTCGGTCACGCCGGGCCCCCGTTCATCCGAACCGACCGGACACGTAGTCCTCGGTCAGCTGGTTCTTCGGGATTCGTGAACAGCTCGACCGTCGGCGCCTCCTCGACGACGTAGCCGGCGCGGTCCTCGCCCATCGTCATGAAGACGGTCGTGTCGGACGCCCGGGCGGCCTGCTGCATGTTGTGGGTGACGATGACGATCGTGTAGTCCTGCTTGAGCTGCGCCATCAGCTCCTCGATCTGGAGCGTGCTCCGCGGATCGAGCGCCGAGCACGGCTCGTCCATCAGGATGACCTCGGGCTCGATGGCGATCGTCCTCGCGATGCACAGGCGCTGCTGCTGCCCGCCCGACAGCGCCATGCCGGACTGCTTGAGCTTGTCCTTCACGTCATCCCAGAGTGCCGCGCGGCGCAGGCTGTGCTCCACGAGCTCGTCGAGGTTGCCCTTGTAGCCGTTGATCCGGGCGCCGAACGCGACGTTCTCCCAGATCGACTTGGGGAACGGGTTGGGCTTCTGGAACACCATCCCGACGCGCCGCCGGACGGCGACCGGGTCGACACCCTGGCCGAACAGGTCCTGCCCGTCGAGCAGGATCCGCCCGTCGATGTGGAACGACGGCACGAGATCGTTCATGCGGTTGATCGTGCGCAGCAGCGTCGACTTGCCGCAGCCCGGACGGTCCGATGAGGGCCGTGATCGCGCTGCTTGCGGACCGTGAGGTCGATGTTGCGGACGGCCCGGAAGTCGCCGTAGAAGCAGGACAGGTCCTGCAGCTCGACGACGATCGGGGTCTCCGGATCGGCGCGGCCGAGGCAGGTCGGCGCGTCGTCCGTCGCGATGCGGATGGTCGGACCGCTCGGGCCGACGCCGTCGGTCGGTGGCGCGGTCACGGGCATCTCTGTCATAGGGGCGTTCGGCGTCGTGGTGGACAACGGGTCCTCCTCTACCACTGGATGTGTCTCGAGAGGCGGGCCCTGATGACGAGCGCGAGCCCGTTGAGCAGCAGCATCAGACCGAGGATGACGATGATCGTCGCCGCGGCGATCCCCTGGAAGTCGGCCTGCGGCCGCGCGATCCAGCCGAAGACCTGGAGCGGCAGGACCGTGTAGCCGCCCGAGAGCGGGTTGGGCGGCGAAGGTCACGAACGTGAACGCACCGATCAGGAGCAGCGGTGCCGCTTCGCCGATCGCCCGCGCCATGGCCAGGATGATGCCGGTCATGATCCCAGGCGCCGCGGCCGGCAGGACCGCTCCCGCGAACCATCTGCCAGCGCGTCGCGCCGAGCGCGTACGCGCCCTCGCGCTGGGCCTGCGGCACGGCCTTGATGGCCTCCATCGAGGCGATGATGACCACCGGCAGGATCAGCAGTGCAAGGGTCAAGCCCGCCGGCGAGGACCGTCGGCCCGAGGCCGAGGATCCGCACGAACACCGCGAGACCGAGGATGCCGTAGATGATCGACGGGACGCCTGCGAGGTTGCTGATGTTCGTCTCGAGGATGCGGTTGAGGAAGCCGACGCGCGCGTACTCCGTGAGGTAGATCGCCGCCGCGACGCCGACCGGGAAGGCGGTCACCGCCGACGATCAGCGCGATCTCGAGCGAGCCGATGATGGCCGGCATGATCCCGGCGCGCTCCGGGCGACGCGAGGGCACGCCGGTCAGGAAGTCGATGTCGAGCCACGGCAGCCCGCGCAGCAGGATGTCGTACAGCAGCATGACCAGCGCGAGCAGCAGGATCCCGATCGCCGCGATGCATGCCCCGTAGAAGAGCGTGCCGGTCAGGCGCCGTCGGGTGAGTGCCGGCTCGAACGCTCCGGCCGGCGCGGGGATCGAGGTCGCCGTCATCTCAGTACCTCGTCCGGAAGCGGTGCACGACCCACGCGCTCAACAGGTTGAGGACCAGGGTCATCACGAACAGCGTCGCAGCCGACCGCGAACAGCGACTTGAACTCGATCGAGCCCTGGGCGGTCTCGCCGATGCTGATCTGGGCGATGAACGCCGGTCATCGTCTGGACGCTCTCGGTCGGATCCAACGTGAACTGCGGCTTGGTGCCGCCGGCGATCGAGCACGGCCATCGTCTCGCCGATGGCGCGACTCAGTCGCCAGGATGATCGCGGCCATGATCCCGGACAGCGCGGCCGGCACGACCACCTTGCGCACGGTCTCGAAGCGGGTGGCGCCCATCGCATACGCGCCCTCGCGCATGCCGCGCGGCACGGCCCGCATCGCGTCCTCCGAGATCGACGCGATGAGCGGCGTGATCAGCAGATCCGACGACGAGCCCGGCCGACAGCGCAGAGAAGGTCCCGACCCCGAAGATCGGCTGCAGGATGCGCGGCGCCAGGAAGTTGATCGCGAAGAACCCGAGCACGATCGTCGGGATCCCAGCGATCGTCTCGAGCAGCGGCTTGACGACGTTCCGGACCCGGGGCGACGCGTATTCGGCGAGCAGGACGGCTGCGAGCAGGCCGAGCGGGACGGCGACGATCATGGCGATCCCGGCGACCAGCAGCGTCCCCGACACGAGCGCCAGGACCCCCCACGCCTGCGGTTTGATCGACGCCGACCAGAACGTGCCCGTGAAGAACTCGATCGGGCTGACCTCGAGGAAGAACTCGAAGGTCTGGTACGCGAGGACGAGGATGATCCCGGCCGTCGTGACGACGCTCAGCGCGGCGGCCAGGAACAGGAGCGGCTCGATCACCCGCTCGGACGCCGTGCGTCGGCGGGTCAGCGCCATCGGGGCGGCCTGCTCGGTCATGCGATGGAGGTCTCCACGATCGAGAGAGGGTGCCTAGCCTACGGCAGGCGACCGGTGACGAGGGAACGCGGATGCCGGTCCTTCCGAGCCGGACCGGCATCCGCGGGGAGGAGGAGATTTCGGGCTCGGTCAGCCGCCGACGGCGGCTGTCCCACTCCGCCGTCTCGGCGGTCAGGAGGTCGTCCGGCAGCGCGATGTAGCCGACCTCCGCGGACAGCGCGCTCGTGTTCGCGAGGTAGAAGTCGACGAAGGCCTTGAGCTCGGGGCGCTCCTTCGCCTTGCCGACGTCGGGGTAGATGAACAGCGGGCGGCTGAGCGGGGTGTAGGTGCCGTCGTTGATCGTCGCCTCGGTCGGCGCGACGCAGCCGCTGCCGCCATCGACCTCGACCGCCTTGAGCTTGTCCTGGTTCTCGACGAAGTAGGCGTACCCGAAGAAGCTGATCGCGTTCGGGTCGCCCGCGACGCCGGTCACGAGCGTGTTGTCGTCCTCGGACTGGGTCGCGTGCTGGGTCGCCGCGTCGACCTCGCCGTTGATCTCCTCGGTGAAGTAGTCGAACGTGCCCGAGTCGGCGCCCGGCATGAACCGGTTGACCGGCTGGGCCGGGAAGTCGGCGCGGACGTCGCTCCACATGAGGTTCTCGCGGCGAGTCGGGTCCGTAGATCTTGGCCAGCTCCTCGACCGTCAGGCACGTCGCGAACGTGTTGGCCGGGTTGACGACGACGGTCAGCCCGTCGATCGCGACCTGCAGCTCGACGAACTCGATGCCGTTCGTCGTGCAGGCCATGCCCTCGCCCTCGTCGTCGGCCTTGATCGGGCGCGACGCGTCGTTGATGTCGGTCTCGCCGGCGCAGAACTTCTTGAAGCCGCCGCCGGTGCCGGAGAACGCGGTCGGGACCTGGACGCCGTTGTTGGCGATCTGGAACTCCTCGGCGACCGCCTCCGTGATCGGATAGACGGTGCTCGAGCCGTCGATGGTGACCGTGCCCGACAGGGCGGGAGCTGCGCTCGACGGTTCCGCGCTGCCGCTGGCCGCCGGCGCCTGACTCTCGGCGGAGCTCGGCGCGGCCGACGAGCCGCCGCTGCTGCACGCGCCGATGGCGAGCGCTGCGACGAGCGCGAATGCGCCGATGCGCTTGGGCGTGGTGATGGTCACGCGATCATTCCTCCTTGTCGGCCGGCCCACCGGCACGGCCGTGTTGGGTCGGATGGCTCCACATCTGACGGGCCGACCGTGGGTCGCTGGCATCAACGGTCGCTTTTCGGTCGGTTAAGAGGTCGTTAAAGGGGCTTGGCGAAAATGACGGCCTGTGGTCGAGGTCGACGGCCTGGAGTCGTGGCGTCGCCTCGATGAGCTCGACATCGAAGCTGCTGATGTCAGCCGTTTCTCCTGCGGCAACGATCGCTGCAGGCGAGTCGCAATGCACCCGCACGGTTTACGAGGTGTTCGCCGAGTACGAGGGCGTCGCCAAGGCAATGGTCGTGCTCGGTCGCCGGCTGGCGGCCGCCAGCTAGCGCAGGGCCCCGTCTGCCGGGTCGAGTCGATAGCCCACGCCCCGCACGGTCACCAGGTGGACCGGCGCGTCGGGGCGGGGCTCGATCTTGCTGCGCAGCCAGCGGATGTGGACATCGACGGTGCGCGGGTCCCCGTCGTGGTGCGGTCCCCACACGCGGTCCAGCAGCTGCCGTCGGGTGTATGCGCGGCCGGGATGGGCGGCCAGCATCGCCAGCAGCTGGAACTCCTTCGGCCGCAGGTGGATGAGCGAGCCGTTCCGTCGCACCTGGTGTGCGACGAGGTCCAGCTCCGTGTCGTCGGCGACCATGAGCACAGTCTCGTGCCGCGAGCGGGAGCGCTCCTCGAGGATCGCCAGCCGGGCCCCGAGCTCGGACGGGTCGATCGTGTCGGCGAGCGCCTCGTCGGCTCCGGCGCGCAGCGCCTGAAGCCGCTCGGCGATCGCATCAGACGGGCTGACGATCACGACCCGGAGCGATGGTCGCCGGCGTCGCTCGGCCAGCGCCGCGTCCAGCTCGCCGGGTCCGGCCGGCGGCGTGCCCAGGATCGCGACCCGAGGGCGCGTCGCCCGGAGCAGGTCGGCGAACGTGCCTGGGTCAGCGGTCGCGTGGATCGTGCGCGGCCCGACGACGTGCTCGAGGTCGAGGATCGGACCGCTCTGCGCCAGGGCGATCCACACTGGCATGGTCTGCGACGCCATGGACGCACGGTGGCTGTGCGACGCTAACCACCCGTCGACAGGTCGTTAACGTCCCGTTCTCTTTTGGCCGGAGGACGATCCCCGGCGACCGGCGCGCATCGATCCTCGGGTGGTACCGTCCGAGCCGACAATGGGGGTTGAGGGTGCGACCGGGAGGCATCGAACCATGGCCAAGCAACGCAAGTCCGCATCGAAGGCGGCGGGGTCGTCGACTGCGTCGGGCGTCCCCGACGACGTGCTGGCGGCCGCCGACGAGCTGCTTGCCACCGTGAAGTCGAACTCCTCGCTGGGCAAGAAGGCCCGCCGCCGGATCGACAAGCTCGGTCGCGACCTGGCCAAGGCCCGCAGCTCGGAGTCGAAGATCCAGCTTCGGAAGGCCGATGCCGAGCAGGCGGTGACCAAGCTCGATCGCAAGGCGGCCGACGCGGCCGCCACCACCGCGGCGCTCGTCGTCAGGCTCCGCGACGAGGCGCGCGCGGCCGTGGGCGGTGTCACGGCCCCGGCGACGCCCACGAAGCCGGCCACCCGCGCGACGTCGACGCGCTCCAAGGCGACCGCGGCCAGGAAGCCAGCGGCACGGAAGACTGCGACCGCAGACCAGGAAGCCGACCGCGCGGAAGGCCGCGACCGCGACACGAAGCCCGCCGCCGCGGCCTCGACGCCGACCGCGGCCGCCAGCGCACCTGCCACGCCGACCAGGAAGCCGGCCACCACGCGCAAGCCGGCGACCCGGACCCGTAAGCCCGCGACGCGAGCCCGATCGACCACGACGACCAAGCGCCGGGCGAGCTCGGCCAAGCCGCGTACCACCCGAACGCGCAAGCCCGGCGCGTGACGGATCGGCCGACGGTCGGGGCGTCGGTCGATCTCGGCTCGAACTCCGTCCACCTGCTCGTCGCGGAGATCGACACCGGCCACGTGCTGCGGCCGCTCGCCGACGAGTCCGTGTTCCTGGGGCTCGGCGAGGCGGTCGACACGCGAGGCCACCTCGGAGGTCCGGCGCGCACCGAGCTGGTCGACCGCCCTCGCGCGGTATGCCGACACGGCGCGCGCGCTCGGTGCATCGCGCATCACGTTCCTCGGCACCGAGCCGATCCGTCGCGCCGGCGACGGCGCTCGCATCGTCGCCGACGATCGAGGAGACGACCGGCGTCCCGCTCCACGTCCTGTCGCACGAGGAGGAGGCCTACCTCACGCTCGTCGGCGTGACCGCCGGTACGCCGGTCCGGGACGAGACCCTCGTCGTCGACATCGGTGGCGGCAGCTCCGAGTTCTGCGCGGTCGGCCGAGGGCGGCACGGCCCGCGCGGCCGGGCTGCGGCTCGGCTCGCGGCGCCTGACGTCGCGCTACGTCACGAGCGACCCCGTCGACGCGGGCGCGATCGCCGCGATGCAGCTCGCGGCCGACGACATCCTGCACGGACGCGCTGCCGGCCGAGCCGGCCGACCTCGTCGTCGTGGGCGGCACCGCGTCCAACCTGCTCAAGGTGACCGTCGCCGGTCGCTGCCGACCCGACCTTGACGCGGACCGGCTCGACGGAGGCGCTGGCGACGCTGATCGGCGTCGCCGACAGCCGAGGTGGTCGGCCGCTTCCTGCTCAACCCGACAAGCGCGCGACCGCTCCTCCCGGCGGGCGCCGTGATCGTCGAGGCGCTGATGCGCCGCTACGGCGTCGATCGCGTCCGCGTGTCCGAGTGCCAGGCTGCGCGAGGGTGCGATCCTCGTCGCCGACCATGCCGGCGACGCCTGGCGCGATCGTCTCCCGACGCTCGCCCACGGCTGGCGCCGCTGAGCCCTCGGCCGTCAGAGGCCGGCGACCACCCGGCCCAGCGACCGGCGGAACCCAGGCCCGGCGATCCGGCGCCAGGGCACGCCCGATCGATCCGCCGGAGTCGCGCGACCTCGCGCTCGCGATCGACCAGGTAGCGGCCGATCGCCGCGCTCTCGAGCTGCGCTCAGGTCGCCGGCATGCTCGACGAGGAACGTCCGGGCCATGCTGGCCGTCACGTCTGCGTCGTTCATCAGCCCGAGATGGTCCTGGAGCGCGGTGACCTTCTCGATCAGCGGCCGCGCTTCCGGACCGAGCGCCTCATCGCACGAACTCCAGCGAGTAGCGCAGCCACTTCGCCGGCGATGCGGAGCTCGTGGAGGGTCGCGACGTCGGCCCAGCGCAGGACCGGCTCGTAGGTGCGGACCTGCTCGTAGGCCGTCCAGATGCGCGACGGCGCCGTATCGCGGACGCGATGCGGCTCGGTCGGCCCCGACCGGGCGATCACGGCCGCGCCCTCGGTCCGCACGAAGTCGACGTAGTCGTCGAGGAACCGGCCGTACGCGCTCGAGTCGAGCTCGCGGATGAGCAGCGTCCGGGCGTCGTCGCGGTGCTGCCGCCACGCCGCCGAGCAGCGGCTCGAGCGCGCGCTGCTCGGCGACCGGCAGGTCGGCGCGGTAGGCGTCGGTCGCCTCGAGCTGGACGTCGAGGTCGCGGACCGCGCCGAGCCGGCGGGCGACGTCGCGCAGCCCGTCGCGGTAGTCGCTTCGTCGTGCGCTGCGCCGATAGGCCTCGCCGAACACGCGCCACGCGGCGCGCTGTCGTCGGGTCGCCACGCGCATCTTGTGGACGTCCTCGGCATCGACGCCGCTGCGCACGCCCGGCTCGCGCTCGAGCATCCGCGCGAGGTGGAAGCGCATGACCTTGCGACCCGCCTCGGCGACGTGGTCGTCCGCCGTGACACCCGGGCGTCTTGCCGACGACGAGGCGCGGGGCTGTCGGCCGCGTCGACTCGGCCTCGGCGCCGCTGCCGGCGCCGGGCGAGCGCTCGGGCTCGTCGTCCGGTTCGTCGCCGCGCCGTCGCAGCGCCGCCATCGCGGCCTCGAGCTTGCTCGATGCGCGCCCGCTCGAGCCCGGCTTCCGACTCGATCGCCGCGCCGAGCTCGGCGAGCTCGCCTTCCTCGCCCTTCTTGAGCTCCGCCTCGAGCTCGACGAACCGCTCGACGATGCGCCCGCGCGACACGACGTCGACCTCGTCGAGGCTCAGCTCGACCCGGGTCGTCGAGGACTTCAGCTGGCGGACCCGGCGCAACTGGCGGATCGTGACCTGCTCGACCAGCGGCGCGTCGCCGGCATGCTCGAGCACGAGCGCCCGCGCATCGGACGCCGGCCAGTCGACCGGCGGCGCGACGCGATCGGCCGGCCCTTCCAGCTCCTCGCGATGGAACGCGCCGCTCGGCCCGTCGGTGTGGGATCGGCGACTTGACCGTGACGATCGTCTCGCCGCCGGCCTGCCGGAGCCGGACCGCGAAGCCCGCCCGCGCCAGCGCGCCATCGGCCGTGTCGACGTAGCGGTCCTCGAGCTGGGTCGCCCGGGCGCGACCGGCCCCGCCGCTGAACGGACCCGAGCCGGTCCGCGGTCAGCACGCGCTCCGCCGTGGCCAGGTCGGCGACGCGGTACTTGAGCTCGACCTCCGGTCACGCGCGCGGATCCATGCGAGTCCGCGACCCGGAACCGGGACGCCGTGGCGCCGAGGCCGCCGCACGTCCATCTCGAGGGCGCGTTCCTTGAGCGTCTCGAACGTGTCGATCGTGCCCTCATGGCCCTCGAGCGTCTCCGTCCGGACCCAGCGTGGCGTCCGGCTGGAGCTGCCACGATCGGCGATCGTCGGCGAGCATCACCTCGACGATCTCGGCGAGGCGCGCCTTCGCCGTCGGTGTCCTCGACCGGCACGACCGCCTCGACCCGGCGATCGAGGTTGCGGTCCATCAGGTCGGCCGAGCCGATGTACCACTCCTGGTCGCCGCCGTTCTCGAAGCCCCAGATGCGCGAGTGCTCGAGGAACTCGCCGACGATCGAGCGGACCCGGATCCGTTCCGAGATCGCCGGGGATGCCGGGTTGCAGCGAGCACGCGCCGCGGACGATGAGGTCGATGTCGACGCCGGCGCTCGACGCCCGGTACAGCGCCTCGATGACCGGGATGTCGACGATCGCATTGGTCTTGACCATGACATGTGCCGGTCGTCCCGGCCGCGGCATGGGCGATCTCGCGGTCCACGAGCGCCAGGAAACCCGATCGCAGGCTGTGCGGCGCGACGAGCAGCCGCCGGAACGTGCGCTGGCGCGACAGCCCGGTCAGGACGTTGAACAGGTCCGTGACGTCGGCGCCGATCTCCGGGTCGCGCCGTCAGCAGGCCGATGTCGACGTACAGGCGGGCGGTCTTCGGGTTGTAGTTGCCGGTCCCGATGTGGACGTAGCGCCGCAGCCCGGAGCCCTCGCGCCGCACGACGAGCGCGGTCTTCGAGTGCGTCTTGAGCCCGACCAGCCCGTACACGACGTGGGCGCCGGCGCGCTCCAGCTTGCGCGCCCAGATGATGTTGGCCTCCTCGTCGAAGCGGGCCTTGATCTCGACCAGGACGACGACCTGCTTGCCGCGCTCGGCGGCGCGGATGAGCGACTGGACGATCGGCGAGTCGCCCGACGTCCGGTACAGCGTCTGCTTGATGGTCAGGACGTCGGGGTCGTCCGCGGCCTGCTGGATGAACGTTCTCGACCGACGCGGCGAACGACTCGTACGGGTGGTGCACGAGGATGTCGCCCGGCGCGGATCGCCGCGAAGACGTCGGCCGGCTCGTCCTCGTCGGGCGGGATGAGCCGCGGCGGCGTGACCGGCGTCCAGGGCGCTGCACGCAGCTCGGGGATGTCGAGCTCGGCGATCCGGTACAGCGCGGTCAGGTCGAGCATGCCGGTGATCTCGTAGCAGTCGTCGGCGTCGAGCCCGAGCCCGCGCAGCAGCAGGTTGCGGGTCGCGGCCGGCATCGTTCGCTCGACCTCGAGCCGCACGGCCTCACCGAACCGGCGGCGCCGGAGCTCCTCCTCGATCGCCATGAGGAGGTCGTCCGCCTCGTCCTCCTCGACCGTGAAGTCCGCGTTGCGGGTGACGCGGAACAGGTGCGACTCGACGACCTCCATGCCGGTGAACAGGTACTGCGAGGTTGGCCTCGATGACCTGGTCGATCGACACGAACCGATTCGGCTCGACCTCGAGCAGCCGCGGCAGGATCTGGGGGACCTTGACGCGGGCGAAGACCCGCTCGTTCGTGTCCGGGTCGCGCAGGCCGACCGCGATCGACAGGCTGAGCGTCGAGATGTACGGGAACGGGTGGCCCGGATCGACCGCCAGCGGGGTGAGGACCGGGAAGATCTCGTCGAGGAACCGCTGGCGGAGCACGGCGTGGTGCTCGGGGATGGCCGTGTAGTCGACGATCGCGACGCCCTCGGCCGCGAGCGACTGGCGCAACTCGAGGAAGATCGCGGAATGCTCGGCGACGAGCTCGAGGACTCGCTCGCGGGCGGCGGCGAGCTGCTCGGCAGGGGTGTGGCCGTCGGGCGCCCGGGCGACGGCACCCGCCTCGACCTGCTGGCGCAGGCCGGCGATGCGGACCTGGAAGAACTCGTCGAGGTTGCCGGCGAAGATGGCCGCGAACTTGACCCGCTCGAGGAGCGGGTTCCGGGCGTCCCGGGCCTCGTGGAGCACGCGCGCGTTGAACTCGAGCCATGACAGCTCGCGGTTCAGGAACGGATGGGTCGGTTCCCGCTTCGAGACCCGTCGGGGGCGTGCCGGTGCCGCCGCGGATGCTGGCGGTCCTGGATCGACGACGGCCATCTCGAAGGAGGGCGGCTCCTGCGTGCGGGGGCTGGCCGGCGAGGATAGCACGGCCCTTCCGACTTGCCGGATGGGACGGATGGGTCACTCCTCGGCGACGTACCGCCGTTCGCCGGAGGCCGGATCGAGCCACACGCGCATCCGGACCGCCCGTCGTCGGATCCTCGAAGCGCTCCCCCGTCGCCTGGAAGCGCGGCTCGAGCGCTCGTGCCGGCGGGCTCGCCGCCGCCCGGTCCGGGTCCATCCGCGGTCACCTCCGCCGCCGCCGAGCGGTACCGGACGCGCTCGAGCACGGCCGCGACGATGAGTCCCATGCCGATGACGAGCGAGCAGCAGGCCTTCCGCCGCGCCCGATCCGACCATCGAGATGCCGACGACCGTGAGCACGAGGCCGATGCCCAGCACGAGCAGGCGGGCGAGGTCGGCGCCCATCACTCGACCGGCGTCGGCGCGGCGCTGGCGTCGGGTTCGACGACGACGGCCGTGCCGTAGGCGACGATCTCCGACATCGTGCCGGACAGCTCCGACGAGTCGAAGCGCATCGAGACGATCGCGTTCGCGCCGAGCGACCGTCGCGTTGCGGACCAGGCGGTCGATGCGCCTGTCGCCGGGTGTCCTCGAGCAGGCTCGTGTACTCGTGGATCTCGCCGCCGCCGAGCGAGCGCAGGCCGGCCATGATGTTGCCGCCGATGCCCCGGCTGCGCACCACCAGGCCGAAGACCATGCCCTTGCTCTCGACGATCCGATGACCCGCGAGGTACGGCGTGGTGACGATGATCATCGGTGCTCCTCGTGCGTGCCGGCGGGGGCTGCAGCGGGCGAGCCGGCGGCGTCCGCGCTCGCGCGGCGGGCCGCGCATTCCGGACACGGGCAGCGCTCGCGCAGGAGCCGGAACGGGTAGTAGCCCGTCTTGTGCCCGTCCGCCCAGTGCGGCGACACGGCGTAGTTGCCGACCAGGTGCAGGTCCGTCAGGCGGGTCTGCTCGATGGTCAGGGTCGGCGCGCTGTCGAGCCAGCCCGGCATCCCGGCCTCGCCGCGGCAGTACGCGCACGGGCACAACCAGCGCAAGCGGCTCGAACCCGTACGTCGTGGTGTGCCCGTCGGCCCACTCGATCGTGAGGGTCGCGGCCGCGCGGTCCGCGTGGATGCGGGTCGGCGTCGTCGCGGGGCCTGGGGCGGTCTCGGTGGTCACGGCGTCGATTGTCGCACCGCCGGACGACCGGAGGAGCGCCCCTGACCATCGACCCAGCGGCGCGCGAGGCCCATCACGGCTATCCTCCGGCGCGATGACCCTCCACATCGACCGCGTCACGAAGCGGTTCGGACAGACCGTCGCGCTCGACGACCTCTGCGTTCAGCGTGCCCCGCGGCCGCATCTTCGGCTTCCTCGGTGCCAACGGGGCGGGCAAGACCACGACCATGCGGATCTGCCTCGGCATCCTGCGCGCGGACGCGGGCACGGTCCGCTGGGACGGCGCGCTCGACCAGCGACCTGCCGCGACGGACGTTCGGATACCTCCCGGAGGAACGCGGGCTGTATCCGCGGATGACCGTCATCGACCAGCTCGTGTACTTCGCCCGCCTGTACGGCGAGCCCGAATCGTCCGCCCGGGCGAACGCCCATCTGCTGGCTCGACCGGTTCCGGATCCCCGAGTACGCCGACCGCCGCGCCGAGGAGCTCAGCAAGGGCAACCAGCAGAAGGTCCAGTTCATCGCGGCGATCCTGCACGGTCCCGACGTGCTGCTCATGGACGAGCCGTTCACCGGCCTCGACCCGGTCAACCTGTCGCTCCTGCGCGACGCGTTCGTCGAGCTGCGCGACGAGGGCCGCACGATCATCTTCTCGACCCACCAGATGGAAGCGGCCGAGGCACTGTGCGAGTCGCTCGTCATCGTCGATCACGGTCGCCTCGTCGCCGGCGGCACGCTGGCCGAGCTCAAGCGCACCTCGCGCGCCAGGACCGTCCGCCTCGGGATCGAGGGCGAGATCATGCCGACCTGGCTCGCGGCCGTCGACGGGGTCGCGGCGATCCGCCCGGGCGCCGGGTTCGCCGAGCTCGAGCTCGTCGGTGGCACCGAGCCGCGCGACGTCCTGGCCGCGGCGCTCGCGAGGGGCTCGCTGGTCAGCCGGTTCGAAGTGGCCGAGCCGTCGCTCGAGGCGATCTTCATCGAGCTCGTCGGCCGGTCGCCGGACGAAGAGGATGACCTGGACCTCGCCCAGGAGGACGCGGCCTGATGGCCCGCCACGACCCCTTGATCCCGAACGCGGCGATCGTCGCCCGCCGCGAGTACCTCGATCGCGTCCGAAGCAAGCTCTACCGGATCTCCACTGTCATCCTCATGGCCCTCGCGGTGGGCGTGGCGATCACGCCGATCGTGATCCGCTATCTCGATCGGGTGTCGATCGATCGGATCTCCGTGTACGCCGAGGACGACCAGCTCGCGGCCGGCATCATCGCGACGGCGAACGGGATCATGAACCTCCCACCGCCTGGGGTCGACGCTGCAGGCTTCGACCCCCCGTACCAGATCGGGCGTGCGACGAACCGCGATCTCGCCATCGCCGACCTCGCGGCCGGGCGCACCGACGCGATGATCGAGGTCGTCCGCCTGCCCGACGGCCAGCTCGATGTCGTCTACCGCACGAACGGCCCGGCAGATGGAGTCCGGAGCCAGCTCGCCGGCTTCGCTGCGCTGTCGCTCGGGCATCATCGACTGGACGAGCTCGCTGCCGGAGGACTCCGACCTCGGGACATTCCGGACGCCCAGCTTCCGGACCGAGTCGCTGACGGCCCCGATCGAGGGCGGCCGCCAGGTCGATGCGGTCGTGGTCGCCAGTCGGGGCTTTCTCGGGACCGTGTTCATCATCCTGATGTTCATCACGATCCTCATCTACGGGATGTGGGTCGCGACCGGCGTGGCGACCGAGAAGAGCAGTCGGGTGATGGAGCTGATGATCAGCGCCGCGTCGCCGCGCCAGCTCGTGGTCGGGAAGGTGCTCGGCATCGGGGGCGCCGGCCTGACGCAATACCTCCTCGTGGCGCTGCCGGCCGTGCTGGTGCTCGTCTTCCAGGACGGCATCGCGCGCGCGGTGCTCGGCTCTGGTGGGGTCGGCCTGCCGACCGGCGGCCTGACGATCGGCCTGCTCGGCGCATACGGGCTGTTCTTCCTGCTCGGCTTCGCGTTGTTCGCGCTGATCTACGCGGCGGTCGGCTCGTTCGTCAGCCGCCCCGACGACCTGCAGACGCTGTCGCTGCCGCTCAGCCTGATCGCGATGGCCGGGTACCTGTGCGCGCTGATCGTCCTGCTGGGCAGCGGTGGGACGTTCGCCCGGATCACCTCGTTCGTGCCGCCGCTGAGCCCATTCGCCATGCTCGCCCGGCTGATGGTGAGCAACGTCCAGCCGTGGGAGGTCGCGCTGTCGGTCGCCATCCTTGTCGTCACGATCGGCGTCGTCGGCATCGCCACCGTGCGCATCTACGCGACCGGCGTGCTGCTCTACGGCCAGCGCCCGGGTCTGCGGCAGTTCATCGCCGCCGCGCGTCGCGCGGGCTGACGACCCGACCGTCGACCGGCTCTACGTCTGGTCCTCGAGCGGGAGGCGGCTGAGCATCGCCAGCACCGGCGCCGTCGCGGACGTCGACTCCTCGGGGGCGTCGGCCAGCTCCGATGCGGGTACCGTCCCCGCCACGGCCGGCACGAAGCGCCACAGCCGGCTGCGGATGCCCGGCAGGTAGGGCCCCTGGCGCTGGCGCGCCATCATCCCGGCCAGGCCCTGCGCCACGATCGCGTCGAACAGCGCCCGTCCCTCCGTGGCGATCGCCGGCACCGCGACGACCTCGTCGCCCGGGCGCAGGATCCGCCGGAGCGCATCGCGCCGGCGCACGAGCGGCTGGCCGAGCAGCGACACGCCGTCGAGGTGGAGCAGGTCGAAGGCCAGGAACGCGACCGGCCGCCCCGACTTGCCGGCCAGTCGCGCGCGCGAGCGCGGGCGCGTCGGCGCGCCCGTCGGCGTCGACCACGACCAGCTCGCCATCGAGGATCGCCGAGCGGGCGGCGACCCGAACGGCCGTTCCAGCCAGCTCGGGGAGGGCCGCGGTCCGGTCGATCGCGTCGACGTCCACGACACGCACGTCGCCCTCGCCCGGCCGCTCGCCCGGTCCGATCGAGACGAGCGCCCGCGTCCCGCCCCACCACGGTTCGAACAGGTGCTGCTCGGAATCGAAGGCGTCGGGCAGGGGGCGCGCCAGCATCGGCAGCAGCTCGGGCAGGTCGGGCAGGCGATCCGCAGTCCCGTCGAGCGGCAGCGCGAGCTGGTCGGTCATGGTCGGGCCGATGGTAGACCCAGCCATCGGGGCATGCGGGCTCGGTAGACTGCGACGGTGCCGCGCCCCGCTCGACCCGACGACCTGTATCGGCTGCGCGTCGCGACGGAGCCGCGCCTTTCGCCCGATGGCCGGTGGGCGGTCGTGACGCTGCAGACGGTCGCCCCGACGTTCGACGCGTACCTGCAGGCGCTCTGGCTGGTGCCGACCGACCCGGACGCGGACGGCGGGCCGCGCCAGCTGACGCTCGGCACTCGCAACGACCGTCACCCGCGGGTCTCGCCCGATGGACGGACCCTCGCGTTCCTGTCGGACCGTCGGCTCCAGGCGGAGCAGGAGCCCGACCGACCGGGCGGGACGAAGGACCGCGAGGACAAGGACCAGATCCACCTGCTGCCGCTCGACGGCCCGGGCGAGGCTCGCCGCCTGAGCGACCTGCCGCGTGGCGTCGAGGCCTTCGAGTGGTCGCCCGATGGTCGACGGTTCGTCGCGGTCTCGACCTCGCATGCAGCGACGTTCGACGAGGACGCGCGGGTGCGCGGCCGGAAGCGCAAGCCCAAGCCCGACGAGCCGCCCGATTCCGACTACCGCTTCATCGATCGGCTCAACTACATGCTCAACGGCCCCGGCTTCCAGTACGACCGGATCCGCCACCTGTGGCTGGTCGACGCGACGACCGGCGAGGCGAGCCGCCTGACCGACGGCCCGGTCTCGGACCTGCAGCCCGCGTGGTCGCCCGATGGGTCCCGCGTGGCGTTCGTGTCCGAGCGGCACCGGGATCACGACCTCGCGCTCCGGCCCGGCCATCCACGTGGTCGATGTTCGCACGCGCGCGGTGCACGCCGTGACCGGCGGCCCGAGGTCGATGTTCACGACTCCTGCCGTGGCTCGCCGATGGGGGGACGATCGCGGCGCTGGGCTCGAAGCTCGAGGGACGGGGCGGCAGCCGCGACGACGTCTGGCTGTTCCCGGCCGATGGCTCGGAGGCGCGCGCCGACGGCGGTCGCAACCTGTCCGGGCGCCACGACCTGATGCCTGGGTCGGGGATGAACAGCGACCTCACGCGCGGCGAGCCGACCCGCCTGCTGCCGTCACCCGACGGCCGCAGCATCCGCTTCACCGCGCCGATCGACGGCAGCTACGAGCTGTGGCGGATCGCCACCGACGACGGGGATCTTCGCCGGGTCACGCGCGGACGCCACTACCTCTCGTCGTTCGACGCCGTCCCGCGGCGGCGCGGCGTCCGCCACCTCTACCTGCGCTCGACACCGACGGAGCTACCCGACCTGTGGCTGCAGGACGGCGACGGCGAGCCGCGCCGGCTGACGGCGTTCAACGACGACGTCCTGCGCGAGATCGCCCTGGTCGAACCCGTGGAGCGGCGATCGGTGGTCGACGGACGGTCGATCCAGGGCTGGTTCATGGCGGCCGGCGGCCGGTCGAACCCGTTGGTCACCGAGATCCACGGAGGCCCGCACACGCTGTACGGCTGGTCACCGTTCTGGGAGTTCCAGATCCTCGCGGCGAACGGGATCGGCGTGTACTACGCGAACCCGCGCGGGTCGCAGGGGTACGGTCAGGACTTCAACGACGCCAACCACCGCGACTGGGGTCCGGGACCGATGCGCGACGTGCTCGCGGGGATCGACGCCCTCGTCGCCGACGGCCTGGCCGACCCCGACCGGCTGGGCGTCACCGGCGGGTCGTACGGCGGCTACCTCACCAACTGGATGATCGGACACGACGACCGGTTCCGGGCCGCGATGACGTGCCGCAGCGTGAGCGACATGTCGATGCTCTTCCTCACCGGCGACATCAGCGGTGGCGACTGGTCGATGCTCGAGTTCGACGCCACACCGTGGAGCGACCCGGCCTATTTCCGCGAGATCTCCCCGATCTCGTACGCCGAGGCCATCCGCACGCCGCTGCTCATCCAGCACGCCGAGCACGACCTGCGGACGACGGTCGGCCAGGCCGAGGCGCTGTTCACGGTGCTGCGCACGCTCCGCCGACCGGTCCGGTTGTTGCGGGTACCCGAGGAGACCCACGAGCTGACCCGCTCGGGTGCCCCGTTCCGGCGCGTCGAGAACCTCGACATCGTGCTCGGCTGGTTCAAGCACTTCCTCGTCGAGGGTCGGAACGGATTGCCGCCCCTGCCCAGGGTGCGCGGCGGGCGCTAGCGGCTGCCGCCGCCGACGACGACAGGCGTATCCTCTCGGTCCCATGACCGCCACCAAGGACCCCGACACGCTCGCCCGTCAGCGGGCCAACGAGCTCATCCGCGCGTGGGACGGCCGGTCGCGCTCGATCGGCGACCCGCTGGGCAGCCTGCTCGGCCGGGTCTCGACGGTCGACCAGGTCGGCGTCGAGGCGCGCGTCGACGCGCTCAAGCGCCGGTCGATCAAGAAGGCGTCCAAGCTCTGGGCGCTCGACCTGGCGATCCGGATGATGGACCTGACGACCCTCGAGGGGAAGGACACCCCGGGCAAGGTCCGGGCCCTGTGCGTCAAGGGCATGCACCCCAAGCCCGGCGACCCGACGATCCCGTCGGTCGCAGCGATCTGCGTCTACCCGGCGATGGTCGCCGAGGCCAAGGACGCCCTCAAGGGGAGCGGCGTCAAGGTCGCCAGCGTCGCGACCGGCTTCCCCAGCGGCCAGACGTTCCGCGACATCAAGCTCGCCGAGACCCGTGCAGCCGTCGAGGCCGGGGCCGACGAGGTCGACATGGTCATCGACCGCGGCGCGTTCCTCTCGGGTGACTTCGCCGCGGTGTTCGAGGAGATCGTCGAGGTCAAGGAGGCGGCCGGCGAGGCGCATCTCAAGGTCATCCTCGAGACCGGCGAGCTCGAGACGTACGACAACGTCCGCCGGGCGTCGATCCTCGCCATGGCCGCGGGCGCCGACTTCATCAAGACCTCGACGGGCAAGGTCGTGCCCGCCGCGACGATGCCGGTGACGCTGGTGATGCTCGAGGCGATCCGCGACTTCGAGCGGGCGACCGGCCGGCAGGTCGGCATGAAGCCGGCCGGCGGGATCCGGACCGCCAAGGAAGCGATCCAGTACCTGGTGATCCTGTACGAGACGCTCGGGCCGCGCTGGATGAGCCCCGACTGGTTCCGGTTCGGGGCGTCGTCGCTGCTCAACGACGTGCTGATGCAGATCGAGTTCCAGCGCACCGGCCGCTACCAGGATCCGGACCACTTCACGATCGACTGAGGGCCGACCTGGGTCCAGGGTGGGCGGTCCCGTGTGGGCGGTCCCGTGTGGGCGCTCGGGTTCCGCGCTCCGCTCGCTCCGCTTGCCTGCGGCTACGCTAGCGCTCGCTCCGCGCGGACCGCTCCCGCCCATCGCCCGGCCTCAGGCGCGTAGAACGGCAGAAGTTGCACCCGGGGAACGTTATGGCGAGTCGTGGCCCACGCGGCGGCAGGATTCTCATGGGCAGACGCATAAGGGTGCGAATCGACGCCGGTCTGGGCTCTCGACGCCGGTCGAGCTGTCATAACGATCCCCCGGTGAAAGTTCTGCCGATCCGGGCGAGCGCGCTCGGTCAGGCGCCGCGTGGCGTCGTCGGAGGGACGGCAGGGCGATAGACTGCGGCGCGACACACGCGGTCCACGCGACGGGGGCCTGGCTCGGGAGCCCACGTGCAGCTCGAATTCCGTCTTCTGGGGGAGATCGCGGTCCTCGCCGACGGGCAGCCGCTCGACCTCGGCGGCATCCGCCAGCGGAGCGTGCTCGCGCTGCTGCTGCTCCAGCGCGATCGGGCGATCTCGACCGACCTGTTGGCCGACCGCCTGTGGTCCGATGAGCAGCCGCTCAGCGCCATCAAGACCGTGCAGGTCTACGTCTCCAGGCTCCGCCACGCACTCGGCGCCGAGGCGGGCCGACTGACCTCCACCGCGTCCGGTTACCGGCTGTCGGTCGCCGATGACGAGTTCGATGTCGCGCGCTTCGAGCGTGGTCTGCGCCAGGCTCGGGAGGCATCCGCATCGGGCTCCCGGGAGGACGCCCGCTCGACGCTCGAGGCGGCCCTGGCGAACTGGTCGGGCTCCGCCCTGGGTGATGTCGCGACCGAGCCGTTCGCCCGGCGCGAGGCCGACCGGCTCGAGGAGCTGCGGCTCCAGGCGATCGAGGAGCTGTACGAGATGCGGATCGGCGAGGGCGCCGGCCGGGAGACCATCGCCGAGCTGCGCCGTCTCGTCGCGGAGGAGCCGGGCCGGGAGCGGCTGTGGCGCCTGTTGATGCTTGCGCTGTACGCCGACGGACGCCAGAGCGCGGCGCTCGAGGCCTACCAGGACGCCCGCCGGTACCTGGCCGACGAGCTCGGCCTCGACCCGAGCCCGGAGCTGCAGGAGCTCGAGCGGGCGATCCTGACCCAGGAGGCACCGCGTCCGAGCCCGGCAGCGGCGCCCAAGCCGACCGCGGTCGCGCATGACGATGACGCGGCGAGCGTCGCGGCGCCCCGCGGCGAGCGATGCCGAGCCCGGCACCCGGCGGACCCGCCGGGTGGTCACGGTCCTGCGTGCCGCCATCCTCCGACCGATCGTCGACGGCGACCTCGACCCCGAGGTCCTCGAGGCGCACGAACGACGGTCGCAGGAGATCGTCCGGCGAGCGGTCGAGCGCCACGGCGGCATCATCGAGCGCGCCGACCAGGACGGCGTGACGGCCGTATTCGGCCTGGCCATCGCTCGCGAGGACGACGCCCTGCGCGCCGTGCGGGCCGCGACGGAGCTGTCCGCGGACCCGCGTTCGATCGACACGGGCGACGGCGTCGTCCTCGGCGTGGGCGTGGCCACCGGCGAGGTCCTGGCGGGCGTGACGGCCGACGACGGGATGCTGGTCACCGGCGCGCCGCTCCAGCTCGCGACCCGGCTCGCCGCGCGGGGCCGGTGACCACGGGATCCTGCTGTCCAACGAGACGGAGCACCTGGTCCGGGGTGCGACCTCGACCGAGCCGGTGCCCGACGATCCCGAGGCCGGGACCGCGGTGGGCGTCGTGCGTCTCATCGCGGTCACCGAGGGAGACGCGATCGAGCGGCGGACGACCACGCCGTTCGTGGGCAGGGCAGCCGAGCTGGACGCCCTCGCCGTCGCCTTCGAGCGGGTCGTGGCCGCCGGGACACCCGGCGTCGTGACGGTCATCGGCCCACCGGGCGTCGGCAAGAGCCGCCTCGTCTACGAGGCGCTCGCGCGCATCGAGCGACGGGGCGACGATCCTCCGCTCGCGCTGCCTGCCGTACGGCGAGGGGATCACCTACTGGCCGGTCCGCGAGCTGGTCCAGACGGCGGCCGGGATCGACCACGACGAACCCGCCGCCGACGCGCTCGCCAAGCTCGATGGGATCGTCGCCCGACTGGACCGGGGCGATCTCATCCGCCGCGGTGTCGCGTCGATCCTGGGTCGGGCCGACGACCCGGTCCCTGGCGAGGAGATCCCGTGGGCGGTCCGTCGCTTCATGGAGGCGCTGGCCGCGGAGCGCCCGCTCGTGCTGGTCGTCGACGACCTCCAATGGGCGGAGCCCGTGCTGGCCGAGCTGCTCGACCACGTCGTGGACCTCGGCCGCGGGCCGATCCTGCTCGTCACGATCGCCCGCCCGGAGCTCGAGGAGATCCGAGCCGACTGGCTGGCGCGGTCGAGCCTCGCCCTGATCCGGCTGGACGCGCTGGGCGACGCCGACGCCGCATCGATGCTGGACCACCTCGCGCCGGAGCTACCCCACGGCCCCTTGCGCTCACGGATCCTGGCGATCGCCGAGGGCAACCCGCTGTTCGTGGAGCAGTTCGTCGCCTACGCCGCCGATGAGGCGATCGCCGGCACGGGCATCCTCGACGAGCAGACCGCGGCGGACCTCCCGATCCCGCCCACCATCGGGGCGCTGCTCGCTGCCCGTCTCGATCGCCTGCCCGACGCCGAGCGCCGTCTGCTCGAGCGCGCAGCGGTCATCGGGCGGACCTTCTGGACCGGTTCGCTGACGGACCTGCTGCCCGACGACGAACGACGGGACGTGGCTCGACGGCTGGCCCGCCTCTCGAGGCGCGACCTGATCCGTCCCGAGCGGTCGGACTTCGCCGACGACGATGCCTACCGGTTCCGTCATCTCCTGATTCGCGACGCGGCGTACGCCAGCTTGCCCAAGCGGGAGCGGGGCGCCCTGCACGAGCGGTTCGCGGACTGGCTCCGGCGCCGCAGCGTCGACCACGCAGGTTCGATCGAGCTCATCCTCGGCTATCACCTCGAGCAGGCGTATCGCTACCGCCTGGAGCTCGGCGACGAGAGCAGCGACGCACGGATGCTGGCCGATCGGGCGCTGGCGATCCTCGCGCCGGCCGGGCTGGCCGCCCAGGATCGCGGCGATGCCCATGCCGCGGTCTCGCTGCTCGGCCGCGCCGTCGACCTCACGCTCCCCGGGCGCGACCGGATCGAGCTGCAGATCGCCCTCCGCGCCGCCCTGCGCACGGCGGGCCGGCGCGACGCGTCCGATGCCGTTGACGCGGAGGTCGGTGCGTGGCTGGCCGAGCATCCCGACGAGGGGCTCGAGCATCGCCGTCGACTCGACGACGCGCAGTTCGGCGACGCGTACACGCCGGCCGAGGCGCAGGCCGCGTACCGCCACTACGAGCGGTCCCGTGACGACGTGGGCATGATCCGGGCCCTGCATGCCGGCAGCAACGCCCACGCCGGCGACGGCCGGTTCACGCTGGCGATCGAGCTGCTCGACCAGGCGATCGAGCTTGCCGACCGGGCCGGGCAGCCGGACCGATCCGCGACGCTGTTCGGCCGGTCGGCGTTCGTGTTCGCCTATGGCCCGATCCCGGTCCCGGACGGGATGGCCAGGCTCCGCCGGCAGCTCGACGCAGAGGGCGGCAACCGTCAGTCCCGCGCCCTCGTGCTGATGGCGCTGGGACAGCTCGAGGCGCGGAGCGACGACCCCACCGCGTGGCGGCGCCACTTCGATGCGGCGAAGGAGATCATCGACGACCTCGGCCTGGTGATCCCGATGGGTGCCTTCGGGTATCCACTCTTCCTCGGCGACACCGAGCTGCATGCCGGCGAGCCGGCACGGGCGGTCGGGATGCTCACGGAGAGCTGCGCGACGCTCGACCGGCTCGGCGACTTCGTCGGCGGTCTGGCCTCGATGACACCGCTGACCGCCCGCGTGCTGCTCGCGGCCGACCAGCCTGACGAGGTCGAGCGCTATGCCTTCTGGGGCCGGGACATCGCCGATGCCGATGACGTCGAGGCCCACGCGGGCTGGCGCCTCGCGATCGCCGGCCTGCGTATCGCGCAGGGCCGGCCCGACGATGCGACCATCCTGGCGCGCGAGGCCGTCGAGCTCGTCAGCGAACGCGAGATGGTGGTGCTGCTCGGGGATGCGCAGCTCGTGCTCGCACGCGCGCTGCGTGCCGGCGGCGACGATGCCGGGGCTCGTGATGCCGCGGGGGAGGCGCAGCGGATCGCCGCCGCGAAGCAGGATCAGGCGGCGCTGCGGGCGATCGGCGCGTTCCTCGACGCTCCGGTCGGGGAGAACGGCTGACGCGTTCCATCGCGTCAGCCGTCCAGAGCGCGTGCCCGATGCCCGTCGTTCACCCGAACGCGAGTACCTCGTACCCCGCCTTCGTGCCCAGCTTGGCCTCGAGCCATGGGCTGATCCCGATCCACACCGGAGCGTCGGACCGGTTGTCCCGGTCCAGCGGGGCAGCGGCCACGCTGCCGCTGGCGATGGCGACCAGCGCCACAGCGCACACGAGTGCGGTGAGGCGCCGGGTTGCGACCTTGAACATGTCTGCCTCCTTCGAGCTCGTCGGTACTTCCGACAAGGGGCAGCGTCGGTGGCACCGGCAGCAGGTCGGCAGCAGCGCGGCAACACGGCGGACACGCCGGTGACCCCGGCGGTGCCGGGGTCACCGGTTCGAGCGATGGACGTGGGTCAGGAGCTCGGTGCGGGCGCCTCGAACGATGGCGCCGGCGGGATCGGCGCGACGACGGGCTGCCAGGATCCGGCATCACCATCCCGAAGGGCGACCTGGGCCGCGTTCCCGTCGGCCGAAACCACGCCGTAATGGAGTGCGAGGTCCGGGTCGTCCGGTGTCGCCACGATCAGAAGACCCGCGAGCCGGGTCCCGTCGGGCGACCAGATCGGCGGCGGGGCACAACCCTCCACCAATGGATCGAGCCGACGTTCGCTTGTGCCGTCGGCATCGACGACCCACATGCGAGCGGTGCATGGCCGGTCCTGGAAGTACTCCGAGGGTTCGACCTGACGGTGGAAGGCGATCCGCTTGCCGTCGGGTGACCACGCGGGATTGAAGGCTGTTTCGGCAACGACCCGCGGCTCCGAGCCATCGGGCTTCACCACGACGATGTCCCCGGCCGCAGAGACGAGCGCGAGCTCGGTCCCGTCGGGCGACCACAATTCTCCGATGGCGTGGCGGGTCCACATCAGGGCCGGCAAGGATCCGGCGTGCCTGAAGCTCGCCCCTGAGCGCATCGCCCGAATCCGCATCGATCACGTAGTAGCCGATGCTGCCGGTCGCATCGCGGCCCTGGAAGGCGAGCCTGCTTCCCGTCCGGCGACCAGTCTGCGTAGAGACCCTGCAGATCCGGGGTCAGCAGGCTCGTCGCGGGTAACGACCCGTCGGTCGGCACGATGAAGAGCTCGAAGCGACCGTCGCACACCGGGCTGGTCGGGAAGATGAGGCTCGTCCCGTCGGGCGACCATGTCAGGTCGCCCCGCGGGCAAAACGAGGCGGTCACTGCGGTCGTGGCCAGCGTCGTCGAGTTGCCGCCTCCCGCGTCCATGACGACGATGGAATCGGTTCCGCCTCCGTAGACGCGATAGGCGATGCGAGTGCCGTCAGGCGACCACGTCGGGGAGGTTTCGATCCCGGGGCCACTGGTGAGCTGGCGCACATCGGTGCCGTCCGCTCGGGCGAGATAGATCTCGCCGTTAGTGCCGTCGAGCGAGGCGAAGGCGAAGACGGCGGAGCCGCCTTGGGGGATGACGGGAGTCGGTGCGGGGAGTAGCCGCGAACCCACGATCGCGACGCCGGCTGCGAGGGCCAGCACGATCAATGCGATGATCACGAGCCGCGCCATCCGCAGCGGCGGCGCAGTCGTCGGTTGGAGGACCTTGTCAGCCATGGGAAGCCACCTTTCGAGGCTGGCCCAGGCCGGTCGCTGTCGTGTCTGCCGGGTCCGCTCCAGAACTCGTCCGAGGTACTGCGGAGCGGGCGGCGTGTACGGGTCGTCGAGCCACGTCGAGAGGAGTCGGTCGAGGTCGTCGCGTTGCGTCATCAGGACCGACCCTCCGCCATCGGCCGGGCGGTCCGGGCATCCGAGTCGAGAGCGGCTCGCAGCGCCTGGGTCGCCCGATGGAGACGTGACTTCGCGGTCCCGAGCGGGATCCCCATCGCTGAGGCGGCATCGGGCAGCGGCAGGCCAAGGTAGTAGTGCAGGACGATCACGGTGCGCTGGTCGGCATCGAGGTGACGGACGCCACGCTCGATGAGATCCCGGTCGGCGGTAGCCGATTGGGAGTCGGGCACCGAGAGGGGATGGATCTCGGGAAGCTCGACCTCGATGCTCCTGCGCTTGGCGACCCGGAGTTGATCGCGGCAGGCGTTGAGGAAGATCCGGTGAAGCCAGGCATCGAAGCGGTCGGGATCGCGCAGGGTGGGCAGGTCCCGCCAACAGCGGACGAGCGTCTCCTGGACGGCGTCCTCGGCGCGGTACGGGTCCCGCAGGATGAGTCGAGCCGCGGCGTCCAGCCGACCGATCGTGGCGCCTGCCAGCAGCGCGAAGGCGTCATGATCGCCCTTCCCTGCTCGCACCACGAGGTCTCGCTCCACGTCGCCCTCGTCTTCGCACGGCCGGTCTGGTCGTGTCTGGAGTGTATTGGCGGGTCGCGGTCCCGAATCGTTCCGGATTCGGCAGACCATGACCTTCACGTCAACGTCAAGGTTGTGGTATCATCGGGGGGATGCCCGTCCATCCCGCCCCTGACGTCGCACTCCTCAGGATCCAGGAGGTGGCCGGCGAGACCGGCCTGACGCCCCGCTCGATCCGGTACTACGAGGAGGTCGGCCTCCTCGAGCCCGCGGCCCGGTCCGAGGGCGCCTATCGCCTGTACGACGCGTCGGATCTCGAGCGGCTGCGCGCCATCAAGGAGCTCCGCGACGAGGCGGGCTTCTCGCTCGCCCAGATCGGCCAGCTGCTCGAGGACGATGCCGTCCGCGAGCGCAATCGCGAGCGCTTCCGGGCCTCCCATGACCTGACGGAGCGCCGCGCGATCCTCGAGGACGCACGCTCCCGGGTCGACCGCCAGATCGACACGCTCGAGGCCAAGGCCGGCCGCCTTGCAGCGATGATCGAGGCCGCCCGTGACCGCCGGAAGCACCTCGATCGGCACCTGGCCGAGATCGACGGCGGCGCGGATCCGCACCCCGAGCGGTCGAGCCGCCGATGACCGGCGCCTCCGCGCTCCGTCCCGCGCCGCATCGCCCGGTCGAAGGCGGCGTCCGCCTTCGGGCACCGCAACTACCGGCTGTTCTTCGCCGGCCAGGCGGTGTCGCTGGTCGGCACATGGATGCAGCAGGTCGCGCAGGGCTGGCTCGTCCTGACCCTCACCGGCGACCCGTTCTGGCTGGGTGCGGTCGCGGCCGCCCAGTTCCTGCCCGTGATGGTCTTCGGCCTGTTCGCGGGGATCCTCGCCGACGTCCTGCCCAAGCGCCAGACGCTCATGGCGGTCCAGGCGGTGATGATGGTCCTCGCGATCATCCTGACCATGCTGACGGCGACCGGCATCGTCGAGGTCTGGATGATCATCGTGCTTGCGCTGCTGCTCGGCTGCGCGAATGCGGTCGACATGCCGGTCCGCCAGTCGTTCGCCATCGAGATGGTCGGACCGCGCGACGTCGGCAACGCCGTCGCGATCAACTCCGCGATGTTCAACGGCGCCCGCGTGGTCGGGCCGGCCCTTGCCGGCCTCACGATCGGTGCGTTCGGCATGGCCCCTGCGTTCGCCATCAACGCGGTCAGCTTCCTCGCCGTGATCGTCGGGCTGTGGCTGATGCACGACGACGACCTCCATCGGGCACGGCTCGTCCCACGCCCGCGGTCGGTCGGGGCGGTCTTCGACAACCTCGGCGAGGGCCTGTCGTTCGTCCGCCACACGCCGATCGTGCTGCTCGCCGTGACCACCGTCGGGCTGGTGGCGACGTTCGGCATGAACTTCCAGGTCGTCATCCCGCCGCTCGCCCAGGATGCCCTCGGCAGCGACGCGTCGGGCTACGGCTTCCTCATGACCGCGTCCGGCCTCGGCGCGCTCGGCGCCGCGGTGTTCCTCGTCATCAACGGCCGGCCGCGACCGATCCGCATCGCGCTCGGCGCGATCGTCCTCGGCGTCGCGTCGATCGCGCTCGCGATGTCGACGTCGTTCCCGGTGTCGCTGCTGCTCATGGTCCCGGTCGGGGCGGGCGGCATCGCGATGGCCGCCACCGCCAACGCCACGATCCAGCTGGCGGTGCCGGACGGGCTGCGCGGCCGGGTGATGAGCGTCTACACGACGGTGTTCTCGGCGTCGATGCCGATCGGTGGGCTGCTGATGGGCGCCATCGCGTCGTCGCTCGGGATCCTCGAGGCGGTCGCCATCGGCGGCGTGCTCTCGCTCGTGGCGGGCATCGGCGCGCTGGCCTGGTACCGGCGGCTGGCCGGCCGCTCGATCGCCGCGCCGGCAGTGCCTCAGTCGACCGAGCCGAGCACCACCGCGGCGTTCAGCCCACCGAACCCGAACGAGGTGCTCAGCACCCGCCGGTAGGCACCCTGCCGTCCCTCGCGGAGCAGGCCGGGCAGCAGCTCGTCGAGCTCCGGCTCGGGCGTCTCGAGGTTGACCGACGCCGGCGCCCAGCCGTCCCGGATGGCCATCGCGCAGATCGCCGCCTCGATCGCCCCGGATGCGCCGAGGGGGTGGCCGTACAGCGCCTTCGTGCCGCTGACCGGCACCGTCGCGGCCCGCTCGCCAAGGGCGATCCTCAGCGCGCGTGCCTCGGCCACGTCGCCGATCGGCGTCGACGACGCGTGGGCGTTGACGTAGTCGATCTCGGCCGGCTCGACGCCGGCGTCGTCGAGCGCGATCGTCGCGGCGCGGGCCGCCTCGCGGCCGTCGGCCCGGGGCTGGACCATGTGGTGGGCGTCGGACGTCGCCCCGTACCCGAGCAGCTCGGCGTAGGGGGTCGCGCCGCGGCGCTCGGCCGCCACCGCGTCCTCCAGCACCAGCAGCGCCGCGCCCTCGCCCATGACGAAGCCGTCACGCCCCGCGTCGAACGGCCGGCAGGCCTGGCCCGCGTCGTCGTTGCGGCCGGCCGACAGCGCCCGGATGATGTCGAAGGCCCCGAAGGCCAGCGGCGAGAGCGGGACCTCGCACCCGCCCGCGATGGCGGCGTCGACCCGGCCCTCGCGCAGGTCGCCCAGCGCCTCGCCGAGGGCGACCCCGCCCGACGCGCACGAGTTGGCGGTCGACAGGATCGGCCCGCGGACGTCGAGTGCGATGCCGAGGTTGGCCGGTGCCGCACCGCCGAAGACCGCCAGCGCGAGGGTCGGGGCGACCTGGCGGATGCCCTTCTCGAGGTAGCGCTCGTGCTGCTCCTCGGCGAACGCGATGCCCCCGAGCGCCGATCCGAGGTAGATGCCGACCCGGCCGGGGTCGGGCTGCCCGGGCGCGCCGGGCACGAGCCCCGCGTCGTCGAGCGCCAGTCGCCCGGTCGACCATCCCGAACTGGCTGAAGCGATCGAGCTGGCGCGCGGTCTTGGGCGGCAGCCACGCGAGCGGGTCGAAGTCGTCGACCTGGGCGGCGACCTGGCTGCGGAACGGCGACGGGTCGAAGCGGTCGATGCGCTTCACCGGCGAGCGTCGCGCGGCGCAGCCCTGCCCGGAAGTCGTCGACGCCGGTCCCGATCGCCGTGACGATCCCCAGGCCCGTGATCCAGATCCGCCGTCGATCGCTCATGTCGTTGTCTTCGTCGGCGGTGGCGGCCCGGACGCGAGGGCCTCGGCGAGCGCCTTGAACGTGGCCAGCGTGCGACCCGCGATGGGCCGGGTGAAGAACCGGTCGACGAACGGGGCGAAGCCGGGCAGCCGCGGGGAGAAGTCGTGGCCGATCGTGACGCGGCAGGCGCGGCCGTCGGCGTGACGCCTCGATCCGCCACGTGACGTCCATGCCGCGGGTCGCCCCGGCCACGTGCACGAAGCGGAGCCGCAGGGTGTCGGGCTCGTTCCACGTGCGCGATCGCCAGGCCACCGGCAGCCCGAGCCCGAGGAACGGGACGAGCGGTCGACGCGCCACGAAGTCCACGAACGGTCGGCCCCGGGCGTCGCGCTCGATCGCCCTCGATCGGGCGTAGTGGGGGAGCAGCGTCGCCCACCGTCTCGACGTCGTGGGCGAGGGCGAAGACCAGGCCCGCCGGGGCATCGATGTCGATCGCGATGTCGCTATGCATCGACGGTGACGGCGCGCTCGATCGCGCGTCGGGCGACCCCGCCGAGGCGCAGCCGACCCGCTTCCTCGGGCGTCATCCAGCGGCACGCGTCGGTCGACCCCTCCGGCTCGTCGCGCCGGCTCCCCCCGACGAGCCGGACGGCGTAGACGATCCGGATGGCGTGCATCCGGTCCCCGCCGTCGTGCCCCGTGTACAGGCGGTCGTCGACCTCGACGAGATGGTCGATCTCGCCGATGTAGCCGGTCTCCTCCTCGAGCTCCCGGAGGGCCGCGTCCGCCGGCGCCTCGCCGAAATCGAGGCCGCCACCCGGCAGCGTCCAGACGTCACCGACGCCCATCGTCGGCCGGATGTGGCAGAGCAGCAGGCGGCGCCGGTCGTCGCGCACGATCGCGTAGGCGGCGACCCGGACGCGGTCCTCGGTCACGGTGCGAGCAGGGCGCCCAGGAACCGCGGGTCGAGCCCGCGGGACGCCGGGACGAGGTCGCCCATCACGAGGCCCATCGTCGCACGGACGTCGGGTCGCGCGGCAAGTCGTCGCGCGGCGTATTCGAAGAGCCGCGGGCGGGCGAGGAACGACTGGACGAGCCACGAGACAGCGTCCTTCGTCGCGAACCGGCGGCGCATCGACCGGTCGTAGGCGTCGGCGGCACGGCCGCGCTGCGTCGAACGCCCGCCGCGGAGCGTGGCGTGGATCGCGGCCGCCGCCAGCTCGGTCGAGACCAGCGCTCGATGGATGCCCTCGCCCGTGAACGGGTCCAGGAAGCCGGCGGCGTCGCCGACCAGGAACCAGCCCGGCCCGGCCCGGCGCGTCACGCGCGTGCCGAGCGGCGACGCGCCGGCGATGCGATCGCACGCGGTCGCCGTCGCCCAGTCGACCGGATCGTCGTCGGTCGGCGGGATCATCCGGAGCGCCCGGCCGGCGGTCGCCGCCGCGCCGTCGCGTGCCAGCGCGTCGCGCCAGGACGGGCCGAGCACGATCCCGACGTTGACGCGACCGCCCGGGACCGGGGCGAGCCCGACATACCCGTCGCGGATCACGACCAGCCGGGCGTCTCGGTGGCCGTCCCCGGCCGGCGCGGGCCGGGGGTCGGCGACGTGCCACGTCAGCCCGACCCGGGGCGGGAGGCGCGCGGGCCGGGCGACGTCGGCCGCGCGGGCCACGAGCGAATGGGCGCCATCGGCGCCGACCACGACCCGGGCCCGGATCCGCTCGGCGCCCAGCCGCAGCGTGGCCGGCCCGGTCGGGTCGAGGTCCACGTCGGTGACCGCGGCGCCGCGCCGGATCGTGGCACCGGCAGCCCGTGCCACCTCCTCGAGGGCCGGGTCGAGCGCCGATCGGTCGAAGCCGACCGCCGGCGGGCCACCCCGGTCGGTGCCGTACGTCAGCCGGACCGTCGTGCCGCCGCGGGTCTCGAGTCGCATCGCGGCGACCGGCGCCGTGACCGCCTCGATGACATCCCCGCCGAGGCCCGCCCGTGCCAGCGCGGCGACGGCGGCGGGTGAGGCGAAGACGCCGCCGGCGCGCCAGTGCCACGCGGGCGCCCGCTCGAGGATGAGCACCTCCGTGCCGCGCCGGGCGAGCGCGGCACCGAGCGTCGTCCCGGCCGGACCCGCCCCGACGATCGCGACGTCGACCGGATCGGTCACGGGCGCTCGGTCCGGCGCGCGGTCAGCGCCACGCGGTGGTTGCCGAGCCCATCGAACCGCCGATCGACCCGCAGCCCGGCCGCCGCGAGCAACGCCGTCAGCTCGGCCACCGTGTACGCCCGGCGGACCGACGTCGGGGCGTCGTTGCGCGTGAACCGGTTCCGCGTCAGCACGTGGCTCACGAGCCACGCGCCGATCAGCCCGGGCCGGTTGCGGACGACGTCGTTGACGACCACGCCGAGCCGGGCGACGCGCGCCATCTCGCCCAGCAGCGTCCGCGCCGCGTCGGGTTCGAGGTGGTGCACGACCAGCGAGGCGTGGACGACATCGAACGCGCCGTCGGGGTAGGGGAGCGACCGGCCGTCGCCGACATGGAGCGCCAGCTCCCCGGTCGCCGTGACCCGGGGCTGCGCGATGGCCGCGGCCTCGAGCACCTCGGGCCGGCTGTCGATGCCGGTGACCGTGAGCAGCCGCCCCGTCGCGCGACCGTGGTCGATGAGCGCGAGCGGGATGTCGGCGCCGCCGGTGCCGATGTCGAGGATCGTGACCGGTGCCCGGCCGGGCGCCAGCGACTCGACGGCGGAGGTCGTCAGCCGGACACCACCGAAGCGTCGGTTGATCCGGGCGAGATCGCGCAGGTTCCCGACGAGGGCCCCTCGATCGTCGAGTGGGCCGTCGAGCAGCTCCTCGACGCCCGACAAGCGGTCCATCACGGCGCAGCCTAGCGAAGTAGGCCGATCGGGTGGGTGGCGCCCGCCCGCCCTCGGCGGGTAGCCTTGGACCATGCCCCATCGGATCCGCCTTCCGTTCATCACGCTGTCCGTCGCGGTCCTGCTGTGGGCCGGCGCGGGCAGCGCCAGCGCCGGCATGCCGATCTACCCGCACCAGAGCACCGGCAACCGCGGCTCGAACGTGATGGCGCTCCAGGGCCTGTTACGCCAGCACGGGGCGGCCCTGCGCATCTCGGGCATCTTCGACGCGCCGACCGTGGCCGCGGTGCGGGCGTTCCAGACGGCCCGAGGCCTGCCGGTCACCGGCATGGCCGACGGGGCGACGTGGTCACGGATGCTGGTCCGGCTCGCCAGCGGGTCGACCGGCGAGGCCGTCAAGGTCGTCCAGCGCCAGCTCAACGACAAGCGACGGGCAGGCCTCGTGGTCGACGGGGTCTTCGGTGGCAGGACCTACGCCGCCGTCCGCACGTTCCAGCGGCATGCCCGGCTGCCGGTCACCGGCACGGTCGACCCGACGACGTGGCGCTACCTCATCAGCCACTTCCAGCGCCCGTCGTTCAACCGCTTCGTGTGCGACTACCAGGTCGGCAACGGGCCGGCGGACTGGGGCACCGGCGCCGCCATCGGCCAGGTGCGGGCGGCGGCCGTCACGGTCGTCGGTCGCGGGCACGGCCCGATCGCGATCGGCGACATCGGCCACGAGCACGGCGGCGACATCCGCGGCCACGAGAGCCACGAGCTCGGCTTCGACGTCGACATCCGGCTGATGCGCACCGACCGGGCCCAGTGCCGCTGGGGCGGGACGTACCGGATGGCGGCGTACGACCGGGCCGCGACGCGTGACCTGGTCCGCGCCCTGCGCGCTGCCGCGCCAGGCCACATCAAGGTCATCTACTTCAACGACCCGGTCCTCATCCGCGAGGGACTGACCCGCCGGTACACGGGCCACGACGACCACGTCCACGTGCGCTATTGCGAGCGCGTGTACCCGGTCGCCGCGTACGACTGCTGAGCGGGGCGGTCCTCCGCCCGCGCGTCACCCCTCGGCGAGGACCTCGCGCAGCTTCGCCGCGAACTCCGCGGGCTTGCCGGTCTGGCCGTACTCGCCGCCCATGAACCCACCGTGGTCGCTGGGGAACACGACGACCTCGGTGCCCAACCGCTCGGCGACCGCGAACGCGCCCCGCTGCGCCATCTCGCCCTGGGACTCCTCGCCGGCCGCCAGCACGACCCTCGTCGTGGTGCGACGCAGGGCATCGAAGTCGGGCTCGTATGGCGGGAAGTGGAGCAACCCCTGCCCGAGCATCGGATCGGTGCGGTTGCCGTCGTCCTCGGCCGGCATGCCGAACATCGCCGGGTCGGGTGCCGGCTGCGCGACGACCTCGGGCGTGAACGGGCCGCGGTGGCTCACGACGGCGATGAAATGGGCCATCCCGGCGCCCCAGCCCTTCTCCTGGTACGTCTCGTGGATAGCCTGGCACGCGGCCTTGGCGTACTCGCTGTCGGGCACGAGCGACGCGAGCGGCGGCTCGTGGGCGACGATCGTCCGGACGTCCTCCGGATACATCGCCGCGACGACGAGCGCGGTGATCGCGCCGCCGCTGCTCCCGAACAGGTCGACCGGGCCACCGACCTCCCGGATGACCCGGTGCACGTCGTCGGCCTGGATCTCCGGCGTCACCGTGCTCGCAGGATCGGTCTTGGCGCTGCGCTCGCACCCACGCGGGTCGTAGGTGATCACGACGCGGTCGGTGAAGTGGGAGGCAAGGCTCGGAAACCCGCCCGCCCCCATCGGCTGGCCGATCATGAACAGCGGTAGATCGCTGGCCTGGCCGTTGCGCCGGACGTCGTAGGTGAGGGTCGCGCCGGGCACACCGAGCGTGGTGGTCACAGGCTCGGTCGTCGTGGTCGTCACATGGTCCTCCTGTCGGGTCGTGCGGACGCGGTCGCTGCTCGCGTTGTCAACTGCGGACGGCGGTGTCTTCGGCGAGGATCGCGTCGATCTGGCCGACGGCCTCGCGCAGCCCCTGCTCCATGCCCATGGCCAGGACCTGCTCCATCGCCTCGGTGCTCGCGAAGATGCTCTCGATCGACATCCGGGTCCGGCCCCCGTCGATCTGCTCGATCGTGATCCGCGCCTCGTCGCGCGGCAGGTCGTCGTTCGGGCTGCCGTCGTCGTTGGCGAACCCGTCGCGGAAGACGAGGGAGCGCGGCGGGTCGACCTCGAGGATATCCCAGTAGCCGCGCGGCTGGTCGCCCTCGGGACCGGTCATGTGGTACTCGACCCGGCTGCCGGGCGACGAGGTCGTGCTTCGTGAACGTGGCCGGGTAGGTCGGCGGGCCCCACCAGCGCTCGAGCTGGCGTGGATCGGCCCACAGCAGCCAGATGCGTTCGGGGGTGGCGTCGAACTCGGCGTCGAGGCGCATCGTCAGGGCATCGGGGTCCTTGCGGACTGCGGTCACGGTCATCGGTGATCCTCCTCGGGTTCCTCCGTCACGAGCGCGGCCATGCGGTCGATGCGACCACGCCACAGCTCCTCGTACTGGTCGAGCAGGCGTCGCGCCGCGAGGAGTCCGGCCAGGCTGACCTTGACCACCTTCCGACGTCCGACGCGCTGCTTGGAGACCAGCCCCGCCCGCTCGAGGATCGCGACGTGCTTCTGCACCGCCGCGAAGCTCATCGGGTAGTGACCGGCCAGCTCGGCGACACCCTCCGATCCGTCGATCGCCCGGCGCACGATGTCGCGCCGCGTGGCGTCCGCGAGGGCGCCGAACATGCGATCGAAGTCGGGTGGAGCCGTCTGCATGATACAACCATACGGTTGTATGGACATCCTGTCAACCCGGCGGTCGGAGGGTGGGACCACCGCCGGTGACATAATGCCGAGCATGGCCCAGCGCAGCAGCACGAGCGTCATCCCGGCGGCCGACGCGCGCCCCAACAGCTGGGGCTTCGGCGACGGCCAGGCGATCCCGTGGGAGTACGCCCCCGCGCCCGAGGCGCGCGACATCGTCACGCTCAAGGAGCGCTACGGGCTGTTCATCGGCGGGCGGTCCGTGCCGGCGACCGGCGGCGCTACGTTCGCGTCGATCGACCCGTCGACCGAGCAGCCGCTGGCGGTCGTCGCCCGGGCGACCGACGTCGACGTCGACAAGGCCATCCGTGCCGCCCGACGGGCGCAGCGACGGTCGTGGGGCCAGCTGTCGGGCCGCGAGCGGGCGAAGTACCTGTTCCGCATCTCGCGGATCCTCCAGGAGCGGTCGCGCGAGTTCGCGGTCCTCGAGTCGATGGACTCGGGCAAGCCGATCAAGGAGAGCCGCGACGTCGACGTGCCGCTGGCGGCGAACCACTTCTGGTACTACGCCGGCTGGGCCGACAAGCTCGACTACGCGTTCCCGGGGCGGGTCGCGAAGCCGCTCGGTGTCGCGGCCCAGATCATCCCGTGGAACTTCCCGCTGCTGATGCTGGCCTGGAAGATCGCGCCGGCGCTGGCGGCCGGGAACACGGTCGTGCTCAAGCCGGCGTCGACCACGCCGCTGTCGCGCGCTGCTGTTCGCCGACGTGTGTCTCCAGGCCGACCTGCCGCCGGGCACCGTCAACATCGTCACCGGGCCGGGCGAGATCGGCATGCACATGGCGACCCACCCCGACGTCGACAAGGTCGCCTTCACCGGCTCGACCGAGATCGGCCGGAAGATCGGTCGCGGCGTCGCCGGCTCGGACAAGGCGCTGACGCTCGAGCTCGGCGGCAAGGCCGCGAACATCGTGTTCGACGACGCGCCGCTCGACCAGGCGGTCGAGGGCATCGTCAACGGCATCTACTTCAACCAGGGCGAGGTGTGCTGCGCCGGCTCGCGCCTGCTCGTCCAGGAGTCGATCGTCGACACGCTCGTCGACAAGCTCAAGGACCGGCTGTCGACCATCCGGGTCGGCGACCCGCTCGACAAGAACACCGACGTCGGCGCCATCAACTCGAAGGCCCAGCTCGAGAAGATCACCGAGCTCGTGGCATCCGGCGTCGCGGAGGGCGCCGAGCTGTACCAGCCGGCCTGCGACCTGCCAGACCGCGGCTACTTCTTCCGCCCGACGCTGTTCACCAACGTCGCCCAGAGCCACCGCATCGCGCGCGAGGAGATCTTCGGCCCGGTCCTCTCGGTGCTGACGTTCCGGACGCCCGACGAGGCGGTCGAGAAGGCCAACAACACCGCCTACGGCCTGTCCGCCGGCGTCTGGACCGACAAGGGCTCGCGGATCCTCGACATCGTGTCCCGGATGCAGGCAGGTGTCGTGTGGGCCAACACGTTCAACAAGTTCGACCCGACCTCGCCGTTCGGCGGCTACAAGGAGTCGGGGTTCGGGCGCGAGGGCGGCATGCACGGGCTGCACGCGTACGTTCGGCTGGAGGACCGCTGATGGCGACCTCGCGGAACGGGGCGTCGCACAACGGGTCGGGGCCGCGCATCGGCGTGCGCAAGACCTACAAGCTGTACATCGGCGGGGCGTTCCCGCGCAGCGAGAGCGGACGGTCCTACCTCGTCTCGGCGGCCGACGGGACGCCGCTTGCCAACGCGGTCCGCTCGTCGCGCAAGGACCTCCGCGACGCGGTCCGTGCGGCGCGTACCGCGTTCCCGGGCTGGGCCGGCAAGACCGCGATGAACCGCGGCCAGGTCCTGTACCGCGTGGCCGAGCTGATGGAAGGCCGGCGCGACCAGTTCGTCGCCGAGGTCGCCGCCGCCGAGGGGCTGCGCGATGCCCGCGCCGGCGAGGTCGTCGATCGGGCGATCGACCGCTGGGTCTGGTACGCCGGCTGGGCCGACAAGATCACCCAGATCCTGGGCTCGGCCAACCCGGTCGCCGCGCCGTACTTCAACTTCACGATCCCGGAGCCGACCGGTGTGGTCGGCATCGTGGCGCCCGAGACGTCCGTCGCTGCTGGGCCTCGTCAGCCGACTCGCGCCGCCGCTCGTGTCGGGCAACACGGTGGTGCTGCTCACCTCCGAGACCCGGCCGCTGCCGGCCATCACGCTCGGCGAGGTGCTCGCGACGTCGGACGTGCCGGGCGGCGTCGTCAACATCCTCACGGGCCGCAAGCCCGAGCTGGTCCCGGTCCTGGCCGGCCACGACGAGGTCGACGCGCTCGACACGTGGGGCGTGCCCGACGCCATGCGGCTCGAGACCGAGCAGCTCGCCGCCGACGACATCAAGCGCCTGTCCCGCCGGCCGTCGACCGTCAACGAGGCGCGCTTCGACTGGCTCGACGACCGGGCCACCGAGCGTCCCGAGTGGATCGCCGTCTTCCTCGAGATGAAGACGGTCTGGCACCCGATCGGCGTCTGACGTCGATGGCCGTCCGTCCTGACCCCGAGGTCGGCTACCGGCGCGCCGGTGACCACCTGCGCGGCGATCGGCTGGTCGAGCGGCGGGTGTTCGTGCAGGCCACGCCGCGGATGGTGTGGGCGTCGCTCCACGACCCGTCCGCGTCGACATCGCTCTTCCCCGAGCTGCGCCTGGGTCCCGCGGCCCCGTCCTGGCCGGCAGCCGCCACGACCCGCACCGCGCGGACGCGGCTGGGCCTGCTGCGCGAGACGGCGCGCGTCGAGAGCCTCGAGGCGCGGCCCGAATCGACGTTCCGGCTCCGGGTGACCGGGTCCGGCTTCGAGAGCGAGTGGTCGTGGCGTCTCGAGCCGATCGCCGGCGGGACGCGGGTCATCCACGCGGCGACCTTCGAGCCGATCGACCGCTGGACCGACATCCTGGTCCGGCTCGGACGTCGCTCGCTCGAGGCCCGGGTCGAGGCACACCTGCGGGCGCTCAAGGAGCGGGCCGAACGCGCGGAGCAATCGCCGCCGGCCGCGTAGCGCCCCTCAACGATCGCTCAAATCACAACGTTCAGTATTGACTGAAACTTGGGAACGGCATAGCATCCGACCCATGACGGAAGGCGAAAGCGCGTTCGTCGAGGAGATGGGCCAGACCCTCGCCGGCTACGGCATGACGCCGATGGCCGGCCGGATGTGGGGCTGGCTGCTCATCTGCGAGCCGCCGCGAACAGACCGCGGCCGACATCGCCGAGGCCCTGCAGGCCAGCCGGGGCGCCATCAGCGGCACCGCCCGCATCCTGGCCAGCGCCGGGATGATCAGGCGCACGACCCGCCGCGGCGATCGGCGCGAGTACTTCAGCGCGCCACCCGAGACGTTCGATTCGTTCCTCGAGAGCGCCGGCCGGATCTACCGGCGGTTCCGCGAGATGGCCGAGCGCGGCCTGGCCGCGATGGCCGATCGGCCGCCCGAGTCACGGCGCCGGCTCGAGGAGCTGCGCGACGTCTTCGCCTTCGTCGAACAGGAGGTCCCGGTCGTCGTCGACCGGTTCCTCAGCGAACGTGCCGGCAGTACCGGCAGGAAGGACTGACATGGATCCCGTCATCCAGACGGAGCGGCTCACCAAGACCTACGGAGTCGCACCGCGGCATCATCGACGTCGACCTCGCGATCGAGCCGGGCGAGGCGTTCGGCTTCCTCGGACCCAACGGCGCCGGCAAGACGACGACGATCCGGACGCTGCTCGACCACATCCGGCCGACGTCCGGGCGGGCGTTCGTCTTCGGCATCGAGACGACCGTCGACCCGGTCGCGATCCACCGTCGCGTCGGCTACCTGCCCGGCGAGTTCGCGCTGTACGACAAGCTGACCGGCGGCCAGACGATCGAGTACTTCGCGAACCTGCGCGGCGGGGTCGACCCGGCCTACCAGCGCGACCTGATCGAGCCGCCTCGACGTCGACCCGAGCCGCAAGTTCAAGGAGTACTCGAAGGGCAACAAGCAGAAGATCGGGCTGGTCGTCGCGCTCCAGCATCGGCCCGACCTGCTGATCCTCGACGAGCCGACCTCCGGCCTCGACCCGCTCGTCCAGCAGACCTTCTACGAGGTCATCCGCGAGGCCAAGGCCGAGGGCCGGACGATCTTCCTGTCGAGCCACATCCTCAGCGAGGTCGAGAAGACCTGCGACCGCGTCGCGATCATCCGCGAGGGCCGGCTGGTCCAGGTCGACCGGGTCGAGGCGCTGCGCGACCTCGCCCACCACCAGGTCGAGCTGCGCTTCGCCGGCGAGGTGCCGGTGGCGGCGTTCGCGGCGCTCGACGGGCGTCAGCGACGTGTCGACCGAGGACCACCTGCTGCGGCTGCGCGTGGCCGGCTCGATCGCGCCGGTCGTCCGCGAGGCGGCGAAGTACGAGCTGGTCGACTTCGTCAGCCGCGAGCCGTCGCTCGAGGAGACGTTCCTCGCCGAGTACGGCCGTGACCGGCCGAGGCGGTCGCGCGATGAGCGCCGCGGTCGGTCCCGCACCACAGCCGGCGTCGCGTCGGGCGGCGCATCTACGGGCTTCGGCAGCGTCTTCGGCAAGACGCTGCGCGACTCGCGCCGGGCGACCATCGCTGGTCGGCGGCGTCCTCGGCGCTCCTCGCTGATCGGCGGTCAGCCAGGCCATCGTCACCGAGTTCGCCACGCCCGCGTCGCGCCAGGAGCTCGAGGCCGTCGTCGCGGCCGTCCCGCCGATCCTCCAGGGCCTGGCCGGCCCGGTCGTCAACGTCGACACGCTCGGCGGCTACCTGTCCTACAAGTACGGCACGTTCTTCCCGCTCGATCGCCAGCCTGTGGTCGATCCTCGCGCTGTCCGGGACGCTCGCCGGCGAGGCGCGCCGTGGCAGCCTCGAGTTCGTCGCCGCGGCGCCGATCTCGCGCCGGCGGATCGCGATCGAGAAGCTGTTCGGGCACGTCATCGGCGCTCGTCATCGCGACGCTGCTCGTGTTCGTCGCGCCTGGTCATCGCCGGCGGCGCCGGGTCGCTGCCCGGCGACGAGATCCCGGTCGAGCTCGGCGGCCGGCTACGCGCTCTGGCTCGGGGCTGCTCGCGCTCGTCGCCGGCGCGCTCGCCTTCGCCCTGGCCCAGTTCGTCGGCCGCGGCGCCGCGGTCGGCATCGCCGGGGCCGTCATGTTCGCCGGCTTCATCCTCAACGGCTACCAGCAACGCCATCCCCGAGCTCGCGCCGTTCGCCAACCTGACCTGGTTCGGCTGGACGGCCAACCACCTCCCGCTGGCCGGCCAGTTCGACTGGGCGTCGGTCGGCCTCGTGGCGGTCGTGGCCGTCGTCCTGCTCGTCATCGGCGTCGAGGCGTTCGCCCGCCGCGACATCGGCGCAGACCAGCGCCATCCCGACGCCGAGCCTGCCGCGCGCCCTCGTCGGCCTGCGCGGTCCGGCCGACCGGACCTTCGGCGAGCTGCTCCCGATCGCCCTGGCATGGGGCCTCGGCATCGGGCATCTTCGGCCTGATGATCGCCGGGCTCGGGTCGGTCGTTCATCGAGCAGCTCGGCGATGCCCCGGAGTTCATGCGAGCTGCTGCGTTCGGTCTTCCCGGACATCGACTTCGCGACGGTCGGCGGCTTCCTGCAGCTGCTGTTCGTCGAGTTCGGGCTGGTGCTGGCCGGGCTCGCGGCGGCGACGCTCGTCGGCGGCTGGGCCGTCCGACGAGACGTCCGGCCGGCTCGAGTTCCTGCTCGCGACGCCGCTCTCGCGGCGGCGCTGGGTCGACGGGCGGCGGGATCGGCATCGCTCGGCAGCGATCGTCGTCATCGTGGTCATGTCGGTCATCGGGATCGCGATCGGGGCCGCGACGGCGGGCGGCGACGTCGTGACGCCGATCGTCGGCACGCTCGTGCTCGGCCTGTATCGCGATGGCGATGGCCGGCGTCGGCGTCGCGATCGGCGGCGTGCTCGGGCACGGTTCGCAGGGCCGGCCGTGGCGGTCATCGTCGATCGTCACCTGGTTCCTCGACATCCTCGGCCCGGCGCTCGACCTGCCGGATGTCGTCCACGAGCTGGCGCTGACGGCGCACTACGGGCAGCCGATGCTCGGCAGCTGGGACGTCGCCGGCGTCGATCGCGTCGCTGGTCCTGGCCGTCGGCGGTGTGGCCATCGGCGCGTGGGGCTTCCGGCGGCGCGACCTCCAGTCGTAGGGGCGTCGCCCGGGACGAGCGTCGAGAGGGCCCGGCCGGGTAACGTCGCCGCGTGGACCCGATCGTCATCGCGGTGGTCGCGCTCAGCGCACTGCTGCACGTCGCCTGGAACGTCCGCCTCAAGACGGCCGGCGACCCGCTGCGCGCGGCGACCGTCGGGCTGCTCGTGGCATCCATCGGGATCGTGCCGGCAGGGATCGCGGCCTGGTGGCTGGCCGGCGGGCCGGTCCTGCCGATCGAGGGGATCGCCCTCGCTCTCGTGTCCGGGATCATCGAGGCGGTCTACTTCATCCTGCTGTCGGCGGCGTACCGTCGGGGCGACCTGTCGGTCGTCTATCCGATCGCCCGGGGCACCGCGCCGCTGCTGGCGGTCGTGGTCGGTGTCGTCGTGCTCGGGGAGCGCCTCGGCGTGGCCGGCTCGATCGGGGTGGCGGCGTTGCTCGCCGGGTTCCTGCTGCTCCAGCGGCCGTGGCAGGCGCTGCGCGGTCATCGCGGCTTCGACCCGGCGATCGCGTTCGCGCTCGCGACCGGCGTCACGATCGCGACATACACCGCCATCGATCGCGTCGGGACCCGGCTCATCGACCCGCTGACCTACGCGGCGATCCTGTGGGTGACCGGGGCCGTGCTCCTCGTCCTGTGGATCCGATTCGTGGCCGGCGGCGGCGTGTTCGCGGGTGGTCGCGAGCAGATTCCGGCGCGCGGCGATCGGCGGCTGGCTGACGCTCGCGGCCTACCTGCTGATCCTGTGGGCGCTGAGTGTCGCGCCGTTGTCCGGGGTCGCACCTCTGCGCGAATCGGCGGCCGTCTTCGCCGCGGCCTGGGGCTCGTTCCAGCTCGGTGAGGCGGTCGACCGCGGCGATGCCGCCCGCCGCATCGGGGCGTCGGTCCTGATCCTCGGCGGCGCGCTGCTGCTCGCGATCGGCGGGTAGAGAGGCGCTAGACCGGCTCGGCCGGGGTGGCCGGCGCGAACAGCCGGCGCCGGCCCCACCGACCGTTGACCAGCGCCACGCCGGCGATGACCAGCGCGGTCCCGGTGATCAGCGTGGCGTCGATGGGCTCGCGGAGCACGAGGTAGCCGAGCACGATCCCGACGACCGGCAGCAGGTAGGCGACCAGCGACGTCCGGGTCGCGCCCCACGCGGCAAGGAGCCGGAAGTACGCGAGATAGGCCATGCCCGACCCGAGGATGCCGAGCCACACGACCGAGAACCACGCCTCGGCATCCGGGTGCGCGGTCTCCCACGGCCGTTCGAGGACGAGCGCCAGGGCGCCGACGATGAGCAGCGCGAACGACACCTGGAACACGGCCGGGATGAGCGGCGCCAGGCCACGTACGTTGCGCCGCGCGTAGACGTTGCCGATCGCATACGAGAGCGACGAGCCGAGCAGCGCCACCTGGCCGGGCACCGTGCCGGCAGCACCGGCGAGCCCCGGTGACACGATCAGAACCACTCCCGCGAACCCGATCGCCAGGCCGAGCAATCCGTTCACCCGGATCGGCTCGTCTGGCAAGAACAACGGCGCGATGACGATGACCATCAGCGGCACGGTCGAGTTGAGGATGGCCGCGAGGGCGCTGTCGACCGACTGCTCCGCCCAGGTGATCAACGCGAAGGGGATCGTGATGTTGATCACGCTCATCACCAGCAGATGGCCGTACGCCCGGCGGTCGCGCGGGATGGGCGTCCGGGTCAGGCGGAGCACGGCCCACAGGAACACGGCGCCGATGAGCAGCCGCAGCGCCACCAGCGTAAACACGCCGAACGAGTCCACCGCCAGCTTGATGAAGAGGTAGGACGAGCCCCACATGAACCCGAGGGCCAGGAAGATGAGCCACTCGGCTCGGGTCGCTGGGTGCGTCATCGAAGCATGATACCGACGCTTGGCCTACTCCCGTAGGTCAACCGAGGTCGAAACGGCGATCCCATGTCCTACCGAACCCTCGCTCGCCCCGATCCGTTGCGTCAGCGCCAGCGGGTGAGGATCGACTCGCGATCGAACAGTCGGACACCGACGCGCAGCCCGACGAGCGAGATGACCAGCACGATGAGCGCCAGCAGTGCGTAGCCCACCGGTCCGACCAGCAGCGTGCCGGTCGCCTGGATCAGCACCAGCGCGACGATCGGCACGATCACGACCCCGCCGATCTGCTGGGCGACGCGCGGGTCGTTGACCCGGGCGCTCACGATGACGCCGGCCACGACCGACGAGAGCCCGACGGCCGGACCGAGCAGGAACACGCCCGCCAGCCACGACGGATCGGTCACGACGCCGAACAGCGCCGGCCCGTACACGAGCGACGCCAGCACGACGAACACGACGTAGGTCGCCCAGCCGGCAAGCACGCCCGGCACGAGCGCGGCGACCGACTTGCCGGCCAGGAGCTCCGAGGTCCGGATCGGCGCCGCCAGTACGGGCTCGAGCGAGCGCGCCTGCTTCTCGCCGATGATCGAGAAGGTCGCGATCGAGAGCGGGATGTAGGCCGGCATCAGCAGGAAGAACACCAGGAACTGCTGGACCGCGAATGCACCGGCCAGCTCGCCGGCGGTGAATGCGGCCCACTCCGGTCGCTGCTCGAGGACCTGGGCTGCCAGCTCCGGGGGCAGAGCCCGCTCGCCGACGGCGCCGGCGAGGATGATCGGCGCCACGGTGAGCGCGATCGGCGGCAGCAGGATGGTCGACATCAGCAGGCGGTTGCGGACCATCTCGAACCACTCCCGCTGGAGCACCGTCCACACGATCGCCGCGCGCATCAGACGACGTCCTCGATGCCGTCGGCGCCCGGCCGAACGCCCATGACGTCGAAGTACACACGTTCGAGGGTCGGCCGCTCGGGGCGCAGCTCGACGATGTCCGCGCCGGTCGCGACGAGGGCCCGGACGACGGCCGGCGCCAGCGCCTCCGGATCGTTCCCGCTGACCCGCATGACGCCGTCGAGGGAGGCCGTGGCGGTCACGCCCCCGACGGCCTCGACCGCGGCGACCTGGTCGGCCGATGCCGGAGCCGCGAGGCGGATCGTGAGTCCGTCCGTCCCCGTCGCACCCCGCAGCGCGGCCGGGGTGTCGATCCGCACCAGGCCGCCGCGCACGAACGCGATGCGGTCGCACAGGCGGTCGGCCTCGTCGAGGTTGTGGGTCGCGAGCACGATCGTGCGGCCCGCGTCGCGGAGCGTTTCGATCGCCTCGCGCACGATGAACGCGGCCTCCGGATCGAGCGCCGCCGTCGGCTCGTCGAGGAACACGACCGACGGGTCGTGGAGCAGCGCGCGGGCGATGGCCAGCTTCTGCTTCATGCCCTTGCTGAACGTGCCGGCCACGTCGTCGCGGCGGTCCCACAGCCCGAACAGCCGCAGGTAGTGCTCGATCCGCTCGGTGCGCGTGACGGCATCCACGCCGTACAGTCGGCCGAAGAACTCGAGGTTGGCGGTGGCCGACAGCCGCTCGTACAGGCCCGGTGTCTCGGTCAGGATGCCGACGCGCGAGCGGACCTCGTCGGGCTGGTCGCGGACGTCGAAGCCGTCGACGGCGGCCGTGCCCTCGGACGGCTCGATCAGGGCGGTCAACAGGCGAACAGTGGTCGTCTTGCCGGCACCGTTGGGCCCGAGGAGCCCCAGCACCTCGCCACGCCGCACTGCGAGGTCGATGCCGCGGACCGCCCAGCGTTCGCCGAACCGTCGGCCGAGCCCGGTGGCGCTCAGCGCCGGGGCTGCCGACTCGGGGGGCGGCGTGGCGGACGTCACGACGAGAGTGTCGCGGATGATCCGCCCCGCCGTCTTGGCCTACCGGTGTATGCCAACGCGATACCATCGGCCGGATGCTCGCGCTGCGCCTCGTCGTGCTCGCCCTCGGCGCGGCGCTCGGGGTCTTCTACCCGTTCATCCCGGTGATCCTCCAGAGCTTCGGGTTCGGACCCGCCGAGATCGGCCTCATCACGTCGCTCGGTGCCCTCGGGTTCACCCTCGCCGTGCCCGCGTGGGGTCACCTCGCCGACGTCCGCCTGGGGCGGCCCCGCACGCTCCAGGTCTGTGCCATCGGCGGAGCCGTCGCGGTCGGGCTGCTGCTCGGCAGCTGGTCGCCCGTCGTCATCGCCCTGTTGTTCATGGCGTTCTCGGTGTTCGAGTCGTCGTGGCAGCCGCTGGCCGACGCCCTCACCGTCAACGCCGTCCCGGGCCGTGAGTACGGCCGGGTGCGGCTGCTGACGAGCCTCGCCTTCGGCACCTCCACGATCGCGGCCGGTTTCCTCTACGACGTGACCGGCTACGCGGCCGCGTTCCCGCTGGTGGTCGTCTTCGCGATCATGATGGCGATCGCCTCGATGGGCGTCCCCGACGTCGGCAGGGTCGACCTCGCCCGTGCGGCGGCCGCCACCAGTGGACCAGCCCACGGCGGGCTGCTAGGTTCGGCCGGGGTCGCGATCCGTGTCGCGCCGCGACTGGTCGCCGTGCTGATCGCGGTCATGTTCCTCCACGTCGGGATCATCAGCGGGTTCACCTTCCTGCCGCTCCGGCTGGGCGAGCTCGGCAGTCCGCCGTCCGACATCGCGCTATCGGCCGGGGTGTCCGGGCTGTCGGAGATCCCGGCCATGCTCGTGGCGGCGACGGTGGCGCGCCGGGTCGGATTGCGCGGGATGTTCGTCGGCAGCGCGTTGATCTATGCCGCGGCGATCGCGTCGTGGATCGTGCTCGAGTCGCCGCTGCTGATCATCGCCACGCGGGCGTTCACCGGCACCGCCTTCGCGTGGGTCATCGTCGGGGTCGTGCTGACGATCGCCCGGCTGCTGCCCGCGGAGCTGCAGGCGACCGGGCAGTCGCTCTACCAGACCATCGCGTTCGGGGTCGGGGCGATCGTCGCCAACATCGTCGGCGGCGTGCTGTACGACGCCGTGGGGCACACCGCGGTGTTCGGGCTGGGCGCGTCGCTCGCGGTGCTCGCGGCCGCGGTCGGCTGGTTCGTCTTCCCGCGCGAGCGGCCGAGTCCGACGCCCGCCCCGGCCTAGCCGAGCCAGACGGCCGTGTCGGCGGGCAGCCGCTCGTCGTCGGGCAGCCGATCGCTCGCGAGCAGGACCGGGCGACCGCCCGTCAGCTCGATCGGGTCGGGACCGAGGTTGACGATCGTCTCGACGCCGCCCCCGCGCTCGAACCGCAACACGGTCTCCGGCGACGGCAGCCACGTCATGCCCGCCCCGCGGGATCCGAGGTGCTCGCGCCGGAGCCGCAGGGCGGCCCGGTACAGCTCGAGGAACGAGTCCGGGTCGCCGGTCTGGGCAGCCGCCGATCGCTCGCGCCAGCCGGCGGGCTGGGGCAGCCACGGCACCGCGCCGGGCGGCCCGAACCCGAACGGGGACGCGGTGTCGGACCACGGCAGCGGCACGCGGCAGCCATCGCGTCCGCGAACGGTGTGCCCGGACCGCAGCCAGGTCGGATCCTGCAGCAGTGCCTCCGGCAGGTCCTCGACCTCCTCGAGGCCGAGCTCCTCGCCCTGGTACAGGTAGGCGCAGCCGGGGAGCGCGAGCATCAGGAGCAGCGCGGCACGGGCTCGGCGCCGGCCGAGCACGAGGTCGACCACGCCCGACGCCAGCCGCCCGAGCCTGGTCACGTGCCGCACCTGGTCGTGGTTGGAGAGTACCCACGTCGCCGGCGCGCCGACCGAGTCGAGGACCCCGACGCTGTCGTCGATCGCCCGGCGCAGCCCCGGTGCCGACCAACCGGCCTGGAGGAACCGGAAGTCGAAAGCCGTGTGGAGCTCGTCGGGCCGGACGTAGCGGGCCAACCGATCGGCGCTCGACACGAACACCTCGGCGACGAACGGCCGATCGCCGTACTCGTCCGCGATGGCCCGCCAGCTTCGGTAGATGTCGTGGACGCCGTCCTGGTCCCAGTACGGGTTGGGGCCGGCGACCGACTTCGCCGAGCGAGCACGGAGGTCGGGGAAGCCCGGGTCCTTGACCAGCCCGTGCGCGACGTCGATCCGGAACCCGTCGGCGCCCCGCTCGTACCAGAAGCGCAGGATCGACTCGAACTCGCGGGCGACCTCGGGCGCCGTCCAGTCGATGTCGGGCTGCTCCGGCGCGAACAGGTGCAGGTACCACTGGCCCGGCCGCCCGTCGGGGTCGGTCACCCGCGTCCAGGCGGGGCCACCGAAGACGCTCGGCCAATCGGTCGGCGGCCGGCCGCCGTCACGGCCCCGACCGTCGCGGAAGATGTAGCGGTCCCGCTCGCGGCTGCCCGGCCCGGCGGCCAGCGCCGCCTGGAACCACGGATGCCGGTCGGACGTGTGGTTGGGGACGATGTCGAGCAGCACCTTGATGGCGTGCGCGTGGGCGTCGGCGATGAACGCCTCGGCGTCGGCGAGCGTGCCGAAGGACGGGTCGATGTCCCGGTAGTCGGCGACGTCGTAGCCGCCGTCGACCATCGGTGAGACGAACCACGGATTGACCCATACGGCATCGACGCCGAGGTCGCGCAGGTAGGGCAGCCTCGAGCGCATCCCGGCGATGTCGCCGATGCCGTCGCCGTCCCCGTCGGCGAAGCTGCGGATGTAGAGCTGGTAGACGATGGCGTCGCGCCACCACGGAGACGGGTCGGTCATGCCGGTAGCATGACGGGACACGAACCGAAAGGACGGGGTGCATGCGGCTCTGGGGCGGGCGGTTCACCGAAGAGAACGACCGTCGGGTCGCCGACTTCACGCGCTCCGTCGACATCGACCGCGAGCTGGCGGCCGACGACATCGCGGGGTCGATCGCCCATGTCCGCGGCCTCGGACGGGCGGGGCTGTTGACCGACGACGAGGTCAGCGACCTGGTCGGGGGCCTGCAGGGCCTGGCCGCCTCGGTCGCCGACGGGTCGATGGCCTGGGACCCGGACCTCGAGGATGTCCATCTCAATCTGGAGGCCGCTCTCGCCGAGCGCGTCGGCCCGGTCGCCGGGAAGCTCCAGACCGGCCGATCGCGCAACGACCAGGTCGCGACCGATCTCCGGCTGTGGCTGCGTCACGCGATCGAGCGGCTCGACGCCGCGCTGCTGGACTTCGAGCGCTCGCTGGTCGCCCTCGCCGAGCGCGAGGGCACGGCCATCCTGCCCGGGACGACCCACATCCAGCCGGCCCAGCCGGTGCTGTTCGCCCACCACCTGCTGGCCTACGTCGAGATGGCCGAGCGCGACCGCGACCGGCTCGCCGACGCCCGGCGCCGGGCCAACGTGTCACCGCTCGGGGCCGGCGCGCTGGCCGGCGCCGGGTATCCGCTCGACCGCGCGGCCACCGCGGAGGAGCTCGGCTTCGAGGGTGTGACGGCCAACTCGCTGGACGCGGTGAGCGATCGCGACTTCGCGGTCGAGACAGTGGGGGCGATCGCGCTCGGGATGGTCCATCTCAGCCGGCTGGCCGAGGAGGTCACCTGGTGGTCGAACCCGCGCTTCGGGTTCATCCGTGTGAGCGACGCCTTCTCGACCGGCTCATCGATCATGCCCAACAAGAAGAACCCCGACCCGGCCGAGCTGGTGCGTGGGCGGGCCGCCCGGGTCATCGGTGCGCAGGCGGGGCTGCTGACGCTGCTCAAGGGCCTGCCGCTCGCCTACCAGCGCGACCTCCAGGAGGGGGTGGCCCCGCTGATCGACGCGGTCGCAGTCTACGAGGCGTCGCTCGGCGTGCTGGCCGGGCTGCTCGACACGCTGACGGTCGACCGCGAGCGGATGCGCGCCGCCGCCGACGAGGGCTACACCACCGCCACGGCCGTCGCCGATGCGCTGGTCCGCCGGGGCATCCCGTTCCGGGTGGCCCACCACGTGGTCGGCTCGATCGTCGCCCAGGCCGAGGAGGCCGGCGTCCGGCTCGACGAGGTGCCCGACTCGATGATCGGCCTGGCCCTCGGCGCGAGCGGCGACCCGGGTGCCCAGGACCTGGCCGCGGACGAGACCATCGGCGACAGCCTGCGCGGCGCCGCGTCGGTCGACGGCGCGCTGGCGTCGTGCGACGTCATCGGGGGGACGGCGCCGACGCGCGTCGCCGAGGCGCTGTCGGCGGCCCGGCGACGGCTCGACCAGGGCTAGCGGCCGCCCCCGACGCGTTTCGCCCTTCGTCAGTGTCCCAGGCAGGTGCCGCCGTTGGCGTCGCTGTTCGTGCCGTCCGGGCAGGTCGTGTCGCCGAAGGTCGCGCTCGCCAGCCCGGTGGCCCGCCGCCAGTTCGCGCCGGTCAGGTCGGCGCCCGTGAAGTCGACGCCGTCGAGCTGCGCGTAGCGGAGGTCGCTGTCGACGAAGCTCGCCGAGCGGGCGTCCGCGCCACGCAGGTCGATGCGATGCATGTCGGCGTCATCGAATGTCGCGCCGTTGATCCTGGCGTTCTGCCAGCTGGCGTTCGACAGGTTGGCCGCCCGGAACGGTGCGAACTGCGCGCCGGCGCCATCGAGCGTCGCCCACGACAGGTTCGCACCGTTCGAGCGTCGCGTCCTCGAACGAGGCATCGGTGAAGTCGCTGCCGTGCAGGTCCGCGTCGGTCAGGATCGCGTCGCACAGCAGCGCGTCGACGAGGATCGCCCGCGCGATGCGTGCACCGGCGAGGTTCGTGCGCGGGAGGTCGGGATCGCATCCGGCGTTGGCGCCGGTGAGGTCGGACTTGCTGAAGTCGATGCCGTGCAGGTCCTGCCCGATGATCACGAGCCCCGGCAGCGAGCAGCGATGCAGCCTCGCCCCGGGCGCGGGCTGGAGCGTCGAGCAGTCGCGGTACTCCGCCGAGCCGGCTGCTCCGACCGCGGCGGGAGCGCCGAGCGCCGCGAATGCGAGCAGCGCGGTGGCGAGCGGCAGGGCCCATGCCCGGCGCGACCTCGTGGAACCGACCATCCGATGGGTCACGTCGTGATCCCCCTGATCCACGCCGATCCCCACCGGACCGGGTATGGCCGATGGTGCGAGTCGGCCGGACGCGCGTCAATGGGCAACTGCGACCACGCCGGCCGCCGCCCTGTACCATCCCGCCACCATGCTGCGCCCGGAGACGATCCGCCAGGCACCCAAGGCGCTGCTCCACGACCATCTCGACGGGGGCCTCCGACCGGCCACGATCGTCGACCTCGCCGCGGAGCACGGCTACGACGGGCTGCCGACGACCGATCCGGAGGCGCTCGCCGCGCACATCCGGCGCGGCGCCGACCGCAAGTCGCTCGAGCTGTACCTCGAGACGTTCGCCCACACGGTCGGGGTCATGCAGGAGCGCGACGCGATCATCCGGGTCGCCGCCGAGTGCGCCGAGGACCTCGCCGCCGACGGCGTCGTCTACGCGGAGGTCCGGTTCGCACCGGAGCTGTCCACTGAACGCGGCCTCACCCTCGACGAGGTCGTCGACGCGAACCTCGAGGGCTTCCTGCTCGGCACCCGCAACGCCGAGGCCGCCGGCGACCCGATCGTCATCAAGATGCTGGTGACCGCGATGCGCCAGGCGGCCCGCTCGGTCGAGGTCGCCGAGTGCGCGGTCCGCTGGCGCGATGCCGGCGTGGTCGGCTTCGACATCGCCGGACCCGAGGCGGGCTATCGGCCGACCCGCCACCTCGACGCGTTCGAGTACGTCCGGCGCGAGAACTTCCACATCACGATCCACGCCGGCGAGTCGTTCGGGCTGCCCTCGATCTGGGAGGCGCTCCAGTACTGCGGCGCCGAGCGGCTGGGCCACGGCGTGCGGATCGTCGACGACATCACGGTCCGCGACGACGGCTCGGTCGAGCTCGGGCGGCTGGCGGCCTTCGTCCGCGACCGGCGGGTGCCGCTCGAGATGTGTCCGACCTCGAACGTCCACACCGCCGCGGCGCCGTCGATCGCCGAGCACCCGATCGACCTCCTCCGGCGTCTGCGCTTCCGGGTGACGGTCAACACCGACAACCGGCTGATGAGCGGCGTCTCGATGTCGAGCGAGTTCGCGGCGCTCGACGAGGCGTTCGGCATCGGGCTCGGCGAGATGGAGTGGCTGACGATCAACGCGCTCAAGTCGGCGTTCGCGCCGTTCGACGAGCGGCTGCGGCTCATCAACGAGGTCGTGAAGCCGGGCTACGCGCGGCTTCGCGCGGAGGAGTCGCGGGTGGTCGCCGGCCCGGTCTGAGGGCGGCGCCCGTCAGTCGGTGTGGAAGACCTCGTCGAGCGTCTTCCACCAGGCGCCCGGCGCGCGGTCGGGCAGCGGCTCCTGCATCGCGTCGGTCAGCGCCCACCAGCGCTGGGTCGTCTCGTCCGCGGCCATCGCCGCCATGTCGGCCTCGAAGTCGTCGCCGACGTACTCGAAGTACGCGAACAGGTCGGTCCCGTCGCGGAAGATCGTGTAGTCGCGGATGTTCGAGCGGTGGATCTGCTCGAGCACGCCCGGCCACGGCTCCGCGTGGAGGCGCTCGTACTCGTCGATCCGATCCGGTCGGACGCGGATCCGCTGCCCGTAGCGCCTCACGTCGACAGCCACTCCGCGCCGTCGGGGTAGCGGTACCGCTCGAGCGACTCGGGCCGGATCTGCGCGCTGTAGCCCGGGCGCGTCGGCACCTGGTACGTCCCGGCCTTGATGACGACCGGGTCGAGGAAGTGCTCGTGCAGGTGGTCGACGTACTCGATCATCCGCCCCTCGAGCGACCCCGAGATGCAGGCGTAGTCGATGATCGACAGGTGCTGCACCAGCTCGCACAGCCCCACGCCGCCGGCGTGCGGGCAGACCGGCACGCCGGCCTCGGCCGCCATGAGCAGCACGGCCAGGACTTCGTTGACGCCGCCCAGCCGGCACGCATCGATCTGGCAGACGCCGATCGCGTCGGCCTGCAGCAGCTGCTTGAACATCACCCGGTTGTGGACGTGCTCGCCGGTGGCGACGCGGACCGGCGCCACCGCCCGCGCGATCGCCGCGTGGCCGAGGATGTCGTCGGGGCTGGTGGGCTCCTCGATCCAGTACGCGTCGAGCGGCTCGAGCTCGCGCATCCAGTCGATCGCCTGGCCGACGTCCCAGCGCTGGTTGGCGTCGACCGCGAGCATCCGGTCGGGGCCGATCTCGTCGCGGATGATGGCGCCGCGCCGGATGTCGTCGGTCACGTCCGCGCCGACCTTCATCTTGAACCGGGTCCAGCCGTCGGCGAGGGCCTCGCGGCACAGGCGGCGGACCTTGTCGTCGGGATAGCCCAGCCAGCCGACCGACGTGGTGTAGGCGGGATAGCCGTCCCGCCTGAGCTCGGACAGGCGGTCGGCGCGGGTCGGAGCCAGCCGCTCGAGCCGAGCGAGGGCGGCCTCGGGCGTCAGGAAGTCGCTGATGTAGCGGAAGTCGATGAGCGCGACCTGCTCCGCCGGCGTCATGTCCGAGATGAGCTGCCAGAGCGGCTTGCCGGCCCGCTTGGCGGCGAGGTCCCAGACCGCGTTCACGACGGCCGCCGTGGCGAGGTGGATGACGCCCTTCTCCGGCCCGATCCAGCGCAGCTGGCTGTCGCCGACGAGCGCGCGCCAGAAGGCGCCCATGTCGGCGAACAGGTCCTCGCTCGAACGGCCGACGACGAGCGGTCGGAGCGCCTCGACGGCGCGCACCACGACCTCGGTGCCGCGCCCGATCGTGAACGTCAGGCCGTGCCCCTCGAGCCCGTCCGCCGCGTCGTCGCGGACGATGACGTACGCCGCGGAGTAGTCCGGGTCGGGGTTCATCGCATCCGATCCGTCGAGGCTGCGTGACGTCGGGAAGCGCACGTCGAGGACGTCGAGCTCGGTGATCCTGGCCACGCCTCAGCCCTTCAATGCGCCGACGAGGATGCCCCGGGTGATGAAGCGCTCGAGCGCGATCGCCATCACGACCACGGGGGCGATCATGATGATGATCAGCACCGACATCGCCCACCACTGCGGCCCGCGGGTGGCGTTCTGTGCCGCGACCTGAAGTGGCATCGTCTGCGCGTTCGCGCTGGTCAGGACGAGCGCGATGAGGAACTCGTTCCAGGCGAAGATCAGCACGATCAGGAACGTCGCCACCAGGCCAGGCACGGAGATCGGCAGGACGATCGAGCGCACGATCTGGTAGACCGATGCGCCGTCGACGGACGCCGACTCCTCGAGCTCGCGCGGGAGCGACGCGAAATACTCGCGCATGAGCCAGACGACGATGGGCAGGTTGGCCGCGACGTACGTGATGATCAGCGCCGCCAGGCTGTCGAGGAGTCCGACCTGCTGGAAGAGCACATACAGCGGGATCGCGATGGCGATCGGCGGCAGGATCCGTTGCGAGATGAGCCAGAACGCGATGTCGCTGTTTCCGAGCGTCCGGCGGAAGCGGCGTCCGATGGTCTGGGCGAGCAACGCGAAGATCGCGACCGCCGCAGCGATCGCGAGCGGCACGGGCGCCCCGATGGCGGCAGCGATGAATGCGAATGCGATGCACCCGATGCCGACGCCGATCAGCCCGAGCTTGGGACGGTACGTGAAGCGGACCAACGCGTAGGCCGTGAAGGAGCCCATCACCAGCGCGATGGCCGAGCTGACCAGTCCCACGATCACGGTATTGACGTACGGGCGCAGCGTGTCGTTGCCGAGCTCGACGAGGATGTAGCGCCAGGCGTCGAGCGTCGGCTGGAAATCGACGAACGGGATGTAGAACGGCCCACGGTCGACGTCGATCGGGGTCTTGAACGAAGTCACGATCAGCCAATAGATGGGGAACAGCACGACCAGGGACCAGGCGAGGAGCAGCAGGAACGCGACGACCTTCTGCCTGACGGACAGGTCGGCGGCTGATCTACGTCGGAACGGGTTGCTCATACGGTCTCCGTCACCCGCTGACGGACCATGCTGACGTAGACGGTGGCCACCACCGTCACCAGGATCAACAACAGGTAGGCGATCGCCGCCGAACGACCAAGATTGAGCGTGTTCCAGTCGATGTACGCCTGGAGCGTCATCGACTGGGTCGCCGTCCCCGGCCCGCCGCCGAGCAGGATGTTCGGCATGTCGATGATCTTGAAGCCTTCGATGAGCCGGATGAGGATGATCGTGGTCGTCACGGGCAGGAGGGCGGGGAAGGTGATATGGCGAAAGGCCTGCCAGCGGCTCGCGCCGTCAGCGAGCGCCGCCTCACGAACTTCTTGATCGAGGCTCTCGAGGGCGGCCAACAGCACGATGAACACGAACGGCGTCCACTGCCACGTGTCGCCGATGATGACGGCTGCCCGTGCCAACCATGGGTCCGTCACCCAGGTGAAATCGCGCAGCCCGAGCGCTACCCAGATGGGCTCGAGCGGCCCCTTCGAGGTATCGGTCAGCATGAGGAACATGTAGCCGACGCCGACCGGGGTGATCGTCAGTGGGATCAGGAACACGATCCGGAAGAACCGCCGCCATGGGACCTGCTGGACGGCGAGCAGCGCCAGCCCGAGTCCCAACACGTACTGCAGGGCGATCCCGACGAACACGAAGATCAGCGTGACGATCAACGAGCCGGGTCGGCCACCCTCGCTGGTCATGGCCTGCACCAGAAGCCACACGAAGCCGACGAGCACCACGCCGCCCAACAACCGAAGCACGAGTCCGAATGGCCCGACCTGGCCGCTGCGGACCGAGCGCGTCCAGGCGTAGGCGGTCAGCCCGATCGTCGCGATGAGGATCGCCCAGCCGAATGGCGACGGCGTCTTGAGCACGCCAAGGAAGTGGCTCCGCTCGAGACCGAACAGGAGCTGCTGGTAGTTCGTGAAGCCGATGAACTTGAGGTCGACGCCGCCCTGGTGGAAGGCCAGCCTGGAGAGCGACAGGGCGAGCGACGCGACAAGCGGGAACAGGGACAGGAACAGGATGAACAGCACCGTCGGCCAGATGAACAGCCAGCGGGCGGCCGTGTCCGAACGCCACGCGCCGAGCGATGTCATCGCTCGGCGCGGTTCGCGGGTCTCGAGAGCCTGACCGTCGACGGTCAGGCTCTCCGGGTCGTCTGCGACAGAGTTACCGCTGGACGCCAAGGCTGGCGACATACGCGGCGAGCTGGGCGTCCTTCCCGGCCTCGTCGCTGATCGCGTTCCAACCGTCGGCGATGGCCTGTCCGGTGGCGGCCGCATCGAGCTCACCGGCGAGGTACTGCGACACCGCCGTGTCGAGCACATCCTGCTGGTAGCGCTTGGTCAACGGGATCCGCATGTCAAGGACCATGTTCGAGTTCTCGAGGCTGGCCTGGATGGCCCCGAGGTAGTTCTCGGCGGCCGCCTGACTGAGGCCGGCGTCGATCCACGGCTGGATGTTCGAGAAATGCGAAGTCCGGTACGGGTTGTAGCCCGTCTTGCCCAGTGTGACATCCTCGCCGGACTGGGCTGGAGCGCTCATGTACGACAGGAAGTCGTACGCGGCGTCCTGGTTCTCCTTCGGTGACGCCGCATTGATCGCGCCGGACCAGCCACCGAACGAGGCGAACGGTGCGTAGTTGACGCCCTCGACAGCATTGGGGCAGGTCGTCCCGTCACATGCCACGAGATTGCCGCTCGGGCGGTCGAGGACTTCCTTCCAACCCGGGGTGATCGTGGCGCCGGTCTTGTCCTGGGCATAGGTGCCCGGAGTCAGGGTCCCGATATCTCCCCAATCCATCGACAGCGCGCATCGCCCGCTGGTGAACAAGCCGCGCGTGCCGCCGACGTCCATGTTCAGCTCGTCGGGCGGACCGACCGTCGCGGTCTTCGAGTACATGTCGAGGGCCTTGGTCATGGCCGCGTTCGGGCCGAACAGCGGGTTGAGGCTGGCCGTGTCGAAGAAGGCGCCTTCAGTGGTGCCCTTTCCCTGCAGCAGCCCGGCCGCGATCGAGATGATCCACCAGTAGCTCTGAGCGCCCTTCTTCTTGGCGATGCACGAGCCATAGTCCGGCTCGCCGTCCTCGTTGAGGTCCTGGCCGTGATACTTCTGGGCGACGGTCATGTACTCATCCCACGTGGCCGGCGGCTTCACGCCATCCCGCTCGAGCAGGTCGGACCGGTAGTAGACCATGTGGAAGTCGCCATCGAGCGGGATCGTGTAGACCTTGCCGTTGTACGTGGCGTTGAAGTCCCGGAAGAACGGGCCGATGTCCTGCCAGTCGAGCTGGCTGTCGGCGGACACGCGATCCGTGAGGTCGAGCAGGTAGCCGGGTCCGACGAAGTCGCCCAGCCATTGCGGGTCGAAGACGTAGCCGTCGAACGAGTTCGTCCCGGTCGACGCGTCGAGGAGCGCCTTGTCGTAGATCGTCTGGAACCCGACTGCGACGACGTTGACGTGACCGCCGGTCAGCTGCTCCCAGTCTGGAGCGCGCCGCTGAAGCGGTTCCGCGACCTGCGGACCGTTGAAGGTGAGGATGTTGACGCTGATACCCGCGAACTTGGTGCCCGGCGAGCCGGCAGGCGACGCCTCGGCCGACGCGGACGGTGACGCCTCGGCCGACGGAGACGCGGCCGGGGACGATGGCGACGGACTGGCAGCGGGCTGGCAGGCCGTCAGGACCAGGATCGGGATGATCGCTGCCGCGACCAGTCGATACCGCGACACGGCGTGAGGCCCTCCTCTTGACATCCTCCGCGCATCGTCCAGCATACTGAACGGACGGCGGTATGCTGGCCAGTATGCCGACCGAACGACCAAAGTCAAGATACCGCACGCGGTTCAGCAGGTTGACCGGTAGAGCGCCGACGTCAGATGAGTTGATCGAGGGGTGAACGACGATGACCGACATGGTTCGAGCGGTGGACGATGTGGTCGCCGAGAGCGAGTCGCTCGCTCCGGCGGTCACGCGGGCCGCAGCGATCCTCGATCTGCTTGCGGAGAACGGCGGGGTGGCAGCCGGGCCGAGCGAGCTGGCTCGCCGGCTGGGATTGCCGAAGTCGTCGATCGCCAACGTCTGCGGTGCGCTTGCCGAAGCCGGCCTCGTCCGACGCGTCGGCACGGGGTTCGCCCTCGGCCGCCGGTTGGCAGAGCTCGGCGGCGCGTATCTCGCGACGATCGACCTCGTCCGAGAGTTCTATGACGCGTGCATCGGGCTCGAGGCAGGGTCGGACGAGACCATCCAGCTCGCGGTCCTCGATGGCGGCGAGATGACCTATCTCGCTCGTCATGACGGGCGACAGCCGGTCCGTCTCACGTCACAGATCGGTCGACGACTCCCGGTGAGTGTCACCGCGACGGGCAAGGCCGCCCTGGCGGCGCTCGATCCGGTCGAGGTCGAGGACCGGCTGCGCGGCGTCGAGCTCCCGAGCCTGACGCGCCGCTCGCTCCGGACCCTCGAGGCGCTCCTCGCTGATCTCGCGGTCGTTCGGCAGCGCGGCTACTCGATGGACGATGAGGAGACTGTCGAGGGGGTCGTCTGCTTCGGCATCGCGATCCCGGGTCGCGGACCAGGCGACGGTCCGTATGCCGCGAGCATCACCCTGCTCAAGGCGCGCGCCACGTACGATCGTGTGCCGGCCCTCATCGCCGACCTGCACCGGCTCGCCGACCGGCTGTCGGATCCACTGCGCTCGGCCCCGGCCAGCGGCGCCGCACGCCGCCGCACCGACGCTCAGAGCCGGTAGATCCGAACAGCGTTCGTGCCGAACACCGCCCTCCGCTCGGATGGCGTCAGGCTGCCGAGCGTCGTGCTCGCGACCTCGACCACCTGGGCGTACGTGGCGGCGAGCAGGCAGACCGGCCAATCCGAGCCGAAGATCAGCCGGGTGGGTCCGAAGACCGTCCTCGCGTGGTCGATGTACGGCTGCAGGTCTGATGTCGTCCACGACGACCACGACGCCTCGGTCACGAGTCCTGAGACCTTGCATGCGACATGGTCGAGACCGGAGAACGCGGCGATCCCGTCCCGCCACGCATGCCCATCACCGCTCGCGATCGGCGGCTTGGCCAGGTGGTCGATGACGAATCGGACATCCGGCAGTCGCCGCGCCACCTGGATGGCTGCCGGGAGCTCGCGCGGCCGGATCAGGAGGTCATAGACAAGACCGGCGGCGCCGACAGCGCGAATCCCGTCCAGGACGTCGTCTCTCAGGAGCCACTCGGGATCGGGCTCGTCGTGGACCTGGTGACGGATGCCGACGAGACGGTCGCCACCCGGCTCGGAGCGGAGTGCGGCGATCGCCTCGCCTATGGAGGGCGCGGTGAGATCCACCCATCCGATCACGCCACGGATGAACGGTGTGGCGTGTGCCAGCCGCAGGAAGTCGCGCGTCTCATCGAGGCTCGACCGCGTCTGGACGAGGATCGTCGCCTCGACCTGCGCGGCCTCGAGTTCCGGCTGGAGGTCACCTGGAGCGAATGCGCGGCGGATGACCGCGAGATCATCGGACAGCCACGGATAGTCGGCCGTCGCCGGGTCCCAGAAGTGATGGTGGGCGTCGATGATCCGGAACGGTGTCATGCGGGAACGGGCGCCTCGGGCGCGATCAGGCCTTCAGCTCTGAGCTCGGCCCACAGGTCGGCTGGGATGGGCAGCGCCATCATCTCCGGATAGTCGTCGAGATGGGCGATGCTGCGGACGCCTGCGACCAGCGAGGCCACCGCAGGATGCGCGAGCGGGAATTGGATCGCGGCCGCGCGAAGCGGCACGTCGTACCGCGCACAGACGCCGGCAAGCCGCTGGGCCCTGGCCACGAGGTCGGCGTGAGCCGGCCCATAGTCGAACCGGCTGCCGGGCCGAGGATCCGCGAGGATCCCTGTGTTCATCACTCCGCCGAGCAGGATCGCGATCCCCCGCTCGAGGCACGCGGGCAACAGCGTCGCGAGCGCGCCCTGATCCAGCAACGTGTATCGGTTGGCAAGCAGGAGGACGTCCATGTCGGTCTCGCGGGCGAAGCGGGTGAGCATCTCCGATCGGTTCATGCCCGCGCCGACCGCCCGCACGACGCCCTCGGCGCGAAGTCGGGCGAGGGCCGGCCACGCCCCCTCGATCGCCTCCCGCCAGTGATCGTCGGGATCATGGATCAGCGCGATGTCGACGCGGTCGAGATCGAAGGCGTTCAAGGCTCGCCTCGAGCGATCGGCGCACGCCATCGGCGCTGTAGTCGAACACGATGCGGAGAGGCTCGGCGCGCGCGTAGTACGCATCGTCTTCGGCCCCTAGACGCTGCGTATCGACGTCGGCACCGGCCTCGATCGCCGATTCGTGGTGAACCAGGCGTCCGACCTTGGTGGACAGCACGAATGCGTCCCGCGGCCGGTCCTTGAGGGCCCGCCCGATGCGACGCTCCGACGCGCCGTACCCGTAGAGCGGGGCGGTGTCGAACGTGCGAACGCCGAGATCCCAAGCATGGTGGATCGTGGCGATCGCGGTCTCGTCCTCGACTGCCGAGAACAACCCGCCGATCGATGCCCCGCCGAGGGCAAGCCTGGTCACCCGCAAGCCCGTTCGGCCGAGCGCGACACGTTCCGTCGGATCCAGGGTCATGGCTCACCATATCCACACGCTGCGCCCCCGTGATTGACGCGAGCGCCGAGCCTAGCGTATCGTCCAGTCCTCGGTCCATCGGCCAGAATGCTGAACGAGTCGGAGCTGCACATGCGCCTGCTGACCTGCCGAACCACCGACGGCGAGACGCTCGGCGTCGCGGTCGGCGAGCGGTGGCAGCCGGTGTCCGAGATGCTCCCTGACAGTCCCTCGACGATGCTCGAGCTGCTGGCCGCCGGACCGGACGTGGAACACGCGCTGGCGGACGCGGCGGCCGACGCCGACATCTCCGTTAGCGGCCGACCGCTCGCCGAGGCGCCGCTCATGGCGCCGCTCCCGCGTCCCGGCAAGATCATCGCGATCGGCCGGAACTACCGGGAGCACGCCGCCGAGGAGGGCGTCGAGCCGCCCGCGGCGCCGCTCATCTTCTCGAAGTGGCCGAGCTGCGTCATCGGACCCGGTGAGGACATCCGCTGGGACCCCGCCCTGACCAGTCAGGTCGACTATGAGGCTGAGCTGGCGGTCGTCATCGGCCGGACGGCGCGGCACGTGACGCCCGAGGCTGCCCTCGATCACGCCTTCGGGTACACGTGTCTCAACGACGTATCGGCACGCGACCTCCAGTTCGGCGACGGGCAGTGGACGCGCGGCAAGTCGCTCGAGACGTTCTGCCCGATGGGACCCGTGCTCGTCACGGCGGACGAGATCGGCGATCCGCAGCGCCTGGCCATCCGTTGCACCGTCGACGGTGTGGTGACGCAGGAGTCGACCACCGCACAGATGTACTTCTCGGTCGCGGACATCATCAGCTACTGCTCCCAGTCCTTCACGCTCGAGCCCGGCGACGTCATCTCGACCGGGACGCCGTCCGGGGTTGGCGTGTTCGCGGACCCGCCCCACTTCCTCGGTGACGGGGCGCGGGTCGTGGTCGAGATCGAGGGGATCGGCGCCCTCGAGAACACCTGCCGGTTCGAGCGGGTCGGGGTTGCCGTATGACCGGTCCGGCCGCGAGCGGCGAGCGCTTCCTGGTCACCGGCGCCCTCGGGTGCATCGGGGCCTGGACGGTGCGGACGCTCGTCCGCGAGGGCGTACCGGTCGTCGCCTTCGACCTCGGGCGGGACCCGCGGCGGATCGCCCAGATCGTGGAGCCCGACGAGCTCGACCGGGTGACCTTGGTCGCCGGCGACATCACCGATCTCGCCGCGCTCGAGCGCGCGCTCGACGAGCACTCCATCACCAACGTCATCCACCTGGCCGCGCTGCAGGTCCCGTTCTGCCGGGCCGACCCCCCGCTCGGCGCGCAGGTCAACGTGACGGGCACCGTCAACGTGTTCGAGGCCGTCCGACGGCGCGGCGCGGGCATGGCGCCGGTCGTGTACACCGGGTCGATCGGCATGTACTCGCCGTCGGACGTCGACCCGGTCACGGGCCGGCTCGAGGAGGACGCCGAGGCGCACCCTGGCAACCACTATGGGGTGTACAAGCGGGCGAACGAGGGCACCGCGAGGCTGTACTGGACCGACTCGGGCGTGCCCAGCGTCGGGCTCCGGCCGATGACGGTGTACGGGGCGGGGCGCGACCAGGGCATGACCAGCACGCCGACCGTGGCGATCGCGGCGGCAGTGCTGGGCATCTCGTACGAGATCTCGTTCGGCGGGCGCACGCTCTTCCAGTACGCCGCGGACGTGGCCCGCACGCTGATCCTCGCCAGCCGCAGCGCCGGCTCGGGCTCGCCCGTCTACAACCTCGGTGGTGACGCGGTCGACCTCGCCGATTGGGTCGTGGCCATCGAGGACGCCGTTCCCGAGGCAGCCGGCCGCATCACGCTCGCGCCGACCGAGCTGCCATTCCCGGCCGACATCGCCCACGACCGCCTCGCCGAGCTCGGCGATGTGCCAGTCACGCCGTACCGGGACGCGATCGCGGAGACCACGGCCATCTACCGTCGCCTCGCGGCCGACGGCCGCCTCGACGCGGGCGAGCAGGGCCTGCCGGTCGCGGCCGCCCCGGCATCCGGCTAGTTCGCCTGGGGTTCGCCACCGCTCGGCACGCTCGGCGGGACCATGTCGAGCGCCTCGCCGTACGCCAGCCACAGCAGGGCGATCACCGCCAGGCAGACGATCGTCACCAGGATCCACCCACGGTAGGACGAACCGCGGTAGGGGTCACCGGCGCCGTCGAACGAGCTGGGCATGGGGCGCAGCGTCGAGTGCCGTTCGTTCGATGTCAAGGTCAACCCGCGGGCAGCGCGACGACGAAGCGCGATCCCGCATAGCCGTTCGGCTCGAGGAACACGCGGCCGCCCATCGCGGTCATCAGCCGGCGCGCGGCGAACAGGCCGATCCCCGAGCCGCGCGAACGCCCCCGCCCCTCGACCCGGACGAACGGCTCGAAGACGCTCTCCCAGTCCTCGACAGGGACGCCCGGGCCGTCGTCGGTGACGTACACCTGCACCTCGTCGCCGAGGCGCCAGATGCCGATGCTCACGCCCTCCTCGGTGGGCGCGTACTTCGACTCGTTCTCGAGCAGCTGCTCGAGGACCTGGCGGAAGCGGGTCTCGTCGCCGACGGCGGTCATCGGCGTGGCCGGCCGCTCCCAGCGGATCGGATGCGGCCGCAGCAGCAGCCGCAACGTCTCCACCACCTCGTCGACGGCCCCGACGGCATCGAACGGCGCCCGCGACAGGCCGGTCAGGCCCTCGCCGCGGACCGACGCGAGGATCGAGTCGACGAGCCGGTCGAGGCGTGAGAGCTGGTCATTGGCCGCATCGCGCCAGCCCGGTGAATCGGCGGTCGTGGCGGCCGCTTCGGCCAGCAGGTCGACATAGACGCGGACGATCGACAGCGGCGTCCGCAGCTCATGGGTCACGACGCTCAGCAGCTCGGCCCGGGCGGCGTCGAGCGCGGTCAGCTGGGCGAGGCGCGCCTCGACCTCGGCCGTGAGCCTGCCCTTCTCGATGATCCCGGCCAACAGCGCGCCGATCGTCTGGAGCAGGTCGACCTCGTCGGCCTCGAAGCGCCGGACCGCCCGCGTCTGGACGTTCAGGACGCCCACGACGTCGTCGTGCCAGATCAGCGGGACCGAGAGCATGCCGGCGAGGCCCTCGATGTCGAACCCGCGGACCCACGCGAAGCGCTCGTCACGGGTGACGTCGTCGACCGCGATCGGCCGCCGTCCCGCCGCCACCCGGCCCGTGATGCCCTCGCCCCAGCCCAGGCTCACCCGCCCGACCTGCGAGCGGTCGAGGCCGTTGGTGGCGGCCAGCGTGAGCCGGGTCCGCTCGTGGTCGGCGAGGTAGAACGAGCAGACCTCGACGCCCATCGCGGCGGTCGTGCCGTCGACGATCGAGCGCATGAGCTCGTCCCAGTCGCGTGCCTGGGTCGCGAGCTGGGCGATCTCGTGGAGGAACGCCAGCTCGCGGACACGCGTCCGGTCCTCGATGCCGGTCCGGCGGTCGATCGTCACGTGCGGATCGATGCGCTGCCCGGCGTCCTCAGACCGCGGCGGGCTCCGGGTCGGTGACCGTCGTCGGCAGCGACTCGAGGAGCGGATCCGTCCAGCTCCAGGCCGCGCCGTAGCGTGCCCCGACCGCGCCGTGGCGGGCCGCCTCGACCCGCAGCGGCAGCCCGAAGATCTCGATGAACCCGACCGCGCTCGCGTGGTCGAAGGCATCGCCCTCGTCGTACGTGGCCAGGCTCTTGTCGTACAACGACAGCGGCGACGTCCGGCCGGTCACGATGGCCTGGCCGTGGTCGAGGCGCATCCGGACCACGCCCGACACGACGCGCTGCGACGATGCGACGTAGCCGCGCAGGTCGCGCGACAGCGCGCTGAACCACAGGCCGTCGTAGATCAGCCGCGCCAGCTCGTCGGCGACGAACCGGTTGAACCGGAGCGTGTCGCGGGTCAGCGTCAGCCCCTCGAGGGCGTGATGCGCCGCGTGCAGGATGGTGGCCGCCGGCGTCTCGTAGATCTCGCGGCTCTTGATGCCCGACCAGGCGGTCCTCGATGTGGTCGATGCGACCGACGCCGTGCTCGCCGCCGAGGTCGTGCAGCCGCTGCACGAGGTCGACAGGTGCGAGCCGATCCCCGTCGAGCGCGACCGGGACACCGCCCTCGAACTCGATGACGACTTCGACCGGGTCCGGCGCGTCCGACGGCGCGACCGTCCACTCGTACGCGTCGGGCGGCGGCGTCACCCATGGATCCTCGAGGATGCCCGTCTCGCACGATCGACCCCACAGGTTGACGTCGATCGAGTACGGCGACGCCTTCGTGACCGGGATCTCGATGCCCCGCTCGTCGGCGAAGTCGATCTCCTGGTCGCGGGTCAGGCCCATACCGACCCGCATCGGGGCGACGACCTCGAGCCCCGGGTCCAGCGCATGGGTCGCGACGTCGAACCGCACCTGGTCGTTGCCCTTCCCGGTGCAGCCGTGGGCGACCGCGTCGGCGGCCTCGCGCCGGGCGACCTCGACGAGCAGCTGCGCGATGAGCGGCCGGGCGAGGGCGGTCGCCAGCGGGTAGGCGCCCTGGTACAGCGCGTTGGCCTGGAGGTGCGGCCAGACGTAGTCGGTGATGAACCGTTCGCGGGCATCGATGACGTAGGCGCGCGAGGCGCCGGCCGACATCGCCCGGCGTTCGACCCCCTCGCGCAGCGAGCCCCCGCCGAGGTCGACGGTGAGCGTCACGACCTCGGCGTCGAACTGCTCTCTGAGCCAGGCGACGGCGACCGAGGTATCGAGGCCGCCGGAGTAGGCGAGGACGACTTTCTTCACGGGACGGGGACCTCCGGGACGGGCTGCGCGATGGCCTCGAAGCGGGCCAGCCAGCGCTCCAGTCGGGCTTCATCGGCGAACAAGACGAGGAGCGTATTGTCGCCCGCCAGCGTGCCCTCCTGCTCCCGCAGGCTGGACTCGTCGATGGCCTGGGCCACGACGCTGGCGGTGCCGGGCGTGCCGGTCAGCACGACGATCAGCCCGCTCCGGCCGACCGTCACGGGCACGTCGGCCAGGATGCGCCGGAGGCGCTCGTCGGACGGCCCCGGCAGGCCGTTCCCGCCCGGGACCGCGACGTCCTCCGGCGCCACGTAGACGTGGCCGTCCGAGCGCGGCACCTTGAGCAGGCCGAGCTCGGTGATGTCACGGCTCACCGTCGCCTGGGTCACGTCGAAGCCCTGGCCGGTGAGCGCGTCGACCAGCTCGCGCTGGCTGCGCACCCGCTGCGACGTGACCAGCTGGCGGATCGCCCGCTGGCGCAGCCGCTTGAGCTCCTGGCCGGGCGTCAGTCCGCCCACGGCGCGCCCCGGCTCATGCCGCTCCGACGGCCTGTCGCGAGGCCGTGATGCGCGTGCCGAACGTCGGGTCGGCGAGGGCACGTTCGAGGGCGTTGTCGGCGCCGGAGTCCGCGATGATCGCCTCCGACCCCTCCCAGCCGAGGGCCGAGAGCGCGGCACGGACCTTGGGCACCATCCCGCCCGCGATCACGCCGGCCTCGATGAGGTGCTCCGCCTCGGCGACGGTCAGCGTGTCGAGCTTCTCCCCGTCCGCGTCACGTACGCCGTCGACGTCGGTCAGCAGGACCAGCTGCCGTGCACCCAGTCCGGCCGCGATGCCGGCGGCCGCATCGTCGGCGTTGACGTTGCAGACGATGCCGTCCGCGTCGCGCGCCAGCGGCGCCACCACCGGCACCTGGTCGGACACGAGGACCGCGTCGAGCAGGTCGCGGCGCAGCCCGGTCACGCTTGCAACGAGCCCGAGCTCCGGGATCCGCTCGGCGATCAGCAGACCGCCGTCGACACCGGACAGGCCGACCGCGTCCACGCCCAGGTCGCGCAGCCCGGCCACCAGCTCGCTGTTGACGACGCCGCGCAGGACCGCGGCGGCCACCTCGAGCGACTGCGCATCGGTCACTCGCAGTCCGCCCTCGAACGTCGACGGGACGCCGAGCCGCTCGAGCCACTCGGTGATGCGCTTGCCGCCGCCGTGGACAAGCACGACGGGCCGCCGCCGTGCGACGGTGGCGACATCCGCCAGCACGCCCGATTGCTCCGCGATCGTCGTGCCGCCGAGCTTGACGACGAGGATCTCGGACATCAGGTGGTGTACTCCGAATTCTCGATGACGTATTCCTGCGTCAGGTCGCAGCCGAACGCCTCGCCGGTCCCGTCGCCGATGCCCAGGTCGAGCTCGATCAGCAGCTCAGGCGCGTCCATGGCCGCGCGTGCGGCGTCGCGGTCGAACTCGAGCGGACCGCCCTGGCCGCCGTCGAACACGAGATGCCCGGCGATTCGGATCCGCAGCCGGTCGGGGTCGAGGGTCGCGGGCCGCCCGGTGCGGGCCGTTGCGTCGTCGGGCGTCAGGCCCGCCGCCTCCAGCACTGCCGCCGACGCCGCGGCGGCGTTGCCGGCCGCCCCGGCGATGCGGCCCCAATTGGGATCCTTGCCATGGGCGGCCGCCTTGACCAGGCTGCTCGAGACCACGGCCCGGGCGATCGCCCGGGCGTCCACGTGGTCGGCTGCGCCGCGGACGGCGGTCGTGATGAGGATCGTGGCGCCCTCGCCGTCGGCGGCCTGCTGCCGGGCGAGGTCGCGGGCGACGGCCTCGAGCGCCGCGCCGAACGCCACCGCCGCGTTGCTGCCGGCGGTGATCGGAGCCGTGCCGGCGGCCCCGGACGCCAGGACGAACACCGTGTCGTTGGTGCTCGTGTCGCCGTCGACCGACAGCTGGTCCCACGTGCGGGCGGCAGCCGGTCGCAGGATCCCCCACAGGACCTCGGGCGCGATCGCCGCGTCGGTCAGCACGACCGACAGCATCGTCGCCATGGTCGGGTGGATCATCCCGACGCCCTTGGCGATGCCGGTGATCGTCACGCTGACCGGCTCGCCGTCGGCGGCCGGCAGGACCAGGGCGGTCGTCGCGATCTTCGCGACCGAATCGGTGGTGCGCAGCGCCTCGGCCGCTGCCAGAAGGCCGTCGTCATCGTCGCGCAGCGCGGGCCCCAGGGCTGCGACGCCGCTCTCGACCCGGTCGAGCGGCAGCCGCGTCCCGATGATCCCGGTCGAGAGATGGAGCACGCGGCTCGGGTCGATGCCGAACGCCGCAGCGACGAGCTCGCCGACGCGAGCCTGGTCCGCATCGCCCGCCGCCCCGGTGGCCGCGTTGGCACTGCCGCTGGTCGAGACGACCGCCGACGCGAAGCCGAAGCCGCCGCGTGGGTCGTCCGATGTCGCCGCCAGGTTCTCGCGGGAACGCCGGACGGGCGCCGCGGCGAACGCGTTGGGCGTGAAGACCGCGGCCGCCGACGCCGGCCCGCCGGTCGCCAGGATAAGGGCCAGGTCGGGCCGCCCGGACGCCTTGATCCCGGCCGTCGATCCGCCGGCCCGGAAGCCGGCCGGCAGGACGGCGCGGCGCTCGACACCCGGGTCGGGGGCGACCCGCTGGCTCGATCCGGACGACAACGTGACGGCCATCTACGGCGCCAGCGGCAGCTGCTGCAGACCGGCCGTCTCGGGCAGCCCGTGGACGAGGTTGAACGCCTGGACGGCCTGGCCGGCAGCGCCCTTCACGAGGTTGTCCTCGACCCCGATCGCGACGATGCGTCCAGTCCGTTCGTCGAGCCGGACGTGGAGCAGCGCGTGGTTGCTGCCGGTCGTGTGTTTCGTCGCAGGCGGCGTCGCCACGACCCGGACGAACGGCTCGTTCGCATAGGCCGCGGCGTAGAGCGCGTCGAGCTCGGTCTGGTCGATCGGGCGGGTGGGTCGGACGTGGCTGGTCGACAGGATCCCGCGGGTCATCGGGATGAGGTGGGGGAGGAAGTCGACGGTCATCGCGCCCGGGTTGGCGCTCGGGTCGAGGCCCTCCTGGACGGCGGCGACGGCCAGCTCCTGCTCGATCTCGGCCACGTGCCGGTGGCCGCCGAGGCCGTACGCCTTCACGCTCTCGTTGACCTCACCGAACATCATCTCCGGCTTCGCGTCACGGCCCGCGCCCGAGACGCCGCTCTTGGCGTCGACGACGAGGTCCTCGATCAGCCCGGCCCGTGCGAGCGGGGCGAGCGCCAGGAGCGTCGCGGTCGGATAGCAGCCGGGCGAGCCGACGATCGCGACGGGCGCGTCGACGAGTGCCTGGAGCTCGGTGCGGTGGAGCTCGGGGAGCCCGTAGACGGCCTGGTCCAGGAGGTCGGGCCGTGGGTGCTCGAAGCCGTACCAGCGCGGATAGTCGTCGGGGTCGCGCAGGCGGAAGTCCGGTCCGAGGTCGATGACCGCGGTGCCGTTCGCGATGATCTCGGGAACGAGGTCGGCCGCCGCGCCATGCGGGAGGGCAAGGAACGCGGCGTCGACCTCGGGGAGCGTCGGTCCCGACCGTGAGGTCGGTCGATGCGAGGTGGGCGTGGTGGCCGCCGATCGGATCGTCGTGGCGGTCGCGACCGGCGAGCCCGACGATGTCGACGTTGGGATGGCGGGACAGGAGGCGGATCAGCTCCGCGCCGACGTACCCGGTCGCGCCGACGATGCCGACGCGCAGCCGGCGTGGACCGCCATCGGGGGCGAGGCCTCGTTCTGACCGGGGGGTGAAGGCGACCGTGGCCATGGACGCATGACTATACAGGGTGCTTGCATAGTCATGCAAGCCGAGTGGGTGGCCCGTCAGCCGAAGTCGATCGGCGGCGATGCCGTCAATGCCGACGCCGCGGGCCGTCCGCGGGCCCAGAGCCTGGTCACGGTCTCGGGCCCCCACCAGCGCAGGAAATACAGCCGGCAGCCCAGGCAGTAGCCGGTCAGCGCCAGGACGGACTGCAACGCGGCGACGGCGAGGACCAGCACCCAGCCCACGACCGGCGCACCGAGCCCGAACGCGACCAGGGACAGGATGAGCGCGGTGCTGCCGAGGACCTGGGCGAACCGCGGCGGGTACTCGTGCTCGGGTTCGACCCTCCCCAGCCGCGCCAGCTTCACGAGCCGGCGCCAGACCGCGCCGTAGATCGAGTAGCGGAGCCCGAACGCCGCACTCACGCCGATCGACACCAGCACGATCGCGACGAGCCACGGCGCATCAGCGACGACGGCAGCGATCAGGAACACCGCCGAGACGCCCGCTCCGAACCGATGCCCCCGCGGATCGATCATGCGAGCGGGTGGCAGGCCGGCGGTCGCGCCGGTCGGGATGGCGGTCGGCATCGGGGCTCCTCGGTGGGGTCGGGGAAACCCGATAGTACGACATCACCTACTGGTTTACTAGGGTTTCGGTGACCGGCGCTACTCGATGATGTCGGGCCGCTGGTACGGCCCGGTCGAGACGACCTCCTCGTCGAGCTCGAACGGCGTCGCGCCGGTGTCGATGGCGCGGATCCGGTGGTGGACCACGGTCGCCCCGGCCGCGAGCATCGCGCTCACCGGGCAGTACTTCGTCGCCGACAGCTCGACGCACTTCCGCAGCGCGCCGCGGTCGAGGTCGTCGCCGACGACCTCATGCGTCACCGTGATCTCGGGAAGATCTGCGGGTACTCGTCCCGCTGCCAGCCCTCGACGTGGACCGTGTAGCGCGTCATCCGCTGGCGCTTCTTCAGTGCGATCGAGATGACGTCCATCGCCGAGCAGGCGGCGAGGGCGGCGAGGACGGTCTCGACCGGCGATGCGCCCTGGTTCGACGTCCGGTCGTCGAAGTCGTACTCGTGGCCCGAGCTCGGGACCGCATGGAAGTGGTTGCCATCGATGTGGTCGAGGCGGACCGTCTTGTGGGTGGGCATCGGTCAGCCGGCCACGCCGACCCGCTCGGGATCGGCCTCCGACAGGAACTGCTCGCGATACAGGCGGGCGTACAGGCCATCGAGCCGGAGCAGCTCCGCGTGCGTTCCACGCTCGACGATCCGGCCGCGCTCGTACACGAGGATCCGGTCGGCACGGAGGATCGTCGACAGTCGATGCGCGATGGCGATCGTCGTGCGGCCCTCCATCACCCGCTCGAACGCCGACTGGATGAGCCGCTCGGACACCGTGTCGAGGGCCGACGTCGCCTCGTCGAGGATGAGGATGCGCGGATCCTTGAGCAGCACCCGGGCGATCGCGACGCGCTGCTTCTCGCCGCCGGACAGCTTGTAGCCGCGCTCGCCGACGATCGTGTCGTAGCCGTCGGGCAGCTCCATGACCCGGTCGTGCATCGCCGCGGCCCGGGCAGCGGCGTCGCATCTCCTCGTCGGTCGCTTCGGGCCGGGCGTACAGCAGGTTCTCGCGCACCGACGCGTGGAACAGGTACGTCTCCTGCGTGACGACCCCGATGATCCGCCCGAGCGACGCCAGCTTGATGCGGCGGACGTCGATGCCGTCGATCTCGACCGCGCCCGACGTCGACGTCGTACAGGCGCGGGATGAGGTACGTCGTCGTGGTCTTGCCGGAGCCCGACGGCCCGACCAGCGCGACCAGCTCGCCCGGCTCGGGCCTCGAAGTCGATGCCCTCGAGCGGAACGCCGGCAGCATCTCGATCGCCGGCACCTCCCCGGCCTGGCCGCTCGCCTCGACCAATGCCTCGACCGCGTCGGCGTCGACCGACGCGGCTGCCACCGCAAGACCGATCTCGTCATCGGGCAGCTGGTCGTCCGGTCCGGCCGTCGCGTTGTGCGCCCGGTCCGACGGCACCGCCTCCGTCGGGTAATGGAAGTCGACGTCCCGGAAGCGGATCTGGCCGCGGACGGTGTCGGGCGTCGAGCTCGACGGCATCGGGCGCGTCGACGATCTCGGGATCCATCTCGAGGTACTCGAAGATCCGGTCGAAGAGGGCCAGCGCGCCCTGGATCTCGACCTGCACGTTGAGCAGCTGGCCCATCGGGAAGAACAGCCGGCTCTGGAGCGTCGTGAACGCGACGATGTCGCCGATGGTCGGGGCGGTCGGGTCGTTCTGGATCGTCAGCCAGCCGGCCAGCCAGTACACGAACGCCGGGTGTGATGCTGAAGATCGTGCCGATGATCATGAAGAACCAGCGGCCGACCATCGCCTGCCGGATCTGCAGCGCGGCGAGCTTGGCGTTGAGGGCGCGGAACTTCTTCTCCGAGTTGGCCTGCTGGCCGAACGTCTTCGAGAGCAGGATGCCGCTGACGCTGAGGGTCTCCTCGGTCAGCGCCGTCATCTCGGCGAGCGACTTCTGCGTCTCGGTCGACACCTCGCGGCGGACCTTGCCGACGCGGAACGTGAGGTACATGAAGAACGGCAGCAGGCCGAGCGACAGGACCGTCAGCCGCCAGTCGATGAACCACATCGCGACGATCGTGCTGACGGCGATCGCGAGGTTGCGAGGTGACCGAGCTCGCGGTGTCGGTCACGACCGCCTGGACGCCGCCGACGTCGTTCGCGAGGCGGCTCTGGATCTCGCCGGTGCGCGTCTCGGTGAAGAAGCGCAGCGGCATCGACTGGAGGTGCGAGTACAGCGCGCCTCGCAGGTCCTGCATCACGCTCTGGCCGATGACGTTGTTGAGGTACGACTGGCCGACCCCGATCAGCCCCGAGACGATCGGCAGGATGATCATCAGTCCGACGTAGAGCGTTCAGCAGGCCGAGGTCGCGCTGGGGGATCGCGACGTCGATCAGCAGCTTGAGCAGGATACGGGTTGATGAGCCCGATGAAGCTCGTCAGCAGGATCGCCGCGAGGACGACCACGATCTGGGGCTGGTACGGCCTGAAGAAGACGAGGATCCGGCGGATCGTCTGGCCGCGGCGCTCCGGGGGCACGGGCACGAAGTCATCGGCCGGCCCGCCGCCGAACATGCCGCCGCGGCCGCCACCGCCCGTGCCACGCCCGCCGCGGCCGACACCACTCGTCGCGGCGCGCACGCCGCCTCGCGGGAACCCCACTACGCCCTCGCCACGGCGACGATCGTCGAGCGGCGCGTCGGCGCATCGCGGGTCAGGACGTCGCCGGCGAGACCGAGCGCGAACGTCGGCCAGTGCCGGCCCCAGGCCCGGGCCAGGTGCCCGACCGTCGTCATGCGGACCTCGCGGAACCCGGCCGCCTCGAGCGCGTCGCCCATCGCGGTCGGGTCATTGCACGCGCCGACCAGCGGATGGGCGTCGGCGGCCGACGACTTGATCACCGGCTGCAGGGCGTGGCGCAGCCGTGCCGGCAGCCCGAGATAGGCCGCCACGAACGGGTGGCGGCGGTTGACGGTCGTCGCCACGAGCGACCCGCCCGGCCTGAGCCACGAGCGCACGTTCGCGAAGGCGACATCCGGCGCGGCCAGATGCTCGATCGTGAAGCTCGAGAGGACCACGTCGAACGTCCCCGGTGCGAACGCGTCGGGCGGTCCGCACAGGTCGGCCAGCACGAACTCGTCGAGGTGGGGGAGCGGCTCGGCCGGCGCGTGGACGTCGACCCCGATGAGGCGCCCGATACGCGGCCGGAACGGGCGCAGCAGCGAGATGCGACCGCAGCCGGCGTCGAGCGCCATGACCGCTTGCCCCGACTCGTCCGCCCGGACCTCGGCATCGGTGATGGCCTCGTCAAGCGCGGTCCGGACCAGGCTCGCGACGGGCGGCACCACTCCGAGGCGCTCGATCATCGCCTCGCGGCGCGTGGACGGCACCCGCGCTACCAGGCCGTGGCGGTCGCGGCTTCGGTGATCCCCTGCGCCTCGAGCCAGCGCTCGGCATCGATCGCGGCCTTGCAGCCGTCGCCGGCGGCGGTGACCGCCTGTCGGTAGCGATGGTCGTGGACGTCGCCGGCGATGAACACGCCATCGATCTTCGAGCGCGTCTCGTCGTGGACGACGAGATAGCCCTTCTCGTCGACCTCGAGCCAGTCGCGGAACGCCGCGGTGTTGGGTTCGTAGCCGATGGCGATGAACAGCCCCTCGACCGCCATCTCCGAACGGCTCGCCGGTCTGCGTGTCGCGCAGCTTCAGGCCGTGGACCTTCTCCTCGCCGAGGACCTCGTCGACGGCGACGTTCGGGTGGATGTCGATCTTGGGGTGGTCGACCGCGCGGTCGACCATGATCTTGCTCGCCCGGAACGTGTCGCGCCGGTGGAGCAGGTGGACCTTGGTGGCGAAGCGCGTGAGGTAGATCGCCTCCTCGAACGCCGTGTCGCCGCCACCGACGACGGCGATCTCGCGGTCCTTGAAGAAGAACCCGTCGCAGGTCGCGCAGGCGGACACGCCGCGACCGCGGAGTCGGGTCTCACTGTCGAGCCCGAGCCACAGCGCCGACGCGCCGGTCGCCACGATCACCGACTGGCCGCGGTACTCCGTGCCACGGGCCCACAGGCGGAACGGGCGCTCCGAGAAGTCGACCCGGTCGATGTCGACGTCGACGATGCGCGTGCCGAAGCGCTCGGCCTGGGCGCGGAAGGCGGCCATCAGGTCGGGGCCCTGGATGCCGTCCGGGAAGCCCGGGTAGTTCTCGACGTCGCTGGTCAGCATCAGCTGGCCGCCGGGTGCCGATCCGGCGAGGACGATGGGCTCGAGGTTGGCACGTGCCGCGTAGATCGCGGCGGTCAGCCCGGCGGGGCCCGAGCCGATGATGACGAGCTTCGACTCGACCCGACCCTCGCCGCTCTCGACGCTGGACGGGCCGCCGGGCTGCGCCACGGGGGCGCTGGCGCCGGGCGAGTCGTCGATCGCGATCGAGAGCCCGCCGAACGGGCTGGGGTCGTCAGTCATCGGACAATGCTACACCTTTGTCGCTGATACCCCTGGGGGTATCGACCAGCTCGCTGTCCCGGGCCCGCCGCGGGATCGTCACAGATGATGTCACGGAAGGCCATGGAGCGCGGGGATGATGTCCCGGCCGGCTCCTTCGATGTACTCGGGGACGTGGACGTCCTTGAGCTCGAAGATGACGTGGTCGGCGCCGGCGTCGGACAGCTCGCCGAACCGGTCGACGATCTCATGCGGCGACTCCGTCCGTGCCGAGCTCGGCGGGCCGAGCCGGACGTTCTGGAGCGTCGAGCGCTCGATCTCGGCGGGATCCCGCCCGATCGCCGCGCAGTGCTCGTCGAGGATCGCGTACTTGCGGGCGATGGCCTCCGGCGACCCGAACACGTTGCACGCGTCGGCGTACTGGGCGACCAGTCGAAGCGTCTTCTTCTCGCCGCCGCCGCCGACCATGATCGGGATGCGCGGCCGCGAGATCGCCTGCGGGCGAGTTCAGCAGCCGCTCGGCCCGATAGTGGCGGCCCTCGAACGACGCCTCCGATCCTCGCTCGCCTCGCCACATCTCGTGGGCCATCCGGAGCGTCTCCTCGAGCATCTCGAAGCGCTCGCCGAGCGGCGGGAACGGGAAGCCCGAGCGCGCGCGATTCCTCCTCGTTCCAGGCCGCGCCGATGCCGAACCACGCTCGACCGCCGGACAGCACGTCGAGCGTCGTCGTCGCCTTGATCCACAGGCCCGGATCGCGGTAGTGGATGCCGCCGACCATCAGCCCCAGCCGCGCTCGCGTCGAGTGCGCGGCCATGAACCCGAGCGTCGTCATGCCCTCGAGCATCGGCTCCTCGGGCCGGCCGACGCCGCGGATCTGGAAGAAGTGGTCCATGACCCAGATCGAGTCGAAGCCCGCCTCGTCGGCGTCGCGCACGACACGCGCGAGGGTCGGCGCGATCGCCTCGGGTCCACCGGGCCAGGTGAACGAACTGATCTGGAGACCGACCTTCATCGTGCGGACGTTAGCGGAACAGGTCCATCTCCGCGGGGATGATCAGGTCGGCGATGCGGGCCTCGCCGCGGCGGAAGGTCGCACCGCGGACGAGGGCGACGGGGCGACGCGAGACCTTGCCCAGGACCAGCTCCGCGGCCGACGCGAGCTCGTCGGCGACAGCGCGGACCGTGGAGTGCATGATGCGGCCGTCGGCGTCGGGCGTGCCGCGCAGGTCGTCGAGCGGCTCGCAGGCCGGACACGCCGATCGCGACGTCGACGATGCCGAACCGCCACGGGCGTCCGAAGCTGTCCGACACGATGACCGGCACGTCGTGACCGAGGCGCTCGCGGATCGCGCTGCGGATGGCGTCCGCCGAGGCGTCCGGGTCGCGCGGCAGCAGCGTGACGACGTCGCCCGAGCGCGGCCCGACGTTCGATGCATCGATGCCGCCGTTGGCGCACACGAATCCGTGCGCGGTCTCGGTGATGATCACGCCGTTCGCCATGCGGACGACGCGCTTCGCCTCGCGCAGCACGACCTCGACCTGGCGCGCATCGCGGTCATGGCGGCGCGCGAACTCGACGCGCCTCCGGCCGCGGTTCGACGGTCGTCAGGTCGACGATGGCGCCCTCGGCCTTCGAGACGATCTTCTGGGTCACGACGAGCACGTCGTCGTCGCGCAGCGGCAGGTGCGTCGGTCGCCGCGAGTGCCTCGGCGATGAGCGCCGGGAGGTCGTCGCCCGGGACGATCTCGCCGATGCCCCTCGATCGGGACGACCTCGACCCGGTCAGCCACCGACCGTCTCGGGCGCCTCGGCCTGGGCGAGCAGCAGGTCCTCGGGCGTGTCGATGTCGAGCGTCAGCGGACCGTCGAGCAGCTCGACCCGCGCGCCGGCCGCCGCGGCCGGCCTCGATGTGGGCATCCTTGCTGTCGCCGCCGAAGCGGAAGTCGATGACGTCGGGCGGGCGCAGCATGAGCGCATTCGTGCCGCGACCGTGGCGGTCGGGGACGATGGCGACGAGCGGTCCCGACATGTCCCTTGCCATCGCCACCAGCGGCGCCAGCACGGCGGGGTCGATCGCCGGGATGTCGATGGGCAGGACGAGGACCGCCTCGGCGCCCGCCGCGATCGCCTCGTCGCGCGCCTCGCGGAGCCCGTCGTTCAGCCCCCGGCTGCGTTGCCGCATCGGCCGGGCACCGGCACGGAGCGCGAGGTCCCGGACCTCGTCGTCCGGCGTGATCACCAGGACCTCGTCCATGCCGGGCGTCGCGACCGCGGCGCGGATGGTCCGCTCGGCCAGGCGAAGGGTCAGGTCACGCCGCTCCTCGGCGTCGAGGACCGCGCCGAGCCGCGACTTGGCGCCGTCGAGCGAGCCGACCGGGACGATCGCGACGACCGCCGGTCATCGCGGCGAAATCCGGCTTCGCGAACCGCAGCACCTCGCCGCCGAGCCTGGCGCGGGCGGCGTCGTCGGTCATGATCGTGTCGGTCACGAGCACCCGGACGCGCAGGGCTTCGACCTCCGCTCGGAGCGAGGCATCGACGGTGTCCATCACGAAATGGCTGACCAGCGGCGTGTAGCGCGCCGCGACCGCGGCCGCGCTGGATACGCCGCCGAGCGACGCGAGCATCCGGTCTGCCGGGCCCTTGAGCGCCTTCCCGCCGATGATCCCGCTGACCGCGACGATCGGGACGTGCGCGATCGCGCGCCCCCATGAGCGCCGTCGCGACACCCGGGAGGGCCAGGATCGGGTCGATCGAGACGATCGGGTTGGACGGCGCGATGACGACGACCTCGGCGGCCCCGATCGCGGCGATGACCTCCGGTGTCGCCTCGGCGTCCTCGATGCCGTGGAACCGGACCTCGTGCACGGTCGGCTCCTGGTGGCGGTGGACGAAGTACTCCTGGAACTCGAGCCAGCCGTCGTCGGTGCGGACCTCGGTACGGACCGGCTCGTCGGCCATCGGCAGGATGCGGGGCTCGAAGCCCAGCGCGCCTGCCAGCTCGAGGGCGACGTCGGTCGGTCGTGTGCCGGTCAGCAGGCGTTCGGTGCGGCACATGTGCGTCGCGAGGTCGCGGTCGCCGAGACGGAACCAGGGTTCCCCGCCGATCGCCTCGAGCCGCTCCATGACCGTCCAGGTCTCGTCGCGCAGACCCCAACCGCGCTCCTCGTCGTCGAGCCCGGCCAGCGTGTAGGCGACGGTGTCGTGGTCGGGCCAGATCGTCGAGCCCGTACAGCTCGAGGTCGTCGCCGGTGTTGACGACGACGGTCAGGTCCGGACCGACATGGGCGGCCAGACCTTCGGCCAGCTTGGCCCCGCCGACGCCGCCCGCCAGCAGGACGACCTTCATCCGACGAGCCGCTCGGCGACCTCGGGCATCCGCCGATCGTCTCGTGGTCGTAGGGGGCCGGCATACGCACGATGAACGTCTCGAAGCCCATCGCCAGGTACGGGCGGAGCGTCTCGGCGACGTCGTCGGGTGTGCCGGCGACATAGTCGTCGAAGTCGTCGACCGCCACACCGTTCGCGCCCAGCAGCTCGCGCGTCCGCGCATCGGCTGCGGCGGCGTCGTCGCGCAGGATGATGTGGAAGCTCAGCGTCTTCTCGATCGTCCGGACGTCGCGGCCGACCTCGGCGCAGTGGTTCTCCAGCGTCTTCAGCGCATCGGTGACCTGGTCCATCGAGCCGGACGTGTTCCAGGCGTCCGCACGTCGGGCGACGGTCCGCAGCGTCTTCTGGCGGCCGCTGCCGCCGATGAGGATCGGCAGGTGGGCTTGGACGGGCCGCGGTTCGCACAGCGCGTCGTGCAGCGCGTAGCGCGGTCCCTCGTGGGTCACGCGCTCGCCGTCGAGGAGCCGGCGAAGCAGCACGACCGACTCGTCCAGCCAGCCCAGCCGCTCACCCGGGCTCGCCCCGAAGTCGATGCCGAAGGCGTCATGCTCGCGCTCGAACCAGGCTCCGCCGATGCCGAGCACCGCACGCCCGGCCGAGACGTGATCGAGCGTCGTGGCGAGCTTGGCGGTGACGCCCGGGGTTGCGGAACGTGTTGGCGCCGACCATCAGGCCGAGCCTGACGCGTTGCGTGATCGGGCCGAGGGCGGCGAGCGCGGTCCAGCCCTCGAAGATCGGCTGCTCCCACGGCCCGAAGATGGCCAGCAGGTGATCCCACGTCCAGACGGAGTCCCAGCCCTCGGTCTCGGCGGCGAGGGCGGCGTCCCGGAACGATGGCCAGTCGGTCTGCTGTGACCAGAGCTGCAGCCCGAACCTGACGGACATGGGGTCGGCCACGGTCAGTCGTCCAGGTGCTCGTGCACGCCGTCGATCCGGACGCGGAACGAGATGCGTTCCTGCTTGGAGAACCGGTTGGCGATCAGCCGCTCGGCCTTGTCCGGGTCGTCCGCGTGGTAGCGGCGGGCCATCTCCGCGATGTCGGCCTGGGCGACAGCCTGTTCGGTGATGGGCGTGGCACGACCCGTCAGCCCGATCCAGGCGTAGCCCTGGTCGCCCAGCACGGCCAGGCTGATGCGCCCGTCCCGGATCAGGTTCGCCGGCCAGCGCCGGCCGACCGCGCTGTTGAGGACGATCTCGTCACCGTCGAGGCGATACCAGACCACGGCCTGTCGGGGAGCGCCGTCCGGGTCGATCGTCGCGATGCTGGTGAACCGTGTCGCCGCAACGAACTCGCGCACGCGGGTCGACAGGATCGGGCCGGCGGTCGTCTCCGTCATCGACCGATGGTACGCGCCGCGGAGGGGTTGGCGTCGGCGCCGCCACCGGCGACGCCGAGCGATCGCATCATCGAGGTGGCGCGTCGCGGATGACGGGAGTCGGGAGTCCGGGAGGCCTCGGTACCTTGGTTCGACCGTGAGCTTCTCAGGACAGACGCTCGCCGGCGCGGATCTCGATGTCGAGGCGGTTCTCCGGTGGGGCAAGCGGGCACGTCCAACGTGGATCGAATGCGCACGATGGCTGGGTGGCGAAGTTGAAGTCGAGGATCAGCTCGCCGGTCGTCTCGTCCGCGCCCAGGTCGTGCGACTTGACGGTATCGATCAGATAGCGCCCGGCGGCGTATGTCTCGCGCCCGTTGGTCGCGTCGCGGAACGGTATGAACAGCCCGCCCGCGTAGCCGGCCATCCAGAAGACGGAGAGCCGTTGCTCGCCGCGGAGGAAGGGCAGGCGGACGGTGCCGATGCGGCCGAACGACATCGCTTCGGCCTCGTTGCTCGGAAGCGAGGTCTGCGGCGCCGCCGCATCGGGCGCCGTGGAGGGCTCGACCGGCACGACGAAGCGGAGCCGCGGGTCGTGCTCGAAATGACGGGCGCGGAAGGTCGGCCGGTCGGCGGCCGGCACCGGCGACTGCGGGTGCTCGCGGAAGAGCCACTCGCGCGCGGCTCGCCAGTGGGCGAGCGCGATCGCCGGGTCGTCGGCGGCCATCGCGCGGGTCTCGGCGTACAGCGCCGCGATGCGGCGGCGCCAGTCGGCGAGCGAGATGCGGTCCTCGAGCGAGCCGTCGCCCGGGGTCCAGGTCGTCATCCCCGGCGGTTCAGCGAGGTCAGCACGATCCAGCCGCCGATGGCGATGATGATCAGCGGCCAGAGGTCGCCCCAGTCCAGCCGCGGCATCTCGAGCCCGAGCGTCTGGTCGGCGAAGAACCACAGCCCGACCGCCAGGAGGATGCCCCCCACCACGATCGACCCGGTGCGGCCGGAGTCGCTGCCGGTCGGTCGCCAGGTCGCCGGTGGCGCCGGTGGCGCAGGCGGGGGAGGCGATGGTGAGGCGGGCGGGGTCGGCGGTGGCGCGGCGGGCGAGTCGTACCGGATCGTCGGGTTCGGGTCGCTCGGGGGCGTGGGGTCGGTCATCGGGGACTCCGTTCCATCGCGCACGTGGCGCGGCGTCCCCATCGTAGCCCGGCATACTTGGCACCGGCGCCGGACGACGGCGACGGCGACGGCGACAGCGACAGGGAGGTCACGCGTGGCGGATACGGCGGACATCGGCGTCTTCGGCGGCTCGGGGTTCTACTCGCTGCTCGACGACGTGCGCGAGGTCAAGGTCGACACGCCGTACGGCGCCCCCTCCGACTCGCTGTTCCTGGCCGAGGTGGCCGGTCGGAAGGTCGCGTTCCTGCCGCGTCACGGCCGCCGCCACACGATCCCGCCGCACCGGATCAACTACCGGGCCAACGTCTGGGCGATGAAGTCGCTCGGCGTCAAGGCCGCCATCTCGCCGTGCGCCGCCGGCTCGCTCGCGCTGCCCGTCAAGCCCGGCGACTTCGTCGTGTGCGACCAGTTCGTGGACCGGACGTCTGGTCGTGCCGACTCCTTCTACGACGGCCCGATCGTCACCCACCTCTCGTCGGCGGACACCTACGACCCGGTCCTCCGCCAGCTCGCGATCGACACCATCCGCGACCACGGCATCGAGGTCCACGAGCGCGGCACCGTCGTGGTCATCCAGGGCCCGCGCTTCTCGACCAAGTCCGAGTCGAAGTGGTTCAGCGACGCCGGCTGGGAGGTCATCAACATGACCCAGTACCCCGAGGCGTGGCTGTGTCGCGAGATCGGCATCGCGGTGGTGAACATCAGCCTGATCACCGACTACGACGCGGGCGTGCACGAGGGCACCGAGGCGGTCGATGCGCGGAGCGTGCTCGAGGTGTTCCAGGCGAACGCCGAGCGCATCCAGAAGGTCGTGCTCGACCTGATCGGCCGGTTCCCGGCCGACCTCGATTCGCTCGGAGCGCGTGACGCGCTCGGACCGACCCGGGGCGACGGCCACGCGATGTCGGCGGACGACATCCGGCTGTTCGAGACGGGCCTCTGAGGAGGGTGGCCACCGAGCCCGACCGACTGCCGCTCGGCGTCAACCTCCGCTCGATCCGGGCGACGCCCGACTGGTGGCTGGCCAGCGCCCGACGCCTCGACGAGGCCGGGTTCGCCGGCGTCTGGTGCTGGGACCACTTCATCGGCAAGGGCGATCGCACGGTCCCCGTGGTCGAGTCATGGACGATCCTGGCGATGGCAGCGGCCCAGACGTCACGGCTGACCGTCGGCACGTTCGTGATGAACGTGATGAACCGCCACCCGGCGCTGGTCGCGCGCATGGCCTCGACCCTCCACATCGCCAGCGACGGCCGGCTGATCCTCGGGATCGGCATCGGTGGCGCGCCGAAGGAGCACGAGGCCTACGGGATCGACTTCCCGTCGGCGCCGGAGCGCGTCGCGCGGCTCGAGGAGGCCGTCGCCGTCATCCGGGCGTTATGGACCGGCGGGCCCGTGACGCGATCCTCCCCGTTCTACCCGTTGCGCGACGCGCATGCCCAGCCGGTGCCCCAGCCGCCGCCGCGCATCGTGGTCGGTGGCGAGACGCGTTCGGGCGCGCGGCTGGCCGCCCGGATCGGCGATGGCTGGACGGCCTTCGACGACAACTTCGAGGAGAACCTGCCCGCATACCTCGAGGGGCTCGAGGAGGCCGGTCGCGACCGGGCCGACCAGACCGTGCTCATCGGGTTCCAGGGCGAGGGCTCGGTCCGCGGCACACCCTGGGTGACCGCGCCGCGCGAGACGTGGGAGCGCTGGAGGGCGGCCGGGGCCGACGGCGCGATCGTGCTCGCCAACACGGCCGACGACGTCGACGCGCTGGTCGATTCGGCCGGGCGCTGGTAGCCGGCCGCCGGCCGTTTCGTGGCACCATCGGCGCGTGACCCCGACAACCTCCACTCCTGCGCCCGTGCCGGTCGGACCGACCCATCCGTGTGCCCGCTGCGGCGCGCCGGTGGCGGCGGGCGTGGGGCTCTGTGAGCGGTGCAACCCGCTCGGGCTGCGCGACGTCGCGTCCGGCCAGGTCCATGGCTCCGTGTTCATCGCCGTCACCGCGGCGATCGCCATCCTGGCCCTGCTGGCGCGCCTGTCGGTCTCGGGCATCGGGCCGTTCCCGGCCACCGTCGACACGGTCACGACCCAGGGCCGTGGGCTGGCCGTGACGGTCACGGTCACGAACCAGGGTGAGTCCGCCGGCCGGACCACGTGCCGGATCGGGCGGGCGAGCGACCACGGCACGGGTTCGGCCGCGTTCGTGACGAGCCCGGAGGTCGGGCCGAGCGAGACCCGCACGTTCTCGACGGTCGTGACCGAGCTCGGCCGGGTGCCAGCGGATCTCGTCGTTGCGTGCCAGACCCCGTGACGGGCGACCCGGCCGCGGACGACCTCGCTTTCGCCCTCGCCATCGCGGGCCATGCCGGCGCGATCCTCATGGACCGGTACGAACGGCTCGAGCGCATCCACCACAAGAGCGCGCGAGACGTCGTGACCGAGGCCGATCACCTGTCCGAGGACCTGATCCTCGATGCCATTCGCAGCCGGGATCCGACGGACGCGATCCTCGCCGAGGAAAGCGGCGAGCATCATGCCGTCGCGGGCGAGGCGCCGACCTCGGGCCGCGGCCGGGTGTGGATCGTCGACCCGCTCGATGGCACGGTGAACTACGCGAACGGCATCCCGTTCTTCTGCGTGTCGATCGCGCTCGTCGTCGATGGCCGGCCCACGGTCGGCGTCATCCATGACCCGACCCGGTCCGAGACGTTCGCGGCGACCGCGCGAGGACGCGCGCTGCTGACCTCGACCGGCGGCTCGCCGAGCCATGCCGTGACCGCGTCCGACAAGGACAAGCTGACCGACTTCGTCATCTCGATGTCGCTGAGCGGCCGCGCCGTCGCGACCCGTGCCCGCAACGTCCGCAAGGCGATCCGCATCCCGCGCACGATGGGCTCGGCGGCGCTCGCCCTGGCGTACGTGGCCAACGGGCGGTTCGACGCGTTCATCCAGCAGGGCGGCCTGTCGGCCTGGGACATCGCTGCCGCCGGGCTGATCGCCGAGCGGGGCGGCGCGAAGGTGACGGCGATGGACGGAGGCCCGTGGTTCGACCTTGCCCATGCGCCGGCATCGATCGGCATCCTCGCCGCGCCGAAGGCGCACCACGCGACGCTGCTCGCGCTCGTCGGCTGACCGGGGGGCCGGGCCGAGGTCCGGTCAGTCCACCCACCGGTGGGGTCTCGACCGCAGCCGCTCGAGGCCCCATTCGTCGCAGAAGCCCTCCCACTCCGCGCGCGGCGCTCCGTCCCAGCGCAGCTCGTCGGGGTCGCGCTGGCGGATCCGCACGCCGTCCTCGGCGGTCCGGAGCCGGGCGAGATCGCGGTACAGGAGCGCCTCGTCCATGTGGTCGCGCAGCGAGGCCGCCAGCGTCATCGCCCGACCGCCGCTGACGCCCGGCACCTCCCAGGTCGACGCCTTGGCCGGCACGTCCTCGAGGTGGCCGTACGTGGCCAGGATCGCGGCGGCGCCCTTCGCGCCCCAGCCGGGGATGCCCGGGTAGCCGTCGGACGAGTCGCCGACGACGCGCCAGGTAGTCGGGGATCGAGACCGGCGGCACGCCCCACTTGGCGCGCACGCCTGCGTCGTCGTAGGTCAGGCCACGCCGACGGTCCCAGAGCACGACGCGCTCGTCGATGACGAGCTGGGCCATGTCCTTGTCGGGCGTGCAGATGAGGATCCGCTCGACGCGTGGATCGTCCCCGAAGCGCACGGCCGCGGCGGCGATCGCGTCGTCCGCCTCGTACTCGACCATCGGCCACAGGACGATGCCCAGCGCCTCGACCGCGGCCTCGGCGATGGGGAACTGGGAGAGCAGCTCGCGGGGCATCCCGGCCGACGACTTGTAGCCCGCGAAGAGGTCGTTGCGGAACGACTCGATGACGCGGTCGGTGGCACAGCCGACGTGGGTCGCGCCCTCCTCCCGCAGCAGGTACAGGAGCTGGTCGCACAGGCCGGACACCCCCGACAGCACGACGCCCGTCTCGGCCGAGGACGGGAGGCCGCGGTGCGTAGTGCGCCCGGAACAGTTCGTACGTCGCGTCGACGAGGTGGAGCTGCATGCGCTCGATCAGCGCATCCGGGTCGACCAGATCGCGACGCCGGCCTCACGCATCGTCTCGAGGGCGCGGTCGCCGTCGCCCGACTGGAGGTCGACGGCTGCGCATGCATCGACCAGCACGGCGGACGTATATCCGAGCCTGGCGGCGTCGAGCGCGGTGGCCTGGACGCAGTAATCGGTCGCGAGGCCGGCGACGACGACCCGCTTCGATGTCGCGCTCGCGGAGCAGGCCGTCGAGGACGGTGGGGAGCTCCTCGCCGGTCGTCGGATCGCGCATCGTGAAGCCCGAGTAGCCGTCCTCCCCGTTGGAGCCCTTGTGGACCATGTGGGCGTCATCGGGGAGCGACGAGGTCGGGATGGAGCTCGGCGCCCCACGTGCCGCCGACGCAGTGGACCGGCCAGATGCCGCCATCCTTCTCGAAGTGCGGCGTCGATCCGGGGTGCCAGTCCTGGGTCGCGACGACGAGGGAGCCCGACGACTTCGCGCGCCGGACCTCGAGGTTGATCAGGGGGATGAGCGCCTCACCGCCCTTGACCGACAGGCTGCCCTTCGGGTCGGCGAAGTCGTTCTGGACGTCGACGACGATGAGCGCCGTGGACGCGTCGTATCGCTGCATGGCCGGAGCCTAGCAGGGGCGGTTGACGCGAGCCGGGCCTCAACCGATGAGCGCCGACTCCTCGTCCTTCTGGACCTCCGGCTGGATCGAATCGGGCCGCGACGGCGGCTCGACGTCGAGCAGGTAGCCGATGCCCTGGAACGTCTTGATCCGACCCGGCTCGCCCGGCTCCGCGCCGAGCTTGCGGCGCACCCGCGAGACCCAGACGCGCAGGTACTGGAGGTCGTCGCGGTACTCCGGGCCCCAGACCTTGGTCAGCAGCTCGGTGTGGAGCACGACCTTGCCCGCGTTGGCGGCCAGGTGCTGGAGCAGCAGCCACTCGGTCCGGGACAGCTGCACCAGCTCCCCGTTGCGGGTGACCATCCGGCGCTCGAGGTCGATCTCGATGTCGTCGAACGCGAGGACGCCCGAACCCGGGCTGGCGCCCGACGAGCGGCGCAGGACCGCGCGCACGCGCGCGGCCAGCTCGTCCGGGTGGAACGGCTTGGCGATGTAGTCGTCGGCGCCGAGGTCGAGGCCCTTGGCCTTGTCGGCCGTCGAGCCCTTCGCCGTCAGCAGGATGACCGCGACGGGCCGGCGCTCGCGCAGCTGGCGCATGACCTCGATGCCGTCGAGGTCCGGCATGACGATGTCGAGCAGGACGATGTCGGGTCGGACCTCCTCGGCCTTCTGGAGCGCGTCCTCACCGCCGTTGGCGGTCACGACGCGGAAGCCCTCCTCGCCGAGCGCGATCGACACGAGCTTGGTGATACGCGGTTCGTCGTCGGCGACGAGGACGAGCGGCTGGGTACTCATTCGGCACCTCCTGGGTGGGTGTCATGGTGCGGGACCGGGGCCCGCGAGTCACGCCGACGACCGTCAAGACGGGTTCGGCGCGACGCTCGGCAGCTCGACCGTGATGTTGGTGTCGTTGCTCTGGGTGCTCGTGGACGCGCCCGGCCCCATGAGGAAGTACCAGCCAAGGGCGAGCACGATGATGAGCGTGACGATCCCGAGGATGACGCCGGCGCTGGAATCGCCGTCCTTGACGATGATGGTCTCTCGTTGATCGGACATGTGGTGAAGACTCCTTCCGGGTGCCAGCATCCCGGCCGGTCCCTGAAGGGCAGTGCCCAGCGACATTGCAGAACCGTTGCATCGGCATTACAGGCGGGTCGGTCGTGTCAGGTCCATGGGCCGCGTCGTACGCTTCGGCGATGACGTTCAGCCAGGAGGAGCTCGGCCTGATCGACCGGGCCGAAGACCGTCCGGATCGAGACCGCGCGCCAGGGCGGTCCCGTCCACAGCACGATCATCTGGGCCGTCGTCGATGGCGACGAGGTCTTCATCCGGTCGTGGCGCGGCGCCACCGCCCGCTGGTATCGCGAGGCGCTCGCCGACCCCGCGGTGGCCCTCGTGGTCGCCAGGCGCCGCCTGCCGGCGACGGCGGTGCCGGCCGTCGACCCCGACTCGGTCGCCAGGACGTCGACCGGCTTCGAGCGCAAGTACCCAGGCAACCCCGCGACGGCCGACATGGTCCGCGACGAGATCCTCGACACCACGCTCCGCCTGGACGCCACGGAGCGAGTAGCGCCGACCCGCAACCTTCGCCCTTCGCCCGACCGGCCTACGATACGCACGACACGATGTATTTCGACGAGTTCAAGCACCAGCTGCCCGACATCGACCCGGCCGAGACCGAGGACTGGATGGCGTCGCTCGACCAGGTGGTCGAGCAGGCCGGCGAGACGCGCGCGCGGTTCCTGGTCTACAAGCTGCTCAAGCGTGCCCGCCAGCTCCAGATCGGGCTGCCGCCGCTCACCCAGACCCGCTACATCAACACGATCAGCCCCGAGCAGGAGCCGGCCTTCCCCGGCGACGAGGCGATGGAGCTGCGCATCCGGCGCATCGTCCGCTGGAACGCGGTCGCGATGGTCCTGCGGGCGAACAACCGCTTCCCGGGCATCGGCGGCCACCTCTCGACGTACGCCAGCTCGGCGAGCCTGTACGAGGTCGGCTTCAACCACTTCTTCCGCGGCAAGGACGACGGCGCGGCCGGCGATCAGGTCTTCTACCAGGGCCACGCGGCGCCGGGGATCTACGCGCGCGCCTTCCTCGAAGGGCGACTGATCAGAGGATCAGCTCGACCACTTCCGCCGCGAGGGCGCGCCCGGCGTGGGCCTCAGCTCGTACCCGCATCCGCGGCTGATGCCGGAGTTCTGGGAGTACCCGACGGTCTCGATGGGTCTCGGGCCGATCAGCGCGATCTACCAGGCCCGGTTCAACCGCTACCTGCAGAACCGCGGCCTGCTCGACACGTCGGGGTCGCGTGTCTGGGCGTTCCTCGGCGACGGCGAGACCGACGAGCCCGAGTCGCTCGGCGCCCTGCACGTCGCCGCCCGCGAGGGCCTCGACAACCTGACCTTCGTCGTCAACTGCAACCTGCAGCGGCTCGACGGTCCGGTCCGCGGCAACGGCAAGATCATCCAGGAGCTCGAGGCGGTGTTCCGCGGCTCGGGCTGGAACGTCATCAAGGTCATCTGGGCGCGCGAATGGGACGAGCTGCTCGCGCGCGACGTCGACGGCGTGCTCGTGCAGCAGATGAACGACACGCTCGACGGCGAGTTCCAGAAGTTCAGCGTCGCCGGCGGCGCGTACATCCGCGAGCACTTCTTCGGCCCCGACCAGCGGCTGCGCAAGCTCGTCGAGCACCTGTCGGACGACGACCTCGCCAAGCTCCGCCGCGGCGGTCACGACTACCGGAAGCTGTACGCCGCGTACAAGGCCGCGACCGAGTTCAAGGGTGCCCCGACGGTCATCCTCGCCAAGACCGTCAAGGGCTGGACGCTCGGCCCGGGCGTCGAGGCGCGCAACATCACCCACCAGGCCAAGAAGCTGTCCGAGAAGGAGCTGGTGGTCTTCCGCGACCGGCTCCAGCTGCCGATCCCGGACGCGAAGCTCAAGGACGCGCCGTACTACCACCCCGGCCCCGACTCGGAGGAGGTCCAGTACCTGCGCGAGCGACGCACGGCAGCTCGGCGGCGAGATCCCGAAGCGGGTCGTCCGCTCGAAGCCGCTCCCGGCGCCGCCACCCGAGATCGACGCCGAGTTCGCCGGCGGCAGCCAGACGCCGGTGTCGACCACGATGGTCTTCACCCGCATCCTGCGGAACCTCATCCGCGACAAGGACCTCGGGCCGCGCATCGTGCCGATCATCCCCGACGAGGCGCGGACGTTCGGCATGGACCCGCTGTTCAAGGAGGTCGGCATCTACGCCGCCCTCGGCCAGCGCTACGAACCGGTCGACTCGGATCTCGTGCTGTCGTATCGCGAGGCGACCGACGGCCAGGTGCTCGAGGAGGGCATCACCGAGGCCGGCTCGATGGCCTCGTTCCAGGCTGCCGGCACGTCGTACGCCACGCTACGGCCTGTCGATGATCCCGTTCTACATCTTCTATTCGATGTTCGGGTTCCAGCGGACGGGCGACCAGATGTGGGCGTTCGGTGACGCGCGCGGACGCGGGTTCCTCATGGGCGCCACGGCCGGCCGGACGACGCTGGCCGGCGAAGGCCTCCAGCACGACGACGGCCACTCGCACCTCGTCGCGTCGACGATCCCCAACGTCCGCGGCTACGACCCGGCCTACGCCTACGAGCTCGCCGCGATCGTCCGCGACGGCATCGAGCGGATGTACGGGTCAACGCCCGAGGACGTCTTCTACTACGTCACGCTCCACAACGAGAACTACGCGCAGCCGACCCGACCGGACGGGCTGACCGACGAGGGGATCCTGCGCGGCATCTACCGGTTCGCCGAGGCGCCGCAGGTCGGCAAGGACGCCCACCCGGCACGGCTGGTCGGGTCGGGCGCGATCCTCGAGCAGGTCGTCGCGGCACGCGACCTGCTCGCCGAACGGTTCGGCGTCGCGGCCGAGGTGTACAGCGCGCCGTCGTTCCCGCTGCTCCGCCGCGACGCGCTCGCCGCCGAGCGCTGGAACCGGTTCCACCCGGATGCCCGGACGCCGCGCGTCCCGGTCGTCGCCAGAGGTCCTGCCGTTCGAGGGCGGGCCGATCGTGGCCGCCACCGACTGGGTCAAGGCGCTGCCCGACATGGTCGCCCGCTGGCTGCCCGACCACTACCTGTCGCTCGGCACCGACGGCTTCGGGCGGAGCGGGACGCGCGAGGACCTGCGCGCGCTGTTCGAGATCGACCCGACCCACATCGCGGCCGCGACCATGGTCGCGCTCGCCCGCTGTGGCGCGCTCCCGGCGGCCAAGGCCGCCAAGGCGGTGCGCGAGCTCGACATCGACCCGGACAAGATCGACCCCGTCGCGCTCTAGACACGAGCCAACCTCCGCGGGCATGGCAGGGCGGCCTCGTCGGTATCGCTTCAGCATTCGCCCGGCTCGGGCTGACGTCGTTCGGTGGGCCGGCTGCCCACGTCGCGCTGATGCGCGACGAGTTCGTGCGCCGCCGCGGCTGGCTCGATGACGCGACGTTCGTCGACCTGCTCGGTGCCGCCAATCTCATCCCGGGACCGACGTCGACCGAGCTGGCGATGCACATCGGGCACCGCCGCGCGGGTCGGGCCGGGCTGGTCGTCGCTGGCGTCGCCTTCCTTCTTCCGGCCGTGCTGATCGTGGCAGCGCTGGCCTGGTTGTACGTCGAGCAGGGTCAGCGTCCGGAGATCGAGGCGCTGTTCATCGGGATCGCGCCGGTGGTGGTCGCGGTGATCGCACATGCCGGCTGGTCGATCGGAAGGACCGCGATGTCGCGATCAGCCGCCCGGCGCTGAGCCTTCCGTGAGTGGCGGCGACACGTGCCGGCGCCGCCTCGACCGAGTCCCGAACGCGGACCGGCGACGCGTCGGCATCGGCCGGGTCCGGCTCGAGGGCCCGCAACGTGAAGCCGACCTCGGACCCGCCGGCCGGCGGTCGCGATGCCCAGATCCGGCCGCCCATCGCCTCGACCAGGCTGGCGCAGACGAAGAGGCCGATGCCCGAGCCGGCGACAGCGCGCGAGCTGTGCGGGTCGCGGTAGAACAGCTCGAAGACGCGCTCCAGCGACGCGGGCGGGATGCCCGGCCCGTCGTCGGTGACGCGGACCTCGACGGACCCGTCCTGCGTCCGGGCCGAGACCACCACCTGGCTGCCGGGTGGCGTGTACTTGGCGGCGTTGTTGAGGAGGTTGCGCACGATCTGCTCGACGTACGTCGCCTCGCCGGCGACGATCGGCAGGTCTCGTTCGAGGTCGGTCGTCACCGAGATCGATGGCAGCTCGGTCGCCTCGTGGGCGACGAGACGCTCGAGCAGCCGGCGGGGCTCGAGGGGCTCGGCCTCGATCTCCAGGCGACCGCGCTCGACACGGCTCAGGACGAGCAGGTCCTCGACGAGGCGGTGCAGCCGCTCGGACTCCGATCGGACGTCCTCGAGCAGGGCCGCACGCGAGGCGTCGTCGTCGGACCGGCCCGGCCGGGCCAGGATCTGGGTCAGCCCGAGGATCGTCGTGATCGGGGTGCGCAGCTCGTGGCTGATGACGTCGACGAAGGCCTCCCGGAACTCGCCCGCCCGACGTTCCTCCGTCAGCAGCCGGTCGCGATCCTCGATGAGGCGTCGTCGCTCGGTGATGTCCTGGCCCGTGCCGAGCATCCTGACGGGGACGGCCGGTCTCGTCGCGGAAGACGCGGCCCGCGCCGTGCGTCCAGTGGACGGATCCGTCCCGCCACACGACGCGGAAGTCGAGGTCGAACGTGCCCGAGCTCTCGAACGCCGTCGCGATCGCGCTCTCGAAGGCCGCGCGGTCGTCGGGGTGGATGGTCTCGAGATAAGCGCTGTACTCGGGCGCGTGGTCGGCCGGCTCCAGCCCGTGCTGGCGGAAGATCGCCTCGGACCACGTGAGCTCGCCGGTCTCGACGTCCCATTCCCAGAAGCCGGTGCCCGAGGCGGCCAGCATCAGCTCGAGCCGGGCGTCGCGCGCTTCGACCTCCTCGGCGAGCGCGGAGACATCGGCCAGCGCGTCGACAAGCCCGTCGCGGGCGGCCCGCCGCGAGGCGACCAGGAGGGCGGTCGCCGTGCCGATGACGAGATACAGGACCTGGAGGAACTGGTCGACGTTGGTCGTCCCGCCGGGTCCGCTGCGCTGGAAGACGACGGCGTTGAGCACCACCGCCGTGATGACCGCGGTGACCCCGCCGGCGAGCCCGGCGAACCAGGCAGCCAGCACGGCGGCCGCCATGAGGACGATGTAGCCGGTGTTGTCGTCCACCGCCTCGTTGATGGCCGCCTTGATGGCGATCCCCAGCCAGCCGATGAACAGCCCGGCGAGGATCGACTGGCCCGTGCCGAAGCGGACATCGCGGGCCCGCGCGATCTCGCCCCTGGCCCGTCCCGACGCGCGAGCGGCCAACCCCTGCTGGACGTCGTCAGGCACTCGATCCCTCCGTGCGCGGCTCGTCCGACGCCGTCCGACAAGTATGGACCAGCAACCGTCCGCCCTCGCTGAAAGCCGCCTGATAGGCGGCCTGACCGCCGATTGACGTCGGCCCCGTCGGGCCGCCGATACGGTTCGCGAGAAGGAAGCGCACACTGACCGCGGACCCTGCGTGCGGGGTTCGCGGTCGCTTGTCTCGAGGAACCCGATGTCACGTCCGCTCCGGATCGCCCAGGTCGCCCCGCCATTCGAACGCGTCCCGCCGCAGGCATATGGCGGGACCGAGCGGATCGTGCACGGCCTGGTCGGCGAGCTCGTCCGCCGCGGCCACGAGGTGACGACGTTCGCGAGCGGCGACTCGGACGTTCCCGGCCGACACATCGAGACGGTGCCCAAGGCCCTGCGGCCGATCGGCTACACCGGCGACTCGCTGCCGTACATGCAGCTCACGCTGCAGCTGCTGCTCGCCAAGCTCGCCGAGTTCGACCTCATCCACAGCCACCTCGAGTGGGCGAACCTCCTGCTGGCGCGGATCTCGCCGGTGCCGGTCGTGTCGACGTTCCACGGTCGCCTCGATCTGCCGTGGGCCGACGCGCTGCTTGTCGACCCCCCACGCGGGCTCGTCGCCATCAGCGACGACCAGTCCTCGACGCACCCGGACGTGCCGTGGGCCGGGGTCGTGTACAACGGGCTCCATCTCGCCGAGGCGCCGTTCGGCGAGCACCGCACCGACGCGCTGTGCTTCGTCGGCCGGGTCGTGCCCGAGAAGGGCATCGTCGAGGCGATCGAGGTCGCCAAGGCCGCCGAGCGTCCGCTGAAGATCGCCGCCAAGGTCGCCGCCGGCGGCATCGAACGCGAGTACTTCGACGAGGTCTTCCAGCCGGCCCTGCGGGCCGCCGGCCCGTCGGTCGAGTACATCGGCGAGATCTCGCAGGAGGAGCGCGACCAGCTCTTCGCCGAAAGCTACGCGGCGCTCATGCCCGGCTCGTGGCCGGAGCCCTTCGGTCTCGTCGCCATCGAGGCGCTCGCGTGCGGGACCCCGGTCATCGCGCGCCGCACCGGCGCGCTGCCGGAGATCGTCCGCGATGGCGTGGACGGCTTCTTCGGCGACGACGTCCGCGCGATGGCGTTCAAGGTCGGCCGGGTCGACGACCTCGACCGGCGCGCCATCCGCGAGTCGGTGATCGAGCGGTTCTCCGTGGAGCGGATGACCGACGGCTACGAGGCGATCTACCGCTCGATGCTGGCCGGGAAGTCGACGCCCGACGAGATCGAGCGCCCGGACGGCGCACCGAGCGAGACCGAGGCGGCGGCCCCCGAGCTCGTTTGACGCAATTCATCGACTGGGCGCGGCGCGAGATCCTGCCGGAGATCGGCGCGAAGAAGGCCGACGTCGCCCTGGTCTGAGTCGGTTCAGTGCAGCAGTTCGCGGTCCAGCCACAGGACCGGCTGGACGCGCGATCCGGCGCGCCAGACGAACTCGATCACCGTGACCTGCTCCGTCGCCGCGTCATCGAGCGGGCGCACTCGCTGCCGCGGGGCAGGCCGCACGGCGTTCGTGTCGTGGGGAGCACGCCCACCACGCGGGACTGAGCGGCTCATCGACTCGGGCCGGGGATCGGTCACAGCTGCTCGTCGGGATCCTCGATGTCCGCGGCGTCTGGCGCATCGGCGCCCTCGCGCACCAGCGGGTTCGGCTCCGGTGGCTTGGCCTCGTCGCCCGGGCGGCCGTCCGGCGTGTCGCCGGGCGAACGGTCGCCGGGCCGCACGATCTCGTCGTCGGTCACTGGCTCGGTCGGGGGTCGCTGCTCGGTCATCGTCGTGGCTCCAAGCGTGGGTCGCTGGCCCCACCATCGCAGGAAGGCCACAACGGACCGACGCGCCGGCAGGGGTGCGGCATTGCAGCGGCGTGCCACCCGTGACCCGGCGCTGAACGGATCAGGCTCGCTGCATGCCCCGCCGAAGCCCGAACCACGCCGCGACGAGCGTCACCAGCGCGATGACACCGAGCGCGGCCGCCTGCCACTGCGCGGCGGTCGTGCCGCGCAACATCAGGTCCTGGAGCAGCTGGATGCCGTGCGTGACGGGCAGGGCGTAGGCGAGCGCCCGCACCGGCGGGCTGAACTGGTCGATGGCCAGGACGAAGCCGCTGAAGAAGACCGAGGCGAGGAGGACGAGCAGTGACAGCTGGACCGCCTGTCGCTCGGAGTCGGAGACGACCGCGATCAGCAGCCCGAGCCCGAGGGACGCCAGCAGCAGCAACCCGATCGCGATCGCCAGCGGGACGGGCCCGCCGAGGAGCGGCACGCGCAGCCCCGCGACCAGGAGCGCCAGCGTCAGGCCGGCCACCGCGAAGCCGAGGATGCCGAACGCGAGGACCTTTCCGGCGAGGACCTCGGCGGCACTCACCGGCGAGATGCGGAAGAGCTCCATCGTCCCGGACATCCGCTCGCGAACCAGTGACATCGAAACGAGCGTCACGGCGAGGTGCTGGAGGATCAGCGCCAGCACGGCCGGCCCGAAGTACGACGTCACGCCGGGCATCGAGGGTGCCAGGTTGGTCATCACCGCCTCGGTCGGGGCAGCAACCACCGACGCCGGGATCGCCGCCAGTTCCTCGCCATCCCCGAGGACGAGACCCTGACCCGCCTCCACGACTCCCTCGACGAGGCGCTGGTTGACCGCATCGGCGAGCCCGCCGGCCAGCACCGTCGCGTAGTTCTCCGCGACCGGATCGACCTCGTCGACGAGCACCTCGATCGTCGACCGCTCGCCGGCCCGGAACGTCCCCTCGGCATCCTCCGGAACGACGACCACGACATCGACGTCGCCGGATCGCAGGCGGGCCTCGGCAGATGCGCGGTCGTCGACCACGTCGGCGATGTGGAGGGGCGCTCCGGCCAGCTCCTGGTACTCGCTGGCGTCGGCCGGCAGCTGGCTGCCCCCGGGCACGACGATCAGCGTCTCCAGCGGCCGCCGGACGCCGCTGAACCCGACCCCGAAGATGGCCATGATCAGGAACGGCCCGAGGACGAGGCTGATGATCGCCCCGGGGCGTCGGACGGTCTCGATCAGCTCCTTGCCGACGAAGGCGAGCAGCCGCCAGACCACGGTGAGTGGGGCGTGCACCGTCAGGCCGCCTGGTCGGGTCCGTCGTCGGCCGCGCTGGCCCGTGTCCGTTCGACGAGCAGCGCGAAGACCTCGTCGAACGAGGGTCGCGTCTCGGCGGCCGTGGCGACCTCACCGCCCCGGGCGGTGATCGCGTCGACCAGGCTGGGCAGCGTCGCCGAGGCATCGGCGACGGTCGCCCGGATCTCGGCCGGTCCGCGCTGCTCGAGGCGGCGGACGTCGGGCAGCCCGCGCAGGACCGCGGCATCGATCGGCTCGCGGGTCTCGATGACGATGACGTCGCCACCCATCGCGGTCGCGCCGCAGCTCGTCGGGCGTCCCGGTCGCGACCACCCTGCCGTCGGAGATGAGCAGGACGGCGTCGCATGCCTCGGCCTCGTTGACGTACTGCGTCGTCACCAGCAGCGTGCGTCCGTCGTCACGCAGGCGGCCGAGCTCCTGCCAGATCGTCGCGCGCAGGAGGGGATCGATGCCGGCCGTCGGCTCGTCGAGGAAGGCGATCTGCGGGTCGTGGACCAGGGCCGATGCCAGCTCGAGCCGGCGCTGCATGCCCCCCGACAGGTGGCCGGCGCGGCGTCCGCGGACCGACCAGAGGTCGACCAGCTCCAGCACCTCGCGCGTCCGGCGTCGACGGCGCCACCACAGCAGCCCGAACAACGAGCCGACGAAGTCGACATTCTCGCGTGCCGTGAGGTCGGGGTAGAGCGCGAACGACTGGGGCATGTAGCCGATCCGCTCGCGTGTGGCCCGGCGGAAGTGCAGCGGGTCCTCGCCCATGACCCGGATCGATCCGTCGGTCGGGGCGAGCGCGCCGGTCATCAGCCGCACGAGCGTGGTCTTGCCGGCGCCCGACGGCCCGATGATCCCGACGATCGTGCCCTCGGCGACGGACAGCGTGATGCCGTCGACGGCGACGTCGTCGCCGAAGCGCTTCGAGGCTCCTTCGAGGGTGACTGCGTCCACGGGCGGGAGTCGCTCCATGCGTGGCGATCGCCGGAAGATAGGGGTCCCATCGCGACCGTCCCCCAGACCATCGTCGCGACGGGACGGGCCGAGTATCCGAACCGGCCGGTATCGGCGGGTCACGAGCGGCCCGATGCGAGATTGCAGCCACGTGGCGAAGCCACGGCGACGCCCGCACGTGACGCGAGTCGACCGTACCGTTCGTTCCATGTCCGACCTCAGCGACCCCGCTCGCGAGGCCGCCCGAGCCAGCGGCCTCCGCTACACGACCGACCGGCGGCCCGGGTTCACCAGGCGACGCTCCGGCGCCGGGTTCACGTATCTCGATACCGACGGGGCCGCCATCCGCGACGCGGACGTCCGCGAGCGGATCCGGCACGATCGCGATCCCACCGGCGTGGACCGACGTGTGGATCTGCCCATGGCCGAACGGCCATCTGCAGGCCACCGGCCGCGACGCGCGCGGCCGCAAGCAGTACCGCTATCACCCGCGCTGGCGGCAGGATCGCGGCACCGACAACTTCGCCAGGATGGTCGCCTTCGCCCACGTGCTGCCACGCATCCGCCGACGCTGCGACCGGGATCTCGCCCGCCGGGGCATGAGCCGTGACAAGGTCCTCGCGGCGGTCGTCCGGATGCTCGAGCTGACGCTCATCCGGGTCGGCAACGACGAGTACGCGCGGCTCAACCGTTCGTTCGGGCTGACCACGATGCGCGGCCGACACGCCAGGGTCGAGGGAACGCAGCATCCGGTTCCGGTTCCGGGGCAAGTCGGGCGCGATGCACGAGGTCGGGCTGCGCGACCGCCGCCTCGCAGCGATCGTCCGCCGGTGCCAGGAGCTGCCGGGCCAGGAGCTGTTCGGCTACGTCGACGATGACGGCGAGGTCCGCGACATCTCGTCCGACGACGTCAACGACTACATCCGCGAGGCGTCCGGTGGCGACTTCACCGCGAAGGACTTCCGCACGTGGGCCGGGACGCTGCTCGCCTATCGGGCGCTGCGGGCCCTCCAGCCCGAGGACAACGGGCCGGCCGCGAGACGGAACGTCGTCGAGGCCATGCGGAGGACCGCTGCCCATCTCGGCAACACGCCGGCGGTCGCCCGAGGCAGCTACGTCCATCCAGCCGTGCTCGATGCGTACCTCGACGGCAGTCTGCGCGGCGCGCTGGTCGACGCGGCGGAGGAGCAGGAAGAGCCGCCGCTCGGCGCGGATCGATCGGAGGAGCTGGCGGTCGTGCGGCTGCTGCGCCAGCGCGAGCGACAGGCTGCACGCTGAACAGTCGGACGGACGAACCCCGGCCGGTGGCCGGGGCTCTCGATCGGCTGGGCGAGGGTCACTGGCTCAGACGGGGTCCTCGCCGTGCTCCTGCCGGAACTTCGCCTGGTCGACCTGCTTGTCGACCTCGTCGCCGGCGTTGCCGAGGCCGGTCTTGATGTCGTCGCCGACGTTGGCGGCCTTGTCGGTCAGGCTCTCGTCGCCGTCCGACTTGCGGATCGCTTCCTTGGTCTTGTTCTCGGCCTCCCGATAGGCCTGCTTGGCGTCGTCCATGGCGTCGGTACCTCCTTTCGACCCACGGTTCCGTGGGGGTCGGCACGACGCTACGGTGCGGTGGCTTGCGCGCCGTCCATCCGCTCGACGATGGCTGCTATCAGCCCCGTTGCACTGACCTGGCCGACGATCCCGAGCCGGTCGCTGCGTTCATCCGCTCGAGCAGCGCGGAGCCGATGAACGCCGCCGGCACGGCGGCTGCGATCACGAGCAGGCGGTTCGCGCCGCCGATCAGCAGCCCCGCCGCGAAGCCGACCGACAGGGCGCCGACCACCTTGAGCGTCTCGTCCGACCCCTCGTGGACCATCCGATTCGCTTCCTGGAACGCCTCCTTGGTCGAGTTCGCGGCGTCCGGGAAGCGGGCCGACACCTCGCCGGCGACGCCGGCGACCGTGTCGGCGGCGCGCTGGGCGGTGTCAGTCGCCTGTTGTGCGGCGCTGGACAGCCGCTCCGTCGCGCCGTCGCCGGCGCTGTTCGTGGTGCTGCTCGCCGTCGTCATGACGTGTCCTCCCGATCGAGATCAAGTTGGGTTTGACGGTGTGGTGCCGGAAAAGGCGACGGACGGCCCGGGGAGGGGACCCGAACCGTCCGTTGCGAAAGGAGGTGCGCCCCGTCACAAGCGCCCACCTTGTGGTCGTGTTCTGTTGGGTCGACCGTAGGCCAGTGGATGTCCCGGACTCGCCATCCCGCGTGTGCTGGACATTACAGATGCATATCAACGCGGTCCTCCGACATCGATGCTCGGCGCCTGCGGGTCCACTCCGATGAAGGTGTGGCTCCCGGACCCCCAGTGGTACAGGAGCCACACCACTAGCGTTGCGCGTACGACGTCACGGTCGGTCGACTGCGCGACCGTGCGCCCTTGCACGAGCCTCGCGGCTCGGGTGCGATCGGCCCTCTGCCAGGGCTATCCGCTCGCAGACACCGATGAAGCCCACCTCGAGGGTGGGCTTCATCGGTTGCGAAGGCTTGGTCCGGGCGATGCCCGGACGGTTGTCAGACCGGGCCGCGACCGACGCGACTGCGACCCATCACGGCGTTCACGATCACGACCGTGATCACCGCACCGATGGTCGCGACGACGATCGAGCTGACGTCGAGGGCACCGTTGATCGGGTCGCTGTTGAACAGCGCGCCAGCCAGGAAGCCGCCGACGAGGGCGCCGACGATGCCGAGCACGATGTGCCCGATGATCCCGAGCCCCTCGTCACCCCGGACGAGGAAGCCGGCCAGGTAGCCGGCGATGGCGCCGAGGACGATCCACGCGATGATGCTCATCCAGAACCTCCTTCCCGCGGGCATGTCCATTCAGTGGTCATGCCCGTCCCGGGTACGGCGGCCACTGTCACGGTCGGCAGCGGGAGGCCGGACTACGGACGGTGCCCGGCGCGTAACAACGGCATGAATCTGCGTATCACCCCGACACGCCGCCACACACGAAGACGCCGGGCCGCAGGGGCCCGGCGTCGTGCTTCGTGACTATGCCGTCGGATCAGGACGGCGATGCCGACTCGCTCGGCATCTCGCTCTCGAGCGACGGGACCGAGTCCACCGGCGCGACCGACGTGGCGGGCGACGACGTACCGGACGCGCAGCCGACGAGTGCGGCTCCGAGGGCAAGCAGCAGGACGATTCGCTTCAACATTCGGGTCACCTCCTGGGATGGCGGCGTCATCGGGCGGGCGACGCCGGGTGATCTGGGCCCCTCGGACCCTACGAGGGCGCACGCGTCGGTCGTGCGTGCCGTCCCCGCAGAGACATTGCAAGCGGCTCGCAGTCTGTGGGCCGTCATCTGTGATGTGGACGCGATACGCTCCGAGGGCGACGCGGGATCCTCCGATCGAAGAGGTGTCATCCGATGCTCACGACCCGGCTCTTCGACGCCGACGGCGAGGACAAGGCCGTCGAGCTGACCGACGACGTCGTCCGGTCGCTCGGTTCGAAGCGGCTGCTGTGGGTCGACATCGACGGACGCGACGAGGACGAGATCGCCGGTGTCGTCAACATGCTGGACCTGGGCGAGGTCGATCTGGAACGCCTCGCCGACGGCGACGGCCGTGCACGGCTGACACGCACCGCCGACCGCATCCACATCACCCTCCAGGCGCTCGAGACCGACGAGCCCGACGATCGTCTCGTGCGCCGCGAGATCGACCTGATCGCCGCCCCGAACGTCGTCGTCACCGTCCACGGGGGACCGGTCGCGGCACTGCAGCGGTTCCGTGAGGGCATGGAGGGCGAGACCCGGCTCGGCGCGCTGACCGCGGCAGATCTGCTGTCCTCGCTCGTCGACGAGGTCATGGTCGGCTACTTCCTGCTGGCCGAGCTGATCGAGCGCGATATCGACGCCCTCGACCAGCGCGCGTTCGAAGGACGCCACGGTGACGACGTCCTTGGGGCGATCGTGGCCCTGCGGCGGCGGGTCGGGCTGATCCGCCGGACGCTCGCCCCGCATCGCGACGCGCTGTCGACGCTCGGGCTGCCGAGACTCGGCCTCGAGGACACGTTCGGCCAGCCATGGCCCGGGCTCGTGGATCGCCTCGAGGGCGCGATGGCTGCGACCGAGGGGTTGCGCGACAGCCTGCTCGGGACGTTCGACATCCACATGGGCCGGGTCTCGCAGCGGGCCAACGACGTGATGCGCCTGCTCACGCTGCTGTCGGCCATCCTGCTGCCCGCGGTGGTGCTGGGCGGCATCATGGGGATGAACTTCAAGGTCGCGTTCTTCGACGAGCCCGCGAACTTCTGGTACGTGCTCCTGGGGATGGCCGTGATGACGACGCTGATCCTGATCGTCGCCCGCTGGCGCCGCTGGCTCTAGGGCACGTCCGTCCGCTACTCCTCGTGCATCACGCGGAGCGCGACGGCGAACTCGGCGCCGCCGGCCGGCAGGGCGCGCGCCCAGACCCGACCGCCCATCGCGCGCACGAGCCGCGCGCACACGAACAGGCCGATCCCGGCACCGGCCGTCGTCGTGGCCGTCGTCGGTGACCGGTAGAACAGGTCGAACAGCCGTTCCGCCTCGTCGGGCTCGATGCCCGGACCGTCGTCGCGGACGCACACCGAGACCTCGTCGTCGCCCGGTCCGACATCGAGGACGACCTCCACCGTCGCCCCCTGCCCACCGTACTTGGCGGCATTCGCCAGCAGGTTGCGGATGACCTGCTCGAGGTAGGTCGGGTCGGCGACGACCGTGGGCAGACCCGCCGGGATCTCGACGGAGAACCTGACGCCGGGCCAGCGCTCCTCCTCGGACGCGACGACCGCCGGCACGACCCGCTGGAGGAGCACGGGCTCCCGTCCGAGGTCGGTGTCGCTCTCACCGAACCGGCTCATCGCCACGACGTCCTCGACCAGTCGCTTGAGGCGTTCGGCCTCGTCGGCGACATCGGCCAGGATCTCGCGGCGCGTGGCCTCGTCGAGGCCGTTGTCGTCACGCGACAGCACTCGTGCCCCGCCGAAGATCGTCGTGACCGGTGTGCGCAGCTCGTGGGACAGGATGCCGATGAACGTCTCACGGACGGCTTCGCGCTGGCGCTGCTCGGTCACGTCGCGCAGCACCAGGATCGTCTCGCCGCCCGGCTCGCGCTCGGTCGTCCCGTCGGCGACCGGATAGGTCGCGAGCTCGATCCAGCGCTCCGGGTCGGATCGCGTCCGCAGCACGACAGGTCCGGCGTGCGTCCCGAGCCTGGGCGCGCTCCCGTCCGGGTCGTGCAGCTCGGCGAGGATCCCGCGGTACCCGGCGTCGACGACGGTCGGGAACATCGCGCGACCGGCCGGGTTGGCGAGCATCGTGTGCCCGTCCGGCCCGCACACGATGACGCCGTCGCCCATCGCCCGGATCACGGCGTTGAGCTCCGCCGCCCGGGCGTGCTCGGCCTCCGCGAGGCGCTTCAGGCGGCCCTGGACCTCGAGGCGTTCGCGGACGTCACGGGCGATCGCGACGACCGTCGGCGGCTCGCCGGGCAGCTCCACCCGCTGGAGCAGCACCTCGGCGGGCACGGGCGGGGCCGCCTCACGCCGGAACCGGAGCGAGACCGTCCTCGCCTCGGAGCGACCGTCGCGGACGGCGCCGATCACGCGATCGACGGCGTCGGCGTCGCCGTCCTCGATGAGGTCGGCGAGGCGCTGCCCGACCAGCTCTTCCGCCGGACGACCGAGCAGCTCGTTGGCGCCCTGGTTGATGCCCTGGACGACGTCGCTCGTCGGTTCGAGGACGAACACGGCCTCGGCCACGGCGTCGAGGATCTGGCGGAACCGATCGGCGGCGTGGAAGGTCCGCGCGTTCTCGATGGCGGCGCCGGCCCGTGTCGCGAGGTCCACCGCGAACGCCAGGTGCCGTGGTCCGAACCGGCGGTCGCTCTCCGCACCGACGAAGGCGATCGTCCCGAGGATCCGTCCCGCGGCGGTCATCGGCGCGCACATCCATGATTCGAGCCCCAGCGTCCTGAGCAGCGCCAGATGCTCCTCGTCGCGCGCGGTCGACGCAAGGAGGCCGTCGTCGATCTCGGACAGCAGCATCGGTCGACCCGACCGCGCGACCGCGTAGGCACCGATCGGCGCCGCGGGATCGGCCGGGAAGCGGCGGCGCAGCTCGCCCACCAGCTCGACGCGCGCCGGATCGCGATGGGCGACCGCGACGGGCGAGAGCGTGCCATCGGCATCCAGCAGGTCGATGGCGCACCAGTCGGCGATGCCGGGGACGATCAGCTCGGCGACCTGGCGGAGGGTGGCCGCGCTGTCGAGCGACGAGCCGAGGATCCGGCCGGCCTCGGCGAGGAACGACGCCAGCGTGACGCCATCGGGGTCGAGGATGGGTTCGGCGGGCGCGACGTCGGGAGCCCAGAGCCGGCCGGCGTCACTCGGCGGACCGGCGATCGGGGGTAGGGCTGTCACGGCGCCTCGGCGATCAACGTAGGCCGGCAGGGTCGTCGCGCGACGCGCGCCCGGCTCCGCCGCGCGTTCGGTCACCCGAGTGCACTACGGGACGGATTGCGGGACCGTGGCTCTCCGCGCTACGACGGGTTGCAACCGCATGACAACCCGTCCGGACCGGTCGGGACTTAGTCGGGGTCTTCCGTCGGTCTCGGCCTGGGCCGCTCCGGCTTCTTTTCTCTGTCTCGCCCCTCATCGTCTCGATCGTTGCGGTCACCGCCGCCGTTCGAACTGCGCTGCACGCACGAACTGGCGATCGGGCCGCCCCACGAGCCCTCGCCCCAGAAGTACGCCGTCGAGGAGCCGTAGCGGCCGGACACGCCGACGCCTCGGCGGGCGCGACCCATCCAGTTCAGGACGTCGTCGCGCCACGATGCCGGCCCGAACTCCGCCCGAAGCGGATCGACGCGCCAGCCGCCACACGACCCCCGATACAGGAGGCCGTCCCGGTCGATCGCCCGACGTGTGCCGGGTTGCGTGCCGCGGATGAACCACTCCTGGGTCGTGTCTCGGGTCCATGCGCCGGGCCGGCCGCCAGACCACGCGTCGATCCGGGTCCGGACCACGTCCTTGGGACGCCTGAACGACGTGACGGCCCAGCGCGCGGTGTACTCGCGCATGAACGCCCGCCACATCGGCGCGGCGGCCGTGAGCGAGGTAGCCGGCTTGCGCGACCGCGGATACGAGTGATCGCTGTTGCCCAGCCAGACCCCGACCGCCAGCCCCAGCCCGTCCTTGGTCGGCGGCAGGAACCCGTACGTGCCGAGGTCTCGCGCGTCATTCGTGGTGCCGGTCTTGGCCGCCGCCGGCCGACGCCTGCCGCCGCCCGGCCCGCGAAGCATCAGCTTCTCGGCCCAGATGTCGTTCTGGGCCGGGTCGGTGTTGCCGGCCAGGATGTCGGTCACGAGGTAGGCGGCCGCGGCGGAGATCGCCCGCTCGCCGGCGGGCTTGCCCGCCTGCCAGACGACCCGACCGTCGGGCCCGCGGACCTCGAGCACCATGCGGGGCGGGACGTGGACCCCGCCGTTGGCGATCGTGGCGTACGCCGCGGTGAGGTCGAGCGGGCGGACCTCGACCGTCCCCAGGGCCCCGGCCAGACCGGCCTGCATGAACGCCTCGCGGCCGCCCATGAACCGGACGCCCATGGCCTCCGCGGTCTTCGCGACGCGACTGTTGCCGACCCGCTCCAGCGCCCGGATGGCCGGGATGTTGAGGGAGTACTGGAGGGCTCGGCGGACGAGGACCGGACCTCGCTCGCGCTGGTCGGCGTCGGTCGGCGCCCATTCCTCGCGCCGGTTGAACTCGGTGGTGATGTCGAGCAGGACGCTGCCCGGCGTCAGCCGCTTCGCGTCGAAGGCTGCCGCGTACAGGATCGGCTTCCACGCGGAACCGGGTTGCCGCGCACCGTCGCCGGCGGCGTCGAACTTCGGCTCGAACTTGCGGCTCGCCATCGAATCGCGGGCATACCCGGCGCTGCCGACGTACGCCAGGACGTCGCCCGTCCGGTAGTCGAGCGCGACAAGGGCGCCGTTGTGGAGGTCCTTGCCGCGCAGCGCCCGGATCCAGCCCCGTTCCCTGGCGGGCACCCGCGAACGGGTCAGGATCCGCTCCATGCCTCGGCGCGTCACGTTCGGCGCGACCGCGACCGCGGCGACGTACTTCTCGGCCAGCTTCTGGGCGCGCCAGTCGAGCGTGGTCCGGACCCGGTAGCCGTCCCGCTCGAGGTCGACCTCTGGCCCCAGGATGTCCTGCAGCTGGCGGCGGACCTGCCACGTGAAGTGGCCGCCCGGGATGCGCACCGGCCGCTCGCCGACCAGGACGACCGGCTCGTCCATCGCCGTCGCGAGCTGGGACTGGTCGAGCCGGGTCCAGCGCCCGGTCGTGGAGATGCCCTGCAGGACCCAATCCCGACGCACGACCGGCGGCGACCCGGCGGGCACGACGAGACGGCCCTTCTTGTCCTTCGCGGCGAAGGCGTACGGATCGAGCGCGCTCGGCGCCTTGGGCAGGCCGGCCAGCAACGCGGCCTGGCCGATCGTCAGCTTCGAGAGGTCGCGGACCCCGAAGTAGATCTCGGCGGCGGCGGCGATCCCGTACGCGCCATGGCCGTAGAAGATCTCGTTGAGGTAGGCGCCGATGACGCGCTCCTTGCCTTGCTCGCCCGGGAACTCTCCGCCCAGGCGCAACGACTGGATGATCTCCTTGACCTTTCGGACGTAGCGATCGGAGCCCGCGGAGACGACATCCTGCGGCAGCAGCCGCGCGCGCACCAGCTGCTGGGTGATCGTCGACGCTCCGCGCTCGCCGGTTCCCGAGGCGTTCTCGGCGGCGGCCGAGAGGAGCGCCGCGACGTCGACACCCGGGTTTGCCCAGAAGGTGCGATCCTCGGCGGCGGTCGTGGCGTCGAGGACGGTGCGCGGCAGGTCCTCGAACCCGAGCACCCGGCGTCGCTCATCCTCGAAACGACCCAGCTCGACCTTCCCGGCGCGGTCGTACACGATCGTCGGCTGGTCGAACGACAGGTCGTGGAGGGCGGCCGGATCGGGCAGGCCGGCAGAGAAGAAGCTGAGCGTCGACGTGGCGACGATGGCGGATAATCCGACGGCCACGACCGCCGTGATGCCCACCCCGGCGAGCACCGGCCAGCGCCAGCCGCCGGAGCCCTGCGCGGCACGGGCGCGCGCGCGACGGGTCCACACGCTGCGGCGATGGCTGACGACCCGGGTCGTGCGGGTCATGACGGGTCACCGGGCGCGATCGGGCGACGCGCAACGGTGGGCGCGAGGGCGCCGTCGACCGGCCCGTGAGTCGGATGCGGATGTGCGGCGTATCGGGCGGGTTGCATGGCCATGGCACGGCCTCACGTCGTGGCGCGCGGACGCGCCACCTCACGGTTCCCCTTCCCGCCTCGCTCTACCGATACCATCTTATGCGTCCGTCGTCAGCGCACGAAAGGAGGCCCGCCCCCCATGACCGACCCGGGGACACCCCCCGCCGAGGCCGGGACGATCGTCGTCAGCGGCACCGGCCGGGTGGCCGTCCAGCCCGACGTCGCCGAGCTGCGGCTCGGTGTCTCGATCAACCGCCCGACCGTCGACGCCGCCCGAAGCGAGGCGGCCGGCACGATGGAGGCCATCCTTGGCGCGGTCGAGACGGCCGGCGTGCCGCGCCGGGACGTCCGAACGTCCCTGCTGTCGGTCCAGCCGCGCTACGACTACCGTGACGGCAAGGCGCCGACGCTGACCGGCTACGAGCTGTCGAACATCGTCGAGGTGACGGTGCGCGACCTGGCGAAGCTCGGCGCGACGATCGACGGCACCCTCGCGGCGGGCGCGACGAGCATGGACAGCCTGTCGTTCCGGGTCGCCGATCCGGCGCCCGCCGAACGCGAGGCGCGCCTCCTGGCGATGGGCGCCGCCCGGGCGCGGGCCGACGTGCTGGCCGAGGCGGCCGGCCTGACGATCGTCAGCGTGTCGGACATCGTCGAGGGCGGACCGGTCCGGCCGCCGACGCCGTTCCCCAAGGGCGAGCGGATGATGATGGCGGCCGCCGACGTCGCGACCCCGGTCGAGGCCGGTGCCCTCGAGGTCGAGGTCGCCGTCACCGTGACCTACCGGGCGCGCTAGCGCCGGTCAGCTTCCGGCGAGCCCGATCCGCAGCAGGCGGCCGCCGGACAGGTCGGTCGCGTACAGCTCGCCGGCGGCATCCTCGGCGATCGCGCTGATCGACATGTCGGACTCGGCCACGATCGTCGGCGAGTCGACCCGGTCCTGCGACGCGTCGATCGCCCAGAAGATCCCGGAGCAGTAGTCGGAGAAGACGTACCAGCCCTGCAGCGCGGGGAGTGCGCTGCCGCGATAGACGGTCCCGCCGGTCACCGAGCAGCCGAAGTCGTGGTCGTACTCGGTCACCGGAAGCGTCAGGTCCGGCGTCGCACAGTCGTCGCCTGCGTCGCGGAAGCAGGTCGAGCCCTCCATCGTGTTCCAGCCGTAGTCGAGCCCGCCGACGCCCGCGCGGGCGACGTCGATCTCCTCGATGCTCCCCTGGCCGACGTCGCCGATCCACAGGTCGCCGGTCGCGCGGTCGAACCGGATGCGCCACGGATTGCGCAACCCGGTCAGCCAGATCTCGGGCCGGGCGCCGTCGGTGGCGGCGAACGGGTTGTCGGGCGGGACCGCGTAGCGCGGCTCGGCGTCATCCGGCAGGTCCTGTCCGACGTCGATGCGCAGGACCTTCGCGAGCAGGGTGTCCAGGCTGCGACCCGAGTCCGAGCGGGTCGCCACCGCCGCCACCGTCACCCGTCCCGATGTACAGGTAGCCGTCCGGCCCGAAGACCGTCGAGCCGCCGTTGTGGTTGCCGAACGGGTCGTCCATCCGCAGCCAGATCGTCGCGGTCCCGGGCGCGGCGACGTCGCGGTCGTCGGGGTTCGTGTCGTATGAGGCGACGACCTGGCGGCCGTCGCATGTCCGTGTAGTAGACGAAGAACCGGCCGTCCTCGCCGCTCGGCAGGAACGCCAGTCCCAGCAGACCCGACTCGCCCCCCGCGCGGACCAGGCCGGTGATGTCGAGGAATGCCCGCTCGACGAGCTCGCCGTCGCGCACGATCCGGACGCGCCCTACCTGCTCGACGACGAACAGCGTCCCGGGGTCGTCCGGCCGCCACGCGACGTCGACCGGATCGCTCAGGCCCTCGAGGATCGGCTCGAGCTCGAGGCGCGGCGGCTCGCCCGACGCGGTCCCGGCGGACGGGGAGGCGGTCGGGGCGGGACCGCTGGACGCGGTCGGCGATGCGGCCGCGCCCGCGCTCGGCGACGACGGGACCGATGGCTGCGATGACGGCGAGGGGTTGCAGCCAGCCAGCCCGGCTGCGGCGAGGACGAGCAGCAGGACGGTCGTTCGGCGCATGGCGCGGAATGCTAAGGCCATCGGGCGAGATACACCGTCGTCGGCGACCGGGTTCCCACGGAACCGGGTGGGGTTCGTCGGGTAGGCTCCGCCCATGGACGTCTGGGATCTCGACGAGCTGGAGGCCGCGCGGACGGCCAGCGGCCGGCTGTACCACGAGTTCATCTCGGTGCCCGACCTGTCGGGTGGCTTGTACGTCCTCGAGGTTGGCGCGACCGATCCGCAGTCGCCGCACGCCGAGGACGAGCTGTACGTGGTGATGTCGGGCAGCGCGAAGGTCCGCGTCGGCGATGAGGTCAGCCCGATCGCCGCGGGATCGGTGATCTTCGTGGCGGCGAACGTCGAGCACAAGTTCCTCGACATCGAGGAACGGCTCGTGCTGATGGTGATGTTCGGCCCGGCGGAGTACTCGCGCCAGGCGACCTAGCTGACCTAGCCGTCGCCGGACGCGAGCTCCTGCAGCCGGAGCGCCAGCTCCGCGCCGTGGCCGGTCTCGTCGTGGCGGAAGAACGCGTAGACGTCGTCGCCGGCGGCGAGGAACGGCTCGAGGCGGCCGTGCCAGGCGACAAGCTCCTCTGGCGTGTAGTCGTGTCTTCGCAGCCGCACGTACAGGAACGGACCGGTCCGGCGCAGCATTGGCGGCGACTCGTCGTCGGGGCCCTCGGTGGCGCAGAGCACGGCGCCGGCGTCGAGCAGCGAAGCGACGGTCTCGTCGGACGCCCAGCTCGGATCGCCGAACTCGACGGTGAGCGCCAGGTCGCGCGGCCAGGCGGCGAGCATCGCGCGCAGGCGGTCGTCGTCGCGCTTGACGTTGTCGGGGACCCGGAAGAGGACCGTACCGAGCCGGTTCCCGAACCGCCGGTATGGATCGGTCAACCATGGGAGCCCCGGATCGGGCGATCCGTTCATCGCCCGCCACGAGCCACCCCGCTGGGCCTTGACGCTGAACCGGAAGTCGGTCGGCGTCGCCGCCAGCCAGGTCGTGACCTTCGATTCCGACGGCGACTGGTAGAAGGTGTTGTTGAGCTCGACCGCGGCCAGCCGTGAGGCGTAGTGGGGGAGCAGCGCATCGGCCTTGAGACCGGGCGGGTAGAAGCGCGGGCTCCAGTCCGGGTAGGCGAAACCGCTGGTCCCGACATACAGCCGGCCGTGCGCCGCCGGCGGCGGATCAGTCGGTGGCGTCACCGGCGCCCGGACCGGCGTGATCGGCCACCGACTGCATCGAGCGCTGGATCGATGCCAGGTCGTCCGGTCCGACGGCCGCGAGGAAATGCTCGTCGATGCCGCGCAGATGCGTTCGTGAAGCGTGCCGCAAGCGATCGAGCCCGGCGGCGGTCAGCACGGCCTCGGCGCCCCGGGCGTCACTCGCGCACGCACGCCGCTCGACGAGGCCGTCGAGCACGAGACGGTCGATGAGCCGGGTCACCCCGGACTTGCTGAGCAGCACCCGGTCGGCCAGCTGGCGCATGCGGATCGTCCGCTCGGGCGCGTCGGCGATGGTCAGCAACGCGTCGTACTCGGCGAGCGAGATGTCGTGCTCGGCGCGGAGCTCCTCGTCGAGCCGGCGCGTGATCCGGGCGTGCGCCGTCAGGAACGCGCGCCACGGCTGGAGCCGCGGGTCGTGCGAGGACAGGGGACGCGCGTCAGGGCGCTCGGTGACGGTCATGGCTGGACGAAGGGATAGTACACGGCCGGCTCGACTTCTCCGTTGACCATGCAACTATATCAGCCGGACGCACGTCGGGACCGGGCCCGGCTGGCATCATCCCGGGATGCTCGAACGAGGCCGGCCGGCGCCGGACGTGATCGTCATCGGCGGCGGCATCGTGGGCGTCGCGGCTGCGACCCATCTCGCGGAAGATGGCCGGCGTGTCCTCCTGCTCGAGCGGACCGAGATCGCCGCCGGGGCCTCGGGCCGGAATTCCGGAGTGGTCCAGCATCCGTTCGACCCGGTCCTGGTGGAGCTGCACCTCGAGACGGTAGCCCTGTACCGCGCGCTGGACGGCTTCGGCATCGGGCGCGTGCCGGCGGGCCTGCTGAGCGTCACGCACGACGTCGACGTCGTCCGACGGCTTGCCGTCGAGCTGGCGGGCACGCATCCGTCGATGCGGCCGACGTTCGTCTCGCCCGAGGAGATGCGCCGGATCGAGCCGGCAGTCGCGCACGATGTGGCCGCCTGCCGGCTCGAGATCGGCTACCCGGTCGCACCGGCGGCGGCGACGAGGGCCTACGCGGCCCGCGCAGGCCGTGCCGGCGTGGACATCCGGGTGGGTGTCGGTGCGGGCATCTGGCGGGCCGTCGACCGGGTGCGCGGCGTGATGCTCGACGACGGCGTGACGATCGCGGCCGGCGATGTGGTCGTGGCGGCCGGCCCGTGGACGCCCGCGCTCGTCGATCCGAGTGGGGCGTGGCGACCGATCGTGCCGCGTTGGGGCGTCGTCGTCCCGGTGACCCTCGAGGCGCCGCCGGCGCACGTCCTGGAGGAGGCCGAGATCTCGATCGAGCCGGGGTCGGCGGACGATGGGGAGGCGGGCCACTCGTTCAGCCTCGTCACGGCCGATGGTTCGAGCTCCCTGGGCTCGACGTTCCTGGCCGACGAGCCGGAGCCGGTGGCACTGGTGCCCTCGCTCGTCCGGCGGGGAGCACGGTTCGTGCCGGCCATCGCGGACGCGCCGGTCGGGCCGCCACGTCTGTGCGCGCGACCGCAGAGCCTCGACGGACGGCCGCTGGTCGGCGCGGTGTCCGGTCTCGAGGGACTGTGGGTCGCGGCTGGTCACGGTCCGTGGGGCATCTCGACCGGGCCGGCATCGGGCCGCCTGATCGCCGACCTGGTCGCGGGACGGCTCTCGGCGATCGCCGAGCCCGCTGGATCCTGCCCGCTTCGGGGCCCCTGCCTGACCCCTCGGGGCCCCGCGCGACCGCGACACCGACGGTCATCCCAGGTGCTACGGTTGCGCCGGCTGGAAGGAGGGGATCGGCTCTGCCCCAGCATGAGCCCCGAGCTGCGCGTCGCCAGCCGTTCCGAGCGATCAGGCCTGTCGCAACCGCCGTCACGGTGGCATTGCTGGCCGAGGCTGAGACGGCGGCGCGTGCCTGGGTCGCGTCGGTCGACCGGCGCGAGGATTGGGGCTGACGTCCGGACCCTAGGTCCGCCAGCTCTCCGCGTCGAACAGGAAGAACGTCGTCTGGGTCCACAGCTCGCGCCAGCGCATCACGCGCTCCTCGATCGGGCTGGGCTCGGACCGGATCTCGACGGCTTCGGCCTCGACATCGGATGGATGGCCGCGGCCCGTGCGCGCGTCGTCGTCGAGGTCGCGGTCCAGGTCGTGGACGGACAGATGCGGGTCGACGCGTCCGATGCGGGCGATCACGGCGTAGGCGGCCATGGCCCGACCAGCCTACTCCTGGCAGGGGCTCGCGGCTATCCTTCCGCGATGACCGTGACCGCCCGGCGCTACGGCGCCCAGAGCATGACCGCGCCGCTCGTCGACGTCCTCGTGAAGCGACCCGGCGCCGCGTTCGGCCGGGCGTTCGACGACCCCGCCCACGGATTCCTGTACCCGTCCGACCTCGATGTCGCCCGGCGCGAGCACGATGCGTTCGTCGACGTGCTCACACGACTCGGCCCGACCGTCCACGTCCTCGAGGAGGATCTCGACGACCCGGACCTGTCTACACGTTCGACCCGCTGCTCGTCACCGATGCCGGGGCGATCCCGCTCCGACCCGGCAAGCCGAACCGCCAGGCCGAAGCCGGCCGTCCTCGAGCGATGGACCCAGGCGGCCGGCATCCCGACGGCCGGCCGGATCGAGGCGCCTGGGACGTCGAGGGCGGCGACACGTTCTGGCTCCGGCCGGACCTGTTCTGCATCGGGCGCACGTTGCGGACGAACGGATCCGGGCGTCGCCCAGCTGGCGGACATCGTCGGCGGCGACGTCCGCGTCTTCGACGTGCCCGTACTGGAAGGGGCCGGCCGAGCTCATCCACCTGCTCAGCGTCATCTCGCCCGTGGCGGACGATCTCGCGGTCGTCTACCTGCCGCTGCTCCCGGTCGGGCTGTGGGAGCTCCTGCGCGACCTCGAGATCCGGCTGATCGAGGTGCCCGACGACGAGTTCCCGACGCTCGGCTGCAACGTCCTGGCCGTCCGCCCCGGCGTCGTGATCGTGGCCGAGGGCAATCCGGGCACATCGGCGGCGCTGTCGGCGGCCGGCTGCGAGGTCCATACGTACCCGGCCACCCAGATCGGCGTCAACGGCTCGGGTGGACCGACCTGCATGACCCGTCCGATCCTGCGTGCCTGAGCGCCATCGACCGCGAGCGCCTGGTCGACGACCTCCGGGCGCTCGTCCGCATCGAGAGCATCACCGGGTCGGAGGAGGCCGTCGCCGAGTGGGCCGCGCGACGCGCTGCGCGAGCTCGGCCTCGCGGTCGAGGTGGTCCGCCCGGACCTCGACGCGCATCCGAGCGGACCCGGCGTGGCCCGGCGAGGAGATGCCGCGCGGATCGCTGCCGGTCGTGATCGGGCGCGCCGGAGGGCAGGGACGGGACGACGCACCCGGCCGCGGCTCATCCTGTCCGGCCACCTCGACGTCGTCCCGCCCGGCGACCCCGCGACGTGGACGGTCGACCCGTGGGCTGGCGAGGTCCGCGACGGTCGCGCTGTACGGTCGCGGCGTCGTGCGACATGAAGGGCGGCGTCGCGGCGATCCTCGCCGCGGTCCGGTCACTCGCATGCGAGCGGCGACCTCGCAACGGCTCGACGGGGAGCTGCTCGTCGTGCTCGTGCCGTCGGAGGAGGACGGCGGGCAGGGCACGCTCGCCGCGATCCGCGCCGGTGCGACCGCCGACATGGCGATCATCACCGAGCCGTCGCGCCTCGACGTCGTCGTCGCCCATGCGGGCGCCATCACGTTCCGGCTGACCGTCCCGGGCCGAGCGGCGCACGCGTCGCAGCGACGCGAGGGCGTGTCGGCGCTCGACAACCTGTTCGTGCTGACCCGCGCGCTCGAGGCGGACGAGGCGCGCCGGAACGCGTCCGAGACGCGACCCGCTCATGACGGTGCTCGGGCTGCCGTACCCGACGATCGTCGGCATCGTCGAGGGCGGCGAGTGGGCGTCGACCGTGCTCGACCGCGTCGTCGCCGACGGCCGCTACGGCGTCCGGCTCGGGCAGTCGCCGGCCGACGCGGAGGCCGACCTGCGAGCGGCGATCGAGGCGGCCTGCGCCGACGACCCGTTCCTGCGCGACCACCCCGCGACCGTCGAGATCACCGGCGGGCGGTTCGGGTCGGCGCGCGTGCCGTCCGACCACCCGCTGCCGGTCGGGCTGGCCGACGTGGCGGAGCCGATCACGGGCCGGCGGCCGGCGCTGCTCGGCGAGCCGTACGGCGCCGACATGCAGATGTTCGTCAACCACGGCGGGACGCCGTGCGTGATCTTCGGGCCGGGCGACGTCCGGGTGGCGCACGCGCCGACGAGCACGTGCCGCTCGACGAGGTCGAGACGTGCGCCCGGGTCCTGGTCGCGTGGGTCCGCCGCGAGCTGGCGACCTAGCCGGCGACCGCAGAGCGACGGGCGACGACCAGCAGCATCGGCCCGACGACCAGCGCCGCGCCCAACAGGCCGAGGATCGCGAAGCCCGCGTAGGCGAGCACGAACCCGGAGCCGAGGCTCGCCACGGCGGCCGAGCTCCAGATGAGGCTGTCGGTCAGGCCCTGGAGACGGGTCCGCTCGGCGCAGCGACAGCCCGTGGGTCAGCAGCGCCGACCCGGCGACGTAGCCGAGGTTCCAGCCGTAGCCGAGCAGGAACAGGGCGACGAACAGGATCACGCCGCCCTCGGGCGGTGCCGCGGCCGCCAGGATCGACGCGCCGGCCACGGTCGCCAGCCCGGCCAGGATGACCGGCACGCTCCCGTAGCGGTCGGTCAGCCGGCCGGAGATCGGCGACAGCCCGAACATCCCGAACGTGTGGCCGCTGATGACCACGCCGACCGCGGCGAGGCTGTGGCCGTGGTCGGCCATGTGCAGCGGGGTCATCGTCATGATCAGGACCATCACGAACTGGCCGGCGACCAGCGCGACGATGGCGACCGGCACGTCGCGGCCGGGCGAGCACGCTGCGCGAGCGAGACCGCGACCGGCGCGTCGCCGTCGCCGTCATGGCGCGCCGAGGCGTCGGCCAGCTCGTACGGGTCGGGGCGGAGGAGCGACGAAGGTGAGGATCGCCGCCGCCCCGACGAACAGGATCGGCACGAGGTACGGCGCCGGCCAGCTCCGGCAGGCCGAGCGACAGCGCGACCTGTCCGGCGGGCGCCACGAGGTTCGGCCCGATGACCGCGCCGACCGTCGCGCCCCACACGACGAGTGCCGATCGCCGACGCCCGCCGGTCGGGCGGCGACGAGATCGGCCGCCATGTAGCGCGACAGCTGGTTCGAGGCGTTGCCGAAGCCGATCAGCACGGTCCCGACGAGCAGCACCGGGAGCGACGAGGTCACGATCGCGGCCGTCGCCACGAGCGCCCCGACGACGCTGACCACGTAGCCGGTGGCGAGGCCGAAGCGCCGCCCGCGGCGGACCATCACCCAGGACAGCACGATCGACCCCGACGGCGGCGCCCATCACGACGGTCGCCGCCGGGGCGCCGCTCCAGGCGGTGACCCCACCGGCGATGTGCGGCGCGACGATCGTGGCGACCGTCACGGCCGCGATGTGGCCGGTGCTGCCGAGCGCCACGCCGGCGACCAGGGTCCAGACGGTCCGCCGGCGGAGGCGCTCGAGTTCGCGCGGGATGGATGCGATCGTCCGTCGGCCATGACGGCCGATGGTACGAGAACCGAGCTCTCGCGACGGCGTGGGCGTTAGACGAGGTCGAGCGTCAGGATCTCGACCCCGTCCCGGCCGGTCGGCGTGGATCGCATCTCGTCGGGATCGCCTTCGTACCCGGATGCCATCTCGACGAAGCGGCAGAAGGCGTTGGCGAGGCGCATCTGCTCCGGCGTCCGGGCGCGGACGCGGAACAGGTCCGGCGAGGCGACGACGATCGCCACGCCGCGCGCTCGGGACGTCGCGACGTTGAGTCGATGGCGGCTGTACAGGAAGTCCATCCCGCGCGGCGCCAGCTCCGGCGACGACGTGGTCAGCGAGTAGATGCTGATCGGCGCCTCCTGGCCCTGGAACTTGTCGACCGTGCCGACGCGCGCCTCGGGCGGGAGCAGGCGCTTGATGGCCGCGACCTGGGCGTTGTACGGCGCGACGACGAGGACGTCGTCGAGGGTCATCGGCCGGGTCACCCCATGCTCGTCCGTCCAGGTCGTGCCGCCCTCGATCAGGCCGAGGACGAGCGACGCCACGGCGGCCGCCTCATCCGGCGTTCTCGTTGTCCGCCCCGATCGACGGCAGCTGCACGACCCGCGGGCCGGCGCCGCCGACGAGGGCGATCCGCGCCCACCGACGGCCTGGACCGCTGAGATGCGCCTCGGGTCTCGAGGCGATCGTCGTAGAACACCTCCGACGTGTAGTCGCACAGATCGGGGTGCAGGCGCCAGGTCGTCTCGAGGAACAGGCCACGGTCGGCAGGCATCGTGGCCAGGTCGCCCAGGACGTGGGCGAGGGCCGAGCGTTCCGCGCCCGGCGGGTGCGTGCCCTGGAGCGGCTGATCGAGCTGCTGCGGGATCCCCGAGCAGGACGATGCTCGACGTCGACGCGGACATCGCGACGACGTTCGCGAGCGAGATCTGGCCGGCCTCGTCGACGAACAGCACGTCGACCGCGTCGTGCGATCTTCTCGTTCGCGAACACCCAGCCCGTGCCGGCGACGAGGTTGGCCCCCTCGGCGACGCCGTCCGGGATCTCGGTCGGTCTCGACCTGGCGTACCCGCGGGTCGTCGATGAGCGCCTCGGCGTCCGTTCGCTGGAGGGCGATGACGGTCGGTGCCGTACCCGTCCGCTGCCTTGAGGACCGCCTTCAGGAGGTTGGCGATGACCTTGTGGCTGGTGCCCGTGATGCCGACCCGCTTGCCCACGTCGAGCAGGGCGCAGATCATCCGGGCCCCGGTGTAGGTCTTGCCGGATCCAGGCGGTCCCTGGATCGCGAGCACCGTCTGGTCGAGCGCGAGGGCGAGGCGACGCGCAGCGTCGAGCGTCGGCTCCCCGTCCCGGACGAGCGGCGCTCCGTCCGCCTGCCCGACCCGCGGATGTCGCCCGAGCAGCAGGTCGCGGGCCGCTCGGTGCGGCCCGGAGCCGTCGATGCCGTGCGCGGCGACCCATTCGCCGAGCTCGTACAGCCGCGCCCGATGCTCGTCGGTCCGGTACTGGCTCGAGCGGCACGACAGCGCGCGGATGGTCCGCTCCAGCCCGCAGCTTGATGTCGATCGTCTGGCCGACCGGATCGAGCGCGACGACGGTCCCCGATCGCCCACGCGCCGGGCTTGGCGTCAGGATCGGTCGGCCTTGCAGATCGGGGTCGTACAACGTCCCGCCCTTGATGTCGATCTCCTGGTCCGGGTAGCGGTACCGCCAGGTCCGTGCGCCACGCTTCGTCTCGACGAGCATCTCGACCGGCTCGAGCAGCCCGATCGCGCCGTCCTCGTCGACCAGCTGGTCGGGTGTCAGGTCCATCAGCCGATGGAACTCCCACCACATGGCCTTCTCCTCGCGCCGATGCCAGCCCAGCAGCTGGGCCAGGAGCCAGGTCGCCTGCTGCTCGGGGCTGCGGTCGACCGGGTCGACCGGGATGGTCGTCCGGGTCGGCCAGCCGATCGACGAGGACCTGGACCCGCTGCTGCGCGTCGCTCAGCTCGGCGATCGCCTCGACATCCCGTGGTCCTGGTCGCGGAACATCGGCGCCGACGAGCGCGGCCAGCTCGACCCTGAGGGTCTCGAGCCAGTCGCGCAGCCGGTGGTTGCTGACGACGTCGTCCTCGTTGTAGCGCTCGATCCGCTCGAGGTGGTCGGCGGCCGGGCGCTCGCCCTCGCCCAGCTCGAGCCACTGCTCGAACGCGACGATGCTGCTGCCTGCATCGCGGAGGTCGATCGGACCGCTCGAAGCCGTAGAAGGTCTCCATCCGCTTGATCGAGTAGCTCTCGACCGATGCGCGCAGTCCCTGGCGCACGGCGCGCAGGAGGTCGACCAGCACGCCCTCGCGGAGCAGGTCGTCGACCTCGTCCTCGCGCGTCCCGTAGCGGCCCATCAGCCGCTTGAGCGCGGTCGGCTCGTACGGCGCGTAGTGGTAGATGTGGAGGTTCGGGTCGGCGGCGCGACGCTCGGCGAAGAAGTCCATCAGGCGCTCGAAGGCGCGACGCTCGGCCTCGAGCGTGAACTCGCCGTCTTCGTCACGCGACCAGAAGGCGTGGAACGTGCCGTCGACCTCGAGCACGCCGAACAGGTAGTCGAGGCCGTCGTCGAGCGCGTACGGGTCGCCCTCGATGTCGAAGAACAGATCGCCCGGCGACGGCGCGGGAGCGAGGCGAGACCTCGTTCCGGCTTCGGGCTCGGTCGCCTGGCCTCGGGCAGCAGCAGCTCGTAGCGGTCGGTGTTCGTCCGGCGCCCCTCGAGCTGGAGTCGCGCCTGCTCGCGGACGCGCTCGTAGGCCTGCGGCGCTCGTGCCCTCGAGGGGCGGGACCAAGGGCAGTGGCGCATCGCCGAGCGCCTCGAGCGTCGCGACGTCGCGCTCCTGGAGAGCCCGACGCTGACGGGCCGTGATCCCGGCGACGAGGCTCAGGTGGTCGTCGGCGCGGCGGCGCTGGACGCACTCGGCCGCCCAGCGGCAGACGTCGCAGTGCTCGACGGGTTCGGGATAGGTGTCGATCGGCGGGTAGGCCGCCGGCGTCTCGTCGGCCATCGTTGCCATGAATCGATCGCGGACGCTGCGGTAGTAGGCCATGTAGTCGTCGACGCGGAGGCGCTCCACCGTTCGGGCGCTCCCGCCGAGGGCGACATAGAGCCATTCGGGCCGCACGCCCTGGATCGCCTCCAGCTGGTCGACGTATGAGCAGATCTGCAGCACCGCGCTGGCCTTGACGTGGCGGGCGAGCTTCGTGTCCGCGACCTCGTAGTGGTACGGCCCCCAGGTCGACGGGCGATCGGGATCGTCGACGCCGCAGCAGGAAGTCGGCATGACCGCGCCACGTGCCGTCGAAGAACGTCGCCTGGTAGATGACGTCCACGCCCGACGCCATGGCCTCGATCGTCGCGGTGGCGGCAGCGCGGACCCGCGCGCCGTAGTCGTCGATCGAACCGTCGGGCTCGATGGTCACCACGGTCCGGCCTTCGGCCGCGAGGTCGGCGAGGTAGCGCTTCTCGTGTTCGAACCCGCGCTTGCGGATGATGTCGAGCTCGGGGTCGTCGCGCATCGGCCGTTTCACGAGGCCCGCGAGCGAAGCCCGCTCGAGTTGCGTCAGGTGCTCGCAGGCGAGGAAGGCGACCAGGTCCGTGGCGGCGTAGACGGGTCGGCCGTCGATCGACTGCACCCGCTCACCTTACCGGCGAGTCGCGACAGCTCGCCTGTCGTGGCTGTCCGAGCCATCGCGTGCCGGGCGCGCGCCGATCCAGCACCTCGGGAGGGAACCACCCGGACGCAGCCGGGGGACCGCTAACTGCCGCCGAACAGCCTCTTGAGCCAGCCGGTGAAGCCGCCGCCGGCCTCCTTGGCCTCGCCGCTCGCCCCCGCGGCCGTATCGCCGCTCGTGTCGACGACGTCGTCCAGGACGTCGCCGGTCAGCTGGCCGGTCCTGCCGGCGGCGTCGCCCAGGCCGTCGGCGGCGACATCGACGGCCTCCTCCGCGGCTCCGACCGGGTCACGCATGGGGTCGGTCATCGGGCACCTCGCTCCTTCGAGCATGGGTGTGGGGCATGCCCCGATGCGGTGATGCTGGCGGCCGCCCTCGGCCGCGTCAACCCGAATCGGTTCAGTGGGAGGAGGTCGCGCGGCGAGGACGCTGGGTGGCGCCGCAGACCGGACAGGTCGCGATGCCGCGAGCGGCATCGACCTCGAGGAAGCTGGGGCAGCCGTTCGTGCGGCAGAACGGTCGATCGTGGGCCGCGTTGGCGGCGGTGGAGCGGCGGCGCAGCCGACGCATGGATGTGGCGCGACCGGCGTACGTCGCAGTCGCAGTACGGGACATCATCGGGTTTCTTCGTCTTCTTCTTTCATGCACCTCGGGCGGTTCGGGCCCGATCGGTGCCACTGTGTGCTCCGCTGCACACCCGATTTGGGGGTGGAGCGGTTCGGTGATCCGGGCGGCGAGCCGGGAGCGTCCGTTGACGAGACGCTCGACCGGGGCCGTCGCTGCGGACCGGTGTCGCCGTCCACTATAGCTGGTCGGACCGATCCTTGCCAGAACGGGTACCCTGCGTCGCCATGAGTGTCGTTTTACCTGCCATCACCATCCGCCCCGTGCTCCCCGAGGACGCCCCGACCCTGGCGGCGATCCTCGCCCAGCCGAACGTCGCCCGATGGTGGGGCGACTTCGACCAGGAGCGTGTCGAACAGGACCTGATCGTCGGCGAGCCAGACCTGCGCGTCTTCGCGATCGAGATCGACGGCCGACTGGTCGGGGCCATCCAGAGCCACGAGGAGACCGACCCGGAGTTCCGACACGCGGGCATCGACTTGTTCATCGACGCCGACGAGCACGGCCACGGCGTCGGACCGGCAGCGATCCGGCAGCTTGCCCGGCGTCTGATCGAGGACGAGGGCCACCACCGGATCACGATCGACCCGGCCGCCGACAACTCGAGCGCCATCCGGGCGTACGAGAAGGTCGGGTTCCGGTCGGTCGGCCGGATGCGCCGCTACCAGCGCATGCGCGACGGCACATGGGCGGATGCGCTCCTCATGGAGCTGCTCGCGGACGAGCTCATCGACTGACGGATCGGCCCTTGTAACACGCCCACCGGGGGCTACCATGCTCAAGGCCGCGGTGATGGCGGTCGACGATCGAGGGAGGCAGTCAGCACATGAGTGGAGAGATCCCGAGCGCCCCGCCACCGGCGGCTCCGAACCTCGGAGCCCCGGCGCCAAGCGCGCCCCCATCGGGCCTCGTCTATGCGGATGTGCCCAACCGCATCATCGCCTACATCATCGACGCGATCCTGATCGGGGTCCTGAACCTGATCGTCGGCATCGTCCTCAACGGTCTGGGAATGCAGGCAGTGACCGTCAACGACGATCTCACGGTCTCGGTCAACTACCTCGCGGCGATCGTCCAGGGCCTGGTCGGTCTGGCCATCGGAGCCGCGTACTTCATCTACACGTGGACGCGGATGCGCGCGACGGTGGGCATGCGCTTGCTCGGGATGCAGATCGGTAATGCTGGCGATGGACGGACACTGACGACCGAGCAGGGCGTCCGCCGCTGGGTCGCGCTGTCTGCGCCCGCGATCATCGCCCAGGTGTTCTCCGGCGTCCCGCTCATCGGTATCGTGATCGGGCTCGCCGGCCTGATCTGGTACATCTGGCTCATCTATACGATGGCCCAGAGCCCGACCAAGCAGGGCTGGCACGACGTCTTCGCCAACAGCCAGGTCGTCAAGGCCGCGCGAACCGTCTGACCGACTCCGATCCAGGCGAAGGCGTCGGCCCACGGCCGGCGCCTTCTGCATGTCAGCCGTCAGATCGGCGGCCACGGGATGGCCGGCCATGTCGGAGACGGGAGCGGGAACACCCCGCGCTCCAGCAGGTCGTCGACCCGCCGGACGGTGGCGCGAACCTCGGCTCGGCTGAGCAGCGCGCGCAGGTCGCTTCCGAGGTCGGCGTCGAGCGCGTCGCGGATCCGCCCCAGCCCGGCCAGCTCGTCGTCGAGCAGGCGCTCGCCGCGCCAACCCCACAACACGGTGCGCAGCTTCGGCGTCACCGAGAAGCACACGCCGTGGTCGACGCCGTACACGTGCGAGCCGCCCTCGACCGGCAGGATGTGGCCGCCCTTCCGATCGGTGTTGTTCACCGCGGCGTCGAAGGCCGCCATCCGGCGGAGGCGAGGATCGTCGTCGTTGATCCAGCCGATCACGTCGACTGCCGTGTCGGGCTCGATGTAGGCCTGCAGCATGCCCTCGCCGAACGGGCCGTCGCGCATGACCGTCGGGGGGACGATGTCCCAGCCGCTCGCCTCGGAGACGAGATAGGCGGCGAGCTCGCGACGGGTCAGCGTGCCGTCCGGGAAGTCGTCGAGCGGACGCTCGCCGGCGGTGGGCTTGTGGATCGCATCGAGCACGCGTGGCGGCTCGAGCGGGTCGGGGCAGGGCAGGGTGACCGTGACGAACAGCGCGTTGTTGCTCGAGCCGAGGATGCGCCCGACGATCTCGATCTCCCCGTCGCGCAGCACCTCCAGTGCCGAGACGCGGTCGAGCATGTCCGCGCCGCTAGTTGACGAAGTGGCCGTTGCGCCGCGGGCAGATGTGGCCCAGCGGATCGAGCGGAGCGCCGCACAGCGGGCACGGCGGCCGGCCGGCCGCGACGACCTGCGCGGCGCGGGCCACGAACGAGCGGGCGGCGGCGGCGGTCATCCGGACGCGCAGCAGGTCGGGCCCCTCCTCGTCCTCGTCGTCGTCCTCGTCGGGGTCGATCGCCTCGCCGTCCTCGTCCTGGGCGCGGGCCTCGACGAGGACCCGCTCGGCCCCGCCATCCCAGCCGAGCGTCAGCGACCCGGCCCGGAAGGCCTCGTTGAGCGGCTCATCGAGGATCTCGCCCTCGACCGGTCCCTCGTCGGCGTCTGCGATGGTGGGCTCGGTCTCCGACGCCTCGACGATGCCGCGCAGGTCCAGCTCGTCGAGCAGCGCGCCGAGGCGCTCCGCGAGCACGGCGACCTGCACCTTCTCGAGCGCGACCGACACGACCCGGCCGCCCTCGCGGGCCTGGAGGAAGAAGGTCCGATCGCCCGGTTCACCGATCGTGCCGGCGACGAATCGGTCCGGCGGATCGAAGATATAGCGGCGTCGGGGCATGCCACTGACTCTATACCGAATCGCGCGCATGGACGGTCGGTCGGTCCGGGCTAATCGACGTGGACAGAGACCGTGTGCCAGCCGCGTGCGCCGTCCGGCGCGGGTCGCGACGGGATCTCCTCCTGGAGGGCCCCGGCACCGTCCGTCGCGCGCACCGAGACGCGATGGTCACCGGGCGCGGCGTCCCATGTGTAGACCCACTGGACCCAGGTCGCATCCGAGATCGGCGACGACAGCTGGGCGTCGTGCCACTCCCCGTCGATACCGACTTCGACCTTCGAGATGCCGCGGTCGGGCGCCCATGCGACTCCGGCGACCGCCACCTGCCCGCCCACGACCGAGCCGCGTGGAGTGTCGATCCGCGACTGGGTCAGGATCGGACCCTCCTTGGACCAGCCGAGCGGCACCCAGTAGCCGTCGTACGACTCCCAGGTCGTGAGCTCGAGGTCCCACAGCCACTTGGTCGCGGAGACGTAGCCGAACAGGCCGGGCACGATCAGCCGGGCCGGATAGCCGTGCTGGCGCGGCAGCGGTTCGTCGTTCATCTGGATCGCGATCATCGGCTCGCGGTCGGGGTCCATCACCCACGACATCGGCATGCCCGCCGTCCAGTCATCGACCGACCGTCCGACCAGCTGCGTCGCCTGCGCCGTGGGCACGGCAAGATCGAGGACGTCCCGCAGCCGGACGCCGGTCCACTTGGCGTTGCCGACGAGGTGGCCGCCGACCTCGTTGCTGACGCACGCGATGGTGCAGTACTGCTCGAACTGCGGGAGCGCGATGAGCTGCTCCCAGGTGAGCATGGTCTCGCGTTCGACCAGCCCGTGGATGCGCAGTCGCCAAGTCGCGGTGTCGAGGGACGGGACCAGGAGCGCCGTGTCGATCCGGTAGAACTCGTCGTTCGGGATGACGAGCGAGGTGAGGCCCGGTGTCGCCGGCGCGAGGTCCGCCCCGGCGGCGAGCGGCGGGACGGTGTCCTGTGGGCGGGGCAGGGGCGCGGTCGGCGTCGGCGCGGTCTGCCCGGACGCGAGCGCCGCCCGGCCGAAGGCCCCCGCCGCCAGCGCGCCGATGCCGACGGCGCTCGTGCGCAAGAGGAACGACCGCCGCGCCGGGTCCGGCACCCCGTCGCCGCGGCTCCGGCCGAGCCAGCCGAGCAGCCACGACAGGGTCTGGATCGCGACGCCTGTCCCGGCCGCCGCCTGGACCGCCACGATGGCCGGGCTCGCCAGCGGCTCGCCGAGCGCCGCCACGAAGCCGACGACGCCGAACACCGCGAACCCGAGCGCACCCCACGCGAACCGGCGCGCGGCGAGGACTCCGAAGACGGCGCCGAGCGCCAGCGCGGCGAGCGTGACGACGATCTCCAGGGCGAGCTTGTCGTTGGTCCCGAACAACTCCGACGACGACGTCCTTGGCGCCCGCCGGCTGGAGATCGATCACGACCTGGCCGACGGCGTCGACCAGCGATGTCGCCCCCGCGAACAGTGCCGCCGATCGCCTCGGACACGCCGATCCCGAGCGCGGCCGCGGCCGCGCCCGCGAGCGCTGCGAGAGGTCGCGACGTCGATCCGCTCATCGGCTGACTATGTCGCCCAGCGATGACGACCGCGTGACGGCCCGGACGCCCGATCAGGATGGCGCGGCCGTCGGCTCCGGCGTGGGCGTCGGCTCGGGCGTCGGTTCCGGAGTCGGCTCCGGCGTCGGTTCCGGCGTGGGTTCCGGTGTCGGTGTCGCCTCCGGTGTCGGCGTCGCCTCGGGCGTCGGCCGTCGGCTCGACCGATGGCGGCGGCGAGCACGGCACGGCCGCGACCTCCGAGCCCGACGGTGATGGGATCTCGATCGACGGGATCACGCCGCTCGGGTCGGGCGTCGGGAGCGGGATGCAGCTCGGCGACGGGCTCGGCGATGCGCCGCAGCCGTCCCGGTCGACGTACGGGCCCCACGTCCGCCCGTACGGGGTGAACCGGTTGTTGTAGAAGTACGCGGTCCTCGTCCGGTCCGGCCCGCCCGCCACGCCCGGACCGCGCTGCGCCCGCCGCATCCAATCCTGGTCGGCCTCCATCCATGACGGGAACTTGCTCTCGTGGGGCGCCGCCTGCAGCGCGGCCAGACCGCACGTCTCGGCCGGCAGGCGCGACGTCGGCTCGCTGCCACTGAGGAACCATTCGTCGACCCCCTCGACGCCGGATGCCGGGAGCATGCCCGTGAACGGGTCGATGGCGACCTGCGTCAGGCCCTCGGCCGGGCGAGGGAAGCGGGTGATCTGCCAGTCCGCGGTGGCCTCGCGCATGAAGCCCTGCCATACGAACGTCGACACGTCGATCGAGAACACCGGCCGCGCCGGCGTCGAGACCGGCGTGTTGTCGCTGTTGCCGTTCCACACGCCGACGGTCAGGGCGTAGGCGCCGTCGGCCCGGCCGCCCTCCGTGGGCGGCGCGATGTAGCCGTACGCGTTGAGATCCTTGGCGTCGTTGTTGGTACCGGTCTTGAGCGTCGCCGGTCGGCGGGCGCCCTCGGGTCCACGGATCCAGAACTCGCCCCAGTACGGGTTGATCCGCGGCGCCGTGTTGCCGTTGAGGATGTCGGTCACGATGTACGCGGACTGTGGACTGACGACCTGCACCGGGGCTGCCGGGGCCGGCAGCTCGACCTCCGCGCCGGCGCTGTCCTCGACGCGGATGATCGAGGTCCGCTCGACGCGCGCGCCGCCGTTGCCGAGCGTCCCGTATGCGCTGACGAGGTCGATCGGTCGTGTCTCGGCGACGCCGAGTGCGAGCGCCACGCCCGCGTCGGTCGTGGGGCTCTGGAAGGTCATGCCGAAGTCCTTCGCCCGCGCGAAGAGGTGGTCGGGCTGGTTGAGGGCGGCCGCCTTGACGGCCGGGATGTTGAGCGAGAACTGGAGCGCGTTGCGGACGCGGACCGGCCCCCGCTCGAGGTTGTCGGCATCGGTCGGCGAGTAGCCGCCGCCGAAGTCGGTGGCGCTGTCCATGAGCATGTCGCCGGCCGTGAAGGTCCGGTCGTCGATGCCGACGACGTAGTTGAACGGCTTGAACGCCGAGCCCGGCTGGCGGAAGCCCTGCGTGACGACGTCGTACTGCGGCTGGAACTGGGGTCGGGTCGACGACGCGTAGTAGCTCGCCGAGCCGACGTGCGCGACGACCTCGCCGGTCTGGTAGTCGAGCGCGACGAGCGCCCCGTTGCGGACGTTCTTGTCCTCGAGGTTGCGCATCCACGGCTGGTAGTCGTCGAAGCCGAGCCGTTTCGCGAACTCGGCCGGCCGCGGGTGATGCGGTGCAAGGGTCGCCACGCGGACCCACTTCTCGGCCGCCTGCTGGAGCCGCAGGTCGAGCGTCGTGATGACGCGGAAGCCACCCTGGGTGAGCTCGTCGCAGGTCGGAGTGTCGGGCCCGCAGATCTTGCGGGCGAGTTCCTGCTGGACCGCCCACACGAAGTGGGGCGCTCGCCAGCGGGGCGCCGCCTGGCGGGCGAGGGGGACCTCCTGGCCCTTGGCGGCCTCGAGGTCCGCGCCGCTGACCGCACCGTTCGACATCGGCATCCGGTCGTCGGCCATCAGGTCGAGGACCGTGTCCCGACGCTGGGCGATCCGCGTGTCCGGCCCGAGCACGAGATGGCTCGCGGCGGCCGGGCACTCTTCGCCCTCGGCAGGCGTCTCGTCGCAGCGCACGACCGCGTTGCGCACGAGGTCGTAGTTGGATGGCGACTGCGGCAACGCCGCCAGCAGCGCTGCCTCTCCGGGGGACAGCTCCGCGAGCTCCTTGCCGAAGTACGACCGCGCGGCGGCCTTCACTCCGTAGCTCTGGTTGCCGTAGTAGTTGAAGTTGAGGTACGCGGCGAGGATCTCGCGCTTGCCCGCCTCGCCCGGGTACGCCTGCGTCAGGCGGATCGACTGGATGATCTCCTTGAGCTTCCGCTCGACGGTTCGTCCCGGGTTCGCTACCAGGTCCTCGTTGAGCAGACGGGCGCGGACCAGCTGCTGGGTGATCGTCGACGCGCCGCGACCCTCGCCGCGCAGCGAATCGATGCCCGCGGCGACGATGGCCGTCGGGTCGAAGCCCGCGTTGTCCCAGAACGTCTTGTCCTCGACCGCCGTGGTCGCGTCCATCAGGATCGGCGGGATCTCGTCGAGTTCGACGACCTCGCGCTTGAACTCGCCGAACCGCGCGAGCTCGGTCTCGCCGGTGCGGTCGTAGAACACGGTCTCCTCGGCGATGGGCACGTTCGTGAGATCGGACACCGGGGGAAGTCCGTTCGCCAGCGCTGCGTAGACGGTGACCGCCGAGACAGCGGCGATGATGCCGACGCCGGCCAGGAACGCGAACAGGATCATGGCGAGCCAGCCCGCCGTCGACCGCCGCGGCGGGGCGGCTCGGCGCGCGGGGCTGGCCTGTGATCGGTAGCTGGCTGACACGCGTGTCTCCGGGTCTCGAGGTGTGGTCGGGGATGACGATCGCGTCAAGGATGGCGCAAGACGCGCGAATACGGGGACGAGGCGGGCCGTCCGTTCGTGACGGAGGCTCAGCTGGGCAGGGGTCGCTCCCGGTAGTACACCCAGCAGGTCAGCACTTCGTCGTGGTCGTCCTCGCACGAGCTGGCGATGACGCCGCCCTCGACGTCGATCCGGGTGCTGTCCGGCGGGATCGCATCGACCGTCTCGATCGATCGGCCGCGCAGGTGGTTGAGGAGTCGGAAGTCGGCCGCGATCTTCGGCCCCAGGGTCCGTCCGTGCCCGGTCGTCACTTCGGCGGTCGACTCCGTCGCAGGCGGGCGATCGGGTAGAGGATCAGCGCCGCGATCAACCCCACGATCAGTGCTGCGATCCCGTTCTGGATGCCGTTGCCCGACTCGGCCAGCCCGAGCTGCCGGAGGGCTCCGCTGGCATCGAACCCGGTCGGCTCGTCGTCGGGCCGACCCCGATCTCGGTCGCTCATCTGCACACCGTACGCCCTTCACGGGCCGGCCGCCTCACGACCCGGCCGGCAGCCGGCCGATCCCGGGCAGGAACCGGCCGGTCCGTGCCGCGTACCGGCGGTAGTCGTCGCCGTGGACTCGCAGCAGGTACGGCTCCTCGACACGTCGGACCTGGATCTGCATCGACGCCACGAAGCACGCCAGCGCGGCCAGCGCGAGCACGTTCGCGATGACGAGAGCGACGCCTGCCGCGGTGATCGCGGTCCCGGTGAAGATCGGGTTCCGAACGATGCGGAACGGCCCGGTCGTCACGAGCTCCGCTCGCGCCTCCGGATCGACGTCGCCGCGCCACGCATCGCCCATCGCCGACTGGGCGACGACCGTCACCGCGATGCCTGCCCCGAACAGGGCCGAACCCAGCACCACGACCGGCGGCTGATCGAGGACCTCGATCGCCGGCCAGCCCGCCGCGCGCGCGACGGCGCCGACGACGGCGAGGACGAAACCGACGCTCGAGACCGCCCGCGACCACCACTGGGCCGACCCGGGCGGATCCGACGCGCGCAGGGGCATCGACCCGGTCCGCCGGTATTGGATCGCACCGCGCACGCCGGCCACGATCACGATCCAGGCGATGACCATGACCAATCCGATCGCGCTCATCGGGCCGGCGCCCCGCTGGTCACACCGGCTCCGGGCGCTCCTCGTCCGGGTCGAGCGCGAGAGCCGCGGAGTTCATGCAGTAGCGAAGCCCCGTCGGGTCCGGGCCGTCGTCGAACACGTGCCCGAGGTGGCCGCCACAGGTCGCGCACAGGGCCTCGGTCCGGGTCATGAACAACGACCGGTCGGACTTCGTCGTGACGGCGTCGGCTGCGACCGGCGCGTAGAAGCTCGGCCAGCCCGTCCCGGACTCGTACTTGGTCTCGGATCGGAACAGCTCGGCCCCGCAGCCGGCACATCGGTACGTGCCCTGCCGGTGCTCGTCCCACAGGTCGCCGGTGAACGCTCGTTCGGTGCCCTTCTCGCGGAGGACGTGGTACTGGATCGGGGTGAGGGAGGCCTGCCAATCCGCGTCGGTCCTGGCTGCTGCCGTGGTCGTGCCGTCGGGCCCGGCGCTCCGCTCGTCCATGCACGAAGTATGCGCCGGAGCGGGACTGCAACGCGGCCGTCATCCTCGACCTGTCCCCGCACGACCGGCGGAATCGCGCGGCTGCCTAGCCTCCCGGCACTGACGCAAGGAGGCAGGGACCTGCATGGCCGCCGGATCGGACAGCTCGTCGTCACCGAGCGAGGCGTGATGCGCCTGTGGCACGACTACGGTCTGAGCATCACGCTCGCCGCGATGTTCCTCATCGCCTGGGCGCTCCAGACGTGGACCGGCTGGATGGAGTTCGTCGCCGAGAAGGCGGCCGATGGATCGGTCGCCCAGGCGTTCGGCTCCGACGGCTATATCTGGTCGTGGGCGCAGGCGACCTTCGAGAACTGGCAGTCGGAATTCCTCCAGGTCTTCACCTTCATCGTCCTGACCACGTTCCTCGTCCACAAGCACAGCCACGAGTCGCCCGACACCGACCACGAGACCGAGGCGGCGCTCCGGCGCATCGAGGCGAAGCTCGACGCGCTCGAGCGGGAGGCGGCCAAGGCATGAGCGACAGGACGATCGACGAGCGGAAGATCGACGCCGACCAGATCAGGGAGGAGCACCTCGCCGACGTGCACGAGACGGTCCAGTGGGCCTACCTGATCGGTGTGCTCCTGTTCGGGACCATCGGCATGCTGGTCATGATCGCGATCCTCGACGTGATCTGACTCGGCGAGTCCGGCCGTCCGACTACTGGGGCCTCGTCCCGGTCGCGCTCCCGATCGACCGTCCGATGGCCGCGATCAGCTGTCGCGCCTGCTCGCGGTCCTTGTCGTTGGGTTGCTCGTGGTCGGCCATGATGCCGCAGTACACGCTGTGGATCGCCTGGGTCAGCGTATCGACGTCGGCCATCCACACCTCGCGCTCGATGAGGACCTTCATCGCCTCGTCGACGCTTTCCCGCTGCATCGCGGCATCCAGTGCGTCTCGCGTCGTCATCGGAAAACCTCCACGGCGCCCGTCTGGGGTGACAGGCGTCAGCTGAGCGGCTCGGCCAATGCCATGAGGATGCCCTCGGTTCCGTCTCCATAGACTACCGTCATGCCCACCAGGATCATCCTGGACGTCGATACCGGCACGGACGATGCGGTCGCGCTGATGGTGGCCGCTCTATCGCCTGATATCGAGCTGGTCGGGGCGACCGCTGTCAACGGCAACACCGGCGTCGACGACACGACCGAGAACACGCTTCGGGTGTTCGACCTCATCGGGCGGCCAGACATCCCTGTCTTTCGCGGGATGGCGACGCCGATGCTGCGGCCGCAGGGCGACCGGGGGATGGCCGCGGTCATCCACCGCAACCTGTTGGATCTGCCGGCTGCCCGGACCCAGGCTCGCGCAGAGCATGCGGTGGATTGGCTGCGCGATACGTACATGGCCTCCGAGGGCGACATCACGCTCGTCGCGGTCGGGCCCCTGACGAACGTGGCGATGGCCCTGCTGAAGGAACCGAGGATCGCCGAGCGGATCCCGGAGATCGTCATCATGGGTGGCGCCCACGAGAGCGGGAACCGGACGGCCTCGGCCGAGTACAACTTCTGGGTGGATCCCGAGGCCGCCCGGATCGTCGTCGACTGCGGCCGCCCGATCCGCATGGTCCCCCTCGATGCGACGCATCGCGCCCCCGTTTCCCTTGACGACTGCGCGCGCCTTCGAGCGCTCGGGACCGCGGCGGCGACCGCGTCGGCGGCGATCGTCGAGCAGCGGATCCACGGTTACAACGCGACCCAGCCGATGGCCGGCGCGTCCACCGCGCCCGTGCACGACGCCCTGGCAGTCTGCGCCGTCATCGAACCTGCCTTGCTCTCGACCCGTCACATCCGGGTGGATGTCGAGACGACATCGACGTTGGCTGCGGGTCGAACGATCTGCGATGTCCGCCCGACGCCCGACGGGATCCCGAACGTCGAGTTCGCCTTCGACGCCGACGGCCCGCGTTTCGTCGAGATGCTCGTCGAGATTCTCGGCCGGTAGATCCGGGCCTGGTCCACGTACAGCCGTTGGGGGTTCTCGCGGGGACTGCTGCCAGCGTGTGCCGCCTGGCTGACCGAGTGTGCCAACCTAGTGCGACGTGGATAATCGCGTCGTCGTGGGCATCGTCAGTGGGTTGCTGGTGCTTTGGGTCGCGCTCGTTGCGCTCCTCTGGGTGTTTAGGCCAAAAGGCGTGTCGGTTCGCGAACTCGTTGCTGTGGTCCCCGACCTCGTGAGGATGCTGAGGTCCATCGTCACGGATCCATCTTCGCCGACCGACGTTCGCGTTGTGCTCGTGGGACTGCTCGTCTGGATACTCTCGCCCATCGACCTCATCCCGGAGTTCGTGCCGGTCGTGGGTCCGCTCGATGATGTACTGGTAGCCATCGTGGCATTTCGATACGTCCGCCGACGTTTCGGAGTGGACGACATGCGCTCACGATGGCCCGGCAGCAACGACGGGTTTGCGCTCTTGGGGCGAGTCGTCGGGTTCTAGCCCGGCCGACCCGTTGGCTGACTCGCTGCGGGTTGGCCGGGCATGGCTAGCCCGCTGGGCGGCGTCCTTAGACGATGAACGCCCTGACCGCCGTTGGCCCTGCTCCCGCAGAACCGTTAGCGGGCACTGAGCCCTGTTGTGTGCGAACGCATATATTGACAAATCACATACTGCCTGCCACCGTGTCCTCGACGGGGACGGCACTAGCACTGAGGCACGGACATGCAGGACATCCTCATCCGGATCGAGACCGACGACTTCGCAGCCTGGGCGGAGCAGCACTATCTCCACGCGGGTAACCGAGCAACCTATGGAATCGAGGACGGACCCGCATATCGGGACATGGACAATCCCAACGCGGCCCTGTTCCACATCAGGACCGAGGACGTCGACCGGGCGATGGGGTGGTTCCAGTCAGATACCTTCAGGGCCGCGACCAAGCTGGCGAAGGTCACGGGCAGGTCCTTCTACGACGCCCAGCTTCGCAGCCGAACCTGACGCAACCCGACCGGGGAGAGGAGCGACTCCTGGTTACACGCCGCGTCGGAGTCGACGAACGCCTTGCGACATGGCGGGATCTGCAGTGGGCGACGAGTCTCATCATGAGCCGCTTCGCCCACGAGCTCGCCGACGAGGACCTGACGCTCGAGGAGTTTGACGTCGTGGTCCACTTAGCGTGGGCTCGGGACGGCGTGCTGCCGTTGCGTGCACTGGTCGCCTCCATGGTCTCGGGCTACCAGTTGAGTCGAAGTGGGCTCACCCGCCTGCTCGACCGGATGGAACGAGACGGCCTCGTCGAGAGAAGCTTGAGTCGTGATGATCGGCGACAATTCGACGTCGCCATCACCGACCAGGGCCGAGAGGTTTTCGACCGGGTTTGGCCCGGCCATCTACAAGGGATCCAGCGCTCCTTCTCAGAGCCACTGACGGACCACGACGTGACCGTCTTGAAGCGGGTCCTTGCCAAGTTGATCCGCGCCAACGCGGGGCCGAACGGCCGGCGATAGGGTGACCTGTTGGTGGCCGACAGCTCGGCTCCCGGCAGGATCGCCTTGCAGGACGTTCCCGAGCCAGTGGCGGCACCCGGCGAGGTGCTGGTGGACGTGCGGGCATTCTCGGTCAATCGGGGCGACATGAGGATGCTCGGAACGGCTACCGACGGCTGGCGTCCCGGATGGGACTTCGCCGGCATGCTGCGGTCCGACGGCGAACACGGCCTGAGAGCCGGAGCCCGGGTCGTCGGCATCCGGCGAGGCGGGAGTTGGGCCGAGCAAGTGGCAACGCACAAAGGATGGATCGCCGAGTTGCCTGACGGAGTCTCCTTCGCTCAAGGGGCGACGCTACCAACAGCCGGCCTGGCAGCCCTGCGCATGCTCCGAATGGGACCATCGATCCTCGGTCGCCGAGTCTTGGTGACCGGGGCCTCGGGCGGCGTCGGCCGGTTTGCGATCCAGCTGGCCCACCTCGGTGGGGCGGAGGTAACGGCGATGGTCAGCAGCCGATCGGCGCGGGCGGGAGGACTTCGCCAGCTCGGTGCCGATGAGGTCGTCTCGGACGTCGACCAGCTCCGGGGTCGTTTCGACCTCATCCTCGAGTCGGTGGGAGGTGAAACGCTCGGGCGACTCGTCACCAAGGTCGACGCCCAAGGGACGCTGATCATGTTCGGCAACAGTTCCGACGAACCGACCACGTTCAACGTCCGCGACGTCTACAACGATGCCCTCGTCCGTCTTCAGGGGTTCGAGTTGTTCTTCGGTGGCGATCCGTTCGGTCGCGACCTCGGGTACCTCGCCTCACTAGTGGCCGACGGCAAGCTCGATCCTCAGCTCGGTGCCGAGCTGCCCTGGGAGGAGATCACCGAGGCGTTGGATCGGCTGCGGAATCGGGACGTCGGCGGGAAGGTCGCCCTCACGCTCAGCGAACCCGCGGGTTGAGCGTCAGTCGACGTACTGCAGCGGCGTGACCACGAAGTCGTCCGGCAGCTTCACGCCCGTCGAGTGGTTCGGGCAGTAGCCGCCCGGGTTCTTGTCGAGGTACTGCTGGTGGTAGTCCTCGGCGTAGTAGAACGGGTCGATCGGCCGCGTCGACGATCTCGGTCGTGATCTCGCCGTAGCCCGGCCGTCGAGAGCGTCTCCTGGTACATCGCCTTCGAGGCCTCGGCGATCGGCCGCTGCTCGGTCGTCGGCGACGAGTGATCGAGCGGTACTGCGTGCCGACGTCGTTGCCCTGGCGCATGCCCTGGGTCGGGTCGTGGTGCTCCCAGAAGGTCTTGAGCAGCTGCTCGTACGAGATCCGCGCCGGGTCGTACGCGACCAGGACGACCTCGGCGTGGCCGGTCTTGCCGGTGCACGTCTCCTCGTAGGTCGGGTTCGGCGTGAAGCCGCCGGCGTAGCCGACGGCCGTCGTCACGACGCCGGGGAGCTGCCAGAAGTCCTTCTCGTCGCCCCAGAAGCAGCCGAGACCGAAGATCGCGGTCCGTCGTGCCCGTCGGGCCACGGGCCGGCGAGCGGCGTGCCGAGGACGGTGTGGATGCCCGGCTCGACGATCGGATCGGGGCGACCCGGCAGGGCCTCATCGGGCGTGGGGATGGTCTTGGGGTTTGAGAACAGGAACCGCATGGCCGGAAGTGTATGCCTCGCGTGCGTCGCTTCCGTGACGCCGGACCGGCCTCGCGGCTAGCATCCGCGCGACGTGACCAACTCGGCCGACATCGGGACCATCCTCGCGGCCATCGATGGCTGGGACGCGGATCACACCGCCGCTGCCGTCGTCGGCCCAGATGGGCCCATCGCCCGATACGGCGATCCCGATCACCGGTTCCGCTGGGCATCGATCACCAAGCTCGCGACCGCGATGGCGGTCCTCACCGCGATCGACGACGGCGGCATCGACCTGGACGAGCCGGCCGGGCCGCCAGGCTCGACCGTCCGCCACCTGCTGGCCCACGCGTCCGGGCTGGCGTTCGACGGCGACTCCCTGCTCGCGCCGCCGGGCACCCGGCGGATCTACTCGAACACGGGCTTCGACCTCCTGGGTGGACTGGTCGGCGAGCGCAGCGGTCGCGAGTTCGCGGTGGCGGTCGTCGACCGGCTGCTCGCGCCGCTCGGGATGGCCGACACCGAGCTGGTCGAACGCCCGTCGCAGGGCCTCTACGGGACGCTGCGGGACGCAGCGGCCCTCACGCACGAGATGCTCCGGCCGACGCTCATCTCGCCGGGGACGTTCGCGACCGCGGTGACCGTCGCCTTCCCGGGCCTGAAAGGGCGGCTGCCGGGGGTGGGCACGTTCGATCCCCTCGACTGGGGTCTCGGGTTCGAGCTGCGCGACGACAAGGACCCCCACTGGACGGGGAGGCGGAACTCGACTGGGACGTACGGTCACTTCGGCGCGTCGGGCACGTTCATCTGGGTCGACCCGGCATTGGATCGGGCGCTCGTCTGCCTGACCGATCGCGAATACGGATCGTGGGCGCTCGATGCATGGCCGGCGCTGTCGGATCGGCTCGTCCAAGCACTCAGCGGCTGATCGGTCGCACCGACGGCAGGATGCTGCAACGCGACGTCCCGCACCGAACCGCTGGCTGAAGCGTCCCGGCGTCGACGATGGCGCAGGCGATCTCGTGGGTCGCCGGGAGCGGTGATGCCAGCCAGATCAGAGAAGCGACGCAAGTGCATGGGGGCGGAACGCCCGGGAACGGGTCTTGCAGGACCTCGATAGCCCGCCGCCGCGCCTTTCCTCTACGCCCGGGGTGTGGTATGCACCACGGATGACGCCCGAGCAGGCTCCCGTCGCGATCCGGCCCGACGGCATCGATCCGCAGATCCGACCGCTGTTCGACGCCGGATCCATCGGCAGCCCGAGCTCGCGGCAGTTCCTGGACGCGCTCGGCGTCGCCGTCTACACGACCGATGCGGCCGGCAGGATCACCTTCTACAACGAGGCCGCGGCGGCGTTCTGGGGGCGCCGCCCAGAGATCGGCGAGGAGTGGTGTGGCTCGTGGAAGCTGTTTTGGCCGGACGGCCGGCCGATGCCCCACGACGAGTGCCCGATGGCCATCGCGCTGAAGGAGGCGCGGTCGGTCCGGGGGTACGAGGGCGTCGCCGAACGACCGGACGGGACGCGGGCCGCGTTCGTGCCCTATCCGACTGTGGTCTTCGACGCGGAAGGGAACCTCGCCGGCGCCATCAACGTGCTCGTCGACGTGACCGAGCGTCGCCGGGCCGAGGACGCCCTGCGCGCCGCGAGCACGGTCAAGGACGAGTTCCTCGGGCTCGTGTCGCACGAGCTCCGCACTCCCGTCACGACGATCTTCGGGAACGCTCGCCTGCTCCAGGGCGTGGACGGGCTGCCGGATCGGCAGGTGGCCATGGTCGGCGACATCGCTGCCGACGCGGAGCGCCTGCTCGCGCTCGTCGAGAACCTGTTGCTCCTCACCAGGGCGGGCAGCGAGCAGCGGATCGAGCTCGAACCACAGGTCCTCTCTCATGTGGTCAGGCACATCGTCAGCTCGTTCCAGCGCCGCCATCCAGACCGCGAGTTCCGGTTCGACATCGAGCCCCCTGACCTCATCGTCGAGGCCGATCGCGGCTACCTCGAGCTGCTCCTCGACAACCTGCTCAGCAATGCCGCCAAGTACAGCCCGCCTGACGAGCCGATCGAGGTCGTCGTCAGCCGCGTCGGGGATGAGGCGCGGGTCGTCGTCCTGGATCGCGGCATCGGCGTCGCTGCCGACGAGGTGGACTCGCTCTTCACGGCCTTCTACCGGTCCGAGTCGGCACGTAGGATGACCGGCGGGCTCGGGATCGGCCTGAGTGCCGCGAAGCACGTCGTGACCATCCTGGGTGGCCGGATCTGGGCGTCGAGGCGGGACGGCGGCGGGTCGGAGTTCGGGTTCGCCTTGCCACTTTCGACGGAGCGGCTAGATTGAGGGTATGACCGAGAGTGAGGAGCTCGAGCGCACGTCGGACGTCCTGCTCGGGCAACTGGCGGAGCTCGAGGAGCTCGAACGGACGAAGCGCGAACTGCCGGATGGGTCGCAGGCACAGGTGCGGTTGAGCCGGCAAGTCGAGTCGCTCGCGAGGAAGGTCTTGCGCACCGCCGGTGACCAGACCGAGCTCGTCGAGACGATCTCCGAGATGGCCGATGCGGCGACGGACCAGCAGGCGGCGCCACGCGAGTCGCACATGATCCTCGCCGACTGGCGTGCGGCCGAGCGCGCGATGGAGCAGGAGACCCCGGGCACCCCCGGCTGGGAGGCGGCTCGCGCCGAGGTCGAGCGGTTGCGCGCCGAATACCGGCGCGCATTCCGCGTGCGGGGCGACCGCCCCTAGCCCACGGTCCTTTTCCTGACTCTCAGGCGACGGGCGTCGGCTCGTGCGCCTCGACGGTGCCGTTGTGATGACCGCGACGGGCGACCGCAGAAGCCATGGCGTCGGCCTGTTCCTTGGAGTACTCCGACGTGATGCCGAAGCCGCCCATGAAGACCATCCCCTCGACCATGAGGTGCGGCGCGGTCACCGGCCGTTCGACCTTCTTCCGAGCGTCGCCGATGCCGCCGACACCGCGCACGTTCGTGGTGACGCGCCAGTCCTCGGGGACGATGAACTGCCCGCCGCCGAAGATCCCCCGGACCTCGAGCCGAGCGCCCGCCGAGTCGAGTGTCGCGTCGCGGAGATCGACCACGCCGCCGCCATACCAGCAGTCCAGCGTCCCGCCACGGAAGCTCGACGCGGTGCTGTGGAAGTCCAGCGGCTCGAGGATCGCGACCAGCTGGACTTCGTCGGCGTCGGGTGCGTCCTGCGGCACGATGCGTCCCTTCGCGATGCGCGCGGCGATCGCCGCCACGATCGATGACAGGATCAACCCCGCGAACAGCAGAGCCAGCAGCCGGCCGATGACGCCCATGACAACCTCCCATTCCGTTTCATAGCATTGTCGTCCACGCGGCACGGTCGCGTCAGCGCCGCGTGGTCACGAGTATGTATACCTATGCGACCAAGCCGTAATACCTTCGCATCCACGCAGCGTTCTGGCATACTTCCGCGGCTATGACGAAGAACGGGACCGCCACGGACGGCGCGCTCCGGGTCGGCCAGGCGGCCGCGATGCTCCAGGTGTCCATCGACACGCTGCGACGGTGGGAGGCCGAGGGTCGGTTGCGAGTCGTTCGTACGACTGGCGGCCAGCGCATGGTGCCGATCAAGGAGGTCACGCGCCTCCTGGCCGAGCGTCGGACGCAGTCGGCCGAGCGACCGATCGTTGCCGGGTCGGCGCGCAACCGCTTCCCCGGCATCGTCACCCGTATCGAGAAGGACCGGGTCGCCGCGGTCGTCGAGGTGATCGCCGGCCCGCACCGGCTGGTGAGCCTGATGACAGCGGAAGCAGTCGAGGAGCTCGGGCTGCAGGTCGGTGACGAAGCCGTCGGCGTCGTGAAGGCCACCAACGTCATCGTCGAGGTCCCCGCACGCAACGAGCCCCGCCCATGAAGTCGAGTACCGTCCTCGCGTTCGTCACTGCGATGTTGGTCGCGGCCTGCTCGAGTGGCGGCGCGTCGCCGTCGCCGCCCCCGGCGCCCGATGCGCCATCGGCCACCGCGTCGACGTCAGCGACCGCGAGTGTCGAAGCCGTCGACCTGACCGTCTTCGCCGCGGCATCCCTGACCGCCGTGATGGAGAAGGCGAAGGCCGCCTACGAAACGGCGAACCCGGGCACGACCGTCACGGTCTCGCCCGATTCGTCGGCCGCGCTCGCGACCCAGATCCAGGAAGGGGCTCCGGCCGACGTATTCCTGTCGGCCGACACCACGAACCCGCGGAAGCTCGTCGATGGTGGCTTCGCGTCGGGCGACCCGTTCGTCTTCGCCGGCAACGAGCTGACCGTGATCGTGCCGACCGACAACCCGGGCGCCCTGAAGTCGCCGCGAGGATCTCGCCAAGGACGAGCTCAAGGTGGTCGCCGCCGGCGACGAGGTCCCGATCACGAAATACGCGACGCAGCTCGTCGACAACCTGGCGAAGGAGCCGGGCTACCCAGCCGATTTCGCCGCGTCATACGCCTCGAACGTCGTCTCGAAGGAGGACAACGTCAAGGGCATCGTCGCCAAGATCGAGGTCGGCGAGGGCGATGCCGGGATCGTCTACGTGACCGATGCCACCGCGTCCGACAAGGTCGGCACGGTCGAGGTCCCGGATAGCGCCAACGTGCCGGCGAGCTACGCGGGGGTGGTCGTCAAGGCGTCCCCGAACCAGGAAGCCGCGACGGCGTTCGTCGACTGGTTCGCCGGGCCGGACGGGCAGACGATCCTCTCCGGCTTCGGGTTCCTCCCGCCCAACGAATGACCGCGATAGGACGCGCCGCGGCCGTCGACGGCCGGATGCCGCCGACGATCAGCCGGCACGGCGGATGGGGCAATCGGGCGCTCATCGCGATCGCCGGACTGTTCGCGCTCTTCCTCGGTCTGCCCGTCGCGACCCTCGTGGCGCGTTCGGCGCTCGATGGCTCGTTGGTCGATGCCGTGAATACACCGAGCGTCCTCACCGCGCTCGGGTTGAGCCTCACGACCACGGCGATCAGCCTCGTGCTGACGGTCACCATCGGGCTCCCGCTGGCGTTCGTGCTCGCTCGTCGTTCGTTCCGCTTCAAGTGGCTGGTCGAAGGGATCGTGGACCTCCCGATCGTCCTCCCGCCATCGGTGGCCGGCCTTGCCCTGCTGCTGGTGTTCGGCCGCCGCGGCCTACTTGGCGGCCCGCTCCAGGCCGCCGGCCTCGAGATCGCGTTCACGACGGTCGCCGTCATCCTGGCGCAGACGTTCGTCTCGGCACCCTTCTTCGTGCGTTCGGCCCGCACTGGGATCGCCGGCGTGGAACGCGAGCTCGAGGACGCGGCCCGGGTCGACGGCGCATCGGAACGCCACCTGTTCCGGACGATCACCGTACCGATCGCCGGAGCCGCCCTCGCAGCCGGCATGGTGATGAGCTGGGCCCGAGCGCTCGGCGAGTTCGGGGCGACGATCATGGTCGCCGGCAATTTCGAGGGGCGAACGCAGACGCTGCCCCTCGTCGTGTACACGGAGTTCCAGGCTGGAGACCTCGACGCCAGCATCGCGGCCGCCGCGATGCTGGTCCTGGCCGCGTTCGGCGTGCTGCTCGCGGTCCGCATCCTCCACTGGCGTCGTGTCCTCGACGCGCGGAGCATCGACTGATGGCGTGATCCGGGCTACGGGGTGTAGGTCACCTGGACCGCCAGGAGATCCAGCCGGAAGTGTTGTTGGATCGGCTGGAGACGTCGGTCTTGGTCCCATGGCCGGGGCAGCGGCGCGTCGTGGACCCGGCGCCGTACGATCGCTCGGATCAGCAGCAGCAACGCATCGGAGGGGCCGGCCGGCATGTCGGACTGGATCGCTCGTGTCGGCGCCGCCGGCATCCTGCCGGTCGTCGAGCTGCCCGACGGGGCGGACCCGGTCGCGCTGGTCGACGCGCTGCTGGCCGGCGGCGTCGACTGCATCGAGATCACGCTGCGGACGGCGGTGGCGGTGGGGGCGATCGCGGCGATCCGGGACAGCGGCCGGGATGTGCTGGTTGCGGCCGGGACGGTGCTCAGGATCGACCAGGCGGCGGAGGCGGTCGACAACGGTGCGCAGCTGCTGGTGGCGCCGGGTTTCTCGGCGCCCGTGGTCAGGTGGGCGGCCGGTCACGGCGTGCCGATCCTCCCCGGCGCCAGCGCGCCCACCGAGATCCAGATGGGGATGGCCGACGGCGTCGACACCTTCAAGTTCTTCCCCGCCGAGGCCGCGGGAGGGGCGGCGTACCTGGCGGCGATGGCGGGACCGTATCCGTCGGTCAGGTTCGTGCCGACGGGTGGGATCGATGCCGGGAACCTCGATCGCTACCTCGCGCTCCCGAATGTGCTCGCTTGCGGAGGGAGCTGGATCGTGAACCGGCGGCTGCTGGAGACCGGCGACCTCGCGGCGGTCACGACGCTGACCCTGGAAGCCCGCGCGGTCGTGCGACGAGCTCGTATCGACGAGGTCGCGGGGTAGCCGCCGCCTCGGTCAGTCGTCTTTCGAGCGTTGCTCGCCGACGCGGCCGGTGGCGTCGGGGAACGCCAGCGTGCCGGCCGCGACCCACCATTCGAAGACGTCGTAGGTCAACCGGCCGGCCTGCACCGATGGATCGGCGTCCGACAGTCGCCGTGCCTCATCGAGGTCACAGGCGAATATGGACAGGCCGCGCATCGCGTTGTCGGACTGCTCACCGAGCGGTCCGTTGACGACGAGGACGCCGTCGCGGTGCAGCCCGGCGCGATAGGCGAGGTGGCGCGCCTGGAGCGCATCGAGTGCCTCATCGGACATCTGCGGAGCGTCCGGTGGGCGACGCAGCAGCACCATCGTGAAGACGTCGAATGCGTCCGGGATGTTGGGGTCTCGTGCCATCGGCGGACTGTCGCTGGCACGGGCGTGCACGTCAACATGGCGATCATCGATCCAAGCCGATGAACATGGCCCCGGCCGCTCGCGCAGGTACCAGCCGTCATGGGGGGACGTGACGGGATCGACCGCGCAGAGCGGAGCCGGGGCCGCAAGACAGACTACCCATCGCCACCGACGCCGCAGTCACCTGCATGACACGACGAGCGTCGCCCGCGCCCATCGAAGTCGTGCCGACCGGGGTCGACGTAACACTGCGACAACACCGCGGACATAGACGAGAGCCAGTCTCGACGACGTGAGCGAGCTCGTCGTCTCCCTTGCCATCATCGTGGGCACCGTGGCAGTCATCGCCGCGCTCGCCACGGGCAGGATCCGGTTCCCATACGATCCCGACGCTCGCTGACATAGGAACGCCCCGGCGAGCATGGGGGCTCATGCCGGGGCGTTCCCTGGGCGTTCCCGATGCCGACCACGAACCTGCCGCAAACACACTGGCGTCGGTGTAGCGACGCCGCCCCGGGCTATCAGCGACCACTGGCTGTGGCGGTCGCCTCGAGCGCGTCCTTCTCGGCCGCGTAGATCTCGCCGATCCGCTGGCCAAGCTCGGCGAACAGCTCGGCCTGGGAGTCGGCACTCAGGGCACCGTCATCAGGCCGTTCGCGGATCGACCACAGCGTCCGAGCCGCGGTACCGGCCCGGCCGCGACCGGGTTCACCGACGGAAACGGCCGCACGAAGCTCCTCGGCGGCCTCGACCGCGTCGCTGACCCCCGGCAACCATGCCGGGATCGCCGCGTCGGCGAGGTCCTCCCAAAGATCCGCGATCGCTCGCCAGCGGGTCCCGGCTTCGGCCAGCGCCGGCCTGTCGAGTGCGGCCGCGGCCTCGTCGAGGAAGTCGGCGTAGAGATCGCGGAGGTTCCCGCCATCAGAGCCGATGTCGCCGTCGACGGCCTCGACGATCGACACCAGGGCGCCGAGGAGGCCCAGCCCACCTGCAAATACCCGCGGCCAGGCCTTCCCGTTGCGGGTGTCGGTCATCAATCGCGACCACTTGCGCCAGGCCGGGAGCGAGAAGGAGTCGGAGGGCGAGCGGAGGTGCTCGACCTGGTCGGTGAGCCCGTCCTGGATCGCCGCCCGGAGCGTCTCGCCATCGATCCCTCCCGCGGCCGGGCGGGGCACGACCAGACGATGCTTGAACGAGCCGATCCGGCCCCGGGCCGATGCCATGACCGAAGCCGGCACCATGAGCGGCTGGCGGCTCCGATCGTCGACCAGATACGCACCGTCGGCGGTCCGGCCGGTTACGACGACCGGGTAACCGCTCCTGCCAGCGTGCGATTCCGGCTGGCCCCACGTCCCGATCGACTGCTGATCGATGAAGGCGATCGCAGAGTCGCCGCCGGCGAGGAGTCGGTCGAGCGTCTCGGCGGCGCCGACGGCGCCGCTGGTCTCGTGGAGCTCGGCCGGGATGGTGAGGCGATCAAGGGTCTTGCCGAGCCAGCCCGGGATCGCCGGATACTGCCATTGGTTGCGGAAGCCGAGGGTGATGGTCGGGCTGCCATGGGCCTTGAACTCCCAGAGGATGTAGCCGGCACCGAGGCCCCCGCCGATGCCGAGGATCATCGCCTCGGTGAGCGGCGCGCCGGTGAGCGGCGAGACGAGCCGAGGGGCGAGGACGCTCGCCAGCGCGGCACTGTCCGGGTGGATGCCCGGGGACGCGCCGTCAGGCCCTGCCTCACCGGTCGAGCCGGCAGTCGTTTCGGCGGGGATGAGCGCGCGGCGGGCCGCGGAGTAGCGCTCACCGGTGCGAGCCATTCGCTCGCGGACGAGCCGCTTGAAGCCCTTGTGGGTCGTCATCGGTCGATCTCCGTCGCGGCGACGACGACCGCCCGCACCGGATCGCCGTCGCCGGTCGGGTGGTCGACCGGGTCGTCCCGAGGATCTGGTAGTCCCCTTTACCTCCGCTCTGCCGGATGGCGCGGGCACCCGGTCAGGAGGTCGGGCGCGGGAGGCGCCGTTCCGACCATTCTAACTCCTGGTCGGCACGGCATCGACAGATGGGAGACCACACATTGCGGGACCGGAGCGAGCTCACACGCCTATGCGAGGGCCGCGCCCTCGGCCAGGCGCGCGAGGTTGGCGAGATTGCCGCGCACCAACCGCCGGCCGATGGCCGGGATGAACGGCGTAGTCCATGCCAGCAGCGCCCGCATCTGGCCCTCGATCGCGTATGACACTCGACACGAGGCAACGCCCCTCGGCTCCACCGCGTAGGTCACAGATGCTCGACGGACCACGCCGCCCGTGAGCTCCATCGTCACCGAATGGCCGTCCTCCCAGCCGGTGATCCGACAGTCGATGAGACTCTCCCGACCACCAAAAAGTCGGCGCGCCACGAACGTGGTCCCCGTGGCCGGGAGGCCGGGCGACGTCTGGCGGACTTCGAGTACGTCCTTCTCCCACGCGGGGACGTTCGGAAAGTCGATGAGCATGGCCCAGACGAAGGCCGATGGCCGGTCGATGTCGACCGACTCGGTGAGGTAGTACACGGCGCCAGCGTATGGCATGCCCGTCCAGGGACGAGCAGCAGCGCGTCGTGCGGCTCGGTCCTCCGGAGCCCCGGTCTGTCCTGACCGACTGCCCGCGATGCTGCAGCGCACGGCCGACCGTATGGACGGCATCCTCGGACGCAAGGTCGACACCGCGTAGGGGTACGGGCGGGGGTACGGCCCGAATCACAACGGCCCTCGGAGTCGCCTCCGGGGGCCGTTTCATGTTCGGAAAGGTGGCTGGCGAGGAAGGATTCGAACCTTCGATCTCCTGATCCAGAGTCAAACGCCGGATTCAGGTCTCGCGAGCCACCGCGCGAGCGTGGCGGACAGCGATCTACTGTACGATTCCGGCATGAGTCAAGCGCACATCCCGGAACTAGTTAGACGCATATCGTAGTCCCGGTAAAGAGTCAAGCGCCATCGGGCCAGCATCGCGTGAGCGTGCATGGCAGTCGAAGCTCGGCCGCGGTGATCGCTCGGCCCGGGTCAGAGCCGGACGGGCGCCGCGGCGGAGGTCGGTCGTTCGGTCGGCGGGGTGCTGTCGCCGATCGACCCGTACAGGTCCTCCTCCTGCGCCTGATGCAAGCGAAGGATCGCTTCCAGGCCGTACAGGAGGCGCTGGAGATCCGTCCGGTCGTCGCCGCTCGGGCCGTCCGGTGGGAGGTCTCGGACCAGGCGATCGAGCAGCCGCGCGAGTCGGAAGATCTCCTGGTGCGTCCGGTGCATCGACGCGGTCGCGTCGTCTGAGCCCATCGCCTTGGCGAGCATCGGGTAGATCGTCCGGTCCTCCGAGCTCCTCGTGCGGCAGGAGATCGTCCGACACGAACCGGCGGATCTCCTCGAGGGCGACCGACGCGGCCGCTGCAGGACATGCCGTCGAGGAGCATCGGCCGTGGCGCGGATCCGGGCGATCGACGGTTCGAGCTCGACGTGTGCCGCGCGCAGCCGTGCGCTCGTCTCGGTCCAGCCGGGGATCCGGGCCGGGGCCTCCACGCCGCCTCGCAGAGCGCGGAGCGCGTTGAGGATCACGACGACATCGATCGCCTCCTGGAGGATCGCCCCGGCGACGACCGGCAGGAACCCGAGCGCGGCGGCGCCCATCGCGACGATCGACATCCCCATCCCGAGGACGACGCTCTGGATGGCGATCGAGCGCGCTCGCCGCGCGATCTGGACCGCCTCGGTCAGGCGATCGAGTCGGTCCACGGTGATGACGATGTCGGCCGCCTCCGAGGAGGCGCTCGCGCCCCGGGCGCCCATCGCCACGCCCACATCGGCGAGGGCCAGGGCGGGTGCGTCATTGAGCCCGTCGCCGACCATCACGATCGGCCCGGAGGCGTCCGACCGCTCGGCGTGGACGGCATCGACCTTTTCCGACGGCACCCGGTCGGCCAGGACCGGCGTCGACGCCGATGGCCGACCCGATGATGTCGGCGACCGCCGCGTTGTCGCCGGTGACCATCACGATCCGGGTGAAGCCGATCCGACGAAGCGAGCGGATCGCCCGCGGCGTCTCGGGGCGGAGCGGGTCGTCGAGGACCAGCGCGCCGCGGACCGCACCGTCGATCCGCACGAAGGCGCACGTCGAACCCTCGATCGCGGCACGGCGTCGGACGTCGCGTGCCCATCTGCGGCAGCCCGCCTTCGCCAGCGCAGAACTCCGCGGTCCCCACGGCGACCCGTTGGCCGTCGACGAGTCCGGTCACCCCGGCGCCCGGCGTCTCGACGACGTCGTCCGGCATCGACAGCACGAGTCCGCGTTCCCGGGCTGCGTGCACGATCGACCCGGCGAGCACGTGCGGCGACAGTTGCTCGACCGAGGCCGCCAGCCGGAGGACCTCGCCTTGATCGATGGCTCCGGGCTCCGTGGCAGGACCGACGTCGATCGTGGCCAGCCTCGGCCGGCCTGCGGTGAGCGTTCCGGTCTTGTCGAACAGCATCGACCCGGGCGCGTGCCAGGGTCTCGAGCGGCCCGCCGCCCTTGACGATCACGCCTCGCCGCGCCGCGCGGGAGATCCCGGCGACGATCGCGATCGGAGCGGCGAGCAGGAGCGGGCACGGCGTCGCCACGACCAGGACTGCGAGGCCGCGAACCGGGTCGCCGGAGACGAGCCACGCCGCCGCGGAGATGGCCAGGGTGAACGGGACGAAGATCAGGGCATACCGGTCGGCGAGGCGGACGAACGGCGCCTTGCTCGTCTGTGCCTCCTTGACGAGGCGGACGATCCCCGCGTACGCGCTGTCGCCGGCAGTCGCCGTGGCACGGAGATCGAACGACGAGCCGGCGTTGACCGTCCCGGAGGAAACCGGGTCGCCTTCCTCGCGGGTCATCAGTCGGGACTCGCCGGTGAGGGCCGATTCGTCGAGAACGGCCGGGCTCCCGACGACCATCCCATCGACCGGCACCACCTCGCCAGGGCGGATCGCCAGCAGGTCGCCGGGGGCGATGGCCTCGATCGGGGTCGTCTCGAGCTGGTCGTCGACGTATCGCTGGACTTCGCGCGGCGCCCGTCCGAGTAGGGCGGTCAGTTCGCGGTGAGCGCGACCCTGCGCGTAGCGCTCCAGCGCCTCGCCGGTGGCCAGCATGACGCGCGATGACCCCGGCAGCGAACGGCTCGCCGAGCAGGCAGCGCCCCGACGATGGCCAGGATCGCGATGAGGTCAACGCCGAGCTCGCCGTGCGCGAGATCCCGCACGATCGCCCACGCAGCCGGACCACGACCACGACCGCGGGGATCGTCCAGGCGACGCTAGCCGCCTCATGGTTTCCGGCCCAGGTGAGCGCCAGCCCGGCCACGAGCCCTACGACGGTCATCGGCAGGATCGCGCGCTCGACGATCTGGCGGGCCAGGTCGATCGGGTTCGTCGGTGCGTCCGTCGCCTCGTGCGGGGGCGTGACAGCACGTCGGGCGGTAGCGCTCATGGATAGAGTCTAAGCCGTGGTCCGCGATGCACCCCCGGGCTGGACCACCCCATCGGAGGGGCCATCGGGCCCTATGTGGGATCGCGTCAGTCTCGCGGGCCGGACTTGATGATCGACCCGCGACTGAGACGACGATTCGAGAGACGAATGGCAACACTCGCTGCCAGTCGATGGGCGATCAGGTCATCCGACGAGGATGCCTGGCGTCAGTGCCCAAACCGCCTCGTAGTCGCCAGGCTTAGGTTGCTCCAGCCCTCGCGCAGGACGATGACGCCGACGAGGCGCGCGGCGATCGCGTCCGCCCACCACAGCCCGAACGCCTGGGAGGCGGCAAGGCTGGCCAGGCTGGTAGCCGCGAGGATCGCGGCAACCGCCGTGAGGATGCTGTCAGCTCGCAGGGCACCGCTGCCGAGACGAGCGGCCACTCGATCCTTGGCCACCGCCAGTGACGGTAGGACGACCACCGAGGCGAGCAACAGGCCGAGGCTCACGAGCGAGGTCTCCGGATTGGCCTCGGCGCGGCGCGTCATCGGAACGTCAGGAGATGTAGTCAGGCGACCGTGAAGGTTGATGGCCGGGTCCGGAGCCCTCTGAGCCGACGAGACGCAGGGAGCTTTGTTACGGAGCCTGAAACGGCGGTCACAAACCGGATTCAGGCCGGCAAATCGGGAAGAGTCAGGCGCACAAGTCGGGAAGAGTCAGGCGCACAAACGACGGTTTTACGCTCAAAACGAGTGCGCCTGATTTTCGGTGACCGCCGTCTTGCTCCACGCCGCCCTCGCGAAACAAGGGCCTTCCACAAGATGTTGTGGTCGTTTGTCCTCGACACCCCAACAGGTCGTGGTGTTGGCTGGCGAGGAAGGATTCGAACCTTCGATCTCCTGATCCAGAGTCAGGCGCCTTACCGCTTGGCCACTCGCCAGTGACGGCCGAGATGATACCGCAGGGGTGCGATCCGGCCCGAATCGTGGCGTGCTCCCCCGCGACTCACGGCGTCGTTCTGGCGACGTCTGCTACCCTGCCGCGCGTGTCAGACGAGGGGACCGGCGGCAGCACGCCGGTGAAGCAGGGCCGCGGGCGATTCCTGCACGCGACGCTCGACGCGATCTTCCCGGGGCTGGGCCACCTGGTCGCGGGTCGTCGCGGTCTCGCGCTGCTCTTCGGCCTGCCGATCCTCGTCATCGCGGGCCTGCTGCTGATCGTCCTGCTGACCACCAACGGCGCCCGCCTTGCGGCCACGCTGCTCGACCCGGCCGTCCTCGTGGGTCTGCTCGCCATCCAGGGCCTCCTGCTCGTGTGGCGGCTCCTGGCGGTCGGGTCCAGCCTGTGGAACCCGCGCTTCAGTCCGCCCGGCCGTCGCGAGGCATTGCCGATCGCGGCCATCCTGCTGGTGGCGGTCGTCGCGCCGCAGGCCTATGCCGGCTTCGCGACGCAGGTCGCCCGCGAGACGGCCGACCAGATCTTCACCGAGCCGTCCCCGACCGCCTTCGCCGGGCCCCTCCAGAGCGCCGAGCCCGACCCGAGCTTCCTGATCCCGGCCAGTCCATCGGCCAGCGCGAGCGCGTCTCCGACGCCGACGGCGACACCCGCCGCGCCACGCGTGAACCTGCTGCTGCTCGGCGTCGACTCTGGCGTGGGCCGCAACACGTACCTGACCGACACGATGATCGTGGCATCGATGGATCCGGCCTCCGAGACCGTGTCGATGGTGTCGGTCCCGCGCGACATGGTCGACGTCCCGCTCGCGGACGGTCGCAAGTTCAAGGGCAAGATCAACGGCCTCGTCTCGTACGCCCGCCACCATCCGCGTCAGTTCCCCGGCTCGGACGGCACGGGCTTCGACGTGCTCCGAGGCGGCCTCGGCAAGCTGCTCGGTCTCGACATCAAGTACCACGCCGTGGTGAACCTCCAGGGCTTCGTCAACGTCATCAACCGGCTCGGCGGCATCAACGTGTACGTCGCCCGGTCGTTCTGCGACCCGACCTACGACGAGTACGGCTTCACGCGCGGCTTCTCGATCACCAAGGGACGCCACCGCCTCAACGGCCAGCAGGCGCTCGCCTACGCACGTGTCCGCAAGGCCGCCGGCGAGAGCGACTTCACCCGCGCCGCTCGCCAGCAGGAGGTGCTCTCGGGCATCCGCGAGAAGATCGTCCACGGCAGCTTCATCAACGACCCGATCGGCCTGATGAAGGACCTGTCGAAGACCATCACCACGAACGTGCCACGCAAGCTCCTGCCTGACCTGGCCGAAGCGGTGACGCGCATCGGGCGCAAGGACACGTATCGCACGGTCATCCGCTCGCCGCTGGTGCACTCGGACTTCGATTCGCGCGGCTCGATCCAGGTGCCCAACCAGCGGCGGATCACGGCGCTCTCGAGGTCGATCTTCCCGGCGTCCGGCGCGCTGCCCGACAAGAAGTACCGTGTCGGCGAGGGTGCCGGCGGCACGCCGACACGTGGCGGAGTCGGTGGCTGCGGCAGTGCGCCGTCCAGGCCGCGGGCGACGCCACGGCCCACCCCGAAGCCCACCAAGAAGCCGACGCCGAAGCCTACGGCCAAGCGACCGACGCCCAAGCCGACCGCGACGCCCAAGCCGACGCCGGAGCCGACGCCCGAACCGACACCGGAGCCGACGCCCGCCCCGGCCTCCAGCCAGTAGCCGCCGCCCCCGCCCGACCGCGGATCACGCGCCGGTACGTTCGGGGAGTGGCATATCCGCGCGCTCGGCTGGCACCCTATGGGCATGGTGCGAACGCCGGACCGACGGCCACGCCTGGTCGCGCTCCTCCTGGTCGCCACGCTGCTCACCGGTCTTGCCGCGACCGTTTCGGCGGCCCCGGCACTGCCGTCGTGCTCGATCGCGGACACGCTGACCAAGTACCGCAGCTACTCGCACTGGCACCGCTCGCTGCTCGACACGCGGTACCGCCTCGCGAGCACCTACAAGCCTGCCGACCTGCGGTCGACGGTGCTACGCCGGCCTCAACGGCGGGTACTACGTGCGCCGTCACGTGGTCGCCGATCTCAAGGCGATGACGTCGGCCGCCCGTCGGGCCGGAGCCCGCCTCGCGGTGCAGTCCGCATTTCGCAGCTACACCACGCAGAAGTCGACCTTTGCGTACTGGGTCCGCGTCCACGGCATGGCGAGGGCGCTCAAGGAAAGCGCCCGAGCCGGCCACAGCGAGCACCAGCTGGGCACGACCATCGACTTCCGGGCGTATGGCGGCCGTGCGCCGTGGGACTACAGCGACTGGGCCACCACCCGGGCCGGCGCCTGGCTCAGGACGAATGCCTGGAAGTACGGCTTCGTCATGACGTACCCCAAGGGCAAGACGAGCGTCACCTGCTACCAGTACGAGCCGTGGCACTACCGCTATGTCGGTCGGACCCGGGCTCGTACGATGCGCACCAGCGGCCTGACGATGCGCCAGTACCTGTGGCGCGAGCAGAACCCAACGCCAGTGACACCACCGCCGACACCGACGCCCACCCCGACCGCCGAGCCGACACCGACGCCGGAGCCGACGCCGACGCCCGACGACTAGGTGACGGCTGGCGTCACGACCATGGACGCCCATATCATCAGCGCAGCGGGGGCCGTCACCCCGAGCTACCGTCGCCATCCCCAAGACAGGACGCGTGGATCCGTGACCCTGCCCACCATGATCCTCAACGCCGATGGCACCACCGAGGATGCCAACCCGGCTGCCCTCGACCTGCTGGGCGTGACGCTCGAGCAGCTGCGCCGGCTGCCGCCCGGCGCGTTCTCGCCGGAGGAACCGGACCCCGAGGCGCAGGCCGCGTTCCGCTCGGAGTGGGAGCGGGTCGGCAACCCCGACATCGGCGGTGAGGCGACGATCCAGCGGCTCGACGGCTCGCAGGTCAGGGTGAAGTTCGGGATCTCGCCCATCGAGGAGGGTCGCTTCGTGGCCGTGATGGAGCCGGTCGCGACCACGGTCGAGGCGCCGCCGGTCCTATACACCGCCGGACAGGTCCTGGCCGAGTGGCGTGCCGCCGAGCGGAAGCTCGCCGATGTCCCGGAGGGATCCGCCGAGTGGCGGGCGGTGAGCCGCGACATCGAGTCGTTCCGCTCCCGCTATCACGAGTTCTTCAAGCGCTGACGTCGCCGCCCGCCCGGTGGGTCGGTCGGCGCGCTACGCTTGGGCCATGGGCGCGATCCCCGCCACATTCCGCGCGTACGTCGCCGAGCGGGTCGAGACCGGCGCGCGAGCCGCGGGTCGAACGCGGCGTGCGTGACTTCGACGCGACCGACCTGCCGCCGGGCGAGGTCGCCGTGCGGGTCGGCTGGTCGAGCGTCAACTACAAGGACGGCCTCGCGACGCGGGTCGACGGCAAGGTCGCCCGGATCAACCCGATCATCCCCGGCATCGACCTGGCCGGCGAGGTCGTCGAAAGCGCGGATCCGTCGATCGCGGTCGGCGCGCCGGTGCTCGCCCATGGCTACGAGCTCGGCGTGTCGCGCCACGGCGGCTACACCGAGTACCAGCGGGTGCCGGCGGACTGGATCGTGCCGCTCGACCGCGGGTTGTCGGCGCACGACGCGATGGCCATCGGGACCGCCGGTTTCACCGCGGCGATGTCGGTGGTGGCACTGGAGGAGCGCGGCCTCACGCCGGGCGATGGACCGGTCCTCGTCACGGGTGCCAGCGGCGGCGTCGGCAGCACCGCCGTCGCGATCCTCGCCCAGCGCGGCCACGAGGTCTGGGCGGCGACCGGCAAGGCCGACGAGGCCGACCGGCTGCGCGGGCTGGGTGCCGCCGGCATCCTCGGCCGTGACGAGGTGACCGGCGAGGGCCGGCCGCTCGAGTCGGAGCGGTGGGCCGGGGCGGTCGACCCGGTCGGTGCGGCGACGCTTCCGTACGTGCTGCGCACGCTGCGCACCGGTGCCGCGGTGGCGTCGAGCGGGAACGCGAGCGGCCCCAAGCTCGACACGACGGTGTTCCCGTTCATCCTGCGCGGCGTGGCGTTGCTCGGGATGGACTCGGCGCAGATGCCGATCGACCGACGCCGGGCGATCTGGGCGCGGCTCGCGACCGACCTGCGACCGCGGGCGCTCGGCGATGGGCTGACCGAGGTGACGCTCGACACGCTCGACGGCGCCCTCGACGGGATCATCGCCGGCGGCGCGCGGGGTCGCTGGGTCGTCAGGGTGGGCGAGCGGTAAGGTAGTCCCTCGTCCCCCGAACGCTCCAGGAGGTGCCGACATGTCGGTCGCACGTGTGACGGAGATCAGCTCGCGCTCGGAGGCGAGCTTCGAGGACGCCATCAACCAGGGGATCGAACGGGCCAACAAGACGCTCCGCAACGTCAAGGGCGGCTGGATCAAGGAGCAGGCGGTCGACGTCGAGGACGGCCGGATCGTCGGCTACCGGGTCAACCTGCTGATCACGTTCATCCTCGACGACTGACCCGCCGTCAGTCGAGCTCGCCGCGGATCTGGCGCCGGGCGCGCTCGAAGCCGCGGCGGGCATCCTCGGCCGGGTGGTCGGGGAACGGCCTGCGCGGCGATCGCCTCCTCGAACGGCAGCTCCCCGGCCTCCACGCGTCGGGCGAGATCCGCCAGCGCTTCAAGCGACGCCGCCTGGGCGTCGGCGACGGCCCGCCCGCCATGGTCGCCGTGGCCCGGCACGACGACGCCCCGGTCAGGGTGCACCCGCACGGCGAGCGCGGCGGCTGTCGCCGGCCATTCGAGCGGATAGGCATCGCCGAAGAACGGCACGCTGCCGTTCTCGAGCAGGTCGCCGGCGAACAGGACGTCGGTGCCCGGCACCTCGATCACGATGTCGTGGTCGGTGTGGCCGCGGCCGAGATGGCGGAGCACGACCTCGCGACCGCCGACCTCGACCCGCGTCTTCGTCGCGAAGACGCGATCGGGCGGGTCGATGACGATCTCCGCGAGCTCGTCGGCGAGGAGCGGCTCCTCGGCCGCGATGGTCTTCTTGCGCGCTTCGCCGGTGCGGACCATGAACGTGACACAGCGCTCGTGGCCCCAGATCGTCGCCGGGCGGAAGATGCCGTTGCCGAAGACGTGGTCGAAGTGGCCGTGCGTGTCGACGACGACGCCGACCGGGTCGTCGGTCAGCTCGCGCAGGTCGGCCTGGATCTCGCGCGCCTGCGCATAGGTCGAGCGCGTGTCGATGACGAGCGCCTCAGCGCGCCCGAGCACGACGCCGATGTTCTGGTCGTAGAACTCGTACCGGCGCACGAAGACGCGGTCACCGATCTCGACCCATCCGTCGGACACACCCATCGCTGGTGCATCCTACGGCCCGATGCCCTCCGACATCGGGCGTGTCGTCACCGCCGACGGCATCGGCCTGCGTACCCGCCACTGGCCGCGCGGCCGATCCGTGGGCGACCGTCCTGATCGTGCACGGGCTCGGCGAGCAGTCGGGCCGGTACGAGCACGTCGGCGAGCACTTCGCCGCCGCCGGCCTCGACGCGCACGCGTACGACCAGCGCGGGAACGGCGGCAGCGATGGCCGGCGCGGTGACATCGACCGCTGGAGTCGCTACCACGACGACCTCGAGGAGCGCCTGGCGGCGGTGCGCGCCGGCGCCGACGGCCGGCCGGTCGCGCTGTACGCCCATTCGATGGGCGGGCTCGTCGGGGCGGGCTACCTGCTGACCGACCGGCCGCGGCCGGACCTGACGGTGCTCTCGGCACCGGGCCTCGACTCGACGCTGGCCTGGTGGAAGCGACGCCTGGCGCCGATCCTCGGCAGGCTCGTCCCGACCCTGTCGATCTCGAACGACATCGCGGCCCGAGGCGCTGTCGCGCGATCCGGAGGTCGGTCGGCGCTCGGCCGCCGATCCGCTGAACGTCCGGACCAGCACCACCCGGTTCGGCGCCGAGGCGCTCGCCGAGCAGGCCCGTGTCCGCGCCGGCGCGCGGTCGATCGGCGGGCCGACGCTGGTCCTGCACGGTCTCGACGACGGGCTCGTCCCGCCCGCGGCCACCGAGGTGTTCGAGGGCGCGCCCGGCGTCGAGCGGCGGACGTACCCGGGCCTTCGCCACGAGCTGCACAACGAACCGGAGTGGCCCGCCGTCCTCGACGACGTCATCGGCTGGCTCCGCCCGCGTGCTACGCTTCCGGCACAACCGAACACCGCCTCCGGGGAGCGCCCTGCGCGCTGAGAGTGTGGCGACGCCACAGACCCGCCGAACCTGATCCGGCTCGTACCGGCGAAGGAAGCAGGCCACATCGATCCATGACGCCCGACCGGAGTCGGTGACGGCGTCGCTCGAGATCGACCGAGGAGGTTCGGACATCATGACCGACGACCATCGACGCGCCGGCGCCGACCGCCTACCCCGATACGCGCTGGCGGACGCGCGACATCGTCGTCGCCGCGGTCATCGGCGTCGCGTTCGGCGTCGTGTTCTGGGTCTGGGGCATCGTCTGGGACGGCCCGCTCGCGGCCATCAACGCGATCGCCCCGCCGCTGCGCGACCTGTTCTACGCGGTCTGGCTCATCCCTGCCGTGCTCGCGCCGCTGATCATCCGCAAGCCTGGCGCCGCGCTGTTCGCCGAGATGGTGGCGGCCGGCGTGTCGGCGCTGCTGGGCAGCCTGTGGGGTGTCGACACGCTGCTGTCCGGGTTCGTCCAGGGCGCGGCCGCCGAGCTCGTGTTCGCGTTCACGCTGTACCGGATCTGGACGTTCCCGGTCCTCGCCGTCGCCGCCGTCGCCAGCGCGCCGCCGCCTGGATCCACGACTGGGTCGTCTACTACGCGGGCGTTCGACCCGGTCGTCCAGATCGTCCGCGGCGTCGCGATGGCGCATCTCGGCGGTGGTCATCGTTGCGGGTGGGTCGGTGGTGCTCCACCGCGCGCTCAAGCAGGCCGGCGTGCTCGAAGGGTTCCCGGACTGACGCCCCGTCGCGCTCCGGGCCCGTGACCTCGGGGTCACCTACGCCGGCGCCGAGCGGCCGGCGCTCGAGGCGGTCGACCTCGACCTCGAGCCGGGCGCGGTGCTGCTGGTCGTCGGGCCGTCGGGCTCGGGCAAGAGCACGCTCGCGCTGGCGGTCGCGGGCCTGGTGCCCGCGCGAGCTCCCGGCCACGATGACGGGGTCGCTCGAGCTCGACGGCGAGGACGTCCGGACGCTCGGCCCGGTCGACGTCGGTGCCCGCGTCGGCCTCGTGCTCCAGGACCCGTCCGTCCAGCTCGTCATGGAGCGCGTCGAGGACGATGTCGCGTTCGGGCTCGAGAACCGGGCCTGGCCGCTGAGCGACATGCAGGCGCGCGTGCCCGAGGCGCTCGGCGACGGTCGGGCCTGGGCGAGCATGGAGCGGCGACGGTCGCGCCGGCTGTCGGGCGGTCAGCAGCAGCGGCTCGCGCTGGCCGGCGCGCTCGCGCCGCGACCCGGGCTGCTCGTCCTCGACGAGCCGACCGCCAACCTCGACCGCGCCGGCGCCGAGGCGCTCATGATCGCCCTCGCGTCGCTGCGCGAGCGCGCGCTCCGACGACCGTCGTGCTGATCGAGCACCGGGTCGACCGGCGTGGCCGCTCGCCGACATCGTGCTGGCGCTCGGCCCCGACGGCCGCCCGATCGACGTCGGGCGTCCCGGCCGACGTCCTGGCGCGTTCCGCCGACGCGATGCGGGCGGCCGGGCATCTGGCTGCCCGGCGAGGTCGCGCACGAGCCGGCTCTCGAAGCACGCCATCGCCGGGCCGCGGTCGCCGTCCGCGCCGACGCCGTCCGGTTCGGGTACGACCGCGCGCGACCCGGTCCTTCGCGATGTCGACCTCGAGGCGGCGGTCGGCGAGCGCATCGCGCTCGTCGGCGCGAACGGCAGCGGCAAGTCGACGCTCGGTCGTCTCCTGGTCGGGCTGCTGCGTCCCGACCAGGGCACGCGTCCGACTCGACGGCGAGCGACCCGGCCGACCTGCCGCCCGCGACGCTCGCCCGGCACGCCGGCTACGTCTTCCAGGAGCCGGAGCGCCAGTTCCTCGCCCAGACCGTCGCCGACGAGGTGTCGCTCGGGCTGCCGGTCGACGAGGAGGCCGCGGCTCGACGACCTGATGGCCCGGCTCGGGCTGCCGCTCGAGCGAGTTCGGGCGCGCGCAGCCCGTACCGGCTGTCCGGCGGTGAGCAGCGGCGGCTGTCCCTGGCGTGCGTGCTGGTCCGCCGCCCGGAGGTGCTGGTCCTCGACGAGCCGACGTTCGGGCAGGACCGGCTCGGCTACGAGGGCCTGCTCGGCATCCTCGGCGAGCATCTCGACGACGGGGCGTGCCTCATCGCCGCGACCCACGACGAGCGCTTCGTCGCGGGACGTCGCCGTCCGCGTCGTCGCAGCTCGACGAGGGCTGGATCGTGCGCGACGAGGCCGTCGCGTGATCGCCGGACGGTTCGAGGTCGCGGACGCCCAGCTCGACAGCGTCCTCGGCCGGACCAGCCCGATCGTGAAGCTGGCGATCGCGTTGCTGTGGCTGATCGGCCTGGCGTTCACGCTCCACCCGGTGCCCCCGGTCGTGCTGGCCGTGGTCGTGCTGGTCGCCGGCCTCGTCCTCGGCGGCATCACGCCCGCGAACCTGCTCCGGACACTCGACCCCGCTGTGGCTGGCGGCGCTGGCGATCGGCGTGTCGAACACGCTGTTCTCGGCGGCCAACGGCGATCCGACGACGGCCGACGTTCCTGACGGTCGGGCCGATCCGCATCGCCGACGAGGCCGTGGTCGCATGGGTTCGCGATCGCGATGCGGGTCGTAGCGATCGCCTGCGTCGGGGCGGTCTTCGCGCTGACGACCGACTCGACCCGGCTGGTCGACTCGCTCGTCCAGCAGGCGCCGTGTGCCGGCGCGGTTCGCGTACGGGGCGCTGGCCGCGTACCAGGCGATCCCGCGCTTCGCCGACGACCTCACAGACGCTCCGCGAGGCCCGGCGGATCCGCGGGTTGCGTGGCGGCTGGCACCCGCGCCTGTTCGTCGGCCTGCTCGTGCTCGCGATCCGCCACGGCGACCGGATGGCGGTGTCGATGGACGCGCGCGCGTTCGGGTCCGGGCCGCGCACCTACTACCGGATCATGCGCTGGTCGTGGCTCGACCCGGCGGTCGCGGTCGCGGCCGTCGCGATCCTCGCGATCGCCCTGCATCCTGGGACGGTAGATTCGCCCGACATCGCCGCAATGGAGGGGCACGTGACCGACGCGCGCACGATCGTCTTCTTCCCCGAGGGCGCCTACGGTCCGACGAACAACTGCGTCGGCATCGGGCAGGTGCTGCGGGCCCGCGGGCACCGGGTCGTGTTCATCGTCGAGGAGTCGTTCGCGGGCACGCTCGAGGCCAAGGGGTTCGAGGAGCGGCTGATGCGCCTCGGCCCGCCGCCGGCCGAGCCCGAGGTCCCGGGCCAGTTCTGGATCGACTTCATCCGCGACACCGCGCCGGTCTTCCGCAAGACGACGCTCGAGCAGCTGGGCGACTTCATCGCGCCGACCTGGCAGGCGCTCATCGACGGTGCGAAGTACGTGGACCCGCGCCTCGACCGAGATCTTCGACGAGGTCGCGCCCGACGTCATCGTCGAGGACAACGTCGTCGCCTTCCCGGCCATCGCCGCCAGTCGGGCGGCCGTGGGTGCGGATCGTGTCGTGCAACCCGATGGAGATGAAGGATCCGCGGATCGCGCCGTTCTCGCAGCGGCTATCCGGTCGCCGACCAGAGCGGCTGGCCGGCGTTCCTCGACGAGGTCCGCCGGACGCACGCCGACATGTGGGCGGACTTCGACGCGTTCTGCCGGACGCACGGCGAGACCGGCCTGACCTACGGCGATGCTCGGACCCGAGTTCATCGCCGAGTCGCCGTACCTCAACCTGTACTCGTACCCGGCCGAGGCCGACTACGAGCGGTCGGCGCCGCTCGGCCCGACGTGGCATCGGCTCGACTCGACGGTCCGCGCGCCGGAGGCGACGTGGTCGCTGCCCGAGGACCTGGCCGAGCGGGATGGAGCGCTGATCTACCTCTCCCTGGGGTCGCTCGGCTCGGCCGACGTCGAGCTGATGCAGCGGCTGGTCGACGTGCTGGCCGACGACGCCGCACCGGGTGATCGTGTCGAAGGGGCCGCTCGCCGACCAGATCACGGCTGCACGACAACCAGACCGGCGAGGGCTTCCTGCCCCAGCCGGCGATCCTGCCGCAGGTCGACCTGGTCATCACCCACGGCGGCAACAACACCGTCACCGAGGCGTTCCACCACGGCAAGCCGATGATCGTGCTGCCCCTGTTCTGGGACCAGGTCGACAACGCCCAGCGGGTCGACGAGACCGGGCTTCGGCAGGCGTCTCTCGACCTACGGCTTCGAGGACGACGAGCTGACGGGCGCCATCGACCGGCTGCTCGCCGATCGGGCGCTGGCGAGCCGACTCGCGGCGATGTCGGACCGGATCAAGGCCTCGTCGGGCACCGTCCGGGCCGCCGACCTCGTCGAGCAGATCGCTGCGACCGGCCGTCGGAGCGACGCGTCCCCCTGGACGACCGAAACGCCCCTGAAAGGGCTCGCAAGCGTCCGGCGGACCGTTGGTGACGTGCCGCGTGCGAGGGTGTTCAGGTGGAGGTGACCACATGACCCAGCTCGATGCCAGTGACCGCGACAAGCTCCGGTCGAACCAGTTCGCTTATGTCGATTCCGATGGCGGCGAGCATCTGCCGATCAACGACGCATCACACGTGCGCAACGCGATCGCCCGGTTCAACCAGACCGGGTTCGAGAGCAAGGCCGCCAAGGAACGCGCCCGCAAGAAGGTGCTGAGCGCCGCGAAGCGCTTCGAGATCGAGGTCGACGAGGACTCGAGCATCGCGAAGCCGACCAGGTCGCTCCGCGCAGCGTCCACCAAGTGCGGGCCGCGAGGCGGTCGCAAGACGGACTGACCTACTTCTCCCGGGCGTTGCACCGGGCGGCGCAAACGGCGATCGGGAGGCCGACATCGGCCTCCCGTCCGTCATCCTAGGGTGCAAGGGGCGCCACTAGGATGGGGCGATGGAGGTCCTGAGGCCGATCCTGGCGCTCGTCCACATCGGCTCCGCGCTGACCCAAGCCTGGGTCCTCGCCTCGATCGTGCTGTACGCGATCGTCGTGTTCATCGGGTCCGTCGTCTGGCGCCGCCGATCGGCGATGGTGCGGGCGACCGCCGATGCCGGCGACGACGCGGGTGTGATCGAACTGCTCACCGAGCCGCGAGCGCGGTTGCTCGGCTGGATCGAGCTGGCGCTGGTGGTGGTCATCGTCGTGCTGATGGTGCTGCGTCCCGGCTGAACGCGGTGGCGCCGCCATCGTCGCCAGGCGGTGCTATGGACCGAGCACCTTGGTTGAACCTGTCGCTGGCCGGTGCGTTCGACCCTTGGGATCGAGCTTCGTGGTCAATTGCGTCGCTGGGCGACGACATCGACCGAACAGCGGGCCGTCCTTCGTCGATAGCACCGCTGAGCGACGATCCCGACCGCCCGGGCGCCACAGCACAGGCCGAGCATTCCCGGCGCTCCCGGCGCCCACGCTGCGGGACGCCGCTACCGGTCCGGGACTAGGATGGCGACACTTTCCCACCCGATCCGTCACGCCCGGAGGAGCGACCCGTGACCGAGACCCTCGAACGAGCCAAGACCTACCAGCAGCTCATCGGCGGCGACTTCGTCGATGCCGCCGACGGCAAGACCGCCGAGGTCGTCAACCCGGCCAACGACGAGGTCATCGCCAACGTGCCGGCGAGCTCGCAGGAGGACGTCGATCGGGCCGTCGAGGCCGCCGACACGGCCTTCGAGACGTGGAAGCAGACGACCCCGCAGGACCGCTCGCTGCTGATGCTCAAGATCGCCGACGCGCTCGATGCCAAGGCCGACGAGCTCGGCCGGCTCGAGAGCGCCAACGCCGGCAAGCCGGTCGGTGCGGCGATCGACGAGATGGCCACCTGCGCCGACCTGTTCCGCTTCTTCGCCGGCGCCGCGCGGGTGATGGACGGCCTCGCCGCCAACGAGTTCCTGGCCGGCCACACGTCGATCATCCGGCGCGACCCGATCGGCGTCGTCGCGTCGATCGCGCCGTGGAACTACCCGCTCTACATGGCGACGTGGAAGCTCGGGCCCGGCGCTCGCGACCGGCAACACCGTCGTGCTGAAGCCCTCGGCCCGCACCCCGCTGACCGCACTGGCGTTCGCCCAGATCCTCGCCGACATCCTGCCGCCGGGCGTGGTCAACGTCCTGTCCGGCTCGGGCGCCGACATCGGCGACGCGCTGGTCGGCCATCCGAAGGTCCGGATGGTCTCGATCACCGGCGACACGGCGACCGGCAAGCGCATCGCCAAGATCGCCGCCGACACCGTCAAGCGGCTGCACCTCGAGCTCGGCGGCAAGGCGCCGATCATCGTCTTCGACGACGCCGACATCGACCTCGCCGCCGAGACCCTGCGCTCGGCCGGCTACTGGAACTCCGGCCAGGACTGCACGGCCGCGACCCGCGTCATCGCCGGGCCGAAGGTCTACGACAACTTCGTCTCGGCGCTCGCCGACCAGGTCCGCACGATCAAGTGGGGCGACCCGGCCGAGGGCGACGACATCGAGATGGGCTCGCTCATCGCCAAGGCCCAGGCCGACAAGGTCGAGGGCATGGTCGACCGCGCGCGCGGCGGCGCCGAGGTCGTCGTCGGCGGCAAGCGGCCCGACCGGCCTGGCGCCTACTACGAGCCGACGATCATCGCCGGCCCCGACCAGAAGTCCGAGATCATCCAGGACGAGATCTTCGGGCCGGTCGTCACGGTCCAGCGCTTCAGCGACGAGGACACGGCGATCGCAGTGGGCGAACGACACGCCCTACGGCCTCGCGTCGTCGATCTTCACGAGCGACATCGGCAAGGCGATGCGCGTCGCCAAGGCGCTCGAGTTCGGCCACGTCTGGATCAACGAGCACTTCACGCTGGCGTCGGAGACACCGCACGGCGGCGTGAAGCAGTCCGGCTACGGCAAGGACGGCTCGAAGTACGCGCTCGAGGACTACACGTTCGTCAAGCACGTGATGATCAACACGGGCGGCTGACGTCGGCGGTCCCACCCGAGCCGAGGTCGCCGCGGCGATCTCGGCGCTCGACCTCGACGCGGTCGCCGGGGCGCGCTGGTTCGGCGCCAAGGGCCGGACCATCGGCGAGGCGTCGCTCGAGGAGGCGTTCGTCCTCGACGAGGCCGGTCCGCACGTCCTCGCGACGATCGTCGTCCGGCTCGACGACGGCGTCCGCGAGCGATACAGCCTCGCGCTGACCGGCCGACCCGCTGCGGGTCGCGGCGCCCGGCGACGGGACGTGGCGGACGCTGGCCGTGGCGATGGCCGAGGGCCGGACCATCGCCGCGCTGGCGCGGGTCGACGACCCCGGGTACGGGTCCGACGGCCGCCCTGGTGGCCCGCCCGGCCCGTGCTCTCCGCGACCTGGCTCCTGACGCGCCGGGCCCGGAGCGCGACCTCGGGGCGGACCAGTCGCACACCTCGGTGGTGCTGGCGGGACGCGCTCCTGCTCAAGGCGTTCCGCCGGCTCCAGCCCGGCCTCAACCCGGACCTCGAGATGACGGCGTTCCTGAGCGAGGACGCCGGCTTCCCGGCGATCCCCCGCCTCGCCGGCTTCGCCGAGGTGATCACCCAGCGCGATGGCTCGACCACGGTCGCGATGCTCCAGGAGTTCGTGGCCGACGGCGCCGACGCGTTCGAGTCGCTGGCCGAGGCCCTCGCGGAGTGGATCGCTGGCGCCCGGCGAGGTGAGCCTCGAGTTCGCGACCGAGATCGCGGCCGACCTGGGCACGCTGACGGCCGGGCTCCACGCGGCGGTCGCGGACGGCCACGGGCTGCCCGACATGGCGCCGCGGAACGCGACCCGAGACGAGATCCGGGGCTGGGCGACGGCCGCGCACGAGCATCTCGCCGCCGCGCTGGAGGCCACGTCCGGCGACGCCGGGCGACTCGTCCGCGACCTCGCGCCGCGCATCGCCGAGGCGATCACCGTGATCGACGCGCTGGCCTCCGCGCCGGAGGTGATCCGTGCCCATGGCGACTACCACCTGGGCCAGGTGCTCATCGCACCTGACGGCTTCCGGATCATCGACTTCGAGGGCGAGCCGCTCGCCACGCCCGAGGAGCGCCGAGCGCACCGGCCGGCCGCTCCGCGACGTGGCGTCCATGCTGCGGTCGCTCGATCACGTCGCGCGGAGCGCGCGTCGACGTGCCGAGACGCGTCACGGCGGCCCGCTGGACCACACCGGGCTCGACCCCGAGGCCTGGATCCGGCGGGCCCGCGAACGGTTCCTCGAGGCGTACCGCGCCGAGCTGGCGGAGCGGCGGGTCTGGGTCGACGTCGACCCGGACCTCCTCCACGCCTTCGAGGTCGACAAGGAGCTGTACGAGTTCGCCTACGCCACGACCTACCTGCCCGCGTGGCTGTACGCGCCGACCGAGGGGATGCGGGCGCTGTTCGAGGACGCCGGGGCAGGGGCGTGAGCGCCGATCGCGCCGACGCGCTGCTCGACGACATCCTCGCCGGGCCGTCCGCCCTGGCCGAGCTGCTCGACGCGTACGGGGACCCGCGCGGACCCCTCGCGGGCATCGGCGCGGCGCCCGGCCGGGTCGCGTTCGTCGGGCTCGGCAGCTCGCGGTACGCGGCGCTGACCGCCGCCGCGGAGCTCCGGAGCCGCGGTGTCGCGGCCTGGTCCGAGTACGCGTCGAGCGGCGCGCCGACCGCACCGTCCGGGGACCTCGTCGTGGTCGCGGTGTCGGCGTCCGGGACCACACGCCGGAGGTCGTCGAGGCGGCCCGACGCCATCGCGGCCACGGCCGGGTCGTGGCGGTGACCGACAGGATCGAGTCGCCGCTGGCCGAGGCCGCCGATCACGTGTTGCCGCTGTTCGCGCGGCAAGAGGCGTCCGGCATCGCCACGCGCACGTTCCGGGCCACGGTCGCGGTGCTCGGCGATGCTCGCCGGTCGCTGGGTCGGCGGACGGTCCGAGCGCCGGCTCGTTCCGCCCGGCGGTCGAGGCACTGGGGGCCGCGATCGACGGCCGCGATGCGTGGCTGTCCGACGCGGCCGATCTCCTCGACGGCGCCACGGCGATCGACGTCGTCGGCGACGCGGCCGACTCGGCGCTGGTCCAGCAGGCGGCGCTCATGCTGCGCGAGGCGCCGCGTCTGCCGGCGCACCGCGACACGACACCGGCGACTGGCTGCACACCGCGGTCTACCTCGCGCTGCCCGGCCACCGGGCGCTGCTCTTCGGCGGCGCGCCGGCCGACGCGGAGGTCGTCCGCACGATCGCCCGCCGGGGAGGGGAGACGATCGTCGTCGGAGACGCGGTCGATGGCGCCGCGCTGACGATCCCGGTCCCGCCGCGTCCGGCGGCCGATCGCTTCGAGCGGGCGATCGTCGCCTCGGTGGTGGCCGAGCTGCTCGCGGCCGAGCTGTGGCGACGCACGACCGCCGAGGAGCGGTCAGGGACCTAGCCGCCGAGCGCGGCCCGGACCTCGTCGAGCCGCCCGACGGTCTCCAGGTCGAAGGGGTGGCGGAACACGAACACCACCTCGCCGACCCCGATGCGGCGATAGCCGTCGAGGTACGCGGCTACTTCTTGCGGCGAACCACCGACGGTGAGGCCCCGATCGGTGCCGTCGGCGGCCACGCGGTCGACCAGGCCGTGCCGCTTGGCGATCGGCGTCCACGCCTCGACCGCGTGCGCCGCGGTGTCGCGCACGACGGCGTGGACCGTCACGGTCCGCTCGATCGACTCGAACGGACGGCCGATCCTCCCCGCAGCGGGTGCGCAGGACCTCGGACACGTCGGCGATGCGGTCCGGGTCGCCATAGCCGTTCCACAGGTCGGCGTACCGGGCCGTCGTGCGCAGCGTCTTGGTCGGCCCGGAGCCGCCGATCAGGATCGGCAGCCGCTCCTGCACGGGGCGCGGTTCGCACACCGCGTCGTCGACCCGGAAGAAGCGGCCGGCGTGTGAGAACCGCTCGCCGTCGAGCAGCCGCCGGACGATCATCGTCGCCTCGTCGAGCCGGTCGAGCCGTTCCCCGAAGCCTGTCCCGAAATCGATGCCGAAGGCGTCGTGCTCGCGGCCGAACCAGCCGCCGCCGAGCCCGAGCACGCTCCGCCCGCCCGACACGTGGTCCAGCGTCGTCGCCAGCTTGGCGATGAGCCCCGGGTTCCGGAACGTCGTCGACGACACCAGCAGCCCGAGGCGGACGCGCGTCGTCAGCGATGCGACCGCGGCGAGCGACGCCCAGCCCTCCAGCTTCGGGTCGCTCCAGTCCCCCTCGTCCGACAGCAGGTGGTCGTCGAGCCAGATCGAGTCCCAGCCCGCCGCCTCGACGGCGAGGCACGCATCGCGCAGGTCGGGCCAGCTGGTGCGCTGGATCCAGAACGCAGCGCCGAACCGCATCCTCCGTCGTCAGTCGAGCGAGGACAGGAACCGGAACACCGGCGTCGCCGAGGCGTACGCCGTCGCCAGGATGTCGGGCAGCTCGGCGGAGTAGACCTCGTCGTCGGACAGCCGTCGCCCGAAGACCACGTCCTTGTAGCGGAACAGCTCGGCCATCGGGTGGTCGGGCGGGTAGCCCGGCGGCACGCGCTTGAGGGTGTCGTGGCTCTCGACCGGCCCGAACTCGGCGATGAACCGGGGGTCCTCGAGCGCCGCGCGGACCCGCGCCTCGTCGTCGAGGATGGCCTGGCGGAAGGCGTCGAGGACGGCCTTCGAGGCGCGCCACATCCCGCCACCGGCGTAGTTGTTGCCCGGCTGGAGGTGGAAGTACGCGCCGTTGCGGTGCTCGCCGTGGGACATCGCCGTGTCCGGGTCCATGCCCTCCACCCACGGGAAGCTCGCGCCCAGGTGGGTCTTGTAGGGCGACTTGTCCTTGGCGAAGCGTGTGTCGCGGTAGATCCGGAAGATCGACCGCTTCGGATCGGCCTGGAGCGGCAGGTCTCGGCGTTCGAATGCCGCTCGGCCAGGGCCTCGACGAATGCCTCCATCGGCTCCTTGAGGAGCCGCTCGTAGTCGGCCTTGCGCGGCTGGAACCAGGAGCGGTCGTTGTTCTGGGCGAGGTCCGCGAGGAAGTCGATCGCCTCGGGGCGGAAGCCGGTGAAGGGCAGCGTGGCGACGGCCATGGAACGAACCTCCCGGGCGGATGCACGAGCATCGTACGCGTCGTCGGTCATCGCCCGGTCAACCGTCGCTCACTTGTCGATGCACCGAGGCTATCCTCGCCGCGTGGAGCACCCGGCCGGCATCGAGCCCGCGGCGAGAGACGCCCTTCTCGACTGGTACGCGGAGCGTGGGCGTCCCCTCGCGTTCCGCCGGACCGCCGATCCCTACGCGGTCCTCGTGTCGGAGGCGATGGCCCAGCAGACCCAGGCCGCGCGCGCCGCCGCCAGCTGGGAGCGCTTCATGGCGCGCTTCCCGACGGTCGAGTCGCTCGCGTCTGCCTCCCCGGCGGAGGTCCTCCGGGCGTGGCGCGGGCTCGGCTACGACCGTCGCGCGCTCGCCCTTCGACGGGCCGCGATCATGATCCGCGACGAGCATGGCGGTCGAGTCCCCGACTCGGTCGAGGCGCTCGAGGCCCTGCCCGGCGTTGGTCCGTACACCGCCCGGGCGGTCGCGGCCATCGCGTTCGACCGGCCGGTCGGAGCGGTCGACGTCAACGTCCGTCGGGTCCTCGGCCGCATCGTCGCCGGCGACCCGGGAGTGCTGTCGACGCGAGCGCTGCAGGCCCTTGCCGACAGAGCCGTCCCGACCGACCGACCCGCCGCCTGGACCCACGCGGTCATGGATCTCGGCGCCACGATCTGCCGCCCGCGCGGGCCGCGTTGCGACGACTGCCCGATGCGCGCCTGGTGTCGCTTCGCGGCGAGTGGCGGACGGGAGCCGGGGGACGCAGCTCGGCTGTCACGTCGTCGACCGCCGCAGGCGTTCCCGGCCACGACCCGCTGGCTTCGCGGCCGCATCCTCGACCGGCTGCGGGCAGCTCCGGGCGACAGCTGGGTCGCCCTCGACGAGCCGATCGGCGCACACGATCTCGGGCGGGTCCGGACGGCAGCGCTGGCGATGGCCGGCGACGGCCTGCTGGAGCTCGAGGAGATGACGTCGACCGGTGGTCTGCGGGCACGGCTGGCCACGGCCTGACCCGTCGACCACGGTCGGATACCCTTGGCGGACCATGTCGTCCAGCCCGGCGGCCAGCGGGTCCGCCACCTCGCCCCTGCCCGCCGACGACCCCCTGATCTTCGAGCTCGACCTGCGCGGGCTCCGACATCGGTGGGCCGACCGCGCGGACCTGCCTCCGATCGGCGCAGAGGCGATGCGCGGTGCCGACCGGCGCGCCCAGGCGCTCGGCGTCAGCGAGGAACGGCTGATGGAACACGCCGGGACCGCGGTCGCCGCGGCGGTCCGGGCGCTCGCCGTCGACACGGACCGATGGGACAAGGGACCGATCGTGATCCTGTGCGGACCCGGCAACAACGGCGGCGACGGCTATGTCGCCGCCCGCCGGCTCGCCCTCAACGGTGGCCGCGTCGTCGTCGCCGTGATCGCCGCCGAGGCGCGTCCGACCGGAGCGACGTCGTCCCGGAACTGGGATCGCATCGCGCGCGACACGGGGATCGCCAAGGTCCACGCGGCGGTCGCCCGCGACGTGGCGGTCTTCGGGCAAGGCATCGAGAAGGCCGCCGTGATCGTCGACGCGCTGCTCGGAACGGGCGTTCGCGGACCGCTTCGCGAGCCGATCCGCAGCGCGGTCGAGGTCATCGATCGCGCGCACCGTGCCGGCATCCCGGTGGTGGCCGTCGACACGCCGACGGCCGTCGACCTGTCCAGCGGCGAACCCTCCGATCCGGCCGTGCTCGCCGACCTGACGGTCACGTTCCACCGCCCGAAGACCGGCCTGGCGACGCGACGCGGCTCGGCGCATGCGGGCAAGGTGCTGGTCGCCCCGATCGGCATCCCTGCCGACGCGGACCGTGGCTGAGCCCGAGGCGCCCGGTCGCGAACCCGGCTGGCCACAGGTCGTCCTGCTGGCCATCGGCGTCGTGGTGGTCGTGCTCGGCGCGGCGGCGCTCACCGGCTTCCTGCCGACGCCGATCCAGCAGGCGATCTTCCAGGGGCCGGTCCTGATCGTGGTCCTGATCGTCGGCACGGCCTGGCTGTTGTGGCGCATCTCGCGCGGCCGGCCGGTCGACGGCGAGCGGTGACGGGGCCGGGAGCGAAGCCCGCGGACCTATCGGCCCCACTCCAGCGCCGGTCGGCCGACCTCGCTCGCCTGGTCGACGAGACCTGGGACGTGGTGATCGTCGGTGGCGGCATCGTCGGGTCGGGCGCTCTGCTCGACGCCGCGACGCGCGGGCTGCGCGCCGCGCTCGTCGAACAGGACGACATCGCGTCGGGGACGTCGTCGCGATCGTCGCGACTCATCCACGGCGGGCTGCGCTACCTCGAGCAGCTCCACTTCCCGCTGGTCCGCGAGGGGCTGCGCGGAGCGTGGCCGGCTCCTGCGCAACGCCCCGCACCTCGTGACGCTCGAGCCGCAGCTCTTCCCGATCTACGGCCTGCCGGTCGTCCACAAGGCGTTCTACGACACCGGCCTCACGCTGTACGACCTGCTGGGCGCCCGTCACGACGGCGGCTGGCATCGGCGCCTCGGCGTCGCTGCCACCCTCGAGGTCGCGCCCGCGCTCCGCCGGGACCGGCTGCGCGGCGGCGCTCCTTTACCACGACGGTGTCGAGGACGACGCTCGCCTCGCCCTCGCGGTGGCCAGGACCGCGCTCGCGACGGATGCCGCGCCAGTCGTCCTGACGCGAGCCCGAGCGACCGGCCTCGGCGACGCGGCGCCGGGCGGGCTGCGGACGCTGTTCGTGGTCGACCGAGTGACCGGCGACGAGCACGAGGTCCGAACACGCCTCGTGGTCGACGCGACGGGTGCGTGGGCGGCCGAGGCCGATCACCCGTTCTCGAGCGAGTCGCTGCGCATCCAGCCGAGCAGGGGCGCACACGTCGTAGTTCCGCGCGAGCGGATCCCGATGTCGGCCGGCCTGACGATCCGCGTCCCGGGCAAGGTCGTGTTCCTCGTGCCCTGGCCGGATCACTGGGTCATCGGCACGACCGACGCACCGTACACGGGGCCGTTCGAGCGACCCGTGGCCGACGGCTGGGAGGTCGACGAGCTGCTGGCGACCGTCAACGGCACGCTCGACGTCGACCTCGAACGGACCGACGTGGTCGGCACCTACGCCGGGCTGCGGCCGCTCATCGCGCCGTCGGGAGGCTCGACCGTCAAGGCGTCGCGCGAGCATCGGGTAACGGTCGAGTCGAACGGTGTCGTCCGCATCGGTGGTGGCAAGTACACGACGTACCGGGTCATGGCGCGCAGACGTGATCGATGCCGCCCTCGGGCCCGAGGAAGCGCGGCGGCGGCCCAGCGGAACGGCCGAGCACCGGCTGGTCGGGGCGGCCGATGCCGATGCACTGCCGCGGCTCGTGACGGAGATCGCGGCGCACCCGGCCGTGGCCGCGGCGCACCCTGACGCCGCAGGCGCGCCTGGTCGCGCGGCACGGATCCCAGGCGTCCGCCGTCGTGGCCGCTCGGGGAGGAGCTGGACCTCATCCGGCCGCTCGTGCCGGAGCGGCCGTTCCTCGAGGCCGAGGTGGCGTGGGCGGTGCGTCACGAGCTGGCCATGTCCGTCGACGACGTCCTGTCGCGCCGCTTCCGGTTGAGTCCCGAGCTCGCCGACCGCGGTCAGGCCGTCGCGCCGAGGGTGGCGGCGATCATGGCCCGCGAGCTCGGCTGGGACGACGACGAGTGCGAACGCGAGCGCGACGCGTACCTTGCCAGCGCCCGCCGCGAGTACGGGGTGCCGCCACCGGCCGGCTGACCCGACGCGGGTCGGTCATCAGGTCGTCATCGGGGCGGGTCACCGTTCGGGGCGATGGATGACGCGGCCGACATCGGACGGACGTTCTTCGAAGCGCTGTACGACTTCCGCTTCCCGATCGCGATCGCGACGGCGCTGGTGGTCGTCGTCCTGCTCGCCGCCGCCTGGCGGCGCGGCTGGTTCGCGGCCGCTCGGCGCCACCCGGGCAGGTCGACCGCGGTCGCCGCGCTCGCGATCGCGGTCGGGGCGCCGCTGGTCTGGTATCTCGCCTCGCCCATCTGGATCCGGACGTCACTGGTCGAGGCAGGCCCGGCGGCTCCCTCGGTCGCGTCCGACCCGGCGCCGTCGGTCGCCAGCTCGGCGCCGACGGCGCCTCCGTCCGCCACGCCGACCCGCTCGCCCGAACCCACCCGGGCGCCCTCGCCGACGCCGTTCGAGCCTGTGACGCTAGCGACGGGCGAGTTCTCCGGCACCGACGAGTTCCACTTCGGCCGCGGGACCGCATCGATCGTCGAGGTGGAGCCGGGTCGCTTCCACCTGCGGCTCCAGGATTTCAGCGTCCGCAACGGCCCCGACCTCTACGTGTACCTGTCGACGGCCGCCGATGACTACGCTGACGACGCGCTCGAAGTCGGGGTGCTCAAGGCGACCGACGGCTCCTTCGGCTACGACCTGCCGGCAGGCACCGACCCGGACCGATTCCGCAGCGCGATCATCTGGTGCAAGCAGTTCAGCCACCTGTTCGCGGTCGCGCCTTTCTGAGCGTGCCCGGGACCGCCGGCGGTGCGCGAATCTCACGAAAGTCAGGGCTGTACATCGACGTTCTGACCGCGTAGCATCGCGCTGCAAACGCCACGGAAGCGTCCGTGGCCAGAGACGTAGCTCGACGCACTCGGACTCCTCTCACGGCTGACGCGAGAAACCCGACGGGATCGCGCCGGCTACCGAGAGGAGTCTGTTCCTTGTACAGCGACAAGAACCTGACCTGCGCGGACTGTGGACAGGAGTTCGTGTTCACCGCGTCCGAGCAGGACTTCTACGCACAGCGTGGCTTCACCGAGCCGCGCCGCTGCGCTTCGTGCCGCGCCAGCCGCAAGGCGGCGCGCAACGCGGACACCGGCGGCGGCGGCGGCTCGTACGGCAGCTACGGTGCCAGCGGCGGCTATTCCGCCGGTGGTGGTGGCGGCGGCGGCGGGTACGGTGGTGGCGGTGGGTACCGCGACCGCGGTCCGCGCGAGATGTTCGCAGCCACCTGCTCGAATTGCGGTCGCGAGGCCCAGGTCCCATTCCGCCCGACGAGCGGCAAGCCCGTCTACTGCAGCGACTGCTTCCGGAGCATGCGCGGCGCCTAGTCACATCCTCTCGGCGCGGGCCGACCCACGGCCCGCCGAACCAGCGTGATCCCCGACCCGGGTCGTCAGCCGACCCGGGTCGAATGATTCGTGGCGAGCTCCGCCGCTACGATCGTCGCCATGAAGATCGGTCTGATGCTGCCCATCGGCCAGCAGGAGCTCCTGACCGTGTCCCGACAGGTGGTCGCCGCTCCGGGAAATGGTCCTTGCCGCCGAGGCGAGCGGGCTCGATTCGGTGTGGTGTGCGGACCACCTGCTGTTCCGCGACGACGAGGACGGTGACCGGACCGACGGGATCCACGAGGCGTGGACCGTGCTCGCAGCCGTGGCCGCCATCACGTCACGGGTCGAGGTCGGCCCACTCGTGCTGTGCGTGCCGTTCCGGAACCCGGCCCTGACCGCGAAGATGGCGACGACACTCGACGAGATCAGCGGCGGCCGCCTGGTGCTGGGTCTCGGGTGCGGCTGGCATGAGCCCGAGTTCGACGCGTTCGGCTACGAGTTCGACCACCGCGTCAGCCAGTTCGCCGAGGCGCTCGAGATCATCGCGCCGATGCTGCGGACCGGCACGGCCACGTTCGACGGCCGCTGGCAGCATGCGGCCGATGCGCGACTGGCGCCGCCCGGTCCGCGGCCGGACGGCCTGCCGATCCTCATCGCCGGCAAGGGGCCGCGCATGCTCGAGCTGGTGGCCCGCCACGCGGACGCCTGGAATGCGGCGTGGTACGGACATCCCGACGAGGCCGACGAGCTGCGTGAGCGCCTCGCGCGGCTCGACGAGGCGCTCGACGCGGCCGGCCGACCGCGCGATTCGATGGAACGGACCGTCGGCGTGTTCGTCGCGATCGCGCCCGGCGACGACGACCGCCCCGAGGAGGCGATCCGCGGCAGCATCGACGAGGTCGGAACTGCACTCGCCGGGTACGCGGACCTTGGGATCTCCCACCTGATCGTGCACGTCTGGCCGCGGACGTCCGAGGCAGTCGAGCTGCTGGGTGCCGCGGCGGAGGTCGCGCGGGCGCGGGTGGCTGCCGGCGCCGAGGCCACTCGCTAGGCGGCCATCCGCTCGCGTCTTGCGAGGCTTTGTCTGTTACTGAGTTCGATTCTGCTGGGAGCAGACGATTCGGCCGTCGGCGACCGATAACGGCCCACCCGCGACTCGAGCCACGCGCGGCACCGCGCCGACCTGGGCTCTAGCCATCACCGGAGCCCCGGATCTTCTGCTGGGAGCAGAAACCGCGACCGGAACGCGCGGCTGTGGACTGTCAACGCTACGAAGGCGTGGCGTGGTTTGGGAGTCAACGGCCGCCGCGACCCGCGGCTAACCCGCTGCTACCCGCCGCTGGGAGGCTTCCCTGCCAGCAGGCCCAGGTCGAACTTGCGCTCGGTGCCGTGCAGCAGCCGCTCGATGTTGTCGGCGTGGGCGAGCCAGATGAGCGCCACGCCGACAGCCGTGTAGATGACGTACGGCAACGGCGTCTCCGGCACCACCAGCATCATGAGGAGCATCGCCGGGATCATGGCCGCTGACCCAAGCAGGGACCCGAGCGACACGTACCGCGTCAGCAGGATCACCACCACGAACACCGGGGCGGCGAGCAGCACGGCGACCGGCTGGATCACGAGCATCGTCCCGACGCCGGTCCCGACGCCTCGACCGCTGCGGAAGCCCGCGAACACGCTCCAGATCGCGCCCGCGACCGCGGCCACGCCGCACAGGACCTCGACGAGCGGGTCGCCCGTGACGGCCCGCGCCAGGAGCACAGGCAGCGCACCCTTCAACAGGTCGCCGATGACCACGACGACCGCCCACTTCCGACCGAGCGCCCGCAGCGCGTTCGTGCCGCCGGTCCGCCCCGACCCGATCGACCGGAGGTCCGGCCCGCCGACCCGCTGGGCGACGATCGCACCGACGGGGATCGAGCCGGCAAGATAGGCCACGAGCATGAGGCCGACCGTGCGCAGGATGTCCGGTCCCATCGATGCTCCAGGTTCGAGTTTGCGACTCGGGTCGCGCGAGCATAGCACCGGCCTCGACGCCCGCCGGGACCCCCGGTCGGTTGCGTCCGTCGCGAGGGCACGCGTACCATCGAACGCGATGATCCACCCGCCCGCGCAGACCTTCGACATCTGTTCGACGGCCTCCGCGCCGAGGCGATCCGAGGCTCCCTGAGCGATGGCCGTCGGCTCGTCCAACGACTTCGACGTCGTCGTCCTCGGTGCCGGCACCGGCGGCTACACGGCGGCCTTCCGCGCCGCCCAGCTCGGGCTCAAGGTGGCGCTCGTCGACGAGGACAAGATCGGCGGGACGTGCCTCCACCGCGGCTGCATCCCGACCAAGGCCCTGCTCGAGTCGGCGGCCTTCACCGAGAAGGTCCGCCACGCGAAGGACTACGGCCTGATCCTGCCGGGTGAGCCCGAGATCGACTACCCCGCCATCGCCGCCCGGCGCGACGCGGTCGTCAAGCGGATGTGGACGGGCGTGAAGTCACTGGTCACCAAGAACAAGGTGACGTGGGTCGAGGGCCGCGGCCGGCTGGACGGCCCGAACAAGATCCGCGTCAGCCAGCCAGGTGAGGATGGCGCACCGGGCAAGGGTGGCGAGCGGGTCCTCCAGGCGACCGACGTGATCCTCGCGACCGGCTCGCGGGTCAAGTCGCTGCCGGGTCTGACGCCCGACGGCAAGCGCATCGTGACCAGCGACGACGTCCTCAAGGCCGAGGCGCTGCCGAAGGACGTGGTGATCGTCGGAGCCGGTGCGGTCGGCGTCGAGTTCGCCAGCTTCTATGCGGACATGGGTGTCGCGGTGACGGTGCTTGAGTACCTGCCCCAGATCGTCCCGCTCGAGGACGCCGAGGTGAGCCGTGTCGTCCAGCGCAGCTTCGAGAAGCGCGGGATGACGGTGATGACCAACGCACGCTTCGACCCCGCCAAGGTGAGCGTCGAGAAGGACGGCATCTGTCTGATGGTCGGGCCGGATGGCAAGGACCAGGGCGAGGTCCGCGCCGAGATCATGCTCGTCGCCACCGGTCGCGCCGCCAACATCGAGGACATCGGCCTCGAGACGACGAAGGTCGAGACGGACAAGGGCATCATCAAGGTCAACGGGCGGATGCGGACCAGGGAGCCGCACGTCTACGCGATCGGAGACATCGTCGGCGGGCTGTGGCTGGCCCACACGGCCGCCCACGAGGGCATCACCGCCGCCCATGTCATCGCCGGCGAGAGCGACGTCCATGAGATCGACTACGCCAGCCAGCCGCGTGCGACGTACTGCCGTCCCGAGATCGCCTCGATCGGCCTGACCGAGGAACAGGTCAAGGCCGCCGGCACGCCGTACAAGGTCGGCAAGGTACCGTTCCAGGCCATCGCCAAGGCGATCATCGGCGGCGAGTACGAGGGCTTCGCCAAGGTCATCTCGAGCACCGAGAACGACGACACGCTCGGCATCCACGTCGTCGGTCCGCATGCCACGGACCTCATCGCCGAGGCGTCGCTGGCCTTCGAGCTCGACGCGACCGCGTGGGAGATCGGCGGCGCGACCCACGCCCATCCGACGCTATCGGAGGTCATCGGCGAGGCGGCGATGGCCGTCGACGGGCGCTCGATCAACTTCTGATCGACCGATGGCCGTGGCGAAGGAACGCGAGACGGGGCTCGCGGCCAGCGTCGGCCTGGTCGACGGCGACCTCGTCGAGATGTACCGCTACGTCGCGCTGGCGCGCGCGCTCGACGAGCGGATGTGGATCCTCAACCGGGCGGGCCGCATCCCGTTCGTGATCTCGGGCCAGGGCCACGAGGGCGCCCAGGTCGGCATCACCTGGCCGCTCCAGAAGGGCCACGACTGGATCGCCCCGTTCTACCGGTCGATCGCCACGTGCCTGACATTCGGAATGAGCCCGCGCGACATCCTGACGGCCCAGTACGCGACCGCAAACGACCCGTCATCCGGCGGTCGCCAGATGCCCGGCCACTACGGGTCGCACGAGCACAACCTCGTGTCGGTCTCGTCGCCGGTCGCGACCCAGCTGCTCCACGCCGTCGGGATCGCGCTGGCGGCCAAGATCCGCAAGACCGGTCAGGTCGCGATGACGACGATGGGCGAGGGCAGCAGCAACCAGGGCGACGTCCACGAGGGCCTGAACTTCGCGGCCATCCACAAGCTGCCGTTCGTGTTCGTGGTCGAGAACAACGGCTACGCCATCAGCGTCCCGGCCGCGCGCCAGGTCTCGGTGCCCAACGTCGCCGACCGCGCCCCGGGCTACGGCATCCCGGGCGTCGTGGTCGACGGCAACGACGTGCTGGCCTGCTACGTCGCCGCGCGCGACGCGATCGCCAGGGCTCGCGCCGGCGACGGCCCGACGCTCATCGAGGCCAAGGTCCACCGCCTGACCGCGCACTCGTCCGACGACCAGCAGACGAAGTACCGCTCCGAGGAGGAGCTGGCGGCCGAGCGCGAGCTCGACCCGGTGCCGGTATTCCGCGCCCAGCTCCGCGACGGCGGCGTCCTGACCGACGAGATCGAGGACCGGGTCGGTAGCGACATCAAGGCGACCGTCGACGAGGCGACCGACTACGCGGAGGCGCAGCCCGACCCCGACCCGGCCACGGCCACCCGGTACGTCTACGCCGAGGACGTCGACTGATGCCGGCGCGGACCTTCATCGACGCCATCCGAGAGACGCTCGCCGACGAGATGCGGCGTGACGAGTCGGTCATCGTGCTCGGCGAGGACGTCGGCAAGAAGGGCGGCGTGTTCCTGGCGACCGACGGGCTGTGGGCGGAGTTCGGCGACGACCGCGTCATCGACACGCCGCTGTCCGAGTCGATGATCGTGGGTGCGTCGATCGGCGCGGCGGTCAATGGGCTGCGGCCGGTCGCCGAGATCCAGTTCGCGGACTTCATCTTTCCCGCGTTCAACCAGCTCGTGTCAGAGGCGGCCCGGATGCGCTACCGCTCGAACAACGGCTACGGCGTGCCCATGGTCGTCCGGGCGCCATACGGCGGCGGCGTTCACGGCGCGTTGTACCACTCGCAGAGCGTCGAGGGCTTCTTCACCCACGTTCCGGGGCTCAAGGTCGTGGTCCCGTCCACGCCATACGACGCGCGCGGCCTGCTTCGCTCGTCGATCCGCGACGACGACCCCGTGCTGTTCTTCGAGCACAAGAAGATGTATCGCTCAGTGCGCGGTGACGTCCCCGACACCGATTACACGGTCCCGCTCGGCAAGGCGGCGATCACCCACCCAGGGACGCAGATCTCGGTGTTCGCCTACGGGCTGATGGCGCACTACGCGCTGGAGGCCGCCGATCGGGTCGCCGAGGAGGGCATCAGCGTCGAGGTGGTCGACCTGCGCACACTCCGCCCGCTCGACACCGAGACCGTCCTCGAGTCGGTGCGCAAGACCGGCAAGTGCCTCGTCGTCTACGAGGACAACCGCTTCGGGGGATACGGCGCCGAGGTCGCGGCACTCGTCGCGGAGGAGGCCTTCGATTACCTCGACGGCCCGGTCACCCGGATCGCCGGCCCTGAGGTGCCCGGTGTGCCGTACAACCACGTCCTTGAGGACTGGTTCATGGTCAGCCCCGACAAGATCGCCGACGCGATCCGCAAGCTGGCGGCCTACTGAGAAGGGGATCCACCATGTCGGAGGCCGAGTTCGGCCAGCTGTTCGAGCGGTTCAAGGGGATGCTCGCGCCGTACGCCAGGGAGATGTACGTCTCCGCCGACTCGCCGCAGTGGTTCGGCGTCGACATGGCGCCCGAGGCCGAGCGCGACCCGTCGACGTGGTTCGGCGCGACGCGGGTCGGCAAGCGCTACGTCAGCTACTACCTGATGCCGGTGTACGCGAAGCCGGACCTGCTCGACGACGTGTCGCCAGCGCTCCGCAAGCGCATGCAGGGCAAGTCGTGCTTCAACTTCGCGAAGGTCGACGAGGTGCTGCTGTCGGAGCTCGAGGACCTCACCAACCGTGGCTACGCAGCGACCGCGGGCGATCCGGGCTGGGGCGCCGCGCGCCGAGCCGAGGGCGGTCACAAGGCGGCGCGCACCTAAGACACGCCAGGAGCGGTGGCGCCGCTACGATCCACCGGGCCGCGCGATCCGGGATCGATCTACCCAGGATGGCCGGGCATAAGAGGGATCGGCGGAGCTGTATCCGCCGGGGAAGGGAGGCTTCTGGGTGACCGCCGACACTCGCGCCGTGCCGCAGCACAGCAACGCCTACGACATCTTCATCCTGGTCCTGACGATCCAGTCGCTGGTCATCATGGCGCTACTGCTGCTCCCGCTCGATGACGCGACCCTCACGGCACTGTCGGTCTTCGACAATGTGATCTGCGTGATCTTCCTGGTTGACTTCGCGATGAACATCGCGCGGTCCCGTTCGAGGCGCGAGTACTTCATCAGCGGCGGCGGCTGGCTGGACCTGCTCGGCTCGATCCCCAGCCTGGGGATGTTCCGGTTGACCGTGCTGTTCCGCCTGGCCCGCCTCGGCCGCGTCGCGCGGATCCTCCGCCTGATGCGGGCGAAGGACCAGAGCTCGATCATGCGCGACGTCATCGAGAACCGGAGTAAGTACGCCCTGTTCATCACGTTCCTCTCGGCGTTCATCGTCCTGTCCGCATCGTCCGTGCTCATTCTCCAGTTCGAGGTTCGCTCACCCGACGCGAACATCACCACCGGCGGCGACGCGCTGTGGTGGGGACTCGCGACGATCACGACGGTGGGCTACGGGGACGCGTTCCCGGTGACCACCCTCGGTCGAGTGACCGCCGTGTTCGTGATGTTCGCTGGCGTCGGGATCATCGGGTCGCTCGCCAGCATCCTGGCCAGCGTGCTGGTGCCGGACGATGACGACGACACAGCGGCGACCGCGGAGGCGACCTCGCGCCTGGAGGTCGAGCTCGCGCAGATCCGATCCGAGCTGGCCGCGATGCGCGAGTTGATGGCCGGCCGACCCGACTGACGGCCCGGCTTCCTGCCATCTGTGCACCGTTCGTCCGAGATGCGTCTCCCTCCCGCGGCCGCGCACGGAACTCTGTCCTGTGTGCGCCTGATGAACATATGGCAGGTTTTGGCCGACGCCGGAGACGGAGGGGTAGGTCGAGTCGCGGCGACGAATATGGAACCAAACCCCAGACCGCGACGGACATACACGTCGAGCGCGGAAGATATCCGCGTCAGGTCAGGCGGCAAGGATGGATCGAGATCTCGTGATCCTGGCGAGGGAAGGCGATCATGACGCCTTCGCGCGCCTCGTCGCGGATTCGATCGGCCGGCTCAACGCGATCGCGCGGCTGATCCTTCGCGACTATGGCCTCGCCGAGGACGCGGTCCAGGACGCCTTCGTCGACGCGTGGCGGAGTCTTCCCGGGCTGCGTGAGCCCGACAAGTTCCAAGCCTGGCTGACTCGTCTCCTCGTCAGATCCTGTCAGGACTCGCGCCGGCGGGCCCGCCGGCGCGTCGTCGAGCTGCCCCTCCAGTCGACCGACCATCCTGACGGCGCCGACCTTCAATCGACTTTCGCGGTCACCGACCAGATCGAGCGCGGCCTCCAGGGTCTCACGCTCGATCAGCGGACTGTGCTCGTATTGATCTACTACCTCGACCTCCCGGTCGCCGAGGCAGCATCAGTCCTTGGCATCCCGACCGGCCGATGAAGTCCCGGATCCACCGCGCCCTCGCGGCCCTGCGGGCCAGCGTCGACGCGGCTGATCGGCCCATCGCACGTCCAGCGGAGCGCCCGACATGAACGCACAGCGAGACGTCGAGCTGATCCTCCGCGCCCATCTCGAGATCACCGCCGACCGAACCATCGTGGATGGCCAGGTCGAACGCGATCCTCGACACGACTGCCGGTCGCCGGCAGCAGCCGGTCTGGCTGGCGTCCCTCAGGAGCCATCCGATGACTACCACTGCACGCTCGTTCGGCCGGATGCACATCGCACCGGTCTGGGCGTTCCTCCTCGTCCTCGCGTTGCTGATCGCCATCGTCGCCGTCGGCCTCACGGTCGGCGGCTGGCGACTGACACCGATCCCGGTCCAGAACGGCCCGATCGTCTTCGGCCGTTTCTCCGCAGCCGTCGATGACACAGTCGTCCATATCGCTCGCCCGGATGGGTCGGACGTCCACGTGGTCATCCCTGGTCCGAACGAATGCCCGCAGTTCTCGCCGGACGGTCGCCGTCTGTCCGTGGGCTTCGGGACCATCAACGTCGACGGATCGGGCCAGACCGCGTTCCCGAACACGGGCGACGGCGTGACGCTCGGCTGCTCGACATGGTCCCCCGACGGGCGCCGGCTCGCGTCCGAAGGATGGAACGATCAGGACACGTCCCGCAACGGGATCTTCCTCGCCAACGCCGCCGACGGTTCGGGCCCGACCCGGCTGACGACGAACGGCCAAGGCGGCAACGACATCCCCGGTGACTTCTCGCCGGACGGCCGGCAGCTCGCCTTCGTGCGTGGCGATGCGGGTGAGGACACCGGTACGATCTGGGTCGCCGACGTGAACACCGGTGCGGCACACCAGGTCATCCCCGACCCGGTCGGCAACGAGGTGAGCTGGTCGCGCGACGGCCAGTGGCTGGCCGCCGGTCGCGCCTTGGTGCCGTACACCGAGACCCGGTTCATCCTCGTGCGACCCGACGGGTCCGACCTACGGATGATCGACCTTCCCCCGGACCACAATTGGGGGAACGCACCGACGTTCTCGCCTGACGGTTCCCGGCTTGTGTTCAACATGGCCGTCGGCACGTCCGACAACGCCGATATCTACACGATGGCGCTCGACGGGTCGGACCTCGTCCAGGTCACGAACACGCCGAACGACAACGAGTACTTCGTCGACTGGGGGATCGACCCGAGCTGAATCAGGATCTCGGTGGTCAGCGGGTCGGGGCCATGGACTCCACGACGTCCACGGCCTCACCCAGGCTCATCCGGCGGCCCGCCGCGTATTCGATCTCCCATCGCTCGGGCGTGAGCGCTTCCCGGGCCGCGCTGAACGGATCTTGGTCGGCGAGGAACCGGTCCAGCGCGGCCGGCGGCCTGACGCCATAGCGCTCGCTCGCGGCGTCGAAGACACCGGTCAGCCGTGCAGCCACCTCCGGTCGCCCGGTGATCAGCGCGATCAGGACGCCGACATGCATCGAGATCGTCGTGGTCCCGAGGTCGCGCATGTCGTACGACTCGCGCAGCGCACCCGCGGCGTAGCCGATCGAATCCTGCGTGTCCCCGGCCATGAATGCCGCCCAGGACAGGCTCCCGAGCGCCATCGCGTGATACTGCGTGTCGCCGAGTCGCTCGAACTCGAGCAGCAGCCGCTGCATCAAGGCCGTCGCCTCCTCGGTCCGGTGCTCGTCGAGGAGCACGTTGCTGGCCGCCCACTCCGCCCGGACTACCCCGCGCTCGTCGCCCAGATCCCGGTATCGCGAGACGACGTCATCGAGCAGGACGTGCGCCGCTTCCGCATCGGCCAGATGGATGAACTCCGTATGGGCGAGGTTGAAGAGGGCGTCGGCGATGCCCCGCTCGTCGTCGAGCGCCCGGGCCAGGGCGACCTGCTCTTCGTAGCGACGTTGTGCCGTCTCTGAGTCGGCTTGCCAGTATGCGATGCTCCCCGCGGCACCCACCGCCCACATCCGCTCGACCGTCGGGGCGGCGGCATCGGGCAACGCGAGGGCCCGGTCGGCGAGCGTGCGGCCCTCGGTGAGATGGCCGTCGGTCTGCCAGAACCGCCAGGCGGCCGCCACGAGTGCGAGCGCAAGACGCGCGTCGTGGTCGATCGCCCAACGGATCGCCGCGCGAAGGTTGGCATCGTCGATCGACAGGCGCTCGATCCAGGGGACCTGTGCAGCCGTGCCCTCGTCTCGTTGCGCTTGCCGGGCGAGATCCAGGAAGGTCTGGGCGTGCCGGCGGCGGACCGCCGTTTCGTCATCGTCGTGCTCGAGTCTCACCTCGGCGAAGGTCTGGATCGTTCGGAGCATCCGGAATCGGATGCCGAGCGGCGAGGGGTCGCGCTCGAGCAGGCTTCGTTCGGCGAGCTCGACGAGTCGGTCGAGGACGTCGTCGGCGGCGCCGTGATCCACCAACACGTCCTGGGCCTGGTCGACATCCGCGCCGCCCTCGAATACCGAGAACCGGTGCAGTGCGCGTTGGAGATCGGGGCTCAGCAGGCCGTGGCTCCACTCGACGGTGGCCTCAAGCGTCCGCTGGCGCGCTGGAGCGTCGCGGGACCCGGCGCCGGGCAGCGGTAGCGACGCGGCCAGGCGATCACGGATCGCGCCGAGCGGCAGCAGCGCCACTCGGGCGGCGGCCAGCTCGATCCCGAGCGGCAGGCCGTCGACGAGCCGGCAGATCTCGTCCACGACCGAGATCTCCGTCCCGGGATCCCAGCCTGGACGGACGGCCCGAGCCCGATCCACGAACAATCGTCGAGCGGGAGTGTCGCCGTCGGGCGGACTCACGTCTGCACCTGCCTCGACCGTGAGCGGGGCGACCGGATATTCCTGCTCGGCGGCGAGACGCAGTGGCGTCCGACTCGTGACCAGGACTCGCGATCGAGACGACCACCGGACGAGGTTCGCCACGACCGGCGCCGCATCGACGACGTGCTCGAAGTTGTCGAGGAGGAGTAAGAGCGAGCGATCGGCCATGAAGCGCGGAAGCGTGTCGGCAGCCGAGCTCGCCGAACCGTCGTACAGCCCGAGCGTCCGGGCGACGAGAGGCAGCACCTCCTCGGTCCCATCGATGGTCGCAAGCGGGACGAACCACGCCCCGTCGGCGAACCCCTCCTGGGCTGCCCGAGCTGTCTCCAACGCGAGACTCGACTTGCCGATGCCGCCCGCCCCGGTGAGCGTCACCAGCCGTGACGTCCCGAGGAGCTCCCGCAGCTCTCGGACGGGCTCGTCCCGACCGACGAACGTCGTGAGTCGATCGTCGAGGTTGCCGATCTCGACCCGACCGGCGCGCGGCGGCGGGAACGCTGTCGGCAGGCCGGAGGCGTCGGCCTGGAACAGCCGCTCCGGGCGCGGCACGTCGCGCAGCACGTACGTGCCAAGGTCGCGCAGCGTGACGCCGTCGGGCAGTGCGTCGGCGACGAGCGCCTGCGATGCGCCCGACAGAAGGATCTGGCCGCCGTGCCCGGTGGCAGCGACGCGCGCTGCCCGATTGACGTCGAAACCGCCGTAGTCGTCGCCGGCCAGGTGCGCCTCGCCGCTGTGGAGACCCATCCGGACGCGGATCTGCGCGTCCGCCGGCCAGTCGGCCTCGACGAGGGCCCGTTGCGCCTCGATGGCCGCCCGGACGCCGGCACCGGCTTCCTGGAAGGCCGCGAAGACGGCGTCCCCCTCGGTCCGGACGACCACCCCGCCGGCCGCGTCGACCGCCGAGCGGATGAGCCCGAGGTGCCGGTCGTTCAGCGCGTCCCAGCGCGACCCGAGGGCTCGGCTGAGGGCCATGGAGCCCTCGACATCGGTCCGGAGGAACGTGACGGTGCCGGTCGGCAGCGTCCGGTCGGTACCTGCGTGTGTCAAGCGCCACCCCAGGTCTCGTCCTGGACCCGGATGATCAGGGCGACCGCCTCATCGATCGTCATCTGCCGGCCGCGGTCGAACGAGGCCGCGAAGCGGTCCGGGAGGAGCAGCGCCACGAGACGCTCGCGCGGCGACGCCTGTCCGATGAGCTCCTGCAAACCCTGTGGTGGCTCCACCCCGTACAGCTCGCGAAGGTGCTCGGACGCCCCCATCATCGCCGCACCCTCCTCGGGCCGCCCGGCTTCCGCGGCCACCACAGCCGCGACCTCGAGCGAGATGGTCGCCCCGGTAAGGTCTCGAAGGCCAAGCGCCGTCGTCAGCCCGCGGATGTACCAGCGACTGGCGCCGGGCAGGTCGCCGGTCATGAACAGCACCCAGGCGATGCTGGACTTCGCTTGAGAGGCGTACCACGGGTCGCCGAGGCGCTCGAATTCTGTCCAGCAGAGACTCGAACACTGGCAGTTGTTCCCGACTCATCGCGATCGCGCCAAGCAGCGTCGCTATCGACCAATCGACACGCGCGATCGCTCGCTCGTCACCGACTTGCTCGAACAGCCGACGAGACCGTCGCAGGAGCTCCTCCGCACCCGACGTATCCTCGGCGACATATCGTCCGTAGGCCAGGTTCCAGAGGGCGTCCGCCTCGCCTGCCACGTGTCCGAGCCGGCGTGCGACCGCGAGCTCCTCCTCGTACCACCCGAGCGCGTCCGCTCGCCGGTTCTGCCAGTACGCGATCCCACCCGCCGCCGTGACGGCAGCAAGCCGATGCTCCGTCGTGGCATCGGCACCGGGCATCGCAAGCGCCGCCTCCGCCAGGTCGGCGCCTTCGACAAGATGGCCATCCTGCTGCCAATAGCGCCACATCGCGGCCACGAACCGCAACGCGAGCTCGACCTCACCGGCGTCGATGGTCCATCGGATCGCCGCGCGGATGTTGTCGTAGTCGATGGTCAGGCGCGCTAGCCACCGCGGCTGGTTTGGTCCCGGCATCGTCGGCGCCGCCTGTTCGGCCAGCGCGAGGTACGCGACGGCGTGCCGCCGCCGGGCCTCCTCCGATCGGCCCTCGCCGTCAAGTCGCTCGAGCGCGAAGCCACGGATCGTCGCGAGCAGCCGGAAGCGGATCCCGGATCCGACCGAGTCCTCCGCATCGCGCTTGACGAGGCTCTGGTCGACGAGCGCCACGAGGTGATCGAGCACGTCGACGCCGTCATCGGTCGGCTGAACCACCTGCGTGGCCTGGTCGAGGTCGAACCCACCTTCGAATACGGCCAGATCGTGCAGGACATGCTGCGATCCGGTCGAGAGCATGTCGTGGCTCCACTCGAAGGCGGCCGCCAGCGTGCGCTGCCGGTCCGGCACATCGCGCGGGCCCGCACCCGGGAGCGGCAAGCGCGCAGCCAGGCGGTCCCGGATGGCGGTCACCGGTAGGTGCGCGACGCGGGCCGCTGCCAGCTCGACCCCGAGCGGCAGCCCGTCGAGCAGGGAGCACACGTCATCGAGGACTGCTGCTTCGGCCCCGGGCTCCCAGCCAGGTTTGACCGCTCGTGCGCGCTCCACGAACAGCGTCGGGCAGGCTTCGACCAGCGGCCTGACCGGATACTCCTGCTCGCCTGGGATCCGCAGTGGCGCCCGGCTGGTCAACAGGATCCTCGAAGCTGATGACGCGCGGAGGATGTCGGCGACATCGCTCGACGCGTCGAGCAGGCGCTCGAAGTTGTCGAGCACGAGCAGGACCGACCGCTCGGCGAGGTAGGGGCCGAGGGCATCTCTGGCGGGCCTCGCGGGTCCGTCGAACAGGCCGATCGTGCGGGCGATGACCGAGGCTACGATCGACGGCTCGTCGACCTGGGCGAGCGGCACGAACCACGCCCCGTCGGCAAAGCGGTGGGCCACGGAGCGCGCCGTCTCTACGGCCAGGCTCGTCTTGCCGATCCCGCCAGGACCGGTCAGCGTCACCAGCCGCTGCTCGCCCAGCAGCTCGCGTAGCTCATCGAGCTCGGCCTCGCGACCGACGAAGCTGGTCATCCGCGATGGCAGATCACCGATGGTCGGCATGGCGGTGCGCAGCGCCGGGAATGCCGTTCGAAGGCCTGGCACGTCGAGCTGGAACAGCTGCTCGGGTTGCGGCAGGTCGCGCAACGCATGCCGTCCGAGGTCGCGGAGGTCCACGCCATCCGGCAGTGACGACTCGACCAGACCGCGGGTCGTGGAGCTGAGGATGATCTGGCCGCCGTGACCGGTGGCAGCGACGCGCGCTGCCCGATTGACGTCGAAACCGCCGTAGTCGTCGCCGGCCAGGTGCGCCTCGCCGCTGTGGAGACCCATCCGGACGCGGATCTGCGCGTCCGCCGGCCAGTCGGCCTCGACGAGGGCCCGTTGCGCCTCGATGGCCGCCCGGACGCCGGCACCGGCTTCCTGGAAGGCCGCGAAGACGGCGTCCCCCTCGGTCCGGACGACCACCCCGCCGGCCGCGTCGACCGCCCCGCGGATGAGCCCGAGGTGCCGGTCGTTCAGCGCGTCCCAGCGCGACCCGAGGGCTCGGCTGAGGGCCATCGAGCCCTCGACATCGGTCCGGAGGAACGTGACGGTGCCGGTCGGCAGCGTCCGGTCGGTGATGTCGCTCTCGACCACGACCCGACTCTACTGGCTGGAGATGCGCTCCGCGAGCGTGGCGAGCATCGCCATGGCCGCCTCGGGACGCTCGCGCAGGATCGCCCGAAGACCGTCCCCACCGAGCACGAGGCCGCGGACCTCGCCCTCGGCGATCACCGTGGCGATCCGAGGCCGGTCGCGCAGCACGGCGAGCTCGCCGATGTGCTCGCCCGCCTCGTACCGCCGGATGAACCGCTCCTCGCCGTTCGGTCCGGCCTGGACGACCCGCACCGAGCCATCGACGAGGACGATCAGCTCGTCGCCGAGGTCACCCTCGCGCATGAGCGCGACGCCCGACGGGTACTCGCGTTCGACGGCGACGGCGGCGACGCGCTGGAGGTCCTCCGGCTCGAGGCCGGCGAACAGCGGGACGCGACGCAAGAGCAGCATCGTCTCGAGCTCGCTCGCGGCGCCGTCCTGACCCGACATCGACCTCTCATCCGCTGCGTTTCCGCTCATCTCCTCGCGGACGCTCCGACTCAGCGACGCGATCCACGGATCGTCATCTTGCGTCAGGTCCACGAGCGTCGCCAGTGGATCGCTGCCGTGCCGGTCGGCGACCGCCTCGAGGCACGCGGTCAATGCGCGGCCGAGGTCGCGTCCTCCCAACGAGTCGAGCGCTTCGATGGCCTGCGCCCGGGCGTCCTGGTCTGACGAACGCAGCGAGCGTCGCATCAGGCCACCGGCCGATGGTGCCCCGACCGCCACGACGGCGGCGATCGCGCGGTCCTCGGCGGCGCGGGCACGCTGATCGAGGACCGCGTCGAGGAAATCGAGCGTCTCGGTCCGACCGGCCAGCATCACGACCGACGTGTGCGCCCGATGGAGGTCCTCGGCCCGCTCGATCCGCCCACGCGCCCAGCCGAGCAGGTCGTCCTCGACGTCGGACGCGTGTCCGCCCACCGCGGCGAGGGCGGCGTCGATCGCGTCGGGCCCCCCGTCGCGCAGGACCTCGATGAGACCGGGTCCTGCACCGGGCCGGATCGCCAGCGCGTCGGCGGAGGCGGACCTGACGACACGTGCGGGATCGTCGAGCGCGGCGATGAGCGCCGGCGTCGGGGCGACATGCGTTGCGTCGCGGCGGGCCGCTGCCGCCGTGATCGCGGCCGCCCGCACGGCCGGTCGCTCCGCGGACAGGAGTGGCGCTAGGAGCTCGGATGGAACGCACTCGGGGATCCGGGCGGCCGCATCCAGACCGGCGATACGCGCCTCGTCGTCGGTGCTCAGGAGCAGGGCAGCGAGCGTCGCGTTCGAGTGCTCGTCGTCCGGGTGATCCGTCAATGCGGCGACCGCGGCTTCGGCTCGGACCGCGGGATCGGGGTCGTCGAGCAGACCGACCAGCCGGGCGCGGTCCTCGGGGCGGAGGTTCGCGGCCCGTCCGAGGATCGACGTGGCGAGGCGGCGCGTGGCCGGCTCGGCCGCATCCAGCATCGCCACGACCGCCGCGCGCTCCTCCGGTCGGTCGATCGCGTATGGCAGTCCCGGCCCCCCCTCGAGGACCTGCTCGGCCAGGCCGGATCGGAGCGCGGCGAGGAGGCTGTCGGCGTAGCGCCGCCGGATCGCGAGCACGATGGCCGTGGCGACGACGGCCGTCGCCAGCCCCAGCCAGAAGACCGGCTCCAGGCCACTGAGGTTCGCCACCACCAGCAGCAGGAGCCCGGACAGCACGGTGCCGACCTGGCCGGGGACCCCGTCATTGAACGCCAGCGCCTGGGCCCGACGCGACGCGGGGACGACGTTGTAGAACGCGCTCCATGCTGCATTCGAGACGCCCCGCTGCGTGGCCTGTTGGGCGTACCGGAACGCGGCCGCGGACGCGAACGAGAACTGGACCAGCCAGCCGGCAAAGCCGACCGCGTACACGAGCGGCAGTGCCAGCGCCCCGGCGGAGATCCCAAACCGCGCGTAGATGCGGTTGGCGAGGGCCAGCGAGATCACGAACGAGGTCGCGGTGATCGCGGCCGACAGGAGCCCGAGCGCCGTCGCGAGCTCGACGTCGTTCGGGAACTGACGCGCGGCGGCGATCATGAACGGGTAGTTGAGCGAGAACATCAGCACCGCCAGCAGGACGTACGCGAGCGCCACGAGACGCATGAGCGGCGAGCGGATGACGGTGTCGAAGCCGGCACGCAGGTCGTCGATGACGGAGGTGGGCTCGACCACCGCAGTCGACCGTCGTGGTCGCCGGGGCAGGCGGCCCAGCAGGACGGCCGCGGCCGCGAGCAGCAGCGCCTGGACCACGACCAGCGACTCGACCCCGATCAGCCCAGCGACCGGCCCGGCGGCGAGCGTGCCGACGAAGCTCCCGCCGATCGCCGCGGCGGTCAGCATCGGGAAGAGGCGCTTGGCCTGCCGGGCATCGAACGTTGCGCCGCTCACGGTCCATGCGATCGTCAGGTTGATGGCGGTCGACGCGAACACGATGAGCCACACGACCGGCACGAGGGCCCCGATTCCCGATGCCAGGCCGATCCGCAGCAGGATCAGCAGCGCCGCGATCCCGAGCAGCACGCCCAGGAAGAGCGGGATCCGGGGCAGGCGCCCGAGGGCGACCGAGTAGGCGAGGGAGACCGCGAGGCTGACGAGCCCGAGCGCGATGAACAGGTACGGCAGGGTGGTCGGGAGCGCGTCCGGACCATACGTGGCCAGGACCAGCGAGTCGGCCCCGACCTCGCCGAACCCGCGCGCCGCCTCGAGGAGCGCGAACAGCGCCGCGACGCCAGCCACGATCCGCCCCTCGCCGGGCCGGATGCCGAGGATGCGCTGGAGGGCGTCCATCGTTCCGTACCGTACCCGCGAGGTGTGGCCGCGGCGCGCGTCGATCGCTGTGAGGGATCGATTTCGGCCCCAGGCGCCGCGACGCGGCCGCCTCGCCCCCTGGCGATAACGGCCGGCGATCGTTTTCGCGCCCAAGCTCCAGTTCCGCCAACTCGCGGGCCACTTCGGCCACGGATCGATCGCGCGCGGCGATCGATCTGCCGTCGATCGGCGGATCGAGGGGCCCGCAGACCCGTTAGTGCGAAAAATGATCGCTCGCAGCCATCACCAGCGCTACCACCGCCACTCGACCGACCTCGCCCGGATGGGCGACACTAGTCGCCGACGCGTGCCCCGATCCTCGGAGGAACAGCGAACGTGGCGAAGGTGACGATGCCCCAGCTCGGCGAGAGCGTCGCTGAGGGGACGATCGGAAAGTGGCTCAAGCAGCCGGGCGACCATGTCGACAAGTACGAGCCGCTCCTCGAGGTCATCACCGACAAGGTCAACGCCGAGGTGCCGTCGCCGTTCGAGGGCGTCCTGAAGGAGATCCTGGCGGAGGAGGGCGCGACCGTCCCGAACAACGCAGAGATCGCGGTGATCGAGACGGCCGACGAAGGGTCGTCGAACGGGGCGTCCGCTCCCGCCGAGGCCAAGCCGGCCGAGGCGAAGGCGTCCGAGGTCGCGCCCGACGACAAGGCCGAGGCGGCACCTCCAGCTGAAGAACCAGCGCCCGAAGCCAGGCCGGTCAAGCCCGCCGAGCCCGCGGCCACAGCCCCCGCCGCGACGGCCGCCCTGCCCACCGCCCAGGGTGACCCGGACGCGCGGATGACGCCCGCCGTCCGCCGGCTCCTTCGTGAGCACGGCCTAAGCGCGGAGCAGATCGTCGGGACCGGTGGCGGCGGCCGCATCACTCGCGACGACGTCCTGGCGGTGGTCGAACGGATCCGGACCGGCGGCGAGGCGCCCGCACCGGCCGCGCAACCCGCCCCGGCCCCGAAGGCCCAGCCCGACGGAGCCGCAGTCCCGCCGACCGCACCGGCACAGCCCCGGTCCGGTCTCCCGACCGCTGCGACCGTCGACTTCCCCGAGGGCAGCGACGAAGTCCTCCTGCCGATGACCCAGATGCGCAAGGGCATCGCGGCCCAGATGACGCGGGCGCTCCAGGCACCGCACGCATATGTCCAGATGGAGGTCGATGCCACCCGGCTGGTCGCGCTCCGGGAGCGTGCCAAGAGGGCATATCAGGCCAAGGAGGGCATCTCGCTGAGCTTCGTGCCGTTCGTCGTCAAGGCGTCGGCCGAGGCCCTGAAGCGCAATCCGACGTTCAACGCGCACTGGACCGAGGGGGGCCTCCTAGCCAAGCGCCGCGTCAACATCGGCGTTGCCGTCGCGGTCGACGACGGCCTGCTCGTCCCGGTCATCCGCGATGCCGACACACTGTCGATCCACGGTCTCAACGTCGCCATCACCGACGTCGCCAACCGGGCTCGCGCGAACAAGCTGCGTCTCGACGACTTCGGCGGCGGCACGTTCACCGTCGACAACACCGGGTACCTCGGGACCAACCTCGTGATGCCGATCCTCAACGTGCCCGAGGTCGGCATCGTGACGATGGAGGCGATCACCAAGCGCCCGGTCGTCCAGTCGACACCCGACGGCGACGTCATCGCGATCCGTCCGGTCATGAACATGGTCCTCGGCGTCGACCATCGCGCGAATGACGGCGCCGGTGGGGCCGCCCTCCTGCGCGACATCAAGGCATGGCTCGAGGCCGTCGGGCCCGAGACACCGATCTACTGAGCATCGCCCCGCCTCCGGGGCGGGCGTCGGTGCGCTGATGCGCGTCTTCGTGACCGGTGGCGCCGGGTTCATCGGCGCGGCCGTGGTCCGCAGGCTCATCGCCCGCGGCGACGCCGTCACCGCCGCCGTTCGCGACCCCGACCGGGCCGAGGAGCTGTCCGAGCTCGGCGTCGACGTCCGGGCGAGCGACCTCTCGCGAACCGCGTCGATCGTCGACGCGATGCGCGGCACCGAGGCAGCCATTCACCTCGCGGGCATGTACCGCGTCGGGATCCCGGCGAGCGAGCGACCGGCCATGCACGACGCGAACGTGGGCGCCACCCACCGGGTGCTCGAGGCATTCGCCACCGCCGGTCTCGATCGGATGGTCGCGATCACGACGATCAACGTGGCCGGCAACACGCACGGTCGGATCGTCGACGAGCGCTACCGCCGCGACCTGACCGAGGGATTCCTCAGCTACTACGACGAGACCAAGTTCCTGTCGCACCGGTCCGTGCTCGAACGGATCGGGTCCGGCGCGCGGATCGTGATCGCGATGCCGGGCACGACCTACGGTCCGAACGACCATTCGGCCATCGGCCAGCAGCTCAAGGCCGCCCACGACGGGACGCTGCGCTACATCGCGCTGGCCGACATCGGGATCTCGCCGGCCTACGTCGACGACGTGGCGGCCGGGATCGTCGCGGCGCTCGACCGCGGCCGGATCGGCGAGTCGTACTTCCTCGGCGGCCCGAACCTGCGACTGCGCGACGCCATGGAGATGGCCGCCCGCCTCGGCGGCCGCTCCCTGCCACGGCTCGAGATCCCGACCGCATTCGTGAAGCTCGGATCGCGAGCACCGGCGGCGCTCGCGCGAGCCATCGGCATGCCCGACGACCTGGGCGAGGTGCTGCGGACGAGCCTCGGCGTCACGTTCTGGGGTTCGTCGGCCAAGGCGGCGACCGAGCTCGGCTACCAGCCTCGCGACCTCGCCAGCGGTCTGCGCACGACCTTCGATGCGCGCTGACCGCCGGGCCCTCGTCGCCGGAGCCCTGGCGGTGTCGTTCCTGGTCGGAGGCTGCGTCGGCGGCCAGCCGCTCGACATCGGGACGCCGATCAACCTGCATGTGTGGACGACCCCGACCTCGGTCGAGGTCGACGCGCCCGGCTGGTTCGCCGACATATCCAGGGTCTACCTGTGTCCGGCGGACCCCCCGCGCCTGCCGGACGGTGCCAGGGAACGGGACGGCTGGACGCCCGGCGCCGGTTGCCAGGACTTCGGGACGTTCCCAACGGCCGACGGGCTCAAGACGAGCCTCCCGCTCAGCGCCCTCGATGCGGACCGCGCGCCGGCCTTCGATGCGGCGCCCGACTGGTTCCTGCTCATCGTCGACCTGGACGGGACCCGGGTGGCGAGCGCCGTCCGGAGCCAGTTCCATGCCCCGCCCGGCGGCGTCCCGTCCTGACCGCCGCCTTAGCGGAACGCGACTACACTCCGACGATGGCCCGTGAGCTGCCGATGTTCGAGCCGCCGACGACCGGCGGGCATCATCCGCCACCCGTCCCCGACACGATCGCGATGGGCGGCTCGGCGCAGCCCCTCCGTCGTCACCCGGACTGGATCCGTGCACGGATGCCGTCCGGCGACAACTACCACGACCTGAAGCGGCTGCTGCGCGGGCTCGAGCTCAACACCGTCTGCGAGGAAGCGCATTGCCCGAACATCGGGGAGTGCTGGGACCAGCGCACGGCCACGATCATGATCCTCGGCGACACGTGCACCCGGGCGTGCGGGTTCTGCGCCGTCAAGACCGGCCGACCGACCTGGTTCGACGACGACGAGCCGCGGCGGGTCGCGGTCGCGGTCGCCGCCATGGGGCTCGAGCACGTCGTGGTCACGAGCGTGGCCCGCGACGACCTGCCCGACGGCGGCTCGACGGTCTTCGCGGAGACCATCACCCGGATGCGATCGACAAGCCCCGGCATGGGCATCGAGGTGCTGATCCCCGACTTCGACGGCTCGGACGACCGACTCCGGATCGTGATGGACGCCCGGCCCGACATCCTCAACCACAATCTCGAGACCGTCCGCCGCCTGCAGAAGCCGGTCCGCAAGCGGGCACGCTGGGATCGATCGCTGTACGTCCTGCGACGGGCCAAGGAGATGGCGGTCGACGTCGGCTACGCCGTCCACACCAAGTCGAGCCTGATGGTCGGGCTGGGCGAGACCCGCGACGAGCTGCAGGAGGCGTTCGAGGCGCTGCGCGCGAACGACGTCGACATCCTCACGGTCGGCCAGTATCTCCGGCCGTCGATGCAGCACCTGCCGCTCGAGCGCTACTACCACCCCGACGAGTTCGCCGAGATGAAGTCGGCCGCGTTGGCGCTCGGGTTCAGGCACGTCGAGTCGGCGCCGCTGGTGCGCTCCAGCTACCACGCCCGCGACCAGGTGCCGGGCGCGGAGCTGCGTGCCGCACGACGCCGTCAGGCCACGGTCGACGTCGACGGCCGCATCGTCCCGCTCGCCGGCTGACCCGACCTCGGAACCGACCGGACCGTCGCGGCGTCCCGGGGCGCATGGCCCGTTCGCCGCTGGTCGTCCTCGCGGTCGCCGCGCTCGTGGTCGCGGCCTGCTCCGGACCCGCCGCACGGGCCTCCACGGCCCCATCAGCGAGCGTCGCGTCCGCGTCAGCCTCGGCCTCGGCCGCGGCGCGCGGCCGGAGTCGACCTCACGAACGTCCCGACCGCGTGCGTCAGCCTCGGCCCGCAGGATTGCAGCCGGGTGCTAGCCCAGACCGCGAGCGTCGTGCCGGCCGGGACGGAGGTGCGCTACGTCCAGGTCGGCCCGTTCGGCTGCGCGGCCGGTGAGGGCTGCGCGACATCGCTCGCCGTCCGACCCCAGGGCGACATCACGCTCGAGGCGGGCGCCGGTGCGCTGTCGTACCACGTCACCTCGACCGGCCCGGAGGCCGGCCTCACGATCGACCGCCAGGACGCATTCGGCGTGCTCGCTGGGCCCGAGCTCGCCGCCGCCCGCCGGGCTCGGCCCCCGGCCGTTCTCGCTCGGTCACTGCGGATTGTGGAGCGGGATCGACGTCGGCGGCTCGTGGTGGGACCCGGTCGGCGGGGTCGACGGCGACCATCCCGACGCGATCAACGCCGCGGACGGGACGATGGCGATCATCGACCCGGAGCACGCGATCTTCACGTCGAAGGGCGGGCTGACCGTGCAGCTGCTCCGGCGCGACGGCGAGAAGTACCTGCCGATGTGCGACTGACAGCGACCGCCGACGCTATCCTGCGGGTGATGGCCCGCCAGCTCGCCCGCAAGATCCCCCTCGCGGAGCTGCACTGCCATCTCGGCGGCGCCGTCACCCCGGCGATCATGTGGGGCATCGCCCACGCCCAGGGCATCAAGCTCCCGACCAAGGACTACTGGGAGTTCCGGGACATGATCACGGTCTCGAAGCGCTCCCAGAGCTTCGACGGCTACCTCCAGCTCTTCCACTGGACCGAGCTGATCCAGAGCTCCCCGATCGCGGTCGAGCGGGCCGTGTACGAGGTCGTCGGCGGCGCCTACCGCAAGAACAACATCACGACGATGGAGCTCCGCTTCAACCCGATGAAGCGGAACCGCGGCGGCGAGCAGGACCTCGACCACATCATCGCGGCGGCCCTGCGCGGCATGGACAAGGCGACGCTCGAGTACCCGGTGAAGCCCGGGCTGATCTTCTGCCTCGACCGGGCGTTCCCGTACGAGCTCAACGAGATCATCGCGGAGAAGGCGATCGGCTGGCGCGACCGGGGCGTGGTCGGCATCGACATCGCCGGCCCCGAGGCATCGACCTTCCGGGTCGCCGACTACCGGCGGCTCTTCCGGCGGGCCCGCCAGTTCGGGCTGGGGATCACGGTCCACACCGGCGAGGCCGGTCCGGTCGACGAGATCGCCCGGGTCGTCGAGCTGCTCGAGCCCGACCGCATCGGCCACGGCGTCAAGTCCGCGTACGACCCGCGCGCGATGGAGATGATCCGCGAGCGCGGCATCGTCCTCGAGATCTGCCCGACCTCGAACCTCAACACCCGGGTCGTGTCGGGCTGGGACGAGTTCCGCTGGATCTTCGACACGTTCCGGCGCAACGGCATCCGGTACACGATCAACACCGACGGCCCCGAGATGCTCAAGACGTACATCCGCGACGAGATGGCGACGCTCGGGCGTCTCGGGATCCTGTCGGCCGACGACCAGGAGCAGGCGGCCGCGACGTCGCTCGCCGCGTCGTTCGTGCCGAACGTGTCCGACGTGCCGGCGCCGCGCCTCGAGCCCGCGTCGCGCGGTGCCGTGGAGCGCGAGGAAGCCTAGGTCTTCGGCGCCGTTCGGCGGGCCCGCACCGTGGTGGCCGCGAGCGCTCCTACCCGCCGATGCGATAGGTGCAGCAGCGGTCGCCGGCCACGATGTGCGTCTCGCGCTCGACGTCGGCGCCGAGCACGTCACGGAACAGGTCCAGCTCCGCCTGGCAGGCCGCGGCGTTCCCGGCGGCGATGTGATGGATCGCGCAGTTGCGCTCGACCAGCCGGATCACCCCGTCCGCACCGATCGCCACCTCCGCCAGGTAGCCCTGCTCATCCTGGATGACCGCCAGCTCACGCGCCCGATCGACCAGCGGCGCGTCGGTCGGCAGCCGGTCCGCGAGCTGCTGGCGCACCTTCGCGGTGGTCAGGCGCCGCCGTTCCTCGAACACGTCATCGACCAGCGTCTCGCCGCCGATCGCCCGGATCGCGCTGAGCAGGCCATCGGCGAGACCGTCGTAGTTGGTCGGGAAGAGGTCCTGGGCCGCGTCGGTCACGTCGTACACGTGACGCGGCCGCCCGACCCCGTGGCGAACCGCCTTCCGGCTGACCAGGCCGGCCGATCTCCAGCGCGTGGAGCTGCTGCAGGACTCCCGTCCGGCTCGCCCCGAGGCTGGCAGCCAGCTCCTCGGGGGCCGATGGCCCGTCGTGGCGGAGCTGCAGGAGCAGGTTGTGCCGCACCGTGCCACGTTCCTGGACCGGGCTCGGTGGCCGCGGGGCGTCGGGCGCGCTCGGGTCGGCATGCGGCTCGGGCATGGTCCGGGAAGGCTAGCACCGGGGCCGCGGTCACGCTGTCCGGGCGATGGTAGGCTCGGCCGATGGACCTCGATCTGGGCCCGGAGCACGCACTCCTGCGCGACACGGTCCGGGACTTCATGACGACCGAGGTCGCCCCGGTGGTCGACGAGCACGAGCGCGACCGCCGCTTTCCGACCGACATCGTCCGCCGCATCGGCGAGCTCGGCTGGCTCGGCATCCCGATCCCGGAGGACGAGGGCGGGGCCGGCCTCGACACGCTCGCCTACGCGATCGCGGTCGAGGAGATCGGCCGCGTGTGGGGCTCGCTCGGTCTCATCGTCGCCGCCCACACCAGCCTCGGCTGCGGGCCGCTCCACCTGGCCGGGACCGACGAGCAGAAGCAGCGCTACCTCGTCCCGATGGCGAGCGGCAGGGTGCTGGGTGCCTACGGGTTGACCGAGCCGGGCGCGGGCTCGGACGCCGGCGGCACCCGCACGACCGCGCGCCGCGATGGCGATGAGTGGGTCATCGACGGTGCCAAGCGGTTCATCACCAACGCCGGTCACGCCGGCACGTACGTGGTGACCGCCCGGACCGGCACGACCGACCGGGGCGATGCCGCGATCAGCGCATTCATCGTGCCGGCCGACACGCCGGGCTTCAGCGTGGGACGCCTCGAGGACAAGCTCGGCCTGCACGCCTCGGCCACCGGCGAGCTGCGCTTCGACGGCGCGCGCATCCCGGCCGACAACCTGCTCGGGACCGAGGGCGAGGGCTTCCGGACGTTCCTCAAGATCCTCGACGGCGGGCGCATCTCGATCGGAGCGCTCGCGGTCGGGCTGGCCCAGGCCGCGCTCGATGCCAGCATCCCGTACGCGCAGACGCGCGAGCAGTTCGGGCGGCCGATCGGCACGTTCCAGGGCGTGGCGTTCATGGTCGCCGACATGGCGACCGAGATCGAGGCGGCCCGGTCGCTCGTCTGGAAGTCGGCCTGGCTCAAGGACCAGGGTCGCGACTACGGCTTGGTGGCTGCGGAGGCCAAGCTGTTCGCGTCCGAGGTGAGCTCGCGGGCGACGAACGCCGCGATCCAGGTCCACGGCGGCTACGGCTACACGACCGACTATCCGGTCGAGCGCTTCCTGCGCGACGCGAAGCTGACCGAGATCGGCGAGGGCACCAGCCAGGTCCAGCGCCTGGTGATCGCCCGCAGGATCCTCGGGCTGCGGGTGGTCTAGGGACCGCTATCCGACCTTGTACAGCCGGACGATCAGCCGGTACCTGCTGTTCGCCCCGACGCACGTCTGGAGCGTCATGCCCGGCTTGGCCAGAGGGGCGTAGGCCCAATAGCCGTTGGTCGGGGTCGTGACCTTCCACCACACCACGGAATAGGTGCCGAGCCGTCCGCCGCTGTCGGCGTAGATGACCTTCATGCCCTTGCGCAGCCGGCCCCGGACGTACGCGTCGTGGAGCGGCTTGAACACGCTATGGGCGTGCCCGAACAGGTACAGGTTGTTCCTGCCGCCACAGCCCCACCGGTAGACCCGGTTGCTCGGGTAGTACGACGACGCGCAGCTGTAGCCACTCACCGACCGGTCGATCCCGAGGCTCGGGATCCAGACGTGGTTGCGACCCCGGTACGAGGACGAGGTCGAGGTAGTGACACGCGGCTGCGCGGTCGGCGCGGCCGAGACTGTGGTGACCCGGGCCTGTGCGACCGCCGGCCGCAGCAGGGTCGGGGCGGACGCCCCGTCGTCACCTGGCCGGGATGCTGCGAGCACGACCGTCGGCGCACCCGACAGGAGGCTGACGACGACCGCGATGGCAAGGACCGACCGCGAGAGGCGCGATTTGGTGGGCATTGGCGGAGCATCGCGACCGCGAGGGGGTCGCGGACCTCACCCTGTCGTCCCATCGACGATGGGAAGGACGAGCCCCTGACTTAGTTCCCGGTACCGGCGGCGACCATCAGCGCGTCGCGCATCGCCGCCTCGAACCCCGGCGCCCACGGGCCCTGGCCCGCCAGGACGTACGGCGACTGCTCGATCGACTCGAAGGTCTCGGGATCGGTGACGAACGAGCGGGCGCACAGGTCGACGCTGGCGCGCAGGCGCTCGAACGCGCCGCGGTTGCGGAAGATGTACAGGTAGATGCGGACCGGGTCGGCCTGGTCGAGGCCACGTGCGTCGAACGCGATCGCGGTCGGGATCAGCCTCGGGTCGTCGCAGCCGGCGTCGCCGGACACCATCAGGCTCGCGATGATCGAGTGGTTCGCAAGGTGGGTCTCGATGCCAGGGAAGTCGGCCGGCGTGGGGGCCGGCGGCGTCAGCGAGATCGCCCCGCAGGCCGACGTCGCGAGCATGAGCGCGAGGCTCGCCGCGAACGTTCGAAGTGGAGGCACGGGCCGGAAGGCTATCACCGCGAGGGTCGGTGCGCCGGGCCCGGAGTACGATGCGGCTCGAGAGAGGCCGCCGTGACTGCTGCGATCCGAGCGCGACGAAGCTTCCGGTGGGGTGCCGTGCTGGGCATGACCCTCGTGGTCGGCCTCGTCCCGCCGGCAGCGGCCGCCGATCCGCCATCGGACAACCGCCTCGAATCGCCGATGGCCGATGTCGCCGTGATCCAGTCCGCCGCCGAGGGGTCCACGCCGGACCTGCTCGTTCTCGACGCCGCCCAGGCTCGCAGCGACTCGGCGCGTCTGTCGATCCTTCGGCGGACCGGCCGATGGGACCCGGTCGCGACCGCGACCGTGGACCTCGAGCACGACGCACTCCCCGCCCGGTGGCTCGTCGGGCTCACCGACCGTCGGTTCGCGCTGATCGCGACCAGCTCCACCGCCATGCCCGGGACCGGCAGCACCGTGATCGTCGGCCTGGAGGTGCGCGATGATGGTGGGACGCCGGCCCTCGTCGAGGTCGCCCGTGAGCGGCTCGGGCGAGCCGTGGAGTACGCGGCGCCGGCCGACATCGACGGGGCCGGGACGGCGGAGCTCGCGCTGGGCCTCCGGCCGGTCGTCGACGCGAGCGGCTCCTGCGGCGTGAGTCCGATCGTCGTGCACGACGGAGCGACCCTCGGACCGCGGCTCCGCATCGATGTCCCGGGCCGGCTCGGCGTCGGGGCGATCGGGCGTTGGGATGGCGTTCCCGGCGACGATCTCCTCGCGTTCGCATCGCCCGAATGTCCGCCCGGCGGTTCGAGCGGCGCGCGACTGGTCTCGCTGCGGCTGCGCGACGGGACCGGGTCGACGATCGCGCGGACGGAGCTGGACGTCGCCAGCTATCCGGCCCCACTGCGGGTCCGCCTCGACGACGGCGACAACGACCAGGCCGTGGTCTGGACGACGGCCGGGCTCGGGCTCGTGGATGGCATCGACCGGCCGCCCGTGACGGTCGCCGAAGGGTCATCGATGCCGCTCGTCGCCGGGCCCGACGCCGGGACCGGCGGCCAGGCCGTGCGGATGGCGTGGATCGACGCGGACGGCCTTCACGCCCAGCGGCTGCGGCGCGAGGCGGGCGGGATCGCCGCGACGGACCGCACGGACGTCGCGATCGCCGGACCTGATGCGGATCGCTGGGAGCTGCTGTACCGGGCGACCGTCGAGGACCTCTCCCGCCATGGGCTGTCCAGCGCCTGGCTGGGGAGCGTGTCGGACCCGGCCTGTCCCGACCTGATCCTGCCCGGCGCGATCATGCCGTGCGGTGCCACCGAGCTTCGCCCAGGCGCGGCCTGGCTCGCGACCCGGCCGGTAGCAGCGATGCCGATCGAGGGTCGCCGCGGCGTCCTCGTGGCGGCCGGCCTGGGCTGGGACGCGGCGGCCGGGCTGCTTCCCGCCGCACCGTCACCATGGGCCGCGGGTCCGGAGGGTCGATGGCGGCACGGCCCGTCCACGCCGTTCGCCCTGTCGGAGATCCGGGCGACGGACATCGCGTACTTCGCGGAGTTCCCGGTGCCGAAGGCGACGATCGACACCGTCGTGGGCGGCGATGGGTCGACGCTGCTGCCGGGCTTCACGGGCACGCGGATGTTCGCCAGCGTGACGCCCCTCGCCGAGGGCCAGGTCGTGTCCGATCTGCCGCCGACGCGGTTGGACAGCTTCCGCCAGGGAGCGGGTCGCGATGGCATCCTCCGCACCGTTCGGGTGCCGGTCCCGCCCGGCAACGAATCCGGGCGGGACGGGTCGTTCGCGTCCCTGCCGATCGGCGACGTCCGGCTCCGCGACGACCAGCGACCGAAGCGCTGGTCGATCCGGGTCATCCCGATCAACGACTGGGGCGAGGTCGGGTTCCCGGTGGTCGGGACCGTCGCCCGCGACGTGACCGGCCCGACGCTCGCGATGGAGGTCCCGTTCACGACGCCCGTCTGGCCGGTGCTGAGCAGCCTGCCGGGGCGGACCGAGCCGGGTTCGACGATCCGCCTCGACGGCGTCGGCGAGATGGCGATCGACGACCGCGGCCGGTTCCGCGTCGAGACGCGCCTCGCTCCGTGGCCCCAGACGCTGCGCCTGACGGCCACCGACGCCTCCGGCAACGCCTCGACCGCCGAGTTCTCGGTCATCGGCGGGATCGACTACCGGCGCTTCCCGTGGGCGCTCATCGTCGCCCTGATCCTGTTGGCCTCGGTGGCCGCCCGCGGGTTGCGAGCGGCCGGCAGGCGTGCCGACGGGGTCGAGGCGACGGCCTGGTCGATCGGTCTGTTCGACGACGCCGCTCGGCCCGAGATCGAGGACCTCCCGCCGGGCGCCGGCCTCGAGACCCGGCGCTAGCTAGCGCTCGCGTGCCCGGCGCTTCGCGTCGCGAAGACGGGCCATGGTGTCGGCGGGCGGCGCGGGTTCGGCCACGGGTGACGCGGGCGCCGGCGCCGGCGGCGCGGGAGTCTGAGGCGTTGGGGCGGGGGTCGCCGCCGGCTGGGACGCCGCCGGGGCAGTCCCGGCCGTCGATGTGTCGGCGGGTCGGAGCAGGGCGGCGCGCGTCTCGGCCGATGTCGCCCTGGCTCGCGTGGCGAGCATCGACTCGCCGGTCGCGGTCCGGGCGGCCGTGACGGTCCGCCGTCGCGGCAGCGCCCGCACCCAGGCCCCGGCCGCCGCGAACTCGCGCCGTCCGATCGACACGCGTCGCAACGCGATGTCGAGCGGCCAGAGCAGCAACGCCAGGACTAGCAGTAGCGGCCACAGGTCGGTGGAGCGCGACGTCGTCCGCAGGTCGTGGACCCACGGGTCGAGTGGCGTCACGACCTCGGCCCCGCCGGTCGCCGTGCGCAGCGCGGTCAGGAACGGTTCGTTGGTGCCCAGCAGCCGGTATTCGGCGGCGGTCGGCGCGACCAGCCCCACGGTCCGTCCGAGCGGCGTCGAGCCGGGTCGCGTCTGGGTGACCCGCACGCCGTACGCCCCCGGGTCGATCTCGCCGAGCGGCGCCTCGTACACGCCGGGCGCGATCTGGACGAGCTTGACCTCGCTCGAGCTGAAGTCGGGCGCGACGACGACGGCCGCCGTCGAGTAGAAATCGCGGGGCGAGCCGTCCGACTCCACGCTCTCGACGTGGAGCGTCGTCTGGCCGCCGCGGACGTCGAACCCGGCCTCGATGCCGCCGGTCTCCTCGCCCGGGAACGTCCACGACACGAGCTGGCTGAAGAACTGCGCGAACCCGCCCCAGGCGAGCCAGTCGCGCGCCCAGCGACCGGTCGAGTCCGAGGTCCACGCCACCGACCGGCCCAGGCCGTACTGCCACTGCGCGAGCACCGGGTCGTCGCGCGACGACACGAGCACGGTCTGCGCGGCGGCCTTGGCCGTCGTGCCGTTGTAGCCGCGCAGCCGGGGTAGCCCGTCGTCGAGGCCGCGCAGGATCGGCGACGACGAGGTCAGGATCGGGAAGAACGGTTCCTCGATGATCTGCTGGCCTGAGACCTGCTGGGTCTCCTTGAGGAAGATGTCGGGGATGCTCCCGGGGTTGGCCGCGTCGTAGAAGCGCCCGCCGCCCTGGTCGGCGAGACCCTGCAGGAACGGGTTCGAGCCACCGCCGGCGCCGACCGTCGACAGCGTGATGCCGGCCGCCTTCATGCGCTCGATGATCGCGTCGTACTGACCCGAACTCGACCAGCCGTCGGTCAGCAGGATGATGTGCCGACGCGTCGCGGTCGCACCCTCGAGCGAGTCGACCGCCTGCTCGAGACCCGCGAAGATGTTGGTCTGGCCGACCGGCTGGATGCCCGCGATGCTGCCCTGCAGGTCGGCGACGCTTCCCAGCGGCTGGGTGCGCACGACCCAGTGCGCCTGCTCGTTGAAGGACACGACGCCAAGCTCGTCACGTTCGGTCAGGGCCGCGGCGGCCCGGAGGATCGCCTCCTTGCCGATGTCGACCTTGCGGACACCGCCGATCCCGGTCCCGCCGCCCTGCCCGCCGTCGAACGTGTTGCAGTGGCAGGCGTCCATCGAACCCGACTGGTCGATGACGACGACGAGTGCCACGTCCGGCTGCTTCTGTCGGTCGCGCACGCCCATGTCGACCGGCAGCGTCTCCTCGAGCGGCGTCTTCTGGTAGCCGCCGGCGCCGTACGAATCGGGACCGCCGATCATGACCAGGCCCTTGCCGACGTCGCGCACGTAGACCTGGAGCGCGGTCAGCTGCCGGTCGGACAGGCGTGAGCGATGGACGTCGACCAGCACGACACTGTCGTACGCCGCCAGCCGGCCGAAGTCGGTCGGGAGCGCCTCGGGGGCGATCGTGTCGACCTGCTGGCGCTGCGTCGTCAGCGCCTCGACGAGCTCCCGCGCCACGACCTCGTCGCCGGCGAGGATGAGCGTCCGCGGCTCGCCCTTGACGATCGTGATCGAGTCGCCCCGGTCGTTCTGGCTGAACGTGTCGCGGGCCGCCTCGACGACGATCCGGAACGTGTGCAGCCCGGCCTCGCCGGGCTCGACGTCGAAGGCCACGCGGTTGGTCCCGGCCTCGAGCGTCAGGCGCTGCGGCGTTCCGGCCGCGTCGCCGTTCATGAACAGGCGCACGGTCGCGGGCTGCTCGACCGACGAGCGGATGTCGGCGGTGATCTCGATCGTCTCGCCGAGGTTCGCCGTCGTCGGCGTCGTCACCCGCTCGACGAGCACCTCGTCGGTCGCCCCGAGCCCGATGGTGCGGGTCTCGATGCGGATGTCGCGGGTCGCGGCCAGCGCCGCCTCGGCCTGGCCGCCGCCGGTCGTGTCGTTGCCGTCCGACATCAGGACGATCCGCTTCTGGGTGTCGTCGGGGAACAACGCGGTCGCCAGGCGCAGCGCCGCGCCGATGTCGGTGGCGGTCGTGACCGGCGTCGACGCGAGGCGGTCGATCTCGGCGAGGTCGGACGGCAGCCGCTCGACGAGCGCCTCCTTGCCGAACGCGACGATGCCGGCGACGTCGCCGTCGGGGATCGCGGCGAGGGTCTCGCGCAGGAACGCGAGCGCGTCCTCGCGACCGTCGCCCCCGACCGAGTCGGACAGGTCGACGACGAACACCGTCGCCAGGCGATCGACCGGCAGCACGATGCGGAAGCCCGCGAGGGCGAGGACAAGCGACGACAGGAGCAGCGTGCGGACGACCAGGGCGACCCGCCTCCGACCCACGCCGACGCGCCGACGTGCGCTCAGGTACAGGCCGACGGTCAGCGCCATGACCGGGACCAGCAGCAGCAGCGCGAGCGGCGCGTCGAAGCTGATGCCCATCAGGTCGCGCTCCCCGCGTCGCGCCCGAAGCGGGCCGACAGCGAGCGGCGGACCCGGACGAGCCCATCACGGTGGTAGAGCGCCCATTCGACGCACAGGAAGGCGAGGATCGCCAGGACGATCGGCACCCATAGCTCGTCCCGGGTGGTCGGGCGCTCGACCGGGGTTGCGCCTGCCCCGGCTCCGCCATCGGGTGCCGTCCCGAGTGCCTCGATCGCCGCGACCGACCCGGGCGCGATGGTCGATTCGTCGACGTCGAACAGGTCGACCACGAAGCGCACCGGGGCGAGCGGGTCGTCGACGACCGGCGAGCCCGACGGAGCGACGGACGGTCGGGGCGACGCCGCCCCGCTCGAGGTCGGTGGCGGTGACGCGTTTGGATCGACCTTCGGCGTGACGGTGTAGACACCGGGCAGGTCGGCGGCTGCGAACGTGACGGCCGTCGTCCCGAGGTCGGTCGAGCTGGGGACCAGCTCGGTCGTCGCCCCGTCCGGACCGGTCACGGTCAGACCCACGGCGCCCGACGGGATGTGCAGCTCGACCGGTGTGCCCGGCTCGACGGCCTCCGTTGGTGCGGTCGACGAACCCAGCAGCTCCCCGGTCAGGTTGGCCAGCAGGATCGGGAAGGCGACCTGGAGCGGCAGGTCGGAACGCCGCGGCTCGAAGGCCATGACCGCGCTGTTCAGCCCGTCGCGCGTGCCGGCATACAGCAGCGGCGCGCCGCGCGGCCCGGGCACGATCGTCCGCGCCCAGGTCGGGGTCGTGAGCTTGACCGCCTCGGAGATGTGCGTGGTCGAGAGGTCGACGAAGCGCAGCACGGGCTCATCGGTGTCGAGCGAGCCGATGCCCGGGTTCGTCAGCTTGCCGGTAACGTCGCCGAGGGCGCTGGTCCGGGGCGGCGCGATCGCGAGGATCGCGCTGCGCGGCAACGATGCCGGCAGGTAGCCCTCGAAGATCACGAGGTCCCATGGCCTGCCATCCGTGCGCTCGGTGGCCGGGCCGTACTGGGCCGGGGTCACGCCGAACAGCTCGACGTCGGGCAGGTACGACAGCGCCGTCTCGAGATACGGGTCGCCCTCGCCGACCAAGAGCACGAGCCGGGTCCGATCGGGCGGCACGACGGCCCACGCCCGGTCGTCGACCGCCAGCTGGTCGGGAGCCGCCGTCACGGCGGGATCCGAGCCCGTCAGGCGCACCTCGACGGTCCGCACGTCGCGCGGCAGGTCGTCGATGATGACGTCGGAGCGAGCCTGTGGGTCGAGCTGGACGTCGCGCACCTCGATCAGGCGGTCGTCGCCCCACACCTCTAGCCGCCGGCCGGCGGCCTCGAGGTCGAGGTTGGCGACGCTGACGAACACCGATCGGGTCACGGCCGATGGCGCGGTCCGGACCGCGAGCGCGACGATCGCCTGGTTCTTGCGCTCCCGACCGACCGACAGCACCTTGACCGGCGCGGACACGCGGCCGGCCGGCCTCGCGGCCAGCGCGGCGTCGGTCGCGACGAGGACCTGGGCCTGCCCGGAGCGCGCCGCGAGCTTCGACGCGAGCTCCAGCGCGTCGCCGAGGTCGCCCCGCGCCCGGGTGGCCGCGATGCCCTCGATGGCCTGGCGCACGCGTGCCAGGTCGGTCGACTCATTGACGACGATCCGGGCGCTCCGGTCTGCCGCGATGACGCTGACCTTGCCGCCGGTCGGCAGCTCCTTGAGCGCGTCGATGGCGACCTGCTTGGCGGCCGTCAGCCGGTTCGGCACGACGTCGGTCGCGGCCATGCTCGCCGATGTGTCCATGACCAGGACGATGTCGCGGGCCAGCCCGGCGGGACGATCGAGGAACGGCCGCGCCGCGAGCAGGGCGAGCGCCGCGACGAGCAGCAGCTGGAGGAGCAGCAGCAGGCTGCGTCGCAGCTTCTGCCACGGCGCGTTGGCCTCGACGTCGGCGACCAGACGTGTCCACAGCAGCGTCGAAGGCACGACCGTCTCGTCGCGACGCAGCTTGAGCAGGTACATCGCGATGACCGCCGGGATGAACAGCAGGCCGAGCAGCGCCAGCGGTGTCGTGAAGGGCATCGGCCGTCCCTAGCCCAGCACTCGACGGCGACGCAGCTCGGCGAACATCAGCTCGGCGAGGTTCACATCCGATGCGAGGTCGACGTAGCTCGCCCCGCGGCGCGCCGCGAGGTCGGCGAACGTGGCCTTCCATGCGACGAGGCGCTCCTTGTACGCGTCGATCGTCGCTAGATCGGCCGTGATGTCGACCCGGTCACCGGTCTCGGTGTCGACCAGACGCAGATCGCCCTCGAGCGGCGGTTCGAGCTCGTCCGGCGAGAGGACGTGCAGGACGATCAGCTCGGAACCCGTCGCCGCCAGCTCGCGGATGATCCGATCGGCGTTCGGGTCGAGCAGGTCGCTCAGCAGCACGATGACGCCTCGCCCATGGAGCTGGGCGGCCGCGTGCCTGGCGGCGGCGACGAGGTCGGTCGGCCCGTCCGCCGGTTCGATCGCCGACAGGTCGGCCAGCAGCCGGAACACCCGGCCGGAGCCGCGTAGCGACGCGCGACGGCGCGCCGCGCGCCCGGCCAACGAGCTGACCGCCACCCGGTCCTCGCTGGCGAGACCGATGTAGCCCAGGGCGGCCGCGGCCCGCTTGGCGAAGACGAGCTTGGACGGCCGGCCGGTCGCCATCGACGCCGACGCATCGACGAGCAGCGTGACCGTGACGTCCTCCTCCTCGACGAAGAGCTTCACGAACAACCGCTCGAGACGGGCGTAGACGTTCCAGTCGAGCTGGCGCAGATCGTCGCCCATCGTGTATTCGCGGTAGTCCGCGAACTCGACCGACTGGCCGCGCTTGACGCTGCGCCGTCCGCCCTTGAGCCCGCCGCGGACCGGCGACCGCATCAGCAGCAGCAGCCGCTCGAGCTGGCGCAGGAACGCCTCGTCGAAGACCGTCGGGTCGACCTCGCTCGGCAGGAACGCCTGTCGCGTCCCGGCCGCCGGCGGCTGGCTCGTGCCCGTGGGCTGCGAGGCCCCGGCGTCGAGGCTCGTCCGCTCGGTCATGTCGCCCGACTATTCGACGGTCGGGACGGCGACGGCGTCGAGGATCGCGCGGATGGCCGACTCGCTGGTGATGCCCTCGGCCTCACCCTCGAAGTTGAGGATGATCCGATGGCGGAGGGACGGGAGCGCCACCGCCCGGATGTCGTCGGTCGAGACGTTGAAGCGACCGTCGAGCAGCGCGTAGATCTTGCCCGCCGTGACGAGCGCCTGGGCGCCGCGCGGCGATCCACCGTAGCGGACGTACTCGCGGACGAGACCCGGCGCCCGGCCGCTGTCAGGATGGGTCGCGGCGAGGAGGCTGACCGCGTAGGCCGTCACGTGCGGTGCGATCGGGACGGCCCGGGCCAGGCGCTGCATCTCGACGATCTCCGCCGCCGTGCAGATCTTGCTCGCCGACACGCCCTCCGCGCCGGTCGTGCGGTCCATGATCGCGACCAGGTCCTCCTCCGACGGGAAGGGGACCATGACCTTGAACATGAACCGGTCGAGCTGCGCCTCGGGGAGGGGATAGGTGCCCTCCATCTCGAGCGGGTTCTGGGTGGCGAGGACGAAGAACGGCGGGTCGAGCTTGTAGCGCTGTCGGGCGACCGTGACCTGGTGCTCCTGCATCGCCTCGAGGAGGCTCGACTGGGTCTTGGGGGTCGCCCGGTTGATCTCGTCGGCGAGGACCAGGTTCGCGAAGACCGGGCCCGGCTGGAACCTGAAGACCCGCTGGCCATCCTCCTCGACGAGGATGTTCGTGCCGGTGATGTCGGCCGGCATCAGGTCCGGCGTGAACTGGATGCGGTTGAACGTGCAGTCGATGACGTCGGCGATGGTCCGCACGAGCATCGTCTTGCCCAGCCCGGGCACGCCCTCCAACAGCACGTGGCTGTTCGCGAGCAGTCCGGTCATCGTCTGACGGACGAGATCCCGCTGGCCGACGATGACGCGCCCGACCTCGCGCTCGATCGCCCCGGCGCGTTCGGCGAACGCCTCGGGCGTGAGTCGCTGGGTCGGATCGATCGTGGCTGGCGATTCCATGCGGCCTCCGGATGCGGCCGTCGACGGGTGGTCGACGCCCCTAGTTCGACGGGTCGAGCGAGCTGAAGTAGTCGCGCACGTAGTCCTTGATCGAGAGCGGCACGTAGCCGCGGTCGAGCGACGTCTGCGCGTAGTCGAAGAAATCGGCGTAGACCTGCTGGTACGGGGTCAGCGCGCCGTTGTTCGTGCCGGAGCCGGTGCCGGACCCCTGCTGGGTCTGGCCGTCGCCGCCGGTACCGGCGACGTACGACGGGTCACCCGGCCGACCGACGCGGTCGAACGGCGCGAACACCGACGAGAGGTCCTCGCCCAGCTCGGAAGGACGGTTCGGGTTGGTCGGCCCGGCAGGGCGGCCGTTGCCACCGGTGCCCTGGCCGAGCGAGCGGGCGTTCGACCCGCCGCCGCCGATGGCGCCCTGGCCCTGCCTGGCCCTGACCTTGGCCCTGGCCTTGACCTTGGCCCTGGCCTTGGCCCTGGCCCTGACCTTGACCTTGGCCCTGACCCTGGCCTTGGCCCTGACCCTGACCCTGGCCCTGGCCTTGACCCTGGCCTTGACCCTGACCCTGGCCTTGACCGCTGGGCTGCGGGCTGCCCTGCCCCTGGCCTTGACCTTGGCGTTGGCCTTGACCTTGCCCCTGGCCCTGCTGATCTCCCGGCTGGCCGGCATCGGCCAGGTCGCGACGGGCGTCCTGGAGCCGTGAAGCCGCCTCTGCCAGATCACGGTTGGTGTCGATGCTCGCCTGCGCCCCGGCCATCGACTCGCCGAGCCGGTCGAGCGCGGAGCGTGCACCCGCGGCGTCGCCCTGGGCGAGGCTTTGCGCGGCATCGCGCAGGGCGGTCGCGGCGCCACCATCGGCACTCGATGCCGTCGATTGCATCTCCGCCAGCCGCTGTGCGAGCGCCCGGCGCTCGGCCTCGGTCATGTCGTCGAGCTTGTCGCCGAGCTCCTCCAGGTCGTCCCTGGTCTTCTCCGGCTCGCCGTCGCGGTTCGCGTCGGGGTTGCCGGTCGCCGCCCGCGACAGCGAGCGCGCGAGCGAGGTCATCGCTGAGGCGCGCTGCTCGGTCGCGGGGTCGATGCGCGCGCGGACGTCGCTCTCGACCGCACCGAGCTGGCGCAGGTTCGCGGCGAGCTCACCGGGCCGGTCGCGCAGCTGGCGAGCGAGCTCGCGCAGCTCCTCGGCGAGCCGGGTCCGCGGGTCCTCGGAGTCGCGACCCCTGGTCTCGAGATCGCGGGCGATCTCCTCGAGTCGATCGGCCTGGCGGTCCGCGGCCTCGCGGACCTCCTGTCGCTCGGCGATGACGGCGTTCTGCGGATTGGGCAGGGCGACCACCGGAACGAGCAGTGCGACGGCCACAACCGCGGCGATCGCAGGATCCCGCGAGAAGCGTGGCTTGAACAACGCCGGCACGGTGCGCAGCGACTGCAGCGCATCTCGTCGCTGACGTCGGACAAACCGGTCGGTCTCGGCGGCCTCGTCGACCGCGGCGACCGGGGCGTCGAGGTCGACGCTGTCCGCGGGGGGCGTTGCCGAGCCTGGGAACGCGACGGCCAGCTCGAGCGCCGACGAGACGCGGTCTCCGAGCCCGCCCTCGACGTCGACCGCCAGCGCCGTCTCGCCGAGCGACGGACGCGCCAGGATGCACGCCGCGAGCCAGACGAGCAGCACCACCACCGGGATCACTGCCGCGACCAGCGGGGCCGTCTCGAGCGGCACGAACCGGGCGATCGTCCAGATCGCGACCTCGCCGACGGCGATCGCCGCGAGCGCCATCCATCCACGGCGGACGATCCGGCGCAGCCAGAGACGCCGCCGGTGCGGGGCGAGCGAGGTGCGGATGGTCTCGAGCGTCGGGTCGAGCGGGCCGTCGAGGGCCTCGCGCGGATCGGGCGGGACCATGGCGCCGCCGTGCGCCGGCCGGGCCGGTCGCAGCGCGGCGGGGACGCGCAGCGTCAGGCTCATGCCACCGGCCCGGCGCTGTCCACCGGCGGCGCCGGCGTGCGAGGCCCACGCCGGACCTGCCAGCGGCGGGTCGGCGAGACCGCCTGGACCGACAGGGCGATGAAGACCACCGACAGGACGAGCCAGGTCACGACGCTCTTCGTCCACAACCGATCTCGCTCGGGGCCGAAGGCCTGGACGGCGTTCACCCCGATCCCGGGCTCGGTCTGGCCGCCACCCACGGCGACGCCGCCGACCGCGACGGGTGCCCGCTCTCCGCCGAGGCCCGGCGGTGGCGGCACCGGGATCACGCCGCCGTCGCGGATCACGACGCCGTTGTCGTTCGGGACGAGGCCGTTGACGAACTGGCACCAGCCGCCGCTGAACGTCGACTCGGTGCCGCACAGCACGTCTGCCTGGGCCACGAACGGGTTCATCCAGGCGAGCACCGCCGGCGTTCGGATCCCGAGCACGCCCGGGCGCTGGTTGCCGTTGTCGTCCACGTCCGACAACGCCTGCCAGAACACGAGCACGAAGATCGTCCCGATGGTGATCGCCAACACACCGAAGATCGTGATCGCGGTCGAGGCGGTCGTCCGCTTCACGAGGCTCGAGCAGAACAACCCGAAGGCACCGAAGCCGATGGCCGCGACGATCAGCACTAGGTAGCCGCGGATCACATCATCCGGGCCGACGCCGCCGAACACGAACACGACGGCCATCAACGGGATCGACGCCGCGATCAGCAGGAAGACGTAGACCAGCGCCGAAAGCAGCTTGCCGATGACGATCGCGAGCGAGCTGATCGGCGTCGTGACCAGCAGATCGAGGGTCTGCTTCTCACGCTCGAGCGAGATCGCGCCCGCGGTTGACGATGGGGCGAGGAAGACCACCTGGAGCGTCATCAGCATCAGCAGGGCGGCGAAGATCCCCTGGCCTATCGCCGGACCCGCCGAAGCGGGCGTCCCGATCAGGCGCTCGGCGTAATCCGCCTCCATGACCCGTTCGACCATGAGGGCGAACAGGCCGAGCAGCACGAGGTAGATGGTCAGGATCACGAAGGCCCGACGGCCGCGCATCCGGCCGCGCAGCTCCTTGACCCCGATCGCGGTCACGCCGCCGACAGTGCGCGCGAACGACGACCAGCGCGGCGCCTGCGGCGGGACCGGCGTGGTCGTCGCGGTCAGCTCGGTCATCGGCGGTGCCTCATGCCACGGCCACCGGTTCGCGGTCGGGCGACGTCACCTGGAGGAACAGCTCCTCGAGGTCGCTGGCAGCGCGGGCGAAGGTCAGGATCGGCAGCCCGGCCGCGATCGATGACGCGAGGAGGCGTGCCGTCGCCTCGTCGTCGCCGCGGAACCCGAGCTCGATCGTCCCATCCTCGAGCACGACGGCCGAGGCGACGTCGGGATCGGCGGCGAACCGGTCGCGCGCGGCGTCGAGCGCCTCACCCTCGAGCAGTAGCCGGACCCGGAGCACGGCCCCGAAGCGCAGCCGTCGCTCGATGTCGGCCACCCGGCCCTGGGCCAGCACCTGGCCGCGGTCGATGATCGCGACGCTCGTGCACAGCTCCTCGAGCTCGGGAAGGATGTGGCTGCTGATGAGGATCGTCTTGCCCATCGCCCGCAGCTCGCGGAGCAGCTCGCGCAGCTCGACGCGGGCGCGTGGATCCAGGCCCGACGCCGGCTCGTCGAGCAGCAGGACCTGCGGGTCGTGGACGAGCGCGTGCGCGAGGCACAGCCGCTGCTGCATGCCGCGCGACAGCGTCTGGACGTAGGCGTCGCGCTTGTCGCCGAGGTCGACCAGCTCGAGCAGGTCGGCGATGACCCGTCGTCGTGCGGCCGGGGTGAGGCCGTAGCAGCGGGCGAAGAAGTCCAGGTACTCCCAGACCTTCATGTCGTCGTACACCCCGAACGCGTCCGGCATGAACCCGAGGACGCGTCGGACGTGGTCCGGGTTCCGGGTCACCGACATGCCGGCGATCTCGGCTGAGCCGGCCGATGGCTGGAGCAGCGTGGCCAGGATTCGCAGCGTGGTCGTCTTGCCGGCCCCATTCGGGCCGACCAGCCCGAAGATCTCGCCCGACTGGACGCTCAGGTCGACGCCCGCCACGGCGAGCGTGCCGTCGTAGCGCTTGACGAGACCCTCGGTCCGCACGATCTCGGTCACGACACGTCACCCTTGATGGTCAGGTCGAAGTTGAAGCTGACACCGTCGTTCGACTCGTTGACGTAGCGGGCGAGGACCGTGCCGGTCGCGGGATCGACGTATCGGGCGGGGTCGGCGACCCGGTACGTCCAGCCACCGGTCATGTGCGGCAGGCGGCGCCACATGTCACCGGTCAGGTCGTACAGCTCGACCTCCGGCAGGCCGTCGAAGTCGCGCTCGACGCAGCCGTCGACGATCTCGCCTGCCTCGCAGATCACCGGGATGTCGGTGATCGGCTCGATCGGCTGCGGGTCGCCGGCGACGATGTCGCCGAAGTTGAAGCCGATCACGAGCTCGGTCGCCTTCATCGTCCCGTCGAACGACATCGGGCGATAGGACACCTCGGCGCTGCCCCGGCCGAAGTTGATGTTGACCTGGTCCTTGTTGAACATCGCGGCGTCGCTGGCGAGGACCGTGCTCTGGATCAGGTCCCGGTGGAACGAGGTCTTGCCGCTGATCGCGATGTCCGCCGGCAGGAACCACAGGATGCTGCCCGTGTGGCGGGCCGCCTGGCCCTCGATCTGGATCGGCAGCAGCTCGCGCTCCGACCAGCCGAGCAGGACCGGGCCGTCGACGGCCAGCTGGACGCTCGACCCGAACTGCGGGTCGAACGTCAGCTGGTCGATGATGAGGTGCCGGGTGTTCTGGCGAGCCCCGTCCTCGCCGACGCGCTCCGGCTCGCCGAAGAACATCGAGCCGACCACCTTGTCGGACAGCTGCTGGTTGATCTGGGCGGGCTGGATCGCGGTGTCGACCGGCACCGACGCCCCCGGCGCGAGGTCGTCGAGGCGCGCGACGCTGCCGCCGAGGACGATGGCCGGCTCCAGGACGGTCTCCTCGGAGGCGTTGGTGATAGTCCCCTTGAGCCGCCCGTCCTCGAGCCGCAGGTCGGTCCGGATGAGGGGCACGTCGACGGCGCTCTCGGCCTTGATCGTCCGCAGCGACCCGAAGCCGACGCCCAGGTCGCGGATCCGCGACGGGTCGCCCTGGAGCACGTCGAGGCCGGTCCCGCCGGCCTGCGCGCCGCCGAAGTCGCCGCTGACCGGGGTCGACAGCAGCGCACCACCCGGCACGCGGATCTGGTAGGTGCGCCGGGTCGGCGAGAAGATCCCGTAGTACGCCTGGGCGATGCCTTCGGTGGCGCCGGGGGCGCCGCGCACGATGGCGACTTCGTTGATGATGACGTCGCTGCCGCGGAGGAGCGATCCGAAGCCGTATGCACCCACGGCGAACGCGACGATCAGCGCCGGCATCGTGACCCACGCCCACTCGCGCTTGTCGAAGTGGCGCAGGATCAGGTAGTTGATCGGGCCGATCAGGAGGATGTAGCCGCCGAGCAGCGCGATGAGGCCCTCGATCGGCGGCAGCGCGAGGGTCGGCAGCTGCGAGGCCGCCTGGACGATCTGGCTGTCGTCGCCGCCCAGCGCCGCGCCCGGCGTGCGGCTCGGGATGAGGCGACGCCAGAGGCCCTCCGCCTGGGAGGTGCCCGCCAGCCACTCGGCCGTCGGGTCGAACCCGATGATCGTGACGGAGCCCGCCCCGTACGCCCGCTCCGCGGCCACCGCACGGTCGCCGACGCTGGCGAGGGCCCGACCGGCCGTCAGCTCGCCAGAGAGAGCAGGCAGGTCGGTCGCGCCGTCCGGGACCCGGCCGAGCAGCGACTCGAGCGACGACGCCGCGACGTCCGTGGTCGTCGAAGGGCGGTAGGGGAGGATGTCGTCAGGGAACGCCGACAGGCTGGCCGGTCCGGCGGTCCCGCCCGCGATGATCATGCGACCGCCACCGGCGACCCAACCGCGCAATGCCGCCAGCTGGTCGGCGTCGAGGGCCGTCGAGTCGGTGTCCTGCCAGATCAGCCGGTCGACCGCGCCCCACGCCTCGACCCGCGTGGGCAGGTCGGCCGGCGCCAGGCCCACCGTAAGCGGCTTGACGTTGCTCGCGTTCGGCAGGAGGTCGAGGTCGCCGATGATCTCGCCCGGATCCTCGGCCACGATGCCGACGGTCAGCTGCCCGATGTCGTGCACCGAGAACTCCGCGGCGGCGGTCGCGATGGTCGAGGGGCCGTCGACCAGGCTGATCTCGAGCTCGCGGCCGAAGCCCGGCGGCTGCGCGTACAGGCGGTACGTCTTGTCGGACTGGGTGGGGACGTCGACGACGGTGCCGAACACCGTGCGGCCCTGGACGCCGCCCGGCATCCGCAGCTCGCCGGAGATCGGCGGGCCCTCGTTCGCGAGATGCACGTCGATGGCCATCCACGACCCGACCCGGGCGTGGCCGTTCAGCAGGACCCGGGCCTCCATGGTCAGACCGGGTGGCGGCGCGACCGCATGGACGGGCCGCCCGGCCGCCGCCGGGGCCGCGACGAGGCCCGTCAACAGCGCGATGGCTGCGCCGACACGCGCGACCATCGAAACCCCCTTGAATCCTCGTTGACGCACGCAGACTCCGATGCTGCCGGTAGGCGGGATGAGTCGGAGCATGGACGCCCCACCCCCGGCGAAAGTTGCGTCAGGACGCGACATGTCGGCTGGCCGACGCCCCGGTCGCGGTCCGGACGGGACCTATCGTACGATGGGGCGGTCCCACGAGCCGCCGGCCGCTGGCCATCACCCCTGAGGGATCCGTGCCCGATCTCCGACCCTTCCGCGCCCTGCGCTTCGACGCGTCCAGCGTCGGGGATGTCGCGGCCGTCGTCGCGCCGCCCTACGACGTGATCGACGACGCGACGCGTTCGCGGCTGGTCGAGCGCCACCCGGCCAACGTCGTCCGGCTCGACCTCCCGGTGGAGGCGGTCGGCGACGAGCCCGACGACCGTTATCGACGAGCCGCCAAGACGCTCGCCGCGTGGCGCTCGGATGGGACGCTGCGCAAGGATCCGCACCCATCGGTCTATGTCTACGAGCAGACCTATCGCGTGCCCGGGACCGAGATCGAGCGGACGCAGCGCGGCTTCTTCGCCAGGCTCAAGCTCGAGGCCTTCGAGCCGGAGGGTGGCGTCCTGCCGCACGAGCGCACCCTGACCGCGCCCAAGGAGGACCGCTACAAGCTGCTCCGTGCGACCGGTGTGAACACGAGTCCGGTCGTCGGCCTGTTCGACGACGCGGGTGGCAGGACGGGGGAGCTGCTCGCGGCCGTCGCCGCCGGTCCGCCCGATGCTGACGTGGTCGACGATGACGGCGTGCGCCATCGCATGTGGGCGCTGCCCGCCTCCGGCGACGGTCCGGCGAGCGTCGTCGCCGGTGAGTTGCTCGCGGCGGGCGAGCGAGGGCCGATCACCATCGCCGACGGCCACCACCGCTACGAGACCGCGCTGCGCTATCGGGACGAGCGGCGGATGACCCGTTCGTGCGAGGAGGATCCGCCCTTCGACTACCTCCTGGCGCTGCTGCTCGAGGCGACCGGCCAGCCGCTCACGGTGCTGCCGACCCATCGTCTGGTGTGTGGCATCGGTGCCGGCGGTGCGGCGACGCTCCTCGAACGGACGAATGAGCTGTTCACGGTCGAGCCGGTCGACTCGTCGGGGGCGCTCGTTCGCGCGTTCGGACCCGATGAGGCCGCCGGCGGCCGCGGTCGGTTCGGTCTGTGGACGCGCGGTGGCGGCGTGGTCCTGACCGCTCGGCGCGATGCCTTCGCGCCGCATCTGCCCGAGGGCGGCGAGGCGCTCCGTTCGCTGGACGTGACGCTGCTCGGCGCCGCCCTGGAGCGGCTGGCCGGGCTCGACGCCACGGCGGTCGAGGGCGGCGCGATCCGCTACACGAAGTCCGCCCCGGAGGCGATCAAGGCGGTCGAGGGCTGGGATGGTGTCGACGCCGCGTTCCTGCTGGAGCCGACCCCGGTGGCGTCGATCGAGGCGGTCGCCCGCGAACGCGACGTGATGCCCCAGAAATCCACGTACTTCTACCCGAAGGCCCTGACCGGCCTCGTCATCAACCCGCACGAATGGTGAACCGCATGCCCGACCCGATCCCGGAGCCCATCCTGTCGCGCGCTGCCCAGGTCCCGCCTTCGAGCGGCCGGCCGGTGCGCAAGGACGAGATCGAGCTGCACGACCGCGGCGTCTACATCGAGTCGTGGCTGCCCGAGCGTCGTTCCCGGCGCAAGCCGCTCGCGTTCGTCCACGGTGAGCTCGCCGGGTCGTGGGTCTGGGAGCGCTACCTCGGCTACTTCGCCGGGCGAGGCTGGGAAGGCCACGCGATCAACCTCCAGAACCACTACTGGTCGCGGACCGAGGACCCGACGACGCTGTCCTTCGACACGTATGTCGAGGACGTCGTCGCGGCGCTCGACCGGCTCGGGCCGACTACGGTGGCCGTCGGACACGGGATGGGCGGGCTGCTCGTCCTCAAGGCCGCCGAGCGGGTGGCGATCTCGGGCATGGTGCTCATCGCTCCGGAGCTGCCGCGCGGCCTGCGCCCACCCGCCCGCCCGTACCAGCTGCGGGAGATCCCCGAGGTCTACGGCCGGAACGTGATCGGCTGGGAGACCCTCCCTGAGAAGCTGCTGCGCGATCAGCGCGACCTGACCCTCGCCGACGTGCTGCGCATCCAGCACCTGCTCGGCCAGAAGCCGCACGAATCGGGTGCAGCCCGGCGGCAGGTGCTGGCCGGCGTGCCGGTCGATCGGCGCGTCGTCTCGGACATCCCGCGCCTCGTCATCAGCGGTGGCCTCGACCGGGGCACGTCGCTCGATGACGCCGAGCGGCTGGCCGAGTGGCTGGACGCCGAGTACGAGCCCTTCGGAGCTCACTCGCACTACGGGCTGGTGCACGGCGAGCACAGCTTCCAGCAGGTCGCCGACGCCGTCCGGACCTTCCTCGAGACGCACCGGCTCTGACCTCGCCGGGCCGGCCTTCGCCCGTCCCGAAACCAGGCCCTCCGTGCGGACCGGCGTGCACGGACTTGACCGTGTCTGAAACAATGGCGGCCGCAGGGAGTACGTTCCCGGTGACCGCCCGCCTCTCGGATCGCCCAATCGCCGCGGTCGCCACCCCCCAATGGAACGCCCGCCCTTCACTGCGGGCCCCCAGCTCCCTGATCACCTCCCGGGCTGCGCCGAGGCACGTCCGGACAGCCTTCGTTCGCCGCCCCCAGCGGCGTCCAGGTAGGAAGGAGCAACATGCGGGCGGTAGGCACCGGCGCCCAGTGGGCGTCTCGTCGGACCATCCCAGCCCTGGTCGTTCATGCCTGCGCGTTCCTGATCGCGTTCGGCGCGATCCTCGCCATCGCCCGCCTCAGCCCCACGTCCGCGGCGACCGACGACATCCTGATGTCGCGATCCGAGATCCTCTCGCGACCTACCAGCGGCGCCGCGTGGACAGCGCTCAAGGCCCGAGCCGACTCGTCGATCGGCACACCGGACATCTCCAATCAGGATGAGTCCGCGGACCTGACCACCCTTGCCAAGGCCCTCGTGTACGCGCGCATCGGAGGGGCCGCCTACCGCTCCGACGTCGTCGCGTCGCTGAAGCGCGCCGTCGGCACGGAGTCCGGCGGCCGGACACTGGCGCTGGGGAGGAATCTGCCCGGCTACGTCATCGCCGCCGACCTGATCGAGCTCAGCTCGGCCGATGCCTCCTTCGACAGCAACACGTTCCGCCCGTGGCTGCGATCGCTGCTGACCAAGACGCTCGACGGCCGGACGCTCCGCAGCACGCACGAGGACCGGCCCAACAACTGGGGCACCCACGCCGGCGCAGCCCGGGCCGCCGTCGCCGCCTATCTCCGCGACGATGCCGAGCTGGCCCGCACCGCCGTCGTGTTCCGCGGATACCTTGGCGACCGATCGGCCTACGCCGGGTTCTCGTACGGCGAGCTCGACTGGCAATGCAATCCCGCGGCGCCGGTCGGTATCAACCCGGCCGGCTGCTCGCGATCCGGCATCGCGCTGGACGGGGCGATCCCCGACGACATGCGCCGCGGTGGTGGCCTCCAGTGGCCGCCGGCGGCCACGGGCTATCCATGGGAGGGCCTGCAGGGGGCGGTCCTCCAGGCGGAGCTGCTCCGGGTCCAGGGCTACGACGCATGGTCGTGGTCGTCGAAGGCCGTCCTGCGCGCGGCGCAGTTCCTGTACAACCGGGCGCACTGGCCGGCCGAGGGCGACGACGAGTGGCAGACGTGGTTGATCGACAAGCGCTACGGCACGTCGTTCCACGGCTCGGCGCCGGCTCGGACGGGCAAGAACTTCGGGTTCACCGACTGGCTGTACGGCCCGGGCTCGGCGCCCGCCGGCGGGACCCCGGTCCCGGCGACGCCACCGCCGACCCCCACCGCGGCTCCGACCGCGGCACCGACGCCGACACGCTCGCCGAGTCCGACACCGAGCCCGACGCCCAGTCCGACGCCGAGCCCGAGTCCGTCGCCCACGGCATCGCCGAGCCCGACGGCCACGCGCGGCCCGGCGGCCACACCGACATCGGTCGCGACGCCGACATCGGTCGCGACGCCAACCGGCGCAGCGGTCCCGACGCCGACATCGGTCGCCACACCGACATCGGCCGCGACGCCGACCGGCGCAGCGGTCCCGACGCCGACGGCCACGACGGCATCCCAGCCGACGCCGACACCGACCCGCACGGCGCGACCGGCCGCGACCCCGACGCCGCGACCGACCAGCGCGCCGACGCCAAGGCCGGACCCGACCCCGCCGCCCGCGGATGAGCGGTCGGACGAGGCGCCGAGGGTGACGCGGCCGGTGGTCCTGCTGTCGAAGACGTCGGTGGTCCCGAGCTCGGGCGCGCCGGTGATCGTGGACTGGGCGCTGGCCTCCACCGAGGCCGGTCTCCGGGGCTACCAGCTCCAGATGCGGGTCGACGACGGCGACTGGGTCGCCCTCGGCCTGGCCTCCCCGACGGCAAGCTCCGCGCGACGGACGCTGCCGAGCGGCCACGAGGTCCGGTTCCGCGTCCGGGCAGTCGATCGCACCGGCCATGTCGGCGACTGGAGGTCGTCGGAGTGGTTCGTCGCGACCGCGCTCTCGGACTCGTCGAGGTCGATCCGGTGGGCCGGAAAGTGGGCGTTCGCGTCCCACACCGCCTACCTCGGCCGGCGCGTCCACTGGACGAAGGTCCGCAATGGCTCGGCGACGCTCGTGTTCGAGGGTCAGGCCGTGGCATGGGCCGCCCCCACGGGGCCGACCCGTGGCAAGGCGCGCGTCTATCTCGACGGGCGCTACGTCGCGACTGTCGACCAGTACAGCCGGACGTTCAAGGCGAAGGTCATGGTCTTCGCCCGCAACGTCGGCGAAGGGCGGCACACGCTGCGGATCCAGGCCGTCGGGATGAGCCGTCGTCCCACGGTCGCGGTCGACGGGCTGTACGTCCTTCGACCCCGCTGACGGCGACCGGGCCCGGGCGACCGGGCCCGCATCGTCTGGTATCCTGTCGGCCGCCCGCGGCGATCGTCGCGGAGGCCGGGGCCGCATTCGTCTAGAGGCCTAGGACACCGCCCTCTCAAGGCGGAGATCACCGGTTCGAATCCGGTATGCGGTACCAAAATCGCCAGTTTCGGCCCGATCCACGCTCGGATCGGACTTCTTCGTTGCCCGCCGAGGGCCCCGAGCACCCTTATCGGCACCCTTATCCCGATCCGACGTCCCCTCGTGCTCGGCCGGTGAGTCCTGGTCGAGCCACAACTCCGCCGCCGATTCCCGCGGCGACGACGACTCGGCGCGGTCGAGAAAGAACGCCAGAGCGCGTTAACCGCTTGGATCTAGGTTCGCTCCGTCCCAATGCCGCAAGGATAGGTATTGACATTGGACCGACTCCAAGGTCTACGGTTCACGCCATGGCAGCGTCTCCTGAGTCCGGCTTCCTGGTCATCGCCGACCTGACCGGCTACACCGCGTACCTGTCAGGGAGTGAGATCGAGCACGCGCCGGTCATTGCCGGGGACCTCCTCGAGACGATCGTCGGTCGCCTGGAACCGCCGTTCCGACTCGCCAAGTTCGAGGGTGACGCGGCATTCCTGTTCGTCGAGGACGGCCGGGCGGACGGGTCGCTGCTGCTCGACGCCATCGAGGCGTGCTATCTCGCTTTCCGGCGCCGGCTGCGCAGCATCGACCAGGCCACGACCTGCGACTGCAACTCGTGCCGGCTGGCGCCCAAGCTCGACCTCAAGGTGTTCGCCCACCACGGCGCCTTCGTGTGGAGTCGCATCGCCGGACGCGACGAGCTTGCCGGGCCCGACGTCATCATCGTCCACCGGCTGCTGAAGGGCGTGGGCGCCGCCGAGACACGCGCCAACGGATTCGCGCTGTTCACAGCGGCGGCCGTCGAGGCCCTCGGTCTCGACGGCGCCGCCTTGGGCCTGCGACCCGGTGAGGAGGAGATCGAGCACCTCGGCCGGGTCGACACGTTCACCCTGGATCTCGAGGCGCGCTGGCAGGCCGAGACTGGCGAGCAACGCCTGGACATCTCGGAAGGGGATACCGCATTCGGCATCGAGGCGACACTGGCCGCAGAGCCCTCGGTCGTCTGGGCGCATCTGACCTCGCCGGCCCTGCGGACCCGCTGGGAAGGTCCGATCCGCATCGAGGAGACCTCGGCGGGTGGGCGCCGCGGCATCGGTAGCACGGCCCAGTGCGTGACCGGCCGCCTGGCGACGCTCGAGGAGATCGTCGACTGGCAGCCCTACGACCGCGTCGCCTGGCGACTGGCTGTGCCGGGCGTCGGTCCGGTCGCGGCCACCGCGGATCTCGATCCGACCGAGAGCGGGACGCATCTCCGGCTTCGCTGGGGCTACCTGGGCGGAGTCCCCGCGGACGCTGACGCGGTCGAGCAGATGCGGGTCGACAAGGAGGCCGCCTACGCGCGCCTCGCCACGGTTATCGCCGGCGCCTTGCCGGTCGTCGAGCAGAGGGAGGTCGTGAGGTGATTCCGTTTCGGAGCGAGCAGACGATTGAGCGATCGGCGATGGACGTCTGGGAATACGCCGCGGACATCGACCGCCATCCGACCTGGATGAGCGTGATCGACGCACGCATCGTCCACGGACGGTCGACCGAGGTCGGCGCCCGAGCGTACGAGAACGTCAAGATCGGCCCACGTCGACAGACCGTCGAATTCGAAGTCGCCGAGGCAGACCCCGGACGTCGGCTCGCGTACCGCGTCCTTTCAGGCCCGATGCGCGGCGATGTGGCAATGGACCTCGAAGCCATCGGGCCGGAGAGCACCAGGGTGGTCTGGGCAGGATCTCTGGGGCTGACCGGGCTCATGCGGCTCGTCGAGCCGCTATTCGCGGGCGAGATCCGGGCGGGTGAGGCCGCAGAGCTGGTTCGCCTCAAGGAGCGGCTCGAGGCGGCCCCGACCGCGGCGACGGCGATGTCGTGACGACGTTGAGCCTCTTCCCGATCAGCGCCAGGGCGGCGGCCGTCGACCTCGGACGGGCGCGCCGCTGGTACGAGGAACGGCTCGGGCTCGTGCCTGAGCATGAGGACCCGGGTGGTGTCTGGTATCGCTTCGCAGGCGAGACCTGGCTGTACCTCTACGCCACGCCGGCAGCCGGGACCGCGATGAACACGATCGCCGGCTGGGCGGTCAAGGACATCGAGTCGGTGATGGCCGGGCTGCGCGAGCGCGGAGTGACGTTCGAGGAGTACGACCTTGGCGAGGTCCAGATGGTCCATGGACTGGCCGACTTCGGCGTGGCGAAGGCCGCCTGGTTCAAGGACAGCGAGGGCAACACCTACGAGTTGACCGAGGTCAGGTGAGCGCCCTTGACATCGGAGTCACTCCAAGGTTTGCTGACCGCATGAGGATCGGCGAACTCGCCCAGGCGGTCGGCGTCTCGACGGACACCGTGCGCTTCTATGAACGCTCCGGCTGGTTGCCTCGAGCGAGCCGGCGGGACAACGCGTACCGGGACTACGGACAGGCGGATGTCGAGCACTTGCGCCTGATCATCGACCTCCGGCGACTGGATCTCCCACTCGAGGACGCCGCCAGGATCGCGGGCTGGTGTCATTCCGGGCACTGCGGGGATTCCACCGCCGAGTTGCCCGGCCTGATCGAGGTACGGCGCGCGGAGATCGCGGACCGGATCGCAGGCCTCCAGGCCCTCGACGCCAGGCTGTCCGGGTTGCAGGGGCACCTTGGACGCCCACGCCGGCAACTCGCGGTCCTCGATGGTCCGTGTTGTGAGGCTGCGGACGCCGTTGTCGGAGCCGCTGAGGGCGGGTGTCCATGCTGTTCGTCCGAGCCCGCCGTCGCCGACTAGGTCGTTCGACCGTCCTGAGAACATCCCTAGTAGCGCTCGGCATCGTGGGCGTGACCAGGTGTCGCTTCCTCGACAGGACGTAACCGGAGATCGATCGCCTCCTCGTTCCATTCCGAATTCGAGAGCGCGCATTTGCTTCGCTCGATGGAGCGGAGCAGGTACGTCCCGCGCGTCCCGCTGGTTTCAGCCAACGCGTCGGCGCCGAACGGAGTCCCTCCTACGGCTGCGCTTCGCCCGCCGGCAATCCGGACAATTGCGTTGGATGGGCGACGTCCGCTCGACCACGCGGTGACAGCGCGAAGACTCCACCATCGCGCTGGCCAGCCACTCTCGCGATGGCGGAGGGTGGGGGACGGTGATCTCCGTTGGGCCTTCGCCTCGCGCTATCAGTAACCGACCGGCTCCCGCCCGCGGAGCCCCGCGCTTACTGCAAGCGACTAACAGAGCCCTCTGATATCCCGCACCACCCACTCAGTACAGGGTGCTATCTGTCGCCCCGAGAGGAGTTGAGCGCCGCATGCCAAGAATATTGGGATACCCGTCGAGGGACGAGAGATCGGTCTCTTTGCCGGCAGTGCCTGAGGTCCATGTCAACGGTCGCACCCGGGCGGAGTGCCGAGCCGGGACCTTCATCTCATCCGACTCGACTAAGAGCGTGCACGCAGCGGAAAGGCATCAGAGCCCGGCCGTGCATCGGACACCCGGCTCGTTGCGGCCTACCGGCTGCGCTCATCCATGATGAGTCGGACGGCGAGCGAATCGTTCCATCTCCCAAACAGGCGGTGGTGAACATCCCTACGGCGTCGCCTGACCGGTGACGTCAGCCGTCAACGTGTGGCCGTTCGCGGTATGGCCCACCGAGAACGGCGTTCGGTGGGCCTTTGCCGGACCGTAAGCGCTCCGACCTGGCCCAACTCCGCGTGGTCACGGTACCTGCCGGTCAGCCCCTACGTCTCGTCAAGTGCTCGCCTTTCGAGACCCAGTGGCGATCTTCTCGAACGCCCGCCCGCCAAACTGTTCAATCCCGAACCGATGCTGCAGCGCGTTCGGCGCAGGATGTCATGGGCACCGACGGCGGGCGTCATGCGTCATGGTTCGGGAGCTACCTCGCGTCCAGTGACACCGGAGGATGGGATGACCACGATGCGCGTCGCCGCGGTCCAGGCCACCTACGAGCTGATGGACCGCGAGGCGACGATCGATCGCGTCGCGGAGCTGACGGCCGAGGCGGCGAAACAGGGTGCCCAGCTCGTCGTCTTCCCCGAGGTGTTCGTGCCGGGCACTCCGATCTGGATCGACACCCAGCCGATCTGGGACGGTGACGACGCCTGGTTCCGGCTGCTGGCCGAGAACGCCGTCGTCGTCCCCGGCCCTGCGACCGAGCGCCTCGGTGCGATCGCCCGCGACAACGGGGTCTGGCTCGTGGTCGGCGTCGAGGAGCGAGAGCAGCACGGCGGCACGATCTACAACGCGGTCCTGTACCTGTCTCCGGCGGGCGAGCTCGTCGAGAAGCATCGCAAGCTCGTCCCGACCGGCTCGGAGCGCACGGTCTGGGGGATGGGCGACGGCTCGACGCTGCGCGTCGTCGACACGGGCTTCGGGCGCATCGGCGGGCTCATCTGCTGGGAGAACTACATGCCCCTCGCGCGTTTCCACATGTACGCCCAGGGCGTGGAGGTGTGGCTCGCGCCGACGCTCGCACCGGGCGACGCCTGGATCGCCTCGATGCAGCACCTCGCACGCGAGAACCGGATGTACGTGGTCGGGGTCAATCCGGTGCTACACGTGGACCGCATCCCGTCCGACTTCCCCGACCGGGATCGGCTTGTGCCGAAGCCCTTCCTCGCCGACAACGGTCCGTGGCTGGAGAAGGGCAACAGCGTGATCGTGGCGCCCGATGGGCAGATCGTCGCCGGCCCGGTGCGAGAGAAGGAGGAGACCCTCATCGCCGACCTCGACCTGGGAGCCGTCGCCTCGGCTCGCCGGCTGCTCGACCCGGTCGGCCACTACAACCGGCCCGACGTGTTCCGCCTCCACGTCGACACGTCGCCGCGTCCGGCAGTCGTGGTCGAGACCGAGACCGTCGGTGAGGCGGGCACGTCGACCAGCTGATCGCCTGCGTCGCTTGCTGCCTTTGCTAGACTCGCCTGACCCGCGGAACGGTCTCAGAGGCCGCTCGACGGGGCATCGCCCGCATCTTCCGGCGCCCCCGGTCCGCGCCCCGGGGGCGTCCCCATGTCAGAGTCGTTCGGCAAGAGGGAGCCATCGATGAGCGCCGGTCCCGGCGGCACCATGCGGCGCGTCAGGAAGCGGGTCGCTGCGTCGCCAGCGGCACCCCTCATCCGTCGCGCCGAACGACGCCCTCCACGGCGCGCGACCCCGTCCCGAGCCGTCCACCGATGGTGGATCGAGTCCGTCGTGGGGCTCCGTGCCCGACCGATTCGCGGTGAAACCGCGACCGCGCGCGATCGATGCCGACTGGCCGGAGCCGCCCGAGATCGATCGGGCCGGATCGGTCGTGAAGTCGATCTACGACACCGGTGAGCGACCGCCGGTCATGGACCTCGCGCTCCTCGAGGCGCTCAACGAGGAGTACCGCTCGAAGCCGCTCGTGCCCGAGCCGCCCGCCAACGACCAGGACAGCCGCGAGGAGCGCGCGCGCCAACGGATCCTCGGCGTGCATCGGGAGATCGATCTCGCCGACAAGCGGACCCTCGAGCTCGGCTGTGGCGCCGGGTTCGAGGTCTGGTACCTGAGCCACCACCTCGGCGCCGATGCGTGGGGAGTCGACGTGTGCGAGCGGCGTGCGTGGTCGGAGCTTGCCGACGAGCGCACCCACTACGTGCTGGCCGACCTCGCGACCGACCGGTCGTTCGATCCCGACTTCTTCGACCGCGTGTACTCGTTCGCGGTGTTCGAACACGTCGTCCACCCGTGGGCGCTGCTCACGGAGCTGTTCCGGATCATGAAGCCGGGCGGCCTCGCGCACATCAACGCGAACCTCCACCGCGGTCCGAAGGCGTCGCACATCTACCGCGAGCTGTACTTCCCGTTCCCGCACCTGCTCTTCAGCGACGACGTGATCCGCGAGTTCCGGATGAAGCACCACCGGATCGACGCCGGCGCGTCGTGGGTCAACCGCCTCAGCTGGGCGCAGTACGAGGACTACTTCCGCGAGGTCGGCTTCGAGATCCACTCGCTGCGCTTCCGCGAGACGCCGATCGACGAGGCGTTCTACCAGCGCTTCTCGCACATCCTCGGGCGGTATCCGCGCTGGGACCTGACCAAGGACTTCTTCGACGTGGTGGTGGAGAAACCGAAGGGCTAGCGGTCGAGTCCGAGCGGACGCCGCCGCCCGAGGCCGTGGGCCACATAGACTGCCGGGATGCCGCCGACCGAACCGCGCCGACTGGTCATCCTCACCGAGGGTCAGTTCGGGATCCACGACGCCAAGACGGCGATGGGCGTCATCCGCTACGGCCGCGACGACGATCGTCGCCATCCTCGACTCGACCATGGCCGGTCGCAACCTGCGCGAGTTCCTGCCGGCCGTTCGACATCCCGTTCGTGGGCAGCCTCGCCGACGCGCTCGACGGACCGGTCCGGCCCGACGGCCTGCTGATCGGCATCGCCCCGACCGGTGGCAAGCTGCCACCCGCGTGGCGCGCGACGATCCTCGAGGCGATCGACGCCGGCCTCGACATCCACTCCGGGCTCCATCAGTTCCTGGGTGACGACCCGGAGTTCGCGGCGGCGGCCGCCGAGCACGGTGCCGCGCCTCATCGACTACCGGCGGCCGCCGGACCGCATGGAGACGACCGTCGGCCGGCGGCACCTGCCCGGCAAGCGCGTGATCCTGACCGTCGGCACCGACTGCGCCATCGGCAAGATGTCGGTCGCGCTCGAGCTCGTCGCGTCGGCGCGCCGTGACGGCGCCGATCGGCGGTCATGGTCCCGACCGGCCAGACCGGGATGATGATCGAGGGCTGGGGCGTGGCCGTCGATCGGGTCATCAGCGACTTCACCAACGGCACCGTCGAGTGGCTGGTCGAGCAGGGCGAGGCGCGTGGCGACTGGGTCATCGTCGAGGGCCAGGGCTCGATCGACCACCCGGCCTACAGCGCGGTCACGCTCGGGCTCATCCACGGGGCGACGCCACACGCCATGGTCCTGGTCCACAAGCCGGGCACGACCGAGCACGACTTCGACCACCTGCCCGACGCGTCGCTTCCCGATCGCCGACGCTCGTGCCGTTCATCGAGCTGCACGAGCGGATCGCCGGGGTGGTCGCGCCGTCGAAGGTCGTGGCGATCGCGCTGAACACGTCGCTCTTCCCGGACGACGACGAGGCTCGGCGGGTCATCGCCGGATCGCCGACGGAGACCGGGCCTGCCGGCCGACGACCCGGTCCGCTTCGGCGCCGACCGGCTGTGGCCCGCGGTCCGTGACGCCGTGGACGCGCTGCCGTGGGTCTGAGCCTCCGGCACGAGGTCCTGTCGCTCGCCCTGCGCGACCCGTTCCGCATCGCGCGCTCCGAGCACGGCGGCGGGCACCAGCGTCACGACCGTCATCGTCGAGCTGCGCGATGACCGGTTCCCGGACCTCGTCGGGGTGGGGGAGGGCTACCCGGACCGCTTCTACGGCGAGACCCCGGCGACGATGGCGGCGGTCATGCCGATGCTGCTCGAGGCCGATCGGCGACGCCGGCGCCCGATGTGGCTGGCCTTCGCGCGGCCGACGAGGCGATGGACCGGCGCCATCCGCGGTCACGGCGCGGCGAAGTGCGCGCTCGACATCGCCCTCCACGACCTCGTCGGCAAGGTCGTCGGCCTGCCCGTCCATGCACTGCTTGGGCTGTCGTCCGATCTCCCGCCGACCGACTTCACGATCGGCATCGACGAGCCGGCGGTCGTGGCCGAGCGCGCTCGGCGCGCGGCCGACTTCCCGGCGCTCAAGATCAAGGTCGGCGGGCCGGCCGACCTCGCCACGCTCGCGCGCGGTCCGTGACGTGTACGCCGGGCCGATCCGCGTCGACGCCAACACCGGCTGGACGCGCGCCGACGCCGAGACGCTGTTGCCCGAGCTGGTCGACCTCGGCGTCGAGCTCATCGAGCAGCCCTTCCCGGCCCGCGCCTACCGTGACCTCGCCTGGCTCCAGGAGCGCTCGTCGCTGCCGATCGTGGCCGACGAGTCATGCGTCCTGCCGGAGGACCTCGCCGCTCTCGATGGTCGTCGTCGCCGGGGTCAACGTGAAGCTCGCCAAGTGCGGCGGCATCGGGCCGGCGCACCGGATGCTCGACGGAGGCGCGGGAGCGCGGCTTCCGCACGTTCCTCGGCTGCATGGAGGAGACGTCGGTCGGGATCGCCGCGTCGGCGGTGGTCGCATCGCTCGCCGACTGGGTCGACCTCGACGGCAACCTGCTCCTCGCCGACGACCCGTTCGAGGGGCTCGAGCTCGGGCCCGACAAGCGCTGGCGGCTCTCTGATCGACCCGGGCTCGGGCTGACCCGCGTGGCGACCTGAGGCCGTCCCCGCACGTTTCGCACGGGTGTTCCAGCCTTCGACGGCGGTGTGGAAAAGTTGGTGGATGAAGTCGTGGACAAGCCCCCTTCCGGCCCGTCCCGAGGACGCCTACCATGACCCGACACCGGTCGCCGCGGAGTCGAGATGGCGGGACCGGACACCTCGAACCACCCTCCGGCCGCCGGGACCGACACACCGTCGAGGCTGGGCATGGTCAGGTGTTGCCGCTACTGGCCGTGCGCGCGTCGCGTCCCCCTCCGGGCCGCCGCATGGGCGGTCGAAGGGAGGGTTAGCCATCGATGGAACCACGCAGCGCCGCCACGCGAGTCCCCGACCCGGACGCGGCCGACTTCATCCGCTTCTGCTACCGGCGCCGACGCGTGGGCTGGCCGGATCTGTATGACGAGATGTGCGCCGTCGCCGCACGCGGGCTGTTCCGGGGACTCGGGACCGACGATCTCGCCGCCCATGGGATCGGGTTCTCGCTCTTCGACATGCCCGCGCTCGCCGCGATGTCGTCTGGGATCGTCGCCGAGGAGCTGGCGCTCCGCCGACCGGTGGCCGTGATGATCACGCCGCTGGAGCCGGTCATCGACGACACCGAACCGGGAACGGCCGCCGAGGCCGTGGACGCCGTGGAGCCCAGCCAGCGAGACGAACGACCCGTCCGTCTGGCGGTGGTGCCCGCCGGGGCATAACGGGAACCGCACTCATCCGGGAAGGACCCCGCCGATCTCGGCGGGGTCCTTGTTGTTCCCCGCCGGACGTCCCTGGCGTGATCGCTCCCAGCGATCGATTTCCGGCCCACGCCGACCGCGCGACACCCTTCGCGCATCGATGATCGCTCCAAGCGATCGATCGCGCATCGAATCGGGTCCGTCTCTGGCCGTTCCTATCGACACGATCCCCGCCCGCGATCACCCGACGGCGGATCAGGCGTTCAGCCCGAGAACGATCGCTCGCGGCGATCGGGCGAGAACGGGACCCGCGGTCAGGACCGGATCTGGCGCCTCGCCATCTCGCCCTCGATCTGGCGCTCGGCCTCGACGTAGCGGTCGATCTGCTCGCGCAGCTGGTTCGCCTCGGGCGTGTAGAGGTGGACCTGCTGCTGGAGGATGTACGACAGCCGCCGGCTGGTCATGCGGACGTGGTCGAGGTTCTTCATCAGGACCAGCGGGTCCATCGAAGCCAGGTCCGACGGGTGGTACATCTGCTCCATCGAGCGTCAGCCCCCGCTCTTGAGCTCGGCCAGCCGTGCGTCGACCTCGAGCTCGTCCTCGTCGTCGTCGAGCGACGCGAACTGCTCGTCGAGCGAAGACGCCGCGACCTCCTCGCGGCCGCGGACCATGCGCCTCCTGGCGCCGGACGCGCTCCTCGTAGCGGGCGATCTCCGACGTCGGGTCCATGACGTTGACGCTCTGGAGCGTCTCCTGGACCTGTGACTGGGCCTGGGCCATCTTGGCCCGCGACACGAGCTCGTCGCGCTTCTGGACCAGCTCCTCGCGCTTGGTGCGGAGCTTGTTGAGGCCGTCCTTGAGCTTGTCGGCGAGCTCCGTCTGGCCGCGCGACCTGGGTGTCGAGCGTGCTGGTCTGGTTCTCGTAGCTGACCTGGCGCCGGATGGCGATCTTGGCCAGCTCGTCGAACCGGTCCGCCTCGGCGGTGTTGCCGGCCGCGCGAAGCTCGTCGGCGCGGCGCGAGGCGGCCTTCGCCTTGTCGCCCCACTCCGACCGCCGCCGCGCGGGCCTCCTTGCGCGTCGTCCTCGAGCAGCCGCAGGTTGCCGATCGTCTGGGCGACGGCCTCCTCGGCTTCGGCGATGTTGTCGGTGAAGTCGCGCACGAGCTGGTCGAGCATCTTCTCGGGGTCCTCGGCACTGTCGAGGATCGCGTTGATGTTCGCGCGGATCAGCTGGCTGACGCGGCCGAGGATCGAGCTCTGTGCCATCGGTCTGGTCTCCGTCGATCGGTCGTGGTTGTGGATGGATACGGTACGGCGCGCGTGCGTCGCCGCGCAAAGCGGCCGGTGTCGTCACCAGCGCCCGCCGCGCCCGCGCCCGCCGCCACCGCCGCCGAACGTGCCGGTGCCGAACCCACCACCACGTCCCCAGCCGCCGCTGAGATCACCGAGATCCGGGAAGCCGCCGCCTCCCCGTCGTCCCGGGGCATCCCCACGGGGAGCCACCCCAGCCGCCGCCCGCGCCGGAGCGGATGACCCCGCCGATCACCCCGCCGAGGATCTGGCCGAGCAGCTCGGCTGTCGCGTCGCCGCCTCGGGGTTGACCCCAGCCGGGCCCGCCGCTGTCCCAGTCCGAGAAGTCCGACGCTGCGAGCTGGTACGCCTCGCCGGCCAGCTGCTGCGCCCGGCGGGCGCGCTCGATGGCCACCGCCGGGTCCTGTGCGGCCACGGCCGTGGCCGCCTCGAGGTTGCGCTGTGCCTCGGCCAGGCGGGTCCGTGCCGCGTCGCCGACCCCCGGCCGGCGCGACGCGATGAACGTGGCGGCCCGCTCGTACTCGATGGTCGCGGTGCGGATCGTCGAGTCGGCGGTCGACTCCAGCCGGTCGCGTGCGGCCGCCGCGTCGCGAGTGGCGACCAGCGCCTCGTCGGCGAGCCGGTGCGCCTCGGTCGCGAGCCGCAGCGCCTCGACCGGGTCGGCCGGCCGGGCCGTCGCCGCGGCGTGGGCGGCGTCGAGGGCGCGTTCGACCTCGCCGATCCGCGCGTCGATCCCGGCGTCGGCGGCGCCCGCGTCCGGGCGGACGGTCCGGGTCTCGCGCAGATCCCGCTCCGCCTCTGCGAGCTCGGCCGGCAGCCGGCGTTCGGCGTCGGCGACGCTCGCCGCGACCCGGTCGATCGCGTCGAGCAGACTCGGTCGAGCCGGTGATGCCCTCGAGCCCCTCGCGCGTCGCGACCGCGACGGCCGGACGGTCGTCGCGCGCCATGGCGGCGCTCGCGACCGTGACCGCCGTCCGCGCCCCGGCCAGCCCCTTCTCGACCTCCTCGATGTTGCCCGCCACCGGGCGCCACGCGGACTCGGCGTAGCGGTCGAGGCCGGCCAGCGCCTCGCGCGCCGCCGGCAGCCGGTCCTCGACGTTCTCGATCCGACCGGGCAGCTCGACGAGCGTCGCCGGTGCGTCGCGTTCGAGGTCGCGCAGCCCGCGGATGTCGGCCGTCTCCGCATCGAGCCGGTCGAGCGCCCGGGTCGTGCGCTCGACGATCTCGCGGAGCATCGCATCGCGGGCGGTCTCGTCCTCGGGCACATCGTCGTCGAGCTTCTGGCGGAGCGTGAACGAGGCCGCCAGCTCGCCCTGGGCATCGGCGACGGCGCGGCGCAGCTCCCCGACGGCGTCGGGACCGTACTGCGCCTCGGCGAAGTCGATCTCCTGGCGCGCGTCGCGGATGCGCTCGTCGGTCGCGATGAGCAGCGCGTTGGCGCGCTGGCGCAGCTCGGGCCCGGACAGCTGGGCGGGCTCTGTGACGGCGGTGCCGGCCGCAGGAGCCGCCGGGTGGCGACCCCGCCACCACCGGTACAGCAGCCAGCCGCCGATGGCCAGGAGCAGCAGCGCGGCGATCGTCCCCAGGACGCCGCCGCTATCGCCCCCGCTCGGCGGCGTGGTCGGCTCGACCGGTCCAGGGACGACCGGCGGCTCGGTCGGCGCGGGCGACCCGGCGGCGAGCCCGAGCGCCTCGATCGCGGCGATCGTTCCGTCGGCCTCGTTCGCCATCGCGCAGGGCAGGTTCGAGCGTGTCGGCCAGGATCGCATCCAGCTCATCGTCGGTGATCTCGTCGAGCGAGTCGGACAACCAGATGTAGTCGGTGCGGTCGGTCATCGCGACGAGCAGGAGGGCATCGTCGACGCCGAGCGAGTTGAGCGCCGCCGTCTGCTGCGCGTAGTCACCCGCCGACAGCTCGCCGGTCGTCTCGACGAACAGGACGAAGACCTGGACCCCGTGGTCGACGAGCGTTGCCTCGATGGCCGCCTCGACGTCGTCGACGCGGTCGGTGAGGACGCCGGCCGTGTCGGTGACCGGCCCCCCCAGGCGCATGACGTCCTCGGCGACCGCGGTGGCCGGGAGGACCAGCGCGAAGGCCATCGCCAGCGCCGACAGGGCGAGCGGCAGGCGGACGGACGGACGAGCGCGGGTCACGCCCCAATCGTACGGGGAGCCGCGCTCACGGGTCGGGCGTCAGATGGCCCGCAACGTCCTCGGTGGCCAGGTCCAGTCGACGTCGAGGGTCGCACCGGATAGCGCCCGACGCCGGCCCGCCTCGGTCGCTCCCAGGATGAGGATCCGGTCGGTCTTCGTCGCCCGGCCGGCCTCGTCGCCCCACAACTTGGTCATCTTGCGGACCGCGGCGACGTCGTCGAGCGCGACGCCGGCCAGCCGGTAGCCCTCGGGTTCGGCGGCCTGCTCCCATGCCCGCTCGGCGAGGCCGATGCCACCGCGGATGCGCCGGCCACGGTCGGTCTCGACGTCGCCGATGACGAGGACGACGACCGCGTCGTCGGTCAGGACCTCGCGCATGTCGGCGAGCACGTCGCGCAGGAACGCGAGGTATGGCTCGCGGTGGTGGGCGTCGTCGAGCGTGGCGTCGATGGCCCTGGCATCGAAGCCCAGGAACCAGGTGCGCAGCCAGTTGTAGTAGCCGTACTTCACGACCCGCAGGTAGGGCGGGGACGTGACGACCAGGCGGGCTCGATCCGGCCGGCCACGGGCCCGCAGCGCGGCCCTGGCCCGCCCCGCGACGTCGCGGGCGTCGCCGAGCAGGGCGATTCCCTCCGTGGCTGGGCCGGCCTGGCGGAACAGGCGGTCGATCTTCAGGCCGAGGCCGTCGAAGACATCCCGTCGCGGCGAGGCGAAATCGGTGCGGGCGGCGAAGTCGCGGACGTAGCGCGGCGCCATGCTGAACGTGTTGGGCATCAGCTCCGAGAGATAGCTCGCGCTCTTGCCGTGGAGGATCCCGGTGATCGCCGCGGCGAGGAACCGGTCGGTGCGGTCGTCGAGCCGGAGCGTGGTCCGGACGAGCAGCAGCTGGCCGAGCGTCTCCTGGTGGAACGCGAGCGCGACCTCGACCGGCACGGTCTCGGACCCGGCCGATGGCGACGCGCCGGAGCCGGCGGTCGGAACGAGCGTCGTGAGCGGGTCGGCCGCAACGCGCCGGGCCAACGCCGTCCACGGCTCGGCGTCGGCGATCCAGGCGAGGCGCAACTGTGTCAGACGGGTCATCGCCGCGGGACGCGTCGCCGCCTCGACCTTCGAGGCGGTCAGCAGGTGGGCGAACGGGTTGAGGTCGTTGCCGACACCGATCCGCCCCTCCGCGCACGCCTGCAGGGGCGTCGTGCCGCGACCGGAGAACGGATCGAGGACGACGTCACCCGGCCGCGAGTAGCGCGCGATGAACGCATGGGCCAGCGTCGCCGGAAAGCTCGCGAGGTACGAGCACATCGGGTGGAACGAGTGACCCCAGAGGCGCTGCTGGGCCTTCCACTCGGGTTCGATCGCGATGGCCGGCAGCGAGATCGGGAGGTCGAGGGCAAGCTGCTGCGCGGCGGTGCGCGTTCGCGCGCGGGTGGGTCCGACCGTCATGGGCAGAACGGTCCTCTCTCGGTCGCACCGGTCCCGGCCGGCGCGGGTGGCGGAGTGTAGCACGCGGCTTTCGCCGTTCCGGGCGGTCGTTGGGGTCGGCACGCGCTGGTCCCGTGGCGTACCCTAGCCGGTGGGTCCGAGGAACACGCGGAATTGGGCGATGGTCCCGGACGCCAGGGAGACGGTCTCGGTCGACTCCGTGGCATCCGGTCGGCGCTCGGTCTCGTCCCCACCGTCCGGCCATCGCCGGCGAAGGGGCCACCTCGGACCTTTCTCGTGCCGCTCGCGATCCCCGCGGGCATGAGCAGACCCGGACCGCCAGGGGGACGGCGGGCCGGGTCTTGCGGGAGGATACGGAAGAGGCGTCCGAACGGGGATACGGCGGAATACCTATCGGGCTCAGTGGCAGTCCTGGTCGCCCGCGTCGCTATAGGTCTTCCCGGCCTCCGGCAGGAACTCCCACGAGTAGGCGTTCGGGTGGAGCGTCAGCTTCAGGACCCCGAACGTATCGTCGTCGCCCGTCTCCGTGTTCGGGTGGGTCGCGCCCTCCGAGAACCTGTAGTGGCTCCGGCCGCCCGTTCCGACCACGAACTGGCGGATGCCTGCTCGCCGGGTCGACATCGCCGCTGGGCCGCATCGGCGCGAGTCGCTCGTACGCGTGGTTGTCCCCGCTCAGGACCATCTCGACACCGGCGGCGTCGAGCTCCTCCCAGAGCGGGCCGACCCGGGGTTCGTTCTCCTTGCGGCCTGAGCTGAATCGCGGGTTGTGGATGACTGCCAGTGAGCACGTCGCCGGGTGCGCCGCGAGCTCCGCCCGGAGCCAGGCGACCTGCGGTGAGCCCCCGTCGCAGCCGCCGATCCGGTCGCAGATCGAGTTGAGCACGATGACCCGCCACTGGCCGAGGTCGTAGGCATACCAGCCCATCGTCGGGTCGGTCGCGGTGGGCGCGTATGGCGCGAGGACGTCGCCGAAGTACCCGAAGTAGCCGGCCGCTCCCTCGGTCATGTAGTCGTGTCCGCCGAGGGCCGGGTGGGTGCGCTCGAGCGCGACGCCCCACGTGTCGTGATAGCAACCGAACTGGCGCGGCGTGCCCTTGTCGTAGGCGTTGTCCCCGAGCGTCTGCACCATGGCGTCCGGGTACTTGGCGAGGATCGCGGCGGTCGCCGAATCGCCCTCGTGGCTGCAGGCGGCGATATCGCCCGCGGCGAGGAGGACGGGATCCGGTCCGGCATCGGCGGATGCGGTCGCGCCAGGACGGTGCGCTGGTCGCCGAAGGCGGTACCGCGGTCTGTGGCGGTGGATCGCTCGGTGCGACCGTGCGACGCTCGGCGCCGGCGGGTTGGCCGCAGGCGGCGGATACCGACAACAGGATGGCGGACAACGCCAAGCGGTTCCGACCCGACACCGTCTTCCCCCTCGTCGCGTGTGCGGATGGTAGGGCACGTCGTTGTGAATGTCGCTACCCGATCATCGAGGAGCGACGAGGGTCGGGTCGAGCGACTCGGGGATCGACCGGGATCGCTGGTAGTGTGCGCGGTGGGTACGACACCGCGTCCCCGTAGCTCAGTGGACAGAGCAGGCGCCTTCTAAGCGCAAGGTCGCAGGTTCGAATCCTGCCGGGGACGCCACATCGCCGGACGGGTCAGTCGAGCTGCGTCTGCCTGATCGTCCGCGGGAGCAGCGGGTAGCGCTGCATCGACAGCGCGTCGAGCGCGGCCGGGGAGCGCGGGCGCCGGAGATGCGCCCAGACTTCGGGTCGCATGTCGTAGAACGAGATCGACAGAAAGAAGGCGGCACTCAGCCCGATCAGCGCCGACACGATCGATACCACGAGTTCCATGGCGCCACGCTACGCCCGGATCCGCCGGAAGCGAGCGGGCTGTTCGTACTCTCTGCCATGGGAGATGCGGCGGGACCCTCGCCTGCCCATGGCGAGGGTCCCGGCCGGAGCGGATGCAGGCGAGGGTCCTAGGCGGTGGGGATCCCGAGCCCGTCAAGGTCGAGCTCGAGATCGAGGTCGTCCGGCATGAAGAACCCGGACGACCCGGTGCCCGGCGAGGCCGCCGGGGCCTTGTCGTCGCCGTCGCCGCCTCGGCCGAAGCCGCGCAGCTTGCCGGCGCCGACGACGTCGGCGTCGATCGAGCCGTCGGCTCGCGCGCGCCCGGTCACGCCGATCACCATGTCGACCGCGACATCGGCGAGCGTCGCGTCCTCGACGCCACGCACGCGGTAGGTCGTGTCGGCATCGACGTGGATCGTCGTGCTGGTGCCGTCGCGCCGCTTGATCGTGATCGTGTCGGCCGTCTTGGCCGTCACGGTCCCGACCGCCCGGTCGCCCGCCACGCGCACGGTGATCGCGGTGATCTGGTTGTCGCCCGTTACCGTGCCGGACACGCGGACCGTCCCGCCGTCCTTCACGTCGGCGAGCGAGCCCGTGCCCTGGCCGTACTGGTAGGCGGTCGAGCCGTTGACCGTGACCGTCCACACCGAGCCGTCGCGGGTCGTGACCTTGAAGCCGCTCGACGTGATCGCGCTGGCTTGGCCGCGGACCGTCGGGACGACGACCGCGACGGCGGTGACCGTGTAGGTGCCGTCGTCGTTGCGGGTCTGACGGAAGCGGACCTGGTCCCCGACGTTCAGCGCCGAGACCTCGACCGGCTGGCCGCCCTTGGTCAGCTCGACCGAGCTGGTGATCGTGATGGTCCGTCGCCAGCCGTCGGCGGTCTGCAGCGTGATGTCGTTGCCGCTGATCGCGGCGATGGTGATCTGGCCGAACCCGCTCCGTCCGAAGCGTCCGGCACCCGGATCGGCGTTCGCGCCGTCGTCGGGGACGACGCCGACCGCCGCGGCCGCCGGGACACCCGGGTCAGACGGGGCGGACGAGGCGGCGAACGACGTCGCCGCTGCGGCGGCGATCAGGAGGAGCGCCGCTCCCAGGACGAGCACGACGCGGAGGCGATTCGGCGTGCCGGTCGACGCCGCGAAGGCGGGCCCCGTGACCGGCGGAGTGGTCGGATCCGTTGTCATCGATGTCTCCTGCGGCATGCGCGCTCCAGCCGGAGTGCGTCGACGCTCGCGATGGTCGATATCGTTCCTGAGTCGGTTCTGAGAATCCAGCGTTGCGATACTGCAGCGGTGACGGATGGCACCGACAAGTTGCTCGCGCTCATCCCGGCCTACCAGGAGGGGCCGCGCATCGCGGCCGTGGTCGAGGCCGCCCGCGCCCACATCCCGGTGGTCGTCGTCGACGACGGATCCACCGACGACACCACCGCGCGAGCCGAGGCGGCCGGCGCCACTGTGCTGCGCCAGGTCCCCAACGCCGGCAAGGGCGCGGCGCTCCGGGCCGGCTTCGCGCACGCGCTCGCCGAGGGCGCCGCCGCGGTCGTGACGCTCGACGCCGACGGCCAGCACGATCCGTCCGAGATCCCGTCGTTCGTCGATGCATTCCGGGCCCGCCGCCCCGAGCTCATCGTCGGGCAGCGCGACTTCTCGGAGATGCCCGCCGGTCCGTCGGCTTGCCAACGTGCTCGGCGGGGCGACGCTGTCGGTCGCCCTCGGGCGAGGCGTGCCGGACAACCAGTCGGGCTACCGGCTCATCGGGCGACAGCTCATGAAGGCGATGCTCGACAGCGACGAGTCGGGTTTCGAGTTCGAGGTCGAGATGATCGCGCGGTGCATCGCGCTCGGCCTGCCGATCGAATGGGTGCCGATCCGCACGATCTACGCCGGCGAGCCCAGCCACATCCGGCCGTGGGCGCATCTCACCGAGTTCCTGCGGGTGACGCGCAAGGCACGCCGGATCGCCCGCGGCGGCTAGCGCAGCGCGGTCTCAGGATCCTCCCGCCGGTACGGGACGTTCACGATCACCGTGTGTGGTCGCCCGAGGAGCATCGAGCGGAGCCGCTTCGCCGACTGGTTGTATAGCATCCGCTCCCACCAGCTCTTGGCCACGTATTCGGGGATCACGACGAACGTGATCGGCTCGGGCTTGTCGGGCGGCCAGGCCAGGTCGAGCACATCGAGGTAGGCCAGCAGGGGCCCGGCCAGCGCGCGATACGGCGACTCGACGACCACGAGCGGCACGCCCGGGACCTGCCGCTCGAAATCCACGCGCACCCGTGCGGCGTCCTCGGGATCGTCAGAGATGTAGACCGCCCGAACGTCGTCGTCGATCGAGCGCGCCACGTTGATCGCCTGGACCGTGGCGCGGTCGAGACCGGGGATCGGCACGACCACGCGCTCCTCACGGATCGGCGGCGGGACGACCGTGTCGGATCGCACTGCGAGCGCCCGCCTGGATTGCGTGTACTGGCGGGCGATGAACAGCATCATCGCGACCAGCAAGGGAACGAGGATGACCACGAGGTAGGCGCCGTCGGCGAACTTCTCGAACACGACGATGCCGAGCACGACCGCGGTCAGCACGCCACCCCCGGCATTGATCAGCAACCGCCAACGCCAGCCCGCCTCCCGGACGCGCACCCAGTGGCGGACCATGCCCGCCTGGCTGAGCGTGAAGCACAGGAACACGCCGACCGAGTAGAGCGGGATCAGCGCATGCGTGTCGCCATCGAACGCCCACAGCAGCCCGAACGCGATGGCCGCCAGCAGCACGATGCCCCACGAGAAGGCGAGCCGGTCGCCGCGGAACGCGAACTGGCGCGGCATGTAGCCGTCCTCGGCGAGGATCGCCGCGAGGCGCGGGAAGGCGTTGAAGCTGGTGTTCGCGGCGAGGAACAGGATGAGCGCGGTCGAGACCGCAAAGACGACCGACAGCGCGGAACCCTCGCCGAACGCCGCCCACGACGCCATCGCGACGATCGACGGGCCACCTGCCTCCGTCGGCTGGAGGCCATATGCGACGGCCACGATCGTCAGGCCCACGAAGAGGATCGCCAGCAGCACCGCCATGACCGTCATCGTGTTCGCGGCGTTCCTTGACTCGGGCGGCTTGAATGCGGGCACGCCATTGGCGATCGCCTCCACGCCGGTCAGTGCCACCGACCCGCCGGCGAACGCCTTGAGCAGGAGCAGGACCCCGAGCGCCTCGGTGCCGAATGGGACCGCGTCCGGCTGCGGCGGCAGGGGCTCGGCCGTCCCGGTCACGATCCGCCAGCCGCCGATCGCCACGATGGCCAGGGCGAGGCCGACGAACAGGTAGGTCGGGACGGCGAAGATGTTGCCGCTCTCGCGCAGGCCACGCAGGTTCGCGATCGTGATCAGCCCGATCGAGACGAACGCGATCCAGATGCGCAGGTCATAGGCGGCCGGCACGATGGACTGGATCTGGGCGATGGCGGACGCCGTCGACACCGCCACCGTCATGACGTAGTCGATGAGCAGCGACGCCGCCGCGATCAGGCCGAAGATCGGAGCGAGGTTTGTCCGTGCCACGACATAGGCGCCACCGCCGTTGGGGTATGCCCGGCACACCTGTCGATACGACAGCGACACCACCGCCAACAGGATCGCGATCGCGATCGCGACCTCGACCGAGAGGAGCATCGCCGCGGCGCCACCGACGATGAGCACCCGCAGGATCTCCTCGGTCGCGTACGCCGACGATGAGATGGCGTCCGAGCTGAAGATGGCCAGGGCCTTCTTCTTGCTCAGCCGCTCCTCGAGCTCGGCCTCGCTGGCGAGCGGGCGTCCGAAGACGACCGCGCGAGCCCTCGCCATCGCCCGGCCGAGGGGGGTACGTGGCAGCGACGCGGCCTCGCGCGCGACGAGCTGCCCGGGACCCGCGTAGCGAAAGTACGGCGCATGGGGACGCTCGACCCGGATGCGCCGGTCGCCGGCCTTCCGACCGGTCAGCGGACGACGGCCCCCGATCACCGGCGGGCCACTCGCGCGCCTGGCGCCGGTCGTGATGGATCGGCGATGGATGATGGCACCCGCATACGGTGCCACGTCGGGCGTTTGGCGTGGTCGGCCGGGGGCATCGCCCTCCGCTCAACGATCGCTCAATTGCCGATCAGGCTCGCTTCTCCCGAGCGGTCGGCACGGAACCCACCGAGTGGACCTCGAGGTCGGGCATGCTCGCGACCAACCGGTCGACCAAGGGTCGCTCGACGAGCCGGCGCAGGCCTTGCACCTCGTGGTGCGGCAGGAAGACGTGCGTCGCCCGACGCAGGCGGGCGGCCTCCTCGACGCCGCTGGCCACATCGGCGGCCTCGATCCGGACGATCTCGGCCCCGAGGTCGACCGCATCGTCGATCGCCTCCTGGAGATCGCGTTGCCGGTCGAATGGCTGCCGATCGGTCATCGGTGTCTCGACGACGGTGGCGATGAACGCCGCATGCAGGGCGGCCGCCAGTCTGGCCGCGCGCCTGATCGCCCGGATGGAGGCCGGGCTGCCGTCGACCAGGACCAGTACCCGGTCGGTCACCAGCGGCAGCCGTCCACCGGCCGCGGTGTCCTCGAGCTGGCCTTCGACGCGCTGGGCGACGAGCCGCAGCGCCAGTTCGCGAAGAGCGGTCAGGTTGCCCTCGGTGAAGAACCTCTCGAGTGCGACCTGGGTCCGGTCGGGCGGATACACGTTGCCGTGCTTCATCCGCTGCCGGAGCGCGTGGGGACTCATGTCGACCAGCTCGATCTCGTCGGCGCCGAGGAGCACGTCCTCGGGCAGCCGTTCGTTGACCGGCGCCCCGGTGATGGTGGCGACCGCGTCCGCGACGCTCTCGAGGTGCTGGACGTTGAGGGTCGTCACGACATGGATGCCCGCATCACGGAGGACCTCGACGTCCTCCCAGCGCTTCGCCCGGATCGATCCGGGCACGTTGGTGTGGGCGAGCTCGTCGACCAGTGCCACGGTCGGCTTGCGCTCGAGGATGGCATCGGTGTCCATCTCGTCGACGGTCACCCCGCGATACTCGATGCTTCGGCGTGGGACGACCTCCAGGCCGTCGAGGAGCTCGATCGTATGTGGCCGGCCGTGGGGCTCGACGAAGCCCACTACTAGGTCCGTCCCGCGCGCGACGCGTCGGTGGCCCTCCTCGAGCATCTTGTACGTCTTGCCAACGCCGGGCGCCATGCCGAGGTACACCCGCAGCCGACCGCGACCGCTGGGAGTCTCCGAACGGACGCGTGCGAGCATCTCATCCGCGGTCGGACGGACGTCGAACGCGTCGCGTTCGGGATCGCTCATGGAGCGAGCAGGCCGTCGAGATCCAGGTTCAGCAGCAGGACGTTGACCCTCGGCTTTCCGAGGAAGCCGAGCGTAGGCGCTTCTGTGTGGCGTGCGACGACGGTGCGGACATCATCGGCCGACATGCCCCGGGCACCTGCCACCCGGCCGACCTGGTACTCCGCTGCCTCAGGGCTGATGTGCGGATCGAGGCCGGATGCCGACGTCGTGACGAGCTCGACCGGGATCGGCGCGTCACCGTTGGCCGCCTTGAGGCGGTCGACCTCCGCGGCGATCCGGTCGAGCAGGTCCGTGTTCGTCGGTCCGAGATTGGATCCTGCAGAGCTGTTCGCGTCATAGCCGAGGGGATTCTCGTCGGTCGCGCCGGCCGCCGACGGCCGACCCCAGAAGTATTCGTCCTTGGTGAACGCCTGACCGATGAGGCTCGAGCCGATGGTCCGCCCGTCTGCGGTCTGGATGAAGGAGCCGTTCGCCTGCGACGGGAACGCCACTTGGGCCACTGCGGTCACGACGAGCGGATAGGCAACGCCCGTGATGAGCGTCAGCGCCGCCAGCAGGGCGATGGCAGGCCACAGTCGGTGACGAAGGAAGGTGGTCATCGGTATGTCCTATGCGAGATTCAGGGCGGAGACGATGAGGTCGATCGCCTTGATCCCGATGAACGGGGCGATGATCCCACCGAGTCCGTAGATGAGGAGGTTGCGCCGCAGCAGCACGCTTGCCGGGGCCGGCCGGAAGCCGACGCCCCGAAGCGCGAGCGGGATGAGGGCGATGATGATCAGGGCGTTGAAGATCACCGCCGAGAGGATCGCGCTCTGTGGCGTGGCGAGGCCCATCACGTTGAGCGCGTTCAGCTCCGGATAGACGCTCACGAACATCGCCGGGAGGATCGCGAAGTACTTCGCGACGTCGTTGGCGATCGAGAACGTCGTGATCGAGCCTCGGGTGATGAGCAGCTGCTTGCCGATCGCGATGACCTCGAGCAGCTTCGTCGGGTCGGAGTCGAGGTCGACCATGTTGGCCGCCTCCTTGGCCGCCGACGTCCCGCTGTTCATCGCCAGCCCGACATCGGACTGGGCGAGGGCGGGCGCGTCGTTCGTGCCGTCACCGGTCATCGCGATCAGGTGTCCCTCGGTTTGCTGGCCACGGATGAACGCGATCTTGTCCTCGGGCTTGGCCTCCGCGATGAAATCGTCGACCCCGGCCTCGCGCGCGATCGTTGCGGCGGTCCGCGGGTTGTCGCCGGTGATCATCACGGTCTTGATGCCCATCTTGCGGAACTCGGCGAACCGTTCGATCAGGCCTTCCTTGACCGTGTCCTTGAGCTCGATGAGGCCGAGCGCACGACCGTCATCGCGCAGCGCGAGGGGCGTCGCCCCGCGGTCGGCGATGGTGTCGGTCTCGGTGAGGATCTCGGGCGGCATGGCGCCGTCGAGATCGGCCGCGATCGCATCGACCGCACCCTTGAGGATCAACGCGCCGTCTCGGGTCTTGACGCCGCTCACGCGGGTCTCGGCCGAGAATGCGATCTCCTCCTCGATGCTGTCGCCGAGCTTGACGAAGCCGGCCTCGTCGTTCGTCCCACCGGCCGCACCGAGCACGGCGAGCCGCTCGCGGGCCAACGTGACGATAGATCGACCTTCCGGGGTCTCATCGCGGATCGACGCGACGAGGGCGGCGGTCAGGGCCTCGACCTCGGACACACCGGGTGCCGGCGTGACTGCCGAGGCGAGACGGTTGCCGTAGGTGATCGTCCCGGTCTTGTCGAGCAGGATGACGTCAACGTCACCGGACGCCTCGACTGCGCGCCCGCTCATCGCAAGGACGTTGAACCGGGCGACCCGGTCCATGCCGGCGATGCCGATCGCCGACAGCAGCCCGCCGATGGTGGTCGGGATGAGGCAGACGAGCAGCGCGACCAACGCCACGGTGGCGACGGTCGAGCCGGCGAACGCTCCGAACGGGCGGAGGGTCACCGTCGCCATCAGGAAGATAAACGTCAGGCCGGCGAGCAGGATTGCCAGGGCGATCTCGTTGGGGGTGCGCTGCCGTCGGGCGCCCTCGACCAGGGCGATCATCCGGTCAAGGAACGTCTCGCCCGGGTCGGCCGTCACGCGAATCACGAGCCTGTCGCTGACGAGCGTCGTGCCGCCGGTGACGGAGCTGCGGATATCGGTGCCCGGCTCCTTGAGGACAGGCGCCGACTCGCCGGTGATAGCCGCCTCGTTGACATAGGCCACGCCCTCGACGACGTCGCCGTCACCCGGGATGGTCTCGCCCTCCTCGACGACGATGATGTCTCCCTTGCGCAGTGCGGACGAGCCGACGTCCTCGAGGGTCCCGTCCGGCCGGCGGCGGTGAGCGGTCGATTCCGTCCGCGTCTTGCGGAGCGTGGCGGCCTGGGCCCGGCCGCGGGCCTCGGCGACCGCCTCCGCGTACGTGGCGAACAGGACGGTGAACCACAGCCAGATCGCGATCTGGATCTGGAAGCCCAGACCGCCCAATTCGGCTGTCGGCTGGATGCCCGTGGCGTTGCCGACGGCGATGATCGTCACGAGGACAGCCGTGATCTCGACGATGAACATCACGGGGTTCTTGATGAGCAGCCGCGGATCGAGCTTGCGAAGGGCCTGCGGCACGGCCGCCCGGAGCAGGTCCGGGTCGAGGATGCCGCGCGGCCGGGGCGGCTCCCCGCCAGGCTTGGCGCCACCGAGCGTCACGAACCGCTGGAAGCGGCGCGTGCCACGGCCGAGATCGACGGAGAAGAGAGGACGACTCAGAGCCATTTATCAGGACACCTTTCCGGCGTTCTGGAGGAGCTGCTCGACGATCGGCCCCAGCGACAGAGCGGGGAAGAACGTGAGCGCCCCGACGATGATCACGACGCCGACTAGGAGGACGGACCAGAGCACGCCGGTCGTCGGGAATGTGCCGAGCGACGGCGCGACCCGGCGCTTCGCGGCCATGGAGCCGGCCAGGGCGAGGATCGGCACGATCATCCCGTACCGGCCGATGAGCATCGCGAGCCCACCCGTCAGGTTGTAGAACGGCGTGTTCCCGGTCAGGCCGGCGAAGGCCGAGCCGTTGTTGCCGGTCTGGCTTGAGAAGGCATACAGGATCTCGGCGAAGCCGTGCGGGCCCGAGTTGAGCGGGCCTGCGGTCCCCTCCGGCAGAGCGGTCGCGAGGCCCGTGAAGCCGAGGATGCTCGCACCGAGGACCAGCGCGACCAACATCGCCATCTTGATCTCGAAGGCCTCGACCTTCTTGCCTAGGTACTCGGGGGTCCGCCCCACCATCTGGCCGGCGATGAAGACCGCCAGGATGGCGCCGATGACGAGCATGCCGTACATGCCCGCCCCGATACCTCCCGGGCTGATCTCCCCGAGCTCCATGTTGAACAGCGGCACGAGGCCGGCGATCGGCTGGAAGCTATCGTGCCAGGCGTTGATGGCACCGGTGCTGGTACCCGTCGTGGCGGCCGCGAACAGGCCACCGACCGCGGCTCCGAAGCGGGTCTCCTTGCCCTCCATGTTCCCCAGACCAGCCTGCGTGACGTCGGATGGGAACAGCGGGTTGCCGACGAACTCATGGTTCATCGCGATGACCATGCCGACGACCAGGATCGCGGCCATGGCACCGAAGATCGTCCAGCCCTGGCGCTGGTCGCCGGCATAGCGGCCGAAGGCATAAGTGAGCGAGAACGGCATCAGCAGGATCGCGAAGATCTCCAGCCAGTTCGTGAGCGGCGTCGGATTCTCGAACGGATGGGACGAGTTGGCGTTGAGGAAGCCGCCACCGTTGTTGCCCATCTCCTTGATCCATTCCTGCGAGGCGATCGGCCCGTAGGCGATGGTCTGTTGGGCACCCTCGAGCGTGGTGATCGTCGGGGGACCATCCCATGTCTGTGGGACGCCCTGCCAGACGAGGACCAGGGCGCCGACGATCGAGATCGGCAGCAGGATGTAGAGGACGCCGCGGGTCAGGTCCACCCAGTAGTTGCCGAGGGTCTTCGAGCCGCGCCGGGTCAGGCCGCGGATCAGGGCGATCGCGATGGCGAGGCCGGTCGCCGCGGACGTGAAGTTGCGCACAGCAAGCACGGTCGCCTGCGTGAGGTGGCTGGCGCCGGTCTCTCCCGAATAGTTCTGCCAGTTGGTGTTCGTCTCGAAGCTGACCGACGTGTTGAATGCCAGGTCCGGGGTCATCGCCCCGATGCCGCCCGGATTGACGGGCAGGACGTCCTGGAGGCGCAAGACGGCATAGCCGGCGACGATCGCCACGAATGCCATGGCGAGGACGCTGACGGCGTACCCCTTCCATGACTGCTCGGAGCTCTCGTCGATGCCGCACACGCGGTAGACGACCCGCTCGATCGGTCGGACGACCGGGCTGAGGAAGGTACGCTCGCCCTCCATGACGCGATGGATGTAGCGCCCGACGAAGGGCGTCGCGATCAGCACCGCGACCAGGATCGTGGCGAATGTCAGGAAGTCACCGAAGGTCATGATCCGAAGTCCTCAGGCCGGAGAAGGGCCCAGGCGAGATAGACGAAGCCGAATGCCGCGGCGAGGCCGGCAAGCAGGTCGACGACGTTCATGCGCGCACCCGCTCGCAGAGCTCGAGATAGCCCCACAGGACAAGGCCGCAGGCGGCGATGATGAGAAGGATCTGGATGTCACTCATGGGTGGGGGTGGTTGCCTCCGATCCGGTGAAACGTTCGACCGTGGACACGAGGGTCTCCAGCGGGAAGGGCTTGGGTAGATAGCCGGCCACGTCGAACTCGGTCAGCCGCTTCGGGTGGACCGTGGTCGCGCTGGTGATGACCACCGGCGGTGATCCGGCGGCTGTGATGGCGTCGCCGCGCAGCAGGTCCCAACCGGTATCGCCGGGCAGGTTCAGGTCAAGCAGGACGAGGGCGGGTCGAAGGCCGCTGCGGAGGAGCTCCTCGGCGGCCTCGGACGAGGACGCGACCTCGATCAGGAAGCCCTGCCCACGCAGGTAACGGGAAACGATGCGACAGAGGCTCTCATCGTCCTCGACGAGCAGCACCAGCGGTCGGGGTTCGCTCACGGGCGCGGTCGCTCGATCGCGAAGTCCAGACCGGAGTCGTCGGTGCGCCACAGTGGAACGAGCGTGACCCCCGCCTCGGTGGCCATCAGCCTTGCCGGGGCAAGCAGCGCATCGCTGAGCTGGAGGCCGGCCACGACCGTCCGCGGGGCACCCCCGGACGCCACGAGCGCGATCGCCTCGCGGATAAGGCGCATCTCCTTCTCGAGCGTGGCAGGGACGGCCTCGGTCGTCCGGTCGATCGGCTGATCCATGACCTCAGGCTGCTCCACGGTCCCAAGAAGGAACAGAGCCGACCGGGCCTAATTGGCCTCAATTCGGCCTAAAGTCGGGGCGCCCCGGGATCCCGGATGCGATAGCCGACGCCCGGCTCCGTGAGGATCAGGTCGTCGAGGGTGCCGTCGGGGTCGGCCGCCGCGAGCTTGCGGCGCAATTGGCTGACGTGGACGTACACGTAGCTGTCCTCGCCCTGGTAGGCCTCGCCCCACACCGCCCGGAGGAGCCGTCCCTTGGTGACGATCCGTCCCGCGTGGGTCAGCAGAACGCGGAGCAGCTCGAACTCGCGAGGCGTCAGATCAACTGGCCTGTCATCCACCCGAGCCTCGTGGCGCCCCACGTCGAGCAATAGCTTGCCGACGGTGATCCGTGCCGCTTCGTCCGCGTCAGGCCCGGCAGCATGGCGCAGTGCGACGCGCAGCCGCGCGTTCAGCTCATCGACCCCGAAGGGCTTCGTCACGTAGTCGTCGGCGCCGCGATCGAGCGCGTCGACCTTCTCACGCTCCTCGTATCGCCCTGACAGGATCACGATCGGCGTGGCGGCCTCGCGGCGGATGTGTCGGATGACCTGCAGACCATCCATGTCGGGCAGGCCGAGGTCGAGCAGGACGACATCGGGTCGACGCTCCTCCCAGCGCCGGAGCGCGCTTCGACCGTCGGCTGCCTCCTCGACCCGGTAGCCCCGCGCGGTGAGCTCGCGCGCAACGACGCGGCGTGTCTCGTCGTCGTCCTCGACCACGAGGACCGTCGGGCCGGACGGGGTCGCTGGCGGCCGGTTCACGGACCGGCCTCGACGGGCAACGACGCGGGCACGTCCGCGATCGGCAGGTCGAGATCGATCGCCAGCCCGCCGAGCTCGCTCCTGCGCGCCGAGGCGCGACCGCCCATCGCTGTGACAAGGCCGTCGACGACCGCGAGGCCAATGCCGGTCCCGGAGCGCGAGCCGGTCGGCGCGCCCGGCACCCGGTAGAACTTCTCGAACAGCCGCTCGAGCGATGCCTCCGGGACGCCCTCGCCGGCATCCTCGACCGTGAGTCGCACGAAGCCCTGTCCCTCGTCGCGGGCAGCGACCCGGATGCGGGTCCCGGGCGGCGTGTACTTGATGGCGTTCTCGACCGCGTTCGTCACCGCCTCGTCGAGGAACACCGGATCGACGTTGACGGGCGGGGCGTCGAGCGAGACCTCGAGGGCTCGGTCGACAAGCCGCGGTCGCATCCGCTCCAGGGTCTGGCCGACGAGGTCGTGTATCTCGAAGGCGTCGACCTCCGCCCGGAGGGCGCCCGCCTCGATCCGCGAGAGGTCGAGCAGGTTCGTCACGAGCCTGTTCAGGTACTCGACCTCGCGGTCGATAGCGTCCGCGCTCTCCTGCTGGTCCTCGACGCTGAGGTTGCTGCCCGGCCGCAGCGACCCGGCGGCCGCGCGGATCGTAGCGAGTGGCGTTCGCAGGTCGTGCGACACCGATTGGAGCAGCGCCGACTTCAGGGCGTCACTCTGGCGGGCGATCTCGGCGGCCTTCGCTTCGGCCGCGAGGCGGTCCTGGCGCAGTGCCTGGCCGATCTGGTCGGCAGCCGCCGAGAGCAGTCGCGTCTGGCTCCGCGTCGGTCCGCCTCGACTCCGGGGTCGGACGCCCCAGATCGAGCCATAGACCTCCTCGGCCGCCTCCATCCGGACGCGATAGGCATCGCCCCCGGTCGCCCCGCGCACCGCGGGCGACGGCTGGTGGACCCGCGTCCAACGTGCAGGGGCATCGCCTGGCGTGCGTTGGAGGACGTGGTGGAGAGCGATGTTCGGTCGTTCCGAGCCGGCGTCGGTGTCCGCCGCGACGCGTTCGCGGGCGCCGCCGTCGAGCGAGATCCACACGCGGTCCATGGCCGCCTCGGTTCGGAGGATGTCGGCGATCGTCGGTAGGACCGACGGCGTGGAGCCGCGGGTCGCGAGCTCGCGGCTCACCCCGAACAGCGCCCGAGCCTCGCGCTCTCGGGCGATCGCATCCTCGGCCCGTGCCCGCTGTCGGGCGGCCAGCTGGCCGACCACGAATCCCGTGAACAGCAGCAGGAACAGATTCAGCAGCTCGCCGAGGTTGGCGACCGTGAACGTATAGCGCGGTTCGACGAAGTAGAAGTTGTAGAGCAGGAACGCGGCGAGCGACGCCACCGCGGCGGCGGTCGTCCCCGACACGACGGCCGTCGCGACGACCGCCAGCAGGTACAGCGCCGATGGGTTCGGGACGCCGAGTCGGTCCTGGAGGACGGCGATGGCGAGCGTGGCGCCCGCCAAGGACGGAACCGCCACCGTCAGGAATCGAAGGAACGCGGCTCGCTCGATGCGTGGCACGGTCACCATCCTAGGTGGCCGAGCGGACGCGAGGATCTAGACCCGGGGTCCGAAGGTCAGGCGGGTCGACCCCAGCCGGTCGAGCCCGAAGCCGATGCCGGCGGCCTGCGCGCGCGCCAACGCGACTGGGGCGACGTCGTCGGGGAGGTGCAAGCCGACAAGTCGGACGCGGACGGCGGCACCTCTGGCGACCATCGCGATCGCCGTGTCGACCTCGCGGAGGTCCACGTCCATCAGGTCATCGGCGGAAGGCAGCACGGAGAGGTCGGGACGATCCACGGATCCAACGTACGCCGTGCGCCAAGAAGGAACGGGCGTCGCGACCCGCGCGGACCCTCAAACCTCGCTCAACGCCCGGTCGACGGGTCCCCGATGCGGTAGCCGATGCCCGGCTCGGCCGTGATGAGTGCCGCGGCGGCCCCGCTGGGATCCGCCGCGCCCAGCTTGCGTCGGAGGCGGGACACGTAGACGTGCAGGTAGTGGGCCTCGTCCGCGTACGCCGTGCCCCACACGGCGCGCAGCAGGCGGCCCTTCGTGAGCAGGCGTCCCGGTCGGGCGACCATGACCTTGAGGAGCTCGTACTCCCGCGGCGTCAGCTCGACCGGTGTCCCGTCGACCGTGACCCGGTGCGCTGCGACGTCCATGGCGATCGGGCCGAGCCGGACGACGCCCTGAGTGTCCGCTGCGGGCCCGGCGGCCCGGCGGAGGACCGCTCCGATACGTGCCCGGAGCTCGTCCATGCCGAACGGCTTCGTGACGTAGTCGTCGGCGCCCGCCTCGAGCGATGCCACCTTGACCCGCTCGTCGGTCCGGGCCGACAGGATGAGGATGGGGGTCGTGGCGTCCCGCCGGACGTGGCGGACGACCGCGCTGCCGTCGAGGTCGGGCAGCCCGAGGTCCAGGAGGATGAGGTCGGGCCGTTCCGCATCCCACCGGCGCAGCGCGTCCGCGACGTCGCCGCTCTGGGCCACGCGGAAGCCGTGGGCCTCGAGGTTGCGCGCCACGGCATCGCGGGTCGCGGTGTCGTCCTCGACCAGGAGGATCCGGGCCGCGGATGTCACCGTTCCGGCCCGCGAGGCGCCGCACGGAGTCGCACCGTCACCGCGAGGCCACCGAGCGGGCTGGCAGCCGCCGAGACCTGGCCGGCCATCGCCTCGGCCAGACCGCGCACGACGCTCAGGCCGATGCCCAGCGCGCGACGCGAGCCTTCCGTCCGTGGCGGCACGCGGCGGAAGCGCTCGAACAGCGTGCCAAGGATCTCGGGTGGTACCCCCGGCCCGGCGTCCTCCACGACGAGGCGGACGGTCCCTGCCTCGGCCGCCGCGACGATCGACAGCGTCGCATCGGCCGGCGTGTGCGAGGCGACGTTGTCGAGGAGGTTGGTGACGACGACGTCGAGCAGGACCGCGTCGGCGAGGACCGGCGGCAGATCGTCCGGGATGTCGATGCGGATCGGTCGGTCTCCGAGGGCGGGACGGAGTCGGTCGACGATGGGATCGACGATCGCCCACAACTCGTGGGGCTCGAGGTCGGGATGGACGGCACCCGATGCGATCCGGCTGAGGTCGAGCAGGCCGCTGACGAGCCGGTCGAGCCGGGCGGCCTCCGAATCGATGACGATGGCCGCCCGACGCCTGGACTCGTCGGTCCATTCGACCTCCGGGTCGGCCAGCCCGCCGGCCGTTGCCCGGATGCTCGCAAGCGGAGTCCGAAGGTCGTGCGAGACCGAGTCGATGAGGGCGGTCTTGAGGTGGTCGGTCTCGCGCGCGATCTCGAGCTCGGTGGCGGTCTGGCGGAGCTGGTCCCGCCGCAGCGACAGGGCCACCTGGTCGGCGGCGAGGGCCATGACCCGCGTCTCGACACGCGTCGGGTCGCCGCGCGCTCGGTCGCGCAGCCCTACGAGCGTGCCAAGGTGCTGCTCGTCGACCTCGATCCGGGCGCGGTACTGCGGGACGTCGCTCGCCGAGGCCCCGCCCCGACGTTCCGTCAGGTGGGTCCGAACCCAGTGCGCCGGCTCGTCACCGGGCGTCCGGACCAGGTTCGACGTGATGCTGGCGTGAGGCGGCGGCGCGCCATCGCCGGTGTCGGCGAGCAACCGTTCGGCGCCGGTCGGGCCGGCCACGATCCAGACGCGCTCGAGGCCGGCCGCGTCGCGCACCCGCGCCGCGACCTCGGTCGCGGCCTCCGCGGTCGACGGTGCGGTCGCCAGCGATCGACTGAGGGCGAACAGCGTGCTCGCCTCCGCCGCCCGGCGCGCGGCTTCATCGGCGCGTTCGCGCTGCGTCGCCACGAGACGACCCACGGCCAGGGCCACGAACAGGAACAGGACGAGGTCGAGCACCTCCCGCGGGTCCGCGATCACCAGCGAGAACCGGGGTTCGGTGAACAGGAGGTCGTACACCACGAACGCGGCGACGGCGGTGATGACGGCCGGGATCGTGCCGGCCAGCGCACCGACGACGACGACCGCGACGAGGTAGACGGGCGAGGCGTCGTCGACCCCGATGGTGTCGCCCTCGAGGATCGCGATGGCCGCGGTCGTGATGGCGATCGCGCCGACGATCAGGGCGAACACGAGGGCACTGCCCGGCCAGCTCGGGGCGACGCGTTTGCCCGTCACCGAAGCCTTGAGCGTCACCGGTGTTCGCACGGACGTGATGGTAGGCCGACCGGCGGCTGGTACTGGCGGCTATCCCAAAGTACGGCTTGGAGCATGCCGCCACTCACCCCTACTGTCTGGCACGCAGCGGTCCCGACCCTACCCCTGAGTACCTCAGGGGACCGGAGCCGCCGGATACAGCGCAGAACGAGGCAACCTGACCAATGGCATCGATGGCCGTCAACGAACTGGGACCGATGCTCACCGCGACCGAGGTCGCCGAGATGCTTCACCTGCACGTCAACACGGTGAAGCGCCTTGGAGACCGGGGTGAGCTGCCGTTCTATCGCGTCTGCAAGCGGGGCGATCGCCGCTTCCGCCTCGACGACGTGATGAAGTTCCTGGCCCAGAACCGCTAGATACCCCCCCGCGCTCGACGACGGCGGTCGCTGCCGTCGAGCCTTTGATCTCGCTGCCCACCCACGAGCGCCCGGATCCCTCCCCGGGCGCTCGTTCCTTTGCCCGGCGCGCGCGAGGCGGAACGCCTCAGGGTCGGTTGTCGACGTCGACCAGCGTCAGGCCCATCAGGCCGTCGGGCCCGGTGTGCGATACCGCGCCGAGATACCAGTCGCCGATGGTGCCCGAGCCGAGCCCCGTCCACGCGGCCTCCACCGTGCCGACCGTCCCGATCGTCGCCGAGGTCGGCGCGGAGGCGATCGACAGGCTGCCGCCGCTCGCATCGGGTACGGCCCACGTCCACAGGTCGTAGTCCGAGTCGCCACCAGGCGTCGCGAAGCCGTGGACGTAGACTTTCCACGTCCCGTCGGCCGGGTCCGCGATGTCGATGAGCTCGTCGGTCCCGATGGCGATGCCGTTGGACTGCTCACCGTTCGGTCCAATTACGTAGACGTCGAGGTCGGCGTCGGCCTCCGTGGCCTCCGGCGGCATGGCGATGCGGAAGTGGGCTGCGTCGCTCACGGTGAATTCATGGAGGTTCGCGCCACCGGCGGCCGCGTCGGTCTCGGCGAACTCCTGGTCCGGATCCTGCAGGACGTTGTCGTGGGTCACCGTCGCACCGACCAGCCCGTGGGCGGCCGCCGTGTATCGACCGGTGTACCCGAACTCGACCGGGATGCCGACGCTGCCCGTGATACCGGTCCCGGAGACCTCCCCGGGTGCGTCGAACTGATTCCCGCGCACCGCGACTGGGCTGCGGACGTCGTAGCCGTCGGCGTGCCACGTCAGCGACCCGAAGCGCCACGTGCCGTTCGGCGCCCGGACGTTCGTCACGGTCACTGTGAACGACGCCGACTCGCCGTCGCGCAGGCGCAGGACCGAGGGCGACACCTTGACGCGGAACCCTGGCGGCGCCTGGACCCTCGCCCGGAACGTGACCCGGTCGCTGCCGCCCGTGACGCTGGTCACGGTGCGCGTCACGGTCTCGCTACCGGCGACCTCGGAGATGCCGATCGAGGGCACGTTGAGGTCGACCGCTGCGCTGGGGTACTCGTTCGTCTCGAGGAAGTCGCAGCTGTCTGGGGTGAAGATCCCCCAGTCCATGCCGCAGGTGAACGCGGCGTACTCGTACAGGCCGGCGTCGTAGACGAGGCCCGGCCGGGTGATCGAGCCTTTGCCCCAGCGCCCGCCCGGCCGGACGTGCCCGGCGCCCATGTCGAACGGGTCGGCCCGGTGGCGCCGGTCGTTGTCACGGACGCGTTGCAAAGCGGTCGTCATCAGCGCCGACTTCGCCATGGCCGCCGTCCACTCCGGGTGGGCCTGCTTGAGGAGCGCGAAGATGCCGGCCACGTGCGGGCTCGCCATCGACGTCCCGCCGATCGCCTGGAACAGCTCGCCCGGCACCTCGCCAGCGTCGGGGAAGGGGGACTGGCCGGCCAGGATCTGGAGCCCGGGGGCCGTGACATCGGGCTTGATCAGGTCCGGCACGATCGGGTTGGGTCCGCGCGACGAGAACGCGGTCATCGTCGGCGCGTTGCGCCAGCTGCGGACGCGCGCCTTGCCGGCATCGGTCCGCGTCTCGAACCGGGCCGTCGGTCTCGACGCTCTGGCGATGTATGCCTTGATCGCCAGGCCCGGGGTGTTGTCGACGTGGACCGACGGCACCCAGTGGCTGTCGGTGGAGAGGTCGTCCTCGTCGTTCGTGTTGTAGTGGATCATGCCGACGCCGCCGGCCTCGAACACGGCCTGGCTCTTCTCGATCCGGCCTACCACGCCGCGGACGCACAGCACGATCTTGCCGGCGACCACCGCCGGGTCGAGCTTACCGGGCTCGCAGGCGTCGCTGCCGGCGGACGCGCCGTCCACGAGCGGCGTCCGGGCGATCTCGGGGGTCAGCGACGCGCCCCGGTAGCGCCTGTCGTTGCCGAGCATGACCCAGCCCTCGTAGAAGCGGCGCTGGGTGCTGGCGCCGACGCTCGTGACCCACGGCATCGTCGCCGGGCTCCCCAGCGTTTCGGGGTCGGGTCCGTCGTTGCCGGACGAGGTCGCGACGAAGACGCCGGCATCGGCAGCGAACAGGAACGCGATCTCGTCTGCGGCGGGCAGCCCGGCGCCGCCACCGACCGAGTAGTTGATGACATCGACGCCGTCGGCCACGGCCTGGTCGATGGCAGCGGCCAGGTCGGAGGTGAACCCGCCCTCCTCGCCGAGGCCCTTGTAGGCGATGACGTGGGCACGCGGCGCGATGCCGGCGATGGTCGCCACCGGCAGGCCGTACATCGTCGCCTCGACGCCCGCGTTGCCCGCGGCCGTCGAGGCCGTGTGCGTGCCATGCCCGGAGTCGTCGCGGGCCGAGTCGAACTCGCCCTCCTCGGCGCCCACGACCGCCCGGTATGTCTGCAGCATCTGTCGGGCGCCGATCAGCTTGTTGTTGCAGGTGAAGGCAGCGTCATCCGCGTCGTGGGCGGTGTTCCCGAACTCGCACGGGACCGCGTCGCTCGGCGCCTCCGGCTCCGGGTAGGTGCCGTCGTCGGCGAACGACGGGTGCTCCGGCCATATGCCCGAATCGATGACACCGACCACGACGCCCTCGCCGTCGATCCCGCGGTCGTACGGACCGCCGTCGGCGTCCAGCCGCAGGAAGGCCGGGCTGCTGTCGGTGTGGGCATGGCGCATCTGGTCGCGCATGACGCGGACGACGTCCTTCTGGGCGCCGATCGCCTCGGCCTGCGACGGCGTGAGCAGCGCGGCATAGCCGTTCAGGGCGTACGAGTAGTCATGGAGCTTCGACGTCATGCGGGCGCCGCCCTGGCGAAGCGAGGCGTTGTGCTCGCGACGTAGGTACGCGCGATACCGGCCGACGGCGGCACTGCCCGGATCGACCTTGCGACCCGGTGTCACCTTCGTCGCTGCGAGGCCGCTGACGCCGCCGTCGTACGCGGCGATCGGCTCCTGGGCCATCACGACGACGTACGGTCGCGCGTCGGCCTCGGCCGCGAGCACGGGCGCGACCGCGGGCATCGCCAGCGACAGTGCGATGACGAGTGATGACAGGCCTCGGGACAGCCGTGTGCGCGGCACCGTTGCTCTCCTCCACGGGTGGCGTGCGTGGGTTACCTGGGGGCGCGAGAGGTCCGTCGTCGGCGCTTGCTGCACAAGAGGAGGGGCCGCGGTAGCCTTGGCGGCGGATCCTCTGGGCAGGACCGATGATGGCGGTTCGCCGGGCCGCTTGCAACGCGACGACGGACCGATGCACCAGGGGCAACGGTGACGCGACCGATCCGCCGCGACCCGTCGTCCGCGTCGTCCGGCGGTATATCCTCGCGCCAGGGGGCTGCGGAACGAGGGAGGCCGTGAACGAGCTCGAGACGAACCTGTTGACCGACGAGGCCATCGACTTCGAGACGAAGAAGCACTGGTTCGCACTCGTCCGTGGCTCGCTGGGCGCGCTGCTGCTGGTGGTGGTCGCGCTGGTCCTGCGCTGGCTGGCGCCGACCGGTGACGGGTTCCTCGGCTCGGTTGGCTCGCTCATCGACCTGATCGCCACCGGGATCCTTATCGTGGCGATCGCGCTGATCCTCTACAACGTCGCGGTCCTGCTGTCGGCCCATTTCGGGGTAACGAACATGCGCGTGCTGCGCTACGAAGGGATCCTCCAGCGCCGCTCGTCCGAGACCCTGCTCACGACGGTCACCGACGTGAAGCTGACGGAGCCGTTCATCGGCCGCATGCTCGGCTACGGCGACCTCCAGATCCTGACCTCATCGGGGAAGGCCGGGGCGGACGAATTCAAGACCGTGGCGGATGCCGCCCGGTTTCGGACGGCGATCCAGGAGGGGATGGCCAGGGCGGTCGGACGGCGGACCGATGCGACAGCCGCGGCGGTCGTAGCGGCGATGCCGTCACCGGCGCCGGTGGCCCCTGAGCCGGCGCGGGCGCCGGCGAGTGCCGCAGACGAGGCCGTGACGGCGCTGGCCCGCCTCACCGACCTGCACACACAGGGGCTGGTGACCGACGAGGAGTTCCAGGCCAAGCGCACCGAGATCCTCGCCCGGATCTGACCCCCGTCGCGCGCGTCAATCCCGAGGGATCGACCCCAGCGACTCGCCGAAGATCTCGACCGCCTCGCTGATCTCGCCCGCGGACACGTCGAGCGGCGGGATCCAGCGGATGACCTCGTGCTGCGACCCGCAGGTCAGGACCAGCAGCCCGTTGTCGGCGCATGCCGCGCTGAGCCGGTCCGGCAGCGCCCCGTCGGGCTCGCGGGTCGCACGGTCCTTGCACGAACTCCACGCCGATCATCAGCCCGGGACCACGGATGTCGCCGATCCGGTCGTCCTCAGCGGCGATCCGTTCGAGGCCGGCGCGCAGCTCCGCGCCGCGCGCCACGGCGTTCTCGACGAGCCGCTCGTCGCGGATCGTCTCGAGGACGGCGATCCCTGCCGCGCAGGCGACCGGGTTGCCACCGAACGTCGAGCCGTGCGCCCCGCGACCCCAGCGCTCCTGCAGCGCGCGCGACGACACGATGGCCGACAACGGCAGCCCGTTGGCGATGGTCTTCGCGAGCACGACGACGTCCGGCACGATCCCGGCGTGCTCGAACGCCCACATCCTGCCGGTGCGTCCGTAGCCGCACTGGACCTCGTCGGCGATGAGCAGGATGCCGTGCGCATCGCAGAACGCCCGCAGCTCGCGCATGAATGCCGGCGGCGCCGGCGTGAAGCCGCCCTCGCCCTGGACGGGCTCGATCAGGATCGACCCGATGGCCGACGGCGGCATCTCCGTCGAGGTCAGCGCGCGCAGGTCGGCCATCGCCCCGGCGACGGCGGCATCCTCGTCGCCGCCATACCCGCGATACACCGCCGGGAACGTCGTCAGGTGGACGCTCGGCAGCAGCGGCTCGTACCCGACCCGGTAGTTGAGCGCGGAGCTGGTGACCGACATCGCGCCGAAGGTCCGGCCGTGGAAGGCGCCGCGGAACGCGACGATGCCCGGTCGCCCGGTGACGCGGCGGGCGAGCTTCAGCGAGGCGTCGATCGCCTCCGACCCGGAGTTCATGAACATCACCGAGTCGAGCGGCTCGGGGAACGTCGCGACCAGCGCGTCCGCGAGCCTCGAGATCGGCTCGGTGAAGCCCAGCGCGTTGACCGGCCCGACGAGGCGGTCGACCTGGGCGTGGATCGCGGCGTTGACCCGCGGATGCGCGTGCCCGAGCGCCGTGACCGCGATGCCGTTGGCGAAATCGAGATAGGCGTTCCCGTCGGTGTCGAACAGGCGATGGCCCTCGCCGTGGCTCCACTGGCGCTGGTAGTAGCGCCCGAGGATCGGCGTCAGATGGGGGGCGGGGCTGACGGCGGCGTCCATCGCGGGAGTGTACCGGCCGGACGACGTGGAACGGACACCCGGCGCGACTCGCGCCGCGTACGATGCGCGCCATGGTCGACTTCGCCCTGACCGACGAGAACCGGCTCGTGCAGGGGGCTGCCCGGGCCTTCGCGGAGGCCGAGATCCTGCCCCATATCCGCGAGTGGGACGAGAAGGGCGAGGTGCACCGCGAGGTGTTCCACGCGATGGCGGAGCAGGGCTTTCTGGGCGCACCCGTCCCCGAGGCGTACGGCGGCGCGGGCATGGACTACATCAGCTTCGCGATCCTGTGCGAGGAGCTGGAGCGTGCCGACACCGCGTTCCGCGTCGTCCAGAGCGTCCACGTCGCGCTCAACTCGCTGGCCCTCCTGCAATGGGGCACCGAGGAGCAGCGCCAGCGCTGGCTCGTGCCCCAGGCGAAGGGCGAGAAGCTGGCGACCTTCGGCCTGACCGAGCCGGGTGTCGGCACCGACGCCGGCAACCTCACGACGACCGCCCGTCGCGACGGGTCGGCCTACCGGCTCAACGGCCAGAAGATCTGGATCAGCCTCGCCGATATCGCCGACCACTTCCTGGTGTTCGCCAGCGTCGACCGGTCGAAGAAGCACAAGGGCGTGACGGCGTTCCTGGTCGAGCGCGGCATGCCCGGCCTCAGCACCGGCACGCTCCACGGCAAGCTCGGGATCCGGGCCGGCAACACCGGGCTCATCAACCTCGACGACGTCGTCGTCCCCGTGGAGCACCGGATCGGCGAGGAGGGCGAGGGGTTCCTGATCGCGATGAGCGCCATCGACCAGGGCCGCTTCACGGTCGCGGCAGGGGCCGTCGGTCTCGCCCAGGCGTGCATCGACGCAAGCGTCCGGTATGCCCGTGAACGCAAGACGTTCGGCCAGGAGATCGGCGAGCACCAGCTGGTCAAGCAGCTCATCGCCAAGATGGTGGCCGGCACCGAGATGGGTCGGCTGCTGGTGTGGCGCGCCGGCTGGCTCAAGAACCAGGGCGTGCGCAACACGCGCGAGACGTCGCTCGCGAAGTGGCACGCGACCGAGCACTCGGTCCAGAGCGCGCTCGACGCGATCCAGGTCCATGGCGCCAACGGGTACTCCAACGAGTTCCCGGTCGAGCGCTATCTGCGCAACTCGAAGGCTGCGGTCATCTACGAGGGGACGAGCCAACTCCACACCCTGATCCAGGCTGACTACGCGCTCGGCTACCGCGAGGATCGGTCGCTGCGCTGCGAGCCCTGGCCCGCACAGGGGTGGGAGCGTCCGTCGTGAGGTGAGCGACTGGACCGAGCGTGAGCTGGCGACCCTCGCCGAGTTGGCTGAGACGTTCGTGCGCGGCGACGCTCGCCGCCACGCCCGGCTCGTCGCCGAGGCCATCGAGCGCGCGGCCGATCCGGCGCAGGTCCGCCAGTTCCATCGCCTGCTCGGGCTCATGGAGTCGCGCTGGGCGAACCTGCTGCTCGCACGGCGCCCGACGCCGTTCACGTCGATGTCCCCGCACTCCCGCGAGCGCTACCTGCTGTCGTGGTCGACCTCGCCGATCGCCTCGCGCCGGACCGCGTTCAACACGCTCCGCCGGCTGATGACGTTCCTGGCCTACGCCGATCCCGGGGCGGATGCGTCGGGCAATCCGCGGCACGCCGTGATCGGGTATGAGCCGGAACGGCCGCCGGTCACCGGAGAGCGGACGCCGATCCGGCCGTACGCGCTCCCGATCGGTGGCGGCGCGGGCGACGAGGCGATCACGCTCGAGGCCGACGTGGTGGTCGTCGGCTCGGGTGCCGGCGGGGGCGTCGTGGCGGCCGAGCTGGCCGAGGCGGGTCGGTCGGTCGTCGTGCTCGAGGCCGGCCCGTTCGTCGACGAGGCGTCGATGCCGCGCGACGAGCTCGATGCCTTCTCGCGGCTGTACCTGAACCACGGGCTCCTCGCCACGTGGGACGCATCGCTGATGATGCTCGCCGGCTCCGGTGTCGGCGGCGGCACGCTCGTCAACTGGATGACCTCGATCGAGGCGCCGGCCTCGGTCCGCGACGAGTGGGCGGCCGATCACGGCATCGACCAGATCGCCGACGGCGAGGCATGGAGCGACGACATCGCGACGCTCGAGACCGAGCTGTCGATCACGCCTGCACCCCGCCTTCCGCCGAAGGACCTCGTCATCGTCAACGGCGCGGAACGGCTGGGCTGGGAGGCCGGCCCCACCCGCCGCAACTCGACCGGCTGCGATGACTGCGGCAGCTGCCCGTTCGGCTGCCCGCGCGGCGCGAAGCAGTCGGGCATCCGCGTCCATCTCGCGCGGGCCTCGGTGGCCGGCGCGCGCATCGTCCCCCAGGTCCGGGTCACCCGCGTGCTCATCGAGCGTGGCCGGGCGCTCGGCGTCGAGGGCCGGGCGCGGCTGACCGGGCAGCGAGTCCGAGCCGGTCATCCGTCGGCTCGTCGTCCGCGCGCCGCAGGTCGTGCTCGCCGCCGGTGCGCTCCGCTCGCCGGCGATCCTGCAGGCGTCGGCGGTCCACCACCACGCGATCGGCGAGCACCTGCGGGTCCATCCGGTCCCCGTGGTCGCGGGCAAGATGGCCATGCCGATCGACATGTGGCGAGGCCCGATGCAGGCAGCCCGATCGCTCCAGTTCATCGACGGCGACAAGGACCACAACGGGTACGCCATCGAGTCGGCGCCGGGCCATCCGGGCCTCATCGCGCTCGCGTTGCCGTGGGACGGGACCGAAGCGCACGCCGCGACGATGCATGACATCCGCTACCTCGCGCCGCTCGCCGCGGTCACGCGCGACGGGGGCGAGGGCAGGGTCTCACTGACCAAGGCCGGGCGGGTGCGCGTCGACTACCGGCTCGACAACGCCGGGGAGCGCACGCTTCGCCATGCCGCGCTCCGGATGGCGCGCCTCGTCCGTGCCGCCGGGGCCGGCGAGGTCGTCGTCGCGGCGACGCCGGCGGTCCGCTTCCACCCGGTCCACGGATCGGCCGAGGCCGACGACGCCGCGTTCGGGCGGTTCGAGGACAGGGTCCGCACGATGCACTTCGGCTCCAACCGCGGCTCGGTCTTCTCGGCGCACCAGATGGGCACGGTCCGGATGGGGGCGGCGCCGCGCGACCACCCGTGCGATCCCAACGGCCGCGTTCGTTCGCGGGGCCGTCGCGGCCGGATCATCGCCGGCCTCTACGTCGCCGACGCCTCGCTGTTCCCGACCGCGCTCGGGGTCAACCCGATGTTGACCGTGATGGCGCTGGCACGCCGGGTCGGCGCGGGCGGTCCTGGCGGAGTCGTGACCGCGGCGGCGCGCGGTTTCGCCATCCGGCCGCGGGCGGTCACGATGAGCGCCACGGCGGCGACGATGACCGCGCCGGCCACGACCGTGCGCGGCTCGATCGCTTCGCCCAGGACCAGCGCGCCGAGGATGACGGCCACGACCGGGTTGACGTAGGCGTACGTCGTGACGAGCGGGAGCGGCGCGACCCGGATCATCCAGCCGAACGTCGTGAACGCGATGACGCTGCCGACGATCGCGAGGTAGAAGAACGCGGCCAGCGACTCGGTCGAGATGGCCGCCGGCTCGAACCGGCCGGGCTCGCTCGTGGCGATCGACATGAGGGCGAGCACCCCGGCGCCCGCGAGCATCTGGCCGCCGGTCGACACGAGCGGGTGACGCGGCAGCGTCGCTCGATGCGCGGCGTACAGCGAACCGGTCGACCACGCGATCGGTGCCACCAGGACGGCGGCCAGCCCCGCCGCGTCGAGCGCGCCGCTCTGCCCGAGGGCGGTCGGGCCGACGAGGATCGCGACGCCCATGAATCCGATCACGATGCCCAGACCGGCCAGCCGCGGCAGGCGTTCGCCGAGGACGATCCGGGCCAGCACCGCCACCCAGACCGGCATGGTCGCGACGACGAGCGCCGTGATCCCGGACGGGATGGTCTGCTCGCCCCATGCCACCAGGCCCATGCCGCCGCCCAGCAGCAGCGCGCCGACGATCGTGGTGTCGATCAGCTCCCGGCGGGTCGGTCGGTGCAGCTGGTCACGGTGGCGCCACCCCATCCAGCCGAGCAGGAGCAGCCCCGCCAGCCCGAAGCGGAACGCCGCCATGAGGAACGGCGGGATGGTCTGGACGGCCACCGCGATCGCGAGGTAGGTCGAGCCCCAGACGCCGTAGAGGATCGCGAGCCCGACCCAGATCGCGGCCCGATCCGGCGACCCTGTGGTCGTTGGCATAGTCTGCTGGTCCAAGAGCACAGCATACGACGTCAGCGGACGTCGTGCCGGTCTCAGGCGGCGGCGGTGACCGGTCGGCAGACCTTGCACGGCCGGTAGCCGGCTGCCGCCCGCCTCGGCCAGCGACCGGAACGGCCGGCGGTTGCGCTCGAGCATGTGGCGACCGGTGCGGCAGCGTCGGCCAGCACACGATGTGCGTCGAGGCGCAGCCGACCAGGCGCTCGCCCCGTCGCGCGGCGTCCTCCATCGCGTCCGGGTCGAGCCCCTCGGCCGACAGGATCGTCCGCTTGTTCGACGGCCCGCCCAGCGAGTACTGGCCGATGCTGCCGTCGGACCGGACGACCCGGTGGCACGGGACGATGAGCGGCACGGGGTTGTGACCCAGCGCCGTGCCGACGGCGCGGACCGCCCTCGGCCGACCGATCTCGGCGGCGATCCAGCCGTACGGCCGCACTTCGCCGCGCGGGATCTCGAGCGCCTTGCGCCAGACGTCCTGCTCGAACGGGCTGTGACCGCGGAGGTCGAGCGGGATGCGCACACGGCGGTCGCCGTCGAGCCGACGGGCGATGGCGCTCGCCAGCCGCCCGGGCAGTTCGCCGGGGATCGTCCGACGGCCGGTCCCGGCCAGGTGACGCGCTTCGAACGCGCCGTCGTCGCCGGCGATGTCGACGGCCGTCACGCCCCGGCCGTTCCAGGCCACGACGAGCGGCCCGAGCGGCGACTCGACCCGGTCGTACCGGTCGACCAGGCCGACCTCGACCAGCACCGACTCGCGCAGCGACGGCGGCGCGGTCGTGGCGAGGCCAGCGAGCGCGGTGGTCTCGGTGGCGGTGGCGTCGAGCGGTTGGGTCATGCGGTCATCTCCTCGGGCTGGCGGCGGGTCTCCGCCTCGAGCATCGGGCGCAGCAGGGCGATCGCCCGGTGGACCTGGGCCTTGACCGTCCCCTCGGGCCGGCCGAGGGCATCGGCGGCCTCCGGGTAGGACATCCCGTCGACGTGACGCAGGATCAGGGCGGCTCGGTACGGCGCCGGCAGGGCCGCCAGACGAGCAGCCCACAGGTCGCGCTCGGCATGTCGATCCGCGACCTCCGGCGGGCTTCCAGCCGCTGGGGCCTCGAGGTCTCGTACCGGGTCGTGCCGGGTCGCCCTCGATCGATACCGGCCGTGGCCCGCGAGCGGTCCGGCGCGCGCCGACCGAACGACAGCGGTTGAGGACGATCGTCGTCAGCCAGCCGCGCAGCCGGAGCTCACGGATCCGCTCCGGGTCGTACGAGGCCATGGCGCGATACGCGCGCACCAGCGCGTCCTGGGCGGCCTCCTCGGCGTCGCGGGCGTCGCCGAGCATGCGCAGCGCGATCGTGAACAGGCGGTCCTGGTGGGCTACGACCAGCGCGTCGAACGCGCTATCGAGGTCGTCGGCGAGGTCGGTCGTCAGGCGATCGTCAGCGTCCATCATCTCCCTGAACCGCTGCCGAGCCCGATCCGTTGCACGCCGCCACGGTACGCCTCCGAGCGCCGCTCCGGCCGGTGGCCCATGCGACAATCGAGCCATGGGTCACGACGACCGATTCGACGACCTGATCGCGAGCCTCGGCGGCTTCCACCGGACGTGGCTCGTGTACCTGGGCATCGAGCTCGGGCTGTTCGCGCGGGTCCGCGAGGCCGGGGAGCCGGGCATCACGCCGGCCGAGCTCGCCACCGTCACCGGGACCGCGCCGGAGGCCGTGGCGGCGTGGTCGTGGGCGACCGATGCCCACGACCTGACCCACTACGAGGACGATCGGCTGACGATCGACGAGGACGTCGCCCGGATCCTGCTCGACGACCAGCACGCGGAGTTTCTCGGCGGGCAGTTCGTCCACGCCGTCATCGCCTCTATGGACTGGGGCGGCATGGAGGACTTCTTCCGGACCGGCCAGCCCGTCACCTCCCGACCGGACCGCTATCGCACGGCGATCGAGCGGCTGACACGGCAGGACATCGCGGTCTTCTTCCAGGAGGTGCTGGCGGCGATGCCCCAGCTCGTGGCCGACCTGTCACGCGGTGGCCGGGTCGTCGACGTCCATTGCGGCGGCGGCCGCTGGCTCGTGGCGATGGCGCGCCGCTTCCCGCTGCTCGAGCTGGTCGGGGTCGAGTTCGAGGAGGACTCGGTCAGCCGGGCGCGCTCCGCCGTCGAGGCCGAGGGGTTGAGCGACCGGATCGAGATCCGCCACGGCAAGGCGACCGACCCCGGGCACGTCGGGGAGTACGACCTGGCCTACTTCCAGTACGCGCTGCACCAGCTCCACGACGCGCCGACGGTCCTCGCCGCGGCGTGGGCGGCGCTCCGGCCCGGCGGCCGGATCATCGTCCTGGACTGGCCGCTGCCGTCCGACCCGGACGAGTTCCGGACGCGGCACGGGGAGATCATCGCGGGCGTCCAGCTCGACGAGCTGTACCAGGGCACGGCGCTCGCGACCCGCGACCAGTTCCTGGCGTGGTTCGATGCGGCCGGCCTCCCGGGACCGGCCCGCATCGACCTGCCGTCCGGCGCGTCGGCGTTCGTCGCCGAGCGGCCGGCCTGAGGTCGGGCTAGCTGACCTCGACGGTCCCCTTCATGCTCGGGTGGACCTTGCAGAAGAACGCGTACGTGCCCGCGACATTGAAGACGATCCCGCCCGACGCCCCGCCGGCGAGCTGCTCGGTCGTGCACGTCTGGTCCGACTCGACCGTCGCGGTGTGGGGCAGGGTGTCGTTGTTGGTCCACGTCACGGTGTCGCCGACACTGGCCGTGATGGCGGCCGGATCGAACGCGGTGTTGGCCATCGCCGCGCTGACCGTGCCGGCCTCCGTCGACGGCGCGCAGGCGGCCTCGCCGCCGGCACTCCCCGAGGCCGCGGGTGCGCTGGCCGCCGGCAAGCTCGCGGCGGGTGCGCTCGCCGCGCCCCCGCCGCTGCAGGCAGCGACGAGCAGCAGCACCGCCGGCACGGCGCAAAGTGACATCCTCCTGGACATGTGGGCAACCTCCTGGTTCCAGGCTCGTGCGTCGTCTGGGGGATCCGCCGATGGGTACGTCGGCTACGGCGGGGTGGTTTCGTGAGCCCCGGCGCGATCGATCCCGCGATCGACGCAGCGACGGTCCGCAGGCTACTCCGTCACGAGGCTGAGGTCCATGCCATCCCGGGGCGCGACCTGCGCGACCTGGGCGACGCGCTGCTGCTCCACGACCCGGTCGAGCCCGAGCCGTTCTGGAACCGCGCCGAGGCGATCCGCTGGCCGGCCGACCCGACGGCGTTCGACCGCCGGCTGGCTGAGGTCTCGATCGTGTTCGCGTCGCTCGGCCGGCAGCCCCACGTGTGGACCTCGCCGCCGCACGACGAGCCGTCCGACCTGGTCGCACGACTGGCGGCGAACGGGTTCGAGGACGTCGGCGATGGCCTGTTGCTGGTCGCGCGAGATGCCGGGCCGGCGCGCGCGACGCTTCGCGACCGGCCGCTCGGCCCGGGCCTGACGCTCGAGCGGCTCTCGGGCGTCACGGGTGTCGCGGCGGACGGGGCCGCCGACGCGATCGTGTCGGTGCTCCTGGCCGCGTTCGGGGTCGGCGAGGACCGGCGGCCGGGCGTCGCCGGCGAGACCCGCACGTCGCTGGCCGACGCGCGCTTCACCCACTACCTCGTCCGGCGCGACGGGACGCCGCTGGCGGTCGCGCGGCGGGCGACCTTCGACGGGCGTGTCATACCTGTCGTCGATCGGCACCGTGGACTCCGCCCGAGGCCTGGGGCTCGGCCGGTTCGTCACAGCAGCGGCGATGGTCGACGCGGTCGACGCCGGCAGCGACTGGATCCACCTCGGCGTCTTCGCGGACAACCAGCCGGCGCGCCGGCTGTACGAGGGTCTCGGGTTCGTGATGAGCGGCGACCCGGGCCCCGACATGGTCTACGTCGGATGATGACCGCCGTCGGTCGCGGCTGGGCGACCGTCGAGCTCGACCGCGCCGCCGAGGAGCTGGCGGACCGCCTGGAGCCGGGCGGCTCGTTCGTCGACGCCCCGCGCTCGGCGATCCTCGGGGCCGCGTGCCGGGTCGGGTGGGGCGGTGGCGGCGCGGCGGATGCCGGCCTGATCGTGCTGCTCGAGCCCGACACCGAGGGCCGGCTGGCGGCGTGGCTGGCGCGCAACGGCGAGGGCTGGGCCGCGGTCTGGGAGACGGACGGCGACGACGGCCGGGCCGGTCGCGAGGTCGGCCCGCTCGGTCGCGAACGGCTGATCGAAGGGTCGGCGGCGACCGGCCCGTTCCGGTTGCTGCTGTCGGCGGCTACCATCGAGCGATGACCGACACGAGCGCGACCATCCGCCCCGCCGAAGCGAGCGACGCTGAGGCGATCGCCTCGCTGTTCACCGACGAGGGCTATCCGGCCGGGCCGAGCGACATCGTCGGGCGGATGTCCCGCTTCGCGTCACCCCACTCGCGGGTCGTGATCGCCGAGTACGAGGGTGCGGTGCTCGGATTCATCGCCCTCCACGCGCTGCCCCGCTTCGAGCACGACGACCGCATCGTGCGGGTCCTGGCGCTCGTGGTCGACGCCGGGGCGCGCGAGCGTGGTGTCGGTCACCAGCTCATGGTCGAGGCGGAGCGCATCGCCGCGGAGCTCGGGGCAGCCTTCGTCGAGGTCACCGTCGGGTCATCACCGGCCGGAGGCGCGCCGCCTGTACGAATCGATGGGCTACGACGCATCGGTCGCGGCCTACCTGCGGAAGAAGCTCTGACGGGCGCGCCACCGACCGAATCGAGGGTGCCCGCCGTCTTCCCGCGCCTGCGGCTGCGAGGCGGTGCCGCCGAGCTGCTCGACCTGCCCTGGGAGCGGCCGCTCGGCCGATTGGCCGGTCGAGACCGACGGCACGATCGGCGGGATGCGCTTCCGGGAGCTGCCGATCGGTCCGTCGCGGCACCTGGTCCGATTCCTCGTCGCGCCGGAGCGGACCTACGCGCTCAAGGAGGAGCCGCTCGACGTCGCTCGCTCGGAGTTCGCGATCCTGCGCCACCTGCGACGTGCTGGGCCTGCCGGCGGTCACGTCCGCTGGGGCTGGCCGAGGCGCCGGAGCGGGACACGGCCATCCTCGTGACGGAGTACCTGGCCTACTCGATCCAGTACCGGCGCCTGCTGATGCGCTTCCCGCTCGGTCCCGGCCCGTACCGCGACCGCCTGCTCGACGCGATGGCGTGGCTGCTCGTCGACCTCCATCGGGCCGGCGTGTTCTGGGGCGACTGCTCGCTGGCCAACACGCTATTCCGACGCGACGGCGACAAGATCCAGGCGTTCCTCGTCGATGCCGAGACGAGCGAGATCCATCCGTCGCTGTCCGACGGCCAGCGCGCGTACGACCTCGACATCCTCGTCGAGAACGTGGCGTTCGGGCTGGCCGACCTCGGTGCGATGCAGGGTCGCGAGGGCGCGGCCGAGGACGCCGTCGAGGCCGCCGAGACTGTCCGCGCCCGCTACGCCGCGATGTGGGACGAGCTCCACCTCGAGCCGGAGCTGTCGTCCGACGATCGCCACGCCGTACGCGCCCGCATCCGGCGGCTCAACGACCTCGGCTTCGCGGTCGACGAGATCACCCTCGAGCCGAGCCGTGGCCGGCGCGACGTCGTGCGCCTGCAAGGTGGCCGTCGCGAACCGCCGGTTCCACGCCCGGGAGCTCGAACGGCTGACCGGCATCGAGGCGCTCGAGGGACAGGCCCGCCTCCTGCTCAACGACCTGCACGAGTACCGAGGCGTGGCTCGAGCACCGAGGAGCGTCACGCGGTCGACGAGGTCGAGGTGGCCGACCGTTGGCTCGACGACGTCCTCGAGCCGAGCCTCCGTGAGCTGATGCCGGCGATCGGCCGCGGCCGGGACCCGCTGCAGGCCTACTGCGACGTGCTCGAGGAGAAGTGGATCCTCTCGGAGGCGGCCGGCAAGGACGTCGGGCTGGCCGGCGGCGATGGACGCCTACCTGCGGCCTCGGCGCGCCGGCGCCGGAGGGCGACGGCGCGACCGGCGACGAGTCGCTCGCGCTCGACATCGACTGGTCGACCGGGCGCGATCCGGCGACGAGCGCGTGCCGGACGCGATGAGCAGGACGCCTGACCTGTGTGCACCATCGGGACCCATGACCGCCACCGTTGGCGACTGAACCGGTCATCCGCGTCCGCGGGCTGACCAAGCGCTACGGCGACATCCAGGCCGTCGCCGGCGATCGACTTCGACGTCGCCGAGGGCGAGATCTTCGGCCTGCTCGGCCCGAACGGCGCCGGCAAGACCACGACCGTCGAGATCCTCGAGGGCCTGCGCGCCGCCGGACGAGCGGCGAGGTCAGCGTCCTGGGCGTCGACGTGCCGCGCGACGCCGGACGCGCTCAAGCCGCGCATCGGCGTCAGCCTCCAGACCGCCGCGATGTACCCGAAGCTGACCGTCACGGAGCTGATCGACCTGTTCCGCAGCTTCTATCCGCACTAGCCGGCCGACCGACGAGCTGATCGACGCGCTCGAGCTGGGCGAGCGCGCGCAACGCCCAGAGCCAGGTCCTGTCGGGTGGCCAGCGCCAGCGCCTGGCGGTCGCCCTGGCCCTGGTCAACGACCCCGAGCTCGTGTTCCTCGACGAGCCGACGACCGGTCTCGACCCGGCCGCCCGCCGGTCGCTGTGGGACCTCGTGCGGGGACTCAAGGCCGATGGCCGGTCCGTGCTGCTGACGACCCACTACATGGAGGAGGCCGAGATCCTGTGCGACCGGCTGGCGATCATGGACCACGGGCGCATCCTCGAGATGGGCACGGTCGACGAGCTCGTCACGCGCCACTTCCAGGAGCGGGCCGTGCGCTTCGATCGGGTCGACGGCCTCGACGACGGCCGAGCTCGAGGCGCTGCCGGCCGTCTCGTCGCGTCGAAGGAGGACGCGCGACGAGATGCTGCTGTACACGAACGACGTCGGCCGCGACGATCGGTGCGCTGCTTGCGCTGGCCGACGGCCGCGGCATCGAGCCGCAGCAACCTGGCGATCCGCCGGGCGACGCTCGAGGACGTGTTCCTCGACCTGACCGGCCGGGCGCTGCGGGACTGGGCGGACGGATGCGAGCCCTGCGGGCGCTGACCGTCGCCAACATCCGGAGCTTCGTGCGCGACCGAGCGGCGCTGTTCTGGACGCTCGCCTTCCCGCTCATCTTCATCCTCCTGTTCGGCTTCATCTTCCAGGGCGGTGGCGATAGCCGATTGACCCTGGGCTGGGTCGACGAGGACCGTTCATCGGAGGCGACGGCGCTGCGTGAGGCGTTCGACGCGCAGGAGGGCACCGAGCTCGTCCAGGCCGACGAAGCCGATGCGCCTCGCAGCAGATGCGACAGGGCGAGGTCGACGCAGTGATCGTCGTGCCGGCCGGGTACGGCGCAGCGGTCGCCGCCGGGCCGACGGGTCAGCCGGCCCGCCGACTCCGATCGTCGTCACGACCGATCCGTCGCGCGGCGGAACTCGTGGCCTCGGTCTACCAGTCGGTCGAGGCTGTGCTGGGCGTCGTCAACCTCGGCGGGCGGCCGCCGCTGGTGGTGCCCCAGGCGGCGACGCTCCAGACCGAGAACCTCAACTTCATCAGCTATTTCGTGCCGAGCATGCTCGGGCATGTCGATCATGCAGGTCGGCATCTTCGCCGCGATCCCGCTGGTGGCCGACCGCGAGAAGCTCATCCTCAAGCGCCTGGCGGCCACGCCGCTGCGGCGCTGGCAGCTGGTCGGGTCGAACGTCGCTGATGCGCGTTGCTCATCGCCCTCGTCCAGGCGGTGATCATCGTGGCGGTCGGCGTCGCTGCTGCTTCGGCGTCGCAGGTCAGCAGGTCGGGCGGTCTGGCCCTGCTCTTCGTGCTCCTGGGCGCCGTGTCGTTCCTGGCGCTGGGCTACGTGCTGGCCTCGTTCGCCAAGACCGAGGAAGCCGCCAATGGGCTGACCAGCGTCATCCAGTTCCCGATGATGTTCCTGTCCGGCATCTTCTTCCCGATCCAGGCCATGCCCGACTTCCTGCAGGCCATCGCCCGACTGATCCCGCTGACATACCTGGCCGACGCGCTCCGCCAGGTGATGGTCGGTGGCGCGGCATTCGCACCGCTGTGGGTGTGCGCCGCTGTGCTGATCGGCTGGCTGGTCGTCTGCTTCGGGATCGCGGCGCGCAAGTTCCGCTGGACCTAGGGGAGGAGGGGCGCCGGGCTACCCTCGCCAGCGCTCCTCGTGGACCAGCTCGTCGAGCGGTCGCCGGCCCCCGGCCTGCAGCGGCCGGGTGAGGTCGGCCGGATCGGCCGGGTAACCGAACGACAGCAGGAACTCGCAGTGGTGGTCCTCGGGGTAGCCGAGGAGCCGGCGAGCCAGGTCGTGCTCGTACACGGTCGCCGGCACGCTCCCGATCCCGAGCTCCCACGCCGCGAGCATCATCGAGTCGGCCGCCATGCCCGAGGTCGAACATCACTGACAACGGCGAGCTGCTGCGGGTCGGATCCGGCGTCACCAGGGCGATCCCGACCGCGGCCCCGGCCAGGTGCCCGGCCCACGGTCCGACCGCCGCCAGCTCGCCCAGGTGGGCGCGGTCGCGGCAGACGATGAACGCCCAGCGCTGCTGGTTCTTCGAGCTGTTGGCGCGGCGGCGGCGTTGAGGATGCGCTCGAGATGGGCGTCGTCGAGCGGCCGGTCGGCGAACCGGCGGACGACCCGGCGCGACGAGATCGCATCCCAGACCGAACCGCGTTCCACGTCAGCGTCCATCAGCCGAGACCCGGCTCGTCGGCGCCGGCCAGCGCTTCCCGAGGCGGGACCCGCGTCGCGCCGGGCAACGCGACCTGCATCAGGGCGCGCAGGCCGCTCGGGTTGGCATCGACCGCCGAGAAGCGGTCCTCCAGCGCGGGAACCCTGACGGCGGAGGTCGCGGCCGCGACGGCGGCGGCAGCGTCGGGCGCCAGCGGCCCGCCGAGCGACGCGGCAAGGAAGCGGGCGACCTCGGCACGATAGCGCCGGATCCTCGTACAGCCACGAGTGGCGACCGTCCGGCACGACCAGGGTCTCGACCGGCCGGGCGTCGGTGTCGTCGGCCCGCGCGCGGCGCGCGGCGGCGGCCAGGCGCGTCATGTGACTGGCAGGCACGACGTCGTCGGTGTCGCCATGGGCGAGCAGGATCGGTCCGTGGTAGTTGCGCGATGGCGATCGTGGCGCTGATCTCGCTCGACGACGTGGCCGCGCGGCCGCAGGTAGACGTGCGTGGTCAGCCACGCGAGCGGATACGCGATCGGATCTGGGATGGGCAGGCGGGCGAGGCGGAACGTCTGGCGCGTGAGCCGATACGGGTCGGCCGGCGTGGATGTCGCGACGACCGCCGCTACGCGCTCGTCGGCCGCGCCCGCCAGGATGGCGCCGATCGCGCCCATCGAGTGGCCGACGACGGCGCCGCCGGTCACCTCCGGCCGCCGCAACAACGCGCGGAACGCCGCCAGCGCATCGAACCCGAACTCGCCGGCGCTCACCGGCATCGTCTCCGGCGGGTTCTCGCCGTGGCCGCGCACGTCGATCGTCAGGCACGTGGTAGCCCGCCGCATGCAGGAAGACCGCGTTGGGGAGCGTCCGGTCCCGGGCCGATTCCCAGCCGTGGACGAGGACGATCCCCGGACCGGGCGCGCCGTCCCGTGCCGGGATGAACCAGGCCGGCAGGTCGAGATCCCCGGAGCGGACGCGCAGCGACTCGAACGGAAGGCCGACGTCCGACGGCGTGACGGTCGGCGGGAACTGGCGGGGGTAGCCGGCGCGGGCGCGATAGGCGAGCGCGAAGCGGTACGCCAGCCCGACCTGGGCGGCGGCGATCGCGGCGGCCACGCCAGCTCGAGTCGACGGTTCCCACGGTCCTAGGGGACGGCACGATCGGTCGCCCTGTCAAGCGTCGACGGCGCAGGGGCCGCGACTACACTGCGATGCGTGGTGAAACGCGATCCGCATGACGTGCTCGGCGTCGAGCGCGGCGCCGACCCGTCCCGCATCAAGGCTGCCTGGCGGCGGCTGGCGCGTGCCCATCACCCCGACCTGACCGGTGACGACCCGGAGGCGTCCCGGATCGCGACGCGGCGGATGGCCGAGATCAACGACGCGTACGCCGCGCTCACCAGCGAGGCGGAGCGCGGACCGGCTGGGCGACGCGACGCCGCGCCGACATGGGCGCTGGCGGCACGCGCCGCCGGGGCGGACCGCCGCGTCCGAAGCCGAGCCGGCCCGTCACCGGCCACGTCGACACGACCGCGACGTTCCGGCCGCGCAACCAGACCTCGTCGCGCCATCCCGGCGGCGAGTACGACGAGGCGCGCTCGCACCGGGTCCGGGGCCAGCCGCCACTCCGCGGTGAACGGGTGCGCCAGGAGGTCCCCCGCGCGTCGACGCCGACCGGGCCGCTCGAGCGCGGCCGGCTGCGCAACTTCCGCCGACCGAAGCCGCCCCGGCTCGACCGCGCGCGTGAGCACATCATGGAGTTCGGGAAGTTCCACGGCCACACGCTGGGCCAGATCGCGGCGTTCGAGCCGTCCTACATCGACTGGGTGGCGGGCACCGTGACGCGCGACCCCGACCTGGTCGCGGCGGCGCGCGTGGTCCAGGCCGATCTCGACGCGAGGGGTGTCCCGCGACGGTCGCATCCGGGTCCGGCCAGAGCGTCGCGCTCGGCCTGAGCGACCCGGACACGATGATCGCCCTCCGATATCCGGAGGGCGATCGGAGCGATGAAGTCGCGCCGTTCGATCAGTGCTGCCGTCCCATCGAGCTTACGGGCCTGATGGCCGAAAGATCCGTTACTCGGCTCGTGATCGGGGACCGGGATCCCTCCCTCGAACCTCCTCGAGTGAGCGTCCGTTCCCCGTTCCGTGACCGACGCCCCAGGTGCTGGTCCCGGTTCGATCGCGGGTCGGCTTGTGATGAACCGTACGCCCCGCCCTGGCGGCGGAGCAATGGCGCGTTGGTCCCGGAACGGCGGGCTCGATGGTCGGGCGCATGCGCGCACCATCCGTGGGACGGGGGTACCAGGTGCCCGGGCGCACCACGGCCCTCGCCGCTACCCTTCGCGGGTGATCCCCAGACCGTTCCGTCGCCCGGGCGGGGCGCTTGCGGCCGTCCTTGTCGCGCTCGTCGCGCTGGTCGCGGCCTGCGCGAACGAGCCGCCCGCATCGTTCGATCCGACCGGCTCGTGCGGCGATCCGGCGTACCGAGGGCCGCTCCGCGGGGGCGTACCCGGACCTCGAGGCGCGCGTCCCGACGACCTACGAGGGCCGCGGCCCGGACCGGCTCGACTCGGGTCGGCACTGCAGCGCGGCCAGTCTCGGCACGCTGGGCGCGGCCGGCATCGACGAGGTTCGCTTCGCGGGCGGCGCGTGGGATTTCGGCGGCTATCCGGGCGGCTGCGCTCGTCGTGTTCGAGGCGCCGCGGTCTGACGGCCGACCGATCGCCGACTTCTACGCAGTCGAGTGCCCGTGCCGCGAACCGGACCCAGGTCACCGGCGAGGTCGACGCCGACGCTGGCCGGGCGCCCCGGTCATCGCCTCGACACGATGACCGGCGACCGCACGCAGACCGTCGTCATGTGGCCGGCCGACGACCCGGGCGTGGTCAACGTCGTCATCACCAACGACCTGCCCGACCCGAAGATCGAGGCCGCCGTCGCGGCCTTCGGGGGACGCTGACTGCGGCGCGACCGGTGCTAGAGTCGCGGCCATGACCGACCGCCCCGAGGAGCGCCGCGCCGCGTGGGAACGCGATCGCCTCGAGGCGGCGCTCGGGCGTGCCCCGGAGCGCAAGCGGTCGCTTCTCGACCATCAGCGACATGCCGATCGAGCGGCTGTACGGCCCGTGGTCGCTGCGCCGACGATGCCGAGGAGCGGATCGGCTTCCCGGGCGAGCCGCCGTTCACCCGCGGCATCCACCCGACCGGCTACCGCAGCCGGCTGTGGACGATGCGCATGTTCGCCGGCTTCGGCGCGGCCGAGGACACCAACGCAGCGGTTCCACCAGCTGCTCGGCGCCGGCCAGACCGGCCTGTCGATCGCCTACGACATGCCGACCCTGTACGGCTACGACACCGACGACCCCGAGGCGGAGGGCGAGTTCGGGACGTGCGGCGTCGGCGTCAGCAGCCTGGCCGACATGGAGGTCCTGCTCGACGGGCTGCCGCTCGAGCGCGTCTCGCACGTCGATGACGATCAACTCGCCGGCCGCGCCGATCTGGGCGATGTACATCGTCGCCGCCGAGAAGGCCGGCGTCCCGCGCGACCGGCTGGAGGGCACGACCCAGAACGACATCCTCAAGGAGTTCATCGCCCAGAAGGAGTTCCTGTTCCCGCCCGAGCCGTCGATGCGCCTGGTGACCGACACGATCGAGTTCGGGACGCGCGAGATGCCGCGCTGGAACACGATCTCGATCAGCGGCTACCACATCCGCGAGGCGGGTTCGACTGCGGTCCAGGAGCTGGCGTTCACGATCGCCGACGGGATGGCCTACGTCGAGGACGCGCTGTCGAGCGCGGCCTGCGCGTCGACGACTTCGCACCGCGGCTGTCGTTCTTCTTCAACTCGCACTCGGACTTCTTCGAGGAGATCGCGAAGTTCCGGGCGAGCCGGCGGATCTGGCACGACCTGATGACGGGCGCTATCACGCCGAGAACGAGCGTCAGCGCCTGGATGCGCTTCCACACCCAGACCGCCGGCGTGTCGCTGACCCCGCAGCAGCCGCTCAACAACCTGACCCGGGTCGCGCTGCAGGCGCTGGCCGGCGTGCTCGGCGGGACGCAGTCGCTGCACACCGACGCGTACGACGAGGCGCTCGCCGTGCCGACCGCCGAGGCCGCCCTCCTGGCGCTCCGCCAGCAGCAGGTCATCGCCGAGGAGTCCGGTGTCGACGCCACGGTCGACCCGCTCGGCGGCTCCTGGTTCGTCGAGGCCCTGACCGACGAGACCGAGCGCCAGGTCGTGGCGCTACCTCGACGAGATCGATCGCCGGGGCGGCATGGTCGCGGCGATCGCCGAGGGCTACCCGCAGCGCGAGATCGCCGACGCGGCGTATCGCTACCAGCGCGAGTTCGATGCCGGGCGAGCGGCGGATCGTCGGGGTCAACGCCTACGTCGACGAGACCGAGGAGACGACGCGTGCCGGTCCTCGCCGTGCCGCCGGGCTCGCTGGAGCGCCAGCTCGCGCGCCTCGAGCGGACGCGCCGCGAACGCGACGCGGAGGCGGTCGACGCCGCGCTGGCGGGTCTGCGCGACGCGGCGTCACGCCCGGGAACGACCGAGACGAACCTGATGCCGCACTTCATCCGCTGCGCCGAGGCGTACGCCACGCTCGGCGAGCATGTGCGCGCGTGCTGCGCGGCGTCTTCGGCGAGTACCGCGAGCCCGTCGCGGTCTGACGGGCTCGCGGCAGGGGTCGGTCTCAGCGGTGCGTTCGCGCCGCCGCACCGATGGTCACCCGTCGGACGACCGAGGGACTGGTCGGGCGGGCCGGGACGCTGACCCGCAGCTCGGCCGTGGTCCGCCCGCTCAGGGCCGGGAGCTCGAGGATGCCGGCGAACCGCGACGAGTGCACATCGAGATCGACCCGATCGATCAGGCGGCCGTCCACGAGCAGCTCGACGCGGACGGTTCCGACGCGAGGTCCGTGGGGCCGCCCGAAGGCCATGCCGGCCACCGGGATGGTCGACGATGCGAGGTAGTCGCGGTCGTCGGGCATCACGACCACCAGCGACTTGCGCGCCGGCCCGTGGATGGGCCGCGCGGAAGCCGCGGCCTCGGTGATCTGTGCTGGCGCCGGCGCGGTCGCGACCGGCGCCCCGGCCGGCGCCGCAAGGGCAGCGGTGCCGCCGACGGCCGCGCCGACGACCGTCCCCACCAGGAACGTGGTGATCCGCTTCGTGTCCATCGTCGTCTCCTTGTCCGTGCATCGAACCGATGCAGGACACGGTCGTGCGACGAGGTCAGCGGTTCATGGGGGAGGTGCCCCATTCGTGTCGGCGGCGGGGAGATCGGTCCGCCCGACGCGTGCGGCCAGCTCGGCTCGTGATCGGAGCCCGAGCTTGGCGAGCGCGTTCGACACGTGATGCTCGACGGTCTTGCGCGACAGGAACAACCGCGTGGCGATCTCGGGATTGGTCGCGCCTGTCGCGACCAGCTCCGCGACCTCGAGCTCGCGGTCGGAGAGCCGCGCGAGGCCGGCGGCCTGCGTGGCCGTCCGACCACGCCGCCACGGCCGCTCGCCGAGGGCGCGCAGGCCCTGGTCCGCCAGCCGCCGGATGGTCCGAGCTCCGGAGGTGTCGGCCCGGTCCGCCGCGCGCCGATAGGCGGCCGCCGCCACCGCGCGATCGCGCGCCGCAAGGCTGCGACCGAGATCCAGCTCCGTCCACAGCGCGTTGAACCCGAGGCCCACGCCATCGGCTTCATCGCGCAGACCGGTCAGCGCCGACTCGACGTCGTCGCTCGATCCGGTGGCGATCGACAGGAGGGTCCCGGCCCGCCGGCGAAGCCATTCGGCCTCGACGTACGAGCGGCGTCGGGCAGCATCCCAGTTCGCCATCGCCTCGACCGCCTCCGCGCCGCGACCGAACCGGGCGAAGACCTCCGCGGCTGCCACCTCGGCGTCACGGCTGCAACCCGGGCAGCCCGCGACGGCGCCCAGGGCCCGCGCCTCGGCGATCTGGACGAGCGCGTCGTCCTCGCCGACGCCGATCCGGGCCAGCCACAGCGCGGCGAGCTCGTGATGGACCATCCGATAGTGGGGGTCGGGCTCGTCGTCAGCGGCGGCGAGGATCGCCGTGATCGCCTCGCGCCAGTCGCCCATCGCCATGGCCAGCTGGTATTTCACGAGCCGGGATCGATCGCGGACGCGTCCCTGGTCACCCGTCCTGTCCGCGAGTCGCTCACTCTCCGACGCGATGCGACCGGCCTCCTCGAGGCGGAGCCCGTCGAACAGCACGGCCGCCAGCCGATACCCGGTGTCGACGGTCTCCATCGGGAGCACGGCGCGCCAGGCGTCGTCCCAGACGCCGCGGTACGTGTCGGCGGCCTGCTGCTGGTGCGCCCCGTACTCGAGGGCCATCCCGACCATCGCTCTCGCGTTCAGGGCCTCTCGAAGCCCCATCCCCCGGGACGCGTCGAGCGACTCGTCGGCGAGGCTCAGGACCGCCTCGACGTCCTCGGCCTGGATGGCCGCCTCCCACGCGGCGGCCAGGGCATCGACATAGGCCGCCCGCACCCGGGCCGACCGGGTTTCGTCGACGGACGGATGGCCGACCGCGCGTCGACCGCGCTCGACGCCGCGCATGGCGACCGCCCGGCCGGCGTCCGCACGGTGTTCCAGCCACAGGAGGATCCGCGCCTCGAGCGCATCGGCGGCGATCTCCAGCTCCGGTGACGGCGTCGCGGCGGCCCGGCTCCGGTCGAGGTGGTCGCGGGCCTCCTCGCCGCGTCCCAGGTGGTAGGCCGCGGTCGCGGCGCCGGACTCCGCGAGCGCGATCAGTGGCCGATGGGGCGTCGTCGTCGCGACCGCCGACCACAGGTCGAGCGCGAGTGTCGGGTCGCCCAGATCGGCCGCGAGGGTCGCGGCCGCCTCGTCGACACGGACCCGGGCGGCAGGGTCGTCGATCCCACGCCCCAGCGTCGCGATCCTCGCGACGCCATCGGACCCGATGAGCCGCCGCTGGGGCGACGTCAGGATGCGCACCGCCAGGTCGGCGTCGAACCGGCCGGCGGCCGTTCGGTGCTCGAGGGCCGACAGCATGGCCGGGACCTCACCCGCCGACTGCTCTTCAAGTGTCCGCGCGATGCGCCCATGGAGCCGGCGCCGCGTCGCATCCGGGACGAGGCCGGTCGCGGCGGCACGGATCAGGTCGTGGGCGAGCCCGGTGACGCCGCCCGCATCGATCGCGAGCCCGCGCCGCACCAGCTCGCCGGATGCCTCGCCTGCCCGGGTCGGTTCCCATCCGAGCAGGCTCTCGAGCTCCACCGCGTCGATGGGGCGACCGACGATCGCGAGCATCCCGAGCAGGGCATCGGCGTCGGGCCCGAGCGCGCCGATCCGACGCGAAACGACCGCCTCCAGCTCGCGCTCGTCCCCGTGCGCCCCGACGAGCAGGTCCAGCCAGAACGGCGATCCGCCGGCTCGCTCCCAGAGCGCGACCGCGTCGTCGGCCCCGATCGCATCGCTCCGGCCGGCGACCAGTCGCACGCCATCCTCGCGGTCGAGCGGCCCAAGGTTCATGGTCGAGGGCGGTGACCCATCGCCGATCGCCGCCCCGAGCGACGCCGCGAGCCGCTCGATCGCCGGGGACGGACGGGATGCCACGACGAGCGCGAAGCCGCGAGCAGACCCGGCGGCGGCCCGCGCGATGAAGTGGCACAGGGCGATCGACAACGGGTCCACCCACTGGAGGTCGTCGACGAACAGCGCTGCGTGACGCTGTCGCACCAGCTCGCGGTGGACCGACTCGAAGATGCGGATCGCGTCGAGCCCGCCGACGTCGGCGTCGGGGTCGAGCAGGCCCAGGAGTGTCCGGTCCTCGCTCCCCGCGGCCAGCTTGCGCAGCAGCGGCGACGCGGCCGCGAGCGGGACGCTCGACTCGGGTTCGTAGCCGGCGAACCGGAGGACGCGCCCGGCCGCGGATCGTCGCTCCGCCTCGTCGAGCAGTCGCGACTTCCCGATCCCGGGCTCGCCGACGAGGAGCAGGGCTGCGACCCGGCGGTCGCGTCGGGTCTCGGCGAGCACGGCCTCGATCGCCGCCAGCTCGTCCTCCCGTCCGACGAACTCCTCGCCCACGCGTGCAGGCTACGCCTCACCCGCAAACCCGCCCGTGACGCGCATACCATCGGGCGGATGACGATCCCCACGTCCTCGTTGGATCCGACGGGCACGGCCGCGCTCGCCGACCGGCTTGCCGAGATCGAGCCACGGGCGGCGGCCGACCGCGCGGGGATCCGGGTGGTGCGCGCCCCCGGTCGCGTCAATCTCATCGGGGAGCACACCGACTACAACGAGGGCTACGTGCTCCCGATCGCGATCGACCGGGCGATCACGATCGCGCTGCTCCCGACCGACGATCGCCGGGTGACGGTCACCCTCGCCGAGGACGGCGAGACCGCGACCTTCGACCTCGATGCCATCGGGCCGCGCCGGGGCCACTGGGTCGACTACGTCGCCGGGACCGCGTGGGCCATGGCCGACGCGGGCCTGCCGGTCTGCGGCTTCCGGGGCCTGCTCGCCTCCGACCTGCCGAGGGATGCCGGCCTGTCGAGCTCGGCCGCCCTCGAGCTCGCCTCCGCGCTCGCGCTGTCGGGCGGCGATGAGCCGCCCACCGACCGGCTCACGCTGGCCCGCATCGCCCAGCGAGGCGAGAATGACCACGTCGGCGTGCGGTGCGGGCTGATGGACCAGTTCGCGACGGCCCTCGGTGGTGACGGGGCGGCGATGTTGTTGGACTGTCGATCACTCGACTTCCGATACCTGCCGCTGCCGCTCGACGAGACCGCAGTCGTCGTCATCCACTCGGGTTCGCGACGGCGGCTCGATCATTCCGCGTACAACGAACGGCGGGAGCAGTGCGATGCAGCCGTCGCGATCCTCGCCGGCCGACATCCGGAAGTTCGGAGCCTTCGTGACGTCACCCCCGCGATGCTCGGGGAGGCCGAGGGTGACCTCGGCCCACTCCTCGCGCGCCGCGCACGCCATGTCGTCGAGGAGAACGAGCGCGTCCTGGATGCCGCGGCTGCCCTCGAGTCGGGCGACGTCGAGCGAGCGGGCCGGCTCCTCAGCGCGAGCCACGCCTCGTTGCGCGACCTGTACGAGGTGAGCAGCCCCGAGCTGGACGCGCTCGTCGAGATCGCCGAGGCCATCCCTGGCGTCCTGGGCTCGCGGCTCACCGGCGCCGGCTTCGGCGGCTGCACCGTGACGCTCGTGCGACGCGAGGCGGTCGGCGTGCTGGCGGCGGCCGTCGCCGAGCGCTATCCGCCGCGGACCGGTCTGACGCCGCAGGTCTTCGAGGTCAGCCCGTCGGAAGGGGCGCGGACCCTCGATGCCTGACAGCGCCCTCGACATCCTTTTCGGCGACCCGCACCGACGCTGGGACCCGCTTCGCGGCGAGTGGGTGCTGGTGTCGCCCGGCCGGACCGATCGGCCATGGCAGGGGGGCGCCGAGTCCCTGAGCGACGATGCTCGGTCTTCGTACGACCCGGCCTGCTACCTGTGCCCGGGCAACACCCGTGCGAACGGGGAGCGCAACCCCGCCTACGAGCACACGTTCGTGTTCACGAACGACTTCGCGGCCCTTCGGCCGACGACCTCCGACGCCACCTGGAGCGAGGGCGGGGGCCTGCTGCGGGCGGAGGGGGAGCGCGGCACGAGTCGCGTCGTGTGCTTCTCGCCGCGCCACGACCTCCATCTCGGCGCGATGGACGCCGCCGACGTGCGCCGCGTCATCGACGTCTGGGCGGAGGAGACCGCGACGCTCGGCGGCAGCTGGCGGTGGGTCCAGGTGTTCGAGAACCGCGGGGCGGCGATGGGGGCGTCCAACCCACATCCGCATGGCCAGGTGTGGGCGGGCGCCGCGCTGCCCGCAAAGCCGGCCCGCGAGGACGCCACCCAGCGGGCCTACCGCGAGGACCACGACCAACCGCTGCTCATCGACGTCGCCGACCTCGAGGCCGAGGGCCCGCGCGTCGTCGAGTCGTCGGAGCATTGGATCGCGATCGTGCCCTTCTGGGCCGTCTGGCCGTTCGAGACGCTGGTGCTCCCGCGGGCGCCGGCAGCCAGGCTGCCCGACCTCGACGACCGACGACGGGACGACCTCGCAGCGTTCCTGGGGCGGCTGTTGCGCCGCTACGACGGGCTGTTCGACGTGCCGTTCCCGTACTCGATGGGCTGGCATGGCGCACCGTTCGAGGCGGATGCGGCCATCGACGCATGGCAGCTCCATGCCCACGTCTACCCGCCGCTGCTCCGCTCGGCGACCGTGCGCAAGTTCATGGTCGGCTACGAGCTGCTGGCCGAGCCGCAGCGCGACCTGCTCCCCGAGGATGCCGCGGAGCGGCTGCGCGCCGTCGTGATCGAGGACGTGCCGGACGCTCCCGGCTGATCGGCGACGCGAGGTCGGGTCGTCTGTTCCGTCATCATGCGATGCGAAGGATGCCCCGGTCAGCGTGAGAGGTGGCGCGATGGGATGGAAGATCGAGGCGGTACGCGAGGCCCCCGTCACTCCGGCGGCGGTCTTCGCGCTCTATGCCGAGCCGTCGACCTGGAGCGCGTGGGGCCACAACGCGACGTGGGCTCGTGCGGACGGACCACTCGCGGAGGGCGCCACGGTCGACGTCCGCGCGAACTACGGCAAGGTGTACCCGTGCCTCGTGCGCCGTCTGGAGCCCGATCGAGCCCTCGAGCTGATCGTGCGGCCACCGGGCATGACGATCGTCAACGTCTACGAGGTCGAGCCGACGCCGACCGGTGGCTCGCGGATCCGCCACGCGTTCGAGATCTCCGGGCCGATGGGCACCATCGCGCGCGTCATCGGGCTGCGGCGCGTGTACGGGCCGAAGCTCGCTGCCGAGGTCGATGCGGTCGCTCGGATGGCCATGGGCGAAGCGCCGACCCCTGGCTCCGACACCTCGGTCTCGACGGCGGAGCGTGTGCTCCACGGCGCGGAGCGCCGGGTCGGCACCGGTAGCTGGGAGGACTGACCGACGTCGTCGGTCGTCGGGCGCGAGCGCGAGCTCGCCGAGATCTCGGACTTCCTCGGATCGATCCCCGGCGGCTTCCGGGCCATGCTGATGTCCGGTCCGGCGGGCATCGGCAAGTCGACGCTGTGGGAGCACGCCGTCGCCTCCGCCCGCGAGCTCGGGTACCGCGTGGTCCTGGCCCGTCCCACCGAGGTCGAGACAGGACTGGCATTCGCGGCCCTCAACGACCTCCTCGGCGAGCTGACCGATCGGGGCGGCCTGGCCGAGCTGCCGGAGCCACAACGGGTGGCGCTCGAGGCTGCGCTCCTGCGCGTCCCGGCGACCACCCCGCCGCAACCGCTGGCTGTGTCGGTCGCCGCGGGGCACGTAGTCCGAAAGGCCGCCGCTCGTCGACCGCTGCTTATCGCCATCGACGATACGCAATGGCTCGACGAGCCGACGGCGCGGGTCCTCGCATTCGTGCTCCGACGGCTGGACACGGAGGCCGTCGGCGTCATCGCCGGTCAGCGGGTCGCCGACGACGGCCCGGTCGCGGCACTCCGCGACGTGCCCGCGGACCGCGTGTCGCGGCTCGAGGTGCCCGGTCTGACGGTCGACGAGGTCGATCGCCTGCTGCGGTCGAGGCTCGGGCTCGACCTGGCCCGACCGACGCTGGTCCGGCTCCACCGCGTCTCCGGCGGAAACCCGTTTTACGCGATCGAGCTCGGGCGGGCGATCGCCGCCGGCGGGGCGACGGACGGCCAGGATGTGCTCGTGGTGCCGACGAGCCTCGATGGGCTCGTCGGCCAGCGCCTCGACGGGCTGGGGGCGGATGGTGAGACGGTGGCCCTGTATTCGGCCGCATCGGCCCAGCCGTCGACCGGCTCGATCGCTGCGGCGATCGGCCCGGACGCGACCCGCGCCGGACTGGCCGAGGCAGTCGTCGCAGGGGTGCTCCTCACCGACGGCGAGGCGGTCCGGTTCGTCCATCCGCTCCTCGCTGCCGCGGCCTATGGGCGGACGTCGGCCGACCGTCGTCGGGCGGTCCACACGCGCCTCGCCGAGGTCGCCACCGAGCCCGAGGAGCGCGCCATGCACCTGGCGCTTGCGGCCGAGCGACGCGAGGAGGTCGTCGCCGTGGTCCTCGAGGATGCGGCTCTGACCGTGAGCCGACGTGGAGCGCCCGAGGCCGCCGCGCGCCTCGCGGAGCGCGCGGCGGACCTGACACCCGAGCGCCAGCGATCCAACGGACGCCGTCGGATGTCGCTCGCCGCGCAGGAGTATCTCGTCGCTGGAGACGTCTCGCGCGTCCGGACCCTGCTCCAGCGGTTGACCGCGGACGCCGTCGGGCCAGTGGAGCGGGCCGAGGCACTTACGCGCATGGCCCACCTGCACCTGGTGCAGGCGGAGTGGGACGAGGCGCGGGTCCTCTATCACGACGCGGCATCGATCGTCGACGATGACCCTGGACGCCGGATCCCGATCGAACTGGGTCTGGCCGGGCTCGGATTCGTGACGTGGCGCGAGTGGCGGGAGGGAGCCGAGCACGCCGCCACGGCGCTCCGACTCGCCGAGGAGCTCGGCGACCCGACGGTGCTGTTCCAGACACTCGGACACGCCGCCTCGTGGCGGAGCGTCCTCGACGGTGACTGGCGCGAGCTGATGGAGCGCGCCGACCGCCTGGCTGCGGTGGCGGACGACGTCCCTGGCGTCGAGCATCCCGACGTCCAGTTCGCGCGCATGTTGCGCGACGCCGGTGACTTCGACGGTGCACTCGAACGGGTCGAGCGACGCATCGAGCGGGCGCGGGACACCGGCGACTGGCATGGCCTTCCACGTCTGTTGCTGGCCCGGGCAGGCATCCAGATCCGAACGGGTGCTCTCGGCCTCGCGGAGGAGACGCTCGAGGCGGCGGCGACTGGCGTCCTGCAGACCGGAGAGGGGGCGTGGCTGGGCGTCGCACAGGTCCTGTCCCACACGATCCGTGTCCTTCGCGGCGACGTCGATGGCGCCCGGGAGATCGAGGACAGCCTTCGTGCACGGATCGAATCGAACCCGGCGCTGGCCCGCGAACGCTGGGCGACGACGCTGAACAGCGCAGAGCTCGAGCTGGCGCTCGGCGACGCGGCTGCGGCCGACCAACGGCTCAGCCCGCTCATCGCGACGGCGGCGGACGATCCGCTCGCACCCGGGTTGATCTGTTCGTTGGTCGTCCTTGGCGTCGAGGCCCGCGTCGCCATGGGCCGAGTCGGCGAAGCGCGCGCCCTGTTCGAGGCGTACGTCGACCGGCTGCGCCGGCCGGGCATCCGCTGGATCGATGCCGAGACGTCTCGCGCCGAGGCGCTGCTGCTGGCCGCGGAAGGCGACATCGATGGGGCTGGCGCCGTCTCGGACCGCAGCATCGTCCTGGCCGACGGGGCCGGCGTGCCGTCGGTCCATGGCCGCGCGCTGTTGACGGCGGGGGAGGTCCGGCGACGGGCACGGCAGAAGGCCCGGGCGCGCGATGCATTCGATGGCGCGGCCTCGATCTTCAGCGGGATCGGGGCGCGGCTGTGGACCGAACGTGCCCGCGCCGAGCTCGCACGGGTCGCCCAGAAGCGGCCGGCCGGCGCGCCGCTGACCGGGACGGAACGACGGGTGGTCGAGCTCGTCGCCGCGGGCCGCACCAATCGGGAGATCGCCGACGCACTGTTCATGAGCGTCCATACGGTCGAGGCCCACCTCACGCGTCTCTTCCGGGCGCTCGGTATCCACAGCCGGACCGAGCTGGCGAGACTGGCGGTCGAGGGCGCCGACCCGCGCCTGCGCGACGTGGTCGTCCCGAAGTTGTAGGGATTTCCGTGATTTCGCTTGGGGTCGCCCGGGTCGAGGATCGGTGCAGGCGGGTCGACCGACCTGCCGCAGACCGAACAACGATCCAGGAGCACGACCACATGACATCACTCGCCCAGCAACGCCAGACCATCACCACCCCGCTGGTGGGCCTCGCGCTCGCCGCATCCGTCCTCGGCGGCATCGTCGGCGGCGCGCTCGCCATCGCCGTCCCGGCCGTCGTCGACGCCCGGGCCGACGCCGAGGCAGCCGAGCACGCCAAGTGGCAGAAGTACGGCCAGGAGTGGGAAGCCCGCTACCGCCAGATGTACCCGATCATCGAGGTGTCGACCCGCTGATCCCTACCGGAACGGACGCCGGGCCCAGACGATGAGCCCGGCGCCCGCGCCGCTACTTGCGGACCTGATCGGCGTAAGTGTCGAATGAGGTCCGCACAACAGTCTTCGCTTCCTCGGGGTTCGGGCCGTTGACGTCGATCGCGATGCCGGCCAGGACCGCGAACACCGCGAGCCCCAGGCCGAGCCATGCCGCGAGCCCCAGTTCGAAGCTGACCGCGACGAACCACGCTGCGACGCTCGAGAGCAGGACAACGCATTGCACCGCGACGGGTGTGATCGACTGGTATCTCGGCGTGCGCGAATGCCCTGCCAGTCGCTCGCGCACATCCCAGGCCGTCCAGCGCCAGCGACCGAGCCGCGCGAGGAGCCCGAACCCGATGACGATCGCGATGCTGCCAAGCACCATCCGACCGACCTCTGGGAAGATCAGGACTGCGGTCATCGGCGCCAGCACGAGCAGCGAGCCGAGGGCCAGGACGATGACAGTCGCCGCGATCCGGACCCCCAGCGACCGGCGGCTCGCGACATAGGCGACCGCGACGACCACGACCCCTGCGACGATCCATAGCAGTGCATCGCTGAATGCCGCCAGCCCGGTCGGCGTCGCTTTCCCTGCGAAGTTGGCGGCTGCCGTGAGGATCAGGATCACCAGGGGGGCGGCGACGAGCAGCGGCCCCAGTCGGACGAGCCAGCCGATGACCGAGCCGGCCCGCGAGCTGGTCGTGGTCCACGGTTCGGCTCGCTCGGGTGGTGAGATCAGGGCGAAGCCGGCGGCGACCGCGATGAGCGCGGCGACCACCCAGACGCCTACTTCCGCGAGCGTGGCCACGGGAGGGATCGTGTCGAGACGGAGGCTACGCAGGGCATCGAGCGGCGCGCTCACCAGCTGACTGCCCGGCACGATCGCCCATGCGGCGGCGATCGCGTCGCCGATGCGTGGGATGAGATCCTTGCCGGCGACGAACGAGGTGAGGATCGCTGCCATCGGCGCCATGAGGCAGAGCTGGCGCCAGACCGAGAGGACCGAGACCCGTCGCCGCCGCCGGTTCGAGCGCCTGTCATGCTGTTCGTCCGTGCCGAAATACGACGCGCCGTGGCGCCCTGTGCTCTCGAGCCGTCGCAGCAGCGGGATGACGAACTCCTCGTCGTTGTCCCAGTACGTGCCGTGGTCCTCGCGGAAGGACAGGAGGTTCCAGATCGGCATGCTGGTGAACCGGGCGGCCGGCGGCTCCAGATCCGGGTCGGGCGGATCCAGCGACCCACTCGGCGCCGGGTCGCGCGAGCCCCAGTAGTCCACCCACGTCATGTCCTCGCGCTCCGCGAGCAACGGCCGGTAGAGCAGCCTAAAGCGCTGGCGCGCGCGTTCCAGCAGGTCCGACGCATCGACGGCCGTGCCATCGCCCGAGGTGATGTTCCACCCGAGGTTGAGACCCTCGCCGATGGTGACCAGCTGGTGGACGGTGAGCTCGGCGGCCGCGTCGTCGGCCAGGGTCGTCCATGACACGATCGCCCCGCCGGAGTGGGCGATGACCACGATCTCCTTGGCCCCGGCGTCCTTCATGTCCCCGATCGCGCGCGAGAGGCGGCCGCGGACGCTGGCCGCCTGGGCGGGGACTCCGAGCAGCACGAAGACGTCGCCGAACCACTCGAGCACGAACCGGTCGATCGGACGCGTCAGCGCGCCGTTGGCGAGCGGGCCGATCGGCAACAGGGACTCGATCGACCGGAGCGCCCCATAGAGCAACAGGAGCAGTGCCGAGAATGCCTGCAGGTAGGCCCATGCCCCGGCCTGGACGAGCCAGCTGCGGGTGTGCGCCACCGGATCGGCGCGCAGGCCGGTCATCGCACGCTTCGCTTGATCGCCGATGCCAGGTGACCGGCGGTCGCCGGCCGCACGCTGCGGCGCGTCGGGCAGCGCGACGCCATCCGGTTCGGGCGAGTTCGGCAGTGAGCGTGGGTCGGACTGGCCGGCCGTGCGCGGGATGATCGTCTTCACGATTCGCGGAACGGCACCGTCCGGCCCGAGCCACTGCGCCATCTGGCCGAACGTCGGCGGCGTGATCTCGTGCGCCCACCACGCCTCGGTGAGGAGCCAGTGTTCCTCAGGCAGGACGTTGCCGCCGGCGTCCTCGCTCTCGGGCAGCTGCAGCTCGACGAAGATCCGTCCCGGCGCGGTCGGGTCAAGCTGGGTCGCGAGGACAGGGTCGCCGTCCGTACCCGCCGCCACCCGGAAATCGATGAGCACGCGCGCGATGGCGCCACCCCAGTCGCGCAGGATCTCGCCCTGCTGCTGCGATCCGATGCCGTGCACGAACACGACACCGACGTGGTGGACACCCTTGTCGCGGCACAGCGGGAGCTCGATCGCCGGCCCGGGGCCGGCCGGCGGCGGGGCGACGCCTGGCGGCATGGACCGAGGATACGGGTCGCTCGTCCGGCCGGTGTCTCGTACCATCGGCGCGATGTACCTCGATGCGATGGAGTTCCTCGAGGAGGAACGGGATGGATGGGCGCCGTTCGAGGCGCTGGCCGACCTGACCGACGAGCAGCTGGCCGTCGAGATCGATGCTGCTCACGGCTGGTCCGGCCGCGACCTGATGGCCCACATGCTGGCGTGGCAGGCCGTGTCCCTGGACGCTGCCAAGGAGCTGGCGGTCAACGAGACGAGCCCGACCATCGCCCGCGTCGACGCCGACTGGGCGGCCCGCGGCGGGGAGGTCGTCAACGACGAGATCACAAGGACCTGGGCAGCGGTCCCGATCGGGGAGCTGCGGGAGCGGTTCCGGACCCAGCCCGGCGAGCTGCGCGGCTACCTCACGGTCGTGCCGGAGGCACGCTGGCTCAAGCACGCGACCCACCTCAAGTCGTTCCACGACGAGACGATCGCGCACTACGAGGAGCACGCGGACGACCTGCGGGCGATCCTGTCGACGGCCGGTTCGTGACGCTGCGCGAGGTGCTCGACGCGGCGGCCGGCGCGACACCGGACGCGTCGGTCACGACCGAGGCGGACGGGTCCGTGGCCTGGTCGGTGGGCGGCACCACGTTCGCGCTCCTGTCGGCCGATGGAGGCGCCGCGTCGTTCCTGCTCGACCCGATCGTGGCGGGCGCAGCCGCGCGCACGCCAGACGTGCGCCGCTCGCCACGCGGTCCAGGCTGGGTCGAGTTGCGGCCAGCGGTCGTGGACGGCCATGTCGCGGACCGGGCCAACGCGTGGTTCCTGTCCGGCCATCGCCGCCTGACGGGCCCGGGCGCCTAGGGACGCGTCCCTGAATCGAACGACCCCGGTCGTGTGCCGGGGTCGTGGGGACGCGGGGACGAGCCGGGGCTATTCGGTCGCGGCGACGGCAAACTCGGTCAGGTTGAACTGGACCTCGAGCTGCTCGAGCGGGCGGAAGCCGACCACGCCCTGCGGCTGCGCGCCGGGCTTGAAGAAGGCGATCGTCGGGATGCTCATGATGTTGAACGCCTGCGAGAGGCGCGGGTTGGCGTCGACGTCGACCTTGACCACGTCGACGGCGCCCTCGTACTTCTCGGCGAGCTTCTCCATCTCGGGGGCGACCATCTTGCACGGGCCGCACCACGCGGCCCAGAAGTCGACGACGACCGGCCGCTCCGACTTGAGCACGAGCTCCTCGAACGTGGCGTCTGTCGCGTGCTTGATCTCCACCATCGGTTGCGTGTCCTTTCCGGGCCCTAGCGGGCGATGTCCTGGATGAGTCGATAGGCCTCGAGGACGCGCGGGTCCGCGAGGCGATAGAGGATGGCATTGCCCTCGCGTCGGCTGGTCACGAGCCCCGCTCGGCGGAGCACGGCGAGGTGCTGGCTCATGTTGGGCACCTGACAACCCACCCGAACGCTGAGGTCGCTGACCGAGAGCTCGCCGATGGCGAGCGACTCGAGGACGCACAGGCGCTTGGGATCGGCGAGGGCTCGTCCGACTGCGGCGTACCGCTCGCGGTCGATGTCCTCGGATACCGGCAGGTAGTCCAACACGACCTCGAGTCTATCAGTGCTTGCGCAAGTACGCAATTAGCCGCGGGACGCGAGCGGTTGTCAGCCGCGGGGGCCCGCGTACCGCGCACCTGCAAGGCGTCCTTGCGCACGCTTGTGCCTCAGCGGACGCCCGCATCGAGGTCTCGATCATGTGCATGACCTGTGGCTGCATGGATGCCCACAAAGAGATGGGCGAGGGCAACATCACCTACGACGACATCAAGCGTGCCGCCGAGGAGAACGGCCGGACCGTCGAAGAGACGCTCCAGACCTTCGACGCGACAGCCGCAAAGGATCGCCGCGAGCACCGCGACGAGTACCGGGTGTCGAGCCAGTCGGCCGTATGAACGGCCAGCTACGCGAAGAACGGTGGCGAGGTCAGGACGTAGCGGTCGAGACCGTCCACCGGACCGTCTGTGAAGAAGAGCATCACGAACGGGTCGACGCGGAAGCCGCGCGACAGCAGGTGATCGAGCGCGGGACGGGCGGTCATGGGGACGTCGAAGGTCACGGTCTCGTGACCGTACATGGCGGCGGCGGCCTCACCCTCCGCGAGGATGGCCGGCAGGTCGGTCTCGTACAGCGCCGCGTATGGCCCGCCCCAGGCGGGTCGGGACGGGTGGTAGCCGTAGCCGGCGGGGATGCCGTTGCGCAGGTACAGCCAGCCCGACCGCTGCGTCGAGAGCCAGCGGTGCTCGTCATCGCGCCGGAACCCGAGCGTGCGCCGGTCGATCTCCGCGAGGGCGTCCAGTGGCGGCTCCGACGGCTCGATCCGCTGGCGTTCGAGATCGGTCGGCAGCGGCAGCGCGCGAGGCACGCCGTCCAGGCCGAGCATCGGGACACGCGCGTCGAGACCCGCGCGTAGGTAGCGGGCGATGGCCCGCGGGTCGATCGTGGCGACGATCGCACGATGCCGCGCCCCGGCGGTGGGGAAGGCGAGTTCGAGCAGGTGCCGTCCGATCCCCCCGGACTGGGCCTCCGGCAGGACGAAGAACTCGGTGAGCTCGCGGACGCCGTCGCGCAGGATCGACCGCGCATAGCCGACGGCGCGACCGGTCTCCTCGTCCTCGGCGATGTACCAGTGATCGGCCGTCGCCGCGAGGTGGTCGAACATCGGTGCCCGCGTCGCGAACGCCGCGGGATCCCCGGCCGTGGCGTTGGCCGCGGCACCCACCCGACGGCTGAGGTCGTCCACCGTGGTCTCGAAGATGTCGAAACAGGTCCGCGTGTCGGCCGGCGTCGCCCGCCGATACCGGATGGTCATGGGCGGAGCCTAGCCCGTGCGATACTCGGCCGCATGTCCGAAACCCCGACGTCCGCGCCCGACGCTGCCCTCGAGGTGCCGTACTCGGCGATCGAGGACGCTGCGGGACGCCTCGACGGGTTCGTCCACCGGACGCCGATGCTGAGCTCGTGGACCGCCGCCGACTGGGTCCGGAGCGCCACGGGGGTCCGCCTGGCCGGGGACCGGCTCTATCTCAAGGCCGAGCACATGCAGAAGACCGGCTCGTTCAAGGCCCGCGGCATGACCAACCGGATCGCCACGCTGTCGGACGACGCTCGTGCACGCGGCGCCATCACGCTGTCGGCCGGCAACGCGGGCCAGGCCTACGCGTGGGCCGGTGCCTCGGCCGGGGTGCCGGTCACCGTCGTCATGCCGGAGGGCGCGGTCCGTTCGAAGGTCGAGGCGTGCCTCGGCTACGGCGCCCGGGTCATCCTGCATGGCACGCACGTCGGCGACACGTTCGCCGAGATGGAGCGCATCCGCGACGTGGAGGGGCTCACGTTCGTCCACCCGTTCGACGACCCGAACGTCATCGCCGGCAACGGCACGGTCGGCCTCGAGCTGGTCGACGACGTGCCCGACGTCGACGTCGTCGTCGTCGGCGTCGGCGGCGGCGGGCTGATCAGCGGCGTCGCGACCGCCGTCAAGGCGCGCCGGCCGTCGGCGCGCGTCGTCGGCGTGGAGCCGGAGGCTTCCAACGCGATGTCGCTCGCCCTCGAACGCGATGCGATCGTCACGATCCAGCCACGTTCGGTGGCGGACGGGCTGGGCGCTCCGTTCGCCGGGCGCTGGACGATGGCCATCGCCCGGCGGCTCCTCGACGGGATCGTCCTGCTCGACGACCCGACCATCCTCGCCGGGCTGCGCTTCGCGCTCGAGCGCCTCAAGCAGGTCCTTGAGCCAGCCGGGGCCGCCGCCCTGGCCGCGGTGCTGGCCGGCCGCGTGCCACTCGAGGACGGCGAGCGTGTCGCGGTCGTCCTGTCGGGCGGCAACGTGGAGGTCGACCGCCTCGGGGAGCTGCTCGCCCAGGCCGGGACGCTGGAGCGCCGAGCCTAGTCCACGCCCAGGTCGTGCAACCGGTCGTCATCGATGCCCAGGTGGTGGGCGAGTTCGTGGATGACCGTGATCCGGACTTCGTCGGCGAGGTCGTCCGGGTCGGCGAAATCGGCCTCCAGCGGCAGCCGGAAGAGCGTGATCCGGTTGGGCTCGCTGACCCAGTCCGACCCCCACTCCGTCCGGGCGACGCCCTCGTAGAGCCCGTACAGCGTGTCGTCGGCCTCGAGCTGGTTCTCGCGGCGCTGCTGCGCGGTCGGCTCGTCGTCGATGACGATCGCGACCTCCTCGAGCGCCGCGGCGAACGGCATCGGGATGGCCGCCAGCGCCCCCGCCACGAGGTCCTCGAACCGCCGATGTCGGGCGGGCGCGGCCCCGCGGCGGGATGGCGCGGTGCGGGAGCCGCGTCGGCGCTTGGGCATGGCGCCCGTATCCTAGGCCCGATGGAGCTGCCGCCGGCCGACGTCCCTGAGCCGGACACGACCCTCGAGCCGGCCGGCTACATCGTCACCGCCGAGGGCGGCGACCGGATCCATTTCCTCGACTGGGGCGGCCCAGCCGACATCGACCCGGGCACGACGCCCGGCGTCGTCGCCGTTCCCGGTCTGGGTGCGACGGCGTGGGCGTGGGCACCGGTCGCCAGGCGCATCGGCGGTCCGCACGGTCGGTGCCACGTCGTCGCCATGGACCTGCGCGGCCACGGCCTCTCCGACGCCCCCACCGACGACGGCGCGTACGACCTCGACGTGCAGGCCGGGGACGTGGTCGCCGTGGCCGAGGGCGCCGGCCTCCTCGCGGCGCCGGGCGACCACGTCGTCCTCGCCGGGCACGGGTTCGGGGCGATCGTGGCCGCCCGGGCGGCGGCGACGCTCGGGGAGCGATGTGCGGGCCTCGTCCTCGTCGACGGGGGTTGGGAGGATCTCGAAGCGGCGACCGGCATCGACGTGGACGAGTTCCTCCGCGGTCTCGACGAGCCGCCCGAGGTCATGCGCTCGCTGCGGCGCCTACCTGGCCGACCGCCGGGCGTTCGACCCGTCGTCGTGGGACGCCGACCAGGACCGGGCCGCGCGATCGTCCGTGGTCGAGACCCACGCGGGCCGCGTGGTCCCGTCCGCCCGGCCGCACGCCACCGAGGCGAGCGTCCGGGCGATGTTCGGCTACGAGCCCGCGGCGGCCCTTGCCGAGGTGCCCTGCCCGGTGCGTGCCCTACAGGCCGCCACCGACGACGCCGGCGCGCGGGCACAGGTGCTCGCCGAGGTCTCGGCGAAACGCGAGCGCGCGGGGCGCGCGCCGATCACCACCACCGTGTACGAGGGCGTCGGCCACAACCTGATGCGCTACCGTCCGTCGGAGGTGGCCGAGGCCATCCTCGCCTCGACACGGCAGCGTCCGACCGCCTGACCGCCGCACGCAGGGGACCACACGATGCAGGTCGTCTACAGCCCGCGCCACCTCGCCCACGACATCGATACCGAGACGTTCATGGGCCTGCCGATCCCGGCGAACGAGGTCGCCGAGCGGGCGGAACGGATCCGGTCCGCCCTCGAGGCCGACGGCGGGTTCGAGTTCCGCGACCCGACCGAGCACGGCGCGGCCCCCATCACGGCGGTCCATGACGAGGCGCTCGTCCGGTTCCTCGAGACGGCGTGGTCGGAGGTTCGTGCCCAGGCCATCCCACGGGCGTTCCTGTCGGCCGACACGTACCCGAACGTCGCGATGTTCGAAGGCATGTCGCCCGATGCCGTCGGTCGTCTCGTCCGCGAGCCCGGTCACGTCGGCGGCCGGGCAGGCTTCTGGGGTCTCGACTCGGCCGCGCCGCTGGTCGCCGGCACGTACGACGCGGCGCTGGCCGCGGTCGACGTCGGGCTGACGGCCATGGACCTCGTGCTCGGCGGGGAGACCACCGCGTACGGCCTGTGCCGGCCGCCCGGGCACCACGCCGCGCGTTCGATGTACGGCGGCTACTGCTTCTTCAACAACGCCGCGATCGTCGCCGAGGCGATCACGGCGCAGACCGGCGAGCGCGTCGCCATCCTCGACGTCGACTACCACCACGGCAACGGCACCCAGCAGATCTTCTGGTGCCGTGGCGACGTGCGCTACGTGTCGATCCACGCCGACCCCGAGCGCGCCTACCCGTACTTCCTCGGACGCGCCGACGAGACCGGCGAGGGCGATGGCGCCGGCGAGAACCTGAACATCCCGCTGCGGGCGGGCGCCACGAACGCCGAGTACCTCGACGCGACCGACCGGGCGGTCGAGGCCATCGCCGCCGGCCCGGGCTCGATCGTGGTCGTCTCGCTCGGCTTCGACACGTACGGCCTCGACCCGATCGGCGACTTCGCCCTGTCGACGGACGTGTATCACGAGGTCGGCCGGCGGGTGGCGGCGCTCGGTCGGCGGCTGGTGATCCTGCAGGAGGGCGGCTACCACCGGCCGTCGCTGGGCGAGAACGCGCGGGCCTGGCTCCGCGGCGCCGAGGGCCGTCCGTTCGACCCGCTGCCATCGGGCGGCTTCGGCGAGCGAGGGACGGTCGCCTGACGACCGCGCTCGACCAGGCGACGCTGGAGACCGCCGTCGCCGAGCTGGCCGCCCGCGACGCAGATCTCGCGGCGATCGTCGACCGCTTTGGCGTCCCGCCCCTGTGGGACCGCCAGCCGGGGTTCGGGACGCTCGTCCACATCGTGCTCGAACAGCAGGTCTCGCTCGCCTCGGCCCAGGCGGCGTTCGACCGACTCGTGGCCGCGACCGACCCGCTGACGCCGGAGCGGTTCCTGCGACTCACCGACGCCCAGCTGCTGGCCATCGGGTTCAGCCGTCAGAAGGCCCGCTACGGGCGCGCGCTCGCCACCGCCCTCGTCGACGGCGCGCTCGACCTCGACGCCCTGGCCGCCCTCGACGACGAGGCGGTGCAACGGGTCCTCGAGGCGATCCCGGGCATCGGGCGCTGGTCGTCGACGATCTACCTGCTGATGGTCCTCGGGCGTCCCGACGTGTGGCCGGTCGGGGACATGGCCCTTGCCACCGCGGTCGGCGAGGCGACCGCGCTGCCGGCCCGGCCGGGCCCCGACGAGCTGGCGCGGATCGGCGAGGCGTGGCGCCCGTGGCGGTCGGTGGCCGCCCGTCTCTTCTGGCACGACTACCTGGGGCGTCGGCGTACCACCGAGCGCTCGCCACGCACGCCCGACATGCCGATGTGATCCATCCTCCGGGTGCGTGGTGGTCCGGTTCGCGGTCCCGCCCGGCTCGGCGTACCATCCCTCGACCATGGCTCCATCGACCGACCTGCCGCCCAACGTCCGCCGTCTGGTCGACGAGATCGAATCCGAGATCGGCGAGACGAGCGTCGCCATCGACGACATCACCGGCGCGCGCGGCGACGACCGCGCCGGTGAGGCGTCGACCGATAACGGCCGGGTCGAGGCGGCCGTCCGCCGGATCCTCGAGGAGATCGGCGAGGACCCGGACCGGCAGGGCCTTGTCGGCACCCCGGAACGAGTCCACCGGATGTACACCGAGCTGACCGCCGGCTACCACGTGGACCCGGAGCGGCTCATCCACAACGCCGTCTTCGACGTCGACTACAGCGAGATGGTCATCGTCAAGGACATCCCGTTCTACTCGCTGTGCGAGCACCACCTGCTGCCGTTCTTCGGGTCGGCGGCGGTCGCCTACATCCCGCGCGGCCGGGTCATCGGCCTCTCGAAGATCCCGCGCATCGTCGAGATGTACGCACGCCGGCTGCAGGTGCAGGAGCGGCTGACCCAGCAGGTCGCGGAGTTCCTTCAGGACCGGCTCGCGCCCCAGGGTGTCGGCGTGGTCATCGAGGCCACCCACCTGTGCGCGGTGATGCGCGGCGTGCGCAAGCCCGGCACGATCATGACCACGTCGTCGGTCCTCGGCCTGTTCCGGACACGTGACCGGACCCGCTCCGAGTTCCTCGACCACCTCGCCCGCGAGGCGCCTCGGGCCTGACGCCAGGCGAGGGGCCGCGTCAGCCGACCTCGGTGACCGTGATCTTGCCCGCACCGCCCTCGATGTCGACCAGGTACCTGTCGGCCGCCTTGCTCGGCATCCGTGGTCTCCAGGATCGTGTCGCCCGTGCCGCCGAGCCGTTGCTCGTCGAAGTCGATGCGGCCGGCGCCGCCGCGGAGCTTCAGCCGGACCTGGACCCCGGCGGGTCGTTCGATCCGGACGTTGTTGATCCCGGCCGTCAGCCGGATCGGGACGTCGCCCGCCGGCTGACCGAGGGTCAGCCGCAGCTGATCGACACCGCCCGTCAGCTGCGAACGAGCGAAGGTCCACCGCGGTCGAGCTTGCCCTGGAGCTTGCCCGCCCCGCCGACGACCTCGACGATCCCATGGGATGGCGGCGTTGAGCGTGACGTCGCATCGACGCTCGTTCCGGTCCCACTGCCAGTCGCCCGTGTAGACGGCCCCGGTCCATCGCCCGCTCCAGCCCGGTACTGGATCGTGACGATGCCGTCGCGCAGCCGGACCTGCGGGACCGGGCCCTCGAACTTCGCCCGGTACAGGTCATCGATGTCGGTCGCGCCGCGGAGCAGGAGCTCGTGGGCGCCCGACTTGAACAGGAGACGTGCCCGGTCCAGGCCGCCGATCGGTGCGGCGTGCTCGGAGCCACCGTCCGCGCCGGGCTCCCGGGCTGTCCCGAAGCGCGGTCGCCTCCTCGCGCCTGATCGTCGGCCATGCGCGTCAGGAAGTCGTCGATGACGGCGAGCTCGGCCTCGGAGTACTGGCCGATCTCGGACGCGCTCTTGTCGCCGACGCGGGCCATCGTCGCCTCGACGGCAGCGATGCGGCTCGGGCACGACCTCGACGATGACCCGCCGCCGGTCGGTCGGGTCGGGCACGCGGCGGACGTAGCCGGACTGCTCCAGGCGGTCGATCACGCGGGTGACCGCGCCGGTCGTCAGGCCCGTCAGGTCGGACAGCTTGCCGGCGGTCGCCGCGCCGCTGTCGATGAGCACCTCGAGCGCCTCGATGTCGGACTCGGACAGGCCGAACCGGAGGGCGACCGTGTGGCCGAAGAGCGACCCCTGGAGGTTGACGCGGCGCAGCGAGCGGAGGACGGAATCGATCGATTCTGCGGTCCATGGTTGACAACATCTCCTCGCTTGGGTGATTATCTGCACGGTGCAGATATTGCCCGAAGATGCTGAACGGCGCAAGTGACGTCGCCCACGGCAGCATAGCCGACAGGAGATCGACATGACCACGCCGACGTCCGACGAGCCGATGATCGCAGACGCACGACCTGGTCCGGACCTTCACGATCCGCGCAAGACGCGAGGTCGAGGCCGTCCGCGGCGTCGACCTGGCGGTCGGCGCCGGCGAGATCTTCGGCTTCCTCGGCCCCAACGGGGCCGGCAAGACCACGACCCTGCGGATGCTGGCCACGCTGCTCACGCCGACCTCCGGTGAGGCGACGATCGCCGGTGCCGACCTGCGTCGCGAGCCCGCAGGCGGTCCGCGAGCGCATCGGCTACGTCCCGCAGGGCGGCTCGACCGACCCGGCCGAGACCGGCCGCGGCGAGCTCGTCATCCAGGGCCGTCTCTACGGCATGGACAAGACGAGCGCCGAGCGACGCGCGGCCGAGGTCCTGGTGACGCTCGATCTCGAGACGGCCGCCGACCGGGCGATCGCCACCTACTCGGGCGGCATGAAGCGCCGGCTCGACGTCGGCCTGGGCATCGTCCACCGACCGGCGGTCCTGTTCCTCGACGAGCCGACGACCGGTCTCGACCCCCAGGCGCGAGCGCGGATGTGGGACGAGATCCGCGGCCTGCGCGAGGCGGGGACCACGGTGTTCCTCACGACCCACTACCTCGAGGAGGCCGACGCCCTGGCCGACCGGCTGGCCATCATCGACCACGGCCGGATCGTGGCCGAAGGCACCGCCGACGAGCTCAAGCGCGAGGTCGCCGGCGACGTCATCACGATCGGCGTCGACGGGGCCGTGGAGCACGTCCTCGAGGCCGTCCGCGCCCAGCCGTTCGTCCGCGAGGCGAGCGGCGAGGACGAGCTCGTCCGCCTGTACGTCGACCAGGGCGACATCGCGGTCCCGAGCCTCATCCGCGTGCTCGACGGCGCCGGGCTCCGCGCCCAGTCGCTGACCCTGGCCCGCCCCAGCCTCGACGACGTGTTCCTCCGCCAGACCGGCCGATCGCTGCGCGACGAGCCGGCCGCCTGACGGCGGCCTCGACAGCCACACCGACACATCGAAAGGAGATCCGTCCATGAAGATCCTGCGTGACACCTGGCTCATGTACCGCCGCTCGCTCATCCTGACCCTGCGCCAGCCGGTGTGGGTCGCGATGGGCCTGTTCCAGCCCATCCTCTATCTGATCCTGTTCGCGCCGCTCCTCGAGGGCGCGACCTCGGCACGCCGGCGCCTCCGACCAGTGCGTTCAACTGGTTCGTCCCGGGCCTGCTCATCCTGACGGCGTTCTTCGCCGCGGCCTTCGCGGGCTTCGGCCTGGTCGCCGAGATCCGCTACGGCGTCGTCGAGCGGATGCGGGTGACCCCGATGAGCCGCTTCGCGATGCTGGCCGGTCGGTCGCTCCGGGACGTGACGATCCTGCTCGCCCAGTCGACGCTGCTGATCCTCGTCGCCATCCCGTTCGGCCTGGAGATCGATCCCGCCGGGGCCGTCCTGACGCTCGGCATCGTCGCGCTGGTCGGGCTGACCTTCTCGCTGCTCTCGTACACCCTCGGGCTCATCTTCAAGAGCGAGGAGGCGCTGGCGCCGATGGCGCAGGCCGTCTCCCTGCCGCTGCTCCTGCTGTCCGGGATCATGCTGCCGATGGCGCTCGCGCCGGACTGGCTGCAGACCCTCTCGACGCTCAACCCGCTGACCCACGCCGTGGACGCGGCGCGGGCCCTGTTCAACGGCCTGTGGGACGACCCGCAGATCGTCGTCGGCTCGGTCGTCATGGGGACGCTCGCGGTGCATCTCGCTGGTGCGTCGCCTCCCGCGCGTTCGCGCGGACGAACGCCTGACGCGATCGATCACTGCGCCGGTCGCATCCGACGGTCCGGGCCCGCAGGCGTCCGGGCCGGTCGACGTGGCTACAATCCGGCCATGCCGGACCGACCCATCAAGGTGCTGATCGCCAAGCCCGGCCTGGACGGCCACGACCGCGGCGCGAAGGTGCTCGCCCGCGGCCTGCGCGACGAGGGCTTCGAGGTCGTCTACACCGGCCTTCGCCAGACGCCCGAGATGGTCGCCACGGCCGCGCTCCAGGAGGACGTCGACGTGGTCGGCCTGTCGATCCTGTCGGGCGCGCACATGACGCTCGTGCCGCGCATCACGAAGCTCCTCCACGACCAGGGCCTGACCGAGGTCCTCGTCACGGTCGGCGGCATCATCCCCGACGACGACGTGCCGGCCCTCAAGGAGGCCGGCGTCGCCGCGGTCTTCGGTCCGGGCACGACGATCGCCCAGGTCGCCGACTACCTGCGCGCGAACGCGCCGTCGCGCGACTGACGGTGGCCGAGTGCCCGCCGTCGCCGGCCGCCGACGAGCTGGCCGACGCCGCCATCGCGGGCGACCGGCTCGCGCTCGCCCGACTCCTCACGGCCGTCGAGAACCGCACACCCGTGGCCGAGGCCGCGCTCCGGCGCCTCTACCCGATGGCCGGCAGCGCGCACCTCGTCGGGATCACGGGACCGCCCGGGTCGGGCAAGTCGACGCTCGTGTCGGCGCTCGATCGCCGAGGTGCGGGAGGCCGGTCGAGCCGTCGCGGTCGTGGCGGTCGACCCGTCGTCGCCGATCACCGGTGGCGCGCTGCTCGGCGACCGCGTGCGGATGCAGTCGTACGCCGGCGATCGCGACGTGTTCATCCGGTCGATGGCGTCGCGCGGCCACGCCGGCGGGCTCGCCTCGACCACGACGACCGCGGCCGCGGTGCTCGACGCCGCCGGCTTCGACCTCGTGCTGATCGAGACCGTCGGGCACCGGCCAGAGCGAGGTCGAGGTCGCGGCGGCGGCCGACACGACCGTCGTGCTGGAGGCGCCCGAGATGGGCGACGAGGTGCAGGCGATCAAGGCCGGGCTCCTCGAGGTCGCCGACCTCGTCGTCGTCAACAAGGGCGACAAGCCCGGTGCGCTGCGGACCGCGGCCCAGCTGCGGGCGATGCTCGTCCCGACCGTCGGTCGCGATCGCCGACCCGTCCCGGCCGGCGCCGAAGCGCCCCGAGGTCCTGGTCACGACCGCGTCGACCGGCGAGGGCGTGCCGGAGCTCCTGGCCGCCCTCGACCGGCACCGCACGAGCGGGGCGCGAGGGCCTGACCGCGGAGGCGCGCCGGGCGCGGGCGCTGGCCCAGGTCCGCGGCGATCCTCGCCGACCGGCTGGCGGATCGGCTGCGCGATCCGGCGATGGCGCCGCTGCGCGGATTCGCTCGTCGACGATGTCGCGGACCACCGGCTCGATCCGTATGCCGCGGCCGACCGGCTGCTCGAGGCGATCGCCCGGGAGGAGCGGTGACGCAGGAGGCGCGTCCAGTCCGACCGCGGCTATTCGGCCGGCCCTTCCTCCTGCTGTGGCTCGCGGCATTCGGCTACTTCACGGCCGGGAACATCGTGCTGCCGGTGGCATCGCGGTATCGCGGACGGTCCGCTCGGAGCCGACTCGACCGGTGTCGGCATCGCGATCGGCGTCTTCGCGGTCGCGGCGCTCCTCCTGCGGCCGTTGGTCGGGTGGGCGTCCGATCGCTTCGGCCGGCGGCCACTGCTCATCCTGGGTGGCTCGATCACCGTCGTCGCGCTGGCGCTCCATCTCGTCGCGACGATCACTCCCGTTGTTCATCATCGCCCGCTCGCTGTTCGGCGTCGGGGACGCGTTCTTCTTCGTGTCGGCCGTCGCTGCCATCAGCGACCTCGCACCGCCGGAACGCCGAGGCGAGGCGATCAACGTCGGTTCCCTGGCGGTCTACCTCGGTCTCGCCTTCGGGCCGTTCCTTGGCGAGACCATCCTCGCTGCGCGGGACTACACGTCCGTCTGGATCGCGGCGGCGGTCATGGCGGCGGCGGCGACGGTCATCACGCTGCTCGTGCCCGAGACAGCGCCGGTCGCCTTGCGACCGAAGGATCCGGACGGACAGCCGCAGCGCTCGCCATTGATCCATCCGGCCGGTCTCTTCCCCGGGGCACTCCTCCTTGCCGGCACCTGGGGGATGGCCGGCTTCCTCGCCTTCATCCCGCTCCACCTCGCCGAGATCGGCATGGGCGGCGCCGGACCGGTCCTCGCCGAGTACGCGCTGATCGTCGTCACGCTGCGCATCGTCTTCGTCCGGCTGCCGGACCAGATCGGTGCCGTGCCGCTCGCCACGTTCGCGCTGCTCGGGTCGGCGCTCGGGATGGCGATCCTGGCGTTCGTTCGCGATCCGGTCGGGCATCTATCTCGGCACGGCCGTGTTCGCGAGCGGGATCGCGTTCCTGTTCCCGTCGCTGCTCGCCGTCGCAGTCTCTCGCGTCGACGAGATGGAGCGCGGTAGCGTCGTCGGGACGACCACGGCATTCGTCGACCTGTCGTTCGGCGCCGCGCCGGCGGCCCTCGGCTTCCTGGCCGGCTCGATCGGGTTCGGCGGCGCTTTCCTCGTGTCGGCGGTGATCGCGGCGATCGGTGCGGTCGTCCTCGCGGTCCGCCGCCATGCGCTGGTGCCGCAGCCTGAGCCGGCATGACGGCGCGCTACGCTAGCCATCGATGACGATCGAGCGGGTGTTCGTCGCCGGCGCCGGCCTGATGGGCCACGGCATCGCGCAGGTCCATGCGGCGATCGGCAAGGACGTGACGCTGTACGAGCCCGAGCTCGCAATGGCGGCCGCGGGCAGGGAGCGGATCGCCGGCAATCTCCAGCGTTCGGTCGACAAGGGCCGTCTGATGGCCGAGGAGCGGGAGGCGACGCTCGCGCGGATCGTGCCGTCGGCGGACCTCGCGTCGGTCGCCTCGGCGGACCTCGTCATCGAGGCGGTGTTCGAGGACCTCCGGGTGAAGACCGGCCTCTGGCGCGACGCTCGACGGGCTGGCGCCGCCCGGCGCGATCTTCGCCACGAACACGAGCTCGATCGCCATCAAGCGGCTGGCCGAGGCGGTGTCCGACGACCGGCGCCGGCGCTTCGTCGGGATGCACTTCTTCAGCCCCGTGCCGGTCATGCCGCTCGTCGAGCTGATCCGCTCGGGCGACACGACGGACGAGACGGTCGAGGCGATCCGCGGACTGTCGGCCGAGCTCGGCAAGCAGGTCATCGAGTCGGCCGACCGGCCGGGCTTCATCGTCAACCGGATCCTGATGCCGTTCCTCATCGAGGCGATGCGGGCGTTCGAGCAGGGGATCGGGACCGCCGAGGACATCGATGCGGGTGCCCGCATCGGGCTGAACCACCCGATGGGCCCGCTCGAGCTGGCCGACTTCATCGGGCTCGACGTCTGCCTCGGGATCATGCGCGTGCTGGAGGACGGGCTGGGGCTCGAGCACCTGCGGCCGCCGCGCGTGCTCGTCGAGCTGGTCGACGCCGGGCACCTCGGCCAGAAGACGGGTCGCGGCTTCTACACCTACCCGCGGGACCGGTCGTGACCGGCCCGGTCGCGCCGCCGCCGGCGCTCGGCGAGGAGGAGCGGCTGCTCCAGGCGACTGCGCGCGACTTCGCCCAGCGCGAGGTTGCCCCGGGCGCGATCGAACGGGACGAGGCGGAGCGCTACGACCGGGCGCTGTTCACGGCGATGGGCGCACTGGGGCTGACGGCGGCGCCGTTCCCGGCGTCGGTCGGTGGTGCCGGCTTCTCGTACCTCGCCTGGGCGCTGGTCATGGAGGAGCTGGGCGCGGCCGACATGGCGATGGCCGTGTCGTTGTCGGTCCACATCCTGTCGCAGTACCCGGTCGTGACGTGGGGCACCGACGAGCAGCGGGGTCGGTGGCTGCCGGCGATGCAGTCGGGCGAGGCGCTCGGGGCCTTCGCCCTGACCGAGCCGCACGCCGGTTCGGATGCGTCCGCGATCCGCACCCGCGCCGAGCGGGTCGGGGGAGGGGACGCGTACCGGCTCACCGGGACGAAGATCTGGATCTCCAACGCGCCCGAGGCGGACCGCTACCTGGTGTTCGCGACGGTCGACCCGGACGCGGGGTCGAAGGGGATCACCGCGTTCCTCGTCGAGAAGGGGATGACCGGGTTCCGCTTCGGGGCGCACGAACGGAAGATGGGGATCCGGGCGTGTCCGGCGGCGGAGCTCGTGTTCGACGGCTGCGAGGTCCCGGCCGCCAATCGCCTGGGCGAGGAGGGTGACGGCTACCGCATCGCGCTGTCGGCACTCGGCGAGGGCCGGATCTCGATCGCCGCGGCGTGTGTCGGCCTGGCGCGGGCCGGGCTGGAGGCCGCGGCGCGATACCTCGGGGAGCGCAAGGCGTTCGGCGGGCCGCTGTCGGAGCAGCAGGCCCTGCGGTTCATGCTGGCCGAGATGGCGCGCGACGTGGCTGCGGCCCGGGCGCTGACGCGCGAGGCGGCGGCGGCCAAGGACCGCGGCGAGCCGCTGGCCGAGGCGTCGTCGCTCGCCAAGTGGACGGCGTCCGATGCCGCGATGCGGGTCACGACCGATGCGGTCCAGCTGTTCGGCGGCAGCGGGTACTCGCGGGAGACCGGCATCGAGCGCCTGATGCGCGACGCCAAGGGGGCCCAGATCTACGAGGGCACGAACCAGATCCACCGCGAGATCGTGGCCGGCGAGGTGCTGAGGCGGGTCGGGGCGGGATAGGGTCGGCTAGGCCGGCTTGGGCCCGAGGCGGTCGGCGACGATCTGCCCCGCGGTCGCCGAGCTGAGCCGGTTGCCGGTCACGGCATCGAGGAACCGGCTGCGCTCGATCGTCGCGAGTCGCACATCGGACATCGCTGTGATCGTCGCCGTCCGCGGCACGTTCCGGAGCAGCGCGATCTCGCCGAACCGGTCGCCCGGTCCGAGCTCGCCGACACGACGGCGGTCGATCTCGACGCTCACCCGGCCGGCCTCGATGATGAAGTAGTGATCGCCGGGGTGACCCTGGTGGACGATCGCCGCCCCGGCAGGGACCGAGCGCCGGTCGAGCCCGCCGGCCAGCTCCTCGATCGTCGCCATCGGCAGCGGCTCGAACAGCGGATCCGCGTGGAGCAGTCGAAGGTCGGCGTCCGGGACGACCACAGCAGCGTCGACCCGGCGGAGCCACGGCCACAGGATGACGACCGCGATCGCCGACACGGCGCCTGCGAGCACCATGGCCCCCGCGACGCCGACCGTCGCCACGAGCCACGACGCGAGGAGCGCACCGGCGGCCAACGCCGCCGTCACGAGACCCTCCTGCAGGCCGAGGATGCGGGTGCGCATCCGGTTCGGGACGCTCCGCTGGACGAGGCTGTACCCGGCCACGTCGAGGGCGACCTTGCCGATGCCGCCGGTCGCCAGCGCGACCAGCGCGACGCCCGCGAGCGGCACGACCCCGACCGCGGCGATCCCGAGGCCCCAGACGACGATGCCCAGCCCGAACCACGGCGCCAGCCGACGTCGCCCGACCAGCGAGACCGACACGGCCCCGCCGACGAGCCCGCCGATGCCCATCGCCGCCGTCAGGAGCCCGACGCCCGGATCGCCCATGCCGAGCAGGTCGATCGCGGCCGCCACGACGAGGACCGTCATCGCACCGCGGACGAGACGCTGGACCGTGAACGCTGCAACGACCATGCGCACAGGATGGCCGGCCAGCCATCGGACGGCGTCGAGGCGCTCATCGCGATGGGCCATCGGGCGCCTGCCATGGGGCCATCGTGGCCGACGATCTGGCCGGATCCCCAGTGCCGCCGTGAACGCCAGCGCCAGCAGCGCCAGCCCGATGGCGAAGGTCGTCGCGGGGCCGGCAAGGGCCAGCGCCACGGCCGCCAGTCCCGGCCCCACCAGGTTCGCCAGGCTGTCACCGGTCGTCAGCGCGACGTTGCCCGCGACGAGCTCATCCGGCGACCGGGCGACGGCCGGGAGCAGCGTGCCCCGGAGCGGGCGGAGGAACGTGGCCGCGACGCTGTCGGCGGCGACGAGACCGAAGGCGATCATGGCGCTGCCGCCGGTGGCCATGAGCAGCCCGAGCAGCGCCACCGAGACGATCCGGGCTACCAGCGTCGCCCGGAGCGCACGGTCCTCGGCGCCCTGCGACGCGAGCGCAGCCATCGCCGGTGCCAGCACGACCGACGGCAGGGTCCGGATCGCCGCGATGAGGGCGACACCGCCGGCGCCGGTCGCGGCATACGTGTACACGAACAGGCCCACCAGGTAGGCCGCCTCGCCGGCCGACCACGCAGCGGACGCGAGCTGGAGTCGACGCATCGGCGGATGCGCGAGCGCCCGACGCAGCGTGGCCAACGACCGCATCACCGCAGGATGCCGTGCCAGAGCGGTCCGCCGCTGGACGTGCGTGAGCCGCTCGGGTCAGCCGACGCGCTCGTGCTCGTCGATGACCAGTCGGCGCCGGGCCAGCTCGGCGACGAAGGCTGGTGGGTCGAACGCCCCCTCGGGCGGGTGGACGCCTGGCGGGCCTCCGCGCGACACGGCGTCAGCGGCGATCGCAGCGACGGTGCCGGTGATGGTCGACGACGCGGACCGCCCGGTCTCCTCGATGGCGAAGTCGTAGACGATCGTGACGCGCTGGCCGTCCCGCCAGCCTTCGACGTGCACCTGTTTGACGTTCGCGCTGCGGTCGCCGGACCCGATCCCTCGCCGGCCGACGAAGGCGGAGGCGAACCCGCGTGGCGAGACGCTGACTCCGTCGACCTCGAATGGCTCGTCGCTGTCGAACCCGAGCTCGAGCAGGACCTCGATCCGCCGCGTCTCGTCCGGCGGGTAGCCGACCTTGAACACGACGTTCCGGACGTCGACGACGCGAGGCAGGGTCACCGGCTCCGGGTGGGGGACCAGGTGGACCTCCTGGTCGCCGTACGGCTCCGGGAACGCGATCGTCTCGACGTCGGCGAACGAGGGACGTTCGACGAGCGTCCCGTCCTCGAGGACGAGCGACGTGCCGGTGCTCGCGTCGAAGCGGGTGACGACGATGCCGGGCGATGTCCAGAGCGGATGCGTGATGTAGGAGTAGATGCGGATGCTGTCGACCCGGTCGAGACGGTCCGCTCCGAGGCGGGCGAGGATGTTCGTCAGGCCGGGAGCGACGCCACAGCCCGGCACGATCCGGCATCCCGCGCGCTCGGCGGCGGCATGCCGCTCCAACTGCTCGACCGTCTCGACGTGGTACGACCCGAGGTCGACCAGGTGGATGCCCGCGGTGATCGCCGCGTCGGTGACGCGGACGCTGTGCCGCATGTACGTGGCATTCAGGACGACGTCATTGCCGTCCAGTGCCGCAGCGAGCGAGCTGGGTGACTCGACGTCGACCGCGACCACGCGCTCGGGTGCGCCGAGGCGCCGCAGCAGGTCGGTCGCCGCCGCGGGACGCACGTCACCGACGGTCACCTCGTGGTCCGTGTGGGCGATCAGGTCGGCGACCGCGACCGATCCCATCTCGCCCGCGCCGCCGAGGACGAGGATCCGGCTCATGCCCCGGCGCCGAGGCTACTCGGCAGGGTCCTGCCAGAGCGAGATCTCGCTGCCCTCGGGGTCGCCGACGATGACGTAGCGACCCTGGTCACCGACCTCGGTGACGTCCTCGACGAGCGTTCCGCCGTTCGCGATGGCGGCATCGCGGGCCACCTCCAGGTCCGGGACCGTGATGAAGATCCGGACCGAGTTCCCGGTGCTGGTCCCGCGGGCACCGATCGCGCCGCCCGTGCGATCGTCGGTGGAGAACACCTCGTAGTCGGGGAACCCCTCCATCGGCTGGAACTCCCAGCCGGCGACGGCCGCGTAGAAGCGCTTGGCTCGTTCGAGGTCGTCGGCCGGGAACTCGACGTGGGTGATGCGGGCACCGGGCATGACGTCCTCCGTATGGCGTGATCCGGTCCAGCCTACCCGGCCGGGGCTCCGGTCCGCGGCTTATCGGGGAGCCTCGGCGTAGACTCGGCCCATGCAGGATCCCAACGGCCAGACCTTCATCGTCAGCGCCGCGCGCACGCCGATCGGCAAGTTCGGCGGGGCGTTGAGCGGCGTCCCGGCGACGACCCTCGGCGGCGTGGCGATCAGGGCGGCGGTCGAGCGGGCCGGCCTCGAGCCGTCGACCGTCCAGGTCGACGACGTGCTGATGGGCCAGGTCCTGCAGGCCGGCTCGGGCCAGGCGCCCGCCCGGCAGGCGGCCCTGCAGGCCGGTCTCCCCGACACGACCAGCGCCACCACGATCAACCGCGTGTGCGGCTCGGGGCTCAAGGCGATCATGCTGGCCGCCGCCGAGATCCGGGCCGGCGACGCCGAGGTCGTCATCGCCGGCGGGATGGAGTCGATGAACGGCGCGCCCTACCTCCTGCCCGGCGCCCGCTTCGGCCTGCGACTCGGCGACGCCAAGCTCATCGACTCGACGGTGGCCGACGGGCTGTGGTGCTCGATCGAGGACTGCCACATGGGCACCCACGCCGAGCGGGTCGCGATCAAGGACCGGGTGAGCCGCGCGGACCAGGACGCGTTCGCGCTGGCCAGCCACCAGAAGGCCATCGCCGCCATCGACGAAGGCCGGTTCGAGGCCGAGCTGGCGCCGGTCACCATCACCGACGCGAAGGGTCGCGAGACCGTCGTCGAGCGAGGACGAGAACCCGCGCCGCGACACGACCGCCGAGGCGCTGGCGAAGCTCAAGCCGGTCTTCGCCGCTGCCCGACGGCGACGACCGCGGCGACGCCACGCAGGGCACGGTCACCGCGGGCAACGCGCCGGGCATCACCGACGGCGCCGCGGCGACCGTCGTCGCCAGCGAGCGCGCGGTCGAGCGGCTCGGTCTGACGCCGCTCGCCCGGATCGTCGGCTACGCCCAGGCCGAGGTCGCCCCGAAGTGGCTGTTCCTCGCCCCGGTCGAGGGCGTGAAGCGCCTGCTCGACCGCATCGAGCTGCCGATCGACGCCTTCGACCTGATCGAGATCAACGAGGCCTTCGCGGCGCAGACGCTGGCCGACGGTCGCGAGCTCGGCTTCGACTGGGACAAGGTCAACGTCAACGGCGGGGCGATCGCGCTGGGCCACCCGATCGGCGCGAGCGGGGCCCGGATCGTGGCGACGCTGCTCCACGAGCTCCGCCGCCGCGAGGGACGCTACGGCCTCGCCACGCTGTGCCTCGGCGGCGGCGGCTCGGTGGCGGCGGCCTTCGAGCGGGTCTGAGCGGTCCCGGCGCGCCCGTCATGGCCACCGAGGGGACCCGGCGCCAGCCCTGGACCGTCCGTGTCGCGGGCTGGAGCGCGCGCCACCGCTGGCCGGTATTCGGACTGTGGTTCGTCCTGACGATCGGGCTGTTCGTCGCCAGCCTGGCCATGGGCGGGACGCGGACTGCCGACGCGGTCGATGAGGACACCTCCGAGGAGTCGACCTACGAAGCCGCCCGGGCGTTCGACCTGTTCGACGCGTCGGGCACGGAGGACACGACCCATCGGACGCTACTCGTGGTGGGGACCGCGGATGGCACGATCGACGACCCCGCGACGGCAGCGGCGCTTGACGACGTGCTGGCCCGGATGGGGGCTAGCACGACCACGATCGATGGGACCGCCGAACCGACGTTCGCCGAAGTCGTCGACCCACGCCTCGCGCCAGCCGAGGCCGGCCTCGTCTCGCCCGACCGATCGACCGTCCGGATCGCAGCCGCGGTGCCCGGCGACGAGGCCGCGGTCGAGGCGAAGCTCGCGAACCTGCGGCCGTTCCTCGACGAGACGAGGGCCGCGCATCCCGACCTCCGGATCCACTCGCTCGACGGCTCACTCGCCAACGAGGACATCCAGGAGCTCGTCACCGGCGGTCTCGACGACTCGCTCCGGCTGACCATCCCGCTCACGTTCCTGATCCTGCTCGTCGCGTTCGGTGCGGCCGTGGCGGCCTTCGTGCCCTTGGTCCTGGCCGTGACCGCGTTGCTCGCGGCGTTCGGCGTGCTCGGCATCTACAGCCAGGCGATCGATCCGGTCAGCCCGTATGCGAGCCAGCTCATCGTGCTCATCGGACTGGCCGTCGCGGTCGACTACTCGTTGTTCATGATCACGCGCTACCGCACCGAACGACGCCACGGGCGCCCCAAGCACGACGCCATCCTGGTGGCGTCCGCGACCGCCGGTCGCGCGGTGTTCTTCTCGGGGCTGGCGGTCATGTTCTCGATCGCGGGCCTGTTCCTGCTCGACGACATCCTCTTCCAGTCGATGGCCATCGGGACGATCACGGTGGTGCTCATCGCGGTCATCGGCTCGCTCACGTTCCTGCCGGCGACGCTGGCCATCCTCGGCGACGGCGTCGACCGACTCCGTGTGCCGTTCCTGGGTCGCCACCGACCGGAGGGCAGCGGCATGTGGGCCGTCGTCGTCCGGGCGGTCATGCGCCGGCCGGTGATCGCCTTCGTGCGCGGCCGCATCAGTGCTGCTGGCGATGGCCGTCCCTGCGCTCCGGCTGCACCTGGGCCAGAGCGACTTCGCCTCGTTCCCGGACTCCATCGACGCCGTCCAGGGCGTGAACCTGCTCGACGAGAAGTGGCCGGAGGGCTCCACGCTCGCCCTCCAGGTCGTGGTCACCCGAGCGGACCAGGCGGCGACCCAGGCCGCGATCGAAACGCTGCAGGAGCGGCTGCTGGAGGTCGACGGCCTGAGCGGCCCGGCCGAGACCCAGCCCTCCGCGGACGGGACGGTGGCGCTGCTGTCGGTGGTCATGGCGGGTGGCCAGAACGACCTGCGCAATCGCGACATCGTGCACGAGGTGCGCGAGACCATCGTGCCCGACGTGTTCGGCGGCATGGATGGCGTCGAGGCGCTCGTCACCGGTCGCGCCGCGTTCACGTCCGATGTCGTCGACTTCTACAGCGACGGCATGCCCCAGGTCATCGGCTTCGTCCTGGCCCTGTCATTCGTCCTGCTGCTCGTCGCCTTCCGGTCGATCGTCATCCCGATCAAGGCGATCCTGCTCAACCTGCTGTCGACGGGCGCGGCGTTCGGGCTGCTGGTGCTCGTCTTCCAGGACGGTCACGGCGCCGACCTGCTCGGCTTCAAGCCCGGCCCGATCGAGGCCTTCGTCCCGGTGTTCATCTTCACGATCCTGTTCGGGCTCTCCATGGACTACCACGTGTTCATCCTCACGAGGATCAAGGAGGCCCGCGATCACGGGATGTCGACCAACGAGGCGGTCGCACGGGGCATCGCCATCACGGCCGGGACGATCACCAGCGCGGCGGCGATCATGGTCACGGTCTTCGCGGTGTTCGTGACGCTGGAGCTGGTGATCATCAAGCAGCTCGGGTTCGGTCTGGCGGTCGCGGTGCTGCTCGATGCGACGATCGTCCGGAGCGTCCTGCTGCCGGCCACGATGCGGCTGCTCGGCGAGTGGAACTGGTGGCTGCCCGGGTTCCTGCGCTGGCTGCCCGAGGTCACCATCGAGGGCGACGTCGACGAGCCCGCGGTCGAGCCGGGGACGGCCGCCGTACACTCGACGACATGACCGAGACCGTCGTCGGGACACCCACGTTCCGCCACTTCATCGCGGGGGAGTGGATGGCCTCGGTCGGTGGCGCGACGTTCGAGAGCCGCAACCCGGCGGACGGGCGCGATGTCGTCGGGCGGTTCCAGCAGGGCACCACGGCCGACGTGGCGATGGCGATCAAGGCGGCCGAGACCGCGCTGCCGATGTGGCAGCGCACGCCCGCCCCCAAGCGCGGCGAGATCCTGTACGCCTTCGGCGCGCTGATGGCCGAGCACAAGGAACGGCTCGCGCGGGCGATGACCCGCGAGATGGGCAAGGTCATCGCCGAGGCCCGCGGCGACGTCCAGGAGGGCATCGACATCGCCTTCCTGATGGCCGGCGAGGGCCGCCGGATGCACGGCGACACCGTCCCCTCGGAGCTGCCCGACAAGTGGGCGATGTCGCATCCGCCAGCCCATCGGCATCGCCGGGATCATCACGCCCTGGAACTTCCCGATGGCGATCCCGTGCTGGAAGATCATGCCCGCGCTCGTGACCGGCAACACCGTGGTCTTCAAGCCGGCCAGCGACACGCCCCACTGCGCGACGCTGCTCGTCGAGCTGATGGCCGAGGCCGGCGTCCCGCCCGGCGTCGTGAACCTCGTGACCGGGACGGGCGGCGAGGTCGGCGACGCGATCGTCGGCGACCCCGATGTCAGCGTCATCTCGTTCACCGGCTCGTCGACGACCGGCAAGGCGATCGCCACGAAGGCCGGCGGCCGACTCAAGCGGCTGTCCCTGGAGCTGGGCGGCAAGAACGGCGTGGTCGTGCTGGCCGACGCGGACCTCGACCTCGCGACCGACGGGATCCTGTGGAGCGCGTTCGGGACGACCGGCCAGCGTTGTACCGCCGCGTCGCGGGTCATCGTCGAGCGGCCGGTGGTCGACGCGCTCCTGCAGCGGCTGGAGTCGCGGGCTCGAGCCCTTCGTCTCGGCGACGGCATGCGCGATACGACCGACGTCGGCCCGCTCATCAACGGCGGCGCGGTCGACAAGGTCGCGTCGTACATCGACATCGGGCGGGGCGAGGGCGACCTCGTGATCGGCGGCGGCCGCGCCAGCGATGGCGAGCTCGAGCACGGCCACTTCTTCGAGCCGACGATCTTCGCCGGCGTCGGCGCGATGGACCGCATCGGCCAGGAGGAGATCTTCGGTCCCGTCCTGTCGATCATCCCGGTCGACGACTATGGATGCGGCGATGCTGGCGCTCAACCAGACGCGCTACGGCCTCTCGTCGAGCATCTTCACGCGCGACGTGAACACCGCGTTCCGGGCGATGCGCGACTTCGAGACCGGCATCGTGTACGTCAACGCCGGCACGACCGGCGCCGAGATCGCACCTGCCGTTCGGCGGCTGGAAGGAGACCGGCAACGGTCACCGCGAGGCGGGCCGCATCGCGCTCGACACGTACACCGAGTGGAAGTCGATCTACGTCGACTTCAGCGGCCGGCTCCAACGTGCGCAGATCGACAATCAGCCGTCTGGCTGATGGGCGCTCGCCGGAGCGCCGGGATCCTGCTGTATCGACGCGGGGCGGACGGCACGATCGAGGTGCTGCTGGCCCATCCCGGGGGCCCGCTCTTCGCGTCGCGTGACGAGGGCTACTGGACGATCCCCAAGGGCGAGTTCGACGAGGGCGAGGAGCCGTGGGACGTCGCGCGCCGCGAGTTCGAGGAGGAGACCGGGCATCTGGCGCCCGACGGGCCGTCGATCGACCTCGGCGAGATCACCCAGAAGGGCGGCAAGGTCGTGGCCGGCTGGGCGCTCGAGGGCGACCTCGACCCCGCCACAGCGCACAGCAACACGTTCCCATTCCAGTGGCCGCCGAAGTCGGGGCGCTACATCACGATCCCCGAGATCGACCGGGTCGAGTGGTTCGCCCCCGACGAGGCGCGCGGCAGGATCAAGGACACCCAGATCCCGCTCATCGACCGGTTGCTTGAGCGCTTACGGTGACTCGGCCGGCCTGAGCTCTGACAGGCGGACGGCCTGGTGCACGAAGAGACGCGTGCGGTCGTAGATCTCCAGGTGGATCTCCGGGTCTGTCGGTGCCCAGTCGATCTCGACCAGCCCGTGCTTCCGGTTGGTGTTGAGCAGCTCACCGACGCGGTTCGGGTTGATCCACTGACCCTCGGCCGCTGTCTCGACCTGGTCGAGTCCCGATGGCGTCAGGTCGAACGTCGGGTATCCGAGCGCCGCACGGTCGTCAGGGTGCCGGGTGAGCTCCGCGAAATGCATGTCGCCGGACACGAAGACCACGCCGGGGATCCGCAGCTCGCGGATGAGCGTGAACAGGCGCTCGCGCTCCAGCGGCGAATCGCCCCAGCCCTCCCACTCCTCGTCGATGTCGTAGTCCTGGATCACCTGGACGCCGCTGCCGATGATCCGGACCCTGGCCGGCTCGAGCAGGCGCTCGCGTAGCCACGCCCATTGCTCCTCGCCGAGGACTCGCCGACTCGGGTCCTGGCCGGCGTAGTCCCACGGATCGAGGTTGTAGCGGTTGTCGAGCAGGATCACCTGCACGGTCCGATCACCCGTCCCGAAGGTCCTCGCCGAGTAGACGCCCGGCTGGCCCACACGCGGATCTTCCGGCCCGGTACCCCAGAACCGAAGGAACTCGGCCTTCGCCGCATCGCGGTGCGGCCAGGTGGCATTGGCGTTGTTCCAGCCCATGTCATGGTCGTCCCACGTGGCCATCATCGGGGTCGATGCGGCAAGGGCCTGGAAACGGCCGTTAGCCGCGAGCGCGTCGTAGAGCGTTCGCATCCAGACCATGTCCTCGGTGTCCGCGTAGATGTTGTCGCCGAGCCAAAGCATCAGGTCGGGATCGTGCGTGGCGATGTCGGCGAGCGCGTTGCCTCCCGGTGTGTAGCGAAGGCAGGCGCCGATGGCCACGCGGAACGTCTCCTCCGAGGTGCCCGAGGTCGGACCCGGTGCCTCGGTCGGGACTGGCGGGAGCGTCCGGATGGGGCCCGGTGTGGCCGCGCAGGCGAAATGGTCGACGCACGGCGTCGGGTCGGCAGGGGACGTGGGCGACATCTCGGCCACGTCGCAGCCAGCGACGACGATCGTCAGGATCGCTGCGGTGACCCCGGCACCAAGCACGACGTCAATCCGCTCCGTCCTTCACGCCAAATCCGCGGGCGACGAGCCGGTCGACCTTGGCGGCCATGATGAGGTCATTGGTCGTGATGGCGCCGATCGCGTCGGTCTGCCACGTGAGGACGAGCCGGCCCCACGCGAGCTCCATCGTCGGGTGGTGGCCCTGACCCTCGGCCAGGAGGGCGATGCGCGTCGCCAGGCCGAACGCGGCGGAGAACGTCGGGAAGGCGAATTCGCGCAGGAGTCGATCGTCGAGGACCTGCCAGGACGGGTGGATACCGGTCGCCAGGCGCTCGATCTCGGCGCGCTCCAGCGGCGGTGTCGACGCGTCGACCGCCGAGCAGTTGGCCGATGCGAGCGAATCGGGTTCGACAGAAGGCGCCACTGACTGAGTGTATCGGTGACCCCCTGCACCGCGACCTTCGGTACGTTGCGGATGCCCCGGTGTCCGACAGGTACGCCGGGGCGACCACTGTCCGCAGATTGCTGAAGTCGTGCAACGGATCACATCTCGATCTGCGCGGCCATGTCATCTGCGGCGACGCGCTGAACTCCTACGCGATGCTCGCGGATGAGTGGATCGCCCGGGATGGTGTCCACACGGGTAGGGCGCACGAGGACCTTGTCTCGGGAATGGCGTCGTAGGAGCGCGCAGTCGAGCGCGTCGAGGCGGTCTGGGACCGATTGGCTGGGGTCTAGGTTCGGCGCCAGTTCGGCGCACCATGGCGTCATGGACATCGGCGGACACACCGAGCCCGAGTTCGAGTCCGTGCGCGAGACGTTCTCCGAGATCGTCGAAGCGCAGACCGGCACGGGCGCGGCTCTGGCCGTCTGGCATCGTGGGCGGTGGGTCCTTGATTCCTGGGCCGGCTACCGCGACGCCGAGCGCACCAAACCGTGGGAACGGGACAGCATCGTCATGCCGTACTCGGTCAGCAAGCCGTTCGCGGCGATCTGTGCGCTCCTGCTGGTCGACCGCGGGTCGCTCGAGCTCGACGCACCGGTCAACCGGTATTGGCCGGGGTTCCACTCAAGCGCAGACGTTCGCCAGGTCCTCTCGCATCAAGCCGGGATCGTCGCTCTCGATGACCCTGCCGACACGAGCCTTCTCTATGACTGGGCGGCGATGTGCGCGCGACTGGAGAAGCAGGAGTCCGCGTGGGTCCCGGGGAGCGCGATCGGCGAATCGGCCCTGCTCTACGGCCACCTGGTCGGTGAGCTCGTTCGTCGAGTGGATGGTCGCTCGCTCGGGGCATTCCTCAGCGACGAGGTCTGTACGCTCCTCGACCTCGATTTCGCGATCGGGCTGGACGCGGCGCAACGAGCGCGCGCCGTCGAGCTCACCGGACTCGACGCCATCCGTGGCGAGGCGGCGTCGCGTCCGCCGCTCTACCAGCGGGCCATGAACAACCCGCGGGGTGCGTGGGAGGCCGAGGTCGTCAACGGTGACGCGTTCCGAGCGGCGGAGGTGCCGGCGATCAACGGGCATGGCACGGCACGTGGCGTCGCCGGGTTCTACGCCGCGTTGCTCGACAAGCAGCTCTTGTCCGCTGGGTTGCTCGCCGAGGCGACGACCGCACAGGCCACCGGCGTCGACCTGGTCATCGGCGGCGAGGAACGGTCGTGGGGTCTCGGGTTCTACGTCGACGACGACGGGTACGGCATGGGTGGCATGTATGCCTCGGCTTGTTCACACCGGGGGACACGGTACCTGTCGCCCGTTGACTGGAAGTCAGATGCTCGATGGCCAAGTCCTCGGTGGCCCACCTGCTGGCCATTGCGGTAGACTCCCCGGCGGGCCGGTAGCTCAACGGCAGAGCAAGGGACTCTTAATCCCTAGGTTGAGAGTTCGAAATCTCTCCCGGCTCACCAGAACGGGCGCACGTCGCGATGCGTTAGCCGCTCTCGTCTGGCTCTCCTGCCGCGGACGCGGACCCCGATGACAGGGAGGGCTGGCGCGGCACTCCCGAACCGCTCTTTCCACCCCGTCGAGTCTCGGTACACCGTCGCCGATTGCCGATTTCGTGCAACCGATCGCCTCCCGAACTGCAGGGTCGTGCCGTCGTCGTGCGGGCGCGTCCGAGGGATGCTTCATTCGGCCTCCGGACCCCCGGTGGCCGGTGGTGTCTTCCCGTCATACCGCCGGCCACCAGGCGTTCCCGGATGTCCGTGAGCGTCTTGGGCGTCCTCGCTGCTTCCCCCGGCAGCGGGGACGCCGTCTACTCGCGCAGTACCGAGTTCGCCGCCTGCCCCTCTGTGGCCGGCCCGACGCGTATCACGTGATCAGCGTTGGTGGAGGCGTCTGCTCGTATCACGGTGCCACGGCTGGCGGTCCCGGGACCGACGACAGGGAGGCCGCTCCTCCATTGCGTATCTTGGTCCGATGGATGATGCCCTTGGCTACTTGCTGACCGCGGGCGTCGCCGTCGTCGGATTGATCCTGACCTGGCGGGTCGCGCGCAGGATCCTGGCCGGTCAGACGCATCGGGCAGCGAGGATCATCGCAGCCGTCGTCGCACTTGGGCTCGGTCTCCTCGGCTCGGCTTACCTCGCCTTCTGGACGCTTGCCCTGACCACCAAGACATTCTGGATGGCCTGACGCTCGGGACACTCGGCCGAGAACCGACCCGATCCGTCATCCGTATCGTCCCGTAGAGCCTCGGACGCCCATGCCCGAGAGGAACGAGGAGGAGGCGGATGCGAAAACTGCTCTTGCTCATCGCCGGAGCCGGGTTGGCCCTGGTCATCGCCGCACCGGTCGTGGTCGGCGACTCCGACCAGGAGTTCGTCGCCTCGCTCAACGGCTATCTCGAGAACCCGTCGATCTCGACCACCGCGCGTGGCTCGTTCCGGGCCGAAGTCAGGGGCAATGCCCTGTTCTACCGACTGACGTTCCGAGACCTCTCGACCAATTCGCGGTTCGCCCACATCCACTTCGCGCGACCCGGTGTCAACGGCGCTGTCGTCGCCTTCCTGTGCGGCGGCGGTGACAAGCCGGCCTGCCCGCTCCGTGGCGGGACGGTGACCGGCGTGATCGATCCAGCCGACGTCGGCGGACCACCCGAGCAGGGCCTCACCAGCGGTGAATTCGCCGAGCTGCTCCGCGCGATGCGGAACGGCGCCACCTACGCCAACGTGCACAGCGTGGCGTTCGGACCTGGGGAGATCCGCGGCAACATCCGTCGCGACTGACCACCACCGCAACGTTGAAAACGACCCCGGTTCGATCGGCCGGGGTCGTTCCCTTTGCCGCCGTCCAGCGACGTTTTGGGCTGCAGCCCGATGTGCGCTCGCCGACTTAGACCGAGCGTCGCCCCATGGCCGACATCCAGTCGGCCCGACCAAAGGGGCGACCGATGGACGCCGAACGAGCGGTCGAGGGGATCGTGGGATCCGCATATGAGCTGCACCGAGCCGCGTTGACGCGCTACCTGACCGGGGTCACCCGGGACGTCGTGGTCGCGGAGGATCTCGTCCAGGACGCGTTCCTCCGCCTTACCGTCGAGGTCTCCGCAGGACGTGTCCCGGACGAGATCGGTCCGTGGCTGTATCGCGTCGGGCACAACCTCGCGATGAGTCGAGGCCGGCGCCTCACGGTGGCGGACAGGAAGCGATCGGAGCTGGCGGTCCCGGATCAGCCCGAGTCGCCGGAGCTGGTCGCCCTCGCCGTCGAACAGCACCGCGAGGTGTCCAGGGTCGTCGCCGGGCTCGACCCGATCCAGCGAGAGGCCCTCGCGCTCGCGGCGATGGGGTACGGCGGCGTCGAGATCGCCCGAACGATCGGTCGGAGCCACGGCGCTACCCGCACCTTGCTGTGCCGGGCGAGGGCCGCCGCCCGCGCCAGGCTGCTCGCCACGCAACCCACCTGGCCATGACGCTGCCGCGACGCGCGTCGCTATCATCGACGCGTTGGTCGCGGGGATCGAGCCGGGCGTGTTCGTCGGGCGAGGGCTGCAGCTCGCCCGACTGGAGGCCGCGTTCGCCGCGAGCGTGGGGACGCCACCGGCCGGTCGTACGGTCGTCATCGGCGGCGAGGCCGGGATCGGCAAGAGCCGTCTCGTCCGCGAGCTCGCGCGAACGGCCGAAGCCCAGGGTGCCACGGTCCACATGGGCGCCTGCTTGCCCACCGCCGGCGCGTCCGTGCCGTATGCGCCGTTCGTGGAGGCCCTTCGCGACCTGACCCGGTCCATCGACCCCGCGCTGCTGGCCGGAACGCTCGGGACGGCACGCGGCGAGATCGGCCGGCTGCTGCCGGAGCTCGGTGTCCTGGCCACGCAACCCCGCCTGGACGTCCCCGAGGCCGACCGCGGCGGTCAGGGTCGACTCTTCGAGGCGATCCTCACCGTCCTGGAGCGCCGTTCCCGTCACGGCCCGCTGGTGCTCGTGATCGAGGACGTCCAGTGGGCCGACATCGGGACCCGTGGACTCATCACGTTCCTCTCCCGGAACCTGCGAGATCGACCCGCATTGATGCTGGTGACGGTCCGAACGGACGATCTCGAGTCGTCCATCCCGACCGTCCGACTCCTGGCCGAGCTCGAGCGCAACGCCTGGGTCGAGCGCATCGAGCTCGGTCCGCTCGGGCGCTCCGACGTGGCTGCCCTGCTGCGCAGCCTCGATCGCGACGGGTCGATGCCGAAGGACACCGACCTCGCGGCACGAACCGGCGGCAACCCCTTCTTCGTCGAGCAGCTCGCGGCGGTGGCTGGTCCCGCCACCGATCGACGACTGCCACCCGGCCTGCGGGATGTGCTGGTCGACCGGCTCGCCGCGCTCCCCGATCCCACGCGGCGCGTCCTCCGGGCCGCCTCCGCGGCCGGCCGGCGGGTCGACGAGGAGCTGCTGGCGTCCGTGCTCGAGCTCTCCGTCGCAGCCGTCGGCGACGCGCTGCGACCCGCGCTGTCCCACGGCATGCTCGTCGATGCCGAGGCGACCGGGGGCGAGCTCGGCGGGTACGCCTTCCGACATGCGCTGCTGGCCGAGGCCGCCTACAGCGAGCTGCTCCACGGCGAGCGCGATCGGCTCCACGCCGGCTTCGGCCTGGAGCTGGAGCGACGCGGCGAGATCGGCGGCGTGCCGGTGACGCCTGCGGAGCTCGCGCACCACTGGGTCGCTGCCCGCGACCACGAGCGGGCGATCCCGGCGTTGATCCAGGCCGGTCAGGCGGCTGAGAACGTGTATGCGTTCGACGACGCGCGGGGCCACTACGAAGCGGCCCTGGCGTTGTGGGAGGCCGAGGACGACCTGCGGGACACGATCCTCGATCGCCCGGCGGTGCTCCAGCGTGCCGCGGAGTGCTCCGTGCTCACGGGGTCGTACGCCCGCGCGATCGAGCTGGGACGACGGGCCATCGTGGCGGCCGAGCTCGACGACGTCGCCGAAGGTCGGCCCGACCCAGCCCGCCTAGGGCTCCTCCACGACCGACTGCGGTGGTTCTTGTGGGAGTCCGGAGACCGCGAGGCCGCCGCGACAGCGGTCGCGGAAGCCCTCCGTCTCATCCCGTCTGACCCGCCGGTGGCGCCCCGGGCCCGGGCGCTCGCGCAGGCGGCGGGGCTGCGGCTGTTCGCCGGAGACGCGGTCACGGCCCGTGATCTGGCCCGGGAGGCGATCGACATCGCGCGCGCCGTGCCTGCCCCCTCCGAGGAGGCACTGGCACTCGGCATCCTCGGCTGGGCGGACGCGGTCACGGGGCAGGTCGAGCACGGCATCGCCGAGTACCGCGAGGGGCTTGCCATCGCCGAGCGACTCGGCGGTGCCGAGGGCATCGCGCTCGGTCACGCGAACCTGGCGGCGCTGCTCGATCGCGTGGGGCGGACCGAGGAGTCGCTGACGGCCGCGCGCGAGGGATATGCGATCACTCGGCGGCTGGGGGTCGCCCGGACGTACGGCGGCGGCCTGCTCGGGCACGTCGCGAAGGCGCTCTTCGACCTCGGGCGATGGGACGAGGCTGCCGTGGCCGCCGACGAGGGCCTCGAGCTGGACCCGGTCGGTGCCGCCGCGATCTGGCTCCACGTCAACCGTGCCCGCGTCGACACCAACCAGGGCCGCTTCGAGGACGCCGCCGAGCACCTTCGTCGAGCCGACGCGCTGGTTACCGCCGACACGGGGCCGAGCCGGTATGGGGGTGCGCTGGCCGCGGCAACGGCCGAGCTCGCGACGTGGCAGGGCCACATCGAGACGGCACGCGCGGTCGCCGAGGCGGCGCTGGCGAGCCTCGACACGACGGCGCCCCTCGACCCGCCCCTGGGGTGGCTGGCGTGGCACGCCCTTCGCGCGGAGGCCGACGCGGCGACCTCGGCGCGCGCCCGCCACGACGCGGATGCCCTGCGCGAGGTCGAGCGCCGCGTCACGCGGGTCGCCGAGCTCCTGGTGGGTCGCGACGACGGCAGGATCGACGGCGACGTGCGCCGCGCCGCCCTGGCCGGCCTCTGCCGCGGCGAGATCGATCGCGCCCGCGGGACCTCGAGCGCGGAGACGTGGGATCGGACTGCCGAAGGCTGGGAGGCGATCGGCCGGCCGGCACCGGCCGCCTACGCGCAGTTCCGTTCGGCGGAGGCGCTGCTGTCGAGCCACGGCGATCGGGCGCACGCCGCCGCCGCGCTCCGCACGGCTCACGCCGCGACGGTGCTCCTGGGGGCCGCCCCGCTTCGCCAGGAGATCGAGCGGTTGGCCCACCACGCTCGCATCGACATCGTCCGTCCCGCGGAGTCCGAGGCCGGCGATGCCGGCGATCGTCTGGGGCTGACGGAGCGCGAGGCCGAGGTCATCCGGCTCGTGGCGGCCGGCCGCTCGAACCAGCAGATCGCGGACGCGCTGTTCATCACCCGGAAGACCGCCAGCGTCCACGTGTCGAACATCCTCGGCAAGCTCGGCGTCGCCAACCGCGTCGAGGCGGCGGCGATCGCCCAGCGCCTGGGTCTGGTCGACTCCCCGGACACCGACGAGGTTCGTAACGGATAGGGCTCACGCGCGTCCGTCTGATGCCGCGAACCGCGGCGTGATGCGCACCCGAGGGGGACAGTGATGGATCGGATCGACAGCGGGCCCGGTGACCGGGCGGTCGCCCGGGTCAGGGCGATCGACGACGAGCGCATCGCCTGGGCGGATCCGATCTACCCGAGCGACGAGGACCGGCCGCTCGACGGCCGGCTGGCGGCCGAGCTCGCCTCGGACCTGCGGGCACAGCTCGCGGCACGCCGCGGCGACCTGGTCGCACCCCGGTCCGTGCTTCCCGGCGAGCCGGCGCTGGTCGCGGACGCGTTGCTGGTCGACGCCGACGCGCGGATGGTCGGGCTCGGGCGCGACGAGCTGAAGGCCGCGTCACGGGAGCTGGCCGAGGCGTTCGTCGACCTGCAGTCGTTCCGACCGGACGGCGAGGCCGAACGCATCCTGTCGGATCCGACGGCGGCCGTCGACGAGCTCGAAGCGCTTCGGATAGCCCGGGCCGCGATCATCGGGAGGCTCCGCGCCGACGACATGTCGATCCTCGGCAACATGAACGCGCTTCGCGACGTCGAGCTCCGGATCGGCGACGGCCGCGTCGCGTTGGATGCCGTCGAGCGATACCGCGTGCGGCAGGCGGTCGGATTACTGGCGGTGGCCGCCTTCCCGATCGTGGTGATCATCGTGGTGGCCGCCATCCTCATCGTCCTGGTGGTCGGCCCGGGCATCTGATCCGTCGCGGTGTCGAGCGCATACACTCCGGCACGTGGCGCAGAAGGTCATCCTCGACGTCGACACCGGGACCGACGACGCCGTCGCGCTGATGTTCGCGGCGCTCCACCCCGACCTCGAGCTGGTCGGGGCCACCACCGTCAACGGCAACGTCCCGGTCGAGATGTGCACCGAGAACTCGTTGCGCGTGTTCGATCACATCGGGGTGTCCGTGCCGGTGTACGAGGGCGTCTCGAAACCCATCGAGCGCGAGGACTTCCCGATCCCGCGCGGAGACATCCAGAGCAGCAACGCGGTCCACGGCGGCTATCTCGACATCCCAGCGTCGACCTCGACGAAGCAGGCGACCGACGCGATCGACTTCCTTATCGAGACGTACCTGGCCGCGACCGACGACATCATCCTCGTGCCGGTCGGGCCGCTGTCGAACGTGGCCACGGCCCTGACCCGCGAGCCCCGCCTGAAGGACCGGATCCCGGAGCTCGTGATCATGGGTGGGGCGAACCGCTACGGGAACGTGACGCCACGCGGCGAGTTCAACGTCTGGGCGGACCCTGAAGCTGCCCGCATCGTGGTCAACAGCGGCGTCCGGAAGATCACGATGGTCCCGCTCGATGCGACCCACGCCGCCCTCGTCTCGCTCGACGATTGCGCGGCGCTGCGAGCCCTCGGGACCCCGGCCGGCGACGCGGCCGCGACCTTCACCGAGCGCCGCATCCACGGCTATGACGACACGCAGCCGATGAAGCGCCCGGGAGCCGCGCCGGTGCACGACGCGCTGGCGGTCGCCGCGATCGTCGACCGCTCGGTGATCACGACCCGCCACCTGCACGTCGACGTCGAGACCCGGGGCGAGCTGACGGTCGGGGAGACCGTGGTCGACACGAACTTCCGGAGCCGCCGCCCGCCCAACGTCGAGATCGCGCTCGACGCCGACGAGCCCAGGTTCGTGGCGATGCTGCTCGAGACCTTAGCCCGGCCCGCGGCTGTCAACTGACGGACATCGGCGCACACTGGCGCCACACCGCTCGCGGTCGACCGTCTTGCCTGCCATGGACACGCCCAAGCGCCACGCGCGCTCCCTCCGCCCCTTCGCGACCACCCTTGCCGGTGCGCTGATCGTCGTCGCGTGCGCCGGCCCGGCGCCGGCGACGCCCGCTGCCAGCCCGCCCCCGACGGCGCCGCCCCAGGCGACGGCCCCGACCGCCACCGCCTCGCCGTCCGCCTCGCCCGCCATCAGGGTCGAGCCCGCTGCGCCGATGCTTCGCGCCCGATCCGGCTTCGACTCCGTGATGCTCGGTGACGGATCGGTGCTCGCGGTCGGCGACGACGTCGCCTGCCTGCCCGGACCGGCCGAGCCGGGCAGCGAGTCCGCCGAGCGCTACGACGCCGCCACCGACACCTGGACCACGGCCGAGAGCCTCAACAAGCCGCGCAAGTCGTTCGCGACGGTCGTGCTGGCCGACGGCCGGGCGCTCGTCCTCGGCGGGACCAACGACGTCGACCAGCCCTTCTCGAGCACCAAGCTGTTCGACCCCGCCACCGGCCGGTGGGCGGACGGACCGCTCTTGGACGTCGCCCGCGCCGACCCGGTGGCTGCGACGCTGGCCGAGGGGCGCGTCCTTGCCGGCAGCACGACGTTCGTCGGCGAGACATCGAGCACCACCACGACCGAGATGCTCGATGCGGCCGCGACGGCGTGGTCGCACGCGGCGCCCGTCGAGGGCCTGTCGGTCGTGTCGTTCACCGCGCTGACGGAGGGGCTGCTCGCCGTCGGCGACGGCTTCGAGATCGAGGCGCAGATGATGCTGCTCGACCCGGCGGACGATGCATGGGTGCCGATCGACAGTCCGGCCATCCTGCGTCAGATCCGCATCGTCGCCCTCGACGACGGTGGCGCCCTCGCCTTCGGCTACGAGGACCTCGCGATCGGCCGGAGCCCGTCCGTCCGCGTCGAGCGGTTCGACCCGGCGACGCGCACCTGGCGCGAGGCGACGTCGATGTCGACCGCGCGCGACGCGGCGATGCTCGTGCGGCTCGCCGACGACCGCGTGCTCGTCGCCGGCGGCTCGACCTCCGGCGAGATGGACCCTGCGGCCCAAGTGCTTGCCACGACCGAGATCTACGACCCGGTCGCCAACCGCTGGTCCGACGGCCCGGACCTGCTCGAGCCGCGCAAGGACGGCCATGCGGTCGTGCTCCGGGACGGCAGCGTCCTGATCCACGGCGGCGACGCCGACTTCAACGTCGAGGGCGACGTCCCGTGGTGCCCGGAGCCCATGACCACGACCGAACGGGTGTACCTCGGCACCTGACCTCGGTGGGGTGCTACCCTGACGACGTCCTTGGATGGCCGGTCCCGTGAGGCCGGCGTACCGGTCCCGTGAGGCCGGCGAAGGAGGCGACATGTCCGCGCACGCCCACGCCCACCACGCCGATCCGGCGGGTGGGTCATTTGTTATCCGGGCCGCCGTCGGGTGATCGGGTGATCGCCCCGCCGCCGCCCCGGGCGAGCGCGGTCGTGGATCCACGGATCGGCGATCTCGGACCGGCGTTACTGGCATTGGAGGACGGGACGCTGTTCCCGGGCGTCGCGTTCGGCGCCCCGGTCGCGGCCGGCGGCGACCTCGTCGTCAACACCAGCCAGACCGGCTACCAGGAGGTCTGCACCGACCCCTCGTATGCCGGCCAGGTCGTCGTCATGACCTATCCGCTGATCGGCAACTACGGTCGGCTCGTGGACGACGACCAGTCGACCCGCCCGTGGCTCCGGGCGCTGGTCGTGGCCAACGCCACCGCCGCGGTCCTCGAGGACGCCCGCCAGCTCGCGGCGCTGCTGCGCGACGACGGCATCCCGGCCATCGCCGGCGTCGACACCCGGGCCCTGGCCCGCCATCTGCGCGCCAACGGCAGCCTGCGCGGGATCGTCATGGCGCCGGGCGAGCGTCGACCCGGAGGCGGCGCGCGCCGCGGCCCGCGTCGTGCCCCGCTGGGAGGACCAGGACTTCGTCGGGCAGGTCTCGCCGCCGGCCGTCACCGAGTACGGCGCGGTCGGAGGATGGCGGCCCGCTGGTCGGCATCGTCGACCTGGGGCTCAAGTCGAACATCGTCCGCGCGATGCGCCATCGCGGTGCGCGCGTCCGGGTCTTCCCGCACACGGCTGTCGGCGTCGGACGTGCTGTCGTCCGACATCGACGGCGTGATCCTGTCGCCCGGGCCGGGCGATCCGGCCCGGCTCGCGGCACAGGTCGCGCTGGCGGGGGCGATCGTCGACGACGGGCGGCCGCTGCTCGGGATCTGTCTCGGCCACCAGATCGTCGGGCGGGCGGCGGGCGCCGACACCCGGCGGCTGCGCTTCGGCCACCACGGCGCGAACCACCCCGTCCAGGACGTCGACCTCGGGCTCGTCCAGGTGACCGCCCAGAACCACGAGGTCCAGGTCGTCGGCGACTCGCTGCCGGCGACGTCCGGGTTCCACGTCAGCCAGGTCAACCTCAACGACCGCTCGGTGGAGGGGCTGCGCCACCGCGAGAAGCCGATCGAGACCGTCCAGTACCACCCCGAGGGCGCGCCCGGACCGCTGGACGCGCTGGCGGTGTTCGACCGGTTCGTGGCGGCGACGCTCGGCGAGGGCGAGCCGGGGTGAGTCCGCGCCCGGGACTACATCGATCCGTCGCACGCGCCGGAGCTCGATGAGCGCGCCAGGCCCCAAGCCGGCCTCGGTCCTGATCCTCGGCAGCGGCCCGGTCGTCATCGGCCAGGCCGCCGAGTTCGACTACGCCGGCACGCAGGCCTGCCGCGCCCTTCGCGGCGAGGGCGTGCGGACGATCCTCGTCAACTCGCAACCCGGCCACGATCATGACCGACCCCCAGGTCGCCGACGCGATCTACCTCGAGCCGCTGACGGTCGAGGCGGTCGAGGCGGTCATCGCCCGCGAACGACCCGACGGCCTCCTGGCCGGGCTCGGCGGTCAGACGGCGCTCAACCTCGCCACGGCCCTCGCCGAGGCCGGCGTCTTCGAGCGCCACGACGTCCGGCTGCTCGGCACGCCGCTCGAGGCCATCCGCATGGCCGAGGACCGCGAGGCGTTCCGCGACCTGCTCGACCGGATCGGCCAGCCGTACGCGCCGTCGTGGATCGTCGAGACGGCCGAGGACGTCGAGACGGCGCTGCGCGAGATCGGCCTGCCGGCCATCGTCCGTCCGGCCTTCACGCTCGGCGGGACCGGCGGCGGCATCGTCGACGACCGAGGAGGCCGTACCGCGAGCGCATCCGGGCGGGCCTGCGCGCCAGCCCCATCGACCAGGTCATGGTCGAGCGCTGCCTCGTCGGCTGGCAGGAGATCGAGTACGAGGTGATGCGCGACGCCGACGACACGTGCATCGCGGTGTGCTCGATGGAGAACGTCGACCCGCTCGGCGTCCACACCGGCGACTCGATCGTCGTCGCCCCGGTCCAGACCCTGACCGACGCGGTCCACCAGCGGCTGCGCAGCGCGGCGCTGGCGATCATCCGCGCGCTCGGCGTCGAGGGCGGCTGCAACGTCCAGTTCGCGCTGTCGCCCGACTCGACCGACTACGCGGTCATCGAGGTCAACCCGCGGGTCTCGCGCTCGTCCGCGCTCGCATCGAAGGCGACGGGCTACCCGATCGCCCGGGTCGCGGCGCAGATCGCGGTCGGGCGTCGGCTGGCCGAGATCCCCAACGTCGTGACCGGCACGACCGTCGCCGCGTTCGAGCCCGCGCTCGACTACGTCGTCGTCAAGCTGCCGCGCTTCCCGTTCGACAAGTTCCCGACCGCCGACCGCACGCTCGGCAGCCAGATGAAGGCGACCGGCGAGGTGATGGCCATCGACCGGACGTTCGGCTCGGCGCTCAACAAGGCGCTTCGCGGCCTGGAGCAGGCCGGCGTCGGGCCGCTCGCCGAGGACCCGTCGTGGACGCCGACGTTCGACTACCTCGCGGCCGTGTACGCCGGCGACCCCGACGACGACGAGCCGATCCGCTGGGTCGACGACGCGGGCGAGGCCTGCGAGAGCACCCGCTTCGCGCAGCGCAGCGCGGCACCCGATCGTGCTGCGCCGCTTCCTCGAGCCGTCCGACTCGCGCCTGTGGCGGCTGCTCGGCCTGCTGCGCCGGGGCGTGCCCGAGGCGGTCGTCGGCGAGGCGACCGGCATCTCGGCGTGGTTCCTCGCCGAGATGGGCCGGAACGTGGCGCTGGAACGGGACGTGGCGAGCGCCGGCGAGCGACTCGCCGATCCGCGCGACGATGCCGCCGCGGAGCTGCTCGCGACGGTCAAGCGCGCCGGCTTCGGCGACAAGGAGCTGGCCGGGCTGGCCGGCACGACCGCCGAGGCGCTGCGCGACGCGCGCCTGGCCAACGGGATCGTGCCCGGCTACGCGATGGTCGACACGTGCGCCGCCGAGTTCGCCGCCGAGACGCCGTACTTCTACGCGACCTACGCCGCGGCCGGCTCGACGCCCGAGGCGCCACCGGTCGACCGGCCGGCGGCCCTGGTCATCGGCAGCGGCCCGGTCCGCATCGGCCAGGGCATCGAGTTCGACTACTGCGCGGTCCAGGCGGCCGACACGCTCCGCCGCAACGGCTGGCAGGCGGTGATGATCAACTCGAACCCCGAGACCGTGTCGACCGACTTCGACGCGTCGTCGCGGCTGTACTTCGAGCCGCTCGACCCGGAGAGCGTGCGCAGCGTGATCGATGCCGAGGGCGGCATCCCGGCCGTCGTCGCGTTCGGTGGCCAGACCCCGCTCAACCTCGCGGCGCCGCTCGCCGCCGGCGGCGTGCGCTGCTCGGATCGCGACCTCGAGGCGATCGACCAGGCCGAGGAGCGGGTCCGTTTCGCGGCGCTGCTCGACCGGCTCGGCATCCCGCAGCCCGAGGGCGGCATGGCCCACAGCGTCGAGGAGGCGCTGACGCTGGCGGAGCGCGTCGGCTACCCGGTCATCGTCCGGCCGTCGTTCGTGATCGGCGGGCTGGCCATCGACTTCTGCTACTCGCCCGAGGACCTCGCCCGCCAGCTCGCGCTGGCGACGGTCGTCGACCCCGACCGGCCGGTCCGCATCGACCGCTACCTCGAGGGCGTCGAGGTCGACGTCGATGCCGTCAGCGACGGCGAGCACGTGCTGATCCCCGGGCTGCTCGAGCACGTCGAGCGGGCCGGCGTGCACTCGCGGCGACAGCGTCGGCGTGTTCCCGCCCCAGTTCGTCAGCGAGGGCGACCAGGACCTCATCGTCGCGACGATGGAGCGGATCGTGCTGGCGCTCGGGGCGCAAGGGCCTCGTCAACGCCCAGTTCATCGTCCGCGACGACGGCGTCTACCTCATCGAGGTCAACCCGCGCGCGTCACGGACGGTCCCGTTCATGTCGAAGGTGACCGGCGTGCCGATGGTCGAGCTGGCGGTCCGGATCGCGCTGGGCGCCACGCTCGGCGAGCTGGGCTGGGAGGGCGGGCTCCTGCCGCCGCCGCCGTTCGTCGCGGTCAAGGCGCCGGCGTTCTCGACGGCCAAGCTCCGCGGCGTGGACCCGTCGGTCGGGCCCGGGATGCAGTCGACCGGCGAGGTCATCGGGCTGCACGAGGACCCGCGGGTGGCGCTGGCCAAGGCGCTGCTCGGGCGCCGCCCTCGTGCCGCCGCGACCGGGCGAGGCCGGGCGCGCTGGCGCTGCTGTCGATCGCCGACCGCGACAAGGAGCTGCTGGAGCGGCTGGCGGCGGGCCTGGCCGGGTCGGGCTATCGGCTTGCGGCGACGCCCGGCACGCGCCGGCGGCTCGCCGAGGCCGGCTACGACGCCCGGCCGGTGGCCAAGCTCGGCGAGGCGGCCGACGAGTCGATCGGCGAGGTGCCGATCCTCGAGCTGATCGCGAGCGGCGAGGTCCGGCTGGTCGTCAACACGCCGACGCCGCGGTCGGGCGCGGTGCGCGACGCGGCCGAGATCCGCCACGCGGCCACGGCGGAGGGCATCCTGTGCCTGACCGCGATCGAGACCGCGGTCGCCGCCGCCGAGGCGCTCGACGCCGAGATCGTGGCCGCGGTGTCGAGCGTCCGCTCGCTCGGCGAGTGGGTCCCGGAGCCGGGTCAGCCGAGGCTGGTCGCGACGGCCTGACCCGCGTCGGCTTGCTCCGGCGTCACGACGATCGCCTGGCCGAGCGACCACAGCGTCAGCGTCGTGAGCGCGACCATGACGACCGCGAGGGGCACCTGGCGGACGGTGAGCGGTCGACGCCTCCAAGTCGGGAGGCGCGTCCAGGGCCGCCACGACGTGCCCCGCCCACGCACCGAGCATGTGACCGCCGACCACGGCGGCGAGCTGGATCGTCCAGATGAGACCCGGCGGGAGCCACGCCCCGGACGCCTCGAAGAACGCGGTGCCGAACAGGTCCGAGCCGTCCTGCAGCGGGTCCGAGATGGCGATGACGATGCGCTGGCCGTCGATCAGCAGGTACGTCAGGTAGTGCGCGATGAGGTAGCCGAACGCGATCGGCAGCAGACCGGCCCCGGTCGCCGCGATCCCGACCGAGCGCGTGACCGCGACGGCCGCCGCCACGATCAGACCGAGGAAGGCGGCGAGCAGGATCGTCTGCATCGGCAGCTGGGTGACCCCGAATGTCTCGAACCAGATGAGCGTCTGTGACAGCCCGTCGAACAGGATCGACCCGACCGCGAGCGCCGTCATGATCACGTCGGCCATCGTCCAGCCGGGTTCGAGCAGGCCGGTCGCGAACGACCGCCGGCGGACGCTGCCGGCCTCGTCGACGAGCGCATAGGGCGCCAGCCGGCCGAGCAGTCGGAACCACACCGTGAAGACCTCGGCGTTCGCCCGCCACGTGTCGCGGCCGAACTGGGCCATCATCGCCAGCGTCAGCGCGGTGTACCCGACGAGGATCACGAACAGGACGTCGGGTGCCGCTTCGAGGGCGAGCTCGATCCACACGACCGCCGCGAAGGCGACGACGGCGATCCAGCGACCGAGGGCCGGCGGCCAGTCGGCCACCTCCCACGGCCCGACCCCCAGCCGGCGGACGACCCACGCGCCGATGTCGTGGAGCGTCGAGAACGGGTCGAGCCAGTGCCAGACCGGCCCGATGAGCGCGGAGACGATGGCCAGACCGACCCAGCCGTAGACCCACAGGAACAGCGTCGTGACCTCGGCGGCGCTGGTGCCGCCGGCGATGCCCTGGACGATGATCCACGACCAGCCCACGAGGCCGATGAGCCGCAGCGCGATGCGCAGGGGCGCCGGCGGCTGGTGGCCGGGGGCGCTCGTGTCGGGTCGCTCGGCACGGACGTCGCGGACGAGCACGAATGCGAACGACAAGGCCACGGTCGCCGCCGCACCGGCGAGATAGACCGCGAGCGGGAGCCGGCTCGTGTAGGTCGGGTTGAGCGCGTGCGCCGCGACGGCGGCCGGCCAGCCGAGCGTGACCAGGGCGCCGAGCGCCAGCCCCGCCCCGACGGCGCGGAGGCGCGAGGTCACGCGGTGGGTCCGCGACCGCGTCGGAGCAGGAACCCGGCACCGACACCGACGATGGCCAGCGCCGCCAGGATCGGCAGGAGGACGTCACCCGTGCCGGACGTCGGCGTGCCGGGATCGGTCGATGGCGCAGGCGTCGGTGCCGCGCTCGCCGCGCTTGGCGACGCGGACGGTGCGGTGGTCGGTTCCGCGGACGGTGACGCAGAAGGGGCGGCGGATGCCGTCGGGCTCGGCTCCGGCGGCGGCGACGGACTCGCGGCGATCTCGACGGTGAACGTCCACGTGGTTCGGTCGGGGTCGCCATCCGCCGCCGAGATCGTCAACGACTGGACGGTGTACGTGCCGTCGAGCAGCGGCGCATCGGGGCGGGCGATCATGCGGCGCGGGTTCTCCGGGTCGATCCGGCCGGTCGCGACCGTTTCGCCGCCAGCATCGAGCACCCGCAGGTTGCTGTTGCCCGTGAGGTCCTCGGAGTAGCGGCCACTGAGCACCGTGACGGGCTCGGTGACGGTCTCGCCGTCGGCCGGGATCGCCCGGACGAGCTCGGCGTGCGCGAGGGCGGTCGCGGGGAAGATGACCCCGAGGACGAGCGCCCCGAGGAGCGCGACGAGACGGGGCGCGCGACGCCGTGATGTCATGGACGGAGCATACGGAAGGCCCGCGAAGCGCGCCGGGATCGCTCGCCGCCCCGACCGATCCGACGCGGTACGATCGACGCACTCCACCGACCGCCCCCAGATCAGGAGGCCTGCGTGCCGACCCTCCCCGTCCCGACCGTGGCCTTCAGCGACGACCGCCTCGAGAACGGCCTGCGTCTCATCGTCGCCGAGGACCACCTCGCCCCGGTCGTGGCCATCAACCTCTGGTACGACGTCGGCTCGAAGCACGAAGAGCCCGGCAAGACCGGCTTCGCCCACCTGTTCGAGCACGTGATGTTCCAGGGCTCCAGGCACGTCGCGAAGGCCGAGCACATCGCCCTCGTCCAGGCCGCCGGCGGCACGATGAACGGGACGACCTGGCTCGACCGGACGAACTACTTCGAGACGCTGCCGTCGCACCAGCTCGACCTCGGCCTGTGGCTCGAGGCGGATCGCATGGCGACGCTGCTCGACGCGCTCAGCCAGGAGAACCTCGACAACCAGCGCGAGGTCGTGAAGAACGAGAAGCGCTGGTCGTACGACAACCGCCCGTACGGCTCGTGGCAGGAGAAGCTGCAGGCGCACCTGTATCCCGCCGAGCATCCGTACCACCACTCGACGATCGGCTCGATGGCCGACCTCGACGCGGCGTCGCTCGACGACGTGAAGGCGTTCTTCCAGACCTACTACGCGCCGAACAACGCGGTGCTGTCGGTCGTCGGCGATGTCGACACGGCCGCCGTGCGTGCCAGCGTCGAGCGCTTCTTCGGCGGCATCCCGGCCAACCCCGACATCCCGCCGCTCGCCGACCTGTCGCTGCCGCCGACGCTCGGTCGTCGAGATCCGCGAGGTCGTCCACGACCGGGTGCCGCTGCCGCGGATCTACGTCGGGTTCCGCGCCCCGGTCTACGGCGACCACCGCCTCGACGCGCTCGAGGTCGCCGGGCAGATCCTCGCCGGCGGCAAGGGCAGCCGGCTGCATCGCCGGCTCGTCCGCGACGAGCGCATCGCCCAGGACGTGGCGCTGTTCACGCTCGGGTTCATCGGTGGCGCGTCGGTCTGCGCCGGCTGGGCGACCGTCCGGCCGGGCATCTCGGTCGACCGCGTGGAGGCGGCGTTCCACGAGGAGCTCGATCGCCTCGCCGTCGAACCGGTGAGCGACGACGAGCTGGCACGCGCGTTCGCCCTCATCGAGGCCGACGAGCTCGGCGCGCTCCAGCGGGTCGAGGAGCGGGCCGACCGCCTGTCGATGTACGCCACGCTGTTCGACCGACCCGGGGCTTGTCAACGAGATGCTCGAGCGCTACCTGGCGGTCACGTCCGAAGCGATCCTCGAGGTGTCCGCAGCGACGTTCCGAGCCGACAACCGGCTGGTCCTGACCTACCTCCCGGAGGCGCCGTCGGCCGACAGCGACGCCATCGACGCCGAGGCGCACGACGAGAGCGACGAGACCGACGAGGAGGTGGCGGCGTGACCACCGAGTCCCCGGAGCGCGACGACGTCGTCGTGGCGCAGCGGCCGACGCCCGGCACGCCACGCCCGTACGAGTTCCCGTCGGTCGCGCGGACGAGCCTCGAGAACGGACTGACCGTCCTCGTCGCCGACCTGCCGGGCCGGCCGCTGGTGAGCGCCTCGATCATCGTGCCGGTCGGCGCGGTCGATGAGCCACCGGAGGAAGGTGGCTCGGCCATCCTCGCCGCCCGGGCGCTGACCGAGGGCACCGAGCGCTACGACGCGATCGAGCTGACCGAGGCGTCCGAGCGGCTCGGGGCGTCGCTCCACGCGGAGGCGGGCTGGGACGCGACGAGCGTCGGGGTCGACGTGCCCGCGACCCGGCTCGGGCCGGCGCTCGAGCTCCTGGCCGAGGTCCTGCTCCGGCCGACCTTCCCGGCGAGCGACGTCGATCGGCTGCGCGACGAGCGGCTCAACGACCTGCTCCAGGCCCAGGCCGATCCGCGGCGGCGGGCGGACGAGACGTTCATCGGCACGATCTACGCGCCGGCCTCGCCGTACCACCGGCCGTCGGCGGGCACGCGGGAGACCGTCGAGCGGCTCGACGACGCGGCGGCCCGCCGCGCCTACCAGCGCATCCTCGACCCGGCCCGGGCGACGCTCGTCGTGGGCGGCGACCTCGGCGGGCAGGACGTCGTGTCGATCGCGCGCGACCTGTTCGGCGCCTGGACACGCCACGCCGATGCGGTCGAGCCGGGCCCGGTCGTCGACCGTGGCGCCGGCAGCGGCCGGCTGGTCCGGGTCGTCCACCGGCCGGGCAGCGTCCAGACCGAGATCCGCATCGGTCACCCCGGGCTGCCGAGGCGCATCCCCGACTACCACGCCGTGTCGGTGATGAGCGCGATCCTCGGCGGGCTGTTCAACTCCCGGCTGAACATGCAGCTGCGCGAGGCGAAGGGCTACACGTACGGGGCGGGGGCCGGGTTCGACATGCGCCGTGGCGCCGGGCCGTTCAACGCCCGGGCCGCCGTCAACACCGAGGTCACGGTCCCGGCGGTCGCTCGACACGCTCGCCGAGCTCGAGCGGATGCGCGACGGCCCGGTCGAGGCGTCGGAGCTCGCTGCGGCGCGGGACTTCCTCGTCGGCGTGTTCCCGCTGCGGTTCGAGACGCCGGGCGCGGTGGTCGGGGCCGTGGCGGGGCTGGCGGTGCACGGCCTGCCGCTCGACGAGCTGACCGAGTACCGGCAGCGCATCGAGGCGGTCGACATCGACGCGATCTCGGCGGCCGCGCGGACGCACCTCGCGGTCGATCGCGCGGCGATCGTGCTGGTCGGCGACGTCGACGCGTTCGGCGCGGATCTGGAGGCGGCCGGCCTCGGTCGACTGGTCATCGACCGTGACGAGCCCGCGGCGGCGCAGCTCGCCGCCGAGGCCGAGCCCGCGGCGGCCGTCGGCCCGACCGACGACAGCGACGAGACGGGTCCGACCGCCGGCGCCGAGGACCCGGACCTGCCCGGCTCGGATGACCCTGGCGCTGCCGACACGAGCGGGTCCGACTCGGACGCGGGGTAGGCGCAGCGGATCGATCCTCGGTCGTACAGAAGAGCCATGGCACGGCCGCTCGATACGACCCTCGAAGCGCAGGAACGACAGCGCGCCGCGCTCCGGTCGATGGCGCCACCGGAGCGCCTGCGACTTGCCGAGGTGATGAGCTCCGAGGTCCGGTCGTTGGCCGCCGCTGGAAGCCGACGGCGTGGGGCGGTGGCCTCCGAGGTCGTGGACGACGGGCCCCGCCGGGGGACGCCGGGCAGCAGGCGGTGACGTTCGCCGCCCTGCTGGCCGACGCGATCGGTCGACTCGACGGCGCTGGTGTCCCGTACATGGTCACCGGATCACTCGCGAGCTCCTACCACGGCGAACCACGGGCGACTCTCGACGTCGACGTGGTCATCGATCCGACCGCGGATGGCCTCGAGCGGCTGATCGCGGGGCTGGTCGAGGGAGGCTATTACGTCGATCGCGACGTAGCGCTGCATGCGTTCGCGGAACGGGGCCAGTTCAACGCCATCGGTCCGGACGCGGCCAAGGTCGACTTCATCATCAGGAAGGACCGCCCGTTCTCGGTCGAGGAGTTTTCACGCCGTGAGTCGGCGGATCTGCTCGGGACGCCAGGCTTCGTGGCCACCGCTGAGGACCTCGTGATCGCCAAGCTGGAATGGGCGGCGGCGTCGGACTCGGAACGACAGTTGCGTGATGCGGCCGGCATCATCGCGATCACGACCGATCTCGATGTCTCGTACGTCGAGCGTTGGGCGGACGAGCTTGGCGTGTCGGCGCTGTGGGACCGGGTCAAGGAGGGCTGACGAGCCCGGCCCCGTACCGGAAACGGACTCACAGACCCGCGCCGTGCTGAAACCTTTCGCACGGTCGACGTCTCAGGGAAGTAGCGACCGGTCGACGTGAACCGGCGAGACCCTGGAGCGTCCCATCGATGCGAACTGACACCCGCCTCATCCGTGCCGTCCTGATCACGATCGCCTCGCTGTTCCTGATCGGCGGGGTCGTCCTCGCGGCGGACGGCACGGCCGACCCAGCGCCGACGACGGATCCCGCCGTCATCGAGCCGCGCGCGACCGCGTCGGCCGAGCCGACGCGCGCCGACCGCGACCGCCGATGCCACCGCGACCGCCGAGCCGACCGCGACCGCCGATGCGACCGCGACCGCCGAGCCGACCGCCACCGCCGATGCGACCGATGGCCCCGGCGCGACCGCGACGGCCGAGCCGACCGCCCGATGCGACCGATGGTCCCGGCGCGACCGACGACGCGAACGACGCCGACGAAGACCACGGTGGCCAGTCGGGTCCGGACGGCTCCGGTGACGACGACGCCGACGACACCGACGACGACCACGGTGGCGGGTCCGGCCACGGTGGTGGCTCCGAAGACTGACGGCATCGCCGTCGTCGATGGACCTGCGACCCGTCCCGCGATGGATCGGCCCGCGCCACGTCATGATGGCGGCGGGTCGATCCGGCGTGTCCGGCGTGGGAGGCCCGGATGACACCAGGAGTGCGACGATCCCCACTGACCCGGCGTTCCTCGAGCCGCCGGCCGCGGTGGTCGATGAACGCGCCATCGTCGCCGCGGTGCTCGACGGGGACCGCGAGGCATTCCGACGCCTGGTGGACCGCGAAGCGGCCGGCCTCGTCCGCGCCTGTCATCGGATCCTCGGTGACCGGGCCGAGGCCGAGGACGCGGCACAGGAGGCGTTCGTGACCGCGTTCCGGTCGCTCGCGAGCTGGCGCGGCGACGGTCCGTTCGGGGCGTGGCTGACACGCATCGGCGTACGCATCGCACTCCGGCAGGCCTCGCGCCGGAAGGTCGTGCCGTGGCGCGACCCGACCCGGGCCGACGTCTCCGCCGAAGGACTCGATCCCGCCGACCGTGCCGCCGACCGCGCGGCACTGAACGCCGCGCCGCTCACGGATCCGGCGATGCTGTCGCTTCGCGCTGAGCGCGCGACCGAGATCCGGACGGCGGTGGCCACCCTGCCCGAGCCGTACCGCGAGGTGGTCGCGATGCGGTTCTTCGGGGAGGCGTCGCTCCAGGAGATCGCCGACGAGACCGGCCGACCGCTTGGCACGGTCAAGACGCACCTGCGACGCGGGCTCGAACGCCTCCGCGGCCGGCTCGAGGGGGACGTGCGATGAGCGACCAGCGCGGTCGGTTCCATCCCTCCGAGCTCGACATCGCGCTCGACGCGGACAGCGCCGAGCTGCTCGCGACCGCCCGCGACCTCGAGGCATACGCGAACACCGGCACGGTCGCCCCGAGCGCCGGCTTCGAGGATCGGGTCATGGCGGCGATCGCTGTCGAACCGATGCCGCGGCCGTCCGTCCGCAGCGGGTTCGTCGGCTTCGTGCGCGACGCGTGGGCCGCGGCATTCGGGGCCGGTCGACCCATGGCCGTGCGTGCCCAGGGCCTCGCGCTGCTGCTCCTCCTCGCGGTGGCCGTCGGTTCGGTCGGGTCGGTCGTGGCGGTCGGGGCCGGGCGCCTGCTCTCCGGGCCCGCTCCCACGCCGCCCACGGTCATCCCGAGCCCGTTGCCGCTCCCGTCGCCCAGCACGGCCCCGTCACCGACACCGACGCCGACCGTGTCGCCGAGTCCGTCCCCGACCGCGACCCCCAGCCAGACCGCCCGGCCGACCGCGACCCAGACCGACGTGCCCGAGGGCACCGACGACAACAGCGGACCCGGAGGTGGCGGCGGTTCGGGGAGCGACGACTCCGGAGGAAGCTTGGGCAGCGGCTCCGGGCGGTCGGGGCGCGGCTCGGACGACGAGCCAAGCAGCGGCCCCTCGACCTGAGTAGCCTGACGACGTGATCGTCGTCATCGGCTCGCTCCGGCTGCGTGGCTCCGGACCGGACGCCGACGTGGCCGGACTGGCAGGCTCGATCGCCGTCGCCGCGGCTGCCGATGGCCAGCGGGTGGAGCTTGTCGGTCGACTCGGCGACGACCCGGCCGGGGACGCCGTGCTGCTCGCGCTCGCCCGACTCGGCGTCGGGCATGTCGCGATGCTCCGCGACCCGTCGCGGCCGACGAGGGTCGTCCCGGACGAGGCCGAGGACGAGCCGTCGGACCCCGACGCGTCCGTCGCGGTCGCGGACCCGTCGCTCGAACCGCCGGGGCCGGCGCTGGATGCCGCCGACCTCGACCTCGCGCTGCGGTACCTCCCGGAGCTGGCCGTCATCGCGGCGGTCCATCTCGACGGGGACGTGCTCGCGACCGCGGTCGCCGCCACGGGCTGGGCCGAAACCTCGCTCATCGTCGTCGTGCCCGCCGATGCGGCCGCCCCGGATGGCCTTCCCGAGGGGGCGGTGACGCTCGCGGTCGCCGACGAGGACGAGTCCGGGGCAGGCGCCCTGATCGGCCGGTACGCCGCGGCGCTCGACCGCGGCGAGCCGGGCGAGCAGGCCTACACGGACCTGGTGGCCGCGGTCAGCACCTAGATCGACCCGGCGTTAGAGGCCCAGCGTGGTCTCCGGCTGCGCGCGGGCGGCGACCTCGAGCAGCGGCTCGATCAGCTCCGGACCGTCCCGCCGCACGTCGTTCACGTACCGGTTGACCGGGTAGATCCGTAGCGCGACGTCGTCGGTCGGGGCCAGCATCGCGAGCAGCTCGGCGGGATCCACCGACGGCCCGGCCCGGCCATCGGTGAGCCACACGTCCCAGGCGGCCTCGTCCAACACCACTGGCATGCGGTCGTGCAGGTCGCCGAGCGCAGCGTTCGGCATCGTCGTGACGATCGTGAACGTCCGGATCACGCGCTCCTCCTCGGCGGCCGGGTCCCGCCAGCCGGCCCACAGCCCGGCCAACGCGAGCGGCTGGCCATCCTCGCGCACGACGCGGTACGGCTGGCGGACCGAGCCCTCGCGCTTCCACTCGTAGAAGGAATCGACCGGCACGATGCAGCGCCGGCGCCGGAAGGCCTCCCGAAACGCGGGGCTCTCGGTGATCGTCTCGGCGCGCGCGTTGAACATCCGCGAGCCGCCCTTCAGATCGTCCGACCAGTGCGGGACCAGGCCCCAGCGGTAGGCCGTCACCGCCCGGCGGTCCTCGCGCTGGACGACCACGAACGCCTCGTCGGTCGGGGCGACGTTGAAGCGCGCCCCGAGCTCGTCTGAGAGCGGTTCGGCGGCGAAGATCTCGGCCAGCTCGGACGCAGGCCGCTCCTGCGTGAACCGTCCGCACATGCCGGCAAGTCTAGTATCGTCGAGCGGATGGACGACGCCCGGCCACCCGCCCAGCCCGACCCGTCGCGGCAGGGTCGCCTGACGCGGGACGAGACGACGGCGCTCCTGGCACGCGGCGACGAGCTGCTGGCGGCCGGCGACTATCCGGAGGCCGCGGTCCACTACGGCCGCGTCGTGGGCTTCGACGACGCCACAGTCACGGCCGCGGCGCTGCTCGGGCTCGGCGAGGCGCGATTCCGGCTCGGCGAGGACGACGCGGCGCTCGCGTCGTGGCGGGCCGTCCTGCAGGTCGGCGAGACGCCCTCGTCGTATCCGGCCTGGCGAAACATCGCCGCGGCCAGCGTCCGCCAGGGCGATCTCCAGAGCGCGATCAGCGCCTACCGCCAGGCCGAGCGGCGAGCGCCGGCGGCCGACAAGGCCGAGATCGCCAACCGGCTCGGCTGGCTGACCAAGGAGATGGGCGACACCAATGCCGCGCGGCGCTACTTCGCGCGCGGCCGCGGCGACACGTCGCTGCTGTCGATGACCACGGTCATCATCGCGGCGACCGTCATCGTGTCGCTCACCGCGATCCTGTCGGTCGAGGGACAGTTCCTGTACGACGCGTTCCAGCTCGACAAGCAGGCCGTGGCCGACGGCGAGTACTGGCGGTTGTGGACGGTGACGCTGCTCCACGGCAGCCCCGAGCCGGGCGCGTTCCCGGCCTCGCTGATGCACCTGGGCTTCAACATGTATGCCCTGTACCTGTGCGGGCCGGTCGTCGAGCGCTGGTACGGGCCGGTCCGCTTCCTGCTGTTCTATCTGCTGTGCGCCGCGGGCGGGTCGGTGGCCAGCTTCGTGTTCGGCGGCGACATCCCGTCGGTCGGCGCGTCTGGCGCGGTCTTCGGCCTGTTCGGCGTGCTCTTCGCGGCCAACCGGGTCCACCGCCCGGTCGACCACGCGAGCCGCGGCCTCGTACGCCAGATCGGGATGCTGGTGCTCATCAACATCTTCTTCGGCCTGACGATCCCACGCATCGACAACGCCGCCCACATCGGCGGGCTCGTGACGGGGCTGTGGATCGGGGCGGTCGTGCCGCCCGGTCGCGTGGAGGTCCTGTCGGAGTATTGGGCACGCTTCAAGGACGGGCCGCTGGGTGCGCTCGCACGCAGCCCGGCCATCGCGCCGATCCTGGCCGTGGCCGTCGTCGCGATCGTCCTCGTGGCGGGGCTCGCCATCGGAACGGCCGAACGGGCCTGATCGCCGGTCGGCGCAGATGTTCGCGACGCTCCTCGGCCCGCTGCCACGCCCGCCAGTCCCCGACGACGCGGCGTCCGAGGCCCTCCTCGACGCCGCCCTGGCCGTCCAGGTCGAGCACGGGCTCGAGCCGCTCACCGACGGCGGCTGGTCGATCGGCGAGGACCTTGTCGCGGGCTGGCGCGCCGCCACGGAACGCGCCGATACGCTGGTCAAGGCCGTCGTCGACGGCCCGTTCACGAGCGGTCGGCCGGTCGACGTGGTCCGTCGCGAGGTCGTCGACCTGGCCGACGCCGGATGTCGCTGGATCGAGGTGCACGAGCCGGCCGCTACCTCGATCGGTGACGACGCCGATGCGCGCGCCCGGTTCGCCGAGGCGCACCGGGCGCTGACCGCCGACCTTGCCCCGGGCGTCCACCTCAGCCTGGCCTTCGTCGGCGGGAGTGCCGATGCCGCCGGCATCGACACGATCCTCGCGGGTGCCTATGCGAGCCTGGCGGTGGACCTGATCGACGGGCCCGACAACTGGCGTCTCGCCGTTGCCACGCCCACCGAGCGGGGCGTCATCTGCGGCGTCCTGTCGACCAGACCCGACAGCGACGATGGCCCCGAGCTGCTGCTGTGGGCGGCCCGCTACGCGGCGGCCTCGGCCGGCCGCGGCATCGACCGGGTCGGGCTTGCCACCGCGGGCTCGCTGGCGGGGCTTCCATGGGACGTCGCTGCGACCAAGGTCCGCCGCCTCGGCGAGGCGGCGCGACTCGTGACGGCGTCTCCCGATGAGCGCCGCGCGGCCCTCGACCCTCGTGCTGTCGACAGCCGCTCGGCCGCGCTCGGCCGCGTCGATCCGCCGTCGACGGGCCGCCCGCGGCGACGGGGACCGGATCCCGCCTGATCCCCAACTTGATTCCGCACCGCGGGGGTGGGACCATCGCACTCCCTCACACCGATCACGAGGAGCCGATCGGCGCGAGGTCCAGGTGCTCCAGCGGACGCAGGCATTCGTGACCGTCACGTGGGCAAGGCCGCCCGCCACCGGTCGTCGTCGAAGGAGGTCCGGCCCGTGGGCGAACACATCTCCCTCACCGTCAACGGAGCACGACGGGAGCTCGACGTCGAGCCCCGGCGCCTGCTCGTGCAGGCGATCCGCGAGGACCTCGACCTGACCGGCACCCATGTCGGGTGCGACACGAGCCAGTGCGGCGCGTGCACGGTCCACCTCGATGGCATGGCCGTGAAGTCGTGCACGGTGCTGGCGGTCCAGGCCGACGGCGCCGACGTCACCACGATCGAGGGCATGGCCAGCGGCGAGCAGCTCCATCCGCTGCAGACGGCCTTCTGGGAGAAGCACGGCCTGCAGTGCGGGTTCTGCACCCCCGGCATGATCATGGTCGCCGCCGACCTGTTGGAACGGAACAACGACCCGTCCGAGGACGAGATCCGCCACGCCATCGAGGGCAACATCTGTCGCTGCACCGGCTATCACAACATCGTCGCCGCCGTCCGTGCGGCGGCCGTGGCGATGCGCGAGGGGGCCACTGCTGCCCCCGCGACCGCCTAGTCCGGGGAGACGAGCCATGACCGACACCCTCGAAGCCCCCGCGACCAGCCCACTCGGCCAGCCGATCAAGCGGACCGAGGATCCGCGCTTCATCACCGGCGAGGGCCGCTTCCTCGACGACATCAAGCTCCAGTCGATGGCTCATATGGCCATCCTGCGCAGCCCGTACGCGCACGCCAACATCCGCTCGGTCGACACGAGCAAGGCGAAGACGATGCCGGGCGTGATCGCGACCTTCGTCGGCGCGGACATCCCGTACAACCCGTTGCCGATGGCCTGGCCGGCCGGCGGCAGCGCCGGGATCCAGAACAACGTCAGCACGCCGCGCGTGCTCGCCACGGACTCCGTCAAGTGGACCGGCGAGGGCGTGGCCGCCGTCGTGGCCGAGACGCCCGAGCAGGCGGTCGACGCGCTCGAGGTCATCGACGTCGACTGGGAGCCGCTGCCGGCGGTGGTCGACTCGGAAGCGGCGATCAAGGACGGCGCGCCGCAGCTCCACGAGAACGCCCCGAACAACATCGTGTTCGAGTGGAACGTCGGGAACAAGGACGGGACCGCCGCTGCCATCGACGCCGCCGAGGTCGTCGTCAAGCAGCGCATCGTCAACCAGCGCCTCATCCCGAACCCGATGGAGACGCGCGGCGACATCGGCTGGTACAACCCGGGCACCGACGAGTACACGGTCTGGATGTCGAGCCAGACCCCGCACATCCAGCGCCTGCTGCTGACCGCCTTCGTGACCGGCATCCCCGAGCACAAGGTCCGTTGCATCAGCCCGGACGTCGGCGGGGCCTTCGGCACCAAGATCTTCTGCTACGCCGACATGGCGCTGTGCATGTTCGCCAGCAAGGCCATCGGCGGCCGGCCCGTCAAGTGGATCGAGGGCCGGCGCGAGAACTACCAGTCGACCATCCACGGTCGCGACCACATCACGTATCTCGAGATCGCGGGCAAGCGCGACGGCGAGATCACGGGCCTCCGGGTCAAGACGCTGGCCAACCTCGGCGGCCGCCTCTCGACGATCGGCCCGGGCATCCCCACGACGCTCTACGCGCGCGTCCTCCACGGTTGCTACAGCATCCCGAACATCTACGCCGAGGTCACCGGCGTCTATACGAACACGACGTTCGTCGACGCGTACCGCGGCGCCGGTCGACCAGAAGTCGACCTACGTCATCGAGCGGGCGATGGACCTCTTCGCGGCCGAGATCGGCATGGACCGCGCCGAGATCCGGCGGAAGAACTTCATCCAGCCCGACCAGTTCCCGTACGAGGACCCGTCCGGCCTCGGCACGGCCTCCGGCGGGGCGAAGATCTACGTCGACTCCGGGAACTACGAGCCGGCGATGGACAAGGCGCTGGCGATGGTCGACTACCCGGGGCTTGCCTCGCGCAAGGACGAGGCGAAGCGACGTGGCAAGCTGCTCGGCGTCGGCCTCTCGACGTACATCGAGGTGTGCGGCGTCGCGCCGTCCAAGTGGATCGGTGCGGTCGGCGAGGGCTGGGGCGCCGCCATGTGGGAGTCGTCCAACATCAAGGTCCACCTGACCGGCAAGGTCGTGGTGACGATGGGGACCCAGCCGCAGGGCCAGGGTCACGAGACGACCTACGCGCAGGTGGTGGCCGATCGGCTCGGCATCCCGATGGAGGACATCATCATCCAGCACTCCGACACGCAGGGCACGCCGTTCGGCTACGGGTCGTACGGCAGCCGGACGTCGTCGGTCGGGATGACCGCCGCGATCAAGGCCGCCGACAAGGTCCGTGAGAAGGCCCGGCTCTACGCCGCCCACATGCTCGAGGCGTCGCTCGACGACATCGAGATCGACGGCGCCGAGTACCGGGTCAAGGGCTCGCCCGATCGCAAGAAGACCTTCCAGGAGATCGCCTTCGCGCTCGACCTCGCGTTCGACACGCCCGAGGGCATGGAGCCGTATCTCGACGAGACGGCCTACTACGACACGCCGAACTGCACGTGGCCCTTCGGCACGCACATCGCGACCGTCGAGATCGACGAGGAGACCGGCGAGGTGGACCTGGTGCGCTACGTCGCGGTCGACGACGTCGGCAACGAGATCAACCCGCTCATCGTGGCCGGCCAGCTCCACGGCGGTATCGCCCAGGGCGTCGGCCAGGCGCTCTGGGAGGGCGCCGTGTACAGCGACGAGGGCCAGCTGCTGACCGGCTCGATGCTCGACTACGCGTTGCCGAAGGCCGCGCGGCTGCCGAACTTCGAGCTCGACAAGACCGTGACGCCGTCGCCGGTCAACCCGCTCGGCGTCAAGGGCGTCGGCGAGGCGGGCGCGATCGCCTCGACGGCCGCCGTCGCGAACGCCGTCATCGATGCGCTCGCTCCGCTCGGCGTCCGGCACCTCGACATGCCGTACACCTCGCAGAAGGTGTGGGCGACGATCCAGTCGGCGAAGGGAGGCCAGGCATGATCCCGGCCGCGTTCGAATACCAGCGGGCGTCGTCGGTCGACGACGCCCTCGGGGCGCTGGCCGGGGGCGATGCCAAGGTCATCGCCGGCGGCATGAGCATCCTGCCGCTCATGAAGCTGCGGCTCGCACAGCCGGCGCGGCTCGTCGACATCGGCCACCTCTCGGAGCTCAAGGGCTCGCGAGCGACCGGCGACGGCGGCTGGGAGGTCGGGGCGCTGACGACCTACTCGGAGGCGCTCGAGGCCACCAAGCTCGACTTCACGCGCGATTGCATCAACGGGATCGGCGACGTCCAGGTCCGCAACCGGGGGACCGTGGGCGGGGCGATCAGCCACGCCGACCCGGCCTCGGACCTGCCGGCGCTGCTGCTCGCGCTCGACTACTCGGCGGTCCTGCGCTCGTCCCGCGGCGAGCGGACCGTGCCGCTCGACGGGTTCTTCAGGGGCGCGTTCGAGTCCGACATCGCGCCCGACGAGATCCTCGTCAAGCTGGTCCGCGGACCGCTCGCGGACGGGGCGAAGGGCTCCTACCAGAAGATGCAGCACCCGGCGTCCGGCTACTCGGTCGTCGGCGTGTGCGCCGTCATCGGGTCGTCGGGTGGCTCGATCTCGCACGCGCGGGTGGCCATCACCGGCGTCGGCGAGGTCGCCTATCGGGCCAAGGCGGTCGAGGACGCACTGCAGGGCTCGGACGGGTCGGCCGACGCGGTCGCGAGTGCGGCAGCGCATGCGGCCGACGGCCAGACCGTCAACGGCGACATCTACGCCGACCGCGACTATCGATCGAAGATGGCGGTGGTCTACACCCGCCGCGCGATCGAGGCCGCGCTCGGCCGATAGCACCGCGAACGTTCCGCGTTGCGCGTCGAGCGGGTCGTCCCTGGTCGGCGCGCGCGCGGGCACCTCGCCGGCGCGATCCTGACACGTGACCTGACGGTCGGCGGGACCCGCTGGTCGAAGGGCCGGCGGTTGACCGACGACGACCTGCTCGCGCTGGCCGCGGCCGAGCCGGGCCCGTCGGTCACGGTGCTCGTCCCCGACGGGAGCGAGCTGCACGAGGACGAGGCCGCACTCCGGTTGGCGAAGGCCATCGCCGGGCCCGGGCTGGACGTCCGCGGGCCGAACCAGAGCCGGCTCGATCTCGTGGCGGCCAGCGATGGCGTCGTCAGCGTGCGGATCGGCGAGCTCGAGCGCGTCAACCGGCTCGACCCGCTCGAGGTCTTCACGGTGTTCGACGGGCAGGTCGTGGAGCGGGGCGAGCTCGTGGCGAGCGTGAAGGTGGCGCCGCACCTGGTCGAGGCGACGGTCGTCGATGCCGGTGCGAGGATCGCGGGCTTCGGCAGCCAGCCGATCGTGTGGGTCTCGCCCTTCGTGGCCCGGCGCGTCGCGGTCGTGGTGAAGGAGTCGGTGCGCGCCACGGCCAAGGAGCGGTTCGAGGCGTCGGTCCGGGCCAAGGTCGAGGGCCTCGGCTCGGAGGTCGTCGCCATCGTCTACGTCGCGGACGACCCGGACGCGGTCGAGGCGGCGGTCGGGCGGTTCACCCGGGGGCGCGAGACGGCCGACCTCGTGCTGACCGCGGGTTCCGCCTCGACCGATCCGGAGGATGCGTTCTTCGTGGCGATCGCCGCGCTCGGGGGGCGGGTGGTGCGGCGGGGCGTGCCGTCGCATCCTGGCTCGATGCTGTGGCTCGCGCGGGTGGGCGCCACATCGATCCTCGGTCTGCCGACCTGCGGGGCGTATTCGAAGGCGACGGCCGCGGACCTGCTGCTGCCGCGGTTGCTCGCGGGCGAGCCGGCGTCCGAGGCGACGGTCGCCAAGCTGGGACACGGCGGGATCCTGACCCGGAGCCAGCGGTTCCGGTTCCCGAAGTACGCCCGCGAGCTGGACGCGCCGGAGGGTTAGGTCGACCCGTGTCGACCCGTGTCGACCCCATCCGGACATCGATTCTGCTGGGACCAGACGGATCGGCGGTTGCAGCGGCTCAAGGGTCTCGGTGAGCGACAGCTCACGCACGGCTGATCGGTAACCGCCGGGTTGTAGCCGCCTAAGCCCCGAAACGACTGGTGGGACCAGAAGCGCGCCTGGGAACGGAAGCGGCCGGGCGGCCCTCACACGGCCGCGGCGTGGATCTCCTCGTACGCTCGGCTGACGATCTCGGCCGCTTCGATCGTGCGCCGGTCGCTCAACGGATTGCCGGCGCGGGCCCGCCACCGCTCGACGCCGGCCAGGGCCGCCGCACGCACGGCCGCGGCATCGGCATCGCCGGTCAGACCGACCCGGGTCGCGCCGTCGCCCGCGGCCCACAGTCGCTCGACCTCCGCGCGTTCGGGCTCGCCCAGCTCGAGGTACCCGGCCAGGACCAGGTGCTGCAGCCGGAGCAGCGCGAGGGCCCCGGATGAGGCCTCGAGCCGGTCGATCGCCTCGATCACCTCGCCGGCTCCTTCCGCCGCCCCACCACCCCGGCGCCGCAGCTCCAGCCCGACCGCGCGCAGCGCCACCAGCGCCGACCGAGCCTTCAGCACCGACGCCCGCGCTCCGTAGGCCTCGGCCAGGACCCGCTGCAGCGCTCGGATCCCGGAGTGCTCCAGCAACGCACCCGACAGCCCGGTAGCGCTCCGTGCCTCGCCGTCAGCGACGAGCCGCGTGGCCAGCCGCAACCCGTACAGCCCCAGCCGCCCGAGGAGGTCCTCGCGAATCTCCTCGCCGAGCGGGTTGCGATCCGCGTCGCGGAACCGCTCGACCGAGGTCAACAGGTCAGCCCGCGTCGGCTCGTCGAGGCCGACCAGCGCCCGGATCCAGTCGAACTGCTCCTGGCGAAGCGTCGCGCCGGTCTCGGCCAGCAGCCCCGCCACGGGCAGGACGCCCGACGCGAGCTCGCGGACCCGAGGGTCGGCGGCGTAGCGCTCGGCGATCGACCGCGCCGAGTCGAGCGCGTCGGGTCGGGCCGCGCCGATCTCGTCGGCCCGCGAGAGCACCACGACCGCGTTGACCGGCGATGCATGGGCGATCGAGTGGTCCATGAACGCCTCGAGGAACCGCGCATCGCCGTGGTGGAGGTGGCGCATCAGGTACAGCACCGCATCGGCCTCGGCCGGGCCCTCGACGCCGGCATCGAGCAGCGATGCCATCGTCCGTGCGGACGTGCGCTCGTCGGCGGAGCCGAGCCCGGGCGTGTCGATGAGCGTCATCGTTTCGAGCTTCGCCGACGGCCAACCGACCTCGATGCGCTCGATGCCGTCGACGTCGCGGTCGCCCAGATCGATGAGCAGCTCGCCGTCCTCGCGCCGGAAGACCAGGTCGGACCGACCCTCGGGTCGCAGGTCCGCGGTCACCGTGTAGCCCAGTCCGTGCCGGTACCACGTCACGATCCGCGTGCACTCGCCGGCGTCGGTCGCCGCCAGCCGCTCGCCGACGAGGGCGTTCAGCAGGGTCGACTTGCCGGCCTTGACCCGACCGGCGATCGCGACCCGGAGCGGCTCGTCGAGCCGCCGCTCGATCGCCTCGACCGCCTTCGCCTGATCGGTGCCGACGGCGGCCGCCCGGGCGAGACCGACGACGGCCCGGACCTGCGACGGGAGGTCGGCTGCAGTCGACCCGGTTGCGGCGGTCATCGGGCGGCCGGTGTCAGGTCGGAAGGTCGACGCAGTTGCCGGTGTCCTGGATCACCGAGTGGTCCCCGCGCGCGACGAGGACGCACATCTGGGTCGCCGCGCCCGGCTTGTCCGCGACGCGGTAGACCCGGAATGGTGACGGGCCGTCGTAGAGCTCCCAGGGTCCTGTGCCCGGCGTGCCCGCCTGCGTCGGGGCCACCGTGTCGTAGAAGAAGTGGACATGTCGGCCGCCGTCGTGTGGATCCCCATCCTCGACGATGTTGAAGACCTCGTAGTCGACGACGTAGCGACCGCCGCTCGTGGTGATCCCCTTGATGTTGGCGGCGAGCCCTCGCGGTGTGGGCGTCGGTGTCGGGGCTGGCGTCGGCGTCGGGACCGGGGTGGGGGATGGCGTTGGCACGGGCGTGGGCGACGGCGTCGGGGCGACCGATGGCGACGCCGTCGCGACGACCGCGACCGACTGTGCCGGTGACGGCGTCGCGCCCCCGGCACCGCCCGCGCCGAGGATCCCGGACGCCCCGAGCGCCACCGCCGCGACGACCGCGACGCCGGCGAGCGCGAGCCCGATCGGCAACAGCCGGCGGGTGCCGGCACCTGACGTGACGGTCGCGCCGGTGACCGGTGTGAGGGTCGGCTCGGACGATGGGTGGACGTCGGCAGCGCCGCTACTCGCCGCCGCCCCGGCCGCGATCGCCCCGGCCGCCGCGACGGGTGCTGCCGCGGCCGCGGCCTCGTCGGTCGCCGCGGCGGCAGCGGCGGCCGCCGCCAGGCGCTGCGTCTCGGCCACGAACGCCGCCCCCAGCGCCATCGTGTGCTTCGGGTGGGCGTCCACGGCGACGGGACGTCCGGTCGATTCGCGGACCATCTCCGCGACCAGCGGGATGCGCGAGCTACCGCCGACGAGCAGGACGCGATCGAGGTCCTCCATACCCAGGCCGGCGCTCCGCGTCGCCCGCCCGAGGGCCTCGATGGTCTCGAGGATGCGCGGCCGGATGATGTCCTCGAACTCGGCGCGGGTCACGCGCATCTCGGTCTGGAACCCGGGCAGGAAGATCGCGACCGTGGCGTCGGTATCGGACGAGAGCGCCTCCTTCGCACGCCGGCACTCGTCGCGCAGCCGGGCGATCGCCGCCATCGTGGCCGGGTCGTCGGTGTCGACCGCCACGCCCTGGGCGCTGACCAGCGTCATCGCCCGGCGGAACAGCGCCTCGTCGAAATCGATGCCACCGAGGCGCTCGAGACCCTCGGGCTGGCCGAGCGTCTCGAAGCCGTCGTCGGTCTTGCGCAGGATCGTCGCGTCGAACGTCCCGCCGCCGAAGTCGTACACGGCGATGGCCGCTCCGACCGGCACGCGCTCCTGGCGCGCGTAGTAGAGCGCCGCCGCCTCGGGCTCGGTGAGCAGCGCGACCGGGCCGATGTCGGCCTGGCGGACCGCCTGCTGCAGCAGATCGAGCTTGTACGCCCCGTAGCTCGCCGGATGGCACAGCGCGATGGCGGCCGGCGGCTCGCCCGACTGGCGGGTGATGGTGGCCACGATCGAGCGCAGGAGGTGGGCGAGCAGCGCCTCTGCGCCGTACGGCGTGCCGCCGAGGATGATCGGCGTCGGGTCGCCCAGCCGCCGCTTGAACTCGCGACCGGTGCGCGTGGGTTCGGCCAGGGCGCGTCGCTCCGCCGCTTCGCCGGTGAGGACCTCGCCGTCGGCCCGCAGCAGCACGATCGACGGGATCGTCGCAGCACGCTCGCCGAGCTGGAAGATCTCGAGTCGATCGTCGCGCGCGGTCGCGGCTGCCGAGTATGTCGTCCCGAGATCGATCCCGAGCGAGTACGCCATCACTCCCCTCGATCGCTGGCAGGGCCACCGAGTCTACCGTGCGTGGTCACGGGCCGGATGACCCGGACGTCGCGGCCGGGACGGACGGTACACTCGCCGCCCTGAGGGAGGGAACAGGCCACGTCGATGTCGGCGGTCGTGACGGCCGCACCCGCGACCCAGGAGCTGGACGCGCTCGCGACCGAGACGCGTGCGCTCGCGGCTCGACTCGAGCGCGACGACCTCGCCGAGCGGCTCGACGAGGTCCGGCGTCGCGCGGCTCGGACCGACACGATCGTGTGCGTCGTCGGCGAGTTCAAGAAGGGCAAGAGCGCGCTCATCAACGCGCTCCTGGGCACGACCGCATGCCCGGTCGACGACGACCTGGCGACGACCGCGGTCACGGTCGTCCGCTACGGCGAGACGCCGAGCGCGGTCGTCCACCGGCGGGTGGAGGGTGAGCCGGTCCTGGAGCCGATCGAGCCGACGGCCGTCCCCGACTGGACCCTGGAAGGTTCCGGTCGCGACGGCCGGCCCGACGTCGATCTCGTCGAGGTCCGCCTCCCGAGCCCGATCCTCGAGAGCGGCTTGACGCTGGTCGACACGCCCGGTGTCGGCGGCCTCAACGCCGGACATGCCGCCGCGACGCTCGCGTTCCTGCCGTCGGCCGACGCGCTGGTGTTCGTGACCGATGCCTCGGCCGAGCTGTCTGGTCCGGAGCTGGAGTTCCTGGCGAGCGCCCGTGGCGCGGGTCCGCCGGTGCTGGTGGCCGTGACGAAGATCGACATGTACCCGGAATGGCGACGGATCGTCGACATCGATGTCGGCCACCTCCAGGCGATCGGGCTGGCCGAGCGGCCGTTCGCGCTCAGCTCGGTGCTCCGCTCGCGGCCCGACGAACGCGACGACGAGAGCGGCTACGGGGCGTTCACCGAGGCGCTGCTGGGGGACGTGATGGAGCGTGCCCGATCGGCGTCCCTCGCGACGGCGGTCGCCGACGTGCGCTGGGTGCTCGGCCAGCTGCGCGAGCCGCTGGTCGCCGAGCGCGCCGCCCTCGAGCACCCCGAGACGGCCGATCGCATCGCGACCGAGCTCGCGACGACGCGCGACCGCCTGGCGACGCTGCAGCGGGCCGATGCCATGTGGTCGACACGCCTCGACGACGAATTCACCGCGCTGCGGACGACCGTGGCGTTCGAGTTCCAGCGCGAGATGCGCGGGCTCGTGCGCGAGGTCCACGCCGAGATCGAGACGACCGACCCGGGCGGGTCGTGGTCCGAGCTGAACACCCGGATCCAGGACGAGATCGCGACCGCGGTCCGCGGGGCATTCCGGCGGGCGACGACCGGCGCCGCCGAGGTGCAGGCGACCATCGCCGCGGTGCTCGCCGACCAGGAAATCGGCCGCCGTCGCGACGTCGCTGCCGGAGATGGGCTTCGACGTCGAGGAGTTCTGGACGGGCGACCCGGAGTTCGAGGGCGCGACGAAGTCGCGGCTCGGCGCCGGGTACGGGGTGGTGACCGGGGCGAAGGCCGGCGTCGACCTGCTCGGGCTCGTGGGGACGTTGCTCGGGGCGGCGATCGTCGGGCCGGCGGTGCTCGGCGTGGCCGCGATCTACGGCGGCAAGGAGGTCCTCGACGAGCGCCGCCGGCGGCTGACCGACCGCCGGCAGCAGGCCCGGGCGTTCGTGACCGAGCTGGTCGAGGAGATCCGCTTCCAGGTCGAGGGCCGGCTGACCAGGGTGCTTGACGAGATGCAGCGCCAGATGCGGGCACGGTTCACGGAACGGATCGGGGAGCTGCACCGGACCGTGGGCGCGAGCGTCGCCGCGCTCGAACGGGCCGCTGGACAGGAGTCGGCCGACCGCCGGGCGCAGCTGACCGAGCTGGAGGCCACGATCGAGACCGTCGACGGCTTGCATGCACGTCTCCGAGCGTTGCGCCCGCCGAGCTGACCCGCGGGGGCCGCCGGGTCGCGCTCGCCGGTGAACGGGCGCGGTCATGTAGCATCCACGGACCATGACCAAGGACTCCGACGCCGATGCGACACCCCGGGATGACCGCCCAGCCGGCACGCGCTCGATCGACGCGCTGACCGAGGACTTCCGGGGGCGCGACTACATCACGGACCGCTCGCTCGCGACCGCGGTGTTCCTCGCGCTCGAGCTCGAGCGCCCACTCCTCCTGGAGGGCGAGGCCGGTGTCGGCAAGACCGAGCTCGCCAAGGTCCTCGCGTCGTCGCTCGGGGCGCGGCTGATCCGCCTCCAGTGCTACGAGGGTCTCGACGTCAACACCGCGGTGTACGAGTGGAACTACCCGCGCCAGATGCTCGAGATCCGCCTGCTCGAGGCGCGTGGCCAGGCCGACCACGCCACGCGCCCACGACATCTTCGGTTCCGACTTCCTGATCCGGCGGCCACTCCTCCAGGCCCTCGAGAGCGACGACGGCGTCGCGCCGGTCCTGCTCATCGACGAGATCGACCGGGCCGACGAGGAGTTCGAGGCCTACCTGCTCGAGATCCTGTCGGACTTCCAGGTGACGGTCCCGGAGATCGGCACGATCCGGCGCGCTCCAGCCACCGCGCGTGATCCTGACCTCGAACCGGACCCGCGAGGTCCACGACGCGCTCAAGCGTCGCTGCCTGTACCACTGGATCGACTACCCGACCGCCCAGAAGGAGTACGAGATCGTGCTCGCGCGGGTGCCGGAGTCGCCGGAGCGGCTGGCCCGCGAGGTCGTCGGCTTCGTCCACCGACTGCGCGAGGCGGACCTGACCAAGGTGCCGGGCATCGCGGAGACGCTCGACTGGGCCGCCGCCCTGCTGTCGCTCGGTGCACGCGAGCTCAAGCCCGACCTCGTCGACGAGACGCTCGGCGTGGTCCTCAAGTACGAGGAGGACATCCGCCACGTGCGCGGCGAGCAGGCCGCCCGGATGCTCGCCGAGGTCGCCGCCCAGGGCTGACGCGCCCGCGAGCCGCCGGACGTGTTCTACGTCGACTCGAGCGTGGCGCCCGAGTGGATCGACGAGGGCGTCCTCGTCGACCTCGCGCCGCTCGCCACGGAGCGTGGCTTCGACACGGCCGCCTTCTTCCCCGGGTACCTCGACGCGTTCAAGGGGCCGGACGGCGGTGTCTTCGGCTTCCCGAAGGACGGCAACACCCTGGCGATGGCCTACAACCCGGCGTTGCTCAGCAGCGCCAACGTCGAGCCGCCGGCCGACTGGACGCAGCTCTCGGCAGCCGCCACGGCCCTGACGTCCGGTGACCAGAAGGCGTTCTGCCTCAACCACTCGCTCGACCGCGCGCTCGCGTTCGTCTACCAGAACGGCGGCAGCCTGCTGAACGAGGACAAGACCCAGAACACGTTCGATACGCCCGAGACGCGTGAGGCGCTCCAGACCTACTTGGGCTGGTTCGCCAACGGGCAGGCCGCCCGCGCCGCCGACCTCGGCGACGACTGGTGCGGGAAGTCGCTCGGCGAGGGCAAGGTCGCCGCGATCTTCGAGGGCGGCTGGCTCGACCCCTACATGACGAACACGTACCCCGACACCGAGTACAGCTGGGCGCCGATGCCGAAGGGCGCGGAGGACGCCACGCTCGGGTTCACGGTCAGCTACTCGATCGGCGTGGACTCGGCCAACAAGGACCAGGCATGGGTGCTGCTGACGTACCTCACCGGCCCTGAGGGCATGACGACGTGGACCGAGGGCGGGGTCGCCAACCCGTCCCGCCAGGATGTTCCCGCCGCCGCGGGCAAGGAGGTCCTCGTGGAGGGGGCCACAAACGCCCGGCCGTGGAGCTTCATCCCGGGCTTCAGCGCCATCAACGACGCGTTCAACAACGCGATGACCGCCCAGATCGAAGCCAAGAGCGACGATCCGGCCCCGGTCGTCGAACGCCACATCGTCGGCGATCGACCAGGCCCTCGGCAACTGACCGGGCGACCGGTCCACAGCCGCCCGATGGCCCTCGACGGATGACGGCCACCGCCAGCCCGGCGCCCGGCAAGCAGCGCACGCTGCGGACCGAGCGTCGGGCTGAGCTGATCGCCGCGCTGACGCTCATCGCGTTGCCGATGGCGTTCTTCCTGATCCTCCGGATCGGGGCCATCGGCTACGCGTTCTTCATCAGCTTCTGGCAATGGGGCCTACGCGGTCCGCGCGAGTTCCTCGCGATGCAGAACTACGAGGAGCTGCTCACCAACCCGGTCTTCCACAAGGCGATCCTGAACACGATCTACTACACGGCCGTGTGGGTGCCGCTGACGATGGCCCTGGGGCTGTTCCTGGCGGTCATCGTCAACGCGAGGATCCGCGGCCAGACGTTCTTCCGGGCCGCGTTCTACTTCCCGGCCATCGTGAGCTCGGCGGCCATCACCGTGGTGTGGCTGTTCATCTTCGCGCCCGACGGGCTGTTCAACGACGTCCGAGGCGCGCTCGGGCTGGACCCGTTGTTCGAGGCGTTCGGGATCGGGCCGAACCACAACTGGATCGGCACCAGCAACACGGCCCTGAACACGATCATCGCGCTCAACGTCTGGACGACGTCGGGCACGTTCATGCTCTTCTACCTGGCCAACCTGCAGACGATCAGCAACGACGTCTACGAGGCGGCCGCGATCGACGGCGCCGGGGCTTGGGCGACGTTCCGCCACATCACGTTCCCGCTGCTCCAGCCGGCGCACTACTTCGTCGCGACGGTGGCCGTCATCGGCGGCCTGCAGATGTTCGACCAGGCCTACATCGGCGGCGGCCCTGACGGGAACCCGAACAACGCGCTCACGACGATCGTGCTGTTCATCTACCGCGCGGCGATCGCCGACTTCGACTTCGGGTTCGCCGCGGCCGTCGGCGTGGTCCTGTTCGTCATCATCTTCACGGCGACCCTCGTCCAGCGGCGTCTGTTCGGCCAGACGCCGACCTGGGTCTGACCCATGGCCGAGACGCAGACACGCGTGCCCGCGGGCGCACCGGTCGTGCCGCAGGTCGTGACGTCCCGCGAGGCCCGCCCGGTCGGCGATCGTGGGGCGGCTGCGACGACGGGTCGCCTACGTGTTCCTCATCGGCTACGCGCTGCTGATGTTCGTCCCGTTCGCGTGGACCGTGATCACCTCGTTCAAGACGGTCCCCGATTCCGTGCAGCTCACGCTGATCCCGCAGCCGTTCACGCTGGAGGGCTGGCGCACGGCGTGGACCGAGCTCGACCCGCCGCTGCCGCGACTGTTCTTCAACAGCTTCCTGCTCGCCGGGTCGGTGATGCTCACGAACGTCACGCTCGGGGCGATGGCCGGCTATGCGTTCGCACGGCTGCGCTTCCCGGGTCGGGACGTGCTGTTCCTGCTCGTGCTCGCATCGCTGATGATCCCGGACCAGCTGCGCCTCGTGCCGGTGTACCTGATGCTCAACAACGGACCGATCGACCTCGTCAACAGCAGCCCGATCAACTACCTGTCGGTGATCGTGGTGCTGGCCGTCCAGGTCGAGAGCGTCTTCCTGCTGCGCCAGTTCTTCCTGTCGATCCCGCGCGAGCTGGAGGAGGCGGCCAAGATCGACGGGGCGGGCTACTTCACGACATTCTTCCGGGTCGATCCTGCCGCTCGGCGCGCCGGCCCTCGCCGCGGTCGCGATCCTCCAGTTCCAGGGCGCCTGGAACAACTTCTTCTGGCCGCTGATCCTGTACCAGGAGCAGAGCCACTGGACACTGCCGCTGGGGCTCGCCCAGTTCCGCAACTTCTTCGAGGTCGACTGGCCGGCGCTGACCGCTGTCGTGGTCATGGCGACGTTGCCGATCTTGGTGCTGTACCTGTACGCGCAACGGTTCTTCGTCGCGGGCGTCGCCGCAACGGGCGTCAAGGGCTGATGCCGTCGGCACCGCCGGTGCCGGGGGTGCGCGGGGCGGTCCGGTCGGCCCTCGCGGACCTGTACCACCACTCGATCCGCTTCGTCCCGCTGAACCTCTTGTGGGCGCTCGGGGCGATCGTCGTCCTGGGTGTCGGTCTGGCCGCTGGGCCGCTCGTCGCGCTCGTCCTCTCGCCGGTGCTGGCGATCCCGCTCGTCGGGCTGGCCCGTCTCGCCGGCGAGGTCGTCCGCGGCCGCGAGGTCGTGCTGTCCGATGCCTGGGACGCGATGCGGGGCTCGGCCGTCCGGGCGATCGGTGCCGGGGCAGTGATGGTCGCGGTCGGGACGGTGCTCCTCACCAACGTCCTGCTCGGGCTGGCCACCGGGACCCCCTTCTCGGTCGCGCTCGCGGTCCTGGCCGGCTGGGGGCTCGTCGCGCTCGTCCTCGTCGCGCTGCCGTTCTGGGTCCTGCTCGCCGACCCGGAGCGGCCGGATCGCGGGCTCGGCGGGGCTGCGAGGGACGCAGCCGCGCTGCTGCTCATCGCGCCCGTCCGGCTCATCGTCCTGGCGGTCGTGGTGGGGATCGTCCTCCTGGTCGGGACGGTGCCGTCCGGCCATCCTCACCGTCGCCGTCGCGTACGCTGTACTGGTGACGGCGCGCGTCGTGCTCCCCGCCACCGGCCGGCTGGCCGGTTCGCCGGACATGGTGTCCACGAGCGACCGACCGGGAGCCCGATGACCTTCCAGGTCCAGGTCGGGCCCTCCACCATCACCATCAACCGGGACGATCGGGTCCTGATCTGCCAGCCCGACGGTCGGATCGTCGGCGATTCCGACGGGTTCTTCACCCGCGACACCCGCTTCATCTCGGGTTACGACCTGTGGATCAACGGGCGCCGGCCGATCGTCCTCGCCTCGGCACCGATCCAGTCGTTCTCGTCGCGCCACGAGTTCACGAACGACGCGATGATCGATGACGACGGGCCGATCCCGCGGCAGTCGCTGGCGCTGCGCGTCGACCGGACCGTCCTCGACGCTATCCACGAGGACATCGACCTCGTCAATTACGCGCCGCGGCCCGTGCGGCTGACCCTCGAGATCGCGTTCCTCTCGGACTTCGCCGACATCTTCGACGTGAAACGCGGCGAGCTCGTGCGGCGCGGCGAGATCAACACGCGCTGGTTCCGGTCGCGTGGCGAGCTGCGGACGACGTACGTCAACCGCGACTTCCGACGCGAGCTGATCGTGGCCGTGGAGCGCGCGAGCTCCACGCCGCAGTTCGCCAACGGCCGCCTCGTGTTCGTGGCGGTCATCCCGCCGAAGGGCGTGTGGCACACGTGCCTGAAGTGGCTGCCGGTCACCCGCTCGAACCGGCGGCTGGCCGTGCTCCCGTGCAACGCGGTCGACGCCCCGCTGCGCAGCGTCGTCAAGCGGCGGCTGCCCAACGTCAGCGTCCACACCCCGAACCCCACGGTCGACCGCGCCTGGGAGCAGGCCGTGCTCGATCTCGAGGGGCTGCGCCTCGAGGACCCGTCCTTCGAGCGGGGCGTGTTCATCCCGGCCGCCGGCGTGCCGTGGTTCGTCACGCTGTTCGGGCGGGACTCGCTGATCGTCTCGATGCAGGGCATCTCGGGCTTCCCGGAGTTCGCGTCGGGCGCGCTGCGTCGACTGTCGGAGCTCCAGGCCAAGACCGACGACCCGGAACGCGACATGGAGCCGGGCAAGATCCCGCACGAGATCCGCCACGGCGAGCTAGCCCAGCTCGGCCTGCTGCCGTACCAGCCGTACTACGGCACCCACGACGCGACGAGCCTGTTCGTCGTCGTGCTGTCGTACCTCTACCACTGGGTCGGCGACCCGGAGTTGCTGCGCCGCTACCTGCCCAACGCCGAGGCGGCGATGGCCTGGATCGACCGCTTCGGCGACCGCGACGGCGACGGCTACCAGGAGTACGCCACGCGCTCGTCGCACGGCATGTACAACCAGGGCTGGAAGGACGCGTGGGACGCCATCGTCGAGGCCGACGGGACGATCTCGCCGCTGCCGATCGCGACGTGCGAGCTGCAGGGCTACGTGTTCGACGCGAAGAACCGGATGGCCGACGTCTACGACGTGCTCGAGCGTCCGAAGGACGCCCGTCGGCTCCGCCGCGAGGCACAGCGGCTGTACGACCGGTTCAACGAGACGTTCTGGTGGGAGGACGAGGGCACGTACTACCTCGGCCTCAACGGGCGCAAGGAGCCGATCCGCAGCGTGGCCTCGAACGCCGGCCACCTCCTCCAGTCGGGCATCGTCCCGCCCGACCGTGCCGGCCGCGTGGTCCGCCGCCTCATGGCCGACGACATGTGGTCGGGCTGGGGCGTCCGGACGCTGTCGACCGACCACCCCGCGTACAACCCGTTCTCGTACCACGGCGGCTCGGTCTGGCCGCATGACAACGCGACCATCGCCGGCGGGTTCCGGCGGTACGGCTACGACGACGACGCGGCGGCGGTCGCCAAGGGCATCTTCGACGCCGCCGAGCGGCTCGTCGCCATGCGGCTGCCGGAGCTGTTCTCGGGCCTGCCCCGGGTGGCGGCGAGCTTCCCGGTGCCGTATCTCGGGGCCAACGTCCCCCAGGCCTGGGCCGCCGGCTCGGTCTTCCGGTTCATCGCCATCCTGTGCGGGCTGCACGCCACCGTCGACGCGGACGGGTCGAAGCTGTACGTGAACCCGGCCCTGCCCGCATGGATGTCCGAGATCACGATCCGCAACCTGCGTCTGGGCACCGGTTCGGTCGACGTCCGGTTCGTCGACAGCGCTGTCTCGGTCATGACCAACACGAGCGGCTACGAGGTCGTCCACGGTGCCGCCCCGGGTCCGCTGGGCAGTCGCGGCGCGGTCGTGGCAGAGTCAGCGCATGCACGCCCCTGACGATCCGGCCATCGTCACGGCCCCGTGGGGCCCGGAGGTCGACGGGCGTCGCCTGCTGCACGAGGCGGTCGGCTTCGGGCGAGCGTTGCGGGCGGCGGGTCTGCACATCGACCTGGGGGCGGCGGTCGACTACGCGCGCGCGCTGCCGCTCGTCGACATGGGCTCGCGCGAGCAGGTCCGGGCCGCCGGCGAGACGGTCTTCGTGCGGCGCCGGGACGATCGCGAGACCTACGACATCGTCTTCGACCGCTGGTGGCGCGCACGCCGGAAGCGACAGGGCGACTTCCAGGCGCCGCCGCTCCAGCGTCCCGACGCCGCCGAGGAGACCGACGACGAGACCGGCCAGGCCGAAGCCGATGCCCGGCGACGAGCACGCGTCGACGCGGCCCGACGAATGGGGCGTGCCGATCCCGTCGGCCGGCGACGACGACGAGACCGGCGACGACATCGAGGGCGTCGTCGTGGCGCCCGATGCCTACTCGCGCGGGGAGATGCTCCGCCATCGCGAGTTCGACCGGATGACGCCGGCCGAGCTGCGCGACGCCGAACGACTGGTCGACGAGCTGGTTCCCCGGCTCGAGCAGCGGCGGACGCGTCGCTACGAGCTCCACTCGCACGGTCGCCGCCTCGCGCCGCGCGCGATGTTCCGGCGCAACCTGGGCACCGGCGGCCAGCTCATGGCGTGGGTCTGGCGACGCCCGGTCAAGGAACCACGGTCGCTCGTCGTGCTGTGCGACATCTCGGGCTCGATGGAGCGCCACTCGCGGCTGCTGCTGCGGTTCGTCCAGGCCCTCTCCGCATCGAGCGAGGTCCGGGCCGAGTCGTTCGTGTTCGGGACGCGGCTGACGCGGGTCACCCGGCTGCTGCGCGACAAGGACCGCGACCGGGCGCTCGCCCGCGTCAGCGAGGCGGTCAACGACTGGGCCGGCGGCACCCGCATCGGCGAGAGCTTCCGGATGTTCAACCAGCAGTGGGCACGCCGGTCGCTCCGGTCGAGCGGCGTCGTGATCGTGGTGTCGGACGGCTGGGATCGCGGCGACCCGTCGCTGGTCGCCAGCGAGACTGCACGGCTGCGGCGGAACTGCCATCGCCTGGTGTGGCTCAACCCGCTGGCCGGCACGCCCGGCTACCAGCCGCTGGCCGGCGGGATGCGGGCGGCATACCCGTACATCGACGACTTCCTGCCGGCCGGGACGGTCGCGTCGCTCGAGCGCCTCGGCGAGATCCTCGGTGGCGTGCGCTCCGCCGACACGAGGCAGGGCGCCGAGGCAGCCGCGCACGCGGCCCTGCCCGGGTTGACCGCGCTTGGCGCCGTCGAGCCACCGACCGTCGTCGGCGGCACGCCGACCGATCCCGCCACCGCGAGGCCGATCCGATGAAGGAGCTGCTCGACACGTTGACCGGCTGGCGGGGGGAGGGGACCGATGCAGGCCGCGCCGTCGTGGTCCGGACGTTCGGCTCCGCCCCGCGCCCGGAGGGGGCGGTGCTCCTGTACGCCGACGATGGCCGCATCGCCGGCTCGGTCAGCGGCGGCTGCGTCGAGGGCGCGGCCGCCGAGCAGATCGAACACGCTCGCGCCACCGGGAATGCCCTGGTCATCCGCTACGGGATCAGCGACGAGCAGGCGTGGGACGTCGGGCTGGCCTGCGGCGGCACGATCGACGTGCTCGTCGAGCCCGCGGTGCCGGCCGCCGCCGTGGACGCCGCGACGGCGTCGCTCGGTACGGGCGGTCGCGGCGCGGCCGTCGTGACGGTGCTGCCGGCGGACTCGCCGCCCGCGGCGAGCGGGCCGCACGAGCCGGGCGACGGGGGCACCCCCCGAGCCGAAGCTCGTGGTCCACGACGATGGCCGGCTCGAGGGCACGCTCGGCGATCCGGCGCTCGATGCGGCGCTCGTCGAGGGCGCGACCGAGGCGCTCAAGCGCGGGCTGTCGACGACGCTCGAGGTCGGTGGCCGGTCGCTGTTCGTCGAGGTGTTCCCGGTCCGGCCGCGGCTGGTCGTGGTCGGCGCCGTCGAGGTCGCGCGCACGCTCGTGCGGCTCGCGAAGGAGCTCGGCTTCGAGACCGTCGTGATCGACGGTCGGGCCTCGTTCGCGACGCCGGAGCGGTTCCCGGATGTCGACCGGCTGGTCGTCGGCTGGCCCGACGAGATCGCCGACGACATCGGCCTCGGGCCGAACGATGCGGTCGCGGTCCTGACCCATGACGTCAAGTTCGACGAGCCCGCCATCGTCGAGGCGCTCAAGCGCGGCTGCCGATACGTCGGCGCGGTCGGGTCGCGCAAGACCCAGGCAGACCGACGCCAGCGCCTGCGCGACGCCGGGGTCAGCGATGCCGCGCTCGCCGAGCTGCGCGGGCCGGTCGGGCTCGATCTCGGTGGTCGGCAGCCGGCCGAGACCGCGCTCGCGATCCTCGCCGAGGTGGTCGCGGAGCGCTACGGCGGCTCGGGGCGGCCGATGCGCGAGCAGGCGGCGTTGCAGGCGGCATCCACGCGGGTGGCCGTCGAGGGCACACCGATCACGGCGGGATAGCGAGTGCCGTGAAGGGCGATCGGGTCGAGGTCGTGGTCGACACGGGCGGCGCCGTGCAGACGTTCGAGATCGTCGCGAGCCGCGCCGGCCGTCGGATCGAGGTCACCACGGCGCGGGGTGTCGTCGAGGTGACCGAGGTCACGCGCGGCGGCACGCCGGTGCGCACCGGGCGGTTCATGGCCAGCCGTTTGATCGCGCTGGTCGAGCATCCGGCCCGGGAGAGCGACACGTCGGTCGAGGTGGTCACGCGTCGCCGGATCGGGGCGAAGGAGCCTGGCGCCCGCCGCCGGGCCGAGCCGAGCACCGGCCTGTTCGACGAGGGCGAGCCGGTCGAGGGCTAGGCGCGCACCTCCGCGCCGACTGGCGCCGCGACCCTCAGGACGTGGGCGGCTGGGTCGCGGTCCGCGTGACCACGATCGACCGCACCCCGGCCGCTGCGATGAGCACCAGCCCGATCACGTACACGAGGAACGGGAAGTAGTCCATGAAGCCCAGCTCGAGCCGCGTCTCGCCGAGTCGCGACAGCTGGCCCCACTGGTCGGTCGCCAGGAGCGCGCCGACCCCCGTCAGCGCGAGCCCGACCCAGGCCGCGGCGGCAGGCAGGCCGCGCCCGGCCAGCACGATGAGCAGGGCCGCCAGCGTCAGCACGGTCAGCGTCACGGTCGCCTGGCGCATCGTCCAGTAGCTCGCGAGGTTGATGCCCCAGCCGAGCAGGACCAGCAGCAGGCCGAACAGCGCCAGCTGCGCGCTCGAATCGTTCGCTCGGACGGCGGCGAACGTGGCCCGATCCCGGCGCTGGGCTGCGCCCAGCAGCGCCCCGCCGGCCAGCGCGAGCAGGACGATCATCACGGCGCCGACCGTTCCGCCGACCTCGTCGAGCTGGTCGAGATCGAACAGCAGCTCGATCAGCCGCCAGATCCCGAGGACCGCGACCACGGACGCCGCGAGCGACGCGAGGATCGGTGCGGAAAGCACGCGCTCGACCGACGCCGGCGTCGCGGCGCCCATCCATGTGGCGACGGCCGCGGCGATCGCGGCGACGAGCGCGATCAGCACGAACTCGGTCGACGGCCATGCGCCGACGATGCCGCCGACGACGATGATGGCCATCGCCGCGAGTGCCGACCCGATCACGAAGCGCGCGTCGGTGTCGAACGACGACCACGACGGGACCGACGCGCCAGACGGCGCGACCGTCGACGGCGTGGTCTCGGGCGCAGACGCGGGCGCGGCAGGATCGACGGCATCCGACATCGCAGGGTCCCTCGCTCCGCACGGGGACACGGGACTGGGGCGGTGTCCGGGCGTGCGCTCGCACGGTACTCCCCGTCGACGGCGCACGGAAAGACCCGGCGCGCCCCACGGTCGGTTGACGCGTGCGCGAGCATCGGACGATGCGACCTCGCGATGCCGGCGCTCCACGCGTGGCCGCCGTCGTGCTCGCCGCCGGGGCCGGCTCGCGGTTCGGTGGCGGCAAGCTTCTCGCGCCGCTCGATGGCAGGCCGATCCTCCAGCACGTGCTCGACCGCCTCACGGTGGCCGGCCTCGACGACGTCGTGGTCGTGGTCGGCGACGACGCGGACGCGGTCGAACGGGCGATCGACGCGGGCGGCGCCCGCCTCGTCCGCAACCCGGAGCCGGCACGGGGCCTGTCGAGCTCGCTCCAGGTCGGCATCGGCGAACTGGACGAGTCGGTCGAGGCGGCGCTGATCGTCCTGGGCGACCAGCCCCGGCTGCCGGCGCGCGCGGTGCGCGCGTTGCTCGATGCCGGCGTCACCGACGAGCGACCGATCGTCGTCCCGGTGTACGACGGAGACCTCGGCCGCAACCCGGTCCTCGTCGGCCGTGCGGCCTTCGCGCTCGTCGACGAGACGACCGGCGACCGCGGTCTCGGGCCGCTCATCGAGGCGCATCGCGAGCTCGTGCGCGAGCTCCCGATCCGGGTCGAGGGCGGCAACCCCGACGTCGATACGCGGGCCGACCTCGTCGGGCTCCTCGAGGCGGGATGGTCGGCGCGCGTGGTCGCGAACGCCGAGCAGGTCGACCGCGTGCGGGAGGTGCCCGACGGCAGCGACTTCTACGCGCCGGTGACGGGATTGTTCCGGGCCGACCCGCGTCGGACCGACGAGCCGGTGCTGGATGCGCTGCTGCGGCTGGTCGAGCCGGGCGAGACGTGGATCGACATCGGCGCCGGGGCGGGGCGCTATGCCCTCCCGGTCGGGCTGGCCCTCGCGCCGTCGGGCGGGCGGGTGATCGCGCTCGACGCGTCGCCGGGCATGCTCGATGCGCTGCTCGAGCTGCAGAGCGAGCACGGCGTGACCGACATCGAGGTGGTCGAGACGCGTTGGCCGCCGCCGGCCGGGACACCGCTCGAGCGCTTCGGGGCCGACGTCGCGCTCATCGCCCACGTCGGCTACGACATCGAGTCGATCGGGCCGTTCGTGCGGGCCATGGAGTCGGTCGCAAGTCGGCTGTGCGTGGCCGTCCTGATGGAGCGCCAGCCGTCGTCGATCGCCGACGTGTGCTGGCCGCCGGTCCACGGCGAAGCGCGGGTGTCGCTGCCTGCCCTGCCCGAGTTCGTCGAGCTGCTCCGGGCGCGGGGTCGGACTCCGTCGGTGGAGATGCTGGCCCGCGAGCCGCGGCGGTTCGCCACGCGGGACGAGCTGACGGGCTTCCTGCGGCGGCAGCTGTGGATCGAGCCGGGATCCGAGGCCGACCGCCGCTTCCTCGCCGCCCTCGACGGGATCCTCGTGGGCGATGCGGCGACGGGGTTCGGGCTGCGCGACCAGCGCCCGCTGCCGATCGGGATCGTGACGTGGTCGCCCGCGGACGGTGCTGTCTAGGGACGCCGGTCCTCGGCGCGGAGCAGGCGCTCATGGCGGGACATGGTCGCCACCCGGACGGCTTCGTGGAGGAGGTCGGTGCAGGCCGCCTCGTCGATGGGGTCGCCCTCGCGGAACGTGAGCCAGCGCACCTGGCGGGTGATGCCGGCGCCCTGGAGGAGACCGCGCGGGTCGTCCATCAGCACGCCCCACTCGAAGCCGAGATGGACGTGCTCGACCTCGGGGGCGATGTAGCCGACGTACGCCGACCGCCGGCCGACCGGGACGTCGTAGCCGATGAGACGCCAGCCGGGTCGCACCCGTTCGATGGCGTCGGGGAGGGTTGTCCTGACGATCACCCGGAGCCGCTCGGCGATGGCCCGCATCGGGGGAGGGAAGTCGTCGAGCAGCGCCTCGGGCGGGATCGCATCCACATCCCGGATGATGGCAGCCGTATCGTCGAACCCGATACCGAGGAGGACGTCCGATGCGCAGCGTGACCTATTCGATGAGCATGTCACTCGACGGCTACATCGTCGGGCCGGATGGCCGCTTCGACTGGACGCCGCTCGACCCCGAGGTCTTCCGCTTCTGGATCGACGAGATCCGAGAGGTCGGCGTCCACCTCATGGGACGACGGCTGTACGAGACGATGCTGTACTGGGAGACCGCCGACGAGGATCCCTCGCTCGGCGACGCCGAGCTCGAGTGGGCTGCGCTCTGGAAGCCATTGCCGAAGGTCGTGTTCTCCACCACGCTGACGGCGGTCCAGGGCAATGCCCGTCTGGCCTCCGGCGGCCTCGCGGAGGAGATCGGGCGCCTGCGTGACGAGCCGGGGGACGGCGACATCGCGATCGGCGGCGCGACGCTCGCCGACGAGGCGGCCGTGCTGGGTCTGATCGACGAGTACCGGGTCATGGTCTACCCGGTGCTGGTCGGCGGTGGCATCCCGTACTTTTCGCAGCGCGAGCGCCGGGTGGATCTCGAGCTCGTCGAGACCCGCACCTACAGCTCGAAGGTCGTCTACCTCCGCTACCGCGTGACGCGGCTAGACCGCCCGGACGTTGACATGTGACCGAATGGTCACATATAGTCGACCGCATGACGGACGACATGGCCCCCGTCTTCCGGGCACTCGCCGACGCGAATCGGCGAGTCCTCCTCGACCGGCTCTTCGAGCGCGATGGCCAGACGCTCGGCGAGCTGTGCGAGGCGCTGCCCGGGATGACGCGGTTCGGGGTCATGAAGCACCTCGGCGTCCTCGAGGGAGCCGCCCTGATCTCGACCCGACGCGTCGGCCGGGAGAAGCGCCACTACCTCGACCCGGTGCCGATCCGTTTCGTCCACGATCGATGGACCGGCAAGTTCGCCGAGTCGATCGTGGGTCCCATGACTGCGCTCAAGCGCCACCTGGAGGCTCCGATGGACAAGGTCGATCACGTCTACTCCGTGTACATCAAGGCGCCGGCCGACCGGATCTGGCAGGCGATCACCGACGGCGACGAGACCGTCCGCTACTACTTCGGCACCCGCGTGTCGTCGACCTGGCAGGTCGGCGCGCCGATCTCGTACGCCTACCCCGACGGCAGCATCGCCGCGGACGGGTCGGTCCTCGAGATCGATCCCGGGCGGCGCGTCGTGATGGCGTTCCATCCGCGCTGGGATCCCGACATCGAGGCCGACGGCCCGATCACCATGACCTGGGCGATCGAGCCGGGCGAGGACGGCGGTCCGACCCGGTTGACCGTCACCTCCGCCCTGGCCCCGGGCTCGAAGACCGAGGGCGAGTTCACCGGCGGCATCGTGTACATCGTGTCGGGTCTCAAGACCGCGATCGAGACGGGAGCCTCGATGGCCGTCGCCTGACCGGTGGACGGGGAGGGGCCACGATCGGCCCCTCCTCGGCGATCGGAACCGGGCGTCATGCATCTGTGGGACCCTTGTCCCGACACCGAGGCGGCTGCCTCGGCGAGGAGGACGCCCATGAACCGCAGGAACATCCTTATCCAGACGACGGCCTCGATCGCGCTCGGCCTCGTCCTCGTGGCGTGTGCCGGCACGGTCGCCAGTCCAGCGACGAGCCCGGCCACCAGTCCGGAGTCGAGCCCGGCGACGAGCCCGGCCACCAGCCCGGAAGCCAGCCCGGCCGGCAGCCCCGAAGGCGGAGGGGCCGTCTGCGACGACGCTGCTGCGCTTCGGACTGCCGTGGACGGACTCAAGGGAGTGGACCCGGTCGCGGTCGGGACCGACGGCGTGAATGCCGCCGTTGACGAGGTGCGGACGGCCGCCACCGCGTTGAAGGCCTCCGCCGGATCGGAGCTCGCGCCGACCGTCAGCGCGCTCGAGACAGCGCTGGCCGGTCTCGCGACGACCCTCCAAGGGGTCCCCGAGGGTTCCATCGGTGCCGGCGCCACGGCCAACGCCATCCGAACCGCGATCACCGACCCTCGATACGGCGGCAACGGACCTGCGAACGCAACTTGCCACGGCGGGCTGCCCGAGCTGACCCCGGACCTCGGCCGGCACGCGACACCTCGATGCCGCATCCCGGCTGAAAACCGCTGACCCGCCCCTGCCGAATCGACCGTTGACGTGCCAACGACCCCGGGTCGATACTCGCTCGCAACATCCCCATCGCGGGCGGGCCGAGCCTCGGAGGAAGCGGCTTGGCGCTCGCGCCACCGTCAGCGACCCCGCGTTCATCGGACACGCTCGAGGCCCGTCCGGGCCGGACAGGCCGACCAGTCCCGCGCGAGCGGGAGGAGGCAGGCAGCGCGATGATCCCCGGCCAGTTCGACTACGTGCGTCCGGGTGACCTGGACGAGACGCTGGCGATCCTCAAGGACCGAGAGGGCGAGGCGAAGCTCCTGTCCGGGGGCTACAGCCTCATCCCGCTGATCAAGCTTCGCCTGGCGCAGCCGGGCCTGCTCGTCGACATGCGCGACCTGTCCGGCCTGGACGGCATCGCCGAGACCGACGACCACCTCGTCCTCGGCGCTCGGGCGACCCATCGCCAGATCCACGACAACGAGATCGTCCAGGACCACTACCCGGGTATCGTCGACCTGTCGGGCGGGATCGGCGATCCCCAGGTCCGCAACTGGGGCACGATCGGCGGATCCGTCGCCCACGCCGACCCGGCCAGCGACTGGCCGGCGCTGCTGCTGGCGGTCAACGCCACGATCGTGTGCAGGAGCGCCACGCGGTCGAGCGCGAGATCGGCGCCCGCGACTTCTTCATCGACACCTTCCAGACGGCGATCGAGCCGACCGAGGTCCTGACCGAGATCCGCTTCCCGCGCCGCTGGAAGCGGGCCGGTGGGGCGTACTCGAAGTTCGAGCGCAGGGTCGGCGACTTCGCGACCTGCGGGGTCGCGGCCGGCGTCCGACTCACGGAAGACGGCGCGATCGAGGGCGCCGGCGTCGGCGTCACCGGCGTCGCCGATTCGCCGTTCGCCGCGACCGACGCCGAAGCGGTCCTGACGGGTCAGCAGCCGTCGGACGAGCTGTTCCGCCGGGCCGGCGAGGCTGCCGCCGCGCAGGCGCAGACCGGCCGCCGACATCCGGGGACCCGTCGACTACAAGCGGGCGATCGTCGCCGAGCTGACCGTCCGCTCGCTCCGATCCGCCGTCCAGCGCGCGCTCGCGTACGCGTAGGAGGAGACCGATGACCACCCAGCACATCACGGTCACCGTCAACGGCGAGGCGCACGAGGCCGACGTCGAGCCGCGCCTGCTGCTCGTCCACCTGCTGCGCGACACGTTCGGGCTGACCGGCACGCACGTCGGCTGCGACACCAGCAACTGCGGCGCGTGCACCGTCCACGTCGACGGCGAGAGCGCCAAGTCGTGCACGATGCTCGCGGTCCAGGCCGATGGCCGGCGAGCTCAAGACCATCGAGGGCATGGCCAACGGCGCCGACCTCCATCCGCTCCAGCAGGCGTTCTGGGACCAGCACGGCCTGCAGTGCGGCTTCTGTACGCCGGGCATGATCATGCAGGCCGCCTGGCTGCTCGAGCAGAACCCCAAGCCCGACGAGGCGGAGATCCGCGAGGGCATCAGCGGCAACCTGTGCCGCTGCACCGGCTACGTGAACATCGTGAAGGCGATCCAGCAGGCGTCCGGCCAGCTGGACACGCGAGGAGTCGGCGCCGGTCGTGGCCGCCGAGACCACCGAGGGCCAGGAAGTCTCGGCCGAACCGGCCGCGGCCGGCTGAGCGGGGAGAGGGAGCGACATGACGACGGAAGAAGCTCCTCGCGAGCTCCGCACCAGCCCCGAGATCGGGGGCATGGGCCACTCGGTCAAGCGCAAGGAGGACCCGCGCTTCATCCGCGGCGCCGGCGAGTACATCGACGACGTCAACCTGCCCGGCCAGCTGTGGCTGGACATCGTCCGCAGCCCGTATGCCCACGCGACGATCAAGGGCATCGACGCCAGCGAGGCGCTCAAGGTCCCGGGCGTCCTCGCCGTGATCACCGGCGAGGACCTCGAGAAGGCCGGCTCCACTGGATGCCGACCCTCGCCGGCGACAAGCAGATGGTGCTGCCGACCGACACGGTCATGTACCAGAGCCAGGAGGTCGCGGCGGTCGTCGCGACCAACCGCTACACCGCCGCCGACGGCGTGGCTGCGGTGCTGGTCGACTACGAGCCGCTGCCGGTCGTGGTCGACCCGAACAAGGCGCTCGAGAGCGACGCGCCGGTCCTGCGCCCGGATCGCGGCGAGGACAAGCAGAACAACCACATCTGGCACTGGGAGTCGGGCGACGCCGCCAAGGCCGATGCGGCGCTCGCCGCTGCCGATGTCCGCGTCGAGGAGGACATCTACATCCCGCGCATCCACGTGGCGTCGATCGAGACGTGCGGCTGCGTCGCCGACTGGGACGCCATCCGCGGCCAGCTCACGCTGCACATGACCAGCCAGGCGCCGCATGCCATCCGCACCGTGCTGCGCGCTGGTCAGCGGCCTGCCCGAGCAGAACATCCGGGTCAAGACCCACGACATCGGCGGCGGGTTCGGCGGCAAGGTGCCGGTCTACCCGGGCTACGTGCTGGCGGTCGTCGCCTCGTTCCTGACGTCGGCAAGCCGGTCAAGTGGATCGAGGACCGCTCGGAGAACCTGCAGGCCGACTCGTTCGCCCGCGACTACCACATCCATGCCGAGCTCGGCGCGACGAAGGACGGCCGCATCACCGGCGATGAAGGTCAAGACCATCGCCGACCACGGCTACACGGACGCCGCGGCCGACCCGATCAAGTTCCCGGCCGGGCTGTTCAACGTCATCACCGGCTCGTACGACTTCGACAACGCGTTCGTCGAGGTCGATGGCGTGTACACCAACAAGCCGCCCGGCGGCGTCGCCTATCGCTGCTCGTTCCGGGTGACCGAGGCCGTCCATGCCGTCGAGCGGATGGTCGACATCCTCGCCCACGAGATCGGCAAGGACCCGGCCCAGCTCCGGATGGAGAACTTCATCCAGCCCGAGCAGTTCCCGTACAAGACGCCGACCGGCTGGGAGTACGACTCGGGCGACTACCCGCGCGCCCTGCAGAAGGCGCTCGACCTGATCGGCTACGACGAGCTGCGCAAGGAGCAGGCCGAGAAGCGCGAGCGCGGCGAGCTGATGGGCATCGGCATCAGCAGCTTCACCGAGATCGTCGGCGCCGGGCCGTCGCACGACTTCGACATCCTCGGGCTGAAGATGTTCGACTCGTGCGAGATCCGGGTCCACCCGACCGGCAAGGTCCTCGCCCGGATCGGCGTCCAGACCCAGGGCCAGGGCCACGAGACGACGTTCGCCCAGATCATCGCCGAGGAGCTCGGCTTCCCGGTCGCCGACATCAAGATCGAGTACGGCGACACCGACACCGCGCCGTACGGCCTGGGCACGTACGCGTCGCGCTCCACCCCGGTGGCCGGCGCCGCGACCGCGATGGCCGCGCGGAAGATCCAGGCCAAGGCGCGCAAGCTCGCCGCGCACCTGCTCGAGGCGTCCGAGGACGACCTCGAGTGGGAGCCCGGCAAGTTCAGCGTCAAGGGCTCGCCCGACCGGTTCAAGACCATCCAGGAGATCGCGTTCGCGGCCTACACCAACCATCCCGCCGGGATGGAGGCCGGCCTCGAGGCGGTCGACTACTACGACCCGCCGAACCTGACGTTCCCGTTCGGCAGCTACATCTGCGTCGTCGACATCGACAAGGGCACCGGGCAGGTCAAGCATCCGCCGCTTCGTGGCGGTCGACGACTGCGGCAACATCATCAACCCGATGATCGTCGACGGGCAGATCCACGGCGGCCTGACCATGGGCCTCGCGCCGGCGCTGTACGAGGAGATCACCTACGACGAGCTGGGCAACAACCTGGCCGGCACGTTCATGGACTACCTGCTCCCGACCGCGGTCGAGACGCCGGCCTGGGAGCTCGAGAAGACCGTGACCCCGTCGCCGCATCACCCGATCGGCGCCAAGGGCGTCGGCGAGTCGGCCACGGTCGGCGCGCCACCGGCCATCGCCAACGCGGTCGTCGACGCGCTGTGGCACCTCGGCGTCCGCAACATCGACATCCCGATCACGCCCCAGAAGGTCTGGGCGATCCTGCACGAGAAGGGCGTGAGCTGACAGCGGCGCACCTTCGCCCGGGCCGCCGAGCTCGAGGGGTCGGGCGAGCCGTTCGCGGTCGCCACGGTCGTGGCGGTCCGCCGACCGACCTCGGCCCGGCCCGGGGCGAGCGGCATCGTCCACCCGGACGGCACGATCGAGGGCTGGGTCGGCGGCGAGCTGCGCCCAGCCGGTCGTCGTCCGCGAGGCGCTCCGCGCGCTCGCCGACGGCCAGCCGCGGCTGCTGCGGCTGTCGCGCGACGGTCCGGCCGAGGGCCGCCGCGCCGACGGCGTCATCGAGCTCGTCATGACCTGCCACTCCGGTGGCACGCTGGAGATCTACGTGGAACCGCATCTGCCCGCCGCGCACCTCTGGATCGTCGGGACGACACCCATCGCCGGGCGCCCTCGCGAGCCTCGGCGCGGCCGCCGGCTGGCGCGGTGACGCTCATCGACCCGATCGCCGAGGCCGACGCGTTCCCGGGCGCCCGCGTCCACGCGTCGGCCGACATCCGCGGCCTCGACCCGGAGGCGTCGCCCGTACATCGTCGTCGCCAGCCAGGGCATCTGGGACGAGGAGGCGGTCGGGCTGGCGCTGACCCGCGAGGCGTCGTACGTCGGGCTCGTCGCGTCGCCGACCCGCGCCGGCGGTCGTCCGCGACTGGCTGCGCGAGGAGACGACGGTCGGCGACGAGCGCATCGCCGCGCTCCGGGCACCGGCCGGCCTCGACATCGGCGCCGAGACGGCCGAGGAGGTCGCCCTGTCGATCCTCGTCGAGCTCGTCCAGGTCCGCCGCGGCCGGGCCGACTTCGTCGCGTCGCCCGGTCCGGCGACGGTCGCCGCCGGCCTGCCCGACTCGATCACGCTCGAGCCGGTCGTCGACGACATCGTGCTCGTCGACCCGGTCTGCGGGATGACCGTCGACAAGGCACATGCCCGGCATCTCGCCGAGCACGACGGTATCGTCTACGCGTTCTGCTCGATCGGCTGTCGCACCCGGTTCATCCGCGAGCCGGCGACGTACCTGTCGGCGACCGAGTACTCACCCATGCAGGAGTGACGAGGACCCCATGCACTTCGAAGGATCCGTCGACATCGACGCACCCCGCGACCGCGTCTGGGCGTTCGTCATCGACCCGAACCAGGTCGGCCAGTGCGGCCCCGGCGTCGAGTCGATCGAGGTCGATCGACGACACGCACTTCAAGGCCTCGGCCAAGGTCGGCATCGGGTTCATCAGCGCCCGCTTCGTCGTGAACATGGAGTTCGTCGACATGCACGCCGCCGGACGGCGTCGACGATCAAGGCGCACGGCCAGGCGCCCGGCAGCGCGGTCGACGCGACGGCCCGCGATGCAGCTCGTCCGACAACGGCAGCGGCGGCACCACGATGGACTGGTCGGCCGACGTCAACCTCTCGGGCACGCTCGCGAGCGTCGGCGCGCGGATGATCGAGGGGACGGCCCAAAAGATGATCGGCCAGACCTTCGACTGCATGAAGTCGAAGCTCGAAGCGACGGGCTGACGGAGGCCACACTCCGGCGATGGAGCGCCTCCACCGGGTCGTCGGCCCGCTCGCCACGAACCTCCACGTCCTCGCCGACGAGCGCTCGCGCGAGGCGATCGCCATCGACACCGCGACGCCGTGCCTCGCCTGGATCGCCGACGAGCTGGCCGCGCGCGACTGGACGCTCAAGCTGATCGTGTCCACGCACGGGCACTGGGACCACATCGGCGACAACGCCGCGGTGGCCGAGCACACCGGTGCCGACATCGCGGTCCACCCGCTCGATCGGGAGCGCCTGACCGACCCGCAGCCGGTCTGGGCACCGTTCGACATCCCGCCGTCGGTGCCCGCGGTCGACCTCGCCGAGGGCGGCGAGGTCCGCTTCGGTGAGATCCGACTGCAGGTGCTCCACACGCCGGGCCACACCGAGGGCTCGGTCTGCCTGTTCGACGCCGACGCCGGCCTGCTGTTCAGCGGCGACACGCTGTTCCAGGGTGGCTGGGGCCGGGTCGACCTGCCCGGCGGCGACCCGGACCAGATGGTCGAGTCGCTGAGCCGCCTGCTGACGCTCGAGGACGCGGTGCGGGTCTTCCCGGGCCACGGCGCCGAGACGACGATGGGTCGTGAACGCTCCTGGCTGGAGCTGGTCCGCGACGAGGGGCGGCTGTTCGCCTGAGGGGTCCTAGGCGCTCGACTCGCTCTGGGTCACGACGGTCACCGGCACCCGGACCGAGTCACGCAGCCGGCTCGGGACGTCCTCGCCGAGCCAGCGCGAGAGGCCCTTCGGCAGGGTAGACACGATGACCTCGTCGACCTCACGCCCACGGAGTGCGTCCTTGACCGCCAGCACCGGGTCCCGATCGCCGATCTCGCCGTCGGCCTCGACGCCCATCGAGCGGAGACGCGCGAGCACCTCGTCGAGGCGCTGCTGGGCGACGTCGCGCGAGGTCTTCTCGTCCCAGGTGAGCCGGCCGCCGACCGGGCTGAGGGGAACCACGACGTGGGTCCGGATCGGGCCGTCCGCGAGTCGGGTGCTGATCGCCTCGGTGAGCGAGCGACTCGTGAGCGTCTGGTTGGCCACGATCAGGTAGGTGCGCATGGGGCCGGTCCTCCGAGACGACCCCATGATGCCACGGGTCGTGAACCCGCCCGGACTCAGCCGGTCGACGGCCAGCGACGCCACTGCGACACGCGGTCGCTATGCTCCGCCGACCAGCGCGATGTCGGCCCCAGTCACCGACGCTCGCTGGATGGGAGGGTTCGCCTTGGACACCCGAGTCCGTCGGCGGCGCGTGCTTGCCGTCGCCCTAGCCGCCCTGCTCCTGCCGATCGTCGCCGCTTGCGCGGCACCCACACAGGGCTCCGCCTCAGCGCCCGCGCCGGTGGCGTCTGCCAGCCCGAGCGGCGCGTTCGGCGGCTCCGTGCACTACCAGATGGACGGGGCACCGGCAACGACGGAGGTCGATGCGGTCGCCGGTGGTGCGAGCGTGTCCGGCACGGCCGTCTCGGAGCTCGGCGCAGGCACCCACACCGTCCAGCTGGGGTGTGCCAGCCGGAACGGCGATACATGGGCCCTCGCCGGCAAGACCGAGCAGACCACGGTCCCAGGCGAGCGTGCAGGCGACTGGTCGGCGGTGATCGTCAAGGACGGCTCGCCCCAGCACATCGGGATCTGGCTCTCCGCCGACCCGGAAGAGGGTAGCGACTGTAACGCCTTCCTGACATCGATCGATTTCTCCACCATCGGTCTCGAGAACTTCAATCCTGTGGAGTCCGGGGCATTGGTGCCCCCTCCCGATTCCGCGCCCTGACCGCGAGCCCGGTCAGAGTCCACGTCGAACGCGTCGGGACTGACGCCTAGCCATTCAAACGGCCGCCGCCTTTGACGTCAGCCGGTCGACGGCCAGCCGAAGATCTCCATCCGGTTGTCGACCTCGAACCCCAGGCCCTCGTACAGCCCGAGGGCGCCGGTCGGATTGTCGGCATCGACGCCGAGCATCGCGTCGTCCATCCCGGCTGCCCGCAGCCGTCGCATCGCCTCGACGGTCATCGCCCTGGCAAGGCCGCGACGGCGCCACGGTCGGCGCACGCTGATCGCCTCCAGCCACCCGCGCTTGACGCCGAGTCGCTCGTTCTCGTCCGGCCAGATCCAGCCCTCGACCGAGCCCGCGACCTCGTCGCCGTCCCAGGCGACGACCCACAGGCCGGTGTCCAGCTCCGCCCGCTCGAACAGCGCCTTGAACGACGACTCGGTGAGGTCGCGCGGCTCCCAGTGATCCTGGAACGCCTCGTGGTCGGCCTCCAGGATGGCCCGATGCTGGTCGGGCTGGACCGGCCGGAACTCGAGGCCGCCGGGGGTCGGTGCGTCGGGCAGGTCGTCGAGCGTCGGGCGGCGCATCAGGAACGACCAGCGGATCGGCACCAGGCCGGCCCCGCGCAGGAGCGCGGCGGCGCCCGGCTCGGATACGCCGACCAGGCTGCGGATCTCCGGCCGTCCGTTCGGGCGCGGATCGACCAGCGCGCGTGCGCGCTCGTCGGCGCGCCGGAAGTTCTCGCGCAGCAGCGCCGTCCCGAGCCCGCGTCGCCGCCAGGCCGGATCGACGTGGCCCCACACCTGGTAGCGGATCAGTCCGGCGCGGAGGAGCCGGTACGAACCCGCCACCGCCACCATCCGTCCATCGACCTCGACGATGACCGCATCGCGCGGCGGGTCGAACTCGTCCTTGTCGTCCTCCTCCCATTCGGATCGGACCATCGCGCCGGACGGGTACCACGGGATGTCGTCGGCCCGGCTCGCAGCACCGATGAGCTCGGCGATCGCGTCGTACTCGGCTTCGTCGCCGCGAGGCCGGCGCGCTCGGAGCCCGTCGATCGGGGGCGCGCCCGCCAGCTCGAGCCACGTGTCGGTCGTCGTGGCCATCAGAGCGCCTCCCGGTACTTGTCCTGCATGTGGCGGGAGACCGACTTGTGGATCGACTTCCAGCGCTTGCGCTCCGCGGCCTCGGCCCGTGGGTCGCCCTTGCGCTCGGCGTGGGCCAGCTCGCGCTCGAGCTTGCGGTGGCTCTCCAGACGCGCCTCGGTCAGCCGCCCGTCGTCGATGGCGGCATCGACCGCGCAGCCGGGCTCGCCGCGGTGGCGGCAGTCGCTGAAGCGGCAGCCGGTGGCGAGCGCCGCGATGTCGTCGAAGGCGGTCTCGACGCCCTCGTCGGCGCCGGCGATCTCGAGCGAGCGGATGCCGGGGGTGTCGATGAGCATCGCGCCGCCGGGCAGGTCGAACAGCTCGCGATGGGTGGTGGTGTGCCGGCCGCGCGAGTCGTCCTCGCGGACGGCGGCGGTGGCCTGCCGCTCCTCGCCGAGGAGCGCGTTGAGCAGGGTCGACTTGCCGACGCCCGACGAACCCAGCACGACCGCGGTGTCGCCCGGCTTCAGGAACGGCGCGAGCGCGTCGAGGCCGTCGCCGGTCAGCGCGGACAGGATCACGATCGGGACGGCCGGGGCGATCGCCTCGACCTCGAGGAGGCGGTCGTCGAGGTCGGCCGCGATGTCGGCCTTGTTGAGGACGATGACCGGCCGGACGCCGCTCGACCAGGCGACCGCGAGGTAGCGCTCGAGGCGGCGCAGGTTGAAGTCGCGGTCGAGACCGGCGACGAGGAACGCCACGTCGACGTTGGCCGCAAGGACCTGCTCGTCGGCGAGGTGACCCGCCGACCGCCGGCTCGCATCGGCCGCACTGCGGACGAACGCGGACCGGCGGGGGAGGACGGCGGTGATGACTGCCGGCTCCTGCCCGGCGGCGACGGTCACCCAGTCGCCGACGGCAGGGTAGTCGGATGACGCGAGCGCCTCGAACCGGAACCGGCCGGACACGACGGCCGAGCGGTCCCGGCCGTCCGGCCCGCGCACGATCGACGTCTCCTTGTGGACGGCGATGACGCGAGCCGGGGCCGGCTCCGGTGCTGTCACTACCCGACCCGCTTGAGCTTGCCGGTGCGCTTCGCGTACAGCTCCGCGCGACCGAACGCCCACAGGCCGAACGGGATCAGCACGACCCCGCCGACGATGAGCGGCCACACCAGGTGGGTCAGCTCGGACAGCGGGATCCCGTGCACGAGACCGGCCCGGACGCCCTCGAGGACGTAGGTCGCCGGCGACAGGCGCGACAGCACCTGCATCCAGTCGGGCAGGATGGCGACCGAGTAGTACACGCCGCTGACGAGCAGCAGGCACGACTGCAGCACGAACGTCATCTGCGCGCCACGCTCGACGTACAGCAGGGGCAGGATCGCGGCGATCATGCCGATGCCGACGATGCTGAACGAGCCGAGCAGGACGAACGTCAGCGTCGTCACCGCGTCCGCCTGCGAGAAGTCGAGCTGCGGGAAGAACAACACCATCACGATGAAGATCACGGCGGTGTGGACGAGGCCGTACACCATCGCGTACAGCACGCTGCCGAACAGCTGCGTCCAGCGCCGGACCGGCGCCATGAAGGTGTATTCGAGCGTGCCCTCCCAGCGCTCGATCGACACCGTCTCGGCGATCCAGCTGAACACCACGCTCAGGTAGTTCCAGAAGATCGCTCCCACCATCAGCGTCAGCAGCAGCTCGGGGCTGCCCTGGTCGGCACCGATGAGCGAGATCGACAGCGCGCCCGCGACCGAATAGACCAGGAACGCGAGTTCCCAGCCCCAGTAGCGGCGAGTCAGGAAGAAGTTGCGCTCGATGAAGGCGTACGAGGCCTTCAGCTCATGGGCGACGATGGTCACGAGAGGATCTCCTCGGGGAGAGCCGGCGCAGCCCTCAGCGGGACTGCGCCAGCTCCAGTGGCGTTTCCGCCGCGACCCGCGCGCCGAACGCGATGATCGCGGCGGCCGATCGACTGGCGGATGGATGGGCGGCCGATCGAGACCCGGCGACTGCGCGCCGACTCCGCGATCAGCTCCTCCTGGCGCGAGCGCGCCAGCTCCAAAGCGATCTGGTTGAAGTTCGTCATCGTTCCTCACCTCCTTTCCGTTGTCTATTCGTCGTCGTCCGTCTCGGCGTCGTCTTCCTCGACGTCGTCGTCGAGGGAGCGGCCGGTGAAGGTCATGAACACGTCCTCGAGGGTCGTCGGCCGGCCGAGGCGCTCGGCCGTCGTGGCCTTGAGCCCGTCCGGCGTGTCCTCCGCGACGATCCGACCGTCGTTGAGGACCGTGATCCGGGCGCACAGGCGCTCGGCCTCGGCCAGGTCGTGCGTCGTCAGGACGATCGTCGCGTCGTGCGTCGTGTTGACCTCCTCGATGAACGTCTGGACGTCGAGCTTGCTGCGCGGGTCGAGACCGGTCGTCGGCTCGTCCAGGAGCAGGAGCGTCGGGCTCGTCAGCAGCGCCCGCGCGATGGCGACCTTCTGCTGCATGCCCCGGCTCATCTGCTCGATCGGGCGGCCGACCCGCTTCTCGCTGATGCCCAGCCGCGCCAGGATCTCGACGGTCTGGCGCTTGGCGACCGAACCGTCGATCCCGTACAGCCGGGCGGCGAACAACAGGTTCTCCATCGGGCTGAGCTTCTTGAAGAAGGCGGCATCGACGCTGACCCGGTTGATCAGGCGCTTGACCTCCATCTCGTCGCGTTCGATGTCGTGGCCGAAGACCTCGACTCGACCGCTGTCGAGTGTCAGGAGCCCGCTGATGAGGCGGATCAGGGTCGACTTGCCCGAGCCGTTCGCCCCGAGGATGCCGTGGACGTCGCCCGCTCGAGGCGCATCCAGACGTCCGTGATGGCGGCCACGGGCTTGCGCTTGCGGCCGACGAACGAACGACTTGCTGACGCCCTCGATGAGCAGGGCAGGGACCGCATCGGTCGCCGTCGAAGCGACCGGCGCGGTTCGGGTGGTCGTCTTCAGTTGATCGGTGAGGATGGCGGTCACGGTGGACTCCAGTGCATGGCGGTGGCGGGGCGTGGTCGGGGCGGTGGTCTGGACATGGAACGAGCCGCGGGCCCGTCCGACGTCCTGGTCGGGGTGGGCCTCGCGGCTCGTGATGCGTGCTTCGCGGTCAGGCGGAGAGCATCAAAAAAGCCGGGGGCCCGATCTGGCCCACGGCTCGTGGCTCGTCCGGTAGGCGGTCCTGCCGCCTGCGGTCAGCTCGAGATGGGCGCAGATCTCCCGTCAGCGACGGCGCCGATAGGCGCGATCGCGCGTCGGAGGATCCGAGTCGTCGACATATTCCGAGCCGCCTCCAGTAAGAGGGAGTGGATAGGTGGGCGGTCCAAGCCCGGCGGGGAGTCTACGGGCCGGGCCGCCTGGGTGTCAACGTGGCCGGACGACGGAGAGCGGGCTGCGTCGGATGACGTAGGGGCCAGCGGCCGCCTCTTCCGGGATACCCCTCCAGCGACTTGCCGAGGCCTCGCTCAATCGCCTCGCGGGTAGTTCGCAAGGGCCTGTCCCGTCCGCAGTCCTCCCAGGACTAGGGATCGTCGAGCGCAGCGCGATCCGCTTCTCGCTCAGTCCTGGTGGGACTCGGTGGGTAGTGGATCGGTCCGTTTCGGGTCGTGCGGCTCCGTCCGTAGTCCTGTGGGGACTATCCGTGAAGTGACCTCAGCCGGCCTTCCGGGCCGCACGCCGGCGCGGGCGGAGGGCGCGGCGGACGATCGGGCGGACCGGCGTCGTCGCGTTCCATTGGCGGCGCTCGACGACCTTGAACCCGGCCCGCTCATACATCGAGAGCGTGCCCTTGTAGGCATCCCCCGACCCGATCCGCTTCCCCGCGGGGACCTCGACCGGGTAGGCCTCGAGCATGGTCGCGCCATGGTCGCGGGCGTAGTCGATCGCGGCGTCGAGCAGCGCGCGGGCGACGCCCTGGCCGCGCGAACGCCGTCCGACGACGAAGCACACGATCGACCAGACCGGCTTGTCATCGACCGGCGCGAGGACCTTCGAATGGACGAGCCGCTCGTAGTCCTCGCGCGGCCCGACGCTCACCCAGCCGACCACCTCGCCGTCGGCATAGGCGACCAGCCCGGGCGCGCGGCCCTCGGTCGCGGTGTCCTTGGCGGCCCGCTCGAGCACGCCGCGATGTCGAGGCTTGCTGCCGCTCGAGAAGTCGAACCCGCGGATCCGGAAATACGCGCACCAGCAGCACTTCGGATCGCCGCCCTGCTCGAACAGCGTGGCGAGATCCGGGATGCGCTCCGGGGTGAGCGGCTGGATGTCGAGGTCGGCGGCCATTCCCCCGATGGTAGGCCGCGATGTTGCCATCGCCCGTCCACATCCCGGGCACGTTTGACGCTCTCCGGACCCGGCCCTACGCTCCGACCGTGGCCGAGACCTCGCCGGCGCGGGGCCGGTGGACCATCCGCCACGTCCCACCGACGCCGCGCTCGATCGTCGAGCTGATCCGTGCCGGCACGCTCGATGCGGAGCTGGCGGCCCTCCTCTGGGTGCTCATCGAAGGCCGCGTGCCGCTCATCGTGGCCGCCGCCGCGCCGGGCGCCGGCAAGACCACCCTCCTCGACGCGCTCCTCGGCATTCCAGCCGCCCGGCGTCCGCACCGTCGAACTGGCAGGGGGCGACCGAGACGTTCGACTGGCTGCCCCAGGCGCCCGAGCTCGGGTGGCGCCGGCCGCCGTCGCCCCCCGACCGTCACGACGATCCGCCGATCCGGCCCGACGACACAGTCCTGCTCATCCCAGAGCTGTCCGACCACCTGCCGTCGTACACGTGGGGCGCCGAGGCCCGGCATCGCGATCCGTGCCGTCGCCATCGGCTACGGGCTGGCCGCGACCATCCACGCCGACTCGCTCGACGAGGTGTTCGAGCAGCTCCGCCGACCACCGGTCGGCCTCGTCGACGACGAGCTGTCGCGGCTGGGCGTCGTGCTGATCCTGCGCCCGGTCGGCGACGGCCGCAGGCGGGTCGTCGCCGCGCACTACATCCGACCCGTCGCGCGCGACGAACACGGTCATGTGCAGCGCCTCGGGCCGGCGGTCCTCGCGACCTGGGCACCGGACCACGACCGCTTCGAGCACTTCGCCTGGGGCATCACCCCCGAGCTCGCGCTCCGCGTCGACCGTCGGCCGGGCGACTTCGAGATCGAGGTCGACCGCCGGCGCGACTACCTCGCCGGCCTCGCGGAGGCCGGCATCGTCGAGGTCGAGGCCGTCCGTGCCGCCATCGACGGCTACCGCTCCACGATCACCGATCCCACCAGCATCCCCGCCACGAACTGAGGTCCCGATGCCGACACCCGGCCGCGCCGCCACCATCGCCGAACTGCGCGCCGCCGGCTGGCGGTCGCGGACCGTCAAGGAGGAGCTCCGCGCGAACCTGCTCGCCCGCCTCGCGTCGGGCGGGGAGGTCCTGCCCGGCATCGTCGGCTACGAGGACTCGGTCGTGCCGGCGATCGAGAACGCGATCCTCGCCGGCCACGACCTCGTGTTCCTCGGCGAGCGCGGCCAGGCCAAGACGCGCATGGCCCGGCTGCTCGTCGGGCTGCTCGACGAGTGGCTGCCGGTCGTCCGCGGCGGCGAGCTCAACGACGACCCGTACGCGCCGGTCATCGCCGGCCGCCCGCGAGATCGTCGACCGCGACGGCGACGACGCCGCGATCGACTGGCTGCCGCGCGACCGTCGCTACGCCGAGAAGCTGGCGACGCCCGACATCACGATCGCCGACCTCATCGGCGAGGTCGACCCGATCAAGGTCGCCGAGGGCCGCTACCTGTCGCGACGAGCTGACCCTCCACTACGGCCTCATCCCGCGCGCCAACCGCGGCATCGTCGCGATCAACGAGCTGCCCGACCTCGCCGAGCGCATCCAGGTCGGCCTGCTCAACGTGCTCGAGGAGCGCGACGTCCAGATCCGCGGCTTCACGGTCCGCCTGCCGCTCGACCTGTTCGTCGTCGCCAGCGCCAACCCCGAGGACTACACGTCGCGCGGCCGGATCATCACGCCGCTCAAGGACCGCCTCGGCTCGCAGATCCGGACCCACTACCCGCGCTCGATCCGCGACGAGCTGTCGATCGTGGCGCAGGAGAAGCACCGGTTCGCCGACGTCGGCGGCGACCCGGACGCAGCCCATCCCGACGATCGTCGTGCCGCCGTTCATGGAGGAGGTCGTCGCCGAGCTCACCCAGCTCGCCCGTCGCTCGCCCGGAGATCAGCCAGCGGTCGGGCGTGTCGGTCCGGGTGTCGGTCGCGAACATGGAGGTGCTCGAGGCGGCCGCGCTGAAGCGCGCCGTCCGGCTCGGCGAGACGCGTCGGCGCGCCACGCGTCTCGGACCTGGGCGCGGTCGTCGCCTCGACCGTCGGCAAGGTCGAGCTCGAGTCGGTCGGCGACGAGGCGCCCGAGGAGCGCGTCGTCGAGCGGCTCATCACCAAGGCGCTGTACGCGACGTTCAACCGGCTCGTGACGCTCGACGACCTCGACCCGATCGTCGAGGCGTTCGAGGACGGGTTCGTCGTCGAGACCGGCGAGCGGACGCCGTCGCGCGAGTACGTCGCGTGGCTGCGCGAGGTGCCCGGCATGGACGACGCGGTCGCGCGGTCTCGGCACGTTCGACGTGACCGACGGCGCCGAGGAGCCCGCGGTCGTGGCCTCGGCCGTCGAGTTCCTGCTCGAGGGGCTGCACCTGGCCCGACGGCTCAACAAGGAGCGGGTCGCCGGCGGCACGATCTACCGCCGGTGACGCGAGTGCAGCCGGATGACCGCCTATCTCGCCCGATCCGCGCGACCTGGCCGGGACGCGTCGCGCGGACGGACGACGCGCTCGCCGAGCTGTCGCGACGTGCGCGCTACTCGCGCTGGGACGGCACGCCAGCGCCTGCCCGACCTCGACGCCGACGAGATCCTCGAGGCGCTGTCCGACGACGTCATGGCCGAGGGCGACCTGGCCGAGGCGCTGCGCCGACTCATGGAGCGCGGCTGGCGCAGCGGCGACCCGACCCGCCCGGACATGCCCGGTCTGCAGGACCTCATGGAGCGCCTGGCCCGCCGGCGCGAGGAGCTCCGCGAGCGCTACGAGCTCGGTGACGTGCTCGGCGACATCCGGCGCGAGCTCGAGGAGATCGTCGACCAGGAGCGGGCGGGGGTCGAGCGCCGGCTCGAGCGTGCCGCCGCCGACGCTCCCGATGCCGACACCGGTCGTGCCGCGCGCGACCTCGCCGCCCGCCGGCTCGACCGGCTCGACGCGCTGCCGGCCGACGTCGGCGAGCGGATCCGCGACCTGCGCGAGTACGACTTCCTCGAGCCGGACGCGCGCGAGCGCTTCGACGAGCTCGTCGAGCGGCTGGGCCGCAGGTGCTCGACCAGTTCGTCCAGGGCATGAGCGACGCCATCCGGTCGATGACGCCGGAGGACCTCGCCGCCAACCGCGAGATGGTCCGCGACCTCAACGAGCTCATCCGCCAGCGGATCGGCGGGCGCGACCCCGACGCGAGCGAGTTCCTCGCGAAGCACGGGCGGTTCTTCCCGGGCGCCCGGACCTTCGACGACATCATCGACCAGCTGGCGGAGCGGATGGCCGCGCATGCACTCGCTCATGCGCTCGCTGAGCCCGGAGCAGCGGGCCGAGCTCGAGTCGATGATGGAGGCGCTGCTGCGCGACGACCGGCTGCTCATCGACCTGGCCGAGCTCGCGTCGAACCTCGACCTGCTGCTGCCGGGCGGGCTCGGCGACCGCGTCCGGTTCAGCGGCGACGAGTCGCTGTCGCTCGACGGGGCGCTGGCGCAGATCGCCCGCCTCCAGTCGATGGAGCGGCTCGAGGACGCGCTGATGGACATCGAGGGCCCGGGCGACCTCGCGTCGATCGACCGTGGCGAGGTCCGCGACCTCGTGGGCGACGACGCCGTCCGCGACCTGGACGCGCTCGACGACCTCGCCCGTCGCCTCGAGGACGCCGGCTACCTGACCCGCGACGGCGATCGACTCGAGCTGACGCCGCGGGGGACGCGCAGGATCGGCCAGCAGGTGCTCGACGACCTGTTCGCACGGCTCCAGCGCGACGCGTTCGGCGGTCATCGGCTCGACCGCCAGGGTCGCGGCGGCGAGCGCGAGGAGACGACCAAGCCGTACGAGTTCGGCGACCCGTTCCACCTCGACCTGCGCGGGACGCTCGGCCAACGCGCTGATGCGCGACGAGAACGCGCCGCCGGTCCGGGCCGCGCGCGGCGAGCGCGGGGTCCGCCTGCGCGCCGGACGACTTCGAGGTCTACCGCACCGAGCAGCTGACCACGCACGGCGACCGTGCTGCTCGTCGACATGAGCCGGTCGATGCTGCTGCGCGGCTGCTTCCTCGCGGCCAAGAAGGTCGCGGTGGCGCTCGACACGCTCATCCGGACGCAGTACCCGCGCGACCACCTGTCGGTCATCGGGTTCGCCTACTACGCCCGCGAGATCCGGCCCGGCGCGCTGGCCGAGCTGACGTGGCACGGCTACGAGTACGGCACGAACCTCCAGCACGGCCTGCTGCTGGCGCGCCGGATCCTCGCCCGCCAGGCCGCAGCCAACAAGGAGGTCGTCGTCATCACCGACGGCGAGCCGACCGCCCACTTCGAGGACGGCCAGGTCGAGTTCAGCTACCCGCCGACGCGGCGGACGATCACCGAGACCCTCCGCGAGGTGCAGCGCTGCACGAAGGAGGGCATCACGATCAACACGTTCATGCTCGAGCGGTCGCGGGCGCTGGCCGAGTTCGTCGCGCACATGACCCGGCTCAACCGCGGTCGGGCGTTCTACGCCACCCCGGAACGTCTCGGCGAGTACGTGCTGGTCGACTTCGTCGGGCGCCGCTCGAAGCGGGTGTCCTAGCGGGTATCCTCGCGTCGGGCACCCGTCAGTGCCCCGAGGGAGTTCGGTCGGGGGCGAGGAGGGGTCGTGGATCTCGCGTGGCTGTTCCCGTACATCCTGTTCCTGCACGTCATCGGCGCGATCATCGCGTTCGGACCGACGTTCTCGTTCGCGATCGTCGGCGCGATGGGCGGCGCCGAACCTCAGCACGCGAACTTTGCGACACGGGTGTCGGCGCGGATCAGCGACCGGATCATCGCACCGCTGGCCATCTTCCAGGGGATAACGGGCGTCCTGCTGATCGTCATCAGCGGCCGGGACGTGATGGGATCGCGATGGCTTTTGGTGTCGATCGTCCTGTACCTGATCGCCATCTCGTATGCATTGGTCATCCAGAAGCGGCACGTCAAGAAGGTGATCGAGCTGACGTCGGCTCCGCCGCCGGCTGACGCGTCGGGTCCACCCCCCGGCCTCATGGAGGAGGTCGCCGCGGTCCGGCGCGGCGGGATGCTCCTCGCAGCCCTGATCGTCGTGATCGTGTTCCTGATGGTGGTCAAGCCGTCGTTCGGCGCCTGACCGCGGCTCCGCGCCAGGCACGCACTACCATGAGGGGTGAACCGACGAACGAGGAGATCCCCGACCGATGCCGCACGTCGCGACCAGCCCCGCCGACCTGATCGAGACCCTGCGCGGGTCGGCCCACATCGACGTCGACCGCCTCGCCATCGATGACGAGCGGGCGTTCCGCGACACCGCGATCCGCGACCTCGCCTGGACCGCGGCCTTCTCGACCGACGAGGCAACCACCGGGGCCGCCCAGTGGATCGTCTGGGAGGCCAGCCAGGCGCTCGGTGCCCCTTCCGCGAGCATCCAGGAGCTGTACCTGGCCCGCGGCCGCGGCGAGGTCTCCGGCTTCACTGTCCCCGCCGTCAACATCCGGGCCCAGACCTTCGACATGGCCCGGACGCTGTTCGACGCCGCCCAGAGCGCGGACGTCGGCGCGGTCATCCTCGAGATCGCCCGCAGCGAGCAGACGTACACGTACCAGCGTCCGATCGACTACGCGACCGCCGTGCTCGCCGGAGCGATCGCCGCGAGCTGGCGCCAGCCGGTGTTCATCCAGGGCGACCACTACCAGTTCAACGCCAAGAAGTACGTCGCCGACCCCGAGGCGATGACCGAGGAGATCCGCAAGGCGTGCCGGACCGCCATCGAGGCCGGCTACGGCAACATCGACATCGATTCGTCGACGCTCGTCGACCTGTCGAAGGCGACCGTCGACGAGCAGCAGCGCGAGAACTACACGCGCGCCGCGGAGCTCACGGCGTTGATCCGCTCGCTCGAGACCGACGGCGTCACGATCAGCGTCGGTGGCGAGATCGGCGAGGTCGGCCACAAGAACTCGACGGTCGAGGAGCTGCGCGCCTACATCGATGGCTACCGCCGCGAGCTCGACGCCCGCGCACCGGGCGCGCCGGGCATCTCGAAGGTCAGCGTCCAGACGGGCACGAGCCACGGCGGCGTCCCGCTGCCCGGCGGTGGCGTGGCCGAGGTGAAGCTCGACTTCGAGGTCCTCCGGGAGATGGGCGAGATCGCCCGCTCGTACGGGATGGCCGGCGCCGTCCAGCACGGCGCCTCGACCCTGCCCGACGAGCTGTTCCACCGCTTCCCGGCGGCCGAGACCGCCGAGATCCACCTGGCGACCGGCTTCCAGAACACGCTGTACGAGCACCCGGCGTTCCCCGAGGAGCTCCACCGCAAGATCGAGGCGTGGGTGTTCGAGAACGCCGCCGACGAGCGCAAGGACGGCCAGACCGACCAGCAGTTCGTGTACACGACCCGCAAGAAGGCCATCGGCCCGTTCAAGCGCGAGCTGTGGGAGCTCGGAGCGATCGACGAGATCCTCGCCGCCCAGCGGCGCAAGCTCTCGTTCCTGTTCACCGAGCTCGGCGTCAACGGCTCGCGCGACATGATCGCGGCGTACATCCGGCCGGTCGAGGCGCACCGCCCGATCCCCGAGACGCTGCGCGAGGTAGTCGCGGCCGGCTGAGATCCGCAGCCGGATCGTCTCGACCCGGTCTCGTCGGTCTCAGCGAACCTCGTCGACGTCGGTCCACCACTGGCGCCGGTCGCCTATGCGGTCCCTCATCCGCCACGCCATCGATTTGGGCTGGGCATCGATGCCCGCCTTCAGCGCTCGAGCCGCCGTCACAACATGCGCGCGTTGCGCTTGCGTCGAGCTGCGGATATCTCGGGGCGAGGGACGCCACCTTGTCGAGGTTCTGGGTCAGGGTCCGCCAGAGTCCCCAATCTTCGGCGGAGAGGCGAGCGATCCGTCCAAGGTCGATGGTGTCGACGTCGCCCGACCCGATCGGGTGGTCCAGCAGCAGCAGGACGATGTCGATGATGTCCTTGTCGTTGATCCGGACGATCTGCAGTTTCGACAGCAGCAGCTCGGCGATCGGGATGGTCGGGCGGTCGTTCTCGAGCCTGCCCGCGAGCGGGATGATGTGGCAGAACTCGAGTCGATCGTAGAAGACGTCGACGTGGATCTTTGACCTCGGGTGGACGAAGATCGACCGGCCGCCCTCGGATCCGACGAAGACTTCTCGATCGTCCTCATACCCGAGACTCGCCATGAGCCCCGCCAGCGTCCGGGTGTCGCGCCTGTATGCGGCGAGGTCGAGGTCCGCGTACGTCCGGGCGAAGCGCGGGATGATGGATGCCGCGTCGTGACTGTGGAGCGCCACGCCGATCGACCCGAGCACGCGCACCGTCGCGCTGGCTGCCTCGGCGGCGTCGACGATCCGGACCAGCTCCGCCTCGAGGACCTCGCGGTCGATCACCGCCGGAAACGGGTCGGGTACGTGGGTCACGGCCGCGATCGTAGCCGAGCGGATCGGGTCATGCGTGGATGTCGCACGGGGGGGCCGGGCACGACGTACCGTACCTGCGGTGAGCGACGATCAGGCTCGTGTGGTCGTGGTCGGCGGCGGCATCACCGGATGCAGCGTCGCGTACCACCTCGCGGCGGCCGGATGGACGGACATCATGCTCGTCGAAAAGCATCAACTCACTGCCGGGTCCACCTGCCAGGCCGCCGGACTGGTCACTGCCTTCAACCCGTCGTCGACGATGATGTGGTTCCGACGCTACAGCATCTCGCTCTACGAGCGACTCGGTGTCTTCGAGCGGGTCGGCAGCCTGCGGCTGGCCTCGTCGGTGGATCAACTCCGGGAACTGCAGCGAACGGCGAGCCGCGCACGCGGGATCGGTCTCGACGCGGACGTCGTCGGGCCGCGGGAGGCGTTGTCGCTGATGCCCGCGATGTCCGGCGAGTCGATGTTCGGGGCGGTGCACCTCGCTGACGATGGCCACCTCGATCCGCATCGCGCGACGCACGCCCTTGCCGACGCCGCCCGAGCCCTCGGCGTCCGCATCCGCCAGGGCGTCCGAGTGACCGGGTTCGAGCTGTCCGGCCGGCGAGAGGTCCGCCGCGTCCTGACGGATGCGGGTCCGATCGACACCGAGCTCGTCGTGAATGCTGCCGGGATGTGGGGACCACAAGTCGCGGCGATGGTCGGTGGGTTCATCCCGTCGACGCCGGTGGATCATCAGCACATCGCATTGAAGGCCGTCCCCGACCGCGAGCTGCCGCGGGAAATGCCGTGCTTCAGGGACCCCGACAACCTGGTCTATGGGAAGGCCGAGAACGGCGGCATGGTCTTCGGGGGGTACGAGCTCGACCCAGTGTCTCGCTGGGAGGACGGCGTCCCCTGGGATCACGCCGCCCGGTCGCTGCCGCCCGATTTCGACAGGTTCGCGCCACTCATGGCCGGTGCAGTACGGCGCTTCCCATTCATCGCGAACGCCGAAGTCGTGCGGCTCGTCTGCCACCCGGATGCGATGACGCCAGATGCGAATCCGCTCATCGGACCGCTTCCCGGGGTCCGCGGCTTCTGGGTCGCGGCCGGGCTGTCGCTCAACGGGTTCGGTGGCGCCGGCGGGATCGGCCACGCGCTGGCGGGCTGGATCACCGCCGGCGATCCCGGGGTCGACATGGGCCCCTACATGGCCGGCCGGTTCGGCGACACGTACCGCGACCCGACGTTCGTCGCAGAGACGGCGCGCGAGCGCTACTCCGATTACTACCGGCTCCGCTATCCATACGACGCCGACCTGGCGGGACGCCCGCGACGGCTCTCACCGCTCCACGGCCGCCTACAGGACGACGGGGCGGTCTTCGAAACGAAGGCCGGGTGGGAGCGTGCCGACCACTACGAGCCGAGATGGCGCCGTGCCGGCCGCGACCAGGCTGCCTACGGCTGGAACCGACCGCCCTGGTTCGATTCGGTCGTGGCCGAGGGACGTGCGGTTCGCGAGCATGCCGGGATCATCGACCTGAGCTCGTTCGGAAAGATCGACGTCAGCGGGCCTGGCGCCGTGTCTCTCCTGCAGCGCGTGGCCGTCAACCAGGTCGACGTGCCGATCGGGACCGTCGTGTACACGGCATGGTGCAACGAGCGCGGTGGGATGGTCGCTGACGTCACGGTCACCCGGCTCGCGCCGACGCAGTACCGGGTCGTGACCGGGGCCGGGTACGTCGCGTCTGATCTGACCTGGCTCGAGCGCCAGCGCACAGATGACGAGGATGTCTCGGTCGTCGAGGTGAGCGAGCGGTATGCGACGATCGGGTTGTGGGGTCCACGGGCCAGGGACATCCTCGCCGAGGCGACCAGTGAGCCCGTCGATGACACCGCGCTCCCTGCCCGGCGAGCGAGCCCGCTTCGTGTCGGCGATGCTGGCGCACCGGTGCTCGCGGCCCGGATCAGCTACGCCGGCGAGCTTGGCTGGGAGCTGACGACGTCCACGATGTGGGCCGTCGGCGTCTGGGATGCGCTGCGCGCCGCCGGCGCGGGGCATGGCCTGCGTCCCATCGGCTATCGCGCCCTCGACGGGCTCCGCATGGAGAAGGGGTACCGCTACTTCGGGACGGACATGACGATGCTCGAAACCCCGTACGACGCCGGTCTCGGCAGCTTCGTCCGTCTGGACAAGGGACCGTTCGTGGGTCGCGACGCCTTGGTCGAGGCACGACGGGCGCACCGTGCCGGCAAGAGCAGGCGATTGGTGACGGTCGTCGTCGGGACGAGCGACGCATACCTCCCGATCTACGGCGGTGAGGCGGTCCGTGCTGACGGGGTCGTGATCGGACGTCTGCGGAGCGTGGCCTACGGTCCGATGGTCTCGCGCACGATCGGGTATGTGTATCGTGACCCGTCGGTCGGGGAGGGAACGCGATTGACCGTGGACGTATTCGATGAGCAGGTGCCGGCCGCCTTTGCGACGGACGCGCTGTGGGATCCAGCCGGCCAGCGGCTGCGCGGCTGAGGGATCTGGATGCGCCTGCTGCGCCGACCCGCCGCCGACCCTCGCACCACGATCTTCTTCGCGACCGACGTCCACGGCTCCGAGCGCACGTGGCGCAAATTCCTGAACGCCGCGGCGTTCTATGGAGCGGACGTCCTGGTGATGGGCGGCGACGTGATGGGCAAGCTGGCGATCCCGATCATCCGAGAGGCCGGCGGGACCCACCGTGCGACCATCCACGGACGAGTCGAACGGCTCGAGACCGCAGACGACGTCGCGCGCGCAAAGGAACGGATCGCAAACCTCGGTTTCTATGAGATCTCGCTCGATGAGGACGAATACGCGACGATCCGCACCGACGCGGAGGCGATCGAAACGCTCTGGCGGCGACTTGCATCGGAGCGGCTTGAGCGCTGGATCGCGATGGCGGAAGAACGCCTTGGTCCAGCCGGGATCCGCTGCTACGTGTCGGGTGGCAACGACGACCTGACCGAGGTCATGGCCGCGCTCCCGGTGACTGGCACGCGTTCGTTCGTCGGTTGTGAGGGTCGGGTGGTGTCACTCGACGACCGACATCAGATGGTCAGCATGCCCTACGTCAACCCGACGCCTTGGAACACCCCTCGCGAGGCAGAAGAGGACCGTCTGGCAGCGATGATCGAGGAGCAGGTCGCAGGGCTCCCTGACCTATCCCGGGCGATCTTCAACTTCCACGCGCCGCCGGTCGATTCGACCCTCGACACGTGCCCATTGCTCGACCCCTCGACGGATCCGCCCACGCAAGTCGTCCGTGGCGGGCAGCCGGTGCTCCACGGCGCGGGCAGCACCTCGGTCCGGCGAGCGCTCGAGTCGCACCAGCCGCTACTCGGCCTGCACGGCCACATCCACGAGTCGCAATCGGCGGCACGGATCGGTCGCACAAGGTGTATCAATCCGGGAAGCGAGTACGGCGAGGGCGTGCTTCGAGGTTGTCTGATCTCGATCGCCGAGGGCAAGGTCCACGCTATCCAGATGACGGCAGGCTGATTTGCGGGAGGTGCGGAGCGGATCTTCGGTCCCAGCGACCCTGGCGCTAGCGGTATCCCGTATCGAGGTGACCTGATGGCGACAGCAACGGCCACACCCGAGGTCTTCGTTCGGAAGTCGTCCGGCCTCGTCCGCGTGATGTCTCCGTCGTCGGCGTTCATCTACAACGTCCTGACGATGGGTCTGATCTTCCCGTGGACCTATCTGTGGGCACCGGGTGCGCTACCCGGTGGCCAACTCGTGTGGGGGATCCTCCTGGCGATGCTCCTCGAGATCCCCATCGCCCTCGCCTACGTCTGGCTGTCGACCTCGTTCCCGAGGACCGGCGGTGACTACGTGTTCCAGAGCCGCGTGTTCGGCGGCGGCTTGGCGTTCACGCTCGTCTTCTCGGGGTTCGTGATCTGGATCCTCCAGTGGGTCGCTCTGTCCGGTTGGCTTCTGGCCGCGCTCGGGTTCGCCCCGCTCTTCCTCGGCCTCGCAGCGACGACGGGGAATTCGTCGCTCGTCGAGGTTTCGACCTGGTTCACGACGCCGATCGGGATCGTCATCACCAGCATCGCGAACGCGGCCCTCGCCTTGCTGATCCTGATCTCGGGGTTCCGCAACTACATCCGTCTCCAGCGGATCATGTGGGTGGCGATCCTCGTCGCGTTCGCCACGATGCTGCTCGTCCTGGTCTTGACTCCGGCGGCGGAGGTGCCTACGCGACTCGACGCGTTCTCGGCCGCCATCGGCGGCTCCCCGACGTTCACTGCCGATGCGACTGCCGCAGCGACCGCAGCGGGCGTCGAGCTGAACCCGGCGTTCAGCCTGCTCGCGACGCTGCTGATCGCGCCGATCGCGTGGACCTCGTTGCAATGGGCGACCTATAGCAGCCAGCAAAACGGCGAGATCAAGAGCGCCGGGTCGTTCCGCGACCAGCTCTACATCATCATCGGCTCGCTGATCCTGACGGGGCTGCTCCTGGCGCTGCTGGCGTTCGTGCTCGAGAACACGGTCGGTACCGAGTTCCTGTACGTCGCCGGGTCGGGCTACTGGAGCGGCGTCACGGAGGCCTCGCTCGCGGGCTCGTATCTCTGGCCGAATATCATCGCCACCGCGCTCGCGAACAACATCATCGTGACGATGCTTATCGCGTTCGGGTTCATCCTCAACGCCCACCAGATCGTCCACAACTGCTATATCGGGATGACGCGCGTCATGGTCGCGATGTCGTTCGATCGACTGCTTCCCGAATTGATCAGTCGCGTGAGCGAGCGCCTGCACACTCCGGTCAACGCACACGTCGTCTACTTCTTGGCGAGCATCCCGGTCATCTGGCTCTACAACAACTTCGCCTACGGCGAGGGCGATTCCGCAGTGTCGTGGGCGTCGCTCACGCTCGGCGTCACGTTCGCCTGCGGATACGTGTTCGTGGCCACGGCCCTGGCCGGGGCGCTGATGCCGTTCCGGGCGAAGGCGGCCTACGAGGCCTCGCCCGGCGCGCAGTACACGATCGGCGGGTATCCGCTCGTGACGGTCATCGGGCTGCTTGGCGCTGCCTTCGGAGTCGTCTTCCTGTTCCTGTTCCTGACCAACGAGCAGCTTGGCCTGACAAGCCAGCTGGCGTACACGATCGTCGGCGGCATCCTGCTGTTCTCGGCGGCGTGGTACCTCATCGCAAAGCAGGTCCGGCGTTCGACGGGCGTCAACGTCGACTACGCCTTCAAGGAGATCCCGCCGGAGTGATCGACGGATCCGATCCGTCGTCAACGCGGCCCGGACTGCTCGACCGTCCGGGCCGCATCATCGCTGGACGCTGACGAGCCAGTCTTCGTAGTTCGGGACCATCGAGGGCCGCCTCGGCGCGGGCCCAGCGTTCTTCCGCCCAACCGTAAAAATCGAACTCGATGGTCGAGATATCGGCCTGGATCGCGGCCCAAAGCGTCCAACCGACATCCGACATGATCATCTGGAGTCGCATCCGCGCGATCAGGGCGTCGGTCGCCTCACCGAAGTAGGCGGCGCACAGCTCGGCGATCCGGTCGGCGTCCCAACCCTGCTCCTGGCACGTGTTGCCGAGCTCGAACGTCGGATCGTTGTTGCCGCTGTATTCGTAGTCGACGATCCAGAGCCGCTCGCCGTCGTCCAGAAAGTTCTCCGCCAGTAGGTCGTTATGGCATGGCACGGTCGCCAGGGGATGGACATCGAGGGCGGCTTCGATGCGCGGGATCCGACCCATCGAGGCTCGGTAGCCGGTGGGGATCGGGATATCGCGGTCCTCGACCAGCCGGAGGTAGCGCTCCGACAGCCGGAACATGTCGAAGTCGTCGCGGAAGCGAGGTCCCGCGTGAAGGCGCCGCAGAGACGCGGCGACGCGGGTCGGCATCCCGGGCGCTTCGAGCGCCTCGATGGACATCGTCCGGGCATCGACCCAGTCGAGGACGAACACGTCCCATTCAGGCAGTTCGTGCACGACCGGCGGCCCGACGCCGGCCGTCGCCGCGGCCCTGGTGTTGTGACGCTCGTTGACCCTGTCGACGGCAAGGAGGTCCGTGGCTTCGCCCGGGATGCGGACGAAATAGGCGTCGTCTCCGACGCTCACCTTCCAATTGCGGTTGGTCAGGCCCGACGCGATCGGCTCGGACCGAACGGCGCGTCCCGCCCATGCGGGGATCGCGTCGATGACTTGTTCGATGCTCGGTGCCATCCGCCTCCTCGGGCGCAGCGTACCGGGCCCCGACCTGCCGCCGCGCGACGCTCTCGCGGGGTCGGCGACAGCGCCGTCGGCCGCCTACGCTAGCGATCATGGCGACCGACAACGACGCGATCCTGCACGGCCAGCTGCGCGACGACCTGGTCGGCGCGATGCAGCGGGTGCCCGAGCTGGCCGGTCGGGACCTCGTCCTGTCCGCGTTGAGCGGCGGCATCACGAACCGCAACTTCCTGGTCGCGACCCCCGGCGAGGACGACCGCTACGTCATCCGGCTGGCCGGCAACGACACGCACCTGCTGGGCATCAGCCGCGAGGTCGAGTACGCGGCGACCGTCGCTGCGGCCGGCGTGGGGGTCGGGCCCGAGGTGGCCGCGTTCATCCGGCCCGAGGGCTACCTCGTGACGCGCTTCATCGAGGGTGCCGCCGTCCCGGTCGAGGCGATCCACGATCGCGCTGTGTTGGTTCGGGTCGCCGACTCGCTCCGGCGTATCCACGACGGGCCGGCGATCCCCGGGCTGTTCGTGCCGTTCCGACTGGGCGAGGCGTATCGCGCGCTTGCCATCGAGCGCGGCGTCACCATCCCGGAGGAGTACGAGCTCGCGGCCTCGATCACGCGACGCATCGAGCTTGCGCTGCTCTCGTCGCCGGTCGCGATGCGGCCGTGTCACAACGACCTGCTCAACGCGAACTTCATCGACGACGGGTCGCGCATCCGCATCGTCGACTGGGAGTATGCGGGTATGGGCGACCGGTTCTTCGACCTCGGCAACTTCTCGATCAACCACGAGCTGAGCGGTGACGAGGACGAGGCGCTGCTGACCGCGTACGAGGGCGCCGCACGGCCGGAGCGGCTGGCTCGCCTGCAGCTCATGCGCATCGTGTCGGACTTCCGCGAGGCGATGTGGGGCGTCCTCCAGCAGGGCATCAGCACGCTCGATGTCGACTTTGTCGAGTACGCCGGCGAGCACTTCGACCGCCTGCTCAGCAACGCCTCGACGTCGGCCTTCGAGCGCTCCCTCCGGCTCGCCTCCGGCGACTGACGCCGGTCAGAGCTCGCCGGCTTCCAACATCGAGGCGCCCGACGTCAGTGGCAGAGGCCCGTGCCGCGGTCGACGATGGCCCCGTCGATCGCGATGAACTCCCAGTCGTAGCTCCCATCACGCAACGTGAGCTTGAGCACGCCCTGTGTGATCGCTGCGCGCAGCTCGCTGTTCGCGACAGGGTCCTTGAACGGGCGGAGCGGCGTGCCACCGGTGCCCGCGACGAACTGGCGGATACCCCGCTCGAGGTCTTCCTTCCCCGACGGGTCCTGGGGAGCGAACCGCTCGTAGTCGTGGTCGTGTCCGTTGACCACGACATCCGCCCCGGAGGCATATAGCTGCGTCCAGAACGGCCCGATCGAGGAGTCGTTGCCGTGCTCGCCCGAGCTGAATCGGGGTTTGTGCCAGATGGAGATCGTGCAGGTCGATCCGGACGCGGCGAGGTCGTCGGCCAGCCACCTTCCCTGGTCGGAGGCCTCGTCGCAGCCATCGACGTGGTCGCACTCGGAGTCGAGCATGATCACGTGCCACGACCCGAGGTCGAACGAGTACCACGATCGGCCGTCCGGACCGCGCGCGCTGCCCCCGAAGTAGCCGAAATAGCCAGCCAGGTCCTCGGTCCGCCAGTCGTGGTTGCCGGGGACGGGCCGCGTCCGGTCCTTGTGGCGGCCCCACGTCTCGTCGTAACAGGTGGCGAATTCCTTCGCGTTGCCGCTCTCGTAGGCGTTGTCGCCGGCCGTGAAGACCGTGCCCTCGATGTCGTCGAGGAGGGCGGCGGTCCGGCTGTCATCCGTGGTGGCGCAATCCCCGATGTCGCCGGCCCCGACCAGGACCTGGGCCGCGCCGGCTGACGCCGACGGCGAGGCGGATCCGGAGGGCGCCGGCGACGCCGTGAGTGAGGCCGACGGCGAGGCGGATGCCGAGACGGTCGGTGATGCCGACGGAGGCAAGGACGGCGTCGCCGAAGCCCGATCGTCACCAAGCCCCTGACCCGACACCAGCGCGGCGACACCGACGAGCAGGATGAGGATCACCGCGATCGCGAGGGCGGCGAGTCCGACTTGCCGGGCGGTGTCGCGCCCATCGCCGGACGGCGTGGGGCGGACGGGTTCGGGCGCGGACGGCGTCGGCTGGTCGGTCATGCGCTCGACAGCCTAACGGGGCCGGCCGACGGACGCCCGCGGGCAGCCGCTACGCTTCGGCGATGGAGCACGCCCGGGCGGTGATCATCGGCGGGGGCGTCGGCGGGACGTCGATCGCCTACCACCTGGCCGAGCGTGGCTGGACCGACATCGTCCTCGTCGAGCGCGCCGAGCTGACGAGCGGCTCGACCTTCCACAGCGCCGGGCTGGTCGGCCAGCTGCGGGGCACGGTGACCCTCACCAGGATGATGATGTACGGCACCGACCTCTACCGCCGGCTCGAGGCCGAGACCGGCGTCGACCCCTCCTGGCACGAGGTCGGCTCGATCCGCCTGGCCTCGTCGACGGCGCGGCTGGAGGAGCTCGAGCGACAGGCCGGCTGGGCCAAGACGTTCGGCCTGCCGATGGACCTTATCACGCCGACCGAGGCCCGCGACCGCTTCCCGCTGATGTCGACCGACGGCGTCCTGGGCGGCGTCTGGCTGCCGACCGACGGCTGGCTCGACCCGTCGGGGCTCGCCCAGGCACTCGCCGCCGGGGCCAGGCGAGCGCGGCGTGACGATCCGCACCCACACCCGCGTCGTCGGCGTCGGCGTGGACGGCGGCCGGGTCACCGGCGTGACCGTCGAGCACGGGGGTGAGCGCAGCCGCGATCGCGACCGAGATCGTCGTCAACGCGTCCGGGATGTTCGCCCCGGAGATCGGTCGCATGGTCGGGGTCACCGTGCCGATCATCCCGATGGCCCACCAGTACCTGTTCACCGAGCCGCTCGACGGCGTGCACCCGGACCTCCCGCAGCTCCGCGATCCCGACAACCTCGTCTACTTCCGCGAGGAGGTCGGCGGGCTGTGCATGGGCGGCTACGAGCGCGACCCGGCGCCGTGGGGGCTCGACGGCATCCCGGCCGACTTCAACGGCAGGCTGCTGGCGCCCGACATGCCCCGCTTCGAGTCGATCATGGAGGGCGCCATCCGGCGCGTGCCCGCGATGGCCGATGCGCGCGTCAGCCGCGTCATCAACGGGCCCGAGGCGTTCACGCCCGACAACGAGTTCATCCTCGGCGAGTCAGAGGTCCGCGGTTTCTGGCTGGCTGCCGGCTTCTGCGCGCATGGCATCGCCGGCGCGGGCGGCATCGGCCGCCAGGTCGCGTCGTGGATCGTCGACGGCGAGCCCGAGCTCGACCTCTGGAAGATGGACATCCGCCGGTTCGGGGCGGCCTACCGGTCGCGGCGCGTACACGCTCGCGCGGTCGATCGAGAACTACGCGACCTACTACGACATCCACTACCCGAACGAGGAGCGCCAGGCCGGCCGCCCGCTGCGCACGTCGCCGACGTACGACGACCTGGCCGCGCTCGGTGCGGTCTTCGGCGAGAAGTCCGGCTGGGAGCGCCCGAACTGGTTCGAGCCGAACGCCGACGATCCACGGTTCGGCGGCCGCGACGTGTTGGAACGCCTCCGACCGAGAGGCTGGGCGGGACAGCACTGGTCGCCCGCCATCGCCGCCGAGGCGCTGGCGACCCGCCGGGCCGCGGCGCTGTTCGACGAGACGTCCTTCGCCAAGCTCGAGGTCGTCGGGCCGGGCGCGTGCTCGTTCCTCCAGCGGATGGCGGGCAACGACATCGACCGACCGGTGGGTTCGATCGTCTACACGCAGCTGCTCGACCCTCGCGGCGGCGTCCAGGCCGACCTGACCGTCACCCGCCTCGCCGCCAATCGGTTCATGCTCGTGACCGGCACCGCGTTCGGCAACCACGACGCGGGCTGGCTGCGGGCGAAGCTGCCGAACGACGGCTCGGTCGAGATCCGCGACATGACCTCCGCGCGTGTCTGCTTCGGGCTGTGGGGTCCGGCGGCTCGCGACATCCTCGCCCCACTGTCCCGCGACGACCTGTCCGACGCGGGCTTCCCGTACCTCACCGCGCGCGAGATCGGCGTCGGCTCGGTGCCGGTCCTGGCGTTGCGCGTCACCTACGTCGGCGAGCTCGGGTGGGAGCTGTACGCGCCGACCGAGTACGGCCGGGCGTTGTGGTCGACGCTGTGGGCCGCCGGTGGGGAGCACGGGATGAGTCGCCGGCGGCTACCGGGCGATCGACGCGCTGCGGCTCGAGAAGGGCTACCGCGTCTGGTCGAGCGACGTCACGCCCGACGAGACGCCGTACGAGGCCGGCCTCGGGTTCGCGGTCGCGCTCGACAAGGCCGAGCCGGCGCTGGCCCGCGACGCGCTGGTCGAGGCCAGGGCGGCCGGTCCGCGCAAGCGGCTGCGCTGCCTCGTGCTCGACGACCCGCTCGACGTGTGCCTCGGCAACGAGCCGGTCCGGGTCGAGGGCGAGATCGTCGGCCGGGTGACGAGCGGTGGGCAGGGCTTCGCCGTCGAGCGCTCGATCGCCTATGCCTACCTGCCGCCTGAGGCGGGCATCGGTACGCGCGGCGAGATCGAGTTGTTCGGTCGATGGGTCGGCTTCGAGGTCGCCCGCGAGCCGCTGTACGACCCGGACAACGCAGGGATCCGTTCTTGACGGCGACCGCTGAGTACGGGCCCGAGTGGAGCGCCGCCCTTCGCCGCGGCACCGACGCCGAGCTGCGGCGCTGGCTCGAGGTCGCCCAGGCCGCCTGCGACGCGGCCGACGACATCGCCGGGCAGCACTTCCGGCGCGACCTCATCATCGAGACCAAGCCCGACCGGACCTTCGTGACCCAGGCCGACACGGCGATCGAGCGGCTCATCCGCGAGCGACTGGCCGACGCGTTCCCGGACCACGGCCTGGTGGGCGAGGAGTACGGCGTCGAGGCCGGCGACGCGTCGGTCCGCTGGTACATCGACCCGATCGACGCGACCCACAACTTCATGCGCGGCGTGCCGCTGTTCGGGACGCTCCTTGCCGCGGAGCGGGACGGCGAGCTGCAGGTCGGCGTGGTGTCGGCGCCCGCGCTCGGCGAGCGCTGGTGGGCGCACCGCGGCGGCGGGGCGTGGGCTTCGACGAGGGGAGGGGAGCCGCGCCGGATCCGTGTCTCCGAGGTGTCCCGTCTCGACGATGCCCAGCTGCTGTACGGCTCCGCCCGCGACATCATCGAATCGGGCCGGGCGCCCGGCTGGGAAGGGCTGCTCGGCGACGTCTGGCGGGACCGCGGGTTCGGCGACTTCTGGGGCTATGCGCTGGTCGCCGAGGCCGCCGCCGAGGCGATGATCGAGGCCGACCTCAAGTCATGGGACGCTGCCGCCCCGACCCTCCTCGTCGAGGAGGCCGGCGGCCGCGTGACCGACTTCGACGGCGTCCGCGGCGTCGCCCAGGGAACGATCATCGCCACGAACGGGCGACTGCACGAGACGATCCGGACGCGACTGGTCGAGGCCTGATCGCTTCCGTCAGGCGCCGGCGGCAGCCAGCGACTGGTCGAGGATCGACAACGCCTGATCGACCTCGTCGGCGGTCGTCACCAGCGGCGGGATGATGCGGATCACGTTCACGTAGGTCCCGGCGGTCAGGACGATGAGCTTGCGCGCGAGCGCCTCGGCCTGGACCCGCTTGGTCAGGTCGGGGTCCGGGACGCGGCCGTCGCCTTCGTCGGGCTTGACGAACTCGAACGCGACCATCAGCCCAAGGCCGCGCGCGTCGCCGATCGAGCGGTACTTCGCCTTCAGGTCGCGCATCCCCGCGAGGAGCTGCGTGCCGCGCTCGGCGGCGTTCGCGACCAAGCCCTCGTCCTCGATGACGTCGAGCGTCGCGTTGGCGGCCGCGCACGACACGACGTTGCCGCCGTACGTGCCGCCGTGGGTGCCGGGCTTCCAGCGCGGCCATCAGCTCCTGGCGGGCGAGGATGCCCGACAGCGGCAGGCCCGACGCGATGCCCTTGGCGATCACGAGGATGTCGGGCTCCACGTCGTAGTGCATCACCGCGAACATCTGGCCGGTCCGGCCAAAGCCGGTCTGCACCTCGTCGGCGATGAGCAGGATCCCGTGCCGGCGGGTGATCTCGCGGAGGCGCGGCAGGAAGTCCGGGCGGCGGGACGATGTAGCCGCCCTCGCCGAGGACCGGCTCGATGATGATCGCCGCCACCCGGTCCGGGTAGATGAAGTGGTGGAACGTCAGGTCGAGCTGCTCCTCCCAGTCGCACGTGCACGCGGAGGGGTCGTGCGGGCCGCCCGGTGCCCGATAGCAGTACGGGTAGGCCGTGTGGTAGACGCTGCCGGGCAGCGGCTCGAAGGCGCCGCGGTAGACGTCCTTGGCCGTCGTGAGCGCCATCGTCTGGGCGGTCCGGCCGTGGTAGCCGTAGCGGAACGCGATGATCGCCGGCCGGCCGGTCGCGACCCGGGCCAGCTTGACGGACGCCTCGATGGCCTCGGCGCCGGAGTTCGACAGGAACGCCTGGTACGGACCGCCGGGCAGCAGGTTCGGGAGCCGGTCGTACAGTCGCAGCCCGGGCTCGTGGTAGAGGATGTTCTGCTGGCCGTGGAGCAGCTTCTGGGCCTGGGCGGCGATGGCCGCCGCGACGCGCGGGTGGGCGTGCCCGGTGTTGGTCACGCCGATGCCCGACGTGTAGTCGAGGTAGCGCTCGCCGTCGCGGGTGATCAGCCACGAGCCCTCGCCGCGGTCGACGTCGAGGTTGGTGATCCGGCCCCACACGGCGGGGATGACGGCGTGGTCGGGCAGCGTGTCGATCATCGAGCGTTCCTTCCCCGTGTCAGGCCTGGGCTGCGGCGGCGGCCGCGCTCGCCTTGGCGGCCTCCTGGGCGGCGATCATCCGATCCCGTCGTTCGTTGCGCCGCTCCCAGAGGGTGCTCAGCGCGACCAGGCCGACCGCGCCGACGAACACCATCGTCCCGATGACGTGGACCTGGGGCGGCAGGTTGTTCCTGATGCTGGCCCACACCCAGACCGGGAAGGTGGAGGCGGTGCCCGACGTGAAGTTGGTGATGATGAAGTCGTCGATCGAGAGCGAGAAGGCGAGCAGCGCGCCGGCGAGGATGCCGGGCAGGATGAGCGGGAAGGTCACCTTCCAGAACGTCGGCCACGGCGTGGCGCCGAGGTCCATCGCCGCTTCCTCGAGGTGATGTGGGAAGCCCTGCATCCGGGCCCGCACGGTCACCACCACGAAGCTGATGTTGAACATGATGTGGGCGATGAGGATGGTCTGGACGCCGAGCGGGAAGAGCGCCCCGCCGGTCAGCGTCTTCCACGGCTCGGTGGCCGAGCCGACGAACAGCGTCAGGAGGCTCGCACCGAGGACGATCTCGGGCGTCGCCATCGGGATGAAGATGAACAGGCTCGTGCTCGAGCGGCCGGTGAAGTTGTAGCGCGACAGCGCGAGCGCGATGAGCGTGCCCAGGATGGTGGCGACGATGGTCGAGAGCGTCGCGACGACCAGGCTGGTGATGAGCGCCGCCTGGAGGCCCGGCCGGCCGAAGGGGTTCTGCCAGGCCGCGAGCGAGAACTGTCCCCACACGAAGTTGAACCGGCCCGGTGGGTCGTTGAACGAGAACAGGATCATCACCAGGATCGGCAGCATCAGGTAGAACAGGGCGAAGAACACGAAGATCGGGATCAGCCAGCGATCGACGGTCTTCTGGACGCGCTGGCCGGTCCCGACCGAGCGCGCGACCGCGACGTCCTGGCCCTGCGCGAGCGTCGCGTCGGTCATCCGCGGCCTCCGGTCAGCTCCTCGGTGCCGAGCGCCCGGGCGTAGATGAAGATCGCGATGAGGATGCCGGCCATGAGCAGGAACGACAGGGCCGCCGCGGTCGGGTAGTCGTTCTGGGCCAGGTAGCGGTTCTGGATGACGTTCCCGATCATCTGCGTCTGGGGATTGCCCAGCAGCTCGACGTTCACGTAGTCGCCGATGGCCGGGATGAATGTCAGGATCGAGCCCGCGAACACGCCGCCGAGGCTCAGCGGGAAGACGATCCGGACGAACGACTCCGAGATCAGGTAGGTCGCGATGAGCGCGCCGATGGCACCGCCGACGAGCGCCGTCGCCGCGATCCCGGGCAGGTTCCCGGCGTTGACGTCCATGTACCCGAGGGCCGCCATGATGATCACGGCGAGGGCCGCCCCGGAGATCGCGCCCACGACGGTGCCCCGCGGGCGCCACGGCCCGGCGTAGAGGTCCTTGGCCGCCTCGATGTAGCGCCGGTCGATCTTCTCGAGCGCGACGTAGAGCGGCAGCACCATGAACGGCAGGAACTGGTAGGTCAGCCCGGACACGACCGCGAGCGGCGTGCCCAGGATGCTGAAGTTCGGCGGGACGATGCCCAGGTTGTCACGGATGATCGACAGGAAGGCGCCGTCGTTGCCGAGCAGGATCCGCCACGAGATCGTGCGGATCAGGAAGCTCGTGAAGAACGGCGCGATGACCAGGAACAGCAACAGGTTCTTGTACTTCCCGCCGCGGAACGCGATCCCGTACGCCAGCGGATACCCGATGAGCAGGCACAGCAGCGTGGCGAGCCCGCCGTAGACGAGCGAGTTGGCGAACTGGTCCGGGAAATCGGTCAGCGCCGAGACGTAGTTGTCGAGCGTCCAGGTCAGCTCGTACTGGCGCGCGAGCCCCTCGCCGCCGGCGCGTTCCGAGAGCGACATGAGGAACATCTGGATGTTCGGCAGGACGAAGAACAGCGCGAGCCACAGCAGCCCCGGGATGAGCAGCAGGTAGGGGATGAGCCAGCGACGCCGGGTCACGGTCTCACACGCCCGCGAGGTCCGCGTACATCGCGTTGACCGCCGCCTCGGTCGCCTCGTCCCACTCCGGCTGGGGGTGCTGCTTGGCCAGCGACCTCCGGCGGCGGGAACAGGAGCGGGTTGGTCGCCGCCTCCTCGTCGAGTGCCTTGATCGCGTCGGCCACATCCTTCACCGGCGAGATGTAGTAGACGAAGTTGGCGATCCGGGCCGCCCGGTCGACGTCGTAGACCCAGTCGATCATCAGCTCGGCCGTGTACTTGTTGACCGCGCCCTTCGGGATGAGCATGTTGTCGGTGAAGAGGTTCGAGCCCTCCTCCGGGTAGACGAACACGTCGTTCGGACCCGCCGACGACGCGAGGTCGCCCGACCAGACCAGCGCGGCCCACGTGTCGCCGCTGCCGAAGTCCTGCAGGTAGGCGTTGCCGCGGAACGCCCGGATGTGGCCGTTGTCGACGAACGGCTTGAGGTAGTCGTGGACGACCTGTGCGTCCTCGACCGTCATCGCCTCCGACGGCGTGTCCGATGCCAGGCCCTGCGCCTGGAGCATCGTATGGATGAGCGGGAAGGTGTCGTGCGGGTCGTCGAGCAGGGTCACCTTGCCGGCGAACTCCGGGTCGAACAGGTCCTGCAGCTTGGTCAGCTCGCGCCCGGTGGACTCGGAGTTGTAGCCCACGCCGGTCGCGCCCGACTGCCACGGGTAGTGGTAGGTGAAGTCGGGATCCCAGGGCATGTCGCGCAGCTCGTCGCGCACGTTCGCGGCGGCCGTGGCGGTGACGGCAGGATCGAGCGCCTCGGCCCACCCGGCCGCGATCACCTTCGCCGCCATGAAGTCGGTCAGGACGACCAGGTCCCAGCCGGTGGGCACGCCGGCCTCGAGCTGCGGGGTGATCGTCGCCATGAACGACTCGTTGCCGTCGATCTCGGCGTTGGCGTAGTTGATCTCGACGCTGTACTGCGCCGCGAACTCGTCGAGCGTCGGCGACGGCAGGTCGTACTCGTCGTCCTCGGTGTCGAGCTGCCCGTCCTGGCCGGGGACGGTCGTCAGGTCGATGTAGGCATCCCAGTTGGCGAAGTTGAGCGGCCCGGTCGCGACCTGCGGCGGGGCGACCGACCCCGGCACCTCCGATGCGCCCGCCGAGGCGCCCGCGGCCTGGGACGGCGGTCCACTCGGACCGGGCGTGCCCGTCGGCGTGCCCGCCGACGTGGCGGCCAGGAACGCCGCCACGCCGCCGACGGCCACGACGGCACCGCCGACGAGGATGGCCCGACGCGAGATCCCGGCGGGTGGTGGTGGCGGACTTGCGGCCGCCATGGTGGCGGCGGTGACGACGTCCGGCGGGGGCGTGCCGCCGGATTCGACGGCGAACGTGTGGTCCGGCGACCACGTCATGCGGACTTCCTCGCCCGGCTCCCACAGCTCGGCCCGCGTCGCCCGCTCGACGTTCTGCTCGTACACCGCGATCCTGGCCCCGCCGCGGGCCTCGACCTGGTACTGGGTGCTGACGCCGAGGTAGGACGCGTCGGTGATCACGCCCTCGAGTCGGTTGAGGCCGGCCGGGACCTCCTCCGTCAGCTCGCGCAGCCGGATCTTCTCCGGGCGGACGCCGATCTCGTACTGCTCGAGGCCCTCGGTCAGCGCGGCCGGGACGCGGACGGTCGTGCCGTCGGCCAGCTGGCCCACCGCGTAGCCGTCGGCGGTGCCGGCGGGCGTCGACACGAGGAGGTTGCTCACGCCGAGGAAGCCGGCGACGAACCTCGTCCTGGGTCGCTCGTACAGGCTGGCCGGGTCGGCCAGCTGCTCGTAGCGGCCCTTGTTCATCACGGCGATGCGATCGGACATCGTCATCGCCTCTTCCTGGTCGTGCGTCACGAAGATGAACGTGATGCCGACCTCCTGCTGGATGCGCTTGAGCTCGACCTGCATCTGCTTGCGCAGCTTCAGGTCGAGGGCGCCCAGGGGCTCGTCGAGGAGCAGGACCGACGGGCGGTTGATGAGGGCGCGCGCGAGGGCGACACGCTGGGCCTGGCCACCGGAGATCTGGGTGGGCTTGCGCCGCTCGAAGCCCGGCAGCTCGACGAGCTCGAGCATCTCGCCGACCCGGTTGCGAACATCGGCGTCGGCCACCTTCTGCCGGCGGAGGCCGAACGCGACGTTCTCGAAGATCGACATGTGGGGGAACAGGGCGTAGTTCTGGAAGACCGTGTTGACGTGCCGCTTGTACGGCGGCAGCCACGTCACGTCCTCGCCCTTGAGCTCGATGAGACCGGAGGTCGGCTCCTCGAAGCCGCCGATCATCCGGAGGGTCGTGGTCTTGCCACAACCGGATGGGCCGAGGAGGCTGAAGAACTCCCCGGTCTGGACTTCGAGGTTGATGTGGTCGACCGCGACGGCATCGCCGTATCGCTTGACCACGTCCACGAGCCTGACGTCGACGGCCACGTCCGTTCGCACTCCTCACACGACCCTGGGCCGACCGCGTCCCTCCTGCGCGGTAGCGGTCCGAGCGCTCGCGGTTGACGACCGAGGCTGGAGGGCCGGCTGCGGCGGAGGATATGGGCGCTCCGCGTGAGGTGTCAAACCCGCGACCCCGGCGCGCGGAAGATGCGAGATTCGTAGTGTCAGCGCGCCCGGAGTGCGGGGTTCGAAGGTTTCGGTTCGGGGTGACGGCGAGCGCGCACCCCCGGCAGGCGGTCCACGGCCCGACCGAGCCGGCGGGTCACGATCTGGCCGATGCCGCCCAGGGCCGGCATCGGGTCGCGGAACCAGAACAGGGCCCGATCGCCGCGCAGCCACGGCTTCACGACCGGACCGTCCGGGCGCCGCCGGGAGACCCATGCGCGGGCGATGCCGGTCGCATCGAGGATCTCGTACATCCCGTACCGCCCGACCTGGTACGGCGGCGGTGTCGGGACCGGCAGCTCCTGCGCGTCCAGGTAGCTCATCCATGGCAGGTCGACACCCGCGCGCTCGATGTGGCCGATCAGCCAGAACGGTCGCGCGTTGAGCTCGATGATCTTGAACAGGCCGTCGCGCCCGTCGAGCTTGAACTCGACCATGAACAGGCCCCGGTACTCCGTGGCCTCGAGCAGCGTGCGGAGCGCGGGCATGCATGCGTCGAGCTCGGTGAGCGGGATCGTGACGTCGCAGGACGTGTTGGCGAGCCTGGGTGGATCCATCCGCACCCGCCGGCGGGCGAGCAGCGCGCGGATGTCGCCATGGCGGTCGACGAACCCGTCGATGATGACGGTGTTCCCGATGTCCCCGGGGATCCACTCCTGGAGCATGAAGGTGATGCCCGTCTCCCTCGCCCGCTCGACGAGGCGGACCGCCTGCTCGCGCGACTCGACGAAGAAGCCCTTGGTCTTGTTCTGGCGGTTGTTGACGTGCGACTCGGTCGGTTTGAGGAAGCCGACGGCCATGTCCTCGTCGGTCGCTGCCGCGAGGTCGCCCGGCTCGCGGATCGGGAGCGTCTTCGGCCGTGGGATGTCGAGCCGGTCGACGAGTCCGCGGAAGCGGTCCTTGTCGACGAACTGCTCGATCGCGGCGTGCGGGGCGATGCTCGCCGGAAAGCGTTCCCGCAGCTCGACCGGCAGCCCGGACACCGCGAGCGCCCACTGGTCGCTGCAGGCGATCAGCACCGCTCTTGGCAGCGAAAGCGACTCCAGGTATTCGGCCAGGACCGCCGGGTCGGACGTCTCGGTCAGGGTCCGCTCGGCCGGGCGATACCAGCGCGACCGGACGATCACGTTGGTCGTGTCGTCGACGACGTAGGTCGGGACGCCGTGGCGGGCGAGGACCCGCAGCACGCCGAGCGCGGCGAGGTGCGCGCCGAAGATGAGGACGGGGGTGCGGTCGGTCGCGGGGGCGCCGGGCATCGCCGCTACTTGATGGCCAGCGGGTTGACCGGCGAGCCGACGCCGCCGGTGATCGGGAGCGGTGGTGCGGCGAACAGGAACTCGTAGCGGTCGTCGGCCGCGCAATCGGCGGCGAGCGCCTCGAGGTCGAAGATCTCGCCGACCAGCAGCCCCATGTGGACGATCAGGATGATGTGCATGGGCTGGAACACGTCCGGTGTCTCGTTGGGCAGCACCTCTGCGCCCCACGTGTCGGTCGCGATCGCGGCCAGGTCGTGGTCGAAGATCCAGGGGGCGGCGTCGAGCGCCAGCCCGGGTGCATCGCCGCCGGCGTAGGCGCCCCACGCCCCGGCGTCGCGCACCTGGGCCATCTGCCCGGTGCGGATCAGGACGATGTCGCCGCGGCCGATCTCGACGCCCTGCGCCCGTGCGCATGCCTCGAGGTCCGCGGCATGGATCGGCTCGCCGGGCTCTAGCCACGGGACGCCTTTGCTGCGCGGGATGTCGAGCAGCACGCCGCGCCCGACGATCCGGTCGCGGGTCTGGGCGATGTCGTTGCGGATGGCGCCCTTGCTGCCGACGTCGGTCGCGTCATAGCCGTTGTAGATGTGGCCGTCGAAGACGATGTGGGCGAGGGCGTCCCATTGGGTGCCCGACTGGAGCGGCAGGATGAGCAGGTCGTCGGTGCCGCGGATGTAGCGGTCGCGGCCGCCGTAGAAGTCGCGCACGACCGTGCCGGTCGCGGCGGCGTTGCCGTCGCGGATCATCAGGTGGATCGGGTTGAACCGCCCGAAGCCACCCGACTGCGGGCCGTTCTCGTCGACCGGGATGGCCAGCGAGAAGACCCGTCCGCTGCGGACCAGACCCGATGCCGCGACGACGTCGCTCTCACGGATGTGGTTGAGCGTGCCGAGCTGGTCGTCGGCGCCCCAGCGGCCCCAATTGGAGCAGCGCTCGGCGAGGTCGCGGACCTGGTCGATGCCGGGCGGGGCGATCTCCACCGCCTCGACAGCCGTCTCGTCCGGGGCGTCGGGTCGCGGTGCCGTGAGGGTCACAGCTCGCGGATCCGGACGCGGTCGTAGCGGGTGACCGGGGCGATCGCCTCGCGGTCGATGACCGCGTCGATGATGGTCGGCGCTCGTCGTTCGAGGCCGTGCGACAGGGCGCGGTTGAAGTCCTCGGTGTTGTTGACACGGAAGCCGTTCGCCCCGAACGCCCTGGCGATCAGGCCGTAGTCGACGTCGACGAACTCGTTGACCGACGGGACGACGTGGCCATACAGCAGGTTCTGGACATGCTCCTCGAACGCCAGCGTCTGGTTGTTGAGGATGATGACGATGACCGGCAGCTGTTGGCGAATGGCGGTCTCGATGTCCCCGATGTGGTAGCCGAAGCCGCCGTCGCCGGTGATGCAGATGACCTGCTTGTCGGGTGCCGCCATCTGCGCGCCCAGCGCGCCGGGGAACGCCCAGCCGAGCGACCCGTCGGCCCGCATGAAGTTGCGCCCGGCCATCTTCATCTCGGCCAGCGCCCCGGCCCATGCCGCGGAGTAGCCGGTATCGGCGACGAGCACGGCATCGTTCGCCATCCGGTCCTCGAGGACCCCCATGATGGATTCGGGCCGCATCGGCCCACCGTCGTTGCCGTTGCGGGTCGCCAGCTTGGCGCGACGCTCGCGCCAGGCGGCCCGCTCGTCGGCCAGGTTCCGGGCGTTGGTCAGCGCCGCAGTGGTCGCGACGACCTCCTGGCGATCGCACGCCTCCAGCACGGCCTCGAGGAAGGCCCGCGCGTCGGCGACGAGCCCCATCCGGGTCGGGAAGTTCATCCCGAGGACCTCGGGGTCGACGTTGACGTGGATGATCTGCGTATCGGGGCTGATGAGCTTGTATGAGTCGGTGACCATGCCGCCGAGGGCCGTCCCTACCGCAAGGACCACGTCCGCATCGCGCAGCGCGGTGTTGGCGTAGTTGCGCGAGTAGCGACCGACGCTGCCCAACGCGAGGTCGTGGTTCTCGGCGATGCTGCCCTTGCCGGCGTTGCTGGTCGCGACCGGGATCGCCAGCCGTTCGGCCACCGTGCGCAGGACATCGTGGGCGGCCGACTGGTGGATGCCCGCGCCTGCGAGGATCAGTGGTCGGCTGGCGCCGGTGAGCATGCGGACGGCCTCGTCCGCCTCGGCCGCGCTGACGGTCGGGCGCGAGAGCGGCATCTCCATCGGCTGGTCGAGCGGTGCCGGACCCTCGTACCCAGGGATCTCGGCTTCGAACAGGTCGTTCGGGATGCCGAGGTAGACGGGGCCGGGCGCACCCATGATCGCGTGGCGGGCCGCCTCACGGACGAACCGCGGGACGTGGCTGACGACCGACGCCTCGACGCCCCACTTCGTGACCGGCGCGAACAGCGAGGGCTGCTCGAGCTCCTGGTATTCGCGGCGGTAGCGATCGGCGCGTCGCATCGCCGAGACAAGGGCCACGACCGGGCTGCCCGCCCAGTACGGCTCGGCCAGCCCGCCGGCGACGTTGGCGGCGCCCGGGCCGTACGGGCCGTAGGTGAACGTCGGCCGGCCGCGGAGCCGGGCATAGCCATCGGCCATGTACACGGCGGCAGCTTCGCTGCGTGCCAGGACCTGCTTGATCCCGAGCGCCTCGAACGCGATCCACAACTGGTTGTCGCGGCCGGTCATGAGGAAGAAGTGCTCGACGCCGAGTGCCTTCAGCTCGTGGGCGATGGCGGTGGCGGCGGTCGTGCCGGTGGTGGTGACGGGCCGCGGGGTCGCGGCCGCGCCCAGCGTCCGAGCGCTGGCGGCGGCATTAGCCATTGTTGAGTGGTCCCCCCTAGTTGGTGCACCCCGTGTATACCGTGTGACCTCCCGGGCCTGTCAATGGTCCCGGTCGCTCTTGCCGACAGTCCTGTTGCACGCCAGCACCAAGTGGCGAACTCTTAATCCTTGACAGGTACGTTTCTGCGGTGTGCGAACAGCGTTAACGCTCGCCGCCGCGAGGAGGACTCCGATGGATGTCGAGACCGGTCGGGACCGGTATGAGGTGGTCGAGAACTTCTTCCGGCGGCCGAAGGGGTGGACGTTCGTAGAGGCCGCCGACGTGAGCGTCGACGCCGACGACAACGTCTACGTCTTCAACCGGGGCAACCACCCCGTGATGATCTTCGACCGTGACGGGAACTTCCTCGACGCCTGGGGCGAGATCGACGGTCGGCACTTCTTCACGTTCCCTCACGGGATCACCGTCGGGATCGACGGCCACGTGTACACGGCGGACAGCCGCGACCAGACCATCCGGAAGTGGACGAAGGACGGCCGCCACGTCCTGACGATCGGCACGCCCTTCAATCCGACCCCGGCCATGAGCGGCAAGCCGTTCAGCCGACCGGCCCACGCCGCCGTCGCCTCGAGCGGTGACATCTACGTGAGCGATGGGCACGGCAACGACCGGGTCCACTGCTTCTCACCCGAGGGTGAGCTGCGGTTCTCGTGGGGCGGGTCGGGGACGGGGCCGGGCGAGTTCAACCTCGTCCACAGCGTGTTCATCGACCACGCCGATGGCGACACCGTGTACGTCACCGACCGCTACAACAACCGGGTCCAGTTCTTCACGCCGCGCGGCGAGTACCTCGGCGAGTGGGGCGGCCTGCGGCTCCCGCAGAGCGTCCGCAAGGGGCCGGACGGCGAATGGGTAGTGGCCGAGCTGGCGCATCGGATCACGGTGCTGAACCCGGACGGGACGGTCCGATCGCAGTGGGGCGACGGCGTCGAGGCCGACGAGACACCGATCGGCGCCGGGGAGCATTCGCTCCCGGATGCGCCGTCCCGGGACCCGTTGATCCGGGGCAAGGTCACCCGCGAGCCCGGGGCCGGGATGTTCTCGGCGCCGCACGGGATCGCGGTCGACTCCCAGGGCAGCCTCTACGTGGCCGAGGCCTCCGAGTCGTTCAGCGGGCTCGACCGAGGCGATCGCAGCATCCAGAAGTTCGTCCGCCGCTAGGGCTGGTCGACGGCTTGTGGAACATGACGATGTTCCGACTGAACGCCGAAGCGGACTGGGAGGGTCCCCAGGGGTCGTTTGCAACCACGTGATGTTCCGATCGCCATCCGAAGGGACGATCTGACCCGTCCCGTCGTTCACTTGGAACCTGGGGATGTTCCAAGCGCTAGGGCCGGTCGCCGGGGCTCACGGTCCCGTCGGGGTACGATGTTTCCGACACTTCCCGTGACAGAACCGGAACGAGGTTCGACCAGCGAATGACCGCCATCACCGAGACAGCCGTCATCGATGCCCTGCGGGCCGTGCAGGAGCCCGAGCTCGGCCGCGACATCGTCACCCTCGACATGGTCAAGGCCATCACGATCGACGACACGAAGGTCGCGTTCACCATCGAGCTGACCACACCGGCCTGCCCGCTCAAGGACGAGATCGAGCGCAACGCCCGCGCGGCGCTGACCGACCTCGGCGCGGCCGATGTCGAGATCACGTGGGGCGCGATGGTCCGCCGGGCCGCGCCTCGCCAGGCCGAGCAGCTCGTGCCGGGCGTCAAGAACCTCATCGCGGTGGCATCGGGCAAGGGCGGCGTCGGCAAGTCGACGGTCAGCGTCAACCTGGCGGTCGCGCTGGCGCAGGCCGGCGCGTCGGTCGGGCTGCTCGATGCCGATATCACCGGCCCGAACATCCCGCAGATGCTCGGTGTCGAGGGCACGCCCAAGGCAAGCGCCAACAACAAGATCACGCCCCTCGAGCGCTATGGCGTCAAGACCATCTCGATCCAGTTCTTCGTGCCCGAGGGCCAGCCGATCGTCTGGCGCGGGCCACTGGTCGGCGGTGCGATCCAACAGTTCCTGCGCGACGTCGAGTGGGGCGATCTCGACTACCTCGTCATCGACCTGCCGCCGGGCACGTCCGATGCGCAGCTGACCCTCGCCCAGGCGGTCCCGATCTCCGGTGCCGTGCTCGTCACGACCCCGCAGGAGGTCAGCCTCAGCGACGTCGGGAAGGCCCTGGCGATGTTCCAGCGGTTGAATGTCCCGGTCCTCGGCCTGGTCGAGAACATGACCGCGTTCGCCTGCCCGCACTGCGGCGAGCTGACCGAGATCTTCGGTCGCGGCGGCGGAGAGCGGTTCGCCGCGCAGCATGGCCTGGAGTACCTTGGCGGGGTGCCGCTCGACATCACGGTCCGCCAGGGTGGCGACGTCGGTGTCCCGGCGGTCGCGCAGCGCGAGCCGGGACCGGCTGCCCGTGCCCTGACGGTCGTCGCCCAGACCGTCGCCGCCCGCATGAGCGTCCGCGCCGCGACCGCCGAGTCCCGACCGCTGCTGACCATCTCCTGAGGTCCGGCCTGCGGCGTGCGTTGTCCGTCGTGCGAGGCCGAGGCAGCCGATGACGCCCGGTTCTGCGCGCAGTGCGGCTGGGCGCTCGACACCGGCAAGGAGGCCGTAGACCCGGCCAGTGCGACGTCCGGCGATGGTGCGCCTGCCCTGGCCGGCGACCGGCGCATCGTCACCGCGCTGTTCGCCGACCTCGTCGACTACGTCCGGATGCTCGCCGAGCACGACCCCGAGGTGGTCCGGGCGCGAGTGACCACCGCCCTCGCGACGATGGCGGCCGCGATCGAGCGGCTCGGCGGTACGCGCGAGAAGTTCATCGGCGACGCCGTGTTCGCGGTGTTCGGCTGGCCGCGCGCGCACGACGACGACGCGGTGCGCGCCGCGCTCGCCGCGCTCGACATCCGCTCGGGCCTCCAGGAGCTCGGCAGCGGCGGGGAGGCGATGGACGTGCGGATCGGCCTGGCGACCGGCGAGGTCGTTGCCGCGAGCGACGGGCCGGCGGCCGACGGCGACCTGCGCCTGACCGGTGAGGCGATCACGACGGCGGCGCGGATCCAGTCGATGGCCCGTCCGGGCGAGATCCTGCTCGACGAAGCGACGCGACGAGCGGCACGCGACCGCCTCGCGACCGAGCGGCGCGGGTCGGTCGTCCTGCGCGGCCAGTCGACCGCGGTCGAGCTCCACGGGTTGCGTGGCGAGGCCGGCATGGGTGCGTGGATCGTGTACCGAGCGACGTCGCCAGGCCCGATCGTCGGGCGCGCTCGCGAGATCGCCGCGATCGAGCGGGTCCTCGAGCGGGTCCAGCGCCAGCGGCGCGGGGCAGCGGTCGTCATCGAGGGCGAGGCGGGCATGGGCAAGTCGCGCCTCCTCGCGGCGGTCGAGGATCGGGCGCGGGCGGCCGGGTTCGCCTGGACGTGGACCGAGAACGTGTCGTACGGCGTCAACGAGCCGTACCGCTGGGCGCGGATGTTCGCGCAGGTCATCGCCGACGAGCACGGCGTCGATTCGGGGGCGCTCGTGCGACGCTACCTGTTCACCGACGCGCTGCCGGCCGACCTGCGCCGGCGCTACGGCGGGGCCATCGCCGCGATCGCCCGCGACGCATCCTTCACCGGCTGGGAGGCGGAGGCCGTCGACATGCCCTCCGACCCGGCCGAGATCGCCGCGTCGCTGACGGAGGTCGGCGGCGCTGCTACCTCGACAAGCTGCTCGCGACGACCGGTCCGCGGGTCATCGTCATCGACGACCTGCACTGGCTCGACCCATCGAGCGTCGGCATGGTCGACATGGTCGTCGAGCGGACGATCGACCATCCGGTGCTGATCCTGGCCGCGGTCCGGCCCGGGCCGCTGCCGGCGTGGGCGATGGGCGACGCCGTGACGCGCATCCAGCTCGACGGCCTGGCCGAGCCCGAGACGGCCTGGCTGGCGACGCTCATCGCGCGGGCGGCCGTCGATGTCGAGGGTGCCCGGAGCATCCACGAGCGGACGGGCGGCAACCCGTTGTTCGTCGGCGAGACCGTCCGGGCCTTCCTCGAGGATGGGACGCTGGCCTGGCGCGACGGGCGCGTCGCGCTGAGCGGGCACGGTGGGTCGCGCCTGCCGATCACGCTCCGCGCGGTCCTCGGGGCGCGCATCGATGGCCTCGCCCTCGGACGCCCGCGAGATCCTCGGCGTCGCGTCGGTGATCGGCATCACGTTCCGCCCGGCCGACGTCGAGGAGCTGATCGAGCGACCGCTCGAGCCGGTCGCCTTCGACCACCTCGTCGACAGCTCGTTGATCGCGCCGCACGACGACGAACAGTGGCGGTTCGGGCACGCCCTGATCCGCGACGCCGCGTACGCGGGGATGCTGGCCAGCCGGCGTCGGGTCCTGCACGGTCGGCTCGCCGACCGGCTGCAGGGGGTGAGTGGCACGCCGCCGGGCCAGATCGCGGCCCACCGTGTGGCAGCGGGCGACGCCGTTCGCGCCATCCCGTTGCTGCGCGAAGCGGCCGAGCGGGCGGTGGCGCTCGGGGCGGTCGCGGAGGCGGCCGCGTTCTGGCGGCAGGCGGCAGACCTCGCGGAGCCCGACGATCCGGCCGGCGCGGCCGTCGACCGCGCCCGGGCCGCCGAAGCCGTGGAGGCCCTGTCGATGACCCGCGAGGTGGCGATGCGCGCGGCGAGCGCGGCAAGCGCGGCGTCGGCGCGAGAGGCCGATCGCTAAGCGGACACCGACGCCGAGGTCCCGTCCTCGCTCCTCGACCGGTCTGCCGACGGACGGACCGTGACGGTCAGCCCGTCGACCGCGGTGCGGACCCACGGTCCGGCAGCGGCGCACATCGCATCCATCTCGGCCTTCCGCGCCGGCCCGTAGTGGACGAGGATCGCGGAGCGGGCATCGGCGCGCTCGCGCCAGCTCGATCGCCTCCTCGGGCGTGAGATGGCCGCGTTCCGGATCGTCGTGGGCGGCAAGGCCGAGGGCGCTCTCGACGAGCAGCAGGTCGGCATCGCGAACGTCGTCCTCGACGGACGCCGACGGGCCGGTGTCGCCGGTGTAGGCGAGCCGCGAGCCATCGGGCGCATCGATCACCACGCCCCATGCTGGGACGTAGTGCCGGCCGCGGACGAACCGCAGCCGCAGCTCCCCGATCTCGAGCTCGGCGTCGGGGTCGTACTCGACCGCGGTGAACGCGGCGTCGAAGAAGCCGACCCGCTCGCTGACGGCCACCGCCAGCGCATCGACGCGGGCACGACCGCCTGGTGGCAGGTAGATCGGCAACGGCACGGGTGCCGGCTCGCCCCACGGGTAGAGGTAGCGCAGCCCGACGATGTCCAGGTAGTGGTCGGCGTGCATGTGGCCGATGACGATCGCCGCCAGGTCGTGCGGGTCGAGCACCTTCTGCAGGTTGCGGATCACGCCCTGCCCGCAGTCGAGCAGGATGGCGGTCTTGTCCCATTCGACGAGATAGCCGGCCGTGGGTGTCGCCGGGTGGGGAGCCGCGGTGCTGCAGCCGAGCACGGTCAGCCGAAGCCGAGCACCGAGCGTGTCCGTCATGCGCGGCATGCTAGGGGCGGGGTCTGAGCGTGGTGTGTCGGCTTTCTGACACGTTTACCATCCGGTACATGCTGGTCGGACGGCCGGTCCTACGACGCACTGGCGACGATCCCGTTCTTCGCGGGACTCGAGCCCGAGGCCCTCGAGCGCCTCGCGGCGGGCATGCGCTCGCGCCGTTTCCGTCGCGGCGAGGTGATCTTCCACATCGGCGACCCCGGCGACGCGCTGTTCGTCGTCGTCAACGGCGAGGTGAAGATCTCGCTTCCCTCGGAGACCGGGGAGGAGGCCATCCTCGCGACGCTCGGGGCCGGCGACGTCTTCGGCGAGCTGGCGCTGCTCGACGGCGCGCCGCGATCGGCGAGCGCGACCGCCCTGAGCGCGACCGAGACCGTGGTGCTGCCGCGCGACCGGTTCCGCGAGCTCATCGCGACCGAGGCCGGGGTCCGTGATGCGCTGCTCGCGTCGATCGCCGGTGAGCTGCGGCGACTGACGACCCACGTCGAGGAGCTCCATTTCCTCGATATCACCGGCCGGCTCGCAGCACGGCTGGTGCGCCTCTCGCACGAGGGCGGGACGACCCTTCCCGATGGCGGCATCCGCCTGAGAACGAACCTGACCCAGGGCGACCTCGCCGCGATGGTCGGCTGCACGAGGCAGAGCGTGAACAAGCTGCTCGGCCAGTTCACCGATGACCACCTGATCCGTCTCGAGCGCGAGGGGATCGTGATCGTCGACATGGAAGGCCTGGCGGCGACGGCGCACCGCTGACCTCCCGCGCTATGTCTCGCGCAGGGCCGTGAGCAGCGTCGCCGCGGCGATGAGCGCGGCCTGGCTCCGACCCATCGACCCCCCGATATAGGTCGTCCGCGTCTGCCGACGCTCGGTCGTCGGGGTGGCGACCGCGACGGTCACCGCGAGCTCGCTGCCACGCGGCCGGACGCGGACGGCCAGGCCGGCATCGGCCTCGGCGGTTTCCCTGGCCCGCCGGGCGACGCCGACGAGCCCGCTCCCATCGTCATCCGGCGCCGGCTGGTTGCCGGTGAGCGGCCGCGCGGTGACGACAGCGAGCCATGGCGCATCGCCGAACAGCGCCGCCACCTGGCCGCCGGTGCCGATCTCCTCGACCGCCAGCCGCCAGCCGAGCTCCGCGAGCCGCTGGCCGATCGCCTCCGACCAGGTCGTCTCGCCCTCGGCCCAGATGTGCTCGGCGAGCTGCTCGCGAACGATCGCGGCGGCCGCCTCGACGCGGTCGCGCGGGCTCGCCCCGGCCGCATCCGTCCCGATCGCGCTCACCCGCACGTCGACTGCCTCGGCACGCGCGTAGGTCGCCACCTCGGGATCGTGTCGGCGCAACAACTCCTCGCCGAGCAGCTCCGCGACCGACGACTCGCCGATGCCGGTCAACCGGAACGTGCGCACCGCGACGTCCGCGCCGAGACCTCGCGACCGCAGGCGGGGCATCACCTCGTCCGCCCACATCGGTCGCATCTCGCGCGGCGGCCCGGGCAGCGCGATCGCGACGCCGCCGTCCGGGCGCGACACGAACCAGCCCGGCGCCGAGCCGTTCGGGTTGGGGAGCGGCTCGCACGAGGGGATGCGCCATGCCTGTTTCAGGTTGATCTCGGGGAACGGCAGGCCGCGTCGTTCCCAGCGCTCGCGCAGCCACGCCTCGATGTCCGGGTCGACGACCGGCGTCTCACCGAGCGCCGCGGCGATCGACTCGCGGGTCAGGTCGTCGGGCGTCGGCCCGAGTCCGCCGGTGCTCACGACCACGTCGGCGCGCTCGAAGGCGGCGGTGAACGCCTCGCTGACGACGTCGAGCCGATCCGGCAGCGCCACGATCCGGACGATCGACACGCCCTCGAGCGTGAGCGCCCGCGCGAGCTCGCCGGCGTTCGTGTCGCGGGTCTCGCCGACCGTGATCTCCGTGCCGATGCTGAGGATCTCGGCCGCCCGCAACGGGCGTCGGCCTGACGTCGTCGACATGCCCGCAGCGTAACGGGCCTGCGAGGTGTGTTCGCGCCGGCGGTGGGTGGCGGCCATCCCGGCACTGCTATCATCGTGACCGAGCCCGTTCCGCTCGCGACGCCCATCATCGAGCAGGAGCAGCACCCTGGACGACCGCCCGCCCCCCGCGTCCGACCGCCACCGCCCCCGCGGAGCCTGCGCTTGTCGCTCCGCTCGATGCGCGATTCCACGCTGCGTCTCGGGATGGCGCACCTCGACCTCGCGAAGGCCGAAGCGTCTGCGATCGGCGGAGAGGCCGGCAAGGTCGCCGCCTTCATCGGCGTGGCGTTCGTGTCCGTGCTGTTCGTCGCGATCTTCGCGGTCGTCGGCACGTCGCTGTTCCTGGGCGAATGGGTCCTCGGCTCGCTCGGATGGGGCGTCCTGCACGGGATCCTGCTGCTGATGGCGATCGCGATCGCCTGCGGGCTGGCCGCGGCCGGGGTCAGTCCGCGGCGGCTCATCGGTGCGCTGGTCATCGGTGTGATCGTCGGGTTCATCGTGGGCGCGCTCATGGCCCTGCAGATCCCGAACCAGGCCTACACGCAGATCGGCCAGAACGTGCTGCCGAACGTCGAGCCGGGCGTCCGCCCGCTCGTCGTCGGGGCCGCGATCTTCGGGATCATCGGCCTCATCGTCGGGATCATCGTCGCGGTCCGTGGCCAAGGCGGCGGGCTCCGGGTGGCGGCGTTCATCAGCGCGGTGCTGCTCGGACTGATCATCGGCGCCATCTCGGCGACGACGCTCGGTGCGCAGGTCGGGGCGGGCATCGGCATCGCCGTCGGCTACGTCACATGGATCTTCCTGATGATCCTTGACGTGAGTCGGACAGGCATCGACATCGAGGCGTTCAAGGCACGGTTCATGCCGACGCAGACCATCGAAACCAGCAAGGAGACGCTGGCGTGGCTTCAGAGCAAGATGCCGCCCGGGCCCGGGTCCTAGCGGCTCGCGCGGACTTCGACCGCGAGTACCAAGCCCTCACCGCGTCGACCCGCGAGGCGGTCGACATCCCGGCCAAGATCCGGCGCAATCCGGCCAGGGCCGCGGCGGTGGCCGGGGGGCTCGGCTTCGTCGTGGTCGGTGGGCCATGGCGCGTCGTGCGCGGCGCCCGCCGGCTGGCGTTCGGTTCGCCGAAGGCGCTGCCCAAGTCGATGCTTCCGGAGGAGATCGAAAAGACCCTGAAGAAGATGGGCTCGGACGGTGACAAGGTCCGCGGCACCCTCGAACGGGATTTTGCCGACTACGCGCGGAAGGCACAGCGCGACCGCCGGCAGGTCATGCTCGCGGTCCTGCTGCCATTCGTCCGGCCGATCGCCGCGCGGGGCGCCAAGGCCATGAACGACTACGTCTTCGGAGCCGGCGAGCAGACGGTCGGCGAGATCGTGACCGACGCCATCGACTCGGCGAAGGCGAACGTGGATCGTGGCGCCGCCGACGCCAAGGAACGGGTCGATCGGGCGGCGCGATCCAGCACGCCCCCGGCTCCGGGGACCGACCGTCCGACCGGCGTTTGACAGAAGGCCGCGTCGCGGCGCTGGGCTAGACTCAGGCCACGGGCGAGTGGCGGAATGGCAGACGCGCCGGCCTTAGGAGCCGGTGCCGCGTAAGCGGCGTAGAGGTTCGACCCCTCTCTCGCCTACCAGCGACGTCCCGGACATGGAACGACCCGCCCGACGGGCATCGGGCGGGTCCGCATCAGTCAGACGTTCGATCGCTGGCCCATCGAGCCACCGAGGGCTCCGCCGATCCCGCCACCCACGATCATCGTGAGGATCTCGCCGACCGACGTCCCCGCGACGGGGATCAGGTCGTTGAGGAACGGGATGTTGTTCGCTACGCCACTACCGAGGACGGCACCGATGATCGTCGTGATCGTCGTTGCCCAATCGATCTTGCCCATTGCGGATCCCTAACCCTCCAAATCGGACGGTACGACCCTGCCTGGGCACAGCGGCAGTCGGAACAAGTGTTCACCTCCCTGTCAAGCGCGCGTCCCGTCCCGCCCTATACTTCCCGGCGATGCAGATCACCCGGAACCAGGCCCCCAAGTCGACCGTGCAGCTCGAGATCGAGTTGCCACCCGAGCGCCTCGATCGCGCGCTCGACGCCGCCGTGCGTGCCCTCGCCCGTCGCACGCGCGTCCCCGGCTTCCGCCCCGGCAAGGCGCCGCGTCCCGTCCTCGAGCGGCATCTCGGACCCGGCGTCGTGCTCGACGAGGCCGTCGAACACCTCATGCAGGACGCCTATCGCGAGGCGCTCGAGCAGGAGGACATCCTCCCGCTCTCGAACGCCGAGGTCGAGATCGTCCAGGCCGAAGAAGGCAAGCCGATGATCTTCAAGGCGACCGTCCCGGTCCGCCCGGAGGTGACGCTCGGCGACTACACGGACTTCAACTTCGCGCCCGATATCGACGCGATCGACGACGCACGCGTGGATCAGGTCGTGGAGGAGCTGCGCGACCAGAACGCGACGCTCTCGGCGGTCGAGGACCGCGGCGCGCAGGACGGCGACTACGGGGTCATCTCGTTCGTCGGCACGCGCGACGGCCAGCCGTTCGAGGGTGGCACGTCCGACCGGATGCCGCTCATCCTCGGGCAGGACCGGCTCATCCCGGGCTTCGAGACGAACCTCGTCGGTCTGAAGGTCGGCGGCACGACCGAGTTCGACATCACGTTCCCCGACGACTATCCCGAGGAGAGCCTGGCCGGCCAGGTCGCCCACTTCAGCGTCGAGCTCAAGGAGCTGCGCGAGAAGATCCTGCCGGACCTCGACGACGACTTCTTCGCGGCGCTTGGCTCGTTCGACTCGCTCGATGCGCTGCGGACCGACATCCGGACCCGCCTGGAGGGCAACGCGCTCGACCGTGCGCGGCACCAGTTCGCCGACCGGATCATCGAGTACGCCGTCGCCAACGCCACCGTCGAGCTGCCCGAGGTGCTCGTCGACCAGGAGGTCGAGGTGATGCACGACGAATTCAAGGGCTCGCTGGTGCGCCAGGGCATCACCGAAGAGGCGTACCTCAAGGCGGTCGAGAAGTCGTCCGAGGACCTTCACGCCGAATTCCGGCCGAACGCCGAGCGACGGGTCAAGACCCTGCTCGTGCTGTCGAAGGTCGCCGACGTCGAGGGCATCGACGTGCCCGAGGCCGACATCGACGCCGAGGTCGCCCAGGGCCGTGAGCGCTATGCCGGCGACCCCCGCACGGTCACGTACTTCGAGTCCGAGCGGGGCCGCGCATTCATCCGCAGCACGCTCCGGCGGAGTCGGGTCGTCGAGACGATCGTCGATCGCTGGCTGGTCGCCCACCCTGACCATCCGGCGCTGCCGCATCTCGAGGACGCCCCGGCATCCGCCGTCGCCGACGAGGGGGCCCAGGCCAACGCATCGATCGGTGCGACCGACCCGGGCGCCGTCCTCGACGCCCCCATCAGCACCCCCGTCGACGAGCCGGCCGCCGCCGGCCGGGCGACGGACTGACCCATCCACCCCCGACCGCCACGTCCAGCAGGAGACCCCAGATGCTCGTCCCGATGGTCATCGAGTCCTCCAGCCGTGGGGAGCGCGCCTACGACATCTACTCGCGGCTGTTGCGCGAGCGGATCATCTTCGTCGGCGATGCGATCGAGGACCACCTCGCCAACCTCGTCATCGCCCAGCTGCTGTTCCTCGACTCCGAGGACCCCGAGAAGGACATCAGCCTGTACATCAACTCGCCCGGGGGCGTGGTCAACTCGGGGCTCGCGATCTACGACACGATGCAGTACCTGCGCGCGCCGGTGAGCACCATCTGCCTGGGCATGGCCGCATCGATGGCGGCGGTCCTGCTGGCGGCCGGCGCGAAGGGCAAGCGCTACGCCCTGCCCAACAGCCGGATCATGATCCACCAGGGCTCGGGCGGCTTCCGCGGCAACGCCCCGGACGCGTTGATCCAGATGAAGGAGTGGGAGTTCCTGGTCAACAGGAACATCGAGATCCTTGCCCGGCATACCAGCCAGCCCATCGACAAGGTGCGGCAGGACACCAATCGGGACTACTTCATGGCTCCCGAGGATGCGAAGGACTATGGCATCATCGACGCGGTGTACTCCGAGCAGTGGGATTCACTGACGGCGCAACACCACGACGAGAAGGTCGCGGAGGCGGCGGTCGAGTCCGGTACCGAACCGGCCCCACCGACGCCGGCCAAGCGCTCTTCCAAGAGCGACTCGTCGGGCTAGAGGAGCAGGGCAGAGGCACGTGACGTCGACCAGCAGCAGCAAGGGACCCAAGGTCCCGTATCGCTGTTCCTTCTGCGGGAAGAGCCAGGAACAGGTCCGCAAGCTCATCGCCGGCCAGGGCGTGTATATCTGCGATGAGTGCATCAACCTCTGCCAGGAGATCATCGAAGAGGAGATGCTCGAGACGCCACGCCCGAAGCCCACGGCGTCGAAGCTCCCCAATCCGCACCAGATCAAGGACGCGCTCGACCAGTACGTGATCAGCCAGGAACGGGCCAAGAAGGTCCTGTCCGTGGCGGTCTACAACCACTACAAGCGGGTGAACGCCGGTCACCAGGTCGACGACGTCGAGCTCCAGAAGTCGAACGTGCTGCTCGTTGGTCCGACCGGCAGCGGCAAGACGCTCCTCGCGCAGACCCTCGCGCGCGTGCTCGACGTGCCGTTCTGCATCGCCGACGCGACGTCGCTGACCGAGGCCGGCTACGTCGGCGAGGACGTCGAGAACATCCTGCTGCGGCTCATCCAGGCGGCCGACTTCGACGTGGCCCGCGCCCAGCGCGGGATCATCTACATCGACGAGATCGACAAGATCGCGCGCAAGGCCGACAACCCCTCGATCACCCGCGACGTGTCGGGCGAGGGCGTGCAGCAGGCGCTGCTCAAGATCCTCGAGGGCACGATCGCCAACGTCCCGCCGCAGGGCGGCCGCAAGCACCCCCACCAGGACTTCATCCAGATCGACACGACCAACGTCCTGTTCATCTGCGGTGGGGCGTTCGACGGCCTCGAGAAGATCGTCGAGGAGCGCGTCGGGCGGCGGGCCATCGGGTTCGGCGCCGATGGGGCGATGAGCGCGGCTGACAAGGGCCGCATCCTCGAGAAGCTGATGCCCGAGGACCTGCTCAAGTTCGGGCTGATCCCGGAGTTCATCGGCCGGCTGCCGGTGATGGTCACGCTGACCGCGCTGACCGCCGACGACCTCGTTCGCGTGCTGACCGAGCCGCGCAACGCGGTCACGCGTCAGTTCCAGAAGTTCCTCGCCCTCGACAAGGTCGAGCTGGCGTTCACGCCGGGGGCGCTCAAGGCCGCCGCCGAGGTGGCACTCGACCGGAAGACCGGGGCGCGAGCGTTGCGCTCCATCGTCGAGGAGTCGCTGCTCGAGGTGATGTACGACATCCCGGAGCGGACCGAGGTCCGCAAGTGCATCATCACCGAGGAGACGATCCGCGATGGCCGGCTCCCGCTGCTCCTGACGAAGACCGACGTCGACGAGGGCGTCGACGAGACGAACTACGAGGAGTGGCTGGCCGAGCGCGGCGAGACCGCGTAGGGGCGGGTCCTCCGGCGGCCCTTCCGCGCCCTTCCGCGCGCCGAACCAGCAGGTGGTACCACGACCCGTTTCGTCCGCTGGACGAGCGGGTCGCTCCGTTCTCCCGGGGACCGAGGAGGCAGGCGCGATGACCGACCCGAACCAGACCGCGCTCCCGAAGGCCTATCGACCGACCGATGTCGAGGGCCCGGTCTACGAGCGCTGGCTGGCCGCGGACGTCTTCGCCCCCGATGGAGCCGGCTCGACGGCCGACCCGGACCTCCCGCCGTTCACGATCATCCAGCCACCGCCCAACGTCACGGGTTCGCTGCACCTCGGGCATGCCCAGCGGACCGCGGTCGAGGACCTCCTGGTCCGCCACGCCCGCATGCGCGGCCATCGGACGCTGTTCCTGCCGGGGCTCGACCATGCCGGCATCGCCGCCCAGTTCGTGCTCGACGGGATCATCGCGAAGGAGGGCGAGACCCGCCAGTCGCTGGGCCGTGAGCGCTATCTCGAGCGGATGCGCGTGTTCTCCGAGACGACCCGGCCGGTGATTCTCGCCCAGCAACGGCGCGTCGGGGCGTCGGCCGACTGGGGCCGGCTGCGGTACACGATGGACGAGGGCTCGGCCACGGCCGTCCGCGTCGCGTTCGAGCGGCTGTACCGGGACGGGCTGGCGTACCGGACCGAGGCGCTCGTCAACTGGTGCCCGGGCTGCCGGACCAGCGTCAGCGACCTGGAGGTCGTGTCGACGCCCGAGACCGGGACGTTGTGGTCTGTGCGCTATCACCTCATCGACGCGGCGACCGGCCAGCCCGACCCCGACGCGACGATCACGGTGGCCACGACCCGGCCGGAGACGATCCTCGGCGACGTGGCGGTGGCGGTCCATCCCGACGACCCGCGCTACGCGGCCCTGGTCGGGCGACGTGGCGCGCATCCCGTTCGTCGAGCGCGACGTGCCGATCATCGCCGACGACGTGGTCGATCGGGCGTTCGGCACCGGGGCCGTGAAGATCACGCCCGCCCACGATGCCGACGACCACGCGACCGGCAGCCGTCACGGCCTGCCGTCGCCGACGATCCTCGCCGACGACGCGACCGTGACCGACACCGGGACCGCGTTCGACGGGCTCGACCGGTTCGAGGCCAGGCGCCGGATCGTCGAGGCGCTCCGGGAGCGCGGCGACCTCGCCGGGGAGCGGGCGCACGAGATGGTCATCGGCCGCTGCCAGCGCAGCAACGACGTGCTCGAGCCACGGCTCAAGACGCAGTGGTTCATCCGGACCGGGCCGCTCGCGGCACGGGCGCTCGATGCGACCCGCACCGGGCGGATGCGCATCCTGCCCGATCGCTTCGACCGGACGTGGGAGCACTGGCTGACGCAGATCCGCGACTGGAACGTGTCGCGCCAGCTGTGGTGGGGTCATCGCATCCCGGCGTGGTACTGCCCGGACGGCCACATGACGGTGTCATCCGAGCCCGTCGGCCCAACGGCGTGCGAGACCTGCGGCCGGCCGGCCGCCCAGCTGGAGCAGGACCCCGACATCTTCGACACCTGGTTCAGCTCGGGGCTGTGGCCGTTCTCGACGCTCGGTTGGCCGGCCGACACCGACGACTACCGTACGTACTACCCGACCTCGGTCATGGAGACCGGCTACGACATCATCTTCTTCTGGGTGGCCCGGATGATGATGCTCGGGCTGCACCTGACCGACCGGGAGCCGTTCCACACGACCTACCTGTCCGGGCTGATCCGCGACCCGGAAGGCCAGAAGATGTCGAAGACGAAGGGCAACGTCGTCGATCCGCTCGGCGTCATCGACGAGACCGGCGCGGATGCCCTCCGGTTCGCGCTCATCCACGGCGCCGCCGCCGGACAGGACCAGCGGTTCGGGCGGACCAAGCTCGAGAACGCCCGCAACTTCGCGAACAAGCTGTGGAACGCCACGCGGTTCGTCGTCAGCGCGCGGCCCGCTTCCATCCCGGCCGACGCGGAACGGCGCTTGCCATCAGAGTCCCATCTCGGCCCTGCCGAGCGCTGGATGCTGTCGCGGGCGAGCGCGACGGTCGAGGCGGTCGACGCGGCGATGGCCGACTTCGCGTTCGGCGAGGTGACCCGGCGGCTGTACGACGCGATCTGGAACGAGTTCTGCGATTGGGGCGTGGAGCTGGCCAAGGTCCGCCTGGCCGACGAGTCGCTTCCGGCCGCGACCCGCGAGGCGACCTGGTGGACGCTGGTCGAGGCGCTCGACACGTACCTGCGCCTGCTCCACCCGGTGATGCCGTTCGTGACCGAGGCGCTGTGGGGCGCGATCCCGCACCGGGCCAGCGACCCTGACCTCCTGATCGTCGCCCGCTGGCCGGCGGCGACCGGCCGGGACACGGCAGTCGAGGACGAGGTCGGCGCGCTGCTGGAGCTGATCCGCGGCCTGCGCAACGCCCGCGCGGAGGCCGGCGTGCAAGCCGGTACCTGGCTGCCGACGGAGGTCGTCGTGCCGGCGACGATGGGCCCGACGTTCGAGGCCCTGCGGCCGGCGGTCGAGCGACTCGCCCGCGCCCGGCCGCTCGACCGTCGACTGACGCGCGAGGCGCTCGGCGAGGGGCACGCATCGACCGACGCCGCGCTCGCGGTGATCGCCGGCGACCTCGAGGCCCTGGCCCACCGCTCGGACGGCGCAGGGGACCCGGCCGCCCGCGACGCCGAGCGTGGACGGCTCGAGCGCGAGCTCGAGGAGGCGCGTGGCTGGCTGGCCGGCGCGCGAAGCCGCCTCGCCAACGAGGCGTTCATCGCCAAGGCGCCGCCCGCGGTGGTCGAGGGCGCCCGCGCCCGCGAGGCCGAGCTGGCCGACCAGGTCACCCGGCTCGAGGACCGGTTGCGCGACGGCTGAGGCGCCGCCGCGCGTCGTCTACTTGACGGAGCCGGCCAGCAGGCCCTGGACGAAGTACCGCTGCAGGCTGAAGAACACGAGCAGCGGCACGGCCATCAGGATGAACGCGCCGGCCGCCAGCAGGTGCCACTCGGTGCCGTACTGCGTGAGCAGGTTCTGGATCGCCTTGGTCATCGGCCACGAGTCGCCGCGCTGGACGAAGACCAGGGCCATCAGCAGGTCGTTCCACACCCACAGGAACTGGAAGATGCCGTAGGCCGCGATGGCCGGCACCGACAGCGGCACGACGATCTTCCGGAAGATCCCGATCGATGACGCCCCATCGATACGGGCGGCCTCGATCAGGTCACGCGGCAGCGTGATGAAGAAGTTGCGTAGGAGGAAGATCCCGAACGGCAGGGCGAACGCGGTATGGGCCAGCCAGATCGCCCCGAAGTTGTTGAGCAGCCCCGTCGGCGCAAACAGCTTGAGCAGCGGGATGAACGCTACCTGCACGGGGATCATCAGCAGCGCCACGACGAGCAGGAACAGCGCGTCGCGGAACGGGAAGTTCAACCACGAGAAGGCGTACGCGGCCATCGAGGCGAGGGCCAGCGGGATGAGTGTCGAGGGGATCGCGATCATCAGGGTGTTGATGAAGGCCGGGAACATCCCCTGGGAGTTGAGCACCTCGACGTAGTTCTCGAGCGTGTACCGGAACTGGAAGAAGCTCTCCCACCAGCCGGTCACCTGGATGTCCTCGCGCGGTCGGAACGAGGTGACCAACAGGCCCACGGTCGGGACGAGCCAGATCAGCGCGATCAACGCCAGCGCGATGTGGATGGGCGACTTGTTGAGGAAGCGGACGAGCCGCGTGCTCGTACTGCGTGCCTCTTCCTTGGCTCGGGGTTCGGCGACTGCGGTCATCTACGTCACCTTCGAGCTGCGGAAGCGCCGGACGTTGTAGGCCATGATCGGGATGAGCAGCAGCAGCATGATCACCGCGATCGCGGAACCGCGGCCGAACTGGCCGCCGGGGAGCGCCTCCTGGTACATCGTGAACGCGATCACGCGACTCGCGGTCCCCGGGCCGCCGTTGGTGAGGACATAGATCAGGTCGAACAACTTGATCACGTTGACCAGCAGCGTGACGGCCAGGACCGAGATCGGCAGGCTGACCATCGGCAGGATCACCCGGAAGAAGATCTGCCGCTCGTTGGCGCCGTCGGTTCGCGCCGCCTCGAGGACCTCGGTCGGGATGCTCTTGAGGGCCGCCGACAGGATGATCGTGGCGAAGCCCACGGAGGCCCAGATACCGGCCGCGATCAGCGACGCGTTGACGAGCGACGGGTTGCCGAGCCATGAGATCGATCGCTCGGTGAACGGATCGAGGATAGCGTTGAGGACGCCGATGTTCGGGTCGGGCGCGTAGACGAAGTTCCAGATGACCGCAAGCGCGGTGGCGGCGATGGCCATCGGCAGGAACACGACCGCCTTGATGACGGACTCGTATCGGACGCGCGAGGCGAGGACCGCCACGATGAGGCCGATGAAGATCACCAGACTCGTATAGAAGATCGCCCACAGGACGTTGTTGATGATCGCCCCAGATGGTGGGAACGTGCTCAGGTTGATGAAGCTCTTGTCCTGGAACAGCGAGACGTAGTGGTCGAGGCCGACCCACTCGGTGAACTCGCCGCGGCGGCCGCGGTTGAAGCTGAGGGCGATCGTGTAGATCGTCGGGTAGATCAGGAAGATGGCCATGAAGAGCGCGACCGGGCCGAGGAAGAGCAGGACCGCCGGATCGAACCGACGGCCGCCAGAGGCCGCGGCCGGTGGAGCCTTGGCCGAAGTGGGGACAACGCCTTCGAGGCCCGGCACTTCTGCGGCCATGAGCTACCTCCTCTCGCGCGAAAGGACGACGCGGGCGACCGGATGGCCGCCCGCGTCAGGGTTCTCGGCTAGCGAAGCCTCTCGATCACTCGGCGTCCCACGCGGCCTTCACGCGGGTCTGGAAGTCCGTCCAGTCGATCGTGTCGCCACGGATCGCCCGCTGGAGCAGCGCCCCGAGGCCCTCGCCGGCGATGCCGGCAGGCAACAGGTCGGCGCCGTCGTAGCGGATCTGGTCGGCGTTCGTCAGCGATTCGGCCTCGCGGACGACGAGCTCGTTGGGATAGGCATCGGTCCCGACGCCCTTGTGCGGCGAGACGATGGCACCTGTGCTCGCCCAAACCTCGTTGGCCTCGGGCGTGACGATGTACTGCAGGAACTGCTTGGCTGCGTCGTTGTCGGTGAGCGCGCCGATGACGTCGCCACCGAACGTGGTCACGTCCTCGGAGCCCCCGAACGTCGGGAAGGGGAACCAGTCGATGGTCTCGCCCGGTACAAGCGCGGTGTTCGTCTGGCCCATCGCGATGCCGCCGACGAACCCACCCTCGTAGAAGTTGGCGGCCTCGGGTTCGGGCTTGAAGACCTGGGCGATCGCGTCGGTCCAGGCGCGGCCGACGGCCGCGTCGATGCCACCGACGACGTAGGTGTCGTTGATGACCTCGAGCATGGTCGTGACCGTCTGCTGGACGGTCGGATCGTTCCAGTCGCCTTCGGCGCTGAACAGCTTGTCGTAGGCCTCGACGCCGGCCTGGCGGATGTAGATGCTTTCGAACCAGTCTGTCAGGTTCCAGTCGTCCTTGGCGCCGAGAGCCATCGCGCCGGGCTTGTCCTTGAGGGTCTCGAGGGCCGCCTTGTACTCATCCCATGTCGTCGGGTTGGTGACGCTGGCGGCCTTGAACAGGTCGGGCCGGTACCACATCGTGCCCTTGTTGTTGTACTTCGCCGGCAGCGCGTATAGCTCACCGTCGACCGTGCCCGCCCCGAGGAAGCCCTCCGGGTAGCTTTCGGGCAGCGCCGCGGTGTCGACGCCCATGTCGGCGACCTTCTTGAGCGAGCCATCCTTGGCGAACCGGCGCAGGAAGCCGATGCCCGGGATGATCGCGATGTCCGGCGGATTGCCGCCGGTGATGCGCGATTGCAGCGTCGTGGCGTACGTCTGGCGGTCGGCCTCGTAGTTGACCGCGACGCCGGTCTTCTCGGTGAAGTCCGCGAGGACGGCCTTGAACGCCTCCTCCTCGCTGCCGCCCCACAGCGACAGGACGTTGAGCGTGCCCCCGGCTCCGGCGCTCGCAGCGGGTGATCCGCCACTTGCTGCCGGTGCGCTTGCGGCCGGCGCACTCGCTGATGCGCCCGGGCCACCGGCGCCGCCGCACGCCGTCGCGGCCATCGCGGCCACGAGGAATAGGGCTGAGAATCGTAGAGACCTTGTCATCGACTCCTCCTCACCGGACGGCCTGCTCCCGTAAGGAACGGGAACTCCCGTCCGCCGGCTCCGACCCGCTGCCCGACGCCGTTTCGATCTCCTCAGGCGTCGGCCCGGCAGGGTCGCGACCGGTTCCTCCCGCCGGCCACCCGTCAGGTGCGGTACGGCAGAAGGTCGGTGGCATGCTGCCACTGCGGGCGAGCCTAGAGTCCGGCGCGAGCACCTGTCAACGTTGCGCGCGCATTACAGGGTCTCGATGCGGACCGTCAGGATCGCCCACGGATCGAGCTCGACCGCCAGGCCATCCGCGTCGACCGGGAGCGGCTCGCCCGGCCGTCCGAGGAGGTCCACGACTCGAGCCGACGTGGCGGGCGCTCCGATGCGGGCGGATCGGGCCACGGGAGTTTCGTTGACGACGCGGACATCCAGCGCCGACCCGCGACGGCGGACCGCGCTGAGCACCACGCCATCGCCCACGAGCTGGATGCCCCGAACGCCGACGGTGGCGCCGTCTCGCGGGCCCCGGCCGCGCACGGTCTCGAACGGGTGTCGGTACGCCTCGGCGGCGGCCAGGGTCTCGGCGGTCCACGACCCGCTCGACGGCAGCAGCGCGAATGCGAAGGAGCGGTGCCCGAGCAGTTGGGCGGCCGGGACCGGGACCTCCGGCCCCGCCGGGTCCTCGCGGTAGGGGTTCGCGTTGCGGCTGATCAGGCCGAACGAGCGAAGCACGGTCAGGGCCAGCTCGCGGCCATCGACCACCTCGTACTCGGTGACCTGATCGAGCAGGACAGCGCAGCCCTCGACGGCCACGAAGCCGACGGCAGGGAACGTCGGAAGCGGCACCTCGCCGTGGCCGCCCTCCAGCGCCAGGCCGCGATGGACGACCGCGAACTGCCCTTCCGCGTCGGACCCGTCCACCGACCCCGGCAGCGGGACATGCCAGCGCACGCGGTGGTCGCGCGAGCCGTTGTCGAATGCGATGCGGACGCGCACGAACGGCTCGGCCGCCCGCAGCTCGAGCGTGGTCGTCACCTCGGTCGGCACCGTGTCCGGGCTACGGCCGGTCGCGTCCTCGGTCAGGCCGCGCGGCCACGCGTAGCGTCGGGTGACCTCCAGCTCGCCGACGAGCGGGCCGCCGGCAAGCAGGCGGACGGTCATGGCCTCCGGCCGCTCGACGAGTCGGTCATCGGGCGGCGGCCCGAAGTTGTAGCTGTCACCCGCGTCGCCGCCCTCCACGATGCGGCCGACACCCTCGAGCGTCACGCCGCCGCCGGTCAGCCGGAAGGTGCCGTCGTCGTCGACGATGACCTCGATGTGGCCGTTGGCGAGACGGCGCTCCGACGCCACCACCGGGTCGGGTACGGGCTCCGGTTCGACCGTGGCGCCGTCGACCACGCCCACCCATGCGTACCCGAGCGCGGGCGCCGGGACCCGGGCGACCAGCCGACGGCGTTCCGAAGCCTCGACGGTGACGTCCCACGTCGCGTCGCCGCGCTCGCGCGCCGCCGTGTCGAGACCGGCGATCAGCTCTCCGATGTCGAGCTCCGGCGGGTCGGCCACGCGGTCGACGCGCACGACGATCCGCGGCGGCGTCGCCACCGCGTCGATCTCCGCCGCGTTGATCTGCCGCCCGAACAGCTCCCGACCGTGGCGGCGGCGTGCCAGGAACTCCGCCACCTCGGAACCGGGCACGGCGAACGTCCCGAGCGACGGCACCTCGCGCGCGATCTCCTGGGTGGGCAGGACCCGGTCGCCCGACCTGAGCGCGACCGGCCCCCAGTCGGACGGGACCACGAGATCGAGCTCCACGAGGTCGTCGCGGTCGACCGGGGATGGGTTGACGACCGCCCAGCCAGCGGCCGGCAGAGTCTCGGCGATGCGCAGCAGGACCGTCGCCACGATCCCGGACGCGATCTGCTCGGCCTCGGTATAGCGACCGATGACCTGGGCGACCACCGCGTCGTGCGAGCAGCCGCAGATCGAATCGTGAGCCGAGTTGTCGACGACGCGCCGCCACGCGAGCTCGAGGAGGCGCTCGGGCCAGACGTCCCCGTGGAGCGCGACGAGCGGCTCCGCGTAGCGCTCCAGTCGACGCTCCGCCCTCGCAGCGGCGGCCTTCAGGTCGACCCGGGCGGAGACGACGTTCATGAGCATGTTGGCGCGTGCCCCGGAGCGCAGCTCGCCGGTCCACGCCGGCCCGTCCCCGGGTGGGCCGGGATAGCGGTCGCGGTCGCGCTCGAGGTATTCGGCCAGGGTCGACATCCGGACCTCGACCGACCCGCCGCCTGCGTTGACGTCCTCGACGAGGTCGGCCAGCCGCGGCGAGGGCACGGCGTGGTCGGTCCCGTACATCGCGAGGAGCGAGCGCTCGCCGTAGAAGTCGGCGTGGAGCACGCAGTATTCGGCGAGCTTCGGAGCGAGCCGGTCGGGCACGTCGAACAGGTATGCCCCGTTGCCGTAGCCGCCGACGAGGTACTCGGTCTCGACCGCCGACCCGTCCGGGGATCGCCACGTGAACGAGTGGCGATCGACCGACGCCGGCACCCCGCGCCAGACGACGGCTCGCTCGATGCCGGCACGTCGCAGGATCTGGGGCATCTGCGCGACATGCCCGAACATGTCCGGGAGATAGCCGACGCGCATCGCCCGGCCCAGCGCCTCGGCCCGGTTCCAGCCGAGCTCGAGGTTGCGGACGATGGTCTCGCCCGACACCAGGAACTCGTCGAGCAGGATCTGCCACGGACCGATCGCCAGCCGGTCCTCCGCGATGAGCCGGCGGATGATCGGCTCGGCGTCGGGCCGGACCTCGAGATAGTCGTCGACGGTCGCGGCCTGACCGTCGAGCGTGAAGCGCAGCCGCTCGTCGGCGACCATCCGCTCGAGCAGCTCGTCGATCAGCTCGACCAGCCGCATCCGGAAGATCTGGAACGGTTCGTACCACTCGCGGTCCCAGTGGGTGTGGGGGACGAGGTGGACGACCGCCCGGTCCGTCATGCCGCCGCCTCGCCGCCGAGCGCCACGCCGGACCGGGCCGCGATGGCCGCGATGGCCCGCTGGCAGGTCACGATGTCGGCCCGCCCGTCCGCCAGCCCCGACAGCGGTGGGTGCCCGGCGATGACCAGCGCATGGAAGCCGAGCAGCTCGGCTTCGAACGCCTCCTCGACCGAGGTCCAAACCTCGTCCCGACGGCCACCCGCCTCGGTCGACGTGATGCGCAGGGGGGTCGGGCGGTGGAGGAGATAGGGCGACGGGAACTCGAGCTCGATGGTGGCGGCGTCGTACACGACCCTGACCTCTTCGCGGTACGCGGGATAGTCGGGGAGGAAGTGCCACCGGATCGATACCCGCCCGTCGGCCGGCAGCCTGCCGGTCAGCTCGAGCGAGGGTGGCCACGCCCCGACCGGCCACGTCGTCAGGGCGTCGACGTCGGTCGGATCGCCGGCGAACGCGCGGACGAGGGAGAGCTCGTGGACGACGCTGCCGAGCAGGATGTCGGTGTAGAGCCGCCCGAAGGCCGTCGCCGCCGGGTCGCCGAGCGCCTCGCGTCGCAGCGCATCGCTCGCTGCGCCCAGGGACGCGCGGATGCCGTCCGCGACATCCGTCGGCGGGGGCAACAGCCGAGCGTGAGCCAGCTGCGACTCCGACGTCGGGTGGAGGACCGTCACCTCGATGGCTCGTGGCGGTCCGAGCCCGCGGTCGGCCGCGACCGTCCGTGCGTGGCGCACCGCGGGGTCGTACAGCTTCATGTAGCCGACCTGGAGGCGGCGAGTCGGCTCGTCCGCGAGCCGCCCGGCGATGGCATCGGCCTCGCCCCGCGTGTGCGCGAGCGGCTTCTCGGCGAAGACCGCGAGCCCGGCGTCGAGACCGACGAGGATCGCGGGCGCGTGGGAGCCCGACGTCAGGATCACCAGGGCGTCGAGATCGGGGACCGAGACGAGGTCCTCGACCGTGCCGGACCGCCGTTCCGACGGGACCTGGTAGCGCTCGCCGATGGCCATCGTCAGGCCCGCCGAGAGGTCGGCGATGGCGTGGATCGAGAACGCGTCGCGGAGGCGCTCGATGAGCGGCAGATGGACGGCCTGCGCCACGGCCCCGAGCCCGACGATCCCGAGGCGCACGCGATCCGGCGGCGAGCCGGCGCCGGGCTGGGACGTCATGGCGGCCGAGTATATCGGGCGGCGACTGCCGTAGGCTGTCGGGCATGACCGATGGGACCGTCTCCCCGGCCGCCGGCCCGTCCGCGGTCGTCGATCCCGCCTTCGGCGACGGCTGGTGGCGCGATGGGATCATCTACCAGATCTACCCGCGCAGCTTCGCCGACAGCGACGGCGACGGGGTCGGCGACCTGCCCGGCATCGTCGCCCGCCTCGACGACCTGAAGGACCTCGGGATCGACGCGATCTGGCTGTCGCCGATCTACCCGTCGCCGGGTCTCGACGTCGGGTACGACGTCAGCGACCACGCCTCGGTCGATCCGGTGTTCGGCGGCGACGCCGCGTTCGATCGCTTCGTCGACGAGGCCCACAAGCGCGGCATCCGGGTGATCCTCGATCTCGTGATGAACCACACGAGCGACCAGCACCCGTGGTTCCAGGCCAGCCGTGCGTCACGCGACGACCCCTACGCCGATTGGTACCTGTGGCTGGACCCGTCCGGCATCGACGCGGAGGGACGTCCGATGCCGCCGAACAACTGGCTGTCGTGGTTCGGCGGATCGGCGTGGCAGTGGGACGAGTCGCGCCGCCAGTTCTACATGCACACGTTCCTAGTCGAGCAGCCCGAGCTGAACTGGCGCAACCCTGACGTCGAACGAGCGCAATTCGACATGGTGCGAGGCTGGCTCGACCGCGGGGTCGACGGCTTCCGGCTCGACGTCTTCAATGCCTTCCTCAAGCACCCCGAGCTGCTGGCCAATCCCGAGATCGAGGGGCCGACGCTGTGGGCCCGCCAGCAGCACCTGTACGACCGCGACCAACCCGACTTCCCGGACCTCATCGGCCGGTTCCGGGCCATCCTCGACGAGCGGCCGGGCCGCATGTCGGTGGGCGAGCTGTTCGCGAGCGAGGCGGAGCGGGCCGTCGCGCTCACCGCCGAACGCCACATGGTGTTCGACTGGGCCTTGCTCGCCGCCCCGTGGTCGGCCGAGGCGTACGGGGCGGCGATCTGGCTGCGCGAGTCGATGTTCGGTGCCGAGCGCTGGCTCGCCAACGTCCTCTCGAACCACGACCAATCGCGCCAGGCGAGCCGCCTTGCTGACTCGGCGGGCATCGCCGACACCGACGCCCTCGCGAAGGCCGCGGCGGCTGGTCCTGCTGACGATCCGCGGCACGCCGTTCCTGTACTACGGGGAGGAGCTCGGATTGCGAGACGTCGCGATCCCCGTGGACGAGATCATCGACCCACCAGCCCGGCGGGCCCTCGTCGACCCGGACTTCGAGTGGTGGAACCGCGACCAGTGCCGATCGCCGATGCCGTGGACCGGCGGGCCCGGTCACGGCTTCACGACCGGCACGCCATGGCTCCGCTTCGGCGACGATGCCGAGACGCGCAACGTGGCCGCGCAGGCCGCGGATCCGGACTCCGTGCTGGCGGCCTACCGGCGCATCATCGCCGCGCGACGGGCGAGCGAGGCCCTCCGATCGGGCGCGTTGCACGTCGTCGAGACCGGCACCCCGGACGTGCTGGCGTGGCGGCGCGACGCCGGCGACGAGCAACTGATCGTTGTCGTCAACTTCGCACCGGCGGAGCGGGGGACCGATGTCGGCAGCGGCGCTCGGCACGTGCCGCTCGTCGGCACCCACCGCGAGCCCGCGACGCCCGTCGACGGGAAGGGATTGCGGCTCCGGCCGCTCGAGGGGGTCGTCCTCCGGGCCGGCTGAGGCGGCGGTGCCGCGCTGCTAGGATTGACCGGGCCGCTGAACGAACGACCGGGGAGGGTCACACGTGCCGCTGGATTTCCTCAAGCGAAAGGGCTCGTCCGACGACGGGGAGGCGCAGCCTGCCGCACCGGCTCCGACCGGCTCGGTCGTCATGCCCGAGGAGGTCGTCGCCCAGGACTTCCAGCTCAAGCTGTACTACGCCGGCAAGACCAGCGAGGGCGTGCGCATGACCGCCGGACCGCGGGCGATGGCCGAGCTGCCGTCGATGCTGGTCGGGCTGGGGAAGTCGGAGATCGAGGTCGTCGAGCCGCTGCCGATCGAGTTCAGCCAGGCGACCCCCACCATCGCCAGGCCGTCCGAGGCGATGCAGTGGCTCAACGCCCACCACGTCCATTCGCCGATCACCCGCCACGCGCTGGTCGTGCTCGAGTCGATCGACGCGGTGGACCTCGCGTTCGACACGTTCGTCTGCTCGCTGCTCGACGGCGAGACCGACACGAGCGGCTACCCGGAGTACAACGCCGTCGTCGGCGGCGTGGCGTCGCACTGGGACGAGGCGACGGGCGACATGATCGCCAGGGCCGTCGTCGGCTGGGGCGGCCGCGGCGTCCGGGGCGACACCGACCGGATCGGCAACAAGCTGCTGGCCGGCATCCTGAGCAACATCCTGGCCAACCAGTACGCGGTCGGCCTGACGGCCATCGAGCGGCCGGTGCCGGCCGCCGGTCGAGGTGGCCTGGTCTGCGCCCATTGCGGGTTCGCGTCGGCCCACGAGCGGGCGTTCTACTGCCCGAAGTGCGGCATGCGCCTGCTGCGCGGCTGACCGGCCGCACCGATGCCCCTCTACGACTACGACTGTTCCGCGTGCGGTCGTCGCTTCGAGGCGATCCACGGGGTCCATGCGGATCCGCCGGCGACCTGTCCGCTATGCGGATCGGGTCCCGTGCGCAAGGCGGTCGTAGCGCCCGCGGTCCACTTCAAGGGTTCCGGCTGGGCCAAGAAGGAGCGCCGCAGCGCCGCGCGGTCGAAGGACACGGCCTCGAAGGAAGATGCCGAGTCGGGGGCGGCGTCGGGCGCCGCGTCGAGTGACTCGGACGGGGACGCCGGCGGTGCTTCGAACGGCACGGGCACGACCGGCACGACCGGCACGACCTCGTCGACGACGCCGTCGACACCGTCGACACCGAAGTCGTCCGCCACGGGCTCCGACTGAGCGATGCCATCGGCCGCGGATTGGATCACCCTGTCCGAGGCGCAAGCCGTCCTGGCCGCGGCCAACGTCCACTTCACGACCTCGACGATCGCCGCCTGGGCACGTGACGGGAAGGTCCAGAGCATCAAGCTGGGCGGCCGGCGCTACGTCCGCCGGGGTGAGATCCGGTCGCTGATCGCCGCTCCGCGACGCGTGGCCGCCGACACCGTCCAGCCGGCCCTGTTCGAGGACGTGCGGGACTGAGCCGCGGCCGATGAAGCCGCCCGCGTTCGTCGAGCGCATCCTCGCATCGCCGCTGGTCGACCAGATCGGCCGGGTCCTCGATATCTACGGTCGAGCACCGGGCGGCCTGCTCGCCAACGGTCTCGCCTTCACGACGCTGTTCGCGGTGGTCCCGATCGCCCTCGTGACGCTCGGTGTCGCCGGCGTCATCGTCGATGACCCGGCCGTCCAGGAGCAGCTCGGCCAGGCGCTCGCCGGGATGGTGCCGCCGCTCGCGGACCTCATCGATCAAGCGCTGACGTCGCTGGCGGAGGGCGCGGCCCTCAGCTCGCTCATCGGCGTCCTCGGCCTGATCTGGACCGTGAGCCAGTTCTACGTGACGCTGGACGTCGCGTTCGCCCGGATCTTCTCCGCCCAGCGAGAGCGCGACCTGGTCCGCCGGACCGCCCGGGGCTTCGTGTGGGTCGCGGGGATCGTCGGACTGGTCGTCGCGCTCATCGTCGCGGGCTCATTGGCGGCTGCGGCCCAGGCGCTCCTGCCGACGACGACGACCGCGCTGACGCTCTTCGGCCAGGTCGTCGCCTCTCCGCCGGTTGTCGTGTTGATCACGATCGGCGTGGTGCTCGCGGTGTACGTGATCCTCCCGCCGCGCTCGCCGTCGTGGCGCATCGCGCTGCTGCCGGCGGCCGTCGCCGGTCTCGCGATCTACATCCTCGCGCAGGTCTTCCTGTTCGCTGCGCCGCGGATCGTGGGGGTCGCGGCGTTCGCCGGGGCGCTCGCGACGGCGTTCATCGCGCTCGCGTGGCTGTCGTTCACGTTCCAGGCGCTGCTGATCGGCGCGGCGTGGGTGCGGGTCCGGGTGGACGATGCCGGTGAGGGTCCCGGTCGGGGACGCCGCAGCGGACGCCGTCGACGTCGATCACCCGGTGACCCAAGCGACCGACGAACCGCCGGCTACCGGACCTCCGCCGTCCGCTGGGTCTGGGGACGACACGCTCGACCGCTGACCGGCGGGATCGCGGGGCTCGTCCGTCCGTCGGGTCACCGGGTGACCCGACGGTCCGTCGATCAGCCCTGGCGGGTCCCGCAACGTCGGCAGAACCGCGCGTTCGCCGAGAGCGACAGCCCGCAGCTGGTGCACGGCTGGACCCCGCCGGCCACCTTCGGCCCGGCGGGCGACGCGGCGTCGGCGTCGGCGACGGCACGGGCCGACTCGGCCCACAGCGCATCGATGCCGCCCGACGCCGCGGCCGGACGGCCGAGGAAGGGCAGGCCCGGGTTCGAGGTCGACGCCGGCCACTCGGGCTGGGCCGGCCACTGCGGCTCGATGCCCGGGGTCCCGTCCTCGGGGGGTGTCTCCGGAGCGACGATGTGCCACGTCGGCTGCGGAACGCGGTCCTCGCGTGGCGTCGGCTCGGCCGCGACGGGCTCCGGCTCCGCAGCGGCGACGGGTTCAGGCTCCGCAGCGGCGACCGGCTCCGGCTCGGGCTCGGGCTCGACGGCGACCGGCTCGGGCTCGGGCTCGACGACCGGCTCGGGCTCGGGCTCGACGACCGGCTCGGGCTCGGGCTCGACGACCGGCTCGGGCTCGACCTCGGCCGCGACGACCGGCTCGGGCTCGCGGCCGCGACGACCGGCTCGGGCTCGGCCGCGACGACCGGCTCGGGCTCGGCCGCGACGACCGGCTCCGGCTCGGGCTCGGGCTCTGCAGCGGCGACGGGCTCCGGTTCGGCCGCGACGACCGGCTCAGGCTCGAGCGCGACGGGCTCAGGCTCAGGCTCGACCGCGATGGGCTCCGGCTCCGGCTCGGTCGCGACCGCCGGCTCTGGCTCGACGACCGGCTCGGCCGCCATGGCCAGGATGGCCGGCACCTCTCGTCGAGGCTCCTCCTCGACCACTTCCTGCGAGCGTTCGTACGCTGCGATCTCGTCGTCGAGGCTCTCGCCGGGTCGGAACCTGCGCAGCAGGTCGGACGTGTTGGATGCGGCCGCGGCCGCGTGATCGTCGTGTGTCGTTTCGGCCGCGACGGAGGCCGCGGCAGGCTCGACCGGGCTGATGACCGGCGGCTCGGCAGCGATCGGCGGCTCGGCGACGACCGGCTCCACGTCGGCCTCGACCGACCCTGCCGGCTCGTCGCGCACGTCCGCGATGGGTACGTCCTCGACCTCGTCCGGCGAAGGTGTCTCGTCATCGCCGCCGACGAAGGCCGCCAGGCGGGCCGACAGGTCGACCGGCTCGAGCTCCTCGACCGGCTCGGGCGCCAGCTCGACCGGCTCGGGCGCCAGCTCGACCACCTCGATCGCCTCCGGCTCGACCTCGATCGCCTCCATGGACTCGGCCTGCGCTTCAGCAGCGCGGTCGACCGCATCGGCGAACGACAGGTCCACCGTCTCGCCGGCCTGCTCGTCGACCTCGCGCATGAGGTCCGATGTCGGCCATGACATCGGCGCCAGCGGGGCCGGCTCGTCATGGTCGTTGCGTGACCCGAAGCCGAACGGATCCGACGCATCGAGGGCGACCGTGTCACCCGCGGCGACGGTCGGGAACGGGTCCGGCGGGGCCTCGTGACCCAGCGGCGCGCAGGACAGGCAGCGCCCGTCAGCGTCGTTCCAGCAGTTCCCGCAGGTGTACTGCCGGCAGGTCATGCAGAAGTTGAACGTCTTATGGAACGCGTCGAGCTGCTGCGCGGTCTGCTCGCGGTCGGTCTCATTGCGAGCCGCGGCCATCGCTTCGTCCATGGACGTGTCGTCCGACATGACGAAGTTGCGAAGCCCGCGTGACATCACCCTGATGCCCTTGAGCCGGGCGCCCCGCGGCTGAGCGGCTTCGAACGTGTACCGCGTGCCGCAGCGTTCGCAGAATGATTCGGTCAGGATCTCCGGCATCGGGTCCCCGGGCAGTTCGGTAGACGGTTCGAATGGGGGGCCGCTCGAACAGGGGCGAGAGTATAGCGCAGGGGTCCTCCCGCCCCTCCGCCGGGGGTACCGCGGAGCACGCGCGGATGGTCCGGTCTCGTGCACACAGGGGCAGAACCGGACCCTCTGCTAGTCTGCCACCGCACATGCCGCCGTTCGCCGCCATCGAGCGGTTCTTCGAACGACTCTTCGAGCGTCCGTCGGCGCGCCTGTTCCATGCTCGACTCCAGCCGGTGCAACTCCAGCGCCGCATCGAGCGAGCGATGGAATCGGAGCGCCTCGCCACCGCCGACCGCACCCTCGTCCCGAATCGGTTCGTCGTCCACGTCAACCCGGACGACCTCGAGGCGTTCGGCGACATGACGGCATCGCTCGCGTCCGAGCTTGCCGACGGAGCCCTCGTGTTCGCCCGATCCCGTCACTACACGCTGGTCGACCGGCCACGCGTGACGCTGTTCGCCGATGCCGCGGTCGAACGTACGGACATCCGTGTCACCGCGCGGTTCGCCGACCCGATCGCGGGCTCCGGACGGCCCGCCGGTCATGGTGAAGAGGCCGCCGCGGGGTGGGCCACGGCGGATGTCGCCACGTCGCCGGAGCACCAGCGAGCTGGCGGGGACGGGAGCATCGGCATCCGGAGCGACACGATGGTCTTCACGGTCCCACGACCGAGCGCGCCGGCGGCGCGGTTGCGCATCGTGGCCCGCGACGGTGACGAACGGATCCACGAGTTCGACGGATCCGGGCTCACCATCGGCCGCGCCGCCGACAACGACCTCGTCCTTGGTGACAGCCGAGTCTCACGCCACCACGCGCGCGTCGTCGGGCGGCGCGGGACGCTCGTGTACGCCGACCTGGGCAGCACGAACGGGTCGCGCGTGAACGGCGTGGCCGTGGGCGAGCTCGTGCTCGGCGCGGGCGACCGGATCGAGATCGGTGACACGGTGATCGTGGTCGAGGTCGCCGGGGACGTCTCCTGATGGATGGCGCGCTCCTGGTCGTCTGGATCGTCCGGCTCCTCTTCCTGGCGCTGCTGTACCTCTTTCTCGCCCGGGTGGTCCGGTCCCTCCTCGCCGATCTGCGCGCGGCGGCGCGCGAACCGGGTGCATCGCTCGGGCGCCTGGTCGTGATCGAGTCACCGAGCGGCGACCCGGAGTCGGGTCGATCCTTCGACCTCGACGCGATCACCACGCTCGGCCGCGACGTCAACAACGCCATCGTGGTCGAGGACCCGTTCGCGTCGGCCGAGCACGCGGTGCTCACGTACCGCGGGCGGAGCTGGTACGTCGAGGACCTCGGCAGCACGAACGGGACGTTCGTCAATGGTCGAGCGGTCGCGTCTGTCTCGCCGCTGGGCTTCGGCGACGAGGTGGCGATCGGGCAGGTGCGACTGCGGCTGGAACGGGCCCGCGCGTCGTGACCGTCGAGGACCCGTCGTGACCGGGGCGAGCCGGTCGGCACCGACCCTCGACCTGCCGCGGATCATCGGTCGGATCCGTCCTCGGCCGCGGTGGACCGAGACCCGACTGCTCCTGCTCGTCGCGGTCGCACTGCTCGTCGGGAGCATCTCGCTCGGCGCCAGCCTCGGCGGGCGGCTGATGGTGTGGGCCCCGGGGGCGCTGGCGATCTATCTGCTGGCGCTCGGGCTCGCGCACCTGGCGCAGGTCATGGCCGGCCGTCGCTCGGACGAGGTGCTCCTCCCGGTCGTCGGCCTGCTCGGCGGCATCTCGCTGCTGTTGATGCAGCGGCTGCCGCAAGACCTCGTGACCATGGAGGTGTGGGGCAGGACGCTCGGTCTCGGCGAGGTCCAGCTGCTGTGGCTGGTGATGGCGATCGCGATCGCGACCACGCTCGGCATCGTCGTTCGCTCCGACAGCTGGCTCCGGCAGTACAAGTACACGTGGGCGACAGCCGGCATCGCCCTGCTGCTGCTCACGTTCGTCCTCGGAACGGACGTGGCGGGCCAGCGACTGACGCTGACGATCGGCCCGTTCAGCGGCCAACCGTCCGAGCTGCTGAAGGTCATCCTCGTCGTGTTCCTCGCGGGCTACCTCTCCGAGAACCGGCCGCTGCTCATCGAGCAGGACACGCGGATCGGGCCACTCCGCCTGCCGCCGCTCCCATATCTCGCGCCGATGGTCGCGATGTGGGCGATCGCTCTCGGCATCGTCGTGGTCCAGCGCGACCTCGGGGCGGCATTGCTGTTCTTCGCCGTGTTCCTGGCGCTGGTGTACGCGGCGACCGGCCGGATCAGCCTGGTGATCATCGGCACGATCCTGTTCTTCGTGGGCAGCGCGCTGATGGCCAACCTGTTCCCGCACGTCCGGGACCGGGTCGACATCTGGCTCGACCCGTTCGCCGATCCCCTCGGCGCTGGCTATCAGGTCGTCCAGTCGCTCCACGCCTTCGCCAGGGGCGGGCTGGTCGGGACCGGCCTCGGCGAGGGTCTGCCGATGGTCGGCGGCCGGCTGCCCATCCCCGAGGTCCACACGGACTTCCCGCTTGCCGCGCTCGGCGAGGAGCTCGGTCTGGTCGGGGTCGATCGCGATCCTCGGCCTGTTCTTCGTCCTGATCGAACGCGGGCTGCGGATCGGTGCGTCCGCTGCGGACGATTTCCGGGCGATCCTCGCGGTCGGCCTCGCGCTGGTCGTCGGCGTGCAGGCATTCATCATCGCGGCGGGCAACCTCAAGGTCCTGCCGCTCACCGGCGTGACGCTGCCGTTCATCAGCTACGGCGGCTCGTCGCTGCTGGTGAACGCGATCGTCGTCGGCCTGCTGCTGGCGCTGTCGGACCGCGGCGTCGAGCCGCCACCGCCGCCGACCGACGCCCGGCGCTGGCGCGACCGCCTCCGGCGGGGGAGAGCCTGATGCTCGCGACCTCGACCCGGCGTCGACCGCTGGGCCGGACCATCGTCCACGTCGCCATCGTGCTGGCGCTGGCCTTCGGACTCCTCGCCGGCGCGGGCGGGTACTGGGCCGTCGTGCGCTCGACCGACCTCGCCCGATCGCCCTACGACCCGGCGGTGATCGCCGCGGCGCGGACCGTGCCGCGCGGCCGGATCATCGATCGCGAGGGCCACGTCCTCGTGCGCAACAAGAAGGACGCCAACGGCGAGTTCTACCGCTCGTACAGCGGCGAGGCGATCAGCCATGTGCTCGGCTACGCCTCGACGCGCTACGGCAAGGCCGGTCTCGAGCTGGCGTACGACGCCGAGCTCTCCGGGCTGGCCGGCGACCCGGTCGCCGACGTCCTGCGCAAGTTCGGCACGCGGCCGTACGACCCCAAGGACCTGCAGATGGCGCTGTCGTGGGACATGCAGCGCGCCGCCGTGACCGCCCTCGGCGAGCGGCGTGGGGCGGTCGTGATGCTCGACCCGCGCAACGGCGAGGTCATCGCCCTCGCGTCGACGCCGACCTACGACGCGTCGGCCATCGCCGACCCGACGACCGCCGACGCCACCTTCAAGGCGCTCCGCGCCGACGAGACGCAGCCGCTGCTGCCACGCGCCACGCTGGGTCGGTACGTGCCGGGCTCGGTGTTCAAGATCGTGACCGCCATCGCCGGTCTCGGCTCGGGGGCGGTCACGCCGGCCACGACGTACGAGCAACAGCCCCCTGCCGAGGAGGATGGCCTGGTCGTCGAAGGGTTCCGGATCCGCGACGGGCACCATCCGCAGACCGGCGACCGGGCGCTCGACCTCGTCGAGGCGACCGAGGCGTCGTGCAACATCTGGTACGCGCTCACCGGCCTCGAGACGGGTGGCGAGGACCTGGTCGGCTTCGCCGGCCGGCTCGGGTTCGGGGCGCCCATCCCGTTCGACCTGCCGACGGCGACGTCGCAGGTGACCGACGGGTCTGGTAGCGCGCCGGGCGGCTTCGTCGACGACGTCGAGCTGGCCAACGCGGCCTACGGCCAGGCCGAGACATTCGTGACGCCGTTGCAGATGGCGCAGGTCGCGGCGACCGTGGCGAACGGGGGCGAGCTCATGGCGCCGCGCATCGTGACCGCGATCAATGGCCGGGACAGCAGCCGCGGGATCGGCGAGCGGCGGCTCGCCCGAGTGATCGACGCGGACGACGCGGCGGCCATCAAGGAGGCGATGGTCCAGGCGGTCGAAGGGCGAGCTCGGCCGCGAGTTCACGACCGGCGCGAAGATCCCGGGCGTGACGACCGCCGGCAAGTCCGGCACGGCCGAGCTCGGCGGCCGCGGCGAACCCCATTCGTGGTTCGTCGGGTTCGCGCCCGCCGAGGCACCGACCGTCGCGATCGCCGTCATCGTCGAGCAGGCCGGTCGCGGGGCCGAGGTCGCGTCACCGATCGCCGGGCGCCTGATGTCGACGTGGCTCGGGGTCGAGCGGTGACCGACGCCGGGGGGCCGTCGAGCGACGGACCACGAGCCGTCGCGGCCGCTCATCGAGCGGATCGGACTCGCCGCCATCGCGGTCGTGCTCGCGCTGCTGTTCGGGGGCGTCGCGGTCGCCGCATGGGTCGGCGGCGAGGTGTTCCTCGCGGCGATGGGCGCGATCGGCTGCCTCATGACCGCGTGGGTCGGTGGGCTGACGCTGTTCCGCGGCTGAGCGGCGCGGAAAGTTCGACCGATTCGGCGATCCCCGACGCCATACAGGCATCGTGACCGTCACGCGCGACACGACCCATCGCGTCCCGTCCGGGAACCGGATTGACGGAGCCGACGTACTATGCCCTGACACTGAGACCCCGGACGTGGCCCGTCACGCCGCGTCACCTGACCCCGACGCCGGACTACGACGGTCCATCCAGCAGCCGCCGATACCCGAGAAGAGGCTGATGACGAAGATCCAGGAGACCGGGGACAAGGTCCTCGCCAACGTCGAACGTGTCATCGTGGGCAAGCATCACGAGGTCCGACTCGCCCTGGTCGCGCTGCTGTGTCGAGGGCACCTGCTGATCGAGGACGTGCCCGGGCACCGGCAAGACCGTCCTGGCCAAGGCGATCGCACGGAGCCTCGGCTGCAGCTTCCGGCGCATCCAGTTCACGCCCGACCTGCTGCCGTCGGACGTGACCGGCCTCTCGATCTACAACCAGAAGACCCAGGAGTTCGAGTTCCGGCCCGGCCCGATCATGAGCCAGGTCGTCCTCGCCGACGAGATCAACCGGGCGACCCCCAAGACCCAGTCGTCGCTGCTCGAGTCGCATGGAGGAGCGCCAGGCGACGATCGACGGCGTCACCCACATGATGCCCGATCCGTTCCTCGTGATCGCGACCCAGAACCCCATCGAGTACGAGGGCACGTTCGCGCTGCCCGAGGCGCAGCTCGACCGGTTCATGCTGCGGATCCGCCTGGGCTACCCGCAGCCGATCGAGGAGATCGTCATCCTCGACGAGCAGAAGCGGAGCCACCCGCTCGAGGACTCGAGGAGGTCCTGAGCGTCGAGGACCTGCGCGCGCTCCAGGAGGCCGTCCGCGAGATCTACGTCGATTCGACCGTCGCCGACTACATCGTCCGCGTCGTCGGCGCGACCCGCACCCATCCGGACGTGTACCTCGGCGCGTCGCCGCGCGGCTCGATCGCGCTGTACCGGGCCGGCCAGGCGCTCGCCGGGCTGCTCGGCCGCGACTACGTCATCCCCGACGACATCAAGGCGCTCGCCGAGTCGGCACTGGCCCACCGGCTGATCATCAAGACCAGCTCGTCGATCCACGACGTGCAGGCCGGCCAGGTCGTCCGCGAGATCCTCGACACGACCCCGATCGAGGGCGTGCGCCCGACCGGCGGCGGGCCGACCGAGATCCGTCCCGACGGCGCCTGGCGTCAAGGCCGGGCCGAGCGCCTAGCGACCCAGCGGACCGGTCGAGCGAAGCGGGAGCGGCGCGATGTTCCGACGTCTCCAGGGGCTCGTCCTCGCGACCATCGTGGTCGTCGCCGCCTTCTCGACCGGGTACCCGTTCCTCTTCTACCTGCTGTACCTCGGGATCCTCGTGGTCGGCGGCTCGTACGTCCTCGTCCGCCTCGGTCTGTCCGACCTCGAGGCGGGCTACGCCGTCAGCCAGCTGCACGGCCATGTCGGCGACCGGATGCGGGTGACCTACACGCTGCGCAACAGCAGCCGCCTGCCCAAGCCGTGGCTCGAGATCCACAACCCGACGACGCTGCCGGGCGGCCTGCCCGGCCGGGCGATCACGCTCGGCGGCCGGAGCGAGCGGTCGTGGCTCATCCGCGCCCCGCTGACCAGGCGCGGCCACTTCCGGATCGAGCCGCTCCACATCCGGACCGGCGACCCGTTCGGGTTCTTCGAGGCGGCGGCGACGGTCGGCCAGGGCATCAGCGTGGTCGTCTATCCGCGCCTCGAGCCGCTGCCGATGTGGCGCCTGCCGGCGGCCAGCCTCGAGGGCAGTCATGCGTCGCCCGAGCGCACGCTGCAGACGACCCCGCTCGCCACGACGGTCCGGCCGTACGCGCCGGGCGACAGCATGAACCGCATCCACTGGAAGTCGACCGCGCGTCACGGCGACATCCAGGTCAAGGAGTTCGACCTCGAGCAGACCGCCGACGCCTGGATCATCCTCGACCTGCAGCGCGGCATCCAGGCCGGGCGTGGCGAGGAATCGACCTCGGAGGCGGCGATCCGGGCCGCCGCGTCGATCGCCGACAAGGCGCTCACCGAGAACCGCGCGGTCGGCATGACCGTGAACGCCGGGCGGACGGCGTACCTGCCGGCCGACCGCGGCGGCCGTCAGCACCAGAAGATCATGCAGCTCCTCGCGGCGGTCGACGCCGACTCGGCGACGCCGCTCGTCGAGACGCTCATCGCCTCCGTCGGACGGCTGCGGCGGGGCATGACCGCGGTCGTCATCACCGCGTCGCTCGACCCGTCGTGGATCCGGCCGCTCGCCGCCCTGCGGACCCGTGGCGTCGGCTGCGTCGTCGTCGTGACCGACGCCGCCGCGTACGCGCGGTTCGAGGCCGACGTGAAGGCGCGAGACGAGCGGCACGACCGTGGCCAGGGACCCGGTCGCCGAGGAAGCCGCGGCGAAGCGCCGGCGTGCACTCCAGCACGCGCTCGCCGAGTACGAGCTGTCGGCCTACACGGTCACGCCGAACCGGCCGCTCGGCGAGATCCTCGCGTCGTGATCGATCACCACGACCTGCTCCGCTCGCTCCGCCGCGTCGACGGCTGGTTCACGATCGGCCTGGTCGTGGTCATCTGCGCGACGCTGGCGTGGTCGCTGGACGACGCGCTCCTCGTCCTCGGCCGCGACGAGTACACCGACTTCCTCTTCTGGGCCGCGATGGGCGGCGTCGCGGCGGGCCTCGTCGGGTCCGCTCGTGGGCTGGGGCCGATGGACGACCCACCTGATCGGGGCGGCCTTCGCGGCCATCCTCGTGCCGCTCATGGTCGGGCTCGTGTTCGCCGAGGCGGGCGCGTCGATCGGACAGCTGTTCCAGGCGACGACCGACGAGGTGATGCTGGCCTGGACCGACCTGATCGTCGAGGGGCACCTGCTGACCCGGGCATTCGGCCACCACCTGCTCATCCTCGGGCTCATCGCGTGGGGATCGTCGCAGTTCGCGAGCTACGCCACGTTCGGTCATCGGCGGCCGATCAACGCGGTCGTGGTCATCGGCCTGCTGCTGCTCGCGAACATGGCCCTGACCATGCGCGATCAGCTGGTCTATCTCGTGATCTTCTCGATCGCCAGCCTGTTCCTCCTCGTGCGCTTCCACACGCTCGACGAGCAGGCGGACTGGCTCCGGCGCCGGATCGGCGACCCGAGCGCGATCTCGGCGCTGTACCTGCGCGGCGGGACCGTGTTCATCCTCGCCGCCATCACCGGGTCACTGCTGCTGACCAACGCGGCGTCGTCGGCGCCGCTCGCGGGCGCCTGGACCGACATCGGCGCGCGGTTCCTCGAATGGAGCCAGTTCCTCGAGCGATTCCTGCCGTCCACGCGCTCCGGGCGACCGCTCGGTCCGACGTTCGGCGACACCGCACGCATCGGCGCGACGTGGACGACCGACGACTCGCCACAGCTCCGGGTCGACTTCCCGGCGAGCGAGTCGGCCCCGCCGTTCCTCGCCGCGGCCTACTACGACCGCTTCGACCTGGGGGCGTGGGAGCGGAGCCCCGGGCGTGACGTGGGCCGGGAGGCCGGGGCCGAGCTGCTGGCCGGCACCGGCGAGGAGCTGGTCAAGGGGGGCCGCCGCGCTCTGGTCACGACGATCATGCCGGCCTACCAGCGGCGCGAGTTCTTCCTGCCCGGCGCCCCGAGCACGCTGAGCGCCGGCGCGCGGGTCCGGCTCATCGGGGAGACGGGACTGCTGTCGGGCATCGAGCGGGATGCGACCAGCGACCCGTACCAGGTCACCACCTACGTCCCGGCGAGCGAGAAGGACGGCGGCCTGACGAAGGAGCGCCTGCGCGCCTCGGGCGGCGCCTACCCGCCGGAGATCGTCGCGCTGTACGGTCCGGGCACCCTGCCGGCCGGGTCGATCGGTCCCGAGGCGCGGAAGCTGCTCGACGAGATCGTCGCCCGCGTCGGCGCGGGCTCGACGTACGACCTCGCGGACGAGATCGTGCGGACGCTGCGCGACCCCGAGCGGTTCGTATACGCCACCGATGTCACCGAGGACCTCGCGAGCTGCCCCGATGCGTCGCTGGTGGAGTGCTTCGCGAGGATGAAGTCGGGGTTCTGCCAGTGGTACGCCTCGACGATGACCGTGTTCATGCGCGAACGGGGCATCCCGGCCCGCTACGTGGAGGGGTTCCTGCCCGGGACGCCGGATCCCGCCGGCGGGACTCGCACGGTCAAGGCGCAGCGATGGTCACGCCTGGGTCCAGGTGTACTTCCCCGAGTTCGGCTGGGTCGACTTCGACCCGACCGGTGGTCCCGCGGAGCGTCCGCAGCTCGCCGCCATCCCGTCGGGTGCGCCGGTCGCGAGCGGCGGACCATCGCCGTCGGGCGGCGGATCGGCCGCGCCGGCCATCCCGACCGTGCCGCGCGACATCGACGAGCCGGGCGGGTCGGTCGCGCAGTCGTCGCGCAACCAGGGGCCGGCCGGCCTGTTCATCGCGATCGCCGTGCTCCTGACGGTGGTCGTGGGCGCGCTCGCCGCCGTCGCGTGGCGCCGCGGACCGAGGGGACCGATCTCGGCCGACGACGCGTACGGCTCGATCTCGCGCCTGGCGGCGCGCCTCGGCTTCGGCCCGCGCCCGACCCAGACCGTCTACGAATACGCCGGCGCCCTGGCCGACGAGCTGCCGATGGTCCGGCCGGAGCTCGAGACCGTGGCGCGGGCAAAGGTCGAGGTCGCGTACGGCGGGCTGTCGCTGCCCGACGACCGCATGTCCGCCCTGCGCCAGGCGCACCGGCGGCTGCGCGTCCAGCTGCTGCGCCTGCTCCCGCGCCGGCGGCGTCGACGCTCGCTCTGGCGGCGCTAGAGCGCGCCGCTGCGGCTCCGTTCCTCCTGCTCCTCCTGGGCGGTCTCGTCGAGCAGCGAGGCGAGGTGGCCCGTCAGGTTGTGCGCGCGGAGGACGGGCCGGCCAGCCCGGAACTCCACGACGGTGATCGCGGCGAGATCCATCGCCCACATCCAGAACCGCTCGAGCGGCAGCTCGAACAGCGTCAGGAGCGTGACCTTGAACACGCCGTCGTGCCCGACGACGATCGACCACGGGTGCGTCGCCGGGCGGTCCTCGTAGCCGGAGACCTGGGAGCGGTCGAGCGAGCCCGGGATCGCCACCCTCCGCGAGCGGCGTCAGGAGCGTCGCCAGCGCCGGCCGGACCCGCGCCTGGACCTCGGCGAGCGACTCGCCATCCGGCGCCCAGGCCATCGTCGGCCGGCGGCGCCAGGCCGCGAGCGCGTCGGCGTAGCGGGCCGCGATCTCGTCACGGTGGAGTCCCTCCCAGGCGCCCTGGCCGATCTCGATCAGGCCGGGCTCGGCGCGACGGGCCGGTGCGCCGGCGAGCGCCGCGACGATCGCGTCGGCGGTCTGCGCGGCCCGCCCCAGCGGCGAGTGGACGACCTCGCGGAGGGGACCGAGCGGGAGCGGCAGCGCGGGCGGGTCGTGAGGATGCGCGAGGCGCTCCGCGACGAGTGCCGCCTGGCGCAGGCCGCGCGCCGACAGCGGGGTCTCGCTCTGACCCTGGAAGCGGCCCTCGACGATCAGTTCGGACTCGCCGTGGCGGACGAGGACGAGCGTCGCGTCGAGCCGGTCGGGGATGAGCGGCGCGGTCCCGTCGTCGGCCGGACCGGTCACCGCTCGCGGCCGAGGCGGATCGTCCACAGCTCCAGGACCGCGTCCTGGTCGCGGATCGCCGCCTCGACGCCGGCCGGGACGTCGTCGTCGAGCGCGAGGATCATCAGGGCGTCCTCGCGCGGCCGGGTGCGCGCGAGATGCATCGCGCTGATGTTCACGTCGGCCTCGCCGAGCATCGCCCCGATGCGCCCGACCATGCCGGGCTTGTCGCTGTGGCGGGTGATGAGCATCACGTCGGCCGGGGCCATGTCGAGCCGGTAGCCGCCGAGCCGGGTGATGCGCGGCTCCCCGCCGGCCACCGTCCCCCCGACCGTGATCCCGCGGCCGCCAGGGGACCCGTCGCTCGAGAGCGTGAGCTGCGCGGCGTACGCGCCGGCATCGGGCGTCTTGCGTTCGACGACCGTGATGCCGCGGGCCTTGGCGAGGGCGCCCGCATTGACGAGGTTGACGCGCTCGGTGGTGACGGTCTCGAGGAGGCCACGCAGCATGGCGGCCGTCAGCGGCGACGCGTCGTGTTCGGCCAGCTCGCCCGCGATCTCGAGCGTCAGCGTGCGCACGCCGCCGCGCGAGAACTGGGCGAAGAACCGTCCGAGCACCTCGCCCAGCGGCAGGTACGGGGCGAGCGCCCGCGCCGTCTCGGGTGTCAGCAGCGGCGCGTTCACCGCGTACCGCGCGCTGCGCCCCTCGAGGACGTCGAGGACCTGGGCCGCGACCTCCTCGGCGACGAGCACCTGGGCCTCGGCGGTCGACGCGCCGAGGTGCGGCGTGAGCAGCGTGTTCGGCGCGCCCAGGAGCGGCGAGTCGGTCGGCGGCTCGGTCTCGAACACGTCGATGCCGGCGCCCGCGAGCTGTCCCGACGCGAGCGCGTCGGCGACGGCCGCCTCGTCGACGATCCCGCCGCGCGCCACGTTGAGGACGATCGCCCCGGGCCGCATGCGGGCGATCTCGGCGGCGCCGATGAGGCCGCGCGTCGCCCGCGTCAGCGGCACGTGGACGCTCACGACGTCGGATCGCTCGAGGAGCGCCGGCAGCTCGACGAGCTCGACGCCGTGGTTGGCGGCCTGCTCGGCCGTGACGTACGGGTCCGCCCCGAGCACCACCATCTCCATCGCCCGCGCCCGGTCCGCGATGGCCTGGCCGATCTTGCCCAGGCCGATGATCCCGAACGTCCGGCCGCGCAGCTCGAGCCCCGTGAACTCCGAGCGCTTCCACTCGCCGCGTCGGAGGCTCGCATCGGCGGCCGCCGTGCGGCGGGCCACGCCGTAGAGCAGCGCCAGCGTGTGCTCGGCCGCGGCGATCGTGTTGCCGGTCGGCGCGTTGACCACCGTGATGCCGGCTCGCGTCGCCGACTTCGAGGTCGACGTTGTCGACGCCGACGCCCGCTCGGCCGATGACGATCAGCCGTGCGCCGGCCGAGATCAGCGCCGCGTCGACCATGACCTGGCTGCGGACGACCAGCGCGTCGTAGTCGGGCAGGATCGCTGCCAGCTCGTCGGGCGTGCAGCCGATGCGCTCGTCGACCTGATGCTGCGCGGCGAGGAGGTCGATGCCCTCCTGCGCGACGCGCTCGGCGACGAGGACCCTCACGCGGTCGTCCCGGCCACCGTCAGGCTGGCGATCCCCTCCGTCGCGAGCGCGGCGCGCTGGGCGGCACCGACGGCCGAGCCGGGCTCGACCGGTCGGCCCTGTCGCAACGAGACGATCTCGAGCGTGCTGATCGCGCCGAGGATCTCCTCGAGCGTGACCGAGCCGAGGTGCCCGAGCCGGAAGATGCGGCCGGTCAGCTTGCCCTGGCCGCCGGCCAGGACCACGCCGCGCGACTTCAGTTCGGTGTTGAAGGCCTTCCAGTCGAGGTCCTCGGGGACCGTCGCGGCGGTCACCGTCCGCGAGTAGTGGCGCTCGTCGGCGAAGAGCTCGAAGCCGAGCGCGGCGAGACCGGCCCGGGCGGCCGACGCGCACGCCTCGTGGCGCGCGAAGATCGCCGACGCGCCCTCCTCCTGCATCAGGCGCAGGCCCTCGTCGACCTGGTACACGACGGCGATGGCCGGCGTGAACGGGGTCTGGCCGTCGGCCGCGGCGTCGCGATGCGAGCGCAGGTCGAGGTAGAAGCGCGGCATCGTCGCGCGCTCCATCGCGGCCCAACCGCGTGGCGAGGCCGCGATCATCGACAGGCCGGGCGCCGCCATCCACGCCTTCTGCGAGCCGGTGACGACGACGTCGACGCCCCACGCGTCCATCTCGAACGGCACCGCGCCGAGACCCGACACGCTGTCGACCAGGATGAGCGCGTCGGGCGCCTCCTCGCGGATGGCCGCCGCCAGCTCGGCGATCGGGTTCATGACGCCGGTCGAGGTCTCGTTGTGGGTCAGCAGCACGGCCGTCGTGTCGGGCATCGAGCGCAGCCGTTCGCGGATCTCGTCGGCCGCCGCGGCGTAGCCCCACTCCGCGTCGAGCTTGGTGACGTCGGCGCCGTAGATGCCGGCGATCTTGGCGAACCGGTCGCCGAACGAGCCGATGCTGACGCCGAGCACGCGATCGCCCGGTGACAGGGTGTTCACGATGGCCGCCTCGAGCCCGCCCGACCCGGCCGTCGTCAGCATCGCGACGTCCGAGGTCGTCCCGAAGAACGGCTTCATGCCGTCGAGGATCCGGGCCAGCATCGCCGCGAACTCGGGGCCGCGGTGGTTGATCATCTGGCGCGCACCGGCGGTCCGCACGCTCGGCGGCAGGGCGGTCGGGCCGGGGATGCGGAGGTTGGGCTCGAAACGGTCCACGTGAGGGCTCCTGATGACGGCGTCGCGACGGTGTCGATGGTGCCACAGGCGGGGCAGGCGGGCCGCCACGCCGGCCGGCCGTCCTCGACGGGATCGCGGGCCGGGCGTATCCTGCCGGTGGCGTCACCTCGCGCCGCACCTCCGTCGCCGGCACCCACGCTGTCGACCCCGTGGAGGCAAAGGGGCTCCGCCTCGAGGTCGTGGTTCGTGCCTCCACGGTCGGTGACTTCGGAGCGTGGGTCCGGGTCGGCGGCCGGCGAGGAGACACGAGATGACCACCGACAAGGCCCGGAAGCGGGCCGTCCGTGCCCGGATGGAGAAGACCGGCGAGCGCTACGCCGCCGCCCGTCGCCACGTCGTGCGCACCGAGACCACCACCACCACCACCGACCTGCCACCCCGGATCGCCGAACCGGCGCTGTCCGAGGCCGCCATCCTCAAGGGCACCGGCCGGAGCTGGGACGACTGGTTCCGCATCCTCGACGCGTGGGGCGCCACGCGCCACGACCACACCGAGATCGCCCGGTACGTGCACGGCGAGCTCGGCGTCGACGGCTGGTGGTCGCAGTCGGTGACCGTCGGCTACGAGCGGGCCCGCGGCATGCGCGCCCCGAACGAGCGACCCGAGGGCTTCGAGGTGAGCGTCTCGAAGACCGTCGCGATGGACCCGATGGACGCGTGGCTGGCGTTCACCGAGCCGGGCCGCCGCGGCCGATGGCTCGACCTGCCGCTCCGGATGCGGACCGGCAGCCGCACTCGGGGTCGGTCCGCCCGGTTCGACGTCCCGTCCGAGGGCAACCGGGTCAACGTCGTCCTCACGGCCCGGGATGCCACGCGGACGACCGTCACGGTCACCCACGTGAAGCTTGCCGGTGCGGGCGACGTGACTGCCCACCGGGCCGCGTGGAAGGCCCGCCTGGAGGCGCTCGCCGAGCACGCCGCCACCGGCGGTGTCGCACGCAGGGGCGCTCGAGCGTCTTGAATCCGCCAGCCCGGCATACTGGAGCCCAAGTCACGTGAACCCACCGACCCGCCGCGCCCGCCGCCGTCTCCGGACCTTCATGGTGGGCGCGGTCGGCGTCGCCGTCATCGGCGCCAGCCTGACCACGCTCGCGATCGCCACGAACACGTTGGGTGCCGGCGAGCGCTGGATCTCCGTCCAGACCCGGATCGATCGGTTCCTGGCCGGACCACCGCCGGACCGCGCCACGATCGACACGGTGCTGGTGACCGAGCCGCCCGAGCTCATCGACGAGAGCGAGCCGCCGACGCCCGAACCGACACCGGTGACGGTACCGGCCAGCGCCGCCCCGGGCGGGACGCTGGCGCCGACGCCCGAACCGACACCGACGCCCAAGCCCAAGCCCAAGCGGAAGCGGGTCGACGTCGACATCGTCGAGCGCCCGCGGGCCGTCTTCGCTTCGCAGCACCACAAGGACTGGTGCGCCCCGGCCGGCGTCCAGACCGTGCTGGCCATCCTCGGCAAGGTCGACACGTCCGATCGGACCCAGATCGAGGATCGCCAGCCAGGTCCGCAAGTGGGAGGCGTACTCCGACAGCAAGAACGGCGACTGGGGTCCGTCCGCCATGGCGCTCGCGCTCGACGCCTACGGTGCGCCCGGCTACGAGGTGCGCGCCTTCGAGACCATGACCTCCGCGCTGCGCGATGCGGCGCGGGCGATCAAGAAGACCCGCTCGCCGGTCATCCTGCTGGCCTGGCGCGGCGCGCACACGTGGGTGATGTCGGGCTACCGCGCCGACGCCGACCCGTCGGTGTTCAAGAACGCCAGGATCGAGGGCGCCTACATCCTCGATCCGTGGTACCCGCGCATCTCGTCGATCTGGGGTCCGTCGAACCCGCCCGGCACGCTCACGAAGTTCGACGAGCTCCGCGAGAACTTCCTGCGGTGGCGCCGGCCCGAGGGCCGCTATCCGTCACGCGACGGCCTCTGGATCACCGTCGCCCCGACCATCGCTTGGGGCGGTGCCGGTTAGCCGGGCTGCGGCGCGGTCGTCGCGGCCGGCGGCCGCCCGATCGCGCGGACGCGCGGCGCGAGGAACACCGCGAGCAGCGCGTCCTTGACCGCCATCCCGATCGCGTAGCCCAGCGGGATCGCGAGCAGGCCGAGGGCGGCCGACCAGGGCGGTCGATGCGACGAGCACCACCCCGAAACCCGCGAACGACGCCCCGACCTGGCGGATCGTGTCGTGCGTGGCATACAGCCCGCGTGACAGGGGATAGGCGAGCGCGTCGAACGGAACGGACAGCGCGAACGCCGCGACGATGGCCGAGGTCCGGGCGACATCGTCCGGGCCGAACTCGCCGCCACCCAGCAGCACCTCCACGAGGATGCCCGAGCCGACGAACAGGAGGATCGCGGCGAGCGTCGTGAAGCCCCCGATCGTGATGAGGTTGCGTCCGAGGACGGCACCGAACGCCGCACGGTCGCGGTCGGCGTAGGCCGCGGAGAGCGTGGGGAAGACCGCCAGCGAGAACGCGATGCCGATCAGGCTCACCGGCACGACCTGGTAGTCGAGCGCGAAGTTCACCGCGCTGACCCCGCCGACCACGATCGTCGACGCGAGCGCCGTGAAGTACGTGAAGATCGCCGGCTCGATGGGGTGGCTGATCATCCGCGGGATCATCAGCCGGATGAACTCGCGGAAGGCCGGCGTCCGGACCCGGAACGACGGGGCGGCCCGGAACGATGTCCTGCGAGTCCCGACCGCCCGGATACCGAGATGCATCGCCGCCCCGGCGACGGCGCCCCACGCGGTAGCGACGATGCCGAACCGCTCGGCGCCGAGGACCGTGCCCAGGATGATCCCGGTCGTGTACAGGATCGGCGCCAGCGCATAGAAGAAGAACCGCCGGTTGGCGACGAGGACCTCGCCGAGGCAGATCGACGCCGCGAACAGGATCTGGGCGACACAGTTGATGCGGACCAGCGTCACGTACAGCTCGCGGGTCGGCTGGTCGAACCCCGCCCCGATGACCGTGGAAAGCCACGGGGCTGCGAGGAAGATCACGACGATCGCGACGGTCATGACCAGCACCGCGGCCGTCAGCACGGTCCGCCCGAACTCGTTCGCCCGGCCCTCGTCGTCGTGGCGGAGGCTGCTGAAGATCGGCACGAACGGCGCGGTCAGGCCGGCCGCGACCAGCACGTCGAGGGCGATCTCGGGGATCCGGAAGGCCGCGTTGTACGCGTCGAGCTCGGGACCGGCACCGTAGGTGTTGGCGAAGATGCGGTTGCGGACGATGCCCATCACGAAATACAGGAAGCTCAGGACCGAGAGGATCAGCGCGCCGCGCGGGAAGATCCTGTCGACGAGCGAGCGGCCGAGGGCGATGGGCGATCGGGACAACGCCGGCCTCCGAGCGCGCGGCGGTCGCCGCGTCCGAGGTCAGTGTGACGCCCGACGGCCCTCGACCGCGACGGGCGTCCGGTCGACGACGAGTCGCGGGCTATCGCGGCGGCCTTGTGGGGCTCGACGTCGACGTAGCCGTCGTCGGCCACATCGAAGACCACGTTGACGATCCGGCCGCCGCCGAACTCGAACCGTGGCGTGTACTCCGAGCTCACCGCGTCGCCGCCGTCGTAGCCGATACACAGCCCTTCTCCGCACAGCGAGAAATGGCCGGTCTGGGTCCGGATGTCCTGTTCGGCGACCTGGCTGTCATCGATGAACAGCTTCAACGGACCGCGGTCGCGGCCGACGCCGGCGCTCGCTTGCCGAGCTCCGCCGCCAGCGGGAAGTTGATGGCCATCACGACAAGCCCGGCACCCGCAAGGAACACCAGGACGTTGGGCTTGTCGGCGAAGCTGCCGTTCGCGACCAGGAAGCTGGCGGCCATGTTCGGCAACGCGACCCCGAGCGCGGTCACCCCTCGGGTGTCGTGGCTCGGCCCACCCAGCAGGAAGCCGGCAGCGACGGCGACGAGCGTCAGGATGAGGGTCGCCAGCAGCGCGCCGCTGCCGAACAGGTCGATGACGTTCTGGATGTTCAGGCCGAGCATCAACACGAGCAACAGGACCAGGGAGATGTTCGAGACCTGGGCGAGGGGCTTGCTGGCCTCGTCGGCGGCCTCCTCCCAGCGCGCCCGGACGACGAGACCGATGGCCAGCGGCACGATCATCTGGAAGAACAGCGAGCCCGCGATCTGGCCGGCGTCGACCGTCACGCCCGAGAGCACGGCGGGCAGGAAGATCGGCATGAAGATGACGGTCACGACGATGAGCAAGGTCATCAGGCCGACCGAGTAGGCGAGGTTGGCCTTCGCGATCTGCGCGAGCTTGGGCAGGAACGGCGCGCCATGCGCCGAGGCCATGAGGATCAGGCCGATCTGCAGCTCGTCGTCCATCGGGATCACCGCCCGCAGGATGAGCGCCGTGACCGGGACGATGACGAATGCCGCGACGAGGGCGAGGACCACGAGGCGCAGGTTGCGCAGCGGTTCGACGATCTGCGGGACCGTCAGCGACATGCCCATCACGAGCATGCTCGACACCACGAACGCGAACGTGAACAGGCTCTGGAGGGTTGACAGGACCTCGGCCACGGTCGGCGCGCTCCGCTAGCGTCTTCTCAGGCCACCATGGTCGCCGTGCGTGCAGACCGTCACAACCGTGCAGGCGCCCGTCCCATGACGGTGGCGACCGCCCGGCCGACACCTGACCGAGCCGATCAGCCGGCCGCGTCGCGCTTCTCGGTGTCCGCCAGCTTCTTGCGGTTCGTCTCGCGGGCACGCATGAGGCCCTCACCGGTGCCCTTGGCGATCGCGGGCTTCGGGGCGCTCGAGCGCTTCGGTCCGCCGGCGCGCTTCTCGGCACGGCCCTCCATCCGACCGGCGATCGTCGCCTCGTAGCCCTGGTCGGTCGGCAGGTAATAGCGCCGCTCGGTCAGCTCATCGGGCAGATACTGCTGCGCGACATCGGCGTCCTCGAAGTCGGGCGGGTATCGGTAGCCGACGCCGATGCCGTGCTGCTGCATCCGGCGGTTCGGGGCCTGACGAAGATGGAGCGGCACGTCGAGCGAACCGCGCGCCTCGACGTCGCTCGCCGCGGCCCAGTAGGCCGAGCCGGACCGGTTCGACTTGGGGGCGGTCGCGATGTAGGTCGTGGCCTGGGCGAGCGCGTACTGCGCCTCGGGCAGGCCGACATGGTCGAGCGCCTGGGCGGCGGCCACCGCGACCTGGAGCGCCCGGGGGTCGGCGTTGCCGACGTCCTCGGACGCGCTGATGATCAGCCGTCGGGCGATGAAGCGCGGGTCCTCGCCGGCCGCGACCATCGAGGCGAGCCAGTACAGTGCCGCGTCCGGGTCGTTGCCGCGAAGGCTCTTGATGAACGCCGAGACGGTGTCGTAGTGGCCGTCGCCCGCCCGGTCGTAGGCGAGCACGCGCTGCTGGGCGGCAGCTTCGACGTCCTCGAGGCGCGGGGACACCCGACCCTCGTTGTCTCGGATGTCCTCGGCCTCGGCGAGCGCGACCGCGCCCTCGAGCACGTTGAGCGCGGACCTGGCATCGCCGCCCGCGAGGCCGACGAGGTGGTCGAACGCCTCCGGTGCCAGGGCTACGCCGCTGTCCGGCCCGAGCGAGCCGGCCAGACCGCGATCCGGGTCATCCAATGCCCGCCGGACGACCGCCGCGACCTCGTCGTCGGTCAGCGACTCGAGGCGCCACACGCGCATCCTCGACAGGAGCGCCGAGTTCACCTCGAAGTACGGGTTCTCGGTGGTCGCTCCCACGAGCGTGATCGTGCCGTCCTCGACGTGCGGCAGGAGCGCATCCTGCTGGGCCTTGTTGAACCGATGGATCTCGTCGAGGAACAGGACCGTGCGAGTTCGGTGGAGCGCGAGCCGCTCCTGCGCCTCCGCGATCGTGGCGCGCACGTCCGCGACGCCGGCCATGACCGCCGACATCGTCGCGAACTCGGCACCGATCTCCCCGGCGAGGAGCCGGGCGAGGCTGGTCTTGCCCGTGCCGGGCGGGCCCCAGAAGACGAGGGATCCGAGGTGACCGCGGGCGATGCTCCGGCGGAGCGGACCGCGCTCGCCGACCAGGTGCTCCTGTCCGACGAACTCGTCGAGGCTGCGCGGGCGCATCCGGGCGGCCAGCGGCTGGCGCTCGGGCGGAGGCTGGAAGAGCGCCTCGGGCCGCGCGCCGACGGGGCGTCGCGTGCTTGGCATGGCCCGATGGTAGCGCGGCGGATGGCCCGCGCAGGGTGGATCAGCCGGTCAGAACGGACCGATCCCGGTCGACTGCGTGACGAACCACAGGATGAGCAGGAAGACGACGAGCGACCCGCCGATGATCACGATCCGGCGGATGTCGCGGCTCACGTAGGCGTATTCCTCGCTCGCGCGCACGGCGATCGAGCCGGACCGCGGACGTGCGTCCGTCTCGGCCGCGCGCCGACCGCGGTTCTGGGTGCTCACGGCCGCACCGGCCGCGCCGGCCTTCTCGGCGGCGAGGATCTGCGCCTCGAGCTCGGCCGCGCGAGCCTCCTCTGACGCCGTCAGGGAGGTCGACGGCGCGCTGGTCGGTGTCACGGCGTCGGTGCGGGGTGCCGTCGACCGTTGCAGCCGGCGGCGCTGGCCGGGTCGGGTCGAGCCGCCGCGTACGCGCTTGGCCATGAGAACGAAGGGCCTCCAGTCGGGATCGTGGTGGTCGGGCGCCCGGGACGTCGACGGTCGGGCTGCCAGCCGCAGAGGATAGCACCGGGCGCGGCGCGACCCTCCGGCACGTGTCGGTCAGGGAGCGACTGCTAGACTCGCGCCGATCCGGATCCGGAGGACCAGCCATCGACCTGAACGCGACCGTCACCGCCAACATCGGGCCGATCGTCGCCGTCCTCGCCATCGCGGTCCTGGTCATGATCGCGCTCGTCATCTGGATGGCCAGACGGGTGGCCCGCGTCGACCAGCGCCTCCGCTCGCTCACCCGTGGCGAGGACGGGGACCTGGGCGATGTGCTCGGCGCCCATCTCGACCGGGTGTACGAGCTCGGTCGCGAGGTCGACCGCCTCGGGACGCGGACCGGGCGCCTCGAAGCCGGCGCGCCGCGCGCGTTCCAACGCGTCGGATTGGTCCGGTTCAACCCCTTCGAGGACACCGGCGGGAACCAGAGCTTCGCGCTCGCGCTCCTCGACGGCGAGGGCAACGGCTGGGTGCTCTCCAGTCTCCACGCTCGCAGCGGCACCCGGGTCTACGCCAAGGCGATCCGGGGCGGACGATCCGACGGCGCGCTGTCCGAGGAGGAGACCGACGCCATCAAGCAGGCGACGGCCTGACAGCCTAGGTGTCACGGCGGTCGGCGATGGTGCGGACATGGCCCCCACCGTCGACCCGACCTCCCCGCCGGGAGCGCCGCCCGTGACCCGGCCGGCGATCCGGGCCCGTCGGCGCGGACCGGTGCCGCTCGAACAGATCCCGGCGTGGGGCGAGCTCGCGACGGTCGTTGATCCGGCCCGCAGCGGGACGGAGACGGACGGTCTGGATGCGCTGCTCGGGGGTCTCGACCAGGACCAGCTGCGGGCCGTGACGCACGGCGACGGGCCGCTCCTGGTGATCGCCGGTGCCGGGACCGGCAAGACGCAGGTGATCACGCGCCGGATCGCATGGCTCATCGCGACGCGACGAGCCCGGCCATCCGAGATCCTCGCCCTGACCTTCACCGACAAGGCGGCCGACGAGATGGCCGTGCGCGTCGACCAGCTCGTGCCATACGGCTACACGGATACGGCGATCGCGACGTTCCACGCGTTCGGCGACCGACTGATCCGCGAGCACGCGCTCGAGCTCGGGCTGCCGCCCGACGTCCGCGTGCTGTCGCGCGCCGAGGCCGTCATCTTCCTGCGCGAGCACCTGTTCGAATTCGATCTCGACGCGTACCGCCCGCTCGGCGACCCCACCCGCTTCCTGTCGGCGCTCGTCACGCTGTTCAGCCGGTGCAAGGACGAGGACATCACGCCCGCGACGTTCGCCGGTCACGCAGCCGTGCTCGGCGCGGAGGCCGCAGCGCTCGCGGCGGCGGCGGACGGCGATGCCCGACGCGCCGAGCAGGCCGAGGCGTTCGCGGAGGACGGGCGCCGCCAGGCGGAGCTCGCCCGTGCGTACGCCCGCTACCAGGAGCTGCTCGCCGCCAACGGCTTCATCGACTTCGGCGACCAAGTGGCACTCGCGCTCCGCCTCGTCCGGCAGTCGCCGGCGACGCGTCGGGCGGTCGCGTCGCGCTTCAAGTACGTGCTCGTCGACGAGTTCCAGGACACCAACCGTGCCCAGGCCGAGCTGGTCACGCTGCTCGCGGAGCCGCACCGGAACATCACGGTCGTCGGCGACGACGACCAGGCCATCTACGCGTTCCGCGGCGCGGCGATCGACAACATCCTCGAGTTCGGCGAGCGCTACCCGAGCGCCCGGACTGTCGTGGTGCGAAGGAACTACCGCTCGCTCGCCCCGATCCTCGACGCCGCCTATCGACTGGTCCGCTTCAACGATCCCGACCGGCTCGAGGTCCGCACGGGCCTGGGCAAACGGCTCCGGGCGGAGCGCCGCGAGCCCGACCCCCCGCCGGTCCGGCTCGAGGCGTTCGCGACAGGGTCGGAGGAGGCCGACTGGATCGCTGCCGACATCGCTCGCCGGATCGCGACGGGTGCCGCCCCACGCGACCACGCGGTCCTCGTGCGCGCCAACGGCCACGCCGACCCCGTGCTGCGCGCGCTGAACGTGGCGGGCGTCGCGTGGCGCTTCTCCGGCTCGTCGGGGCTGTACGCGCGGCCCGAGGTCCGCCTGCTGCTTGCCTTCCTGCGCACGATCGCCGACCCGGACTCGAGCGTCGACCTGTATGCCCTCGCCGCGTCCGACGTGTACGGGCTCGGCGGCGAGGACCTGACGGCCATCGTGAACTCGGCCCGTCGACGCCACCGCTCGCTGTTCTCGGTCCTCGACGAGCTCGAGCGGCAGCCGGGCATCCTCCGCCTCGCGCCGGCCACCCGGACGTCGGTCCATCGGCTGGTCACCGACGTCACCCGCTACGCGGCGATGGCGCACGAGCGTCCCGCGGGCGAGGTCCTCTACGCGTTCCTGCGCGACAGCGGCCTGCTCGCGCGCCTTGCCGCGACGGCGACGAGCGCGGCGGACGAGGGCCTCGGCAACGTCGCCCGGTTCTTCGACCTCATCCGTGGCCAGTCGGCGGTGCTCGCCGACGATCGGGCGATGTTCGTCGCGCAGCATCTCCAGACGCTCATCGACGCTGGCGACGATCCGGCCACCGCCGATCTCGATCCGGACGCCGACGCGGTCGCGGTCCTGACGGTCCACAAGGCAAAGGGGCTTGAGTTCCCGGTCGTCTATCTGCCCGGGCTGGTCGCCGGGCGCTTCCCGGGCAACGGCCGCGGCGAGCCGCTGACGCTGCCGCCGGGCCTCGGCCGGGGCGAGCCGCCGACGCCCGAGCGTGCGATCGCCGAGGAGCGGCGGCTGTTCTACGTGGCGATGACGCGGGCGCGCGACGAGCTCGTCCTCACGCACGCCGCCGACTACGGCGGTTCGCGTGCCCGCCGCGTGTCGCCGTTCGTGCTCGAGGCGCTCGATCTGGGCGCATCGGCCGTCGCGCCCGGTGCGGGTGTGACGGCGCCGTCGGCCGAGGAGCGCCTCGCCGCGTTCGCCGGCGTCGACGCGCCGGAGCCGGCCACACCGGTAGGTCGGGGCAGCGAGTCGCTGATGCTCAGCTTCGGCCAGGTCGATGCGTACCTGAGCTGTCCGCTGCGCTACAAGTACGCCCACGTCCTTCGCCTGCCGGTCCCGCCCCACCACGCCCTCGTCTACGGTGCCGCGCTGCACAAGGCGGTCCAGTCGTTCCACCACCGGCACGCACGCGGCCACGTGATGACCGAGGCGGAGCTCGACGAGGTCCTGACCGCGGCGTGGTCGAACGAGGGGTTCGTGAGCCGTGAGCACGAGGAGGCGCGGTTCGAGACCGCCCGGGTCTCGCTCCATCGGTTCCGCGAGGACCAGCTGCGCCCGGACGCCGTGATCCCGACCTACGTCGAGCGCGAGTTCGCGTTCGACCTCGACGGCGACCGGGTCCGTGGCCGCTGGGATCGCGTGGACATCCGGCCGGCCGCCGAACCGGACCCGTCGGCGGCCCCGTCCCCGGCGACGGCGCCGTCGGCCGACGTCGTCACGCCGACGCTTGACATCATGGGCCGCGAGCACGTGACGATCACCGACTACAAGTCGTCAGACGTGCGCGACCCGGCGAAGGCCCGCCAGCGCGCCCGCGAGTCGCTCCAGCTCCAGATCTACGCGATGGGCTACGAGGCGATGAACGGCCGGCTGCCGGACCAGGTCGCGCTCCACTTCCTCGACTCGGGGCTGGTCGGCCGCGTCGACGTCGACCCCAAGCGCATCGCGACCGCGCGTCGCCGCATCGCTACGGTCGCGGCCGGCATCCGGGCGGGCGCGTTCGAGGCCACGCCCGACGCGATGACCTGCTCGCGCTGCCCGTACCGGGACATCTGTCCGTCGAGCGTGACCGCCACGAGGGCCTGACCCCGCCGGATAGGGAATCCGCCCGAGGTGACAAGCGATGTCGCCACCGCCATCGTGCGCGTTCGGTCCCCATGACCGACCGCCGCTTGATGGGGGAGGGCACACGAAGATGCGACTCGCGCGCATCGTCCGGCCGTGGGCGCCGGCGAGTGATCCGTACGGCCTAGACTCGCTCGTCATGGACGCTCGCGACCGGCTGTTGAACCTTGCCATCTTCGGCGCCGCCGTCGTGGTCTGGGTGCTGGTCGCGCTCATCATCACGACCCGCGACCCGGTCGCCGATCCCGTCGCCGGCTTCATCGGGGCGGCGCTGATCGGTCTCGCAGTCGCGCTGACCGCCACGCCGATCGTGTGGCTGCTGGTGTTCGGGCGGCACCGGCGGATCGCCTACCGCGGCGACTGGGTCAGGGCCGGCCGCCGGGGTGCGTGGCTCGGCCTGATCGTCGCGATCTTCATCGTGCTCCGGCTGCAGGGCGCCCTCGAGCTCCCGATCGCGCTATTCATCATCGCCCTGGCGGCCGTCGCGGAGGCCACGCTCTCTGCCGAGCGCTGAGCGCGGTCCTCCGCGCGGCCGTACCATCCGGCAGCGGACCTGCCCCAGACCGTCCGACCCAGCACCGCCGGAGGATCCGTGCCCGACCGCCTAGCCACACGCCCCGCAGAGCCCTTCGCCGAGCACAAGGCGCGCATCGCCGCGGCCGTCGAGGACGCTCGCGACGAGATCGTCGACCTGTCCCACCGCATCCACGCGAACCCCGAGCCCGCGTTCGAGGAGCACCAGGCGGCGGCATGGGTCGCCGATGCGCTGCGGGCGCACGGCTTCGAGGTCGAGCATCCGGCCGGCAGCCTCGCGACCGCCGTCCGGGCGAGCATGCGCGGCGGTCGCGATGGAGCCGGTCCACGGGTCGGGATCCTCGCCGAATATGACGCGCTCCCGGGGCTCGGGCACGGCTGCGGGCACAACACGATGGCGGCATCCGGGGTCGGGGCCGCGATCGCCCTGGCCGCGATCGCCGACGACCTGCCCGGCGAGATCGTGTTTCTGGGTACGCCCGCCGAGGAGCGGGGCAGCGGCAAGCAGGTCATGATCGACGACGGCCTCTTCGAAAGCATTGACGCAGCGCTGCTCTACCACCCGTGCGACCGCAGCCACGTCGAGAGCTATCCGCTCGCCTCGGAGGACGTCGAGGTCGTGTTCCACGGCCTCCAGGCGCACGCGTCCTCCGATCCGTGGAAGGGCAAGAACGCGCTCGACGCGATGATCCAGCTCTTCTCGTCGGTCGGGCTGTGGCGCCAGCAGCTCAAGCCCACGGCCCGCGTCCACGGGATCATCCGCGAGGGCGGGACCGCGGCCAACATCATCCCAGACCGCACGTCGGCCTGGTTCATGCTGCGCAGCGACGACGATGCGGACTACGTGGCGATGAAGGCGCAGTTCACCAGGATGGCCGAGGCTGCCGCGCTGGCGACCGGCACGACCGTCGACGTCACGTACTCGGGTGGCGCGACGACGATGCGCAACAACCGGCCGCTGGCCGAGCGGTTCCGGGCGAACATGGCGGTCTACGGCATCGAGGATATGGGTGACGACCTCAACGCCGGCAGCACCGACATGGCCAACGTCAGCCGGGTCTGCCCGACCATCCATCCGGACCTGGCGATCTGCGAGGAGGGCGTGGCCGGGCACTCGACGGCCTTCCGCGACGCGGCGGCCACCCCGCGTGCCGACGAGACGACGCTGCTGGCCGCGACGCTGATCGCGCAGACCGCGGTGGACCTGTATCTCGATCCCGGGCTGGTCGACGCCGCATGGGCCGCGTTCCGGGGGGAGTGAGCCGGAGCCGGGTGTACCATCGCCCCGGCGCGCCCCGCTGGACGCCGGATCGCGAACCGGCGGCGCCCCGAACGAGACGGACCACCCTCCGCGGCCGCCACGCCGGACCGCGCCCGTCTCCGGGAGGACCCACGTGGCCGAGCGCCCCCACGACCCGGACTTCGCGGCCATGAACGGCTGGGATGCGGAGTACGAGACCTTCGATGACTTCGACCTGCCGACCTACGTCGGATCTGCGAGCTTCATGAAGCTGCCGTGGATCACCGACATCGCCCAGCTCCGGGCGCGCAAGGCCGACGTGGCGATCATCGGCGCCCCGTTCGACGACGCGGTGAGCCATCGATCGGGCGCCCGGTTCGGCCCACGTGCGATCCGCCAGGCGCAGTACACGACGGGCTCGGTGAACTCGCTGCAGCTCGACGTCGAGCCGTTCGAGATCCTCGACGTCGTCGACGCGGGGGACGCCAACATCGTTCCTTCGTGGATCGAGCGCGCCCATGCCCTGATCTACCGGAAGGTCCGCGAGGTGGCGGAGACCGGCGCCATCCCGATCGTGTTCGGCGGCGACCACTCGATCACGTGGCCGTCGGCGTCGGCGATCGCCGAGATCCGGGCGCCGGGCAGCATCGGCATCGTCCACTTCGACGCGCACGCGGACACCGCCAACGACGACTGGGGAGTGCTGGCCGGGCACGGGACGCCGATGCGCCGCCTCATCGAATCGGGTGCGGTCAAGGGCCGCAACTTCGTCCAGGTGGGGCTGCGCGGCTACTGGCCGCCGGTCGAGACGTTCGAATGGATGCAGCAGCACGGGCTGCGCTACCACCTGATGCGCGAGATCGAGGAGCGCGGCGCGGAGGCGGTCATCGCCCAGGCCATCGACGAGGCGCTCGATGGCCCCGACTACGTGTACCTGAGCCTCGACATCGACGTCATCGACCCGGGCATGGCGCCAGGCACCGGGACGCCCGAGCCCGGCGGCATGCTGACTCGCGAGGTCCTCCGCGCCATCCGTCAGATCGTGGCGGCGGTCGACCTGGCGGGGATGGACGTCGTCGAGGTGTCGCCGCCGTACGACCATGCCGAGACGACCGCGATGGCGGCGAACCGCGCCGCGCTCGAAGCGATCAGCGCGCTCGCCGTCAAGCGCGCCGCCGGTCGCACCGTCCGCTGGGAGCCGGCGGCCGGGTGATCGACCGGCCCGATCCCGCGACGGCGGCGGCGCTCGCGCGCCTCTACGACCTCGACCTCGCGGACGATCCGGGCGACCTCGACCTGTACCTCGCGCTGGCCGACCGGGCCGACGGGCCGGTCCTCGAGCTGGCGGCCGGATCGGGCCGGGTCGCCGTGCCGCTCGCCGCGGCGGGCCACGCGGTCACGGGCGTCGACATCGAGCCGGCCATGCTCGAACGGGCGCGCGACCGGGCCGAGGCGGCCGATCTGCCGCGCGGACGGCTGGAGCTGGTCGAGGCGGACCTGCTCGAGGTGCGGCTGCCGAAGGCCGGGCGGCATACCTTCGCCTTCATCGCCCTCAACTCGCTCATGCTGCTGCCGTCCCGGGAGGCGCAGGGAGCCGCGTTCCGGACGCTCGCCGCCCACCTCGCGCCGGGCGGCCTCGCCGTGGTCGACATCTGGCTGCCCGATGCCGACGACCTCGGCCGCTTCGACGGGCGGCTGATCCTCGAGTGGATCCGTACCGACCCGGCGACCGGCGCCCTCGTCACCAAGACGGGCTCCGCCCTGCACGACCACGCGACCGGCACGCTCGTCCTGACCGCCGTCTACGAGGAGGCCGGCCAGGGCCAGTCGCCCCGTCGCTGGGTTCGCCAGGACCGCCTGCGGCTGGTGTCGGCGGACGAGCTCGAGACGTTCGCCGCGGACGCCGGGCTGCAGGTCGAGACCGTCGCCGGTGGCTACGATCTCGGGCCGCTCGGCCCAGGCTCGGAGCGGGCCGTCCTGATCGCCGAACGCCGCTGACCGGGGCCGCGCCCGGCGAACGGCCGCGAGCATGGCCCCGTGGTATCGTCGGGCACCATGTCGAGCGGTTCGAGCAGCGACCAGACGCGCCTTCTGATCGTCGAGGACGTGCCCCAGGTCGCGCAGTACATCCGCGGCCTCCTCAACGCCCAGCAGTCCGTCAAGCTGCTCGACGTCATCTCCGACGGCGGCCGCGCCATCGACCAGATCCGTCAGCTGCGCCCCGACGTGGTCCTGGTCGACGCGCTGCTGCAGGGCCGGATCAAGGGGCCCAAGCTCGCCGAACAGATCCGCGAGGCTGATCTGCACGTGCCGGTCATCATGCTCACGGTCCCCCAGAACCCGGTCGAGGTCGCGCCGGACAAGGGTGTCGACGCGGTGCTGTCGATGCCGTTCTCCGGGTTCGACCTCCTCAACCTGATCACGAACGTCCGCAAGTCCTACGACGAACGGACGGCGGCCGGGGCCACCCGGATCATCTCGGTGTTCGCGCCCAAGGGCGGCGTCGGCAAGACGACCATCGCCTTCAACCTCGCGGTCGCCCTCGCTCAGCTCGAACAGCGGACCGTGCTCATCGACGGCAGCATCCAGTTCGGCGACCTGCGGGCGCTCCTGAAGGTGCCGGTCGACTCCCCGTCGATCCTCGACCTGCCGACCGATCGCATCGCCGAGTCGGACCTGTCCGACGTCCTGTGGCGGGACCCGTCGGCCATCGACATCCTGCTCGCTCCGCCGCGCATCGAGATGGCCGAGATGATCACGGCTCGCGACATCGACAAGATCCTGTCGCTCCTGCGCCGCGTCTACAGCGCGATCGTGATCGACATGTCGAGCTCGATCAACGACATCAACCTCGCGTTCCTCGACGCGAGCGACACGATCATCGAGATCGTCACGTACGACTCGACGACGATCCACAACACGATCGCCATGGCCGACACATTCCGCTCTATCGGGTACCCGCCGACGAAGGTGCGCTACCTCGTCAACCGCGCCGACAGCCCCGGTGGGATCGAGCCGGACGCCCTCCATCGCGCCCTTGGCCGCGTGCCCGAGCACTTCGTGATGTCCGACGGACAGCTGGTCGTCCGCTGCAACAACGACGGCGTCCCGTTCATCCTCGCCAGCCCCGACGCGCCGGTCAGCCAGGACATCGTGAGGGTCGCGACCGAGCTGCTCGGCGCGGGCAACGTCGCGCTCGCCGCCGGGCGCCGCTAGGCCGAGGCCGTGTCCGACGCTCGGCCGATCGGCGTGTTCGACTCGGGGGTCGGTGGCCTGACGGTCCTGCGCGAGATCATCCGCCGCACGCCGGACGAGCCGACGATCTACCTCGGCGACAACGCCCGTGCCCCGTACGGCGTCCGCTCCGACGACGAGGTCCTGGCGTTCTCCACGCAGTCGCTCGACGCGCTGGTCGAACGCGATGTCAAGGCGCTGGTCGTCGCCTGCAACACGTCGACCGCGATCGGCCTCGCGGCGTTCCGGCGGCGCTACGACCTGCCGGTGCTGGGCGTCGTGCGTCCGGGTGCGTCGGCGGCGGTGCTCGCGACCCGCAACCGACGCGTCGGCGTGATCGCCACGCCCGCGACGATCCGCTCACGCGCCTATTTCAACGCCATCAAGGACGAGAACCCGGCGGTCGACGTGTACGAGCACGCGACGCCGGCGCTCGTCCCGCTCGTCGAGGCCGGCACGCTCGGCGGCAGCGTCGCGATCGCCACGGTCGCCGACGCGCTGGCGCCGCTCCTCGGGGAGCGCGACGCCGACGGCGAGTCGATCTTTCCGCGCCCGGCCGGGGCCACGATCGACACGCTGCTGCTCGGCTGCACGCATTACCCGCTCCTGCGTCCGCTGATCGCGGACCTCGCCGGTGCCGACATCGCGATCGTCGATTCGGCCACCGCCACGGCCTCGGCGCTCGCGGAGCTGCTGGGCGTCAACGGCCTGGAGGCGGGTTCCGACGCGACGGACGGGTCGGCCACGCCGACGCATGCACAGCTCACGACCGGCGATCCGGACCGGTTCGCCGATCTCGCCGGCCGACTGTTCGGCACGGCGTTCGTCTCGGTCGAGGCGGTGGAGCTCGGGGCGCTGGCCCGATGACGCGCCGACGCGACCCGAACTGGCGCGACGACCGCGCCTGGCAGGCCGGGATCCTGATCGGCTCGGCGCTCGGTGCCGCGGCGACCGTCGTCGGTCGACAGCTGGAGCGCCGCGCTCGCGAGGGCCTGGTCGACTGGGCGACCGTCGAACGACGGGCGATCCATCGCCTCGAACGCGCGCCCGGCACGCTGACCGCCGAACAGCTCCGCGCCAGCGAAGCCGACTACGCGGCGGACATGGCCCGGATCGTGCCGGCGCTCTCGACCGCCCTCGGGACACAGCTCCCCGGGGTCGTCGAGCGCTCGGGCGTCGTGGACCGGGCGGGCTGGGTCCGGGCGAACACCGCGTCGTTCGCCTCGCTGATCGGCAAGCTCGAGCGCGACCTGCTCGACCAGGTCGTGCCACCGGGCGGCGGGCTGACCGTGTCGGCGATGGCCCTCGCCAACCGCTGGCTCACGACCCGCCAGCTCGGGATGATGCTCGGCTTCATGGGCCAGCGCGTCCTCGGCCAGTACGACCTCGCCCTGCTGTCGGCCGAGGCGACGCCAGGCCGGCTGCTGTTCGTCGAGGAGAACATCCGCCAGACCGCCCGGACGCTGGGCGTGCCGCTCGCCTCGTTCCGGACGTGGATCGCGCTCCACGAGACCACCCACGCGTTCGAGTTCGAGGCCCACCCGTGGCTGCGCCCGTATCTCGCGTCGCGGCTCGAGCGCCAGCTGGCGCTGTTCGGTCGCGACGTGCGGGGGATGGGCCGCGAGGCATTGCGCGGGCTGGGCCGGGCGCTGCGCGGGGAGGGCGGCGGTGAGCACTGGCTCGAGCGGTTGATGGGCGAGGAGCAGCGCCGCCTGTTCCGCGAGACGCAGGCGGTCATGAGCCTGCTCGAGGGCTTCAGCGACTACGTCATGGACGAGGTCGGCCAGGACCTCGTGCCGGACGTGGCCGCCATCCGGGCGAAGTTCGACGAGCGCCGGTCGAAGCGGACACCGTTCGAGCGGGCGATGCTCCGGCTGACCGGGATGGACCTCAAGCTCGACCAGTACAAGAAGGGCGAAACGTTCGTCCGGGCGATCGCGGCCGCACGTGGACCCGAGGCCCTGACCCGGCTGTGGGACGGCCCCGAGTCGCTGCCGCGCGAGGGCGAGATCGAGCACCCGGAGCGCTGGATCTCCCGCGTCGTCGACGCGGCCCCCGGCAGCGCCACGTGACGACGGCCGGTCCGGGCCGAGGCCCGGGCGGTGCCCCGACGGCGATCGCGCTCAGCCCGATCCTGTCGGCCCGCTACCGAGCGCGTGACCTCGAGCGGATCCGGGCCGCGGCGCCCGGGGCGCGGCTCGTGACGGTGTCGGTCGAGGGGCTCGCCGACGGGCCGCTCGAGGACGTCGAGGTGATGCTCCGGGGCTGGCTCAGCTCCGATGCGTTCGACCGATTGCTGGCGCGGGCGCCCCATCTGGCGTGGGTCCACTCGGCGACGTCCGGCGTCGAGCGCGCCCTTACCCCGGCATCGCGCGGGCGCGGCCTGGTCGTGACCAACGCGCGCGGCGTCTTCAGCCGGCCGATCGCCGAGTACGTGATGATGATGATCCTGGGCGTCAGCCGGCGGCTGCCGCAGCTCCTCGAGCTGCAGCGCGAGCGGACGTGGCAGCCGCTCGAGGGCGCCGAGCTGCGCGACGTGACGGTCGGGATCGTCGGGCTGGGCTCCATCGGCCGGGCGGTCGGGGCGCTGGCCACGGCCTTCGGCTGCCGGGTCGTGGCGGTGCGTCGCCGGCCCGATGCCGACCGCGTGCCTCCCGACGATGAAGAGCGCTCGTACGGCGAGCTGATGCTCGATCGGGTCGGCGGTCCGGAGACGCTGCCCGAGCTCCTCGGCGAGTCCGACTTCATCGTGCTCGCCGCGCCGCTGACGCCCGAGACCGAGGACATGATCAATGCGGACACCCTGGCGATGGTCAAGCCCGGGGCGTGGCTGATCAACGTCGCGCGGGGCCGGCTCATCGACGAGCGGGCCCTGCTCCGGGCGCTGCGCGACGGACCGCTCGGTGGCGCGGTGCTCGACACGTTCCGCGACGAGCCGTTGCCGCCGATGTCGTCGTTCTACGACCTGCCCAACGTCATCGTGACGCCACACACGGCGTGGTCGAGCGGACGTGTCCTCGACCGCAGCGTCGAGCTGTTCTGTGACAACCTCCGGCGGTTCGCGGCGGGCGAGCCGCTGCTCAACGTCGTCGACCCGGCGGCGGGCTACTGACCGTGCAGACCGCGATCGTCGGGCTTGCCGGCAGCGGCAAGACCACCGTGTTCAACACGCTGACCCGCGGCCACGCCGAGACCGGCGGGTACGGCGGCGTCACGCTCAACGTCGGGGTCGTCAAGGTGCCCGACGAGCGGCTCGGCCGGCTCGCCGAGATCTTCACCCCGAAGAAGATCGTCCACGCCGATGTCACGTACGTCGACCTGCCCGCACCACCGGCGTCGTCCGAGGGCCACGTCGGGACGGAGGACCTGCCGGCCGACCACCTGGCCCGGCTGCGCGATTCCGACGCGCTGCTCCACGTCGTCCGCGCGTTCGACGACCCGGCCCATCCCCACCCGGCCGGCAGCGTCGACCCGGCCCGCGACCTCGAGGCGCTCGACCTCGAGTTCACGCTTGCGGACCTGGCGATGGCCGAGCGCCGCCTCGAGCGGCTGCAGGGCAGCGGCCGGCACGGCACCCAGGCTGAGCGGGAGGCGGCCGAGCGCGAGGAAGTCGTGCTGCGGCGCATCCACGAAGGCCTCGAGGCGGGCACGCCGATCCGCGACCTCGGCCTCGACGCCGACGAGTCGAAGGCCATCCGCGGCTTCCGGTTCCTCACCGAGAAGCCGGTCCTGGTGCTGCTCAACGTCGGCGAGGGCGACCTGTCGACCGCCCCCGCGCTCGTCGAGCGGGTCGCGACCGGGTACCGGCACGAGCATGCGATGGTCGACTCGCTGTCGGCGAAGATCGAGATGGAGCTGGGCGAGCTCGAAGCCGACGAGGCGGTCGTGTTCATGGAGGAGCTCGGCATCAGCGAGTCGGGCCTCGACCGGGTGATCGCGCTGTCGTACCGGCTGCTCGGGCTGGTGTCGTTCCTGACCGCCGGCCCCGACGAAGTCCGCGCCTGGCCGATCCCCGACGGTTCGACCGCCGTGGATGCGGCGGGGGCGATCCACACCGACCTCGCGAAGGGGTTCATCCGGGCCGAGACCGTCTCGTTCGATGATCTCGTGAGCCTCGGGTCGATGGCCGAGGCGCGCAAGGCGGGCCGGCTCCGTTCCGAGGGCAAGACCTACCGGGTCAAGGACGGGGACGTGCTGGAGATCCTGTTCAGCCGCTGAGGATCCGGCCCTCAGTTCATCCGTTCGCGATCGGGGTCGAACTCGGCGACGATCGTACGGAAATCCCCACTGAGCCGGTCCTCGTCCTCTCCCTCGTCGTCGTCGTCCTCGTCATCCTCGTCGACCTCGAGCTCGGCGATGAAGTTGTCCGTTTCGAGGGTCGACACGTTGACGGAGGCGGCCAGTGCGTCGTCGCTGACGAAGATGAACCCGTAGTCACGCTCGAGGACCATGGCGATCGCCTCGATCAGCGTGTCCTGCTCGTACCCGTCCTGCACGTCGTGGCGGATGCGCTGGACGAGGTCGAAGAACTCCTGCGGCTCCCATTCGGACTCGCTCACGACGATCAGGTCGCTGTAGACCTCGTCGTCGCCTTCATGGAGCTCGTAGAAGAACACCCAGTGGACCTCGTCGTGCGGCTATCGGGTGCGGCAGTATACGCCGCACCGCCCGGCCCCCCGCCCAGCCTGAGGTCCCATGGCCCGTCCGCGCATCGACGTCGTGCACGTCGGCTCCGCCTGTCGTGACATCGCCCCCGACGACCCGCGTGGCTGGCGCCTCGGCGGCGGCGTCACGTACGCGGCGCTGACGACCGCCCGGCTCGGGCTGCGGACCGCGGCGGTCGTCGGCGTCGATGCCGATGCGGCCGGTGCGCATGAGCTCGACGCCCTGCGTGCCGCGGGCGTCGACATCCTCACGGTCGGTCTCGACGAGGGTCCGGTCTTCCACAACGTCGAGACGCCCGACGGCCGCGTGCAGACGTTGATCGCCCGCGGCGTACCGGTGCGACCGGTCCCGCTGCCCGACTCGTGGCTAGCAACCACGTCGTGGTCGCTTGTGCCGGTCGCCGGAGAGGTCGACGACGGCTGGGTCGGACAGATCGCCCCCGACGCGCTGGTGGCGGTCGCCTGGCAGGGCATGCTCCGGCGGCTCGTGGCGGGTCAGCGCGTCGAACGGGTGCCGCCGGCCGACCGGGCGATCCTCCGCCGTGCCGATCTCGTCGGCATGAGCCACCTCGACGTGGCGCGCGACACGTCGCTCGGCGACCTGTGCCGTTTCCTCCACCCCGGCGCACGGCTGCTCGTGACGCAGGGCGGCCAGGGCGGCCTGCTGATCACGACCGGTGAGGACGGCCCGGTCGAGGTCTTGCGCTACCTGCCGACCCCGACCGACGGCGAGGTCGATCCGACGGGCGCCGGCGACACGTTCCTTGCGGCTCTGCTGACGGCGCTCGTGCGCCGGCGGCTCGCCGGTACGCGCGGGCAGTCGGTCGCGCGAGCGCTGCGCTTCGCGGCCGCCGCCGGATCGCTCGCGGTCGAGGACGTCGGCCTCGACGGCGTGCCGGATCGCACCGCGGTGCTGATCCGACGCGCGAGGGAACGGGTCCGCCGGACGGTCGTGCCCAGCCTGGAGGCGCAGGTCGGCGTCGAGGATCCGCGCCAGTAGCTCGCCAGCCGCTGCTCGGCCCGGCCCGTACCGTCAGCCCGGGGCCGGACCGGTCGACTCGCGGACGGTCAGGTCGACCGGCAGGCGGATCTGCGACGACCCGTTGCCGTCGGCCGTATGGTCGCCGGTCAGTCGGGCGACCGCCCAGCGGCCCATCTCGTCGGTGCGCTGGGTGATCGTGGTCAGCGGCGGGTCGACGTAGGCCGACAGCGTCACGTCGTCGAAGCCGACGACGCTCACGTCGGCCGGCACCCGCCGGCCGCGGCGGTCGAGCGCGCGCAGGGCCCCGATGGCCATGAGGTCGTTGTAGGCGAGCACCGCGGTGACGTCGGGGGCGCGGTCCAGCAGGTCGTGAGTGGCCCGCTCGCCGCCGCCGACCAGCGGCTCGCCGGCGACGACCGTCAGCGCCTCGGCCGTCAGGCCCGCGTCCGCGAGCGCGCCGCGGACCCCGATGAGGCGCGCGGCCGCATCGACGTTGCGCGGGGGCGGCATCAGGTAGCCGAACCGCCGGTGCCCGAGCCCGAGCAGGTGCTCCGTCGCGATCCGGCCGCCGAGCTCGTTGTCCGACGTGATCGCGGGCAGCCCGACATCCGGTGCCGCGGTGTTCACGAGGACGACCGGGATCGGCGGCGACGACAGCCACTCGGCGTGGCGGACGCCGAGGCTGCTCGCCGCGATGATCAACCCGTCCACGCGGCGATCGACCAGCAGCTCGAGGTAGGACGACTCCCGTTCCGGGTCGTCGGCGGCGTTGCACAGCAGGACCGAGAAGCCCGACGCCCGGGCCGCGTCCTCGACCGACCGGACGAGCTGCGGGAAGTACGGGTTCTCGATGTCGGTGATGATCAGGCCGAGCGTCTGGGTCGAGCGGCGCTTCAGCGACCGGGCGACCTCGGACGGGCGGTAGTCGAGGGCGCGCGCCGCCTCGAGGACACGCGCGATCGTCTCTGGACGTGCCTGGCCGACGCCTGCCAGCACGCGGCTGACGGTCGCGGTCGAGACACCGGCCTTGGCCGCGACGTCGGCGATCGTCGTCGTCATGGCCATGGCCGATCCGTACGATCCCTGACGTCGGTCGTCCCGGGACCGCCGTCAGTGGCTCACCGGCGGCTCGGCCCCCGGTGGCACTGGCGGTGGCGTCCCGGGCGGCGTCGCGGCAGATGGCCTGCGCTCGCTCTTCGCGAGCGCCTCGAGCTCGCGCGTCAGCTCGTGCAGCTCGTCGCCGCCACCCATCTGGCTGTGGAGCTGGTCGGCGTCGACCTCGCCCCGGCTGAACTGGCCGCCGGTCCGACCGCGCGACAGGATCGTGAACGTGTCGCCGATCGGCAGGGCATGCGAGACGTTGTGGGTGATGAAGATGACGCCGAGCCCGCGGTTGCGGGCGGCGACGATGTGGCGGAGCACGATCGCCGACTGCTTGACGCCGAGGGCCGACGTCGGCTCGTCGAGGATCAGCACCCGCGCGCCGAAGTACTCGGCTCGGGCGATCGCCAGGGTCTGGCGCTCGCCACCGGACAGCGTCCCGACGGCCTGGTCGGTGTCGCGCAGGTCGATGCCGATGCGGCGCATCTCCTCCCTGGCGATGCCCGCTGCCTTCGGGAGGTCGAAGCGCTTGAACGGCCCGAACCCGGTGGTCGGCTCGTTGCCCAGGAAGAAGTTCCGCGTGACGGTCATCAGCGGCATCACCGACAGGTCCTGGTAGACCGTCGCGATGCCCGCGTCGAGCGCGTCGCGCGGCGACGAGAACTCGACCGGCTGGCCGTCGACCGCGAGGGTGCCCTTGTCCGGGCGATGGACGCCCGACAGCGTCTTGATCAGCGTCGACTTGCCGGCGCCGTTGTCGCCCAGCAGGCACGTGACCGCGCCGGGGCGGACGGCCAGCGACACGCCTTCGAGTGCGACGACCGCGCCGAAGTACTTCGAGATGTCGCGAGCCTCGAGGAGTGGCGGTCCCTCTGCCGTGGCCGCCGCCGGGGTATGGTCCATGAGGGCGTCGATCTGGGGAGTCGCATCCATCGGTCGGCCCTCCTACGCCAGGCCGGCGAAGCGGCGCCGGATCCAGTTGTTCAGGACGACGGCGACCAGCAGCAGCGTGCCGATCGCGATCTTGTACCAGTCGGCGTTGATGTCGGCGAACACGATCCCCTGGCGCGCCATGCCCAGGGCCAGCGCTCCGAGCGCCGTCCCCGCGACCGAGCCGTAGCCGCCGGTCAGCAGCGTGCCGCCGATGACCGCAGTCGTGATCGCGTCGAGCTCCATCCCGGTGCCGCGCAGGATGTCGGCGGAGGTGAACCGGGTGCTCTGGATGGCCGCGAGGATCGAGGCCGAGAACGCCGTCAGCGCGAACAGCGCGATCTTGACCCGGGCGACCGGCACACCGAGGTTGCGGGCGGCGCCGGCAGACCCACCGACGCCGGCGATCCAGTTCCCGAAGCGGGTGCGTCCGAGGACGTAGATGCCGACGAGGGCGATGAGGATCCAGAAGACGATCGAGACCTCGAACTCGCCACGCTGGTCACCGATCGTGAACGGCAGGCTCCACGCGAAGAGGGCTCCGAGCGGGTCGCTGGCGACCACCGTCGGGTCGATCGGGATATAGGTGATGTTGGTGACGCTCGACGTCAGCACCGACGACGCACCGCGGATGATGAACAGCGTCGCCAGGGTCACGATGAACGACGGCAGACCGGTCCGGACGACGATGACCCCGTTGATGACGCCGAGCAGCGTCGAGAGGACCATCGCCAGGATGATCCCGAGCCACAGTGGCAGGCCCCAGATCGTGACGGCGATGCCGATGATGATCCCGGCGAAGCCGACGATCGAGCCGATCGAGAGATCGAACTCGCCCGCGATCATCAGCAGGGCGACGGACGTGGCAAGGATGCCCACCTGGGCCGCGACATCGAGGTAGTTGAGCGTCCCGGCGACACCGAGGAACGCGGTATTGCCGCGCGCGAGCGAGATCGCCGCGAAGACGACCCACACGAACACCACGATGATCAGCGCACCCGCCGCCGGGCGGGCGAGGACGCGCTGCGCGAGAGACAGCTGCCGGAGTCGATCCGACCCCGGCGTCGTCGGGGTCGCGGTTGTGGTGCTCGCCATCGCGTTCCCTCCGAGGTGATCGGGAGGGGCCGGCGATGCCGACCCCTCCCATGCGCCGGTGGCGCCGGCGCGAGCGCGCCTGGTCTAGCGGAGGCCCTTGGCGGCGAGCGCGATGACGTCCGCCGCGTCGGCCTGGGTCACGAACCCGGGGCCGGTCATGATCAGGCCCGTCCCGTCGCCGGTAGGCAGGTTCCTGGTCTCGGCGTAGTTCGTGAGGATGACGATCGGCAGGTAGCCCTGCAGGAACTGCTGCTGATCGATGGCGAAGTCCATCTTCCCGTCCTTGATGGCTGTCAGCACGTCAGCGCTGAGGTCGAAGGTCGCGAGATGGATGGTCTTGCCGGAGGCCGCGACGGCGTCGAGCGCCGGCTTGGCCACCGATGGCCCGAGGGTCAGCACTCCGTCGATCGTCGGGTCGGACTGGAGCGCCGCCGCGATCGTCGCCTGCATGCCGGCCGGGTCGGAGATGTTGCCGGTCAGGACCTCACCGTCTTCGGCGCCGGTCAGCCCCATGAAGAAGCCGTTGCAGCGAAGCGTCAGGGCCTGGTTGCCGACCTCCTGGTTGAAGCACACAGCGTTCTTGACGCCGGCCTCCTTGAAGCGCTCGCCGGCTCCGAGGCCGGCCTGGTATTCGGTCTGGCCGACGTGGGCCTTGATCCCCAGCTCCTTGAAGACATCCGAGCCGGAGTTCATCGACACGACCGGGATGCCGGCGGCGATGGCCTTCTCGATGGCCGGGCCCAACGCATCCGGGTTCGGGATCGAGACGACCAGACCGCTCGGGTTCTTGGCGACCGCCGCGTCGATGAGCGAGACCATGCCGGGCATGTCGCTCTCGGCGCCGGGTGCGCTGTAGTTGGCGGTCACGCCCATCTGGGCGGCCCCGGCCTTGACGCCGTTGCGGACCACGCCCCAGAACCCGTCCTGGGCCTGGCCGTGGGTGACGATCTCGATCTTGATGTCGCTGCGCTTGACGAGCGCGCCGTCGGGGCCCCCACCGGTCGCCCCGCCGCTCGGGGCGGCTGCCGAACACGCACCGACGATGATCGCCGCGCCCGCTAGGGCGACGACCGTTCTGCTTCGGAGATTCATGCCGTTCCGTCTCCTCCGTTGCGCCGCGGCGCGCGCCGCGGTCCTGCTGTGTCCTGCCCATCGGATGGTCCGAGAGGTCGTTGCGCCTGGGTCGCGGCCGTCAGGGCCGCCATGGACACCTCCTTTCGTCCGGCCGCCCGTGGGACTGTCCGGACCTCAACCGGGGATCTCCGCGACCCGCACAGGGCGGTGTTCGCGGAGTGAGCGGTCGGCCGCCTCGGCGACGCGGAGTGCCGCGACGCCGTCCTTGGCCGTACATGGGCTCGGGGCCTCGCCGCGGGCGACCGCGACGAATGCCGCGAACTCCGCCGCATAGGCTTCTTCGAAGCGGACCATGAAGTCGGACCATGCGGGTCCGGTCGGGGGAGGGACACCCGGTTCCACCGAGCGCAACGGGGTCCGTGGCCCCAGCCCGACCGACACGCTGTCGGCCGAGCCGAAGACCTCCGCGCGGATGTCGTAGCCGAGCGGATCGTGGCGGGTGACGGTCATCGCGGTGAACGGCCCGTCCACGAGCCGCAGCGTGACCACGGCCGTGTCGACGTCGTCGTACATCGCATACACCGGGAAGCCGCGGACGCCGCCATCGGCGTACACCTCGTCGACCTCGCAGCCGGTCATCCAGCGCAGGATGTCGAAGTCGTGGATGGAGAAGTCCCGGAACAGCCCGCCCGACTGAGCGATGTAGGCCTCGTGGGCGGGCATCGGGTCATGGCCGGCGAGGCGGATCGCGTAGAGCGTGCCGAGCGCGCCCTCGCGGATGAGCCGGTGGACCTCACGATAGGCCGGGTCGAACCGGCGCTGGAAGCCGAGCTGGAACGCGACGCCGGATCGGTCGATGTCAGCGGCCAGGGCGATCGTCTCGTCGAGGCTCGCGGCGAGGGGTTTCTCGCAGAAGGTCGGCAGGCCGCGGGCGATCGACGCCCTGATCAGCTCGGGGTGGGCCGTGGTGGCCGCCGCGATGACGACCGCGTCGGCCCCGTCGAGAGCGGCATCGATCGACGGCGCCGCGGTCGCCCCGACGCCGCGCGCGACCTCGTCGGCCCGCGCCGGATCGACGTCGCTGACGACGAGGGAGGTGATCCCATCGGTCGCGCTCAGCAACCGGGCGTGGAGCTGCCCGATGCGACCCGCGCCGAACAGCGCGACCCTCACGACACCGTCCCCGAGCCGCCGGCCCGGCCGAGCCGTCGCAGGCTGGCGGCCAGCACGCGCCGGCCGATCGCGGCACTCTCCGACGGCGGTCCCGGGCACATGTCCTGCTCGACCATCAGCCAACCGGTGTAGTCGAAGGCCGCCAGCGCCTCGAGCACGCCATCGAGGTCGAGGTCCCCGGCGCCGAGCTCGGTGAAGAGCCCGTCCCGGACGGCGTCCTCGCACCCGGCGTAGCCAACGTCGAGCAGCCGGTCGAGCACGGCCGGATCGACGTCCTTGAGGTGGACGTGGCGGATGCGGTCGCCGTACCGGCGCGTGTCCGCCACCGGGTCGCCGCCGCCGACGATGTGGTGACCGACGTCGAGGCACAGCCCGACGCGTCCCGGGTCGGTCGCAGCCATGAGGCGGTCGATCTCGGCGGGCGTCTCGACGTATGTCGCCGCGTGGGGATGGAACACCGTCGGGTGCCCGAGGTCGGCCGCGGCGTCGGCGATGTCGTGGAGCAGCTCCGCGAGCGCCTCCCACGCACGATCGGTGAAGGCGGGGGTGCCCGGCGCCGCCGCCCGCCCGGCGACGCGATCACGGTCGGCCGACCCGTCGATCGCGGCGCACAGCACGTCGCCGCCGGCCTCGTGCAGGATGCGCAGGCAGTCGTTCGAGATGTCCATCGCCCCGGCGGCGGGACCGTCGACGGTGGCCGGGATGGGGAGGTACACCTCGGCCAGGCGGAGGCCGCGGTCGGCCAGCTCGTGACGGAGCGCCGGACCCTCCGGGAACCCCCCTCCGAACTGGGTGCCCTCGTAGCCGGTCCGCGCGATCTCGTCGAGGATCGTGGCCGGATCGGTCGGGTAGCGGGGGTCCGCGGATGCCGCGTTCAGCCAGAGGATCGGCACCGTCCCGATCGACGCGCGAGCAAGCGCGTCGTCCGCGCGGCGCAGGCTTGATCCCGGCTCGGACCGGCCCTCTCGGGTCGGTGGCGCGGACGTCCCGAGCACGGGGCTGACGGGCACGGGCTCCTCCTTGCGCAATCCGCGTAATCGATTACGCTTAAGGTCGGGCGGAACGTATCGCACGCGTGCATGCGGTGTCAATGCCGGATCGGGAGGGTCGCAGGTGGGAAGCGCCACGGACATCAGCGCCGCGCCGGCGACGAAGCCGCCCCTCGCCGACAGCCCGCTCGGACGGACCGTGGCGACCACCGCGACGGACATCTGGAACGACTCCTGTGCGGTCGACGAGCTGGAGTACGCGATCTCCTTCGGCGCCGTCGGCGCGACCGCCAACCCGACCATCGTGGCCGACGTCTGGAAAGCCGACCCCGGCCGCTGGCGAGAGCGAGTCCGGACGCTGGCCACGGAGCGCCCGGACGCGACCGAGATCGACCTCGCGTGGGCCATCGTCGAGGAGATGTCGCTGCGGGCCGCCCCGCTGCTGCGGCCCGCGTTCGACGCATCCGGCGGACGCCAGGGCCGGCTGTCGATGCAGACCGACCCGACGCTGTTCCGCTCGTTCGACCGGATGCTGGCGCAGGGCGAGCAATTCTCGTCGCTTGCCCCGAACATCATCGTGAAGTTCCCGGCCACCGCCGTGGGCGTCCGGGTGATGGAGGAGGCGACCTACCGTGGGGTCAGCGTCAACGCGACGGTGTCCTTCAGCGTGGCCCAGGCGGTCGCCGCGGGCGAAGCCGTCGAGCGGGGCCTGCGTCGTCGGGAGGCGGAGGACCTGCCCGTCGACGACATGGGTCCGGTCATCACCGTGATGATGGGCCGACTCGAGGACTGGCTGCGGGTCCAGGCCGAGCGCGACGGCATCGTCGCCGACCCGACCGCCCTGCCGTGGTCGGGCGTGGCGGTCTTCAAGCGGACCGTGGCCGAGTTCCGCGACCGCGGGCTGCGCGCCCGGCCGCTCGGCGCCGCGATCCGCCATCACCTGCACTGGTCGGAGCTGATCGGCGGCGACGTCGTGCATCACGCTGCCGGCGAGCTGGCAGCGTAGGTTCAACGCCTCCGTCGGTCGAGGTCCGGCCGCGGATGGACGACCCGGTCGAGCCGCGGCGTCCTCGACGAGCTGCGCGATCGCTTCCCGGACTTCGTGCGCGCCTACGAGCCCGATGGGCTGTCGCCGGCGGAGTTCGACACGTTCGGACCGAGCGCCCGGACCCTGCGCGCCTTCATCGGGTCGTACCACGAGCTGCTCCACCAGGTCGGCGACGCGCTCGTCCCCGACCCGGACCGCGCCTCCGCCTCGTGACCGAGGCCGCGAGCGGCCTCCATCGACCGTTCGGCTCGCTCGCCGAGGACGGCTGGTCGGTGGTCCTGACGCCGGAGTCCGCGGGCTGGCGGTACTCGGGGCTGCGGGCTGCCGAGCTGGCGGCCGGCACCGCCGTGGCGTTCGACACCGGGGGCGACGAGGTCGTGGTGTTGCCGCTGGCGGGCGGGTTCGAGGTCACGGTCGACGGCGCGCGGCACGCGCTCGCGGGGCGGCGCGACGTCTGGGTGGGCCCGAGCGACTTCCTCTACGCGCCGCCCGGATCGGCGATCGAGGTCGCGAGCCCGGACGGCGGACGGGTCGCTGTGTGCACGGCCCGCTCAGAGCGGCGCCATCCGGTGCGGTACGTGCCCGCCACGGACGTCGCCGTCGAGCTGCGCGGCGCCGGGGCGTGTTCCCGGGAGGTCCGCAACTTCGCCGCGGCCGATCGGTTCGACGCGGACCGGCTGATCGCCGTCGAGGTGCTGACGCCGGGTGGCAACTGGGGCTCGTACCCGCCGCACAAGCACGACGAGGTCCGTGCCGGGGAGACCGAGCTCGAGGAGATCTATCACTACGTCGTGGCCGACGGTCCGGCCGGACCGGGGCTCGCCTACCAGCACATCTACGGTACGCCCGAACGTCCCGTCGAGTTGCTCACCACCGTGGCGACCGGGGACGTCGTCCTGGTCCCCCACGGCTGGCACGGGCCGGCGATGGCGGCACCCGGCTACGACCTGTACTACCTGAACGTGATGGCCGGCCCCGGCGAGCGCGCCTGGCGCGCCCCCGACGACCCGGCCCACGCGTGGGTCCGCGAGGCGTGGGCCGATCAGGCGGTGGATCCGCGCCTGCCGTTCGGTCGCTAGGGGCTCACCGCGGGACGGGCCTCGGCGGTCACTCGCGCCCTGCTAGCATCGAGCGCACCGTCACCCGCACCCCAGGACGGATTGCCGTGACCGATTCGCGCGATGGCGACCGCATCCCCGCCGAGCTGAAACGACCCTGGCCGGACATCCGGCCGGAGGATCGCGCCGCCGTCGCGGCCGTGCTCGAACGTGGGATCCTCGGCGGCGTCGGCGCTCCCGAGATGACCGCCCTCGAGGAGGCATGGGCGGCGTTCGTGGGCCGTGATTCGTGCCTGCTGTTCAACTCCGGCACGGCCGCCATCCACGCCGCCCTGTACGCCATCGGCGTCGAGCCCGGTGACGAGGTCATCACGACCTCGTACACGTTCGCCGGCACGTGGCAGCCCATCCTCCAGCAGGGGGCCGTCCCGGTCTTCGTCGACATCGACCCGCGGACGTTCGACCTCGACCCGGCCCGGATCGAGGAGCGGATCACGCCGCGGACGCGGGCCATCATCGCCGTCCACATCGGCGGCATGCCCGCCGACCTCGACGAGATCATGGCCATCGCCGACCGGCACGGGCTGGTCGTGATCGAGGACGCCTGCCAGGCCCACGGCGCCACCTACCACGGCCGACAGGTCGGGTCGATCGGTCGCATCGGCTGCTACAGCCTCAACTCGAGCAAGATCCTGACCGGCGGCGAGGGCGGGCTGCTCGTCGCCGACGACCCGGACATCCTGGCTCGCGCCCGGCGGCTCCGGACGTTCGGCGAGGACATCCCCGAGCTCGACCGGCTGACCGGCTGGAACTTCCGGCCGTACACGAGCTACTCGATCGGCTGGAACTACCGCCACCAGGAGATGCCGGCCGCCCTGGCGCGCTCGCAGCTCCGCCGGCTGCCCGAGTACGTCGAGACCGGCCAGCGCAACGCGGCGCTGCTGACCGAGCTGCTGGCAGGCGTCCCCGGCCTGACGACGCCCTACGTCCCGTCGGACCGGACGTCGTCGTACTACCACTACCGGGTCCGGCTGGACCTCGCGCAGCTGGGTCTGGGCGACCTGCCGCCGACCGTCGCGCGGGACACGATCGGGCGGGCGCTCCTGGCCGTGGGTGTCGGGGTGGAGATCTGGCATCAGCAGCCCGCCCCGGCGTTCCCCGTCTTCCAGGAGCGGGGCGGGTACGACATGGCCGACTACCCCGAGGCCGTCGCGATGCTCGATTCGTCGCTGGTGCTGTGCACCGCGCGGCACCCGATCTTCCTGCAACCGTCCGAGCTCATCGAGCGCTACGCGGCCACCGTCCGCCGCGTCCTGGCCGATCCGGAGCGGCTCGCAACGGGCGCGGCGGCATCGTCCGTCCCGGCCTGACCCGGGGCCCCGATGGTCGCCCCGATCCGCATCGGGCTCCTCGGCGCCGGTTGGATCACCCGGGCCCACGGGCATGCCCTTCATACGCTCGGCCACGTCGCACCGCTCGCTCGCCCGATCCAGCTGACCGCGCTGGCCGCACGCAACCCCGAGCGGGGTGCCGCGATGGCCCGCGACCTCGAGGTGGAGCGGTTCACGACCGACTGGCGCGACGTCGTCGACGACCCGCGCGTGGACGTCGTCGCCGTGCTTCTGGGGGAGACCGTCCATCGCGAGGCGACCGAGGCGGCGCTGGCCGTGGGCAAGCCCGTGCTGTGCGAGAAGCCGCTCGGGCGCGACCGGTTCGAGGCGGCCGCGATGCTGGCGGCGGCCCGCGCCGCGGGCGTCCATGCCGCGTGCGGCTTCAACTACCGATACATGCCGGCCATGCGCCTGGCCCGCCGGCTCGTCGACAGCGGCCGGCTCGGCGAGTGCCTCCAGTTCCGCGCGGTGTACCTCCAGGACCACGCCGCCGGGACTGTGCCCAGCCGCAAGCCGAACGCGTCACGGGCGATCACCGACTACGCCCACATCGTCGACTTCCTGCGCTATCTCGGCAACGAGGCCGAGACCGTGTCGGCCAGCTCGGCCAAGCTGACCGAGGGCGGCGTCGACTTCGAGGACGCGTACGTCGCGGCGGTGAACCTGCGCGGCGGCGGCCTCGCCTCCCTCGAGGCGTCGCGCGTGGCGTGGGGCTGGAAGGGCCGCCAGGTGATCGAGTTCAACGGGACGGAGGGCTCGCTGTGGTGGGACATGGAGGACCTCAACCGGCTCCACGTCTTCTATCCCAGTGACGAGGCCGATGGCACCGGTGGCTTCCGCGACGTCCTCGTGAGCCAGCCCGATCATCCGTTCATGGACATGTGGTGGCCGCCAGGTCACACGGTCGGCTGGGAGCACAGCTTCGCGCACGAGTGGCGCGACTTCCTCGGCGCCGTCATCGAGGACCGTCCGCTGCCGCCCGAGCAGGCGTCGTTCGAGGACGGCTACCAGGCCGCGGTGCTGTGCGACGCGATCATCGCGTCGGCGGCCGAGGGCCGGCGGGTGGCGATCTCGGAGATGACCGCGGCGGTCGATGCGGCGGCAGGCTCGTGACGGGGACGCAGTCGCTCGGCATCGGGATGGTCGGCGCCGGCACGATGGCCGGCGCCCACAGCGCGGCCCTGACGCTGTTCGGTCCGCTCTTCCCGGCGGCGCCGCTGCGACCGCGGCTGGTCGGCGTCGCGGACGTGAACGAGCGGCTGGCGACCGCCCTCGCGCAGCGCTTCGGCTACCAGCGCACCGAGACCGACTGGCGGCGCCTCGTCGACGCGGACGACGTCGACCTCGTCGTCGCCTGCCTCCCGCCGCTGCTCAACGCCGAGGTCGTCCTGGCCGCGGCGGCGGCCGGCAAGCCCGTCGTGTGCGAGAAGCCGCTCGCCGAGAGCGCCGAGGCGGCCGCGCGCTTGCTGGCCGCGTGCCGGTCGGCCGGCGTCTTCCACGGCCTGGGGGCCGCGTACCGCTGGATGCCGGCGGTCCGCGCGATCCGGGCGCTGATCGACGACGGCCAGCTCGGCGAGGTCCGGAGCCTGGGGGCGTCGTTCATGCTCGACTACGGGGCGGATCCCGAGGTGCCGCTGCTGTGGCGCTTCCAGAGGTCGATGGCCGGCGGTGGCATCGCCATCGACACCGGCTACCACCTCGTCGACTGTGCGCGCTTCCTCGTCGGCGAGATCGAGTCGGTCCAGAGCCTGACAGCGACCTTCGTCCACGAGCGGCCGCTGCCCGGCACCGATGCGATCGGCAATCGCGGCGACGGCGCCGACGGGGGAGGGGACCGGCCGCGTGGCGCGGTCGACGTCGAGGATGCCGCGGCCGCGCTCGTGACGTTCGCGGGCGGCGCCTACGGCGTGCTCGAGACGAGCCGCGTCGCGATCGGCCGGCGCGTCGCGCTCCGCCTCGACGTGTTCGGGTCGCGTGGGTCGGCCTGCTGGGACCTCGAGCGCCCGGACGAGTTCGGGGTGTGCCTGCCGGGCGACCTGTCGACGTTCGGCTACCGGCGCGTGCTGGTGAACCCGAGCCACCCGGGCGCCGCGGAGCTGCTGATCGCGGGCGCCGACGGGACGTCGCTCGGCTGGCTCGGCCAGGAGTGCGCGATGTGGGCCGAGTTCCTCGCCGCCATCGCCGAGGGACGACCCGCCCACGCCGACTTCGAGGACGGCGTGCGTGCCAACGCGGTCATCGACGCGCTCTACGCGTCCGCCCGGAGCGGCCGCCGGACGGCGGTCGTGCAGCCGGCCCTCGACGGCGCGTTCCAGGGAGCCGCCTCATGACGACGATCGACGAGACGACGACCGCGGTCGAGGGCGGCTGGCCGGTGCCCAGCGCCGCGTCGGCGGCGCTCCATGCCCGGGCGAGCCTGGTGTCGCCCGGCGGCGTCCAGGGCGAGGGTCGCGGCGCGACACCGTACCCGTTGTTCATGACCCAGGCGCAGGGCGCCCGGATCCGTGACGTCGACGGCAACGAGTACGTCGACTTCCACGCCTCGTTCGGTGCCGTCCTGCTCGGGCACAACGACGCCCGCATCAACGCCGCGGCTCGCCGGGCGATGGACGAGCACGGCGTGTCGTTCTCGACCGCAAACCCGCTCGAGGTGGAGTTGGCCGAACGGCTCGTGGCGATGGTCCCGTCCGCGGAGCGTGTCGTCTTCAGCTGCACCGGGACGGAGGCGACGTTCCACGCGATCCGCCTCGCCCGGGCGTTCACCGGCCGCGAGCGGATCCTGAAGTTCGAGGGCAACTACCACGGCTGGCACGACTACGTCGCGTGGAGCCACCACTTCGCCACCGACGCCGAGGAGCCGGTGCCGGTCCCGGCGTCCGCGGGGATGCCCGCCTCGGTCCGCGACCTCGTCGTCGTCCGCGAGTACAACGATGCCGCCGGCGTGCGCGACGTCCTCGCCCGCGAGGGTTCGACGATCGCCGCGGTCATCCTCGAGCCGATCTTCCACAACGCCGGCGTCGTGCTCCCCGACCCGGGCTTCCTCGAGACCCTGCGCGAGGCGTGCACGGCCGCGGGCACCGTCCTGATCTTCGACGAGGTCATCACCGGCTTCCGCCATGCGCCCGGTGGCGCGCAGGAGCGCCTCGGTGTGACGCCCGACCTGACCACGCTCGGCAAGGCGCTCGGCAACGGCTTCCCGATCTCGGCGCTGTGCGGCCGGGGCGACATCATGGACCGGCTGGGTCCCAAGGGCGACGTCCTCTTCGCCGGGACCTTCGCGGGCCACACGCTCGACGTGGCGGTCGCCCTCGAGGTGACCGGCATCGTCCGCGAGCGGGCGATCCACCAGCACATCGGGGCGCTCGCGGAGCGGCTGACGACCGGCATCCAGACGGCCATCGACGAGACCGGGGCGCGCGTCCAGGTGCGCGCCTCGGGCGGCGTCTGGACGCTGTACTTCACCGACGAGCCGATCCGGCGGTTCCGGGACTTCGCGCGCTTCGCGATGGACAAGGACCACCCGGTCCAGCGCGCCTATCGCGGGTGGCTGCTCGAACGGAGCATCTACGTCCATCCCCACTACATGATCCGTGGATTCCTGACCGGCGCCCACACGGCCGACGACGTCGACCTGCTCGTCGGGGCCACGACGAGCTTCCTGCGCGAGCATCGCGAACTGCTGGCGGCCGGCTGAGAGCGCTCCGCGAGTCCCGGCGATCCGGCGAACGAGCAGCCGGCGTCAGCCGGCCAGGATCGGCGCCATGAACCGGGCCGCCGCCTCGACTGATGCCTCGGGCGGCAGGCTGGCGTCCTCGTTCTCGATGGCCAGCACGTCGTCGTAGCCGACCTCGCGCAGCGCGGCCACGAATGCGGTCCAGAACGTCGCATCGTGGACGGCACCGACGGTCCGGAACACCCACGCTCGTCGCGCCGGGTCGTCGAACGGTCGCTGGTCGAGGACGCCGGCGATGGCGACCTCGTCCGGTGCGATGCCGGTGTCCTTGAGGTGGACATGGGCGACCGCCGGTCCGAGCGCGCGGATGACCGCGAGCGGGTCCATGCCCTGCCAGAACAGGTGCGATGGATCGAGGTTGACCCCGATGATCGGTCCGACCGCGTCGCGCATCCGCTCGTAGGTCGGCACGTTGTAGACGAGGTGGAGCGGGTGGAGCTCGAATGCCAGACGCTCGATGCCCGCGGCCTGCGCCTCGGCGCCGAGGTCGCGCCACAGGTCGATGGCCGCCTCCCACTGTCGGTCGAGCAGCGCCATCGAATCGTCCGGCCACGGGTACCACACGAAGTTGACCGCGGACCCGCCCGGACCGTCGCCCGGGTTGCCCGACATCGTCACGATCTTGCGGACGCCGAGCTCGGCGGCGAGCCGGATCGTCGAGCGGATGATCGCGACGTGCCGCTCGCCGACGGTCGGGTGGAGCGGCCAGGCCGAGCAGTTGAGCGCGGCGATGCGCAGGCCACGGCGCTCGAACGCCGCCGCGAACGCCGCGCGGCGGCCGGCGTCGGCGAGCAGCTCGTCGACCCGCAGGTGGGGCGCCGATGACTGGCCGCCGGTCGCGATCTCGATGCCCGTCGCGCCGATCCGCGCCGCGACGTCGAGCGCCTCTTCAAAGCCGAGGTCCTTGAGGGAGTCGGTGTACAGGCCGAGCTCCAGACCGCGCGGTGTCACGAAGCCGGTGGGGCGCCGGGAGTGAAGGACCCGGGCCTTTCTGGCGCGGTCCGGATGTGAACCTTGATGTTGGTGTCGGTGTCGCGGGCCGCCGCGAGCGCGTCGATCGCCCGCTCAAGTGGGATGCTGGCGGTGACGATCCGGGCTGGATCGACGGCTCCGCTGGCCAAGAAGCGGATCGTCTTCGGCCAGACGCCGACCGAACCGATCATGCCCTCGAGGCGCAACGACTTGGACTGGATGAGCCCAAGGGCGGCTGGCGTGGTCGAACCGACGTTGATGCCGACGTATGCAACCCGCCCGCGCAGACCGACGACCTCCAGGGCGAGTGCCATGGCCGCCGGGGCACCCGCGGCCTCGATCACGCCGTCGAAGCCCCGCCCGTCGGTCAGCTCATCAACACCGTCCCTGAACGATTCGCTGAAGGGATCAAGGGCGGCCGTGGCGCCCAAGTCCAGAGCTTTCTCCCGGCGCCCGGCCTTCGGCTCGATTACCACCACATTCGCGTTGTTGGCGGCCGCAGCCATGATCGCGAGGAGCCCGATCGGACCGGACCCGATCACCGCAATCGTGTCGCTCGGATCGACGCCGCCTAGGCAGAGGGTGGCGTTGTACGCGACGCTGAATGGTTCCACCAGGGCCGCCTGCGTGTAGCTCAGCTGGTCCGGGATCTTGTGAAGCCACTCGCTGCGCGCCCGGAAGAGCTCCGCCGCCGCGCCGCTGATGCTGAACCCGAAATGGTCGCGCCCGCCCTGTCCGACCACGCACTCGCCGACGACGCGGTCGCCGGGCGCAAGATCCTTGACGTTGGCACCGACTTCCACAACCTCGCCGGACCACTCGTGACCAGGCGTTATCGGATACGCGAAGGCGATGATGTACCGCCCCTCGAGAAGCTCGAAGTCGGAATGGCAGATCCCCACCACGTGAGACCGAACAAGGACATCGTCCGAGCCGATCGCTGGCGGGTCGACTTCCAGGATAGCGGCGTTGTTCGGGCCCGAATAGACGAGTGCCTTCATCTGGTGCCTCTGCTTGAGATGATGGACTGCGTGCCTTCCTGACACGTCGTGCCGGCGACTAGATGTGGGGCGGCAATGAGGTCGATGGCGGCCATCGTGCGCACCCAGCGCTCGGTCCCTTCGATGACCGTTACCGAGGCGTTCCAGCTCGCGGACAGGTCGATCGGACGTGCCAGCGGGCTCTCGACTCCCGCTCGTTCGACGCCCGAGGGTTCGATCGTCCGGTTCACACACGAGCCTCCCGGTCCCGCTCCTCGATTGACTCGACAGCGGGCCCGATGCTAGCATTTCTGTGCAATCGTTTGCGCAAACAACGGAGCGGTGGATGCCAGGCCCAGGTGCGGACCTCATCGGTGCCGAGGAGCTCGTTGAGCTCAACGATGTGATCGCGAGCGGCCACTTGAGCCGTTTCGGCCCAAACGATGCGAGTTTTCCGGCCAAGGTCCGCCGGTTCGAGGAGACGGTCGCCAAGCTCGCCGGGACCGACTATGCCCTCGCTGTCAACTCCGGCACCAGCGCGCTCTTCCTCGCGCTTGTCGGGCTGGGGGTCGGGCCCGGCGACGAGGTCATCGTTCCGGGCTTCACCTACGTCGCCACCATCTCATCAGTCGTCTACGCCCGGGCGCGGCCCGTCCTCGCTGAGGTCGACGAGACATTTGACCTCGACCCAGCCGATGTCGAGGCGCGGATCACCCCACGGACCCGGGCGATCATCGTGGTCCACATGCTCGGCAACCCGGGCCGGGTCGCCGAGCTGCGGGCCGTGGCCGACCGGCACGGGCTCGCCCTGATCGAGGACTGCGCGCAGGCGTTCGGCGCGACCTACCGCGGTGGCTGGGTCGGCTCGCACGGGGCCGTCGGGACCTACAGCTTCAACGAGTTCAAGACGATCACCTGCGGCGATGGAGGCATGCTCGTCACCGACGACGAGGCGCTCTATCGGCGCGCCTTCGCCATGCACGACCAAGGCCACAGCCCGAACCGGCTGGGCGTCGAGGTCGGCAATCGCCCGTTCCTCGGCCTGAACTTTCGGATGACTGAGCTCGAAGGCGCCGTGCTCCTCGCTCAGGTTCGCCGAATCGACCGGATCCGGGACCACATGCACGCGAACCGCGACCTCGTCCACGACATCATCGGCGAGGTGTCGGGCATCGAGTTCCGGACACTGCCGGACCCGGACGGCGACCTGGCGACGCACCTCGTCGTCATCTTTCCAGACGTCGCCTCGGCCAGCGCCGTGACCAGCGCGCTCGGCTCGAACACCCTCGGAACGTCGGGTTGGCACGTCTACACGGAGATGGAGCACGTATTGACCGGCCGGACAGCAACGGGTCGAGGCTGCCCGTTCGATTGCTCGTGTACGGACCCATCGACGCCCAACTACCGCACGGGAATGCTGCCCGCCACCGACCGGCTCCTCGAACGCTCGATGAGCTTCTCGATCGGCGTCCTCGACCCGAACCTCGCGCCATTCGGTCTTCGGATGCGCGACGGCGAGGACGTGGCACGGGCCAAGGCCGAACAGTTCCGGGCGGTCGCGACCCGAGTCCTCGGGTAGGTCCCTAGGCGTTCAGCTCGCCACTCGCGAGCCGGCCCTCGAGATCAGCGAGGAACAATGCTGCCTGCGCGCCGTCGGTGACCCGGTGGTCTACCGACAGCGTCAGGGTGACGACCGGGGCGACCACGACGCTGCCGTCCCGCGCCACGACGGTGTCGCGCACGCGACCGACCGCGAGAATCGCCGACTCCGGCGGATTCACGATCGCGGTGAACCGATCGACGCCATGCGCACCGAGGTTGGAGATCGTGAACACCGCGCCGACGAGCGCATCCACCGGGAGCTTCCCTGCGCGCGCCCACTCCTGGAGCGCTTCACGCTCACGGGAGATCACGACGACGTCCTTAGTGTCAGCGTCGCGAAGCACCGGCACGAGCAGGCCGTCCTCGAGCGCAACCGCGATCCCGATGTGGATGCCGTCCGCTGGGATCAGTCCGTCCGGGTCATACCGCGTCACGAGCCGCGGATGGTCACGCAGCGTGCGCCCGACCGCCGAGATGATCACGTCGGCGTAGGACACTCCGGCGGCCGTTCGGGCCGCGTTCGCGGCCGTCATGTCGATGTCGGAGGACACGGAGTATTGGGGCAAGTCGCGGAACGAGTGGGTCATTCGCTCGGCGATCGACCGGCGCATTCGCGAAAGCGGGGCACGGACGGGCGTGCGACCAGCCGCCTCGACGTCCTCGACCGAGATCCGGCCGCCCTTGGCAGCGCGGACCGTGGCCAGGTCTACACCCAATTCCTGCGCGCGTTTGCGGGCCGCGGGACTCGCGATGACTCGCTCCTCTGGGGTACGAGATGCGAGCGGCAGAGGCACCGACACCACTTCGTCGACCGGTCGCTCCGTCAGGGCGAGCGTCGACGGGACGGTCACCGGCTCGTCCGCAGTGGTGGAGACGAGCGCGATGACCTGGGTCACCGGGATCGTGTCGCCAGCGGCGACGAGCAGCTTGCGAACGTATCCAGCGACGGGCGACTCCACCTCCATGGTGGCCTTGTCCGTCTCGACCTCGAACAGGATCTCGCCGGCCTCGATGCGATCGCCTTCCTTCTTCAGCCACGCCACGAGGATGCCCTCGTCCATGGTCAGGCCGAGCTTCGGCAGGATGACCGAGGTGACGCTCACCCGACAAGCTCCTTCGCGACGCTGACGATGTCCTCGACCTGCGGGATGACCCCGCGCTCGAGATGGGCCGCGTACGGGATGGGCGTCTCGGCACCGGCAAGACGGCGCGGCGGGGCATCCAGATCGTCGAAGGCCTCATCGGCGACGAGTGCGGCGATCTCGCCGCCATAGCCACCACGCTTGATCGCCTCGTGCACGACGAGCAGTCGGCGCGTCTTGCGCACGCTCGCGAGAATCGTTTCCTTGTCGAGCGGCACGAGCGAGCGCAGGTCGATGACCTCCGTCTCGACCCCATCGGCGGCCAGCGTTGTCGCCGCTTCGAGGGCGAAGAGCACCTCGCGGGACCAGGTCACGATCGTGAGATCGCTCCCCTCGCGCTTCACATCGGCTATTCCGAGCGGGACGACATGATCGCCCTCAGGTACCGGCCCCTTCGTTCGGTAGAGCAGCTTGTGCTCGATGAACATGACCGGGTCGTCGTCCCGGATCGCCGCAGTCAGGAGGCCTTTCGCATCGGCCGGTGTGGCCGGCATGACGACCTTCAGGCCGGCTACATGGGTGAACCACGCCTCGAGCGACTTGGAGTGCTGCGCTGCGTTGCCCCGACCAGAGCCACCCTGGGTGCGCACGACGAGCGGCACGCGGGCCTGACCGCCGAACATGAACCGGTTCTGAGCAGCCTGGTTCACGATCTGGTCGATGGCGAGACCCGAGAAGTCGATGTACATGAGCTCGACGACCGGCCGCAGGCCGGTGAGCGCGGCTCCGACGCCTGCCCCAACGATCCCGAGCTCACTGATCGGCGTCTGGCGGATACGTCGCGGCCCGAACTCGGCGAGCAGGCCGGCGGTCACCTGAAACGCTCCGCCGTGCTCGGCGATGTCCTCGCCCATCACCATGACCCGCGGGTCGCGCTGCATCTCGAGCCGGAGTGCGTCGCGGAGTGCCTCCGCATAGAACAGCTCGGTCGTCGCGCCTCGGGCCCAGGTGGCGGCCGTCTCAGGAGCTGGCATAGATCTCCGATAGCGTGATCGGCGATGCGATCGGGCCCGTCTCCGCCCAGGCGATCGCGGCCTCGGTCTCCTCGTCCACCTCGCGGTCGAGGGCGTTGATCTCCGCCTCGGTCGCCACGCCGTCCGAGATCAGCCAGGCACGGGCATTGATGATCGGGTCGAACGTCGCACGCCAGACCTCCATCTCCTCCTTCGGGCGGTAGTGCTGAGGGTCGCCGTAGTAGTGGCCCTCGTGGCGGTAGGCCTCGGCAACGATGAGCGTCGGACCGTCTCCCGCCCGAGCCCGGGCGATCGCCTCGCCGGCGACCGCATACACGAGACGGACGTCCCGGGCATCGACATTGACCCCCGGAATCCCGTAGCCGATCGCCCGCGAAGCGATGTCTTCGGTCGCAAAGGCCTTGCCGACCGGGAGACTCTCCGCGTACTGATTGTTCTCGCAGACGTAGACGACCGGTAGCTTCCAGATCGCGGCGAGGTTGAGCGACTCGTGGAACGTGCCCTCGTTGGCGGCCCCGTCGCCGAAGAACGAGACGGCGACTTGGTCCGTGCCGAGCTGCTGTGCGGTCAGAGCCGCGCCCGTCGCGATCGGGATGCCACCACCAACGATCCCATTCGCGCCCAGGTTGCCCTTGGATGTGTCGGCGATATGCATCGAGCCGCCCCGGCCGCGACAGTAGCCGGTTTCGCGCCCGAGCAGCTCCGCGTACATCTTGCCGAGGTCGGCCCGCTTGGCGATGCAGTGGCCGTGACCACGGTGGGTCGAAGTGATCCAGTCGTCATCGCGAAGGTGGGCGCAAACACCCGCCGCGATCGCCTCCTCGCCCGCGTAGCTGTGGATCGTGCCCCAGATCTTGTTCTCGCCGAAGAGCGTCGTCGAGCGCTGTTCGAAGCGACGGATCCTCTGCATCATCCGGTAGAGGTCGATCGCGGTGACCTTGTCGATGACCATCTGCTCCTCACGAGTCGAGCATCGCCCGGACCACGCCGTCACAGCGTTCGGTAAACGTCGCCTATGCATCGTTCAAGAGGCCGGAGGGAATGGGACCTCGCGGATCTCGAACGCTTTGGAGCGGAAATGCCAACCGCTTCCATCTCTACTCCTCCACGAACGCTGCGACGCGGCAGATGCAGGCCTCGCCGCCTTGCCAGCGCCATGGGAAAGCGCCGATGTCTACGCGCCGCCCGGCGACCTCCGCGAGCTCTCCGCCGAGGTTTTCCAGCATCGAAATGTCATTCCGCGCGGTCGCCCGGTGAACGTATTCGAAATCCTTCTCTGGCAGCGTGTCCTCGATCGGCCGACCAGTCATCGTCTCGTACTCGATGACGAGATCAGGTCGCATGTGGCGCACGCGGGTGTGCAAGGAGTGGTCGATCGAGGCCAGATCCGCGCCGATCCACTTGATCCGCTTCGCGATCAGGAGATCGATGACCTCGGGTTGCGGACCCGGATGGCGATCGAAGTAGGTCACGTCGTCGCGCGTCGGCTTAGTCCAGTTGTACCGATCCCAGCCCGTGTAGAGCACGACGATGTCGCCGTCGCGGATCGATTCGCCTGGCGGGACGTGGGCCTCGATGTCAGCAAGGCTGTAGTAACTCCAGGGCTTGGTGATGGGCCGAAGGTCGATCACCAGGGCCGTTCCGTAGAGCTCGCTCAGCTCGATCCGGCCGAGGTCTCGACCGGTTTCCCAGTAGTGGCTCGGCGCGTCGATGTGCGTGCCGGTGTGCATGTTCGTCTTCACGAGCATGGTGCTCTTGCGGTCCCGGTGATGCGTCGTGATGTCGGTTACCTCGATCGAGGCGAACTGGGGCCATGTGGGCATTCGATCGCCCCAGGGCTGAGTCAGGTCGACGAGGCGCTTCACGGCTGGGCTCCGGTTCGTCGTTTGGACAGCCTCACGGGTTGACTGGCGCGGCCGAGGACGCGCGGACGACAAGCTCGGTGGGCAGCGTCAGGCGGACCTGGCTCATCGATAGTCCCTCCAGGTGGTCGATGAGCAGATTGGCGCCGGCGACCCCCATATCCATTTGCGGTACGCGCACGGTCGTCAGCGCGGGCTCGAGCAGGCCGGCCAGCGGGATGTCGTTGAAGCCGACGATCGAGAGGTCGCCCGGGACGTGAGCGCCGATCTGCCGGAGTCGCTGGAGCATGCCGATCGCGATGAGGTCGTTGGCAGCGAAGACGGCCGTCGGCTGGGCGGGGCCGGCGAGCATCGTCTGGAGCGCGCGGTGGCCCCCCTCCTCGGAGAACGCGGTGGCCTCGACCACGAGCTCAGGCTCGTCGGCCAATCCGAACGCGACCACCCCAGACCGGTATCCCTCGAGCCGTTCGACGCCTGTCGTCGTGTTCTGTGGCCCGGCGATGTGGCCGACCCTGCGGTGCCCGAGAGCGGCGAGATGGGCGACTACCCCGACAGCCGCGGCGTAGTTATCAACTACGACGGCGAGGTCCTCGGCGCTTTCGGTCGCTCGGTTGAGAAGGACGAACGGGAAGACCTCCCGGCGCAACTCGGCGATCGTGACGTCGGCCATCTGCGAGGACGCGATCAGCAGGCCGTCGACCTGGCGATCGCGGAGCACGCGCAGGTATGTCGCCTCGCGTTGCGGCTCGTCCTCCGAGTTGCAGAGAATGAGGTTGTAGCCCCGCTGGCGGGCCGCGTCTTCGGCCCCTTTGATGATCGACGAGAAGAACGGGTTCGTGATGTCCGGGACCAGCATCCCGAGGGTTAGCGTCTTCTGCAGCCGGAGACTGCGGGCGAGGGCCGACGGCCGGTAGCCGAGGCGGTCGGTGGCCGCGATGATGCGCTGGCGCGTCGCCGGTCGGATCGTGGACCCCGCGTGGCCCGTCAGGACGCGTGACACGGTGGACGGGTGCACCTTCGCCTCCGCCGCCACATCCATGATCGTCGTTCGAGCTTTCGTCTTGCCGATCTCGATACCGCCATGCGCTGGTCCGCAATCGATTTCCGAACGGTACCGCCGGGCAGGGATGGGGTCAAGCAGAGCGTCTTCCGATCGTGGCTCCGACGGGCCGGAACCCCAGCTCCCGAGCGGCTCCTGTCAGGAAGCCGGGGTCGGGCCGAACGTGATCACGACCTTGGTCGCGGCGCCGGAACGTAACAGGTCGAGGCCTTCGGCCAGACGCTCGAGCGGCAGGACGTGCGTGACGATCGGGGCGAGCGGCAGAGATCCGCCCTCGACCAGCCTGATCGCCGTGGGGAAGGTGAACGCGGTCACGTACGAGCCCAGCACCGAGAGCGACCGTTCGGTGATCGTGTACTGGTGGATCGGCGGCCGGGCGGTCTGGTTCTGGCCGAACAGCACGATCCGGCCCCCGAGAGCCGCGTGCTCCACCGCCGTTCCGAACTGGTTGCCGACCGCGTCGACCAGCACATCCGCGCCGGCGGGCAGCAACCCGGGACGGCGTTCGGCCAGCTCGGCCGGCGAGACGACGACATCGGCGCCGACGGCGGTGGCAACCGCGGCTCGCGCGGCCTGCGGTTCGACCACGACGACCGGGCCGGCACCGGCGGCCTTGAACATTGCGAGGAATAGGCAGCCGATGGCGCCTGCGCCGAAGATGATGGCGGACTCGCCCGGTCTGGGATTGGCCTTGTTGACCCCGTTCACGACGCAGGCGAGCGGCTCGATGAGCGCGGCGATCGATGCGGGCGGAGCATCCGACAGGGGGAAGACTGCGCCGGCCGGCGCCTTGACCGAGCGGGCAAGCGCGCCGTCCCGGAAGATCCCAAGCGCCACAGCGTTCTCGCAGCTCGCCGGCCGACCGGCCCGGCACGGGCCGCAGACGCCGCACTTCGGATCGGGGTCGACGGTCACGCGCTGGCCGACCGCCAGACCGTTCGCGCTGCTGCCCGTGGCCCGGACGCGGCCGATGAACTCGTGGCCCATGACGACGCCGGCATTGGCCGGGTGACCCGGTGGGACGTTGAGGATCTGGAGGTCCGTGCCGCAGATCCCGCACGCCTCGACGTCGATGACGACATCGTCGTTGCGCTCGATCTTCGGCTCCGGGACGTCCTCGAGCTCGACGATGCCCGCGCCCTTGAAGACGGCCGCCCGCATCAGGCGTCTGCCCCGCCGCGGTGGCGGCCGGTCCGTCGCCGGGCCCGCCCCAGAAGGAACGACGCGATACCGAAGGTCAGTAGTGTCGCGACCAGCATCACGGTGGCGACCGCATTGACTTCCGGCGTGACCCCGAACTTGACGCGGGTATAGATGTACGTCGGCAGTGTCGGCTGGCTCCCGACCGTGAACCAGGTGATGACGAACTCGTCGATCGACAGCGTCACGCTGATGAGCGCGCCGGCCAGGATCGCCGGCGCGATGAGCGGAAGGACGATGTGGCGGATGGCCTGACGCGGGGACGCCCCAAGGTCTGCGGCCGCCCACTCGAGCTTGCGGTCGAAACTCTGCAGGCGGCTAGCCACGATGAGCACGACGAACGGGACGGTCACGACGAGCTGCCCGGCGATCACCGTACCCAGCGACAACGGGAGATCGGCGGCTCGGGCGAAGTAGATCAGGAGCGCGACGCCGATAAGGACGCCGGGCACCATGATCGGGAGGGTGAAGGCGATCCTCGTGGCGCTTGGATGGCGGATCCCGCCGCGCACGAGGACAAAGGCGGCCATCGTCCCGATGACGGTAGCCAGGATGGCCACGGCCACGGCCACGGTGATCGAGTTGACAACGGCCCGAATGAGCTGCCGGTTGTTGAGCATCTCGTCGTACCAATGGAGGGTGAACCCAGTGATCGGCAGCCCCGGTGTCGACGACTCGTCGAACGAGAAGATGATCATGAAGGCGATCGGCAGGTACAGGAAGACGACGAGAGCGCCGAACCACAGCCTGAGTGTCCATCGCGTCGCGCGCGCGTACGGACTGACTGGCATCGTCTCGAGCGGATCGACTCCGCTAGCCACGAGCGTAGACGTCCTCGACTCGAAGGTACTTGCGGAAGACGATCAGGAGCAACAAGACGATCGCCGCGATCATGAAACTGAGGGCGGCGCCCTCGGGGATGAGGGCGTTCCCGAAGAAGTTGGTGATGAGGTTGGCGATCAAGAGGCCCTGGGCTCCGCCGACCATCGACGGCGTCAGGAACTCGCCGAGGATCGGGATGAAGACGAAGATGCATGCGGTGATCAGCCCCGGCCGGATCTGCGGCAGGAGGACGTGCCGGAAGGCCGCGAGAGGACGGGCCCCCAGGTCCTGGGCGGCCGTCAGTTGAGTGAAGTCGAAACGCTCGAGCGATGCATACAGGACCAGCGCCGCGAACGGAACGTAGAGATAGACGAGGACGATGAACGTGCCCACGTCGTTATAGACGAAGAGCAGCGACGGTTCCGAGATGAGCCCGAGAGACATCAGCAACTGGTTGAGCGCGCCCTTCTCGCCGAGGATCGCCTGCCACGAGTAGACGCGCAGCAGATAGCTCGTCCAGAACGGGACGATGATGGCGAGCAGGGCCACCCGGGCCCACCGGCGCGAGACGTAGCGGGCAAGGAAGTAGGCCACGGCGAGGGCAGCCACCAGGCTGGCGAACGTGACCCCCGCACCCATGATCATGGTCTTCGCCAGCGTCCTGACGTAGGCCGGGTTGTAGAAGAAGTTGGCGTAGTTGTCGAGGCTCCAGGTGGTCGCGATATTCAGGCTCTCGTCCGTGTGCCAGAAGGAGAAGACGAGCATCAACGCGAGCGGCGCGAAGAACAGGCCGACCAGGATCAACCCAGCCGGCAGGAACGGAGCGAGCCTGCGTAGTCTGGCGGCCCGGCCGTCGCCGAGCGCGGTCGGCGGGGCCATCTCGGCCCCGCCGACGATCTCGGTCGCCATCGCTCGCGACTAACCGAAGCCCTTCGGGACCTAGGCTCCGAAGACCTCGTTGAAGAGTTCGATCGACGCCGCCGTCGACGAGCCGGGACCCTTCAGGACGGAAGCCCCGAGGATCGCCTCCGCCTCGTTGTAGTGATACCGATCGGCGCGATCCTTGTGCCCCTGGTCGACAAGGATCTTGTAGGCCTGTTCGTTGAACAGCGGCCTGCCGTGGGTGATGAAGTTCTCGGCGATGTTCGCGGCCACCTGGGACTTCTCAAGGTACGGGAAGAGCAGCGTCGTGTTGGCGCCGCCTTTGACGATCATCTCGGAGTCCTGCCAGGCGACCGTCCCCTCCTTGGGGACGAAGCCCTTGATCTCTGGGCCGCCGGCGTCCTTGACCCGGTCTTCGTTGCCGATGTTGCCGGTGGACAGCCAGGCCTCTCCGCTGGTCAACGCGGCAACAGTGTCCGTCGCCTGTTGGGCGAACTTCAGGATGTTGGGCTTGAGCCGCTCGAGGTACGTCTTGACCGTGCCGAGCTGCTCGGTGGTCAGGTCGTATGGCTTGTCGAAGCCCGCGGCCCTGGCCATGAAAGCGACGACCTCCTCGGGCTGCTTCTCGACGACGACCTTCTTCTCATATTTGGGATCGAGGAGCACCTCCCACGAGTCCGGGTTCCCGGTCACGTTCGCGGGATCGTAGTAGATGCTGATCGGCGACCAACCGAACGGATACCCGAGGTAGCCCTCTGGGGTCGTCCAGATGGGGAACTCCCTCGCGAACGGATAGAGTTCCTTGGAGACATTGAGGGAATTGATGTCGAAAGGCTCGATGAGCCCTTCCTTGTGGTAGGCGTCGGGTAGCCAGAGGGCGTCCGCCGAGACCATGTCGAGCTGGCCCTTGACCTCTTTGAGCTTGGCGAATCCTTCGGCATTGCCGGACAGCTCGCTGATGTTCGCGGTGATGTTGTCCGATGCCTCGATCGCCTTGAGCTGGGTGTCGATGTAATGGTCGCCCCAAGTCATGAAGTTGAACGTGCCACCCTGCTGGCCCTGCCCGATGACGTTGCAGGCCGCCGTGAAGCCGCCGAGCGACACCGTCGCGCCGACCGCCGCCGTGCCCTGCAGGAACCGCCTTCGCGACAGGCGGGTGTCGATGTCAGTCATGGATCAGCTCCTACTCCGCGGGTCCTTCGATCGATCCGAGGTCATCGCCCGCAGTGACGACCGTCGACTCATGCGGATCCCACCAGACGCGTACCTCTCGATCCAACAGCTCCTCCTCACCAGCGTGCTCATCCGACTCCATGTGGAACCGAAGCGCAACGAACGTCCCGGCTCCGGTCTCGACCGTGATCCTCGTGTGATTGCCCATGAACGCGACGTTCGTCGCCCGGCCGGCCATCACGGCTGCGCGCGACGAACCCATCGGCGCTTCGCGACCGACACCGACCGACTCGGGCCGGATCATCAGGGCGACCCGGTCCCTAGCTTCGGCACCGACCGTCGGGGCCGGGACGACCGTTCCATCCCGCAGCTGGAACGCCTGACCGGTCCCGTTCGTCGTCAGCTGTCCGTCGAGGAAGTTCGACTCGCCGATGAAGTCGGCGACGAACCGGTCGACGGGTCGCTGGTAGATCTCACGAGGGGGCCCGACCTGGCGGACCTCGCCGCCCGACATGACCGCGATCCGGGTCGCCATCGAGAGCGCCTCTTCCTGGTCGTGGGTGACGAAGACGAATGTCGTTCCGACCTGTCGATGGATGCGTGAGAGCTCGACCTGCATCTGCTTGCGGAGCTTGAGGTCGAGCGCACCGAGCGGTTCGTCGAGGAGCAGTACAGCCGGACGCTTGGCGAGCGCGCGGGCGAGGGCGACGCGCTGCGCTTGGCCGCCGGAGAGTTGTGTCGGATAGCGGTCATTGTATTCGCTGAGGCCGACGAGCTCGAGATACTCGGCGACCCGTCCGGAGACCTCACTCTTCGCGAGCCCCTCCATCCGGAGGCCGAAGGCGACGTTGTCGGCGACCGACATGTGCGGGAAGAGCGCGTAGTTCTGGAAGACGGTATTGACGTTGCGCCGGTGCGGTGGCAGGTCGTTGACGCGACGACCCTCGATGCGCAGCTCCCCGGAAGTCAGCGGCACGAAGCCGCCGATCAGGTTCAGGGTCGTCGTCTTGCCACAGCCCGACGGGCCCAGGAGGCAGAAGAATTCACCCGACTCGATGCGTAGCGATATGCCGTCCAGGGCGAGCGCGTCGCCGTACCGCTTCGTCACGTCCACGAGCTCGATCGCGGGAGCCGCACCGGTCCCGGTCATGACGCCAGCCCACGACGGGCGCCGGCCGCGACCGGTGCGACCTGCCGTCGGGCACGGGAGGCCCGGCGCGGCGTGCTCTCGCCGATCACGAACTCGACCGGCATGACCTCAGACGCCGGCAGGCGCCCATCACGCGCGGTCGCCGTCAACATCTCCACGGCGCGACGTCCGACCTCGACCGACGGGACATCGACCGTGGTCAGTCGCGGTCGCGACTGGTGGGCGGCGGGTATCCCATCGAAGCCGACCAGGGCGAGGTCGTCGGGCACCTCGAGGTCGAGCGCGCGCAGGGCGGCAAGCAGGGCGAGCGCCAGCTTGTCGTCGTAGCACATCACCACCTCGGGCAGGTCGTCCGCGATCTCGCGTGCCGTCGCGGACGGATCGCGCCAGCCATCGACGCCGGAGTCGATGAAGCGCATCGGGCCGAGCGACAGGCCCTCGAGGGTCGACGATGCGGTCGCCCGGCGGAGCGTGTCCGACGCGCCGCTACCGGGTCCGACATAGGCGATCCGCCGGTACCCTCGCTCGACCACGTGGCGGACCGTAGCGGCGACACCGCCGGCATCGTCGGTGCGCAGGACGCCCCGCGTCGGCGGCTCGCGCCCATCCGCGAGGGCTGGGTAGTCGGGCTGGACGAACACGACGCGATCGGCCGGGACGCGGGCGTGGACCTCGGACGGATCCATGACGCACGAGGCCAGCGCGATGCCGTCCGCGCGGTGCTCGACGAAGGCGGTCAGCGCCCGTTGCTCCCGTTCGGCATCGTGGAGGCCGGTCATCATGAACACCGCGAATCCACGGCTCGCGGCCGCCTCCTCGAACCCGGCCGCCATCTTGCCGTGGACCGGGTCGGCCAGGTCATCGAGCAGGAGCCCGAGGATGTGGGTCCGCTGGGCACGCAGGCTGCGAGCCGCGGCGTTGGGCACGTAGCCGAGCCTGTCGGCAGCCGATCGGACCGCTGCCCGTGTGACCTCGCCGATCCGTGGGTCGTCCTTGAGGGCGCGCGATGCGGTCGCCTCGGACGTGCCCGCGACCCGGGCGACATCGGCGAGGACGACTCTTCGTTCAGGTGGGCGACGCATCGTGCCGATCGATCACTCGGAGCACGGCGACACGGCATCCCATCGCGCCCGTGGCCTTGCACCGACGGGCCGCACGCTCAACCACAGACCCGGTGCCCCTCCGCTCGGCGATGCATCCGGTGGCTTGTGCAATCGGTTGCGCGGACGCTAGCATACCGTCGCAGCAGGGTCAACGGAGGGACGCGAGCGTGGCAGGGTCAGCCGTGCGAACCGTGGTCCCGCACCGATGACGCGGGCCTCCGCGACGACCCTCGCAACGCCCCTCGACCTGCGCGATCTGTGCACCGCGACCGACGCCGATCTCGCCGCCGTGCTGCACCCGGCGTACTCCGATCCGCTGGAGCGGCTGCCCGCCGGATCGTCGGTCTTCCGAGGCCTGCCGTTCCTGTTCGCCGAGGCGTCCGATACCCGGCTCTGGCTGCTGCTCGATACCGACGTCGAGGTGGACCTCCGGCCGGCCGGACCGGCGAGCCACGTCGTCGTCGCGCATTTCTGCGACACGTGGCGGGACCCGGTCGAGGGTCGTCCCGCCGACCTGCCGGTCGGCTGGGTCACGCCGGTGGGCCAGCCGCTCGCGCGGTACGTCCTCGAGACGGCCTCCGGGGCGGTCGTGGACCGTGATGTGCGCCGCCGGTTCGAGATCAACGACGGGATCGTCGGCTGGGGCCAGGGCGCGTTCGCCGCCGTGCCGCATCTCGTCGACACGCCGCTGGACTGGCGTGGACCGCATCCGGTCCTGCCAGCTGCCGGGTACGCGCCGCCAGGCGACGCCGGCCTGCTCGGGATCCTGCCGGGCAGCTGGGGTCCAGGCCAGACCGGGGTGTCGGATTCGGTCCCCAGTCCGACCGGGGACATCGCGCTGTGGCTGCACGTGATCGCGGTCCCCGACGGCCCGGCCGAGCTCACGCGCATGCGCCTGCAGCCGCTGGCCCCGATCGACGCCGGCGGCGCGGTCGTCGTCGCTGCGATCACGGCGTTCCGCGGGATCGCCTCGCCGCTGGCCATCGAGCCGCGGCGGACCCTGCGCGTCGACGACGCCGCGGGTGCGTCGATGTCGGTCGACCTCGGGCAGATCTTCCGCGCGCGTCCCGCGACGCCGCCGCTCATGGTCGATCGCCGCCCGGCCGGACCTGTCGTGGGATGGGGGACACCGCTCGAGCATCCCGAGGGCCCGTCATCGACGCTGATCGACCTGGCCACGACCCCGGACGCGACACTGGGCATCGGTGACGAGGTCGTCCCGGTGGCCGACCTGCCGCCCGAGGGGGAACGACGCCGCTTCGGGAGCGTGACGATCGAGTCGCTCCCGACCCCGACGCACCGGGTCGAGGTCGAGGTGGTCGACGGGCGGACCGGCGATCCCGTCCCGGCGCGCGTGCGGTTCGTGGCACCCGACGGTCGCTACCTCCCGCCGCTTGGTCACCGTGACGAGGTCAACCCGGGTCTCAACGAGGACGCCGGCGCCGACGTCGTCCTCGGCGGGTCGGCGTACGCCTACGTCCCGGGCCGGTTCCCGATCAGCCTGCCGGTCGGCGATGTCGAGGTCGAGGTCATCCGTGGCTTCGGTCATCGACCGCTGCGTCGGACCGTCGCCGTCGACGGCGGGCGGGCTCCGCTCGTCCTCCCGCTGGAGCCCGCCACCGGGCCGGCCGGCGACGGCTGGATCGCGGTCGACTGCCACGTCCACTTCATCTCGCCGACGGCGGCCCTGCTCCAGGCGCAGGCCGAGGGCGTGGCGATCGTCAATCTCCTCGCCACCCAGTGGGGCGACCACCACACGAGCGTCAGCGACCTCCCCGTCGCGGTCGTCGCCGACCGCGCCGGCGACCACATCGTCGTGATGGGCAGTGAGAATCGTCAGAACATGCTTGGGCACATCGGGCTGCTCGGGGCGTCGGAGGCGGTGCTGCCGATGGCCAGCGCCGGGCCGCCCGAGGCGCGCATGGGCGACCCGCTCGAATGGCTGATCAGCGACTGGGCAGACGCCACGCGGGCGCAGGACGGTCTGGCGGTCGCGGTGCACTTCCCGCTGCCGTACGCGGAGATCGCTGCGGACATCGTCTCGGGCCGCATCGACGCGATCGAGCTGCAGGCGCTCGCGCCCGGCGCCGACGGTCCGTCCATCCGCGAGTGGTACCGCTACCTGAACTGCGGGTTCCGGCTCCCTGTCGTCGGCGGCACCGACAAGATGTCGTCCGAGGTCCCGCTCGGGGCGATCCGGACCTACGCGCGCCTCGCCCCCGACGTCCCGCTCTCGTTCGCTGGCTGGGCGGACGCCGTCCGGGCGGGTCGGACGTTCGTGTCGTCCGGCGCGTTCGTCGACCTGCGGGTCGAGGGCTACGGGCCGGGCGAGACCGTCCCGCTCGGTCGCGACGGGGGGACGGTCGAGGTCGTGGCGGAAGCGTCGGCCGCGCAGCCGGTCATCGCCGGTCTCGAGCTCGTCCACGACGGCACCGTCGTGGCCTCGGCGACCGCCGACGGCACCGACCGGCTGACGCTGTCGGAGCGGGTCACCGTTGGATCGAGCGGCTGGCTGGCCGCCCGTGTCGCCAGTCGCGAGCAGATCCACTCGGCGTTCGCCACGGCGATGGGTGCGCACAGCTCGCCGGTCTACCTGGACGTCCCGGACCGCCCCGCCTTCTCGGCCGAGGACGCGGCCGCGATCGGCACGATCATCGACGGGGCACGGACGTGGATCGAGACTGTCGCAACGGTTCGCTCGGCGGCAGAGCGAGCCCGCCTGGCCGGCCGGCTCGCGGCCAGCCGCGCGACGCTCGACGACCTCACCCGCGACCGGTCGCGGCGCTGAGTCGACCCGGCTAGACGATCGTCCGGACCTTCTCGAAGGGCTGGCCCAGCGCCTCGGGGCCCATCGTCGAGTAGCCGCCGTCGACGAGCAGCTCGGCGCCGGTGATGAACGACGCCCGCTCGGACAGCAGGAACGTGACGGCGTGGGCGACCTCGGCCGGATCGGCCATCCGGCCGAGCGCCTGGAACTCCGCGGCCAGCGCGTCGGCGCGCTCGCGGGTGCCGTAGCGTCGCTCGATGTTGCGGCTCCACATCCAGCCCGGCGACACGGCGTTGACGCGGATGCGCTGCGGGGCGAGGTGGTGCGCGGAGCTCTTGACGAGCATCAGGAGGGCGGCCTTGGACGCGTTGTAGACGACCCGCAGCGGCTGCGACACATGACCGCTCACCGACGCGACGTGGACGATCGCGCCGCCCGGCGACATCACCGCGGCGGCCTTCACGGTCAGCATGGCGGCCGAGGCCACGTTCGTGTCCAGGACCCGGTTCCACAGCGCTCGGTCGCTGGCCATCCGCTCGTCCTCGAAGTTGGCGGTCGCGCCGACGACGCCGTCGAGGCGTCCGTGACGCTCGAGCGCGGCGCCGATCAGCCGGTCGAGGTCGTCGTCGCTCGTGACGTCCGTCATGACGAATGACGCCCGTTCGCCGAGCCGGGTCGCCACCTCCGCCCCGTGGTCGGCGTCGCGGTCGGCCAGGACGACGTGCGCCTCGCCCTCGACGAGGTCGGCGGCGATCGCCTCTCCGAGGAACGAGGCGCCGGCCGTCACGACGACCACCCGCCCGTCGAAGTCGGCCATGCGTCAGACGCCGACGCGCTGGTGGCGCTTGTCGGTCTCCCACGCCTCGCGCGCCGCCTGGACCGCCGGCCGCTCGCTGACCTCGGGCACGCCGACCTCCCACCACGCCCCGCCCTCGGTCCAGGTGTACTGGTCGACCGGCACGACGATGACGTACGACCGGTCGGCCGCCTTGGCCCGGGCGAACGCGGCCGGCAGGTCCTCGACGCCCTCGACCCGTTCGGCGATGGCGCCCATCGACTCGGCGTGCTTGACGAAGTCCACGGGGACCATCCGCTCGTGGCGGCTCGACGAGAGGAGGTTGTTGAACTCGGCCCCGCCGGTGTTGACCTGCAGCCGGTTGATGACCGCGAAGCCACCGTTGTCGCAGACCATGAAGATGACCTTCTGGCCGGTCATCACGGTCGAGTAGATGTCGGAGTTCATCATCAGGTACGACCCGTCGCCGACCCATGCGATGACGTCGCCGGTGGGCCGGGCCAGCCGCGCGCCCCACGCGCCGGCGATCTCGTAGCCCATCGTCGAGTAGCCGTACTCGGAATCGAACGAACCGACCGACTTCGACCGCCAGCCCATGCTCAGCTCGCCGGGCAGGCCGCCCGCGGCCGACAGGATGTAGTCGTCGGGCTCGGCGACCGCGTTGATCGCCTGGATGACCTCGGCGTAGGCGGGCGGCCCGTCGTGCTGCCGACCCGACCACGAGTCGAGATAGGCGTGCCACTCGGCGATCCGCTCGTCGGCGGTCGCCAGCCACTCCGGCGGCGCTGCGTACGCCCCGAGGGCCGCGTCGATGGCCTCGAGCGCGACCCGCGCGTCGCCGACGACGGGCTGGGCGCCCTGCTTGTGGGCGTCCCACGACGCGGTGTTGATGGCCACGAACGAGACGTCCGGGTCGCGGAACACCGACCACGACCCGGTCGTGAAGTCCTGCAGCCGGGTCCCGACCGCGATGACGACGTCGGCCTGCTCGGCGACGGCGTTGGCGGCGCGCGAGCCGGTCACGCCGATCGGGCCTGCGTAGTTCGGGTGGTCGTGGGTGAGGGTCGACTTGCCCGCGACCGTCTCGACGACCGGGATGCCGTGGCGCTCGGCAAAGGTCCGCACGGTGTCGACCGCGCCCGAGTAGTGGACGCCGCCGCCGGCGATGAGCAACGGCCGTCGCGCCCGCCCGATCCGTGCGGCCGCCGCCTCGACGTCGCGCGAGTCCGGGCCCGGCCGGCGGATGTAGTGCGTGACCGGCTCGAAGAAGCGGGCGGGGAAGTCGTACGCCTCGGCCTGGACATCCTGCGGGAGCCCGAGGAACGCCGGTCCGCGGGTCGCCGGATCCAGCATCACCGCCAGCGCCTGCGGCAGCGAGCGGACGACCTGGGCCGGCTTGGTGATCCGGTCCCAGTAGCGGCTGACCGGCTTGAACGTGTCGGTCACGGTGATCGTCGGGTCGCCGAAGTGCTCGACCTGCTGGAGGACCGGGTCGACGATCCGGTGCTGGAACGTGTCGCCCGAGATCAGCAGGACCGGCAGCCGATTGGCGTGCGCGACGGCCGCCGCGGTGACCATGTTCGTCGAGCCCGGGCCGATCGACGAGGTCGCGATCATGATCCGGCGGCCGCGCATCGCCTTGGCGTAGGCGATGGCCGCGAGCGCCATCGACTGCTCGTTGTGGCCGCGCCACGTCGGCAGCCGGTCCTGCACGGGCTCGAGCGCCTCGGCCAGCGACGTCACGTTGCCGTGGCCGAAGATCCCGAAGACGCCGGCGAAGACCGGCAGTTCCTGGCCGTCGATCACGGTGCGCTGGGCGAGCAGCCACCGGACGATGGCCTGGGCGGTGGTGAGTCGGATCGTGTCCATGGCGGTCGTCAGCCTCGCACCTGCTGGAGATGGGCGGTCATCCCGTCCCGGAGGAACGGTTCGAGCGACGTCGTGAAGTAGCGGGCGCCACGGTCGAGCCATTGCTTGGTCATGTCGACCGAGCCAGCGTAGATCCCGAGGGTGACCCCGGTGCCGATGACGGCGTCCGCGACACGGTCCATGGCGGCCAGCACGTCGGGATGGCCGAGGTCGCCGGGATGGCCCAGCGACTGCGACAGGTCGGTCGGGCCGAGGAACAGCACGTCGATCCCGTCGATCGCCAGGTAGTCGTCGATCGCGTCGATCGCGGCCTGGGTCTCGACCTGGATGACGACCAGCGTCTCGTGGTTGGCCCGCTCGACATACGCGCCGATCGGCTCGCGCAGGCCCCACTCCGACGCCCGACTGCCGGCCAGGCCGCGGACGCCTCGCGGCGTGTACTTGACCGAGCGGACCGCGCGCTCCGCCTCGGCCGCGCTGTTGACCCACGGGACATGGACCCCGTGGGCGCCCGTGTCGAGGTAGCGCAGGATCGTCGGCGCGTCGTTGGTCGTCACCCGCACCATCGGCGTCACGCCGCGCGGCTCGACCGCCCGGCACAGGTCCTCGACCTCGCGCGGTTGGAGGGTGCCGTGCTCGGCATCGAAGACGAGGAAGTCCCACCCGAGCAGGCCGACGTACTCGATCAGCTGTGGCTCGGCGGTCCGTACGAAACAGCCGAACGCGGCCTCGCCCGCGGCCAGCTTCGCCTTGGTCCGGTTCTCCAGCATCGTCGTCCCCGGTCAGTCGATCTTGAGGCTGATGACATCCTCCCACCGCTCGGATGCCCACGAGCGGGCCATCGCGGCGGCGACGGACGCGTTGGCGAGCGCGTCGGTGAAGCTCGGGCTGTGCGGCCGCCCCGCGGTCACCGACCGGAGGAACTCGAGCGCCTCGATGAGCTTGAGGTCCTCGTAGCCGAGCGAGTTCCCGCCACCCGGCACGATGTTGCCCTGGTTCGGGAACGCGTCACCGGCGAGGACCTCGATGAAGCCGTCGGTCGGCTGCTCCTCGGGCAGGTAGAGACGGAGCTGGTTGAGCCGTTCGTGGTCCCACGATGCGGCGCCCTTCGACCCGTTGAGCTCGAACGCCATCGAGCTCTGCGGCCCGAAGATCGAGCGGTCGGCCTCGAGCGTGCCGCGCACGCCGTTGTCGAACTCGACGAGCGCCCCGACGTAGTCCTCGTTCGTGACCGCGCCGGTCGGGTCGCCGGGCTTGCCGCGGTCGTAGTGGGTGCCATGACCGGGCACGGGCAGGGGCCGGTCCCGGACGAACGTCTCCTTCGTCGCGACGACGCGCCGGATCGGCCCGCACAGGAACTGGGCCATGTCGATGGCGTGCGACATGATGTCGCTCAGGGCGCCGTAGCCCGCCTCCTCCTGCAGGAAGCGCCACGACAGCAGGCCGAGCCGGTCGCGCCCGTACATCGAGAAGAACCGGCCGCGATAGTGGGTGAGGTCCCCGAGCCGGCCGTCGGCGATGAGCTGATGCGTGTACTGGACGAGGGGCGCCCAGCGATAGTTGTAGCCGCAGCTCGTGATGACCCCGGCGGCGCGGGCGGCCGCCTCGATCGCCGCGGTCGCCTCCGGGGAGATCCCGACGGGTTTCTCGCAGGCGATGTGCTTGCCTGCGGCGGCGGCGGCCTCGACGAGCTCCTGGTGCAAGGCGTTCGGGGCCGTGATGTCGACGACGTCGACGTCGTCGCGGGCGATCAGCTCGCGCCAGTCGAGCAGGCCGGTCTCGAACCCGAAGTTGTCCCGCGCAAGATCGAGCCGCGCGGGGACGTTGTCGGCGACCGCGACGAGGCGCGGCCGGATACCGGACTCCGGGTAGTACACCGGGATGTCCCGGTAGGCCCGCGTGTGCGCCTGCCCCATCCAGCCGAAGCCGATGACGCCGATCCCGATCTCCGTCACTTGGCGACTCCTGTGTACGTTCGCGCGACGACACGGTCCCAGACCTCGGGATTGACCAGATGCTCGGGCCGGCGGCCGGCCACGACGTCGACGGCCTGCCGGAATGCCGCCCGGAAGATGCGGGCCTTGCCGTCGACCGTGGCCGACGCGACATGCGGCGTGACCACCACGTCGTCGCGGAGCAGCAGCGGATGGTCGGGCGGGAGCGGCTCGGGGGCGGTGACGTCGAGACCCGCCCCGGCGAGCCTGCCGCGCTCGAGCGCGCCGAGCAGCGCGTCGTTGTCGACGAGGGCGCCGCGGGCGGTGTTGACGAACACGGCACCCGGCCGCATGGCGGCAAACTGGTCGGCCCCGAACATGCCGCGCGACGTGGCGGTCAGCGGGATGTGCACCGACACGACGTCGGCGGCGCCCAATAGCTCCTCGAGCGTCTCGGCGCGGTCGACGCCGGACGGCACCGCGTCCGCCGAGAGGTACGGGTCGAACGCCGCGATCCGCATCCCGAACCCCTCGGCGATCCGGGCGACGCGCCGGGCGATACGCCCGAAGCCGACCAGCCCGAGCACCTTGCCCTCGAGCTCCATCCCGGCGTGGCGGGCGTAGTACGTCGCCGAGGTGCCGTCACGCAGCGCAGCCTCGGCCGGCTTCACCTGCTTGGCGGCCATGAGCATCAGCATCACGGCGTGCTCGGCGGTCGACGTCGTCGGACCGTCGGGCGTGTTGGTGACGGCGATGCCGGCCCGGGTGGCGGCGTCGACGTCGACCGCGTCGTAGCCGATGCCGGTCCGGGCGATCACCAGCAGGCCGGGCGCGCGGGCCATGACGGCGTCGTCGTACGGCGCGGCGCCCACCACCGCCGCGAGCGCGGTCTCGATGCCGGCGTAGCGGTCATCCTCGCGACCCGGTCCCAGGATCGAGCAGCCCGCGGCAACCTCGCCCGCGAGCTCGGGCAGGACCGGTCGCTCGAACCAGATGGACGGGAGGGCGGCGCCGGTCATGGCGTCAAGGCCGGCGGGCCGCCGGAGAACATCGGCTCGGGCAGGCCGCGGACGCCGACGTCGACCGCGAACAGGGCGCCGGCGTCGGGCTGCGACGGGTCGACGGCGTGCGACCCGCCGCCGCCGATCGTCGTGACGAACAGGGTCGAGAGGTCGGTGCCACCGAAGGCCGGCATCGTGGGCTTCGTCACCGGCACCGGGATCCGACGGTCGACGATGCCGTCGGGCGTGACGCGCAGCACGGCCGAGCCGTAGACGCAGGCGATCCAGTAGCAGCCCGCCTCGTCGACGGCGGCCCCGTCCGGTCGGCCGGGGAGCTGCGCGAAGTCGAGGAAGACGCGCTCGCGCGTGGCGTCGCCGGTGTCGATGTCGAAGTCGTAGGCCCACACCAGGTCGCGATGCGTGTCGGCGAAGTACATCGTCCGCCCGTCCGGGGCGAACCCGAGCCCGTTCGGGACGCCGATCCCGGTCCGGACCTGGGTCGCGGTCCCGTCGGCGGCGACGCGGTGGAGGATGCCGCTGGCCCGGCGGGCGGACGTGTCCACGAACATCGAGCCGACCCAGAACCGGCCCGCCGGGTCGCAGCGACCGTCGTTGAAGCGGTTGCCCTGGTCCTCGGGCTCGAGGACGACCCAGTCGCGCCACTCGCCGGCCTCGAAGTCGAGGAAGGCGACGCGTCCCTCCATGGCCACCAGCAGCCGACCCGGGTCGGCCGTCAGCGCCAGCGAACCGGGCCGTCCCGGTGCGCTCCGGGTCTCGTCGGTGCCGGTCGCCGGGTCGTGGCGATGGACCGCCCGGCCGTCGATGTCGATCCAGTAGAGGCGCCCCTCGGCCGGGCTCCACAGCGGGCACTCCCCGAGCTGCGCGCGCACCTCGGAGACGCGGGTCGCCGGTCGCTCGATCGCCCGCTCGTCGCTCACGCGTTCGCGCCGACCAGACCGCGCAGGTACGCGACGCTGTCGACCGCGTCGGCCTTGGGGCCGCTGCCGGGCGCCGGTTCGGACCGCAGCGAGACGTCCTGCTCGAGGACGTACCAGCCGCGATAGCCGCCCGCCTCGAGCGCCTCGATGACCCCGGCGATGTCGACGGCGCCCTCGCCGAGGGGCACGAACAGGCCGTCGATCACGGCCTGTCGGAACGGGACGTCGCCGCTGCGAACACGATCGGAAGCCGCCGGGTCGACGTCCTTGAGATGGACGTGGAGGACGCGCTCGCCGGCGGCCCGGGCGACGGCCACCGGATCCGCGCCGCCGAGATAGGCATGGCCCGTGTCGAGGCAGAGCCCGACGGTCGAGGCGTCCAGGAGCCGGTCGATGTGCCGGCCCGTCTCGATGGCCATCCCCCAGTGGGGGTGGAGCGCCGTCCGCATACCGGTGTCGCCGACGACGTCCTCGAGCCGGCGCAGGTTGGCGAGGAACGCGGTCCACTCGTCATCGGTCATGTCCACCGAGGTGTCGTACCCGGGGTGGTGCGACGAGGGCCCGAGGACGAGCACCTGCGATCCGGTCGACGCCAGCTGGCGCGCGGCCCGCCCGACGTACTCGAGCTCGGCGTCGATCCGGTCGGGTCGATAGAGCAGGGCCGGCACGAACCCGCCGACGATGCTCAGGTCGAAGCCGGCCAGGTAGTCCCCGAGCTCGGACGGGTCGGTCGGCAGATAGCCGTCGGGGCCGAGCTCGGTGGCCGACAGCCCGCTCTCGACCATCTCGCGCAGCACGCGGTCGCGGTCCATCAGGAAGCCCCAACCGGGCGAACCGTCCACGCCCCACGTGATCGGCGCGCCCGCCACTCGTTCCAGGAGATCGTTCACGGACCGCGACCCTCCATGCGCCGGATCGACTGTTGACGGTCAGATTATCGTGCTGGTACGGTGCCGTGCAATCGGTTGCACTGCCGACTGGCAGAGGGAGGCCGGCATGCCCGGACCAGGCGTAGAGCTGATCGGCGAGGAAGAGATCGCCGAGGTCATGCAGGTCCTCACCAACCGATCCCTCAGCCGCTACGGCAGCGAGGACGATCCGCGATTCGGGGGCAAGGTCCTGCAGGTGGAGCGGGAGATCGCGGCGCTGGCCGGCGTCCGCTACGCCCTCGGGGTCCACGGTGGCGGGTCGAGCGGCCTGTGGCTCTCGCTGATGGCGCTCGGGATCGGTCCGGGCGACGAGGTGATCGTCCCCGGGTTCACGTACGTGGCCTCGATCTCGGCCATCGTCTATGCCCGCGCGCTGCCGGTCCTCGCCGAGGTCGACGACTCGTTCAACCTCGACCCGGCCGACGTCGAGGCGCGCATCACGCCGCGCACGCGGGCGATCATCGCCGTCCACATGCTCGGGGCGCCGGCGCGGCTCGATGAGCTGCGGGACATCGCCGACCGGCACGGGATCTTCCTCATCGAGGACTGCGCCCAGGCGTTCGGAGCGTCCTACCAGGGCCAGGGCGTCGGCGGCATCGGCAACACCGGCGTCTTCAGCTTCAACGAGTACAAGACCATCACGTGTGGCGACGGCGGCATGGTCGTCACCGACGACGAGGAGGTCTACACCCGGCTGTTCGCGATCCACGACCAGGGCCACGCGCCGAACCGGAGCGGGTCGAAGTACGCCGAGCGGCCGTTCCTCGGACTGAACTTCCGGATGACCGAGCTGTCGGGGGCGGTGCTGCTCGCCCAGGTCCGCAAGCTCGACCTGATCCGCGACCACCTGCGCGCCAACAAGCGGATCGTCAAGTCGACGATCGCCGACCTGCCCGGGCTCGAGTTCCGGACCATCGTCGACCCGGAGGGCGACCTGGCGACCCACCTGGTCGTGACGTTCCCCTCGCCGGAGGTCGCGACGGCGGTCACCGAGGCCCTCGGGGCGATCCCGCTGTCGGCGTCCGGCTGGCACGTGTACGCGAACATGGAGCACCTCCTCGAGCGACGCACGGTCACGGGCCGAGGCTGTCCGTTCGACTGCGAGTGCCACGCCGGCGCCGGCGCCGACTACCGGCGCGGGATGCTGCCGGCGACCGACGCGCTGCTGGCCCGCTCGATGAGCATCGGCATCGGCGTGTTCGACGCGAACCTCGCGCCATTCGGGCTGCGGATGACCGACGACGACGCCGCGGCCCGGCGGTGCGCCGAGCGATTCTGCGAGGTCGCTCGCCCCTACCTCGCCGGCTGACACGAGGGATGGCCTCGCAGCGCGGGATCGGCGTCGGCATCGTCGGGTACGGTCTCGCCGGCCGGTCATTCCATGCGCCGTTCATCGCGGCCGTGGACGGGCTCGACCTGGCGGCGATCGCGACGACCCACGTCGATCGCCGGGCGCAGGCGTCGGCGGAGCACCCGGCGGCGACGATCGTCGACTCGCTCGACGCGCTGCTCGCGCGACCGGACGTGGAGGTGGTCGTGGTGGCCGCCCCGAACCGCGCGCACGTACCGATCGGCCGCCGCGCGCTCGAGGCCGGCCGCCACGTGGTCGTCGACAAGCCGATCGCGATGGACGTGGCGGAGGCCGAGTCGCTGATCGAGGCGGCCGCCCGAGCGGGCCGCGTCCTGTCGGCCTACCAGAACCGGCGCTGGGATGGCGACTACCTGACGGTCAGGTCGCTGCTCGCCGACGGCGCGCTGGGGGCCGTCGACAGCCTCGAGGCCCGCTTCGAGCGGTGGGCCACGACCGGTGACGAATGGCGTGAGACGGCCGAGGAGGCCGGCGGTCCGCACCGCGACCTGGGCGCCCACCTCGTCGACCAGAGCCTTCAGCTGTTCGGCCCGGTCGAGCGCGTGTTCGCACAGATCGACCGGCGCCGTCCCGGTTCGCTCGTCGAGGACTCGGCCTTCGTCGCGCTGGACCACGCGACCGGCGTGCGGTCACGCATATGGACGTCGCTGATCGCGACGCGCACCGGCCCGCGCCTCCGGGTCCGTGGCCTGGGCGGCGAGTTCGTCAAGGACTCGCTCGATCCACAGGAGGCACAACTCCTCGACGGGTTGCGCCCGAGCGATCCGGGGTTCGGCGACGACCCGCCCGAGCGATGGGGCACGCTGTACTCCGCCGACGGGTCGGTCACGCCGATCCCGACCGCCCGCGGTGAGTACCGTCGCTTCTACGAGCTGTTCCGCGACGCGGTGCGTGACGGCGGCCCGCTGCCCGTCGACCCGGCGGACTCGGTGCAGGGCCTACGGATCCTGCAGGCGGCCGAGCGCTCGGCCGAGCGCGGCCGGGTCGAGACCGTGTCGGGGGCGTAGCGATGGCCGGCGGGCGGTTGCGCCTCGGGTTCCAGGTATGGAGCCAGCAGGTGGCCTGGCCCGAGCTGATGGCGATGGGCCACGACATCGACGAGCTCGGCTTCGACGAGCTGTGGAGCAACGACCACTTCATGCCGCAGGCCGCCGGCGAGGCGGTGGCCGATGGTTCGGTCATCGAGGGCTGGTCGGTGCTGTTCGGCTGGGCGGGGATCACCCGGCAGGCGCGGATGGGCTGCCTCGTGTCGGGCGCCGGCTATCGCAACCCGGGCCTGCTGGTCAAGATGGCGACGGCCCTCGACCACGCGACGGATGGCCGGGCGGTCCTGGGTCTCGGGGCGGGCTGGTTCGAGCCCGAGCACCGGGCGTTCGGCTTCGACTTCCCGCCGATCGGGCGCCGGCTCGATCGGCTCGAGGACGCCGCCGCGATCTCCCGCGGCCTGCTCGACGGATCGACCGTCACCCACGACGGCGCGTGGTTCTCCGCGGTCGAGGCCCGGAACGATCCGCCGCCGGTCCAGGCGCGGCTGCCGATCGCGATCGGCGGGAGCGGCGAGAAGCGAACGCTTCGGATCGTGGCCCGCTACGCCGACATCTGGAATGCCGACGGCGACGACCCCGAGGCGTTCTCGCGACGGAGCTCCATCCTCGACGAGCACTGTCACGCCGTCGGTCGCGATCCGGCGGCCATCGAGCGGACGGCCGGCCTGCCGCCGCCGAGCATCCGGCCGACGCGCGGAGCGGCGGTGGACGCGCTGACCGAGGTCCTCCTGCAGCAGGCGATGACGCCCGATGCCGCCCAACGGATGGCGGAACGCTCCCCGTTCGCGGGCACGGTCGAGTCCGTCACCGATGCGCTGCGACGCTATCGCGACGCCGGTCTGGCCGCAGTCATGTTCGACTGGCCGGCGCCGTTCGACCGGCCGACCCTCGAGGTGCTCGCCGGTCCCGTCCGCGCCGCCCTGGAGGCCGACACCTAGGCCACTGCCCGAGGCGGCCGGCCGGCGAGCCGCCGACGTCGATGGTGAAGGTCCAGCTCGAGCGCCGGCTCCGGCATGCCGATGGCGCGGCGCCGCGTCGCGAGGGCGAGCCCTCGGTCGACGGACGCGATGGCGCCGACCCGGTCGCCAAGCCGGTGCTCCCGCAGCTTGGCCGCCTCGATCGCCGCGACGACGGCGGTCCGGCCGGGTCCGCAGGCCAGGGCGTCCCACGACTCGAGCGCATCGGCGATGCGGCCCAGGCGGCGAAGGAGATGCGCACGGTCGACGGCGATCCGCTCCTCGTCCCACGGTCGTCCGAAGGCCTGCCGGCGATCCCAGCCGGCGCTCGTCGACCGTGGTCGCGGCGGGCCGCCGAAGTCGGCGCGGCGGCGGGGCGACCACCACGGCTCCTCGATGGCGGTCCGCGTCGTCGGTGCCGTCGCCGGCGGCCGTGCGTCTGCCGACGGGTCGGCCGCGAGCGCCGCATCGAGGCAGTCGACGGCCTCCTCGAACCGCCGCTCGCGGCGGAGCGCACGGGCGAGACCGGCGAGGTCGCCGCGGGGCGCCCGGGCACGTGCCAGCGGGTCGCCGAGGCCGCGCTCGATATGGACGAGCAGCCGGGCGAGCGAGCGGACGTCCTCGTCGTTGTGGCGGACGACGGCCGCCAGCGGCTGGGCGGGGCCGCCGCGCAGGAACCCGAGGTACCGACCGGGGATCTCCCAGCCGTCGACATCGTCGTGCCGGACGACGCCGAGCAGCATCCGCTCGACGGTCCCGAGGCGGGCATCGTCCATCCGGTGACGGAACAGCCGGCGCACGATCGGCAGCAGGTCGAGGTGGCCGTCGTGGGCCGGTGCGGCCCGGCGGGCGAGCCGGTATCGGGTGACCAGCAGCGGCCAGTCGAAGCCACGGCCGTTGTAGGTCACGAGCCAGGCGTCGCGCGGGATGTGCCGGCCGATCTCGTCGAGCAGCACCCCCTCCTCGCCCTGGTCGGGCAGGAGCAGCTGGACCTGCCGGAACCGAGTCGCCCGCCCACCAGCCCAGGCCGATCAGGAACGCGACGGTCCCGGCCGCCGTCGCGAGCCCCGTGGTCTCGCTGTCGAGGCAGACGAGCGGTCGGTCCGCCGGCGGCTGGCCGGGCAGGGCCGCGAGCCGGCGACGGTCGAGCGGCAGGTCGACCGCGTCGCGCTCGACCCGGACATGGACGCCGCCGTCCGTGTCGATCACCTCGCCATCGACGGCGTCGGCCAGGCGCTGGGCCAGCTCCCGGCTCGGGCTGGGGCGGTAGGGCAGGGGATCGTCGTGGGTTCCCGGACCCGGATTGGCCGCCCGGAACCGGGCGAGCCGACGGGCGAGCCGGGTGTCCGGCGCGACGAGCGGGTCGATCATCCGGCGGCGGCGAGCGGCACGCCGGCACCGAGCTCCGCGAGGAGGCGCAGCGCCAGGCGCCGGGCATCGACGTTCGGCTCGAGCCGCGGTCCGGTGCACGATGGGCAGCCGGCGTCGCAATCGCACGTGGCGATGAGCTCCGCCGCGCCGGCCAGCAGCTCGTCGTGGCGTTGCCACAGGCGCTCGGACAGCCCGATCCCGCCGGGCACCGCCTCGTACAGGTAGATCGTCGGCTCCTCGGCGTGCGGGGAGCGGACCTGGGTCACGAGCCCGAGGTCGCGCGGATCGACCATGAGCAGGACCGAGGCGATGGTCTGGATGGCACGGCCGGCGCCGAGGAGCGCGACATCGAGCTCGTCGCGGCGCCAATGGTCGCGCGCCCGGTCGGCGGTCAGCCAGTAGGCGGTCGTCTGCAGCTCCAGCTCGGGCAGGTCGATCGGCCCCCAGCCGACGTTCTCGTCGGTCACGAACTTGAGCTTCTTGAACAGCGTGACGAGGCTGGCGACCATCACCTCGCCGTGCTTGCGGTGGCCGCCCGTGGCCGGCGCCTCGGCGAACACCTCGAGCGGCTTGAGCGTCACCGCCCGGTTGGCATAGGTGTAGTGGTCGACGTCGATCCGGTGGACGTACGCCTTGCGTTCGTGCCACTCGAGACGGTCGACGTAGTACTGGATCGACTCGTGGATGTAGATGGCCCGCTCGTGGACGAGCACCTGGGCGCTGAACAGGTCGACCTCGCCGAGGACTCGCGGGCGATCCGGCGTCGTGTCGATGATCACGACGTTCTCCGGCGCCGCCGACCGCAGCGAGATCTCCGACGCCGGGAAGTTCTCGCTCGACCAGTACCAGCGGCCGTCGGACGCCTGGCGGACGTGCCCTTCCTCGGCGAGGAAGGCCAGCAGGTCGTCGGCCGGCGCGGGACCGAACGGCTCGCCCGGCTCGAAGGGCAGCTCGAACGTCGCGGCGCGCAGGTGGGCGAGCAGGACATGGAGGTTGTCCGGGTCGAGGCGTGCCTCCTCGGGCGTGTTCTCGAGCAGGAACTCGGGATGGTGGATGACGTACTGGTCGACCGGCGCGCCCGACGCGACGAGCACGGCGACGCTGGTGCCCTGCCGTCGGCCGGCCCGGCCGAACTGCTGCCACGTCGCCGCCACCGATCCCGGGTAGCCGGCCAGGATCGAGACGTCGAGGCGGCCGATGTCGACGCCCAGCTCGAGCGCATTGGTCGAGACGACACCGAGGATCTCGCCGTCGCGCAGCCCGCGCTCGATCGATCGGCGCTCGGTCGGCAGGTAGCCGCCGCGATAGCCGCGGACGCGGCTGCGCGGGCCGAAGCTCTCGCGCAGCGACTCCCGCAGGCCGGTGAGCAGCAGCTCGACCGCGACCCGCGACCGTCCGAACACGATCGTCTGGCGGCCGGCCCGAAGGAACGGCAGCGCCCAGCGCTGGGCCAGGGTGACCGACGATCCACGGGCGCCGCTGGCCGGCTCCATGACCGGCGGGTCGACCAGCAGCACGTGCCGCTCGCCGGACGGGGCGCCGTTCCGGTCGACGAGCCGGGCCGGGCGGCCGGTCAGCATCGCCGCGAGCTCGGCGGGGTTCCCGATGGTCGCCGAGCAGCACACGATCACGGGGCGACTGCCGTAGTGGGCGCAGATCCGGAGCAGGCGGCGGAGCACGTTGGCGACGTGGCTGCCGAACACGCCGCGGTACGTGTGCAGCTCGTCGATCACGATCAGCTTGAGCTGCTCGAACAGCTGGAACCACTTCGTGTGGTGCGGCAGGATCGCCGAATGGAGCATGTCCGGGTTGGTCACGACGACCTGCCCGGCCGCCCGCACGGTCGACCGGATCGGCGCCGGCGTGTCGCCGTCGTACGTCGAGGTGATGATCGACAGCTCGGCGGAGGCAGCGAGCTCGCCGAACTCGGCGACCTGGTCCTGGCCGAGGGCTTTGGTCGGGAAGACGAACAGGGCCCGGGCCGCCGGGTCCTCGGCGATGGCCTGCAGGGCGGGCAGGGCATAACACAGCGTCTTGCCCGACGCCGTGGGCGTCACGACCACGACGTCCTCGCCCGCGTGGATCGCCTCGATCGCCTCGGCCTGGTGCGTGTAGAGGCGCTCGATGCCCCGCGTCGCGAGGCCCTGCACGATGCGGCCTTCGAGCCACGGCGGCATGTCGGCGTGGGCCGCCTCGCGGGGCGGGATGACCTCGTGGTGGACGACGCCGCGCGCGAGCGACGGCTCGTCGAGGAGCCGCGCGAGGACCGTCGATGGGTCGGCGGGGGCGTAGGTGCGCATCGACTCTCGGCTCCCTGCAACCAGAACGGATGTTCGGAATGGAAGGCAGTCTAGACGCAGCGTCAACCGCACGGATGACAGGTTGGCTGTCACAGGGGTTCGGTTGACACGGCAGCTGAGGCGTAGCTACGCTCCCGCCGATGTGGCGCCCGACCGCCCCTGAGCCGCTCGACGACGCCGCCGACGACCTCGACGCCTCGGGGTCGCCGGGACCGGTGTCGTCCCCATCCGTCGACCTGGCCGCGCTGCCGGTCGTCGGCCTGACCCGACGGCGCATGGCGATCATCGCCAGCGCGCTGCTGGCCGTCTGGATCGTCATCGCCTTCGCCCTGCAGGTGGCTGAGGCGTCGGAAGCCGCGACCCGCGCCGAGGACATCGCGGCCGACAACGCGCGGCTCCAGCGCGAGGTCGCCTCGATGGAACGCGAGCTCGAGGCGATCGCCCGGCAGCGGTTCGTCGAGCAGCAGGCTCGCGGCTACGGCGTGGGAACGGCGCGCGAGGTCGCGTTCGCGCTCGCCCCCGACGCCCCGCCGCTCGAGCGCGATGCGCCCGGCTCCGCGGCCCTCAGGATCGGCGCCGAGACCGACGCCGTCACCCCGCTCGAGCGCTGGCTGACGCTGCTGTTCGGCCCCTCCGCCTGAGGCTCCGCCCGCCCGACGCCCAGTCGGTATCCTTGCGTCCCGGCGCGCTCGCACCGGAAGAGGAGAGGGCCGCCCGGACGACATGATCGACATCCCGGTCGACGACTTCATCTTCGTCGTGTGCGCGCTGATCGGCGGTGGCCTGCTGCTGATCACCGTCCTGCTCGACGACATCCTCGGCGCGGTGTTCGACTTCGACATCGCCGGCGTGTCGTTGATGCCGCTGCTGCTGTCGTTCGTGTCGATGTTCGGCGTCGGCGGCATCTTCGCGAGCCAGGTCCTCGGCCTCCACGGCGGCCAGGCCGCGCTCGTGGGCGTGGCGTTCGGGCTGGTCGGACTCGGCGTCGCGTATCTCCTGTTCAGCGCGCTCCAGAGGGCCGAGTCGCCGGCGCCGTTCTCGACCTCCGACCTCGTCGGGCGCGACGCCTATGTCCAGGTGGCCATCCCGGCCGGGCGCTATGGCAGCGTCCTGGTCAAGGCCGAGGGCCAGACCCACGAGTACAGCGCCACGGCATCGACCGACATCGGGGTCGGGACCGTGGCCCGGGTCAGCGGCGTCGCCGGCTCGGGTCTCATCGTCGAGCCGGCGATCATCGCCGGCGATCAATCGGCAGGACAGGGAGGGACGCCCGGTGGGTGACATCGTGAACTTCGTCAGCGGGGCGTTGCCGATCTTCCTGATCATCATCGTCGCGGTCCTGATCGTGTCGTATATCGGGAGCCGCTACAAGGTCGCCGCGGCGAATGAGGCCCTGATCGTGTCCGGTCAGCGCGACCGGGCCCCGGACGGACGGCGCAACCTCAAGGTCGTCCGCGGCGGTGGCGTCATCGTGCTGCCGCTCATCCACAAGGTGGGCAAGCTCAAGCTCACCGCCCGCCAGATCAACGTCAACCTGGCCGACGCGGTGACCCGCCAGGGCATCAAGGTGGCGGTCCAGGGCGTCGCGACGTTCAAGATCGGGGCCGACGACGAGTCGATCCGCAACGCCGCCGAGCGCTTCCTCGAGTCGCAGGAGGAGGCGGTCGATTCGATCGTCAAGAACGTGCTCGAGGGATCGCTCCGCTCGATCGTCGGGACGCTCACCGTCGAGGAGCTCAACCTCGACCGGCAGAAGTTCCAGCAGGCCGTCCAGGACGCCGCCAAGGGCGACCTCGCCACCTCGGGCCTCCAGATCGACTCGTTCACGATCCAGGCCATCCGCGACGAGTCCGGCTACATGGAGCTCATCGGCCAGCAGGAGACCGCACGTCGCGAGCGCGACGCCCGGATGGCCAAGGCCGCCGCGGATCAGGAGGCGGCCGTCCGCGAGGCCGAGGCCGAGCAGGTCAAGATCAACGCCGCACGGGACGTCTCCCTGCGCCGCGCCGAGACCGAGACGCAGACCGCGGCCGCCAACGCCCGCGCCGCCCAGGCCGGTCCGCTCGCCGAGGCCGAGGCGACGCAGGAGGTGACCCGCAAGCAGACCGAGCTCGCCGAGCTCGAGGCCGCGAAGACGCAGAAGGAGCTGTTGACCAGCACGGTTCGCCCGGCCGAGGCGGAGGCGGAAGCCCAGATCCGCCGGGCCGAGGGCGACAAGCAGGCACGCATCGCGGCAGCCCAGGCTGACGCCGAACGGGTCCGGCTCGCCGGTCAGGCGGAGGCCGACGTCGTCGAGGTGACGGCCGCAGCGACCGCCAAGCAGACCACGCTCGAGGGCAACGCCGAGGCCGGCATCGTCCTCTCGAAGGGCGAGGCCGAGGCGAAGGCGCTGGCGCTCCGCGCCGAGGCGTACCGCCAGTTCAACGAGGCGGCCATCATCCAGACCGTCCTGTCGCAGCTGCCCGAGATCGTCCGCGCCGCGGCCGAGCCGATGGGCAACATCGACAACCTGACCGTCCTCTCGAACGACGGAGCGTCCGACGTCGTGAAGAACGTCACCCGCACCGTGACCGAGGCGGGCACCACCGTGAAGGGCCTGACCGGGATCGACATCCCGGCGATGCTCAGCCAGGCGATGGGCGGTGCGATGAAGGGCGGCGACCAGCCGACGCCCCCCACGACGGGCGGCGGTGGCGGTGGGCGCGCGCGACCGGCGACCCCGCGGGCTGGCGGTCCGGCGCCGAGCGGTGGCACGCCACCGAGCGGTGCACCACCGAGCGGCGGGGCGAGCGCGAGCGAGGCGGCGGCTCGACCGACTGGTCGACCCGCGACCGGGTCGCCCCCAGCGACCGTGAACCTCACGACCCCGGCTCCGTCCCCGACCGAGGCCCCGGTGGCGCCCCGGTTCGAAAGCCAGGAGCAGATCGATGCGGCGCTCGAGGATGCGGACCGGGCCATGCGAGCGGCGTCGCGGTCGACGCCCCGGACGGACACCGCCGTCGGACCAGCCCGCCCCGCGTCCTTCGACATCACGGGCGAGACGACCGTCGACGCGGCCGCGCGGCAGCTGGCCGTCGACCTGCGCCAGATCCCCGGGATCGAGCGGTTCGCGACGGTCCAGCTGGCCACGCTCGAACGCTCGGGCCCGCGTCCGCTCCGGACGATGTGGCGCGTCGCCCGCGAGCGCCTGGACGAGCGCTACGGGCAGATGACCATCGGCGAGCTCATGGAGCGCTATGGCCCGGACCGGCCGCCGAGGTGACCGGACCGGCGACATGACCGAGGCGGACCAGGATGGCGAGCTCGAGCGCCTGCTGACCGCGAACGGGCGGTACGTCGCGACGTTCGATCGCTCGGCGCTGACGGCGAAGCCGCTGGCCGGCCTGGCCATCGTGGCCTGCATGGATCCACGCCTCGACATCCGCGAGGCGCTCGGTCTACAGGCTGGAGACGCCCACGTCATCCGCAACGCCGGCGGCCTCGTGACGGACGACGTGGTCCGCTCGCTGGTGATCAGCACGCAGGTGGTCGGCACGCACACGGTCCTCGTGATCGGACACACCGGCTGCGCCCTGCACGGTCTCGATGAAACGGCGACGCGCGCCCTCGTGGCCGCGACGGCGGGATCGACGGCCGACGACGTCCCGATCGCGTTCGGGGCGTTCGGCGACCTCGAGGCGAACCTGCGAGCCCAGGTCGCCATCCTGCGCGAGCATCCGTTCCTGCCGGGGATCGCCGTCCAGGGGCTCCTGTACGACGTCGCGACCGGGCAGCTGCACGCGATCACCTGATCACGGGCGGGACGCGTATCCTGCCCCCACCCACGCGATACACCAGGGACCCTCGCCATGAAATGGAAGCGCAACACCGGGTTCGACCAGATCGAGGATCGGCGCGGCCAGGCCGTCGGCGGCGGCGGGGGCGGCGCCAACCTCGGAGCGCTGCTGGTGCCGCTCCTGGGCACGCTGCTCAGCGGCAAGGCCGGCAAGGGCGGGATCGTCCTGATCATCGCGATCGTCGCGGTCGTGCTGTTCAGCGGAGTGCTCGGTGGCGGCGGCGGTCTCGGTCTGCAGGCTGGCGGTGGCGGCGGCGTGCCCGGCGGCACGCTGGTGCCACAAAGCGACACCGACCAGCAGCTGTCCTACATCGTCGACAACATCCAGGATTACTGGGCGAGGACGTTCAGCGCGTCCGGGCGGGACTACCCGGAGACGGTGCTGGTGCTGTTCAAGGGAGGGACCGACTCGCCGTGCGGCCCGGCCTCGTCGGCGACCGGACCGTTCTACTGCCCGGCCGACCAGAAGGTGTACCTCGACCTCGGCTTCTTCGACGAGCTCAAGGCGCGCTTCGGGGCACAGGGCGGCGACTTCGCGATGGCGTACGTGGTCGGCCACGAGTTCGGCCACCACATCCAGACCGTCCTTGGCATCTCCGACCAGGTCCAGCAGATGTCGCAGCAGGACCCGTCGCGGCAGAACCTGCTGTCGGTCCGCCAGGAGCTGCAGGCCGATTGCTTCGCCGGCACGTGGGCGAACGCCGCCATCGCCGACATCGAGCCGGGTGACATCCCCGAGGCGATCGACGCCGCCGCCGCGGTCGGTGACGACCGGATCCAGCAGGCGACGAGTGGCCGGGTCGACCCGGAGGGGTGGACGCACGGATCCGCCGAGCAACGGGTGGCGTGGTTCACGAAGGGACATGACACCGGCAACCCCGAGGAGTGCGACACCTTCGCGAGCTAGGGTCGACGGCCCGTTCGGACCCCTTCCATCGCGGGCGCGCATGGCGTAGGCTCCCTCACCTCGACGCCGGGACCGGCCCGCGTCCGCTTGGGTGAGCACACGGATGGCCGTCACACAACCCGTCGCGACCGCGGTCCGCGCCCTGCGCGTCCCGGTTCCCGGGCGAGCGATGCGCCGCTTCGCGATCGGCGCCCTGTTCGGGGTGCTGCTCGTGCTCGGTGCGGTGGCCGGCTTCGGGCAGGCCCATGCCGGTCGCATCCTGCCGGGCATCGTGCTCGGCGGCGTCAGCGTCGGCGGCATGACCGAGGTCGAGGCGCGCACCGCGCTCGACGCCGCGCTGGGTCCGCTCGAGGCCGGCCGGATCGAGCTCGTCTCGGAGCGGACGACCGACGTGATCAGGTATGCCGAGGTCGGGCGCGTGGTCGACGACGATGCGATGCTCGCCGGCGCCCTGTCGCATGGGCGCGACGGGACCCGCTTCGAGGAGGCTCTGGCCGGTCTGCAGGGGCTGCTGCGACCGGTGTCGATGCCGATCGTCATCCACTACGACCACGACCGGCTGACGTCGGCGCTCGCGGACTTCCGCGGTCTCGGTGGGCGGTCCGCCACCGACGCGACCGTGCGTATCCGCAAGAACGGGTTCGTGGCGACGCCGGCGCACGACGGTGTCCGCGTCGACACCGCGGCGATCGAGCCGCGCATCGAGGCCGCGCTGCTCGACCCGGAGACCCCGCCGGCCATCCGGATGACGGCCGAGTCGACGGCGCTCCCGCCGGTCACGTCCGACGCCGACGTGGCGCGCGCGATCGCGACGGCCCGGCGCATCGCCAGCCCGCTGCTGGTCACCGCCGGATCGAAGGACTGGACGATCACCGCGAAGCGGATCCGGTCGTGGATGACGTTCGAGGGCACCGGCGCGGACCTCGCCCCCGTGATCGACCCGACCGGCGTGCCGGACATCCTCGTCAACGCCAGGAAGCACGTGGCGCGCAAGCCGCTCGACGCCCAGTTCGTGCGCGACCGGGGTGGGCGGATCTTCGGCGTGGGGGCGTCATCGGCCGGTCGCGCGATGGACCTCGATACCACCGTCGCGCGGGTCATCGAGCGGCTGTCCGATCGCGCGACGGGCAGCCGGACCCGCCAGCCGGTCAAGGTCAAGACGATGGTCGTCGCGCCCGAGCTGACGACGGGCGAAGCGACGAAGAAGGCACCGCTCGTCCAGCGGATCGGGTCCTGGACGACCTACTACCAGGTCAGCGCCCACAACGGGTTCGCCGCCAACATCACGATCCCGGCCCGCCGGCTCGACGGCCTGGTCGTTCGACCGGGTGAGACGTTCGACTTCTGGCGGGCGCTCGGCGAGGTGAGCTTCCGGACCGGCTACCGCCTCGGCGGGGCCATCGTCGGCGGGCACACCGTCGAGGGCCGGGCCCTCGCCGGCGGCATATGCGCGGCGTCGACCACGCTGTTCAACGCCGCGGCCCGGGGCGGGCTCCAGGTCGTGACCCGGTCTCCGCACTGGTACTACATCACCCGCTACCCGCTCGGGCTCGACGCCACGGTCTCGGACTCGCAGACCATGCGCTTCCGCAACGACACCGCGCACCCGATCCTGATCCGGTCGCACGCCTCGCCGGGAGTCGTCCGGTTCGAGATCTGGAGCGTCCCGAACGGGCGCACGGTGACCTGGTCGCGGCCGGCGGTGTCGAACGTGGTCGGTGGCTACGACACCGTCCGGTACTCGTCGACGCTGCGACCCGGCGAACGCGAGCGCATCGAGTACCCGGTCGACGGCAAGGACGTCTCGATCACGCGGACGGTGCGCAACGGCTCAGGGCGGGTCGTGCACCGGGACACGTTCGTCTCGCACTACCATCGGATGGTGGGCGTCACGCTGGTCGGCCGCTGACGCGAGGCGTAGGGTCGTCGGATGCGAGTCCGCGGCGTCGGCGTTAGAATCCCCGGCCACGGCGGAGTAGCTCAGTGGTAGAGCAGGGGACTCATAAGCCCTTGGTCGGTGGTTCGAATCCGCCCTCCGCTACCACCCCAACCCGTAAACCCAGGGATCGCTCGACCTGGTCGGAGGTCGTATCGATTTCTTCATATCTCCTGCCGTCGCCATCCGATCGCATCAAGCGTCCGTAGGGGTGATCGACGGCATGACCTCGGTCAGGGGGTCCTCAGGCCCCCCGACGGTATACTCGCGAGACGTGGCGACGCTCGGTCGTCGCTCACATGACCCGGAGGCTCCCCTTTGAATCCCAAGTTCTTCCGGAACGGCATCGTGATGCTCGTGCTGGTGGTCGGCACGGCGGCGCTGCTGTTCACGTGGATCACGACGACGTCGACGCCGACGACGACCGGCTATTCGGCGTTCCTCGACGACGTCAGGCAGGGCGAGGTCACCAAGGTGACCCAGCAGGGCACCACGCTGACCGTCCAGACCACCGACGACAAGACCTACACGGTCATCGTCCCGACCGTCCTGACACCGGTCTGGACCGACATGCAGACGGCGGCCAAAGAGGGCAACGTCGAGCTGAAAGCCGATGTCTTCGCCGCGACGCCCGCGCCGGACACGTCGTGGCTCGGGCTGCTCCTGACCGCAGTGCTCCCGCTGCTGATCATCGGCGGCTTCATCTTCTTCATGATGCGCCAGGCCCAGGGCACCAATAACCAGGCCCTGAGCTTCGGCAAGAGCCGTGCCCGCATGTTCCTCGGCAACAAGACCGTCGTCACGTTCGCCGACGTGGCCGGGGTCGACGAGGCCAAGACCGAGCTCCAGGAGGTCGTCGAGTTCCTGAAGTTCCCCGAGAAGTTCAACTCGCTCGGCGCGCGCATCCCGCGCGGCGTGCTGCTCGTCGGACCTCCGGGCACCGGCAAGACGCTGATGGCCCGTGCGGTCGCCGGTGAGGCGGGCGTGCCGTTCTTCAGCATCTCGGGCTCGGAGTTCGTCGAGATGTTCGTCGGCGTCGGCGCCAGCCGCGTCCGCGACCTGTTCGACCAGGCCAAGCGCAACTCGCCGTGCATCGTCTTCGTCGACGAGATCGACGCGGTCGGCCGCCAGCGCGGCGCCGGCCTCGGTGGCAGCCACGACGAGCGCGAGCAGACCCTCAACCAGATCCTCGTCGAGATGGACGGCTTCGACACGAACACGAACGTGATCGTCGTCGCCGCCACGAACCGACCGGACGTCCTCGACCCGGCGCTGCTGCGCCCGGGCCGCTTCGACCGCCAGGTCATCCTCGATCGGCCCGACATGCGCGGTCGCGTCGAGATCCTCAAGGTCCACACCAAGGGCAAGCCGCTCGACAAGGGCGTCGACGTCGAAGGCGTCGCCCGCCAGTCGCCGGGCTTCTCGGGCGCCGATCTCGCCAACCTCGTCAACGAGGCGGCGATCCTGTCGGCACGCCGGAACAAGAAGGTCATCGGCATGTCCGAGTTCCAGGAGGCCCTGGAGCGGATCGTGGCCGGTCCCGAGCGCAAGTCGCGCGTCATCTCGGACGCCGAGAAGGCGATCATCGCCTACCACGAGGGCGGTCACGCGGTCGTTCAGCGGATCCTTCCGAAGTGCGACCCGGTCAGCAAGGTGACGATCATCAGCCGTGGCATGGCGCTCGGCTACACGATGGCCCTGCCGCAGGAGGACCGCTACCTCCAGTCCAAGACCGAGTTCGAGGACAAGATCGCGGGCCTGCTCGGCGGCAACGTCGCCGAGCGGCTGATCTTCGGCGACACCACGACCGGCGCCAGCAACGACATCGAGAAGGCGACCGACCTCGCCCGGCGGATGGTCACCGAGTTCGGCATGAGCGACAAGCTCGGCCCGCTCTCCTTCGGGAAGCGCGACGAGCTGGTCTTCCTCGGCCGTGAGATCGGTGAGCAGCGCAACTACAGCGACGAGGTCGCGAAGCAGATCGACGAAGAGGTCCGGGCGATCATCGACAAGGCGTACGAGCGGGCGACGGAGGTCCTGACGACCCACCGCGACCGGCTCGTGGCTCTCGCCGAGAAGCTCGTGGCCGAGGAGACCGTCGACTCGGAGGCGTTCGAGACGCTATTCACGGACCTCCCGCCGAAGTCCGTCGGTGGCGGCGTGCCGTCCATCGTCGGCCCCGGCCAGCCGATCCCCGACCCGAACCCACAGCCCGCGTAGGGCATTCCACCAACGCGGATCCGAGCGGGCCGGGCGACCGGCCCGCTCGTTCGTCCGGTCGCGCCGATAGACTTCCCGGCCATGTCCGACATCACCGCCAGTCACGCCTCGCTCGAGGCGCACCTCGGTTCGACCAGCGCCGCCCGGCTCGAGAGCCTCAAGGCATTCCTGCGCATCCCGAGCGTCTCGGCGCTGCCCGAGCACGCCGTGGACGTGCACCGCGCCGCCGAGTGGCTTGGCGCGGCGCTCGAGTCGGCCGGGATCGAGCACGTCGAGATCGTCGAGACCGACGGCCATCCGATCGTGTATGGCGACTGGCTGCAGGCCGCCGGCGCCCCGACGGTCCTCGTCTACGGGCACTACGACGTCCAGCCCGTCGACCCGCTCGACGAGTGGACCAGCCCGCCGTTCGAGCCGTGGTCGGACGGCGACCGGATCGTCGGCCGTGGGAGTGCCGACGACAAGGGCCAGATCCATGCGCACCTGATGGCGGCCGGCGCCCTGCTCGCGACCCGTGGCCGCTTTCCGATCAACGTCAAGTACGTCTTCGAGGGTGAGGAGGAGGTGTCCAGCCTCCATCTCGATCGGTGGCTCACCGACAATCGCGACCGCCTCGCTGCGGATGCCGCGATCATCAGCGACACCGGGTTCTTCGACGGCAACATCCCGGCCATCACGGTCGCGCTGCGCGGGTTGATGTATGCCCAGATCGATGTCGAGCTGTCCCCGGTCGACCTCCACTCGGGCAGCTACGGCGGCGTCGTCCACAACCCGGCCATCGCGCTGGCGCAGATCATCGCCGCGCTCAAGGGCCCCGACGGCCGCGTCCGCATCCCCGGCTTCTACGACGACGTCGCCGAGCTGACGCCGGCCGAGCGAGCGGCCATCGCCGAGCTGCCGTTCGACGAGGACGGCTTCCGCGAGAAGATCGGCGTCCCGGCGCTCGTCGGCGAGACCGGCTACTCGACGCTCGAGCGCAAGTCGACCCGTCCGACGCTCGACGTCAACGGCATCTGGGCCGGCTTCCAGGGCGAGGGCGCCAAGACCATCATCCCGGCCCGGGCCCACGCCAAGATCAGCACGCGGCTGGTCGCCCACCAGGATCCGCACGACATCTTCGACAAGCTCCAGGCGTTCGTCGCCGAGATCACTCCGCCTGGTGTCGAGGTCACGGTGACCGCGCTCGGTGACGGGCGGCCCGTGCTCACCCCGATCGACCATCCGGTGACGCTGGCCGCGGCGCGCGCGCTCGAGACCACGTTCGGGCGACCCCCGGTGTATATCCGTGAGGGTGGCTCGATCCCCGTCGCGGCGAGCTTCGAGTCGACCCTCGGCCTGCCGGTCGTGCTCGAGGGGTTCACGCAGCCCAACGAGCGGGCGCACGCCCCCGACGAGTGGCTGGACCTGCGCAACTACGAGGGTGCCATCCGGGCCATCGTGGCGACGTTCGACGAGATCGCCGGCATCGACCTTGGGAGTACGGACCGGGGCAGTACGGATGGGTGATACGGCCTATGGCCGGTGCTACCCTAATCTGCCGGCATGACCGCCAGAAGCGCCGGTGTCACGGGAGGTTCCGACCGCGTGAGCACCGATCTCGAAGCCAACGTCGCCGGGGCGCCTGCTGCGCGCGGATGGCGACTCGACACCGACAACGGCAGCATGGCGCCGCGGTCCGCACTCGACGTCCTCGTCGACCTCAACGAGCGCGTGACGACGGGCCACCTGGCCGAGTACCAGCCCGTCCCGCTCGGCTTCACCCCGCTCGACAAGACCATCGGCGCCGGCCTGCGTGCCGGCGAGCTCCTGCTCATCGGCGGTGCCCAGGGCACCGGCAAGACCACGATGGCCCTCCAGATGGCCCGCAACATCGCCTCGGGCGGGCAGGCCAACGTCCTCTACCTGTGCTTCGAGCACGACGAGGCGTACCTCATGAACCGCCTCATCGCGATGGAGTCGGCGCTCGCCCACCTGCCGCACAAGACCGGTGCCATCAAGATCCAGGACGTCCGCAAGGAGATCCTCGGCACCTGGATGGCGGAGGGCGCCGCGTCGCCGCAGCTGGCCAACAACCCGCGCCTCCGGCCGTCGCTCGACCGCATCGCCCGCTACGGCCAGAACCTGTTCCTGCTGCGCGGATCGCAGACCGCCAGCACGATCGACAACATCCGCAAGCTCGTCCAGCAGCACCGCCAGCTGTCCGGCGATCGCCGGCTGGTCGTCTTCGTCGACTACATGCAGAAGGTGCCGCAGGTCCCCGAGCCGGAGAACGAGTCCGAGAAGGTCACGTTCATCGTCAACGGCCTCAAGGACATCGCCCTGTCCGAGGACGTGCCGATGGTCTCGATCGTCGCCGCCGACAAGGAAGGCCTCAAGGCGTCGCGCCTCCGCAACTTCCACCTGCGCGGCTCGTCGGCGATCAACTACGAGGCCGACATCATCCTGATCCTCAACGAGAAGTATCACGTCGTCGCCAAGGTGAACATCGAGTTCAACCCGTACCAGGCGCAGCGCTTCCGCGACTGGGTCATCGTGTCGGTCGAGAAGAACCGCGGTGGCCAGGACAACGTCGACCTCGAGTTCGAGAAGCACTTCGAGTTCTCCTGCTTCGACCCCAACGGTCGGACCGTCCAGGAGAAGCTGATCGAAGAGCGCCTGTACAACGACTAGGGCCAGCGCTCCGCGCGTCACGCGGTAGCAAGGGGCCGACGGCGGCCCGCAACCGGCATCCGATGCACGTAGTGGCTACGCTGCGCTCGACATGCCCGACGAGAACGAGAAGGCCCGGGTCGATCGCGAGCTGATCGAGCTCCTCAACGAGCTGCGCGTCGCGCTGCCCGGTGTCCAGGTCTTGTTCGCCTTCCTGCTGGTGCTGCCGTTCCAGCAGCGCTTCACCGAGACGTCGCCCGTCGACCAGGCGGTGTACACGCTCGCGCTGCTGGCCAGCGCCCTTGCCGCGGCGCTGCTGATCGCGCCGTCGATGGTCCACCGGCTCAACTTCCGGCGCGGCAACAAGGAGCGCATCCTGTTCGACGCCAACCGGCTGATGATCGCCGGCATGCTGTGCACGGCGATCGGCATCGCGTGCTCCGTGTACCTCGTCGTCGACGTCGTCCACGGCGGCACCGCGGCGGTCTTCGCGACGGCCGCCTCGCTGATCGTCTACGCCGCGCTCTGGCTGGCGCTGCCACTGGCGCGTCGCAGCGAGCGCGAAGGCTGACCGGCGTAGGGTCTAGCATGCCGCCATGCGCAGCCCCGGCGAATACCCCGACGTGGTCGAGATCGTGGTCGAGATCCCGCGCGGCTCGCGCAACAAGTACGAGTTCGACGAGGACGCGCGCGTCTACCGCCTCGACCGGGTGCTGAGCAGCGCGGTCTTCTACAACTTCGACTACGGGTTCATCGAGGGCACGCGGGCCGGCGACGGCGACCACACCGATGCCCTGCTCGTCATCGACGAGCCGACGTTCACCGGTTGCCACGTCTGGGCCCGCCCGATCGGCGGGCTCGAGATGCGCGACGAGATGGGGTTCGACTTCAAGGTGTTGTGCGTCGCCATCGGCGATTCCCACCAGCAGCACATCGAGCGGCTGGAGCAGGTGCGTCCGCACCGCCTGGTCGAGATCGAACAATTCTTCAACACGTATAAGGCGCTCGAGGACAAGACGGTCGACGTCGTCGGCTGGCGCGAGCGCGACGCCGCGCTCGAGGTCCTGCGCGACGACCGCGCGACGTGGCTGCGCGAGCGCGAGGCCGGCAGCCCGGTCCCTTGAGGGAAGGACCCGCCGGCGACCGAACCGAGCCCGAGGATGCCGACCGGGTCCGACGGCTGTTCGTCGGCGTGCCCCTGCCGGGTGACGGCGCGGATGCGGTCGGCGACGTCGTGCGCGCCGTTCGGTCGATGCCGCTGCCGGACGGGGCCCGCGATGTCCGCTGGGTCCGACTCGACGGGCTGCACCTCACGCTGCGGTTCCTGGGGCCGACCGAGCCCGAGCGGATCGAGCCCACGATCGAGGCGATCGATCGGGTCGGACGGTCGGCCGGCGGGCCTTTCGAGATCGAGCTGGCCGGGGCCGGGTCGTTCCCGTCGGGACGTCGCCCGCGCACGATCTGGATCGGATCTGACCGGCGGCCAGCAGGCCTTGGCCGAGCTGGCCGCAGCGACCGAGGCCGCGCTCGTCGATGCCGGCTGGCAGGGCGAGCCCCGCCCGTTCCGGCCGCACCTGACGCTGGCCCGATCCGACGGCGTGCCGTCCGGCCCGCTGGTCGCCGGGCGTCTCGTCGAGGCGATGGCGGACCGGCCCATCCGCTGTGCGGTCGATCGCATCGGGCTGTTCGAGAGCGTGACCGGCGGCGGGCCAGCCCGCTACGTTCCGCTCGTGCTGCGGGGTCTCGGCTCGACACCCGATGACCTCGACCCCGTGTACCATCTGGGCGCCCCGGACACATCCTGACCGGGCAGACCAGGAGTGTCCGCATCGACGAGACGAACGGTCAGCGCGCCCGGATCGTGCTGAGCCTCGGTGTCCTGAACCTCGTCCTCGCGACCATCGCGCTCACTGTCGGCGGCATCGGCCTGCAGCAACGCTCCGGGTCGCCGCCCCCCGTGGCGGTCGTGACGACACCGTCGACAGCCCCGAGCCCGGACCTCGAGCCCGCACCCACCGAGTCGCCCGCGCCGTCGTCAGTCGCGTCCCCATCGTCACCGGCCGCGTCGCCGAGCCCGGCGGCGACGTCGGCGGTCCCATCGTCACCACCCACGTCGGTGCCCGCGGGGACGACCCCACCCGCCGGGACGCCACCGCCGAACCCGACGTCCGATCCGGACCCGACGAGCCAGCCCACGCCGCGACCGACCGCGCAGCCCACCGCGCGTCCGACGCCGCGGCCCACATCCCAGCCGACCCCGACGCCCCGCCCGACCGCCGAGCCGACCCCGACCCAGCCGCCCACACCGCCGCCGGACGTCGCGACGAACCCTCCGAAGCCGCCGCCGCAGGCCACCCCCGAGCCGACCTCGAGGCCGGATCGAGACGGTAGCGTCGAGCGCCACTGAGGTCGACGGTCCCGGGACGCCGGACGGCGCGGTTGCGCCCTCGCGGCCGCACACGCTAGGCTCGCGCTCCCCGACCGCACAGCCATCCTGGCGGCGGGTATCCGGGAGGGTCACGGATGTCTACCGTCGCCGCAGATCCACGCCAGACGAAGTTCGTTCTCGACGAGAGCCGGATCCCGCGGTCCTGGTACAACATCGCCGCCGACCTGCCCGTCCCGCCGGCCCCGCCGCTCCACCCCGGCACGCACCAGCCGATCGGGCCGGACGACCTGGCCCCGCTCTTCCCGATGGCCCTCATCGGCCAGGAGGTCTCGGGCGAGCGGGAGATCGAGATCCCGGAGCCTGTGCGCGACGCCTACCGCCTGTATCGGCCGAGCCCGCTGTACCGGGCGCATCGGCTCGAGCGCGCCCTCGATACGCCGGCCCACATCTACTACAAGTACGAGGGCGTGAGCCCGGCCGGCAGCCACAAGCCCAACACCGCGATCCCGCAGGCGTTCTACAACCAGCAGGAAGGCGTGAAGCGGCTCGCGACCGAGACGGGCGCCGGGCAGTGGGGCAGCGCGCTGTCGTTCGCGGGCGCCGTGTTCGGACTCGAGGTCAAGGTCTACATGGTCCGCGCGAGCTACGACCAGAAGCCCTACCGGCGGATCCTCATGGAGACGTACGGCGCGGAGGTCGTGGCCAGCCCGTCACCGACCACGAACTACGGCCGCGCCGTCCTCGCCGAGACGCCGGACAGTCCGGGCTCGCTCGGGATGGCCATCAGCGAGGCGGTCGAGGACGCCGCGACGCGCGACGACACGAAGTACAGCCTCGGCTCGGTGCTCAACCACGTCCTGCTCCACCAGACCGTCATCGGGCAGGAGGCGATCGAGCAGATGGGGATGGCGGGTGAGTCCCCCGACATCATCATCGGCTGCACCGGCGGCGGATCGAACTTCGCCGGCCTGACGTTCCCGTTCCTGGGGCGCAACTTCCGCGAGGGCGCGAGCCACCGCATCATCGCGGTCGAGCCCGAGGCCGCCCCGAGCCTGACCCGCGGCGTGTACGCCTACGACTTCGGCGACACCGGCAAGTTGGCGCCGCTGGTCAAGATGCACACCCTCGGCGCGGACTTCATCCCCGAGCCGATCCACGCCGGCGGTCTCCGCTATCACGGCATGGCGCCCCTCGTCAGCCTGCTCAAGGACCACGGCGACATCGAGGCGCGCTCGGTCCATCAGCGCGCGAGCTTCGAGGCGGGCGTCCAGTTCGCCCGGGCCGAGGGCATCCTCCCGGCGCCCGAGCCGACCCACGCGATCCGGGTCGCGATCGACGAGGCCGTCGCGGCGAAGGAGGCGGGCGAGGCTCGCGTCATCCTGTTCAACCTGTGCGGGCACGGGCACTTCGACCTGTCCGCCTACGAGCGGTTCCTCGACGGGTCGCTCGAGGACTACGAGTACCCGACCGAGAAGGTCGAGGCCGCGCTCGCCGCTCTGCCCGCCGTCTGATCGGCAGAGGGTCGACCCAGCGTGCCGCGCCTCGCGTGCTGGTCCTGTGGGCGCCAGATCTACACGGTCTCGCCCGTCGCCTCGCTATTCGCGGAGGAACGGCGCTGTCCGCGCTGCGGGGCGTACATGGACGTCGAGCGTCGTGAACGTGACCGGCGCGAGCGGCTCCGCCGGCTGAACCCGGCGAACGACCCGGGGCCGCCGGTCGGGGTCGGTGAGCGACGGGTCGAAGAGCGACGCGTGCTGCGCCGGCGGTCGACCGGCTAAGCCGACCCCCGGGGCGGCCCACATGCCACCGCCGACCGGGCTGCGATACTCGGCCCCATGCAGATCGCGCTGCTCGGGTTCGGGTTGATCGGCGGATCCATCGCGCGCTCGCTTCGTGAACGCGGGCCGGCCGGTGCGGGCGATCACACCGTCGCCGCCTGGTCCCCGTCCGGCGACGGGCCGGCGGCCGCGCTCCGCGACGGGGTCATCGACACTGCGGCGGGCAGCCCGGAGGTCGCCCTCGCCGGGGCTGAGCTCGTCGTCCTGGCCGGGCCGGCACCGATCTGCCTGGCCCAGCTCGATGAGCTCGCCGGCCCGTGGCGGCAGGCAATCGCACCGGGTGCGGTCATCACCGACGTGGCCAGCACCAAGGCCACCATCGTGCTGCGCGCGACGGCGCTCGGGCTGCGGTTCGTCGGCGGCCATCCGATGGCCGGGCGCGAGGCGACCGGCTACGCCGCCAGCACCGCCGACCTGTTCGTCGACCGTCCGTGGGTCGTGGTCCCGACCGCCGACGATGCCGCGGTCGCCCGGGTCGAAGCGCTTGCCGCGGCCACGGGTGCGCGGCCCCGCCGGATGACGGCCGCCGCCCACGACGACGCCGTCGCCGCGATCTCCCACCTGCCGCTCGTCGTTGCGGCGGCACTGGTCGAAGCGATGGCCGGTGCCGGCCCGACCGACCGCGAGGACTGGCCGACCGCCGCGGGCCTGGCCGCCAGCGGCTGGCGCGACATGACCCGCCTGGCGCGGGGCGACGTGGCGATGGGCACCGGCATCGTCGTCACCAACGGGCCGGCCATCGCGGCCCGGGTGCGGGACCTCATCGCCGTGCTGGAGGCGTGGCTCGCCGAGCTCGAGCGCTCGGGTGGACCCGACGAGGAGGAGGTCGCGACCCGGTTGCGCACCGCGCGCGATCGCCTGGCGGCGATGCCGACGTGAGCGGGGCCGGCGAGCGCGTCCTCGTGGTGCCGCGGGCCGTCGTCCCGGACGAGGGTGGCTGGTACGGGCTGCGGACCGAAGAGCTTGACGAGTTCCTCGACGTGGTGGCCCGGCACGGACGCTTCGAGGATCGTACCGAGATGGAGCGCGACCCATCGTTCAAGCAGATCATCCCGTATCTCGTGCTGCGCGACGCCGAGCGCTACTTCCTGATGCGCCGGACGCGGGCCGGCACCGACGCGCGGCTCCACGACCGCTGGTCGATCGGCGTCGGCGGTCACATCGATCCGGACGACGCGGGCGTGCCCGGCGGTCTCCGACGCGAGTGGCGGGAGGAGCTCGTCGCGGACTTCGAGCCGGCCTTCACGCCGTTCGCGCTGCTCAACGACGACACCACCGAGGTCGGTGCGGTGCATCTCGGCGTCGTCGTCCTGGCCGATGCCGCCGGGCGACCGGTCGCCATCCGCGAGACCGACAAGCTGTCCGGCGCGTTCGCGTCGCCGGCCGAGGTCGCCGCCGGCGCCGAGCACCTCGAGAGCTGGAGCCGGATCGTGTTCGACGCGCTCGAAGCGAGCACGGTCGGCTCGGATCCGATCGCGTGATCCGTCGAGCCGCCGGGGCGACCGGTGCGGCGGTCCTGTCGGTCGTCGCGCTGCGCAGCGCGCAACGGCGAGCGGCCGACCGTCTCCTGAGTGCGCCGCGCGTGGGACCCGAGGAAGGGGCCCTCGCGGCGGACCTCGATGCACTCGGCGGTGAGGTGATCCGCTTCCGGTCCCGGGACGGCCTGCGGCTCGCCGGCCGTTGGCTGCGCGCCGAGGGCGGTGACGGCGACTGGTCGACGGACCCGCACGAGGCCATCCTGCTGCTCCACGGCTACAGCGGCTCGATCGCGCCCGACCTCGTCGAATACGCGCCGTTCCTGCGCCGGACCGCCAACGTGCTGGGCATCGACTTCCGCGGGCACGGCGACTCGGAGGCCGGTCCGTCGACCTTCGGGATGCTCGAGACCGAGGACGTGGCCGGCGCGCTCGCGTGGCTCGGCGAGCGGGGCGTCACCCGCGTCGCGATCTTCGGGACGTCGATGGGCGGCATGGCCGCGATCACGTCGGTCGCGCTGCTCGGCGACGGCACGCTCGCGGCGGCCGACATGGATCCCTCGACGACACGGGCGCCGATCGCCGCACCGCGACCGGTCGTCGTCGCGATCGTCGCCGACTCGACCGCCGCCGGGGTCGAGGTCCCGGTCGCCAGTCGACTGCGGACGCCCCTGCGCGGGTTCGTCGCGAGCCGGTTGTTCGACGCGGCCTCCCGATCGCTCGGTGCGGATCCGCGCGAGACCGAGCCGGGTCGCGTGGTCGCGCTCGTCGAGCCGGTCCCACTGCTGCTCATCCACGGCGCCGCCGACACGACCGTGCCCCTCGAGGATGCTCAGCGCCTCGCGTCGGCGGCCGGTCCGAGCGCGGAGCAATGGGTCGTGGAGGGCGCCGAACACAGCGAATCGCACGCCGTAGCGCGGCAGGACTATGAGCGACGCGTCATGGACTTCCTGCGGGTGGCCTTCGGCCGCGCGCGGGACGACGATCTGCCCGGCGAACCGCCCGACCTATAATCGCGGCGCCGGGGTGGCTGTCGACGGCCCCGTGACGGCGCGATCCGTATGGAGGACCGATGGCGGCAAAGATCCTCGTCGTCGATGACGATCCGAATGTCCAGCGTCTCCTGCAGTACACGCTCAAGCAGGAGGGCTACGACGTCGTCATCGCCGGGGACGGTGCCGAGGGCTTCCGCCTGTGGGGCGTCGAGTCGCCGGACCTCGTCCTGCTCGACGTCATGCTGCCCAAGCTCGACGGATACCAGGTCGCGACCAAGATCCGCGCCGAGGAAGAGGGCGGCTCGCACGTCCCGATCATCATGCTCACCGCCGAGCGGGAGGTGGAGCAGAAGGTCCGCGGCCTGCGCGCCGGCGCCGACGACTACCTCATCAAGCCGTTCCACCCGGCTGAGCTGCTGGCCCGGATCAAGAGCCTGCTCGCGCGCTTCGCGCCGCGCGACGTGCTGCTGGCGCGGCCGCCGATGGGCCGGATCCTGGCCTTCTACGGGGCCAAGGGCGGGGTCGGGACCACGACCATCGCGATCAACGCCGCGATCGCCCTCCACCGCGAGCTCGGTCGCAAGGTGTGCCTCGTGGACGGCAATCTCCAGTTCGGCGACCACCGGGTCTTCCTGGACCTCGGGCTCGACCGCAAGAGCATCGTCGACATCGTCACCGCGCCGTCCGTCGACGCCGACCTGATCCGCAACGTCATCGTCAAGCACGACTCGGGCATCGACCTGCTGCTCGCACCGCCGTCACCCGAGACGGCCGAGCTGGTCCGGCCGGAGCACCTGCCGTACATCAGCGAGCAGCTCACGACGATGTACGACTACATCCTCATCGACGTCGACAAGCGACTCGACGACATCAACCTCGGCGTGTTCGAGTCGGCCGAGGTCGTGTTCGTGGTCATGACCGCCGACCTGTCCTGCCTCAAGAACGTGCGGCTGATCCTCGAGACCATGAACCACCTCGGCTATCCGCCCGACAAGGTCCAGCTCGTGCTCAACCGCTCGAACGCGTTCACCGGCATCAACGTCAAGAACGCCGAAGGCGCGCTGCGCCGATCGATCGAGCACCAGGTCGTGAACGAGTACCGCGGCGCGATCAGCGCGCTCAACTCGGGCAACCCGTTCATGTTCACCAAGGTCGATTCGCCGCTCGGCGCATCGGTGCTCCAGTTCGTGCGCGGCATCGACAAGCTCGGGCTGGACGCTCAGGCCGCGCCCGTCGGCGCCCGCTGACCTCGCCTGATAAGTCCGGGGTGAGCCCCCGCCGCTAGGGTGGCGGCGTGCTGGCCGTCGTCCCGTCCGCCACGTTGCACGGCCTCGACGGCCGGTCGATCCGCGTCGAGGCCGACGTCGCGCCCGGGCTGCCCGGGTTCACGGTCGTCGGGCTCGGCGACGCGGCCGTGCAGGAGGCGCGGGAACGCGTCCGCGGCGCGATCCGCAATGCCGGCTTCGCGTTCCCGCCACGGCGCATCACGGTCAACCTCGCGCCGGCCGAGCTGCGCAAGGCCGGGGCGTCGCTCGACGTCGCGATCGCGATCGGCATCCTGCTCGGGTCGGAGCAGGTGCGCGCAGGCACGGTGCCGGTCGCGTTGCTGGGCGAGCTCGGCCTCGACGGCGAGATCCGCTCGGTCCCGGGCATCCTGCCGATGGTCGCCGCCATCGCGGCCCGGCGCATCGGCCGGGTGGTGGTCGCGACGGCGGCCGTGGACGAGGCCCGCCTCGTCGACGGCATCGAGGTCGTCGGCGCCGGGACGTTGACCGATGCCGCCGAGATCGTGCGTGGGCGGCGGCCGCGCCGGACGCCGGTTGCGATGCCGCGCGTCACGATCGCCGGCCCGCGCAGCGCGTCCCCGGACGTGGCGGTCCCGGCCGCCCTGGCGCCGGCTGCGCCGATCCCGGACCTGGCCGAGGTCCGCGGCCAGGCCGAGGCCCGACGAGCGCTCGAGATCGCCATCGCCGGCGGGCACGGACTGCTCCTCACCGGCCCGCCCGGCGTGGGCAAGACCCTGCTGGCGCGCACGATCCCCGGACTCCTGCCGCCGCTCGACGACGGGACAGCCCTGGCCGTGTCGATCGTCGCGTCCGCCGCCGGGGAGGGCCCGATCAACGCGCTCCGCCGGCAGCCGCCGTACCGCGCGCCACACCACACGCTGTCGTATCCGGCGATGGTCGGCGGCGGGCCCAACCTGTCACCCGGCGAGATCACCCGGGCCCACCACGGCGTGCTGTTCCTGGACGAGCTGGCCGAGTTCGACCGCGACGTCCTCGAGGCGCTGCGGCAGCCGCTCGAGGAGGGCCGGATCCTCATCGCGCGAGCCGGCCGGGTCGTGACGTTCCCGGCCCGGTTCCAGCTGGTCGCGGCGATGAACCCGTGCCCGTGCGGGTTCGCGGGATCCCTGCCCGAGGACCGCTGCCGGTGCACGCTGGGCGAGATCGACCGCTATGCCCGTCGCGTGTCGGGGCCGCTGCGCGACCGGTTCGACCTGTGGGTATCGATGCCCCGCGTCCCGGCGGCGACGCTGGTGGCGGCCGTCGAGCCAGAGGACTCCGCGACCGTTGCCGAACGCATCGCGGCCGCCCGGGCTCGGGCCGCCCACGACCGGGGCCGGGCCAACGGCAGGTTGCGCGGCCGCCACCTGCGTGCGGCGTGCCGGCTGTCGGCCGCGGCCACGCGGCGCGTGGCAGACCTCGCCGACGCCGAGCTGGCCAGCGGTCGCGGGACCGAGCGCCTCATGCGGGTCGCCCGGACGATCGCGGACCTGGCCGGCTCGCCGGACGTGGAGATCGCGCATCTCGACGAGGCGTCGTGGTACCGGCCCTCGATCCTCCGCGAGGCCGGGGCGCTGGCGTCCTGATGGTGCTCGGCGTGGGAGCGTGGCCGGCCGCCGGGTCGACGCCCGAGACCGACCCGTACGCGCCGGAACGGGAGGCGTGGGCCGTGCTCGCATCCGTGCAGGGCCTCGGCCCGATCGGGTTCTCGGCCCTGCTCGCGGAGCACGGCTCGGCCCTGGCCGTGCTGGCGGTCGCCACGGGGCCAGCGGGCGTCGAGCGGCTGGCCGACACGCCGTCCACCGGGGAACCGCGCCGACGCGATCGACCGATCCTCGACGACGTCGCGCGGTCGATCGTCGACGCGGCGATCGACGCCCAGCGGATCATCGGCCGCCTGCGCGGCCTGGATGTCCGGGTGATCACGGTCGAGGAGCCGAGCTACCCCGCGCGACTGGCGGCGATCGCGATGCCGCCGCACGTCCTGTACCTGCGCGGGCCGCACGCGGCGCTCGGCCGCGATCGCGCGGTCGCCGTGGTCGGCACGCGGCGTGCGACGGCGGCGGGGCGAGCGACCGCGGGTCGGATCGCCGAGGCGCTCGCGGCGGCCGACGCGACGGTCGTCTCGGGCCTGGCATTCGGCATCGATGGCGCGGCCCACGAGGCCACACTCCGCGCCGGCGGGATCACGGTGGCCGTCATCGGCGCCGGTCACGCGACGCTCCACCGGTCCGGGCATGCACGGCTCGCCGAGGCGATCCTCGCGAGCGGCGGCGCGGTCATCTCGGAGCTCGCGCCCGACACCGAGCCGTCCAAGGGCACGTTCCCGCGACGCAACCGGATCATCAGTGGCCTGACCGACGCGACCGTGGTCGTCGAGGCGCCGGCCAGCTCGGGCGCGCTCATCACCGCGTCGTGGGCCCTCGAGCAGGGCCGCGACTGCTTCCTCGTCCCGGGCGCCATCGACAGCCGAGCCGCGGCCGGCTGCCTCGCGTTCCTGCGCGAGTTCCCCGAGGTGACGCACGTCGTCGCCGGCGTGCCGCAGCTCATCGCCGATCTCGGATACGCGGCGGGCGGCACGACTGCCCGCGATTCGCTCGCCATGGCGTCCGCGCAGGATCTCGGGCGGACCGAGGCGGCCGTCGCCCGCGGCCTCGTGGACGGTCGGGCGACGGTCGACGAGCTCGTGGCGACCACCGACCTGCCGGTCGCCACGGTGCTCGCCGCGCTGACCCTGCTCGAGCGGCGCGGGCTCACCAGCGGCGCTCACGGCCGCTACCGCCCGGCCGGTACGCTGCTCGGCGAACGAACGGCATTCCGCACCGGTTGACCGTGCGCGGCTCTGGCCGGGCGGTTGCCCGGCCTCGCGACACGGTGCTACCCTGACTGACGCGTCACGCCCCAGCGCGACGCGGGCGACCAGACGGACAGCCCTCCCGTCGCCCCCAGGACGCCTGCAGCCGGGTTATCTATTGCGGAAGTACCTCGTCGCGCTTCTGGCCGTCCCTGTCCTGTGCGTGGTGTACGCATCGGCAGCGCTCGGACGGTCCAGGTTCATCCGCGCAGGCGTCGCCGTCGGTCTCGGCGCGGTCCTGGCGCTCGGCGCGATCTCCCTCGCGCGGCCGACCCCGACGACCGCCTCACCGGTGTCCGACATCGTCCCCCTGACACGGGCTGCGTTCCAGATGAGCGTCGGCACCAACTTCGACCTGCTCGCGCCGGCGACGATCCAGTTCAGCACGCCGATGGAGCGCGACTCCGTCGAATCGTCCGTGTCGGTGGATCCGCCGGCCGACATCGACCTGCTGTGGAACGACGACCACACGAGCGTGTCGATCGTCCCGACGGAGCATTGGACGCCGGGCACGTATTACACGATCACCGTGGGGGCCGGCGCCCTGGCGTCGACCGGCCGGCCCATGACGCGCCCCGCGCGGGCCGCGTTCCTGACCCGTGACGCAGCCGCCGCCGCGGTCGCTCCGACCAGCAAGGTCGAGAAGCGCGTGGCCATCGATACGTCGTTCACCGTCGCCTTCGACCAGGCCGTCGACCTCAGCACGGTCGCCGGCGCCATCCGGCTCGATCCGCCGGCCAGCGGCGCCCTGTCCCGGTCGACCGGGCAGGATGGCGTCGCGACGTACACGTTCGACCCGTCCCGGCCGCTGGCTCCCGACACACGCTACCGGCTCGTCGTCGACGGCGTCCGCGACGCGGCGGGCCTCGTGGTCGAGCCGGTCACGATGGCCCTGCGCACCGTCGCCGGACCGGAGGTCGTCCGGTTCCGCCCGCTGTCCGGGACTACCGAGGTCACCCGGATCTCGCCGATCTCCGTCCGCTTCACGCAGGCGATGGATCGGGGCTCGACGAAGCGGGCATTCAGCGTCACGGCCGATGGCAAGCGCGTGGCCGGTACGATCCGGTTCGCCGAGGGCGACACCGTGCTGGTGTTCGACCCGGCCGCGACCCTGCCGTACGACGCGACGGTGGTCGCGACCGTTGCTGCCGGCGCACGCAGCGCCGACGGCGTCGCCCTCGCGACGTCCACCAAGGGCACGTTCACGACGAAGCCCAAGCCGTCGCCGCGCGCCGCCGCGGCGCCCCGGACCACGAGTGGCGCCACGACGCGCATCCCGCGGGGGAGCGGCGGCGGGTCCGTCGGCTCGGGCAGCTGGGGTGCCGTCGAGCGCTACTACCTGCGGCTGATGAACTGCACGCGCACCGGCGGCCTCGTGACGTCGGGCGGCAGTTGCAGCAGCCCGGGTGGTCGCAACGTGGCTGCGCTGCGGCTCGACGCCGGCATCAGTGCCAAGGTCGCCCGGCCGTACGCGCGCAAGCTGGCCGTCAACAACATGTGCACCCACTTCAGCGGCGGCAACCCGGGTGATCGGCTTCGCCGCGCCGGGTACTCGAACCACCGCTGGGCCGAGAACCTCGGCTGCCGCTCAGGGAACGCATACAGCGCCGTGCTCGGCAGCCATCGCTTCTTCCAGGCCGAGCGCTCGTACAACGGCGGGCACTACGTGAACATGATGAACGCGGCCTACGACCGCGTCGGCATCGGCGTGTGGGTCTCGGGCGGCCGGGTGCGCCTGGTCATCGACTTCTACCATCCGTAGCTGCATCCCCGTTCGGATTCGCCAACTGGCAGTCCTGAACACTCGTCGGCGCACATAGCGCGACCGCCGACCGATAGCGTCGATCCGGCCCGCCGTGGGCGAGCGCCACCAGCCGGACCACGAGCCGCTCCCGGCGCAACTCGCGCGGGCTGTATTGCCCAACGCGCCTGGCCGACGGGTCGTGGTGCGAGTGGACGCTCGCCGCCTGAACATGCACGTGGACGGCATCCTGCTCCGCGCAGGGCTCGATGCAGGCCTTCGTCCACGGCGGGCGTGCGTCGCGCACGCTTGACCGTCTCTATCGGACATGATCGGCAGAGCGGCTGCGCGGCTTCCGGTGTGGGGTGCCCGGATCACGCGTAGAACATCTGTCCATCCCGATGCCGCCCGCAGGATCAGGCATTACTCGAAGCGGAGCACCTCGACATGCTTGGTCACATCCCGGCTGGGGACCCGGACAGGACGTGATGACGAACCGGGCTCGAGTTTCGGGCGGTCGGCACTGTCCAGGCTGCTCGACGTGGGGATGGCGCCCAAGCGACGCGCGACACCCGCGCTATTGTGGATCCCGTGCCGTAGGTCCTTGGCGGCGGACCCAGGTCGACCTGGCGCTCGGGCGGAGCTCTGACCGCTCTTCGAGCTCGGGCAGGGGCCTCGCGTCGGCTTGCTGGCGCGCCGCGATCCATCGGCCGTAGCGGTCAGCGAAGACGCCAGCTGTCACTCCGTGGGCGACGACCGACAAAAGGACGGTCCAGGCGACCGTACTGGTGAGGATGCCGACAGCGGAACCAGACTCGGCCAAGGCGTCCACCGCCAAGATCCCGAACACGATGGATGCCAGTCCCCGTGGGCCGAACCAGCCGATGAACGCGACGGTCGGAAGCGCCAGCCGGCTGCCGAGCAACGCGATCGCGACGGGGATCATCCGGATGATCGTCAGGCTCAGGATCGCGTACAGGACAGGGCGCAGGTCGCTGCTGTCCCGCACGAGCGAACCGACGAACGTCGCGCCAAAGATCGTCCAAACCCCGATCGATAGGAGGATCCCGGCGGTCTCGCTGAAGAGTTCGGCTCGCTCCTCGGCGCGGCGCGTCACACCGCCGAAGGCCAAGCCGGCGAGAAATGCAGCGATGAAGCCATTGCCGCCGATGGCCACGGAGGCGAAGTACCCACCCAGGGCGAGGGCGAGGACCACGATCTGCCGCGAGAGCTCGGAGGTCAGCTTCCGCTTGTCGGCTGCCGCAAGCAGGAGTCCGCCGACGCCGCCGACCCCGATCCCGACGACGACGGCGATGGCGATCTCGACGAGCGCCGCCCCGAGATGGCCGCTCTCCGCCCCGCCCGCGGCGGTCGCGAGCGCGATGAACAGGAGCACGAACGGTGTCGCAATGCCGTCGTTGAGCCCGCTCTCGACGTTGAGGATGCGTCGTACCCGGATCGGGACGACCGGGTTGGTGATGACCGGCAGTCCCAACGCCGCGTCCGTCGGGGCCAGGATCGCCCCGATGAGGAACACCGTCGCGAGCGGCAGCTCCGGGAAGATCAGGGTGCCGATGAGCCCACCCGCAGCGATCGTCAGGAGCAGCCCGATCCCGAGAAGACGACCGATCAGGCTGGCGTCGCGCCTGAGACCGGCAAGGTCGACCGTGGAGGCATCCGTGAATAGCACGAGCGCGAGCGTGACTTCAGCCAGGTGTCGGACTGTTGTCGACTCGACGTCGACCGGCAGGACATCCAGCACGACCGGCCCGAGGACGAGCCCCACCACGACGAACGCGAGTGCCGGACCGATCGACAGATGGTCGAGACGGTTGGCGACGAGCGCGTAGCCCGCCAGGAGCAGGGCGAAGGCCGCGACCCCGATTTCCAAGAGCTGCCTCCGGACTCCGAGGAGAAGTGGTCGGGAGAGCCACGCAGATGATGGCCTTACCCCGAACTCACCCGCAATCCTTCGACTACGAGGCCGGGGCCAGTGTCAGCCCCTCGGCGAGTCTGTCGGACGGGCTAGAACCGACGACGACCGGGCGTCACGACGGCACCGACGACGGCTGCCTTGGCGACCGGCGACGGGCCGGGCCCGACCGCGGCACCGACGACGGCTGCCTTGGCGACCGGCGACGGGCCGGGCCCGACCGCGGCACCGACGACGGCTGCCTTGGCGACCGGCGCTCCAATGACCCCGACTCCTCGACGACCGGGACCGAGTGGCATGTCAGGCTCCTTGTGCTTCGAGCGCCGCGTCGGCTTCGACGGCGGCGATGATGGCTTGGATCGGGATGCGGCCGTTGGCGATCAGCTGACCGCCGGCCCGTCGCATCGCGGATGCGAAGGGCGCTGCCCAGAGGTTCTCATAGACGAGGACACCGGCGATGCTTCCCGGGTCCATGGCCGCTGCGAGTTTGTCGACGTCCTCCTCCGCGAGCGTTTGCACGAGCTCGGTCTCGAGCCGAGCGAGCTCCCCGAGTTCGTTGAGATCGCCCAGCTCCTGGGCCATGACTGTCCCGTCGTCGGCCTTCTGGAGGATCAAGAGGTCCATGATCCGGATGATCTTGGCGTCGTGGAGGCGTAGGAGCTCTGCTGCCCCCTCCCCTGTGAAGTTCTGGGCACCGACCGGAAACTCGACGATCAAGTAATCGACCGGTCCCAGCTCGTCAAGCGATCTGTCAGTCATGATCCCGCCTTCGCATTTCAGATGGCTAGGTCGTCCAGTGTGGACTCAACGTAACCGTCGCGTCAGGCCTGGCAGCAGCGCGACCAACGCGAGGGTCGCGAAGCGAGGTCGTCACGTCTGGCTCGCTTCGACCGCTCGACGTCGTCGGAGTAATCCCTGGCCGATCAGCACGAAGCCGGCCGTGAACGCCCACGCCGTCGTTGCCAGGATCAGCAGCCCGGGGGGAGCCGCGCGGCTGACGATGAGACCGACACCGAGTCCGGCCTCGAGGGTGCCCAGGATGAGGCTATCCCGGCTCTGCCGGCGGATCGGATCGTCGTCCGCCAGCATGCCGCTGACCAGCTTGGTCAAACCGGTGCCGAGGACGAGGATGCCGACCAGCAGGAAGGTCTCCTCCGCCGACGGTGCATCCTCCAGGAGGAAGCCCTGGATGAGCACGGCGGCACCAGCCACGACCCCGAAGACGCCGGCCACAAGCGGCATCCGGCGGCCGCCGCGCTGTCTGATCTGACGATGGAAGGCGAGCGTGAGGAGCCCACCACTCAACCAGTACAGGCCCATGAACGCGGCGAGCGATCCGCTCGTCCCTTCGCGCTGAAGCACCAGCGTGATGCCGAGCAGGAGCGCGAGGCACCCCCGAGCGATCGTGAACCCGGCAATCAGGCGATCGAGTCGCCGATGGGACTCGTGGCCGGTCGCCGGCGTGGTCACGACGACGCTGCCGGGACGCGCGGTGCGGTCGTCGCGTTCATGCGAGGGGGTGAACTAGGGTCCGATTACTGGCGGCCCATCGCGATCCGCAATCGCTCCTCCGGTGTGATCAGGTGGTCGAGATCCTCTGCGGCCTCGTCGATGTCGAGCTCGACCCACTCGATGCGACCGTTGAATCGCACGCCGGCGGAGCCGAAATCGTCGGTCACCGGTGTCCCTGTGTCCTCCCCGAGGTCGGTCGTCTCATCGCCAGAGAAGATCAACGGGACGGTCGCGTCGATGCGACCCTCGCCCACCTTCGTCCCGTCCACGATGAGGGCCGCGGTGCCACCCTTGCCGAGGCCGCCGCCGTCATAGGCGAACTCTATGCGGACCTGGTGATCGCCGCTCGGGATCGAGGTGTCGCCGTAGATCTTGAAGCGGCGCAACCCCATCAGGTTGTAGCAGTACGCGGGCTTGCCGTCCTTCACATAGAGGCTCCAGCCGCCGAACGCGCCGCCCTGGGCGATGATCACGCCCTCGGCGCCGTCGTCCGGGACCCGCACCTGGGCCGTCACCGCGTGCGACTTGTTCTTGATTACGATGACGGAGTTCTCCGACAGGCGGCCCATGCCACCGAACAGCAGCTGCCGCTTCCCGCGGACGAGCTGGGGCCGCCCGGCAAGCTCGGAGTTGAAGCGCTCGACGCGGCGGTCGTCGAGTGGCAGGACGTTGTGTTTGGCGGCCTCGATCAGGAACAGCCGCTGCAGCTCGCGCAGGCGGTCCGGCTGCTCCGCGGCCAGGTCGTGTGCCTGCGTCCAGTCGTCCGGGCCATACAGTTCCCAGACGTCATCGTCGAGCGCTGGCGGCGGCGCCATGACCCAGGGCGTGCTGTGTCGGGTCACGGCCGTCCAGCCCCTGTGGTAGATGCCCCGGTTCACGAACATCTCGAAGTACTGCGTCTCGTGCCGGTCGGCCGCGCTGGCCTCCTCGAAGCTGTAGGCCAAGCTCACGCCTTCATACGGCACCTGCTGGACGCCGTTGACGAAGGTCGGCTCGGGCAAGCCGGCGACATCGAGGATCGTCGGCGCGACGTCGATGACATGGTGGAACTGATTGCGGACCTCCCCCTTGGCCTTGATGCCGTTCGGCCATCGGATGATGGTGCCGTTCCGTGTCCCGCCCCAATGGCTGGCGACCTGCTTGGTCCACTGGAAAGGCGTGTCCATGGCATGGGCCCAGCCTACGGCGAAGTGGTTGTAGGCCTCGGGCGTCCCGAACTTGTCGATGCGGGCGGCCATGAACTCCGGTGTCTCGAGAGCCGCCGCTCCGTTGAACATGAGCAGCTCATTGAAGGAGCCGTTGACGGTGCCCTCGGCCGATGCACCGTTGTCGCCGCTGATGACGACCACCAGCGTGTCGTCGAGGATCCCGAGATCGTCGATGGCGTCGATCAGCCGGCCGATGTGGTGATCGGTGTGCTCCATGAATCCGGCGTACACCTCCATCTGGCGAGCGAGCACGGGCTTCAACGCGTCGGGCATGTCGTCCCAGCCCGGGATCTCGGCCGGCCGCTCAGTGAGCTCCGCGTCGGGCGGAATGACCCCGAGCGCCTTCTGCCGGACGATCGTCTCGTCGCGGATCTTGTCCCAGCCCTGGTCGAACTCGCCCTTGTACTTCGCGGACCACTCCGGCGCCACGTGGTGCGGCGCGTGGGTCGCGCCAGGCGCGAAGTACACGAAGAACGGCTTGTCCGGCATCAACGACTTCTGCTGGCGGACCCAGCCGATCGCCTTGTCGGTGAGATCCTCCGTCAGGTGGTAGCCCTCCTCGGGGGTCAGGTCGGGCTCGACGGGCGTCGTACCGTCATAGAGCGCGGGCGCGTACTGATTCGTCTCGCCGCCGATGAACCCGTAGAAGTGTTCGAAGCCGCCGCCCACGCTCGGCCAGGCGCTGAACGGACCCATCGGGCTGGTCTGCCAGACCGGGACCTCGTGGCACTTGCCGAACTGCGCCGTGGAGTAACCGTTGAGCTTCAGCGTCTCGGCCAACGGGGCGCACGTGTTCGGACGCACCGAGCTGTATCCGGGCGCCGAAGTTGCGATCTCCGTGATGCCGCCCATCCCGACGGTATGGTGATTCCGACCGCTCAGGAGCGCGGCACGGGTCGGCGAGCACAACGCCGTCGTGTGGAACCGTGTGTACTTCAGGCCGTCGGCGGCGAGACGCTCGAAGGTGGGTGTCTGGCACGGACCGCCGAACGCGCTGTTCGAGCCGAAGCCGGCGTCATCGATGAGGATGACGAGCACGTTCGGCGCCCCGTCCGGCGCGCGGATCGGTTCGATCGGCGGAAACGACGTGTCCGGGTCCTTCGCGTCGTACGTCGTGACCCCGGCATAGGGCCTGTCTGGGATCGGCAGGATCGCCCGACTGGATTCGTTCACGCCCATCGCTGGTCCTCCTTCAGGGAGTCGGGCGAGCCCGACCGCTGACCTGTCCTGTCCCCCGCTCAGGCGACGAGGCTTGGCGGCGGGATGATCAGCGCCTGACCAGCGCCGCAACGGGCACCCATCGAGACGGGATCACTGCCCCCGGAATGATCACGGTGCACCTTGCCTGATTTGCCTGCCTACTCCTCGGCAATGCCGAAGGCCGTCTTGACCGAGGACCGGTTGAGATACCAGAGCAGGATGACGGGGAATGCCGTCGAAGCCAGCGCATAGCTCAGGTTGCCAGTGCCCAGGAGGGCGAAGATGGCCTCGAGGATCCCGAGGACCGCCAGGAAGTGGCCCAGCATCCAACCCCAAGGCTCGAGACGCCAGGCGGCGACGCCGCCGGCCCAGAACGCCAGACCCGTCAGGACGATGAGCCAGCCCCAGATCCACGTTCCCTGCCCGCTCGGGAGCGGGCCGAACGTGACGGCGGTGGTCATCTGGAAGCCGAGCATCACGTAGCTAATGCCGGCCGCTGCGAAGATGATCGCGAGGACGGTGATACCAACCGGTCGTTTCACGGTTCCCTCCCTCTCGAACGAAAGGCGCCGCGGCGATGTCGCGCGCGACGATCAGGAGTGGTGGCTCAACACCGCCGCACGGTAGGTCTTGGCACCCCAGTCGAAATCATCTTCTCTGGTTGGAAACGCGTCGCGGGCGTCGGCCGGTCTAACAGCGGGCGATTGGGGTGGTCAGTCATGGCGAGCAAACCGCTGCGGTTGGCCGGGGGCAGACGCCGCCGGTAGGCACCCCTCGTCAGGCTGGGCCTTCCGGCGGAGGGGCCGGTCTCGCCATCCACCGAATCAGATAGGCGACGCCCGTCACGATCGCGTACGTCGGGACGCCGAAGACGCCCAGCACGAAGGCCAGGTAGAACGCGAACGAGACGAGGTCGCCCGGTTCAAGGACTGCGGTCAGGACCGCGAAGACGCCCACCGCCACGCCGGCGGTAACCAAACCGAGGATGAGCGTCAGCAGACCGGTCCAGGTGCGCGATGCAAGAGCCGCGACGAAGCCGATCGCAGCCCCGACGCAGAGGTTTGCCGCGAGGTATCCGAGCAGCGGGCTGTAGACGCCCAGGAATTCGCCGATCTGCGCCTCCAGGATGATCCCGATTGTCCCGCCGATGGAACCGACGATGAACGGCGACCAGATCCGGGCACGGCTTGCCCCCGTCGGTCGCGGGTCGCTTGGCGCTACGTCTGGTTGCACGGGCATGAGACGCCTCTTCGGCGCTGACGTTACGCGTTGTGCCGGTCGATCGCGTTCCTCGCCATCGAACGACGGCACCCTTGGTCACCGATCGGGTTAGGCGAACGGCGTTCCCCACCAGCCGGCGGCGCGGACACCAACGCGCTCGGCGAGTGACCTTGCCCACCCGGCATGTCGACGGTTACGCCCTGCCGTCGATGGTCCGACGGGGGACACCGAACCTACCGGAAAGGGTCCCGTGAAGGGGCGCTCCACCGGTCTCGGAGGACTCCCGGCATCAGGCGGCTGGTCCCAACTGCTCTTCATGCTCCGCAGCATCCCGCGTGCGCGACCGCATGGCGAGGACATGACCCTGCAGACCGCGACGCGATCGGTTGCACGACCTCGGCAACCTGGTAGCCCAGTTCCCGAAGTCGCCACTGAGGTAACCGGCCTGGCGGGACCTTCGGGCTAGTCCATCCGGGCGACCGGCGCCGCACGATGGCGCCAGTGATCCGCAACGTCGTCCTCCACCTCTCGAACGAACAGCCCTTGGTCGCCGACCTGTTCGAGCTTCCGAACGCCGGCGATGTCGGCCTGCGCTGCACGAACCTGCGCTCGCTCGACGGCAAGCGGCCGATCTTCGTCGACGATTCGGCCTCGATCTTCTTCTTCCCGTACCACCGGATGTCGTTCCTGGAGGTCCCGGCTCGATCGGCGGCCGGCACCGATCTTGGCGACATGGCACCGGTCCCGGTCGCCGTGAGCGTGCCCGCGCAGAACGGCACGGAAGCCGCCGAGGACGACGGCGAGCTCGAGATCGACGAGGACTTCCTCCGCCGCATCCGCGAGGTCTGACGACCCCGCGAGGCCCTTCTCGCGGGCGATTCGCGCGCGTTCCACCCCGCAAGGGCGCGCAAAGGACCCGGTGCTACACTCCCGGCCGTGTCGAAGAACCTCGTGATCGTCGAGTCCCCGGCGAAGGCGCGGACGATCGAGCGCTACCTGGGCGACGACTACCGGGTCCTCGCCTCCTACGGCCATGTCCGCGACCTCCCGGAGAACCCCGGCAAGGGCAAGTTCGGGGTCGACGTCGAGCACGACTTCGCGCCCGAGTACGTCATCAACGAGGACCGTCGCAAGCAGATCAGCGAGATCGCCAAGGCCGCAAAGGGCTCCGACATGGTCTATCTGGCCACCGACCTTGACCGCGAAGGTGAAGCGATCGCGTGGCATGTCAGCGAGGCCGCCAGCGTCCCGCCGGAGAAGACCCGGCGGGTGACGTTCAGCGAGATCACGGAGCCCGCCATCCGCGAGGCCTTCGCCAACCCGCGGAGCATCGACCAGAACCTCGTCGATGCGCAGCAAGCGCGGCGCATCATCGATCGCCTTGTCGGATACACGCTGAGTCCGCTCGTCGGCAGGAAGATCAGCCCAGGGCTGTCGGCCGGCAGGGTCCAGTCGGTCGCGGTGCGTCTCGTCGTCGAGCGCGAGCGCGAGATCAACGCCTTCGTCGCCCGCGAGTACTGGACGATCGAGGCGCTCCTCGCGACCGCCGCGGGCGAGACGTTCGCCGCCGAGCTCGTCCGGATCGACGGCGAGGCGCTCGACGTGCCCGACGAGGCCACGGCCGAGCGGCACGTGGCAGCCCTGCGCGAGGCCGAACCAGTCGTGCGCAAGGTCGGTGTGCGGACCCAGAAGCGGTCGCCCGCCGCGCCGTTCACGACCTCGACCCTCCAGCAGGAGGCGAGCCGCAAGCTGTCGTTCAGCCCCAAGCGGACGATGTCGATCGCGCAACGACTGTACGAGGGGGCCGACACGCCCGACGGACACGTGGGGCTCATCACCTACATGCGGACCGACTCGACGGCCATGGCCGGCGTCGCGATGGGCGAGGCCCGCGAGGTCATCGGCGACCGATACGGCGAGCCATTCACGATGCCCAAGGGCCGCGTCTACAAGACCACCTCGAAGGGCGCCCAGGAGGCGCACGAGTCGATCCGCCCGACCAGCTTCCGGCGCGATCCCGACTCGCTGGCGGGCACGCTCCAGTCCGACGAACTGCGGCTGTACCGCTTGATCTGGCAGCGCGCGCTCGCGTCGCAGATGGCGCCGAAGGAGCTCGAGACCACCACGGTCGACCTGGCCGACGGCCCGTACGAGCTGCGTGCGTCGTCGACCCGGACGCTGTTCGAGGGCTTCGCACGGGTCTACACCGAGGGTCGCGACGACGATGCCGACGAGGACGAGGACGTCGCACGCCGCCTGCCGGCCCTGGCCGAGGGGGATCGGACCGACGTCCGCGACGTGACGCCGACCCAGCATTTCACCGAGCCGCCGCCTCGCTACAGCGAGGCCACGCTGATCAAGGCCCTCGAGGAGCGCGGCATCGGCCGGCCTTCGACGTACGCGGCCACGATCTCGACGATCATCGACCGCGGCTACGTCCGGGTCGAGGAGCGCCGGCTGCGACCCTCGCTGGTTGCCGAGGCGGTGACCGACTTCCTCGTCCAGCACTTCGGCGATTACGTGGATATCGAGTTCACCGCCAAGATGGAGGAGGCGCTCGACGAGGTCGCCCGCGGCGAGAGGTCGTGGGTGCCCCTCCTGCGCGAGTTCTACGGGCCGCTCGACGAGAAGGTGACCGACGGCAAGGGTCTGCCGCCGTGGACGTGGCCGACCGACGAGGTGTGCTCGCTCGGCCATCCGATGATCGGCCGGTTCGGGAAGAACGGGCCGTTCCTCGCGTGCTCCGAGTACCCGGACCACAAGGAGACACGGCCACTCCCGGGCGACGAGATCCCACCGCAGGAGGGCACCGGTGAGCCCTGCCCGGAGTGCGGCGAGGGGACCCTCGTCGGCAAGAAGGGGAAGTTCGGCCCGTTCGTGGGTTGCTCGCGGTATCCCGAGTGCAAGTACATCAAGAAGAACGGCCCGCCGCCGCCGGATCCACTGCCGTTCGAGGTCGCCTGCCCCAAGAACAACGACGGCCACCTCGCCGCGCGTCGCGCGCGGCGGACCGGAAACGTCTTCTGGGGGTGTTCGAACTATCCCAAGTGCGACTACACGACGAACAACGAGCCGCTCGGCGGCCTGCACGACGCCGACGAGGGACCGCTCGGGCGCAAGGGCGAGGCGGCGATCTGCCTGACGTGCGGCTCGACGAGCGAGGCGACGCCCGACACCATCGTCGCGGGCGAGCGCTATCCGGGCGGTCCGGCCGATCCCGAGGCCCTGGCTCGACCGGCCCGACGCGGCGGTGGACGGCCCGGCGGCCGTGGACGGGGTGGGTCGCGCGGCGGTGGCCGCTCGTCGCGGACGCGACGGTCGGCCGAGCCGGCCTCGGAGGCGTGAGCGCGGACACCACCGACACTCCGACCGACCCGGCGCTCGAACGGTTCCTCCGCTCGCTCGAGGCCCGCGACGCCTCGCCGCACACGATCCGTGCGTACACGACCGCGCTGGGTGCCTACCACGGCTGGCTCACCGACCAGGGGATCGACTGGCGCCGGCCCTCGCGCGCCGAGCTACGGCGCTATCTCGGGCATCTCGGCGATGACGCGACGCGGACGACCGTCGCCCAGCGCCTGGCCGCGATCCGCTCGTTCCATCGCTGGGCAGCACGCGAGGGCCTGGCGGGCGGCGACCCGTGGGGTGCCATCGCCACGCCGCGGCTCCCGCGCCGACTGCCGCGCGTCCTGGAGGTGGACCAGGTGGGCCGGTTGCTGGCGGTCGTCGAGGCGGATCTCGAGGCGGCAGAGACCGCCCGACCCGAGACGATGGTCCTCGCCACCGCGCTTGCGCTCCGTGATCGGGCGCTGATCGAGACCGCCTACGCGGCCGGGCTGCGGATCAGCGAGCTCGCCGGCGCCGAGCTGCCATGGCTCGACCTGCGCCGCGGCGAGATCCGCGTCGTCGGCAAGGGCCGCAAGGAGCGGATCGGGCTGCTGGGCCGTCCCGCCATCGGCGCCCTGCGCGAGTATCTCGACCAGGGCCGCCCGCTGCTGGCCGCCCGAGGTGCGACCACCGCGCCGGGGCCCGTCGAGGTGTTCCTCAACAAGGCGGGCGGCGCGCTCGGCGTGCGTGGCCTCCGGTACCGGCTCGACCGCCTGTGTCGTGCGGCCGGGCTGCCGTCCGGCGTGTCGCCGCACACGCTTCGCCACTCATTCGCGACCCACCTGCTCGACGGCGGCGCCGACCTGCGGGTCGTGCAGGAGCTGCTGGGGCACGAGAACCTGGCCACGACCCAGGTCTACACGCACGTCTCGCCCGGACGACTGGCGGCCGTCTACCGCGACGCGCACCCACGAGCGCGGCGGGCCACCGGCGCGTGACCACGGCCCGCCACCTGGCCCGCGCCGGGCTGATCGTCTCGTCCGCCTTCCTGATCTCGCGCGTGCTCGGCTGGATCCGGCTGGTCGTCATCGCGAACGCGGTGCCGGACCCCTCGGAACTGGACGCGTTCTTCGCCGCGTTCCGCATCCCGGACCTGCTGTTCCAGCTGGTGGCGGCGGGTGCGCTGTCCTCGGCGCTCATCCCGGTCGTGTCGGGCCTGATGTCGTCCGACGGGGCGGCCCGGGCGTGGCGGGTCGTGTCGACGGTCACGAACCTCATGCTGATCGCCCTGCTCGTGCTGGCCGGGATCGTGTTCGTCTTCGCGGACCGGCTCGTGCCGCTCTACACCAGCGGGTTCGACCCGGCGACCATGGCGCGCACCATCGAGCTCACCCGGATCATGGTGCTGAGCCCGATCTTCCTCGCCCTAGGGGCGGTGGCCACGAGCGTGCTCAACGCCCAGGGCCGGTTCGCCGCTGCCGCCATCGCCCCGATCACGTACAACCTCGCGATCATCGGGGCGGCCATCGTGCTCGCGCCGACGTTCGGCGCGGCTGGCCTGGCGATCGGCGTCGTGGCGGGGTCGATGGCCCACCTGCTGGTGCAGATCGGCCCGCTGCGGGGCGTCGGCTTCCGCTACGCGCCCCGCATCGACTCGGCCGACCCGGCGGCCCGCAAGGCACTCGCCCTGATGGCGCCGAGGGCGGTCGGGCTAGGCGCGACCCAGATCACGTTCGTAGTGGTGACGGCCCTGGCGTCGACCGTCGGGGTCGGCGCGGTGACGGCGTTCACGATCGCCTTCACGCTGCTGCAGATCCCGATCGGGGTCATCGGCGTGCCGCTCGGCGTCGTCCTGTTCCCGTCGCTGTCGCGCGGGGCCGCGGAGGGCGCCCACGCCGAGTTCGTCGGTCTCGTGAACCGGGCGCTGCGGCTGCTCGCGTTCGTCATGCTCCCGATCGCGGTCCTCGCCGCGATCCTGCGCGTCGAGTCCGTCGCGCTGCTGTTCGGCGACCTCGACCCGGCGCTCATCCTGCTCACGGCCGACACACTCCTCGCGTTCCTCGTCGGGCTGGTCGCGCACGCCCTCATCGCGGTGCTCGCCCGCGCGTTCTACGCGCGACAGGACACGCTCACGCCAGTGGCCGTCGCGGTCGGGGCGGTCGTCGTCAACACCACGCTGGCGATCATCCTGGTCGACCCCTACGGGCTGCCCGGCATCGCCCTCGCGATCGCCATCGCCGCCTGGCTCGAGGCCGGCGCGCTGATCGTACTCTTGCGTCGGCGGGAGGGCAGGCTCGGCCTCGGCGCGGTGGCGTGGGTCGGTGCCCGGACCGCGCTCGCCGCGGCCATCGCCGGGGCGATCGGTGCGTTCGTCCACGGCACCGTGGGACCCGCGCTCGCCCCTGATCCGGCGACGCTCGGCCGCGCCGGCATCCCCGGTCTGGCCGCCGTCATCGTGCTCGTGTCGGCCGCGTTCGGGGCGACGTTCGTGGTCGCCGCCCTTGCCTTGCGGATCACCGAACTGCGCTCTATCGTCGCGATCATGGTCGACGCGTCCCACCGACCGCGCCGGTCGTGACGGTCCCGGTCGATGCCGACGCCTGGGATGCCCTCGTCGAATCGAGCGACCCCGGTTCCTACCTCCAGCTGAGCGGCTGGGCGCGGGTGAAGGCCGTCAACGGCTGGGCCGCACACCGGATCACGGCCGGTCCCCGGGTCGGTGCGCAGGTACTGGTGCGGCGTCCGAGGCCGCTGCCCTGGGGGTTCGCGTACGCGCCGCGAGGACCGGTCGGGGGCGGCTGGTCGACCGACGACGTCGGGGCGTTCTCGACGTCGGTCCGCGACCGATTGCCGGCGCTCGCGGGCCGCGTCTCGCACTTGCGGATCGACCCCGAGATCGAGGCGGACGGCCCGCACGACCCGGACGGCGCGACGCGCCGTGCCCTCGAGGCGCACGGCTGGCGAGCGTCGCCGCCGATCCAGCCCGCCTCGACACGCATCATCGACCTGACCGGCGACGAGGATGCGCTGTGGGGCGACCTGCGCAAGAAGTGGCGCCAGTACGTGAACAAGGCCCGCTCGGGCGGTGTGCGCGTCGTCGACGCGGAGGGCGAGCGACTGCCAGAGTTCCACCGGATCTACCGCGAGACCGCCCAGCGGGCGGGCTTTCTCATCCGCACCGAGGCCGCCTACCGCGACGTCTGGGAGGCGTATCGCCCCGGTGGCCGCGCCCGGCTGCTGTTCGCGGAGGGGCCGGACGGGACGCCGCTCGCGACGCTGTTCCTCGTTCGAAGCGGGCGGCGCGTCGTCGAGCCGTACGGTGGCATGACCCAGGCGGGCGCCGACACCCGCGCGAACTACCTCCTCAAATGGGAGGCCATCCGCTCGTCGCGTGAGGCCGGTGCGACCGCATATGACCTGTGGGGCCTGGCGACCGGCGGCATCGCCCACTTCAAGACCGGGTTCGGCGGCCGCGAGGTGCGCTACATCGGGGCGTGGGATCTCGTGCTCGACGCGCTCGGGCGATCCGCGTACGGCGCCGCGGTGTCGGCCCGGGCACGCTGGGCCAGGCGACGACACGGGCTGGCGGGCAGCTCGGGCGCATCGGGCTACGGGGCGGCCGAGGGCGCCGAGTGAGCGCCGGGAGCGCGCCGCGCGTCGCGACGGCCGACGAGATGGCCGAGTGGGACCAGCGGGCGGTCGTGGCGCCCGGCGGCCACGTCTACCAGTCGACCGTGTGGGCGGCACAGCGCGCCACGCTCGGCTGGCACCCGGTCCACGTCGTGCTCGATGGCGGGCACCCGGCGCTCGTCCTGCTCCGGCGCTTCCCGTGGATCGGCGGGACCAGCGCGTACGTGCCGCGCGGCCCGGTCGTCGGCCCGGGGGAGGGGACCGCCGCGGCCGCGCACCGGGTGGTGGCGCTGGCCGACTGGCTCGCCGAGCGTGGGGTCGCCGTCATCGCCACCGACGCGGAGGTCCCCGCGGCCGAGGCCGACTACGGCCGCGGCCTGCGCGCGGCCGGCTTCCGTCCCATCCCGGACATCCAGCCGTCGCGCCACCGGGTCAGCGTGGCGCTCGCCCGCGATACCGATGACGCCGCAATCCGAGCCACGGCGACAAAGAGCACGCGCCAGCGCATCGCCGCCGCGGAGCGCGACGCGATCGTCGTCGAGCGGCACGACACCGCGGGCTGGGGCGGCCACGATCCGCTGTTCGTGGCTCCGGGCCGATCGTTCGACGAGGCCATCGCCGAGTTCGCGACGCTGCTCGAGGGCACCGGCGAGCGGCGTGGCTTCCGGTTCGGTCCGCGCGACGTGTTCATCGACTGGTGGACCGCCGCCCATGGCGCCGGGCTGCTCGCGTTCTGCGACGCCCGGGACGTGGCCGATCCGGCCCGCTCGCTGGGCGGCCTGATCCTGTACCGGCACGGGGGCCGGCTCTCGACCGTCCATTCGGCCGATGCCCCCGGTGTCCGCGAGACCCATCCCGGCGTCATGCACCTGCTCCGATGGCGGGCGATCCAGCTCGCGATCCGGGAGGGCTGCACAGAGATGGACCTCGGCGGCGTCGACGCGGGACCGGACCATCTCGAGCCGGGCCCCGGCGACCCGATGGCGGGGCTGTACGAGCACAAGCGCTCGTTCGGCGCGACCTGGGTCGAGATGACCGGCGCCCACGAGCGCGTGGAGGCGCCGCTGCGTTACGCGATGGGCCGGCTCACGTCCCGGGCGGAACGGCTGGTCCACCGATGAGCCAGCCGGATCGTCGCCCGCTCGAGGACCTCGCCCGTCGTTTGGCGAGCGAGGGCCGGCTGCGCGGCACGCGGCGCGACGGCCGGCCGGTCGCCGCGGCAGAGCTGGCGGGCGTCGACGTGACCGGCGTCACCCACGACTCGCGCGCCGTGCGGCCCGGGATGCTGTTCGTGGCGATCGCCGGCCAGCGGGCGGACGGCCACGACTTCGTGCCGGCGGCGCTCGACGCGGGCGCCGCGGGCGTCATCGTCGAACGGCCGCTGACCGGGGTCGCGGCGCCGCAGCTGGTCGTCGATGCGGCACGCCCGGCCCTGGCCGGCGCAGCCGCGTGGTGGCACGGCGACCCATCCCACGAGCTCACGGTGATCGGGATCACCGGAACCGACGGCAAGACCACGACCGCCTACCTCGCGGTCGCCGCGCTCGAGGCCGCCGGGCTCGCCACCGGGATGATCAGCACGATCGCGACCCGTGTCGGCGGCCGCACCCAGGACCACGCGGAGCACGCCACGACCCCCGAGGCGCCGGCGCTGCAGGCCGCGCTGCGGGCGATGGCCGACGCCGGCGACCGGGTCGCGGTGGTCGAGACCACGTCGCACGGCCTGGCCCTCGACCGCGTTGCGAGCATCGCCTACGACGTCGCGGTCGTGACCAACGTGACCCACGAGCACCTCGAGCTGCACGGGACGTGGGAGGCGTACCGGGACGCGAAGCTGTCGCTGTTCGACCGGCTGCGGACGACGCGCGGCGTCGCCAAGCCCCATCCCGTGCCGGCGAGCGGCGATCGTCAACCTCGACGATCCGTCGGCCGGGCTGTTCGTCGGGACCGCCCGCGACGCCGGAGCACGGGTCGTCACCTACGGGACCGAGCCCGCGGCCGACGTGCGGGCGACCCGGATCACCGAGGATGCCGGCGGACTCCACGCCTCGGTGACGTCGCCGGGCGGGGAGTCGACGTTCGACCTCGCGCTCGCCGGCCGTTTCAACGTCCACAACGCGCTCGCGGTCATCGCCCTCGGGGAGGCCCTCGATCTCGACCCGGTCCGAGTCCGGGGTGGCCTCGCGAGCGTCCCGAACGTGCCCGGCAGGATGGAGCGCATCGACCTGGGCCAGTCCTTCGGGATCGTCATCGACTTCGCCCATAGCCCTGCATCGCTGGCCACCGTGCTCGACCTGCTGGCGCCGTCGGCGGCCGCCCGCGGCGGCGGCCTGATCGCCGTGTTCGGATCGGCCGGCGACCGGGATACCGCCAAGCGACCGCTGATGGGCAGGATCGCCGGCGAGCGGGCCCGCCTCGTCGTCCTGACCGATGAGGACCCGCGCGGCGAGGACCGCACGGCCATCCTCGAGGACATCGCGCGCGGCGCCGAGGCCGCCGGCCGGCGACGCGGCCACGACCTCCTGCTGATCCCCGACCGGCGCGAGGCCATCGCCGCGGCGTTCGAGGCAGCCCGGCAGGGCGACATCGTGCTGCTGGCCGGAAAGGGCCACGAACGCTCGATCATCGGGCCGCGCGGGGAGCAGCCGTGGGACGAGCGGGGGGTCGCGCAGGAGCTGCTGGCCGCCCTGGGCCATGCCGCCGAGGCCCCTGGGACGGCCTGAGCGAGCGGGAGCCGCTGCTATCCTTGCGGCCCATGGCCGCACGAACGAAGAACCAGGCCACCCCCGCGGGCACCGCCGTGCCGAGCGCGGAGCGCGCCACCACGCCTGCGCGCCACGCCGCGGCCGCGACCACGTCGCCGCCGGCGACCAAGGCTGCGGCGAAGGCGCCGGCCCGGCGCGGTCCGCGCCGGCCACCGGCCGTCCGGCCCGGTTCCCCGGGCGAGGTCGACCTCGACGCCCTTCGTGCGGCGCTCATGGCCTCGATCGCCGAGCACCACCCGGCCGCCGAGCTCGGCGACGTGGACGGTGCCTTCGATCTCGCGGTCGAGGCGCACGAGGGCCAGAAGCGCGCGACCGGCGAGCCGTACGTGACGCACCCGATCGCCTCGGCCCAGATCGTGGCCGACCTCGGCATCGATCTGGACGCCGTCAAGGCCGCCCTCCTCCATGACGTGCCCGAGGACACCGAGTACAGCCTCAGCGACATCGAGGAGCGTTTCGGCGCCGAGGTGGCCCACCTGGTCGACGGCGTGACCAAGCTGTCGCGGTTCTCCACGCATAGCCACGAGCAGCAGCAGGCCGAGAACATCCGCAAGATGCTGCTCGCGATGGCCGAGGACATCCGGGTCGTCCTCATCAAGCTCGCCGACCGGCTCCACAACATGCGGACCCTGTACGGATTGCCGTCCGAGAAGCAGCTCCGCATCGCCCGCCAGACGATGGAGATCTACGCGCCGCTGGCCGAGCGCCTCGGGATCTGGCAGATCAAGTGGGAGCTGGAGGACCTCGCGTTCAAGGTCCTCGAGCCCGAGCGCTTCCGGGAGCTGGCCCGCCTGCTCGACACGCGGCGCAAGGGTCGCGAGTCGTACATCGACCGGGCGATCGGCGAGCTCCGCCCGCGGCTCGAGGCGTCCGGGATCGAGGCCGACCTGCAGGGCCGACCGAAACACATCTTCAGCATCTGGAAGAAGATGCAGCGCAAGGGCGCCGAGTTCGGCGAGATCTACGACGTCTACGCGATCCGCGTGCTGGTCGACGAGGTGCGCGACTGTTACGCCGCGCTGGGCATCGTCCACAGCCTGTGGCGGCCGATCCCGGGTCAGTTCGACGACTACATCGCCGTCCCGAAGAACAACCTGTACCAGTCGCTCCACACCGCCGTGATCGCCCTCGACGGCAAGCCCCTCGAGATCCAGATCCGGACCCACCAGATGCACCAGGTGTCCGAGGTCGGCATCGCCGCCCACTGGCGCTACAAGGAGGGGACCAAGTCCGATCGCGAGTACGACGCCAAGCTCGCCTGGTTGCGCCAGCTCATGGACTGGCAGCGCGACGTGTCGGAGTCGGACGCGACCGAGTTCGTCGAGGGCATCAAGCTCGACATCTTCCAGGACCAGGTCTTCGTGTTCACCCCCAAGGGCGACATCAAGGACCTGCCGGCCGGCGCGACGCCGCTCGACTTCGCCTACCGCATCCACACCGACGTCGGGCACCGGACGATCGGCGCGAAGATCAACAACCGGCTCGTGCCCCTCGACTATCGCCTGAAGAACGGCGACATCGTCGAGATCGTGACGACGAAGGGCGAGCACGGGCCGTCGCGCGACTGGCTGAACGTGGTCCGGACCTCGCACGCCCGCGAGAAGATCCGCCAATGGTTCAAGCGCAAGGACCGTGACGAGAACGTCGTCCACGGCAAGGAGTCGCTCGAGCGCGAGCTCCGGCGGCTGGCGCGGACGACGATCGCGGCCGTCGGCACCGACAAGATCGCCGAGGTTGCCAAGGCGATGAACCACGAGTCGGTCGACGACTTCTACGCGGCCATCGGTTACGGCGCGATCGGTCCGCAGGCGGTCGTCATGCGCCTGGGCGTCGTCGACGACGGCCAGAGCCAGCTGCCGACGGTCGCGCCCGCGTCGCAGGTCGCGCGCACGGGCGGGGTCCGCGTCAAGGGCGTCGGCGACCTGCTCGTTCGCTTCGCAAAGTGTTGCCACCCGATCCCGGGCGACCCGATCGTCGGCTTCATCACCCGGGGCAAGGGCGTGACGGTCCATCTGCGCTCGTGCTCGACGGTCACCAACGAGCGCGAGGTGAGCCGGCTCATCGAGGTCGAGTGGGACAGCGAGCCGACCCAGACCTACCCGATCGCGATCCGTGTCGAGGCGTACGACCGGACGGGCCTGCTCAACGACATCACCCAGGTCGTGGCCGAGAACAAGGTCAACATCGTGGCCGCCAACGTCGGCGTGAGCCAGGATCACACCGCGATCGTGACGGCCACGCTGCAGGTCCACTCGGTGTCGCAGCTGGCCCGGGTCATGGGCCGCATCGAGAACCTCAAGGACGTCATCAGCGTCCAGCGCGATCTCGGGTAGATCCCCCCGACCCGACAGGAGGAAGCCGTGCGAGGCCTTGGATCGTTCATGCTCGTCGCCGTGGTGGTGCTCTCGGCGTGTTCGTCGGCAGGCGGCTCCCCGGCCGCGTCGGCCCCGGCGTCGGCCGCCGGCGCGAGCACGCTGGACGGCACGAAGTGGAGCCTCACGACGATCGGCGGGACGACGATCTCCGCGAGCGCCACCCCGACGCTGGAGTTCGGCACGGGTGGCATGGTCAGCGGGCTCGCCGGCTGCAACAACTTCTCGGGGAGCGCCACGATCGGCGAGGGAACGATCGAGTTCGGGCCCCTGGCGTCGACCAGGATGGCCTGCACCGACGACGCGACGACGCAGCTCGAGACCCAGTACCTCGCGGCGCTCGACGAGGCCGCCACATGGACGATGGCGGGCGACTCGCTGACGATCGGCGGCGGGACCGAGCTGGTGTACGCGAAGGGCTAGCAACGGCGGCAACGCGGGGGAGATGCGCGGCTAGACTTCGGCCGATGCCCGAGTTTCGCGCGCCGCGCGGCACGCGCGACCTGTTGCCCGACGAGACGCCGGCCTGGTCGCGGCTCGAGCGACTGGCCGCCGATCTCGCGACCCGCTACGGCTACCGCCGCATCGAGACGCCGATGCTGGAGCAGGTGGCGGTCTTCGAACGCGGCGTCGGCGAGGTCACCGACATCATCGAGAAGGAGCTGTTCCGGCTCGTGCCGCGCGGCGAGGAGGCCGAGGCCTGGGCGCTCCGACCCGAGCCGACCGCGGGCATCGTCCGCGCCTACGTCCAGCACGGGATGCAGACCTGGCCGCAGCCGGTCAAGGTCTACGAGATCGGCCCGATGTTCCGGTACGACCGGCCGCAGGCGGGTCGCTACCGGCAGTTCTGGCAGTTCGACGTCGAGGCCATCGGCGACCCCGGGCCCGCGGTCGACGCCGAGATCGTCGAGCTCGGATGCCGGTTCTACGCCGACGCCGGGCTGACCGGTGTGCAGGTCCTGCTCAACTCGATCGGCGACGGAGCCTGTCGACCGGCCTTCGTCGACGAGCTGACCGAGTACTACCGATCGCGCGCCGACGAGCTGCCGCCGACCGAGCGCCAGCGCCTCGAGCGGAACGCCCTGCGGCTGCTCGACTCGAGGGATCCGGCGATGGCCGGCATCAACGCCGGGGCACCGCGCATCGTGGACCGCCTGTGCGGACCGTGCTTCGAGCACTTCGCCGCGGTTCGCGCTCACCTCGACGCGCTGGGCGTCGCGTATCGGCTGGAGGCGGGCCTGGTGCGCGGGCTCGACTACTACACGCGGACGGCGTTCGAGTTCTACGTCGAGGGTCGCGAGGGCCAGCAGCAGGCGATCGGCGGGGGCGGCCGGTACGACGGGCTGGTCGAGCTGCTGGGTGGCCGCCCGACGCCGGGCATCGGATTCGGCATCGGCATCGACCGGCTGCTCCTGGCGCTGGGCGAGCAGGGGAGTGGCGAGGCCATCGCGCCGGCGGACGGCCCCACCGCGGTCGTGGTCGGGGCGGATCCCGCTGCGACGGTCGAGCGGCTCCGGATCGCGACGACGCTGCGGGCGGCCGGCGTCGCGGCGCGGGCGGAGCTCGGCCACCGCAAGCTCGGCAAGCAGCTCGAGGCCGCCGCCCGCGACCAGGCCCACTTCGCGATCATCGTCGGCGACGAGCTGACCGGCGGCGAGGTGCAGGTCAAGGACCTGCCGGCGGGGACGCAGAAGCTGGTCGCGGTCGACGACCTGGCGCGCGAGATCGCGCGGGCCCACGCCGCCCACCGTCACGGAGGGTAGGGGCGCCGAGAGGTCGCCGCGACCGGCGATCGCTGGGAGCGATCGTTTTCGGCCCGAACGCCCGTTCCGGAGCCATTTCGCGCTGGATCGATCGCTGGGAGCGATCAGAACGTCGCCGATCGGGCACCAAGCGCCCGTTGCAGCGACTTCGACCCGGAATCGATCGCTGTGAGCGATCGCCGGGCCGTGGTCCGCAGCGTCGAGCACGGGGCCCCCGCGTGGTACCGTCAATCGAGCCGCGCTTGCGCTCCTCCTGGACCAACCAGCGAACGCGGCCATCAGTCCGAGCGTTGCAGTACACGGGGCCGTCACACCTTGGCCGATACGCTCGGGATCGCCGCCGCCGCATGGGGCGTGCTGATGGCGATCTCCCCGCTCCTCCAGATCCGCCGAATGCTCGAACGCCGCTCGTCTGCCGACGTGTCGATCGCGTACCTCGCCGTCCTCGAGTTCGGCTTCCTGCTCTGGATCGGCTACGGCATCTCGCTCGGCAACCCGTTCATCGCGATCCCGAACTCGGTGGCTGCCCTCGTCGGCGCAGCGACGATGTTCGTGGCGTGGACCCTCCGTCACGGGCCGCGCGCCGCGGCGGACTGACCCCGCCGGTACGATACGCCGGCCATGACCGACTCCTCCCCCAGTCTCGCCACGCCCTACCGCACGCACACCGCGGGGCAGCTCCGTGCCGCCGACGCCGGGTCGCCGGCGCGGCTGGCGGGCTGGGTCCACCGCCGGCGCGACCACGGCCAACTGATCTTCCTCGACCTGCGTGACCGCCACGGCATCACCCAGGTCGTGATCGACAAGACCGATGCGCCGACCGCCCACGCCACGGCCGAGGGCGTGCGCGGCGAGTTCGTGGTCAGCGTCGCCGGCGTCGTCGCGCCGCGTCTGCCCGGGACCGAGAACCCGCGGCTGCCGACGGGCGAGATCGAGCTGCGGGCGGACGAGGTCGACATCCTGTCGGAGTCGAAGACCCCGCCGTTCTACATCAACGAGCCCGACGCGCCGGTCGACGAGAGCCTCCGTCTCAAGTACCGCTACCTCGACATCCGGCGCCAGCCGATGGCCGAGCGCCTGCTGCTCCGGAGCCGGATGGTGCAGGCCATCCGCGAGGTCCACCACGCGAACGGCTTCGTCGAGGTCGAGACGCCGACGCTGATCAAGTCGACCCCCGAAGGGGCACGCGACTTCATCGTCCCGTCCCGACTGCAGCCGGGCAGCGTGTACGCCCTGCCGCAGAGCCCGCAGCAGCTCAAGCAGCTGCTGATGGTGGCGGGCATCGATCGCTACTTCCAGATCGCCCGCTGCTACCGCGACGAGGACCTGCGCGGCGACCGCCAGCCGGAGTTCACCCAGCTCGACCTCGAGATGAGCTTCGTCGACGAGGCGTCGGTGATGGCGTTCATCGAGACGATGGCGATCGAGGTCTCGCGGGCGACCACGCCCGAGCGCCCGATCGCGCAGGTCCCGTTCCCGCGCTTCACGTACGACGAGGTGATGGAGCGGTTCGGCTCGGACAAGCCGGACGTCCGCTTCGGGATGGAGCTGGTCGACCTCGGACCCGCGCTGGTCGATGGCGCCGGCGCGCCGGCCTCGGGCTTCCGGGTATTCGACGAGACGCTGGCCGGTGGCGGCCGGGTGAAGGCCATCGTCGCGCCGGGCCTGGCCAGTGCGACTCGCCGCGAGATCGACGATCTGACGGAACGGGCCAAGCGGTTCGGGGCGAAGGGCCTGGTCCACCTCGCCGTGGAGCAGGGAGGGCTCGCCGGCCCGATCGTGAAGTTCCTGTCTGACGACACGCAGCGCGCCGTCCTCGAGCGGACCGGTGCCGCCGAGGGCGACTTGATCCTGGCCGTGGCGGATGCGCCCTCGGTCACCGCTGACGTGCTCGGCCGGCTGCGGGTCGAGGTCGGTGACCGTCTCGGGCTGGCCGACCCGACCGTCCTGTCGTACGTCTGGATCAACCGCTTCCCGATGTACCAGTGGGACGCGGAGAACGGCCGCTGGGATGCCACCCACAACCCGTTCAGCGGGGTCGTGCCCGAGGACGAGGCGCTGCTCGTCACCGCATCCGGCGACCCGGCCCGCCCCTCGCCCGAGGACCCCGCCGGCCGGGCGCGCGCCGTGCAGTACGACCTGGCGCTCAACGGCTGGGAGCTCGGCGGCGGGTCGGTCCGGATCCACCGGCGCGACCTGCTCGAGCGCAGCTTCCTGCTCCAGGGCCAGACGCTCGAGGGCATGCGCGAGAAGTTCGGCGCGATCCTCGAGGCGTTCGAGTACGGCGCGCCGCCGCACGGCGGCATCGCCCTCGGGATCGACCGGTGGGCAGCGCTGCTGGCCGACCAGACGAACATCCGCGAGGTCATGGCGTTCCCCAAGACGCAGTCGGGCAACGACCCGATGCTCGAGGCACCGTCGCCGCCCGACCCGCAGCAGTACGAAGAGCTCGGCCTGCGCTTCGTCGGGGTCGCGCCCAAGGCACCTGCGGGGTGAGCCGGCCGGGGATCGGGCGCTGACCGGCACGAGCGGGGAGACGGGCCTCGGCATCGCGCCGCTCGACGCGATCGCCCGCCGGCCCCGGCTTGCGGCGCTGGCCGGTGCGCTGTGCATCGCCTTCTCGGGGATCTTCTACCTGTGGGCCGACGTGTCCCCGTCAACGGGCACGGTCTATCGCGCGCTGTTCGGGCTGCCGCTGCTGGCGCTCGTCGCCTACGCCGAGCGACGACGCTTCGGACCGCTGCCCCGTCGGACCATCCGACTTGCCGCCATCGCCGGCATCTTCTTCGCTGGCGACCTGACGTTCTGGCATCACGCCATCGAATACGTCGGGGCCGGCCTGGCGACCGTGCTCGGCAACCTGCAGGTGCTGGTCGTCGGCGTCGTCGCGTGGCTGGTGTTCGGGGAGCGGCCGTCCCGGTCGATGCTGCTCGCGCTGCCGGTGGTGCTCACCGGCGTGGTGCTGATCAGCGGCGTGATCGGGATCGGGGCGTACGGCAGCGACCCGGCGCTGGGCGTGATCCTGGGGATCGCCACCGCGCTGTGCTATGCGGGCTATCTGCTGATCATCCGGCTCGGCGGCCGAGACCCCCGACGCCCGGCCGGGCCGGTCGCGATCGCGACGGTCGCGACGGCCGCGGTCGCCATGGTCGGCGGGTTTGCGGTCGGCGACCTCGACATGACGCCGCCGCTGGAGAGCCTGTTCTGGCTGGCGCTGCTCGGACTGACCTCGCAGTCGCTAGGCTACCTGTTCATCTCGATCTCGCTGCCGCGGCTGCCCGCGATGGTGACCTCGATGATCCTGCTCGTGCAGCCGGTGCTGACCGTCGGCCTGAGCATGATCCTGCTCGGCGAGCGCCCGTCGGTCGCCCAGCTCAGCGGCGTCGCCCTGGTCATCGGCGGCATCGCCGTCGCGACGATCCCGCTGGCCCGCGTCCGCGATGCGTTGCGTGGCCGACGGGACGAGGTCATGGCCCCGGTCGGGGAGTAGCCGTCGACCGTCCCGGCCGGCTATGCGCCCTCGATGGCGCGGAGTAGCTCGATCGTGGCCGCCACGATCCGGTCCTGCTGCTCTTGGCGGCTGATCGTCGCGGGCCGGTCGTTCTGTTGGCCGGTGTACCAGCCCATCTGCTCGTGGTTGCCGCCCTCGATGGCGTCGAGGACCACGGACCGGCCGAGCTTGGCGACGTTGACCGGATCGGTGAACGTCGGTGCGGCCGGGTCCAGCGTGCCGTAGCTGCTCGACACGATCACGCCGTCGTCGGCGAGGTCGCTCGACGAGTACGACGCCCACAAGGCCAGGCCGTCGACGAGCCCCGCGTGCCCATCGACGAAGAGGGCCGCCGACGCGCCACCGAGCGAGTGGCCGCCGACGGCCCATACCGTGATCGCCGGGTGGTCGTCGATGACCGCCTGCGCCGCGCCCGTGTCGAAGATCGCGAGGTTGAAGGGTGCAGGGACGATGGCGACGAGGTACCCCGCCTCGGCGATGGCGCGCGCAGCTGGCGCATACGCGGCGGGCGGCACCTTGCCGCCGGTGTACAGGACGAGGCCGGTCGTGGGCTCGGCCGCGGTCGGCGTCCACTCCAGGCGCCCGTCCTCGCCCTGCCGGAAGCTGGCGTCGGGGGTCGAGGCGAGCGCCTCGGTCGCCTCGGGCAGCAGCGGCTGTGGCTGGGCCCACCACAGGAACCCGGCGACGCCGACGAGGATCGCCGCCAGGAGGACGACCAGGGCGCCGAGGAAGATCCGGCGACGTCGGCGCATCGGGCGGCTGGCATCATCTGGCACGTGGAGGCCTCCAGGCTGGGCGCGGGCATCGACTAGCATCGTCGAGATGAACCCGCCACCGATCGACGCGTACGTCCGCTGGGCGCGCGTGCTGTTCGTCGTCCTGGCGGCGGTCGCCGTCGTCGGCCTGGGCCTCGTCGTCCTCGGCAGCGGGCTCCTGATCGACCGGAACGCCGGTGCCGCACCGGCGTTCGTGATCCTCGCCCTGAGCGGCGCGGTGTCGCTGGCCCTCTTCATCGCCCTGATCGTCGGACTCGGCTCGCAGCGCCCGTGGGCGATCCATGCGATCGCGCCGGTCTGTTACCTGCTGATCGCGGTCGGCGTGCTCCGGGTGGCCGTCGCGTTCAGCCGGAACGAGATCCTCATCCCGCTCGAGACCATCGGCGCGCTGATGGTGCTCACCCGCCCGCATCCATCGGAGTCGCTGCCATCCGCCACCGACGACGACCGGCGCCGCGTCTTGCTGATCCTGCTCGTGATGGTCGCGACGTACGTCGTGCCGTACCTGGCGCCGCTGCTCGTCCGCTAGCCGTCCGGGCGGCCCGGTGCGGCCTGCGGATACGGCGCGAGCCCGCGACCCTCGCCCGGGACGGTCTCGTCGACCCCGTCCTCGACCCCGTCGCCCCACTCATGCGTATGACCCGCGGGCGGCTCGGGCGGTCCGTCATACGGCGGCAGTTCCGCGAACGGCGTGTCGGCGTCGAACTGCACGCCCGGGTCGCCGACCTCGACCACGCGCGTCGGGACGTTGGTCGCGAGGTCCTCGATCACGTCCGGCGGCATGCGGCCCGCATCGATCGCGCGGAGGTGGTCGAGCGCGGTCCCCGGCAGCAGGACCGGCCAGCCTGCCTCGCCGTCCCAGCCCGGCCGGAGCATCGTCCTCGGGTCGGTGCCGTGCGCCTCGATCAGCGACGTCACGGTCTCCGGTCCCACCCAGGTCATGCGCGCCGGCCAGAGCAGGAATGCGGTCGTCTCCGTGACCTCGGCGGCGGCCAGTTCCGCGCCGCGCAGCATCTGGCCGGCCGGACCGGCCTCGGGCGGGGCAGGGGAGCCGTACGTCGCCTCGCTGCCGGTGAGGGCGCTCGCGACCGCCCCGTCGGGGTCGGGCGCGACCACCACGACCGGCAGGGCACCACCGGACCATGCGATGTCGACGAGCCGTCGGACCCGCGGCTGGCCGAGCGTGTCGGCTACGGCGCCCTCGGCGGTCGCGGACAGGATCACGGCGGCGACGGTCATCGTGGGCGATGCTAGCAGGGGCCCGGCGGCGCGGGTCGGACGGCGACCGATTGTGCGACACTCCCTCGCCCATGCCCGCCGACCTCGACGTCCGCCCGACCCGCACGCGTCACGACGTCCGCAACGTCGCGATCGTCGCCCACGTCGACCACGGCAAGACCACGCTGGTCGACGCGATGCTCCGGCAGACCGGTGCGTTCCGCTCGAACCAGGCCCTGGTCGACCGGGTCATGGACTCGATGGACCTCGAGCGCGAGAAGGGCATCACGATCCTCGCCAAGCAGACGACGATCGAGTACGGCGACATCCGGCTCAACATCGTCGACACGCCCGGCCACGCCGACTTCGGCGGCGAGGTCGAGCGGTCGCTGCTGATGGTCGACTCGGTGCTGCTGCTGGTCGACGCGGCCGAGGGCCCGCTGCCGCAGACCCGCTACGTGCTGCAGAAGGCGATGGCGCGGCGTCTGCCGGTCGTCGTCGCGCTCAACAAGATCGACCGCTCCGACGCGCGGCCGGCCGAGGTCCTCGATGCCGTGTACGAGCTGTTCATCGACCTCGGCGCGGACGGCGACCAGATCGACTTCCCGGTCGTCTATACGAACGCGCGGGTCGGCACCGCGACGACGTCGCTCGACGAGCCGGGCGACGACCTGCACCCGCTGCTCGACCTCCTCGTCGACGTGACGCCGGCGCCGACCTTCACGCCCGACCACCCGCTGCAGCTGCTCGTCACGAACCTGTCGGCGAACGAGTACGTCGGGCGGATGGCGGTGGGGCGCGTGTGGAACGGGACGATCCGCGTCGGTCAGCGCATCGTGGTCGTCCGCGACGAGCCCGACGACACGGCCGGCACGGTGGAGCCGGGACGCGTCGTGACGCTGTCCGGCACCGTGACCAGCCTGCAGACCGCGCGCGGCATCGACCGGATCGACATCGCCGAGGCCCGGCCGGGCGACATCGTCAGCGTCGCGGGTCTGCCCGAGGTGACCATCGGCGACACGCTCACCGATCCGGCCGACCCGCGACCGCTGCCCGCGACTCGACGTCGACGCGCCCACGCTGCGCATGACGTTCGGCGTCAACACGTCGCCGCTGGCCGGCCGCGAGGGGACGTACCTGACGAGCCGACAGATCAAGGCGCGGCTCGAGAAGGAAGTGCTGGGCAACGTCTCGGTCGAGGTCCGCCCGGCCGAGAGCGCCGACGCGTTCGAGGTCCGCGGCCGCGGCGAGCTCCAGCTGGCCGTCCTGATCGAGCAGATGCGCCGCGAGGGCTTCGAGCTGACCGCGTCGCGCCCCGAGGTCCTGCTCCGGACGATCGATGACGAGACCCACGAGCCGTACGAGCGCGTGACGATCGACATCCCGCCCGACTACATCGGCGACGTCCAGGGAGCGATGGCCGGCCGCAAGGGCCGCCTCGACCAGATGACGACCGACGCCGACGGCCGGGTCCGCCTCGAGTACGTCCTGCCGGTGCGTGGCCTCATCGGGTATCGCGGGCAGCTGCTCACCGACACCCGCGGGACGGCGCTCCTCCACCAGATCGGCGAGGGCTACGGGCCGTGGGCGGGCGAGGTCACCCATCGCACCAGCGGCGTGCTCGTCAGCGACCGTGCCGGGACCAGCAACGCCTATGGGCTGTTCAACCTCCAGGAGCGGGCGGAGCTGTTCGTCGGCGCCGGGATCGAGGTGTACGAGGGGATGATCGTCGGCGAGAACTCGCGGTCGGGCGACATGGACGTCAACCCGACCAAGGAGAAGAAGCTCACGAACATCCGCACGCACTCGCACGACGAGGCGCTCCGGCTGACCCCGCCGCGACCACTGACGCTCGAGACCGCGCTCGAGTTCATCGCAGTCGACGAGCTGGTCGAGGTGACGCCGAAGTCCATCCGGCTGCGCAAGCGGCTGCTCGGCCAGCACGACCGGCGGCGCGAGGCGGGCAAGGCCGAGGATCTGCGCCGTACGGAACCATCGGGTGCAGCCGCGCGCTGACGTGTAAGGTCGATTTGGGTGAGTCGGCGCCCCCATCGACGAACGCCCCGACGCCTCGGCGTCCTCCTCTCCGTCGCAACCCTTCTCACGGTGTTCGTCCCTGCGACGCCGGTCGCAGCCGCCACCGACCGGCTGCCCGACCTGCGGTCCGCGCCGATCCGCGACCTGCGCATCACCCGGACGTCGAGCGGCCGCAAGCTGCTGCGGTTCACGACCGAGATCCTCAACTACGGCGCCGGCCCGTTCGAGATCCGCGGCGATCGGTCGGCACAGCGGCCAGGGCTTCGACATCGACCAGATCGTCCACCGCAGCGACGGCTCGACGCGTCGCCTCGAGACGAACGCAAGCGTCCGCTACGCCGGCGACGGCCACGACCACTACCACGTCCAGCGGCTGGCGACGTACCACCTGTGGTCGACGCGGGGCACGCTCCGGGACAGCAAGATCGGGTTCTGCTTCTTCGACACGAACGCGCGCTACCTGTCCTTGCCGCGCGCGCCGAGCACGCGCCGCTACGTCCAGTCCGGCTGCGGGACGCGCCGGTCGCTCCACACGCGCAGCGGCATCTCGGTCGGCTGGGGCGACAAGTACCCGTGGAACTTCGCCTACCAGTGGATCGACATCACCGGGCTCCCGACGGGCACGTACACGCTCCGGGCGATGGTCGACATCGACGGCAACTTCACCGAATCGCGCGAGACGAACAACTGCTCGTACGCCCGGCATCTCGATCGGCACGAGCACGGTCCGCGTGCAGGCGAGCAGCCGGACGCTGCGTCAACGACTACTCGACGACGCCCGTACGCCGCCGACGTCCGCTGGGGGCTGGGCGCGGGGATGACGGTCGGCTGCGACCCGACGCTCTTCTGCACCTACAACACGGACGCGACGCGACGAGATGGCCGTGTTCATCTCGCGCCTGCTGCGTCTGCCGACCACGACCCAGAACCGCTTCACCGACGACAACGGCACGCGCTACGAGCCGTGGATCAACCGAGTCGGCCTCGCCGGCGTGATGCCCGGGTGCGGCGTCAGGAAGTTCTGCCCGAGCAGCTACGTGTCGCGCCAGGCCACGGCGATCACGCTCTTCCGGGCGCTGGAACTGCCCGACAGCGAGAACGACCACTTCACCGACGACGACGGTTCGTCCGCAGAGGCCGCCATCAACGCCGTCGTCGACGCCGGGCTGATGGCCGGCTGCAGCGAGACGGTCGCTTCTGCCCGACCGGGACGATCACGCGCGGCGCGATGGCACGCATCCTCCATCGCGCGTTCGAGCCATCGGGATGACCGTCAACGGCCGTTCGTCCGGGTGACGCGGCCGTGCACGCCAAGTAAGGTGGGCTGCATGAGACGAGCTTCGATCGCGCCGGCTCCTGACCCTCCTCGCGAGCCTCGCCGTCATGGTGATGACGCTCGCGATCCCGCTGACCGCGGTCCGGGCGGCGGCATTGCCGAACGTCACGCTCACCCAGCTCCGGAACGACTTCCGGGTCATACACCCAGGTCACCAACGCGGGCGACGGGACCGACCGACTGTTCCTGGTCGAGCGCAGCGGGATCGTCTACGCCGTGAGCCCCGGCGCGGATCGCGATCGACCTTCATGGACATCCGATCGATCGTCGACGACTCGGCGGGCGAGCGTGGCCTGCTCGGGCTGGCGTTCCACCCGAGCTTCGAGACCAACCGGCACGCTGTTCGTCTACTACACGCGTGCCGGCGGCGACATCGTCGTCGCCCGGTTCACGGACCAACACGGCCGGGACCGTGGTCGTCAGCTCGACCCGGGCGAGCATCCTCTGGATCGAGCACAGCGCACGAACCAACCACAACGGTGGAGCGCTGGCGTTCGGGCCGGACGGCCTCCTGTACATCGGTACGGGCGACGGCGGCGGCGCGGGCGATCCCGATCGCAACGCCCAGTACAGGACCAAGAACCTGCTCGGCAAGATCCTGCGCATCAACGTGAACGGGACCGGCGCCGGCGCGTACGACCGCTACTCGATCCCGTCGACCAATCCGTACCGCGGCTCGATCGCCGGGCTCGACGAGATCTGGGCGTACGGCCTGCGCAACCCGTGGCGCATCTCGTTCGACCGCCAGGTCGGGACGCTCTACATCGCCGACGTCGGCCAGGGCCGCTACGAGGAGATCAACCGCGAGCCGGCCGGCTATCACGGTGGCCGCAACTACGGCTGGAGCGTCATGGAGGGCAGGCACTGCTACCGACCGTCGAGCGGTTGCTCGCTGTCCGGTGACACGCTGCCGGTCGTCGGAGTACAGCCACGCCGGTGGCAACTGCTCGATCACCGGCGGCTACGTCTACCGAGGCCCGGCCGTCGCGCTCCGCAACTGGTACGTGTTCGCCGACTTCTGCAGCGGCAGGATCTGGACGATGGCGGCGCTCGGCACCACGCTCTTCCAGCGTCGGGACACCGATCTGGAACATCACGTCGTTCGGCGAGGGCGAGGACGGCTCGCTCTACTTCGTGACCATCGACGGCCGCCTCGTGCGGGTCAGCGCCACGTAGGGTCCGACCGACCCGGACGTACAATCCGGCAGCGATGCCGATCTACCTGGACCACGCGGCGACCACCCCGGTCCGCCGCGAGGTCCTCGACGCGATGCTGCCGTTCCTCACGGACGCCTTCGGGAACCCGTCGTCGGCGCACGCCTTCGGGCGGGTGGCGCGGGCCGGGCTCGACGACGCCCACGACCGGCTGGCGGCGAGCCTCGGCGTCGAGCCGCGCGAGCTCGTGTTCACGTCGGGCGGTACCGAGGCGAACAACCTCGCGCTGAAGGGCGCGGCGTGGGCGGGCAAGGCGCACGGCCACCGGATCGTGACGTCGGCGATCGAGCACCACGCGGTCGGACACACGCTGCGCTACCTCGAGAAGTTCGGCTTCGAGATCGTCGAGCTGCCGGTCGACCGCTACGGCCGCGTCGACCCGGACGCTCTCGAGGCGGAGCTCACGGACCGGACGATCCTCGTGTCGATCATGCTCGCCAACAACGAGGTGGGCACGATCCAGCCGATCGCCGAGATCGCGCGGCGGGTGGCGGGCCGGAAGGGCGTCCTGCTCCACGTCGACGCCGTGCAGGCGGCGCCGTACGTCGACCTGAAGCTACCCGAGCTCGGCGCCGACCTCGTGTCGATCAGCGGCCACAAGTTCGAGGGGCCCAAGGGCATCGGCGCGCTGTATGTCCGGCACGGGACGCACATCCTCGCCCAGCAGCACGGCGGCGAGCAGGAGCGACATCGCCGGGCGGGTACCGAGAACGTGGCCGGGGCGGTGGGCCTCGCCACCGCGTACGAACTGACCGTCGCCGAGCGGGCGACCACGGTCAAGCGCCTGCGATCCGCGCGTGACCGCCTGACGCGCGCCGTGCTGGCGGTCCCCGATACGGAGCTCACGGGGCATCCCAGCCAGCGTCTGCCCGGGCTGGCGTCGATCGTCGCCCGTGGCACCGATGGCGCCGCGGTCAGCCTGTCGCTCGACCTCGAGGGTATCGCCACATCGGTCGGGTCGGCGTGTACCACCGGTTCGACCGAGGTCAGCCACGTCCTGACGGCGATGGGCTATCCCGGAGGACGAGGCGCGTGGCGCGCTCCGCCTGTCGATCGGTCGGACCAACACCGACGAGGAGATCGCCAGCGCCGTCGAGATCGTCCCGCGGGTCGTCGCGTCGATGCAAGTCGGCTCGGAGAGCGTCGCCCGCGACCCGCTCGGGCAGGGGGTCGGGGTATGAGCCGGATCCTCGTCGCGATGTCGGGCGGGGTCGATTCGTCGGTCGCGGCGGCGATGCTCCACGAGGGCGGGCACGAGGTCGTCGGCGTCTGGATGCGCCTCCACGACGTGGCCGACACGTACTCCGAGTTCAAGAAGAGCTGCTGCTCGCTCGACGCGGCCGACGACGCCCGGCGCGTGGCCGCCCAGCTCGGCATCCCGTTCTACGTCATGAACCTCGAGCGGGAGTTCGACGCAGGCGTCCTCCAGCCGTTCCTCGACGCCTACCTGGACGGACGCACACCGAGTCCCTGCGTCGACTGCAACACGTACGTGAAGTTCGGGGCGCTTCTGGGCCGCGCCCGCCACCTGTACGAGTGCGAGGCCGTCGCGACCGGCCACTACGCCCGGCGGGTCGTAGGTGAGGACGGTCGGGCACGGCTGCTCCGCGCGCGCGATGACGACAAGGACCAGACGTACTTCCTGTACGGGCTCAAGGCCGGGCAGCTCGAGCATGCCCGGTTCCCGCTCGGTGAGCTGACCAAGCCCGAGGTTCGGGCCGTGGCGCGGTCGCTCGACCTCGCCACCGCGGACAAGCCTGAGAGCCAGGAGATCTGCTTCGTGCCCGGTGGCGACTACCGCGAGGCCCTGCGCACCCGCGCGGGCTGGCGGCCGGAGCCGGGGCCGTTGCTCGACGCCGACGGGTCGCGGGTCGGCGAGCACGGGGGCACCGCGGCGTACACGGTCGGGCAGCGGCAGGGCCTCGGGGTCGCGCTCGGGCAGCCGCGCTACGTGTCGCGCATCGACCCGGTCTCGAACACCATCCAGCTCGGGCGGCGCGAGGACCTCGAGACGAGCGATGTCGTGATCGAGCGGGCGTCGTTCATCGACCCGGTCGTGCCGGTCGCGCCGTTCCGCGCGTCGGTCCGCATCCGTCACCGTGCCACGCCGGTCGACGCGACGGTGTCGCCGCTCGGCGACCGCCGGTGGGCCGTCCGCACGGATGACCCGGTCTGGGCGGCCGCACCCGGGCAGGCGGCCGTGCTGTACGACGGCGACGTGGTCCTCGGCGGTGGCCGCATCGCCTCGCTGGCGGCTCCCGCTCAGGCCGCGGGCATCGCCTCGGATGCGTCGGCCGGGCCCGCCCTCGTGGGCGCGTGAGCATCGAGCCATCGCTGGTGCTGTCGGTGCTGGTCGGGGTCTTCCACGCCGCTCTCTCGGTCGCGATCCGCGGGACGGCCGGCGGCCGGCTGCCACTCCTCGTCGCGGCCGCGATCCTCGGAGCGTGGGCCGGTGACGCGATCTTCGCCCGGTTGGGGATCGACGTGGTGACCCTCGGCGACTACCACCTGATCGGGGCGTCGATCGTGGCCTGGCTGGGGATCGCCATCGTGTCGGTCATCGCGGTACTCGGTCCCAACGCGCAGCGACCATCGTGACCGACGAGCAGTGGACCGCCAAGTTCCTGCGCGGGCTGACGATCGGCGCGCTCATCGGCGCGGTGATCGCCGGATCGCGGTTCTGGAAGGTGTTCACCAGGCGGCGCCAGTAGGGGCGAGACGCTCGCGACGCTAGGTCAACTGCATCGCGATCGGGAACGTGGCCTTGTAGCCTTCGCCCTCCTGGGCTACCGACAGCAGCGTCGCGCCACCGCTCTGGTTGAAGATCTGGTCGGACGCATTCGGTACGTCCTGCGGGCCCTTCTGCGCGTACACCCCGCTCGCGAAGACCGTGCGGCTGAACTCGTCGTCGAAGAACAGCTGCGAGGTGAACTCGAACCCGGCCGACGCATCGGGGTCGGTGCGGATCTTGAAGTGGATGTGCACGGCCCGCCCCTGGTACCAGCCCGGGTAGACCGTGGTGAAGGACGCTCGACCGTTCGCGTCGGTCCGCTGGAAGCCACGCAGGAAGTTGCCGCTGTCGCCCTGGACGCCGGAGTACGTGCCGAGCGCGTCGCAGTGCCAGACGTCGACGATCACGCCTTCCATCGGCATGCACGCGGAGCCGTCGGCCTGTGAGACCACCCAGTCGAGCACCAGCGTCGCGCCCTCGGACGTGGCTCCGTCAGAGGTGTTCGCCCGGATGTCCGATCGGTCGAGGTCGACATCGACGTAGTACGGCCCCTCCGTCAGCTCGGGGGCCACGACGCACGCCGGGAGCGCGGTGGCCAGCGCGGCGGACGCGGTCGCAAGCGCCGTGGCGCTGGCCGCTGCCGAGGCACCGGTACCCGCGGGCGACGCGGCGCCGCCCGGCGTGCAGGCCGCCAGAAACGCGGCCGCGCCGGTGGTGCCCATCAGCGCGAGCACCTCCCGGCGGGTGAGGATCCGGCCGATCGGCCGGTCGTCGTCGTCGAGCTCGTCGACGGCCGTGGTGAGAATGGGGTCCTGGGGTGGCATCGGTCGCACTCCGAGCGGGAACGGATGGACCGTAGCCTCGGCGCTGACCGTGAGAAGGCTCTGAGAGGGCGATGAGGGGGTCAGCGGCTGGCCTGCGCCTTGGCCTCGACCTCGGACTCCTCCACCAGCTCGAACTCGGTCCACGCACAGGACGGGCAGGCCCAGCTCTTGAACGCGCCCTTGTCGGCTGCTTCGGTGGGCGACGACCACTGCTCGCGGGCGTCGACGCTGGCGCACTTCTCGCACTTGCGGACGAAGGCCATGACTCCTCCTCGTCTGCGGGGGTTCTGTCCCCCCACGATGGCCCGTCTGGAGGCACGCTTCGCATCACGCGCACCGCACGCGGATATCGCGGCCCCGTTGCAGAGCCGCGACCCGGCGGTTCGGTACCATTGCGGCCGATGTCGACCCCACCCGTCACCCCGGACTCCCGGATCGTGTGGCGCCCTGCGGCCGAGCTCCGGGCACGCTTCGTGGAGTTCTTCGCCGAGCGCGGTCACACGGTCGTGCCGAGCGCGAGCCTCGTCCCCGCCGGGGAGCAGACGCTGCTGTTCACCAACAGCGGGATGGTCCAGTTCAAGGACGCGCTCACCGGGACCGAGACGCGGAGCTACACGCGGGCGGTCGACTACCAGCGCTGCCTGCGCGTCGCCGGCAAGCACAACGACTTCGAGGAGGTCGGGCGCACGCCGCGGCATCACACGCTGTTCGAGATGCTCGGCAACTGGAGCTTCGGCGACTACTTCAAGCGCGAGGCGATCCAGTGGGCATGGGACTTCCTGACGCGCGACCTCGGCCTGCCGCCGGAACGGCTCGCGGCGACCACCTACACGACCGATGATCTCGCCTTCGACATCTGGCGCGACGAGATCGGCCTGCCGCCCGAGCGGCTCGTCCGGTGGGGCGACTTCCCCAACGGCGACGAGAAGAACTGGTGGCGGATGGCCGACATCGGTCCGTGCGGTCCGTGCAGCGAGATCCACTTCGATCGCGGCGTCGAGCTCAGCGAAGGGCCCGAGTGCATCCCCGACCACAGCGAGACGTGCCCCCGCTGGCTGGAGATCTGGAACCTCGTGTTCATGGAGTTCGACCTCCAGCCGGACGGGTCGCTGGTGCCATTGCCGGCACCGGGCGTCGACACCGGCATGGGTCTCGAGCGGCTGGCCAGCGTCGTCCAGGGGGTACCGACCAACTACGACACCGACCTGTTCACGCCGATCCACGCGCGGATGCGCGAGCTGCTCGGGCACGACCCGGATGCCTTCGAGCAGGAGCGGTTCAGCTACCAGGTCATCGCGGATCACTCCCGCGCCGTCACGTTCCTCATCGCTGACGACGTCCTTCCCAGCAACGAAGGGAGGGGCTATGTCCTGCGCCGCATCCTCCGCCGGGCGGTCCGTCACGGGCGCCTGCTCGGTCGGCGCGAGCCGTTCCTGGCGGACACGGCGGCCGTCGTGATCGACGTCATGGCCGAGGCGTACCCACATCTCGCCGACAAACGCGACCTCATCCTGGCCACGACCGCCCGCGAGGAGGCGCAGTTCGCCCGCACGCTCGACGCCGGGACCGTCCAGCTCGAGGAGGCGCTCATCCCGCTGACGGGCGAGGAGCGCGTCATCGGCCGGCGACCCGAGGACCTGCCGGCGGCCGCGCCGGTCCTGCCGGGCGACGTCGCGTTCCGCCTCCACGACACGTACGGGTTCCCGGTCGACCTGACGGCCGAGCTGGCGGCCGAGTACGGCGTGACCATCGACCGGCCCGGGTTCGACGCGGCGCTCGCCGAGCAGCGGGATCGCAGCCGGTCGGGCAAGAAGGCGGAGCTGGCCCGGCACGCCGAGCTCACGTCGCTGTACACGGCCATCCACGGTCGCGCCGGCGACAGCGAGTTCGTCGGGTACGAGACCACCACCGCGCAGGGCCGGATCGTGGCGATCATCCGCGATGGGATGGAGCTGGGCGAGCTCACCGGCCACGGCGCGGCCGAGGTCGTGCTCGACCGCACGCCGTTCTACGCCGAGGGTGGCGGGCAGGTCGGTGACCAGGGCGCCATCCGCGAGCCCGACGGCAGCGAGCTGTTCACGGTGGAGGACACGCAGAAGCCGGTCGGCGGCCTGATCGTGCATCGCGGCACGCTGCGTGGCCGGATCAAGGTCGGCGAGACCGTCGAGGCCGTCGTCGACGCCGAGCGCCGTGCGCACACCATGCGCAACCACACCGGCACGCACCTGCTCCACCGCGCGTTGCGCAACGTGGTCGGGGATCGCGCCCGGCAGGCGGGATCCCTCGTCCATCCCGACTACCTGCGCTTCGACTACCCGTTCGACCGTGCCCTGACCGACGACGAGAAGCGGGCGATCGAGGACGAGGTCCGCGCGATCATCCGCGACGACCGGCCCGTCTCGATCGCGTTCCTGCCGATGGACGAGGCGATCGCCCAGGGCGCCGATGCGTTCTTCGACGAGAAGTACGGCGAGACCGTCAGGACGATCCGCGTCCAGGACTACAGCTTCGAGCTGTGCGGCGGCACCCATTGCCGCGCGAGCGGCCAGATCGGCGGGTTCGTGATCACCGGCGAGCGGAGCATCGGCTCTGGACAGCGCCGCATCGAAGCCGTGACCGGCGCGGCGGCGGATCGCCTCGTGCGAGAGCGGATCGAGTCCCTGGAGCGGGTCGCCGAGACCGTCGGCGCGCCGTCGGTCGACCGCGTCGAGGACCGCGTGTCCGCGCTGCAGGACGAGCTGCGAGAGACCCGTCGCCGGCTGCGGGCCGGCGGTGGTGGCGTCCCGCAGCCGGCCGACCTGGTCGCCCGCGCCGAGGAGGTCGCCCCGGGCGTGCGGCTCGTCGCCGCCACGCTCCCGTACGAGTCGATGGACGCGCTCAAGGCCGCCTCGAAGGACGTCCGCGCCGCGCTCGGCAGCGGGGTCATCGCGATGTTCCTTGACGCCGACCAGCCCCAGGTGTGGGTGACCGTGTCGGACGACCTCGTCGACCGGGGCCTCTCGGCCGGCGATCTCGTCAAGGTCGCGGCGGGACCGCTCGGGGCGAAGGGCGGCGGCCGCCCCCAGATGGCCCAGGGCATGGGCACCCGGAGGGACGGGCTGGCGGACGCGGAGGCGGCCGTGCGCAGCTCGATCGCCGAGCGCCTCGGCGCGGGGGGCTGATGGCGTTCTGGCGCCGGATCTGGCAACGCGACGGCCAGGAGAGCCTGGCCGCCTGCACCGCCCTCGACGTCGGCACCGAGTTCGCGAAGGCGCTCGTCTTCGAGATCGACGAGGAAGGGCAGGGGACCGTCCGCGGCGTCGGTCGCAAACGGCAGGGCCTGTCGCACATGCAGTCCGGGACCGTCGCGGATATCGCGGCGGTCGTCGATAACTGCGCCGTCGCGCTCCAGGAGGCCGAGGAGATGGCCGGCTTCCGGCCGACGCAGGTCGTGATCGGCATCGCCGGCGAGCTCGTGAAGGGGTTCACGACGACCCACAGCCAAGAGCGCAAGCGACCCGACCAGCCGATCTCGGAGGCGGAGCTCCAGAAGCTCATCGACGGTGTCCAGCGCGAGGCCCTGAGCGAGGCGGAGCGCGCGATCACCTGGGAGACCGGGCTGCCGCACGTCGACGTCCGGCTGGTGCATGCGGCCGTGACCGGGGCGGCGATCGACGGCTACTCGCTCACGAACCCGGTCGGCTTCCAGGGCCGCCACGTCAAGATCGGGATCTTCAACGCGTTCGCGCCGCTCGTCCACCTCGGGGCGCTCCAGAGCGTCGCCTCGCAGCTCGACCTCGAGCTGCTCGAGATCGTCGCCGAGCCGTACGCCGTGGCGCGCGTCCTCGGGACGGAGCAGGTCCGCCAGTCCGGTGCGCTGTTCGTCGACGTCGGCGGCGGGACGACCGACGTCGCGCTCGTCCGTCAGGGCGGCATCGAGGGGACGCGGATGTTCGCCCTCGGTGGCCGGGCGTTCACCAAATCGCTCGCCGACCGGCTGGACCTGCCGTTCCCGCGCGCCGAGGAGCTCAAGGTCGACTACGCCCGCGGCATCGAGGTCGACGGCCGCGAGGACATCTCGACCATCATCGGCGAGGATGTCCGCGTGTGGGCAGCCGGTGTCGAGCTCGTGATGGAGGAGCTGTCGGGTGGTGACCTGCTGCCCGGTCGGATCTACCTGTGCGGCGGCGGCTCGCGCCTGCCGGAGATCCGCGAGGCACTCGCCGCCGAGGCGTTCTGGAAGCGGATGCCGTTCGCACGACCGCCCGAGGTGGCGCTGCTGTCGCCGGACCAGATCGACACGGTGGTCGACGCGACCGGCCTGCTCGTCGACCAGCAGGACGTCACGCCGCTCGGTCTCGCCTACCAGGCCATCGAGCTCCAGACGACGGCGGACCCGCTCGACGTCGCGCTGCGACGGGTCCTCCGGGCGATGAGGGTCTGACATGGAGGTCCGCGTCCTCTACCTCGACGTCGACGACGAGATCACGACCGCCGCGGCGCGCATCCGCGCCTCGGACGGCACCCGGATCGCGCTCGTGCTGCCGCACGGGTCGCGGGTGTCGACGTCGCGCATCAACTTCCGGCTGCTGGCACGCGACGCGACGCTGAACGGCAAGCGGCTGTCGGTCGTGGCCGGCGACCCTGCCACGCGTGCGCTCGCGGCGTCGGCCGGGCTGCCGATCTTCAACTCGGTCGCCGAGTACGAAGGGGCGATCGAGCTTGAGGGCGCATCGACGACCGACGCGCCGGTGGGCGAGGGACCGGCTGACGGCGAGTCGTCCACCGGTGTCGCCGCGGACGCGCTCGCCGCGGGTGCCGCCGGCGCGGCTGCAGCGTCGGCGGCGGCCACGCCCGCGCGCTCGCCACGCGGGGCCCGTGGTCGCAAGCCACGCGGCTCGAAGGGGACGGGGGACGAGACGATGACCGCCGTGGTCACGCCGCCGGTCGACCCGGCGGCCGACGCCGTGTCACCGGCCCAGGCCCACCGCGCGCCGGCCGCCGTGCCCGCTGCCCGCGTCGTCGCCGATACCCCGGTCGACCCGCCGCCGCCTGCACCGGTGCGGGTCGCCGGCTCGCGCGTCATGGCCTCGTCGGGAGGGCGGCAGTGGGGCGCGCTCCGCACCCCGCTGCTCATCGGGGTCGGAGTGCTCGCGCTGGCGCTTGTCGTGGGTGGCGTCGGGGCGTACCTGTTCCTGCCGACCGCCACCGCGGTCATCGCCCCGCGCGAGACCGCCATCGGCCCGGTGGCGTTGCGGATCGTCGCCAGCCCGACCGCCACAGAGCCGGACCCGGTCGCGAAGACCGTGCCGGCGACGAGCACCGACGTTCCGGTCGAGGTGAACCAGACCTTCGAGGTGACCGGCACGCGTGTCGAGGAAGCGACCGCGCACGGCACGGTGCGCTTCATCAACAAGGACTTCACCGCGACCAACACCGTCCCCAAGGGCAGCATCGTGAGCACGGAGGGCGGCGTCCGCTTCCGCACGGATCGCGCGGTCACGGTCCCACGCGCGGAGCTCGTCGGGCTGCAGGTCTTTCCGGCCACGGCGAACGTGAAGGTCACGGCGGTGCGACCCGGACCGTCCGGCAACGTCGAGCCCAACACGATCCGGGCCATCCCGCGCAGCGAGGACCCGCTCACGCTCGACGTCACCAACCCCGACGCGACGTCGGGCGGCAAGCGCGAGGAGTTCCCGCGCGTCGTGCAGGCCGACATCGACGCGGCCACCAAGGCCCTCGATGCGGCGCTGGCGACGGCCTTTGCGGCGAAGCTCGCCGACCCGTCGCTCGTGGCCGAAGGGATGACGGTCTTCCCGGAGACCGCCGCGCTCGGGGCGTCGACGTACTCCAAGGACCCCGCGACCCTGCTCGACGAGGAGATCGAGACGTTCGACATCGGTGCCAGCGCCACGGGGACGGTGCTGGCGGTCGACGAGTCGGCGGTCCAGCAGGTGGCCGAAGCCAACATCGAGCCCCAGGTCCAGGCCGGCTATTCGCTGGTCGAGGGCTCGAGCCAGGTCGACGCGTCGGCCGGGCAGGTCGAGGGCGGCGTCATCACGTTCCCGGCCACGATCACCGCGCGGCAGGTCCTCCAGATCGACCCGGCCGCCATCGAGGCGCAGATCCGGGGCAAGAGCCTGGCCGAGGCACGGTCGATCCTCGACGGCTACGGTCGGGTCGACCTGCGGGTCTGGCCCGACTGGGTGGGCACGATCCCGACGCTCGATGCCCGGGTGGACGTGCAGGCCGCGACCGACGCCGACGTCCCGTGACCGCATTCCTCGGCATCGACCTCGGGGAGCGCCGCATCGGGGTGGCCATCGCCGACGGCCCGGGGGTCGGGGCGCGTCCCCTGCAGACCCTGCGCCGTGGCCGTACCATCGACGCCGACATCGCGGCGCTCGAGGCGCTGATCGAGGCCCACTCGATCGACGCGCTGGTGGTCGGTCTCCCGATCGACGCGGCCGGCCACGAGGGCTCCCAGGCGACGGCGACCCGCGCCTGGGCGGACGCGATCGGAGCTCGGCTCGGGAGCCGGGTCGAGATCGCGCTCCGCGATGAGCGGTTGACGAGCCATCTCGCCGAGACCCGGCTGGGCCCGATGCCGCGCGGGCGGTCCGGTGGACCGCCCAGCCGCCAGCAACGCGATGCCTACCGGGCGCGCGTCGATCGAGAGGCCGCCGCGATCATCCTCCAGGATGAGCTCGACAGCCGCCGAGCGACCACGACCGGGCCGAACCCGACGATGGAGACCAGGCCATGACGATCCGCTCCGGCGGACGCCCGCGCGACCAGCGACCCCCGCACGCCCGGCGCTTCGAGTCCGACGCGTACGCGACCGAGTACGTTCCGGTCGACTTCGAGCCGAACCGCCGCTATGGCGGCGGGGGCGGCAAGGGCCGGCGGCGCGGGGGCGGCGGGAGCGGAGTCCTGGGCCTTCTGAAGTTCCTGATCTTCGCCGCGTTGCTGGCAGGTGTCGTGCTCATCGTCGCCCTGACGGCGCTGCGTCCGCTCGTCAACAACGCGATCCTCGACATGGCCAAGGACAACCCCGCCGCCCTCGACTTCCCGTTCATCGCCGACATCGTCCGCGAGGACCTCGGCACCGCGCTGACCCAGCCGGTCTCGTCCGACCCGGCGCAGGTCGAATTCAACGTGGGGGAGGGCGACACCGCAGCACTCATCGCCGACCGGCTCGAGACCGACGGCCTGATCCGCGACAGCCGGGCGTTCGTGTTCATCGCCAGCCAGCGCCAGCTCGCCGGGGACCTGCAGCAGGGCACGTTCGTGCTGCGCAAGAACATGACCCCCGACCAGCTGGTGTCGGCCCTGCTCGCGCCGCCGCCGAACCCGTACATCGAGGTCGACCTGCGGACCGGCCTGCGGCTCGAGCAGATCACCGCCAAGCTCCAGACGCTGGAGGGTCTCGAGCTGGACCCGCGCGAGTTCTACGAGCTGGCCAAGGAGCCGCCGGCGGCGCTGCTCGCCGACTACCCGTGGCTCGAGCGCGTGCTCGAGGACGCCCCCGAGGGCGCCTCGCTCGAGGGCTTCCTGTGGCCGGGCACGTACCGCGTGCTGCCCGATACGACGCCCGAGGAGCTGCTGCGCAAGATGCTCGACGGGTTCCACGCCGCGGTCGGGGACGCGAAGATGAAGGTGCCCGCCGAGCGCGGGCTGTCGTTCTACCAGGCCCTGTCGCTCGCCTCGATCGTCGAGCGCGAGGCGAAGCTCGATGCCGAGAAGCCGCTCATCGCCGGGGTGTACCAGAACCGGCTCGACGGCATCCCCGGCATCCGCAACAAGATCCTCAACGCCGATCCGACGGTGCTGTACGCGAACGACACGGTCGAGCTCGACAAGCTCGACTTCGATAGCTGGCAGGACTACCGGTTCTGGGCCGTGCCCGAGACCCCGCTCCGCGAGATCCCGTTGCCCGACTCGTTGATGGGCTACCAGACGTATACGCAGCCGGGTCTCATCCCCGGGCCGATCGCGACCCCGACGCTCGTCTCGATCGACGCGGCCCTGCACCCCGACACCGCGGACAAGTACATCTACTTCCTGGCCATCCCCGAAGGGGACGGCAAGCACGTCTTCGCCAAGACCGCCAAGCAGCACGACGCCAACCGGCGCAAGTACGGCTACCAGTGACGACCGCCCGAGCGGGCTGGCCGTCGGCCACCGACTTCGGCGTCGCGCCGACGCCGAGCGAGCTGGCGGCATGGGACGAGGCCGACCGCACGGCGCGTCCCGTCCGGCTGGCCCGGCTCCGAAGCAGGTTCGCCGATGCCGGGATCGACGCCTACTTCGGCCTGCGCCGCGAGCACATGCGCTACCTGACCGGGTTCGCGCTGGCCGACGGCGAGGAGAAGGTCGCCGGCAACTCCGGCCAGTTCCTGGTCGGCGGCGACGAGATCGTCGTGCTCGCCGATTCGCGCTACACGATCCAGGCCCGCCGCGAGGCGCCGGACTGCCGGCTCGAGCCGGTCTACCACGACTTCGTGTCGCGCTGGCCCGCGATCGTCGCGACGCTCGGTGCCCGGCGGATCGGGGTCGAGGCCGGGTTCATCCCGCACGCCCTGTGGCTGAAGCTCGCGGCGGCCGCGCCCGACGTCGAGCTCGTGCCGATCGAGGGCTGGATCGAGGAGGACCGGGCGACCAAGGAGCCGGCCGAGCTCGAGCGGATCGCGGCGGCCTGTGCCGTCGCGGATCGCGCGCTGACGACGCTCCTCCCTGACATCCGGGCGGGCGTCACCGAGCACGACCTGGCGCTGCGTCTCGAGTGGCTGATGCGGACGGATGGCGCCGAGGCGCTGGCCTTCGACGTCGCCTGCCTGTCCGGTCCGGAGGCGGCGCTGCCGCATGGCTCCCCGGGCGATCGGCCGGTGCGTGACGGCGCGGTCCTGCTCTTCGACTTCGGGGCCCAGGTCGGCGGGTATCGCAGCGACATGACCCGGACGCTGTTCGTCGGCGAGCCGAGTGCCCGCGACCTCGACGTGTACGGCCTCGTGGCCAAGGCCCAGACCGCGGCCGTGGCCGCGCTGCGCGACGCGCTCGGGACGGGCGCCGGGCTGCCCGACGGTCGGTCGGTCGATGGGGTCGCGCGCGAGATCATCGCCGGCGCGGGCCACGGGGAGCGGTTCGGGCACGGCCTCGGCCATGGCATCGGGCTGGCCACGCACGAGGCCCCGACGCTCAGCAAGCGGGCGCCCGACGCGCCGCTGCCCAGCCCGACCGTGTTCTCGGTCGAGCCGGGGATCTACCTCGACGGCGAGACCGGGGTCCGCATCGAGGACCTCGTGGCGGTCGACGCCGCGAACGGGCGCCTGGACTTCCTGACCCGCTTCCCGCGCGAGGTCGTGGTCGTCGGCTAGGCGAGCTCGCCGAGCGTCGCCTCGAGCGCGGCCGTGAACACCGGCACCTCCGCCGCGGTGAAGGCGAGCGGGGGTCGGACCTTCAGCACGTTCCCGTGCCGTCCGCAGGTCCCGATCAGGACGCCGTGCCGGCGCAGGCCCTCCTTGATCGCCGAGGCCGTCGCCGCGTCGCGGACCTCGACCCCGATCGCCAGCCCCACGCCGCGCACGTCGACGACGCGCGGGTCGTCGTCGACGACGGTCCGGATCGCCTGCCCGCAGCGCCTCGCCGGTCGTCGTCGCCCGCGCGAGCACGCGCTCGTCGTCGAGCACGTCGAGCACCGCCAGGGCCGCGGCCGCGGAGACCGGGTTGCCCGCCGAACGTGCTGAAGAACACGGTCTCGTCGGCGAACCTGGCCGCGATCTCGCGCCGGGTGATGACCGCGCCGACCGGGTGGCCGTTGCCCATCGGCTTGCCGAGCGTCACGAGGTCGGGCGTCGATCCCGAGCCGCTCGAACGACCACATCGCGTCGCCGGTCCGGCCGTGACCGCCCTGGACCTCGTCGGCGATCCACAGGCCACCGGCCGCGTGGGTCCGGCCGACCCAGCTCGGCCGCCAGGCCGGGTCGACGGTCGAGGAAGCCGTCGCTGGTCAGGACGCCGTCGAGGATCGCGGCCGCCGGAGCGATGCCCGCGGGCGGCGAGGTCGGCGAGCGCCGCCGCGAACGCGCGCCGTCGAGGTCGGTGGCCGCGGACGCGGTCCGGCGGCGCCCATGTCGCGACGTGGGCGGGCGGCCGGCTCGCCTGCCATGACTCGGGCGACAGCGCGGCGGTCGCGTCGGTGACGCCGTGGTAGGCGAACGCCGTGCACAGCGCGCCGTCGGCCCCGGTGAACGCGGTCGCCAGCCGCCACGCGAGGTCGTTGGCCTCCGAGCCGGAGTTGACGAAGAGCACGGTGTCGAGGCCCGATCCGGCCGGCATCGTCGCGATGAGCCGCTCGGCGAGCTCGATCGCGGTCTCGTGGAGGTAGCGCAGGTTGGTGTTGAGGCGGCGGGCCTGGCGGGCGATCGCCTCGGCGACCCGCGGGTGGCCGTGCCGACGCACGGCGACGTTGTTGTAGGCGTCGAGGTAGCGACGCCCGTCCGACGTCGATCATCCAGACGCCGCTCGCGCTCGACGACTGGAGCGGCTCGGTCGTAGCGACAGCGGCTCGAGCGCCGGCCCGAGTGCCGCCTCGCGCCGCGCGGCCAGGCCGGCCGACGGCGGAGCCGCGTCGACCGCGGCGCCGAGCCGCCGGGCGACCTCGTCCCAGCCGACGTCGAGCAGCGTCTCGATCGTCGCCGCGACCGGCGCGTTGTAGCGCTCGGCGAAGGCCGCGTCCTCGAGACCGCGCTCCGCGCGCCACGACGAGATCGCGATCGTCGACGGCCGCCCGGGTCGCCAGCAGCTCGCCGAGATAGCGCGAGCTCGAGCGGCTCGAGCGGCGTGACCCGCTGGTAGCCGTCGAGGACGAGCCGCGCCGCCCGGAACAGCTCGTCGCCCGTCGCGGCCGTTGAGCAGCGAGTCGAGCACGCGACGCGAGGTCGGTCACGAGCGCGGTAGTGGCTCATGTCGCCGAAGTCGACGATGCCGTGATCAGCCCGGCATCGTCGGACGAGGGCGTTGTCGGTGGTCAGGTCGCCGTGGACGACCTGCGCGCGGAACGACGGCCAGACCGGCACGACGGCGGACTCGAAGCGGTCGAGCACGCGTTCGACGAGCGCGCGATGCCGGTCATCGCGGATCGCCCCGAGCAGCTCGCGGGTGCGCGCCGCGTGCTGGATGTCCCACAGCATCGTGCGCTGCGCCGCCGGGTGGAAGAAGCCGCGCAGTGCCCGGCCGAGGCGGGCGGTCGTCGCGCCCCAGTCGGCCAGCGCAGCGTCGCGACAGCTCGAGCGGCGTCGATCGCGATGGCGACCCGGCAGCACGTCGTACATCCGGACGTGGTGGTCGCCGTCGGCGGCACGGTGGAGCGCCCGCCGAGCCGTCGGGTCGGCGGTGTCGGGGGATCGCCCCCGGGACCGGCCGAGGGATCGCGAGGGGCAGCCCGGGGTCCACCCGCATCGCGTGGAGGACTGCGAGGCCTCCATGTCGAGCGTGGCCGGGTCCTCGGCGGCGTTCGACACCTTCATGACCGCCAGCGGCGGTGCCGGCGGCGTCGAGCAGGAGGAACGTCTGGTCGCGCTCGCTGCCGAGATCGCGGGCGTCAGCTGCCACGACGCCGAAGGTCCGCCGGGCGATGTCCGGGATGTCGCCGGGATCGAACGCCGGGCGTGGCGCGGCGAGGACGCGGTCCATGGTCACGGAATGGTAGCCGCTAGAATGAGGCCCTCATCCCGCACGAAACCGTGGTCCGTCCGTCCATGCGCGGCCGTCCGCGCCCAGGAGCCCATCCAGCACCATGATCAGCACCGGAGAACTCAGGAAGGGCGTCACCATCGAGCTCGACGGCGAGCTCTGGCAGATCCTCGACTACCACCACATCAAGATGGGTCGCGGCTCGGCCCAGGTCCGCATCACGCTGCGCAACGTCAAGCGCGGCCAGACCATCGAGCGGTCGTTCCAGGCCGGCACGAAGTGGCCTCGTGCCCAACTGGAGCAAGCGCCCGGTCCAGTTCCTGTATCGCGACGGCGACGACTTCCACTTCATGGACAACGACACGTACGACCAGTTCCATCTGACGTGCCGACCAGCTCGGGGAGGCGACCCAGTACCTCAAGGACGGGATGACCCTCGACCGGACGAGCTACCAGGGCGAGACGCATCGGCGTCGAGCTGCCGGTCACCGTCGACCTCTCCGTCGTCGACACGGAGCCGGGCTTCGCCGGCGACACGCAGACCGGTGCCCGCAAGCCGGCGACGACCGAGACCGGTCTCGTGGTGCAGGTGCCGATCTTCGTGGAGAGCGGCGACACCATCCGGATCGACACCCGGACCGGGGAGTACCAGACCCGGGTCTGATGCGCACGGCATGACCGGCAGGCAGCGCGACGAGAACGCCGCACCCGACTGGGCGCTGCCCGGCTGGGACGCGGTCGACCCGGACGAGCCGGTCGCGCTGGTCGCACCCGTGGCTCGGTCCGCACCGCTCGAGCCGAAGGCGCCCGGCACGTTCGGGTTGCGCATCCTGGGCGTCAGCGAGGTCACGCGCGCCGTCCGCACGGCCATCCGCCAGGACCCCCGGCTCGTCGACCTGTGGGTCGAGGGCGAGATCGGTCGGGTGACCGTGTCGAGCGCCGGGCACGCCTACTTCGCGCTCAAGGACGAGCGCAACCAGCTGCAGTGCGTGTGGTTCCGCGACGACCGCGCACGATCCGCCTTCGACCGCCCAGGCCGGCCTGCGGGTCGTGGTGCACGGTCGGATCGACCTGTACGAGCCGTCCGGCGCGATGCAGCTGTACGTCGACTCGATCCAGCCGGCGGGTCTCGGCGACCTGGCCCTGCGCTTCGAGGCGCTCAAGGCGCGGCTGGCGGCGGAGGGGCTGTTCGATACCGCCCGCAAGCGGCCGCTGCCGTCGCGCCCGCGGACGATCGCGGTGATCACCAGCCCGTCCGGCGCCGTGTGGCGCGACATCAGCCACGTCCTGGCGCGTCGATGGCCGCTCGTCCAGGTCGTGCTCGTCGCGGCCCAGGTGCAGGGCGAAGGCGCACCGGCCAGCATCGTGACCGCGTTCCGCCGGATCGCGCGGCATGCCGACGCGATGCGAGCCGCGGGGCGTCCCGACGAGGCCCCCGCACTCACGATCCTCGCGCGCGGTGGCGGCTCGATGGAGGACCTCTGGGCGTTCAACGACGAGCGGGTCGTCCGGGCGGTCGTGGCGCACCCGCTCCCGGTCGTGTGCGGGGTGGGCCACGAGGTCGACGTGACGCTGGCCGACTTCGCGGCCGACGTGCGGGCCCCGACGCCGTCCGCGGCCGCGGAGATCGTCGTGCCGGATCGGCTCGACATGGCCGCCTCGTTGCGGCGCGCCGCCGACCGGTTGGCGGGTGCCACGGAACGCCGTCTCGCGGCGGCGGACCGGGATCTCGCCGCCGAGCGACGGGCGCTCGAGCGGGTCAGCCCGGCCAGCCGCCTGGCCGCCGCGCGGGAACAGGTCGGGATGCTGTTCGACCGCGCCACCCGGGCCGTGGACGCACGGCTGGCGCGCCGAGCGGTTGCGCCTCGCCGCGGCGGCGGCCGCACTGCCGCGCCACACGGCGGCGCGGGTCGCCTCGGCACGCTCGGCGGTCGACGCATCGGCGGCCGCGCTGGCGGTCCTCGGACCGAACGCGACGCTGGAGCGCGGGTATGCCATCGTCCGGCGGGCGCCCGACGGCGCGATCGTCCGGGATCCATCCGAGGCGCCGTCGGGTTCGCCGCTGCGGATCCGCGTGGCGCAGGGCGAGATCGCCGCCACCGTCGACGGAGGGCGAAACGGGTGAACGAGGCGCTGGTGTTCCTGATCGCGGTGTGCCTGTTCGCCATCATCGGGCTGGCCATCGGTATGCTGATCGCACGGCGCGCGGGTCGCGAGCGGCGGGGATGAGGACGATGGTGACCGGACCGACTGACAGCCAGGCGCCCGACGTCCCGGCGACGCCGATCGGCGATCTCACGTTCGACGACGCGCTGGCCGAGCTCCAGCGCACGATCGCCGAGCTCGAGACGGGCGGTCTGCCGCTCGAGCGCACGCTCGCGCTGCACGAGCGCGGTGCGGCGCTGCTCGAACATTGCGAGACCCTGCTCCGGAGCGCGGAACTGCGGATGCGCCAGCTGGTCTCGAAGGGCAGCGAGCTGGAGACGGTCGAGGTCACGGCCGAGCGGGCGGTCGAAGAGGCCTGACGGCCCCCGGGCGCGTACGCGGGTGACCGGTCTAGACTGTCGCCCGCCGTCGACAGACGTGCGACCCTTGGGCATCGCCATCACGGGCGGGCGCCGCGGCCCGTCCAGCGACCAAGCATCGGAGCCACCAGCCGCGTGACCATCCTCCACGACCTGCACAGCCCTGCCGACCTGCGCGGGCTGACCGAGTCGGAGCTCGCCGAGCTCGCCGCCGAGATCCGCGAGACGATCATCTCGACCGTCGCCGAGACCGGCGGCCACCTCGGCTCGTCCCTCGGCGTGGTCGAGCTCACGATCGCCCTCCATCGGCTGCTCGAATCGCCGCGCGATCGCATCGTGTGGGACACCGGCCACCAGGCCTACCCGCACAAGCTCCTGACCGGCCGGCTCGACCGCTTCCGGACGCTGCGCTCGCTCGACGGCGTCGGCGGCTTCCCGCGTCGGACCGAGTCGCCGCACGACGTGTTCGACGGCGGTCACGCCGGCACCGGCCTGTCGATCGCCGAAGGCCTCGCCGAGGCGCGCGACCTGCGCCACGGCATGGAGCGCGTCGCGGTCGTGGTCGGCGACGCCGCGCTGATGAGCGGGCTGTCGCTCGAGGCGCTCAACGACATCGGCCAGCGCCGGACCCAGATGCTGATCGTCGTCAACGACAACGAGATGTCGATCAGCCCGACGGTCGGCGCGTTCTCGAAGTACCTGTCGCAGATCAAGCTCTCGAGCGCGTGGCGCCAGAGCAAGGGCGCCTACGACCGGACGGTCGAGCGAGTGCCCGTCGTCGGTCCGCATGCGCTCGAGCTGTCGAAGCGGCTGCGCGCGTCGGTCGTCCGGTTCGCCCAGCCCGGGCAGCTGTTCGAGGACCTCGGCCTCACCTACATCGGCGTCGTGCCGGGCCACGACATGCGCGCGCTGCTCGAGACGCTCGGCGCGGCGCTCGAGCTGCCCGGACCGACGATCGTCCACGTCCGGACCCAGAAGGGGCGTGGCTACCGGCCGGCGATCGAGGACCAGGTCGGGTTCCACGGTGCGGCGCTGCCGCCGATGCAGCTGACGCCGCAGGCCGATGCCTACGACGGCGCCAGGGCCACCACCGCGGGCACCCCGAGCGACCTGCCGACCGAATCGATGGCCGACGACGCGGCGTCGCCGACGCCCGAGCCGGCCGCTCCGAAGAAGAACCCGAACTACACGGCGGTGTTCGCGGCCGAGCTGATCGAGGCCGCCCGGGAGGACCGCCGGATCGTCGGCATCACGGCCGGCATGCCGACCGGGACGGGGATGTCGAAGCTCGCCGAGGTGCTGCCCGACCGGGTGTTCGACGTCGGGATCGCCGAGCAGCATGCGCTCACGCTGGCGACCGGGCTGGCCATGGGTGGCATGCGCCCGGTCGTGGCGCTGTACTCGACCTTCCTGCAGCGGGCGTTCGACCAGACCGTGCACGACGTCTGCCAGAACGACCAGCCGGTGATCATCGCGGTCGACCGCGCCGGGCTGGTCGGCGAGGACGGGACGTCGCACCAGGGCATGTTCACGCTGCCCGCCCAGCGGCAGCTCCCGAACCTCGTCATCGCCTCGCCGAAGGACGAGCAGGAGCTGCGCTCGCTGCTGCGGACCGCGCTGGCGCAGGACCACCCGTTCGCGCTGCACTACCCGCGCGACCCCGGGTTCGGCCTCGCCGCCGATCGATCCGGTCGTGCTGCCGATCGGCGGGGGAGAGACGCTGCGCGAGGGACGGGACCTGCTGTTCGTCGGCTTCGGCCCGATCGTGAAGCGGGTGGCGGATGCGGCGTCGATGCTCGAGGCGGAGGGCTGGTCGGTCGGTGTCATCAACGCGCGGTTCGCGAAGCCGCTCGACCGTCAGCTGATCCTCGACGCGGCGCGCGGGAAGCGGCTCGTCGTGACGTTCGAGGAGAGCGTGGTGACGGGTGGGTTCGGGTCGGCCGTGCTGGAGCTCGTCGAGGAGGCGCGGCTCGCCGATCCGGCCTACCGCGACGTGCCCGTTCGGGTGATCGGGATCCCCGGCGACCGGTTCGTCGATCATGGATCCGTGGCCGACCTGCGCCGCGTCCTCCGGCTCGACACGCCCGGTCTCGTCGAGCAGGTCCGCGACACGCTGGCGACGCTGCGGATGACCCCGGGTCGGTCGACCTCCGACGTCGCCTGACCGGTCGATGACCGCCGAACACCAGCGGCGCAGCACCCGCCGGCTGCTGCTCGAGGAGCCGTCCGCCGTCCTGCTCCTGGTCCAGCTCCTTGGCTTGCTGGTCTACCCGTTCATGGACGAATCACCGATCGGACGGGCGGCGGTCTCGCTGTTCTCCCTGCTCGTGCTGGTCCTGGCGGTCCGGACGGTCCGCTCGACGCCGGCCCTCACCTGGGTGTCGCTCGCGCTTGGGCGCGCCGATCGTGGTGCTCACGCTCGCTCGAGATCGCCGATCCGACGAACGCGACGCTGGTCTTCTGGTCGTCGGTGCTGTTCGCGGCGTTCTACGCGTACACCGCGGTCGCGCTGCTCCGGTACATGTTCAAGGACCGGTTCATCACGCCCGACGAGCTGTGGGCGACCGGCGGCGACGTTCACGGTCATCGCGTGGGCGTTCGCGCACGCGTACATGGCCATCCAGGTGGTCTGGCCCGGTTCGTTCACGGCGGCGGTGGACCCGGATGCGCCACGCACCTGGTTCGAGCTGCTGTTCCTGTCGTTCACGAACCTGACGAGCGTCGGGCTGTCGGACATCACGCCGATCCAGCCGCAGGCACGGTCGGTGGTGATGATCGAGCAGGTCGCGGGCCTGATGTACGTCGCGCTGGTGATCTCGCGGATCGTGGGGCTGCAGCTCACTCGCGACCGCCTGCGCAGCGACCGTTCGCGCGGTGACGACCGGGCCTGAGCCTCCCCCCGCGAGGTAACGCCGCGTGCAGCGCCCTGTGCCACGATAGGCGGGTGAGCCCGACCGTCACGCATCGGCGTCCCAAGGTGCGCCTCGACCAGCTCCTGGTCGACCGCGGCCTCGCCGACACGCGGTCCCGGGCGCAGGCCCTGATCCTTGCCGGCAAGGTCCGGGTCGGCGACGGTGACGCCGCCCGCCGCGACCGCAAGCCGGGCGACCAGGTGGACCCCGACACCACGATCGACGTCGAGGCCCCGGACCCGTACGTCAGCCGCGGCGGTCACAAGCTCGCGGCGGCGCTGGACGCGTTCGGGATCGATCCCATCCGGCAGACGGCGCTCGACGTCGGCGCCTCGACCGGCGGCTTCACCGACGTCCTGTTGCAGCGCGGCGCGCGCCACGTCTACGCTCTCGACGTGGGTCGCGGACAGCTCGCCGAGTCGTTGCGTCGCGACCCCCGCGTCACCTCGATGGAGCGGACGAACGCGCGCGACCTGACCGCCACGACCCTGCCCGAGCCGATCGACATCGTCGTCATCGACGTGTCGTTCATCTCGCTCGACAAGGTCCTCGGGCCGATCGCCTCGACGCTCGCGCCGCGGCGCCGACATCGTCGCCCTCGTCAAGCCCCAGTTCGAGGCCGGCAAGGGACGCACCGACCACGGCGTCGTCCGCGACCCGGCCATCCACCGCGAGGTCCTCGAGCGGGTCGTCGCGGCCGCCCAGCGCGACCACGGCCTCGGCACCCGGGCACTCATCGCCTCGCCGATCCTCGGCCCCGAGGGCAACCGCGAGTTCCTGGTCCACCTCGCGGTCGGGCCGGACTGTGCCGGACCTCGACGGCCGCATCGCCGAGGTCACCGCCGCGTGACGATCGAGCGGATCGGCTTCGCGTACAACCCGACGATCGAGGCCACCGTCGAGCTGGCCGCCCGCGCCTCGGGCTGGTGCCGCGTGCGCGGCATCGGCGAGTGGCAGGCCCAGAGCGGCGACCTCGACGGGCTGCGCCGGGAGCTGCCGACCACCGACGCGCTCGTCGTGCTCGGCGGCGACGGCACGTTCCTGCGCGCGGCCCGGGCCGTCGCCGAGGTCGACGTCCCGCTCCTCGGCATCAACCTCGGCAAGGTCGGCTTCCTGTCGAAGGCCGAGGCGTCGGAGCTCGAGCCGGTCCTCGAGCGCATCGTCGCCGGCGAGTACACGATCGACGAGCGGATGGTCCTCGAGGGACGCATCCTGCGCGGCGGCGGGCTCGGCGACGACGAGCGCCACATCGCGCTCAACGACATCGTCATCGCCCGCGGCTCGCTCGCCCGCGTGTGCCGCCTCGACGTGAGCATCGACGACACGCACCTCGCCACGTTCATCGCCGACGGCCTCGTCGTGGCCAGCCCGACCGGCAGCACCGGCTACTCGTTCTCGGCCGGCGGCCCGATCCTCGACCCGGTCAGCCGCAACCTCGTCGTCACGCCGATCGCCGCGTACCTGTCGGCGATCCGCTCGGTGGTCGTCAGCCCGCTCCAGGTCGTGCGCTGCCGCGTCGTCGACGCGCACGAGGCGCTCGTCTCGGTCGACGGCCGCGAGGACCTGCCGATCGCGGTCGGCGACGTCGTCGAGGTCCACGCGCTGGAGCGCCCGATCCGCCTCCTCGAACCGAAGGGCGCGCAGCCGTTCTGGGACCTGCTCCGCCACAAGGTGGAGCTGCTGCCGTCGTGACCGACGAGCCCCGCGAGGACGCGCCAGGCCGGCTGCTCGAGCTGACCGTCATCGACCTCGCCCTCATCGACCGCCTGCGCCTCGAGCTCGATGCCGGCTTCAACGTCATCACCGGCGAGACCGGGGCGGGCAAGAGCCTGCTGATCGACGCGCTCGGCCTCGCGCTCGGCGCCCGCGCCGACACGACGCTCGTCCGCCACGGCGCCGACACGGCGCGGGTCGAGGCGCTGTTCGACCGACATGCCCGAGCCGCTCATCGCGGTCCGCGAGGTCGCCGCGAGCGGGCGCTCGACGGCGCGACTCGACGACGCCACGGTCACCGCCGCACGGCTCGCCGACGAGGTCGGACCGCTCGTCGAGATCCACGGCCAGCACGAGCAGGGCCGGCTGCTCGACGAGACGCTGGCAGCGCGACCTGCTCGACGCGTTCGGCGACCACGAGCGACTGCGCGCGGCGAGGTCGCGACGCCGTCGAGCGCTGGCGCGAGAACCGGGCCGCCCTCGACGCGGCCGCGCTCGACCCGCGCGAGGTCGCCCGCCGGCTCGACCTGCTCGAGCACGAGGCGGACGAGATCGCCCGCGGCGAACCTGCGGCCGGGCGAGGCGGACGAGATCCGGGCGCGGCTGACCGCCGCCCAGCACGGTGAGGCGATCGCCCGGGGCGCCGCGGCGCTCCGCGAGGCGCTGACCGCAGGAGGGACGCGGCGCGCGGGACGCGACCGCGATCGCGCTCCGCGAGGCGCGACGGCATCGCCCGGCTCGACCCGCGCTTCGAACCGCTGGCCGACCGACTGGCCGGCCTGGAGGCGGAGCTCGCCGACGTCGCCGACGAGGCGCGCCGGCTCGCCGAGGACGTCGACCACGACCCGCGCGCGGTCGCCGAGCTCGACGCCCGCCTGGGCGTGATCCACGGCCTGCTGCGGCGCTACGGCGACGACGAGGCCGCCGTCATCGAGCACGGCGAGCGCGCCGCGGCGGAGGCCGAGCGGCTGCGCGGGCTCGACGAGGAGCGTGCCCGTCGCCAGCGCGAGGATGCGCGCCTCCTGGCGGAGGTCGCGTTCGCCGCCGAGGCGCTGTCGACCGCGCGTCGCCGCACGGGTGCCGCGCTCACCTCAGCCGTCGACGTCGGTCCTCGAGGAGCTCGGCTTCCCGGACGGCGTGTTCGACGTCGCCGTCGGGCGCCGGCCCGCCGATGACCGTGAAGCTGCCGTCGAGGTCGACGGCGACGCGGTCGCGTTCGACGCCAGCGGCGTCGACCAGGTCGTCTATCGCCTCGCCCCGAACCCGGGCGAGCCGGCCCGGCCGCTGGCCCGCATCGCGTCGGGCGGCGAGCTGTCGCGCGTGGCGCTCGCCATCAAGCGCGTCCTGGCCGAGGCCGATGCCACCCCGACTCTCGTGTTCGACGAGGTCGACACCGGCATCGGCGGCCGCAGCGCCGACCCGATCGGGCGATCGCTGTGGGGTCTCGCGCGACGCCACCAGGTCCTGTGCGTCACCCACCTGCCGCAGATCGCCGCGCACGCCGACGCGCACTACCGGATCGTCAAGCGGGAGCGCGACGGCCGGACCGTGACCGAGGTCGAGCGCCTCGACCGCGAGGGCCGCATCGTCGAGCTCGCGGCGATGCTCGGCGGCGGGCCCGGTGATCGCCGCGGCCCTCGCCTCGGCCCGGGAGCTGCTCGATCGGGCGGAGGCGTGGCGCGCGGGACCGGTCGGCGCGGCAGGTCCCGACCGGTCGGCGTGAACCTCGAGCGGGCCATCGAGGACTACCTCTCGTACCTGCGCGTCGAACGGGGTCTCGCGGACGCGACGATCCGCGCCTACCGCGGCGGACCTCCGGGACTTCGAGCGCAGCCTCGGCACGGGCGGCGACGGCTGGGACCGGTCGCCGGACGCCGCCGTCCGCTACCTGGCTGCACGGACCCGGCGCGGCCAGCCCGGCGAGCGCGCCCTCGCCCCGACCAGCCTCCGCCGGCGAGCGGCCGCGCTCAAGGGCTTCTACCGCTTCGCCTACGGCGAGGGGCTCATCGAGGTCGACGTCGCGACCCGGTTCGACCTGCCGCGCCAGACCCGCCGGCTGCCCGACACGCTCGGCGTGGCCGAGGTCGGTGCGCCTGCTCGAGGCGGCCTCGGCGGGCGGAGTGCGCGACCGAGCCCTGCTCGAGCTGCTGTACGCGGCCGGGCTGCGGGTGAGCGAGGCGATCGGCCTCGACCGCGAGGACCTGTCGCTCGATGGCGCGTTCGTGCGGGTCATCGGCAAGGGCGACAAGGAGCGGCTCGTGCCGATCGGCGAGGTGTCGGTCGACCACCTGACGGCGTGGCTGGACGGGCCGCGGCCGGCGCTCTTGTCGGGCCATCACGTCGAGCCGGTGCGGGGCGGGCCGCTGTTCCTCGGCGACCGGGGTCGACGGCTGGCCCGGCAGCAGGCGTGGGCCGCGGTGACAGCGGCCGCCGAGCGGGCCGGCCTTGGCGGCCGGGTCAGCCCGCACACGCTGCGCCACTCGTTCGCGACCCATCTGCTCGAGGGCGGCGCCGACCTGCGGGTCGTCCAGGAGTTGCTCGGTCATGCGAGTATCTCCACGACCCAGCTCTACACGCATCTGACCGGGGAGCGGATCCGGGACGTCTATCGCCGGGCCCACCCGCGGGCCTGACCAGGAGGGATACGCCAGGATGGGCTATGCCGACGGCCTGCTCTCGACGGGCGAACGGATCATCGCACCGCGAGAAGCAGCACTGGTTCGTGTTCGTCTGGGGCGCCCGGTACACGATCCTGGCGATCGTCATCGCGGCGATCGCTGCTGGTCCTCCAGCTCAACGTGGCGTCGCCCTGGAAGGACGATCCTGGGCTGGTTGTCCGCGATCCTGTTCGTCGGCGGACTGGTCGTCCTCGGCTGGACGATCCTGCGCTACATCAACCAGGAGTACGTGCTGACCAATCGGCGGGTCATCCAGGTCGAGGGCGTCCTCAACAAGAAGGTCACCGACTGCTCGCTCGAGAAGATCAACGACGTCGTGCTGACCCAGTCGGTCTTCGGGCGGATGTTCGGGTTCGGCGACCTCGAGATCCTGACGGCGTCGGAGTCCGGCGATCAGCAAGTTCCGGATGCTCGTCCAGCCGGTCAAGTTCAAGAGGGCGATGCTCGACGCGAAGCACGAGTACGAGCGCGACATCGCGGGCCCGACCTACGTCGACGGCCCGCCGTTGCGCAGCGAGCCGTCCGGCGAGGGGCCGCTGACGACCGCCGAGCCCACCGACGACACGGTGACGACGACCGTCCCGCCCGCCGCGAGCGCGGCCGCGGCCGCCGACCAGCTGACGAGGGACGAGCTGACCCGGACGCTCAACAGCCTGGCCGACCTGCGCGACCGCGGTGCGATCAGCGCCGAGGAGTACGAGCGCAAGAAGGCGGACCTGCTGGCGCGTCTCTGATCCCGAACGGGCCGCGCCGCTACCATACGCGGGACCCCTAGAGGACCCCCGTGGACTGAACAGCTCCTTGCGTCCATCATCGTCGTCGCCATCATGCTGCTCGTCGGGCTTCCCGGTCCACGAGTTCGCCCATGCCCTGGCGGCGTTCCGCCTCGGCGACAGCACGGCCAAGTTCTGGGCCGGCTGACGCTCAACCCGATCGTCCACTTCGACCCGCTCGGCGGCATCCTGCTGGCCGTCACGTTCATCGCGGGGAGCGCCTTCGGGTTCGGCTGGGCCAAGCCGACGCCGGTCAACCCGAACAACCTCCAGGGCGGACGTGCGAGGCGAGGCCATCGTCGCGGCCGCCGGTCCGATCTCCAACCTCGTCCTGGCGATCGCCGCGGCGCTGCCGCTCCGCTACCTGCTGGCGAACCCGAACCTGGCCGAGCAGGTCCCGTTCATCGTCATCGAGGTCCTGCTTCTACTTCGTCACGATCAACCTCGTGCTGATGGTGTTCAACCTGTTCCCGATCCCGCCGCTCGACGGCTCGAAGGTGCTGTTCGCCTTCCTGCCGCCCCAGGTCGCGTGGCGCTGGCGGCCGATCCTCGAGCAGTACGGGTTCATCCTGCTGCTGCTCGTCTTCTTCCTGCCGCCCGGCGACTCGATCGGCGGGCGGATCCTGGAGCCGGTCCTCGATGGCCTCTCGCAGCTCCTGGTGGGCATCTAAGGTCCGCCAGTTCCGGTCGCACGTCCGGGCCCGGGTCGGGCCCGACGAGCGGGCGGCGCTGGCCGACTGGCTGACTCCCGCCCAGCTCGCGCTGTTCGACGCGATGCACGTGGCCGACCGACGCCATGGGCTCGACGTCGTGGCGACGCTGCGCGCCGACGGGTCAGCGACGACCCGGACCTGCTCCTCGCCGGGCTGCTCCACGACGCCGGCAAGGGCCGGACCGGGGTGTGGCCGCGGGTCGCGTACGCGCTGGGCCAGCAGTACGGACGCGTGGGTCTGGCGCGCCGCCGGCGTCCTGCCCGGCTGGCGGCTCGCCCTCGACCGGCTGCGCGATCACGCGGAGACGTCGGCCGCGCTGGCCGGCACGGCCGGGCTGCTCGGCACGGACCGTCGAGCTGATCCGGCACCAGGACGCCCCGGTCGACGAGGACGCCGGGCGGGCGCCTGCTGCTCGCCGACGAGGCGAACTGATGCTGCCGACGGGAACGGGTCGCCGGGCGTGCCGGTCATGGCGGGCGCCGCGGCGGTCCGGTTCGGCGACGGCCGGCGACCGGAGGCGGCGACCCACGTCCAGGTCGCCGAGTTCGACGGGCCGCTCGCCCTGCTGCTGTCGCTCATCGAGGCCCGCCAGCTGGACGTGCTGACGGTGCCGCTCGGCGAGCTGGCCGACGCCTACCTCGAGGCGCTCGCCGACCTCGAGGCCGACCGGCTCGGCAACGTCAGCTCGTTCGTCGCCGTGGCCTCGCAGCTCATCCTCATCAAGAGCCGGGCGATGCTGCCGCGTCCGCCCGCGGTCGAGCCCGACCGCCGATGGCGACGACGGCCCCGACCCCGAGGCCGAGCTGCGCGCCCGGTTGCTGCTCTATCGCGCCCACCGCGACGCCGGCCTGCGCCTCGCCGACGTCGCGCTCGAGCGGATCGGCCTGTTCCGCCGCGAGCCCGGCGCCGCCCGGGCGGCCGGCCTGTCCGGGGCCCGGCCGAGCGACGCTCCGCCGCTCGACCCGGCCCGCCTCGTCGGGGCGCTGGCGCACCTCGCGATGATCGCGCCGCCACCGCGAGCCGCCACCGGAGGTCGTGCCGCGCACGATCACGCTGACCGAGCGGGCGGCGATCATCCGGGCGGCCCTGCGCGAGGCGCCCGAGGTCGTCCTGCAGGACCTGCTGCGCGGCGTGCGCGACCGGGTCGTCGTCGCGGTCACGTTCCTGGCGCATGCTCGAGCTGATGAAGCGGCGCGAGATCGTCGTCGAGCAGGCCGAGCCGTGGGGTCCGATCGTGGCCCGGGCCACGGGCACGACGGCCGGCGACGAGCCCCTCGACGAGAGCCTGGAGTCGTTCGCATGACCGACGAGCTCGAGACCGCGATCGACCCGCGAGCCGTCGCACCCGACGACGACCGGCCGCCGCTCGAGCTGACCGAGACGGCCCTCGAGGCGCTGCTGTTCGTGGCCGAGCGGCCGCTGAGCCGTCGCGAGATCGCCTCGCTCGCGGGCGTCGACCGCGCCACCGTCGACCAGCGCCTCGGCGACCTCGAGGTGTCCCTGCGCGAGCGCGGCATCCGGCTGCTCATCGACGGCGACCGGGTCGAGCTCGCGACCGCGCCCGAAGGCGGCGCGCTCGTCGCCCGCTACGTCGGCGCCGACGCGATCCGCCTGTCGCCCGCGAGCCTGGAGACGCTCGCGATCGTCGCCTACCGCCAGCCGGTGACACGCGCGGCGATCGAGCGCATCCGCGGCGTCGACTCCGACTACACGGTCCGGTCGCTGCTGCATCGGCGGCTCATCGTCGAGCTCGGCCGGTCCGATGCCCCGGGTCGCCCGTTCCTGTACGGGACCGGCTTCGACTTCCTCGAGCGCTTCGGGCTGACCAGCCTGGAGGAGCTGCCGCCGCTCGATGTCGACGTCGCCGCCCGGCTGGCCGAGGAGGGCGGCGAGGCGCTGACCGAGCCGCTGTTCCCGGACGACGGCGGCGCCGAGGACTGATGCCGGCGGAACGGCTCCAGAAGGTGCTCGCGGCGGCCGGCGTCGCCTCGCGACGCGGCGCCGAGTCGATGATCGCGGCGGGCCGGGTGACGGTCGACGGCCGGGTCGCGACGCTCGGCACGCAGGTCGACCCGGAACGGTCCGTGATCGCGGTCGACGGCCGGGTCATCGGGTCGGCCGCGGCCCGTGCCTACCTGCTCCAGCACAAGCCGGCGGGCGTCACGTCGACGACGCGCGACCGCCACGCGGCGTCGACCGTGCTCGACCTCGTGCCGACGGCGCTCGTGCCGGACGGCGCGCGGCTGTACCCGGTCGGCCGGCTCGACCAGGACTGCGAGGGCATGCTGCTGCTGACCAACGACGGCGAGTGGGCCGAACGCGTGCTCCACCCGCGGCACGGCGTGGAGCGCGAGTACGCGCTCGGACTGCGCGACGCCGCTGCGACGCCGAGCAGGTCGTCGGCGCTGCACGCCGGGATCCCGCTCGAGGAGGGCCTGGCGACGCTCGGTGGGCCGCGACCGATGAGCGCCGCCGATGTCGGGCGGATGACCGGTCTGCTCCGGCCGCCACCGCCCGAGCTCGTCTGGTACCGGGCCACCCTGACGCAGGGCTGGAAGCGGCAGCTGCGGCGGATGTTCGGCGCGGTCGGGGCGCCGGTCGATCGACTGGTGCGGGTGCGGATCGGTCCGGTCCGGATCGAGGGCCTCCGCAGCGGCGCCACGCGACCCCTCAAGGCGCCCGAGGTCCGCGGTCTGGCGAGCGGTGGCGGTCGCTCGCGGCCGAAGCGATCCCCGGCGTAGGCGCCGTGCCGTGCCGCCCGGCCCGGCGACTATCCTTCGGGCCATGCAGCGCTTGGTGGTGGCCCTCGACGGCCCCGGATCGTCCGGCAAGAGCAGCGTCGGCGCGGCCGCCGCGCGCGAGATCGGCTATCGCTTCTGCGACACCGGGCTGCTGTATCGCGCCGTGACCTGGCTCGCCGAGGCGCGCGGCGTCCCGGTCGACGACGCGGAGGGCCTCGTCGACCTGGTCGACGACATCGAGCTGGCCGAGGACGACGACGGTCGCCTCGCTCGCGTCCGCGTCGATGGCGTCGACCACACCAGCGACGTCCGCAGTCCCGCGGTCGAGGCGGCGGTCTCGACGGTGTCGGCCGTGCCCGAGCTGCGCGCGGCCCTGCTCGCCCGGCAGCGCGACCTTGCCGCGGAGGGCGGCATCGTGATGGCCGGCCGGGACATCGGCACGATCGTGCTGCCCGACGCCGACCTGAAGCTGTACCTCGACGCGTCGGTCGAGGAGCGGGCGCGGCGCCGAGCCGAGCAGCGCGGCCTCGACCCGACGGGCTCGGAGGGCATCGCCATCCTCGAGGCGCTCCGGCGCCGCGACCGGCTCGACAGCGACCGGCAGGTCGCCCCGCTGCGCGTCGCACCCGACGCGCGGATCATCACCACCGACGGCAACGAGTTCGAGGACACCGTGGCGGCCGTCGTCGGGGCGATCCGCGACGCCGAGGCCCGCGTCGAGCCGGCCCGACCGTCGCGATGAGCGACGAGCGACCGACGCCGGTCACGCCGATCGTCGAGGAGATCAGCCCCTGGATGTCGGTGCTCGCCGGGGCGACGCGGGCCGGTCTCGCCGGGCTGACCCGCGTCCGGCTCGAGGGCGCCGTCGCCGACATCCCGCGCGAGGGCCCGGTGATCGTGGCGTCGAACCACAGCTCGAACCTCGACGCGGTCGTGCTCGGCTCGACGCTCATGCCCAAGCTCGGCCGGCGGCTGCAGTGGCTCGGCAAGAAGGAGCTGTTCGAGTGGCCGATCGTCGGCTGGATCGCCCGCAACGGTGGTGTCCATGCCGTGGACCGCGGCGCGGCCGACATCGAGGCCTTCCGACTCGCCCAGCGGATCCTCGACGAGGGCCATGCGCTGTTCGTGTTCCCCGAGGGCACGCGGACGCACGACGGCGCGCTGGAGGAGGGGCGCGACGGCGTCGCGGTGCTGGCCCTGCGCTCGGGTGCGCCGATCGTGCCGGTCGGCATCGCCGGGTCGTACGAGCGCTGGCCGCGGGGTCAGAAGCTGCCCCATCCGGGCGGTCGCGTGACGGTCCGTGTCGGTTCCCCGTTCCGCCTCGCCGACGTGATGCCGCCCGGCCGTCGAGCGTCGCGCGGCGAAGTCCGCGGCGACCGACCTCATCATGCGCCGCATCGCCGCCCTCCTGCCCGCGTCGCAGCGTGGCCGCTACGCCACGGCGGCCCCGAACGTGCCCGAACCGGACCCCGTGGGATAATCGGATCGTGGGAACGGTCCAGGAGGTCCGCATCGCGAAGCGGACCGGCTTCTGTTACGGGGTGCGCGAGGCGATCGACAAGGCCAAGGAGGCGTCGGCCGCCGGCAAGGCCACGCATACCCTCGGCCAGGTCGTCCACAACGAGGGCGTCGTCCGCGACCTCCAGGAGCTGGGCATCCAGACGGTCGAGACGCTCGACGACGTCGACCACGGCGCGGCGGTCGTCATCCGCGCCCACGGCGTCCGCCCGGACGTCATGGAGCGCGCCGAGGCGCGCGGTCTCGAGGTCATCGACGGCACCTGCACCTGGGTCATCCAGGAGCATCGCGAGCTCGTCAAGCTCGTCGAGGAGGGCTACACGATCGTGCTCCTCGGCACGCCCAAGCACGCCGAGGTCGTCGGCATGCTCGGCTTCGCCCCGGACGCGATCGTCGTCGACGAGGAGGACGAGTGGGACGCAGCCATCCCGCGCAAGAAGCGGATGGCGCTGCTATCGCAGTCGACCCAGCCGCCCTGGAAGTTCGAGAAGCTCGCCGCGCTGATGGTCTCGCGTGCCCATGAGCTCAAGATCGTCAACACCGTCTGCCCGGTCACGATCCGTCGCCAGCAGGACACGATGGAGACCGCGGCCGAGGTCGACCTGATGGTCGTCGTCGGCGGCCGCTCGAGCGCCAACACCAAGGAGCTCACGCGGCTGTGCGAGATCGCCGGCACGCACGCGATCCAGATCGAGGGCGAACGCGACCTGACCGACGCCGCCCTGTTCGAGGGCGCGACCATCGTCGGGGTCACCGGCGGGACGTCGACGCCGATCGAGGACCTGCGCGACGTGGCTCGCCGCATCCTCGAGCTGGCCGGCACCGTCGAGGCCGCCGCGAATGCCGCCGAGCTCGCCGAGGCGGCGCTCGGCCGGGCGGCGACGCCGGCCGGACGGACGACGTCGCTCCCGCACATCACGTCTGCGCCCGCCTCCGGCGCGGCGTAGCGCTCGTGGCCCGTTCCGGCGCCCGGGCGACGAACCGGCTGGGCGGCGCGCTCCCGATCGTCGCCATCGTCGGCCGACCGAACGTCGGCAAGAGCACGCTGTTCAACCGGGTCATCGGTGCGCGCACCGCGATCGTCGAGGACCGCGCCCGGACGACCCGCGACCGGCTGTACGGCGATGCCGAGTGGAACGGCCGCCGGTTCATGCTCGTCGACACCGGCGGCCTGGAGGTCGACACCGACGACCCGATCGAGCTCCGCGTCCAGGAGCAGGCCCGGCTGGCCATCGCCGAGTCGGACGTCATCGTGTTCGTGGTCGATGCGGCAGCCGGGATGACCCCGGCCGACCTCGAGGCGGCCGAGCTGCTGCGGCGCGCGCCGTCGCCGGTCATCGTCGCGGTCAACAAGGCCGACAACGAGAAGCGTGAGCTCGAGGCCGCCGAGTTCCACGCCCTGGGCTGGGACGAGACGTACCCGGTCTCGGCGTCACACGGCCGCGGCACCGGCGACCTGCTCGACGCGATCGTCTGGGCGCTGCCGCCCGAGAGCGAGCAGGAGCTCGCGCGCAAGGCGCGCGAGGTCGAGGCCGAGACGTGGGCCGACGAGGTCGCCGCGGGCCGCCTCGACCGTTCGTCGTCGGCGAGCCCGAGGAGGACCAGGACGGCGAGGGTGACGAGGGCGAGGACGCCGAGGCTGTGGAGACCGCGCGCTGGGACGCCGCGATCGCCGCGGAGGCCGACACCGCGCCCGCCGCCATCGCGTTCGTCGGCCGCCCGAACGTCGGCAAGTCGAGCCTGCTCAACGCGCTGCTCGGCGAGGAGCGGGCGATCGTATCGCGAGGTCCCCGGGACGACCCGCGACGCGATCGACACGCGGCTCGCCTGGGGCCGGAGCGAGGTCGTGCTCATCGACACCGCCGGCATCCGCCGCCGCGGCAAGGTCGCCTCCGGCCCCGCCGCCGAGCGCTATTCCACGATGCGGGCGCTGACGGCCCTGTCGCGCGCCGACGTGGCGGTCCTCGTGATCGACGCCGTCGAGGGACTGACGTCGCAGGACGCCCACGTCGCCGGGTACGCGGTCGAGGAGGGCAAGGGCCTCGTCCTCGCCGTCAACAAGTGGGACCTCGTCGCCGACAAGACCGATCGCACCTTCGACCAGTACATCGAGTGGATCCGCAACGAGGTGCCGTTCATCGAGTTCGCACCGATCGTGTCGATCAGCGCCAAGACCGGCCAGCGGGTCGGCCGCGTGCTCGAGCTGGCGGTCGACATCTGGGCGGAGCGCCGCCGGCGGATCCCGACCGGGGAGCTCAACCGCGTGCTCACCGCCGCCACCGAACGGACGCCGCCGCCGCCCGTCCGCGGCCATCGTCCGCGGCTGTTCTACGCGACACAGGCCACCATCGCGCCGCCGACGTTCGTCTTCTTCGCATCGGACGCGTCGGCCGTCCACTTCTCGTATCGGCGGTACCTCGAGAACCGGCTGCGGGAGACGTTCGGGTTCGACGGGACGCCGATCCGTCTCGTGTTCCGGGACCGGGCATCGGTCAAGCTGCCGCGCAAGCGCCGGTCGAAGGCCGCGGCCGCCAAGCCGGCCCGCCGCACGGCCTCGGCCCGGACCCGCAAGACACGCTGATGGCGGACGGCCCCGGCGTCGCGGTCATCGGCGCGGGCGCCTGGGGGACGACCCTCGCCCGACTGATCGCCCGGGTCGAGCCGGTGACGCTCCTGTGCCACTCGGCGGAGACGGCCGAACGGATCCGCGAGACCGGTCGCAACGAGGCCCGACTGCCCGGTGTCGACCTGCCGGCGTCCCTCATCGCGACGGCCGATCCGGCCGCCCTCGCCGCGGCCACCGACCTCGTCATCTTCGCCGCGCCGTCCGCGCACCTGCGGTCGATGACCGCGCTGGCGGCCCCACATCTCGACCCGACGGCCGACCGGCTGTCGGTCACCAAGGGCCTCGAGCGCGACACGCTGCTCCGGATGAGCCAGGTCATCGAGGATGCGGGTGGCGCGGCGGCGGGCCGGGTCGCCGCGCTGTCCGGACCGAACCTCGCCGCGGAGGTCGCCCGCAACCTGCCGACGTCGGCCGTCGTGGCCTCGCCGGACGTCGAGCTTGCGCAGCGCATCATCGATCGGCTCGGTCGCCGCCGGTTCCGCCTGTACGTCAACGAGGACATCCTCGGCGTCGAGCTGGCGGGGGCGCTCAAGAACGTCGTGGCCATCGCGGCCGGGGCTGCCGACGGGCTCGGCTTCGGCGACAACGGCAAGGCCGGGCTGCTGACCCGCGGCCTGGCCGAGATGATGCGGCTCGGGATCGCCGCGGGCGCCAACGCGCTGACGTTCGCCGGTCTGGCCGGCATCGGCGACCTCATCGCGACGTGCGGATCGCGCCTGTCGCGCAACCACCAGCTCGGCGAGCAGCTGGCCGCCGGCCGGACGTGGGCCGAGATCGAGGCGACGCTGCCCGGCACCGCGGAGGGTGCCTACACCGTTCGCTCGGCACTGGCGCTCGCGGATCGGCTCGACGTCGAGATGCCGATCGCCCGCGAGGTCGAGCGGGCGTTGTTCGCGGGCAAGAGCGTGCAGCGCTGCCTCGTCGACCTGCTCGCGCGCGAGTCGAAGGACGAGCTGGCCGACGCGGACGCCTGGCTGGCGCGGCTCGGGGTGAGCGCCAGGAGCTGATCGCGAGCCGGGAGTCGGTCCGGTCTGGCCGGGACCGCATGCTAGACTGCGAAGCCCGTCGGGGCGTGGCGCAGTCTGGTAGCGCACCAGTCTGGGGGACTGGTGGTCGTGGGTTCGAATCCCGCCGCCCCGACCACATCTCTCCCAGAAACGGCCTTCGGGCCAGTTGGCCGGCTGCCTGGTCTCCCGGAGACCCGAGGCGCGATGCCGATTTGACGAGATCGACCCCCGCGCGTGCGTCCCGAACAACGTGGCGACTCCGGTGGGTTGTTGGGCATGTCATGCATGCTCCTGTCGGCTGTCATCGCAGTACCGCTGGTGTTGGTGCTGGCGTTCCTTGTGTTCTGGCTGCCCGAAGTCGCACTTCGTGGGGTTGGCGGGTTCCTCGGCCCGCGAATCGTCGCTGCGCTCGTCGGGGCAGGACTCACGATGCTCGGAGTGGTGATCGCAGCCCGGATCATCTGGAGGGGCTACCCGCCGCAGACCACCTCGGCCGGACGCATCGTGATCGTCCCCGTCCGGCTTGACGAGCTACACGTCCTGTCTCTGCGCTGATGCGGGAGCCATGGCTACCGGGCATCTGCTTCCCTGCTGACGCCTGGCCTCGAGTAGATCTTGCCAACCGTGATGAGCCTACCAGGTCCGTACCCGTCGTTCGCACGCACGGCCTTTCCGCTGCTGCGCTGACGTCGGTCCTGGCCTCGTCCGTGAACTCACGATCTTCCCGACGGTATTGACCGCAGCTGACGCCCGTCGCCGACCGCGACGCCACACCGTCGGAGCCGGGCATGTCTTCCCACCGGTCACCAGCGTACCGGTAGTGTCCGTTGCGTGCGAGCCAATGGCGTCTGCGAGCCATCCGTCGTTGCCAACGGCAACGTCTGCGCCAGACGAGCCGATCATGAGCTTCCACGTTGCGCTCTTAAGGTGTGCGCGACGTGCTCCGCTTCCTTCGCCGTCGATACGGCTTCGTCGAGGCCTGAACGATCGCGGCTTGCTCCTCGAGGCCGTAATCGCCGAAGTCCTTGCCGTCCACGAGGGTGTACACGTAGGACGCGGAGTCCTCGTTCAAGACGTGGTCGGTGAGGGCGTGCCAGCCGTACCACGTGTCGGGGAAGTGGTACAGCTGCCAGACGTGGGTCAATTCGTGTGCGAAGTGTGCCGGTTCGTTAGGGAAGCAGCGCAGGTTCACGGGCGCCGGTCCAGCGCAAGCGCGAATGGGCGACCGCCGATCCAAGACCGACGTCGAGCGAGACGGGGAAGTGCGCAGAAGCTACGCAAGTCAGGGCATGAGAAGCCGCACTGGGCTAGCCGACCAGGAACCGCTCGAAGGGCTCGTGCGATCAGATGGGCTCGATTTGCGTCTCGAGCGGCTCGGCGCCACAAGGCCGGTCGACCCATTGGGGCCAGGTCCGTCCGGCTGTTCGGCCTCACTCTCGCATCGCTCGCTGATCCTGGACGTGCGCAGGCCAGCGGACCCCTGCTTCGCACTTCAGCGACACCTGGCAGTTGGTGGTCGACACTTCGACCCCGTCCGCCGAGAACTGCCCCGGCGTATCCCTGGATGGACTTCTCGATGTGGACCTGTTCGGCTGACGACAAGAAGTTGTGAAGGCGATGGTCGTTGCACGACGATGGCTCCTCTGAGCCTAATCCGAGACGGGTGCTACAGCTGGTGATCGACAGCGCCGACTTCGTGACTGGCGGGCTAGCTCTGCCCGTCGGTCTCGCGGTAGGGATGGGCGCAGACATCATCGGCGCGGCCGTGGGCTGCGCCCCGCTGCCAGCGGTCGTGGCTGGCGGCTGGCGAACGCCTGACGGCTCGGTCGAAGACGGGACGGCGGGGACGGTCGTAGGCCGGATAAGGCTAGCCGGACACTTGACGTCGGCGCGATGCCAGCCGTAGACCGCCCGATCGTCGTCGCCGACGTGTTGGTAGCATCGCTGGTAGCAGTTGAGGCGCACGGCCACGATTGCTGGACCTGAGCGGATGGCCGGTTCGTGCGTGACCCGGTCGTCAACGGACGTCCGCGGACGCTGCTTGCAAGTCTGATCGAACAGTCAGCATTCCGAACCGGGATCCGATGCGGGCGCTTCGCGGTCATCCACTTCGCGTGGCGGCATCCCTATCATGGGCTGACGCAGGGAAGGGGAGGACCATGACCCAGCCACCGGACGACCGCCCGCGTCCGCCCGACGAACCCGAGGGTCAGGCCGCACCGGACGAGCCCACCGTCGCCTGGACGCCGCCGGGCTCGGAGCCCGACAAGCCTGCCGAGGCGGTCGACGACGAGCCCACCGCACCGGCCGAACCCACCGAACCCCCGGCCGCAGCCGGGCCGATCATCAGCGCGACCACCGCCGGCACACCGCCCGAGTCCGCCGCACCGGGGACGCCCGAAGCCGTCCTGGCCGCATCCGGCTGGCAGCAACCGGCCGCCAGCGCCGCCCTGCCGCAGCGCGAGGGCTACGCGATCGCCGGCGTCGGTGCCCGGTTCGTGGCGTGGCTGATCGACCTGCTGCTCGTCGGCATCATCCCCGCCGCGCTGTCGCTGATCCTCGTGGACTGGTCGTCGATCATCCGCGAGGGCATCCGGCAGGCGCAGCTCGCGCCCAACGGCGATATCAGGTCGTTCACGTACGAGGTCCCGGTCACGCTGGACTACGTCCTGGTGACCCTGATCGGGCTCGGGATCCAGTACCTCTACTTCGTCGGCTTCTGGACGAGCGGCCTGCGGGCGACGCCCGGGATGATCGGGCTCAAGATGCGCGTCGTCGACGCCGGGACCGGCGGTGCGCTGTCGATCGTCGAGGCGACCAAGCGCTGGGCCGTCATGGGCTGGCCGCTCACGCTGCTGGTGCTGATCCCGGCACTGCAGGGCGTGGCCAGCCTGATCCAGTTCGCGGTCGTCCTGATCCTGTTCTTCACCACGGTCCTCGATGACCGCAGCCAGGGCCTGCACGACAAGGTCGCGAACTCCCTCGTAGTCCGCTCGGTCACGAGCGGCGCAGGGGCGACCGTGGTCGGCTGCCTCGTGTGGTGCGTCCTCGTGATCCTGCTGGGCATCATCGTGAGTGTCGTCGCGCTCAGTGCCGTCATGCCCGAGATCCAGGAGTTCATCCGCGAGTTGCCTCAGAACACGGCGTGAGCGTCGCCGATCGAGGCGTCGTCGACCCGGCGCAGCGCGATGGCCTGAGCGACATGGACCCGGCCGCCTTCCGGGCGGCCGCCCACGCCGTGGTCGACCTGATGGCCGACTACCTCGCGTCGGTCGAGGGGCGCGCGGTCTTCCCGCCGATCGAGCCGGGTTCGCTCCGACCGGCGTTCCCGACCGTCGCCGCCTGAGCGGCCCGAAGCGCTCGACGCGATCCTCGCCGACTACGAGCGGCTGGTGCCGCCCGCGGCGACCCACTGGCAGCACCCGGGGTTCATGGCCTACTTCCCGACGACCGCATCGGGCCCGGGCATCCTGGGCGAGATGCTGACGGCGGTGATCGGCCAGAACCCGATGCTGTGGCGGACCTCGCCGATCGGGACCGAGCTCGAGGAGGTCGTCGTCGACTGGCTTCGCCAGGGACTCGGCCTGCCGGAGGAGTACGACGGGCTCCTGACCGATACCGCCTCCACGTCGTCGCTGACCGCGCTCGCCGCCGCTCGCGAGGCGGCCGGTCTGGAGGTGACCGCGCGCGGGCTGGCCGGTCGCCCCGACGTGCCGTCGCTGCGGGTGTATGCCTCGACCGAGGCCCACAGCTCGATCGAGAAGGCGTGCATGACGCTCGGCATCGGGCGCGAGGGCCTGGTCCGGGTCGGGGTGGACGAGGCGTATCGGATGCGGCCCGCCGAGCTCGAGGCCGCCATCCGCCGCGACCGTTCGGCCGGTCACCGGCCGATCGCCATCGTGGCGACGGCAGGGACGACCTCGTCGACCTCGGTGGACCCCATCGCACCCATCGCGGACATCGCCGAGCGCGAGGGCGTGTGGCTCCACGTGGATGCCGCCTACGCCGGCGTCGTCGGGCTGATCCCCGAACGCCGAGCTGTCTTCGATGGCTGGGAGCGCGCCGATTCGATCGTGGTGAACCCCCACAAGTGGCTGTTCACGCCGCTCGATGCGTCGCTGCTGCTCACCCGGCGGATGGCCGACCTGCGCGCGGCGTTCAGTCTCGTGCCGGAGTACCTCCGCACGCTCGATCGCGACGGCGCCGGTCCGCGACTACAACGAGTACCAGCCGCAGCTCGGTCGGCGGTTCCGCGCGCTCAAGCTGTGGATCCTGCTGCGCTGGTTCGGCCTCGACGGCCTCCGCCGGCGGATCGAGCACCACATCGCGATGGCCGACGCGTTCGCCGGCTGGGTCGACGCGGCGCCGGACTGGGAGCGGCTGGCGCCGGTGCCGTTCTCGACCGTGTGCTTCCGCTGGAACCCAGGTCCGGGGGCCGGTGCGGTGGATCTCGACGCCGCCAACGCCGCGATCATCGATGCCGTCAACCGCACCGGCGAGATCTTCCTGTCGCACACGCGGCTCGACGACCGGTTCACGATCCGCCTGTCGGTCGGCAACCTGCGCACCGAGCCGCGCCACGTCGAGCGCGCGTGGCGGCTGTTGCGCGACGCCGCCGGGAGCGTGACCGGCGGATGACGTCGCGCCCGGACCCCGACGACGTCCTGTTCATGGCGTCCACCGCCGAGCTGCGTGCCTGGTTCGACGCCAACCATGCGACCGCGGACGAGCTGTGGCTCGGCTACTACAAGAAGGCGACCGGCCTTCCGACGATCAGCTGGTCCGACGCGGTCGACGAGGCGTTGTGCGTCGGCTGGATCGACAGCGTCCGCTACTCGCTCGACGAGGGACGTTCGGCGCAGCGGTTCACGCCGCGGCGGGTCGGCAGCAACTGGAGCGCGATCAACGTCGGCAAGGTCGCGGAGCTCACCGCCCAGGGTCGCATGCGGCCGGCCGGCCTGGCGGCGTTCGAGGCGCGACGCGCCGACCGCACGGCCGTCTACTCGTACGAGCGCGAGCAAGCCGCGTTCACCGCGGACGAGGAGGCTCGATTGCAGGCCGACGCGGCCGCCTGGGCCGACTGGGAGCGGCGCCCGCCGTCGTACCGCCGGGCCGTGACGTACTGGGTGACGAGCGCGAAGCGCCCCGAGACCAGGCTGCGCCGCCTCGACGCGCTGATCGAGGCCGCCGCCGCGGGCGAGCCGGTCGGGCCGATGCGCCCGCCGGGCGGCCGGTGAGCGTCCCGATACCCGATAATCGCACCATGCCGCCCATCACCGAGCTGACCCGCATCGAGCCTGCCCACCTCGCCCGGCTTGAGAAGCAGGGCACGTTCACGACCGGGCTCCTGCTGGAGCGGTCGGAGACGACGACGCGCCGCCAGTACCTGGCCGACCAGGTCGACGCGACCCCCAACGACGTGCTCGACTGGCGCGACGAGGCGCTGATGCTCAACCTGGCCAGCTTCGGGCCGGCCGATCATCAGCTGCTGATCCAGTCCGAGATCGAGGGGTTGCGCGACATCCTCGCGCTGTCGCTCGACGACTTCCGGGACCGCATCCATCGCGGCGCGACCGAGCTCAACCTCGAGCCGCCCGACGACCTGACGCTCTCGGGCTGGTGGGAGCAGGCCAAGACCCTCGAGGAGGAGTAGCGCGCCGTTCGGGCTACGATGCCCCGGTGCGCACCCTTGGTAGCCGAGTCGCGGACGTCTGGATCGCCGTCGCGACCGCCCTCGCGATCGTCGCGCTGACGCTGCCGCTGTTCCTCAACCCGCTGTGGGTGTCGTTCGAGCAGGGGCGCGCCGAGGCGGCTGCCTGGACCGGCTTCACCGACCACGAGCTGCGCACCGCGACCGACTCGATCCTCGCCGACCTGGTCGTCGGTCCGCCCGCCTTCGACGTCGAGCTCGACGGCGTGCCGGTCCTCGCCGAGCGCGAGCGGTCGCACATGCGCGACGTCCGCGGCGTGTTCATCGGGTTCTTCGCCCTCGCGCTGGTGGCAGTCGCCGTCGCGGTCGCCCTCGTGGCGCGACGGCGGGGTGAGGCGCGGCCGGCGTCGTGGCATGCCGTTCGTGCCGGGGCGCTCGGACTGATCGTCCGTCCTCGTCGTCGGGGGCGTGACGTCGTTCGTGGCGTTCGACGCGCTGTTCGAGACCTTCCACCAGCTGTTCTTCGCCGGCGGCTCGTACACCTTCGACCCGGCGACCGATCGCCTCGTCCAGCTCTTCCCGTTCCGGTTCTGGCAGGAGACGGCGATCGCGGTCGGCGCGGTCTGCATCGCCCTGGCGATCGCCGTCGCGGGGATCGCCACGCGTCGCTTGGCCACGAGCGGATCCGTGCCCGCCACGGCGACGCTGGAGGGGTCGCGGACGTGAGCGCGGACCGGCTGCTGAGCGTCGAGGAGGCGCTCGACGCGGGTCTTCGCGGCGGTCGACGGGCCGACCGAGCCCGAGATGGCGTGGCTCTCGGAGGCGCGCGGCCGTGTCGCGGCGGCTCCGGTCGACAGCCCGCTCGCGCTGCCGCCGTGGGACAACTCGGCGATGGATGGCTACGCGATCCGCGCGGCCGACGTGGCGACGGCCACGGACGACGGGCCGACGACGCTTGAGGTCATCGGCGAGGTGCGGGCCGGGATCGCGCCGGAGACCGCGGTCCGGCGCGGCACGGCGATCCGGATCGCGACCGGGGCGCCCGTGCCGGCCGGGGCCGACGCGGTGATCCCAGTCGAGGCCACGACGCCCCTCGACGCGGCCGGTTCGGTCGCCGGCCAGCGTGGTCGCGACGCGACCGGGCCGCTGCCCGCAGCGATCGCCGCCCATGAAGCGGTGCCGGTCGGCGGCTCGATCCGTCGGATGGGCAGCGACCTCGCCGCGGGGACCCGCATCATCGAACCCGGGACGATCGTGACGCCTGCGGTCATCGGGCTGGCAGCGGGGGTCGGCGTCGAGCAGCTCGAGGTCCATCGCCGACCGCGCGTGAGCGTCCTGGCGACCGGCGACGAGGTTCGCGGACCGTGGCGCCGAGCTGGGGCCGGCCGGCATCCCGGACGCCAACGGACCTGCCCTGACCGCGATGATCGACGCGGCGGGCGGACAGGCGGAGGCGCTCGGCATCGCCGCCGACCGCTTCGACGACGTGCGGGCCCGCCTCTGTGCCGGTCTGGTCGGTGGCGCCGACGCGATCATCGTGTCGGGCGGCGTGTCGGTCGGCCCGTACGACGTGGTCAAGCTCGCGTTCGAGGAGTTCGGCGAGATCGACCTGTGGCGCGTCGCCGTCCAGCCGGGCAAGCCGTTCGCCTTCGGGACGGCCCGGGCGCCGGACGACGACGGCTCGGATCCCGAGCGGCGACCGACGCTCCTGTTCGGGCTGCCCGGCAACCCGGTCTCGACGTTCGTGACGTTCGAGCTGTTCGTCCGGCCGGCGCTGCGGCGGCTCGGCGGGCACCGCGACGACGACCTGTTCCGACCGGTCGACCGCGCGGTGCTGGCCGAGGACGTCGCCAAGAGCCACGGACGCCGCGGGTTCGTGCGGGTCGCGGTCGACCGGGACGAGCGGGGCAGTCCGGTGCGCGACGACCGGGGGCGGGTCCGCGTCCACCTCGCCGGCGGCCAGCGTGGCCAGGGCAGTCACGTGCTGTCGGCCCTCGCGACGGCCGACGCCCTGGCGGTGATCCCGGAGGCCCACGACAGCCTGCCGGCCGGCGCCGACGTCGACGTCTGGTGGCTCGACCGGGGCTGAGAGCATCGTCGACCGGGCGCGCCACGCGTCGACCGGGTCGGTATCCTCGGCAGGTGATGGATCCGAAGGCTGGTCGGTCGGTCCCGCCGCGGTCGGAACGGCGTCGCCTGACGCACGTCGACCGGACCGGTCGCCCGCGGATGGTCGACGTGTCCGGGAAGCCCGTCACCGCGCGCAGAGCGGTCGCCGAGGCGATGGTCTCGATGTCGCCCGAGACGCTCAGCCTGGTCATCGACGGTGGCGGGCCCAAGGGTGACGTCCTCGGGGTCGCCGAGCTGGCCGGCGTGATGGGCGCCAAGCGGACGAGCGAGCTCATCCCGCTCTGCCATCCGCTCCCGCTGACCGACCTGCAGGTCACGATCACGCCCGATCGCGGCGGCGGGCGCGCTGCGCATCAGGGCGGAGGCCGCCACCACCGGGCAGACGGGCGTCGAGATGGAGGCGATGACCGCGGTCTCGATCGCCGCGCTGACCGTCTACGACATGGTCAAGGGCGTCGAGCGCGGCGTCACGATCGGCGGGGTCCGGCTGGTCTCGAAGAGCGGTGGCAAGAGCGGCGACTGGGTCCGCCAGGAGCGCGACGCGCCGGGTGGCACGGGCGGCGAAGTCCGGATCTCGCTCGGCCGGCCGCATCGCCAAACCGGGCCGGGGCTCCGGCCGCGCATCGGGCAGGCATCCCGGATGAGACGCGCCCTGGTGATCACCGCGAGCGACGGGGTCACCGCGGGCGTGCGCGAGGATGCGTCCGGGGCCGGCGTCGGCGAGCGACTCGAGGCTCTCGGCTTCACGGTCGACCGGGCGGCCCTTCCCGACGAGCGGGTGGAGCTCGCCGAGGTCCTGCGCGCGTCCGCGGGCAGCCACGACCTCATCGTCACGACCGGCGGCACCGGTCTGACCCCGCGCGACGTGACGCCGCAGGCGACCCGCGACGCGATCGACTACGAAGTGCCGGGCATCGCCGAGGCGATGCGGGCCGCGGGCCGCGCGATCACGCCGATGGCCGACCTGTCGCGGGGCGTCGTCGGTGTCATCGGCCACGCGCTGGTCGTGAACCTGCCGGGCAGCCCCAAGGGCGCCCTCGAGTCGCTGGCGGCGGTCGAGCCGGTCCTCGACCACGCCCTTGAGACGCTGGCCGGGCCCTTCGACCACGACGCATGACGCTGTTCGAGCCGTTCGCCGAGGTCCCGTTCTACCCGCTGGTCTTCCCGCTGTTCTGGGGCGCGATGGCGATCTTCGTGCTGGCCATGGCGCGCCACCTGCGCGTGTTCGCCGCGGTCCGCGCCGAGGGACCCAGCCCGTTCGCCCACATCCCGCGCCGGTTCGTCGGGCTCATCGAGTACGCGTTCATCCAGACGAAGATGTTCAAAGACGTCCGTGCGGGGCTGATGCACGCCGGCATCTTCTGGGGCTTCGTCCTGCTGACGATCGGCACCGCCAACATCGTGACCGGCGGTCTCATCGAACAGGTGCTGTCGATCCCCTTCGACGGGCAGCTCTGGACGTTGGTCAGCGCGATGCAGAACATCGTCGCGGTGATCGTCCTCGCGTCGATCGTGTGGGCGTTCATCCGGCGCCTCGTCACGAAGCCCAAGCGGCTGACGTACAACCGCGACGCGCTGGTGATCCTGTCGATGATCGGCGGGGTCGTCTTGACCGAGCTGCTGGCGGAGGCGTTCGAGTTCGCCGCGCATGGCGACCAGCCCGGGGCGTTCGTATCGGCCTGGCTGGCCGGCTTCCTGCGGACGTGGTTCTCGCCGGAGGCGCTGGAGACCGGGTTCGCGATCCTGTGGTGGGCGCACATCGCGCTGGTCGCCGCGTTCCTCATCTACCTGCCGTTCAGCAAACATCTCCACATCGCGACCAGCTTCCCGAACATCTGGTTCCGCAAGCTGGCGCCGCGCGGCGAGCTGCCGAAGATGGACCTCGAGGACGAGACCGCGACGTTCGGGCTCAAGTCCCTCCAGGACCTCGGCTGGAAGGACCTGCTCGATGGGTTCACCTGCACCGAATGCGGACGCTGCCAGGAGGCGTGCCCGGCCTGGAACACCGGCAAGCCGCTCAACCCGAAGACCTTCATCATGGGCATCCGGGACATGTCGGTCGAGGCCGAGCACGGCCTCAACCTCATCCCGAACTCGCCGATCGTGCGCCAGACCTACGGCCTCGACGACACCAGGCCCGACGAGGCGGCGCTGATCAAGCCGATCGTCGACGACGCGATCCCCTACGACGCGGTCTGGGACTGCGTGACCTGCGGCGCGTGCGTCGAGGCCTGCCCGGTCCTCATCGAGCACGTCGACAAGATCGTCGGGTTGCGGCGCAACCTCGTCCTCGAGGAGTCGCGCTTCCCGCAGGAGCTCACCGCGGCGTTCCGGTCGATGGAGGGCCAGGGCAACCCGTGGGGCCAGCCGGCATCGACGCGCCTCGACTGGGCGGCGTCGCTGCCGTTCGAGGTCCCGACGGTCGCGTCGCTGGCGGCGGACGGTGGTCTCGACAGGCTCGAGGTCCTGTACTGGGTCGGGTGCGCGGCAGCCTTCGACCCGCGCAACCAGAAGGTGGCGCGGGCCGTGGCGACCTGTCTGCATGCGGCCGGCGTGTCGTTCGCGGTGCTCGGCCAGGAGGAGTCGTGCACCGGGGATCCGGCCCGCCGGATGGGCAACGACTACGTCTACCAGATGCTCGCGTCGTCGGCCGTGGACACGCTGAACCGCTACGGGATGGGGGAGCGGACGATCGTCACGGCCTGCCCGCATTGCTTCAACACCATCGGCAACGAATACGGCCAGCTGGGGGGCGCATTCAAGATCGTCCACCACTCGACGTTCCTTGCCGAGCTGGTCGCGTCGGGCCGGCTGGCGACGCTGCCAGAGGACGCCGGGTCGTCGACCGGCGACCACCGGCCCGGCAGCGTCACGGTCCACGACTCGTGCTACCTGGCGCGCTACAACGACGTCATCGCCGCCCCGCGCGACGTGCTCGGTGCCGCGGGCGTGTCGATCACCGAGATGGAGCAAGAGCGGGCAAGCAACACGTTCTGTTGCGGCGCCGGCGGCGGCCGCATGTGGATGGAGGAGACGCGCGGGACGCGCATCAACGAGGAGCGCACCCGACAGGTCCTGGAGACCGGCGCGTCGACCGTGGCGACCGCGTGTCCGTTCTGCATGGTGATGATGAGCGACGGGCTGGCCGCGGCGGACGGCGGCACGTCGGTCAAGGCCATGGACATCAGCGAGGTGCTCGCCGCGCGGCTGGCGTCGGTGCCCGCCGAGCGCCAGTTGCCGGTGGTATGAGTGTGACGGAGACAGCGACGCGCCAGTGGGACGCGCTCGTCGCCAGGATGCTGGCCGAGGGCGAGGCGACCTACGGTGGGACTGGCGGTGCGCGGCGGGCGTTCGGCTCGACCTCGCTCAAGACCGACGGGAAGATCTTCGCGATGCTCGTGAAGGAACGGCTCGTCGTGAAGCTGCCGGCCGCCCGCGTCGAGGAGCTGACCGGGCAGCGGATCGGCGAGCAGTTCGATCCCGGGCACGGACGGGTCCAGAAGGAATGGCTCTCGGTCGCCGGCGACGACCCGGCCGAGTGGCACGCGCTGGCCACGGAGTCCGAGGCTTTCGTGGCGAGGCGGCCGCGATGAGCGACGAACCCACCGGGCTGACCGACCACGAGGCGCGCAGCAAGGCGATGTGGGACGGCTACAGCGACGAGTACCAGGGGCGCCACGGCGAGCAGCTCGAGGAGAGCAGGGGTCTGGCGTGGGGCACGACGAGTATCCCGGAGGCCGAGCTGCGGATCCTCGGCGAGGTGGCTGGCAAGGACATCCTCGAGCTCGGGTGTGGTGCGGCGCAATGGTCGATCGCGCTCGCGAAGGTCGGGGCACGGCCGGTCGGCATCGACCTGTCGGAGCGACAGCTCGAGCACGCGCGGCGGCTGATGGCCGAGGCTGGCGTCGACTTCCCGCTGATCCACGGGAGCGCCGAGCACGTGCCGCTGCCCGACGCGTCGTTCGACATCGTGTTCTGCGACCACGGGGCGATGACCTTCGCCGACCCGTACAGGACGGTGCCAGAGGCGTCGCGACTCCTCCGCCAGGGTGGGCTGTTCGCGTTCAATCACCACACGCCGATCGAAACCATCGTGTGGCCGCTGGATGCCGAGCGGGTCGGCGAGCGTCTGGTCATCGACTACTTCGGGATGCACGCCATCGACGACGGCGAGGAGGTCACGTTCCAGCTCCCGTACGGGGAGTGGATCCGGCTGTTCCGGGCGAACGGATTCGTGATCGAGGATCTCATCGAGCCGCGCCCGGCCGACGACGCGACGAGCTCATATCGCGACGCCGAAGAGCTGGCCTGGGCCCGTCGCTGGCCAGCGGAGGAGATCTGGCGGGTCCGCAAGGCCTGACGGCGGGGTGTCGTCCGCCGCCGCCACGCCCCGCGCTACGATGCCGAACGTGACGACCTACCGCCTGACCGAGGAGCACGAGATGCTCCGCGACGCGGTCCGCGTCCTCGCCGACGAGCGTGTCGCGCCGCGCGCCGCCGAGATCGACCGCACCAGCGAGTTCCCGGAGGACATCCGGCGGCTGCTCGCCGACCACGACATCCTGGCGCTGCCGTTCCCGGTCGAGCACGGCGGTCTCGGCGGGGAACTGCTGAGCATCTGCCTGGCGGTCGAGCAGCTCAGCCGGGCATGTGCCACGACCGGCCTGATCCTGGCGGTGCAGGAGCTCGGCTCGCTGCCGATCACGCTCGCCGGTAGCGACGAGCAGCAGGCGCGCTGGTTCCCCAAGCTCGCCAGCGGCGAGCACCTCATCGCGTTCGCCCTGACCGAGGCCGAGGCGGGATCAGATGCCGCCGCCGCTCGCACCACGGCCCGCCTCGACGGCGATGCCTACGTCATCGATGGTTCGAAGCGCTTCATCAGCCAGGGCTCCGTCGCCGACCTGATCGTCGTGTTCGCGGTGACCGCCGCGGACGCGCCTCGCCACGAACGGCTCAGTGCGTTCGTCGTCGAGGTCCCGACCGACGGCTTCGCCGTGACCCGCATCGAGCACAAGATGGGCATCCGCGGCAGCCCGACCGCGGAGCTGGCCTTCGACGGCGTCCGTGTCCCGGTCGAGAACCGGCTCGGCGCTGAGGGCGACGGCTGGGACATCGCGATGCGCACGCTCGACCGCAGCCGTCCCGGGATCGCCGCCCAGGCGGTCGGCCTCGCCCAGGGCGCGCTCGAGGTCGCGACCGCGTACGCGCGCGACCGCACGCAGTTCGGCCAGCGCATCGGCGACTTCCAGCAGGTCGGCGCGATGCTCGCCGACATGGACGCCGGGACCGAGGCCGCGCGCCAGCTCCTGTACCGGGCCTGCGTCGAGATCGATGCCGGGGCGGCCGACGCCAGTCGATGGTCGGCGATGTGTAAACTCGTGGCCGGTGACACCGCGATGCGGGTCACGACCGACGCCGTGCAGGTGCTCGGGGGCTACGGCTACATCGACGAGTTCCCGGTCGAGCGGATGATGCGCGACGCGAAGATCACCCAGCTCTACGAGGGGACGCAACAGATCCAGCGACTCGTCATCGCGCGATCCCTGCTCGGCAAGGGCTGACCGCGGCATCCAGGGAGGTCCGACCGGCACGTGCGCATCGTCGTCCTCACGAAACCCGTCCCGGACCCGGCCTCCGGCGGTGAACGGCTCGGCCCGGACGGACGATTGGATCGGGCGAACAGCCCGGCCGTCGTCAACGGCAACGACGAGTACGTGCTCGAGAAGGCCCTCAAGCTGATCGAGGCCGCCGGCGAGGGCGAGGTCATCCTGTTGACGATGGCGCCCGCGAGCGCGCCCGAGACGATGCGCAAGGCCCTCGCGATGGGCGCGACGCGGGGCGTGCTCGTCACGGACCCGGCGCTCGAGGGTTCGGACACCGTGGCGACCGCCCGGGTGCTCGCCGCGGCGCTCGGCACGCTCGAGTTCGACCTGGTGTTCGCCGGGGTCGACACCTCCGACGGCGTGTCCGGGCGTCGTCGCGCCCGGCCGTTGCGGCGCTGACCGGCCTGCCGTTCCTGTCCTATGCCGCCACGATCGAGCCCGACGCCGCGGCGCGGCGCGTGCGTGTCAACCGCATCACCGCCGACGGCTACGACGTGCTCGAGGCGCCGATGCCGGCCCTCATCTCCGGCACCCAGGCGCTCGGTGAGCCGCGTTACCCGTCGCTCAAGGGGATCATGGCGGCGCGCTCGAAGGAGATCGCGACGATCGGCCTCCGCGACCTCGGCATCGACGCCGCCACGGTCGGGCTGGCCGGTGCGAAGACGCGGGTGGTCGACTCGCGGCCACCGGAGGCGCGCGGGGCGACCCGGGTCGTCCGCGAGGCACCCGACGAGGCTGCCCGCCAGGTCGTCGCCCTGCTCGCCGAGCGGCGCCTCATCTGATGGCCGGCATCTGGGTCCACGGGGAGGTCGCGGGCGACCGCTCGCTCACGAAGCTCAGCACCGAGGTCGCCACGCTCGCCCGGGCGCTCGCCGAGGGCAGCGGCGCCGAGGTCACCGGCATCGTCATCGGCTCGGATCCGGACACCGCCGCGCAGGAGCTGGCGCGGTTCGTGCCTCGCGTCGTGACCGTGTCCGAACCGGCGACCGCGGATCACGCCGCCGGGATGATCGTCGCGCAGCGGCTGGCGGCCCTCATCGATGCCCACGATCCGGACCTCGTCCTCGCCGGCGCCGGACCGGAGGGTCGCGACCTCGCGGGTGCCCTGTCCGCGCTGACCGGTCGCGGCCTGCTCGCCAACGCGACCGCCGTCCGCGCCACTCCCGACGGCCCGGTCGCGGCGCACAGCGTGTTCGGCGGGAAGCTCATCACCGAGAGTGCCCTCACCGATGGCCGCGGCATCATCACGATCCGGCCCAACAGCGTCACCGCCGAGCCGGCGTCGAGCCCCGGCATGGTGGAGTCGGCGACCGCGGCCGGCGAGCTCGGCCAGCCGGCCGTCCCGGTCGTGGATCGCCTCGCGGCGGAGAGCAAGGCGGCGTCGATCGACGACGCCAGGATCATCGTCGCCGGCGGGCGTGGTGTCGGCGGCCCGGACGGCTTCGGGCTCATCGAGGAGCTGGCCGCGGCACTCGGCGGCGCCGTGGGGGCGACGCGCGCCGCGGTCGATTCGGGCTGGATCCCGTACAGCCAGCAGATCGGCCAGACGGGCAAGATCGTCAAGCCGCAGCTGTACCTGGCGATGGGCATCAGCGGGGCGATCCAGCACAAGGTGGGCATGCAAACGGCGTCGACGATCATCGCCGTCAATCGCGACCCCGACGCCCCGATCGCCGACTTCGCGGACATGATCGTCATCGGCGATCTCGTCGAGGTCGGCAGCGCCCTGCTCGCCGAGCTGCGGGCGCGGTCCCGCTGACGGAAGCGGATCGACCATGGGCGTCGCGGAACTCACGATCCTCCTGCCGGTCGCGGCGTTCATCGCGCTGGCGATCGGCATCGTCATCGTTCTGCGGCGGGCCGGTCGCATCGTGGCGCGCTCGCGAGAGATCGAGGGCTTCCGCTCGTCGGTGCGCGACCTGGCGACGCGGATCGACCAGTCGCTCGAGGGTGCTGCCAAGCGCATCGACTCGGTCCGCCGCGGCCAGCTCGGGGCGGACACCATCGGCCCGACCATCGAGGCGGCCACCGACGCGGTCGCCCGCTACGCCGAGGAGGCGCGAGCCCTCAAGGGCCCGCCGTCTGCGGCGCCGATCCGCGACGCACTCGTCGAGGACCTCGAGCGGGCGGAGCGAGCGCTCGCCATGGTCGACCACGGCGCCAAGATCCTCGTGACGGCGCGCCCCCGCGGCCGCGAGCTGGAGGCGCAGACGTCGATCAAGCGCGGCTACCTCAACCTGGTCCACGCGCGCGACGCGATCGGCCGTCATGCCGCCGAGGCCGAAGACCTCGATGGGCCACCGCCGGGCGAGCCGGCCGAGGGCTCGGCGCCGGCGGGCACGACGCGCCCCTGACCACACGATGTAGTGGTATCCTCGGCCCATACCACAATCCCTAGTGGTGGTCGAGGCACAGGAGAGCGATGCGTTGCCCTCAATGCGGCGAGCGTGACACGCGCGTCGTCGACTCGCGCGACCTCGATGACTCGGCGACCATCCGACGCCGCCGCGAGTGCATGACGTGCACGATGCGGTTCACGACCTACGAGCGGATCGAGGCGGCGCGCCTCATCGTCGTCAAGCGCGACGGCAGCCGCCAGGAGTTCGACCGCGAGCGCCTGATGACCGGCCTGCGCAAGGCGCTCACCCGCCGGCCGGTGCCGGACGGCGCCCCGGAGGCGGCCGCCGACCGGATCGAGGCGGAGCTGCGGGCAGAGGGCATGACCGAGGTGCCCTCGTCACGAGTCGGCGCGTTGGCGATGGAGGAGCTGCGCGGCCTCGACCAGATCGCCTACATCCGCTTCGCGAGCGTCTACCAGAGCTTCGAGGACCTCGAGGACCTCAAGCGCGAGGTCGACACGCTCTACGCGGAGAAGGGCGACGGGAGCCACGCCGGGTGAGCGTCCTCTCGGATCGTGACATCCGGGCGGCGCTCGAGGCCGGCTCGGTCCGCATCGACCCGTACGACGCCCAGGACCTCCAGCCATCGTCGGTCGACCTGCACCTCGACCGCTCGTTCCGGGTGTTCCGCAACAACCGCTACCCGTACATCGACGTCCGCGCCCCGCAGCCGGACCTGACCGAGCTGCTGACCGTGGAGGACGACGAGGCGTTCATCCTCCACCCGGGAGAGTTCGTCCTGGGCCAGACCCTGGAGTGGGTCGAGCTGCCCGACGACCTCGTCGCGAGGCTCGAGGGGAAGAGCTCGCTCGGGAGGCTCGGGCTGCTGATCCACTCGACGGCGGGCTACGTCGACCCGGGCTGGAAGGGCAACCTGACGCTCGAGCTGTCCAACGTCGCCAACCTGCCGATCGCGCTCTACCACGGCATGCGCATCGGCCAGATCTCGTTCTTCCGCATGTCGTCGCCGGTCGAGCGGCCGTACGGCTCGCCCGAGCTGCGCTCGCGCTACCAGGGCCAGAAGGAGCCGACCGCGTCGGCCTATCACCGGGACTTCGACGGGAAGCGCTAGCAGGTGGCGCTCAACGACGCGGTCGACTGGAACGCGGAGCTCGGGGGAGGGACGCGGGTCGCGCTCGTCCAGGCCGGCACCTTCCGCTCGGACGCCGGGGCGCTGTTCGGCCCGGTCCCGCGGCTCATGTGGAACCGCCTCGTGGGCGACGAGCTGGACCATGAGCACCGCCTGCTGCAGGCCCTCAACTGCCTGATGATCGAGACGCCGTCGGGCCGCGTGCTGGTCGAGACCGGCATCGGCGAGCGGGTCGACGAGAAGACCCGGACGATGCGCGTCTACGAGGGCCCGGCGATCCTGCCGGCGCTCGAGACGGCCGGGTTCCTGCCCGAGACCGTCGACGTCGTCGCGCTCAGCCACCTCCACTTCGACCATGCCGGCGGGTTGCTGCGCGCGGACGGGGAGCGGGCGTTCCCGCACGCGACGATCGTGGCCCAGAAGGCCGAGTGGGAGATCGCCCTCGGCGACAACCCGCGTCTCGTCGCGTCGTACGTCCAGCCCGAGCTCGAGCTCGTGAAGAGCTGGGGCGCGCAGGGCTGGTCGGATGGCGAGAAGGAACTGCTGCCCGGCGTGTCGGTCATCCCGACCGGCGGCCACTCGGCCGGGCACCAGGCCATCGTGGTCCGCGGGACCGGCGACGACGCGCGGACGCTGGTCTTCTTCGGCGACCTGTTCATGCGCCCGTGGGCCGCCAACCCGCGCTGGGTCACGGCGTTCGACGACTTCCCGCTCGACTCCGTGTCGCAGAAGGCCGAGCTGTTCGGCCAGGCGGCCGACGAGGGCTGGTTGATCGTGCTGTCCCACGAGCGCGACCACCCGATCGGCAAGCTCGCAGCGCGACCGCGACCGCTTCGCGTTCGAACCGATCTAGGACGCGGGCGGGGAGGGGCTCGGTGCCTCGGTCAGCATCGATTCGATGAGCGCCCGGGCGCCCTGCTCGTCGACCGGCCCCGGCACGATGACCCGGATGATCCCGTCGGTGTCGATGAAGAACTGGGTCGGCAGCGCGAACACCCGGTACTCCCTGAGGACGTGGCCGGAGCCGTCGAACCCGATCGTGTAGCCCAGGCGGTAGCGGTCGGCGTACGCCCGGACGTCGTCCGGGGTCGTCTCCTGGACGCTCACGCCGACGACCTCGAGACCACGCTCGCGGTACTCGTCCGCGATCGAGCGCAGGATCGGCGTCTCCTGCTGGCAGGGCGGGCACCACGACGCGAAGAAGTTCAGCCACACGACCTTGCCGCGCAGCGACTCGAGCGTCACCGGATTGCCGTCGAGGTCGTGCAGCTGATAGGTCGAGCCGTCGTCGAGGTCGATGGTCAGCTCTGGCGCGGTCGCCCCTGCCTCGAGTCCCTCGGGAGGCTCTTCGCCGATCACGAACGGTGTCGCCAGCGGGCTCGACGAGGCTCGGCGGATTCGCGGTGTTGCCCAGCGGCGTCGTGATGACGACGCCCACGATCGCCACCAGCAGCACCGCGAACGCGCCGACGAGCAGCTGCCGTCCGCTGAACGGGCCGATCAGCCCGTGTCGGGCGCGCCGGTGCGTGAACGTCGGTCGCTCGGTCGCCATCGGGATCAGATCGCGGTCAGGAACTGGAAGTACTGCGGTGCGAGGCGGAGCAGGTCGAACACCATCGCCACGCCGATCGCGGCGACGAGCAGGCCGCCGATGAGCGACACGGTCCGCCCGTGGCGGAGCAGTGGCTGAAGCAGGCCCGGCGCCCGGTCGAGGGCCAGGGCGATGGCGACGAACGGCAGCCCCAGCCCGAGGCAATACGCGATGAGCAGGAGCGTGCCCTGGGCGACCGTGCCCGAGGTGGCCGCCATCGTCAGGATCCCGCCGAGGATGATCCCGATGCACGGTGTCCAGCCGATCGCGAAGATGGCGCCGAGCCCGAACGAGGCCAGCACGCCGCCGGAGGTGCCGACCATCCGGCCGCCGATCCGGTCGCCGATGCCCGGCGACCCGCCGCCGGACGACGGCGGGCTGAGCGCGATCGAGCCGGTCGTGGTGGCGAGGCTGCCGGCCGCCCCGGCGTCGAGCGGTCGCCAGGTCCGATCGATGGCGGGGATGTGCAGGATGCCGGCCAGGCTCAGGCCCAGCACGATGAGGATGACCCCGCCGATCATGCGCAGCGCCGGGAGGTAGTCGACGAACCCCTGGGCGAGGTATGTCGCGGTGACCCCGAGGAGCGTGAACACCGCGGTGAATCCCCCGACGAACGCGATGGCATGGCGCACCGCGAGCCATCGGTCGGCGCGGACGATGCCGCCACCGGCCACCGCGATGGCGCCGAGCTGGCCCAGGTAGGCCGGCACGAGCGGCAGCACGCACGGCGACAGGAAGCTGATGACCCCGGCCGCGAGCGCGATGAGGATCGTGAGGTCGGTGCCGCCGGTCATGCCCTGGCAGGCTCCCCGTCGAGGACGTCGCCGAGCAGCCGCTTCAGGCGAGTCGGGCTGGTCGCAAGCTCGAGGCGACGCTCACCGAGTTCGACGACCGGGATCGATGCGGCGAACGTGGCCTCGAGGGCCGCGTCGGTCTCGATGTCCAGCTCGATGAAGGTCGGGACGGAGCGGCCGGTCCGCCGGCGCTGGTCGAGGAGCGCGCGCAGGACGTCGCGGGTCTCGTCACAGAGGTCGCAGCCGGGTCGGCCATACAGGACGAGGTCGGGGAGGGGAGTGTCGGTCATCTGGATCGGATTGTAGGGCGGGTCGCAGTCATGCCCCGGAATGGACAAGCCGTCGCAGGGAGGCGCGACGGCTTGGCTGGGATGACGGCGCGGCGACCGGGACGGTTCCGTGCCAGATGTGCACGTGACGCACATTCGGCGCTATCTCGGGCCAGATCCGGCAGTTCCTCCGCACGATCACGCACAAGATGGCGGCTCAGGAGCCGGCTACCTGCCTGTTTGCTCGCCCCTAGGTGCACCACGTGAACACATGGCAGGAAACCGGCCTGGCATGGCCTCGGAGTACGATGTCCACCGCGTGCCCCCGTAGCTCAGTGGATAGAGCGAGGCCGTCCTAAGGCCTGCGTCGGCGGTTCGAATCCGTCCGGGGGCGCCAGTACTGAGCTCCTTGCCGCCAAGGGGAGCTGGCCCGGGTCAGGATCTCGCCCAGTGGACCCCGTGGGAGTTCGCGTCCGCGTCGACGAAGCGCACGAGGCGCTCGCCCTCCTCCTCCAGCGCGCGTCGATCCGCGGCGCCGACCAGTCCGAAGGGCGTCAGCTCGAGGGTCGCGGCGCTCTTCGCCCGCGTGACCGACCAGAGACCCGCGACGAACCCGTCGACGAGGAACGTCGGCAGGATGTCGCCGTTCTTCTTGGCCACCGCCGCACGATGAGCGGCCGGCAGGATCCGCTCGCGCTGGTCGTACGAGATCAGCGCGCTGTCCCAGCGCGACAGGAACCGCACCGGAGCGACCCGATCCTCGCGTGGCACCGACGCGTCGGCGAGATCCAGCAGGTCCCGACCGTCGTCGCCCAGCCGGGACCGGAGGCGATCACCGAGCCGCTCGATGGTCGCCCGCAGCACGCCGACGCTGAGCAGCCCGAACCACTTGCCGATGTCCGTAAGCGACGCCGGTCCAAACGCCTCGAGATAGCGGAGGACCACGGTCTCGCGCGCGGCGTCCGGGTCGATCGGCGCGCCGCGCTCGCCGAGCCACTCCTCGGCAGCGACATAGCGCGGCTTTCCATGCTCGCCCCAGAAGCCGGACGGCGGCACGTGGACGAGACCACCACCCGTGCTGGCGATCCGGAACGCGACGTGAGGGACGCCGCCCGGTGCCACCGTTGCCAGCACCGCGTCCGGAGCGATCGTGTCGAGGTGTGTCTCCATCTCCGCCACGGTGCGCGGCTCGCGGCAACAGGCCAGCAGCGATCCGTGCAGCTCGGCCAGGTCCACGCCAGCCTTGCGCGCGGACGGCGCCCACTGGGCCATCCGCTGCGCCGCGACGGCGCCGTCATAGGCGGCGAAGTCGATCGAGGCGACGAGGTGGATGGTCATCCGCATGACGGTCGTCGCGGACGATGGATCGCCGTTCGAGCGCGCCCTGGAGATCCGCGATGGTCGAGGTCGTCCAGGCGCGACCAGAGCGCGATGTAGGGCTGGTTGGCGTGCTGCGCCTGGAGGCCCGCGAGGCGGCCGATGGCCGCGGCGACCCCGCCCGTTTGCCGCTCGAGGAGTCCCTGGCGCTCGAGCGTCGCGCGGTTGAGTTGTCGCGTCGAGAGTCGATCCTCGGTCACGGGATGGACGGTTCCCAGCCGTCCGGCGCCAGCTCGAAGCCGTCGAACGAGAAGGCCGGCGCGACGATGCACCCGACGAGCGTCCACGCGCCGAGCGGCCGTGCGGCCTGCCATGCACCGGCCGGGACCACCGCCTGCGGCTGATCGTCGGCGGCGACCTCACCGCCGAGCCGGACCGTCGTGATCGTCGGGTCGCCCTCGGCCCAGATGCGCAGCTCGAGCGGCTCGCCGCCCGACCACTGCCAGACCTCCGCGGCGTCGACCCGGTGCCAGTGCGAGCGCTCGCCGACCGCCAGCAGGTAGAGGATCGCGCTGGCCGCGGGTCGTTCGCCGGCAGGACCCGCGGGCGCTCGCCATGTCTCGACGTACCAGCCGCCCTCGGGGTGTGGTCGCATCCGGAGCGCGTCGACGACGTCGTGGGCGGCGGTGCGGTCGGTCACGACGAAAGGTTAGGCGGTCCCTCGGTGCGCGGTCTCGACGGCCCGCAGATGCGGGAAACCCACGGTGAGCCCTCCGTAACGGCATGTGCCGAAGCAACAACACCGTCCGTCGCCCGGGAGACCGTCCCCACGAGCCCTCCCTGCCATCTGTGGCTTGCACACGGGGAGTACAGTGCGCGTCGGGCCCCCGAAGAATGCGAGATGACCAAGGCTCTCGCCCGAAGGGCGGTGCCTAGGGAAGGGAGACTGGATGTTCTCACGACATACCCGCCGGCGCTCCAGGGGCACGATCACGGGACTGACATTTGCGATCTTCGCGCTTGCCGTCCCCGCGCTCGTCGCGGCGGCGGACTTCACGGTGACATCGATCCCGGGAGAGGGATGGGTCCAGGCGCCGGATAACACCGCCGGACTCTCCAGGCGGTGATCGTCGAAAGTCCCGCTGGTAGGCTTGGGCGGCGACAGCGTCCAGCTGACGACCGCTGGCCGCCACAACCGACCTCGTCGGCATCGGTCGAGCCATCCCCGGGCCCCTGAGCGATGTCACCGGCGGGTCCTGGATGACCTACGTGACGGGTACCTCCGGCCTGCTCCAACGTGTCGGAGCCGGCGTCCCTGCAATTCGGCATGTTCCGGCACGGCACCTCTGAGTTCACGACGATGATCGCGAACGCGTACGTACAACGACACGGTGACGCCGGATGTCTGGCAGACGAACATCCTGACGACGACACGCTCGTCTATCAGACCAACGCGACTGGCGCTTTCTGCCTGGTCAACCTGTTCCGCCTGCACGTTCGCCGCATTCAAGGCCCAGTACCCGCAGGCCGTGCGTCCTCGGCCTCACGGTCGCGATCGGATCCGGCATCCCGGTGACGACCTCGTATGTCGACGGCATCTCATTGACGATCGACGGCGTGACCGACACGTGGGACTTCGAGCTCGCGGCGGCCCCGACGGTGGCCCCGACGGACCCAGCGACGCCCCTGCCGGCCGGGGCCACGGTGCCTCCGACCGACCTCGCGTCGCCGGCGACGGCGTCGCCGACGGTCGACGGTCTGCCGTTCGTCATCCTGGGCATCGTGAGCGTACTCGGACTCTCGGTCGCTACGCGCCGATCGCGGCGGGGCACCTGACCGATCCGATCGATCAACAGGGACCGGCGGGTCGTGTAGACACCGCCGGTCCCGGACCTGGCGTTCGGCTTAGGTGTCCTAAGCCTGCCGAGCATCCATCGATTCGCCGAGGGCACGATGGAGGAGGGCTCGAGCTCGATGGAGCGTGACGACCCCGCCTACGCGGGCCAGCGCGAGTACACCCCGCTCTTCCTCAGGATCTACGACCCCGTGGTCCTTGGCTTCTTCAGCCCGGTCGTGTGGCGGTGTCCCGACGACTCGCCTGTGCAGGGGTACCGGCGGCATGTCAGCCACCGGCACCTTGACGTGGGTCCCGGTACTGGTTACTTCCTGGAGCGAGCCGGCCTGCCTGACGGCAGCCATGTCACCCTTCTCGACCCCAACCTGCACGTCCTCGATCATGCATCCCGGCGGTTGCAGCGCCTGGACATCACGACTGTTGAGGCCGACGTCTGCAAGCCGCTCCCCGTCCATGGTCCGTTCGACTCAGCTGCGCTCAATGGCGTGATCCACTGCCTCCCAGGACCCCTGCCGCGCAAGGCTGCTGCGGTCGCCAACGTCGCGGCCGTTCTCGCTCCGACGGGTGTCCTCTTCGGAGCATCGATCCTCGGCCCCTCTGGGCGACATACCTGGTTGTCGCGCAGCATTCTCAAGACCAACAACCGGCGGGGCACCTTCGACAACCTCGGCGACACCCAGGAGGGCATCGGCGCGATCCTCGAGGCATCGTTCGAGCGGGTGGAACTCGAGACCGTCGGCTCGATGGCCATCTTCGCGGCCTCGAATCCGCGCACGACGCCGTCGACTGTCACGGCACGCTGACTACTTCGAGCGAGCTCAACCGGGCCGCCGAGCTCACCTCGGAACGAGCGCCGAGCGCGCACATCTGCTCGCCCGGGCCAGCAGCTCCTGATGGGCGCCGGGCCTAGGAGAACGGAGTCGGGGCGCCGAACCAGGTTGTTAGAGCGCCGGGCAGTCCAGGGTCCGTGAGGCTGCCCGTCCAGGCGACGTACCCGTCGGGGCGGATCAGGACGGCGGCGGGCGCGGGCACCGGGCCGACGACCGGGAGGTCCAGATCCCCTTCGTGGGTGCCGACGACCAGACCGACTCGGTCGGACCACGGGGAGATGTCGAACTCGACGGGTTCGCCCAGGTTGAGAAGGACCGGCCGGGCGTCGTGGAGCAGCGCGAACACCGTCGTCGGACCGTCGACTTTCTTGAGGTCCAGGTCGGGCATCCGCCGTCCGAGCAGCGGATGGCCCTGGCCGAGGTCGTATTGGACGTCCAGGCCGGAGACCATCCCGGCGGTGTGCTTGCGGGGCTCATCCATGCCGAGCATCTCGACGACGGCCTCGCGCAGAGCCTGGCTGCGGTCATCGATGTGGCTGAGCGCGACCTGCGCCATGGTGTTGCGCAGCACCCGGGCCCCGACCGGGTGGCGTTCGGCGTGATAGGTGTCCAGGAGGCGCTCGGGCGACGTTCCCCGTATCACCTGGGCCAGCTTCCAGCCCAGGTTCACGGCGTCCTGTACGCCGATGTTGAGACCCTGACCACCGAACGGGCCATGCACGTGCGCGGCGTCGCCTGCGAGCAGGACGCGGCCCTCCCGATAGGAGGCCGCTTGGCGCGTCATGTCGGTGAACCTGGAGAGCCGGGTCGGGCTGTGCGCGCCGTAGTCGGTCCCGTAGGCGGCGACGAGTGCCGCACGCAGGTCCTGCAGGGTCGGGTCGCTGGCATGCTCGACCTCCGACTCCAGGAGGACGACCCCGTACGGGCTCCCGCCCTTCTCGCGATCGACGGGGCCGATCCCGCCGCCCTCCGGCCGCATCCCGATCGGGGGCTCCTTGTCCATCTCGACCTCGGCGATCAGGTAGCTGCGCGAGGCATCGAACCCGGCGAAATCGATACCCGCCGCCTTCCGGATCACGCTGCGGCCCCCGTCGCACCCGACGAGGTAGTCGGCCCGAAGCGTCGTCCCTCCGGCCAGTTCGACATCCACCCCGTCGTCGTCCTGCGTGAAGCCCACCACCTCGTGCTCACGCAGCATCGAGACGCCGAGCTCGTCGACCCAGCCGGCCAGGATGACCTCGATGTCCTTCTGCCAGAGGGCCAGGAGGTAGTTGTGGCGGGTCGGGAAGTCGCTGATATCGAGGAACGTTCCCGCGTAGCCGACGAACGGGTGCGTCCGGCCCGCCGAGACGAACCGATCGGCGACGCCGCGCTGGTCGAGCACCTCGAGCGTGCGGGAGTGGAGCCCCCCGGCCCGCCCTCCGTCGAGCTCCTGGTCGGCCCGACGCTCGACGACGAGGACGTCGATCCCCGCCAGCTTCAGCTCGGCCGCCAGCATCAGCCCGGTCGGTCCCCCTCCCGCGATCACTACATCCTGCTCGGTCATCCATCGATCCTCGCCGGGGCGTCAGACACGGCCGAGGACGAGGCCCGCCACCAGGACGACGCTCAACGTGTTGAGCATGCAATGCACGACCATCCCGAGGTAGACGTTCTCCTTCCATCGCACGGCGTAGACCGTCGGCCCGAAGCCGAGGATGCGGCCCACGAGTTGCCAGGGCGACCAGAAGTGGTAGAGCGAGAAGAGGCTGACGTTGACCAGTGGCGCCCAGCGGCCCATCCACTCCATCCGTGGCAATAGGTAGCCGCGGAAATAGACTTCCTCGACGATCGGCCCGATGAGGCCGTTGAGCACCAGATAGGCGGCCAGCGTCACGAGCCACGCCTCGCGGCTGAAATCGGCAACCCGGTCGACATCGATCGGACGAACGAACCAGTCTGGAAGCCAGCCGAACAGGGCATCGATCACGGCGGGCTCGAGGGCCATCGACACGCCAAATCCGACGAATGCGAGGACGACGAGGGACGGCACGAGCCACAGCCAGTGCCGGAGCGGGAACGGACGTCGGTACGGCACGACTGACCGGATCCGCTGCTCGTGGCCACGGCCGGCCCCCAGAAGCACGCCAAGCTCGATCGGGATGAGCACGAGCGCGATGGCCGCGAGGAGCGCGGCGATCGGAGGGAACCCGGCTGTTTCGACGATCGGCGCGACCGCGACGAACGCGAGCGTCAGTAGCGCGCCCGGGATGAGGAACAGGGCAAGGAGCTTCGGCAGCCCCAGCTGCTCGGTCGCGGCGGTCGTCCCTGAGTCGTCCATGAGCGCCTACTCCTGATCTTGTCCGCCGCTCAGCGATCGAAGACGAACCAGCACAACTCGTTGCGAAGCCGCTGGTCGTCGAGCACGAGTTCCCGGATCTCGTCGGGAAGCTGTGCGCGCTGCCAGCGGCACTCCAGGCGACCAGCGTCGACACTATCGCTGTCGGGAGCGGCCGCGCGGGCTGCCCTGATGGCGTACGCCGCAGCGCCAAGCTCGTGGGCCGCCACGTGGCCTACCGCCGCGGCCTGACCGGCAGCGTACGCCGCATGTCGTGGCGCCCCGGTCAGGTCTCTGGCCGCGGCGTTCGCATGGCCGGCGGCGGTGCGGGCCACTGCCCACGTGATCTCGCCGCGGGCCCAGGCGCGTCCAAGGTCGATCGCCCGTCGCGGACGGTCGTCCCCCGGCCGCGCTTGCTCGAAGTGGTGCAGGACATGTCTCCGCGCAGTCGGCCGCCCACACCGCGAGCAGATGGTGATCGTCGTCCTTGAGGCTTCCGCCGCGCCGCACGGTGATGAACCTTGGGTCCCGGACCTTGGGAAGGATCATGCTCCCATCGTAGGTCGCGCCACACCGGGCAGCGCGACCACGGGCAGGGCGGTTTATGCGTCCGCAACGGTCCGCCTGTCAGGGTGCTGCGATGGATATCAAGAGCACGTTCATCGCCGCGAACAGCGCCCTGACCGACCTGGTCCTGCGCGTGCGGCCGGAACACCTGGCGCTCGAGGTGCCGGACTACGCCCGCTTCCACGACGGCCAGACGCTCCGCGACTCGTTGAACCTGATGGCGTACGAGAACCTGTGCGTCCCGAAGGTCCTCGCGGGCGAGACGGGACTGACGGTGAACCCGGAATTCGACGGCGACCTGCTCGGCGACGACGTGGCCGGGAACTACGCCCGTCTCGGTTCCGAGGCAAACGCATCCGTCCGAGCCCACGCCGACCTCGAACAGACCGTCCACATGTCATACGCGGACGTCCCGGCCCGTGGCTACCTCTCCGACATCTCGCTCAACCGGGCGATGTCGCTTTATGACACGGCGGCCCTGACCGGCCTCGAGCCGGACCTGTCCGACGAGGCGATCGGCGAGATCCACGCGATCGCGATCCAGAATGGCAAGCTCCTCCGAAAGATGGGGATCTTCCCGCCCGAGGTCGCCGTCTCCGGCGACGCGGTCCCGGAGGACCGGTTCCTCGCCTTCATCGGCCGACAGCCGAGGGATCGGTCCGTCCTTGTCGGGTGATCGGCGCACATGCGAGGTCCCGTCGTGACCGACAAGATCAGTTCGACCCAGTTCCACGAGACCGACGGTGTCGAGGACTGGCGCGTGGTGAGCGAGGGGGCGACCGCCTTCTTCCGCACGTCGTCGCTCGCTGAGGGTGTCGGACTCGCGCAGCGCATCGCGGAGCTCGACGGCCTCGAGGACCACGGGCCTGCGATCGACCTACGTCGCGACAGCGTCACGCTGCGGCTGATCACGCTGACCGACCAGTACATGGGCATGACGACGGGCGAGATCGAGCTGGCCCGCCGGATCTCCGCCATCGCGCGGGACGTCGGGATCCCGGCCGATCCGTCGCAGATCCAGTCGTTCCTCATCGTCCCCGGCGCGCCCGACATCACATCCGTCATGCCGTTCTGGCAAGCCGTGCTCGGCTATGTGCCCCGGATCGACAGCCCCGACGAGGATCTGGTCGACCCGCGCGACCGCGGCCCGGCGTTCTGGTTCGAGGGGATGGAGCAGCCGCGAGCCGACGGTGGCGGCGCGATCCACATCGCCGTCTGGGTGGCTCCAGAGCATGCGGAAGCCCGAGTCGCCGCGGCACTCGCCGCGGGTGGACACATGGTCCGCGATGAGTTCGCGCCGATGTGGTGGACATTGGCCGATGCGGCAGGGAACGAGGTCGACATCGCGACGACGACGGGCCGCGGCTAGCCCGCGGGCGGGAGCGGCGTCAGGAGGTCGGGCTGGTCCCCGGCTGCGTAGCCGTCGGCGCGACATGCGACGACGTCGGTCGATCGTGGACCGCAGGTGACGCGCCCGGAGCCATCGCCGTCGACTCGTCGGGGTCGAACATGTGCAGGACCAGCCGCCAGGTCGTCGCGACGACACCGAGGAACGGGACCACGAGGAACATCCCGATGATCCCGGCCACCGCGCCGCCTGCCGGGATGGCGAGCAGCACGATCGCTGGGTGGAGGCTCACGGTCTTGCCGTAGACCTGCGGCGCGACGAAGTTGCCCTGCACGATGTTGAAGACCAGCGTGTAGATGGCCATCAGGACGATGTCGGTCGTGCTCCCGACGGCCACCGCCACGAGGAACCCCAGCAACGTCGTGATCGCCCCGCCGATGTACGGGATGAAGTTGCCGAAGAATGTCAGGACGCCGATGGGGAAGGCCAGCGGCAGACCCAGCAGCACCATGATGAGCCACTGTGTCGCCGCGGCGAACAGGGCGATGATCCCGGTCCCGACCATGTAGCCGTTGAGGATGCTCGCCGCCTGCGTCCCGGCTGCGGCCAGGCTCGTTCGTCGGCGCGTCGGCAGTCGAGCCAGCATCCGCTCCCATGCTGCGGGCCCTTCGCTCAGGAAATAGAACGTCAGCATCATCGCGAGCAGGATCGCGATCGAGAGCCCGACGAGGCCGCTTAGCAGCAGCGCGGCATTCTGGATGAGCCCGGCGCCGAATGCCGTGACGACGTCCGGTGGTACCGACCCGAGACCGGCCTTTTCGGCACCCGCCGCCGCCTGGCCGACGAGCTCGTCCATCGAGCCGGCGATGGCCAGCACGGTCAGCGCGAGGACGACGACGACGACGACGGCGCTCGACACCGTCACGAAGAGCGACGCCCGCGTCCGGCTCAGTCCGCGCTGGCGCACGGCGTCGACGGCCGGGCCGAACGTCGCGGCCAGGATCAGGGCGAGGACCAGCGGGATGACCACGATCGGCACGGACACGGCCGCCTGGACGACCAGGGCGATGATCGCGAAGACCACCAGACCGCGCCAGCTCCACTGGGCGATGCGATCGAGCCACGTCGGGACGAGCCCGGCAGGCCGGTCATGCTCCTTCGCGGTGCTGAGCGTCTGGATCAGCGCCGGCGCGAACGTCTCGACGAGGATGACGATCGGGACGGCCGCGACGAGCCCGGGCAGACCGAACAGGGCGGCGCCGACGGTGAGCGCGATGACCACCAGCGCGGGATGGACCGGAGCCGTGCCGCCGTAGATCGACTTGCCGAGCATCCGGTTCCTGATGATGTTCGTGCCGACGATCAGCACGAGGATGACGAGGGTGGTGGCCGTGCCCTTGGTCGCCAGCGTCACCGACAGCACGATGGCGGCCGCGATGACCGGGCCGAGGTAGGGCACGAACCCGGCGAGGAAGACCACGACGGCCAGCGGGGTCGCCAACGGGACGCCGAGGCCCGTGAGGAACAGCAGGTCGGTGAGGGCGTCGGTCGCGGCGATCAGGCCCGTCCCGCGGAGGTATCCGCCGATCCGGTCGAAGGCAAGCCCTGCCCGGCGCGTGAGCGCCACCTCGCGCCAATCGTCGAGCTCGCTCAGGGTGATGCGCCAGGCCTTGGCCCCGTCGACCAGCAGGTAGAAAGTCAGGAACCCGCCGAGGATGAAGATCGTCACCAGGTTCGCGATCGGTCCGATGATCTGCTGGGCCGCGCTCGCCAGCCAGCCCTCGAACCCGTCGACGGCCGAGTCCAGGAGGTCGATCACCTCCTGCGGCACGCCGGCCGCCACCAGAGCCGCCAGCATGTCCTGGACCCCTTGCTCGGCGGCGCGGACGAGCGCGACAAGGTAGGGAGTGAACGCAGCGGCGACGAGGATGACCACCAACACCACCATGCCCAGCGCGACGGCGCTGACCGCGGCGGAGGCCTTGGTGGGCGACCAGCCCCGCTCGACGGTGCGCCGGTAGAGCGGCGCGACGGCGGCGACGACGATGAATGCGAACAGGATCGACCCGGTGACGACCTGGAGCTGGATCGCGATCGTCGCCAGCACGAGTCCCATCGCCACCGATACCAGCACTCGCCATCCGAGCGCGGCCAACCGCTGCAGCCAGCCGGGGACGAGCGCGCCGCCGCCCAGGTCCACCGGGGCGTCCGCCGCTGGACCTGGCGTCGTGGGCTCGACCGTCATCCGTACCCTCCTCGTCGAAACCGGTGCCACATGATGGCGGCGTCGGCGACAGGCGCAAGTGTGCCCGTCCCATCCGCGATACTCCAGCCTGTGAAGCTGTACTTCGCGGGCCCGCTGTTCAGCACGGCGGAGCGCGCCTGGAATGCGGAGGTGACCGCGAGCCTGCGCGCCGCAGGGCACGAGGTGTTCCTGCCCCAGGACCAGGAGCCGGGCAAGGACGGTCCGGGCATCTTCGCCACCGACGTCGGCGGGATCGACTGGGCGGACGGGCTCGTCGCGATCATGGACGGCCCGGACCCCGACTCGGGGACGTCATGGGAGGTCGGGTATGCCTTCGGGAAGAAGCCGATCGTGCTCGTCCGGACCGACTTCCGGGCGATGGCCGGTTCGGCCGGGGAGTACAACCCGATGCTGACGCAGGCGGCGACGATCCGGCTCGATCTCCCGGCGGCGTCGACGGCGGCGGTCGCCGACGCCATCATCGACGCCCTCGTGCGCCTCGAGACGGGCTAGCGGCCCCTCAGCTCGGCTCGAGGACGGCGCTCAGCTGGGGGTCGTGCTCACGCTTGTGTCCGTACATCTGGTAGATGACCAGGTCATCGAGCGAGTACTGCGGTCCATACCATGGGATGGTGCCCACCTCGCGCCAGCGATCGACCGGCAGCGCTCGGGCATGCCCCATCACCCGCTCGTGCGCGGCCAGGAACTCGTCGGTGACCTGCTCGATCGTCCAGTCCTTGCGGATCGATGCCTGCAGATCGTTGAACGCGGCAGGATCGACGGTCATCAGGTCGCTCAGGACCGGCGCGTCCACGAACGTCGCGAGGACGTCGGCGAACCGCACCTCGAAGGCGCCGAGGTGGCCGAGCAGGTCCTTGGCCGTCCAGACGCCCAGCGCGATGCGATCCCAGTCCTCTGGTCGATACCGCCGCACGGTCGCCATCACCGTCCGCTGGCCGAACATGAGCACGTCGACGGTGTTCACCGGTCCAGCCTAGCGCGCGGTCCGCGCGGCGGGGTCGCCGTACCATCGCCGTCATGTCGGACGACACCGATCGGCTCGAGACGGCCCTGCGCACGCTGACGAAGGCGCGGCTGCTGTCGATGCAGGTGCCCGCCTTCGCCGTCGGTCGCTGGTGCGACGCATGGGAGACGGAGGCTGAGCGCCGCGGGCTAGAGATCAGCGCCGATACCTGGGAGGACGGCATCCGCTGGATCGTCGCGAAGGTTGCGGCAGGTGAGCTCCCGCCTGGCTGATAGCTACTTCGGCGACCATCGTTGCTCATGGCGTCCCGACCGGTCGAGAACGTTCAAAATGCACGGCGTGGCGAAACGCATGCGCATCCCCGACGAGATCCTCACGGCTGCGCACGAGCGCTCGAAGGCTCGCGCCGAGCGGGACTGGGAAACGGCCGACCGGCTCCGAGGCGAGATCGAGGCGGCAGGCTGGACGATCGTCGACCGCGGCACCGACTTCGCGCTCGCACCGGCGTCGCCGCCGGACCTCGAGGATGGGGCGCGGGTCCGCTATGGCGCGTCGCAGAACGTCCCGTCGCGCCTCGACGAGCCAGCCAGCGGGTCGGCGACGGTCGTCGTGATCGCCACCGACTGGCCGGCCGATGTCGACCGCGCGCTGGCCGGCCTCCGGGCGTCGGCGCCGGTCGGGACGTCGATCGTCGTCGTTGCTGATGCGCCGTCCGACGAGGGTGCCGCGGCCCTTGAGGCACATGATGATGTCGAGGTCGTCTGGACATCGGACCGGCTCGGCCAGGCAGCAGCGATCAACGCCGGTGCGCGGCGGGCGACGGGCCCCGTCGTCATCCTGTTGGACCCCAGCGTCGAGCCGACCGGCGACCTCGTGACGCCCCTGGTCGCTGCCTTGGAGGATCCGACGGTGGCCGTCGCTGGCGGCTGGGGGATCGTGTCGGACGACCTGCGCACGTTCCGGGAGTCGCCGCCCGGCGACGTCGACGCGATCGAGGGCTACGTCCAGGCGTTCCGCCGCGACGACTTCGCGGTGCGCGGCCCGCTCGACGAACGCTTCCGCTTCTACCGCAACCTCGACATCTGGTGGAGCCTCGTGCTGCGCGACGAAGGGGAAGGGGAGGAGCCGCGGCGCGCGGTCGCGCTGGCGCACCTGCCTGCGGCGCGGCACGAGCATCGCGGCTGGTCGAGCCTGCCCGAGGAGGATCGCGACCGCCAGTCGAAGCGCAACTTCTACCGGATCATCGACCGCTTCGGCTCGCGACGCGACCTCCTGGTCGGGAGCGCCGTCCGGTGACCGGCCCGAATGACCGGTTGGCCGACCTGGCGAGAACGCTCGGCATCGGGCTGATGGTCAACGACATCGAGCCCGGTCCCCCGGCCAGGATCGTGGCGACCGCCATCCTCGACGGTGATTCGACGGAGCTCGTCGGCACCGGATCGACCGAGGACGAGGCGTGGGCGGACCTGGCCCGGGCCGCCATCACGTGGAAGGGCAAGGACCCGCGCAACATCCGCACCTACTGGGGCGGCATCTGACCTCAGCCCGGCCTGCGCGCCGACGATCCGGACGGCTCGTCCACGACCTCCCACCCGAGTTCGCCGATCCGATCGCGGAGCGCGTCGGCCGTCGCGTAGTCGCGCGCGGCCCGGGCGGCGTCGCGCTCGCGCAGCAGGTCGACGACCTCGTCCGGGACGGCGACAGACTCCGGGGCGTCCTCCCAGGTGCGGTGCAGGTCGAGCCCCAGGACGGCGTCCGCGTCGAGCACCAGCCAGCGACGTTCGTCGGCTGGGAGCTCGGCTCGCAGTATCTCGCGCACGCATACCAGCGCCGCGGGCAGGTCGAGATCGGCGTCGAGCGCGTCGACGAAGCGCGCGTGCAGGTCCGTCCCGACCGCGGACAAGGGGGCTGCCGGCGCGTGCGCCCGATCGGCGAGCTTGTAGTCGCCTCCGCCGAAGCCTGCCGGACCGGAGGCCGTTCCGCCCGGCCGGTCGCCGGCCGCTCCTGCGGTGAGGACCTGCGGTGCCGTCCAGTCACCGGAGGAGGGCGGCGGTCCGAGCGCGGCGAGCCGCTTGCGGAGAGATGCCAGCGCCGACGCCGCACCCCCGATCGACGCATCCGAGTAGTTCAGCTTGTGACCGTACCGAGAGGTCAGCACCAGGTAGCGGAACGCGAGCGGGTCGATGCCCTGGTCGATCAGCTCCGTCACCCGCTGGAAGTTGCCGGCCGACTTCGCCATCTTCCGGCCGGTCATCAGCAGGTGCTCACCGTGCACCCAGACGCGCGCCGGTGGTCCGCCGACGAGCGGCGCCGACTGGGCGATCTCGTCCTCGTGGTGCGGGAAGATGTTGTCGATGCCGCCGGTGTGCAGGTCGAAGCGATCGCCCAGGTAGCGCCGCGCCATCGCCGAGCACTCCAGATGCCAGCCCGGATACCCGTCGCCCCAGCGTGCCGTCGGCCACTTCAGCGCCCGGCGCTGGACCGGCCGCCTTCCACAGGGCGAAGTCGGCCGGGTCGCGCTTGTCGGCCTCGACCTCGCCGCGGTGGCCGGCGCGCAGGTCGTCGAGCGAGTTGCCCGACAGGCGGCCGTAGCCGTCGAACGAGCCCACCGCGTAGTAGACGTTGCCGAGCTCCGAGGCGTAGGCGTGACCGAGGTCCTCGAGCTCCTCGGCGAGGGCGACCATCTCGGGGATGTGCTCGGTGGCACGCGGGAAGACGTGCGCCGGCAGGATGTTCACGAGCGCCTCGTCGGCGTGGAACGCGGCCTCGTAGGCGTCGGCGATCTCCGCCGTCGTCTTGTGCTCCAGACCGGCCTGGACGAGCATCCGGTCCTCGCCCCGGTCGAAGTCGTCCTCGCGCAGGTGCCCGACGTCGGTGATGTTCTTGACGTGGAAGACGTCGACGCCGTGGTACAGCAGGACCCGGCGGAGCAGGTCGGCCAGCAGGTTCGAGCGCAGGTTGCCGACGTGGGCGAACCGGTACACCGTCGGGCCGCACGTGTACATCCGGATGCGCCCCGGTTCGAGCGGCTCGACGGGCTCCACCGTGCGGCTCAGGGTGTTCCGGATCCGGAGCGTCATGGCGACATCGTAGAGGCCCTCGCGAGGGCGCCCGACCGCCCGGAGGGGCTTTCGGGGAACCGCCCGTATACTCCGCGCGATGCGCCGCCGGACCCTGCTGTTGCTCATCGCCCTGGCCGTCGGTGCCTGCGGAGGATCGCCCGTCGGCGCCGCCGATGGGATCGCCCGCATCGCGCTCGCGCGCGCCGACGGAGCTCGATCCCGCGGCCAGCGGCGACGCCCAGAGCGCGGCCGTCATCGCCCAGCTGTTCGAGACGCTGACCGCGATCGATGAGACGCTCCAGCTGCGACCGGCGCTCGCCGAGTCGTGGCGCGTCGACGACGGCGGCCGGCGGGTCGTCTTCACGCTCCGCCCGGACCTCGCGTTCAGCGACGGCTCCCCGTTGCAGGCGTCCGACGTCGTTCGCAGCTGGCTGCGGGTGATCGACCCGGCCGCGCCGTCGCCGCTCGCGACGCTCCTGCTCGACGTCCGCGGTGCCGCCGAGTACGTCGACGGACAGGGCAGCGCGGAGGACGTCGGGCTCGTCGCGGACGACGCGGCGCGGCAGGTCATCGTCGATCTGGCCCGGCCCGCGTCGGACTTCCCGACGATCGTGGCCAGCACGACATTCGGCATCGTCCCGCCGGGGATCGATGACCCCGACGCCCTCCGCCCCGGCGACGGCTTCGTCGCGAGCGGCGGCTACCGCCTCACCGGGACAGGCGACGACGACATGGCCCTCGCTGCGAACCCGCACTACTGGGCCGGCGAGCCGGCGCTGGGCAGCATCACGGTGCTCACCGACCTCGCCGGCGAGAGCCCGGTCGAACGGTTCGAGCGCGGCGACCTCGACTACGCCCCGATCGGCTCGGCCGACGCGGCCTGGATCGCCTACGACCCGGTCCTCGGCCCGCAGCTCCGGCGAGTGCCGGCGATGTCGACCGACTACTACGGCTTCGACACGACGGCGAAGCCGTTCGACGACGTCCGGGTCCGTCGGGCGTTCGGCGCGGCGGTCGACTGGCGGCGCATCGCGCGGCTGGCCGCCGATGACCCCGCGGCCGTCGCGAACTCGATGGTCCCGACCGGCATCCCCGGCCGGAGCGAGCGAGACGTGCTGCCGGTGCACGACCCGGCCGCCGCCCGCACGCTGCTGGCCGAGGCCGGCTACCCGGACGGCGCCGGTTTCCCGCGGGTGACGCTCGTGACCGGCGGGAGCTCGTTCGACCAGGCGGTCGTGACCGAGCTCGAGCGCGAGCTCGCCATCGACATCGACGCGGAGACGATGGACTTCGAGTCGTACTTCGACCGGCTCGACAGCGATCCCCCGGCGATGTGGTACCTCTCGTGGATCGCCGACTACCCCGGCCGCAACGACTTCCTCGGCGTCCTGCTGGGCGGCGGTGCCATCAACAACTTCGGTGACTGGAGCTCAGCGGAGTTCGACGCGGCCATCGCCGACGCGGCGTCCGCGACCGACCCGGTCGCCGCATCGTTGGCCTATGACCGGGCGGAGGACGTCGTGCAGCGCGACGTGCCGGTCATCCCGATGAGCTACGGCACGGGCTGGGCGCTGTCGCGTGACGGGTTCCTCGGCGCCGGTCAGAACGGCATGGGCTCCGTGCGCTTCGCCGGGCTGGCGTGGGAGGGCCAGTGAGGGCGCTGCGGCGCGTCGCCGCGGGCGGGGCGTCGCTGGCGCTGGCCATCTGGTGGTCGTCGTTGGCGGCCCTGCCGGTCGGCGCCGCCGATCCGGGGTTCGGGACGCCGACGCATCGAGGGCTCGTTCGGCGAGGAGATCGTCGCGACCCAGCCGGTGACGATCGACGAGTCGCCCGACCGGGTCGAGGTGCTGGTGACGATGGCCGACGACCCGGCCCCGCTGGTCACCGAGGTGAGCGCACCGGCGGCCGGCTCGACGACGCTCAGGCACACCTTCGGCGGTCCCGACGACCACATCCTGCCCAACACGCCGGTCCGCGTCCGCTGGCGCATCACCACCGATGGCGTGGCATCGCTCGGACCGGAGGTCCGTACGGTCGTGGCAGACGAGCGGTTCGACTGGCAGACGGTGAGCGGCGACGTCGTCCGCGTCCATTGGTACGAGGGCAGTCGGGCGTTCGGCGAACGCGCCCTGCGCATCGGCGAGGAGGCCGTCGAGAAGACGGCGAAGCCTGTTCGGGGTGACCGAGGACGAGCCGGTCGACTTCTTCATCTACGCGGGCCAGGACGCCTTCTACGACGCGCTGGGCCCGGGGACGCGCGAAAACGTCGGCGGGCAGGCGAATGCCGAGATCCGGACGCTCTTCGCCCAGATCGCCCCAGCCTCGATCGACGACGTGTGGGTCGCGAACGTCGTGCCCCACGAGCTCGTCCACCTCGTCTTCGACACCGCCGTCGAGAACCCGTACCACTTCCCGCCACGCTGGCTCAACGAGGGGCTGGCGACGTACCTGAGCGTCGGATACGAGCTCGGCGATCGACGCGCGGTCGACGCCGCAGCCGATGCGCGCGAGCTCATCCCGCTCGATGGCCTCGTCGGCCAGTTCCCGACATCGGCCTCGAGGTTCGGCCTGGCCTACTCCGAGAGCGCGAGCGCGATCGACTACCTGATCCGGACCCATGGCGAGGACACGATGGTCTCGCTCGTCCGCTCCTATGCCGATGGACGCACCGACGACGAGGCGTTCACGGCCGCGATCGGCATCGACGTCGCGGCGTTCAACGACGCGTGGCTGGCGGATCTCGGGGCCCAGGCGCCCGTCCAGCACGGCCCGCGACCTGCACCGTCCGGTCCGATGCCGGACGGCTGGGACGCGGCCGCGCCGCCCGCACCGGGCGAGGGTGCCACGTCGGCACCGGGCGCGGTGGCGACGCCACGGCCATCGCCCGCCACGGCGGACTCGTCGCCGGTCGGGGACGACACCACGCGTGGCGTCGTGCTCGGGATGGCCGCCCTGGTCGTGGCGGCCGGCGTCGGGCTCCTCGTGTGGACGCGCTCGAGGCGACCGCGCGAGGGCTGGCGGCCGTGACCGCGCGGCTGCGCTCGATCCCGAGCTGGCAGATCACCCTCGGAGCGGCGCTGCTCGGACTCGGCTTCCTGATCGCCGCCCAGCTGGCCGCCGAGGGACCGCGCGTCCGCTACACGTCCCAGGAGCGCACGCCGCTGGTCGAGACCGCCAGCCAGCTGCAGGCACGCCAGGACGAGCTCAAGACCCGCATCCTCGACCTGCGCTCGCGCATCCAGTCGACCGAGCAGGCGGGGCAGGGGTCGGCGGCGCTCGTCCGCGAGCTCAACGACGGGCCTCCAGACCGCGCGCGTGGCGGCCGGGCTCATCCCGCTCACCGGGACCGGGATCGTCCTCCAGCTCGAGGACTCGGTCGAGCCGCCCGCGCCGGGCGGCGAGGCGGCCGACTACCTCGTCGGTGCCCGCGACATCCGCGCGGTCGTGGAGGAGCTGTGGGCGGCCGGCGCCGAGGCCGTCGCCGTCAACGGGGAGCGGATCGTGCCGACCTCGGCGATCATCGACGTCGGGCCGTCGATCCTCGTCAACGCCGCCTACCTGGCCGGCCCCTACCAGGTCACGGCGCTCGGGCCGGACGACCTGTACCCGCGGCTCAGCGCGTCCGCCGGCTTCGTCGACCTGATCCGGACCCGCGCCCAGGGCTACGGCATCCGGGTGTCGGTCGCCGAGCCCGAGGCCGTCGACGTTCCGGCGTTCGCGGGCACCGTCACGCTCCGCTACGCGCGACCCGAACCCGGGACGACGACGCCGTGAGCCGGCGTCGCAACCAGCTGACCATCGCGGCGGTGACGTTCGCCCTCGGGCTGCTCGTCGTGACCCAGCTCCGGACCCAGGCGAGCAGCACCGCCTTCGCCGGACTGTCGTCGCAGGACCTCACGGTCCTCGTCGCGAACCTCGACGCCCGCAACGACCAGCTCCGCACCGAGGTCGCGACGCTCGAGCGCGAGCTCCAGGTCCTCGACCAGAACACCGATCGCGGCGACGCGTCGGTCGACGAGCTGCGCGCGGACCTGCGTCGCGTGCGCCTGTACGCGGGCATCGACCCGGCCGTCGGGCCGGGCGTGTCGATCACGGTCCGCGGCCCGATCGACGGGTCGGGGGTCGAGGACCTCGTGAACGAGCTGCGCAACGCCGGGGCGGAGGCGATGGCGATCGAGGACGTGCGCCTCGTGCCCGGGGTCGTGGCGACGGGGCCGGGTGGGGCGGTGACCGTCGCCGACCGTGAGCTCGGTGACGCCTTCACGCTGGACGCCATCGGCGCACCCGACAAGCTGACCGGCTCGCTGACGCGGCCCGGGGGCATCATCGCCCAGCTGTCGGCGACGCAGCCCGACGTGATCGTCGAGGTGACGCCGCTCGACCACATCGGCGTGCCGGCGACCGACCGCGAGCTCGTGCCCAGTCACGGTCGCCCGCGCCTCTGATACCCTGCCCGCCGTGCCGGACCGACCCGCCCTCGACCTGCTGCTCGGCGACGTCGTCCGACTCCGACGACGTCATCCGTGTGGCGGTGACACGTGGCTCGTCGACCGGCTCGGGGCGGACATCGGCCTGCGCTGCCGGACGTGCGATCGCCACGTGCTCCTCGAGCGCGCCACGCTCGAGCGACGCCTGGCGGAGTTCGTGGAACGGGGCGACCCGCTGATCACGGCCGCCGTCGAGGGTGACGACGCCGGGAGCCCACGGACCGCGCCCGACCGCCCGTCGTGACCGATACCGGGGTGCCGCTCGAGCCCGAGACGGTCGTCCCGACGGGTGAGGCACCGGGGTCGGAGGGCGCTCTCGCCGCCTTCCGCTACCCGGCGTTCCTGCGCCTGTGGCTGTCCCAGGCCGCGACCCAGATCGGCGGCAACATGGTGCTGTTCGGTCTCACGGTCATCGTGTCGGAGACCCAGCCGAACACCGCCAACAGCCTGCTGATCCTGTCGTTCCTGGTCCCGGCCGTGCTGTTCTCGGCCGTCGCCGGCGTGTACGTCGATCGCGTCGATCGACGCTTCGTCCTCATCGCGACGAACGTCCTGCGCGGGTTCGCGGTCATCGCGCTGCTGCTCGTCGGCGACAACTTCGCGCTGCTGCTGTTGCTGAACATCTTCATCTCGACCGTGACGGTCTTCTTCGCGCCGGCCGAGGCGGCGATGATCCCCGAGGTCGTGCCGCGCGAGCACCTGCTGTCGGCCAACGGGGTCTTCACGCTGACCCTCAACGCGTCGTTCGCGATCGGCTTCGCGCTGCTCGGCCCGCTCGTCATCAACGTCGCGGGTCCGCAGGCGGTCATCGCGGTCGTCGCCGGCCTGTACTTCCTGGCGGCGGTCTTCTGCTTCACGTTGCCGGCATCACCACCGCCTGCGCGGAGCTGTCACGCGAGGGCGAGACCGCGCGCGCGATGGAGTCGACGCTCGCCCAGCTGCGCGAGGGGATCGCCTTCATCCGGGCGAACCGGTCGATCGGCTGGTCGCTGCTCTACCTCGGCATCACGGCCTCGCTCGTCGGCGTGCTCGGCGTGCTCGGACCGGACTTCGCGGAGAAGGCGCTCGGCCTGCGCGCGAAGGACACGGCGATCATCATCCTGCCGCTCGGCGGCGGCATCGTGATGGGCATCCTGCTGCTGAACTCCTACGGGAAGTACCTGCCCCGCCGGCGGGTCATCGAGGGCGGTCTGATCGTCCTCGGCATCATGCTGGCGCTGCTGTCGGTCGCCGGGCCGGTCAGCCAGCTGCTGCAGCGGGCCGACCGCGTGAGCGACCTGCTCGACCTGTCGGCGGTCACCTCGCTGCTCGCGGTCGTCGTGTTCATCGCGTTCATCGCCGGCATCGCCTACGCCGCGGTGGCCATCCCGTCGCAGACGCAGCTGCAGGAGGACCTGCCGGAGGACGTGCGCGGTCGCGTCTTCGGGATCCTGAACATGCTGGTGTCGGTCTCGAGCTTCCTGCCGATCATCATCGTCGGGCCGATCTCCGACGTCATCGGGTCGGCGAGCGTCATGCTGATCGGGGCGATCGGCGTGCTCATCGCGGGCATCGCGAGCGTCGTGCTGCTGGGCCCGTCGGCCCGGCCCGCCGAGGTCAGCGCCGACCCGCATGCCGAGGATCCCATCGCCGCGGCGCTGGGCGCGGACCGACCCACGTGGCGCGCGGAACCGGGCGTACCGTCGAGTGCGATCAACCCGCCGGCGTGGGCGCCGCCGACCGGCCCATCCGACCAGCCCGACCGGGACTGATCCCGTGCCCCGCGTCGCCGTCGTGTTCACCGGCGGGACGATCAGCATGGGCTTCGACCCGGTCGCCGGCGGCAACGTCCCCGCGCTCGACGGCGCGGCCATCCTCGCGAGGACGCCGGGCCTCGAGACCATCGCCGACGTCGTGCCCATCGACCGCGGCCTCACGCCTGCCAGCCACTTCACGTTCGGCGACGTGCTGACGCTGGCCCGGGTCATCCGCGATTGCCTCGACGCCGACGCCATCGACGGCGTCGTCGTGGTCCAGGGCACCGACACGATCGAGGAGACGGCGTTCGCGTTCGACCTCGTGCTCTGGTCGGCCAAGCCGGTCGTCGTGACCGGGGCGATGCGCGCGTCGCACGAGGACGGCTACGACGGACCGGCCAACCTCCGCCGGGCGGTCGCGGCGGCCGCATCGCCGGCGCTCCGCGACACCGGCGTGGTCGTCGGCCTCGCCGGCACGATCGAGGCCGCCGACGACGTGACGAAGATGCACACGGTGGCGTTCACCACGTTCCAGTCGCCGAACGCGGGATCGCTCGGGCGCGTGACCGACGAGGGTGCGGTCGTCGTCGAGCGGCCGCGCGGTCCACGCCGACGGCTGCTGCTGATGCCGGCCGACGGTGCGCGGGTCGAGATCGTGCAGGCCGGGCTCGGGTCGGACGGGATGTTGCTCGACGCGGCGGTCGACGCCGGCGCGCAGGGCGTGGTCGTGGCCGCGACCGGGGCGGGTAATACGGCACCCGGCCTGCTCGCGGCCGCCGAGCGGGCGATGGCTCGCGACGTGCCGGTCGTCCTTGCCTCGCGCTGCCCCGCCGGCGCCGTGTCGACGGCGTACGCGTTCCCGGGTGGCGGCGCGACCTGGGTGCGTGCCGGGGCGATCCCCGCGGGCACGCTGTGCGCGATCAAGGCACGCGTGGCGCTCGCCCTCGGGCTCGGTGGCGAGCTCGGCCGGTCCGGCCTCATGACGCTCCTGGCCGACCCGCTACCCTGACCGCTCGATGCCCCTCGACATGCTGATCACCGGCCGCATCGCGACCCTCGCCGGGGACGCGGGCTTCGGCTGGGTCGAGGCGGTGGGCATCCGCGACGGCCGGGTGGCCTTCGCCGGCTCGGAGATCGAGCTCGAGACGCGCGCCGACCCGTTCACCGAGCGGATCCGGCTGGAGCCCGACCAGGTCGCGATCCCCGGCCTGACCGACGCCCACCTCCATCTTGCCCAGGCCGCCCTCGCGTCGCGCCTGACCGACCTCGGCGACGCCGCCACGCTGGGCGAGGGTCTGGCGTGGCTGGCCGAGGCCCACGCGCGCCTGCCGGCCGACGCGTGGCTGGAGGGCTTCGGCTGGGACTCGGACCGCTGGGGCGGCTGGCCGACCGCCGACGCCCTGGAGTCGGTGGCACCGGGGCGGAAGGCCGCGCTCTGGGCGCACGACCACCACGCGATGTGGGCCAGCCATGCCGCCCTCCGCGAGGCCGGCCTGCCCGACGGCGATCCGCCCGGTGGCGTCGTCCGCAGATCGGCCGACGGCTCGCCCGAGGGCATGCTCTACGAGGCGGCCACGCGGCTCGTGTCGGTGCACCTGCCGGTGCCGCGCCCCGGACGAGCTCGATGCGGCGCTGATCGAGGTCGGACGGGACCTGGTGTCGCTCGGGGTGGTCGCCTGCCACGACCCCGACGGGATCGCGCCGGACCCGGAGCTGGGCTTCTCGTACCCGGCGTACATCCGGCTGTCCGACGCCGGCCGCCTGCCCGTTCGCGTCCACGCGTGCATGCGCGACGACGCGGTCCCGGCCGCGATCGAGCGCGGGCACCGGAGCGGCGCGCGGCTCGGCGCGAACCCGGACGGCCGGGCCACGGTCGGCTGGCAGAAGTGCTTCGCCGACGGCTCGCTCGGGTCGCGGACGGCGGCCCTGCTCGAGGACATCGAGGCCGAGCCCGACCGACCGCTGGCGCCGGAGCTGCGGCGCGGCGTCTGGATGACCGACGCGGCCGGCCTGCGCGAGCGGGTGGAGCGGGCGTCCGCCGGCGGGATCGCCACGATGATCCACGCCATCGGCGACGCGGCCGTGCGCACCGCGCTCGACGTGCTGACCCCGGTCGCCGCGACGTCGCCGCTCATGCCGCGCATCGAGCACACCCAGATGCTCCATCCCGACGACCGGCCGCGGTTCGCCGCGACCGGGCATCGCCGCCAGCGTGCAGCCGTGTCCATCTCGGGTCCGACGCCGCTGCAGGCCTGGAAGCTGTGGGGCGACCGCGCCGAGGTCGAGGGCTACACGTGGAAGTCGATCGCCGACACCGGTGCGGTCATGCCGTTCGGCACCGACGCCCCGGTCGAGTCGTACGACCCGTGGCCCGGTCTCGCCCTGGCGGTCCGGCGCGACGACCCGCGCTGGCCGACCGGCACGCCGACGTTCGCGCCGGAGCAGTCGCTGTCGCTCGACCGCGCGCTCCGCGCGAACTGCATCGACGGGCCGGTGTCGGCGCGCGAGACCGACCGCGGGCGGCTGACGGTCGGCCAGCGTGCCGACGTCGTGGTCATCCCGGCCGCATCGATCGACGAGCCGGTGACGCCGGCGGCCCGCTCTCGACGACGCGCCCGCAGCTGGTCCTGATGGACGGGAAGGTCGTGTTCGAGGTCTGATCAGCCGGGGTGGTCGAGCTCGCGCAGCGCGTCGGCGAACAGGCCGTTGAAGATGCGCGACGTCGACGGGAACGCGTGGATCGTGTCGGCCAGCACGTCGACCTTGACGCGCGCCCTGATCGCCAGCACGCACTCGTGGATCGCGGCCGAGGCGTCGGGGCAGGCCATCGGCGCAGCCGACGAGCGTCCGCGTCGCGCGGTCGACCACGATCGTCACGTGGCCCATGGTCGCCTCGATCGAGTAGCCCCGGTCGCTCTTCGCGAACTCGGCACGTGAGCTCGAACGCGTCGAGGCCATCCTCCTTCGCCGCTTCGACCGAGACGCCGACGAAGGCGGCCTCGGGATCGGTGTACGTCGCGCGGGGGAGAGCACGGTAGTCGGGCGTCACGCGTTCGCCGTGGGCCATCCGCGCGGCCAGCTCGCCCTGGTAGTGGGCCTGGTGGGTGTGCAGCTCGGGGCCGGCGGCGTCGCCGACCGCGTACAGGCCGTCGGCGATGCGCAGCCGGCCGTCGCGTGGGTAGGGCGGCGTCCGGCCGCTCACGTCGAGCCCGTAGTGCTCGAGACCCAGGTCGTCGAGCGGGACGTCGCGGCCGATCGCCGCGAGCAGCGTGTGGCCCTCGACGATCGAGCCGTCGTCGAGCTCGACCGCGTGCGCCCCGTCGGCGCCCGCCCCGGCGCGTGCCGCCACGGCGCGGACGCCCGTGCGCACCGTCACGCCGTCCCGTTCGAGCGCCGCGCGGACGACCTCGGAGTTGCGCGGGATGGTCGGTCGGTGCGAGCCGCGGCCCGGACTGGACGATCGTCGTCGGCACCCCGAACCGAGCGTAGACCTGGGCCAGCTCGCAGCCGGTCGGCCCGCCGCCCAGCACCAGCAGGCTGCGGGGCAGCGCTCGCGTCAGCGTCGCCCCCTCGTTGGTCCACACGTCGATGTCGTCGATGCCGGGGATGGCGATGCGGCGCGACTGCGACCCGACGGCGATGACCACGTCGTCGGCGGCCAGCTCGTGGCGGGCCCCGTCGTGGGTCACCGCGACCCGCCCAGGGCCGACGATACGGCCGTCGCCGCGGTAGACGACGGCGCCGGCGCGCTCGAGCCGCCGGACGTGGCTGCTGTCGTCCGGCTCCGGCGCGTCGGCGGCGCGGTTGATCATGAAGTCGCGATGCGCCGAGGCGCGCGGCCATTGGTAGGCCGTCTGGTTCGCGTGGTGCTCGGCGGCGCCGTGGAGGAGCGCCTTCGACGGCAGGCAGCCGATGTGCGGGCAGCTGCCGCCGAACCAGCGCCGGTCGACGATCGCGACGCGTCGCGCCGAGCGCGCGCGCCTTGTGCGTGGCCGCCTCGCCGCCCGGCCCTGCGCCGATGACGACCAGGTCGAAGGTCGTGTCCATGCCGTCAGTCTGGCCGGTGCGGATGACGGTCGCGTTGCCGGCGCGCCTCGTACAGCATGACGGCGGCCGACGACCGACACGTTCAGGCTGTCGGCGACCCCGAGCATCGGCAGGCGGACGGCCTCGATGTCCGGGTCGGCCCATGCCGCGGTCAGGCCGTCCGTCTCGCTGCCGAAGGCCAGGGCGAGCCCGCCCGACAGGTCGGCGTCGGTGTAGGTCCGCTCGGCGTCGACCCGGGTGGCCACGATCCGGATGCCGCGGCCGCGGAGCCAGGCGAGGACGTCGGGCGTCGGCGCCGCGGCGATCGGGACCGCGAAGATCGTGCCGGCGCTGGCCCGGATGACGTTCGGATTGGCGAGATCCGTCCGTGGCGATGCGGCGATCAGCGCATCGGCCCCGGCGCCGTCCGCACTGCGCAGGACGGCCCCGAGATTGCCGGGCTTCTCGACGCCCTCGATCACGACGAGCAGCGGATCGTCGGGCAGTGTCAGGTCGTCGAGTCCCCGGACCGGCGATCGCACGACGGCGATGAGGCCCTCGGCGCGATCGCCGAACGCGATCTTGGCGAACGCCGTCTCGGTCGTGGTCGTGACCGGGATCCCGCGAGCCGCCAGCGTGTCGAGCGCCGCGCGTGCGTCCTCGCCGGCGAGCAGCGGCTCGCAGATGAACGCCTCGACCACCTCGATCCCCGACGCGAGCGCCCGACGCGTCTCGCGGGCGCCGTCGACCAGCGTGAGACCGGTGGCGTCGCGGTCGCGCCGGTCGCGCAGCCGGGCGACGGACCGGATCCGCGGGTTCGACGGACTGGCGAGGGACGGGGCGGGCATCGCGGTCATGATGCGCCGCCCGAGCGGGCGAACGCACCGAGCTCGAGGACCGCGCCGGACTCTGCGGTCAGCCGGAGCGGTCCGACCTCCACGTCGGCGGCGACCGATCGAGCAGCCGGTCGCCGAGCTCGTCCGGGGTCGATGCCCTCGGCGTGGGCGGTCAACAGCACGAAACCGGTCGGGTCGAGCACGGCGCGGACGTCGGCCAGGAGTCCGTCGAGGTCGCGCTCGAGCCGCCACGCCCGGCCCGACGCACCGTGGCCGTAGGTCGGCGGATCGAGGACGACGCCGTCGTACCGCCGACCGCGTCGCGCCTCGCGCGCCACGAACCCGCGGGCGTCGTCGACGAGCCAGCGGATCGGACGGTCGCCGAGCTCGTTGAGCGTCGCGTTCCGGCGTGCCCATGCCACGCTCGGTCGCGCCGCGTCGACATGCGCCACCGACGCGCCGGCGCGGGCCAGGGCGAGCGTGGCGAGACCGGTGTACGCGAAGAGGTTGAGGACCGTGATCGGAGCCGTCAGGGCGCTCGGCGATCCGCTCGTCGAGCCACGGGATGAGCGTCGCGTGCTCGGGGAACAGGCCGACCTGCCCGGCCTCGGTCGGCCGGAGCTCGAAGGCGAGCCCGGCGATGCGGGCCACCCAGTCGTCGCCCGCGGCGTCCAGGCCGGTCCCGGTCCACCCGCGGTCGCGGTCGAAGCGCAGGTCGGCATCGGCCCATCGGCCCGGCGCCCGGCGGGCCCCGGTCGCGCCCGGGTGCGGGCGGCTGACGAGCCGATCGCCGAACCGCTCCAGCCGGGCACCCTCGCCGGCGTCGAGGAACGCGTAGTCGTCCACCGCCCCATCATCACGGAAACCGTCGCGGTCCGGGCCGTCGAATGGAAGGGCAGGTACCGGAAGGAGGGTGCGCGTGGTCCGTCGATCGTTCCTGGCGCTGGTGCTGGTGCTGGTCGCCATGCTCGCGGCGTGCACGAGCCCATCGGGTGGCGGCGGCGGCGCCTCGAGCGAGGCACCGGCCGGCGGGGCGACGTCCGCACCGAAGGGTGGCGAGCCCGGCTACTGAGGCGGCCGCGGGCCGGCGCCGTGTCGCTCCGAGACACCCTCTGGTAGCATTCCCGGGCCGCTGGCGACTCGGACGCTGGGGCCTTCCGACCGGCACGGACGTGGAACACCCGTGAGCCACCGATCGGCGGGTCACGACGGACGAGGGACCGGCGACCCGGGCGGCTAGCTCAGTTGGTTAGAGCACTTGCTTCACATGAGCGAGCGCCCTACCGCCGTACTAGCCGCTTTTGCTTGCGCGGTGATCCCACTGTCGACGTCGGACAGGACCGGACGATCTGGTCGATAATGGCGGCCCGCCTTCAAGCCCGGAGTTGAAGGTCCAGTCCGCGTCGTCCCCACTCGACCCATTGCGAGCAGACAGGCCGGCGCAACGAAGCTCTGGTCGCCGTTTCGCATGCCCGCCGAGACCAAGCCCGCCACGAACGGTCGCGTCCGCCGCGTCAGCAACGCGCGTCTTCCGACCCGCATCGGGACGTTTGATGCCGTCGCGTTCTCGGATTCGCGCAGCGGGACCGAGCCGATCGCCCTCGTTCACGGCGACGTCGCCGGGCGCGACGCACCGCTGGTCAGGCTCCATTCCGAGTGCTGGACGGGCGACGTGCTGGGCTCGCTTCGATGCGACTGCGGCGAGCAGCTCGGCCGCGCGCTGACCGCCATCGTCGCCGAGGGCGCGGGCGTGCTCCTCTATCTCAGGCAGGAGGGTCGAGGGATCGGGCTGGCGAACAAGCTGCGGGCGTACGCGCTCCAGGACGGCGGGCTCGACACCGTCGCCGCGAACGCCGCACTCGGCCTGCCGGTCGACGCCCGCGAGTACGGTGCCGCCGCCGCCATCCTCGCCGACCTGGGGCTGGAGCGGGTGCGGCTGATGACCAACAACCCCGACAAGGTCGCCGGCGCTGGAAGCCCACGGCATTCGCGTCAGCGAGCGCGTTCCGCTCCCGGCGCTCCCGAACCCGGTAAACCGGCCGTATCTCGAGACGAAAGCCGCCCGCCTCGGACACGTTCTGCCCCGCAAGGCCGCTCGGCCATCGGTCACCGTGCACTACGCCCAGACGATCGACGGGCGTCTCGCCACGCGGACCGGCGATTCGCAGTGGATCAGCGGGCAGGAGTCCCTGGTGCTGGCGCACTCGTTGCGCGCGTCGCACGCGGCCGTACTCGTCGGCGCGGGCACCGTGGCGGCCGACGATCCGCGGCTCACCGCGCGGCTCGTCGAAGGTCCCTCGCCGGTCCGCGTCGTCCTCGACAGCAAGCTGCGCCTGTCGCCGCGCGCCAACGTCGTGACTGACGGCGCCGCGCCGACGATCCTGGCGACGACGGACCTGGCGCCCGTTGACCGGCGCCGGGAGTTCGCGCGGCGCGGCGTCGAGGTTCTCGTCCTTCCCTCCACCCCGGACGGTCGGGTCGACCTCGGGTCGCTCCTGGACGAGCTGGGAGCCAGGGGCATGGCCACCCTGCTCGTGGAAGGAGGAGCCGGCGTGATCACCGCGATGATCCGCGAACGCCGGGTGAGTCGGCTGGTCGTGTCGATCGCGCCGCTGGTCCTCGGCGCGGGGATCGAAGCCGTCGGTGACCTCGACATCCTGCGGCTGCGCGACGCGCTGTCATTTCGCCGCGCGTCGTTCTCGCAGCTGGGCCCGGATGTCATCTTCGACGGCGAGCTCGAGCCCCGGAGCGAAGGTGATGCCTGAGGCCGTCTGGTTCGACGGGCCGCAGCGAGTGGAGATCCGGCAGGAACCTGTCGGCGCCGTCGGACCCGACGACGTCCGGGTCCGCTCGCTCGTCTCCGGGGTGAGTGCCGGGAGCGAGCTCCTCGTCTATCGCGGCAGCGCCCCGCGCGAGCTGCAGCCCGATCTCCCGACCGTCCGCGGCGACTTCGGCTTCCCGATCAAGTTCGCCTACGCGAGCGTCGGCCGCGTGATCGAGGTCGGCTCGCACGTCGACCAGCTGGCGGTGGACGACCTCGTCTTCGTGCACCACCCGCATCAGACCGAGTACGTCGTGCCCGCCGACGCTCCAGTCCGGCTGCCCGAAGGCCTCCCAGCCGATGTCGGGGTGTTCGCCGCGAACCTCGAGACGGCCGTCACCGTGGTGCTCGACGCCCACCCTCGGCTCGGAGAAGCGGTCCTCGTGGCCGGTCAGGGCGTCGTCGGCCTGCTGATCACGATGCTCCTTCGGAGGGCCGGAGCGACCCCGATCGTGACCGCGGACCTGCACGAGCGACGTCGGGCTGCGTCCGTCGCCGCGGGCGCGGACCACGCACTTGGCGTGGACGTCGACCTCGTCGACGCCGTGCTCGACCTGACCGACGGGCGCGGCGTGGATATCGCGGTCGAGGTCAGCGGGAGCCCGGCCGCTCTCCAGGCCTGCATCGACGCGACGGCGTTCGCCGGGACCGTCGTCGTCGCGTCGTGGTACGGGACTCGCGACGTCAGCCTGAGCCTCGGTGATCGCTTCCATCGTCGGCGCCTGCGGGTCGTCAGCTCGCAGGTATCCACGCTCGATCCGGCCCTCGCGCCACGCTGGGATCGCGCTCGACGGACGGCCCTTGTATCAGCGCTGCTCACGGAGCTGCCGCTGACGCGAGCTGATCACACACCGGTTCCCGTTGGACCAGGCGGCCGCCGCGTACGAGCTGCTCGATCACCGCGCCGAAGAGTGCCTGCAGGTGGTGTTGGACTATGTTTGAGGTCGGTGTCGCGCGGACGTTCCACGCGCTGCATCAGCTCGAGGCCGAGGATCCGTGACGCGAGCCATGAGCACAGTCACGACTACCGCGCCGAGGTGGTCGCGCGGGGCGAACGCCTCGACGAGGACGCCATGCTCGTCGACCTCGACCTCCTCGGGGCGGCACTGTCGGAGTGTCTCGCGGAGCTCGACTCGGTCGATCTCGGAAGCCTGGCGGCATTCGAAGGCCGGAACACCACGGTCGAGACGGTCGCCGAGCACATCTGGACCCAAGTCCGGGACCGTCTTGCTGGGGCGGCGGCGCTCGCCGATCTCCGCGTCACGGTCTACGAGTCAGCCGACGCCTGGGCGTCCGTCGACCGACCGGTCGGGGGTCGGTCATGACCCGCTGACGACACCTCGTCGATGATCGCGAAGAAGCGTGCCGCGGTCTGTCCCACGTCGGACGCGCGGCTGCGCGGGCGCGGGCAGCGCTCCCCAGCCGCTCGCGAAGCGCTGGGTCGCGAGCCAGCCACTCGATCGCCTCGCCAAGCCCCTGGACGTCCCCCACCGGCACGAGCACGCCGTCGCGGCCGTTGTCGGCCAGGAATGGCAGGTTCCCGGCCTGCCAGCCGACCACCGGGAGCCCCGCCGCCATCGCCTCTCCCCAGACGGTCCCGTACGGCTCCTCGAAGCTCGGCAGCAGGAAGGCGTCGACGGTCTGGTACATCTGGTGCACCGCCGCGGGTTTGATGAGGCCGTGCACCACGACCCGGTCACGAAGGTCGGCGTGCTCGATGAGCTCGGCGCACCCGACCTGCGTACCCGCCGCGCGTGGCCGTGTCGCCGACGAGGTGCAGAGTGACGACGTCGTCGGGCAGGCCCGCGACGGCCTCGAGGAGTTCGACGATCCCCTTCCACGGTTGCCAGTTCGCGACGCAGACGGCCGCCATCAGGCGACCTCGTCGGAGGCTGGCTCGATCGATGGCAGCGAGTCGTCGTCGCCTGTCGCAGCGCCGGCCCCGACGTCCAGATCCTTGCCGGGCGGGACGACGCGGAGTCGATCACCCGGCACACCCGCGGCCACGAGCTCGGCCGCGAGCCAGTCGCTGGCCACCATGAGGACCTTGCAGGAGCGGTACGCGCGACGATCGAAGACCGTCCGAAACCGACGCAGGACGCGAGGCGCGTCGATCCCGCCGGGCGGCTGATGCAGCATGCCGACGATCGGCGCCCGGACACGAGGCGAGCCAGGGCGCGGCAGCGCTCGCCGCGATGCTGTCGAGGACGAGCACGTCCGCGCTGCGGGTCGGACCGCGCGAACAGCCACGCGGGCCCGGCCGCCGATCGCCCAGGGCAGCGGCAGGTCGGGGATCGAGACGAACCGCACCTCGGCGCCGTAGTCCGGCGCACGCTCTGCGAGGCGCCGGTGGAACAAGTAGCCACCCGTCACGCGGCTCGGATCGCCGACCGTCAGGAGCGCCACCCGGGTGCGAGTCATCCACGTCGCTCCCACTGCATTCGGTACGCGGGTCTGCCGGGCGTCTAGAGGACCGCGCTTGGCGATGGGGAGGACCTAGCCCCGGCCCGCGGCCCGTTCGGAAGCTTGCCGGTACTGCTCATGGGCGAATGCCTCGCCCACCTCCGCGGTCCCGACGTCGGTTTCGGCGTCGGCGAGGTCGGCCCGACTCGACTGGACCATGATCTTGGCGGCCTTCGCCGTCTTCGCGGCAGACTCCTCCGCTAGCTGCGCGGATGCCAGGGCCGCCTTTGCAGCGTCGGCAGTCGCGATGGCCGCCGCGGCAGCTTCCTCGGCGGCCTGAGCGGCTGTTTCGGCGGCGAGCCGCCCCCGGCGCGCTACCGCGACCGTCCGCTCTGCCTCACGCCACCGTTGGAGTGCATCGGCAGTCGATGCGTCCTTCGTATTGCCCTCAGCCATGACGTCCCTCCCGCGTTCCGTACGCACAGACGATGATGGCTCCGCCTAGCCACGACAACAAGGCGGGCAACGCCCCGGCGGGACGGGGGGCGTCTCGAGCCGGGGTGTCCGCGTCACACCGCAGGGGGCCTGCCGTGGGCTTTCGATGGCGCGAACGTCTGTCGGCAGGTCATTTGCCGCTCGGGTATTCGCCGTGCGACACGATCGCTCCGACATCGGCATGGATGGTGTTCGAACTGTTCGACGGAACTCGTTGTCGGCTGTAATCTCTCAAAGCAGTGGGCGGCTAGCTCAGCTGGTTAGAGCACTTGCTTGACATGCAAGAGGTCACTGGTTCGAGTCCAGTGTCGCCCACCATCTCCCACATCCCTCCGACCCCTGAACCGTCGAGGTCGTCATGGAACGTGTGACCGGGATCGGTGGCGTCTTCTTCCGGTCCGACGATCCGGATGCGCTGAGCACCTGGTACGCGGAGCACCTGGGCATCGACCCCGTGCCGACGTCGTACGACGCGCGACCCTGGTCGCAGGAGGCCGGCTACACGGCGTTCGCCCCGATGTCGCCCGACGTCCTCGCGCAGGTCGCTCCGGGCGACCGGCCGTGGGCCATGAACTTCCGCGTCCACGACCTCGACGCGATGGCGACGCAGCTCCGCGACGCCGGCATCGACGTCGCCGTCGACCCCGAGACGTACCCGAACGGTCGCTTCGCGCAGCTGGCCGACCCCGAGGGCAACCCGATCCAGCTCTGGCAGCCAGCCGAACCGGGCGGCGCCTGACCCGTCCGAATGACGGCTGCTACCATGCAGCCTCGCCGGAGCGACCGGCGACGGAGAGCAAGACGCATCGATCGGGACACGCGATCGGAGCGAGGTCCACAGAGAGCCGGGCCACGGCTGGAAGCCCGACGACCGACCTTCGGAGCCGCACCACCCGTGAGCGATCGGTGAACCGATCCGGGAGTCGCCCGTTAGCGCGGCCTCGAGCGCGTCGGCGTCGAGCCGGTGAACGCAGGTGGGACCGCGGGAGGCACCTCTCGTCCTGGCAGTGGACGAGAGGTTCTTGATTCCAGGGAGACGAACATGCCGGACGAGGAGCAGATCGCGGTCGACGAGGACCTGCTGGAGGCACCCGAGCGCGGCAGCGCGACCGAGCTCATGGACCATGGGGCGAGCGGCGAGCTCGGACCGATGCGCCACAGCGCCGCGCACGTCCTCGCCGAGGCGGTGCTCGACCTGTTCCCGGGCACCAAGCTCGGCATCGGCCCGGTCATCGATGACGGCTTCTACTACGACTTCCTGCTCCCGCGACCGCTGACGCCCGACGACCTGCCCGCCATCGAGGAGCGGATGCGCGTGTCGATCGCCGCCGACCACCCGTTCGAGCTCAGCGAGGAGACGCCGGAGGCGGCGCGCGCCGCGCTGGCCGAGCGCGACCAGCCGTTCAAGGTCGAGATCGTGGACGACTTGCTCGCCGCGTCGGTGCGGGACGGGACGCCGATGCCGCCGACGACGTTCTACCGCCAGGGTCCGTTCATCGACCTGTGCCGCGGCCCGCACGTCGCGAGCACCGGCCGGATCGGGCCATTCAAGCTGCTCGGCACGGCCGGCGCCTACTGGCGCGGCGACGAGAAGCGCCCGATGCTCCAGCGCGTCTACGGCACGGCGTGGGCGAACCAGGAGGACCTCGACGCCTACCTGTGGCGTCGCGAGGAGGCGAGGAAGCGCGATCACCGGCGGCTCGGCGTCGCGCTCGACCTCTTCTCGTTCCACGACGTGTCGCCCGGGTCGGCGTTCTGGCACCCCAAGGGGCAGCGGATCTGGCGCACGTTGGAGACCGCGATGCGCGAGCTCCAGGAACGGCGCGGCTACCAGGAGGTCTCGACGCCGATCGTGGTGTCCGAGAAGCTCTGGCGCCAGTCCGGTCACTGGGACCTCTATCGCGACAACATGTTCCTCATCGAGTCCGAGAACCAGACGTTCAGCCTCAAGCCGATGAACTGCCCGGAATCGACCTACCTCTACCGCTCGCACCTGCGGTCATACCGCGACCTGCCGCTGCGCTTCAGCGAGTTCGGACGGCTCCATCGCAACGAGCGGTCCGGCACCTTGTCGGGGCTGACCCGCGTGCGCCAGTTCATCCAGGACGATGCGCACCTGTACGTCCGTCCGGACCAGCTCACCGACGAGATCGTCGGCCTGCTCGAGGAGGTGCGCGAGTCCTACGGCTGGTGCGGCCTGACCCCGCGCTTCACGTTCGCGACCAAGCCCGACAAGGCGATCGGCGACCCGGCGCTCTGGGAGCGGGCCGAGCAGCTCACCAGGGAGGCGTTCGCGGCCGCGGACATCAGTTACGAGTTGAAGCCGAAGGACGGGACGTTCTACGCGCCGAAGATCGACATCTACATCGACGACGCGCTCGGCCGCGAGTGGCAGATGGCGACGATCCAGATCGACCTGACGATGCTGCCCGAGCGCTTCGACCTCAGCTACATCGACGAGGACGGCAAGCCCCAACGGCCGATCGCCATCCACCGGGCGATCTACGGATCGCTCGAGCGGTTCATCGGCATCCTCATCGAGCATTTCGGCGGGGCGTTCCCACTGTGGCTCGCGCCGGTGCAGGCGGTCGTCATCCCCATCGCCGACCGACACATCGAGGCGGCCGAGGAGCTGGCGAGCGTGCTTCGGGCGCGTGGGCTGAAGGTGGAGGTCGACGACTCGTCGAACCGCATGCAGTACAAGATCCGAACCGCCCAGGAGCAGAAGGTGCCGTACATGGTCGTGCTCGGCGACCGGGAGATCGAGGCGCGCACCGCGTCGCCCCGGACGAGGGCGGGGGAGCAGCAGCCGGCGGAGGACTGGGACTCGTTCGCGGACCGGCTGGCCGAGGAGTCGCGCGCCCGGGGAGTGGTGTAGGGCGCGCGGTGCCGGACCGTCGGCTCGTCGCGATCGACGTCGGGATCAAGGTCGCGGCGATCGTTCTCCTCGCGTGGGCGGTCCTGAACCCTGACCTGCCGCAGTTCACCGGCAAGGCATTCGCAGGTCGGGCACTGGCATACCCGATCGCCTTGTTCGCGCTGCCGGTCGGCTGGTGGCTGCTCGGCCGACCGCGCGGCCTCCCGTTCCCGGTCGTCGCCGACATCCTGTTCGGGCTCCCGTTCCTCCTCGATGTCCTGGGCAACGCTCTGAACCTCTACGACTCGATCGAGTGGTGGGATGACGTCAACCACCTGGTCAACTGGGGGCTGCACACGGCGGCTGTCGGGCTGCTCTTGCGATACGGATCGTGGGGGCCCTGGACGCGAGCCGCTCTCGCCTTCGGCTGGGCGGCCAGCACCGCGGTCCTGTGGGAGCTCGCCGAGTACGTGGCCTTCGTGCCGGACTCACCCGAGGCCGCCACCGCCTATGCGGACACGCTGGGCGACCTGGCCCTGGGGCTCGTCGGTGGAGCCGTGGCGGCGATCGCCGTGAGCCGGCTGCCGCGACTGTGAGTCCCGTCTCCGCCGAGCCCCATTCGTTGTCGCCGTCTGAGGGGCTGTGCTATCCTGCCGCCTCGTCCGGTGGGGGCTGTGTGCCCATGCCGGCGAACCCATATCCAGCACCGCGAGGGGTGAACCATCAGCCGAGACCTGCGAGTCAACCAGATGATCCGGATCCCACAGGTCCGGGTGGTCGATGAAGAGGGTGCCCAGCTGGGCGTGATGCCCACGCCGCAGGCCCTCGAGATGGCGCAGGAACGCGGTTACGACCTCGTCGAGGTCGCGCCGATGGCACAGCCCCCGGTGGTCCGGTTCCTTGACTTCGGTCAGTACAAATACGAGCTGACCAAGCGGGAGAAGGAAGCCAAGCGCAAGCAGCGTTCGGTGACCTTCAAGGAGGTCCGTCTCACGCCGAAGATCGGTGTGGGCGACTTCGATACCAAGGTCCACCGAGCGATCGAGTTCCTCGAGGACGGCGACCGCATCAAGGTCACGGTCCGCTTCCGGGGTCGGGAGCTGACCCACCCGGAGATCGGCCGGAACCTGATCGCCAGGTTCGTGGAACGAGTCAAGGAACACGGAGTCGCGGAACGGACGCCGCTGCTCGAGGGCAAGTCGATGCACATCACGATGGCATCGCTCCACAAGCCCAAGAGCCACGACGCACCGGACCGCAAGCACGCGCCGGATGAGATCCCGGCCGATGCGACGGCGGAGACGCCGCCCGCGCCAGATACGAAGACCGTCGTGGCCCAGCCGGCCGCCGTCGTCAAGCCCGAGCCTGCGGCGGCCACCGCCGAGCCCGTGCAAGCAGGAGAGTGAGGCCCGCGTGCCGAAGATGAAGAGCCACAAGACGGCCCAGAAGCGCATCGGCAAGACCGGTAGCGGCAAGATCGTGCGGGTCAACGCGTGGCGAGGCCATCACCTCGAGATCAAGTCCTCGCGTCGGACCCGTCGCTACGCGGGTAAGACCATCATGAAGCCCGTGCATGCGAAGCAGGTTCGCCGCATGCTGCCGTACCTGTAGGAGCCAGCCCGTCATGGCACGAGTCAAGCGGGGCGTCACCGCCCACAAGCGCCACAAGCGCCTGCTCAAGGCTGCCGAGGGTCGCAAGGGCACCCGCTCCAAGCTGATCAAGCCCGCGCGCGAGGCGCTCCTCCACGCGCTGGCGTACGCCACGCGCGACCGCAAGCAGCGCAAGCGCCAGATGCGCGAGCTCTGGATCGTCCGGATCAACGCCGCCGCCCGTCAGAACGGTCTCACCTACGGGCAGCTCATCAGCGGCCTGAAGCGCGCCGACGTCCAGATCGATCGGAAGATCCTGGCCGACCTCGCCATCCGCGACAGCGCGACGTTCGGGCGCATCGCCGACGTGGCCAAGGGTTCCTGAGCCCGACCACAGTATCGGGAGGGGTCCGCGACCCACATCTCCGAGGACGCCCGTGGACCTCGCCGACCTGACCCGCGACCTCGAGGCGCTCCAGGCGGACGCCCTCGGCGCGATCGCCGCCGCGCCTGACGCCGCGACCCTTGACGGGCTGGAGCTCGACGTCCTCGGCAAGAAGGGCCGCCTGACCGGCGTGCTGCGCGGCATCGGCGCCCTGCCGGCCGAGGATCGGCCCAAGGTCGGGGCGGTCGCCAACACCGTCCGCACGGCCATCGAGACGGCGCTCGCCGAGCGGGGCACGGTCCTTCGCGGGTCGGAGCTCGATGCGCGCCTGGCGGCCGAGGCGGTCGACGTCACGCTGCCCGGCCGCCCCATCCGCCGGGGCACCCTCCACCCGAGCATCGAGGCGATGCGCGAGATCACCTCGATCTTCGAGCAGTTCGGGTTCGTCGCGTACGAGAGCCCGGAGATCGAGGACGACGTCACCAACTTCCAGATGCTCAACATCCCGCCCGACCACCCCGCGCGGGACCTGTGGGACACGCTCTACGTCGACGTCGACGGCCGGCTCCTGCGGACCCACACGTCGCCCGGCCAGATCCACGTCATGCGGACGGTCGAGCCGCCCATCCGGGCGCTGCTGCCGGGCCGCTGCTTCCGGTACGAGGCGATCGACGCCAGCCACGGCTCGGAGTTCTTCCAGGTCGAGGGGCTGATGGTCGACGAGGGCACCACGATGGGCGACCTCAAGGGACTCCTCGACCAGTTCGCCAAGGCGATGTACGGATCCGACAAGCGCACCCGCTTCCGACCCGGCTACTACCCGTTCACCGAGCCGTCCGTGGCGTTCGACGTCGAGTGCCTCGTGTGCGGCGGGTCGGGCTGCCCGGCCTGCGGCCGCAGCGGCTGGATGACGATCCTCGGGGCCGGCATGGTCCATCCGGTCGTGCTCCAGTACGGCGGCCTGGACCCGGAGCGCTACCAGGGTTTCGCGTTCGGGATGGGGCCGGAGCGCATCAAGATGCTCAAGCACGGCATCACCGACCTGCGCCTGTTCCTCGAGAACGACCTCCGCTTCCTCGAGCAATTCCGATGAGAGTGCCGCTTTCGTGGCTGCGGGACTTCGTCGACATCGAGCTAACGCCGGAGCAGCTCGCTGAGCGGCTGACCTTGCTCGGGATGGAGGTCAAGGGCATCGAGGCGTGGGGCGCCGACTGGCAGAGCGTCGTGGTCGGCGAGCTGCTCGCCGTGGAGCGGCACCCGCGGGCCGATCGACTGTCGCTGACGCGGGTGACGGTGGGCGGTGGCGAGCCGCTCGAGATCGTGTGCGGCGCCACGAACATCGCGGCCGGCCAGCGCGTTCCGGTCGCCTTGCCCGGCGCGGTGCTGCCCGGCGATCGGCGCATCGAGCGCACCGAGAAGATGGGCGTCGTCAGCAACGGCATGCTGTGCTCGGGTGATGAGCTGAAGCTGACGTCCGACGCCGACGGCATCCTCATCCTCCCGCCCGAGACGCCCGTCGGGACCCCCTTGGCCGACCTGTACGGCGACGTCGTGCTCGATGTCGACGTCAAGCCCAATCGTGGCGATGTCCTGAGCCTCGTCGGACTGGCGCGCGAGGTGTCGGCCGTGACCGGCGCGCCGCTGCGCTTCCCGGACACCGAGCCGGTCGAGACCGGCCCGCCGATCTCGGAGCGGTTGACCGTCGACGTCGAGGAGCCGGCGCTGTGCACGCGGTTCGTCGGTCGCTGGGTCGCCGGTGTCACGGTCAGACCGTCACCGGACCTCGTCCAGATGCGGCTCATCGCCGCGGGCCAGCGTCCGGTCAGCAACGTCGTCGACGTCAGCAACTACGTGATGCTCGAGCTCGGCAAGCCGATCCACACCTTCGACGCCGCGGCGGTCCACGACGGCCGGATCACCGTCCGTCTCGCCCGCGAGGACGAACGGCTCGAGACGCTCGACCACGTCGAACGGCAGCTGACCGCGGACACGCTGCTGATCGCCGACCCCGCCGGGCCGTTGGCCATCGCCGGCGTGATGGGCGGCGCTGCATCGGAGGTCGGGGAGGGGACGACCGACGTCGTCGTCGAGTCGGCCATCTTCGACCCGGTCAGCATCCGCCGGACGGCGTTCCACTACGGACTCCGGTCCGAGGCCAGCCTGCGCTTCGAGAAGGGCCAGGAGCACCGGCTGGCACGGCTCGGCGCTGACCGCACCGCGAGGCTGATCGGGGAGTGGGCCGGCGGGAGAGGTGGCCGCCGGTGTCGTCGACACGAACCCCGCCGAGCCCGAGCCCGGCCGGGTCGTGTTCCGGCCGTCTCGCGTCGATCGCCTGCTGGGCATCACGACCACCGCCGCGGACCAGGCCGAGGTGCTGGCAGCGTGTCGGGATCGCCACCGAGCCGGCACCGGCCGGCAGCCGCGTGCTCGTCGCGACGGCGCCGCAGCCGCTCGAGGTCGAGGCCGGTGACGCCGAGGCGCTCGTCGCGACCGTGCCGACGTGGCGCCGCGACATCGTCATCGAGGCGGACGTCACCGAGGAGGTGGCCCGCGTGCGCGGCTACGAGACCGTGCCCGAGATCCTCCCGCACACGCCGATGCCGTCGTACCGGCACTCGCCGCTGCGGCTCCGTGACACCGTCCGCGAGACGCTGGCCGGCATCGGGCTGTCCGAGGCCGTGACGTACGCGCTGGTCTCGCCGGCGATGGTCGAGCGGTTCCCGCCGATCGAGGACGTGGTCGTGCCCGGCGAGGGGGAGGCCGGCGGCCGGCCCGTGATCGTGACGAACCCGCTGTCGAGCCAGCACTCGGTCATGCGCCAGAGCCTGGTCGGCAGCCTGCTCGAGGTGCTCTCGACGAACCTCCGCCAGGGCCGGCCAGACGTCGCGATCTTCGAGATCGGCAAGGGCTACGGCGCGACCGACGAGGGCAGTACGCACGAGTGGTGGCGGCTGGGCATCGTGCTGACCGGCGCCGCGGAGCCGCCGGCGTGGAACCGGCCGGAGCGCCACTTCGACCTCGACGATGCCAAGGGTGTCGTCGACCTCGTCGCCCGGGGGCTCGGTCTCCCGTCGCCGGCCTACGCGCCGCTGACCGACGACCCGAGGCTGCATCCGGGCCGTGCCGCCCGGGTCCGGGCCGGCGATCGGGCTGGCCGGACGGATCGGTGAGGCGCACCCGGCGCTGGTCGATGCGCTCGACCTGCGGACGCCGGCGCGCATCCTCGTCGCGGAGCTCGCGATCGCCGGGCTGTCCGGCGGCCAGCCGACGGTGCCGCGGACGACGACGCCCACGCGCCATCCGGCCGTCGAGCGCGATCTCGCGGTCATCGTGCGCGAGTCGGTCCCGGCCGCCGACGTCGAAGCCTCGATCCGGCGTCACGCCGGGCCGCTGCTCCGATCGAGTCGTCCTGTTCGACCTGTATCGCGGTCGGCCGCTCGCCGACGACGAGAAGAGCCTCGCCTACCGCCTCGCGTTCCAGGCCGACGACCGGACCCTCGTCGAGTCGGAGGTCGACACGGCCGTGGCGGCCGTCACGGACGGGCTCCGAGTCGATGTCGAGGGTCGTCTTCGGGGGTGACCCGAAAGTACCATCCCGGACGGGCAGCGGAGCGGTTGTCACTCGCGAAGAGCCGCTGCTAGGCTTGCCCGGCTCTGGGCCAGCCGACCTGGCCACGTACCGTCACCCAAGGAGATTCGTTGGATCTCGGAGCCCTCGCCGGCGTTCAGCTGGTCGACTGGCTGATCATCCTGTCCTTCGTCGGCTTCTTCGTGCTGGGCTTCGCCCAGGGCACGATCCGTCGCCTCATCGGCCTCGGCGCGATCACCTTCTCGTTCCTGTTCGCGGCCAACGTGGCTGAGCCCCTGGGCGGCTTCCTGGCGAGCAACTGGACGCACCTGCCCAAGGAATACGCGTACATGATCGGGTTCGCCACGATCTTCGTCGCCGCCTCGGTCGCGTTCGCGATCGTCGTCCAGGGCTTCTACCACCCGCAGCCGCTGTTCGAGAAGGCCCGTTTCGCGGACGAGTTGCTGGGCGGCGCGCTCGGGGTGCTGCAGGCAGCGGTCATCCTCGGCTCGGTCGTCGTGATCCTCGACTCGTACTTCCGCCTGACGGGCATCCCACAGGACGCCGACGAGATCGACTTCCTGCGCAACCTGTGGGGCGCGCTCGACAGCTCGGCCATCGTCGACGTCTTCCGCTCGACGCTCATCCCGGCGTTCTTCGCCCTCTTCGGTTTCCTCGTCCCGGATAACATCGAGGTGATGTATCCGGGCACGGCCACCTGACGGTCCTCGACCGACACGTCCTGACCGGGGCGACGCCCGACGTCGCCCGGTCGCTGCTCGGGGCCCGGCTGGTCCGCGACGATGCCACCGGGCGACGGGTCGCCCGCATCGTCGAGGTCGAGGCGTACGGCGGCCCTGACGATCGGGCCTCGCATGCGCGCTTCGCGAGCAACCGCCGCAACCAGGTCATGGCCGGACCGGCCGGCATCGCGTACGTGTACCTTGTCTACGGGATGTACGACTGCCTCAACGTCGTGACCGCGCCGGAGGGCGAGCCGGCGGCGGTCCTGATCCGCGCCGTGGAGCCACTCGCCGGCCTCGATGCCATGCGCCGCGACCGGGTCGCGGTGGTCGGGCGCCGACGCGCCGCGCGGACTGCCGACGGCCTGGCCGCGGCACGGACGCGTCTCGAGCGGACGCCCGATCACCGCTTGGCGAGCGGTCCGGGCCTCGTCGCGGCCGCATTCGGCATCGACACCTCATGGACCGGCGCCGACCTCTGCGCCGAAGGGGCCCCGCTGCGTCTCGAGCGCGACCCTGACGCGACCGACGACGTCGTCCCGCCCGACGGTGTCGTGACCGGGCAGCGGGTCGGCGTCGCGTACGCCGGACCGGACTGGGCCGGCCGGCCCTGGCGGTTCACGGTCGCGGGCCACCGTTCGGTGTCGGGCCCGCGCGCCCGCTGAGGGCGGGCACCACATGGATCCCCGCTCGCAGGCGCTGCTGGAGTTCCCGGCCGTTCGCGAGCGGCTCGCCGAGGCGACGTCGTTCCCGCCATCGCGGCGGCTGGCGGAGTCGCTGGAGCCGTCGGCGGACCCCGTCGTGGTGGCCCGGCAGCTGGACGAGACCGACCAGGCACGGGCGCTCTTGAGCGACCGACCCGGGGTCGGCGTGGGCGCGGCCCACGACATCGGTCCGGCGATCGAGCGCGCGGCGCGCGGCGGCCGGCTCGACGCGGAACAGTTCCTGGCCATCGGCGAGACCCTCGACGCGGCGGCCCGCCTCGCGACGTCGCTCGCCGACGAGCGCCGTCCGTTGCTGCGCGAGCTCGGTCGCGAGCTGCACCCGCTGCCCGCGGTCCGGAGCACGCTCGCCCGGAGCTTCGACCCGGTCGGCGAGCTGCTCGACACCGCCTCGCCGCGGCTCGGCGGACTGCGCGCTGCCGTGCGCGTCGCCTACGACCGCCTCCGACGACGGCTCGATGCGATGGTCGGCTCCGAGCTCGGCAGGGCGCTGCAGGAGCCGATCGTGACCCTGCGCAACGGGCGCTACGTCGTGCCGGTCAAGGCCGAGGCCCGGTCCCGCGTGAAGGGCATCGTCCACGACGCGTCGGGGAGCGGGCAGACGCTGTTCGTCGAGCCGCTCGTCGCGGTCGAGCTCGGCAACGCCTGGCGCGAGGCGCAGGTCGCGGAGGGGGAGGAGGTCGCGCGCATCCTCGACGAGCTGTCCGCGCTGATCGCCGTGAACGCCACGCCACTGCGCGAGACCCTCGATGCGCTCGCCCGGTTCGACCTGTGGGCGGCCAAGGCCAGCCTCGCCGCCGAGATGGATGCGACCCGCGCCGAGACCGCCGACCGGCCCGAGGTCGTCCTGCTGTCGGCCCGGCACCCCGGGCTCGCGGGCACGGTCGTCCCGATCGACGTCCGGATCGGCGACGGCTACACCGCGCTCGTCGTCACCGGCCCGAACACGGGTGGCAAGACCGTCACGCTGCGGACGCTCGGGCTGCTCAGCCTGATGCACCAGGCCGGGCTGCACATCCCGGCCGAGGCCGGGAGCCGCCTGCCGATCTGGGGCGACGTGTTCGCCGACATCGGGGACGAACAGTCGGTCGCCCAGTCGCTCTCGACGTTCTCCGGCCACCTGCGACGGATCACGACGATCGTGGCCGAGGCCGGCCCGGGGACGCTGGTCCTGCTCGACGAGCTCGGTGCCGGCACCGACCCGACCGAGGGCTCGGCCCTCGCCCAGGCCCTGCTCGATCACTTCATCCGCGCGGGCGCGATCGTCGCGGCGACCACCCACTACGCCGAGCTCAAGGCCTACGCCCACACGACCGCGGGCGCGCGAAACGCCGCGGTCGAGTTCGACATCGACACGCTGTCGCCGACCTACCGGCTGACGATCGGGCTGCCGGGCGGCAGCCAGGCGTTCGCGATCGCGGAGCGGCTCGGATTGCCCGAGACGATCGTCGCCGACGCGCGCTCGCGGCTGACCGAGACGCAGCGTTCGTTCGAGGCGACGCTTGCCGCCATCCGCGAGACCGAGGGCCGGACGAGCGACGCCCTGGAGGCGGCCCGGGCGGCCGAGACGCGAGCCGCCGACGCGCTGCGCACGGCCGAGGAGGAGCGCCGCCGTGCCCGCCGCGAACGCGACGAGCACGTGCGGACGGCCCGCGAGGAGGCCGATCGGGTCGTGGCCGACCTGCGGGCCGAGCTGGCCACGACGCGCCGGGCGCTCGAGCGCGAGACCGTCACGGCCGCATCGCTCGACGCGGCGCTGGCCCGTGCCGAGGCGATCGCCGACCGGCTGCCGGCCGCGGACGCGGTCGAGGCGCCGGCCGCCGTCACCGAGCCGCGCCAATGGAAGGTGGGCGACCGGGCGCGCAGCCTGTCGGGCGGCTGGGAGGGGCGGATCGCCGCGCTCGAGAAGGGCGGCAGACGCGGCACGCTCGAGGCCGGCGGGCTGCGGGTCACGGTCCAGGTCGACGACCTCGTGCCGGCGCTCGGCGTACCGGCCGCGGTCGGGAGCGGGCGCGCGAACCCGGCCGGGTCGAACGCGGCGACGCTTCGACTCGAGCGGGCGAGGTCGGTGGCCTCGTCGCTGGACCTGCGCGGCGCCCGGGTGGACGAGGCGCTCGAGGCGCTGGAGCGCTACCTCGACGACGCCGGGCTGGCCGGCCTGGGGTCGGTCACGATCATCCACGGTCTCGGGACCGGGGCCCTGCGCGATGCCGTTCGCGCCGCGGCCGCCGAGCATCCGCTGGTGCGTTCCGCGCGGCCCGGTGAGCGAGGCGAGGGCGGCGACGGGGCGACGATCGTCACGCTCTGAGGGCCGTACCCGACGGGCTCAGTCCGGTTTCGGCGGCCGCGTCTTGTCGTCTTCGTCCGGTGGCGGTGTGGGCGGCGGCAGGCACAGCTCGGGAGGGATGATCGGGTCGCACGACGCGAGCGGCGGCGGCGTCTCCTTCGGGGCGAGCGGACACTTCGCGGTCGGTGCGAACGGGGCACCCCACGAGCGGCCGTACGGCGCGAACCCGCTGGTGTAGAAGTACGACGTCCGCGTCCCCTCCGGACCGCCGCGTCTGCCGGGGCCCTTGGCGGCCCTGGCGGCCCAGCCGCGGTTCGCCTTCTGCCAGTTCGGGAAGTTGCTCTCGACCTCGTTGAGGTTGAAGAAGCCCTTGGTGACCCGCGGCCCGACACAGCCCTCGCGCCACAGCAGGCCCGACGCCTTGTCGATCTCGCGCGACACCCGGATCGTCTCGCGCTCGGTCGGGACCGTGCCCTTGATGAACAGCTCCTTCACGGTCTTGCGCGTGAACGGCCCGGGCTTGAGGCCCGTGAATGCGTCGACGTTCGCGGTCACCAGCCCGCTCGGGGCCTTGAAGTTCGTGACCGCGTACTTGGCGCTGATCTCCTGGAGGATGGCCGACCAGAGCGGCGCCGACGAGTCGAGCGACAGGCTGCCGCGGTTCGGCTGATTGTCGCTGTTGCCCATCCACACGCCGACGGCGAGTCCCGGCACCTTCTTGCTGGCGGGCGGGGCGAGGTAGCCGTAGGCGTGGACGTCGCGGTTGTCGTTGGTCGTCCCGGTCTTGTACGCGGCCGGCCGGCGGCGATTGCCCTTGTAGATCGCGAACTCGCCCCAATACGGGTTGACCTTGGGCTGGGTATTGCCGGCCAGGATGTCGGTCACGATGTACGCGGCCTGCGGGCTGATGACCTCGATCCCCTCGGTCTTCGCGCCGGCGGACGGCCAGACCTGGCGCCCGTTCTCGTCGACGACCTTGGTGATGAGCTGGCGCGGCATACGCACGCCGCCGTTGGCGATGGCGCCGTACGCCGACAGCATGTCGATCGGGTGGGTCTCGAGCGTGCCGATGCCCATCGAGGTGACCGGCACGGCCGTCGGCGGGTAGGCCAGCCCGAAGTCCTTGGTGCGCTCGTACGTGTGCTCGAGGCCCTGCATGATCGTCGCCTTGATGGCCGGCACGTTGAGCGAGAACTGGAGCGCGTTGCGGACGCGGACCGGCCCTCGTTCGAGGTTGTCGGCCTGGGTCGGCGTGAAGCCGCGCCCGAAGTCGGTCACGACGTCCATGAGCATCGTGCTCGCGGTGATCGTCTCGTCATCGATGCCCACGGCGTAGTCGATCGGCTTGATCGACGATCCCGGCTGGCGCCAGCCGTCCGACAGGACGTCGAACTGCGGCTGGAACTTCTTCGTGCCCTTGGCCGTGTAGCGCGCGCTGCCGACGTAGGCGAGGACCTGGCCGGTGCGGTAGTCCATGACGGCCGAGGCGGCGTTGTGGATGTTGCGGCCGCGCAGGTTGAGGATCCAGCCCCATTCGCGGCTCGGGATCTTCTGGCTGCGCAGGATGGCTCGCGGGTTCTTGGCCTGGGGCGCGCGGGCGGCGGCGTACGTGTAGCGCTCGGCGATCTTCTGCATGTCCCAGTTGAGGGTCGTGGTCACCCGGTAGCCGCCGGTGTCGACCTTCTCGCAGTCGAGCGGATCCTCTGGGCACAGCAGCGTGGTCAGCGCCTCGCGGACCTGCCACACGTAGTGGGCGGCCCGCCAGGTCGCCGACGCCTGCGGCTTCACGATGACCGGCTCGAGCTTGGCGGCGTCGTACTCGTCGGGCGTGTGGCTGTGCCCGCTGAGCGTGCTGCGGGTCTTCATGAGGTCGAGGACGTAGTTGCGGCGCTGGACGATCTCGCTCGTGTCGGGGACCCGCAGCTGGACCTTGTTGCACTCCTCGTCGGAGTCCGGATCCGGCGGGTTCTTGTCGAGGCAGACCTCCTCGGCGTTGCGCAGCAGGTCGAACTTGGTCGGCGACTGGGGGATCGCGGCGAGGATGGCGTTCTGGGCCAGGGTCAGCTCCGACAGCGGCTTGCCGAAATAGCCGCGCGCCGCGGCCTTGATGCCGTACGTCTGGTTCCCGTAGAAGTTCTGGTTCAGGTAGGCGGTGATGATCTCCTGCTTGCCCTTGTCGCCGGGGTAGGCCTCGGTCAGCCGGATCGACTGGATGATCTCGCGGATCTTGCGCTCGTAGGTCGAGTCGGCGAACGCCGAGGCCGGCAGGAGCCGGGCGCGCACCAGCTGCTGGGTGATCGTGGACGCGCCGCGCGGCCGGCCCGACAGCGTGTCGAGCCCGGCGCTGACGATGGCGGTCGGGTCGAAGCCCGGGTTGGTCCAGAAGAACTGGTCCTCGATCGCGGTCGTCGCGTCCAACGTCTCTGGCGGAAGGCTATCGAACCCGACGACCTCGCGCCGGAGCGTGCCGAGGCGCGCGAGCTCGACCTTGCCGGTCCGGTCGTAGACGATCGTCTGCTGCTCGAACGTCAGCTCGTTGAGCTGGGACTTCGGGTCGGGCAGGCCCTGGGCGTAGAAGTTGTAGGCGGCCACGGTGAACAACGCCCCCGCCGCGCCGACCATGGCGGTGACGAGGAGGATGACGGTGGCGACGATGAGGACGATGCGGCCGATGATCGTTCCGCCACGCCCAGCCGGCCGACGGTTCAGGGCGCGCCGATGGCGCTGCCGCCTGGCGAGGGTGGTCTGCATCTAAGCCTGCACGATAGCATGGGTTCGTGAACGACCGCGCTTGGGTGGCCGCCCGGTTCCAGACGATGCAGCGACCGGCTCTGTGACGGCGTCGCGCCCGGCAAGGTCGGGGATCGACCTGCTGGCCGAGCTCGAGTGGCGGGGGATCCTGCACGCGGCGACGCCCGGATTGGCCGATCGGCTGGCGACCGGCGGGCCGATCTCGGGCTACATCGGGTTCGATCCCAGCGGCCCCTCGCTCCATGCCGGCCACCTCGTGCCCATCTTCGGCCTGCTTCGGCTACAGCGCGCCGGCGGCAAGCCGGTGGCGGTCGTGGGTGGCGGGACCGGCATGATCGGCGACCCGTCGGGTCGGTCGACAGAGCGCAACCTGCTCGATGCCGCCGACGCTCGAGGTCAACGTGGCGGCCATCCGCGGGCAGCTCGAGCGCTTCCTGGACTTCACGCCCGGGTCGGGCGGCGCGGAGATGGTCAACAACCTCGACTGGCTCGGCGAGCTGTCGCTCATCGACTTCCTGCGCGACACCGGCAAGCACTTCACGGTGCCGTACATGCTGGGCAAGGACTCGGTCCGGGTCCGGCTCGACCGCGGCCTGTCGTTCACCGAGTTCAGCTACATGCTGCTCCAGGCGTACGACTTCTGGCACCTGCACCGGACGAGGGGCGTGGAGCTGCAGATGGGCGGTGCCGACCAGTGGGGCAACATCACGGCCGGCCTCGAGCTCATCCGGCGGACCAGCGGGGTGGGGGAGGACGCGCCCGAGCAGCCGGCCCACGGGCTCGGCGTACAAGCTGCTGCTGTCGCCGTCGGGGTCGAAGTTCGGCAAGAGCGTGGCCGGCGACTCGATCTGGCTCGACCCCGCCCGGACGACGCCGTTCGAGTTCTTCCAGTACTGGCTCAACACCGACGACCGGGACGTCGGGACGTACCTGCGCTGGTTCACCGAGTTCCCGCGCGAGCAGGTGGAGGGCCTGGAGGCCGAGCTCGCCGAACGGCCGGAGGGTCGCGCCGCGCAGCGGGCCCTCGCCCGCGACATCACGGCACGGACGCACGGCGAGGCCGCTGCTGGCCAGGCCGAGACCGACAGCGCCGCGCTGTTCTCGGGTGCCGCGATCTCGGATCCGGCGGTGTTGCGGTCGCTGTTCGAGTCGACCGAGGGGTTCACGTTCGCGCCCGGCGGCCTGTCCGGCGGCGTGGGGCCGCTGCTGGCCGACGCCGGGGTCGTGGCGTCACGCGGCGAGGCGCGCCGGCTGATCGCCGGCGGCGGTGTGACGGTGAACGGCATGCGGGTGACCGATCCGGCGAGTGTGCCGGAGCTGGTCGGCGGCGAGTGGCTTGACGTCCGGATCGGGAAGCGCCGGCGCGTGATCGGCCGGCAGGCGGGCTAGCGCGCCTCCGCGCCCGATGCCGCGGCGCGGGCGGCCGCGATCAGGCGGTCGTTCTGCTCGGGGCTACGGACCGTCAGTCGCAGGTGATCGGCGAGCGGATGCGACGACGGGAACGTGCGCGGCACGAGCCCGCGCTGCAACAGCGCCTCGGCCACCGCGGCCGCGCGCTCGACGGAGCGGAGGTCGACCAGCACGAAGTTCGTGACCGACGGGCCGACCGACCAGCCGGCGTCGCGCAGTGCTGCGATGAGGCGGTCCCGCTCGGCCGCGACGCGCTCGACATTGGCGGTCGCCAGCGTCGGATCCAGGAGGGCCTCGGTCACGACGGTCACGGACACCGTCGACACGGAGCCCGGCGGACGGATCGGGTTCATGCGCGCGACCAGCTCCGGCTTCGCGATCGCGAACCCGACCCGCAGGCCGGCGAGGGCGTACGCCTTGCTCGCCGTCCGGATGACGATGAGGTTCGCGTGGTCGAAGCGCAGGTCGGCGAGCGACCGGCCGGCGAACTCGGCGTACGCCTCGTCGACGACGACGACCGGGGCGGCACGGCCGTCGGCGTCGGCGTCTGCGGCGATCAGGCGCAGGAGCGTCTCGATCGCCCCGTCGGGCTCGGACAGGGCGGTCGGGTTGTTGGGCGAGCACAGCCACACCAGGGCGGCATCGCGGGCGGCGTCACGCACCGCCGGCAGGTCGAGCGCGTAGCCCTCCCCGGCGCCGAGCCGCGGGACCGCGACCGCCTCGGCGCCACGTTGCTCGGTGATCACCCGGAACATCGCGTACGTCGGGACCGGCACGACCGCCTTCGAACCCTCGACCAGGAAGGTCTTGCCGATGACGTCGAGGATCTCGTCGGCACCCGCCCCCACGACGAGCTCGTCGGTACCGACGCCGTAGCGCTCGGCGGCCGCCTCGACCAGGCGCCGGTAGTCGGCCGGTGGGTACTCCGACAGCGAGACGTGGAAGCGGCCGGCCGTCATGACCTGCTGCGCAAGCTCGGGCGGGGCCGGCGCCGTGTTGAGGTCGAACCGGACGATGTCGTCGATGGCCACCCCGTACCGAGCGGCGACCTCCTCGTTCGTGGCCTCCCAGGTGTAGGACGACGGCTGGTCCGGGGTGTTGAACGTGACCGGCGTGGGGCTCATGCGGAGCGCTGCTTCTCGAGCATGGCCCGGTAGCCGCCCTCGCCGTGGTTGAGCCACGAGGCGATGCGCGTGATCGTGGCGGTGCTCGCGCCGGTCAGCCGCGAGATCTCCGCGTAGTGCAGGCCCTGGTCGAGCAAGCGCACGACGGCCCATCGCTGGGACAGGTCGTGGAGCTCGCCGAGCGTGCACAGGTCGCGCAGGAAACGCGCCGCTTCATCGGGCTTGTCGAGTCGGAGGATCGCGTCGAAGAGCGCGTCGACATCGGCCGTCCGCCAGTCATCAGCCATGGTTCTGCCCCAGTCGTCTGCTGTGTCAGCGTAGTAGCGTGCTACGACGCTACCACGAGCCTGACGCGCCGGGAAGACCGTCGCTGTGGCGTGCGGATCGTCAGTGGCCGCCGTGCGCCGCCTCGACCTCCTTGCGGTGCTCGGCGATGACCTTCTCGGCGAGATGCGACGGCACGTCCTCGTAGTGGTCGAGCGTCGCGGTGAACGTGCCGCGGCCCTGGGCCAGCGAGCGCAGCTCGGTCGCGTACGAGAACAGCTCCGCCTGCGGGACGTGGGCGGTGATGACCTGCGTCCCGCCGTCGCTGTCCATCCCGAGCACGCGGCCGCGCCGGCCGTTGAGGTCGCGGTTGACCTCGCCCATGTACACCTCGGGCACGCGGATCTCGACGAGCATGATCGGCTCGAGGAGCGCCGGCTTGGCCTGGTGGACGCCGTCCTTGAGCGCCATCGACGCGGCGATCTTGAACGACAGCTCGTTCGAGTCGACGGTGTGGAACGAGCCGTCGTAGAGGGTCGCCTTGAAGTCCGACAGCGGGTAGCCGGCGAGGACGCCCTCGGCGGCCGCCTCGCGGATGCCCTTCTCGACGCCCGGGAAGAAGCCCCTGGGCACCGAGCCGCCGACGATCTTCTCCGCGAACTCCACGCCGCCGTCCGGGTTCGGCTCGAGCTCGAGCCAGACGTCGCCGAACATGCCGTGGCCGCCGGTCTGCTTCTTGTAGCGCCCGTGGACCTTGGTCGTGCCGCGGATCGTCTCCTTGTATGGGACCTTGGGGACGTGCGTCGCGATGGCGGCGCCGAACTTGCGCTTCAGCCGCTCGAGGATGACGGCGGTGTGGGCCTCGCCCATCGTGGCCAGCACCTGCTCGCCGATCGCGCTGCGCTCGAGGCGGACCGTCGGGTCCTCCTCCTGCATCCGGGCGAGGGCCGGCCCCATCTTGTCGAGGTCCTGCTTGGACAGCGGCTCGATCGCGACCAGCAGCGACGGCGGCGGGAACTCGAGCGATGGCAGGCGCAGCGGCTTGTCCTTGGCACCGAGCGTGTCGCCCGTCTCGGTCACGTTCAGCTTGGCCACGGCGCCGATCTCGCCGGCCTTGAGCTCGCCGATGGGCTCCTGCTCCTTGCCGTGGAGCAGCAGCAGCTGGCCGATGCGCTCGTCCTCGTCGCGCGTCGTGTTCCAGACGTGCGCCTGCGAGCGCAGCGTCCCCGACAGCACGCGCATGTACGTCAGACGCCCGACGAACGGATCGGCGGTCGTCTTGAAGACCCGCACGAGCAGCGGGCCGTTCTCGTCGGCCGGCACCTCGACGGTGTCGCCCGCCTTGTCGAGGGCCTGGACCGGCGCCTCGTCGGCCGGCGACGGGAGGTAGCGGGTGAACGCATCGAGCAGCGCCTGGAGGCCGATGCCCTTGGCCGCGGAGCCCACCAGGACGGGTGCGAGGATGCTCTCCTTGACGCCCTTGCGCAGGCACGCCTCGAGCTCCGGGTCGGACACCTCCTCGCCCTCGAGGTACTTCACGAGGACGTCGTCGTCGGCCTCGGCGGCGGCCGCGAGCAGCTGGTCGCGGCGGGTGGCGACCTCGTCGGCGAGCTCGTCGGGGATGGGGATCTCGGTCTCCTTGGAGCCGTCCCACTGGAACGCCTTGCGGTGGACGAGGTCGACGTAGCCGGTGAACGCGTCGGCCGAACCGATGGCGATCTGGAGCGGCGCGATCTTGTCGCCGAAGGACGCACGCAGTGCGTCGAGCGCCGCCGTCGGGTCGGCGTTCTCGCGGTCCGACTTGTTGATGAAGAAGCACGCGGCCCGACCCGATGCCCGCCCGAGCGCGACGGCCTGCTCGAGCCCGGCCTCGACCCCGGACGAGGCATCCATCACGAACAGCGCGCCGTCGACCGCGGCGAAGCCCTCGATCACGTCCGCCACGAAGTCGGGATAGCCCGGCGTGTCGACGATCGAGATGCGCGTCCCATCGTGCTCGAACGTTCCCACCGCGAGGCTCAGCGACTCGCGGCGCTTCTGCTCCTCCGGCTCGTAGTCGAGATGCGCCGTGCCCTCGTCCACGCGCCCGAGCCGCGGGATCGCACCAGCCCTGAACAGGAGCTGCTCGGCGAGCGTCGTCTTGCCGGCGCCGGCGTGCCCGGCCAGGACGACGGTTCGGAGGTGCGGGAGGTCGACGCTCTTCATCGTCATCGGCTGGACGATCCTCCTGAGGGTTGCGAAGGTGGCCCAGAGGGGCTTCGGAGCGGGGTCGGGCCATCATAGTCGGTATACTCCGCCGCGCGATGTCAGGACATTCCAAGTGGTCGACCATCAAGCGCCAGAAGGGCGCGAACGACGCCAAGCGGGGGGCCCTCTTCACCAAGGTCGCGCGCGAGATCTCGGTCGCCGCGCGCCTTGGCGGCGGCGACCCGGATGCCAACTACCGATTGCGGCTCGCCATCGAGAAGGCACGCTCGGTCAACATGCCGGCCGACAACATCAAGCGCACGATCGAGAAGGCGACCGGTGGCGGCGAGGCCGACCAGTTCGAGGAGATCATCTACGAGGGCTACGGCCCGGGCGGCGTGGCCCTGCTCGTCGAGGCGCAGACCGACAACCGCAACCGCACCGCCGCCGAGGTCCGCTCGATGTTCACGAAGAGCGGCGGCCAGCTGGCGGGCTCGGGCGCGGTGGCGTGGCAGTTCGAGCCGCGCGGCCTGATCACCGTGGCCCGTGACGGCGTCGACGCCGACGAGGTCGCGCTGACCGCCATCGACGCCGGCGCCGACGACGTCGACACCGAGGACGAGACGACCATCGAGATCTACACGACGCCGACCGACCTCGAGCGGGTGCGATCGTCGCTCGAGGGTTCCGGAGTCCCGGTCGAGTCGGCCGAGTCGACGATGATCGCCAAGCAGACCGTCGAGCTCGACGCGGCGAAGGCGCGCCAGGCGCTGCGCCTGGTCGAGCAGCTCGAGGACCTCGACGACGTCTCGCGCGTGACCGCCAACTTCGACATCCCCGAGGAAGTGTTCGCCGAGGTCGCCGGGTGATCATCCTCGGGATCGACCCGGGGACCGCGGCGCTGGGATACGGGATCGTCGACTCGACGCGCGGCCGCCTGCGCGAGGTCGACCACGGCTGCCTCGAGACGTCGCCCGACCTCGCGCTGCCGGAGCGGCTGCTCGCCATCCACGCGCTGGTCGACGAGCTGATCGAGACGCACGACCCGGGCGTGGTCGCCGTCGAGCGGCTGTTCTTCTCGCGCAACGTCCAGACGGCGTTCGCGGTCGGGCAGGCTCGTGGGGTCGTGCTGCTCGCCGCGGCACAGCATGGCGTGGCGGTCCGCGAGGCGACACCGAACGAGGTGAAGTCGGCGGTGGCCGGCTATGGCGCCGCCGACAAGGAACAGATCCAGCGGATGGTGCAGATGGTCCTCGGTATGGTCGAGCAGCCACGGCCCGACGACGCCGCGGACGCACTCGCCATCGCCATCTGGGCAGCCAACACCGCGGGGTCCGGGGCCGCGACGTCGTCGGCGGTGATGGACCGTGCCGCGGTCGCGCCGATCGATCGGGGCGCGACCCCATACGAGCGGGCCGTCCGCGAGGCGATCGTCCGCGAGAAGAGCGAGGCGCGTCGCACGAAGCGGTCGGCGTCCTAGATGGGTGACCTCGCGTGATCGCGTCGGTCAAGGGGACGGTCGGGGCGATCACCGCCGATTCGCTGGTCATCGAGGTCGGCGGGATCGGCTACCGCGTCTTCGCGGCCCCCTCGGTGCTTGCATCCGCGACGGCCGGCGGAACGCTGAAGCTGCATACGTACCACCTGGTCCGCGAGGACCAGCAGGCGCTGTACGGGTTCAAGACCGCCGAGGAGCTCGGGTTCTTCAACCTGCTGCTCACCGTGACCGGCGTCGGGCCGAAGGTCGCGCTGGCGATCGTGGGCTCGCGCCCGACCGCCGACCTGCAGCTGGCGATCATGACGGGCGACCAGGCCGTGCTCGTGGCGATCCCGGGCATCGGCAAGAAGCTCGCCGAGCGGGTCATCTTCGAGCTCAAGGAGAAGGTCGCCGCGGCCGGGGTCGCGGCGGTGTCGGCGGATGCGGTCGGCACGCGCGGCGCGGCCGAGACCGAGGTCGTGGCGGCGCTCCAGGCGCTGGGTTACTCGATCGCCGAGGCTCGGGAGGCATCGCACACGGCGCTCGCCGACGCCACCATCGGCGGCACGCTCGAGGAGCGGGTCAAGGCGGCGTTGCGGAGCCTCGCCCGCGACTGAGGACCGCCGGGCGCACGGCCTACGGTCGGCGGCCGGCGAGCGCGTCGGCGTGGATCCCGCGGGGATCGATCGACACCTGTCCCTGCCGCGCAGCGAGCGCCGCCAGCGTCTCGTGGTCGAGGATCTCCAGCATCGCGTCGCGCACGTCGATCATCACGTCCCGCAGCGGGCAGGTGGCCTCATCGGGGCACGAGCACCGGCCGTAGTAGCGCAGCGAAACGCACGACACCGGAGCGAGCGCCCCGTCGAGGAGGCGGATCACGCGCCCGATCGTGACCGTCGTCGGGTCGGCGGCCATCGCGTACCCGCCATGGGCGCCCAGCGTCGTCCGGACGACGCCGCCGTGCTTGAGCGTGGCCATGATCTGCTCGAGGAACTTCATCGGCAGCGCGTTCCGCTGGGCCAGGACCGCCAGTGCGACCGGCCCCTCGCCGTCGTTGCGGACGAGGTCGATGAGCGCGCGTAGGCCGTACTCGGATCGGCGGGACAGGCGCATCGGAGGCATGGTAGACCCGAAGCCCTAGTCGCGTGGTGGGGATTCCACGGCTGCTTCCGACGACCTTGACCGAGCCGCGACGATGGCGACGACGGCGCGGACCACCAGACCAGGAGGGGCGATGACGACCAAGGCCGATTTCACCGAGGAGGAATGGGCGGGCATCGCCCGCGCTCCCATCGTCGCGGGCGCCTACATCGCGGCCTCGGACATGAGCATGTTCGGGTTGGTCGGGGAGATGCGCGGCCTCTACGAGGCCGTCATCGGCCGCCCGGTGCCGGAGGCGGCGGCCGAGTTGGTCGGCGCGGTCATCGCCGATATCAAGGCATCCGACGCGGCGGGCGAGCAGATGCAGATGCCCGAGACGAAGAACAGCGCGACGGCCGCCGCGCAGCTCCTCCACCAGATCGGGCTGGACCTCGAGGCACTGGACAGGAAGGCGGCACGCGAGGAGGCCACGGCCTTCAAGGCATGGGTCGCCGACATGGCGCAGGCGACGGCCGAGGCCGGCAAGGAGGGCGGGTTCCTCGGGATCGGGGCCGTCCGGGTCAGCGAGAAGGAGGAGGCGGCGCTCGCCGCGCTGCGTCGCGAGATCGGCCTCTTCTGACGACTGCGACGGTGACCACAGGCAACACGGTTCGAGGTGGCCGCCCACTTGACACCGGGGGTAGACGGGCGCTCACTAGGGCGGCCTAATCCCCAGGAGTGGCAAATGCGGGTATCCGTGCGCGCCGGATCGCACCGCATCGCGCGGTCCATCATCAGCGTCAGCGCGATCGGCGCGATCACCTTCGCAGCCTCTCCGGCGTCCCCCCAGTCGGCGCTCTGGATCATGCTCGCCCTGTGCCCGGCGACTCCGAACCCGTCCGTCGACGAGGCATGGAGATGATGGCGCCGTTCCGGCGCCGGCGCGGCCTTTCCAGCGGCATCGTCCTGCTGCAGGCCGGACTCCTATTGGCCGGCACCTTCATGGTCCCTGCCCCCATGATCGCCGGGGATCCGTCCGCGGCCCCTGCGTCCGAGGCCGAGATCCAGCCGTCCGCCGAGGGCACTCCGGAGCCGTCGCCGACACCCGAGCCGGAGCGATCGACGAGCCGGCATCGGAGCCGTCCGTCGAGCCCGAACCTGAGCCAACGGCAGCGCCCGAACCGAGCTCATCGGCCGAACCCAGCCCTCGCGAGCGCTCGACGCCCGCGGCGAGCCCTGAGGTGACGACCAGTCCGCCGCCGGCGCGCCCGGGCATCGGCTCCGCCGGCCGTCGCCCTCCCGTCTCGATCGAGACCCCGATGCCGTCCGCCCCGGCGGGTTCGCCGGCGCCCGCCGAACGAAACCGTGTCACCGTGATCGCTGCCACCGACATCGACGGCAACGGTGTGTTCGACGATCAGGTGACCATCGAGTCGCCGCCAGGGACGATCCTCCAGAACGTCCACGCCGTGTCGATCCCGACGGATCCCCCGCCACCCCCCGACATCGTCTTTCCCGTCGGCCTCTTCGACTACGAAGTCGTTGTCGCAGAGCCAGGCGATCCAGCCGCCATCACGTTCCATCTCCCGGATGGCACGGTCAGCCAAGAGTTCGATACCGAGTTCTGGGTCCTCCAGAACGGGCGCTGGTCGGACCTGACAGCCCGTACCGACGCTGATCACGTCACGGACGAGGTCACGGTGACGCTCGTCGACGGCGGCGCCGGCGACGAGGACCGCAGCGCCGACGGCGTGATCGAGGACCCGGGTGGGCCGGGCGTCGCGCAGGCTGCGCTGACCCTCACCGTGCGGTCAGATCGCCGGCCGACCCCCCGCGACCTTCAACTTCTTCCTCGAGGAGTGCACCGAGACGTCGTGGGACCTCGGCTGCACGTCGCAGGACCACGCGCCTGGGTCGACCCCGCCGACGGACCAGCCCGGGTCACCGATCCGGATGCGGTGACGCTGGCCGACGGGCAGTCATTCACGTGGGCCAACCTCGAGTGGATCGCCTCTACCGCCTCATCGAGGTCGGGACCGCGACGCCCGCCCGAGTCCGGGCACGGCCGTCCCGGCTCGGCGGCGATCTCGAGTTTCGCCTGCGACTCCGACGGTCGCCACAGTTGATCGAATCGACGACAACTCACGTCATCGGCTTCCTCAGACACGATCGCGGAGGAGCGGGTGCCCGACGCAGGCTGGGCGGACTGCACGGTCACCAACAGCCAGCGTCGTCGGAGCCACAGACCGCCGGGCTGAGCACGCTTCACGGCCCGGAAGTGGGGCGACCGCTCCGCCGGTCGGCTCGAACCTGCCGCTGGACGGCGCGACCATGGGCCTCTGGCGCGACAACGGCGACGGGAACTTCGAGCCCGGAGGCGCCGATGGTGAACCGCCATTCAGACCTGCGTCACGGGAACCGCGGCGACCGGGCTGTGCGACTTCACCAACCTCGCCGCCGGCGGCTACTGGGTGCAGGAGGTCTCGCGCCCGTCCGGCGGTGTCTGGAATGCCATCACCACGTGGGCGCCCGGCTCAGCTCGTCATCGCGAACCCGCCGGTGCCGTACGCGGCCCATCGCTACGGTGATCCCGCAGCCGACCAGCGCGCAGCCCACTCACGAACGGCTTCCCGCTCGTCGTGGACGGCAACGCCCAGCGACAGCGAAACGACCGACTGCTTCGCCAACCGGCGGACGAACCCGCCCATCGGCCGACCTGGCATGCAACGGACCTCATCCGCATCGTCCTCGTCCTCGACCGGTCCGGTTCCATCAGCGACAACGGCGCCGGCAACTACGAGAACGCGGCACTCGCCTTCGTCAACGACCTCGTGGGCACCAACACCGAGATCGGCATCGTGTCGTTCGCTGCCGATGCGCATCGACTACGCCTCTCGGCTCCGGCTACCAGAACGTCCTGGGCGGACCACGGCACGCTGCTCGACACGTGATCGGGAACGTCTACGACAACCTGGGCGGCGGCACGAACTGGGACGCCGGCCTGCAGTTCGGCGGCACCGTTCGATCCCAACCCGGACCTCGTCGTCGTGGTCACGGACGGCAACCCGACCGCTCAACAATCAGCGATCGCCGACAGCTCCAGCGAGGTGAACTGGGACGACTTCACCGAGGCCGTGACCTCCGCCAACCGCTCAAGGCCGGTGACGGCGCTGGGGAACAGCCGGAGTCGCGCATCTTCGCGATCGGCGCCGGCGCGGCCGGCACGATCTCGGTGGAGAACATCTGGGGCCTCGCCGGCCCGCTGACCGACCAGGCGAACATCCTCGCCAACGACTACCTCATCGGATCGGCCGACGAGCTCGGGGACGCCCTCCGCGAGCTCGCGCTCGCTCGTTGCTCGGCCTCGCTCGACATCGAGAAGCAGAGCGTGGGCGGCACCGCGACCTTCGACTACAGCGGTCAACGGCTCGGGCCTCGCGGCCTTCACGCGCAACACCGCGGTCGCCAACCCCACGGCCAACGCCCCCTTCGCGTTCACCGTCCCCCAGTTCGGGGTCAAGTACGTCCAGGAGACGCCCGAGCCCGGCTGGACGCTCACCAACATCGACTGCACCGCCAACGGCGCCGACATCACCATCGGCACCGGCATCGGCGCAGGCTTCGCCTCGCCGGGCGGCCGCCGGCTTCAACGCCGGCGACACCACCGTGCGGGCGGACGTCGGTGACGGTGACGCCCCGACCTGCACGTACACGAACACCCAGACGCCTCGCTCGACATCGAGAAGCGAGCGTGGGCGGCACCGCGACCTTCGACTTCGGCCGGCACCGGCGCCGGACCTCCCGGCCACGTTCACCCGGAACACCGCGGCCAGGCAACCCGACGACCAGCCCCCCGTTCACCTTCACGGCTCCCCAGTTCGGCACCAAGACGTCCAGGAGACGCCCGAGCCCGGCTACACGCTCACCAACATCGCCTGCACCGCCAACGGCGCCGACATCACCATCGGCACCGGCAGCGGCGCTGGCTTCGCCTCGCCCGGCGGCGCCGGCTTCAACCCCGGCGACACCACCATGCAGGCGGTCATCGACGCCGGCGACGCGCTGACCTGCACGTTCACGAACACCGCGGATGCCACGATCACGGTCACCAAGGACGCCGTGCCTGGCGGCGACGAGCTCTTCGACTTCACGACGACCGGCACCGGCGGCGGGACGCTCTTCCAGGGCGGCACATTCTTCCTCGACGACGACCCCGCGTCTGGCACGTCGAACACCCTGACCTTCACCTTCGCGGGCGCCGACGCGACCGGCACCAAGACGATCCAGGAGACCCTGCCGGTCGCCGGCTGGTCCCTCACCAGCCTAGTCTGCTCGAAGGGCACGACCAGCCTTGGCACCGGCCTCGCCAGCATCGCCCTGCTGCCCGGGGACGCGGTGACCTGCACGTACACGAACACCCAGGACGCCTCGCTCGACATCGAGAAGCAGAGCGTGGGCGGCACCGCGACCTTCGACTTCGGCGGCAGCGGCACCGGCCTCCCAGCCACCTTCACCCGTGACACGGCGGTCGCCAACCCCACGGTCAACGCATCCATTCGTCTTCACCGCGACCCAGTTCGGGACGAAGGACGTCCAGGAGACGCCCGAGCCCGGCTGGACGCTCACGGACATCGCCTGCACCGCCAACGGCGCCGTCATCACCATCGGCACCGGCAGCGGCGGCTCCTTCGCCCAGGGCGCCAGCGCGGGCTTCGATCCGGGCGACACGACCGTGCGCGCGGTCATTACGGCCGGGAATGCCCCGACCTGCACGTACACGAACACCCAACAGCCGGTCGAGCTCATCATCGAGAAGATCGTCATCAACGACGACGGCGGCAGCGCGGTGGTCGACGACTTCGGCATCACGACCACTGCCGGCGCGCTCACCTTCGGCGCCGCCGTCGAGGCCCCGGCCGACACCTTCACCTACACCGCCGCGACCCTCGAGGTCGCGCCCGGCACGTACACCCTCGCCGAGCTCGAGGTGGCCGGCTACGCGCCGTCCGCCTGGACCTGCACCAACGGCGACGGCGGCGCCTTCGACGCGGGCTCCGTCACGCTCGCCCCGGGCGACGACCCGGTGACCTGCTCGATCACCAACGACGACCAGCCGGTCGAACTCATCATCGAGAAGACCGTCATCAACGACGACGGCGGCAGCGCGGTCGTCGACGACTTCGGCATCACGACCAGTGCCGGCGCCCTCACCTTCGGCGCCGCCGTCGAGGCCCCGGTCGACACCTTCACCTACACCGCCGCGACCCTCGAGGTCGCGCCCGGCACGTACACCCTCGCCGAGCTCGAGGTGGCCGGCTACGCGCCGACCGCCTGGACCTGCACCAACGGCGACGGCGGCGCCTTCGACGCGGGCTCCGTGACGCTCGCCCCGGGCGACGACCCGGTGACCTGCTCGATCACCAACGACGACCAGCCGGTCGAACTCATCATCGAGAAGACCGTCATCAACAACGACGGCGGCAGCGCGGTGGTCGATGACTTCGGCATCACGACCTCCGCCGGCACGCTGACCTTCACCTCCGACGGCGGCAGCCCAACGACCGTCTACACCGCCGCGACCCTGGCGGTCGCGCCCGGCACGTACACCCTGGCCGAGATCGCGGTGGCCGGCTACGCGCCGACCGACTGGACCTGCACCAACGGCGACGGCGGCGCCTTCGACGCGGGCTCGGTCACCATCGCACTCGGCGACGACCCGGTGACCTGCTCGATCACCAACAACGACTTCAGGATCGAGGTATTGAAAGTCGCGGACGACCACCTCGTCCCGCTCCAGGGCCAGGACGTGAACTTCACGTATACCGTGACGAACCCGTCCGATGTACCGGTCGAGATCGTCGTGCTCGAGGACGATGTGTTCGGCCCCCTGGACGGAGACGACGACTGCCAGGTCGGGACGGTCCTCCCGCCGGGTGGTTCGTGTGAGTTCGTGGAGACGTTCTTCGTCGAGAGCGACGTGGTTCCGAACGGGGATCCCGATCAGGAGTTCCCGCCCCATGTGAACATCGTGACGGGATGCTCTGTGCCGGCCGCTGACGCAGGTACCGCCGTGGTCGTTGCGGCCGCGCCCGCCCCAGCCAGCTGCGACGACGACCCGGAGACCATCGAGTTCGACCTCAGCGGTGCCGTGCTGCCGGACTCCGGGCTGCCGGACTCCGGGCTGCCGCCGACCGACGTCTGGAGCGGTACACCGGGGTCATCGTCGGGCGATCCGCGGCTGCCGTGGCTGGCAGAGCTCCTGACGGTCCTGATCGTGCTCGTGGCCGTCGGCGCGAACGTCCACCGTCGTCGACGGAGCCGCGACCTGTCATGAGATCCCCTCCACCTACCGAGGGGACGCTGAGACGCCGCGGATTCTAGAACATCCGTACGAAAGCGCCCGAACCTGTGCTACCATCCCGCGCGATGGTCGACGACGTCAGCCGCATCCTGTCCGCCGACCTCGAGGACGACGCCGACCCCGTCATCGAGGGCTCGCTCCGACCCAAGACGCTCGGCGAATACATCGGCCAGGCCGAGGTCAAGGCCAACCTCTCGGTCCTGCTCCAGGCCGCGAAGGGCAGGGGAGAGGCCGCCGACCACATCCTGCTGTACGGCCCGCCGGGCCTCGGCAAGACGACCCTCGCGACGATCGTGGCGCGCGAGCTCGGGGTCAACGTGCGCTACACGTCGGGACCGGCGATCGAGCGGGCGGGTGACCTCGCCGCGATCCTGACGTCGCTCGACGAGCGCGACGTGCTGTTCATCGACGAGGTCCATCGGCTCAACCGCGCGGTGGAGGAGATCCTCTACCCGGCGATGGAGGACTACGCGCTCGACGTGATGATCGGCAAGGGCCCGTCGGCACGCAGCCTGCGGCTCAGCCTCAAGCCGTTCACGATCGTCGGCGCGACGACGCGGGCGGGCCGCATCAGCTCCCCGCTTCGGGATCGCTTCGGGGCGACCTACCGCCTCGACTTCTACACCGATGACGAGCTGGCCGAGATCGTCGAGCGGTCGGCCGAGATCCTCGACGTGCCGATCGACACCACCGCCACGCGGGCGATCGCCCGGCGCGGGCGGGGCACGCCGCGCATCGTCAACCGGCTGCTCAAGCGCGTCCGCGACCACGCCCAGGTCCACGGCGACGGGCGAGTCCACGAGGAGACGGCGCGCGACGCGATGCGGCGCATGGAGATCGACGACGAGGGGCTGGACTCGGCCGACCGCAAGCTCCTCGCCGCGATCGTCCAGAAGTTCGCCTCGGGGCCGGTCGGTGTGGCCGCGCTGGCCGCTGTGCTGTCCGAGGAGGTCGACACGATCGAGGACGTCCACGAGCCGTTCCTCCTGCGGCTGGGGTTCATCGACCGGACCCCGCAGGGGCGGATCGCGACCGACCTCGGCCGGGCACACCTGTCCGGCCTGGGGTACGAGATCCCGCCGCCACGTCGGGTCGATCCGGGCATGCCCGGCCTGTGGGACGAACCGGCCGGAACGGGCGAGGCGTGACGGCACCGTTCGTCTCGGCATCGACGCGCTACGAGGTCACCACGCCGCCACCGGCCGACGGCTCGACGCGGGCACGGACGGGGATGCTGACGCTGGCCCACGGCTCGGTCGAGACGCCCCAGTTCATGCCCGTCGGCACGAACGCCACGGTCAAGGCGCTCTCGCCGGACGACGTCAAGGATGCGGGCGCGTCGATCGTCCTCGCCAACACCTACCACCTGTACCTGCGGCCCGGCCATGAGCGGATCGCGCGGCTCGGCGGGCTGCATCGGTTCATGGACTGGGACCGGCCGATCCTGACGGACTCCGGCGGCTTCCAGGTCGTGTCGCTGGGCGACCTGCGGGTGGTCGACGAGGACGGCGTGACGTTCCGCTCGCACATCGACGGGTCGATCCACCGGTTTACGCCCGAGCACGCCACGGCGGTCCAGGAGGCGCTCGGGTCGGATGTCGCCGTCGCCTTCGACCAGCCCGTGTACCCGACCTCGTCGCGTGAGGTCGTCGCCGACGCGACCACGCGGACCCACCGCTGGGCTGAGCGCTCGCTTGCCGCGCATGGCCGCCAGGACCAGGCGATGTTCGGGATCGTCCAGGGCGGCCTCGACGCGGAGCTGCGGGCGGAGTCGACGAGGTTCGTGGCCGGTCTGCCGTTCGACGGCATCTGCATCGGGGGGCTGGCCGGCGACGAGACGCCCGAGCAGCGCGAGGCGGCCCTCGACGTCGCCATCCCGCTACTGGCCGACGATCCGCGGCCGCGCTACCTGATGGGCCTCGGCTCGCCGGCCGATCTGCTCGAGGCGGTCCATCGCGGCATCGACCTGTTCGACAGCGTGCTCCCGGCGCGGGTGGCACGGAACGGGCAGCTGTGGGTCCCGGGCGGCCGGCTGAACCTGCGCAACCGGGCGTTCCTCGATGACGCGTCGCCGGTGCAGGAGGGCTGCCCGTGCCTGCTCTGTCGGCGGTTCTCGCGGGCGTACCTGGCCCACCTGTTCCGCGCCAGGGAGCTCCTCGCGTATCGGCTCGCGACTTGTCACAACCTGACCTTCACCCTAGACTTCATGGGCAGGATCCGCGCCTCGATCCGGGCCGGTACCTTCCCCGCCGAGATGTCCGAGCTGCGCTCCCGCGCGGGTCGGATGAGCGGCGGTGAAGTGAGCGAGCAGTCGGCGTGAAGGATCCGTCGGTACGCTGGATGACGACGCGGAGGCGAGGCCATGGGCCAACGCAATCGACCGGGCAAAGAGGCGAAGAAGAAGCCGAAGGCCAAGCTCGCCCAACCGAGTCTCGCGCCGCTCTCGGAGCCCCCCAGAACGTCGAGGTGATCCGGAAGCCGCGCAAGGAGAAGCCAGTCGTCGAGGACGACACGGACGAGACCTGACCGACCGGACGGACGCCGCCGTGGAAGGCTCCGCTGACGGGATGGACCCATCGATAGGGAGCGTGACGAACGGATGGCGATGACGGACGAACGGGCGTCGGAGCGCGCCCTGGCGGAGCGCGGCAAGGCGGTCGACGCGGCGCTCTCGGCGATCGAGAAGCAGTTCGGTCGCGGGGCGATCATGAAGCTCGGCTCGGCCGAGCGCCAGCAGGTCGACGCGATCCCGACCGGGTCGATCGCTCTCGACCTCGCCCTCGGCGTCGGCGGCATCCCGCGCGGCCGCATCACCGAGATCTTCGGCCCCGAGTCGTCGGGCAAGACCACGGTCTGCCAGCACGTCCTCGCCGAGGCCCAGCGCAGCGGCGGGGTCGTCGCCTTCATCGACGTCGAGCACGCGCTCGACCCAGGCTACGCCCGGGCGTGCGGCGTGAACGTCGACGAGCTGCTCGTGTCGCAGCCGGACACCGGCGAGCAGGCGCTCGAGATCACCGAGACCCTCATCCGCTCCGGCGGCATCGACTGCGTGGTCGTCGACTCGGTCGCCGCGCTCGTGCCGCGGGCCGAGATCGAGGGCGAGATGGGCGACTCGTTCGTCGGCATCCAGGCGCGCCTGATGAGCCAGGCGCTGCGCAAGCTGACGGGCGCGGTCTCGCGCTCGAACACGGCGCTCGTCTTCACCAACCAGCTGCGCGAGAAGATCGGCGTCATGTTCGGCAACCCGGAGACGACCCCCGGCGGCCGGGCGCTGAAGTTCTACGCGTCGGTGCGGCTCGATATCCGACGCGTCGAGACCATCAAGACCGGCACCGAGTCGGTCGGCAATCGCGTGCGCGTCAAGGTCGTGAAGAACAAGGTGGCGCCGCCGTTCCGCGTCGCCGAGTTCGACGTGATGTACGGCGAGGGCGTCTCCAAGGAGGGCGGCCTGCTCGACGTCGGGGTGGCGATGGACGTCGTCACCAAGACCGGGGCGTGGTTCAACTTCGGCGAGACTCGGCTGGGCCAGGGACGCGAGGCCTCAAAGGAGTTCCTCAAGACCAGCCCGGACATCGCGGCCGAGATCGAGTCCCGCATCCGCGGCCGCATCAACGAGACGCCGATCCCGGTGGAGGGCATCGAAGAAGCCGAATAGCGGGTGACACCGCGTCGGAGGGAGTCGGTCGCCGACCGTCGCGCGCGCCACGCGGCGGTCGACGACCCGTCGCGTCGTCCTCGAGGCGGCGGCCCGGTTCCTCGAGGTCCGCTCGCGGTCGGTCGCCGAGGTCCGGCGCCGGCTGACGTCGGCCGGCTACCGGCCGGAGCTCGTCCAGGGCGCGATCGATCGCATGGGCGACCTCGGCATGCTCGACGACGAGGCGTTCGCGAGGGCCTGGGTCGAGTCGCGGGACCGGGCGCGACCGCGCGGCGAGCGCGCACTCCGCGACGAGCTGCGTCTGAAGGGCGTCGACCGCGAGATCGTCGACCTCGTGCTGCTGGAGCGCGCCGAGGCGGTCGACGCCGCGCCGGACCGGGATGCTGCCGATCGCCTCATCGCGAAGCACGTCCGGACGCTCGAGCGGATCGACGACCCTCGTCGCCGCCGGGAGCGCGCCTACGCGCTCCTCGCGCGCAACGGGTTCGACCCCGAGACGTGCCGCGAGGTCGCCGCGGCCGCTCGTCGCCACCGAGGACGCTGCGGCCGACTGACCGCCGCTAGGATCGGCCGTCCCAGCGCGCGGCGAGGTACTCCGCGTCGGAACCCACGCCTGCGAGGTTGGCCGACGCGTTGTCGTGCTGCCACAGCAGCCCGATGAACGTCAGGCCGGGCACGTCGCTGACGCCGCGGACGTGGCGCGGGCGCCCGAACTCGTCGAGTACCGGGATGTCGAGCCAGTCGTAGTCGGGGGCGTAGCCGGTCGTCCACAGGACGGTCGAGATGCCTTCTACCGCTAGGTCGAGCTCGGTTACCTCGGGCACGTCGAACCGAAACGGGACGCGATCGTCCGGCGGCAGGTCGAGGCCGGCGCGCTCCGCGTACGCGCTCGAAGAGCGGCACGAAGCGTCGGTCGAAGTCCTCGTCGGCGAACTGCAGGTTAGCTCGCGAGGTCGGCGCGCGAACCTGGCCCGCTCGCCGTCGCCCGCCGTCGAACCGACCCACGAGCCGCATCCCGCTCGCGGCGAAGCCGACGCAGGTTCGTGTCGTGCCCGCCGTCGTGTCCGGACAGGTGCGAGGTTGCAGGCGAACCGGAGGCGCGGATCGGGCAGCTTGTCGACCCGATGGCAGCGGCGTGCCGACCTGCCTCACCGTGTTCCACGAGCTCGCGGATCCACCAGAAGAAGTCGCGGTCGCGATATCGCCGCGGCGCACGCCCGCAGCGACCGACCGACAGCGTCACGTCGTCGCCCTGCCGCATGCAGCTCCTCCGCCAGCTGGACGCCGGTCTGACCCGTGCCGACGACCAGGCACGCCGCCGTCGGGCAGCTGCGCCGGGGTGCGGTAGTGGTGGGCGTGCAGCTGGTGCACGCTCGGCGCGAAGCCGGGCGGCCGCGCGGGATCCGCGGCAGGTGGAATGCGCCGGTCGCGACGACGACCTCGTCGGCGGTCGATCGGACCGCGCTCGGTGTCGACGCGGAATCCGGCGACCGCCGCCGTCGACAGGCGCGTCACGTCCGTGGCGAGCATGCACGGGCGCGTCGATCATCGTCGGCATAGCGCGGCCACCCGTTCGGTGATCTCGTCGCGGGTCATGAAGCCATCGGGATCGCGCGCCGTCGTACGCATATCCGGGCAGGTCGGTCAGGACAGTTCGGGCGTCACGAGCCGGAACGCGTCCCACCGGTCGCTGCCAGCCCCCGCCGAGCGTCGTCCCGTCGGTCGAGCACGACGTGCTCGCGCCCCGCTCGCCGGAGCAGGTGCCAGCTCATGCATCAGCCCCGCCTGACCGGCGCCGATGACGACGGTATGGATCCTGACGGGCAGGTCGGAGGCCACGGCGTCCCTCACGCTCGATCGCGCCGAGGATACGGCGCCGGGACGCGGCCATGGAGGCCAGGTGGCGAGCCACCGCCGGCACGTCGGCTCGGTTGACCCATCGGTACCCCGGCCCTACGCTTGTCGGCAACGTTCCAGGCGTCGACGACAACGGCGTTCCGAACGAGTACCGGCTCGATCACGGCCCATCGAGGGGCCCGGATCGTCGATCGGACGATCCGCGACGAGGCACCGCCTTTGCGCGGCGCCGCGACTCCCCTCGCTCTCGTGATCGTGCCTTCGCACACGTGACGCGTCCGGCCGCACGATCCGGTCCGGATGGGAGGAAACCGATGGAAACACCGGTCGTTGTGGCGGTGGCGTTGGTCGCCGCCCTCGGCGGAGCGCTGCTCGGCGCGTTGGCCAGGTCGATGTGGGCATCCCAGGGCATGAAGGCCGCCCAGGCCGAGGCCCGCCGCATCGAGGCCGAGGCCCGCACCCGCCAGAAGGAATTGATCCTCGAGGCCAAGGACGAGAAGCTCCGCCTCGGGCGCGAGGCGGAGGACGAGGCGCGGGCCAGGCGCAACGAGCTGACCGCCCAGGAACGACGCCTCACCCAGCGGGACGAACAGCTCGACCAGCGAACGGAGATGCTCGAGCAGCGCGACCGGAATCTCCTCGACCGGGAGCGGGAGCTGGACAAGGCCAAGGAGGACATCGCGCGGACCACCCAGGAGCAGGTCGTCGCCCTCGAGCGCGTGTCCGGGCTGAGCGCCGACGATGCCAAGAGCATGCTCCTCGAGGCCGTCCGCGTGGAGGCGGAGCACGACGCGGTCAAGCTCGCCCGCGCGATCGAGCGCTCGGCGCGCGAGGAGGCCCAGGACAAGGCCCGTGACATCGTCCTGACCGCCATGCAGCGCGTGGCCGCCGACCACACCGCCGAGCACACGGTCAGCGTCGTCCACCTGCCGTCCGACGAGATGAAGGGCCGCATCATCGGCCGCGAGGGCCGCAACATCCGGGCGCTCGAGCAGGCGACCGGCGTCGACCTGATCATCGACGACACGCCCGAGACCGTCGTCCTGAGCGGCTTCGACCCGGTCCGCCGCGAGGTCGCGCGGATCGCGATCACCAAGCTCATCGCCGACGGCCGCATCCACCCCGGCCGGATCGAGGAGGTCGTCGCCAAGGCACGCGCCGAGGTCGACCTGGTCATCCGCCAGGCCGGCGAGCAGGCCGCCTACGATGCGGGTGTCCCCGGGCTGCCGGCCGAGATCATCAAGCTGCTCGGGCGCCTCAAGTACCGCACGAGCTACGGCCAGAACGTGCTCAACCACGTGGTCGAGACCAGCCACCTCGCGGCGGTCATCGCCGCGGAGATCGGCGCCGACGTCCAGATCGCCAAGATGGGCGGGCTGCTGCACGACATCGGCAAGGCGGTCGACCACGAGGTCGAGGGCCCGCACGCCGCGATCGGGGCGCAGATCGCACAGCGCCACAACCTGCCGTTCAAGGTCATCAACGGCATCGCCGCGCATCACCAGGAGGTCGAGTACGCCTGTCTCGAGGCGCCGATCGTCCAGGTCGCCGACGCGATCAGCGCGTCCCGCCCGGGCGCTCGCGGCGAGACCATGGACACGTACGTCAAGCGGCTCGAGGACCTGCAGGCCATCGCCGAGAGCTTCGGCGGCGTCGAGAAGTCGTTCGCGGTCCAGGCCGGGCGCGAGGTCCGGATCCTCGTCCGGCCCGAGGAGATCGACGACCTGACCGCCACCCGGCTCGCTCGGGACGTGGTCAAGAAGATCGAGGAGCAGCTGACCTACCCGGGCCAGATCAAGGTCACGGTCATCCGCGAGACGCGCGCCGTCGAGTACGCCAAGTAGTCCCGTGGGCTAGGCGCGCAGCGGGCGCGCCAGATAGCGACGAAGCCGACGCGTCGAGCTGTGCGAGCGCGGGCCGCGAGTCATGCGCTTCCGATCCAGACTCGCGGCCAGGCGCCGACGTCAGCACCCCGAGGGGGAACCGGGGCGAGCGCCGGTTCCAATGCTTGCCACGACAACGCGGTGGCGCATGACGAAACGTCATGACGCTGGAGCGCGCGCGTCGCCGCTTGCGGGCATTCCATCGGTAGAGTTCCGCACGTGCGCACACGCCCAGAACGCCACGTAGATCTCGCGGGATGAATCGCGCCGTCGACGGCGTGCGGCCACCCGTCGGCCGGAAGCGCGCGGCCGCCGTCGGCCTCGTGGTCATCGCGGCGGTGTCGCCGCAGATCGGTGCGGCGTTGGCCGTGACGCTGTTCGACCAGTTGGGTCCGGCGGGTGCGGCGTTCCTGCGGCTGGCGTTCGCGGCGATCGTGCTGTGGGCGATCTGGCGCCCCCGGCTGGCCGGCGACCTGCGGCTCGCCGGGGCGTTCGGCGTCGCGCTCGGGCTGATGAACTGGTCGTTCTACGAGGCGATCGCCCGGATCCCGCTCGCGGTCGCGGTGACGATCGAGTTCACCGGCCCGCTGCTCGTGGCGGTCCTCGGGTCGCGGCGGCCGCTCGACGTGGTGTGGGTCGCGCTCGCCGCGGTCGGCATCGTGCTGCTCGTCGACCCCGGCGGCGGATCGCTGGACCCGGCCGGCGTCGGGTTCGCGCTCGTCGCCGCCGCGTGCTGGATGGCCTACATCTACCTGAGCAAGCGCACCGGGGCGGCGTTCCCGGGCGGCTCGGGGCTCGCGATCGCGATGGCCGTCGGCGCGCTGATCGTGCTCCCGGCGGGCGTGATCCAGGCGGACGGCTCGCTTGCCGAGCCCGGGTTGCTTGGCTCGGCGCTCGTCGTGGCGATCCTCTCCTCGGTGCTGCCGTACTCGCTCGAGCTCGAGGCGCTGCGACGACTCCCGGAGGCGGTGTTCGGCGTGCTGATGTCGCTCGACCCGGCGGTGGCCGCGCTGATCGGTTTCGTGGTGCTCGACCAGGCCCTCGGCCCGCGCGACCTGCTCGCGATCGCGATGGTGGTCGTGGCGAGCGCCGGAGCGGCCAGCCTCAGTCACCGATGACCACCTGGCCGGCATCGCATCTCCGCGTCGTCTCGACCCGGGTGGCCCCTATCATCGCCGGGTGACTGCAGACGCCGAGAGCGACCTTCCCGCTACGCCCGTGGGCCGAACGCGCCTCGGGAACGTCGCCAACGGCGACGCGCCGCGGCCCGCCGGCGCGTGCCGGGTGCTGATGATCGGCGACCTGATCGGCAAGCCCGGCCGCCAGGCCGTCGAGCAGCGGCTGCCGTCGCTGCGCGAGGCGCGCGGCATCGACTTCGTCACCGCCAACGGTGAGAACGTGGCCGGCGGGATGGGCCTCACGCCATCGACCGCCGACGCGATCCTCGCCGCCGGGGTCGACGTGATCACCTCGCGGCAACCACATCTGGGACAAGAAGGAGATCTATCCCTACCTCGAGTCGTCCGACCGCGTGCTCCGGCCGCACAACTACGGCACGCACGGGGTCCCGGGCCGTGGCTGGGGCACGTTCGATGCGCTCGACGGTTCCCACGTCGCCGTCATCAACCTCCAGGGCCGCACGTACATGAGCCGATCGAGAACCCGTTCACCGACGCCGATGCGCTGCTCGATGAGTCGTCGGCGCCCGAGCCGCTGCCGCCGATCCGCCTGGTCGACTTCCACTGCGAGCTGACCTCGGAGAAGAACGCGCTCGGCCTCCACCTCGACGGGCGCGTCAGCGTGGTCGTTGGCACCCACACCCACGTCGTGACCGGCGACGAGCGGATCCTGCCCGGCGGGACCGCGTACCAGACCGACCTCGGGATGACCGGCCCGGTCTGGAGCGTCATCGGCTTCGACCCCTCGACGGTGCTGCCGCGGTTCATCAACGCGCTGCCGACACGGTTCGAGGTCGGTGAGGGTGCCGGTCGTGTTCAACGCGACCCAGATCGACATCGATCCGGCCACGGGTCGGGCGCTCGCGATCGAGCGCATCCAGCAGCTCGTCGAGGTCTAGTGGCCGACCGACCACCGAAGCGGTCCCGTCGCCATGGTCCCGGGGCGCTCGACCGGGCGGTCGTGCCGCCCGCGCCTTCCACCATCGACCTGCACGCCCACTCCACGCGCTCCGACGGCGTCCTGACCCCCGCCGCGCTCGTCCGCGACGTCGCCGCGGCCGGCGTCACGACGTTCGCGCTGACCGACCACGACACGCATCGCCGGGTACCGCGATCGTCGGACGCGGCGGCGCGGTCCCTGACGGCCTCACGCTGATCCCGGGCGTCGAGATCAACGCGCTCGTGACCCGCGACCTCGGGCTGTGGGAGTGGGAGCTGCACATCCTCGGGTTCGGGATGGACCCCGACGACGAGGGCGTTCGAGGCGGTGCTGGCCGCCCAGCGCGATCGGCGCCGCGCGTCCGGTTCGAGCGGACCGTGGCGCTGCTGCGCGACATCGGGCATGCCGATCGACGCCCAGGTCGCGGAGCTGGCGACCGATGACGGATGATGCCCTCGGCCGGCCGACCATCGCCCGGGCGCTGATGGAGGCCGGGTTCGCGAGCAGCGTCGAGGACGCCTTCAGCCGGATCATCGGTCACGGAGGACCGGGCTACGTGCGCCGCGAGGGTCTCGGTCCGGAGGCTGCGATCGCCGCCATCCGGTCGGCCGGCGGGCTGCCGGTGCTCGCCCACTTCCGCGAAGGCGCCGGACCGGCGAAGACGTCATCCGCGACCTGATCGACGTGGGCCTCGGCGGGCTCGAGGTCTACTACCGGTCGTTCGACCAGCCGACGGTCGACGCGATGGCGACGTCGGCGGCCGCGAACGGCCTGCATCGCGACCGGCGGCACCGACTACCACGGCGACACTCGGTCCGTACGCGGCGTCGCACGCCGCGTTGTGGGTCCCGCCCGGCGTGGGCGAGGCGCTGATCGAGGGCGTCGCCTCCGCCTAGGCGCTCGGCGCGGGTCCTTCGTCCTTGACGAACGTCGGGTTCAGCTCGACCACGTGGTGCTTGCGCCTGGCCCGGCGCAGGTTGAGTGCCTCGACGAAGACGCTGAAGCCCATCGCCGCGTAGATGTACGCCTTGTCGATGTGCAGCCCGAAGCCGTCGGCGACGAGCGTGACGCCGATGAGCAGCAGGAACGACAGCGCGAGGATCTTCACCGACGGGTGCTCGTGGACGAACCGCGACAGCGGTCCCGACGCGACGAGCATGACCCCGACCGCGATCACGACCGCGGCGATCATGATCGGGATCTCGTCGACGAGCCCGACGGCGGTCAGGACCGAGTCGAGCGAGAACACGATGTCGAGCAGGACGATCTGGACGATGACCGGGCCGAAGCGGGCGGGCTTCGTCTCGGCCGTCGCGAGATGACCCTCCTCGCCCTCGAGCGACTCGTAGATCTCGGTCGTCGCCTTCCACAACAGGAACAGGCCGCCGCCGATCAGGATGATGTCGCGCCACGAGAACGCCTTGTCGAGGATCGTGAACGCCGGCGCGGTCAGGCCGACGATCCACGAGATCGTGAGGAGCAAGGCGATGCGCATGCCCATCGCCAGGCCCAGACCGATGTACCGGGCGCGGTCGCGCTCGTCGGCCGGCAGACGCGTGACGAGGATCGAGATGAAGATGACGTTGTCGATGCCCAGGACGATCTCGAGGATCGTCAGGGTCAGGAGGGCGATCCAGGTCTCGGGGTTCGTCAGCAGTTCCATGATTCGAGGGTACAGGGAGCGGGCGGCGGTCCGGCGTACCATGACGACGCCGTGACCGACACCCGCACGACCGCCCGTGCGCTCCCCGTCCTCGACGTCGTCGCGCCCGTGGCCGCCCCGCCGGCACCGCGCCTGCCGGCCGCGCCGTCCGACGACCGCCTGGGCGAGTACCTGCCCGAGACGGCGGCGCTCCCACGCTTCCACGTCTGGACGCTGGGCTGCCAGATGAACCGCAGCGACTCCGAGGAGATGGCCGGGCGGCTGCTGGCCGCCGGCTGCGAGGAGGCCGCGTCGTTCGAGACCGCGGACCTCGTCGTGATCAACACGTGCGCGATCCGCGAAGGGGCCGAGCAGAAGGTGATCGGCCGGCAGGGGCACCTGGCCCGCCTCAAGGCCGCGAACCCGGCGATGCGCGTCGTGCTGACCGGCTGCGCGGTGCGCGAGGCGGAGCGCGACGGGCTGCGCCGGCGCTATCCCGGCCGTCGACCTGTTCCTGCGGCCCGACGAGGAACCCGAGCTGGTCGACCGGCTCGGGCTGGCGTCGGCGCAGGGCGCGATCGGCGCGCGTCGTCGGGCCGGTCGGCGCGACGACGACCGTCGGGCGCACCGTCGTCGGCGCCGCCGACCACCTGTCGGCGACCCGTGCCCGCGCGGTCGGGCAGGGGACCGTCGCGCGCGGCTCGGCGACCAGCGCCTGGCTGCCGATCATCTACGGCTGCGACAAGACCTGTACGTACTGCATCGTGCCGTTCAGCCGCGGCCCGGAACGGAGCCGGCCGTTCGACGACATCGTCGAGGAGGCGCGCGGCCTGGCCGCGGCCGGCTACCGCGAGGTGACGCTGCTCGGGCAGAACGTGAACTCGTACGGCCACGACCTGGCGCCGGAGCCACGGTTCGCGCACGTCGACGCCGAGCGCTGGGCGGGCCGACGACTCGACCTCCACGGGCGACCCGACCTGGCCGAGCTCATCCGGGCCATCGATGCGCTGCGGACCGCGGACGGACGCCCGGCCATCCCGCGGCTGCGCTTCGTCACGTCGCACCCGTGGGACCTGTCGGACCGGCTGATCGCGGCGCTGGCCGACTGCCCGAGCGTGTGCGAGCACCTCCACCTGCCGGTCCAGTCGGGCGACGACGCCGTGCTGCGGCGGATGGGCCGCCAGTACACCGATCGAGCACTACCGCGAGCGGCTCGACCGGATCCGCGACGCCGTGCCCGGGCATCACGATCTCGACCGACGTGATCGTCGGGTTCTGCGGCGAGACCGAGGACCAGTTCCGCCGCACGCTCGCCCTGCTCGAGGACGTCCGCTACGACCAGGTCTTCGCCGCGGCGTACTCGCCGCGGCCGGGGACGCCGGCGACGCGCCTCGCCGACGACGTCCCGGCCGACGTCAAGCGGCGACGGCTCAACGAGCTGCTCGCCGTCCAGGAGCGGATCGGCCTGGCGCGGAACGAGGCGTGGCTCGGTCGCGATCGTCGAGGTGCTGGTCGACGCGGTCACGCCACCGCGCTCGCACGACGCACGACGCGCCGGACACGCTACCGGCCGGCGATCGCGTCGCGCTGTCGGGGCGGTCGCGCGGCAACAAGCTGATCCACCTGTTCGGCGACCCACGGCTCGTCGGGCAGGAGGTCACGGTCCGCATCGAGCACGCCGGTCCGTACGCCCTGCGCGGGTCGGTCGTCACCGACCCACAACCCGCCGTGCGTTGACATCGGCGAGAGGCCGCCGTTACCGTGGCCCCTTCCGGAGGAGTTCCCTGCACGGACCGTCCGGCAGGATGGTGGTGCAAGCCATCACGGGTCCGTCACATGGTCGAGGAGGATAAGCACCATGGACTATTCCCGGCTTGATCCCGTGCGTCGATCGGTGGGGCCGGTCCATCTCGATCTCGTCGAGGCGTTCGCGACGGGCAAGATCTCCCGACGCCAATTCATGCAGCGAGCGTCGGTCATCGGGCTGTCGCTGGCGATCGGTCAGCGCGGTCATCGCCGCCTGCAGCCCAGCGCCCGCCTCGCACGGCGCCGAGCGCGAGCGCTCCGGCGGCGAGCGCGTCGGCGGGTGCGAGCGCGAGCGCCTCGGGCGCGCTCACCGGCGGCACCATCCGATGCGCGATCCAGCGCCCCGTGTCGGTCGACCCGGTCGCCATGCAGGACCTCGGCGGCTACGGCATCGTCGCCCAGTCGTTCGAGTTCCTGTGCACGCAGAGCTCCGAGCGGCGACCAGGTCAGCCTGGCGCCGGGTCTCGCGACCGAGTGGGACGCCGAACGACGACGGCAGCGTCTGGACGTTCAAGCTGCGCCACGGACGTCGAAGTGGCAGCACGATGGCTCGCCGTTCACGGCGGCCGACGTGGTGGCCTCGATGGAGCGCCTCGTCGCGGCTGGCAACTCGGGCCTGAAGGGCGTCCTTGGCGCCGGGTGGCGCGGTCGCGACCGATCCGGCCGACCGTCACGTTCACGCTCGAGGGCGCCGAACGGCAACTTCCCGTACCTCGTCTCGATCTACAACTCGCAGACGGTCATCACGCCGGTCGACTACGTGGCCGGCACGACCGCCGACGCGCAGCCCGACCGGGACCGGTGCCTGGAAGCTGAAGACCTACGACCAGCACGACCGGCGCGACGTTCGAGCGGAACACGGACTGGTGGGGCGGCCAGACGCCGCTCGACAGCACGGAGTTCATCTTCTTCGACGACGCGCCGAGTTCATCTTCTTCGATGACACGGGTCGATGGTCACGGCCTACCAGGGCGACCAGGTCGACGCCATCGTCCAGTTCGACGTCCTGTCGGGCGCGGCGCTGTTCGACGATCCGAACTTCACGCTCATCGCCAAGCCGGCGGCACTGCACCGACAGATCTGGATGCGGACGGACAAGGGCCTGTTCGCCGACCAGAAGGTCCGCGAGGCGCTCGCCCTGACGCTGGGATCGCGACGCGCTCGTCCAGCAGCTCTTCGACGGTCGGGCCCAGATCGGCAACGACCACGTCATCTGGCAGGACTACCCGTACTTCGACTCGTCCGATCCGCAGCGGACCCGCGACGTCGACCAGGCCAAGGCGCTGCTCACCGAGGCCGGTGCGACGGCCTGACGGCGACGCTGCACGCCGGCCAGCTCCAGGAGATCCCCGACCTGGCCGCGCTCCTCAAGAGCCAGGCCGCCGAGGCCGGGATCACCCTCAACATCGAGCTCGAGAGCCTCGAACACGTTCTACGGCGCCGCATGGTGCCCGGCCGAGCCGGCGGACCCGCCGTGCTCCGGGCGCGGCCGATCTCGGCATCGTCGACTACGGCCACCGGGCCACGCCGGACGTCTACCTCAACGCGGCGCTCAAGTCGAAGGGCATCTGGAACTCGTCGCAGTACGGCTCGACCGGAGTTCGACGCGGCGTTCGCGGAGTTCCAGGCGGCCGTCGGTGTCGACGCCCAGAAGGCGGCGTGCACCAAGATCGAGACGATCCTGAACGACGACCTCCCGGTCGGCGTGCCGTACTTCTACAACTACCTGGCCGGCAACTCGAACAAGTTCACCGGCGTCTTCTCGAGCGCGCTCGGACAGATGTCCTTCTCGACGACGAGCCGGACTGCCTGAATCTGACCCGCATCGCGTGAGAGCGGTGGCATCCGCCACCGCTCTCATCCAACCATCGACCTGAGGGACGGCGCGAGCACGCGATGGCACGCTTCATCACGCGCAGGCTCCTCCTCTCGCTCCTCACGTTGTGGCTCATCGCCACCATCGTGTTCTTCATCGCGAACGTCCTGCCGAACGACGTCGGCCGGACGATCCTCGGCCCGTTCGCCCCGCAGGAGAGCGTCGATGCGCTGAACGAGCGACTCGGCACGAACCGCCCGCTCATCGAGCGCTACGTCGAGTCGATCGTCGGGGTGTTCACGCTCGACTTCGGCAACTCGTTCGTCACCGGCCAGGCCGTCATGCCGACGCTGGCGGGAGCGATCGGCCGATCTGCCAAGCTGGCCGGGCCTGGCCCTGATCATCACGATCCCCGTCGCGATCGCCGCAGGCCTGTGGGCGGCGCGCCGGCGGGACCGGGCCGCCGATCGCGGCGTGGTCATCCTCGGCCTGACGTCATCGTCGATCCCCGAATTCGTGACCGGCACGATCCTGATCGTGGTGCGTCGGTGTGCAGCTCGAGCTGCTGCCGGTCATCGCGCGGCCGCCGCCCAACGCCGACCTGCTGACCGAGATCCGATATCTCCTGATGCCGGCCCTGTCGATGGCGATCGTCTACTTCGGCTACATCGCCCGGATGACCCGTGCCGGCACGATCGAGGTCCTCCAGTCCGACTACACCAGGACCGCGACGATGAAGGGCCTGACGACCGGTCAGACCATGCGTCGCCACGTCCTGCGCAACGCGCTGATCCCGACCGTGGCCGTCATCGCCGTACAGATCGGCTACCTGTTCGGCGGCATCATCGCCGTGGAGCGGATCTTCAACTACAACGGCATGGGTCAGACGATGCTGTTCGCCGCGGAACGGAAGGACATCCCGACGCTGACTGCCGGCGCCATCATCATCGGCATCGTGTACATGCTCGCGACACTGGTCGCCGACCTGGTCATCGCGTGGATGAACCCGCGGATCCGCCTCGAGGGGAGCCGCTGATGGACATCCCGGTCGCTCCGGCGCCGACGGCGCCGACGGCCCCCGTCGGGGGCGCAGCCGTCTCGGAACGCGCGCAGGCGCGTCGCGAGTCGCTGCGCGTGCTCCTTCGGCGACCGACATTCATCATCGGCATCGTCGTGATGATCGGCTGGATCCTGACCGCGATCCTCGGCGAGCGGATCACCCCCTACGATCCGTACAACGACTTCGCCAGGAGGCACCTGCCGCCGAGCACGGAGCACATCTTCGGGACCGACAGGCTCGGACGTGACGTCCTCTCGCGGGTCATGGTCGGTTCGCGCGACGTCCTGATCGTGGCGCCCGCTCGCGGCCGTGCTCGGCGTCACCGTCGGGACCCTCCTCGGTCTGATCATGGGCTACTACCGCGGGACGATCGACGACGTGCTGAGCCGGCTCGTCGAGGCATTCCTGGCGCTGCCGGTCATCCTCGTCGTCGCTGCTGACGCTCGTCGTCCTCGGTCCCTCGCCGATCGTCGTGGTGGCCGTCGTCGGCATCCTGTTCGCGCCGATCGTGGCGCGGACCGTGCGCTCCACCGTGCTGTCCGAACGCCAGCTCGACTACGTCACCGCGGCGAAGCTGCGCGGCGAATCCGGCTTCTTCATCCTGTCGCGCGAGATCTTCCCGAACGTGATGGCCCCGATCGTCGTGGAGCTCACCGTCCGGTTCGGCTACGCGATCTTCACGGTCGCGACGCTGTCGTTCCTGGGCGTCGGGATCCAGCCTCCGTCCGCGGACTGGGGCCTGACGATCGCCGACGAATACACGAACATGATCTCCGGCGTGTGGTGGTCGACGCTGTTCCCGGCGCTGGCGATCGCGAGCACGGTCGTCGCCATCAACTTCATCGCCGACGCGCTCCAGTCGGTCCTGTCCGAATGACGACCGAGCTCGCGCCGCCGGCGCCACAGCCGCCCGCCGAGGCACCGGCCGCGCTGCGCGTCGAGGACCTGTCGCTGTCCTATGTGGTCCGCGGCATCCGCCGGCCGGTCCTGCGCGGCGTGTCGTTCGACGTCAAGGCGGGAGAGTCGTACGGACTGGTCGGCGAGTCGGGCTGTGGCAAGTCGACGACGGCGTATGCCGCGCTGCGCTACCTGCCGCGCAACGCCGTCATCACCGGCGGTCGCATCCTCGTCGGCGGCGAGGACATCACGCGGATGAACGACGAGCAGGTCCGCAAGTTCCGGATGCACCACGCGTCGATGGTCTATCAGGACCCGGGCGCCGCGCTGAACCCGACGACCAAGGTCGGCCCGCAGGTGGCCGAGGCGTTCACGATCCTTGGCCAGAGCAGCGAGCAGGCGCGCGAGAGCGCGCTGGCGGCCCTGCGACGCGTCCATATCGCCGATCCGGAGCAGGTCTACCAGCGCTACCCATATCAGCTCTCGGGCGGCATGCAGCAGCGCATCGTCATCGCCATCGCGCTCGCCTGCAGCCCGAAGCTGCTCGTCCTCGACGAGCCGACGACCGGGCTCGACGCGACCGTCGAGGCGAGCGTGCTCGACCTCGTGCGCTCGCTGATGGCCGAGATGGACGCCGCGGTCCTGCTGATCGCCCACAACCTCGGCGTCATCCGCACGATGTGCGACCGGGTCGGGGTGATGTACGCCGGCAAGATCGTCGAGGAGGGCAACGCCGTCCCGGTCTTCGAGCGACCGCAGCATCCGTACACGGTCGGCCTGCTCCAGTCGCTGCCGCGCCACGGCATCACCAAGTCCGAGCGTCCGCTGGCGACGATCCCGGGAACCCTGCCGCAGATCGGCACGCCGCTGCCGACGTGCGTGTACGTCGACCGCTGCCCGCTGGCGACCGACCTGTGTCGCGAGGTCGTGCCACCGGTCGTCGACGTCGGCAACGGCCAGTGGACCCGCTGCCACCACTGGGAGCGCATCGGCGAGATCAAGGCACCGGCCGCCGGCGTGCGGCCAGGCCGCCATCCCGCAGGGCGAGGTCGCGCTGAACCTCGAACACGTCTCGAAGACGTTCCGCTCGTCGGGCCATGCCGTCCCGGCGGTCGTCGGGCATCGACCTGCAGCTCCGCGGCGGCGAGACGCTCGGGCTCGTCGGCGAGTCGGGGTCGGGCAAGTCGACCGTGGCCAAGACCATCCTCGGCGTCGAGAGTCCCGACGCCGGCAGCCAGGTCGAGCTCGATGACCATGCGCTCGCCCCACAGTCGACGAGCCGACCGACGGCGGACAAGCGGTCGATCCAGATGGTGTTCCAGAACCCGGACTCGGCGCTCAACCGAGGCTGGACCGCACGCCGCATCCTCTCCCGGTCGGTCACGAAGCTGACAGGCCTCAAGGGCAAGGCCGCGAACGAGCGGGTCGACAAGCTCGCCGACTCGCTCCGTCTGACGCAGCGCCACCTCGACCTCAAGCCGCGCCAGCTGTCCGGCGGGCTCAAGCAGCGCGTCGCGATCGCGCGGGCGTTCGCCGGGGACCCGAAGATCGTCGTCGCCGACGAGCCGACGAGCGCGCTCGACGTGTCGGTCCAGGCCGCCATCCTCAACGTCCTGTCCGAGCTGCAGGTCAAGAGCCGCACGAGCTACCTGCTCATCTCGCACGACCTGGGCGTCGTCCGCTACCTCGCCGACCGCATCGCGGTGATGTATCTCGGCCGCATCATGGAGGTCGGCGAGTCGGAGGCGGTGTTCAAAGGCCCGAACCACCCGTACACCGAGGCCCTGCTGTCCGCCGTGCCGAGCCTCGACGGCGAGGCCCGGGCGCGCATCCGCCTCGAGGGCGAGATCCCGAGCCCGGCCAACCCACCGCCCGGCTGCGTGTTCAACACCCGCTGTCCGCGCGTCATCCCGGGATTGTGCGAGGTCACCGAGCCCCCGCTGGCCGAGGTCGAGCCCGGCCACCTGATGAGCTGCCACATCCCGCTCGAGGAGCTGCGCCAGCTGCAGGAACGTCGCGAGGACCTCGTGGTCCTGGCAGAGGAGACCGCCCTACGGGCCGAGGCCGAGGGTCTCCAGCAGTAGCGCGACGAAGCGGCGGGCATCGGCATCGAACGCGACGAAGGCGTTGGGTGCCTGACCGAACCGACCGTGCGTAGTCGATGACCGTCCGGCCGAGGGTCAGCTCGCCGCGCGTCTCGACGTCGACATGGGCCGGCCGGCCCGAGACGACGTCGCGGTCGACGAGATAGGCGACGCACAGCGCGTCGTGCACCGGGGCCGTGCTCGCGGTGTCCATCGGCTGGAGGCGGTCGTAGGCGGCGATGCGATCCTCGATGATGTCGGCGGCCGCCCGGCCGGCCGGCGTGCCCGTGTCCCGCAATCGGGCGCAATCGGCGGATGACACCAGCGCGCGATGGGTCGCGTCGAGCGGGACCAGGACGACATCGGGCAGGCCGGCTCGGAGGACGATCCGCGCCGCATCCGGATCGACCCAGACGTTGAACTCGGCCGACGGGGTCACGTTGCCGAGCTCGTGCGCGCCGCCCATGATCACCGTCCGCGGGATGCGATCCACGATCCGTGGCTCGAGACGGATCGCCAGCGCGATGTTGGTGAGCGGCCCGACCGGGACCAGGGTGATCGGCTCGGTCGCGGCCATGTACGTCTCGACGAGGAACTCGGCCGCGCGCGCGTCGGCCTTGGTGGACCGCGGGCGGGGGAGGGGCAGCTCGCGCGGATGCATGCTGCCGTCGCGGTGGAGCACCGCGCGCGGGATCGGGAAGTCGTCGCGCAGCAGCGGGCTGGCGGCGCCCTCGTGGACGGGAACGTCCGCGCCGAGGAGGTCCAGCACGCGGAGCGTGTTGTCGGTGCAGGCATCGACCGGGTTGTTGCCGTTGACGGTGGTGACGCCGACGACCTCGAGGTCCGGGTGGCGGACCGCCAGCATCAGCGCGATCGCGTCGTCGGTGCCGGTGTCGACGTCGAGGATCAGCTTCTGGGGCGCCACCGGGTGGCGTGCCTAGACGTCGGAGTCGGGGAAGCTCGCCTTGCGCCGGTCCATCCAGTCGACCAGCGCCTCGTGGATGCCTTCGTCGAGCGGCGGCTGCTCGTACTCCGCCAGGCGTCGCTTCCAGCGCGCGTTGGCCCGTTGCGCGGCGTCGTGCGCGCCGTCGAGCTCCCATTGCTCGAAGCTGTTGTTGTCGGACAGCTCGGAGCGCCAGAAGGCGTTCTCGAAGTTGGCCAGCGTGTGCGGTGAGCCCAGGAAGTGCTGGCCGGGGCCGCCGGCGAGCATCGCGTCGAGCGCGAGGCCGTTGTCGGTCAGGTCGACCCCGCCGATGTATGCCGCGGCCATCGACGCCTGGTCCTCGTCGAGCATGAACTTCTCGTAGCCGATCGCCAGCCCGCCCTCCAGCCAGCCCGCGGTGTGCAGGTTGAAGTTCACGCCGGCCTGCATCGTGGTCATGAAGCTGATCGCGCTCTCGTAGGCGGCCTGGTAGTCGGGGACCTTCGACGCCGTGAAGTTGCCGCCGCTGCGGAACGGGACGCCCAGCCGTCGCGCCAGCGCGGCGAGCACGAACAGCACGAGCTGCGGCTCGGGCGTACCGAACGTCGGTGCCCCGGTCTGCATCGACATCGACGACGCGAACGAGCCGAAGATCACCGGTGCTCCCGGCCGCACGATCTGGCAGAAGGCCATCCCGGCCAGCGCCTCGGCGAGGGTCTGGGTGGCGTCGGCCGCGACCGTCACCGGCGCCATCGCCCCGCCCAGGATGAACGGGGTGATGAGCATGATCTGGTTGTTCTCGGCGTAGACCTTCGCCGAGCCCGAGCATGTTGAAGTCCCACGACATCGGCGAGTTGGCGTTGGCCAGGCCCATGATCACGTGCTCGCGCTCGAGCGTGTCGGCGCCGAACACGATCTTCGCCATGTCGACCGAGTCCTGGGCGCGGCTCGGATGCGTGACCGAGCCCATGAACGCCCGGTCCGAGTAGCGGATGTGGCTGTAGACCATCTCGAAGTGGCGCTTGTTGACCGGCAAGTCCGTGGGCTCGCACAGCGTGCCGCCACCGTGGTGGAGCGTCGTGCTCGTGTAGGTCAACTTCACGAAGTTGCGGAAGTCCTCGATCGTGGCGTAGCGCCGACCATCGTCGAGGTCGTGGACGAACGGCGACCCGTACGTCGGCACGAGGACCATGTGCGGATCGCCGATGACCACGCTGCGCGCCGCGTTGCGCGCGGTCTGGGTGAAGCTGCGCGGCGCGCTCGCCTGGACGATCCGCCGGCACATCCCGCGCTCGAAGCGGACGCGCGTCCCCTGCACGTCGGCGCCCGCCCCCCGGAAGATCTCGACAGCCTCGGGGAAGTTGACGATCTCGATGCCGACCTCCTGGAGGAGCGTGTCGGCGTTGTGCTCGATGGCCTCGAGCCCGGCGGTCGAGATGACCTCGACCGGCGGCAGCGCCCGGGTCAGGTACGGGAGCGTCTCCATCGCCCGCGCCAGCCGGGCCGCCTGGCGCGCGGTGCGTCCGCGTCGCGCGGGCGTCGTCCGGTCGATCTCCTGCGTCGCCATCGTCACGCCATGGTACGCGTCGTTCACAGCCGCAGGGCGAGTTCGCGGCCCTCGTAGATCGCCAGGCTGGCACGACGCGGCGCGACGCAGTCGCCGATCGCCTCGAACGCGATGCCGCGGCCGGTCAGGGCCGACGCGAGCGCCGTCTCGGCGACCGGCGTCTCGGCGATGACCAGCGTGTCGGCGGCCAGCGCCTCCTCCGCGCCGTCGAGCGTCGATCGCAGGGCGACGGTGGCCCCGTCCCAGCCGAGCACGATCGTGCTCGGGCGCATGCGACCGCCGCCCGCGGCGAAGCGCTGGCGCAGCGGCCCGTCGGCGGCGCTGTGGAACAGGCCGCCGCCGACGACCGGCGCCGACGTCACGATCGTGACCTCGTGGCCCGCCTCGACGAGGAACAGCGCCGTGCCGAGGCCACGCCAGTCGTTGACGTCGTCGAGCACGAGGATGCGTCCGCCCGGGCGTGCCGATCCGCGAAGCACGGCCTGGACGGACACGGCATCGTCGCGGTCGGCGCCGGGCAGCGTCTCGACCAGCGGCACGCGCTCGCTGGAAGCCGGTGCCCGGCGGTCGCGAGCCGGTCGCCAGGATCACCTGGTCAGCACCGGCCGCGGCGACGTCGTCGGCCGTGGCCTCGGATCCCAGCCGGACGTCCACGCCAAGGGCCGTCGAGTCGACCCTGGTACCAGCCCAGGAGCTGGCCGATCTGGACCGCGTGATGGCTGGCGTGCGGCGAGCTGGAACTGTCCGCCGATCGTCCCCTCGCGCTCCATCAGCGTCACGCGATGCCCTCGCTCGGCAGCGACCCGGGCGGCCTCGAGACCGGCCGGACCGCCACCCACGACCAGTACCGAGCGCGGCACCGCGGTCGGCGTGAACCGGTCGCCGCCCCAGGTCGACTCGCGGCCGGCCGACGGATTGACGAGGCACGAGATCCAGTAGTCGCGCGACCGACGGCCCCAGCACAGCTGGTTGCACGAGATGCACGGCCGGACCTCGTCGGCGCGGTCGGCACGGGCCTTCGCGACGAGGTGCGGGTCGGCGATCTGGCCGCGCACGATGCTGACGAGGTCGGCCTGTCCGGCGGCGAGCACCTCCTCGGCCGCGGCCGGCGTCCGGATGTGGCTCTCGGCCTGGACGGCCGCGTTCGTGACGACGCGCTTGAGGGCCGCGGCGAACGGGACGCCCAGCTGTTGCTCGTACAGCGACACCGGGATGATCGGGTAGAAGTCGAAGTACGAGCCGGTCCCGCACGTGACGTAGTCCATCAGCCGGCGCTGGTCGTGCCACGCCACGATCTCGGCCAGCTCATCGATCGTCAGCGTGGCGTCCGACCGGGGATCGGCGCTCACCGCGAGCCCGACGATGAAGTCGTCGCCGCAGTCACGGCGGATCGACTCGAGGATCGTGCACGAGAACCGCATCCGGGCCTCGAGCGACCCGCCCCACGCATCGGTGCGACGGTTCGACCAGGGTGTCCAGAACTGGTCGACGAGCGCGTGATAGGCCGCGAACACCTCGATCCCGTCGAAGCCGGCCTCCTGTGCCCGCCGGGCGGCCGTCACGAAGCCGTCGATGGCCTCGTCGATCTCCGTCGCGGTCATCGCGTGGCTGCCGTCGGCGTCGTGGTAGGACGGCAGGCCCGGACGGCGACCAGTTCGGGGCGAACGAGTTGTCCGCGTCGCCGTGCTGGCCCACGTGGTACAGCTGCTGGATCATCACGACGTCCGGGTTGGCGTCGCGGCAGGCGTCGGTGAGGCGCCGGAAGTGGGGGACGACCGCGTCGTCGCCGGGACGGAAGTTGCCCCGGGTCAGCACCGCCGTCCGATGGACCGGCACCGGCTCCACGACGATCATGCCGGCGCCACCCAGGGCGCGCTCGCGGTAGTAGCCGAGGTGCCGCTCGCCGGGCAGACCGCCCTCGGCCATGTTCGCGGTGTGCGCCCCGAAGGTGATCCGGCTCGTCAGCGTCCGGTGGCGCAGCGTCAGCGGCTCGAACACGTGCGGGAACGGCATCGGCCGTGCCAGTATGCGGCGATGGCCAGCGCCCCGCCGCTCATCGTCGTCGCCGGCCCGACCGCGACCGGCAAGACCGAGCTGGGCATCCGCCTCGCCGAGGCGTTGATCGCGGATGGACGTCCCGCGACCGTCATCTCGGCCGACTCGCGGCAGGTCTACCGCGGGCTCGACATCGGCACGGCCAAGGTGACCGCCGAGGAGCGGGCGAGGGTCCCGCACGCCGGGCTCGACCTGGTCGAACCAGACCAGCGTTTCGCGCTGGCCGACTATCGTCGACCACGCGAGCGCGGTCCTCGACGACGTCGCCGCGCGGGACGGCGTCGCGCTGCTCGTCGGCGGGACCGGGCTCTACCTGCGTGCCGTAGCCCGTGGCCTCGATCTCGACGCGCTGCCCGACGACCCGGCCGTCCGCGCGCGACTCGAAGGCGAGCTCGCGTCGGAGGGCCTCGAGCCCCTCGCGGCGCGGCTGCAGGCCGTGGCGCCGGCACTCGCCGCCGAGGTCCATCTCGCCAACCCGCGGCGGGTGATCCGCGCGCTCGAGATCGCCGAGCTCCGCGGCGACGGCCCGCGTCCGCGGCCGACCGGCTACCCGGGTCCGGTGGCGTGGATCGGGCTGGATGTCGACCCGTGCCGAGCACGATCGTCGCATCGGCGCCCGGGCACGCGCCCAGTTCGACGCCGGCCTGGTCGACGAGGCCGTCGCCCTGCGGGGGCGCTTCGACCCGGAGCTCCCCGCGTTCTCCGCGATCGGCTACCGCGAGGCCTGGGCCGTCGCCGACGGCTCGATCACCCGTCGATGCGGCGGTCGAGGCCGACGCCCGCCGCAACGTCGCGTTCGCGAAGCGCCAGCGGACGTGGTTCCGCGCCGAGCCCGACGTCACCTGGCTCGACGCCACGGACGACGACCCCCTGCCGACGGCCCTCGCGGTGACCCGCGCTATCCTTGGCCGTCCATGACCCGACCCCTCATCGACCTCGAACCACCGACCGAGAAGGCGTTCCTCGTCGCCGTCGACACCGGCGCCGAGGACGGCTGGACCGCCCAGGAGTCGCTCGCCGAGCTCGCGAACCTCGCCACGACCGCCGGCGCGGACGTCGTCGGCGCGGAATGGCAGAACCGGCGCCATGTCGACCCGAACTGGTACGTCGGCAAGGGCAAGGCGGAGGAGCTCGGCTCGGCCAGGCGCGAGACCGGCTTCGACGTGCTCATCGCCGACGACGAGCTGTCGCCCGCCCAGCAGCGGGCGCTCGAGGAGCTGCTCCGTGTCAAGGTCATCGACCGGAGCCGGCTGATCCTCGACATCTTCGCGTTGCACGCCCAGACCCACGAGGGTCGCCTGCAGGTCGAGCTGGCCCAGCTCGAATACCAGCTGCCCCGCCTGACCAAGCTGTGGACCCACCTGTCTCGAACGCAGGGTGGCATCGGATCGCGCGGACCCGGCGAGAGCCAGCTCGAGACCGACCGGCGGATCATCCGCACGCGCATCGCCAAGATGAAGGAGCGGGTCGAGCAGGTCCGCCAGCAACGCGCGACGGCGGCGCGCGGCCGGGACCGTCGACTGTGGCCGACCGTCGGCATCGTCGGCTACACGAACGCCGGCAAGTCGACGCTGCTCAACACGCTGGTCGGCTCGGAGGTGGCTCGGGCCGAGGACAAGCTGTTCGCGACGCTCGACCCGACCAGCCGCCAGGTCAAGCTCGGCGACGGCCAGACGGCGATCGTCACCGACACCGTCGGGTTCATCCACAAGCTGCCGCACCAGCTGGTCGACGCCTTCCGGGCGACGCTCGAGGAGGTCAACCGCGCGGACGTGCTGCTCGAGGTGATCGACGCCTCCGATGCGCATGCCGAAGAGCACCGCGCGACCGTCCAGACCGTGCTCGACGAGCTGGGTGCCGGCGACAAGCCTCGGCTGGTCGTGTTCAACAAGGCGGACCTCGTCGAGCGCGTGGCGTCGAACGGGTCGGCCCCCGCACCATCGATCGCGGGCGCGGTGTTCGTGTCGGCGCTGACCGGCTATGGCATGGACACGCTGCGGGCGGAGATCGCGGCCGTGCTGGCATCGTTGTGGGTCGACGTCGACGTCGCATTGCCGTACACGGCCGGCGAGCTGCTCGCCCGGGTCCGCGAGCGGGCGACCGTCGACATCGAGTACCGCGAGCGCGACGTGCACATCCGTGGGCGAGTCGCGCCGTCGCTGGCAGGCGAGCTCGAGGCCGCCGCCGGACGCTGGGCCGACGCGGTCGAGGACGACGAGGACCGCGTCCCGGTCGCGGAGCGCCGCGCAGCCGGCTGACGGGGGAGCGGATGACCCCGGTCCGGCGCGGCGGACACGCGACGACCGAGGACGGCGACCGGCTGACCTGGACCGAGGCCGAGGGCACCCGCGGCACCCGCTGGCGCGAATCCCTGGTGCGCGACGGCCGGCTGGTCCGTGCCGTGCTGCTCGAGGTGTCGCGATCCGGCCGCCCGACACGCCTCGAGATGACGACGGCGGCGGGCCTGTTGACGCTGCACCCGGAGCCAGACGAGTCGGCGATCCACGGCAACGTCGTGGGTCCGGACGGCGTGCGCCACCTCGCCTTCGCCTGGAGTCCCGAGCAAGAAGTGCTCATCCTCGATTCCCCGGCGTCCGCGGCGATCACGCTTCGACGGCTGGGCCCGCGGTCGATGGTCGGGGCGCGCTCGACGCTGGACGTGCTGCGGATCGACGACGAGCTCGAGCCGCGACCGGTGCGCTGGTCGTTCGAGCGGGTGGCCGACCGGACGTGGCACCTGCGCGACGCGGCGGGGAGTGAGGAACGTCGGCTGACCGTCCATGACGACGGCCGGCCGATCGTCGGCGAGGAGGTCGTCTGGCCGCTCGAGGCGTGAGTGTGGGAAGCGTGTGGAAAACGCTTCGAGGAGCCACGCATCTGCGATGAAACTCGTGGATAAGTCCCTTGCCGCCGCGATGCCGAGGCCCGTAGTGTTCGTCCTGCCCGAAGGGGCCACGGACATCTAGCGATCTGGTCGGTGTTTACATTGATCGGAGCGTCTAGTGACCGAGGTTCCTTCGGGCGTTTCGTTGTGCCCTGGACGTGCCCGACGCCGTCGCCTCGTCGTGGATGAGCGGTGGACAGACTCGGGCTGATGGGCCGGGATTTCGCGAATCTCGTGGATAAGCCGCTTCCCACGACCGGGAGCGGCGGGCTACCGTAGTCGTTGCCCGAAGGGGCCCTGGACCGAAAGTAGCGGGGTCGGTGTTCTGCATCGATCCTGAAGACTACGGACCGGCGGTTCCTTCGGGCGTTTGCATGTCCGCGGGCCCGGTCGTGGCCTCCGGCGCGTATCATTCCTGATAGTGTCATCGCCCAGCCCACGGACGAACGCGCGGCGTTCCGCCCGGACATCGAGGGCCTGCGCGCCGTCGCGGTCCTCCTCGTGCTCGCCTTCCACGCCCGCGTGCCGCCGCTGACGGGCGGCTACATCGGCGTCGACGTCTTCTACGTCGTCTCCGGCTTCCTCATCACCGGTCTCATCGTGCGCGAGCTGCGGTCGACCGGACGGGTCGACCTGCCGGCGTTCTACGCGCGGCGAGCGCGCCGCCTGCTGCCGGCGGCGCTGGTCGTCATCGCGGTCACGGTGGTCGCCTCCGCGATCGTCCTGCCGCCGCTGCGCTTGGTCGATGGCGTCGCGCGCGATGGCGCCGCGGCCGCGCTGTACGTGAGCAACATCCGCTTCGCCGCCGCAGGCGACCGACTACCTCCAGGCAGAGCTGGCCCCGTCGCCGCTCCTGCACTTCTGGTCGCTCGGCGTCGAGGAGCAGTTCTACCTGGTGTGGCCGGCGTTCCTCCTGCTCGTCGCCGCGCGGGGCGTCGGACCTGCGGCGCGATCGCGCTGGCCGTCGGCGATCGTCGCCGTCGTCTCGCTCGGCGATCGGCATCGCCTGGACGTCGACCGACGCGCCGTTCGCGTTCTTCCTGCTCCCGGCGCGAGCCTGGGAGCTGGCGGTCGGGGCGATGACTGGCGCTCGGGGCCGCCCGGGTGGCGCGACTGCCGACGGCCGCGGCGCTCGGCGCGGTCGTCGCTCGGCCTGCTGCTCATCGGGCTCGGGGCCGTCATCGTTCGACCTCGGGACGCCATTCCCGGGACGGCCGCCCTCGTCCCGGTCGTGCGGGGCCGCGCTGGTGATCGCTCGGCGGGCTGCGCGCAGCCCGGCAACCCGGCTGTCGCGCCTGTTGGCGGTCCGCCCGATGCGCTGGGTCGGCGGCATCTCGTACTCGCTGTACCTGTGGCACTGGCCCCTTCTGGTGCTGCCCGCGGCCGCGGTCGGCGCGGCCCTGCCGTGGCCGGCCCGGCTGGGGCTCATCGCGCTTACGTTCGTCCTTGCCGAAGCAAGCCGGCGCTGGATCGAGGACCCGATCCGCCACGGCTCGCTGGTCCGTGCCCGTCCGTCGAGATCACTGGCCGCACTCGGTGCGCTGAGCCTCGTCGTGGCGGGGGCGTCGATCGGGCTCGGGCGAATCGCGTCGCCACCGGTCGCGGTCGGCGACGGTCGGCGCCGTCGAGCTCGACCTGCCGAGCCCGGTGCCGGATCCGAGCCGGCCGGTCGCGACGACCATGCCGTCGCTCACCGCGACCCCGACCGTCACGCCTCGCCCGACGCTCGCCGCCACAGCGGGCGGCCCCGTGCCGGTCGATCTCGTCCCGGCGCTCGGCGCGGTCCGCGACGACATCCCGGCCATATACGCCGACGCGTGTCACCTCGACTGGCTCGAGACCCGGCCGGGCGACTGCGTGTACGGCGCCGCACGGTCGTCCACGACGGTGGTTCTGATCGGCGACTCGCATGCGGCCCACTGGTTCCCGACGTTCGAGCGACTCGCCGACGAGCGTGGCTGGCGGCTGGTCTCGATGACCAAGTCGGCCTGCCCCGTCGCTGATATGCCGGTCTATAACACCGGGCTCAAGCGTGAGTACGCGGAGTGTTCGGCGTGGCGCGCCGCAGTCCTGGAGCGCATAGCGCAGGAGCGCCCGGACCTGGTCGTCGTCTCGGACAGCCGGACCGGCGAGTTTTGGGTCGAGGGCCGGCCGGTCGACGCGGCCGAGCACGAGGACCTGTGGGGCGCCGCGCTCGGCCGCACGATCCGCGAGCTCGATCGACTCGCCGAGCACGTCGTCGTGATCGGTGACACACCTCGCCCGCACGGTGACGCGCCGGTCTGCCTGTCCGACCACCCGGACGACGCGCTCGCATGCGCGACGCCGGTCTCACGGGCGATCGGTCGCGACCGGATCGCCACTGAGCGCCGGGTGACCGCGGACCTTGGTGCCACGTTCATCGACCCGACGCCGTGGTTGTGCCCGACGACGCCATGCCCGGCGTTCATCGGGCGTGTGCTCATCTATCGCGACGCCCATCACATGACGACGGTGTTCGCCCGGGCCCTGGCGCCGTACCTCGAGCCGTTACTCCCCACGCTGCCGGACTGATCGATTCGCGTGGCATCATCGCGCGATGCGCGAAGCCCGGATCGTCGCCGCTCCCGAGCTCACGGTCGAGGCGATCCGCGCCGCGGCGGAGGCCATCGACCCGGTCTTCACCGACTCACCGCAGTTCGTCCACGATGGCCTGACCGCCCGGCTCGGCGTGCCGGTCGTGGTCAAGGTCGAGACCGTGAACCCGATCCGCTCGTTCAAGGGACGCGGGACGTGGGTCGCGGTCCACGGGCTGGCGGGGGAGGGGAGGATCGGCCCCGAGCGGCCAGTCGTCGTGGCGTCGGCCGGCAACTTCGGGCAGGGCGTCGCCTACGCGGCTCGGGCGCTCGGCGTACCGGCCGTCGTGTTCACGTCGCGGAACGCGAACCGTGCCAAGATCGCGCGGATGCGGGCCCTCGGGGCGACCGTCATCGAGTCCGGCGAGGACTTCGACGACGCCCGGACGGCGTCGGAGGCGTACGCGACCGAGCACGCAGCCGAGCTGCTCGTCGACGGTGACGACCCGCGCATCTCGACGGGCGCCGCGACGCTCGCGCTCGAGGTCGCTGACGCGATCGAGGCGGGCGATCTGCCCGCGCTGGCGGTGGCCTCGGTCCCGGTCGGCAACGGGGCTCTCATCAACGGTGTCGGGCTCGTGGCTGCGGCATGCCTCGCCCGGCACGCGGGTGGTCGGCGTCCAGGCCGAGGGTGCCGATGCGATGACCCGCTCGTTCGCGACGGGCCGGCCGATCGACACGGAGGCGGCCGCGACGTACGCGGACGGCATCGCGTCGCGCATCGCCGTGCCCCGTGCCGTCGAGCTGATGGCCGGTCGGGTCGATGCCATGCAGACGGTTCCGGAGAGCGCGCTGCACGCGGCCCAGGCCGAGCTGACCGACGCGCTCGGCATCACGGTCGAGGGCGCGGCGGCCGCCTCTTGGGCGGGGCTGCTGGCGGGCGCGGTGCCCGACGGCCCGGCGCTCGTCATCGTCACCGGCAGCAACGCCTGACGCGGTGACCGGAGCGCGCCGGTTCCTTCCATCCGATCAGAAGGACTTCCTGCGCTCGATCGTCCCGATCGCGCTGCTGGCGACTCGCCGCGGCGAGCCCCGTCCTCCGACCGGTCGTGCTGCTGCTCCTGGCGGTCGGCACGGCGATCGGGGTGCGACGGTCGGCCCCGGTCCGCTGGACGTGGGCCGGGTCGCTGCCGGTGGCCGTCAGCCTGGTATGGGGCACGCTGCCGGCACCGCAGGTCGCCGGGTCGTGCGCGGACCCGGCATCGCCGGTCGCGACGTGGCGCCTGGTCGAGGCCGTGGTCGTGCTCGTGTCGCTCGCGATCGTCGCGCTCGTGCTCCACGCGACGCCGTCGTCGCTGTACCTCCGCTGGCCGGCGCGGCGTTGGCGCGCGCTGGGCGCTGGCCGGCTTCGTGGTGTCGGGACCGCTCGCGCTGGTCCTCGGACCGTACCTCGCCCGGCCGTTCTTCGGCGACGTGTCCTACCTGTTCGTCGCCGGGGCGATCGTGCCGGCCCTCGTGTTCGCCGCGTCGAACGGCGTGATGGAGGAGGTCATCTACCGCGGCGCGCTGATGGGCTGGGCGGGGCGAGTGATCGGCATCGGGCCGGCGGTGGCCGGCCAGGCCATCGTGTTCGGTCTCGCCCACTCGGGGACCGACGTCGTCGCCCTCCAGCTGCCGCTCATGCTGGCCATGGGCCTCGGCGGCCTGCTCGCCGGCGTGATCACGATCCGGACCCGCTCGCTGCTCATCCCGATCGCGGTCCACATCGGGCTCGACATCCCGCTGTACTTCGCCCTGGCCTGCCGAACTGGCTCCGCGGTCTGACATCGATGTGATCAGGACAGGGGAGGGGAAGCGGGGCTGAGACAGCCGCCCGCTATCCTGAGCCGCGGATCGGCTCATGCGAACGCTGGTACGTGCTTTCGGACTGGTCGCCGCCCTCGCCCTGGCGGGTTGTGACCATCACGCCACGGCGATCCCCGACGGGGCGCAGGTCGTCCATGTCGTGATCACCGATGACGCGGTGACGCTACAGCCGGCTGTCGTCCGTCCCGGCGACGTCTACCTTGTGATCGATGATCCTCCCGACGGATCGATGGCGTTCGTCGCCCGTCAGGACAGCGAAGCTGCCACGCCCGGACCGCTGACCGCCGCCGATCTCGACCGGCTGCGGACGGGCGACACCTTCCATACCTACGCTGAGGCGATCGACGCCGGCGGCTGCTCGCCGGAGCAGGACGCCGCGGAGCGGGGCAAGATGGGCCATTGTGGGAACGTGATGAAGGTCGTCCTGTCAACCGGTGACTACGCCATCGTCGGAGGCGCCCCGGAGCGCGACCCGGCGACCGGCCGCGTGCCACCGATGGCGGTGCTCACCGTCGTCCCTTGACGGGTCGGGCGTGACGGGCGGACGGGTCGGGGGAGCGCTCGCCACCGTCGTCCGCAACGCCCCGATCCGCAGGATCGAGGGCGGTTTCCTGATCGCGACGGTCGTCGAGTGGGCGGCCTGGCTGGCGCTCATCGTCGTCGCGTTCGACCACGGTGGAGCGGTCGAGGCGGGCATCGTCGGCTTTGCCGTCGGGGTGCCGGCGATCGTCGTGGCGCCGGCGGCGTCCATCCTCGGCGACCGCTGGCCGCGGTCGCGGGTGTTGCTCGGGTCGTACGTCGCGCAGGCCGTCGCATTGGCCGGCACCGCGCTCGCCTTCCTGGCCGGGGCGACGCTGCTCGGCTTCGCCCTCGGCGTGGTGACGATGGGACTGGTCGCGTTCGTGCGCCCGCTGCTCGCATCGCTGCTGCCGGAGGTCGCGGGCTCGCCCGACGAGCTCACCGCCGCGAACGTGGCATCGGGCCTGGTCGAGGGCGCCGGCGCGCTGGTCGGGTCGCTGCTGGCCGGGCTCCTGCTCGGCATCGGTGGCGCCTCGCTCGTGCTCGGTCTGTCGGCCGTCGCGATGGTCGTGGCGGGTGTGCTGCTCATACCGATCGCACGGCGGGCACGGCGCCTCGCGACCGAGCCGGTCGCTTCGGCGGATCGTGGCGCGTCGACGCTGTTGAGCTCGTTCGGTCGCGACCTGGCGGCCGGCGCCGCGGCGGTCCTCGGCGACCGCCGGCTGAGCGTGCTGTTCGCGTTGCAAGCCGTGACGATCGGCGTCCTGGGCACGTTCAGCGTGCTCGTCATCGTCGTCGCGATCGACGTCCTCGGGCTCGACCAGGACGGGGCGGGCTACCTGACCGCGGTGGGTGGCTTCGGGGCGTTGGTCGGGTCGGCGGCGGCGACCTCGCTCGTCGGGCGCGAGCGGCTCGGCGTCCCGGTCCTGCTGGCGACGATCGGTTTCGCGGTGGCCGTCGCGGCGGTCGGCCTCTCGAGCGACCCGCTGCCGGTCGCCGTCGCCATCGTGGCGACCGGGATCGGCTGGTCGTTCGCGTACGTGGCCGCCACGACGCTCGTCCAGCGACTCGCCGGCGACGACGTCATGACCCGCGTGTTCGGGGTGGCGGAGTCGCTCCAGACCGGAGCCGAGGCGCTCGGCGGCCTGCTCGTACCCGTACTGGTGGTCGCCGCCGGCCCGTCGGGCGCGCTGATCATCCTCGGCGTCGCGCTCGGGCTGGTCGTGCTGCTGGCGACGCCGACGCTGCTGCGCGCCGACCGGGTGGACCCGGCGTTCCTGGCCGATCTCGCGACCCTGCGCACCGTCCAGATGTTCGCGCCGCTGTCGGGGCCAGTCATCGAGCGGCTGGCTGCGACGGCCGAGCACGTGCAGGTCGAGACTGGCACGCCGGTCGTCGTCGAGGGTGACGGGGGCGACCGCTTCTATGTCATCGTCGCCGGGCGGGTCGCGGTGACCGTGGCTGGCCGCCCGGCCGGCGAGCTCGGGCCGGGGGAGGGGTTCGGCGAGATCGCCCTGCTGCGCGACGTCCCGCGCACGGCCACGGTGCGCGCGATCGAGCCGTCGGACCTCCTGACGATCAGCCGCGAGCCCTTCCTCGAGGCGTTGACCGGCCAGCCGCGCAGCAGGGTGCTGGCCGCGGAGGTCGCGGCGGACCGCCTGGCCGCCGACGACGCGGCAGCCGGCGGGTAGGCCAGGAGCCGGCTATGTCGGCTCGGAGGCCGGCTCGAGGATGACGACGGCGGTCTCGCGCGAGCGCAGCGCGGCGTAGTCGTCGATGTTCCCGAACGGGCCCCTGAGCCTCGGCCAGAGGCGCTCGCGCTCGTCGGGGTCGGCCGCCCGAGCCCGGATGGCGCGCGGGCCGTCGGCCAGGTCGACGGTGGCGTCCGGTCGCGCCTGCAGGTTGAGCCACCAGGCGGGCTCGGGATCGCCCCAGCCGTTCATCGCCATCGTGACGAGGTTCGGGCCGTCCTCGATGTAGCTCACGATCGCGACGCGTTCCTCGCCTGACCGCCGCCCGATCGTCCGCAGGCGCAGCATGCCCGCGCCGGCTCCATCGGCATTGCGGAGCCCGATCCGGCCGCCGCTGACTCGGTAGACGCCGCGGTGGAGCGTCCATGCGGAGCGGATGAACCAGCGCGGCGGGAGGGACGGTCGGTCAGCCACGCTGTCGAGTATGCGGTCGCCGAGCGCCGTTGCGGGAACATGGCATCGTGTATGGCATGAAGAAGACGACGGTCTTTCTGACCGAGGGCCAGAAGCGCGCGCTCGAACGGACGGCCCATTCGACTGGGCGAAGCGAGGCCGAGCTCATCCGCGAGGGCGTCGAGCTCGTCGTCGCCCGGCATCAGACCGCCGAGGTCGTGCTGCCGCTATTCAGGAGCGGTCAGCCGGATCTTGCCGAACGGGCCGCCCACGCCCTGGAGGGGTTCGGCGAGCGTTGACCGTGCTACGCATGACCATCGGCCGGTTCGTCCAACTACTTCCGATAATGGTAGTTATGTCTGGTATCGACAGGTCAGTCGCAGGTTTCGCGTGGCACCGGCGGTACTTTCCCACCGTCCTCGCCGACGCGGACCCGTGCCGCGCGGCATCATGGCCGACGTGAGGCCGTTTCGGTTCATGATCGGATCCCGCGAGCTCGTCGACGCCCGGACGCTCGCCGAGCAAGCCCGTTGGGCCGAGGGGATCGGCTGCAGCCACATCTGCGTCCACGACCATCTCGCGCCGCAACACGCACCGATCCCGCTCCTTACGGCCGTCGCCATGGCGACCGAGCGCCTCCGGCTCTGTCCGCTCGTGCTCAACAACGATCTGCGCCACCCGGCCGTCCTCGCCCAGGAGCTGGCCAGCCTGGACATCCTGAGCGGCGGGCGCACGGAAGTCGGCATCGGAGCGGGCTGGAACGAGCCCGAATACCGCGCGGCCGGCCTCACCTATGATCGCGCCAGGGATCAGGATCGAGCGGCTGGCCGAGGCCATCGCGATCCTTCGCGGGCTGTTCGGCGACGGCTCCTTCAGTCACGCCGGCCGGTACTACTCGATCACCGCGATGGACGGCCAGCCGAAGCCGGTCCAGCGGCCGCACCCGCCGTTCCTCATCGGCGGGACGAGGGAGCGCGTCCTCCGGCTGGCGGCTCGAGAGGCCGACATCGTCGGGCTCGACCTGCGCCAGCGTGGGGAGGCCATCCTGGATGCCTTCGAGTCGCGGACGGATGTCCGAGTCGGCTGGGTCCGGGACGAGGCCGGCGACCGGATCGAGCACCTCGACCTCAGCGTCCTCCGGCTGGTCGGTGACATCACGGTCACGGACGCGCCCCTCAAGGCTGCCGCCGAGGTGGCCCGCCAGCTCAGCGACTGGACCGGCGTCCCGATCAGCCCGCAGGATGTCCTCGAATCGCCGTACTCGTTGATCGGCACGGTCCCCGATCTGGTCGACAAGCTCGTCCGGACACGGCAGCGCTGGGGCATCAACTCGTACCTGGTCGGCTGGTTCGACGAGCCGAGCCTCCGCGACATCGCCCCCGTCGTGGAGCAGCTAGCGGAGGGGTAGATGACGCAGTCGCGCAAGCCCACCAACCAACCGGCCGCGCAAGGCGAGGTCCTCACGACGCTGCCGGTCGCCATGACGGGCCGGGCAAGCCCCGCGAAGGCCGCGCTCGGCGACAAGCCGGTCTTTGCCTACATCAGCAGCCTGCCGCAGCCGCAACGCTCCATCGCCGAACGCGTCGATGCCCTGGCTGCCGCGACGCTGCCGGGCCTGCAGCGCTCCGTGAAATGGGGCATGGCGTGGTATGGCGTAGGCGACGGCTGGTGCTTCTCGTGCGGCGGCTTCGCCGGCCACGTCAAGCTCGCGTTCGGGCGCGGAACGTCACTCACGCCCGTACCGCCAGTCACGCCGATCGGGATGGGCAAGGAGACGCGCGGCGTGGACCTCGAATCAGTGGACGACATCGACGAACGCCAGGTGGCGTCGTGGATGGAACAGGCCACGGCCCTCCCCGGCTTCGGGAAACGATGAGCCCGGCTTGACCCGATACCTCGTCCTCCTGCGCGGCATCAACGTCGGCGGCCGGAACAAGGTGCCGATGGCGGCCCTGCGCGAGCTCCTCGAATCGCACGGCCACACGAAGGTCTCCACCTACATCGCCAGCGGCAACGTGATCCTGAGCTCCGACCGCAGCGCGGCCGCGATCAAGCGAGAGCTCGAGGAAGCGCTGCCCAAGACCTTCAAGCTCGATAGCGAGCTGATCGCGGTGCTGGTCCTGACGCTGGCCCAGCTTCGCGCCGTGGTCCGGAAGCGGCCGAAGGGCTTCGGCGACCATCCGGACACGTACCACAGCGACGCGGTCTTCCTCATGGGGATCGATGCGCCGACGGCGATGAAGGTCTTCGACCCGCGGCCCGGAGTCGACGAAGTGTGGCCGGGAACCGGCGTGATCTACTCGCAGCGGCTGAGCGCCCAACGGACGAAGAGCCGACTCGGCAAGATCGTCGGGACGCCGGCGTACAAGTCGATGACGATCCGCAGCTGGCAGACGACGCTGGCGCTCCTCGAGCGGATGGAGGCGCCTGACGCCGTGACCTGATTGCGCCTGACTCAGGCGACGGCGGGCACCTACTCCGAGGGCTCGTAGACCCCGAGGATGTTTCCCGACGGGTCCGCGAAGGTGAACCGCCGTCCGCCCGGATAGTCGTGCATCGCCGCCTGGATCCGACCTCCCGCATCCAGCGACGCTCGCCAGGGTCGTCGTCGGCGCTCGTCCGAGCGCATCAGCGCCAAGACCCCCTCGCCGCGCGATGCGACGGCTCGTCGCGCGAGCCCGCCGAATTCCCCGCCGGGGTCGTCGGATGCTTGATCCCCGCGTATTCAGGGCCGTAGTCGTTGAACGTCCATCCGAGCGCCTTCGCGTAGAAGGCCTTCGCTTCTTCGAGGTCGTCGACGGCCAGTTCGATGTAGTCGATCACGTGCGCCATGCCGCCAGAGTACGCGCATCACGGTGCCCCGAGCTCGGCGTCACTCCCCGGCGTTGCCGAACGTTGCCAGGACGTCCTCCCGATCTCGCTCGTCTGGGGCGCGATCTACCTCGCCCTCGGCGCCATGGCGGGCCTCATCGCCTGGCTGTACCTCGCTCATCTCGATCGCGGCGATCGCGATCTTCTCGCGCACCCGCGACACGGAGTCGGTTCCTCCGGGTCGAGCTGCTCGACATCCTGCTCGCCCCGACGATCTCGATGGCGTTCGTCGGCGGCTTCGTCGGCGTCGGGCGCCGTCGGCCTGTGGGGCATCCTGGCCCCGCTCGGCGCCCTCGTGTTCAACGGCGCGCGCGCCGGGGTGCGCTGGTTCGTCGCCTTCGTCGCGGTGTTCCTCGTCTCCGGGATCGTGGGCGAGCTGGCCGGCGGCGGGCCGGCCTTGCCGGCCTGGTTCGCGACGCACGATGATCGCGCTCAACGTGACCGTCGCCGGCGCGGTCGTGTTCGGGCTCCTCGCGCAGTTCGTCCGCCAGCGCGAGGAGGCGCTCGCGGCGCTGCGCGTCGAGCAGGACCGGCCGAGAACCTGCTGCTGAACATCCTGCCTCGCTCGATCGCCGACCGGCTCAAGGCCGACGCCGGCCACGATCGCGGACCAGTTCGCCGCGGCCTCGATCCTGTTCGCCGACGTCGTCGACTTCACGCCGCTGTCGGACCGCCTGCAGCCGGCCGAGGTCGTCGGCATCCTCGACCACCTGTTCACGCACTTCGACCTCCTCGCCGAGCGCTACGAGGTCGAGAAGATCAAGACGATCGGCGACTGCCTACATGGTCGCCGCGGGCGTGCCGACGCCGCGCGCGGACCACGCCCGGGTGATGGCGCTGATGGCCCTCGACATGCGCGAGGCGATGCGCTCGCAGGACGCGGTCGGCCACCTGGGTCTCGAGATCCGGATCGACCAACCCCCGGTCCTGCAACGAGGGCCGGGGGTTCGCGTGTGTGCTAGGTGGTCTTGGTGGTCAGTCTCGCTCGAAGTAGTGCGTCGAGAGATACCGCGCGACCTTCTGGCCGAGCCATGCTCCCTGGACGTCGGCTCGACGGAAGTGCAGGCCGACGAGGATGCGACCCTCGATCGCGTCAGCGATGGGGCCACTGAATCGATTGTAGTGCCGGGTGATCGGCGTCGCCCCGACGCTCGTCAGACTGAACCGCATGCGGTTGGTTCCGAAGTACGCGCGAGCGGCGTTCATCGCCCCGGACACCAAGCAGTTGAATCCCGACGGCGGATCCGGGTAGCCGGGGGTCGGGATCAGCGAAGTCCAGTTGGGATCGGGCGCGGTGGCCGAATTCCCGTCGGTTCCTGCTTCCTGGATCGCCGTCTGTGGCCGCCAGAAGAGCCAGTGGTCCTTGTTCTCCCAGCATGCGATCAAGGCGTCGGCCGTCGACATGCTCGTCATCACAAACAGCCGTGCCTGCTGGCTCGTCGACAGGTGGCGCTTGATCGCGATGTCGCGCAGTCCGCGGTTGACCATCGCGAACGGATTGGCCGACGCCCAGGTGGCAAGCTTGGCCTGCTTGGGAGTCCGGGTCGAGTTCGCCCCACCGAGCCGCTTGACCTCGTTGAATTCTCTGGCGTACGCGGCACTGCCGAGGGGGAAGGGCGGCCCGATCCGATATTGGTCCGGACTCCGCAGCGTGAACGGCTTGACGACGCTCACCCAGTGGAAGGCGTTGTTGCTGAGGGGCGGCACGAGGCGCCATTGGCCGCGGGCAGTGCCCGTTGCGAAGAGTGAGGTGCCGAACCGTCCGTCCCCCACGCGATTCGCAAGCATCGCTGCCGCTGCGGCCGCGCCCACCCTGATCCCACGGTTCTTGGCCGTTCCGTTTCGGATCTTGGCAAGGGACGTGGCATACAGGCTGTCCACGCTGGCCTTGACGGTCGGCGCTGCAGAGGTGAGGCCGACGAGGACCCCGTGCGCCGCGGCTGCGACGGCAGCCGCCTGGGAGGACGACCTCCGAGCGTTGAGACCGTCCAGATACGGCTCGTGGGTGTCGACGATCGCCATCACGGCGTCGTAGATCGCGCCGTGCACCATCGCGAGGTGGATGGGCGCGAGCGGAGGCGGCTGGCCGAGGCCGGGCGTCATCGCGTCTGCGGGATTGCCGATCGCGTTGACGGCATTGATGTTCCACTCGAGGACCATATTGGTCGGCTCACGAGCGGCGACCGATGTGGCCGGGATCAGCAACGAAGCGGCGATCACAGCGATCGCCATCGGCGACGAGAGCCAGCGCCTGGTCCTCGAACGTGGTCGGAATCGTGTCATGACGGTTTCCTCGAACTCGGTACGTCCTGGGTGGCGCCGAGCGCCATTGTGCCGAGCGGCGGGATCACGCCCCCGAACCGTGCCGGTCATCGGTCATCAACGTCCCTCCCCTCTCGTGGTGGCACGACGACCGTTGGGCTGGGGCCCGCCCGCGTCAGTCGAATGCCACCCTCGTCCCTCAGGGTTTGAACCACCCTATAGATAGGGCGTCTGACGGCGTCGATTTGTTCGATATTCGCGTCGGGCGTGCTCGGCGCAGGTCAGACGCCGCCGCCGATCGCCGATGCCAGCGCCGTCACGAACCGGCCGATCGCGGCGCCTTCCGCGTCGGCATGGTCGGGGTTGATCTCCGTGACGACGAGACCCGCGAACCGCGGGCTGGCGACCAGGACGCCCAGGCTCGCCATCGCGTCGGCCAGCGTCAGGCCATGCTCGTAGTGCGGCACGTCGGCGATCGGGCAGTCGACGAAGTCCAGAACGTCGACGTCGAAGTGGACCAGGAACGGCCCTCCCCCGGCCTCGGTGGCATCGCGCGCCTCGGTGGCCGCGGCCGTCGGCCGACCAGCCACGTCATCGAGCGGGAACGCGCGCATCCCGTGCCGTTCCAGCACGCGGGTCTCGACCATTTCGGAGTGCTGCAGGCACGGGCCGTAGAACACGACCCGACCGGGATCGAGCAGCGGGACGCGCGGTCCGATCCCGCTCAGCTCGGGGGCCGCACCCGGTTCGCCGATCATGTGGGCGACGCCCATCGAATCGAGGTGGCCTTCGGGCTGCGTCTCGGGGACGTACAGGTCGACCCCGCCGTCGAAGTACAGCAGGCTCGGATCCTGGCCGGCACGCACGAGGCCGGACACGACGCCGACGGTGACCGAGCAGTCGCCGCCGACGACCAGCGGGACCTGGCCCGCGCGCACGATCGCTTCGACGCGACCAGCGACGGACCGTGCCGTTTCGACCACGAGCGGGAGGTTCTGCGCCCGGCGGTGCTCCGGGTCGGGACGAGCACGGACGGGCGGCAGGTCGCCGTAGTCCGTGACGTCGCACCCCGCTGTCTCGAGCCGCTCGAGCAGACCTGCATCCCGGAGAGCCCGAACGGCCTTCTCCTGGCCAGGCGTGTGTGCGCCGGCGCTGGACTGCACGCCCAGCAGACCGAAGCGGATCAATGGCATCGCCGATCGGCGCCTCTAGGGCGCGACGTTGTGGTTCAGGTGGAACACGTTGGTCGGGTCCCAGGTTCGTTTGAGGGCCGCGAGGCGCTCGAGCTTGGCCGCGCCGTAGCTCGCGCTGGGTCACCTCGGGGCCGGCGTCGGACAGCTCGTTGATGTAGCGGCCGGGCAGGAGGTCTGGCTCGACGATCGACATCGCCTGGCGGACCCACTGCATGTTCGCCGCGTCGAGCGCCGGGTCGGACCAGGCCGTGTCGGGGCTCACGTCGAACGGGTGGGGACGGCCGCTGAAGGCCATCGCGTCGTCAGGGACGCGGTCGATCGCGCCGCCCATCGCCGTCACCGAGATGCTGGCGTCGCCCGGGATGTCCTCCACGTGCGCGACGAACGCGTCCAGGACCGCCGGCGAACAGTCCGCGACGTAGCCACCGAGGATGGCCGACCGCGAGCCCCAGGCGAGGTCGAGGTCGCTCGAACGCTGGGCGATCAGGTACTGCTCGCTGGTGGCCGTCACCGACGCCGGCGCAGGACCCTTCAGCAGCGGCGCGATGTCGCGCTGGACGTCCTCCCCTGCCCCGCTGTGGTTGTACGAGATGACGACGATCGGCCGACCGGCGACCGCGTCCGGGTAGTTCGCGGCCGGCTCGGCCAGGGCGACGGTGAAGATGGCCGCGATCGTGTCCGGCGCGGCAGCCGCGAAATCGCGGAAGATCGGCCAGAGCTCGTGGATCTCGGTGGCCGGGTGGACGTGGACCCCTCGGTGGAGGGTCCCCGAGAACGGATGCAGCTCGAGCTCGAGGCTCGTCGCGACGCCGAAGTTCGCGCCCGCACCGCGGAGGCCCCAGAACAGCTCCGGCTCCTCGTCCGCGCTGGCCCGGACGACATCGCCCGTCGGCGGTCACGAGCTCGACCGAGCGAAGGCTGTCGATCGTCAGCCCGAACCGTCGCTGGAGCCGGCCGACGCCGCCACCGAGCGTCAGCCCGGCGACGCCCGTGTGGCCGACGACCCCGACCGGGCAGACGAGCCCATGCTCCTGCGCCGCGATGTCGAGCGTGCCGAGGAGCGCCCCGCCGCCGGTCCGAGCGAGTCGCCGCTCCGGGTCGACGCTGACGGCGTCCATCCGTCCGAGGTCGATGACGAGGCCGCCGTCGGTCGTCGAGTGCCCGACCGCGCTGTGACCGCCGCCGCGGACCGCGATCTCGAGGTCGACCTCGCGGCCGAAGCGAACGGCGGCCACGACGTCGTCGACGTTGGCGGGCCGGACGATGATCGCCGGCCGTCGATCGAACATCGCGTTCCAGACGCGTCTCGCATCGTCGTAGCCGGCGGCATCGGGCGTGATGACCTCGCCGGCGAATGAGCGACGAAAGGTATCGAAGGACATCTAATCCCCGGGGCGGTGCATCGCGCCGAGGTCGGCCAGCGCTTCCGGATCGAGTGCGTCGGGCGGCACCCCCGCCACGCGACCCGGCGTGCGGGCCCGCAGCGTGGCCGTCCTCGTGCCGTCGCGCAGGCCGGCGCGCTCACCCACGACGGCGCCCGGTCCGATCTCGGCGATCTCCTCGTCATCCCGCTCGACCACGAAGATCCCATCGAGGATCAGGAACACCTCCGTGCCGGGCTCTCCCTGTCGCACGAGTTCCTCGCCCTCGGCGATGGTGCGGATCGTCGGGCTTCGTCCCGTCGTTCATGATCGCGCTCGACATCGACCGCTCGAGCGCCGATTCGACCGCCGCGACGACGGCCGGCGAGTCCTGGTCGCCCCACGGCGTCCGGTCGCCGTACGAGTGGTTGAACCACTGTCCGAAGTCGATGACGCCGGACTTCTCGACGAGGCGACCATCGTGGTCGTAGATCCAGTGGCGCGGGAACGGGCTCGCGCCGACGACCTCGTGGCTCGAGCTGCCGTCGGCGTTGATCGTCAGGGCCAGGGTCGTCCACGCGATCGACGGCCAGAACTGGACGAACGGCTTGTGTGGCACCGGCCGCGGCGTCGGCAGGCCCATGCGTCCGCCGATCGTCTGCACGAAGCGGGCTGACGACGGGCCCACCTCGGGCTCGGCCTGGATGTCGGGCAGCTGGACCGCGGGAAACCGCACGGCGGCCGGTCCGACCTTGACGGTCGTCGCGCCGATGTGGCCCCGACCGAGATGGCCGGCGTTCACGATGCGCCCGTCCTCGACCTCGATGAACGCGCGCAGCTCGTTCGCCTCGCGAAAGCGGTCGCTCGTCCGGAGTCCCTCGAGATCGTCGAGCCGGTCCGGCGGCGGTTCGTCGTAGTGCGTGACGCCGAGCTCGAACGGGACCTTGGACGGGCCGGTGATCGCCTCGGACGGGATCCAGGAGATCGGCGATCACCGACGACTCGAAGCGCTGCAAGGCCACGGGGCACCTCGTGATGGGAAACGTGGCGGGCCGAAGCCGCGACGACGACATCGATGATACGGCCCCGCTCTGCCCGAGACAGGACCGCGGAACGGTCTAGCGCGCGAGGAGCTGATCGACCGGTGCGAGATCGTCGGTGAGCGGGACGGCCGGGCCGATGAACGTCCGCAGCTCGTCTGGGTCGGCGAGCACGGCCGTCGACTCTCCCTCTCCCCAGCCGGCGACGGCAGCCTCGATGGCCGTCGTGTCGAGCGCCGCATCGCTGGCGACCAGCACGACATTGCCCCCTCCCCTGCCCTCGATCGTCGGCTGGCCGGCGATGACCGCCACCTCCGAGAATCGCGTCGCCGCCGTCGCAGCCTCGGCCCGGACGAAGCGGAGCGGCGGGTAGTCGATGAGGTTCGCGACGTACACGCCGCCCGGGCGGAGCACCCGCGCCACCTCGTCGAGGAACTCGGTGGTCGTGAGGTGCCACGGGACGGCGAGGCCGCCGAAGGCGTCGCCCACCACCAGATCGAACGAATCCGATGGCAGCGCGCGGATCGACTGCCGCGCGTCACCGAGGCGCACGTCGATGCGGTCGCTGGGCACGTACCCGAGCTCCGATCGCGCGACGTCGTAGACCTTGGGATCGAGCTCCAGGACCGTCTGCCGGGCATCGGGATGCATGGTCTCGATGTAGCGCGGGAACGTGAACCCGCCTCCCCCGATGTGCAGCACGTCGGGTGACGCCCCGAGCCCGGCCCGGAGCGGCGCCGTCGCGTCGGCGAAGCGTCGTACGTACCCGAACTCGGAGGTCGGTCGGGTCCTGGAGGTCCACGGCTGCGTGGGTGAGGCGGTCGAGCACGAGGACGCGAACGTCGGGGTCGGTGGGGTCGTCCTGGATCGCGATGCAGTAGTAGGCGCTCTCGGTGTCACACGGCGATGGCAGGGCCACGGCGAGTCCACCGGCCAGCAGCACGCCGGCGAGCGCGATCGACGCCGCGCCACGTCCCATCCGCCGCAGCCACAGGCTCAGGACGACCCCGATGGCGACCAGCCCGACACCGACCGCGACGATCAGGACCCGGGTCGGGACGAGCCCGAGCAGGACGAAGCCCGTCAGGAACGTGCCCGTGATGGCCCCGACCGTCCCGACTGCCGAGAGCCGGCCCACGATCGAGCCGCTGGTCTCGAGGTCGGTCAGCGTGCCACGGACGAGCATCGGCGCCGTGGCCGACAAGATGGTGGCCGGCACCACGAACGCGGTCGTGGCGAGGACGAGGATCGACACCAGCCCCTCCCCCAGCCCGATACCGCCGATCAGGCCGACGATCGGCACCGCGGCGATGGCGCTGACGCCACCGACGATGAACGCCGGCCCGAGGAGCGGGAGCGGGCCGACCCTGTCCGCGGCGCGTCCACCGATCCATGCGCCCAGTGCGATGCCGGCCAGGATCGCGCCGATGATCCCGGTGTAGGTCGTGAGCGAGACGCCCACGTACGGCGCCAGCAGCCGTCCGGCGGCGATCTCCAGCACCAGCACGCTCGCCGCCGCGGTGAACGTCAGGACCGCGGCGACGAGCGGTGGGAGCGGCGGAGCCGGCCGCGCGCCGTCGCGATCGGTCACGACGCGAATGGTAGAGGCGGACGTGTCAGCGGAGCGGCCACGTTCAGGCGCGCTCGGTCAGCGCCTCCTCGAGCTCGTCAGCACGCCGGAGGTCATCGGCAAGCCGCCGGAGGTCTCCACGGCGCAATGGGATGGCCCGCGCTGTCCTTAGCCACGCATGCGCGCCATCTGGATCACCGAGTCGAAGCGCCACGTCGGCGCGCAGGATGAGCGCGCGGATCGCGGTGGTGCCCGTCGTCGGTGGATCGGCGTCGAACGCCGAGTCGAGCACCTTCGCGGCGGCCGCGGCGTCGTCGCGAGAGTCCGCCAGGTCGATCGCCGCGACGAGCGCTCGCTCGAGGCGCGTCGCCGTCTCCGCGCGCGGCTTGGCCGGGACCGACGTCGGCTGGCCGATGCGGATGTAGTTACCGCCCGGATCGACCACGATGAACTGGCGGACGCCATACGACATCTGGCGCAGAGCGCCGATCCGTGGGATGCCGCGCGACGGTACGCGACCCAGCGCGGCGCGCAACCGGTCGGTGAATGCGGCGTACAGGGAGTCGACATCTGACGTCAGGACATAGCATGTGCTGTACGAGTTCGCCGGATCGAGTCCCTTGAGGACGAAGAACTGGAGCTCGATCCCATCGCGCTGGACGACGGCGAACGTGTTCGGCCGCTCTTGCTGGTAGGTGACCTCGAAGCCGAGCGTGCGGTAGAACACCAGGACGTCGTCGATCGAGCGGCACGGCAGGATGGGGATCGTCCGTTCCGTAGAGACGGGGCCCTCCGGGGACTTCAACCTTCGACGCGCGCCGTCTCGAGCCCGTCGAGGATCAGCTCCAGGCCATACGTGAACTCGTCCCCGTAGTCGTAGCCGGGCTTCATGACGTGCTCGGCGAGGAACTCGACGAGGTTGGGGTACTCGTTCACGGGGAACGGCTCGAGCATGGCCTCAGCCACCTCACCGGCCGACTCCGTCTCGAACGGGAGATTGACCTTCGTCAGTGCAAAGCCGTAGATGTAGCTGTCCAGGAGCGAGTAGGCGTGGGCAGCCATCGCCACGTCGAAGCCCGCCGCTCGAAGTCTGCCGATCACGGCATCGTGATGGCGCAGGTTCGCTGGACCGGGCGTACGCCGTGACTCCATCAGGCCGACCGCCCACGGGTGGCGTGCCAGTGCGTCGCGAACCGAGATCGCACGCTTCCGCATCGACGTCTTCCAGTCTCCCCCGCCCGACGGCACGCCGATCTCGCTGAAGACGACATCGACCATCGCGTCGACGAGGTCGTCCTTGCTGGCGACGTGGCGGTACAGCGCCATCGGCGCGACCTCGAGCATCTCGGCCAGCGTGCGCATCGTGATGGCATCGAGCCCGCCCGCATCGGCATGGGCGATCGCCGCGCCGAGCACCCGCTCCCTGCTGAGGCGCTTGCGAGGCTCCGCACCCACTACTGCGTCGGTGGTCATCTGCGCTGCTCCTCGTCCTCGATCCGACTGGGCCAACCTTGACATGTGTACATTGTACGCGATACTGTGAACACGGTACACGAAATGGCGTACATCGTCTAGCACCCGAAGCCGAGGTTCCCATGAAAGCCATCATCCAGGAGACGTACGGATCGGTCGAGGTCCTCGAAGCGCGGGACATCGACCGTCCGCAGATCGGCGACGACGAGGTGCTGGTCCGAGTCCACGCGGCCTCCGTGCATGTCGGCGACTGGATCCTCATGACCGGCAAACCATTTGTCATGCGCTTCGCGACCGGCCTGCGCAAGCCGACCAACCCCGTTCCCGGGACGGATGTGGCGGGCACCGTCGAAGCGGTCGGGAAGGACGTGCAGCGACTGCGACCGGGCGACGCAGTGTTCGGGTGGGGCAACGGCGCGTTCGCCGAGTACATCTCCGCGAAGGAGGACCAGTTCATCCCCAAGCCGGCCAACCTCCCGTTCGAACAGGCTGCCGCCGTCGGCGTGTCCGCCACCACGGCTCTCCAGCTCCTTCGGGACACGGGCAAGGTCCAGCCGGGCCAACAGGTACTCGTGAACGGTGCGTCGGGCGGCGTGGGCTCGTTCGCCGTGCAGATCGCGAAGGCGTTCGGTGCCGAGGTCACCGGGGTCTGCAGCACGAAGAACGTGAGGACGGTCCGATCCATCGGCGCCGACCACGTCATCGACTACACCCGGGAGGACTTTACCGAGGGTGGGCCGCGCTACGACCTGATCCTCGACAACGTGGGCAACCACTCCATGGCCGCGACTCGGCGTGCGCTGACTCCGACCGGGACTCTGATCTCGAACGGCGGCGGACATGCCGACGGCAAGCTTGGTCGCACCCTGCGGACCATGCTCGTCTCGATGTTCGTGCGCCAACAGGCGAGCCCGACGGTCAAGTCGCAGAACCACGACGACCTGGTGGCGCTCAAGGACCTCGTCGAGGCCGGCATGGTCACACCCGTCATCGACGGCACCTATCCGCTGAGCGAGACCCCCAAGGCGATCCGTCGTGTCGCCACCGGACATGCCCGAGGGACGATCGTCATCGACATCCTCGGCCTGTCGCATGCCCCCGCGGCCTCGGAGACGACGGCGTCGAAGGCGCCGGTGGCGCTACCCGCCGCGGTCTGACCTCACCCCCCATCGGTCTGACTCCTGGATGAACGCACCCCCTTCGTGACGATTGTCATCGCCGGTCGGTGATCCATCTCACTACCGGCGACGATCGCCCGGCGACGACCATCGATCCATCGCGCAAGATGTGTGACGAGTGACGAAGGACGATGGACATGCACGACCACCGATCCCAGTTCGCGTTGATGCTGGCCGAGGATCGCATCCGCGACCGACGCCGCGAAGCGGATCTCGATCGGCAGCTGGAGGGAGTTCGGCGGCAGCCGGAGCCTCGCCCGGATCGTCGTCGCTGGCGGGTCGCCGACTTCATCGGCTTCCCCGTGCTGGATCGTCGCCCGAGGTAAGGACCGACAACGCACGAGGAGACGATCGATGGCGACCCTCGACGACGCCGCCCAGAGCCAGGCACGCAACATCGAACAGGCCACCGGCCGCTCGATCGACGAGTGGGTCGCACTGGTCAAGACCGACGGCCCGGAGCGGCACAGCGAGATCGTGACGTGGCTGAAGGCGGAGCACGGATTCGGCCACGGGAACGCGAACTTCGTGGCGATCGCAACCAAACGCGGCACGACCGCCGGCGGCGGTGACGAGCTGGTCGACGCGATGTATGCCGGTCCGACGGCCGCGCTGCGCCCGTTCCACGACCAGGTCATCGACGTCGCGCGAGGGTTCGGGCCCGATGTCGAGCTGGCGCCGAAGCAGGCCTACGTGAGCCTGCGTCGATCGAAGCAGTTCGGCACCGTCGGACCCGGCCCCAGAGGGCGCCTCGAGATCGGCCTGAACCTCAAGGGCACGGAGCCGGCCGGGCGCCTGGAGGCCTCCAGTGGGATGTGCACGCACCGGGTCCGACTCTCGTCTCCGGACGAGCTCGACAGCGAGGTGACGGGCTGGCTCCGAGAGGCCTACGAGCGAGCCTGACCTGATGGCCGACGCCCTGACATCCATCCCGGGCTGGCAGGTGTACGTATGGATCCTCGCCATCAGCCTGCCGGCCGCCATCCACCTTCGAGCGGCCCCACACAGCGATGGTTCCCGCCGGGCTGAGGTCATCCTCATGTACGTCCTCGGCGTGTCCGGGGCGACCGGCATGTTCAACGTCATGGCGCACACGGTCTTCGCCGCCGACGTCGCGGCGTCGATCGGTTGGCCGGCCGGCAGCCCATTCCAAACGGAGGTCGGGTTCGCCAACCTCGCGATCGGGATCGTCGGCTTTGCCTGCTTCTGGCGGTACGACTTCTGGCTCCCTGCCATCACCGCGAAGGCCGTCTTCGCCTGGGGCGCTGGCGTGACCCATGTGCTGGACATCGTGGGGACAGGAAACCTCGCGTCGAACAACGCCGGCCCCATCCTGGCCTGGGATTTCCTGCTCCCGGCCGTGGCCGTCGTCCTGTACATCCTCGCCCGACCGGCGCGCGATCGTGTGATTGTCGCTCCGAGTCGGTACTGGTCGACGCGGTGGCGACTGGAGACGGAGGATGATCCCTACGGATGAGGGCAGCGGAGTGACCGAACCGGCGCCCGACGGCACGAGGTGGGTCCGCTACGTCTGGCTCGTCTACCTCGGGGCCCTCTTCATCCAGCCCGCCGTTGACCCAGCGGCAGGCCTACTCGACTGGGTCGCGGCCGTCGCCTTGATCGCGGTCTTCCTGCCCCTCTACATCGCGGTCTATCGAGCGGCGGATGATCGGCAGCTGCTGCTGATCGTCGGGGCGATGGCTGCGCTCGGCCTGATCGGCTCGCTGATCAACGGCGGCGCCAGCGTCTTCGTCATCTATGCCGCCGGGGCCGCGGCATACCTCGAGCCGCTGCGGCGTGCGGTGCTGGTCATCGCTGCGCTGGTCGGCGTTCTCGGACTCATGCTGGTCTTCTCACCCGACCCGATCCCGTCGCGGTTCCTGGGCCTTGGGCCGGCGCTCGTCTTCACGATCGTGACCGGCACCGCAAACCTCTTCGATGCGGAGCGCGAGCGAGCGCAGAATCGCCTCCGCCGCGCCGACGAGGAGATCGAGCGGCTCGCCGCGCTCGCCGAACGCGAGCGCATCGCGCGGGACCTTCATGATCTCCTTGGCCATACGCTGTCATTGATCGTCGTGAAATCCGAGCTCGCGGCTCGCCTGGCGGAGAGCGAGCCGGGACGCGCCGCCGAGGAGATCCGGGACGTCGAGCGCATCGGCCGCGAGGCGCTCGCCGAGGTCCGAACGGCCGTGGTCGGCTACCGCGCTCAGGGGCTGCACGGCGAACTCGAAGGCGCGCAGCGAGCGCTCGACGCCGCCGGCGTCGAGACCACGGTCCAGGCCGACGTGCCGGCCCTGCCGATCGCGTACGAGTCGGCCCTGGCCCTCGCGCTCCGGGAGTCGGTCACCAATGTCGTCCGTCACGCCGGTGCCCGGCACGCCAGCATCCGCATCGGCGTCGAGACGTCGAACGTCGTTCTCGAGGTGACCGATGACGGGCGTGGTGGCTCGGGACCCGAAGGGACGGGACTCACCGGCATGCGCGAACGCGTCGCCGCCCTCGGTGGCCAGGTCCAGCATGACGGCAGCGTGGGCACCCGGGTCCGCGTGTCCCTGCCTGTGGAGGCGGCGACGAAGATCGGCGGTACGCAGCGCTCCGGATCGAGGGGGCACTCGTGACGATCCGTCTTGTCCTGGCCGAGGATCAGCGCATGATGCTCGGCGCGCTCAGCGTCTTGCTCGAGCTCGAGGACGACCTGACCGTTGTCGGAACGGCGGTCGACGGCGATGAAGCGCTCCGTCTCGTCCTGTCGCTTGCCCCGGACGTGCTGTTGACCGACATCGAGATGCCGGGTCTGACCGGTCTCGATATCGCCGCCGAGATCCGGCGCCGTAGCGTGCCCACCCGCGTCGTGATCCTGACGACGTTCGCGCGTAGCGGCTACCTTCGCCGTGCGCTCGACGCCGGGGCCGCCGGCTACCTGCTCAAGGACGCGCCGTCCGCTACGTTGGCTGCAGCGATCCGCGCCGTCCATGCTGGCCGACGCGCGATCGATCCCGAGCTCGCCGCCGACGTGTGGACCGAGGCCGACCCGCTGACCGACCGCGAGCGGGAGGTGCTGCGCCTGGCCGGCGAGGGGCTCGCCAACGCCGAGATCGCCGAACGCCTCCATCTGTCCGATGGGACGGTGCGGAACTACATGTCCGAGGCGATCGGGAAGCTCGGCGTCAGCAACCGCACCGCCGCCGCGCGGCTCGCCCGCGATCGCGGATGGCTGTGAGCGCCCTGGCTTAGAGTCGTCGCGAAACGGAGGGCGGGACACATGGGCTACACGATCGAGGCGACCCGTGAGGCGCCGGTCGACCCGGCCGCTGTCTTCGCGCTGTACATGGATCCGTCAACCTGGTCGGAATGGGGCCACAACGTCCGCTGGGCGCGCTCGGATGGTCCGATCGTGGAGGGCGGGACGGTCGATGTCCGCCCCAAGTACCCGGTGACCTACCACTGCCGGGTCCTGCGTCTCGTGCCGGACCGCCTCCTGAGGATCGAGGTCCGTCCGATCGGCATGACCATCATCAACGTGTACGAGATCGAACCCATCGACGGCGGCTCGCGGGTCCGACATGCCTTCGAGATGTCGGGACCGCTCAGCGGGCTCCTTCGGCGGCTGGGATTGGCGCGTGCCTATCGAGCGTCGCTCGACGACGAGATCCGCCACTGCCTCGAATTCGCCCAGGCGCGATCCTCGGCCGACTAGTCTTGGTGCCGTGAAGCTGGTCGTGACCTCGTTCGTGACCATCGACGGCATCGTCGAGGCGCCGGGTTTCGACGAGCACCGGAGCGGCCGGAACGCGTGGGCGCTGCGCGTCCAGAACGACGAGGATCAGGTCTACAACAAGGACCAGGCGATGTCGGCCGAGGCGTTCCTCCTGGGGCGCCGGACCTGGCAGATCTGGGCGGCGTTCTGGCCGACCGCCGGCGGCACCGCCCAGGAACTGGCCGATCGCATGAACAGCATCCCGAAGTACGTCGTGTCGAACACGCTCAAGCGGGCGGACTGGAGCAACTCCACGATCATCTCGGGGGATGTGCCGGCTCAGGTGAGGAAGCTGAAAGCGCAGCCAGGCGGGGACCTGCTCGTGTACGGCAGCCCGGATCTGGTCGACGAGCTGCTCCGTCACGACCTGGTCGACGAGTACCGGCTCCACGTCTATCCGGTCATCCTGGGCAGCGGCAAGCGCCTGTTCCGGGACCGGATCGACACGCACCACCTGCGCCTCGTCGGTTCGCGCACGTTCAGCTCGGGCGTCGTCTTGCTGACGTACGAACCCGACCCCGAGGTACCGACGAGCCGCTTCGTCGAGGAATACCAGTGGACGAACGAGCAGATGCGGTCACTGCAGGCAGCGGAGGACATCGACCGGACGCTGGCGACCGTCCTGTTCGCGGACATCGTCGATTCGACCGGTCGCGCCGCCGCCATGGGCGACCGCGCCTGGAAGAAGCTCCTCGAGCAGCACCATCGAGTGGTCCACGGGGAGGTCGAGCGGTGGCACGGCCAGAACGTGGAGTTCTCCGGCGACGGCGTCATGGCGATCTTCGACGCCCCCACCCGGGCCCTGCGATGCGCCTTCGCCCTGGTCGACGCGGCGCGAGGCCTCGACGTCGAGATCCGCGCGGGCATCCACACCGGGGAGATCGAGCGCCGCGAGACCGGCATCGGCGGCATCGCCGTGCACATCGCCGCGCGGCTGCTCGGCCCGGCGGAACGCAGCCAGGTGATCGTGACGAATACCGTCCGCGACCTCGTCACCGGCACCGACCTCGCGTTCCGAGCCCTTGGTGCCGCCAGCCTGCGGGGCGTGCCGGGTCAGTGGGAGCTCTTCGAAGCCAGGACGTCGGATCGCTGAGACGCCGTGGAACCGATCCGCGCGTCGAGATGTAGAACGCACGTGACACTTCATCGACAGGCGGCGACGCTCGTCGCCGTGATCCTCCTGGCCGGCTGCGGCGCACCCCGCCCGTCGACGAGTCCGTCGGCGATGGTTGCTGCCCTCCCGACCAGGGTCAGTCCCCTCCCCTCGCGGATCGAACACACCGGGGTGGCCCCGGTGTCGACCGGCGAACCGATCGAGATCACCGACCTGTCCGGGCGGATCGTCTTCGACGACTTCGAGGACGTCTTCGTCATGGACGTCGACGGCTCGAATGTCGCGAAGGTGGCCGCCGAACCCGGGGCGGAGTTCGACGGCGCCTGGTCGCCCGACGGCGAGTCGGTCGTGTACCGGGACTCGACGCGGGGGATCAACGAGGATGACGAGATCTTCGTGGCCGCCGCGGACGGCTCCGAGCGGCGGAACATCACCGACGACCCGGCCAACGACTGGGGCCCGGACTGGTCGCCCGACGGGTCGACGATCGTCTTCAACTCGGACCGCGACGGCGGGATGCTGCGCGGGTATCTCGTCGGCCCGGATGGCTCGGGCCTTCGCCCGGTCGACATCGACGCCTGGGTCGAGTACGCGTCGTTCTCGCCGGACGGCACGCAGATCGTGTTCATGGGCCACGCCGCCGGCGACTACGACATCTACGTCGCCGACATCGTCACGGGTGAGTCCCGACAGGTGACCGACAGTCCGGGGAACGACGGCTGGCCGGTGTGGTCGCCGGATGGCGCGTCGATCGCCTTCACCTCCGAACGGGACGACTGTCGGTTCGGGCCGCAGGATCGGGAATGCTGGCGGTCGGACGAGCCCCAGGACCAGCATCGCGACGTCTGGGTCATGAACCCGGATGGATCGGACCAGCGTCGTGTCACCGGCGAGTCCGGCCAGTTCGTCGCGTGGTCGCCGGACAGCCGCTACGTCCTGGTCTCGGGCCGCGCACTCTACGTGGTCCGCCCCGACGGCACCGGCCGGCTGGAGCTCCGCGCCGACGGCATCGACCTGCCGCTCGGCGGGATCCCCGACTGGCGCTGACCCCGCGGCGTGTACGCCTTAGCGACGGCCGGGCGACACGCGACGTGTACCGTGCAGCGCGTCCAGGTCACCGAACCGGACTGGGGACTCGAGCCGTCCACTCGGGATGTCCGAGGCGTATCGTCCGGTGACTCGGCCTTGCGTGTAACAGCGGACGAGTCGCGACGTCTCCTCGGATGCACGAAGGGGTGGATGGCGCACATGCGCCCGAAACCCGTACGCGTGTGCCGAAGCCGAAGGGGACCTGATGCGACACGTGATGCTCATGATCGCCGTCTTCGTCGCGAGCCTCGCCGCGCCGGCCGCGGCGCAGGCCGCTACGGCGACGACGACGACGTTGGACGTGCCGTCCGGCACCCAGTACGGCTCGTTCACGGTGACGGCGCACGTCACGCCGGCGCCACAAACCACGAACGGGTTCATCCCGGCGGTCTCCTTCATCGTCGACGGAGGTGGCGGGCTGCCGGCGCCCCTGGACTCGAATGGTGACGCGTCGTCGGAGCTGTCCTTGGACCCCGGATCACACACGATCAAGGCCAGCTTCGGTCCATTCGCCGACTGGGAGGCGAGCGAGAGTGCAGCCGAGAACGTCCAGGTCGGTATCGCGACCCAGGTGGTGCTCGCGTCGAACCACAACCCGGCCCTGGCGACGCAGTCGGTCACGATCACGGCGACCGTGTCGCCCTCGTCCGTGACCGGCGGGACGGTGACCATCGTCGATGCATTCGATGGCTCGACGCTTGCTTCGGGCGCCGTCGGGCCCGGCGACACATCCGTGGCGTTCACCGGGTCACTCGACGCAGGGAGTCATGCCCTGACGGCGACCTATTCGGGCCACGGGGACTTCGGAACGTCCCAGGGGGCGCTCACGCAGACCGTCCAGGCGGACTCGGGCGTGGACGCGACGGCAGGCGTCCAGTACACGACCTTCTACCCGGTCCGTGACACGTATCGCGACACGAACGCCATCCGCGGGACCCTTCGAGAGCCGGCGTCCGTCCTGATCCGCGTCTACACACCATCGAACACGCTCTTCCGCACCTTCGACCTCGGCCACCGTGGGGTCGGGGCGTACAGCCACGTCTGGAATGGCCGGAACGCGGCGGGTGCGGTCCTCAAGGCCGGGACGTACCGCATCGTCCAGCGGATCACCGACGACGCTGCCAATGTCAAGACGACCACGTTCAGGGTCGGCATCTCGCACAAGCGCCTGCGCTGGACGACCTCGTCGATCACGCTGTACGGCTCGCAGTTCCGCGTTTACGGGGACCCAGGCAACGGGTATGTCAGCCCCGCGCGGTCGGCGTACTTCCGCGGCGTCAGGCTGAACTCGGGGCGGCCGGCGTCGCCGTCGCGTACAAGTTCACCGTGAAGTCCGCTCTCCGCTACGGGAACACGATCACGTTCAAGGTGCTCGGCCGTTCACCGAACGGGACGAAAGTGGCCGAGGGCCTGTGGAACCGCACGTACGGCTCGGCGCTCGACGTCGACTCCTATGACGAGAAGCTGATGGGCCCGTCCTACCGCTGGTGGTCGATGAGCACGAGCACGGGGCCCCACCTCTCCAGACGCACCGCGTGGGGACTCGTCGACGTCCCGTACACCGGCTCGGTTCGGACCTTCGACGTCGCGAAGGTCCGGTTGACCTACCGCTGGGCCGTCTTGCGGTAAGCGTCGGCGAAGATCCCTGGGACGTCGGGCCACGCAGCGATGACCGGCTCCGGAGCCCCGACCGCCGGTAGGACGGCGGTCGGGTCGGGTCGCAGCCAGGCCACGCGGAGGCCGACCGCGCCGGCTCCCGCGGCATCCCAGCCGTTGGCCGTGACGAAGCCGATCCGCTCGGCGAGGAGGCCGGTCGCGTCGACCGCGAGCTGGTAGACCCGCGGGTGCGGCTTGAACGTCCGCGCCGCGTCGACCGAGAGGGCATGGTCGATCGGGAGGTCGAGCCGCGCGACGACGCGGCCGAGCGTCGCGCTCGAGGCGTTGGTGAGGATGCCCGTCCGCACGTCGGCAGCGTGGATGCGCCGGACCGCGTCCGCGGCCTCCGGCAGCGAGCGGCAGGTCGGCGAACGCGTCGACCAGCGCGTCGAAGCCCTCCGCGGCCTCGATCCCGAGCTCATCCACCGTCGAGGCAAGGGTCTCGCGCGTCACCACGTCGAAGTCGGCCCAGCGATCCATCGCGGTGCGCAGCCACGACGCCTCGAGCTGACGCGCACGCCAGCGCACGGCGAGCTCCCTGCCGCGTCCCGGGTGCGACCGCGTTCGCACGCGTCGTCGAGCGGCGCGAGCGACAGGAGCGTGCCGAACAGGTCGAAGAAGACCGCCCCGACGCTCGGACGTCACGTCACGAGGTCGGCCCGCAGGTCCTCGACCGCGCGCCTCGCCTCGTCGACCGAGCCCTCGTCCTCGATCGTGCTGATGTCGCCGGGGTCGAGGTCGAGCGCGACCGCCTTGAGCACCCGGCGCATGATCTTCCCGCTCCGGGTCTTGGGCAGCGTCCCGACGAACGACACGTGCCCGATGACGGCGACCGGCCCGAGCTCGTGGCGCACGGTCTGGATCAGCTCGCGGCGCAGCTCCTCGGAGGCCTCGCGTCCCGCGCGCAGCGCGACGAACGCCTCGATGACGTGCCCGCGAAGCGCATCCGGGACGCCGGTGACGCCGGCCTCTGCGACCGCCGGGTGGCGCAGGAACGCGGTCTCGACCTCGATCGTCCCGATCCGGTGATCCGCGATCTTGATGATCTCGTCGGCTCGACCGGCGAACCAGACGTAGCCGTCGTCGTCGACGTGGGCGGCGTCGCCGACGTAGTAGCCGCCCGGGATCCGCTCCCAGTAGTCGGTGACGTAGCGCTCGGGTTCGCCCCACAGCGTCGGCGATGAGCCCGGGGAACGGGCGGAGGATGCGCATGATGCCCTTCTCCCCTGCCCCGACCGGCTGCGCCGTCGGCGTCGACGATGTCCGCCTCGATGCCGGGCAGCGCCAGCCCGGCCGAGCCCGGCTTGATCGGCAGCAGCTCGAGCCCGTACGGGTTGCCGAAGATCGGGCCGCCGGTCTCGGTCTGCCACATGTGGTCGATGACCGGCACGCGGTCCTCGAACACCGTCCGCTGCAGCCACTCCCAGGCGGGCGCGTTGAGGACCTCGCCGGCCGAGAACAGCCGCTCCAGCGACCCGAGGTCGTGGCGGCGCGGGATGTCCTCGCCGTAGCGCATGAGCAGCCGGATCGCCGTCGGCGACGAGAACACGCCGGTCACGCGCTCGCGCTCGATGATCGACCACGGACTGTCCGCGTCCGGGTGGTCGAGCGCGCCCTCCCAGGCGATCGTCGTCGCACCCGCCATGAGCGGCGCGTAGACGATGTAGCTGTGGCCGACGACCCAACCGATGTCGGACGTCGACCACCACGTCTCGCCTGCCCGCAGCCCGAACACCCAGTCGCCCATCGAGGCGACGTGGACGCCGTAGCCACCGTGGCCATGGACGGCGAGCTTGGGCTTCGCGGTCGTGCCGGAGGTCGCGAGGATGAACGCGGGGTCCTCGGCGGCCGTGTCGGCGACGCCGCCATCGTGGCCGTCGCCCGCGCGCAGCAGGTCGTCCCACGACAGCTCGCCGTCGCGTGGCGGCCGTGACGCGTCGCTCCGGCGCAGCACGACCACGTGGTCGACATCGCCACGGCCGGCGGCGAGCGCATCGTCGACGATCGCGAGCAGGTCGACGTCCTTGCCCTTGCGGTACGTGACGTCGGCCGTGAGCACCAGCCGCGATCCGCTCGCCCGGATCCGGTCGCCCAGCGCGCCCGCCCCGAAGCCCGCGAACACGACGCAGTGGATGGCGCCGATGCGGACCGTGGCCAGCATCGCCACGATCGCCTCGGTGGACGTCGGCATGTAGATCGTGACGCGGTCGCCCGTGCCGACGCCGAGGCCGCGCAGACCGGCGGCGACCCGCTCGACCTCGTCGAGCAGCTCGCGGTAGGTGAGCGACCGGCGGCTGCCGCGCTCATCGAGCGCGATCAGGGCCGTGACGTCGCCGCGGCCCGCCGCGACGTGCCGGTCGAGCGCATTCGTCGAGAGGTTGGTCCGACCGCCCGGGTACCACGCGAACGTCGGAGGCTCGCCGAGCTCGAGGGCGCGATCGGGCGGTCTCGTCCAGTCGAGCCGTCGGGCGGCCTCGAGCCAGAACGCCTCGCCATCGTCGAGCGAGCGGCGGTACAGGTCGTCGTAGCGCCGACGGGCCTCGTCCGGTGGTTCCGTCATCGGACGGGCAGTATCGACCTCCCTGCAGACCCGCGTCCAGCCGGGCCGGCTACGCCATGTCGCGCAGCTCGAAGGCTGGATGGCGTCGGGCTGCGGCGACGTAGTCGGCCGTCGTCGACCGGCGGTCGATGCCGTACCAGCCGGCGATCATCGGACCGAGGGCCGGGACGCGCAGGATCGGTCGCAGACCGGCCTCGAGGACCTGTGCCGCAGCCTCCGACGAGAGCTCGATGGCCTCGACCTCGTCGCGTCGCCGGCCGCGTCCGATCGTTGCGGTCCCGCTGGCGCGCAGGTTGCGGACCCAATCGACCTCACCGAACGGCGAGGCCAGGTATCGCCGCCCGCTGACGTCGAGCACGGCCACCGGGAAGGTGTGCGGAATGCCGCTCCGACGGCCGCGGACGGTCATGAGGACGTTCGGGCCCATCGGTATCCCAAGGCGGAGCGCCCGGACGACGAGCGGGTTCAGGCGGTTGACGATGCTCGGTACGCGAACGGTCGCGGTCATCGAACGGTGGCTGGACATCACGTCTCCTGTCGATGCGAGCCATGGAACCGGCTCGTCACACTGGATACGGACCGGCGACCGCGGATGTGACCGGATCCGACCAGGGCCCGGTCACATCCGGCGCCGCCGATCCGTACTGGGGGTATGCAGACGAAGGAGCCCGACCTGGACCGAACGGTCGACCGATCCGCCTGGCTGGCCGCGGAGTTCGAACGTCATCGTGCGCACCTCCGCGCGGTGGGCTATCGGATGCTGGGCTCGATGACCGAGGCGGAGGACGCGGTCCAGGAAGCCTGGATCCGACTGCAGCGGCGCGACCCGGGAGGCACCGATGACCTTCGTGGCTGGCTCACCGTCACCGTCGGCAGGATCTGCATGGACATGCTCCGGACCCGGCGCTCGCGTCGCGAGTCGACGACCGGGACCTGGCTCCCGGAGCCGCTCGTGACCTGGTCGGACGTCGAGGGCGGCCCGGAGCGCGGCGTCGTGCTCGCCGACTCGGTCGGGATCGCCCTGCTGGTCGTCCTCGATCGACTGTCGCCGGCCGAGCGGCTGGCGTTCGTGCTGCACGACGTGTTCGGGCTCCCGTTCGACGAGATCGCGCGTGTCGTCGAGCGGACGCCCGCGGCCGCTCGGCAGCTCGCGAGCCGAGCCCGGCGGCGTGTTCGCGTCGATGCCCCGCCACCCGACGCGGACCTCGAGGTGCAGCGCAGCGTCGTCGATGCCTTCCGGGCGGCCGCTCGTGATGGCGACTTCGAAGGGTTACTGCGGGTCCTGGACCCGGACGTCGTCCTCCGCATCGATGGCGGCCCGAACCGGGCGCTCGCTCGCCCGGAGGTCCGCGGCGCCGAGGGCGTCATGCGCCAGGCGCACATCTTCGGCGAGCGGTTCGACGCCTATGCGCGGTCGACGGTAGTGAACGGGGAGCCAGGTGCTGTCATCGAGGCGCCCGGTCAGCCTCGCATCGTCGCCGCCTTCTCGGTGCGTCGAGGCCGGATCGTGGCGATCCACCTGAACGCCGATCCAGCCAAGATCGCGCGAGTCACCTGACAGCACGCCTCCACTTCGGGGCGACCATGCGATAGCGTGACGCCCGATGCGCATCCTGATCGTCGGTGCAGGCATCGCCGGGCTGGCCGCGGCGCGTGCCCTCCGGCACGCCGGGCTGGAGCCCGAGATCGTCGAGCGGGCGGACGGCCTGATCGACGGCCGGTGCCGGGATCTTCGTCCCGGGCAACGGGATGGCCGCCCTCGCTCGGCTGGGCCTGGCGGACGCGGTCATGGCCAGCGGCTCGGTGGTGGGCCGCCGCCGGGTGTTCGACGACCGCGGGCGACAGCTCATCGACTACGACGAGGCCGGGTTCTGGGGCAACGTCGCGCCGCCGGTCGCCCTCCATCGCCACGACATGCACCGGATCCTGGCGGAGGGCGCGGCCGACGTGCCGATCCGGTTCGGTCAGACGGCCGCCGGGATCGAGGACACGCCCGACGGGGCGACCGTGGACTTCGCCGACGGGTCGACCGCGACGTTCGATCTTATGATCGGGGCAGACGGCATCCACTCCTGGACCCGCACCGCGGTGCTCGAGGGGCCACCCGCGCGCTACGTCGGCCAGGTCGGTTGGCGCTACGTGGTCGATGCGTTCCCCGGGATCGACGGCTGGAACGGCTGGCTCGGGCGGGATCGCGGGTTCCTGGCCCTGGGCATCGGCGGGGATCGCGTGTACTGCGTGGGCGACCTGCGGTCGGATTCGCCCGAGGACCCGACCGGCGGCGAGCGTGCCGCGTTCGCGCAGCTGTTCGACGGCTACCCGGAGCCGGTCCCGTCGCTGCTGGCAGGGCTCGGCTCGAACGACGACCTGTGGTTCTCGCCGTTCGAGGAGGTGGTGCTGCCGTCGTGGTCGCGCGGCCACGTGGTCGTGATCGGCGACGCGGCCCATGCCACCGCACCGAACATGGCCGAGGGCGCCTCGCTGGCCATGGAGGACGCCCTCGTGCTCGCGGAGTCGCTCGCGAATGGTCCCGACGTGCCCGCCAGCCTGGCGGCGTTCGCGGCGCGGCGCCAGCCACGGGTCGGGTTCGTACAGCACATGACGCACCGGCGCGACCGGCTCCGGTATCTCCACCCGGCGCTGAGACGCGGCGTGATGGGCGTGCTCGGTCACCGCCTGTTCCGTGCGCACTACCGGCCCCTGCTCGCACCGCCCTGAGGGCAGGCGAGCGCGCTACGCTGGGCCCGGCATGACCGCCACCTCCCCTCCCCGGGCGTTGACCCCCGAGCTCCGCCACGACGTCGAGCGGTGGTTCTCGCGTCGAGGTGTTCCCCAGCTCATCGAGGGCTACAGCTCGGAGACCGCGATGGACCGGCGAGCGGCGCCGCTCATCTCGCTGTGGCTGATCGGTGGGACGATCCTCCACTGGGGAACGCGGCCGGACTGGTCGCTCGCAGTCAACCTGGCCGGCATCGCGGCGACGATCGGCTGGATGGCCCTCGTCTGGATCGTGGTGAGCCGCCTGCGCCATCGACCGGCGCGAATCCGACCGTCGAGGTTCGACCTCCCCGACATCCTCACGATCGCGCTCCTGCCCGCCCTGCCGGCCGCCGTAATCGACGCCGATGCGGGCGAAGCCGTCCGCGCCTTCCTCGGCGCGTTGACCGGGGTGGGCGTGATCTACGCGGTCATCGCCTTCGGGCTGATCGAGATCGGCGCCTGGGCGATCGAGCTCCTCTGGCTGCAGCTCACGCATATCGTCGAGCTGATCGCGCGGACGCTCCCGGCGCTGCTGATCCTCGTGGTGTTCCTGCTGTTCGCGACCGAGATGTGGGAGGCCGCCCACGCGATGAGCTGGGTCGAGCTCCTGCTCGTCCTGCTCCTGCTCCTGATCCTGGCCGGGCTCCTCGTGGTCATCTCGTTCCGCAGCGAGCTCGCGCGGATCGAGACGCGCACCGACCTCGAGGGCGTCCTCGCCGACGCCGCCGACACGCCGGCTGCGCCGCTCGCAGCCGGTGCCCCGCCCGACTGCGTCCCGGCGACCCGCCTCAAGTGGCTGGAGCGCAGCAACGTCACGCTGCTGGTCGCCGTGCCGCAGCTCCTCCGCGCGATCGCCGTCGGTGCGGTCGTGATGGCGTTTCTCATCGTCTTCGCGCTCATCGCGATCCCGGCGTCGGTGCAGGCGACCTGGATCGGTGGTCCGACCCGCGACATCGCGACGTTCGTGCTGCTCGACGAGCAGCGGACGCTGTCGGAGGAGCTGGTGAACGTCAGCGCGGTGCTCGGCGGCATCGTCGGTCTGTACTTCAGCGGTCTCGGGATCACCGACGCGAGCTATCGGTCCGAGGGGTTCGATCGCGAGCTGGCCGGCGTGCGCCGCATCCTCGCCGCGCGGGCGGTGTACCTGGCGGCGCTGCGGTCGTCCTGAGCTGCTCGGGTCAGCCCTGGAGCTCGGCGACCTCGATGGGGCGTTCGATGCCCTTGACCTCATGACGGCCCGCATCCTGGAACGACAGGCCGCTGCCGTCGGCGAGGCCGCGAGCCACCGACGACACCAGCACCTGGGATGCGCCGGCCAGCGACATGATCCTGGCCGTGGCGTTGATGTTGATGCCCGTGATCGACGTTCCCGTCCGCTCCACCTCGCCCGTGTGCACGCCGATGCGCACCTCGAGCCCGATGGACCGAACGCCGTCGCGGATGGCCAGTGCACAGCGCAGCGCGCTGGCCGCGCTCGCGAACATCGCCAGGAAGCCATCCCCGGTCGTGTCGACCTCGCTGCCGCGATAGCGCTCGATCAGGACCCGATTGATCCGATCGTGCTCGCCGATGAGCTGCTTCCAGGCTTGATCTCCGAGGCGCTCGGCGGTCTTCGTGGAGTCGACGATGTCGGTGAGCAGCAACGTCGTGACCAGCCGCTCATGCTCCTGGGGCAACCCGATCGTGTCGATGTTGCCCGCGATATCGAGCATCACGCATGGCTCGTCACCGACGACCCAGGCGTCGTGGCCCGGCGGGACATCGGCGACGTCACCGGGTCCGAGCTCGGTCTCCGTGCCGTCGGCCATGCGAAACCTGAACCGGCCCGACTGGACGAGCTGGAGATGGTGCACGGGACACAGCTCCGTGCCCATCATCGGACCCATGTGGGTCGACCAGCGCCAGCCCGGTTCGAGCACACCCCGCCCGACGGAGTGCGTCCCGACACGGGTCAGGGCGATGTGCGCAAGTGGCAGCTCGCGAACCTCATCCGGATCCGCGAGGTTCTTCCGGTCGATGGCCATGACAGGCGATGGTGGGGTGACAGGGATGGGCGGTCAACCACGGGCCGTCGGAGGCGCTCCGGCCACAGTCGTCCTACCCTGATGCCATGAGCGTCTGGTTCGGTTTCCACCTCCCCTCCTACACCCACACCGATCTCGCCCCGGATCGGCTGTTCGACCGTGTCGTCGAGCAGGCACAGTCGGCGGAGGCGGCCGGCTTCGGCCTCGTCACGGTCATGGATCACCTCTATCAGATCCCGGGCGTTGGCCAGGTCGATGAACCGATGCTGGAGGGCTACGCCGTCCTGGCCGCCCTTGCCCGCGAGACCAGGCGCGTCCGGCTGGGCACGCTGGTGACCGGCGTCACCTACCGCAATCCAGCCCTGCTCGCCAAGCAGGTCACGACGCTCGACACGATCTCCGGCGGCCGCGCGATCCTCGGGCTGGGCGCCGCGTGGAACGACGTCGAGCATGAGGGCTACGGCTTCGACTTCCCCTCGGTCGGCGAGCGCATGGACCGCCTCGAGCAGGCGCTCGCGATCGCCCGGGCGATGTTCACCGAGGACCGGCCGACGTTCCACGGGCCGCACTATCGGATCGAATCGGCGCTGAACGTGCCGCGCCCCGTCCAGGCAGGTGGCATCCCGATCCTTGTCGGAGGTGGTGGCGAGCAGCGCACGCTTCGGATCGCCGCGCGGTATGCCGACATGACGCACTGGTTCCCGCTCGGGTTCGAGGTGCTCCAGCGCAAGACCGAGATCCTCGAGGGCTACTGCGCGGAGATCGGGCGCGACGCCGCGACCATCGAGCGGACGATGGCCGCACCGGTCGTCGTCGCCGGATCGGACGCCGAGGCCACGGCCGCGCTCGAGAGCATCCCGCCGGAGCGGCGTCCGCACGTCACCGTCGGCACGCCCGAGGGGGCCGCCGAGGCGCTGCGCCCATACATCGAGGCCGGTTTCACCGGTTTCACGTTCAACAATTCGATCTACCGGACGCCTGCCCAGATCGAGCGTCTGGGTGAGCTCCTGCAGCTGGTCGGCGGCGGAGTCCCGACCACCGTCTAGACGGGCGTCGCAATGCCACCGCAAGGCCGGCGGCGCAGCGCTGATGGGAATGGCGACCGCGAGCGGGCACGCTGGTCTCGACAACATCCCTGATCCCGGAGGTCCCCAGATGGCCACGACCCGGACCGCACGCCCGCGCGCCACCACGCGCAACGGCCACGGCCACTCACCAGATCCGATCCTGAACGAACGCGCCCCGGAGCTGCAGCGGTACGGCACGCTCAGAAGGTTGCCGATCGCGCTCGACGACAAGGCGCGCAAGGGGAGCTGCGAGCTGCTCAACGAGATCCTCGCTGACTCGATGGTGCTCTACGCGCTGTACAAGAAGCACCACTGGCTCGTCGCGGGCGCGACCTTCTACCCGCTCCACCTCCTGTTCGACAAGCACGCTGAAGAGCAGGGCGAGCTCATCGATCTCATCGCGGAGCGCGTCCAGAGTCTGGGTGGCGTCGCGGTCGGAGACCCGCGTCATGCCGCCGAGCTGACGACGATCCCGCGACCGCCGGACGGGGCGGAGGAGGTCGCGGTCATGATCGATCGGACGCTGCACGCGCACGAGATCGTCATCGAGAAGGTCCGCGCGGGCATCACCGCGACCGAGGAGAGCGAGGACTGGGGCTCGAACGACCTGCTCATGGGCGACGTCCTGCGTCGCCACGAGCTGCAGGTGTGGTTCCTGGCCGAGCACGTCGTCCCGGTGCCACTCGTCGGTGACTGATCGCCGGGGCGCGGTCCGAGCTGCCGGTCAATACCGGTAGAGCGAGGCCACGAAGGGCGTCCGGTTGAACATCAGCAACGCGATCGGGATGCCGATGACCGTGAGCTGGATCAGCCACGCGATCGCCATCCAGAGCGCGGACGCCCACCAGCCCACGAGCACGAACCAGATCCCGCGGACCGGCCACGGAACCTGCTCGCGGCCAGCGTCAGACAGGACGACCGCGCCGGTCTCGTCCTGGCCGAGCGACCAGGTGCGGGTCCGGGGTCGCAGCGTCAGGATCGTCGGCAGTCGGTTGATGATCCAGATCCCGAGCGGGATGCCGATGATCGTGATGAGCGCGAGCCAGGCGACACCGACCGCGATGCCGGACGCCCACCAGCCGATCAGCAGCCACCACAGGAACCGGATGAGCAGGTTGGGTCCGCTTCGGTAGACGGTCGTCGAGGTCATCGGCGCGGACTATAACGAGTCGCGACCAGACGCTCGCGAGAGGGACTTGACATGCATCCTGCACGATGGAGACATGTCGACCTCACCAGCTTCCGGACCCGATGCCGGGACCATCGTCCAGTACATCCTCGAGACCTATCCAGGGACCGACGTGATCGAAGCCATGAACGCGTGGTTCTTCTCGCTCGATCCCGAGAAGCACTGGCCCAACTACGCCACGATCGTCACGACCGACGAGCACGACGACGCGTCGGGTCTCGACCGCCCGGGCGCCTTCCGCCTCAACCTCGGCGTCGACAAGGCCACGTTCGATCGCATCGCGGGCACCGACCCGGAACCCGACTTCACCGCGTTCGACCGCCTGCTCCCCCACCCCGTCTACGGGCAGCAGCACTGGATCTCGATCGTCAATCCGAGCGAGGCCACGTTCCGCGAGACCGTGATCCCGCTCCTTGCGCTCGCACACGACCGGCTGGCGGCCGTGCGGGCTCGATACGCCCGCTGACGCGCGATATCCCGCACCGCCATCGATGCCGACGTGAAGCTCTCCGCTCGTCAGCTCAACCGGGCCACCCTCGCGCGCCAGCTCCTGCTGCGGCGGGAGCCACTCGACGTGATCGACGCGGTGTATCGCGTCGTCGCGCTGCAAGCACAGGAGCCGGCCTCGCCCTACATCGCGCTGTGGAACCGGATGACCGACTTCGACCCGTCCGACCTCGACCGGGCGTTCGCCCGCCACGACGTGGTGAAGGCCTCGCTGCTGCGCATCACGCTCCATGCCGTTGCGGCGAGCGACTATCCGGTCTTCCACGAGGCGATGCAGCGGTCGCTCCGGGCGGCACGGCTCGATGATGCCCGCTTCACGAGGGAGGGCGTATCCGTCGACGACGTCGAGGCGCTCGTCCCCGACCTCCTCGAGTTCGCTGTCGACCCGCGATCGAACCAGGACGTCGAGCGGTGGTTGGAGGGGCGTTTCGCGATGCCCAAGCCCCGCGTGTGGTGGGCGCTGCGGCACTACGGGCCGTTCGTGCACGCCGTGACCGGCGGGCCGTGGTCGTTCGGTCCTCGGCCGGCCTACACCGGCTCGCCCGAACAGGCGCGGCCCGGCGACGTCGCGTCCTCGATGCGCTGGCTCGTCCGGCGCTACCTCGAGGGCTTCGGACCCGCCACTGCCGCCGACATCGCGCAGTTCAGCACGATCTACCGGCCGCCGGTGCGCGATGCCCTGGCGTCGCTCGGCGACGAGGTGGAGCGGTACGAGGGGCCGGACGGCGCCCAGCTGTACGACATTTCCGGCGGCGTCATGCCGCCGGAGGACGCGCCGGCGCCGCCGCGCCTGATGGCGATGTGGGACAGCACGCTGCTCGCCTACGCGGACCGTGCCCGGATCGTGCCGCCGGACTACCGCAGGCAGGTCATCCGGAGGAACGGCGATGTGTTGCCGACCCTGCTCATCGATGGCACAGTCGCCGGCGTGTGGCGACCCGTCGACGATGGGATCGAGGCGACGGCGTTCCATCGCCTGTCCGACGACGCCTGGGAGAGCCTGGAGGTCGAGGCGCGCGCGCTCCGCGAGTTGGTCGCCGATCGCGACCCGGCGATGTACCGGCGCTACGGTCGCTGGTGGGCGGCGCTGCCGTCGGCGGAGGTTCGCCTGCTGGGCGGCTAGAGCGTGGCGATCACCCCGAGGGCGACGCCGAAGCCGGCCCGGCGCTGGAGCGGCGGCATGATCGTCATCTGGCCGAGCGGCGGGTCGGTCGGGAACCAGCGCACCCACTCGTCGTTGAACTCGTCGAAGTCGGTCGGGTCCTTGAGCGACCAGTTCGCCCAGACGACCTTGTCGAGCGAGCTGCCGGCCGCCTCGAGCCGGTCGCCGAGGTTGGTCATGCAGCGGCGCGTCTGCTCCCTGATCGAGCCGGTGACCACCGCGCCGGTGTCCGGGTCGACCGGGCCGATCGACGAGACGTAGACCATGCCGCCCGCGACGACGGCGCGTCCGTCGCCGAGTGGCACCGGCGTGAAGTCGTGGTCGGTCGTCGTGTGCGCCCCGAAGCGCGTCTTCTTGGGCCGCGTCGGGTTGGCCGGGTCCTCGGCCGGGATGCCGAACTCGTCCGGCGGGAGCTCGATGCCGGCCCGCTGGAACTGGCTCATGAAGGTCGGCCGGATACCGGTCGGTCGCAGCTCGCCCTCGATCTTGCCCTCGTGGAAGCCGGTCTGGACGAACGTGAAGATGTCCTGGGTGAGGATCTGGTCGTCCTCGATGCCGTAGACCTCGGTGATGTTCACGATCTTCCGGGTGCCGTCCTTGAGTCGTGCCGTGTGGACGATGAGGTCGACCGCCGATGCCATCTGCTCGCGGATCGCGCGGAGGGGCAGCTGGTAGCCGCTCATCAGGACCATCGTCTCGAGCCTGCGGAGCATGTCCTTGGGGGTGTTCGCGTGCCCGGTCGACAACGACCCGTCGTGACCGGTCGTCATGGCCTGGATCATGTCGAGCGCCTCGCCCGCCCGGCACTCGCCGACGATGATCCGGTCGGGCCGCATGTGCAGGGCGTTGCGGAGCAGGCTCCGCATCGTGATCTCGCCCTCGCCCTCGAGGTTCGGTGGCCGCGATTCGAGGGTGATGACGTGGTCCTGGCGCATCTGGAGCTCGGCCGCGTCCTCGATCGTGACGATCCGCTCGTCGTTCGGGATGAACGACGACAGGACGTTGAGCGTCGTCGTCTTGCCCGATCCGGTGCCACCGGAGACGAAGAGGTTGAGCCGTGCCTCGATGCATGCCTGGAGGAAGGCGAACATCTCGGGCGTCGCGGTCCCGAACCGGACGAGGTCGTCGACCGTGTAGGGCGTCTTGGAGAACTTGCGGACCGTGATGACCGGCCCGACCAGCGACAGCGGCTCGATCACCGCGTTCACGCGCGAGCCGTCCGGCAGGCGGGCGTCGACCCGCGGGCTCGACTCGTCGATCCGCCGGCCGAGCGGCGTGATGATCCGCTCGATGACGCGCAGGACGTGCTGGTCGTTGAGGAACACGCTGTCGATCCGCTCGATCTTGCCCCGCCGCTCGATGTAGATGTGGTCGGGCCCGTTGACCATGACCTCGGTGATGGTCGGGTCGGCCAGCAGGGGCTCGAGCGGCCCGAAGCCCGTGACGTCGTGGACCATCTCCTCGACGAGGCGGACGCGCTCCTCGCGCGTGACGGCGAACCCGTTGCGGACGATCACGCGGTCGACGAGGCCCTCGATCGTGCGCTGGACATCGTGGTCCTTGGCGTCCAGGAGGGCCCTGAAGGCGCCGACGACCGCCGTCTGGAGGTGGAGCCGGACCTCGCGGATCAGCTCCTCGCGGACGGGCGTGCGTGTCGGGCCCAGGCCGGCGGACGGTCCCGGCCCGACGGGTACGGCGATGCCCGAATGTCCGTTGGTACCGTTCGTCGCGTCGACGACGGAGGTCTCGACGGTCAGCTCAGCGGACGGCGGGGTCGTGGATGCGCCGGGCGCGGGATCGATGCCCGTCGGCGTCGCGGCGGCGGGGAGCGGTGGTGCTCCATTGCCCGAGGCGGCCGCGGCCTCGGCTGCCTCGGCAGCCGCCTTCGCCTGCTGTGCACGCTCCATGCGCTGAAGCAGCGACATGACGTGGACCTCCCCCTTAGAGGCTTGCCGTCCCTCGGATCTCGGTCGCCTGGGTGCCCCCGCACCACCGGGTCCTGCCTAAGGGTAGTCCTTCTTGGCTAGTGGAAGGGTGCTCGGGCGCACCGGATGTGGGAATCCGGTGCTCCCGGGACACCGGGTGACCCCTGGATCCATGACGCGTCCCCGCGCGTATCGTTACGCGATGAGCCCGCGTCGAGCGATCCGAGCCGGCGTGATCGTGGCGATCGCCACCGTCGTGGCCACGTGTGGCGGTCCCAGCCCGTCGGGCAGCGTCCTCCCGTCGGCGTCCGTGGACGCGAGTCGGCTCCCCGTCCATAGGTCCCAGCACGGCGCCGAACGACCCGTCCCCGACGGCGCCGGGACTCGCGTCGGGCGGCTCGATCGCGCTGCTCACCGAGGACGGCACGCTCGCGATCGTGGACGCGACCGGCGAACGGGTCGAGGTCGCCGATCCATCGGACGGTCTTCTCGGGATCCCGACGTGGTCTCCCGACGGCACCCGGGTGGCGGCGACCCGGCAGATCGCGACCGAGGATTCGATCGTGGTCTTCGATGCCGGCAGCGCAGCGACCAGCGCGGCCGATCCGGTCGTGATCCTGCGCAGCACGACGATCGACCCGTTCTACCTGTACTGGTTGCCGGACGGCCGAAGCGTGTCGTACCTCGCCAACGAGGACGATGCCTTGTCGATGCGGATCGCGCCGGCGGACGGCAGCGGACCGCTCGATGGCAGCGGACCGGGCGCCCTGGTCCGGACCGGCAACCCGTTCTACTACGACTGGATCGCTCAGGACCGGCTGCTGGCCCATATCGGCCTCGGCGTCGACGCGTTCCTCGGGGAGATCGGACTCGATGGCGAGCCTGCCGCCCCGGCGCTCGAGGGCACCGGCGACTTCCGGTCGGCCATCGTGAGCCACGACTCGGGGTCGGTCGGGTTCGTCCGCCTCGACGACAGTGGCGCGGGCGAGATCGTCGTCGCGGCGCGAGACGGCTCGAACGAGCACGCGATGCCGGTCTTCGGGGCGTCGGCCATGGTGTTCGACCCGACCGGCAGCACGATCGCCGCCATCGGCCCGACCGATCCCGGCGGGGCGGCCGTCGGCTTCCCGCTGGGACCCGTCCGGTTGATCGACCCGACCACCGGCGTCATCCGGACGCTGATCGACGGTCTGGTGGTGGGCTTCTGGTGGTCCCCCGACGGCAGGACGATCGCGGCACTCCGCGTCCAGCCGATCGAGGAGGCGGGCTCGTCGCTCGTGCCACGGCCGTCGTCGTCGGAGGCCCCCGCGACCGAGGTGCACCTGGTCTTCGTCGACGTCGCCAGTGGCGACATCCGGTCCGATCCGGTGGTCCAGCCGGGCCAGCGGTTCATCACGCAAGTGCTGGCCTACTTCGATCAGTACGCGCTCAGCCACCGCGTGTGGGCCCCGGACAGCTCGTCGATCCTGCTGCCAGAGATCCTGGCCGATGGGGTCACCCGGCTGACGGTCCGCTCTCCCGACGGCGGGTCGCCAGTGGCGCTTGCCGGCGAGATCGGGTTCTGGAGCCCGTAGGGATCGACGGGCGGCGCTTCGGTCCCTACTCGTGTTCCACGTCGAAGGCGTCGAGCTGCACGTCGAGCCACGCGGCGATCGCCGTTCGGGCCTGATCGATCGCCGTGGCCCGGGTGGCGGTGATCGGCGCGATCCATGGCAGCTCGACGATGTGCACCGTCGCCCCGTCGCCGGTGTCGGCGACCCGGTAGCACGGCCGCTCTCGGCGGGCGACCATGCGCCGACCGGCCGCCCATGCTGCCTGGGCTCGGCGGAACTGGTCCCGGTCGGCGGTCATGCGCCGCAGGTTGGCCGCCGCCATTGACAGCTCGGCTGTCAGGACCCCACGCTCGGCCGCGCCGATGAGCTTCGAGTACGAGGACAGGCCGTCAAGCTCGCGCTTCGTCGAGCGCATCTGGCGGACCTCCGACACGAGTGACGGGACGTACCTGGCCGCCGCCGATGCGTGCTGGGACATGATCTTCATCCGGAGCGAGCATGGGTCGCGAGTGCTGCTCAGCGGTCCGTCGTCGGTGACCCAGCCCGTGCCGTACCGCGCCGGCAACCAGAACGTCGGGATCAAGTTCCGCCCTGGGTCGTTCCTGACCCACGTCGCGTCGAGCGCGATGGTCGACACGACGGAGTCGCTGTCGATGCCGACCGACGAGTCGTTCCTGCTCGCCGGGCAGGAATGGTCCATGCCCACGTTCGAGGCCGCCGACGAGTTCATCGCCGAGCTGGAGGCGCGGGGCCTGCTGAGCGACGACCCGGTCGCGATGGCGGCGTTGCGCGGCGAACGAGTCGAGACCTCCGTTCGGTCGGTCCAGCGCCACGTGTCGAGCGCCACCGGGCTCACGGCCAACCGGATCCGCCAGATCGAGCGGGCGCGCGAGGCCGTCGAGCGGCTCCAGCGCGGAGCATCGATCCTCGATGTCACCCACGACCTCGGCTACGCCGACCAGGCCCACCTGACCCGCGATCTCAAGCGCCTGACCGGATACACGCCGGGTCAGACGAAGGCCCGCGATGAGCCGATCTGAGCCTGTCGTTCCGGTTCAAGACGCGGGGGCGCTCATCCGCTTTGATGGACTCATCCCAGTCCACCGAACGGAGGCAGCACCGTGGAGATCACGCCGTTCACCCTCGACGTCCCGGACACCGACTTTCGCGACCTGCGGGCCCGACTCGCGAACACCCGCTGGCCGTGGGACGTGGCCGACGACTGGAGCCGGGGCGTCCCGACGTCGGTCATGCGCCCACTCGCCGAGCGCTGGGCCGATGCCTTCGACTGGCCGGCCCGGCAGGCGGCGCTGAACGCCCTGCCGCAGTTCACGACGGAGGTCGACGGCCAGACCTTCCACGTCGTGCACGTGCGTTCGGCAGTGGAGGATGCGACGCCGCTCCTCCTCGCCCACGGCTACCCGAGCTCGTTCGTCGAGTTCACCCGGATGATCGGTCCGTTGGTCGACCCCGAGTCGCACGGCGGACGCCGCGAGGACGCGTTCCACGTCGTCATCCCGTCGCTGCCCGGGTTCGGGTTCTCGACCCCGACCACGTCGCCGGGCTGGGGCCTGCAGCGGACGGGCGAGGCGTTCGACGAGATCATGCGGGGCCTCGGCTACGACCAGTTCGGGATCAGCGGCGGGGACATCGGCGCCGGCATCGCCGAGGAGCTGTGCATCGTCGCCGGCGATCGGGTCATCGGCTCGCTCGTCGTGACCGACCCCGGGGCGATCGCGACCGAGTACACGCCGCCCACCGACCACCTGACCGATGACGAGCAGGAGCGCCTGCAGACCCTCAAGGCGGCGCGGGCCGAGGACTTCGGCTATATCGCGGTCCAGGCGACCCGACCCCAGTCGATCGCCTACGGCCTGACCGATTCGCCGGTCGCCCAGCTGTCCTGGATCGTCGAGAAGGTCAAGGAGTGGACCGATCCGTCGAAGGCGAGCCTCGACGATGCGGTCGACGTCGACCAGCTGCTGACGCTCGCGAGCGTGTACTGGTTCGGGCGCGGCGGCGCCGGGGCGGCGAACTTCCTGTACGAGTCGATGCACGCGCCGGCGGCATGGGGCCGGACGCATGATCGGCCGCAGGGCTTCGCCGCCTTCGGGATCGAGCCGCTCGCCCGCCGGATCCTGGATCCGGAGGAGCAGCGGCAGTACTGGAGCGAGCACGCCGAGGGTGGCCATTTCCCCGGTCTCGAGGTGCCCGACCTGTGGGTCGACGACCTGCGGGCGTTCTTCCGGCTGGTCCGCTGACGAGGCTCGTCAGTCGTCGATCACGATCGACTCGAGGACGGGCTCGGCGATGCCGAGTGCGTCCTCCCAGCCGTCGGCCGAGCCACCGACCATGACCGCGAGCACGCCCTCGGACGTGTCGAACAGGGCGATCCACAGGCGGCGGCCAGGGTCGATCCCGAGGCGTCCGGCCGGGACGTCGAGGATCGGGGCGTGCGCCGTGCCGGTGTTCTCGACCTCGATGACGACGCCGGTCTGGCCGCCGAGCTTCGATTCGCTCTGATCGAGCGTCTCGAGGCCGGGGTTCTCCGCGATGCGCGCCGCCGCGTCCTCGGCGGACGCCGGGTCGGCGGCGGCGCCATCCGCCCCGATGACCGACCCGACCTGGCCGAACTGGACCGCCACGACCTCCGGCGTGCCCGACCGCTGCTGGACGTCGAAGAAGCCCCCCGTGACCGAGCCGACCGACCAGCCGTCATCGACGGTGAAGGAGATGGCCGGCTCGAAGCCGGTGCGCGTGTAGATGCCGGGTTCGAGCGCGCCGGACGTCGGCAGATCGCGCGCCCCGACGGTCGTCTCGCTCGGTGCCGCGACACTCGACGGCGGGCTGGCCGTGGGAGACGGAGCCGACGTCGGTACGCCCGGCGTCGCGGACTGCGCGCAGCCTGCCGCGATCAGCGCAAGCGAGGCGACGACGACCGCCGGGCGGTTCATGCGGGCGTCTCCCGCCGGACCGCCCGCGGATCCTTGCCGAGGTCAAGGCCCTTGTACGCAGCCTGGCGGACGAGACCGTCGCCGGTCCAGCCGGCGAACTCGGCGCGGATGACGAGCTCCGGCCGGACCCAGTTGGCGGTCTTCGCGACGGCCCGCGGCGGTGGAGCTGCGAACGGCGATCCGTCGGCCGCGAGCGCCGACAGGGCCGCCAGCAGCTCGGCCCGCGTGTCCTTCGTGAAGCCCGCACCGACCTTCCCGGCGTACTGCAGGGCACCCGACTCGTAGACGCCGACGAGCAGTGCCCCGAGCTCGGCCGCCGCGCCGATGCCGGTCGTCCAGCCGCCCACGACAAGCTCCTGCTCCGGCCGGATCTTGACCTTCTGCCAGCTCATCGTGCGCGCCCCCGGCAGGTACGGCGAGCGGCGGTCCTTGGCCATGATCCCCTCCAGGCCCCGGGCCCGAGCCGCCTCGTAGAACGTGATCCCCTCCCCGTCGATGTGCTCGCTCAGGCGGACCCGCGGGTCCGCGCGCAGGACGCCCGCGAGCAGCCGGCGGCGCTCCTCGAGGGGGGCGTCGAGCAGCGACCGGCCGTCGAGATGGAGCAGGTCGAACACCTCGTAGACGAACGGGTTCCTCGTGCCGGGCGACGCCCTCCCCTTGATTCGGGCCTGCAGCAATGCGAAGTCGGGTTCGCCGCGGTCGTCGAGCGCGATGACCTCGCCGTCGACGACCGCGCGTCGCGCGGCGATCCAGGTCGGCGGCGCGAGGAAGTCACCGAAGTAGCGTGCCGCGTCCTGCTCGCCGCGGGTCCAGATCCGCACGCCCTCGCCGTCGACCACGGCCTCGACGCGGAAGCCGTCCCACTTGACCTCGAACTGCCACTCGGGGTCGTCGAACGGCGCGGCGACCAGCGTCGCGAGCATCGGTGGGATGAACGTCGGCTTCCTCGTGGCCACGGTCCGGCGACTCTACCGCCCCGGCTGGTCCCGTGTCGGGGGTGGGGCTATCCCCACCGCGCAAGACGCCCGGTAGCGGGCTGGGCGTCGACGGTTCCCGCTCGCACAGTGATGACCGGTCCAGCGATGACCGATCCACCAGGACCGGCGAGCTGACCATCGCTGCACAGGAGGGAGCGCACATTCGATGCGGGTCAACCGCGGATTGCTGTACACGGGCGTGTTCCTGGTCGCTCTCGGCGGCGTGATCGTCGCCGCCGGGCTCGTCCCATTCGACACCGCCCGCCTGACCGACGTATTGCGGCTGTGGCCGCTCGCGCTGGTCGCCATCGGCGCCGCCCTCGTGGCGCGGCGCACGGATCTCGCCCTGCCCACCGGAGCGCTCGCCGCGGCGATCCCCGGGCTCATGCTCGGCGGCGCCATCGCCGTCGCGCCGTCGATCAGGGTCGACTGTGTCGCCCGAGAGCGCCTTCCCGCGTTCATGTACGACCACGGCGTGCCCGCCGTCCCGCACGTCTCGCTGACGCGCCAGGACGGCGGCGTCCACGTCACCGTCGACTTCGGTACTGTCGATATGCATCGGATCGGAGGATGCTCGTGAACCGCCGTCTGTACCGCTGCCGTGAGGACCGCCGCCTGGGTGGCGTCGCCGCCGGCGTCGCCGAGTTCTTCGACCTCGACCCGACCCTCGTCCGGGTCCTGTGGTTCCTGTCGATCTTCGCCGGCGGGTTCAGCATCCTGCTGTACCTCGGCCTGTGGGCGATCGTGCCGCTGGAGCCGGCGCTGCCGGGCACGACCGACGACACGGCCGTCGTCGCGTCGGGCGGGCCGGAGGGTCATCGACACCCGGCCCGAGGAGCCGGGACCGGAGGCGTGACCACGTTCATCGGGATCGTCCTGATCGTGTTCGGGGGTCTCGCGCTGGTCGACGTGGCGCTGCCGTCGTGGACCGATTCGTGGCGCTATCTGTGGCCCTTGTTCTTCCTCGGCATCGGGGCCGTGCTGGTCGCGCGTGCCATGCGGGGTGAGCCATCGGAGTCGTGATCGGCGCGGTCGTCCTCACGACCGGGCTGCTGCTGACCCTCGCCGCGGTCCTCGCGGCACGGATCCCCGGCGGAGCATCGTTCGCTCGGCCGGGGATCGCCGTGTCACCCGTCCGGGCGTTCGTGCTGTCGCCGGTCCATCCGGCGACCTGGTACGCGAACGGGGCGATCGGGCTCGGGCTGTTCACGGGCGTCATCGCGTTCACGGCGATCGTCTCCCTCGTGTCGGCAGGCCTGACGGTCCTGCTCATAGGGATCGGCGTGCTCCTCATCGTGCTGGCGATCGAGGGCTCGCGACTCGTCGCCGCGGTCGAGCGCTGGCGCGTCTTCCTCGGCGAACCGGATCGACCGGCAGCGCACGCGTATCGACCGCTGCGCGGCGGGATCGTCGACCTGCTGCGCGCCGAGTTCGCCGACGAGAACCGCTGGCGGGACGTGCTGTACGTCGCGATCAACCTGCCGCTCGTGATCATCGAGTTCGCGGTCGTCGTCGCCGCCTGGGCCCTTGCCCTGGGCCTGCTGACGCTGCCGACATGGGACGACCAGCTCGCCCGTGTCGCATCGCTGGGCATCCTGGGGCCGCTGACCCGCTTCGCGCCGCTGGTCGGGCTCGCCCCGCTTGCCGGCCTGCTCCTGCTGCCGGTCGCGGCGTCGCTGTCGCAGATCGTCATCGGTCTCCACCGAGCGCTCGTGGGAGGCCTGCTGTGCACGTCCGAGAGCCGCGAGCTCCGTCGGCAGGTCGAGACCCTGCGGGAGAGCCGGTCGGCGATCATCGACGTCGAGGCGAGCGAGCTCCATCGAATCGAGCGTGACCTGCACGACGGCGCCCAGCGGCGGCTCGTGATGCTGTCGATCGACCTCGGGCTCGCGAGCGAGCGCATCGACACCGACCCGGCCGCGGCCAAGGCGCTGATCCTGGAGGGCCAGGAGCAGGCTCGTCAGGCCCTCGCCGAGTTGCGCGACCTCGTGCGCGGGATCGCGCCATCGATCCTGCTCGATCGGGGTCTGGTCGCCGCACTCGAGTCGATCTCCGGGCGTGGGCCGGTCGCGACACGTATCCACAGCGAGCTCGCCCCGGGTGAACGCTTCTCACCCGCCGTCGAGCGGACCGCGTACTTCGTGGCCGCCGAAGCACTCGCCAATGTCGCCAAGCACAGCCGCGCGCAGCACGCCGAGGTCCGGATCGCCCGCGACGCCGAGCGGCTGGTCGGTCGAGGTCCGGGACGACGGGGTCGGTGGCGCGCAGGTGGGTTCGGGCGGCGGCCTGGCCGGTCTGGCGGGCCGCGTGGCCGGCGTCGACGGCACGTTCACCGTCTCCAGCCCGCCGAACGGCCCGACGGTCGTGCGCGCCGAGATCCCGGTGCTCGCCGGGCCCTAGGACCCGAGGTAGGTCAGGACGGCCAGGACGCGACGGTGGTCATCCTGCGTGTCGGGCAGCTCGAGCTTCCCGAAGATGTTGCTGATGTGCTTCTCGGTGGCGCCCTCGCTGATCGTGAGCAGCCGGGCGATCCCGAGGTTGGTCCGCCCTTCGGCCATCGCCGCGAGGACCTCTCGCTCCCGCGGCGTGAGGGCCGCCAGCGGATCGTCGGCGCGGTCGCGTGCCATCAGCTGGGCCACGACCTCCGGGTCGAGCGCGGTCCCGCCGCGGGCCACCCGACGAAGGGCGTCCATGAAGTCCGGGATGTCGCCGACGCGGTCCTTGAGCAGGTAGCCGACGCCGCCCGCGCCGTCCGCGAGCAGCTCGGTCGCGTACTGGCGCTCGACGTACTGGCTGAGGACGAGGATCGGCGTGCCGGGTACCTGTCGGCGCGCCTCGATCGCGGCACGCAGGCCCTCGTCGCGCTGGCTCGGCGGCATCCGTACGTCGACGACCGACACGTCCGGGTGGTGCGCCTCGACCGCCTCGACGAAGGCCGGTCCGTCGCCGACCTTGGCGACGACCGTCCCGCCCGATTCCTCGATGAGTCGCGCGATGCCCTCGCGGATCAGCGTCGAATCCTCAGCGATGATCACGCGGAGCGGAGGGGCATCCACTACGGGATGACGAGGACCTTGCCCCGAGCATGCCCGTCGTCGACATGACGGAGCGCGGCGACGACGTCGTCGAGCGGGAAACGCCGGTCGATCGCCGGTCGGACCCTGCCGTCGGCGATCATCTTCGACACCGTCGCCATATCGCCCGGGTCGAACGGCTTCCACCACAGCATCAGTCCCGACCAGCGATCGCTGACCAGCGAGATCAGGGTCCCGGCGATCATCGCGGCGAAGATCGGAAAGCTGCCTCCGCCGAGCGTGACATATGCGCCGTTGGGTCGCAGCGCGCGGCGCACCCGGAGGATCGAGTGATGCGAATCGGTGTCGAGGATCCAGTCGTATCGCTCGCCCGACTTCGTGTAGTCGGTCGTGGTGTAGTCGATGACGTGGTCGGCGCCGAGTGAGCGCACGAACTCCATCTTCGCCGTGCGGCAGACGCCGGTCACCTCGGCGCCCATCGACTTCGCGATCTGGACGGCGAACGGCCCGACGTTCCCGGACGCGCCGTCGATCAGGACCTTGTCGCCGGGCTTGATCGAGCTGCCGTTTCGGCGTCGGAGGCCCTGCAGGGCTAGGATCGCCGAGTGCGGCAGCGTGGCCGCGTCGTCGAAGCTCATCTCAGCGGGCATGGGCTCGAAGGCCCTCTCGCGCGCGCACACGTACTCGGCGAAGGCACCCTGACCGTGCGAGAACAGGTCCGCCAACACGTGGTCACCGGGTTGGAACCGCGTGACGCCAGGTCCGACCGCCTCGACGACGCCGGCGACGTCGATGCCGACCCGCTTCTCCTTCGGCGCGCGCAACCCGGTGAACAGGCGCACGAACCCGGGTCTGGGTTGGATCCCGTCCAGGTCGGCTCGGTTGACGGAGGCCGCGCGCACGCGGACGAGGATCTCGCCGTCGCCCGGGGCCGGGCGGTCGATGTCCCGCAGCTCCACGACGTCGGGGGAGCCGTAGCGCTCACGCATGGCCGCCTTCATCATCCTTCCATCATGATGCCGACGCGGTCGCCCCGTAACCTGCTCCTAGACGGAGGTCTTCTCCCACACCGAGACGTGCTCACGACTCTCGCTGGTGAACGGCTCTCGCCGCCAGTCGGCCCAGCGCTCCCGCAACCGCATGCCGACGAATTCGGCCATCAGGTCGAGCTCGGACAGCCACACGTAGCGGAACGGGATCGACTGGAGCTCGATCCGATCGCTCACGCGTCGAAAGTGGTGTGAGATCAGCCCCTGCGTCTCCACGTCGTACTCGTCTACGCCCCAGTGGAGATCGTTCCACGCGAAGACCCGGAACGTCTCGCCCGGAGGGAGGCGCTGGAGGCCGGGCACGCCAACCTCGATGCCTCGCCCGGTCAGCGGAAGTGCGATCCGTCCGGTGCCACTTCCGAGTTCCAGCGCGCGGCCGTCACCGGCGAGCTCGGCAAGGAACTCCACGGTCGGTCCGACCACCGTGGGATCGAAGAGGTTCGCGACGTCATCGTCGTACGTGGCCGCGACGCCCTCGTCGAAGTAGCCGTTCTCGCCCGGCGGCCGGAGCTTTCCGTCGGGCGGGTGCGGTGGTGGCACGCTCACGATGCCACAGCCTCGGGACGCGCACGTGCGCGGCACAGGAACGTTCCGATGGCCGCAGCGCAACCGTCGAGGTCATCGAGCCACGGCGTGTGGCCGGCATCGGGCAGCAGGTCGAGCTCGGCGCCGGGGATGCGCGCCACGAACGCCCGTGCGATGGCGGCCCCGCCGAACGGGTCGCGGCCACCCCACACGAACAGCGTCGGACAGCGGATGGCGGCGAGCGTCTCGTCGGCAAGGATCAGCCGGTCGACTCCATCGACCAGTGAGACGAGCGCCCGCGCCGGGGCGAACTCGTGTCGCCGCGTGTCCGTGTACCGCAGCAGCGCGTAGAACGCATCGAGGTCGTCCTGGGTGATCCGCCCGTCGTCGAGCTTCGGCCCGTGGCCGGCACGGCGGAACAGGACCGGTATCGCCCGTCGGCTCGGTGGGATGGCCACCGCGAGCTTGCGCATGCCGGGCAGCGCCATCGCGCGAACGACCAGTGGGAAGCGGGACGTTGGCGATCCTAGCGGCCAGCTGAGCTGCACCATGCGGTCGACGCGGTCCGGGGTCGCCGCGGCCCCTCGCAGGCCCAGGTAGCCCCCGAACGAGGTGGCGACGACGTGGGCCGACGAGAGCCCGAGCCCGTCAAGGACGTCGGCGACGAGCGTGTCGCCGAGCTCGGCAAGGCTGATCGCGTCGACCGGTCGCTCGAGCGGCCGGCTGAGCCCGGTCCCCGGCCGGTCCAGGAGCAGACAGCGGAACCCGGCGAGTCTCGCGGCAAGCCTCGCCCAGCTGATGCCACTGGTGCCGACCCCGTGGATGAACAGGACCGGCTGCCCGGTGCCGACCTCCTGGACCCGCACGTCGACCGCATTGCGCGGAAGGTGCAGCCAGTGCTCGACCGGCTCGGCCCCGACCGCTTGCCAGAGCCGACGTTCGGCCGAACGGTAGGCCTGCTCGTTCACCCGCTCAGGGTAGTCCCCGCATCCGGTTCGGGCCCTCACACTGCGACGCAGCCAAAACGCCGTCCGAGTTCCCCACGTCCCGACATAACGAGCACCGCGGCTAGGGTGACCATCGTGTTCGACGGCTTCACCCTCGTCGAGGCGCCGGTGCTCGTCCTGTGGGCCACGAGGGACGATCTCGGCGACCTGTATGGCGACCTGCTGGCCGTCTGGGGCCCATGGGCGCCGGACCTGCGCGGGCGGTCCCTCGACAGCGGCCATCACATGGCCGAGGAGATCCGCGAGACGCTGGCAGACGAGATCCTCCGATTCGTGGGAGCGACGTGACCGCCGCCGGCTGGCGCCCCGGGGACCGGGGTGCGTGAGACAATGCCGGTCCCCCAGCATGGTCGGCGTACAAAGCGCCGAGGCCCTCGGATCAGAGGAGGATCGAGGCGATGGCGGACACCGTGATAGCGATCATCGACAAGCCGGCGTGGGTCGATCTCTCGACCTCGGACCCGGCCGCCGCCCGCGATTTCTACTCGAAGCTGATGGGCTGGTCGGTCGAGGTCAACCCGGACCCGCTCTACGGCGGCTATGGGATCGCCAAGGTCCACGGCAACGACGCCGCCGGCATCGGCGGGGCCATGTCGCCCGACGCCCCGACCGCATGGTCGCTGTACATCGGCACCGATGACATCGATGCGCTCGCCAAGCGGGTCACCGACAACGGCGGCGCCGTCGTGATGGCGCCGTTCGACGTCGGCGACCAGGGCCGGATGGCCGTCTTCCAGGACCCGGTCGGCGCCTTCATCTCGGCGTGGCAGGGCACCCGGATGGGCGGCTTCCAGACGACCGGTGCGAACGCCTTCGGCTGGGCCGACCTGAACGCACGCGGGGTCGACCGTGCGCTGCCGTTCTACCAGAACGTCTTCGGCTGGCAGCTCAAGCCGAGCGGCGCCCCGGAACAGCCCTACACGGAGTTCGAGCTCGACGGAGAGAGCTTCGCCGGCGCCGCCGAGATGCACCCGAGCCTGCCGGCCGGGGTACCCAGCCACTGGATGGTGTATTTCACGGTCGACGACGTCGATGCGGCCCATCGGGCGACCCTCGATGCCGGCGGGCGCTCGACGGTCGAGCCCTTCGACTTCCCTGGCGGCCGCATGGCGATCGTCGCCGACCCGCAGGGCGCGGCCTTCGGGCTGATGGCGTTGAGCGAAGGCTGACGCGCACCATCGGCGTCGTGGAGGCCGAGCCGACCGCCCCGTCCGCGGACGTCGTCGCTGGCCCCGCGCCGCCGCCAACGCCCGCTGATGTCGCCTGGGTCGCGGCGATCACGGCCGCCAAGGCTACGGTGGTCGTCCTGGCCATCGATGCCTTCCTCAACTCGGAGTCGCCGCGATACAGCGGCAAGGGCATGCGCATCCGGGCGGTCGGCTACGCCGCTGGACTGCTCTTCGTCCCGTTCGGGTGGCGGCTGGCGGGGCGACCGCAGCCGTACCCGCGTGAGCTCGACCTGGCCGTGACGATGCCGCTCCTCATCGACGCTGGTGGCAACGCGATCGGCATCTACCGGCGCGCCCATGTCGACGACCTCATCCACTTCGCGGACGGCGCGATCCTTGCGTCGGTGGTCGGGGCGCTGGCGACCCCGCGCGTGCGGACGTCGTGGGAGGCCGCCGGGGTCGCCTCGCTGGCGGGGATGGCGGGCGCCGCCGTCTGGGAGATCGCCGAATGGGTCGGCATGAAGCTCGGTGCCGGGGGCATGGATCTCACGTACGACGACTCGATCATCGACCTGGCCGAGACGAGTGCCGGTGCCCTGCTCGGCGGCGTGATCACGCTGCTTCGCCACCCGTCGCGTCTGCGCAAAGTGCCGGGGCGCCCCGCGGATCCCGTCGTCGAGCTGCACTCGCATGACCGGCCCGAGGCCCGGGCGACCGGCTGAGCCCGGCAGGATCGCCGTCCCGACCACTGACGTCGGGTTCGTCGGTCATGCCACGGTCCTGCTCGGGATCGCCGGGGCCACGATCCTGACCGACCCGTTCCTCCGCCATCGGCTCGGTCCGCTCGAACGCCACGGACCACGGCCCGACCCTGGATCATTCGGTGACATCGACATCGTCCTCGTGTCGCACGGGCACCAGGATCACTTCGATCGAGCGTCGCTCGGATCGTTGCGAGGCCGGCCGACGGTGATCGTCCCGCGCGGTCTCGGTGCCGCGGCCCGCCGCGCGGTCGCGGGCAAGGTCGTCGAGCTGGTGTCCGGCGAACGGACCATCGTCGGGAGGATCTCGATCACGGCGCTCCCGGCGCGGCATTGGATCTCCCCGGGGGCGCCGCGTGCGCAGCCGGTCGGCTACCTGGTCGAGGCCGGCACGCGCGTGTACTTCGCCGGCGACACCGGTCGGTTCCCGGCGATGCGCGACCTTGCAGGGGCGGTCGACATCGCCCTTCTGCCCGTGTGGTCCTGGGGACCCCACCTCGGTCCCGGTCATCTCGGACCCAGGTCGGCGGGCGAGGTCGTCGCCGACATCCGTCCGGCCGTGGCGATCCCCATCCACTGGGGCACGCTATACCCCGCCAGGCTCCACCACGTCTGGCGCCGGCCGCTGACCGAGCCCGGCGATCGGTTCGCGGTCCACACCGGGCGTCTCGCTCCGGACACCGACGTCCGTGTGCTCCGGCCCGGCGCGCGGACCGTCATCGGGATGCGAGGATGATGGCCAGCGAGCAGCGAGGCAGATGATGGCGACCACGTTCGAGACCGTCGACGAGTACATCGCATCGTTCCCGCCCGAACGGCAGGCGATCCTGGAGGACGTACGCGGCGCCATGCGCCGGGGCGCCCCGGGCACCGAAGAGCGGATCAGCTACGGGATCCCGGCGTTCACGCTCGACGGGCGCTACCTCATCTACTTCGCCGGTTGGAAGCAGCACGTGTCGGTCTATCCGATCCCCGAGACCGACGATGCCCTGGAGCAGGCCATCGCCCCGTACCGTGCGGCCAAGGGCACCCTTCGATTCCCGACTCGACCAGCCGATCCCCTACGACCTGATCGAGCGACTTGCCGCGGCCGCGCTCGCGGCACGCCGGCGACAAACGGCCTGACGGCCCTGGGGAACCGGACCGGGCCTCGCGGCGTCTGGGCCCACGAATAAAGGCGCCGCACGTCCCCACATCGGTATCACGCCAGATGTCGAGGCGGACCTTTAGCCCGAACCTTGTCCGGGCAAGCCGACGATCCCGACAACGAAGGCGTTCCAGGCGGTCGGCGACGCGGGTCGGGAAGCCCTCGGGAGCGACATCCTCGAGCTCATCGCCTGGTTCAACCGTTCCGGTGACGACACGATGGTTGTGCCGAGCGAGTACCTCGAGGCCGTCGTCACCGCCCGCTAGCGCGAAAAAGCTGGGTGAGGCGTTCGTCAGGCGGGCACGCCCTCGAACGCCTCACGCAGCTTACCGACGTCGATCTTCGTCATCTGGAGCATGGCCTCCATGGCCCGGGCGGCCGCCGCGCGGTCGTCGCTCTCCAGCATCTCGTTCAGCGCCCGCGGGATGACCTGCCACGAGACGCCGAACCGGTCCTTGAGCCAGCCGCACACGCTGTGCTCGCCGCCACCCTCGACCAGGGCCTCCCAGTAGCGGTCGACCTCTGCCTGGTCCTCGCAGTCGATCATGAATGACACGGCCTCGTCGAACGTAAAGTCGGGACCGCCGTTGAGCGCGACGAACGGTGCGCCCGCGAGGTTGAACTCGACCGTCAACACGGCGCCTTCGGGCGTGCTCGGATTGGCGGCCGCCGCCTTCACGACCTTGTCGATGCGGCTGTCGGGGAAGAGCGTCGTGTAGAACATGGCGGCTTCCTCGGCCTTGCCGGCATCGAACCAAAGGCATGGCGTGATCTTGGACATGACGGCGTCCTCTCTGTGGCATCCGGGTCTGACGACCCAGCCTACCGAGACCGGCGCCGCAACCGCCCGACCGTCGTCGAGTGCGCGGTGTTGCAGGACCCTTGCGACGCGATGCGGTACGTTGCGCGGGATGCACTGGCGGCGTGAGGTCGGCGTCCTGGCGGTGGGCCTTATCGTGGCCGCGTGCGCGTCGCCCGCCGGGTCGCCCGCCGAGGTCGTCGCGACCAGCTCGCCCGCGCCCACCAGGGTCGCGTCGGCCGTCCCATCGCCGTCGCCCGCCGGTCCGATCGTCGGCGGCGAGCGACCGGTGACGCTCGAGCTGCCGTCACCGGCGCCGCAGGAGCCGATGCCGCTCCTCCTGCTGCTCCATGGCTATGGCAGCAATGGCACCGAGCAGGACGACTACATGCGGCTCGGGCGGGAGGCGCTCCGGCGCGGCGTCGCGTTCGCTACGCCGGAGGGGACGAAGGACGACAACGGGGCCCGGTTCTGGAACGCGACCGACGCATGCTGCGACGTCGACCGGTCCGGCGTGGACGACGCCGGCTACCTGACCGGCCTCATCGAGGAGATCCGGTCGGTCGCGGACATCGACCCTGACCGCATCTACCTGGTCGGCCACTCGAACGGCGGGTTCATGAGCCATCGCATGGCGTGCGATCACGCCGACCTCGTGGCGGCCATCGTGAGCCTCGCCGGGGCGATGCCCGATGCGCCCAGCGACTGCACGCCGAGCGAGCCGGTCGCCGTCCTGCAGATCCACGGGACCGACGACGACGTCATCCGCTACGACGGTGGCGACCTGAACGACATCGTCGGCGCGAACGGTGCCGCCCGGAACTATCCCGGTGCGCTCGAGACGGCGACGGCGTGGGCTTCGCTCGATGGTTGCGCGTCCGAGCTCGACCGCGCTCCCGAACGGGTCGATATCGAGATCACGTCGGGCCCTTCCGGACCGGCCGAGACGACCATCGACGTCGCAACGGCATGCGATCCGGGCGGGCACGTCGAGCTGTGGACGATCCCCGATGGCGGACACGTGCCGAACCTGGCCGCGTCGTTCGCCGCATCCGTCGTCGACTTCCTCCTGGAGCATCCGAAGCCGTGACGTACTCGATCGTCGCCCACGATCCCGAGACCGGAGAGCTCGGCGTCGCGGTCCAGACGCGTTGGCCGTTCGTGGGTTCGATCGTGCAGTGGGCGGAGCCCGGCGTGGGCGCGGTGGCGACCCAATCGTTCGCCGAGGAGAGCTACGGACCGCTCGGGCTCGCCCGCATGCGAGACGGCGCAGATCCGGGCGACTGCCTCGCGACGCTGCTCGCCGACGACGCCGGCCGGGAGACCCGCCAGGTCGGGATGGTCGATGCACGCGGGCGGTCGGCGACGCACACTGGGTCGCGCTGTGTCGTCGCCGCGGGCCACGTCACGGCCGAGGGGCTGTCGATCCAGGCGAACATGATGGAGCGCGACACCGTGTGGGGCGCCATGTCGGTGGCGTTCGGTGCGACATCGGGCCTGCTCACCGACCGACTGATGGCGGCGCTGCGCGCCGCGGAGGCGGAGGGTGGCGACGTCCGGGGCCGCCAGTCCGCCGCGCTCCTGGTGGTCCCGGCATCGGGACCGGCGTGGGCGACGCGCTACGACCTGCGCGTCGACGACCATCGCGCGCCGCTCGACGAGCTCGCCCGGTTGCTCCGTCTCGCCCGAGCGTACGAGGCGTTCGACCGGGCCCAGGAGGCCGCAGATGCCGGCGATCTCGCCGCAGCCGCAGAGGCGATGGCCGAGGCGCATGCCCTCGCTCCGGCTGACGATCAGATCAGCCTGTGGGCGTCGCTGTTCATGGGCAGCGCGGGACGCCTGACCGACGCGCGCCCGCTGTTCGACGAGGCGCGCGCGGCGGAGCCACGCGGCGGGGAGCATCTTCGCCGGTTCATCGCCGCCGGGCACCTGCCGGCACAAGCGGCCGCCCTCGTCGATGCCCTCGATGCGCCCGACGGCTGACCCGAGGGGCTGCCATCAGTCGCTGATGGCCGGGCCGCGCTGCCGGAGGCGCTCGGTGAGCGCGGTCACGAGGTCGTAGCGGATGACCGGGAACTCCTCCATCAGGCGTCCGAACCCGGCCCGGTCGATGACGAGCGCCTCGATGGGCTGGGTCGCCGTGACCGTGGCCGTCCGGGGCCGCCCATCGATGAGCGCGATCTCACCGAGGAAGTCGCCCGATCCCAGCTGTCGCACCGTCCGACCACCCACGGCGACAGTCGCCTGCCCGTCCCGGATCAGGATCAGCGAGTCGCCGGGCTCCCCTTCCCTGACCAGGATGTCGCCGGGCGCGAAGGTCGTCTCCTCGGCGATCCCCGCGATGATCTCGAGGGCTCCGTCGCTGGAACTCCTGAACAGCGGGATCGACCGCAGCGGTTCGAGCGTCGTGACCATAGCCTCCTCGTCGTGACTGTCGCGGGAAATCTAGGAATGCATCGTTAACGCCCCATCAACACCGATGCGGGGCATACTCGGAGCGTGATATCGGGCGACGAAACGACGGACGCGACGGAGTACTACGGCAACGGGAACGTGAAGTTCAGCGGCCGCCACCTGGCTGGCGAGATGCACGGCGAGTGGCGGTTCTACCGGACCGACGGCAGCCTGATGCGACACGGTTCGTTCGACCGCGGCCGCCAGGTGGGCGTCTGGGTGACGTACGACCGATCGGGGCGCGTCGTCAAGGAGACGGAATACGACAAGGAGACGAGTCGACCATGACCGATCTCAGCAGCCTGACGGATACCGAGATCGTCGAGCTCGAGGCGACGCCGACCGCCGCGGTCCGCATCCAGCAACCGATTGCGGAGCTGGATCTGGCGAGTGCCTTCGATCGATACATGCCGCTCGTGATGGAGCGCGCACGCGCCGCCGGGGCCGAGATCGCCGGAGCGCCGTACGGTCGCTACCACCAGTTCGGGCCGGACGTCGTCGACGTCGAGATCGGGTTCCCCGTGGCGAGCGTCCCGGCTGGACTATCGCCCCTGGCCGACACCGCCCCGGGCGAGGTCGGGATCTCCGAGCTGCCCGGCGGCCCCGTGGCGCGAACGGTCCACCGCGGCACGTACGACGGCCTGGGGCAGACGTACGACGCCCTGCACGAATGGATCCACGCTCAAGCGGGCTATGACGACGGTGCGGGCCCGTGGGAGTCCTACGTGGACGACCCGGGCTCCGCCACGGATCACGACCAGATGCGTACCGAGATCATCTGGCCGCTTGTCGTCGACGAGGGCTAGGTCGCTCGCTCGTTCGTGGCGATCACCTGGTCGATCAGGCGTTCGAGCTGACGATCCGACAGCTTCCGGCCGGCCTCCGCCTCGGGCGACCGCTCCAGGAGCCAGCCGACCTGCTCGGTCGAGAGATGGTCATCCATCGTCCGGACCAGATGCGCTCGGTCCGAGGTCGATCGAGATCTGCCGCCCGTCGCCATCCACCAGCCGCCACCGCACCCCGAGCTTGGCGTCGCGGCCGTCGCTGAGGAGATCGACGACATCGGCCGCCGACGGGTCGGTACCAAGAACGCCGATCGCCTGCCCGATAGCGAACGCGGCGATCGCGGGCACTTCCCCGACGATGTCCCGCCGGACGATCCCCTCCGGGTCGCCGGCGCCGGCCTTCGCCAGACCCTCGATGAGCCGGGTCGCGCGCCGTCGGGCGGCCGGCTCGAGATCGCGTAGCCATCGCGGTTCCTCCGGAGCTTTGGGCTTCTCGGGCTTCGTCTTCGTGCGCCTGGTCGTCGCGGTCGCGCCGGTCGAGCGCGACGCGGGCGGCGGCGTGAGTCGTGACGTCGGCGCGGCAGCAGTGCGCGCCTCGGCGATCGCCTCCTTTGCGGCAGTCAGGCTCTTGAACGGCCCACGGACCAGCGGCAGACCGAGGTCGTCGGTCTGCTCGGCGTCGAGCACGGCCCACGTGCCCGACTGCGGCTCGATCGTGAATCGTTCGTCACGGGTCTGCCACCGTCCCCCGCCGAGGCGCTTGAGCGCTTCCTCCTTGTCCTCGGTCATGGCTCCCCGGCCCACGGCGAGCGGGCCATCCAGCCCACGAGATCGGTCTCGTACAGCAGGCGGGCGGCCTGGCAGGTCGGCCGGGCAGTGGCCTCGCGCTGGATCGCGCGCAGGAAGTGCAGGTCGAACTTGCCCCGCGGGTACTTGCGGGTGACCGTCCCACGCACGCGGTCGACCAGCTCGATCTCGACCCCCCTGACGTCGACGGCCGTCGCGCGGTCGAGCAGCACCGACTCGACCCCGTCCGCGATCGTCACGCCTGGTCGCATGTGGAGGACGATCGCCCTGGCGACGCGGTCCGCTTCGACAGTCGACATGCCCTCGCGTTCGACGAACCGTCGCGCGATCTCCCCGCCCTCGACCTCGAAGCACATCGTGTTGCGCGGGATCCGCGTCAGGCCGACGTCGTGGAACAGCGCGGCCGTCCACAGGATCCGGGAATCGACCGTGAGCCCCTCCCAGACGCCGATGGCCGTGCCCCAGCAATAGGAGCGGATCGAGTGCATCAGCAGATAGCGCGGCAGCGAGGCGTGTGCCCAGCGCCACGCTGCGGCGGAGATCTCGTCCTCCGGGACCGGCAGACCCGCGATCGAGCTCGGGACGGGCGGAGCATCCATCGCCCCTGATGGTAGCGACCCGGCGATGGCCGTCATACTCCGGGGCGATGGCCAGGTACGCGGTCAACGAGCGCGCCGTGGCGCGAGCCGAGCAGCGCATCCGGAGCCGCCAGTACGTGCTCGACAGCGATTGGGGCGAGGTCCAGCCCGCCGCCGCCGACGAGAACGCCTACCTCGAGAAGCACTCCTGGGAGGAATACGGGGAGTGGCATCTCGGCCTCACCGCCGGGGCCGCCGACGAGACCAAGGCCCGCCACGCGTTCGTGCTCGGCGACTTCCGGCGGATCCATCGTGCGGCGATCATCGCGTGCCACTACCGGGCGGCGGAGTGGCGACACAAGGAGGTCGAGCTCGCGGCGCATGACCTGCTCCAGCTCATCGACGAGGTGAGTGGCCTGACCCGCGGCCGGCGCTAGCCGCGATCCGTGCTCGAGGTGTCCGCGTCCTCCGCGCGCAGCTCGCCGCCCTCGGCGGGTGGCGTCCAGCTGTACGACTCGTAGCGAAGCTGTCGGCGCGTCAGCTCGTCCATCCGCTCCTGCTCCCCGCGGAGCAGCTCGAGCTCGTACTGCCGCTCGGCGGCCTCCGCCTCGGCCGGGTCGACCGGCGCGTGGCTCGGGTGGGGCTCGTCACCACCGCCGAGGAACCGGCGCAGGAAGCCCACTGGTCAGCCGCGCTGCGTCGCGTGTCGGGCGCTCAGGGTCGTCCCGTCGCGCCGACATCACGCCGGCTGAGCCGGAGGCGGAGCAGCGGATCATCGAACTCGAAGGGCAGCACCAGCACGTACTTGTATGACAGGTGCGGGCTGAGGTCCGACCGGCGGCGCGGCACGAATTGGCGGCCGAGCTGGCCCACCGACAGCGTCGAGCCCGGTGCCGGGCTGCGACCCCAGACGCTCGACCCGCCATACGGGTGGAGCGGATCCTCGACGACCACCGACGTGATCCTGGCGCCCCGCTGGAGCGGGTCGCGCGTCGCGGTGAACCCGCTCATCACCCACGCGTGGCGTCCGCGCCAGACCAGCAGGCCGACCGGCTTGCCCGTCCGACGCATCGCGCGTGCGGCCGTCAGCAGGGCGGCCCCGATCGTGCGTTCGCCCACCACCTTGTAGGGTCCGGCGCCCACGAGATTCAGCCCGGCGGCCCAGCCGCGGACGCTGGCTCCCTGGCGCTGGCGACCATCGCGACGCGGGCCGCTCCACGAGCGGGCGAGCCGCTGCAGCTTCAGCTGCGTCGCGGCGCTGCGGTCGGCGCCGTCGCGCATCATGTTCAGCATCATCTGCATGCTTGCGCCCACGCACTGGACGAGGTTCGTCTGGGCGACATAGTCGGTCCGCCGGCCGAGGTCGAGGCGATAGGCCTTCGCTGAAGCGGCGGTGACGACCGGTGCGATGGCCAGCGCCAACACCAGCGCCAGGACCATGGCGGCGAACCGTTGCGCACGCACCGACTGCATCGACACAAGGTACGACAATCTGGCGATATCGGATCCCGGCCAGACCACGCGAAGATGTCGACCAGCGGCGGTAGAGTCATCGATGTGACGCATCCTCGCGAACGGGGGCCGCTCGGCGCGGCGTTGACGCTCGAGCGCCTTGACACCGACCCCTACCCTGCCCTGGCCGAGCTGCGCGATCGGGAGCCGGTCTCGTGGGTCCCGGTGCTCGACGGCTGGCTGGTGACCCGCCGCGACCTGTGCATCGAGGTCATGCGCGATGCGGAACGCTTCACGGTCGACGACCCGCGCTTTTCGACCGCACAGGTCGTCGGTCCGAGCATGCTCTCGCTCGACGGCGAGGAGCATCGTCGACATCGCGACCCGTTCGCGTCCGGGCTCCGGCGCAGCGAGGTCATGGAGCGGTTCGCCGATCGGGTGACCGCGGAGGCGACGACGCTCGTCGCGGGACTGGCTCCAGAAGGACGTGCCGAGGTCCGCCGGCAGCTCGCCGGCCCGCTTGCGGTGCGCGTCGTGGCCGCGGCGCTCGAGCTCCACGAGGTGGAGCCGTCCGTCGTGCTGGGCTGGTACGACGAGATCGTCGCGGCCGTCGACCGGGTGTCCGCCGGCGGCGAGATCGGATCGCGTGCCCCGGAGGCCGTCGCCGCATTGGATCGCGAGGTCACCACGACCATCCAACGCGGGTCGGGCGTGCTCGCCCAGGCGACCGCGACGCTGACGCCAGCCGAGGTGGTGTCGAACGCCGCCGTCATGATGTTCGGCGGCATCGAGACCAGCGAGGGCATGACGACGTCGCTCTTCTGGCACGTCCTCGCGTACGCCCGGAGCGTTGCCGGCGATCCTTGCCGATCGCGCGCTCGTGGCGAATGCGGTCGAGGAGTCGCTGCGTCTCGAGCCCGCGGCCGGGCGGGTCGACCGCTATGCGACCGTCGACGCCGAGCTCGGCGGCGCCGCGATCCGTCGCGGTGACCTCGTGATCGTCTCGCTCACCGCGGCCAACCGCGACCCGGCGACGTTCCGGGACCCGGACGAGTTCGACATCGGCCGCGACAACGCCCGGCAGCACCTCGCATTCGCGCAGGGTCCGCACGCGTGCGTCGGTCTGCACCTCGCCAGGCTCGAGTCGGCGGCCGCGTTGGAGGCTGCGATCGACGGCTGGCACGGCCTTCGGCTCGGCGACGGTGCGACCGACCCGACCGGCGTCGTCTTCCGCAAGCCACGCCACCTGCCCGTAGCCTGGGACACCTGATCACGAACGGAGGCGACGTTATGACTCCTGACGGACTCGACGCGTCCCGCCAGGTCGACGAGATCCTCGCGGCCTTGCCCGAGGACCAGCGCAATGCCCTTCAGGATCTGCGCCAGGTGATCGCGACCGCGGCGCCAGAGGCCGAGGAGGCGATCAGCTACTCCCTCGCGGCTTTCCGCTACAAGGACCGCCCGCTGGTCTCGTACGGCGCCTCGAAGACGCACGTCGCGTTCTACGTCATGAGCCCGGCCGCGATGGACGCCCATCGTGACGAGCTGGCCGGGTATGACACCACCAAGGGCGGCATCCGTTTCCAGCCGGACACGCCGTTGCCCGCCGACCTGGTGACGGCGATCGTCCGGACGCGGATGGCCGAGACCGATGCGGCGAGCGCACCGAAGCGCTGACGGCGCCGAGTGCGACGTCGGGCGTTCTGTGGCATCGTTGCGTCTGCAACGACCAGAGGAGGCCCCGCCGTGACCGATGAACAAGCCTGGGAAGACCAGATGATCGCCGACATGCGCGCCCACGACGGCCAGGTCACCAGCGGACCCCTCGCCGGCCATCCGCTCCTGGTCATGACCAGCACGGGCGCGAAGTCCGGAACGGCACGCAGGGCGATCCTCACCTACCACCGCGACGGCGGCGACTACGTGGTGGCCGGGACGGCCGGCGGATCGAAGAGCGACCCGGGTTGGCTGCACAACCTCGAGCGCGATCCGAACGTGGCGATCGAGGCGGGGAACAAGCGATTCGGCGCCACCGCCCGGATCGTCGATGGTCCGGAGCGCGATCGACTCTGGGACGACCACGTGGAGGCCCTGCCCTGGTTCGCCGACTACCCGGTCCAGACTGGACGCGTCATCCCCGTGGTTCGGCTCACGCCCGAGGCTTGACATCCGCCATTCATAACCATATTGTTATGAACGTGATGACCGATCAGCTCGATACCGTCTTCGGCGCTCTCGCCGACCCCACGCGTCGCGCCATCCTCGCGCGCCTCGCCGAAGGAGATGCGACGGTCGTCGAGCTGACCGCTCCGTTCACGATGTCCCAGCCGGCGATCTCGCGCCACCTCAAGGTGCTCGAATCGGCCGGACTCGTCTCGCGTACGCGAAAGGCCACCGCTCGGCTCAGCCACCTGGAGGCGGATCCCCTCCGGCAAGCGGTCGAGTGGCTCGTCGCGTATCGCGAGTACTGGGAGGAGAGCCACGAGCGCCTGGATGCGCTGCTTGCCGCGCTCCAGGTGTCGAGCAAGGAAAGGAACCCATGATGTCCAAGACCCGCATCGACGTCCCCGCCGGCGTCCCCTTCATCGACATGGAGCGCGAGTTCGACGCACCGCGCGATCTCGTGTTCAAGGCCTACACCGACCCCGAGCTGCTCCCCCAGTGGCTCGGCCCGCGCCAGTACACGATGACGATCGACAAGTACGAAATTCGCGACGGCGGCCAGTGGCGCTACATCCACTCCGACGCCGACGGGAACGACTGGGGCTTCCACGGCGTGTTCCACGGTCCGCCCTCCCCCGAGCGCATGGTGCAGACGTTCGAGTTCGAGGGTGCGCCCGGCAACGTGGCGCTCGAGGAGCTCACGCTGGAGGAGCGCGACGGCCGGACGATCGCGCGGACCCATTCCGTGTACCAGACGATCGAGGCGCGCGACGCGATGGTCGCCAGCGGCATGGACGAGGGTGTCAACGACGGCTACGCCCGGCTCGACGAGCTCCTGGCGCGCATGGTCCCGGTGGCGAGCTGAGATGGAGTACAAGCTCGAGCTCGTGCCGCTCCCGGTCGCCGACGTCGACCGCGCCAAGGCGTTCTACAGCGAGAAGGTCGGGTTCAACGTGGACGTCGACCACGCGCCCAACGAGGAGTTCCGGATCGTCCAGTTGACCCCCCAGGGATCCGGCTGCTCGATCATGGTCGGCAAGGGCGTGGTCACGACCCCGCCCGGATCGGTCCAGGGCCTCCAGCTCGTCGTCGCAGACATCGAGGCGGCCCACGCCGAGCTCACTGCCCGCGGCCTCGACCTGAGCCCGATCCGCCACTTCGAGAACGGCGAATGGATCGACGGCAAGGGTGGCCCCTGGAACTCCTTCGCGTTCTTCGATGACCCCGACGGCAACGGCTGGGCGCTCCAGGAACGACCGGCCGACTGAGGTGTCGCCCGCGCCACACACGGCCCGGCTGTTCGTCGAGCGCCTGGAGGCCATTCGCTCCCCGGTCGAGCTGGCGAAGTACGCCCGCTACTTCAAGACCGGCCCGGGTGAGTACGCCGAGGGCGACGAGTTCATGGGCGTGCGGATGGGCCAGGTCTTCGAGCTGGCGCGCGAGTTCGCCGACATGGATCCGGTGGAGATCGAGGCGTTGCTCGATGAGCGGTTCCACGAGCCTCGAGCCGGGGCGGTCCGGATCATGGCCACCCAGGCCCGCGGCAAGCGGACGCCGGACGAGCGTCGCCAGCAGCTCTTCGAGCTCTATCTGCGGCGCCACGATCGGATCGACAACTGGGACCTCGTCGATCTCGGCGCCTGGGACGTGGTCGGCCGCTGGCTCGTCGACCGGCCCCGCGATGTCCTGTACGAGCTCGCCCGGTCCCCGAGCATGTGGGAGCGGCGAACCGCGATCCTCGCGACGATGGCGTTCATCCGTCGCGGTGAGGTCGACGACACGCTCCGGATCGCCGAGATCCTGCTCGACGACGACCAGGACCTCATCCACAAGGCCACGGGCTGGGCGTTGCGCGCGGCCGGTGATGCCGACCCGGTACGAACGCGTGCCTTCCTCGACCGGTACGCGGCGACGATGCCGCGGACGGCCCTGCGCTACGCCCTCGAACACTTCGACCCCACGGAACGGGCCGCCTACATGGGCCGCAGGAAGGTGGCGACAGCATGACGCCGGGCGCGGTAGGGTCGGGGTCGTGCCCCCCGACCCTGATGTCCGCCGCGTTCGCACGAAGGATCTGACGCCCGAGGAGATCGGGGCGATCCGCGCGCTGGTGTGGGCGGCCTTCCCCGCCGGCGAGGAGGGGTTCGAGGAGAGCGACTGGGATCACGCGGTGGGCGGGACCCACGTCATCCTCGAGGCCGACGGCACGATCGTGTCGCACGCTTCGGTCGTCGAGCGCGACCTCCATGCCGGTGGCCGTCACTTCCGGACCGGCTACGTCGAGGCCGTGGCGACCGACCCCGCACGACAGCGCGAGGGCTTCGGGACGCGGGTGATGCGTGAGGTCGGGACGCACATCGTCGAGCACTACGAGCTCGGCGCGCTCGGTACGGGCTCGCACGGCTTCTACGAACGCCTCAGGTGGCAGACCTGGCTCGGCCCATCGTCGGTCCGCACCTCCGGCGGCCCGGTCCGAACGCCGTTCGACGATGGCTTCATCCTCGTGCTGCTCACGTCGCATTCGGCGGACCTGGACCTGACCACCGGGATCAGTTGCGAATGGCGGCCGGGCGACATCTGGTGAGGGGCGTAGCCTGTCCTCGATGTTCGAGCGGCTCGACTACGTGTACATGCCGAGCACCGACGTGGCGCGCGACCTCGCGTGGTTCGCCGATACGCTCGGCGCGCGCGTCGTCTTCGCGATCGACGGGATGGGCGCCCGGGTCGCCATGATCGAGCTCAGCGCCGAACCGCCGCGCCTGCTGCTCGCCGACCACCTCGAGGGCGATCGCCCGGTCCTCGTCTATCGCGTCGACGACCTCGAACGGGCGGTGGCGGAGCTCCGCAGCCGCGGCTGGAAGGACGGTCATAGCCTGGAGATCCCGCAGGGGCCAGTCCGCTCGTTCAGCGGGCCGGGCGGGCACCGGATCGCGATCTACGAGCTGACGCGTCCGGGCGTCGAGGCGAGCTTCGAGGGCCGCCGCGACTTCTAGGCGCCACCCTTGAGGTCGGCGATCGACTTGTCGATCCGGCGCTGGCGCGTCTCGGGCGCCTTGGCGTCCGCGATCGACAGCGTGATGCGGCGCTTGTTGCTGTACGAGAGCGCCTCGAACGCGTGCTTCGCGTCAGGGGCAGCGTCGAGCGCTGCGGCCAGGTCGGGCGGGACCTCGACCTCGCGGGGGGCGGTGTCGAGCTCGAGGTCGACGTCGATCTCCTGCCCGGCCTCGATCCCGGTGGCGTTGCGGTGCTCGGCGGCGACCGGGAGCATGTACACGTCGCCGTAGGCCGCGACCGTGCTGCGGTAGGTGTAGCCGTTGATCGTGACGAGCACGGGGGGTCGCTTGCCCTTGCCGAGCGCCTCGACGACCTCGACGGGGACGCGGAACCCGGTCGCGGTCTTGCCTTCCAGCGCGAGCGTGGTCTTGAATCGCATCGATGAGCCAGCCTATCGCATCGTCCAGCCGTCCTGCCCGATGAGCGGCACCCGACTGGCCTGGATGCGGCCGATCACGACGCGGGTGGTCAACCCGATCACCCGCCTGTTCGCCGGGCACGTTCCATGGTTCGGCATCATCGTCGTCCCAGGGCGCCGCTCGGGCATCGTGCGGCGCGTCCCGATGAACGTCTTTCGCGATGGGCGCGACTACGTCTTCGCGCTGACCTACGGGGCGGACGTGGATTGGGTCAGGAACGTGCTTGCGGCGAAGGGCTGCGAGCTCGAGACCCGCGGTCGGTCCGTCAGCCTGCGCGACCCGGTCGTCGTCCACGACCCTAGCCGGCGGCTGATGCCGCTGCCGGTCCGCCTCTTCCTGCGGCTGCTCGGCGTCCGCGAGTTCCTGCGGGCCACGCCAGGCCCGACGACCGACGCTCAGCCCGAGAGCGCATAGTCGAGCCGGTACGTGCCGCCCGGCCCGCCGGGTGCCTCCATCTCGCCGTCGCCCGTGATGCCGGCCAGCTCGCCGGTCCCGGACCCCTCGACGACCTGCCAGTCGATGCGGGAGGTGGACCCATCATGGTCGCCCGTCGCGGTGAGCACGAACGACCCTTTCCGGCCACCGACAGTCCCGGTGATCCGCTGCAGACCGACGAACCGCGCGGTCTTGTCGGGTCGATAGGCCATCAGCCAGTGCACGGTGCCGTCGCCCTCGATGTCGCCGGCGAACGTCTGGGTGCCGTTCGCGTGGGTGAGTCGAAGGCCCTCGCCCTCGTGATAGGCGTCCTCGCCGCCTCCGGTGATCTGGAAATCGCCCGTCGCCGTCGACATGTCGATACCTCCGTCAGCTACGCGTGGAATGCCTCGAGCGCGACTCGCTCGTCCTCGACCGCCCGTCGGTCACGGGCCGACGGCCGCTCGAACGGGTCGATCACGATCCGGCCGTCCCGCAGTGACCAGGCGCCGGCGACGGCGCCGTCGACCAGGTACGTGCCGACCGAGAACGGGTTCTTGGAGGAGAACACGCGACTCCGGTACGCCTCGGGCAGGACACCGGTCCGTCGCGCGTGGACGAGCAGGTTCGCGTCCCAGTGCGGCAGGAACCGCACGGGCGCTGGCGTGTCCGGGTCCGGCAGCGGGCCCTCCGGCACGTCGACGAGCTCACGACCGTCCTCGTCGCGGAAGCGACGCAGCGTCATCGAGGCGCCCGCCTCCTTCGCCGCCGTGGCCGTGATGCCGGACCACGAGGCGATGTCCCGCCACGGGGCCGGACCGAACGCCCGCAGATACGCGCGCACGAGGTGGACACGGCCCTCGGCCTCCGTCGAATCGACGGGGCCGACCCACGCCTCGGCGAGGCCGAGCCGGTCGGCGCGCCGGTGCTCCCAGGTCCCTGCCGGTGGGACACGGACGAGATCGACCCACAGCCCGAGCGTTCCAAGGAATCCGGACGCGATGCCGCCGAGCTCCTTCACCGTGCGCGGTCCATCTGCCAGCGCGTCGCGCATGCGGGCGGCGGCCTCGACCAGCTCGGCCTCCCCGGAGGTGGTCGAACGGCCGGTCGCCCGTAGCCAGAGCGTTCGGCGCGCCTCGCGAACCCCCAGCGCATATGACCAGTACTCGCGCCGCGACACGACATGGATCGTGACCCGCATCAGCGTGGCCTGGATGACCCAGCGATCCTCCAAGGCCCTCGTCAAGTCCTCGCGTCGGAAGCCCGCCGACCGGCTCCACAGGCCGACATAGCCTGACGGCGCGTACTGGGTCTGGAGACCACCGACCTGCTCGACGACCTCGGGGATCGACAACGACGATCGCTCCAGGAGCGACTGCCGCGCCAGGAGTGCGCGGTTCAGTTCGCGTCGGCTCAGCATCCGGTCCGGCACCTGCCGATGATGGCAGTCGGTCAACGGTCGGCGCATCGCATCGGCGTCGCAGTCGGGGGGCGGACGACGGGTCGTATGCTGGTCCCATGGCGTCCGATGTCCGCGCCTCGGCCCGCCCGGCAGGCATCCCGTGGATCGTCCCGGTGGCGGTCGTGCTCCCCGTGGTGGGACTTGCCCTGCTGCTCCTGCAGCCCGAGCTGGACATGCAATGGGAGCACCACCCGAGCCACTTCTGGCTGGTGCTCGGCACGGCGGCCGTCAGCGTGGCCCTGGCCTACATCACGAACGTCGCCGCGGGACGCTACCGCGATGCCCGCCTGGTCCTGATCTCGCTCGCGTTCCTGTCCGCGGCCGGGTTCCTCGGGCTGCACGCGCTGGCGACACCGGGCGTCCTGCTCTCGAAGCCGAACATCGGGTTCGCCATCGCCACGCCCGTCGGCCTCGAGCTGGCGGCCGTCTTCGCGGCCATCTCGACGAGCTCGTTCGGCGGCCCGCGAGAGCGCATCGTGCTTCGCCTTCGACCGGTCCTCGTCGGCGGACTCGTCGTGCTGATGCTCGTGTGGGGTTTCCTGTCGCTGGCCGAGCTGCCGCCGCTGGACGGGCCGCCGCCATCGACCGAGGGCGTCGGCGTCCTGACGATCCTGGCGATCGTGGCGGTCGTGCTCTACGTGTTCACGGCCTGGCGATTGTTCACGTTCTACCGCGCCCGGGGCGGGACCGTCGTGCTCACGATGGCGGTGGCGCTGCTCCTGCTCGCCGAGGCGCTGATCGCGGTCGTCTTCAGCCGGAACTGGCACCTGAGCTGGTGGGAGTGGCACATCCTGATGCTGGCGGCCTTCGTGCTGATCGCCCTCGGGGCGCGCGAGGAGTACCGCCGTAGCGGCTCGCTGACGGGCGCGTTCGGCGGTCTGTACCTCGAGGCCACGCTCACGCGCATCGACCGCTGGCACGCCGGCGCGATCGCGGCCGTCGCCGCGGTCGACGAGGACACCACCTCGATCGACACGGTGCTCACCCAGCTCCGCAACGAGGGGGCCACGACCGACGAGGTCGCGCTGCTGGCCCGTGCGGCCCACGAGCTGCGCAGGCTGGACGCCGCGTTCAAGCCGTACCTGCCGTCGGTCGTCGCCGATCGCGTCCGCCGGCGAGAGGGATCAGGCAAGGCGCTGCGCGGCGAGGAGCGCGAGGTGAGCGTCGTGTTCGCCGACCTGGCGGCGTTCACCACGTTCAGCGAGACGCGCGAACCGACCGAGGTCCTCGAGATGCTCAACGCGTTCTGGGCGGTCGTCGTGCCGGCCATCGATGCGGCGGGTGGCGTCATCGAGCATTTCGCCGGTGACGGCGTCATGGCCATCTTCAACGCCCGTGGCGACCAGCCTGATCACGCGCGGCGCGCCGCGCGGGCAGGCACCGCGATCGTCAAGGCGGCGCAACCGCTCGCCGAGACGCATCCGGGGTGGCCGATCTTCCGGGTCGGCATCAACACCGGTTCGGCCGTGGTCGGCGATGTCGGCGCCGCCGAGCGGCGCAGCTTCGCCGTCATCGGCGACATGACCAACACCGGTGCCCGGCTGATGACGGCCGCCGAGCCCGGCCAGGTCGTCGTCGGTCGCGCGACCTGGGAGGCGCTGGGACCGGACCGGGTCGGCGTGTCGCTCGGCCCGGTCCGGGTCAAGGGCAAGCGCGACGCGGTCGAGGCGTGGCGCCTCGGGACGTCCTGATCGCTTGTCCTGACTCCCGCTAGGCCGCGTACACGTCCTTCGGCGTCTCGACGTCGGGCACGCCGATCTCGATCGGGTTGCTGATCGGGTCCTGGCTCCACTCGAACCAGCCACCGTCGTAGACCGCGATCCGGGGCCAGTCCTGGAGCAGCGCGTAGAACCACGTCTCGCTGGCGCGCCAGCCCGTGCCGCAGTAGAACGCGACCCATTTCTCCGGCACGATCCCGGCCTCGGCCCAGTTCGCCGTGATCTCGGGATAGGCGCGCATCGAGTTGTCGACGTTGCGGTAGTGCTGCATGTGGTACGCGTCACTGCCGCAGTTGCCCCACACGTCGCCCTGGATGCGTCCCGCCGGGCCGATGTAGTTGTAGCCGCTGACCGCGCCGATGTGCTCGCGCCACGTGCGGACGCTCACCAGCGCCGCCCCGTCGGGATCGGCCAGGATCTCCTTGGCCTCCTCGATGTCGACGATGACCTCCGGGCGGACCGGGATGATCGCTCCGAAGTCGGCCACCGGCGAGGGCTCGCGCAGCAGCGTCTCGACCGGGTTCCCGTCGCGGACCCACCAGTCATAGCCGCCGTCGAGCAGCCGGACGTCCTCGACGCCCGCGTAGGTGAGGATCATCAGCGCCCGGGTCGCGGCGATCTGGCCTGCCCGCCGGCCGGGCCACTTCTCGTTCGCATCGCCGGCGGTGTCGCGACCGTAGACCACGACGGTCGTGTCCTTGGTGATGCCGAGGCCCCGGATCGCGGTGTCGAGCGCCTCGCGGCGGACGACGGTTCCAGTCCGCCGGGTCCTCGAGCGTGTTGGTGTCGAGGTACAGGGCACCCGGGATGTGCGCCTCCGCGTACTCCTCCGGGACGCCGAAGTTGACGTGGAAGAGCAGGAAGTCGCCCTCCGGTGCGGCCTCGGGCGGCTCACCCGCCAGCACCTGGCGCAGCCAGTCGATGTGCACGAGCCTCTGGTACTGCGGCAGTCGCTCGATCGGAAGCGTGGGGTCGGCGGCCCAGGCACCGAAGCCCTCCGCGTACGCGCGCGCGCCAGGCACGCCGAAGGACGAGAGCGCGGCGCTGAACGCCGCCGTGTCCTCTGCGTCCTGGCCGTAGATCACGACCTCCCGATCGGACGTGAGGCCCTTGCCGGCGAGCAGCCGCGCGATCTCAGGCTCGTCGACGGTGCGCAGCCAATCGACCGGGAACGCGACCGCCCCGGGGATGTGTCCGCCACGGGCGTCGTCGCCCTGGCGCCAGCCGTTGTAGGCGGCCAGTGGGCGGACATCGACGACGACCAGTCCCGGATCGGTCAGGCGGTCGCGCAACTCGACGGTCGTGATGGTCGCGTCGGTGGTGGTCGTGGTCATGTGGGTCGTCCCTCGTTCGGTGCTGGATAACAAGAAACCCCTGCCAACAGCAGGGGTCTGGGATGGAGCCGGCGTGCGGTCTACGTCGAATACACGCCTAGCGACACCACCTGCCCTGCTCGGCAGCGGCATGACACATGCAGTGATGGTGGTGGCGTCGCGGTGTCATCGGGCGGCATTGTCCACTAATCCAGTAGTGATTGCAACCTGACAGCACGTCGTCCCATCCAGTGAGAACGGCCTCGCCTACCGGGCGAGCGTCGGGGCGACGTCGCGGGCGATGCCGCGATGTAGCCGTGCCGGGGACAGCGGCACGCACGACAGCACCAGCGCGAGCGAGATCACCACGAGCAACCACATGCTGGCCACGAAGTCACCGGTCAGGTCGCGTGCGGCGCCCAGCACGACCGGGCCGACCGACGACAGCACGTAGCCACCGAGGAGCATGAACGCGGCGACCGATCCCACCCGGCCGGGGTCGTCCGCGACGTCGAGCGGCAGCGTCAGCACCAGTGGGAACACCGCGCCGAGTGACAGCCCGAGCACGGCCACCCAGGCGAATGCGAGGTCCGGCACGAGGATGATGCCGATCAGCGCGACGACCGCGATCGCGGCGGACACGAGCAGCTGCGGCCGGCGGGCGCCCAGGCGGTCGGCGAACAACGGGACACCGATGGTCGTCAGCAGCCCGATCCCGTTGAACACCGCGATCAGCGCGCCGGCGTCGGTCGCGCTCCAGCCGCGCTCGACGAACGCGTTCGGCAGCCACGACACGATGCCGTAAAACAGGATCGACTGGAGGCCGAACGCGATCACGAGCAGCCACGCGGTGGCGTCGCGCCACGGCAACCGGCGCCGGTCGGTCGCGCCGCTCGCCGCCCGCCCCCCGGTGCCGACGAGCGTCAGCCAGGCGACGAGCGACCCGACCGAGACGAGCGAGATGATCAGCAGCGCGCGCTGCCAGTCGCCGCCGACGGCAAGCGGCACGGCAAGACCCGCCGCAAGCGTCGAGCCGGCGACGATCCCGCCGGCATAGGCGCCGGTGCCCAGGGCCGGCCGGTCCGGCAGGCGCCACGACACGATCATCGAGGGGATCGCGCCAGCCGTGCCGATGCCGATGCCGATCCCCAGCGTCGTCACGAGGACGAGCGGCGCGCCGGGCGCGAGGGCGCGGATCGCGCCGAAGCCGACGATCGCCACAAGACAGGCCGCGAACGCCGACGCAGGTCCTAGCCGGGCGGCGAGGCGCGGGCCGGCCGGCGCGAACACGCCCATGCACAGGACCGGGATCGTGGTCAGCAGCCCGGCCACCACGGCCGACAGTCCCAGGTCGTCACGGATGAACGGCAGCAGCGGGCCGATCGCGAGGATCTGCGGCCGCATCGCGAGCGACGCGATGAACAGGCCGAGGATCACCGACAGCGGCGCGGCCGCACGACTCACGGCCGCTTCGGACATCGTCGCACTCTACCCGACCATCCGACCCGCGCCGGGCGGGCCGCGCGGGGGATCGATCAGGCGCCGGTGCCGTCGGTGGAGATCAGGGTCGTGGGCGTGTTGTGGACCGCCGGGATGCTGCCCGAGGCGGCCGGCCTGGTAGTCGGCGACCGCCTGCAGGACCTCCTCGCGGGTGTTCATGACGAACGGACCCATCCACGCGACGGGCTCACGGATCGGGCGCCCGCCGAGCACCAGCACGTCCATGGTCGGGCTGCGACTCTCCTGTCGACGGCCCGCCGCGATCGTCAGGGCGTCGCCCGGCCCGAGCGCGACGAGCTGGCCCATGCCGACCGGCCGCCCTTCGCTGCCGACCGTGCCCTCGCCGTTCATGACGTACACCAGCGCGTTGTAGTCGGCCCGCCACGGCAGATCGAGTCGGGCCCCCGGGCTTAGCGTCGCGTGGACGAGCGTCATCGGGCTGTACGTGGAGCCCGGACCCGCGTGCCCCGCGACGTCGCCCGCGATGACCCGGATCAGCACACCGCCGTCCGGCGACGACAGCAGCGACACCTCGTTCGCGCGGATGTCCTGGTAGCGCGGAGCGGCCCATTTCTGGTCGGCCGGCAGGTTGACCCAGAGCTGGAAGCCGTGGAACAACCCTCCGCTGCGAACGAGGTGCTCCGGCGGCTTCTCGATGTGGAGGATCCCGGAGCCCGCCGTCATCCACTGGGTGTCCCCGTTGGTGATCACCCCTCCCCCGCCGTTCGAGTCACTGTGCTCGAAGACCCCGTCGATCATGTAGGTGACGGTCTCGAACCCGCGATGGGGGTGCCACGGGGTGCCCTTGGCCTCGCCGGGGGCGTACTGGACCTCGCCCATCTGGTCGAGGTGGATGAACGGGTCGAGGTCCTCCAGCGCGACGCCGGCGAACGCACGCCGGACCGGGAACCCCTCCCCTTCGAAGCCCTGCGGGGCGACGGTCACCGTGCGAACGCGACGCTCGCGGGCGATCGCGGGATCCGGTGCGGGGACCCTCGGCAGGACGGAGATGTCGTCGACGACGATGGCTGGCATTGCGTTCGGTGCTCCTTCGGTGCTGGCGATACCGTACCGACCAGTAGTTGCGGTGTCAACTACTAGTCGCGACCTACACTGCCGGCGTGTCCGAACCGCATGGCGAGCCGCACGTCCGCCCCGCCACCGATGCCGAGCTGGCCGATGTACGGTCGATGCACGCATCGAACCGGCAGGCCTGGGACGAGGCCGCCGAGCGGTACGAGGGCTGGCTCGACGAGGCGATCGCGCTCATCGGCGGCGGCGGGACCAACCTGTTCCCGGTCGAGATCGACCTGATCGGCGATCTCCATGGGCGATGCAGGCGGGCGATCCATCTCCAGTGCGCCGGCGGGCGCGACACCCTGTCGCTCTGGAACCTCGGCGCCGCCGAGGTCGTCGGGATCGATTTCAGCCCGCGTATGCTCGAGCTGGCCCGTCGGCTGAGCGACGCCGTCGGCGCGCCGGCGACGTGGATCGAAGCGGACGTGCTTGACGCCCCGGCGGATCTCGATGGCACCGGCGACCTCGTCTACACGGGCCGTGGCTCGCTGCTGTGGCTGCAGGACCTCGATGCCTGGGCACAGGTGGTCCGGCGGCTCCTCTCCCCGACGGGTCGGTTCGTCCTGTTCGAGGGCCATCCGATCGAGTGGCTGTTCGACGTCGATGCCGACGGCGCCTGGATCGCGACCGATTACGACTACTTCGCCGGTCCGGAGGCGTCGAAGGGCTGGGAGCCCGAGTACATCGATCACCTGTCGGTCCCCGACGACGACCAGCACTGGAAGTTCGCCCGCGCCTGGACGCTCGGCGAGGTCATCACCGCGCTCCTCCGCTCGGGGCTGCGGATCGACGCCGTCGCCGAGCACCCGACCGACTGGTGGGGCGGCCACCGCGACGTCCGCGAGGACCAGCGAGGGCGGATCCCGCTGTCGTTCTCCGTGGTGGGCCGGCCGCCCTGAGCGTTCCTCGTCAGTCGGGCGGGATGTTGTGGTTGAGCCGGAAGACGTTCTCCGGGTCGAGACGGCGCTTCAGGGCCACGAGCCGCTCGAGCTTCGTCCGGCCGTAGACATCGATCGCCGCCTGCCGGACACCCTCACCCGGTTCCAGGCCGAGGAAGTTCACGTACGTGCCGCCGCTGGAGAAGGGCTCCATGTCGGCGACGAGGCCCCTGACGAAGGCGATCCGTGTCGCGTCGTCGGACGCGTCCGCCCAGAAGCCGTAGACGTTGAGCCAGTACCGGGCGGACCGGTTCGGGAACGGCGTGGCCGCTTCCGCGACCCGTCCGAATGCCCCCTCCATGTGATGGATGTCGAACGCGGTCCCGCGCCACACCTGCTGTCGCCCGCGCCGGATCAGCACATCGATCACGTCCGCGTCGAGCCGGTCGAATGACGTGTTCTTCCAGTACGCCCGCACGCCCTTCGGGAAGAGGATGTCCGCCGCCGACTGCCAGTCGACCCAGCTGACCGGATCGTTCACCTCCTCGTCCGGTGGAGCCACCGCACGGAGCGGCGCGACGACCGCGGCAGTGGCCGCCCGGTCGGGTGACGTCGACGCGTAGCCCAGGAGCAGGACCGGGTCGTCGCCGAGCTCGAACTCGGGCGGCGGCACGATCGTGGTGCTGATCGTCGTGATCTCGTCGGGCAGGTCCTGCGTCCACGCCGCGAAGGCGCGCAGGGCGTCGGCCCAGCGGTCGGGACGGTAGATCAGGTTGCCGGCGACCACCTCGGGGCCGAGCGGAAACGCCCGGAAGGTGAGGGAGGTGACGACCCCGAAGTTGCCGCCGCCACCGCGCAGGCCCCACAGCAGCTCGGCATCGTCGTCGTCGCTCGCCCGGACCGTCCGGCCGTCGGCGGTCACCACATCGGCGGCGATGAGGTTGTCGGCGGCGAGACCGCGGGCGCGCGTCTGCCAGCCCACGCCACCGCCCAGCGTAAGCCCGGCGACCCCCGTGCCCGAGATGACGCCGGTCGGCACCGCCAGCCCGTGGGCCTGGGTGGCGCGGTCGAGGTCCGCCAGCGTGGCGCCTGGCTCCGACGTGGCCGTGCCGGCCTCGGGATCCACCCGAACGGCGGTGAGACCGCCGAGGTCGAGGACCAGGCCGGCATCGACGGTCCCGTTCCCGGCGACGTTGTGACCGCCGCCGCGGATGGCCAGCGGGATGCGGAGGTCGCGCGCCGCGCGGATGACCGGCGCGACGTCGTCGGTAGACGCGGCCCGCACGACCGCGACCGGCCGGCGGTCGATCATGCCGTTCCACACGCGACGCGCGTCGTCGTATCCCGGCTCGTCCTCGGAGATCACATTCCCGCGGATCTCGGCGCGGAGCCGGGTGAGCGTGTCCCTCATCGCCGTATCGATGGCCAACGGCCAGCCCTCCTCCCTCTGATCACCGAATCGTCGCGGCGGCGTCAAGCGCACGTGCAGGTCCTGGTGAGTGGCGATGAAGCGCACCTGCGTACCGTTGCACGCCTCGGACGGCGATCCCGCCTCGTACGCCGGGCACGGAGGATCGTCGATGGACCGCTTCCGCCTGCTCATCGCGAGCGTCCTGTTCCTAGCTGCCCTCGCGGGTCCCGGGCCGGCCCTGGCGGGCGGCGGCCCCGCACCCGCCGAACCGTGCGTGCCGGGCACGGTCTGGGAGGACCCCGCAAGCGGCGTGAAATACCTGTGCGTGTACGACGAGCAGTACGGCGGCCCGCGATGGGTCCTGCTGTCGGGCGGCCAGCGCGGGGTCGGCGGGATGGCGTACTCGTCATCGACGTACGGCTGCCTGCACCTCGCGGTCGGGCTGAGCGGGGTCGGTGGCGGTGGCGCCGACGCGGTCGCCCGGTCGTACCGCTGGCCGTGCAGCCCGATCCGCGATCGGGCATCGCAGCCGGCCGGCGAGCTGCGCAGCCGCGTGGTCGTCCAGCGCTACGCCGGCGGCGCCTGGAGCACCTGTCGTGATAGCGGGTACTGGTACAACAGCAGGCCCGCCCTCGGGTGGGTCGCCGGCATCGACATGGGCAGCGCCGCGGACTGCGGCAGCGGCTCGTACCGGGCGCTTGGCTTCGGAGCGTTCTACGGGGGCGGCAGCTGGCACGCGAGGTCGCTCTACGCGCCTCCGCTGTGGCTGCCGTGAGGGCCGCCCATGCGGCGGTCGCGCTCGGGGTCCTGGGCGGGATGCTGCTCGCGACGGTCGTGCTGTCGGGTCGCACGAGCGTTCCGCAGACCGTCAGTGCAGCACTGGCGCTCGACCCGCCCGGCCCGAGCCTGGACCGGCGCCGCGCCGAGGCGGTCGCCGCCCTCGTCGCAGCGTGCATGGCTCGACACGGTCTCCGATGGCGTCCTGTCGTGGAGTCGGTGCCGTCCATCCAGGACCCGGACCTCGGTCCGATCGACTGGGCGCGCCGGTGGGGCTTCGGCGTATCCACGATGATCGGGCGCCCGGGGCCTGCCTCGACCGACACCCCGGATCCATCCGTCCCGGATGGCGTGCCATCGGCCGAGCGTGCAGCGTACGTGCGTGCCCTGCATGGCGACGGGACGGCGCCTGGCTGTCAGCCGAGTGCGACCGAGGCGGTGTACGGGATCCGTGACCGGCTGCTCGCGGCGCTTCGTCCTGCACTCGTGGCGTTGGACGCCCGGATCGCGGCGGATCCGGCGGCGGCTCGGGCGCTCGAGGCATGGCGTTCCTGCGTCAGGCCGGTCGTGGGCGGCCTCGCGCTGGACCGCCGATCGTTGCCCGGCGCGCTGCTCGAGCGATACGCCCGCCGGTCGTCGACCATCGACCTTGGTGCGCTCGCCGTCGCCGGTCTCGCGGCGCTGCAGACCGACGAGCGACGCGTCGCCACGGCGGTGGCTGCGTGCGAGGTCGCCTTCGCCGTCGATCGCGCGGCTGCGGCCGCGCCGCACGAAGCGGCGTTCGTCGCCGCACATCGGGCCGAGCTCCGCTCGACCGGGGCGGCCATCCGGGCCGCCCAGGCGGCGCTGCCGACGCTCCCGCCGTAGGCGGGTTCAGGCGGTGGCGGGATCGTCGACCGAGACCCACGCCCGGTCGAGCGCCAGGTGGATGACCGTCGGGCGATCCTCGGCGAGCGCCTGGCGGAGCGCGGGCTCCAGCTCGGCATCGCGCTCGACGTGGACGCCGCGTGCCCCGAGCGCACGTGCGATCGCCGCGAAGTCGACCGGGCCGAGCTCGGTCGCCACGCCCTCGCCGCTGCCGCGACGGGCCTGCCACATGCGGATCGTCCCGTATCGCTCGTTGTCGAACACCAGCACGATGATCCGGGCGCCCTCGCGCGTGGCGGTCTCGAGCTCGGCCATGGTCATGGCCATGCCGCCGTCCCCGGCCAGCGCGACGACGGGACGGTCGCGATGGACGAGGGCCGCGGCGATGGCCGCCGGTACGGCGTATCCCATCGCGCCCGAGGTCGGGCCGATGAACGTCCCCGGACGCCGGAACCGGAACCCGCGGCTGAACCAGGCCGCGAAGTTGCCTGCGTCGCTGGTGAGGATCGCATCGTCCGGCAGGACGGCGCGGAGCGTCGTGACGACACGGCCCGGATGGACGCCCGGGCCGGTCCATGCGTCGGCCCCGGCGTCGACCGCCGTCGCGGCCTCCCACGCGACGCGATCGGCGACATTGTGCTCCTGGCGGATGCGGACCAGCTCGGCGTCGAGCACGGCCCGGCCCAGGAGCCGCTCGTTCGCCGCGCGCAGGAAGGTCCTCGCATCGGCCGTGATCGTGCGGTCGGTGGTGGGCTGGCCCTCGACCCGCCGCGGCTCGATGTCGACGTACGCCCAGCGCGTCGACGCGGATGGGATCGAGTCCTCCCACGACGTCGGCTCGGCGAGCCGGCAGCCGATGACCAGCATCGCGTCGGCGTCGGCCAGCCGGGCGCGCACCGTGGATGGGGCACCCAGCCCGGCCATGCCGAGGTAGAGCGGGTGGTCGTTCGAGACGACGTCGGCGCGACGCCAGCCGGCGATGACTGGGACCTGCAGCAGCTCGGCGAAGCGCAGGAGGTCGGTGGACGTCCTCGCCCGCAGGACGCCGCCGCCGGCCAGGATCACGGGCCGCTCGGCCGATGCGAGCAGCTCGATGACGGCGCCGATGTCCGCATCCGATGGCCGGTCGGGTGCGGACCGCTCGGTGACGATGCGGGCATCGTCGGGCGCGAGCTCATCGAGCAGGTCCTCGGGCAGCGACAGCAGGACCGGTCCCGGACGGCCGTTCGACACCTGGGTCAGCGCCTCGCCGAGGATCCCGGCGACATCGGCCGCCCGGGCCGGCTCGGCGGCCCACTTGGCGAGCCGGCCGATCGAGCCGACCTGGTCGATCTCCTGGAATGCCTCGTGACCGAGGTGGGCGCGCTCGACCTGGCCGACGAGCGCGAACATCGGGGTCGAGTCCTGGCGGGCGGTGTGGATGCCGATGGCGAGGTTCGACGCGCCGACGGCGCGGGTGCCGATGCACGCAGCGGGTCGTCCGGTCAGGTTCCCGTGGGCCTCGGCCATGAACGACGCGCCGCCCTCGTGGCGGGTCGCGACGACCCGGATCCCGGCGTCACCGAGTGCCTCGAGCAACCCGAGGAACGATTCGCCCGGGACGGTGAACGCGTAGCGGACGCCGGCCGCGCGCAGGGCATCGGCCACCAGGCGGCCGACCGTCCGCGGACGCGGCGGCGCGGCCGGCTCGGGCTCGGTCGGTGGTCCGCGGCTCGTCGGCGGCCTCGGGCTCGGGCTCAGGCTCGGCCGGAGGTGCCTCAGGCTCGGCCGGCAGTGCCTCGAGCTCGGGCGGCGCGGGAACGGCCGCCGCCTGCCCCATGTCGTCAACGGCCGGCGCGATGTCGTCGGTCATCCGTAGGCGAGCGGATACAGGAAGGTCGACAGGACGAGACCCACCACGAGCACCACGATCACGGCGATCATCACGATGCGAGCGAGGCGCTCGCCGGGCATCCCCGTCGACCTCAGCGGTAGTTCTGGAACTGGAGTGGCACGGTTTCGTCGAGTTCGCGAAGGCGGGTGATGACCTTCTGGAGCTCGTCCTTCGACTTGCCCGACACGCGCACGGCGTCGCCCTGGATCTGGGACTTGACCTTCGGGTGCTCGTCCCGGATGAGCTTGGTGATCCGCTTGGCGATCTCGTCGGACAGGCCGCGGCGCAGCTTGATCTCCTGGCGGACCTTGTTGCCGCCGGCCGGCTCGACCTTGCCCCAGTCGAAGATCTTGAGCGACAGACCGCGTCGGATCGCCTTCGACTCGATGAGGTCCTTGACCGCCGTGGCGCGGTACTCGTCGTCGGTCACGAGGATCGAGCTCGTCCTTCCCCTGCGTGAGGTCGACGGTGACGCCCTTGAAGTCATAGCGCTGTGACACCTCGCGGCGAACCTGGTCGAGCGCGTTTCGCAGCTCCTGTTCGTCGAAGTCGCTCACGACGTCGAACGAGACATCGCCGGCCATCGATCCTCCTCCCGCTATCCCGTGGTCGTCGGCTCGCGCCGATGCCACCATTCGCGGAAGCGCGCGATCCGCCCGTCATCCGCGATCTCCATCGTCATGAAGCCGGCCAGCCGCACCCGGGCCTCGATCCGACCGTCGGACGTAGCTGGCATGCCAGGCGGCGAGGACCGTCGAGCCGGCCACCCAGTGGCGCTCGACCGTGAACTCGACCTGCTCCTGCTGGCCGGCCGCCTCGAGCAAGTATGCGCGTACGGCGTTGTGGCCGGCCATCGGCGACTCGAACGGGTCCTCGTGGTACTCGACGTCGTCGGTGAACAGGTCGGTCCACGCGTCGCCGTCGAACGACTCCCACGCGCGACCGTAGCGCTCGAGCAGGTCGGCGCCGGCTGCATGGTCGAGGTTCATCGCTGGCGTCGTCTCCTCCAGTCGTTGCAGCAGGCCGGTCGCGATGCGATAGCTGTGGCCGCCGCCCATCACCAGGACGGCGTCCCCGGCCCGGACCTCGCCCGCGAGCCACGCAGCGGTGGCGTCCACCGAGCCCGGTGCCGCGACCGGGATCCCGGGCCGCTGCCGGGCCACGGACTCGGCGAGCCCGGCGGCCGACGCGATCGTCGTGTCCGGGTCGCGGCCGGCCCAGATGTCGGCGACGGCCACCGCGTCCGCAGTCGCCAGCGCGTCGGCGAACTCGGACGACAGCGCGGCCGTTCGATGGTACGTCAGCGGCTCGTAGACCGCCCACACGCGCCGACCGGGCTCGCGCTGGCGGACGGCCTCGATCGTGGCTCGGATCGCCGTCGGATGGTGCCCGTAGTCGTCGTACACGACGACGCCGCGCGGCCTCGCCCTTGCGCTCCAGCCGTCGGCCGACCCCTCGGAACGAGGCCAGACCGTGAACGACTGCGTCGGTCGGCAGGTCGAGCACGCGTCCTGCGCCCGCCACTGCCAGCGCGTTCGCGGCGTTGTGTCGACCCGCGGTGGCCAGCCGCGCGGTGACGGGCCCGGCGAGCGGATCGAGCCCGTGGAGCTCGAGCGTCGTCCCGTCGGGGTCTGCCGCGACGATCCGGCCCAGGAGCGCCGTCGCCGGCCCGGCCGCGGTGGCGTAGCGCTCCTCGAGACCGCGTAGGTGACCGCCTCGCCTGGGATCGGTCTCGGTGAGGGCGACGGCGACCACGCGCGCCGGGTGGTCCCGTAGCGTGTCGAGCACGGCGACGACGCCGGGATCACCGACATTGGCGACGATCGCGCCGCCGCCCGGCAGACGGCCGAGCCACGCGGCGAACGCCCCATGGACCGCGGCCGCATCCGCGAAGACGTCGGGGTGGTCCCACTCGGCGGTGGTGATGACGGCGACGTCGGGGCGGTAGGCGTCGAAGTTGCCGGCGTACTCGTCGGCCTCGACCACGAACGCCGCTCCCCGCCCGGTCCGGGCGGTCGCCGGTGCGCCGCCCGTCAGCTCCGGGCCGAGCAACGCCCCGACGAACGCCGCCGGATCGCGATCCGCCTCGACCAGCACGTGGACCAGCCAGCCGGCGGTCGTGCTCTTGCCGTGCGTGCCCGCGACTGCGACCAGCGTGCGGTCGACGGCGGCGTCGGCGATCACCTGCTGCCAGGCCTCCACCGCGATGCCCCGCTCCCGGGCGGCCCGCAGCTCCGGGTGGTCGGGGTCGACGGCGGTGAGGGCCTTCGTGACGCTCAGGCGGTCGGGCGGCGGAGGCGTCGTGACGTGGGCCGGATCGTGCCCGACGGCCAGCGGGATGCCGGCCGCAGCGAGGGCCTCGGTGTACGGTGACGGCCCGCCCGCGTCACAGCCGTCGACGTGCGCGCCCGCGGCCCGTGCGAGGAGAGCGGCTGCGCTGGCCCCGGCGCCCGCCGCACCGACGACATGGATCCGCTCGCCGGCCCGGATCGCTCGAGCGGCACGGGCTGGGTCGAGACCCGCGCCGATCGCCGCGGCGTCGCGCGTCACGGGCCGGTCCCGGACAGGCGCGCCAGCAGCAGCTCCAGCGCCGCGGCCGCGCTGAGGCGCTTGTTGCCCGTCCGGTCGGCGTCCCACACGAAGCGCCGGACGTCGTCGCCGTCGCCGATCGGCGACGGCCACGTACGTCAGGCCGACCGGCTTCGCCGCCGTGCCGCCGGCCGGCCCGGCCACGCCGGTCACGGCGACGTGCCACGTCGACGCCGAGTCGCCTGCGCGCACCCTCCGCCATCGATCGCGCGACCTGCGCGGACACCGCACCGTGCGCCTCGATGACATCCGGTGGCACGTCGACCAGGTCGACCTTGACCTCGTTCGAATAGGTCACGAGCGCGCCAGCGAAGTAGTCGCTGGATCCGGGGACCTCGGTGATCAGGTGGGCGACGAGTCCCCCGGTGCAGGATTCGGCCGTCCCGAGCCGCAGGCCCCGCTCGCGCAGGGCGGCCCCGACGCGTTCTGCCAGGTCGAGCAACTCCTCATCGGTGGGCACCTGGATGGACGGTGTCAGCGGCGCTCGGTCATGACCGGTTCGTCTGGGGGAGCGAAGAGCCAGGTCTCGGGGATGCCGCTCTTGCCGAGCGCGCCGAGCGACGTCCCGTTCAGCGTGAACTTCGTCACGCCGGACGATCCGGTGCGCACCTCGATCGACTCCTTGCCCGTTGAAGGTCAGGGTCTTGCCGTTGCCGAAGACCTTGCCTGCTGCCCCGAGCCTCGGGATCGAGCTTGCCGTCGACCCAGACCTTGAGCCACGCCCGGCCGCCCTCGATCGACACGACGAGGTTGACGCCCTTGAACGCGACCGTTACCGCACGCGTCAGCGACGTCGGTCTTGCCCTCCGGGCTCGACGCCGTGACGGTGATCGCCCACTTCCCGGCGGTGAGCTCGGTACGGCGAGCTGAACGTTCCGTCCTCGGCGACCGCGACCGTGACCGGCGCGGGCTTCTTGGGGCGCCGGCGGCGCCGCCCCACCGGTCTCGACCGGGCCGGTGTACGCGGCGCTCACCACGACCGAGCTGGCATTCGTCGTGCTCCCCTGGACGGGGATGGCGCCATTCTCGTAGGTCGCCCCGTCCGCCGGTTGGTCGACGATGAGCGTCGGCGCCTCGATGACACGGAACGGCACCGTGATCACACGGTCGACCGGCGCCTCCGCGACCTTGCCCGTGGCCGGATCCGTCGCCGAGATGCGGAACATGGTTCTCGCCGCGGCGCAGGTCGACCTGGAGCGTCCAGCGGCCCGCCGAGTCGGCGTTCGCCCGGGACTCGACATCGGCGGTCTTGACCGTTACCGAGCCGCCCGGGATCGTCATGCCCTCGAGGAGGTACGACGTGGCGTCCTCGTCGACCTCGAGCACGGCGGCGGCAGGGTCCGTCACGGCGATGGTCGGCGGCTTCGAGAAGCGCAGCAGCTGGAAGCCCGAGCCAGACCATGAACCCGACGACCAGCGCCAGGAGCAGGGCGAAGACGATCGAGGCCCGGCGAGAACGTCAGGCCTCGACGCGGCGCGGCGATCGGGCGCGGCACGGAGATGACCGGCTGCGGCTCGCGCGGGTCGCCACGCTCGCGGCGCCACTGGAGCAGCACCTCGTCGGGGTCGAGCCCGAGATACAGCGCGTAGTTGCGCAGGAAGCCCTTCGTGTAGACCGCCCCCGGCAGCTCCCGGTAGTCGCCTCGCTCGAGCGCGGCCAGGTAGCGGGCCCGGATCTTCGTGTCGCGCTCGGCGCGGTACAGGTCGACGCCCTTGCGTTCACGCGCAGCGAGCAGGCGTTCGGGGAGGCCCGGAGCGATGTCGGCGGCGGGCGCGCGCGTGTCGCGTTCCGCCCCGACTGCTCGTCGGACCTGATCCCTGGTCGTCACTAGGCCATCCCGTCGTGCTTGCGGCGCTCGGGTCCGCCGCGGCCATCCGGGTCCCGCGCCGCCCGAGCGACCGTACTCGCGAAAGGATACCGCAGGCCTCCAGACGGCCCCTTCATCGAGCGAGTGGCGACCCCTTCAGTCGCCCGCGTCATCGATGTCGTCCGGCGACCGGAGCCAGTTGTCCGGACCGTAGATCTGGCGCGGTGTGGCCGGGTTGCGCGGGTCCTGCGGGCCGATGATGCCGTACCGCTCGAGCTCGTCCATGACCCGGCTGGCCCGGGCGAAGCCGAGCTTGAGCTTCGTCTGGAGCATCGACGTGCTGGCCCGCTGCAACGAGGTCACCAGCTCCGCGGCGGGGACCGTCATCTCGTCGACGTCGTGCTGGCGCAGCCAGCGCGAACTGGCCGTTCTCGCCCCGCCGCCGTCCTCCGGGTCGGCGAACGCCAGGATGTCCTCGTCGTAGAAGGTCCGGCCGTCGGTCTGGTCGAGCCAGTGCTTCGTGACCGCGCGTGACCTCGCGGTCGCTCACGAACACGCCCTGCATGCGCACCGGGCGGGGCAGGTCGACCGGCTGGTAGAGCATGTCGCCTCGGCCGATGAGGTCCTCGGCGCCCGGCGCGTCGAGCACCGTCCGCGAATCGACGTTCGACGCCATCGCGAACGCGATGCGCGACGGGACGTTGGCCTTGATCAGCCCGGTCACGACATTGACCGACGGCCGCTGGGTGGCGAGCACGAGGTGGATGCCGACGGCACGGGCCTTCTGGGCGATCTTGACGACCGGGTCCTCGACCTTGCGGCCCTCGCGCATGATCAGGTCGGCCAGCTCGTCGATGATGAGCACGATGTAGGGCATCCGCTCGCGGGCCTCGGCGGCCTCGCCTTCGGGACCCGTCACCGGCTCCGCGTTGAAGGCGGTGATGTTGCGCACGCTGGCCGCGGCCAGACGCTTGTAGCGGTCCTCCATCTCGCGGACCGCCCAGTTGAGGACGGCCTTCGCCTCGGCCGGCTCGACGATGACGTGCTGGAGCAGGTGCGGCAGGCCGTTGTACGGCGCCAGCTCGACCCGCTTGAGGTCGACCAGGATCATGCGCACCTCGTCGGGGCGGGCGCGCATCAGCAGGCTGGTGATGAGCGCGTTGACGCACACGCTCTTGCCCGAGCCGGTGGCGCCGGCGACGAGCAGGTGGGGCATCCTGGCCAGGTCGACCGCGTAGGCCTTGCCCGACACGTCGCGCCCGAGGGCGAACGTGAGCGGGCTGGTCGAGTCGAGCATCGGCGCTCTCCTCGACCAGCGGCTTGAAGCCGACCACCTCGCTGACATGGTTGGGGATCTCGATGCCGACGACGTCCTTGCCCGGGATGGGCGCCTCGATGCGGATCGAGCGGGCGGCCAGGGCCATCGCCAGGTCGTCGGCGCAGCGCCTCGATGCGCGACACCTTGACGTGGTGCTCGGGACGGACCTCGTACTGGGTCACGACCGGGCCGGAGTTGACCGCCACGACCTTGGCCGGGATCGAGAAGCTGAGCAGCTTCTCCTCGATGCGCCGCTTGTTCGGCGTCGTGGTCGACGCCGGCCCCCGACGCGCGCCGCCGACGCGCGGCTCGAGCAGCTCGATGCCCGGCAGGACCCAGTCGATCGCGCTCAGCGCCTGCTGCGACGTCGGCTCGTCGGTGGCCAGCGCGGTCGCGACCCGCGCGGCGCCGTTGCCGCTGCCATTCCCCGTTCGGGTCGCCACGCCGGCCGAACCGCCGTCAAGCGGGCCGGTCCAGACGGTCTGGCTGACCGGCGACTGGCTCGAGCGCGGGGCCGGTTCGTCGAGGATGCTGCGGGCGGCCGCCAGCTCCGCGGTCGTGGCCATCGGGACGGCGACGGGCGGCTTGGCCGGGGCCGTCGCGCGCGTGCTGCCGTTGGCGGCTGGCGCGGCGGGCTTCGCGGGTCGCGCGTCCTGGGCGCGCCGCATCGAGTCCGCCGTCGTCGTGCCGACCCAGCGGGCCGTGCCGGTGACCGGCGAGAGCAGCTCCCGGAGCTGGAGATTGAACGCGAGCATGAGCCCGAGCACCGCGATCGCCGACGAGCAGCACGAACGTGCCCGGCCCGGTCAGCAACGGCTCGCAGCGTGCCGGCGAGGAAGCGGCCGATGCGACCGCCGCCGCGCTCCGCCTCGAACAGCTCGAGGTTGAGCACCTCGAATGCACCGAGCGCCGCGATATAGGCGATGGCCAGCCCGGCGAGGGTCATGCCCCAGCCCGAGCCCGGCTGGCGGCCGGGTCCGCCGGCCACGTACCAGCCGCCACCGAGCAGCAGGAACGGCAACAGCCAGCGACCGGTCTCGAACCACGGCGCGATCGAGTCGCGCCACCAGTCGGTGAGCGCGCCCTGACCCGGGAGGATCAGCGCGATGAGCGTGATCGCCCCGAGCGCCATCATCATCGTGCCGACGATCGAGCGGATGACCTCCGGTGTGAACGCCCGCTGCAGGTCGCGCGTCATGCTGCGGCCCCGCGGTCGGGACGGTCGCTGGATCGAGCGGAGGTCCGACGCGTCTTGGCCACGCTCAGACCTCGACCACGACCGGGAAGACCATCGGCCGGCGCTTGGTCTGCTCGTACAGGAACGAAGAGAGCGCGTCCTTGATCTGGCTCTTGAGCAGGGCGATCTCGCTGATGTGGTCGCCAGGGTTGTCGATCGCAGTCAGGACTCGCTCGACCGCTTCGAGCATGATCGGATCCTGCTCGTTGAGGTGGACGAACCCGCGGGTCACGATCTCCGGTCGGCCGACGACCGCGCCGGTCTGCTTGTCGACCGTCACGACGATCATGAAGATGCCGTCGTTGGCGAGCGACCGGCGGTCGCGCAGCACGACCTCGCCGACGTCGCCGACCGACAGGCCGTCGACGAAGACGTAGCCGGCGGTGACCGGGCGTGCCGCGCCGGGCCGAGCCGTCGGCGAGACAGCTCGATCGGCGTGCCGTTCTCGATGATGAACACGTTCGACGGGTCGACCCCGGTCTCGATGGCGAGGCGGCCGTGCTGGACCTGCATCCGGAACTCGCCATGGATCGGGATGAAGTGCTTCGGCTTGGTGAGGCCGAGCATCAGCTTGAGCTCCTCCTGGCTCGCGTGCCCGGAGACGTGGGCGCGCTTGATCGTGTGGTAGTACACGTTCGCGCCGGCCTTGAACAGGTTGTCGATGGTCCGCGAGACGTACTCCTCGTTGCCGGGGATCGGGCTGGCGCTGACGATCACGGTGTCGCCTGGCTGGATCTCGACGAACCGGTGGTCGCGATTGGCCATGCGTGCAAGGCCGGCCATCGGCTCGCCCTGGGCGCCGGTCGTGGCGATCACGAGCTTGCTCGTCTCGTAGTCCTTGATGCGGTCCTTCGAGACGATTCGCGACGGCTCGTACGTCAGGTACCCGAGATCGGTCGCGATCCGGAAGTTCTGCTCCATGGAGCGGCCGATGACCGACACATCGCGCTGCATGTCCGCGGCGGCGTCGAGGACCTGCTGGATGCGGGCGATGTTGCTGGCGAAGGTGGCGACGATGACGCGGCCGTCGAGCGGCTCCATGATCTCGCGGAACGCCTCGCCGACGGTCCGCTCGGACGGCGTGTAGCCGGGGTTCTCGGCCCGTGTCGAGTCGGACAACAGACAGGCCACGCCCTCCGCCCCGAGCCGGGCGAGGATCGCGAAGTCCGAGAGCTTGCCGTCGACCGGGGTGTGGTCGAACTTGAAGTCACCGGTGTGCACGATCGTCCCGACCGGCGTCCGGAGCGCGATGCCCATGGCGTCGGGGATCGAGTGGCCGACGCGGAACGGGATGACCGTGAACGGCCCGACCGTCGAGCTCGTCGCCCGGGTCGAGGGCGAGGACCGGGTTGTCGTGGAGCTTGTGCTCCTTGATCTTGCTGCCCGAGCAGGCCGCGGGCCAGCGTGCTGGCATAGACCGGCACGCCCGGGAACTCGGGCAGCACGTACGGCAGCGCGCCGACGTGGTCCTCGTGGGCATGGGTGATGAGGAACGCCCGCACGTTCTGGCGGCGCTCCTTGAGATAGGTGACGTCGGGGATGACGAGGTCGATGCCGAACATCTCCTCGTCGGGGAACATGAGACCGCAGTCGATGACGACGATGTCGTCGCCGTACTCGAACACGTACATGTTCTTGCCGATCTCCCCCACCCCGCCGAGCGGGATGATGCGGAGCGGCACGTCTGGGTTCGTGGTGGACATAGGGTTCCTGTCGTGGGTGGTCAGAAGAAGGTGAGTTGGTCGGCGTCGTCCGCGGGCGGCGGGTCGGTCGCGACTCCGACCCCGGCCGCGACCGGCGTCGGAGCGCTTGCGGCCACCACTGCCTCCCGGGCCGCCCGTCGATGCGCGCGGCGAAGCTCGCGGGCCTCGATCAGGACGGCCGGGATGCGCGCCACGTCCTCGTAGCTCTCACGCTCGATCGACGGCGTCCGCAGCGCGGCGGCCGGGTGGTACATCGCGAAGACCGTCGCGTCGCGGGCACCGGTCGCCGGGTCGGCCTGGCGCGTCGTGCCGTGGGCCTGCGAGATCCGGACACCGGGCATGAAGCGCGCCATCGAGTGCCGGCCGAGCGTCACGACCACGGCCGGATCGAGCACCTCGAGCTGGCGCTGGAGATACGGCGCGCAGGTGGCGACCTCGTCGGGTTCGGGATCGCGGTTGCCGGGTGGCCGGCACTTGACGATGTTGGTGATGAACACGTCGTCGCGGGTCCAGCCGATGTGGCCGAGCAGGTTGCACCAGCAGCCCGCCCGCGCGACCGACGAACGGCCGGCCCTCGCGGTCCTCGTTCTGGCCAGGCCCCTCGCCGACGAAGACGACCTCGGTCGATGCGTCGCCCTCGCCCGGGACGGCATTCGTCCGGGTCGTCGTGGAGCCGGCAGCGGGTGCAATCGCGGACCTCTGCCGCGATCGCCTCGAGCGCCGCGCGGCGCTCGGCGTCGGTCACGCCGGGGATCCGGCCGCGTCCCGAGTCGCGGCGGCCTTGACCCATCCGCGTTCGACCAGCACCTCCGCCAGCTGGACGGCGTTCGTCGCGGCGCCCTTGCGCAGGTTGTCGCTCACGACCCAGAAGGCCAGGCCGCGGTCGCCCGTCGATCGACGGGTCCTGGCGGACCCGCCCGACGTAGATCTCGTCGGTGCCGGCGGCGTCGGTGGCGAGCGGATAGGTCGATGTGGACGGGTCGTCCTGGACGACGACCCCCGGGACGGCGGCGAACAGCGTCCGCGCCCGCTCGGGTGTGATCGGGTCGACGGTCTCGACGTGGACGGCCTCGGAGTGGGCGACGAACACCGGGACCCGGACGGCCGTGCTCGAGATGCGGAGGTCCGGCAGGTGGAGGATCTTGCGGCTCTCGGTCACGACCTTCCACTCCTCCTTGGTGTAGCCGTTGTCGAGGAAGACGTCGACCTGGGGAAGCGCGTTGAACGCGATCTGGTGCGGGTACACGGTCGCCTCGATCGGCTGGTCGCTGACATACGCCTCGATCTGCGATCTGGAGCTCCGTGATGGCCTTGCCGCCGGTGCCGGAGACGGCCTGGTACGTGTCGACGACGACGCGCTCGAGGCCGACCGCGTCGCGCAGCGCCATCAGCACCGGGACGAGCTGCATCGTCGAGCAGTTGGGGTTGGCGATGATGCCCTCGTGCCACTCGAGGTCATCGGGGTTCACCTGGCTCACGACGAGCGGCACGGCCGGGTCCATGCGCCAGGCGCTGGAGTTGTCGATGACGGTGGCGCCGCGACGAGCGGCTTCCGGGGCCAGCGCCCGCGACGTGTCGCCGCCGGCGCGGAACAGCGCGATGTCGACGCCGTCGAAGGCGTCGGGGGTCGCCTCGTGGACCGTGTGGAGCGTGCCCCCGACGTCGATCTCGCCGACCGGCACTGCGGGCGCTCGCGAGCAGCCGCAGGTCGCCGAACGGGAACTCCCGCTCGAGCAGCATCCGGATCATCGTCCCGCCGACGACGCCGGTGGCACCGACGACCGCGACGGTGAGTGGGTTCGTGGTCACCGAGGGCATGGCTCCGCTGTGGTCTTGATCACGTCGGGCACGGCGGGAGTATAGCAGCGGGTCCCGCGGGTCCCCGGCGCCTCACGTGGCTGGTACGAACGACCGGCCGGGCCCGAAGGCGCCGACCGGTCGGGATGAGCGGCGTGGAGCCGAAGGGGCCTACACCGGCTCCTTGGCGAGGTGGCGCTGCATCGCGGCCTTGCGCGACAGGTTGACGCGGCCCTGGCGATCGATCTCGGTGACCACCACCATGACCTCGTCGCCGACGGACACGACGTCCTCGACGGTCGGCACGTGGTAGTCGGCGAGCTCGCCGATGCGGACCAGGCCCTCCTTGCCGGGCAGGATCTCGACGAACGCGCCGAAGCCCATGATCCGGGTGACCTTGCCGAGGTACAGGGCGCCGATCTCGACCTCACGCGTCAGGGACTCGATCCACTGGATCGCCTTGCGCGAGTTCTCGCCGGACACGGCCGCGATCTCGACGGTGCCGTCGTCCTCGACGTTGATCTCGGTCTGTGTCTCCTCCTGGATCTTGCGGATCATCGATCCACCCTTGCCGATGATCTCGCGGATCTTCTCGGGGTTGATCTTGATCGTGATGATGCGCGGCGCGAAGTCGCTCATCTCGACGCGCGCCTCGGGGAGGACCGCGGTCATCTTGTCGAGGATCTCGAGGCGCGCCGTGAGGGCCTGCTTCAGGCCATCGCGGATGATCGCCTCGCTGATGCCCTGGACCTTGATGTCCATCTGCAGCGCGGTCACACCGTCCCGCGTGCCGGTCACCTTGAAGTCCATGTCGCCGATCGAGTCCTCCTTGCCGAGGATGTCGGTCAGGACCACGAACCGGCCGTCCGGCTCGCTGATGAGGCCCATCGCCGCTCCGGCGACCGGCGCCTTGATCGGCACACCGGCGTCCATCAGCGCGAGGGTCGATCCGCACGTCGATGCCATCGATGTCGACCCGTTCGACGTCACGCACTCGCTCACGAGGCGGATGACGTACGGGAACTCGTCGTGGTCCGGCAGGACCGGCACGAGCGCACGCTCGGCGAGATGCCCGTGGCCGATGTCGCGCCGGCTGGGCCCGCGCATCATCTTGTTCTCGCCCGTGCTGTACGGCGGGAAGTTGTAGTGGTGGAGATATCGCTTCTCGGTCTCCGGGCTGATCGTGTCGATCCGCTGGACGTCCGAGGACGAGCCGAGCGTGGCGACCGTCAGCGCCTGGGTCTCACCACGGGTGAACAGGCCCGAGCCGTGGGCGCGCGGCACCAGCCCGACCTCGACCGAGATCGGACGAATGCTCAGTCAGGCCGCGACCGTCGATGCGGATGCCCTCGTCGAGCACGAGCTGGCGGACGGTCTTCTTCTGGATCAGGTTGAACAGGTTCTTGCTGACCCGCGCCTCGCGGCGAGCATCCTCGAGCAGGGTCGGCGTGTCGCCACCGTTGCGCTGGGCACGGACGGCGTCGGCGATCGAGGTGCGCAGGGTCGAGATCCGACCCGGCAGGTCGTTCGCGAACCACAGCACGAGGTTGGCGGTCGCCTCGGCGTCCGGCAGGGCACGATGACCCTGGCTGAGCTCGACGCCGAAGAACCGCGCCAGGTCACCGAGCTTGTACGACTCGGCCCCGGGATAGCCCTCGCGGGCGATGATCAGGGTGTCGAGGTACGTGCCGGGCTGGAACCGGAAGCCGTCGCCCTTGGCCTGTTCGATGAAGCCGAGGTCGAACCCGACGTTGTGGCCGACGATCTTCGCGTCACCCACGAAGGCGAGCAGCTGCTCGGCCGCTTCCCTGGGGCTGGGCGCACCCTGCACGTCCTTGTCCGCGATGCCGTGCATCTGGTTGCCGACGATCGGTCGGCCGGGGTTCACGAACGTCGACCAGCGGTCGACGATGTCGGTGCCCTTGACCTTGACCGCTGCGACCTCGACGAGGTCGGACATCTTGGGATCGGTGCCGGTCGTCTCGACATCGAGGACGACGAGCTCGCGCTGCGCATCGGTCGCGGAGGCGAACTCGAGGACCGAACCGGTGGTCGGCTCGAGATACGGGACGCGCTTGGCCTTGCCGACCGCCTTCTGGAGTTCCTCCTGGAGGTCGACGATCGGCTGCAGCGCCCGATGCCCGAACAGGATGGCCTCGGCCATGACGTCCTCGGGCAGGAGCTTCGCCCCGGCTTCGACCATCATGATCGCGTCGCGTGTGCCGGCGACGATCAGGTCGAGCTCGGACTCGGCGAGCTGGCTGTGGGTCGGGTTGACGACGAACTCGCCGTCGATCCGGCCGACGCGGACCGATCCGATCGGGCCGTTGAAGGGGATCTCGCTGATCGTCAGGGCAGCGGACGCGGCGATCGTCCCGACGACGTCGGGGTTGTTCTCCTGGTCGGTCGAGAGGACCGTGATGACCAGCTGGACGTCGTCCTTGTACCCCTCGGGGAACAGCGGACGGATCGGTCGGTCCGTCTGACGGGCCGCAAGGATCGCGTGCTCCGATGGTCGGGCCTCGCGCTTGATGAAGCCGCCCGGGATCTTGCCCGCGGCGTACATGCGCTCCTCGAAATCGACCGTGAGCGGGAAGAAGTCGAGCCCGGGACGGGGCTCGGAGCGGTTGGCGGTGCCGAGCACCATGGTGTCGCCGTAGCGGACGGTGACGGAACCGCCGGCGAGCCGGGCGAGCTTGCCGGTTTCGATGGTCAGCGTCCGACCACCGAGTTGCGTCTCGAACGTGTGAGACAAGGGAAACGGTCCTCCTTGGTCGTGGAGGAGAAGCGACCCGCGGGCGGGTCAGCCCTGCGCTGTAGCGTCGAGTGTGCGAGGACCCCGGGCTGTCGGCCCGAGGTCCGAGGGTGCGACGCTAGCGGCGGAGTCCGAGCCGTCCGATGACGGTCCGGTAGCGCGCGCTGTCCTTCTTCATGAGATACGCGAGAAGGCGGCGGCGCTGGCCGACGAGCTTGAGGAGGCCGCGGCGCGAATGGTTGTCCTTGGGGAAGCGGCGGAGATGGTCCGTCAGGTCCTTGATCCGCTCGGTCAAGAGCGCGACCTGGACCTCGGGTGACCCGGTGTCGCCATCCTTTGTGGCGTACCCGGTGATGGTCTCCTGCTTCAGTTCCCGCGCGAGCGGCACTCGGTCCTCCGACACGATCTGTTGCTATGCCTGCTTGTATGACCGGCGGATGGTAGCAGAGGTGCCCCGAACGCGCTACGCATGACGCGGACATCCGCGCCACCGTACGCTGTGCACATGCCGCGACTGAACAGGATCTACACGAAGACCGGCGACGAGGGGATGACCGGTCTCGGCGGCGGCCGGCGGGTCGCCAAGGACAGCCCGCGCGTGCGGGCGTACGGCACCGTCGACGAGCTGAACTCGGCGATCGGCGTCGCGCTGGCCCTCGGCCTGACGGAGCGTCTCGCGACCGAGCTCGGCTCGATCCAGAACGAGCTGTTCGACCTCGGCTCGGACCTGTGCTGGCCGGAGGACGACGAGCGACGCGAGCGCATCCCGACCGTGCAGGAGAAGCACGTGGCACGTCTCGAGCGACTCATCGACGAGCTCAACGGTGTGGTCGGCCCGCTGACGAACTTCCTGCTGCCGGGCGGGTCGCCGGGTGCGGCGCAGCTCCACCTCGCGCGCACGATCTGCCGGCGGGCCGAGCGCGAGGCCATCACCCTCTCGCATGAGGAGCCGATCGGCGAGCTCGTTCTGCCCTACCTCAACCGACTGTCCGACGCGCTGTTCGTGATGGCCCGCTACGAGAACCACGAGCGGGGCGTGCCCGAGCCGCTCTGGCAGCCTGGCCTCTAGGGTCGGGGGGCGGCGACCTCGGGGAGGCAGAACTCTGCGTCCACCACCGGTTCGCCGGGACGCTCGTCGCCGGGCTCGAACGGGGTCCGGAACGTGAACGCCGCGCGCGTGGGTCCGTGGCGGCGGAGGTGGTCCAGCCGGTCGAGCGCCTCGTCGACCGTCGGGTGGTGGCCGGCCGGCACCCACCACAGGACCATGTGCGCCTCGGCGAGCCGCTCGAACCACGATCGCCGCTGACGGAGGACCTGGACGTGGGCGCTCGTGTAGGTGAATGCGCGGAGCGCCTCGAGCGACCGCCACACGCTCATGTTGATGAGGAACAGGTCGTCGTCGGTCGGGCGGATCGAGGTCGCATTGCCACCCTCGGTCTGCAATCGCCACACGAGCCCGGGATCGGCATCCGCGAGCGCGTTGATCGGGTCGAGCGCGGCCACGAAGCCCGCGATCCGGGGAGCGTCCAGCGGCTCCAGCAGGCGGCCGACGTTGAGCTGGGCCAGGTGCGGCCGTGGGTCGGTCATGCCATGAGGTCGATGCGCACGGGCCCATCCTCCATGGGCATCGGCACTCGCGCGATCCCCTCCTGCACGCGCACCGACTCGGCCCGTCCGTCGACCATGGCCCGGTACTCGCCGTCCGGCGGCAGGGCCATCGGCCAGTCGAAGGTCACCGTCCCGTCGGCCCCCATGCCGCGAAGCGACAGCGGGCCGCCGAGCAGTCGCTGCGCCGCAGCAAGGTCGCCGCGGGCGATCGCCGCCCGGATGTCGGTGCTCCGCACCGCGGCGCCATCGAGGACGTACGGGTCGACGACGACGAGATCGAAGCCCTCCCTCGCCCCGAGCGCCGCGACGGCCTCCGGTGTCCCCCGGCGCTCGAAGCCGAACGCCGCATCGGGCGTCATCAGCAGCCCCGCCAGCGCCGTGCCCGCTCGGATCGTCGCGATGAAGTCGTCGTAGGTCGTCCGCCGGACCGCTTCGTCGAAATGCTGCACGACGGTGACGTCCACGCCGACCTCGGCGAGACGTGCGAGGCGGTCGTCCGGATGGAGCAGGAGCGGCGGCGCCGACCCTGTGAGGACCTCGTCGGGGTGATGGTCGAACGTGATGACGGTCGGGCGGGCGCCGCGGGTGCGTGCCTCCCGCACGAGGTGGTCGAGCAGGTAGACGTGGCCCCGATGCAGCCCGTCGAACACGCCGACGACCGCGAAGATCGGTCCGTGCTCGGGCCGGAGCGACTCGACGCCGGCGACGACATCCATCAGGTGGTCGCGCCACTGGTCGCGGGTGCCGGCACCGCCACCAGGACCTTGTCCGGCGTCAGCCGTCCGCCGGGCGCCGGGACGCCGATCGCGACCAGGGCGCCGTCGGGCCCGCGCAGGCGATACCGGTCGGCGTCGGCCGGGATGCCTGCCGCCGGCCGCACGAACTGTCCGCGCGCCACCGCGGCGACCTCGCTCTCGGTGAGCTCGACGCTCGGGAAGCGCTCGAGGCCCGTGTCGAGCGGCCGGAGCAGGTCGTGCAGGGCGTCCGGACTCTCGGCCGCAGCGGCACGGACCTCGTCGAGCGATCGGGCATCGGCCTCCGTGAACGGGCCGGCCGCCGTCCGTCGCAGCGCGCCGAGGTAGGCGGCGCTGCCGACTCGCTCGCCCAGGTCACGGGCCAGCGCTCGCACGTAGGTGCCGGCCGAGCAGGTCACGGCGACGACGGCGATCGGCCGCTCCGGGTCGGTGTCGTCCCACGACTCGAGGGTCAGCGTCTCGATGGTGACCTGGCGGTCCTTCAGCTCCACCGTCCCGCCCGCCCGTGCGACCGCGTAGGCTCGCCGGCCGCCGACCTTGATCGCCGAGTACGCCGGGGGCCGCTGCGAGATCGTGCCGGTGAACGCCGGCAGGGCCGCGCCGACGATCGCCCGATCTGGGGCCGCGCCCGTCGCGGGTGTCAGCTCGCCCTCCAGGTCGTCGGTCGACGACGACGCGCCGAAGCAGACCGTCGCGCGGTACGCCTTGCGGTCGGCGAGATGGAACTCCACGACCCGCGTCGCTCGCCCCAGGAATACGGGCAGCACGCCGGTCGCGAACGGGTCGAGCGTGCCGCCGTGACCGACCCGCTTCGTCGCCGCCAGCCGCCGGACGAGCCCGACGACGTCGTGCGACGTCGGTCCGATCGGCTTGTCGATGACGAGGATCCCGTCGAGACCGGGTCCCAGCGACGAGCGGGCCACCTCAGCGCGCGACCGCGGCCGCCGACCGGCGAGCCTCGGCGAGGACCGCATCCCACGCCCGGTCGATCGGGAGTGGCACCGTCGCTCCGGCCGCCCGAGCGTGCCCGCCGCCGCCGAACAGCCCGGTCAGGACCGTCGCGTCGACACCGCCGGGCTTGGTCCGGACGCTGATCCGCGTCCCGGCGCCGTCCTCCTTGAACAGGATCGCGACCTCGGCGTCGTCGGCCTGCGCGAGCAGGTCGATGATCCCCTCCGAATGGGGCGGTCGGGTGCCGGTCGCCGTGAGGTCCGCGTCGAGCAGCGTCGATGCGACGACCCGGCCCTCGTCGAACGTCTGCAGCCGCTCGAGGACCCGGCCGAACAGGCGCAGCTGCTCGGGCGGCTTCGAGCGGTACAGGCGGCGCGAGATCTCGGAGAGCGGTGCGCCGGCGTCCACCAGGGCCGCCGACGCGGCCAGCGTCCGGGGCGTCGAGTTCGGATGGGCGAAGGTCGCGGTGTCCATCACGATCCCGGCCATCAACGCCGTCGCGATCGCGCCATCGTCCGCGTCGAGCGCGACATCCAGCCGCGCCGCCAGCAGTGTGACCATCTCGCACGTGGCCGCGGCGGCAGGGTCGATCCAGTCGGCCTCCGCGGTCGCGTCGTTGGAGGCATGGTGATCGATCACGACGCGCGGCAGCCGGTCGAACAGGTCGCGGTGTCGATCGCGGATGGCTCCGATCCGGTCGAGCGTCGCGCAATCGGAGACGACCAGCAGGTCGTACGCCGCGGACAGGTCGGGGTCCGTCCGGAACCGGTCCATGCCGGCGATGAAGTCGTACAACGGCGGAACCGGATCGGTGCAGACGGGGTCGGCTGCGCCGCCGAGCCGCTCGACGATGCCAACCACCCCGAGAGTCGCCCCGAGCGTGTCGGCATCCGGGTTCTCATGACCGACCGCGAGCACGCGTCGGGCGCCGCGGATGCGCTCGACCACGACGTCGGGCACCGCGTCGACGTAGGCCGTGAGGTCGACGGTCATCGTGGCCGGTGGCCGGTCGCGCGCGGCTTGCCCCGTCGCCGGCGAGGCTTGGGTGGGATCACCGCCGACGGCGGCTCGTCCGGGATGTCGCCCTCCTGATGGACGCGCGGAACCGGCGTCGGCAGCGTCTCACCGAGCGGGAGATCGTCCTCGGGCGCCTCGCCCGACTCGAGCTCGTCGAGCAGGTGCAGGACGCGCGTGCCGCGCTCGGCGGTGTCGTCGAGCTCCACGTGCAGGTCCGGGATCCGCCTGAGGCGCAGCGACTTCCCGAGCTCATGGCGCACGTACGGCATGGCCCGGCCGAGCGCGGCGATCGTCTGCGAGCGCTCCTTCGGCTGGCCGATGACGCTCACCCACACCCGGGCATGGCGCAGGTCCGGCGTCGTCTCGACCCTGGTGATCGTGGCGAACCCGATGCGCGGGTCCTGGACATCGCGAGTCACGATCGAGCCGATCTCCTGGCGGAGCAGCTCGTCGATCCGATCGGTGCGCTGTGTCACGTCCGGACGTCGTCAGCCGGCGGCGACCCGGCTGACCGTCTGCGTCGTGAAGCACTCGATGACGTCGCCCTCTTCGATGTCCGTGAACGACGCCAGCCCGATGCCGCACTCGTAGTTGACCTGGACCTCCCGGACGTCGTCGCGGAACCGTCGCAGCGACTCGATCCGGTCGTTGGCGATGACCTTGCCACCGCGCCAGACACGGGCGCCGCCGCGGACGATCCGCCCGTCGGTGACGTACGACCCGGCGATGACCTGGTTCTTGCCGACGCGGATGACCTGGCGCACCTCGGCGCGGCCCTCGACGACCTCCTGGATCTCCGGCTCGAGCAGGCCCTTGAGCGCCGCATCGATGTCATCGGTCAGCTTGTAGATGATGTCGTAGAGACGGACGTCGACGCCCTCGTCCTCCGACGGCCCGCCGGGCCGTGTCGGTGATCGAGGTGTTGAACCCGACGACGATGGCATCCGATGCCGTTGCCAGCATGATGTCGTTGTCGGTGATGTCGCCGGCGGCCTCATGGAGGACGTTGATCCGGACCTCGTCCTGGTCGAGCTGCTCGAGCGCATGGGTGATCGCCCCGAGCGAGCCCGACACGTCCGCCTTGAGGATGATGCGCAGCTCCTTTGCCTGACCGGCCTGGATCTGCCGGTACAGGTCCTCGAGTGTGGCGCGTCCACCGCTGTCGCCACCCTTCGCGGCGACCGCGGTCTTGCGCTGCTCGACGGCGGTCCGTGCCGCCTTGTCGTCGGTGACGACCCGCAGGATGTCGCCGGCCTCTGGCACCTCCGACAGGCCGAGCACCACGACCGCGCTGGCCGGCCCGGTCTGCTTGACGCGCTTGCCGCGGTCGTTCTCCAGCGCGCGGACACGACCGAACGTCTCACCGACGACGATGATGTCGCCGACCTTGAGCGTCCCGGTCTGGACGAGCGCCGTCGCGACGGCGCCACGGTTCTTGTCGAGCTGCGCCTCGACGATCGTGCCGATCGCCGGGCGATCCGGGTTCGCCGTGAACTCCTGGAGGTCGGCGACCAGCAGGACCATCTCGATCAGCTCGTCGAGGCCCTCGCGGCTCTTGGCCGACACGGGCACGAGCGGGACCTCGCCGCCGTACTCCTCGATGACGACGCCGGCCTCGGTCAGCTCGGTCTTGACCCGGGTCTGGTCCGCGTCCGGCTTGTCGATCTTGTTGAGCGCGATGATGAGCGGGACCTTGGCCGCCTTGGCGTGGCTGATGGCCTCGAGCGTCTGGGGCATGACGCCGTCGTCGGCGGCGACCACGATGATCGCGATGTCGGTCACCCGTGCGCCACGCGCGCGCATCGCGGTGAACGCCTCGTGGCCCGGCGTGTCGAGGAAGACGACGCGCTTGCCGTCGTGCTCGACCTCGGACGCACCGATGTGCTGGGTGATCCCGCCCCGCTCCCCGGCTGCGACCTCGGTCGAGCGGAGCGCGTCGAGCAGGCTCGTCTTGCCGTGGTCGACGTGGCCCATGACCGTGACGATCGGAGCCCGCGGCTGGAGCGTCTTGGGGTCGTCCTCCTCGAAGAGAACCTCCTTGGTCGCCTCCGGGACCGCCCCTTCGGCGTCCTCGCCACCCGTCCCGTTGGTCGAGGCGGCGACGGTCTCGGCGACCTCGTAGCCGAGCTCGGACGCGACCAGCGACGCGGTGTCGCGGTCGATGAGCTGGTTGATCGTCGCGAAGATGCCGCTCTTGATCAGCTCGCGGATGACGTCGGCGACGTTGACCGCGAGGAGCTCGGCGAGCTCCTTGACGGTGATGGTGCCGGGCAGCTCGATCGCGCCGCGCTCGCGCGGATCGACGACCTGCACCGGCGATTGGAATGCGCTGTCGCGGCGCGGCGGCTTGCGCGGCCCGCGACGGCCGCGGGTGCCGCTCCTACTCCTGGCCACGGGCTCCTCCTTCGGTGGTGTTCGGTTCGGATCCCGGTGCGACGCTCGCGAGGAACGCCGGCGGGAGGGGGACTTCCAGCGCCCGGCTCAGGGCGCCCTTGTTGATGGCGATGGCGAGACAGTCCGTATCGTGGCAGACATACGCGCCGCGGCCGGCCAGGCGGCCGGTCGGGTCGACGGTGACGTTGCCCGTCGGGGTGCGGACGATGCGTCGCAGGTCGCGCTTCGGCCGCGCGGTGCGACACCCCACGCACGTCCGTGTCGGGACGCGGCGCGGAGCGTCGGCCGATGCCGCACTACCAGCGGCCGCGGCTACGACGTCACCTCCTCGGCGACCTCGACGGCGACGGGCGAGTCGGTGGGGGTCTCCGGACCCACACCGTCGGTCGCTTCGGCTGCCGCTGCCGCCTCCGCGGCGGCCTTCTTCGTGATCCGCTTCGGCTTGGCCGGCTCGCTGGCGTCGGCGGCCTTCGCGGGCTTGGCGGCCTTGGTCGCCTTGGTCGGCTCGGTGGCGTCAGCCGGCTTGTCGGCCTTCGCCGCCTTGGTCGTCTTCGCCTTGGTGGCCTTGGTGGCCTCGGTGGCCTTGGCGCAGCTTCGGCGCCATCGGTGGCGGCGGGCGCCTCGACGGGCGCAGCCTCGTCCTCTGCCTCGCTCGTCTCGGCCGCGCCGGCGTCGGCTGCGGCCTTCGCCTCGGCGACCGACACGTCGCTGCGGATGTCGATGCGCCAGCCCGTCAGCCGGGCGGCCAGCCGGGCGTTCTGCCCCTCGCGGCCGATGGCCAGTGAGAGCATCCGCTCCGGCACGGTGACCGACGCGATGCGCTTCTCCTCGTCGATGTCGACCGACAGGACCTGGGCCGGGCTGAGGGCATTGGCCACGAACACCGCGGGGTCGTCGTTCCACGGGATGACGTCGATCTTCTCGCCGGCGAGCTCGGCCACGACGGCCTGCACCCGCGCACCGCGCTGACCGACGGTCGCCCCGACCGGGTCGAGACCGTCCTGGCGGGACGCGACGGCGACCTTCGAGCGGCTGCCTGCCTCGCGGGCGATGGCCTTGATCTCGACGGTCCCGCTGTGGATCTCCGGCACCTCGAGCTCGAACAGGCGGCGCAGGAAGCCCTTGTGCGTCCGGCTCACGAAGATCTGCGGCCCGCGCACCGAGCGACGGACCTCGAGCACGAACGCCTTGACGTTCTGCCCGATGCGGTAGTGCTCGAGCGCGCTCTGCTCGGTCGTGGCGAGGATCGCCTCGGTGTTCTTGCCGACGTCGAGGATGATCGCCCGCGGCTCGACCCGGTTGACCGTGCCCGTGATGAGCTCGCCCTCGCGGCTGGCGAACTGGTCGAAGACCTGGTCGCGCTCGACCTCGCGGATGCGCTGCAGCACGATCTGCTTGGCCGTCTGGGCGCCGATGCGGCCGAACACGTCGCCGTCGAGCTGCTCGGTCTCTACGACGTCGCCGGGCTTGGCGCCGGCGTCGTGCTTGCGGGCGTCCTCGACCGTGATCTGGGTCAGCTCGTCCTCGATCTCCTCGACGACCAGCCGCGCGCGGAACACGCGGATGTGACCCGACTCGGCGTCGATCCTGACGTGGATGTCCTCGTCGCCGGCCACGCGTCGGTAGGCCGACTGGATGCCGTCCTCGACGGCTCCGATGAGCTGCTCGCGCGAGACCTGCTTCTCGGCGTTCAGCTGAAGGAGGGCGCCCACGAAGTCTCGACTCACGATCGCCTCCTTCTCTGCAAGATGCCAAGCAACGACCGGTCCGAAAAAAAACGTGGGGGTCACCCACGTCGCGGAGCGGCCGTTCAGTTTGATGGAGTATACACCCGGACGGGTGGACGGGTCGATCCTACGCACTCGGTCTGAACGCCAGATCGCGTGCTAGCCTACGGCCTCCGCGAGCCGCCGCGGACGAGGGGGAGGACACGCATGCCCGATGCGGCGATGCCGCCCGTGCCGCCGATCCAGCGCACCGAGGTCGACGGTGTCCGCACGCTGTGGGTGGATGAGCCCGGGCCGATGATCGCCGCACTCGCGTTCCGCGTCGGTCGCAGCGACGAGCCGACACCGCTCAGCGGCGTGACCCACATCGTCGAGCATCTTGCGCTCGCCGGTCTCGGCGTCCAGGACTACGACCACAACGGGTTCGTCGACGGGCAGCAGACGGTGTTCACGAGCGTCGGGCGGCCGGAGGAAGTGAAGACGTTCCTCGAGGAGGTCGTCCGCGGGCTCACCCAGCCGCCGCTCGACCGGCTGCTGCTCGAGCGGCGCATCCTGCGCGAGGAACGAGCCCAGCGCGGACCATCGATCGGCGGTGCGCTGCGCTGGTACCGGTTCGGGTATGCCGGCCAGGGCCGGGCGCTCGGTCCCGGCGACGACGAGCTGGCCCTCGACTGGCTCGGCCCGGACCCCGTGGCCGCGTGGGTCCGTCGCTGGTTCACCCGCCAGAACGCCATCCTGTGGCTCACCGGCCCGGTGCCCGAGGGACTCCGGCTCGCGCTGCCCGACGGCGAGCCCGGCCCGACGCCCGAGATCGAGACCGTGCCCGGCGTGGCGTTCCCGAGCCACCTCGCCTGGGACGGCCCGGCGGCGACCCTCGGCTACACGTCCGCGCGGACGTCCGCGATCCACATCGCGAGCAACGTCGCCCACCGGCGCGCCCGCCAGCGGCTTCGCTTCGACCAGGGCCTGGTGTACGACGTCGAGCTCGACTACGAGCCGGTCGCCCCGACCGTCGCCCACATCATGCTCGGGGCGTCGTGTCCGGACGAGCGCATCCGGCAGGTCGTCGACGGCCTGCTCGGGATCGTGCGCGAGCTGGCGGCCGACGGGCCGACGCAACAGGAGCTCGACCAGGAGCTGAACGGCTACCTCCGCCAGTACGAGGAACGCGACGGTCGCATCGCACTGCTCGCCTCGACCGCCTTCGACACGCTGTGGGGCGGTCCGGCGCGGACCGCCGAGGAGCTGCTCGACGAGCGTCGCCGGGTCGACCCGGCGACGGCCGCACGTGCGCTCGCGTCGGCGCTCGAGACGTTGCTCGTGATGGCCGCCTGCGAGCCCGTCCCCGACCTCGCCCCCTACCCCGCCTGGTCGACATCGCGGGTCACCGGGCCGGAGTCCGGCCCGGCGGGCTTCTACCTGCCCGGCCGGAAGCCGAGGGAGCGGCTGATCGTCGGTCCGGATGGCGTGACCGTCGCGATCAACCCCGACGAGTGGCTGACGGTCCGCTACGCCGACTGCGTCGCGTGCATCCACGAGTCGCCGACCGTCCGCACGCTGCTCGGCCGGGACGGGATGCGCGTCGGCGTGGTGGCGGATGCCTGGAAGGACGGGGCCAGGGCGATCGAGGAGATCGATCGGGCGATCCCGCCCGAGCTGGTCGCCTGCGACGAGCATGGCCTCGGCGGTCTCGAGGACCCGGTGCCGGACGCGCCGGCGGCCTACGGGACGTCGGCCGTCGGCCAGACCTCCGCCGGTTCGACAGGCCCCGGGAACCGACGCGCGACGTAGTCCTCGAGGAGGTCGATGAACTCCGCCACCAGGCCATCGCCGCGGAGCGTCCGGTCCAGCCGTCCGTCGATGAACACCGGGGCGACCGGTTCCTCGAACGTGCCCGGCAGGCTGATGCCGATGTCGGCGTGCTTCGACTCCCCCGGACCGTTGACGACGCAGCCCATCACCGCGACCCGCAGGTCCTCGGCGCCCGGGCGTGTCGTCTTCCACTCCGGCATCCGGTCCTTGAGGTAGCCCTGGATCTGCTGGGCCATCTCCTGGAAGAATGTCGAGGTGGTCCGTCCGCAGCCCGGACACGCCGACACCTGGGGCAGGAAGGAGCGCAGCCCCATCGACTGCAGGACCTGCTGCGCGACCTCGACCTCGCGCTCCCGCGGCGCCCCGGGCTCGGGCGTCAGCGACACGCGGATCGTGTCGCCGATCCCCTCGTTGAGCAGGATCGCGAGACCGGCCGTCGAGGCGACGATGCCCCGGTCGCCCATGCCCGCCTCGGTCAGGCCGAGGTGGAGCGGGTAGTCGCAGCGCGCGGCGAGCTCGCGGTAGACGTCGACGAGGTCGCGCACGCCGCTGACCTTGGCGCTGATGATGATCCGGTCGTGGCCGAGGCCGGTCGACTCGGCCAGCTCCGCTGAGCGGAGCGCCGACTGGAGCATCGCCTCGATCATCACGTCGCGCGCGTCGCGCGGCTCGGCCAGCAGCGCGTTCGCATCCATCAGCTCGGTCAGCACGGCCTGGTCCAGCGAGCCCCAGTTGACGCCGATGCGCACCGGCTTGTCGTTGTCGATGGCGACCCGGACGATCGTCGCGAAGTGCTCGTCGTGCCGCTTCGCGCCGACGTTGCCCGGGTTGATCCGGTACTTGGCCAGGAGCGCGGCTGCCTCCGGGTACTCCACGAGCAGCTGGTGCCCGTTGTAATGGAAATCGCCGACGATCGGCACGTCGACGCCGAGACCGCGGACCTTGCGGACCATCTCGGGGACCGCGGCCGCCGCCACCTCGGTGTTGACCGTGACCCGGACCAGCTCCGAGCCGGCGTGGGCGAGACGGGCGACCTGGATGGCGGTGGCGTCGGCATCGGCCGTGTCGGTGTTCGTCATCGACTGGACGACGACGGGATGCGCGGAGCCGACGGGGACACCGCCCACATCGACGGTCACGGTTGGTCTGCGCATGCTGGTCAAAGTGTAGGCACGGGACTCTCCGACGGCCGAGCGCGCTCGGTGAAGCGCATCGGCCGAAGGATTCAGGGTCCTGGCGGCGGCGCCCCGCCCAGGCTCCGCAGGATGTCGAAGCCCGAGACCCAGATGATGAATGCGAACAGGAAGACGAACCCGACGACGTAGGTCATCTGTTCGGCGCGGACGCTGATGCGTGTCCCGAACATGCTCTTGAGGGTGATCATCAGCATCCGTCCACCGTCGAGCGGCGGGAACGGCAGGATGTTCACGACCGCGAGGTTGGCCGACAGGATGCCGGCTACGAACAGCGTCCAGATCGGGCCGGCCTGGAAGAACACGTCGCCGATCTGCGTCGCGATGCCGATCGGCCCGCTCACCGGCGGCGGCGCGGTCGGATCCGCGGCGACGGATCCGACAAGCGATCCGAGGCCGCCGAGGATGAGACCCATCCAGCGCGCGGTCTCGCTGGCGCCGGCCGCGATGGCCGTCGGCAGGTCGTTGGTGGTCGAGCCACCGTCGAGGCCGTTCTGGATCCCGGCGATCCCGAGGGCTCCGTGGTTCTCGTCGATCTGCGAGGCCTCGCGCAGGGTGACCGGCACCTCCCGGCTGGCGCCGTCGGGCGACAGGACCGTCAGGACGACGGTCTGCCCCGCGTTCTCGCGGAGCACCTCGACGATCGATGCGCCGACGAAGAACTGGAACCGCTGGCCGTCGACGGCGGCGACCGCCTCACCCGGCCGGAGCCCCGCGCCGGCCGCCGGGGAGTCGGGCTGGACCTCGTCGAAGCGCGCCGACACGATCGGCGACGCAAGCCAGACGATGCCCGTGAAGATCGCGAACGCCACCACGATGTTCATGACCACGCCCGCGACGAGGATCGTCAACCGCACCGGCAGGCTCTGCGCCGAGAACGCCCGTGGGTCGTTGGCGCTGTCGCCGTCCTCGCCCTCGAGCTTGACGAAGCCGCCGATCGGCAGCCAGTTCAGCGTGTACAGGGTCTCGCCCTTCGAGCGCAGCACCCGGGCGCGCGGCGGGAAGCCGATCCCGAACTCGAGCACGCGGACCCCGGCCAGGCGGGCCATGACGAAGTGGCCGATCTCGTGGATGACCACGAGCCCACCGAGGATCGCGAAGAACAGGACGATCGTGATGACCGCCTGGAGGAACTCGGTCACGCCGTCCCTCCGACCGGTCCCGCGGCGAAAGTCGCCCGGACCTCGGCATCGAGCGCGACGAGCGCCTCGACATCGGGATCGTCGGTCGCACCGCCGCCGAACCGCTCGAGCGCGTGCTCCAGCAGCCGGGGGATGCCCGGGAAGTCGAGCGAGCCCTCGAGGAAGCGCGCGACCGCCACGTCGTCGGCGGCGATCAGGGCGGCAGACGCGCGCGGCCCGGCCATGCCGGCCTCGCGGGCGATGCGCAGCGCCGGGAAGCGCTCGACGTCCGGGACTCGGAAGTCGAGACGACCGGCGGCGACGAGGTCGGCCGCGCTGGCCGGTGAGGGGCGGCGGTCGGGGTAGGTCATGGCGTACTGGATCGGAAGTCGCATGTCAGGGGTGCCCAGCTGGGCCTTGAGGGAGCCGTCCACGAACCGGACGGCGGAGTGGACGACGCTCTGCGGATGGATGACCACCTCGATCGCGTCGTAGCCGACATCGTACAGCCAGTGGGCTTCGATGACCTCCAGGCCCTTGTTGGCGAGCGTCGCGGAGTCGATCGTGATCTTGGCGCCCATGGTCCAGGTCGGGTGGCGCAGCGCCTGGGCGGGCGTCACGCTCGCGAGCTCGTCGGGAGTCGCGTCGAGGAACGGCCCACCCGAGGCGGTCAGGATGAGCGCGGCGACGGACGTGATCGACTCGCCGACCAGGCACTGCCAGATGGCCGAGTGCTCCGAGTCGATCGGCCGGAGCCAGGCGAGCGGGCTCGCGAGCGGGTCGCCGGGAGCCCCGTCGGCGACGCCGGCTGCGAGCCGGCGCGCCTCGGGCATCACCAGGTGACCGCCGGCCACGAGCGTTTCCTTGTTGGCGGTCGCCACCACCTTGCCCGCGCGCAGGGCGGCCAGCACGGGACGCAGGCTGACGATTCCGCCGGTGGCCACGACGACCAGGTCGACGTCATCGCGCGTGGCGAGCTCGACGAGTGCCGCGTCCGAGGGCTCGACCACGGCGACCGCCGGCCGGAGCCGCGCCGCCTGCTCGTCGAGCGCCGTCCGGTTCGAGCCGGTCGCGAGCGCGATCACCCGAAAGGCTGTCGGATGGGCGGCAAGGACCTCGACGGTCTGCCTGCCGATCGAGCCGGTCGACCCGAGGAGGGCGACGCCGCGCGTCTCAGGCGATGAGGGCGACGACATACAGCGTGACGACGGGCGCGGCGAACAGGAAGGAGTCGACCCGGTCGAGCATCCCGCCGTGGCCCGGGATCAGCGTCCCGGAGTCCTTGGAGCCGGCCGCCCGCTTGAGCATCGACTCGGCCAGGTCACCGGCCTGTGCTGCCAGCGCGGCGAGCGGTCCGAGCAGGATCGCGTGCCATGGCGCCTGCCCGAGGCCGACGAGCATCAGCGCCACGACCACGGTCGAGGCGACGACGCCGCCGATGAGGCCGGCGTAGGTCTTCGACGGGGAGATGTGGGTCAGGAACTTCTCGCGCCCGAACTGGCGGCCGACCAGGTAGGCGCCCGTGTCGTATGACCACACGGCCAGGATGAGCAGGACGATCCAGCCGCGCTCGGCGCCGAGCGGCTCCAGCGGCGCTCCGGCGGGGATCGCCGGCGCGGTGTGGCCGAGCCGGATGACGAACGCCAGCAGGCTGACATACAGCGCGCCGAACACCGTGGCCTCCCAGGTCGACAGCCCGTCGCGCGGATCCTGGCGGGTGAACGAGGCCACCGCGACGAGCACGACCCCGATCGCGATCAGCAGCAGGCCGCTGCCCTCGAGGACTTCCGGGAAGGCCGCGTCGAGGATGACGGTCAGGGCGAGCACGGTGCCGAGCGCCGGCAGGGCCGGATGGGCCGCCGCACGGAGCAGCGCGAACACCTCGCGGGCGGCGAACACCGTGATGACCGCGATCGCCGCGGCGATGGCCACGCCGCCGAGGGCGATGACGATGAGGAGGAGCGGGACGAGGACGGCGGCGGTGATCGCCCGCTGACGCACCGGCCCTACCGCCCGAAGCGGCGGTGGCGCCGGGCGAACTCGAGCAGCGCCGCGTCGAACTCGTCCGGCCCGAAGTCCGGCCAGAGCGCGTCGCAGAAGTAGAACTCGGCGTAGGCCGACTGCCAGATCAGGAAGTTCGACAGGCGCTGCTCGCCGCCGGTCCGGATCAGCAGGTCCGGATCGGGCAGGCCGGCCGTGTACAGGGCCGCGCTGACCGTCGCCTCGTCGATCGCCTCGGGCGGGGTGCCCTCGGCCACGAGCCGGCGGACCGCGTCGACCAGCTCCGTGCGGCCGGCGTAGTTGAACGCGATGTTGAGCGTCAGCCGCTCCCCGCCGACGGTCGCGTCGAGCGCCTCGCCGATCGAGCGGCGGGTCTCGTCGGGCAGCTCGTCGAGCCGGCCGAGCAGGCGCACCCGCACGCCCTGCCGGCGCAGCTCGTCGGTCTCGCTGCGCACGGCGGCCTCGAGCAGCTCGAACAGGCCGGCGACCTCGTCATCCGAGCGTGCCCAGTTCTCGCGGCTGAACGCGTAGAGCGTCATGACCGGCACGCCGCGGCGCACCGCGTGGCGCAGGATCTCGCGGATGGCCTCGACCCCGGCGGCATGGCCCTCGAGCTCGGGCTTGTGCTGCTGGCGAGCCCAGCGCCGGTTGCCGTCCATGATGATCGCCACGTGCCGCGGCAGGTCCTCGGCCGGCAGGAACGGATCGTCCTGGACGGGCTCGTGCGCGATCGGCGGTGCGTCGGTCGGTCGGGCCAGGGGTGCGCGGGCCACTTAGACCTCGAGGACCTCCTGCTCTTTCGCCTCGCCGCGACGGTCGACCTCGGCGATGTGCCGGTCGGTCGTCCGCTGCAGGGTGTCGACCTGCCGATGCGATTCGTCGGTGCCGATGCCACCGTCGCGCTCCTCGCGCTTCAGGTGGTCGTTGGCGTCGCGACGGATGTTCCTGATCTCCACGCGCGTTTCCTCCATACGCTTGTGGACGACTTTGACGATCTCCTTGCGACGCTCCTCGGTCAGCGGCGGGATGTTGAGGCGCACGACCGTGCCGTCGACGTTGGGCGTCAGCCCGATGTCGCTCTTGGTGATCGCCTTCTCGATCGCGCCGAGGACCGCCCGATCCCAGGGCTGGATGACGATCTGGTGCGGCTCCGGCACGCTGATCCCGGCGAGCTGGTTGAGCGGCGTCTGGGTGCCGTAGTAGTCGACGAGGATGCGCTCCACCAGGGCGGTCGAGGCGCGACCCGTGCGCACGGCCTGGAAGTCGCGTTCCATGGCCTCGACCGCACGGGTCATGCGCGCATCGGCGTCGGTGATGATCTCGGTGCTCATGCAGACGCACCTCCGCTCGAGATGAGCGTCCCGACCGGCTCCCCGGTCGCGACCTTGGTGACGTTGTCGGGCTGGTTCAGGTCGAACACGATGATGGGGAGGTCGTTCTCCATGCACAGGCTCACGGCGGCTGCGTCCATGACCTTGAGCTGGTCGCGCAGCAGGTCCGCGTAGTCGAGTCGAGCGTAGCGCCGGGCGCCGTCGTTCGTCATCGGATCACGGTCGTAGACGCCGTCGACCTTGGTCGCCTTGAGCAGGACCTCGGCGTTGATCTCGACCGCTCGAAGGGCCGCCGCGGTGTCGGTCGTGAAGTACGGGTTGCCGGTGCCGGCCACGAAGATCGCGACGCGGCCCTTCTCGAAGTGGCGGATCGCGCGGCGCCGGATGTATGGCTCGGCCACCTCGTTCATGGCGATCGCGGTCATCACGCGGGTCGGCACGCCCGCGGTCTCGAGGGCATCCTGCAGGGCCAGGCCGTTCATCACGGTGGCGAGCATCCCGATGTAGTCGCCGGTCGCACGGTCCATCCCGCGCGCCGCCGCCGCCATGCCCCGGAAGATGTTGCCGCCCCCGACCACGATCCCGACCTGGACGCCCAGCTCGTGGACATGCTTGACCTGGTCGGCGATGAACGCGCAGAAGGCCGGGTCGACGCCGTAGGGCCGGTCGCCGAGCAGCGCCTCGCCCGACAGCTTGAGCAGGACCCGGCGATACCGCAGGCCCGACTCGCCGGCGACGGTCGCGGGGGCGGCGTCGCTCACAGCTCCTCCCCGAGGGCGTAGCGGGTGAAGCGTCGCACCCGGATGTTCTCCCCGATCGTGGCGATCCTGTCGGTGATCAGCTCGCCGACGGTGCGCTCCTCGTCGCGGAACGGCTGGTCGACCAGGCAGACCTGGGCGAACCACTTCTTGAGCTGGCCCTCGACGATCTGGGCGCGGATGTTCTCGGGCTTCTGCTGCACCGACTCGTCGGCCAGCAGCTCGGCCTCCCTGGCCTCGAGCGCCTCGGCCGGGACCGACGCCTGGTCGACGTAGAGCGGCGCGAGGCCGGCGACCTGGACCGCCAGGTCGCGAACCAGCTTCTGGAACTCCTCGGTGCGGGCGACGAAGTCGGTCTCGCAGTTGACCTCGATGAGCACGCCGACCCGGCCGCCGGTGTGGATGTAGCTCGACACGAGCCCTTCGCGAGCCTCACGGCTCGACTTCTTGGCCGCCGCGGCCAGACCGCGATCGCGAAGGATCGCGACCGCCTTGTCGAGGTCGCCGTCGCTCTCCGTGAGGGCCTTCTTGCAGTCCATGAACCCGGCGCCGGTCCGTTCGCGCAGTTCCTTGACCAGCTCCGCCGAGATGTCCGCCATGAGTCGGTGTGCTCCTGTTCCTGATGTCATGCGGGCGCGCTGGGCGACCGCGGAAGTTCGGATGGTGGGCTGGCGCCGCCGGGCGACGGCGCCGGGTCGTTACGCGAGGGTTTCGCCCTCGGCCTTCTCGGCGGCCTCGCGAGCGAGCTCGGCCGCGATCTCCTCGGGCGTGGCCTCGGCCGCCTCGGCGACGGCGGCCTCGGCGCGGGCGACCCGGTCGCCCGGCAGGAGGTCGTCGTCGTCGGCATCGGGCTCGAAGGTCAGCGCGGCGCCACCGGCCAGGGCCGCGACGAGCTCTTCGCTCGCACCCGGGGCCTCTTCCTCGCCGTCGGCCATGGCCGCCGGCTCGATGACCTCGGGCTCCGTGGCGGCGCGCTCCGAGCGCTCACGGGCCCCCTCGATCGCCGCCTCGGCGACGAGCGTGCAGAGCAGCCGGATCGCACGGATCGCGTCGTCGTTGGCCGGGATGATGAAGTCGAGCTCGTCGGGATCGACGTTCGTATCGCCGGTGCCGACCACGGGGATCTCGAGCTTGTTCGCCTCGGTCACCGCGATGCGCTCGCGATGCGGGTCGATCACGAAGATCGCGCCCGGGCAGGCGCTTCATCTTGCGCATGCCGCCCACCGTGCCCTGGAGCTTGATCATCTCCTCGGTCAGCTTGGCGGCTTCCTTCTTGGTCATGCGCTCGAAGTCGCCCGCGCCCTGGCGGGCCTCGAGCTGCTCCAGCAGGCCGATCCGCTTCTTGATGGTCGTGAAGTTGGTGAGCATGCCGCCGAGCCAGCGCTTGTTGACATACGGCTGATTGGCGCGCGTCGCCTCGGCGACGATCGGCTCCTGGGCCTGCTTCTTCGTCCCGACGAACAGCACCTGCTCGCCGCGGGCGACGGTCTCACGGACGGCGTCGAGCGCGAGGTCCAGCCGCTGCACGGTCTGGGCCAGGTCGATGATGTGGATACCGTTGCGCTCGGCGAAGATGTACGGGCGCATCTTCGGGTTCCAGCGGCGGGTCTGGTGGCCGAAATGGACCCCGGCCTCGAGCAGCTGCCGCATGGAGACGGACGGCATGATGAGCGACCTCCTGTCGGTTGGTTCCTCCGCGGACCCTCGCTGATCCCGGGGACCGGCCGATCATCGGCCGGCACCGCCCGGTGGGAACGGTCCGCGTGTGGGCTCCGCTCGGCGACGCCGGCGGGCAGTTCGCGTATCGATGGCCCGGATCTGGCTCCAGACCGGCGCGGAGTGTAGCACAAGGTCTTCGCACGCCCCGTTGACTCCGAGTCCACGCGAATGGGTCGAAGCGGTCCCGATCAGCTCCTCGGGCCGGGGACCCGTGGTCGCTCAGAACGCGGCGCGGTGGTGGCGCATCTTCGGCTCCCCTCCCCGTTCGCCCGGCTCGACCACGACGAGGTCGAACCGCACGGGCAGCCGCGGCAGCCTCACCCCGTCGGGCAGGGCACCGCGATCGAGCAGGCCGTACGTCGCCATCCGCACGTGCATGCGCTTCCGATGGTCGACCGTCTCCTCGGGCAGCCCGAAGCCCCGGGACGACCGCCACCGGACCTCGACGACGACCAGCGACGCCGGTGGGCCCGGGTCGACCGCCACGAGGTCGAGCTCATGGCGGCCGACATGGACGTTCCGGGCCAGGACGGTCCAGCCGGCGGCCAGCAGGCGGACCAGGACCAGCGTTTCGGCGGTGTCACCGGCCTGCTGGGCGGCGGTCCGTGTCGGCGACCCGGTGAAACCATCCATGAGCCGATGATGCCCATCGGCGCTCACCCGCCACGTATCGACGGCTGCACTCGGGCGTATCAGCGCCCGCTGAGGTCCGGCCTCAGGCCGATGCAGGCTCCAGCGCGAGCAGGTCGTCGGCGTCGAGCGCGGCGTCGTCGGCCATGACCGGCACGAGCTCGCGCTCGAGGATCTCGTGCAGGTCCGGCGACGCGGCTGGGTCGCCGAGCAGGTCGAAGTCGAGCTGATCGCCCGCCAGCGTGCGCTGGAGGGCGAGGAACGACCGCCGGTGGAACGGCGTCAGGCCCAGTTCGCGGATCGCATCGCGATGGTCCCGCGTCGCGTAGCCCTGGTTGTGCTCCCAGCCGTAGCCCGGATAACGCGCGGCGAGCTTGGTCATCATCCGGTCGCGGACCACCTTGGCGACGATCGACGCGCACGCGATCGAGTACACCTTCGCGTCGCCGTCGACGACATTCGAATACGGCCCGACCTGGGCCTCGAACCCGACGATCCGGTTGCCGTCGACGATGACGTGCTCGTGATCGCCCACACGTGCGATCGCGCGGCGCATGGCGAGATGGGTCGCGTGGTAGATGTTCAGGAGGTCGATCTCGCGCACGGAGGCCGCCCCGACGCCGATCGCCATGGCGCGCTTCCGGATCAGCGGCGCCAGCCGCTCGCGCTGCGCCATCGACAGCGTCTTGGAGTCACGGACGCCTGGGATCCGGTGGCAGCCGGGCTTCATGATCACGGCCGCCGCGACGACCGCACCACAGGTCGGGGCGACTCCGACCTCGTCGACGCCGACGACGCGCGTCAGGCCCTCGTTCCAGAGTCGACGTTCGTGGCGGAGGGTCGGGACGACGACGGTCATCGGCCCACAGCCTACGAGGAATTGGACGACCCCGTCGGTCGCCGGCGGGGTCGGACGTGTCGCGGGGCTCCCCGAGCCCTAGCTCGTGCGACGCTCGCGGAGGGTCGCGGCCTTGCCGACGCGCTTGCGCAGGAAGTACAGCTGCGCGCGCCGGACCTCGCCGTGGCGGAGGACCTCGATCTTGTCGATGCGCGGGCTGTGGATCTTGAACGTCCGCTCGACGCCGACGCCCGACGCGATGCGGCGGACCGTGATCGACCGGGTGATCCCGCCGCCGCGGAGGCGCATCACGATGCCCTCGAACACCTGGATGCGCTCGCGGTTGCCCTCGACGACCTTGGCGGAGACCTTCACGGTGTCACCCGTGGCGAGTTCGGGCAGGTCGGTGCGCAGCTGGTCCTGGACGATCTCGTCGAGCACGTTCACGCGGCGGTTCCTTGATCTCGGAGGGGCAGCCGAAGCTGCGGGTCGGACGACGGGAGATGGCCGCGTGGTGGCGGCCAGCGGCGGAGTATAGCACGGGGCCGGTGTCGCGCCGGGTCAGCGTTCCTCGAGCAGGTCGGGACGGCGCCGGCGCGTGCGCTCCAGCGCGCGTTCCTGCCGCCACGCGTCGACCGCGCCGTGGTCGCCCGACGTCAGGATCGGCGGCACGTCCATCCCGCGGAACGACGGCGGTCGCGTGTACTGCGGATACTCGAGCAGACCGGCGCTGAACGACTCCTCGGCGGTCGAGGCATCGTCGATGGCGCCGGGCAACAACCGGATGACCGAATCGATCACGACGAGGGCGGGCAGCTCGCCGCCGGTCACGACGTAGTCGCCGATCGACAGCTCAAGGTCGACGAATGCGCGGATGCGCTCGTCGACGCCCTCGTAGCGCGGACACACGAACACGAGATGCGGGCGGGAGGCGAGGTCCGTCGCGCGGTCCTGCGTGAACACCTCCCCACCTGGATCGAGCAGGATGACCAGCGACTCCGGGCGCCGCACCGACTCGATCGCCGCGACGATCGGTTCGACCCGCATCACCATCCCCGCCCCGCCGCCGTACGGCGTGTCGTCGACCGAGCGATGCCGGCCCAGGCCGAACTCGCGCAGGTCGTGGACCCGGATGTCCGCGATGCCGCGCTCCTGGATGCGGCCGGGGATGCTCTCCGCGAGCGGCCCTTCGACCATCGACGGGAACAGCGTCAGGACGTCGATCTCGAGCGTCATGGCGTCCCGTCCGTCGTCGCGTCGCCAGCCGGCGTCGAGCCGCGCGACCGGCGACGCGGCGCGCGCGGCCGGTCGGGATCGCCTCCGCGGACCTTCCGTGGCTGCAGATCGAGCGCCTCCGCGTCGACGACGATCTCGCCGCGACGCGGCGCGAACACCCGGATGAACGCCCGGACCGCGGGCAGGTCGAACGAGCCGTACGTCTCGCCCTCGACGATGTACACCTCGTTCTCGGCGACGCGGTAGACGTCGCGGACGACGCCCAGCTCCGACCCGTCGACGCCGCGCACAGCGACGCCGACCACCTCGTGCCAGTACACCTCGCCGCGTGCCAGCTCACCGGCCGGATGGACGACCGTCTCGAGATACGCCCCGCGCAGCGTGTCGGCGACGTCGCGCGTGGCGACCTCCTCGAACCGGAGCCGCCAGCCCGGGCCATCCGCGACGGCCTCGGCCGAGGCGATCGTCAGCGGCGCGTCGGACGCCTCGCGATAGAGCACCGTGCCGGGCCGGAACCGCTGCTCCGGCCGGTCGGTCAGGATCTCGACGCGGACCGCGCCGCGTAGCCCGTGGACGCCGCGCACGAGGGCGACGACGAGTCGCTCGGTCGCATCGGCGTGGCCCTCGGCCACCGCGGACGTCCCGCTCAGACGATCTCGAGCTGGACGGGCTCCCCGTCCCGGGCGGCGGTCACCTTGAGCAGCGTCCGCAGCGCCTTGGCCACGCTGCCGTTGCGGCCGATGACCTTGCCCATGTCGTCATCCGCGACATGGAGCTCGATCACGGTCGCGCCATCCTCCTCGATGACCTCGACCTTGACCGCATCGGGATCGTCGACGAGCGACTTGGCGACGTACTCCACCAGTTCCTTGGCTGCCATCGTCCCCTCCCTACTTGCCTGCGGGCAGGATGCCTGCCTGCTTGAACAGCCGAACCACCGTGTCGGACGGCTGCGCGCCCTTGGCCAACCACTCCTTGGCCTTGGCCTCGTCGACGTTGAACTCGATCGGCTCGGTACGCGGGTTGTAGTGGCCGATCGTGTCGATCGCGCGGCTGTCGCGCGCTCGTCGCGCGTCGGCCACGACCACGCGATACGTCGGCTGCTTGGTCGCGCCGACGCGCGTCAGCCTGATCCGGACTGCCATGTGCTCGTTCCCTCCTCTGGATCGGGACGGCGCGGCTGGGGGCCGCGCCTCGCTTGACCTCCTCGGTCACTTGACCGTGATCACCGCGTGGTGCTCGTCGTTGTCGCCGCCCACGACGGCCGTCGACACCATGGCATCGAACGGCACGAGGAACGGCTTCACGGACTCCTCATACTCGGCGCGCTCCGCCGCGCTCGCCGAGGTCGCCATGACGCCCTCGACCAGCCCACGGATCGCCGCGATGTCGACGAACGTGACGCCGGTGTGCTGGGCGCCGACTCGTTCGACGAGGCCCTTGTACCGGCCGTCGTCGGCGAGCGATGCACCCGCGCCCGCATCGAGGACGTGCTTGACGAAGTCCGACGAGCTGCCGATCGCGACGACCGCGTCGGTCGCCACGTAGGCGATCTTGACATTGCCCTCCGGCAGGCCGGACGGAAGCGCCGGAGCCGAGGCTCCGCCCAACGCTCCGGCAAGGCCGGCGAGGTCCTGCAGGTCACCGAGATCGACGACCGTGATCGTCTGGCCGTTGTAGGTCTCGTCGGTCGCGGTGATGCCCGCCTGGCTGCCGCCGAGGGCGATGAAGCTGCGCAGGGTCGTGAACAGCTGCTTCGCCGCGGCGGCATCGGCCGGGACCGCGACGATGCCGCCCTCGACGGCATCACCGTTCGTCGCCACGACCACACCGGTGTCACCCAGCCAGCCGAGCAGCTTCTCGAGGCCCCCGAACATCCCGGCTGCCTGGTCGATCTGCGTGAAGGCGTCCTCGAGGGCCGGCTCGCTGCGGAGCAGTGTCGTCCACTCGGTGAGGGTCTCGCCGACGTCGTTGCCGGCGACCAGCGCGATCGTCGACGGCGGGGCGAAGGCGGCGACGCCGTTCGCCCGGTTCTCGTCCGGTCCGGGTCGACCGTCGGCGTGGGGCGTGACCCCGTCGAGCTTCAGGGCGTCGCCTTCGACGCGCACGCGGGCGGCGGCCCACTCGGGGATGAGCCCGAGCAGCGCCTGGCCGCCGGGCGACGCCGACTGCAGCGCCCCCGCGACCTCTGGCGAGGCATCCATGATGGCCTTGACGTTGACGAACATGAACCCGAGGTCATCGCCGGGCATCGATGTCTGCGCGGCCACGACGGCCTCGCTCTTCGTCACGGCGCTCGAGCCCTTGGTGTCGATGGCGGCCTTGACCGAGGCGACGTCGCCGGCGATGGCGACCTTGCCGTCGACGATCGCGAAGGCGGCCTGGGTCGGCACCTTGGCCGCCTCGAACACCGTAAGCTCGGTGCCGTTGTAGGTCTCGGTCGTGCCGGTCACCCCGTTCGCGCCGAGCGTGTCGGTGAACCAGGTGCGCGCCAGCGCGGCGTCCTTGACCGACAGCAGCAGCAGGGCATGGGCGTCCTTCGCGAGCGCCTCGGGGTCCGCTGCGGCACCGCTCGGGATCGCCCCGACCGCGAAGCCCACCTGCCCGTCGAACCACGGCTTGACGTCCTTGGTGAACGTCTGCTTGCCGTCGGTGCCCTCGGACACGAGCCGGTCGAGGACCTCGTCGAGCTTGGTGTCGAGCGCGGCCTGGTCGGCGAAGCCCGGGAACTTGGACAGGAACTCGGCGACGTTCTGGCGCTGGTCGCCCGGCAGGTCGAGCCGCAGCTCGCCGTAGGCGACGCTGTCGGCCGGCACGTAGCCGAGCACGGTCGACGTGGTCTGCGAGCTCGTCAGGACGAGCGTCGCGACGGCGGTCGACGCCACGACCAAAGCGATGAGGCCGGCGGCGACGAGCGTGCGCATGCGGCCCGCTCCGGGCTTCGGCGCGGTCGGCGGCTGGATCGTCGAGGTCGGGACCGGGACGGCCGTCGTCTCGGTGTCTGAGGCGGCCGGCACCGGAGCCCCGGTCGGCTCGGTCGTCGGTCGGTCGTGATCGGTCATCGCTGTGTCGTCTCCTCGGGCGTTAGCGCCGGCCCCCCATGAGGCTGCCGAGCGCGCCGCGCCGACCACCTCCGGAAAGCTGCTTCATGAGCTTCTGCATCTCGCTGAATTGCTTCACCAGCCGGTTGACGTCCGGCAGCGTCGTGCCCGCGCCGGCCGCGATGCGGCGACGGCGCGAGCCGTTGAGGATCGTGGGATCGCGGCGCTCGGCCGGGGTCATCGCCCGGATGATCGCCTCGGTCCGCTTGAGCTCGCCGCGGTCGACCGCGGCCTGCGCCTCGTTGGCCATCGAGCCCATGCCCGGGATCATCGACATGACCTGGCCGATCGGGCCCATCTTCTGGACCTGCTGGAGCTGGTCGAGCATGTCCTCGAGCGTGAAGCTCGACTTGCGCAGCTTCTCCTCGAGCTTCTGCGCCTGGTCGACGTCGAACGTCTCCTGGGCGCGCTCGACGAGCGTGAGGATGTCGCCCATGCCGAGGATCCGGCCGGCCAGGCGGTCCGGGTGGAACGGCTCGAGGGCATCGGTCTTCTCGCCGGTGCCGAGGAACTTGATCGGCAGCCCGGTGACCGCCGAGATGCTGAGCGCGGCGCCGCCACGGGCGTCGCCGTCGATCTTGGTCAGGACGAGCCCGGTGACCGGGACCGCGGCCACGAACGCCTGCGCCACGGCGACCGCTTCCTGGCCGGTCATGGCGTCGACGACCAGGAGCGTCTCGATCGGCTTGACGGCCGCGTCGACCGCGGCGATCTCCTGCATCAGGGCCTCGTCGACGCTGAGCCTGCCCGGCGGTGTCGAGGATCACCACGTCGCGGGTGGCCCGCTTCGCCGCCTCGATCCCGCCCCGCGCGATGTCCGGCACCGTCATGCCGGCCGGGGCGCGGTAGACCGGGATGTCGAGCTGTCGCCCGAGCGTCTCGAGCTGGTCGGCGGCCGCCGGACGGTATGGGTCGGCGGCGACGAGGAGCGGTCGACGGCCCTGCTTGATGACGTGGCGGGCGAGCTTGGCGGTCGTGGTCGTCTTGCCCGAACCCTGGAGACCGACCATCGCGACCACGGCCGGGTTGCCGCTCAGGTGGAAGACGCGGTCGCCGCCGCTCAGCAGCTCGACCAGCTCGTCGTGGACGATCTTGACGACGGCCTGACCGGCGTTGAGGCCCTCCAGGACGTCCTGCCCGATGGCCTGCTCACGGACGCGGGCGACGAAGTCCTTGACGACCTTGAAGTTGACGTCGGCCTCGAGCAGTGCGAGTCGCACCTCGCGCATGGCGACATCGACGTCGGCCTCGCTGATCCGGCCCCTGCCGGTCAGGTTGCCGAGCGTCGTCCGTAGTCGCTCGCTGAGGGTGTCGAACACGGCCCGATCGGGACTCCCTGGATGGTGGTGGACCGGCCGTGGTCGCGGACGTCGCGGCGTCGGGCCGGGTGGTGCGCGGGTTCTGACGCACGAGGCGGGCGCAGTGTATCGCAGGGTCGCCCGGGACGCGCCCGGACGATGGTCCGGTGCGAGCGAGCACCCGCCCGGGACCGGCCGCTATGCTGCGCCCCCGTGCGCAACCCGTTCGTCTCGCCACTGTGGCAGAACCACGCGTTCGTCCGCGTGTGGGGCGCGGCGAGCATCTCGATCTTCGGGTCGCTCATCACGCGCATCGCGCTGCCGCTCGTCGCGATCCTGACGCTCGGTGCCGGGCCGATCGAGGTCGCCATCCTGCGCAGCATCGACCTCGTGGCGGCGCTGTTCGTCGGGCTCGTCGCCGGGGCGTGGGTGGACCGGCTGCGGCGGCGCCCGGTGCTCATCTGGGCCGATCTGGGGCGCGCGGTGCTGCTCGGGTCGATCCCGCTCTCGTTCGTGCTCGGGGACGCTGGCGCTGTGGCAGCTCATCGCGGTCGCCGGGCTGGCGGCCGTGCTGACGACGTTCTTCGACGCGGCCGACAACGCGTATCTGCCGACGATCGTCGAGCGTGAGCGCCTCGTCGAGGCCAACAGCGCGCTGGCGGCGAGCGGGTCGGTCGCGGAGTTCGCCGGGTTCGGCATCAGCGGCTTCCTCGTGCAGCTCCTCAGCGGGCCGATCACGATCCTGATCGACGCCGTCACGTATCTCGTCTCGGCGGTGTTGTTGCTGACGGTCCGCCAGCCCGAGCCGCCGCCACCACCGCGCTCGGAACGCGAACCCGTGCTCGACGAGATCCGTCATGGACTTCGACTCGTCCGCGACGATCCGGTCCTGCGAGCATTCGCCGGCGCCCAGATGCTGATGTCGATGCTGTGGGGCGTGTTCGGGGCCACGTGGTTCCTGTTCGCGCTCGACGACCTCCAGATCAGCCCGGCACTCGTCGGCGTCGATCGCCGGGGTGGGCGGCGCGTCGTCGTTCATCGGGGCGCTCGTGGCGACGAAGTCGACCCGGCGCTGGGGCGTGGGGCCGGTGGCGATCGGCGCGATGCTGCTGGCCGCGCTCGGCAACCTGCTGATCCCGCTCGCGCCCGCGGGCCTCCCACTGGTGGCGATCGCGTTCCTCGTGTGGCAGCAGCTGGTGGCCGACTCGGCCATCACGGTCTACGACGTCACCGAGACATCCGTCCGGCAGTCGCTCGTCGCCGACCGCGAGCTCGGTCGCGTGACGTCGACGTTCCAGGTCGCGTCGGCCGCGGCGCAGCTGGTGGCGACGATCGGCGCCGGGCTGTTGGCCGAGGCCATCGGTTTGCGGCTGACGTCGTTGCTCGCCCCACTCGGCGGGCTGCTCGCCGCAGCGATCCTGTACTGGTCGCCGGTGCGCCACCTGCGCGAGCTGCCGGTGATGGACAAGCGCCGGCCGGCCGAGGTCGTGGTCGACGTGGAACGCGATCAGCCGGTCGGCGCCTGAGCCTCCGCGAACAGCGTCTCGACGAAGGCATCGGGGTCGAACGGCAGCAGGTCGTTGATCCCCTCCCCGACCCCGACGAAGCGGACCGGGACCTTCAGCGCGTCCTCGATGGCGAAGACGATGCCGCCCTTCGACGTCGAATCGAGCTTCGTCAGGACGATGCCGGTGAGCCCGACCGCCTCGTGGAACGCCTTGGCCTGGGCCAGGCCGTTCTGCCCGGTGGTGGCGTCGAGCACGAACAGGGTCTCGGGCGCCGCGCCGGGCAGCCGCTTGTCGACGATCCGGCGGACCTTGGTCAGCTCGTCCATGAGGTTGACCTTGGTGTGCAGCCGGCCGGCGGTGTCGGCGATGACCATGTCGGCGCCGCGAGCGACCGCCGCGTCGAGGGCGTCGTACACGACCGCGCCGGGATCGGCGCCCGGGGCGTGGGCGACGACCGCCACGTCGGCGCGCTCGGCCCAGATCCGGAGCTGATCGATGGCCGCCGCGCGGAACGTGTCCGCGGCGGCGAGGATGATCGTCCGCCCCTCCCGGATGTAGCGCGCGGCGAGCTTGCCGATCGTCGTGGTCTTGCCCGTGCCGTTGACCCCGACGACGAGCACGACCGCGGGTCCACCGGACGACGACGGCTGCGGTGACCAGTCGAGGTCGCGGTCGACCAGCAAGGCCGCCAGCTCCTCCCGGATCGCCGCCTCCGGCCCGTCGGGATGACGGCGCTGCCGGGCCCGCTCGACGAGGTCGATCGACAGTCCCGCGCCGACGTCGCCGGCGATGAGGGTCTCCTCGACCTCGTCCCAGGCCGGGCCGTCGGCGCCACCGAGGTACCCGCGGAGCTGGGTCATGAACGTGCCGCGCGTGCGCTCCAGGCCCTGGTCGAGCGTGTGGGCGGGGGCGACGGCGAGGAACGCGGTCGGGTCGAAGGGGGCGTAGGCGGGCTCGGGCTCGGCCGCGGGCGGCTCGGCCTCCGGCGTCGCTCCGGGCTCCGGCTCGCGTTCCGCCGGCGGAGGCTCGGGCTGTGCTGCAGGCGCCTCAGTCGGCTCCGCCGGCTCCTCGGGCGCCGCGTCCTCCTCCCGGCGTCGTCGCCAGAAGGGCATCAGCCGGCCGCGCTCAGCTCGCCGCGGCGCTCCGACGCCAGGGCCTGCGCCTCGTCGAGCCGCAGGCTGATCACCCGCGAGACCGAGTCGTCGCCGACGGTCACGCCGTAGAGCGCGTCGGCGGACTCGATCGTGCCGCGATTGTGGGTGATCACGATGAACTGCGTCTGGTGGGCCAGGCTCCGCAGCGCGTCGGCGAAGCGGCCGATGTTCGCCTCGTCCAGCGCCGCATCGACCTCGTCGAGCACGCAGAACGGCACTGGCCGGACCTCGAGCATCGCGAACAGCAGCGCGACCGCGGTGAGGGCGCGCTCGCCACCCGACAGCATCGCGAGGGCCTGCGGCTTCTTGCCCGGCGGGCGGGCGACGATCTCCACGCCGGTCGAGCCGAGATCGGTCGGGTCCGTAAGCGCCAGCTTGGCGTAGCCGCCGTCGAAGAGCTGCTCGAAGCGCCGCTCGAAGGCGGTCTCGAGAGCGGCGAATGTCGCCCGGAACTGGGTCGGCGATCATCTCGTCGAGCTCGGCGATGAGCTCGCGCGTCCGTCCGATGGCGGCATGCAGGTCGCCGCCCTGCGTCTCGAGCGTCTCGAGACGGGTCTTGAGCTCGGCGTATTCCTCGACCGCGTACGGGTTGGCGGCGCCGAGCTCGTGATAGCGACGACGCAGGTGCGCCAGCCGTCCGGGCGCCGGCGGCGACACGGTCGGTGGTTCGGCCTCCCAGCGTTCGGCGACGCCCGCCAGGGCCGACTCGAGGGCGCGCGTGTCCTCGGCGTCTTCGGCCTCCTCGACATCCTGGTCGGCGGTCTCCCCGTCCGTGGCCGCGGCTGGCGCCGGGATAGCGACACCGAGGCTGGCCAACCCGAGCTCGCCGAGCCCGGCCAGCTCGACCAGGACACCCTCGCGCAGCGACTCAAGGCCGAGCCGCGCCTCCAGCTCGGCGTGGTCGGCAGCGCGGACGCGGTCGTCGGCGGTGCGCAGGCGTTCCCGCGCGGCCGTGGCGGCCCGCTCGGCTTCGGACAGCCGTGAGCGATCCGCGGCGTCGGCGGCGTGCAGCGCGCCGAGCGCCTCGCGGGCATCCGCCTCGTGCGTCGTGGTCGTCGCGATATCCCCGCGCAGGGTGTCGCGCTCCGTGATGAGCGATGTCTCGCGCTCGACAAGGACCGCGCCCTCCCGCTCCGAGCGCGCGAGCCGTTCCTCGGCGATGCCCGCGGCGGCCTCGGCCCGGGCCCGTGCATGCTCGGCGTCACGGCGCGCCGCGTCGTGGGTCGCGAGCCGCGCCGCCAGGCGATCGCGGCGTTCTCGCAACTCGGTCGCGCGGGCCTCCCACGCCGTCACTGCCGCCCGCTCGTCGTCCGTGACCGTGGTCTCCCCGGCGGGCAGGAACTCAGCGGGCACGACCGGCATCGACTCCCGCAGACGTGCGACCTCGCCATCGAGCCGCGTCCGCTGTGCTTCGTGCCAGGCCGCCTCGCGAGCGACCGCCTCGCTCTCCCGGGCGACCGCTCGCTCGGCCTCCTCCGCGCGCCGCCGTTCACCGCCCGCGCCCGATTCCTCCGACCGCGCCGCGTCGAGGGCGGACCGCGCCGCGGTCGCGGCCGTGTCGGCCGTCGCCGAGGCCGATCGCGCGGCCACGAGATCCGCATCCGCCCGTTCGAGCTCGGCCGCGAGGCGGGCGTGCTCGGCCCGCCGCTCGATCAGCGGATCGGGGCTGCCGAGCACGACCCCCGTGTCGTCGATCGCGGCCGAGCCATCACGCGGGACGGCCAGCCAGCCGGGCGGCATCTGCGCCTGGAGCGCGAGGCACGCGGCCAGGTCCGGCAGCCAGACGGCCCGCTCGAGCAGGCGGCGCACGCCGCCCGCCGCGTCGCGCCGGACCGCGTCTGCGAGCCGGCCCCCGCCCGCGGCGGCGACCGCCTCGAGCCAGCGTCGCGTCGCGGCGTCGGCGGCGCCCGCACCGCCGGCGAGCCGTTCCTCGACGACCAGCCGGCCACGCTCGCCCGCGAGGTCCGTGACGCGGTCCGCGGCGACCAGGTAGGCCCGGGCCCGGTCCGCGAGTGCTGCCTCCACCGCGGACCGCAGATCCGGGTCGACCGCGAGGTCCTCGTCGACGCGGCGGCCACCGTGCTTCCGGGCGGCGCGAGCGATCGGCCGTCGCTCGTCCTCGTCGAGCTGCGCGGCCAGCGCCTCGGTCCGCCCACGCAACCCGGCCACGGCCGTCGTCGCGATGGCCAGCCGTTCGGCCGCGGCGGCGCGCTCCGCCTCGGCCGCCTCCGACGCGATCCGCGCCCGCTCGCGAGCCGCCTGTGTCGCGGCCTCGGCGGCGGTCGCGGTCTCGAGGTCGCGTCGTGCGCCGTCCTGGCGGGCCAGCACCTCGTCGCGCCGGGTCGTCGCCGTCGCCGCGGCCTCGCGTTCCTCGGCCGCCTGTCGTTCCGCCTCGGCCAGCCGGCGTCGGGCGGTCTCGGTCTCGGCCTCGCGGGCTGCCTCGGCGCGGCGCAGGGCGGCGATCTCCTCTCCCCTGGCGCGCGACGTCGAGCGCAGCGTGGCCAGTTCGGCGAGGGCGTCGGCCAGCTCGCGGTCGGCCTCGGTGACGGCCGCCTCCAGGTCGAGGTCACGGGCTGGGACCGGGGCAGCCATCACTCGGCGCTGTGCACCGGCCTCCGTGCCGGCCACGGACCGCTCATCGACCAGACGCTGCCGGTCGCGCCCGATCGCCTCGAGATCCGATGCCAGCCGACCGTCGCGCAGCTGGAGGGCGGTCAGGGCCGCCCGCGCCGTCTCGTGCGCCTCGCGTCGGCCGCGCTCGACGTCAGCCCGAGCCGCCAGCTCGTCCGCGAGCCTGGCGGCCACCCCCTCGGCCTCCTCGAGGGCGGCCATCGCCGCTCGTGCCTCGCCCTCGGTCTCGCCGCGCCGCGCCGTCGCGGCGGCGAGCCGTCCCGTGGCTTCGTGCCAGCGCGCGTGGGTGGCCGCAAGCAACGCCGCCGCCAGCTCGTCGGCGACCGACGTGCGGGTCGTCTGCTGCTCGGCCTGGGCGGCCAGCCGGCGGGCCTGCGGGCGGAGCTCGGCGAGGATGTCGTCGACCCGTGCGAGGTTGGCCTCCGACTCGACCAGCTGCTCCTCGGCCTTCCGTCGACGACGCTCGTGGCGGCGGACGCCGGCGACCTCCTCGAACAGCGGCCGGCGCTCCTCGGGGCGCAGGGCGAGCGCCTGGTCGACCATGCCCTGGCCGATGAACAGGAACGCGTTGTCGGCGAGATGCGCGCCGTCGAGCAGGTCGACGAGGTCGCGCAGCCGGATGCGCTGCTTGTTGAGCAGGTATTCGTTCTCGCCGCTGCGGTACAGCCGGCGTCCGAGCTCGAGCGCCTGGAAGTCGACCGGCAGCAGGCCGTCGGCGTTGTCGAGCACCAGCGTGACATCGGCCATGCCCTGGGCGGTCCGCTTCTCGGAGCCCGCCCAGATGACGTCCTCCGCCTTGCGCGAGCGGAGCGCACGGCCCTGCTCACCGAGCGCCCACCGGAGCGCGTCGGCGAGGTTGCTCTTGCCCGAGCCGTTGGGCCCGACCACCGCGCTGATCCCGCCACCGAACTCGACGTTGGTGCGCTCCGCGAACGACTTGAAGCCCTGGACGCGGAGCGCGAGCAGCCGGGGCGGGGCCACGCTCGCGTCGGTCATGCCGGCCGCCGCTGGCGCTGCGGTCGCCGCGACCCCGCGGTCGTGGCAGGCCGCTCGGCCTGCGCGGCCCGGCCGACTGCGCGTTCGGCGCGGACCCGCTCGATCGCCTGCGCCGCGGCCGACGTCTCGGCGGTACGACGCGATGGGCCTTCGCCGACGCCCAGGAGCAGGCCCTCGATCCAGACCTCGACCCGGAACGATTTCTCGTGATCCGGACCGGATGCCTCGACGAGCCGGTACTCGGGTCGCTCGCCGGATCGGCGCTGCGTGTATTCCTGGAGGCGCGACTTGGGGCTCTTGAGGGACAACAGCGGCGCCTCGAGCGACAGCTCCGGCTCGGCCAGCGCCTGGAGCCAGTCGCGCACCGGCTCGTAGCCGAGGTCGAGGTAGATGGCGCCGGCCAGCGCCTCGAACGACGACGCGAGGAGCGATGGACGGCGCCGGCCGCTGCGCTGGGACTCACCCTCGCCGAGGAGCAGGTACTGGCCGAGCTCGATGCGGCCGGCGAGCCGCGCCAGGCCCGAGGTCGACACGATCGTGGCCCGCCGCGCGGACAGCGCCCCCTCGTCGTCCTCGGGGTGCCTCGCGTACAGCGCCTCGGAGATCGCCAGGTTCACGACGGCGTCGCCCAGGAACTCGAGTCGTTCGTTGTGGCCCGGGGCGTCGTCCGGGTGCTCATGCAGCCACGACGAGTGGACGAGCGCCTGCTCCAGCAGCGCGAGATCGCGGACGGGGAGGCCGAGGCGCTCGGCGACGGCCTGTCCGGGACGCACCTCGGACGTGGCCGACGACCGGCTAGGAGGAGTGCTCGTCGATGTAGTCGACGGCGTCCTGGACGGTCCGGATCTTCTCCGCGTCCTCGTCCGAGATCTCGGTCCCGAACTCTTCCTCCAGGCTCATGATCAGCTCGACGAGATCGAGCGAGTCGGCGTTGAGGTCGTCGACGAACGAGGCCTCGGGCTTGACCTCATCCTCGTCGGCGCCGAGCTGCTCGACGACGATCTTCTTGAGCCGGTCGTACGTTGTGGCCACTGACTCCCTCCTCGGAGCTGGGTACGGGGGAGATCGTCCCGAGTACGCCGTTCATCAGGCGTCGCATCGGCTCTCCGCTGTAGATGCGTGCCAGCTCGACCCACTCGGCGATGGCCACCCGGGCCGGCGTGCCGGAGTGTAGCACCTCGCCGATGGCCGATCGGAGCAGCGCGCGGTCCATCTTGGCCAGTCCCGTGACCGGATATCGAGGCGCCACGTCGTTGATGGTGGCGTCGATGGAATCACGGTGGCGGACCACCGCGGCGACCAGCTCGCGAGCGAGCTCGGCGGCCGATGCATCGCGCTCGGTCTCGGCCAGGTGACGCTCCAGGATGGCGTCCGCGGTGCGCTGGCCGAAGTCGGCCTCGAAGATCGCGGCGAGCGCGAGTCGACGTCCGGTCCGTCGTCCCCGCTGCCGATCAGCCTCCGACGCCATCGACGATCACGGTCACGGCCCCGAGATCGAGCCCGAGCAGCCGCTCGACCGTCGCCGCGACCGCGGTCCGGATCTGGCCTGTCAGCGGCCCGAGCGCCTGGCCGGGCCGGGCCACGACCCGCAACCGGACGACGACGCGGTCGTCGACGACGCGAACCTTGACCGCGCGACCGGCCAGCCAGCCCCGCCACGCCGGACCGGCGTGACCGACGCGTGCGACACCCGGGACCCCGAAGGCCGCGGTCCGGACGAGCTCGGAGATGACGCCGATACCGACGGTCAGCTCGGGTCCGCTCATGTCGCCACCTCCTCGACGACCGGCTGCACCTCGGCCAGTCGCGCGTTGTCGGCCGCGAGCGCCGCGGCGATGAGATCCGGGACCCTGGCCGCGGCCGTCCGCGCCGCAACGTCGCAGGCGAACCCGATCATCCGCCGTTTCGCGCTGCCGTGGGTGATGATGACCGTCCCCTTCACGCCGAGCAACGGCGAGCCGCCCTGGGTCTCGTAGTCGAACACATGCCGGATGCGGCGGATGCCGGGACGCATCAGGACGTAGGCGAGCTTCCCGCGCCACGACCGCCGGAACTCGTCGCGCCACAGGTCGAAGATGTACGTCGAGAGGCCCTCGAAGAACTTGATCACGACGTTGCCCGGGACCGCGTCGGTCACGACGACGTCGGCCATGTGCCGCGTCAGGTCCCGGCCCTCGACGTTGCCGACGAAGCGCAGCGTGGAGGCGTCGAGCAGCTCGGTGGCGCGCTGGATGCGGGCGTCGCCCTTGCCCTTCTCCTCGCCGATGCTGAGCAGCGCGACGCGCGGCTCGGCGACTCCGAGCACCTTCTCCGAGAAGATCGCGCCCATCCGCGCGTACTGGGCGAGGTTCTCGGCCGTCGAGTCGGGGTTTGCGCCGATGTCGATGAGGACCAGCGAGCCGGCGTCGGTGATCATCTGGACCGCCAGACCCGGCCGATCGACGCCGGGCAGCCGGCCGAGCTTCAGGATCCCGGCGGCCATCCCGGCACCGGTGTGGCCTGCCGTCACGACCGCGTCGGCGTCGCCACTGCGGACGAGCTCGGTGGCGACGAGGATCGAGGCGTCCTTCTTCTCGCGGAGGGCCAGCGCGGGATGCTCGTCCATGCCGATCACCGAGCCGGCATGGACGATCCGCGTGTTGGCCGGCAGCTCGCCGGCGATGCGCCGGATCGTGTCGGTGTCCCCGACGAGGATCAGCTCGACGTCGGGGTGGTCACGCGCGTAGTCGATGACGCCCGGGACGACCTCGGTCGGACCGTGGTCGCCGCCCATCGCGTCGAACGCGACGCGGACCACGGGATCAGCGCGCGGCGTCGTCGCCGCCGGTGCGGGCGGGCTTCGGCGGCACGGCCAGGCGTCCCTGGTAGTAGCCGCAGTTGGGGCAGACGCGATGGGGCAGCTTCATCTCGTGGCAGTGCGAGCACTCCTCGAGGTTGGGCAGCTCGATCGCGAGGTGCGAGCGGCGCTCGCCCTGCCGGGCGTGCGAGACGCGTCGCTTGGGTACACCCATGGGGTCGTGGGCTCCTTGTCGATATCGTGCGGCGCGGTCGCGGGACGGCGCTCGGGAGAGGGAGCGCGTCGCGCCGACGGCGGAGTCTACCGCGAAACGGCGGCCGTCGTCAGACGGCCGGTCCGGGCAGCGGCAGCGGGCCACGGACCGTGATGCTCACCGACCCGTCCCTGTAGCCGAGACGCTCGTTCAGGGCACGCATGTCGGCGTTGCCCTGCTGGGTCCACGTGTAGACCTCGCGGATCCCGTGCTCGGCGGCAGCAGCGAGCGTCAGCCGCTTCAGCGCGCTGGCGAGCCCACGGCGTCGCCAGCGCCGACCGACTGCGGTGAGCGCCTGTTCCGCACGATCCGGTCGATCGGCGTCGCGCTCGAGGCCCGCGCAGCCGACGACCTCGTCGCCGTCGAGGGCGAGGAACATCGCCTCGGGCCAGGCCAGCCATTCGCGCTCCCATTCCTCGGGCGACACCACGATCGGACGGGCGGTGGGCATGTCCGCGAACGCATCCAGCGCGAGCGGGTCGTAGGCGCGTGCCCACAGGTCGGGGTGCTCCGCGACCGTCACGACGCGGATCCCCGCGGGGAGCCCCGGCGCCCGCTCCTCCCCGATCGTCCGCAGTTGCTCGACCTGGCGGTCGACCTCCCCGAACCCGAACCGCTCGGCGAACGTCATCGACCCGGGATCGTCGACGAGCGACCCGGCCTCGGTGAAGCCGGTCCCGATCGCATGGTCGGCAAGGGCACGGAGCAGCGCCGTCCCCACGCCCTGGCGCCGGAACGTCGGCAGCACTCGCGGATGCAGCCCTGCATATCCGAAACTCGAGCGGCCGCCGTAGCCCGAGCCCGCAAGCTCGCCGTCGACGTGCGCGAGGAGGTAGACCGTCTCGTCGGTCGCCGTCGCCCGCATCTCGTCGACCGTGAGCGCCCGCTCGTCCGGGAGCACGGCAAGCCGAACTCGGCGCCACGCCTCGAGATCGGCGTCGCCCTCGGCGACCCGGACGTCGATGGCCACGGTCGTGCCGGTCAGTCGGGCTTGAAGGCCTTCAGGGCCTCGAGCCGCGGATCGATGTCGTCGTCCGGGTGGTCGTGCACGCCCTCGTCGCGCGGCAGGCCGCAGACCACGCACAGCCCGGGGCAGTCGGGCCGGTCGAGCGGGGCGATCGGCTCGGCCAGGGAGATCGCGTCGCCGACCGGCGGCTCGAGATCGAGCTCGTGGTGGTCGCTGAGCCGCAACGCCTCGGGCTCCTCGTCGGCGTCGACCGGTCGACCCGTGACCAGGTCGATCGTCGGCAGGTATTCCTCCTCGAGGACGATGTCGATGGGCGTGGTGAGCGGCCGAAGGCAGCGCGCGCACTCCCCCGCCAACGCCGTCGTGAGCTGGGCATCGGCGAGGATCCCGCGATTGGTCCGCGTGAGCCGGACCCGTCCGGCGATCGGCTCGGCAAGGACTAGGTCGTCGGGCAGGTCGATCGTCACGTCGGCCACGTCGTAGGTGCGGTCGGCGCCGACGCCGTCGGCAAGGAGACCGGCGACGTTCCAGGTCAGCGGACCGTCGGTCGATGGGGCGCTCATCGGCGCCCCGTCACGTGCGGGCGGGCGCGGTCGCGTCCTCCGCCTGGTCGCCCCATTGCTCGTCGTCGATGAGGTCGTCGCCCTCGACCGGCAGGTCGGGCGCCGCCGGCGCGAGCATGGCGGCACGCCGCTCGTCGAGCAGGTTGAGGCCCTTCTGGATGCTCTGGAGGGTCTTCTGGACGTCCTGCTCGAGGCCCTCGAGCACGCTGACCGCGTACTCGTCGGCACCCGCTCGGATGCGGTCGGCGTCGGAGTAGGCGTCCTCGATGATCCGCCGGCTCTCGGCGTCGGCCGCCTGGGTCAGGCCTCGCTCGTCGATGAGGAACGCCGCCTGCTCCTGCGCGCGACCGACGATCCGCTCCGACTCTTCCTGCGCCTTCTCGATGATCCGCTCGCCCTCGGAATTGATCCGCTTCGCGGCCCGGACCTCCTCGGGGACGGCGACGCGCAGCTCGTCGATGAGCCCGAGTGCCGCGTTCTGGTCGACCACGACGTTCGTCGTGAGCGGCAACTTCTTGCCGTTGGCGATCAGCGATTCCAGACGCTCGACAAGGAAGATGATGTCGATGTCGATGACCCTCCTGTGCCGTGGATTATGGCACGGGCCGTCGGGTCAGCGGCGGGCGACGGCTCGGGCGAGCGCCTCTCGCGCCGCCGTCGGGACCATCGCGGACACGTCGCCGCCGAATGATGCGATCTCCTTCGCGAGACTCGAGCTGACGTAGCTGTTGGCCGCCGACGTCATGAAGAACACCGTGTCGATCTCCGGGGCGAGCACCCGGTTGTTGTGGGCCAGCTGCATCTCGCTCTCGAAGTCGCTGATCGCGCGCAAGCCGCGGACGATCGCCGCCGCTCCGCGCCGCCGCGCGAACTCCACCGTGAGGCCGTCGAACGAGGCGATGTCGATGCGGTCGGACGGCGTGCCGTGGTCTGCGAGCGCCGCCCGGATGATGTCGATCCGCTCGTCGACGGACAGCAACGGGGCCTTCTTGGGGTTGGCCAGCACGGCCACGACGACGGTGTCGAAGACCGTCGCGGCACGCTCCACGATGTCCAGGTGGCCGTTCGTGATCGGATCGAACGAGCCGGGATAGACCGCGACGCTCATGCGTCCTCCGTGCGCCGGTAGAACGTCAGCGCCGTCTCGCCGAAGCGGCGCTCGCGGTCGGATGCTAGCAGCCCGACCGAGGCCGGCGGCGCCGTGCGCCAGAAGTGCTTGGCCACGACCCTGCCGCCCGCAGCCATCAGCGGGCCGAGCGCCTCGAGCGCGGCGGCCAGCGTCGCCGCGTCCTGGTATGGCGGGTCGACGACCGCGACGTCGACGGGCGGCTCGCCGGCTCGTGCCGCGTCGCGCAGCCAGTCGAGGGCGTCGGCTCGGACGACGGTCGCCCGACCCGCGTCGGTCAGCCCGGTCCGCTCGAGGTTCGCGCGGATGATGCCGATCGCGGTCCGGTCGCGCTCGACGAACGTCGCGTGGGTCGAACCCCGCGACAGGGCCTCGATGCCTGCCGCGCCGCTGCCCGCGAACAGGTCGAGGACGCGGGCGCCGGGGAGCTCCGGCTCCAGGATCGCGAACAGGGTCTGCTTCACCCGGTCGCCGAGCGGCCGCGTGCCCGGCCCGGGCGCCTCGAGCCGGACTGCCCGTGCCGTGCCCGCGATGACCCGCCCGGCGTCAGGCATGTCCGGCGCGTGCCGTCACGAGCCCGACGCCGGCTCGGCGGTGGCGAGGCGCCGGAGCCAGCCGGAGGCGAGCTCGGCGGCCAGCGGCGCGAGCTCGGGCCGGGTCGGATCCAGCGCTCCGGCATCGTCCAACAGCCGCTCCGCGGCGGCGCGGGCCGCGACGGCCAGCGTGCGGTGATCGACCCGCGTCAGCGAGGCCACCCGCAAGCCCGGCAGGCCGCTTTGTGCGAACCCCAGCACGTCGCCCTCGCGTCGCAGCTCGAAGTCCTTCTCGGCGAGCTCGAACCCGTCGGACAGCTCGGCGATGGCTCGCATGCGAGCGACGGCGATCTCGTCGGTCGCGTCGGACACCAGGACGCAGTACGAATCGGCCGTGCCGCGGCCGACCCGGCCTCGCAGCTGGTGGAGCTGGGCGAGGCCGAACCGGTCGGCGTTCTCGATGACCATCATCGTGGCCTCGGGCACGTCGACGCCGACCTCGACCACGGTCGTCCCGACCAGCACGTCGAGCGCGCCGTCACGGAACCGCGACATCTCGGCGTCGCGCTCGATCGGCTTCATCCGGCCGTGGACGAGCCCGACCCGCAGCGGGGCCAGCAGCTCTCCCAGTCGCTCGGCCTCCGTCTCGGCCGCGGCCGCGCCCGTCGTGCTGCCGTCGTCGACGCCGTCGCTGCCCTCCTCGATGAGCGGGACGACGACGAACGTGCGATGACCGGCGGCGGCCTCCTCGCGGACCCTGGCCCACGTCGGATCGAGGCGGTCCGGTGTCCGGATCCCGGTCCGGATCGGCACGCGCCCGGCCGGTGGCGTGCGCAGGTCCGACACGTCGAGGTCCGCGTAGAGCACCTGGCCGAGGGTCCTGGGGATCGGCGTCGCGGTCATCAGCAGGACGTGCGGCGTGACGTCGCCCCCCGCCTTCGCCTCGAGCTGGCCACGCTGCTCGACGCCGAATCGATGCTGCTCGTCGACGATGGCCAATCCGAGTCGCGCGAACGACACCGACTCGGAGAACAGCGCGTGGGTCCCCACGACCACCGACGCCTGCCCTGAGGCGACGAGGTCGTTCGCGTGAGCGCGGTCCCGGGCATTGAGCGTGCCGGTGAGCAGCAGGACGTCGACGCCGGTGCCCTCGAGCAGCGCGCCGACCGTATCGCGGTGCTGGCGCGCGAGCAGGTCGGTCGGGGCCAGCAGCGCGCCCTGGAAGCCCGCGCGCGCCGCCCCGGCGAGCGCGTACGCCGCGACCGCGGTCTTGCCCGATCCGACATCGCCCTGGAGCAGGCGCAGCATCGGTGTCGGTGCGGCGAGGTCCGATCGGATCGCGTCCATCGACACCGCCTGGTCGGGCGTGAGCTCGACCGGAAGTCCGACCCGCCGCCCGAGGGCGTCGACGATGGCCGACCGGATCGACTCGTCGCCGGCGGCGTCGATCTCGATGCGCGGGGCCCGGTCGCGTCCGCGCGCGCGCCGGCGGCCGACCATCCCGAGCTGGAGCGCGAGCAGCTCGTCGAAGGCCAGCCTGCGCAGACCCGCGTCGCGGCTTTCGAACGTCTCCGGGTAGTGCGCCGACTCGAGCGCCTCGGCGACGCCGATCAGCCGCTCCTCGCGCCGGAGGTCGGACGGCAGGTACTCTGGGTAGGCGCGGCCGGCCCGGTCCAGCGCCTCGCGCATCGCGGTCCGCAGGCGGGCGGCCGTCAGCCCGGCGGTGAGCCGGTAGACCGGCACGATCCGGCCGGCGTGCAGCACTTCCCCGTCGCCGTCGATCGCCTGGAACTCGGGGTTGTCGATGGCCATCCCGCGCCGGCCCCGCTTCAGCCGGCCGGAGACGACCACCTCCTGGCCCGCTCGCAGGCGCCGCTCGATGAAGCGGCGTCCGAACCAAACCGCGTCGATCTCGCCGGATTCGTCCCTGAGGCGGGCGGTGGTGACCTGGACCCGCCGCCGGAAGGACGCCTCGACGCGCACGCCGTCGACCACGACGCGGGCCGACACGACCGTGCCCTCCTCCCCCCACACGAGGTCGCCGAGACGCGACAGCTCACGGAGGTCGTCGTAGCGCCGCGGCAGGTGGAACAGCAGGTCGCGCACGTCGTACCAGTCGAGGCGGATGCCCGCCCGGCGGAGGATCCCGGCCGCGGTCAGCCCGGACCCGGACAGCGGGGTCGAGAGCAGCGCGACCGGATCGGTGGGCGGCGGTGGGGCCTTCGCCGTCCGGGAAGCGCTCGCGCTCCGCGCCATCGAGGCCGCTACTCGGCGGAGATCAGGTAGCGGTAGAAGGGCTGGCCGCCGTGCCGGACCTCGATCTCGACGCCGGGCACGACGATCCCGATCCGGCGCGCCATCGCCTCGGTCTCGCCGAGGTCGGCGCCGTCGCCGTAGAACATCGTCACCAGCTCGTAGCCGGGCGTCAGGGCGGCCATCGCCCCGAGCACGCACTTCTCGCGGTCGCCGTCGACGGCGATGAGGCCGTCGTCGGGGTCGAGGGCGATGGTCTGGCCGCGCTTCACCTTGCGGCCACCGATCGTCGCGTCGCGGACCGCCTCGGTGACGACCACGCTCTGGATCGCCCGGCCCGCCTCGGTCATGGGCCCGACGTTGCCCGCGGCGTCCATCCCGGGATCGAGCGCGAGCAACGCGGCGAAGCCCTCTGCCGCGTTCCGGGTGGGCACGACCTGGACGGGCCGCTCGGTCATCTGGGCGACCTGGCGCGCCGCGAGCACGACGTTCGGATTGTTGGGGAGCAGCAGGACCTCCTTCGCCTGGACCGCCTGCACCGCCTCGAGCAGCTCCCCGGTGCTGGGATTGGAGGACTGTCCGCCCTGCACGACCGAGGCGACCCCGAAGTCGCGGAAGATCGCGGCCAGGCCATCCCCGGCCGCGACCGCGATGACCGCGAGACCGGGCAGCTCCACGGCCGGACCCGTCCCGTTGCCGGCATCGGCAGCGCCGGCCGGCCGGGCGATGCTCTGCTCGGTCGGCTCGGGCGGGGCGGCCCCGGTGAACTCCGCCGCCCGCGTCTCGCGCACGTCCTTCGCCTGGTTGTCGAGGTTCTCGACCGTGATCCGGCTCATGTCGCCGAGCGTCAGCCCGTACCCGATGACGAGGTCCGGGCGCTCGTTGTGGACGTGCACCTTGATCGCCCGCGAGTCGCCGGCCACGAGCACCGACTCGCCGATCGACTCGAGGTGGTCGCGGATCCCGTCGACGTCGAGCGGCTGATGCCCGCTGGCTCGGAGCAGGAACATCGTCTCGTAGCCGAATCCCTCGTCGGCATGGGCGACGAGCGTGCTCGGCTTCGGGGCGGCGGTCGCCTGGCCCTTCGCGGCGCCCACGGGAGCTCGGCCCGCCAGGTGCAGCAGCGCGCCCTGGAACAGCCGGTACAGCCCTTGGCCGCCGGCATCGACGACCCCGGCCTCGCGCAGGATCGCCAGCAGGCTGGGCGTCTTCGCGACGGCGCGGTCGGCGGCGGCCACGGTCGCCGCCAGCACCGCCTCGATGTCGTTGTCGCGTTCCGCGGTCTCGACCGCACCCACGGCGGACTCGCGGATCACGGTCAGGATCGTGCCCTCGACCGGCTTGGCCACCGCGCCGTAGGCGGTCTTCGCGCCCTCGCTCAGCGCATGCGCGAGGTCGAGCCCGTTGAACCGCTTCTTGCCACCGAGGCCCTCGGCCATGCCGCGGAAGATCTGGCTGGTGATGACGCCCGAGTTGCCACGCGCGCCCATGAGCGCCCCGAAGCCGATCGCGGCCGCGACGCGGTCGGCGGGCTGACCGGCGACCGCCTCGGCCTCGTCGAGCGCCGCCCGCACGGTCGCGAGCATGTTCGAGCCGGTGTCGCCGTCGGGCACGGGGTAGACGTTGAGGCCGTTGATCTCCTCGACATGGGCCTCGAGGTTGGCGACTGCGGCCCGGAACGCACCCAGCAGGCCCGCGCCGTCGCAGGCGCGTCGCGCCATCTAGGCGACGTCCGTGCCGCTGTCAGCCAGGTCCCGCGGTCCGGGCGCGGCCGTCCCGATGGCGGTCGGCGCAGCCGGCAGGCTGCCGCCCGTCGGGATGTGCAGGCCATCGATGTGGATGAGGATGCGCGAGACCTCGCGGTGGAGCGCGCGCCGGATCGAGTAGCGGATGGCCGAATCGACCTGCCGGGCGACCTCTGCCACTGGGACCCCGAGCGCGACCGTGATGTCGAGCGCGATCTCGATGCCGTCGTCGAGTCGCACCGACAGTCCGGGCTGACCGAGACCCAGGCGCTCGCGGAGCCGGCCGAGCGGGCCGCCCGCGAACCCGGTGACGCCATACGAGCCGAGGGTGGCGGTCCGGACGATGTCGCGCAGGGCTCGGCTGGTCACGAGCGATCGGCCGGGGGTGGGACGGATGGCCACGCTGGCTGGTCCTCCTTCGAGGGCGCTGCGGCGGGCGGGCCGGAGGCGCGTGCTATCATACCGCCCCGCTAGGGCTCCCCAGCCCGACGGCTCCTCCCCGAACCACCTCCTGAGGAACCACATGGCCCGCTCCTGTGCGATCTGCGGCAAGGTTTCGATGGGCGGCTTCAACCCGCAGTCGTCCGGGTCGAACCGCGTCCGAGCCCATCGCCGCATGCAGCCGAACCTGCAGCCGCTCCTGATCCTGCAGCACGGCGTCCCGACCAAGGCGCTCGTCTGCACCCGCTGCCGGCGCACCCAGCTCAAGGCCTCCAAGTAGGCTCGGCGGCCGCCATCGGCGCGGCCGCGGTCAGCTCTCGGTGGTGTCCAGCCAGACCGTGAACGGGCCGTCGTTCACGAGCTCCAGTGCCATCTCGGCCCCGAACCGCCCGGTCTCGACGCGCACGCCCAGGTCCGTCATCGACGACGCGAAGCGCTGATACAGCCGCTCCGCCTGGTCGGGCGGCGCGGCTCCCGTGAAGCCCGGCCGACGACCGCGTCGCGTGTCGGCGAACAGCGTGAACTGCGACACGACGAGCGCCTGGCCCTCCACGTCCAGCAAGGACCAGTTCGTCCGTCCTTCCTCGTCACGGAAGATGCGCAGCTCGGCGACCCGCCGTGCCAGCGCGTCGGCGACCGCCTCGTCGTCGGCCGGACCGACGCCGAGCAGGATCACCAGCCCGTGACCGACCCGCGCGACCACCTCGTCCCCGACCCGCACCGTCGCGCCGGTCGTCCGCTGGAGAACGGCCCTCACGCGCTGGTCGCGAAGGACGCGCGCCAGTCGTCGGCCTCCGCCAACAGCCGCTCGCGCGTCGGCCCGTGGTGCTCGACGACGTGTTCCTCGACGGTCGCCGGGATGAGCAGGTCGTAGTCGCGCACCCCGTCCGGGTTGATCTGGCCCTCGCCCCTGAGCATCATCACCGGGATCCCGGTCGCCTCGATCTCGTCCATGAGCCGGTGGGCGAGGTGTTTGGGCAGCGACGCGAAGCGGGTCATGCGGTCGCTCGGGATGGGTGGCTTGCCCTCGTTCGGACCGTACTGGAAGCCCTCGTCGGCGAGGGCGCGGATCAGCCGGACCTCGCGGCCCATGTCGCGGCCGCGGACGAACAGGGCAGACCCGACGACGAAGACGTCGACCCCGTGCGACCCGGCGGCCTCGGCGGTCTCGCGGTTGACGCCGCCGTCGACGTGGATCTCGCCGCCGTACAGCTTGTGCCGGAGCAGCTGGCGCGCCCCTGCCGCCTTGCCGGCGAGCACGTCGCCCATGAACTGCTGGCCGCCGAAGCCGGGCTCGACGGTCATGATCAGCACGATGTCGAGCAGCTCCGCGTAGGGCTCGATGGCCGCGAGCGGCGTGCCCGGTCGCACGGCCAGGCCGGCGGCGCGCCCCGCGGCCCGGATCGCCTGCAGCGTCGGCTCGATCGGCTCCTCGATCTCGACGTGGAAGGTGATCGAGTCGCAGCCGGCGTCGAAGAACTCCTCGACGTAGCGGCCGGGCTCGCTGATCATCAGGTGCGCGTCGAAGGGCACCGTCGTCCGTGGCCGAAGCGCCTTGATGGTCTTCGCCCCGAACGTGATGTTGGGCACGAAGTGGCCGTCCATCACGTCGAGATGGACGCGGTCGACCCCCGCCGTGACCACCCGCCTGACCGCGTGCGCGAGGTTGCCCAGGTCCGCGTCGAGGATGCTGGCGGCGATCCGCGCGCGACCGGCGCCGATCGTCACTCCCCCACCCCGGCCGGGACCGGCTCGTGGCTGCGCTCACCGCGCAGCGCCGCTGCGCTCTCCTCCTCGAGGCGCTCGCGGCGACGCGCGACGGCCGGGGCGGCGGGCTCGCCGGATCGTTCGGCCGCCAGCTGCCCGCAGGCGGCACCGACCTCCTGGCCGCGGTTGCGCCGGATGGTCGTCCCGATGCCGGCCTCGCGCAGGATGGCCGCGAATCGCTCGATGACGGGCATCGGGCTGGCCGCCCACGGCGTGTGGGCGACCGGGTTCATCGGGATGAGGTTGACGTGCGCGTGATCGGCGCGGAGGAGGTCGGCCATCGCGTGGGCGTCGAGATCGGTGTCGTTCACGCCGCCGATCATCGTGACTTCGTAGCTGATGCGCCGTCCGGTCGATCGGGCATGCTCGCGGGCCGCGTCCACGACCTCGGCCACCGGCCAGCGCCGGTTGAGCGGCACCAGCACGTCGCGCAGCGCGTCGCGCGCCGCGTGGAGCGAGATCGCCAGCGTGAACTGCGGACCGAGCGCCGTCAGCCGGCGTATGCCGGGCACGACCCCTGACGTCGAGACCGTGATGTGCCGCGCGCCAAGCCCGAACCGGCCCGGATCGTTGAGCGCCTCGACCGCGCCGAGGACCCGGTCGAGGTTGAGCAGCGGCTCGCCCATGCCCATGAACACGATGTTCGTGAGATGCCGGCCGGCCGCACCCAGCCGGCGCTGGGCATGGCGGGCCTGGTCCATGATCTCGGCCACCTCGAGGTCCCGCCCGAACCCGAGCTCGCCGGTGGCGCAGAACGGGCAGCCGACCGCGCAGCCGGCCTGGCTCGAGATGCACAGCGTGTGCCGCTCGCGGGCAGCGCCGCGCGCCGGGTAGTGCATCAGCACCGACTCGATGAGCGCGCCGTCGTGCAGGCGGTGCAGGGATTTCTCGGTCTGCCCGCCGTCGGCCAGCCGGATGTCCGTGTCCGCGACCGTGTCCATCCGGAAGTCGCGGGCGAGCGCGTCGCGCAGCGCCACCGGCAGCGTCCGGACGTCCGCCGCGTCGGTGACGCCACCCGCCGTCCAGATCGCGTCGGCGATCTGCCTCGCGCGGTAGGCCGGCTCGCCCTGGCCCTCCACCCACGCGGTCAGCTCGTCCGGCGTGAGCCCAGAGATCCCCGGTGTCGTCGTGGTCACTGGTCGATGCTACTGCCGACGATCGACGGCCGGCCGCGGACGTACGCGTCCCATGTCATCCGGTTGCCGCCGGCCGGCTGGACCTCATGCAGCCGGAGCCGCCCGCCGTCGGCGGTCCCGAGCCCCTCGACATCGAAGATCCCCGGCGATGGCGCATCGGCCGCCGCCGCGACCGCCTCCACCCGCCACACGATCAGCCGCCCTGCGGGCGTCTCGACCCACGACCCGGGCCACGGCTGGTAGGCGCGGACCTGGCGTTCGAGCTCGACCGCCGGTCGCGTCGGGTCGAGCCGGCCGTCATCCCGGCGCAGCGGCCGGGTGAGCGTCGCCCCGGTGTCGGGCTGTGGGGTGGCGACGATCTTGCCCCGGATCCATGGCCCGAGATGCCCGGCGAGCAACGCTGCCGCGGCGACCTCCAGCGTCTCCTCGAGCAGCGGCGTGGTCTCCTCGCCGGTCAGCCGCACCCGGACCTGGCCCACGATCGGCCCGGTGTCGAGACCGGCGTCCATGCGCATCAACGTCACGCCGCTCTCCGGGTCGTCGGCGAGGATCGTCGCCGGGATCGGGGTGGCACCGCGATGCCGGGGCAACAGTGACGGATGGAGGTTGAGGGACCCGTGCGGGAGGTCGAGCAGCGCCGGCGGCACGATCTGGCCGTAGTCGGCCAGGACCACGAGGTCGGGCCGGAGCGCGAGGACGTCGCCGATCGCCTCGGGCGCGCGCAGCCGTTCCGGCGTCAGGATCGGGCGGATCTCCAGGTGGCGTGCGGCGTCGTGGATCGGCGTCGTCGCCGTCCGGCCACCACGACCCGCGGGACGGGGCGAGGCGGTCACGACGCCGACGACCTCGACGTCCGGGTGTTCGCCGAGCCGCCACAGGCTCTCCCGGCCGAACCCGCCGCTCCCGATGAAGACGGTCCGCGCCCGCCCCCTGGTCACGCGAGGGCGCTCGTCGCCTCGCGGATCTCGGCGTCGTCCTCGTTCCCCTGGGCGACCGGGATCAGCTCGTCCATCGAGTCGAGATAGTCGATGTAGAGCTTGCCGTCCAGGTGGTCGAGCTCGTGCTGGAACGCGCGACCGAGGAGGCCCGAACCGGCCACCTTGAACTTCTTGCCCTGGCGATCCTGGGCGACGACCCACACCTTCTCGTGGCGGTTGACGTACGCGACGTAGCCGGGGATCGACAGGCAGCCCTCGAGATCGCGGTCCTCACCGGTCGCGCGGACGATCCTCGGGTTGACCAGCTCGTAGAGGTGGTCCTCGACCTCGACCACGCAGGCCTGCATCGCCTCGCCGAGCTGCGGCGCCGCGAGGCCCACGCCGGGAGCGTCGCGCATCGTGTGCGCGAGGTCGTCGAGCAGCTCGTGGAGGTACTTGCCGAAGGCGTCGACGGGCTTGCCCTTCAGGCGCAGCCGCGCGTCGCCGAGCATGACGATCGGTCGGACGGACATGGCCCGAGTATATGGTCGGCGCGACCGGGCGGCCCGGAGGTGAGATGCCTAGAGCGGCGGGTTGCCCTCCGCGACATCCTTGGCGGCGTCGGTCGCCGCGTCCGCGACATCGTGGCCGTTCGTCGGCTCGCGCACGTCCTCGGCCCAATGGCGGGCGTTCGAGGCCAGTTTCGTGCTCGCGTCGGCCGTCGCGGTCCCGGCCTTGGCGGCGAGGGGGCCGGCCTTGTCGGCGGCGACCGCGACGAACTCGGCGGCACGCGCCGAGTACTCGCGGACCGTCGGAGCAGCCCGCTCGGCGAAGTCCGACACCGCGTCCTTGAACTGGTCGAACATCTCGTTGGCCTTGGCGGACGTCCCGGAGGCCGCGTCACCGGCGGCATCCCGGGCCGTCTCCGCGCCGGACCCGCCGGAGAAGTCGGCGTCGCGCGGGCCCTCGGCCGGCTCGTCGTGGCTGGGGTTGAAGGGATCGGTCATGCTCGCGTCCTCCGCATCGTGGGAGACGCATCCTCGCACGAACACGCCGGAAAGGCACGGGCCGAACGGCCCTCCGTCGTATCATCGTCCCCGAGCAACATGGAGGAGCATCGATGGCCGCCGGAGAGTGGAGCTACGCCGACCTCGATCCAGCCCAGGTCGACCTCGTCCACGAGGCCGAGCGCACGCTCGACAGCGACGTCGTGATGGCCTACGCGCCGAGCTCCTGGGGCACGGTCGACCCGGATTCGATCGCCGGCGGCCTTGATCCCGTCGACCTCGATGCGAGCCAGCTCGAATGCCTGCAGGGCCTCGAGCGGATGGTCGGTGGCGTGCTGGTGGCCTACCGGATGAAGATGGACTGACCGGCGGTCACGGCGCCCCGGGGAGGAAGACATTGAGGGCGTCCTCCGACGGGCACACCCAATGCCCGTGCAGGGTCGGGAACGCCCCGACCGGGATCGTGAGCACCTCGCCATCCGTCGCCACGACCTGCCCATCCGGATCACGCACGACCGGGTCGCCGGTGGATCCCCCCTCGAAGCCCGGCGCCCAGAAGGTCTGCAGGCTCGCACCTTGATCGGTGACTGCCGTCACGGGATCGGCTGCGGCCGGATCGATGCGGAACGTCGCAGTCCGGTACCCGACCTGGATCGTGTCGCAACCGTCGCTCTGGTTCACACGGAGCGGCAACGTGGTTCCCGCCGATCCCGTTACCGCCGGCTGGCTCGGCTGCGGCTGGCTCGGCTGCGGCTGGCTCGAACACGCGAGCAGCACAAGCGCAACCATCACCAAGGCACCCTGTCGCATGCGAACCTCCTTCGATGAGACCCTACAACAGCGATTCGGGGTCGACGTCGACCGACCAGGGCAGACCGGGGTCGCCGCCGAGGACCTCCAGGGGTTCCTCGCCCCGCAGGATGACGTGGAACCGCCACCGATCGTTCCGCCGCGCGATGTAGGCGGGTGCGGGCCCGATGACGGCCGTCGAGGCGCCCGTTTCCGCCGCCCGCTGGCGCAACCGATCGGCCATCGCCGCACCCTCCTGCTCGGACGCGTCCCGATCGGGCAGCGCGACCGTCAGCTTGATCAGCGACCCGTACGGCGGTGACCCGAACCGCCGCCGGAGATCCAGCTCCGCCGCGTAGAACGCGTCGCCGTCCTGGGTCGCGACGGCACGGATGACGGGGTGGTCCGGCTGATACGTCTGCAGGATCGCGCGGCCGGGTCGCTCGCCACGGCCGGCGCGGCCGACGGCCTGGCGCAGGAGCTGGTACGTCCGCTCCGCGGCGCGCTCGTCGGGGAGGTTGAGCGCCACGTCCGACGACACCACGCCGACCAGCGTGACCGACGGCACGTCCAGACCCTTGGCTACGAGGCTCGTGCCGACCAGCACGTCGGTCCGTCCGGCGGTGAACGCGTCGATGACGCGCTCCGCGGCCCCGCGCCGGTCGGCGACGTCGCGATCGAGGCGGGCGACGCGCAGCGTCGGGTGCGCTCCGCGGACCTCGCGCTCGACCCGTTCGGTGCCACCGCCGAGGTAGCGGATCCGCGGCGAGCGGCAGCTCGGGCAGCGGGTGGCGAGCGGCGTCGCCCGACCGCAGTGGTGGCAGCGCAGCGTCGTCCCGGCCTGGTGGTACACGAGCGGACGTTCGCAGTCCGGACAGGCCTGGACGTGGCCGCAGTCGCGGCACAGCACGACCGACGCGGTCCCGCGGCGATTGAGGACCAGGATCGCCTGCTCGCCGGCGGCGGTGTCGAGCGTGGCCAGAGCATCGTCGAGCGCCCGGGACAGGAGGCCGCGGTTCCCCTCCGCGAGCTCGGCTCGCATGTCGACGACCTCGATCGATCGGCGGTACCCCGGTCGGCCGCGTCGGGAGGACGACCCGGTCGTACCGCCCGTCGAGCGCCCGGCCGAGGCTCTCGACGGCCGGCGTGGCCGATCCGAGGATCAGCGCAGCACCGGCCAGGCCTGCCAGCTGGATCGCCGTGTCGCGCGCCTGGAGCCGCGGCGTGCGGTCGCTCTTGTACGCCGGGTCGTGCTCCTCGTCGACGATGACGAGACCGACGTCCGCGAGCGGCGCCACGACCGCCAACCGCGTCCCGACGACGATGTCGACGTCGCCGGCCCGGATGCGCCGCCACTCGTCGGCACGCTCGCCGTCGGCCAGACCCGAGTGGACGAGCGCCACGCGCGCATCGAGGTCGGCCCGCAGCCGGTCGACGAGCGGCAGCGCCAGCGCGATCTCGGGCACGAGTACGAGGGCCGGCCGGCCCGCCTCGAGTGACGTGGCGATCGCCTCGACGTAGATCGCGGTCTTGCCCCCACCGGTGACGCCGTCGAGCAGCAGCGGTCGCGGATCACGCTCACGGATCGCAGCGAGCGCCCGCTCGACCGCCTCGGTCTGCTCCGGTGACAGGTCGGTCGCCGGCGGCCGCCCGCCGCGGAGTCCCGGGGGCCGCGCGGCGAGCGGCCGACGCGGTCGCTCACGCGTCTCGGACGCGGCGATGCCACGACGCACGAGGGCCGCGATCGACGACGTCCCGTGCCGCCCGCCGAGCTCCGGACCCGGCGATCCCGGCCGGCGACCCGGCGAGCTCGGCAGGGCGGCCACCTGTCGCGGCCCGAGCGGCCGGCCCGCCGGTCGCTCGCCGGACGCGAGCAGGCGCGCGGCTTCCAGGCCAGCCGCCGTCGGCTGCACCCAGCGCTCGAAGCGGGGTCCGGCAGAGGCGCCCGAGCAGCGTCCAGTCGAGCGTCACGAGCCCACCGCTCGCCAGCGACCGAAGGCGGCGCAGGAGACCGGCCCGGCCGTCGGGCGCGGCGAGGTCTCGGGCGGGTCGCGCTCCTGCCTCGAGCTGCTCGAGGAGGTCGGCGTCGACCGCATCGAGCGCCGCCAGTGGTGACGCGCCTGCGGGCGTCCGCTCGGCCACCAGCTCGAGGCGTTCGAGCAGACCGGGCGGGAGCATCGCCCGGATGACGATCGCCGGCGGCGCGAGATAATGGGCTGCGACCCAGCGCGCGAGCGACAGCGTCAGGGCCGGCAGCAGCGGACCGTCGGCGCGGACCCGGTCGACGATCGCCTTGACCGGCGCCCCGACCGCTTGCGACGGCAGGTCCGAGGATCACCCCGAGCGCCTGGCGTCGCCCGAACTCGACCAGGACGGCCTCGCCGTCCTCGAGGTCGGCGAGCGCGGCGGGTACGGCGTAGGTGTACGGATGGGCGCCGCCCGCGCCGGCGGCATCGACCGCCACCTCGACGAGGCGGACCGCGCCATCGCCGTCGGCCACGGGTCCGACGGTCCCCGCCCCGCGCTCGGGCTCGAGCCCGAGTGTCACGTCGCTAGACGCGGACCCGCCGGCCCGCGTGCGCCGCCGTTCCGCGGCGATGATCGCCTCGATCTCGTCGGCCGTCCGCTCGACCTGGCCGGTCTCGTTGACCACGACATGGTCGTAGTCGTCCTGGCGCGCCAGCTCGATCGCGGCGTTCGCGCTGGCGGACCTCGAGCTCGTCGGCCGTCTCCGTCGCGCGGGCTCGCAGCCGCTCGAACAGCGTCTCGAGCGACGGCGGGATGATGAAGATGAGCAGCGCCTCGGACACCTGCTCCTTGACGACCTGGGCGCCCTGGACGTCGATCTTGAGGATGACGTCGCGGCCGGCCAGCAACGCCTCGCGGACCTGGTCGCGCGGCGAGCCGTACCAGTTGCCGTGCACCTCGTTCGCCTCGAGGAACCCGCGCGCCGCGCGCAGCCGGAGGAAATCGTCGCGTCCGACGAAGTGGTAGTCGACCCCGTCGACCTCGCCGTCGCGCGGGGCCCGGGTCGTGACGGTCACGACGTAGTGGCGGTCGCCGGCGCGGCCGTCGGCGGCCTCGCGACGGCGCATCTCGTCGATGATCGTGTCCTTCCCGACGCCCGACGGGCCCGAGATGATGACGAGCATCGCGCCGGGAGCACCCTCGATGACGTTGTCGGGCCGACCCGGATCGTCCGAGACGTGGGTCGGCTCGAGCGAGCGGCACCTGCACCTCGACGCCGGGCGGCTCGCCCCGTTGCGTCATCGGGCCGTCTCCGCCGCGCGCAGGCCATCGAGCACGGCCTCGAGCTCGTCGGGGCAGCGGCGCCGTCGCCCGGATCAGCTGGCCGTCGCTCGGTGCCGCCAGCTCCAGGCGCCAGGCGTGGAGGAACAGCCGGTCCAGGCCGTCCGGCCCGCGGCGCGACGTGCCGGTCCCGTACACGGGATCGCCCGCGACCGGATGGCCGATCGCGTCGAGGTGGACGCGGATCTGGTGCGTCCGGCCGGTCACGAGATCGAGCTCGAGCAGCGTCCAGCCCGGTGAACCGCTCACGGACCCGGTAGCCCGTCACCGACGGCCGTCCGTCGGGCACGACCGCCATGCGCGTCCGGTGCTTCGGGTCGCGTCCGATCGGTGCCTCGATCCGCCCGACCGCGGCGGCCACGCTGCCGGCGACCAGCGCCTGGTAGGTCTTGCGCACGCGACGCGCCTTGAGCTGGGCCATCAGCGACGTGCTGGGCAGCGTCGTGCTTGGCGACCATCAGCAGCCCGCTCGTGTCCCGGTCGAGTCGGTGGACGATGCCCGGCCGCGCGACGCCGGCGATCCCGCCGTACTCCGCCCCGCCGGCGCGCGCCAGCAGCGCGTTCACGAGCGTGTCGCCATCGTGGTGGCCGGGCGACGGATGGACCACGAGGCCGGCCGGCTTGTCGACGATCAGCAGGTCGTCGTCCTCGTACACGATCCGCAGCGGGATGTCCGGCGCAGGCGCCAGGTCGAGGGCGACCGGCTCGGGGACGTCGAGCCGGACCTCGCTCCCCGCGGCGACGATCGCGTTGGCCCGGACCGGCTCGCCATCGACCGTCAGGCGGCCATCGGAGATCAGCTTCTGGACGTGGCTCCGCGAGAGCCCCGTGGCGTCGGCGACGAAGCGGTCGATCCGCCCGGCCGCCCCGATCGGGACGTGCACGGTCCGGACCCCGGCCGCGACCGGCGCGTCAGGCATCCGGTGGGCCCGCTGGTGTCGCCGAGTCGGCGGCGGTCTCGGTCGGCGGCACGTCCGCGCCCGGCCGGTCGCCGAGGAACGCGCTCACGAGGAGCAGCAGGATCGACAGGCTGATCGCCGAGTCGGCGACGTTGAACGTGTAGAACCGGAGGTTGCCGATGCCGACGTCGACGAAGTCGACGACGTAGCCGATCCGGAAGCGGTCGGTCATGTTGCCGAGCGCTCCGCCGAGCAGCAGGCCCGAGCGCCACCGACAGCAGCGTGTTCCGACCGGAGCTGTGGTGGAACCAGACGATGCGCGGCGACGACGCCGAGCGACACGATCCCGAACAGCATCGCCTGGTCCTGGAAGAGGCCGAACAGCGCGCCGCTGTTCTGCGAGTGGATCAGGCGGACGAGGTCGCCGATGACCTCGACCCGTTCGCCCGGATCGAGGAACGACGTCAGCCACGCCTTGGTCAGCTGGTCGAGCGACGAACACGGTCACGGCCAGGCCGATGAAGATCGGCCATCGCGCGCGGCCGTGGCTCGCGGCACGGGCGGCGGTCGCCGGCATCGTGGTCAACCGAGCCTCCGCAGGGCGATCGTCGCAGGGCCGGCGTCGAGCTGGACCGATGCGCGATGCGCGTCCGGCGGGGCGTCGCCATCGCGCAGATCGGCGAGCGTGTCGGCGGCGACCGACGGCAGATGCAGGTCGACCGCGGGTGGGGCGCCCTCGACCCACAGCTCGATGCGGTCGTCGAGCTCGAGGCCGGCCTCGCGTCGCAGCTCCTGGATCGCCCGCGCCAGCTCGCGGGCATCGCCTTCCGCGCGGAGGTCGTCGGTCAGCGCGGTGTCGAGGACCATCACGAGGCCATCATCCTCCGCCACGGCGGTACCGGGTCGCGGCGTCGCCTGGATCTCGACCTCGTCGGCGGCCAGCGTCTCGCCGGCCAGCGTCACCGAGCCGTCGTCATGGAACGTGACGGCGCCGTCGCGAGCCGCGGCCATGACCGACGGGATGGCCGGACCGAGCCGCTTGCCGACCTTCGGCAGCAGGACCTTGACCCGGCGCTCGACGAGCTCGGAGCCGTCGACGATCGGCTCGACGGCCTGGACGTTGATCTCGGCCGCGACGAGGTCCAGCAGGTCCGGCGGCATGGCGCCGTCGCCACCGGGCACGGCCACCCACGCACGGGCAAGCGGCTGGCGGGTCTTGAGGCGGTTCGCGCTCCGCAGGGTCCGCGCCAGATCGACGGCTCGCTGGGCGAGATCCATCGATCGCTCGAGCGCGGCGTCACGGTGGCCCGCGAGCTCGGCCGTCGGGAACCGCGTGAGATGGACGCTGTCCGGGGCGGCGTCGTCGACGGTCGGCACGAGGTTGCCGTACATCGAGTCGGAAAGGAACGGCAGGATCGGCGCGAGCATCCGGGTCGTCGCGACGAGCGCCTCGTGCAGCGTCGCGAACGCCGCCGCGCGGTCGACCGGGTCGTCGGACCGCGAGAACCGCCGGCGGGTGAGGCGCAGGTACCAGGTCGAGAGCTCGTCGATGAACGTCGCCAGGGCGCGGCTGGCGCCCACCGCGTCGAAGTCGCGCAGGCGCTCCTCGACCACCTCGGCAGTGCCGGCCGCTCGCGACAGGATCCAGCGGTCGAGCGCCGGCCGCTCGGCGATCGGCGGTGCCGCTTCGGCCGGTGTCCACGCCGGCCAGCCGCGCGTACGTCACGAAGAACGCGTACACGTTCCACAGGACGAGCAGCTCGCGGCGCGCCTCGTCGGCCGCGTGCCAGCCGAAGAGGATGTTCTCCTCGGGTCGGGCCTTGGCGAACATCCAGCGCATGACGTCGACGCCCATCCGCTCGGCGGCCTCGTCGAAATCGATGGCGTTGCCCCAGCTCTTGTGCATCGGCCGGCCGTCCTCGCCGAACACGAGGGCGTAGCCGAAGATCGTCGTGAACGGCGGCTCCCGGCGCAGGACCGTCGACATCGCGAGCATCGAGTAGAACCAGTTGCGGAACTGGCCCGGGAAGCTCTCGGTGATGAAGTCGGCCGGGAACCAGCTGCCCCCAGTACTCGGGGTCCTCGCGGTAGTGGAGCGTCGAGAACGGCACGATGCCGGCGTCCAGCCACGGGTTGCCGACGTCCTTGATCCGCTCGACCGGCGCGCCGCAGCCGGGGCAGGCGATCCTGACCTCGTCCACCCACGGCCGATGCGGGGTATGCCCCTCGAACGCGGTCCCAACCCTCGACGGCGCGCTCGCGCAGCTCCTCGCGGCCGCCGATCACCTCGATCGTCCCGCAATCCGAGCAGTCGTAGATCGGCAGCGCCAGGCCCCAGTAGCGCTTCTTGCTGATCATCCAGTCGTGCATGTTCCGGAGCCAGTCGAGCTCGCGCTCGTAGCCGAACTCGGGGATCCAGCGGATCTGGTCGACGACCTCCATGATCTGGTAGCGCAGGCTGGCGTCGACCTGTTCCCGGCTGAGCGTCTCGCGCGGCTGGTCGTAGACCGGGCCCATGCTGATGAACCACTCGTCGACGAGGCGGAAGACGAGCGGCGTGCCGCATCGCCAGCAGTGCGGGTAGCGGTGGACGTACGGCTCGAGCCGGTAGAACCGCCCGGTCGCCTTGAGGTGCTCGATGATCGGCTCGCTGACGTCGCGCACGTCACGGCCGCTCAGCGACCCGAAACCGTCGAGGATGATGCCCGATTCGTCGATCGGGGCCACCACCGGCAGCCCGAGCGCCTTGCCGAGCTGGAAGTCCTCGGCACCGCAGCCCGGGGCGATGTGGACGATGCCGGTCCCCTCGTCCTCCCCGACCTCGTCCCACACGACGATCCGGTGCTCGTAGCCGGCCGTGGCGAATGCCTCCCGGACCGCTTGGAGGTCGTCGAACGGACCGCCGTACCGCCAGCCCACGAGGTCCCGACCCGGCCGTTCCTCGAGCACCTCGAACGGACCTTCGAGGGCCGTCTTGAGCGTGCCCTTGCCCAGCCACAGGAGATCGTCGCCCTGGCGGACCTTGACGTAGCGCAGGTCCTCGCCGACGGCCGCCGCGACGTTCGAGGTCAGCGTCCACGGCGTCGTCGTCCAGACCAGGAGCGCCTCGTCCGGCCGGTCGACAAGCGGGAAGCGCACGGTCAGGCCCGGATCCTCACGGTCCTGGTAGCCCTCGTTCATCTCCATCTGCGAGAGCCCGGTCCCGCAGCGCGCGCACCACGGCATGGTGTCGTGGCCCTTGTACAGCCAGCCGCGCCGGTGGCACTCGGCGAGGAACCACCAGATCAGGTCGTTGTTCTCGTTGCTGAACGTGAAGTACGCTGCCGCCGATCTCGGGCATCCCGAGCCGCCCGACGAGCATCTCGACGGTATCGGTCACCGGCCCGTCGGTCCCCTCGATCGTGGTCACCGCCGACGGGTCGGTCCCGAGCATGTCGCCCAGTCGGCGCAGCTCGTCGGGATCGTTCCAGTCCATCCACATCCCGAGCCGGATGGACTGCTCCGACTGGCGCGCGGCATACGTGAGCACGCGCTGCTTGCACAGCGTCACGAAGCGGTCGATGCCGTACGCCTCGATGTCGCGCTTCGAGGTGAAGCCGAGGTCGCGCTCGACGTTGACCTCGACCCATAGCCCCTGGCAGTCGAAGCCGTTCTGGTAGCGCTGGTCCTCGCCGAGCATGGCGTGGAAGCGCTGGTAGAGGTCCTTGTAGGCGCGGCCCCAGGCGTGGTGGACGCCCATCGGGTTGTTGGCGGTGATCGGCCCGTCGAGGAAGCTCCAGCGCGGTCCGCCCGCGTTCTGGGCCCGCAGCCGGGCGAAGGTCCGACGCTCCGTCCACGCCTCGAGCAGTCCGTGTTCCTGCGGCGACGAGATCGGGCTTCGAGGTGACCGGTCGGAACATGCAACTCCGCGGTGCGGATGGACGAGTGCGGGCGACCGGGACCGGCCCCGCGGGCCATTCCGGCAAGTCCGATTATCCTACCCGCGATGCAGAACCCGCAGGAGGCGCGACCGCGCGCCAGGTCGCCCTTCACCGCGGCGTTCCTGTCCCTCCTCTTCCCCGGTCTCGGGCAGCTCTACGCGGGCGCGCCGATGCGCGCCCTGATGTTCGCCGCGCCCGTCATCCTGGCCCTCGCCCTGACCGCCGGGATCGTGCTGCGGCTCGACACCTTCGAGCTGTTCGGCGCGTTCCTCGACATGATCGGCGCGATCTTCGTCTTCAACATCGTCGCGCTGGTCTACCGGCTGGTCGCGATCGTCGACGCGTACCGCGTCGCCGAGTATCTGAACGCCCACGCCGCCTCGGGCGACGGCCGGCTCGGCCGGCGCGAAGCTGCCCCGCAACCCCCTCTCGATCGCCGGGCTGGCCGCGGTCGTGCTCGTGCTGGCCGGCGACGCACGTCGTGGTCGCGCGCTACGACATGCTGGCGCAGGACGCCCTCGGGAGCTGCATCTTCGTCGAGCGAGGGATCGGACGAGGAGTGCGAGCCGGCGGCGTCGGCCGATCCGTCGGCGGACCCGTCCGGTCCGAGCGGGTCGATCGACGTCAGCGCCGACCCGACCGAGCCCGTGACGCCCGAGCCGAGCCTGATCGGCACCCCGGTCCCCGTCGGTCGAGGTCCCGCCGTGGGACGGCAAGGAGCGGCTCAACATCCTGCTCATCGGCGCCGACGAGCAGAAGGGCGCGCCACAACACCGACACGCTGATCACGGTCTCGATCGACCCGGTCACCAAACAGGTGGCGATGTTCAGCCTGCCGCGCGATACCGTCGACGTGCCGGTGCCGCCGGGTCCGGCCCAGCGTGTGTGGGGCCGCGACTACGGCAACAAGATCAACTCGTTCTTCGTCCAGAACCGGCGACGCTCCGACCTGTGGTCGGGCAACCAGCGCACCCGCGGCTACAACGCCCTCAAGTCGATCATGGGCGAGCTGTACGACCTCAAGATCCGCTACTTCGTCGAGGTCAACTTCAACGGCTTCAAGAAGGTCATCGATGCACTCGGCGGGGTGACGATCAACGTCCAGGTGCCCGTGTCCGACGACCAGTTCCCGGGCACGACCGGGCGGCCGCAGCGGGTGTACATCCCGAGCGGGCTGCAGCACATGAACGGCGACCAGGCGCTGCGCTACGCGCGGTCGCGCCACACCTCGACCGACTTCGACCGGGCGGCCCGGCAGCAGCGCGTCCTGCTGTCGCTGCGCGAGCAGGCCGACCCGCAGACGCTGATCCCGCGCCTGCCCGAGCTGGTCACGGCGCTCAAGTCGGCCGTCCGGACCGACATCCCGGTCGACCAGCTCGACGAGCTGCTGGGCCTCGCCTCGCAGGTCGACACGGCGAACATCCGCTCGTACGTGTTCTCGCCGCCGCTGTACTCGCGCGACACCTGCGCCGATGCGCGGGGCTGCGTCGTCCTGCCGAACATCCCGCGCATCAAGCAGGCGGTGAAGAACGCGTTCTCGGCGGATCCACGCGACGAGGCAGCTGCGCGAGTCGCTCGCCGGCGGAGGCGGCCAGGGTCTGGGTGGTGAACGGCCGACGTCGACCCGCAACGCGGCGTCACGGCTCGCCGGCTACCTCGAGTACCACGGCCTGAGCGCGTCGGCGCCGCGCCGGCCGCCCGAGGGCTCGGTCCCGGCGAAGACCGTCATCACCGTCTACAACGGCGCCGAGACCGACCACCCGGCGACGATCGCCTACCTCGAGAAGCTGTTCAAGGTGAAGGTCAAGACCGCGACCGACCCGACGATGCGGGCGGACGTCGTCATCCGCATCGGCCGCTCGACACCGGACTGCAGGCGCCACCCTCGTCCTGAGCGAGCGCGGTCGCGCGCTCCCGCCTTACTCGATCGGCGTCAGCCAGTGCTCGGTACGCCGGCAGTCGTCCGCGGACCGCGTCGAAGTAGCGATCGCGCACGAGCCGGGCGATCGGCCCGACCTCGCCCGATCCGACCGGCCGGTGGTCGACCTCGACGACCGGCGACACCTGGACGCCGGTGCCGCACACGAAGATCTCGTCGGCGACGTACAGCTCCGAGCGGTCGATCGAGCGCTCGGCGGTCGGGATGCCCTCGTTCGTCATCAGCTCGATCAGCGCCTTGCGGGTGACGCCCTCGAGCAGGTCGTCGCTGACCGGCGGGGTCAGGGCGACCCCGTCGCGGACGACGAAGATGTTGGCCGCGGACGACTCGTTGACGTGGCCGCCGGCCGTCAGCACGACCGCCTCGTCGAAGCCGTTCAGCTCGGCCTCCGACTTCTGGAAGGCCATGTTCACGTAGCCGCCGACGATCTTGCCGCGGGCCGGCAGCGCCTCGTCGGCGTTGCGCCGCCAGGACGAGGTCATCAGGCGCACGCCGTTCGCGGTGTCGATGTAGTTCCCGAACGGCAGCGTGATGATGTACAGCTCGTTGTCGAGGTCGTGCAGGCGGACGCCGATCGCCTTGGTCGACTTGTAGAACGACGGGCGGATGTACACGTCCTCGCGGAAGCCGTTGCGCCGCACGGTCTCGACGATCAGTCGCGTCAGCTCGTCGACCGACGGGATGTCCTGCATCAGCAGGATCCGGCAGGACTGTCGGATGCGCTCGACGTGCTCACGGACCTTGAGCCCGTACAGCGTGCCCTGCTCCTCGTTCCAGTACGCCCGGATGCCCTCGAACGTGGCGGTCCCGTACATGAACGCGTGGGTCATGATGCTGACCTTCGCGTCCTTCATCGGGACGAAGTCGCCCTCGAAGTAGCAGATGAGCTCGTCGAGGCTGCCCGGCTGTCGGGGCGTGGTGCGCGGACGCGGCCGGCGCGTCGGCCTTGGTGTCGGTGGTCATTCGGCGCGACTCCTGCGCTGACGGCGCGATGCGCCCGCGTGGGGCCTGCAAGGTCGGCCGAGTATAGCGCGGGTTCATGCGCATCCAGCCCCGGCCGCTCAGCCGATCAGCAGCGCGGTCGTGATGCTGATGGCGATCACGACGAGGATGCCGAGCGCGACCGCGACCATCCGGCGGTCGCCGGCCAGCCCGAAGCCGACCGCGGCCGCGATGACCCGGCTCAACGGCGTGGCGATGACCGCAAGCAGGCCGAGCCACAGGAACCCCGCCGGCTGGAGCGATGCCAGGTCGGCGAGAAGCGAGGACAGGTCGAGACCTGGTCCGCCGCTCAGCGGCGAGATGCCACCGGCGACCATCAGCAGCACGCCGATCGTCAGCAGCAGCGCAGCGACGTAGGTGACCGCGATGAGCAGTCGCCCGATGGTCCGATCGAACTCGGTCACCGCGACCGACCCGCAGGAGCATCTGGACGGCCGTGCACGAGCAGGACGACCACGAACAGCAGGCGGAGCACCCGGATGTCGATGCGGTGGCGCGACGCGCGACCCGAGGCTGGCGCCGAGGAAGACGCCGATCGCGGTCGGGCCGGCGACGTACGGGTCGACCTCGCCGTGGATGACGTAGATGACCGCGCTCGCGGCGGCGGTGATCCCGACCATCAGGTTGCTCGTGGCGGTCGACACGCGCAGCGGGACGCCCATCGCCAGGTGCATGAGCGGGACCTTGACGATGCCACCGCCGACGCCGAGCATGGCCGACACGACGCCGGCCCCGGTCGCGCCGACCACGCCGAGGCGCATGTTGCGGACCTCGTAGCCCGGGCCGGCTGGGGCGTCCGCGTCGGCTGCCGACCCGTTCGGCCGGCCGGCCGTCGTCGCGGCGCCGTCGGGCTCGACGTCGGACGCGCGCAGCATCGAGATCGCGACATACGCGAGGAGCCCGGCGAACAGCACCGACAGGAGCCGCTCGTCGATGAGGAAGGCGATCGACCCGCCGACGAGGGCGCCGATCGCGGTGAACAGCTCGAGGCGCATGCCGAGCCGACAGGTTCGCGACGTGGCGCTCCAGGTACACGCCCGCCGCTGCGCTGCTGGTCATGATCACGCTCACGAGCGACACGCCGACGGCCTCGCGCAGGTCGAGACCGAAGCCGAGCGTGAGCAGCGGCACGATCAGGACGCCGCCGCCCAGACCGAGGAGCGAACCGAAGACGCCGGCGGCCGCGCCGCCGGCGATCATGAGCAACCCGACGATCACGTCACGTCCGCCGGGCTGCGGGCGCCGTGGTCAGCGACTCAGGGACGCAGGTGCTGCGGCGCGTACGGAAGCAGCGCGACGTGGCGGGCGCGCTTGAGGGCGACGGCCAGCTCGCGCTGGTGCCCGGCGCACGTGCCGGTCTTGCGACGCGGCTCGATCTTGGCTCGCTCCGAGAGGTAGCGGCGGAGGCGGTTGACCTCCTTGTAGTCGATCAGGGCGGTCTTGTCGGCGCAGAACGCGCAGACCTTGCGGCGGCGTCGGTCGCGGTAGAAGTCGTCGCGCTTGCGCGATCGGGCAGGAGGCATCGGTCAGGTGTCTCCTGAGTCAGAAGGGAAGGTCGTCGAGGTCGGTGTCGTCGGCGGGCGCGCGCTGCGGTCGGACGCCGCTGCCGGCCGCCACGGGAGCGCCCTCGCCGGTGTTCGCGGCAGGTGTCCCGAAGGACCCCTCCTCGTCGCGGCTGCGCCGCTCGAGGGCGATGACATTGTCGGCGGTGATCTCGAGCGAGATGCCGCTTGGTGCCGTCCTTGGCGCTCGAACTCGCGGGTCCGGAAGCGACCCTCGACGAACACCCGGTTGCCCTTGCGGAACTGCTCGGCGGTGCGCTCGGCGCGGTCGCCCCAGACGCGTCACGCGGAACCAGTCGGTCTGCTCGTCCGCCCACTCGCCGGTCTGCGGGTCGCGGCTGCTGTGGGTCACGGCGACGCTGAACTCCGTGACGGCACGGCCGTTGGGCGTGTAGCGCATCTCCGGGTCGCGCCCGAGGTTGCCGATGATCATGACCTTGCTGAATGCCATCGTCGGCCGTCCTCCTCAGTCGATGGCGGCCGGAGCCGCCTCGCTCTCGTCCTCGCCGATCCGCTCGCCGGTGTCCTCGTCCTCTTCCTCGTCGAGGCCGAGGCGGCAGGTCCGTGTCGTCGAGCTCCTCGCCCTCGGTCTCGCCGTCCTCGCGACGCGAGGCCTTGACCGGCCGCTCGTCGCGGGTGATGAGGTGGCGGAGGACTTCCTCGGTGATGAGCAGGCTGTGCTCCAGCTCGACCAGGGCGTCGCCCGGCGCCTGGAACAGGATGATGTGGTACGAGCCCTCGCGGTACCGGTCGATGGGATAGGCCAGCCGGCGGCGGCCCCACGGGGCGACCTTGGTGATCTGACCGCCCGCGGCCGTGATCTGGCGGGTGGTGCGGTCGATGACCGCCTGGCTCCTGTCGTCCGGCACGTCCGGGCGGAGCACGAGCATGAGTTCGTATCGGCGCATGCGCGCGGCAACTCCTTCCAATGGGGATGCCCCGTTGACGGCGGACACGCCGGTCCGGCACGGAGCGGAAAGGAAACGGGCGGTAGTCTAGCACGGGCGACCGGTCAGCCCGCAACCGGTTGTATCCTCTCGGCCTACCCGCCCCCCCAACGACGCATCAGCTCCGGAGGCTCAGTGCCCGCCAGCACCATCCTCGTCCTACGAAGCGCCGACACCGGCGCAGCCTCGCTCGCGCCGATCCTGACCAAGGCCGGCTACACGGTCACGCGCACGACCGACCCCGACGACGCGTTCGCCAAGGTCGCCGAGCACCAGCTCGCGGTCGTCGACGTCGGAACGGTCGACCCCAAGACGGGCAAGACCGGCTTCGAGGTGTGCCGCGAGATCCGCGCCACGCCGTCGATGGCGGCGGTGCCGATCCTGTGCGTGGCCGCGACCGACGACGTCGAGGAGCGGATCGGGTTCCTCGAGGCCGGCGCCGACGACGTCGTCGCGCGACCGTTCGACGCGCGCGAGGTCGAGGCCCGCGTCGAGGCGCTGCTGCTCCGCTTCCAGCGGTCGAAGGACCTCGCCCCGGTCGTGTCGGCCGACGGCCTGACGCTCGGCCCGGCCGCGACGCCTGGTCGCGGTGTACAGCCCCAAGGGCGGCGTCGGGACGACGACGATCGCGACCAACATCGCGGTGGTCGCCGCGCAGCGCAAGGCCGACCGGGTCATCCTCGTCGACCTCGACCTGCAGTTCGGCGGCGTCGCGACGCACCTCAACCTCGAGCCGAAGCTGACCATCGTCGACGTCGTCCGCGACGAGGCCGCCCTGCGCGAGCCGGAGCTGCTGCGCACGTACGCGATGCGCCACGACAGTGGCCTGCACGTCCTGGCCGCCCCGAACAGCCCGGTCGCCTCCGAGCTCATCACGCCCGACCACGTCGTCGCACATCCTGGGCACGCTCGCTCGAGGGCTACGACGCGGTCGTCGTCGACGCCGGCTCGATCCTCGACGAGCGGGTCCTGCGGGTGTTCGAGAGCGCCGAGACGCATCGTGCTGCCGGTCCATCCGGAGATGTCCGCCCTCAAGGCGGTCCACGGCCTGCTCGACTACCTCAACGAGGCTGGATCGATCGGCGTCGAAGTCGACGTTCGTCCTCAACAACATGTTCGCTCGCGAGATCCTCAAGCCGCGCGACATCGAGTCGGTCCTCGGCACGAACATCACGACCGACCTGCCGTACGACCCGTTCCTCTACCTCAAGGCGGTCAACGAGGGCGTGCCGGTCGTGCTCGGCGCGCCACGGTCGCCGGCTGCCGAGCAGCTCGTGAAGCTGAGCTCGACGGCGTTCGGGTCGGACGGGTTCGCGGTCCCATCACGCGATCCGGAGCGGCGCGGGCGACGGTTCTCGTTCGGCCGGAGGACCTAGCCGGCACTTCCGTCGCCCCGCGGTGTTGCCACAGGTGTGCAATCGATCGGGTCCCGGTCTGCACGTTCCGGTCGTCGTCGTGCGGTCGCGTGGGAGGGATGCTCGTCCCACGACATTCCCCGCACGACAAGGAACATTCGCATGGGACTCTTCGGACTGGCACAGGGCGTCAAGCTTGTTGACCGCGCGGGAGACCAGCCCCAAAGCCACGGTGACGCCACGGATACACGCTTGGCGGTCTGGCGCTGGGCTATGGGGCGCTCGCGCCTATTCGGCATGGCGTTGATGCGCACCGCCGGCATCGACCCGGCAAAGCATGACGAAGCCCTGCAGACCTACGTTGTCGACCTGGCGGAGCTGGCCGATGCCTCGATGGTCGAATGGGAGGCAGCCGGCAACCAGCTGCCCACGACCGACGATGCCAGGGAGCGGTTCGCTCTCGGGATCGTCGAGCCTCTCCTCGGTGACAGCCTCGCCTTCACACGGTTCATCGATGACCTCGGCGGTGTCCGCTCGATGCCGATCGAGACGGAGGTCGCCCGATGATCGGCCGCCTCGTCATCCTGTCCGCCGCATTCAACATCCTGGTGCTCGGTGCGATCTCGGTGCTGCTCGCCACGGGCATCTCTCAGCCAGAATCTGTGAGCAAGGTCGACCCTGCCGCGCCAGAGCCCACGCCGATCATCGAGTCGTGGAGTTGCGCCTCCCCCTCGATGTGGTGCGCCGGCGAGCCGACGCCCGAGACCATTCGTCTGCCCTGATCGAGGTCTGCGATCACTCGTCGTCTGACGACCCCTCCGACTCCAGCTCCTCGACGAGCTCCTCGAGCACGCCTAGACAGCGGGAAGGTACTCAGCAGCGACCATCGGAGGCTCCTGCACTGGCATACGGCTGACGGGCTGGTGCCGGAGCCGAGATTCGAACTCGAACGCCCTTGCGGGCCGCGGAGTTTAAGTCCGCTGCGTCTGCCAGTTCCGCCACTCCGGCGCGGACATCATCGTAGTCCGCTCCTCACGAAACGAGCAGCAGGACCCCGAGCACGATCATCCAGATCGACCAGGCGATGTACGCGATCGGCACGATCGTCCCGGCGAGGGCCCACCCGTCCCGCTCGTTCGGACCGACGAACTCCAGGGCACCGACCAGGAGGGCGAGCCCGATGAGGACGCCTGCGACCGCCGTCCACGCCGGCAGCACGCCGCCGGCAAGGATCGAGGCGGCGACCAGGATCGACCACAGCCCGGTCGCCAGGTAGCCGACATGCTCGCCGATGCCCACCCCGAGGTAGCGGTGGAGCACGGCGAAGGCCACCTCGACCGCCTGCCGCGTTGGGGCATCCTCGGGTCCCTCGGCCGCTGCATACCGTCGAGCCAGTTCGGGGACCGCGAACGGCCAACGGGCGAGGCCGACCGCCTGCACCAACGCGGCGACCACGCCGACCGCGATCGTGAGCCCGGTCAGGACGTCACCGGCCTCGAGGACGTTCGCCACCAGCACGACGAGCGGGAGCATCGCCATGGCGCTGATGAACAGCAGGTGCCAGCGCAACAGCAGACCGGTGCCGCCGGCCGCGAACTTGCGCAGGATCTCCGCCGGCTCCTTACGCAGGATCGCCGGGTATTCGAATGCGCGACCGAGCTCGAAGAACGCGACGTTGAACACGACCGGCACCGCGATCAGGAAGATGGCCGCCCACGGCCGAGCATCCACGGTTCGCCTCCCTACCCTGCGGCCATCGTAGCCGAGCGTCCGAACATAGGTTTACGCGGATGCAATGTCGTGCTCGCGAGCCCTCGGTAGGCTTTCCAAGTCGTGATCGTCCGACTGTACATGACTTGACAGGCATATAACCCGTCCGGCATACTCAGCCCGTGATCGCCACCTTCGAGCTCCTCGCCGAGCCCACCCGCCGTCGCATCCTCGACCTCTTGCGCGAGGGCGAGCGACCCGTCGGCGAGCTCGTCGAGCGGCTGAGGATGAGCCAGCCATCCATCTCGAAGCATCTCCGCGTGCTGCGTGACTCCGGGCTCGTCGATGTCCGGATCGACGCCCAGCGGCGGTTCTACCGGTTGCGACCGGATCCGCTGCGCGAGGTCGATGCCTGGATCGAGCCCTATCGACAGCTCTGGATCGATCGGCTGGACCGCCTCGATCAGCACCTCCAGCAGATGAAGGACCAGGAAGGAACGGAGATCGACTGACGTGACCGCCACGCTTGCCCCAGCCCTCGCGCCGCGCATGGCTGGCCGCCGTGAATGGATCGGCCTGTCCGTCCTGGCCCTCGCCTGCCTGCTCTACGTCATGGACCTGACCGTCCTGCATCTCGCCGTGCCGGCCATCAGCGAGGACCTGCAGCCGACCAGCACGCAGCTCCTCTGGATCATCGACATCTACGGCTTCATGGTCGCGGGCTTCCTCGTGACGATGGGCACGCTCGGTGACCGGATCGGACGGCGCAAGCTGCTGCTCATCGGCGCAGCGGCGTTCGGCGCACTGTCGGTGCTGGCCGCGTTCTCGACGAGCGCCGAGATGCTCATCGCCAGCCGGGCGCTGCTCGGGCATCGCCGGGGCGACCCTGGCTCCCTCGACCCTGTCGCTGATCTTCGCGATGTTCGAGGACCCACGCCAGCGCACGCGCGCGATCGCCGTCTGGATCTCGGCGTTCTCGGCGGGCAGCGCGATCGGCCCGGTCCTCGGCGGCATCCTGCTCGAGCAGTTCTGGTGGGGGTCGGTGTTCCTCCTCGCATTGCCGGTCATGGCGCTGCTGCTCGTCGTCGGCCCGATCGTGCTGCCCGAGTACAAGGCGCCCGACGCCGGTCGACTCGACCTCGTAAGCGCCGCGCTGTCGCTGGTCGCGATCCTGTCGATCATCTTCGGGCTCAAGCAGATGGCCCAGGACGGCATCGAGGCCTCGCCGGCCGCCTTCGTGCTGCTGGGTCTCGTCGTCGGCACCGCTGTTCGTCCGCCGCCAGCTGACGCTGGCCGACCCGATGATCGACCTGCGGCTGTTCCGGGTCCCGTCGTTCAGCGCATCCCTGGTGGTCAACGTCCTGACGATCTTCGTGGCGGTCGGCTACTTCCTGTTCGTCGCCCAGTACCTGCAGCTGGTGCTCGGCCTCTCGCCGCTCGAGGCCGGGGTCTGGTCGGTGCCGTCGGCGATCGCCTTCGTCGTCGGTTCGAACCTGGCGCCTCGCATCGTCCGCTGTCGTCCGGCCCGCCTGGGTCATGGCGACCGGGCTCGCGATCGCCGCCGTGGGTCTGGCGATCCTGACCCGGCTCGGCCCATCCGACGGCCTCGCCACGGTCGTGCTGGCCTCGGTGGTCATCTCGCTCGGGCTGGCGCCGGTCTTCGGGCTCACGACCGAGCTGATCGTCGGGTCCGCCCCGCCGGAGCGCGCTGGTGCTGCGTCGGGCATCTCCGAGACCGGCGCGGAGCTCGGTGGCGCCCTCGGCATCTCGATCCTCGGCAGCATCGGCATCGCCATCTACCGCGGCGAGATCGGCCGCGCGCTGCCCGCCGAGATCCCGGCCACCGCCGTGGACGCGGCACGCGATACGCTGGGCGGGGCGATGTCGACTGCGGCGCAGCTGCCGGCCGAGCTCGGCGCCATCGTCGGTCGCGGTCGCCCGGGACGCGTTCGTCGAGGGCATGCAGGCCGTCGCGACGATCAGTGCGGTCGTCGCGGTCGGCGTGGCCGTCCTGGTCCTCGTCGCCTTGCGCGACGTGCGCCTCGAGCCCGACGCGGCCGACACGGAAGCCGAGCCGGACCCCGGGGCGTCTCAGCGGCCCGCGGCCCAGCAACGTCGAGTCAGCGGCACCCCGGTGCCGGAAGCGTGAGCAGACAGGAGCCCATCGTGTCGATCTCTCCCACCCGTTCCGCGATCCCAATCGACCAGCTCCGCCAGACGGTGCGGGGTCGCGTCCTTACCGCCGATGATCCCGACTACGACGCGGCCCGGACGGTCGCGCTCGGGGACGTCGACAGTCGGCCGGCGGCGATCGTCCGCGTCGCCGACGCGGCAGACGTCTCGGCGCTGGTGTCGCTCGCTCGCGAGACCGGTCTCGAGCTGGCGGTTCGCTGCGGCGGCCACAGCGGGGCCGGGCACAGCACGATCGACGGCGGCGTCGTCCTCGACGTCCGCGATCTCGACGGCCTCATCGACGTCGACGGTCGCACCGCGTGGGCCGGCAGCGGCCTCACCGCCGGCGAGGTCACGACCGCCTGGCGGCCGAGCCGGGCTGGCGATCGGCTTCGGTGACACGGGCTCCGTCGGGATCGGCGGCATCACGCTCGGTGGCGGGGTCGGCTACCTCGTGCGGGCGTTCGGGCTGACGATCGACAACTTGCTCGCCGCGGAGATCGTCACGGCCGACGGCCAGGTCCGCATCGTCGATGCCGAGCATGAGCCGGACCTGTTCTGGGCGATCCGCGGCGGCGGCGGCAACTTCGGCGTCGCCACCCGCTTCAAGTACCGGCTCCGGGAGCTCGATGGCGTAGTCGGCGGCATGCTCGTGCTGCCGGCGACCGCCGAGACGGTCGGCGGGCTTCATCGCCGCCGCCGAGGCCGCGCCGGACGAGCTGTCGTCGATCGCCAACGTCATGCCCTGCCCGCCGCTGCCGTTCGTGGCCGAGGAGCATCACGGCTCGCTGGTCATCTTCGCGTTGATGGCGTTCGCCGGACCGGCCGACGAGGGCGAGCGAGCCTACGCGCCGTTCCGCGCGCTGGCCGAGCCGCTCGGCGACCTGATCAGGCCGATCCCCTACCCCGAGATGTTCCCGCCCGAGGACCCCGACTACCACCCCACGGCCGTCTCGCGGACGATGTTCATGGACCACGTCGACCTGCCGGTCGCCGAGACGATCATGGAGTACCTGAACGCGTCGGACGCGGCGATGCGGGTGGCCCAGCTGCGGGTGCTCGGCGGCGCGGCCGCCCGGGTGCCGGTCGACGCGACGGCGTACGCCCACCGCGCCTCGAAGATCATGGTCAACGTCGCGGCGTTCTACGAGGGCGCCGACGACAAGCCCGGGCGCGAGGCGTGGATGGCCGAGTTCTCGGCTGCGCTGCTGCAGGGCGACGCCGGCGCCTACGTGAACTTCCTCACCGACGAGGGCGAAGCCCGCGTCCGGGCCGCCTACCCCGGTCGCGACCTGGGACCGGCTCGTGGCGATCAAGCGGCGCTACGACCCTGACAACCTGTTCCGGCGGAACCAGAACATCCCGCCAACCTCGTAGCACTCACCTCATGGCGCCGACGCATCGAGGATCGTCCCGGGGCTAGGCGCCTCCAGGCAGCAACAGAACGGCCCGCTGGTCAGCCAGCGGGCCGTTCGTCATGGTCGATGGAGGCGACGATGGGATTCGAACCCATGACTAGGGGTTTTGCAGACCCCCGTGTTAAACCACTTCACCACGTCGCCCTGGCGGCGCCGCGCGGTCACGCGGAGCTGGCTGCCCCTCGAGGATTCGAACCTCGGTTCACGGATCCAAAGTCCGCTGTCCTACCACTAGACGAAGGGGCAGCGGGGCCTTGGGGGAGGATACTGGAGCGGAAGACGGGACTCGAACCCGCGACCCTCACCTTGGCAAGGTGATGCTCTACCAACTGAGCCACTTCCGCTCGATGCTCGCCCACCCTCGAGAGGTGGTGCCGAGGGCCAGGATCGAACTGGCGACACCGCGATTTTCAGTCGCGTGCTCTACCGACTGAGCTACCTCGGCCCGATGGCCAACCTCAGCTGTCCGTCGGCGGACCGCAGGATACCACGGGCCTTCGCGGGTCCGCCATCGGCGAGAGGCCGCGTCGGCCGTTGGAACATCGGGATGTTCCAGGCGCTACTCCAGCCCCGCGAGCTGGGCCTCCTCGGCCGTGCCCAGCGGTGGCTCACCGGTGAGCTGCCGCAGCCGGTTGATGCGGTCGATGATCGCCGGGTGCGTCGACATCAGGTTCGATGACCGCTCCTCGAACTTCTTGATCGGGTTCGTGAAGTACATGTGCTGGGTGCCGCGGTTGGCGACCTCGAGGACCTCCCCGTCGCCGGAGATCTTGGCCAGTGCCCGCTCGAGGCCATACGGGTTGCGCGTCAACTCGATGGACGATGCGTCGGCGAGGTACTCGCGCTGACGGCTCACCGCCAGCTGGATGAACCGGCTGATCAGCGGGGCGAGGATAGCCAGGACGATGGCCGCGATCATCACGACGGCCTGGGCCCCACCACCGCCGCTGCTGTCCCGGTCCCGACGGCCGCCGGTGACGCCGCTCCAGAACGTGAACCGCAGGAAGAAGTCGGCGAGCATCGCGATCGCGCCGACCATGACGCCGACGACCAGCGAGAATCGGATGTCGAGGTTGCGGACGTGCGAGAGCTCGTGGCCCATCACGCCCTGGAGCTCCTCACGGTCGAGCTTCTCGAGCAACCCGGTCGTGATCGCGACCGATGCGTGCTCGGGGTCGCGCCCGGTCGCGAACGCGTTCGGCGCGGTGTCGTCGATGAGGTAGACCTTCGGCATCGGCACGTTCGCGGCGATGGCCATCTCGCGCACGACGTTCAACAGCTGCGGCGCCTGTGTCTCGTCGACCTGGTGGGCGCCACTCACGGTCAGGACCAGCGAGTCGCCTGCGAGATACGTCCCGACGCCGCTGATCGCACCGATCGCGACGGCGACCAGCGTCGTCCCGATCCCGGCCTCGGGCGAGCCGAACAGGGCGAAGCCGATCAGGAACCCGAGCAGCGCCAGCAGGATGACGACGAACCCGGCCAGCAGGAACGAGTTCCGCCGGTTGGCGGCGACCTGATCGTGGAACGTGCCCCCGGCCACGGTCGGTCCCGCGACTCGGGCGTCAGCTCACGCTGAGGTCGACGTTCGGGACGTTCGCGGCCTCGGGCTCGGCGTCGAAGAACTCGCGCTTGTCGAAGCCGAACGGTCCGGCGATGAGGCTGTTCGGGACGGTCGCGATCGCCGTGTTGTAGTCGAGGACGGACGCGTTGTAATGCTGGCGCGAGAAGGAGATCTGGTTCTCGGTCGTCGTCAGCTGTTCCTGGAGCTCGAGCACGTTCTGGTTCGACTTGAGGTCGGGATAGTTCTCGACGACCGCGAACAGCGAGCGGAGCGTGCCGGTCAGGGCGTTCTCGGCGGAAGCCTGCTCGGCAGGCCCCTGGGCACCGGCGGCGACGGCCGCGGCCCGGGCGTTCGTGACATCGGTCAGAACCTTCTGCTCGAAGCCCATGTAGCCCTTGACGGCGTTCACGAGATTCGGGATCAGGTCATGGCGGCGCTTGAGCTGGACCTCGATCTGGGCGAAGGCCTCATCGATCCGGAGTCGCTTCTGGACCAGGGAGTTGTAGATCCCGATCAGGAAGACGACCAGGAGCACGATGACTCCGATGATGATGATCAGCGTCCAGTCCATGCGGGACCTCCAGTCGGCCGCACTGCACGGCGCCCGTCGCTGCCGAGTCTACCAGCGCGCGGTGCGACCAGCGCCCACGTAGCCGGTCGCCCGTCGACCGCGTCATCACGCGTCGAACGAGGGCATACGACGCCGCTATACCGGGAACCCCGACGAGCGAACACGTTGGCACCGTTGACTCGGTCGACACCGAGTCCGACAATCTCTCCTTGTGGAGGCTGGGACGGGGCGCCCAGCGGGAGGACTCACCATGCCAACGACGAAGCATCAGCTGATGGACTCCGACTTCGACAGGCAGGCCGGAGACGACCGCCGGACCCTCCGACGGGGGCGCTCGGTCTCACGGCCCTGACGGGCCCACCACATCATCGGGAAGCGGTAGTTCGGAACACCCGCCGATGTCCCCGTTCGATCTCGCGCTCGCAGTGCTGCTGGCCCTCAGCTTCGGGCTCAGCCTGGTCCTTCTGGCCATGCTCACCCTGATCCTCGAAGCGGCCATGTTCGCGCTCGGCAGACTGCCGCGCTAGCTCCGATCAAGCCTCTACCCGGGAGGTCCGAGGCGCGGGCCGCCGTGGCGCTGGGTCGACGTTGCTGCGTCAGGCTTTCGCCGAGTCGCGCTCCCACTCGCGCCCTAGCACCCACAGCGCGACGTTCAGGGCGAGCACCCAGACGAAGAACACGCTGAGGGCGATGGCGGCAAGCAGCAGGACGGTACGGATGCTGTCGACCGCGCCGTCCGCCTGGGTTTGCAGGCCGGTGAGGTTGGTCGACAGGCCCTTGACGGCCGTCGCGCCGCTCGAGAACGCGTCGTGCAGCGGGGTCGCGCGATCGGCGAGGGCATCCACGACGGCCTGGCCCGGGTCCGCGTCCGCGAGGCTCGTCGAGGTCGAGACGATCGCTTCGTCGATCGTCTTGATCCTCGCGTCAACGGCGGCCAGCCTGTCTCCCACACCTTCAGGGACCCTCGTACCCGGAACGATCAACGCGACTTGCTGGACCCTCGAGATGACGCCGACCACGTTCTCACGGGCGTCGGCATAGTTGACGCGTGCCTCGAGATACCGATTCGAGACCTGCCCCAGCCGGGCCTGGAGGTTCGACAGCCGTTCCAGGTCGGAGATACGGCTTGCAGCCAGTTCGGCTGCGTCGGCCCGTATCGTGTCGATCGTGGCGACGGCCTCGTCGAGCCGGCTCGCGACCGCATCCGTCGCCGTGATGGCACGGTCGAACGCGTCGTTGACGTTGGTGCCGAGGTCGTCCACGGCCCGAGAGACGGTCCCAAGACTGAACCAGACGACGACGAGGATCAGGACGCAGATCGCGACGCCGATGATGCCTGCGACCTTCGCGGCAAGGGCCTTCCGCGGCGAGCGCTGAGCGGAAACGGGTGTGGACGTCGGCGAGGTGTCAGACATCGGGCGCACTCGGATGCGAGTTGGGCCGAGATGATGACATGTCCGGATCACCGTCAGACCGAGAACGGTGGTGGGCGGTACTGGACTCGAACCAGTGACTTCCTCGGTGTAAGCGAGGCGCTCTGACCGACTGAGCTAACCGCCCGGCGCGGAGCGTACACCGCGACATGCGAAACGACCGCCGGCGTCGGCGGTCGTCAGGAACGCGGTGTTGGTGCCCAGGCCGGGACTTGAACCCGGATGAGTTGCCTCATACGCCCCTCAAACGTACGCGTATACCAATTCCGCCACCTGGGCACAGGTGTCACCGTGAGGATGGGTCCGAGGGAATGGTACCGAGGGAGGGACTTGAACCCACACGACCTTGCGGCCACTGGTACCTGAAACCAGCGCGTCTGCCTATTCCGCCACCTCGGCACGGACCCGACCGACCGTCACCGGTCGACAGCGAGGCGCCATGTTAGCACATCCCAAAATCGATCCGACCCGTCCGTGACCTGCCGGACGGAGGGTCCGACGACCGTGTCGCGGAGCACGACGACCTCGTCGGCGAAGGCCAGCGGAAGCAGGTATCGGCCCTGCGCGAGGTGCTTCTGGAGGGCGCTGTAGGCCGCCTTCCTGGCAGTGCCGCCGCCCGGGGCGCGGGCCTTCTCGAGCAGCGTGTCGAGGGTGGCCGACTGGACGCCCATGACGTTCGATCCGCCGGTCAGCGTCTGGCTCGATGCGAGCAACGGATACAGGTCGGGATCGAGGCCGATGCGCAGGTCGGCCACCGCGACCTGGAAGTCGCCGCTCGAGAGGCGCTTGGCCGCGAACTCGGCCGGGGGCAGGCCGACGTGCTTGGCGGCCAGGCCGATCGCCTTCCAGTCGCTGACCACGGCCGCCGCGGCGCGAAACAGGCCCGGGTTCGACGCCTCGGTCGGGCTGAGGACCTCGAGCGTGAACGCCTTCTTGGTGCCCGGCAGCCACCAGCCGTTGCTGTGCTTCTCCCACTTGGCCGCCTTCAGGGCCGTCTCGGCGGCGGCCCGATCGAACTTGATCGCCGGGTCCGCCTTCGGGTCGAACATCGGCGAGACCGCCGGGATCGGTCCGGTCGCCGGCGCGGCGATCGTGGCGAACGAGTCCTCGATCACCCCGGCCCGGTCGAGACCGGCCAGCAGCGCCGTGCGCAGCGCCGGAGTGGCGAACTCGGGATGGCCGGGTCGCAGGTTGAGGAGGACGGCGGTCAGGGTCGATCCCGGGTAGCGGGCGAGGCGAGCACCGTCGGTCGAACCGAGCTCGACGGCCATCTCCGGTGGCAGGCCCGAGGCGGCGTCGAGATCGCCCGCGCGGAACGCCTCGACGAGGTCCTCGGGCTCAGGATAGAAGCGCATCTCGATGCCGGCCAGGTACGGCATCGGCCGTGACGGGCGGATCGTGGGCGCCGGCGTGGTGAGCGAGTCCGGCGACGACCCGGCGCTGGGCGGCGGCTCGTCGATGTCGGTGCTCGCGACGATCTCGGCCGGCACCAGCGACGCGGCGGTGTCGGATAGCTCCGTCAGCGCGAACGGCCCCGAGCCGACGGGCCGGCCATCGAACGAATCGTCCTCGAGCGACCCGACCGGCACCTCGCCGAGGAGGTGGACCGGTGCGATCGGCTGGGTCAGCGCCTGGAGGAACCCACCGAGCGGGGTGGTCAGCGTGAACTTGACCTGGTGCGGCCCGCTGGCGACGACCGAGACCTCGCTCCACGACGTCGCGGACGGACCGCTGTAGTCGGGGTCCTGGAGCGTCTCGATCGTGAACACCACGTCGTCGGGGGTGACCGGGGTGCCGTCGTGCCAGCTCGCGTCCTCGCGGATGTCGACGGTCCACGTCTTGCCGCTCTTGTCGACCGTCCAGCGTTCGGCCAGGTCGGGCACCAGCGTGCCGCCCGGGCCGTTGCGCACGAGGCCCGAGAACAGCAGCGCGACGAGGTCGCGGTCGGCCTGGGTCTTGGCGGTCAGTGGCGAGACCGACTCGGGGCGGCCGACCACGCCCTCGACGTAGGGGCGCACCTCGAAGCCGGGCGTGGCAAGTCCGGGCGACGCGGTGCTGGTCGCGGGCGCCGAGGCGAGTTGGATCGCCGGGACGCTGATGAGGCCTGCGAGGAGTGCGAGCAGGGCGACGAGGGTCCCGACGATGACGGTGTCGGTCCGGGTCATGAGGCTCCGTGTGATGCCCGCGGCGTCGGCCGCAGGGTGCGCGTCAGGCGTCGAGTGGCGAGAGGATGTACGACGCCAGCGAGAAGATGACGAACAGGATCAGCAGCACGATCGTGAACTGCCACAGTCGGCGCTCGACGCCGCGCCGGCTCCGATAGACGGCTGAATCGCCGCCGAACGTGCCGGACAGGCCGGTGCCGCGGGCCTGCAACAGGATGGCCGCGATCAACGCGATGCTGACGATGATCTGGCCAAGGCCCAGGATGGGGTTCAAGGTGCGCGGCTCCTCCGTGTCGTACGGCGGCCGATGCTACCACAGGGCGCCGTTCCGGCCTCAGGACCGGAGCAGCGAGCGTCCGCTGATGTCCGGCCACGGCGGCAGCCCCGCCAGCTCGAGCAGGGTCGGTGCGACGTCGGCGAGCACGCCGTCGGCGAGGGACCGACCCGCCACGCACCGGCCGACGAGCACGATCGGGACGGGGTTGAGCGAGTGCGCCGTGACCGGCGCTCCGATCGCGTCGCGCAGGTCGTCGGCGTTGCCGTGGTCGGCGGTGATCGCCAGCAGCGCGCCCGGGCCGTCCGGATCCGCCGCCTCGACCGACTCGATGGCCGCGACCACGCGCGCGAGAGACGCGTCGATCGTCGCGAGCGCCGCGATCGTCGCCTCCCACACGCCGGTGTGGCCGACCATGTCCGGGTTCGCGTAGTTGGCGACGATGAAGTCGTAGCCCCCGGTCGCGATGGCATCGACCAGGGCATCCGTCACCCCGCCCGCCGACATCGACGGCTGCAGGTCGTACGTCGCGACCTTCGAGCTCGGCACGAGCACGCGGTCCTCCCCCGGCCATGGGGCCTCGACGCCGCCGTTGAAGAAGTACGTGACGTGGGCGTACTTCTCGGTCTCGGCGATGTGCGACCTGGCGCCAGCCGGCCTCGCTGAACGCCTGGGCGAGCGATCGTGCGGTCGCGGGCGGGAACGCCACGAGGACCGGCAGTCCGGCCTCGTACTCGGTCATCGTGACGACGAGGAGGTCGTCCGGCGCCAGCCGGCCGGTCGGCGACGCCCGGTCGAACCCGTCGAAGCCGGGGCCGTCGCCGAGGGCATGGGTGAGCTGGCGGGCGCGGTCGGCCCGGAAGTTCAGGTGGACGATCGGGTCGCGGTCCTCGACGCGGGCCGCCTGTCCGTCGATGACGGTCGGGTCGACGAACTCGTCGGTCTCGCCGCGGGCGTAGGCGGCCTCGATGGCCGCGACGGCCGAGGTCGCACGGTGCGCCGCCTCGCCGTGGACGATCGCGTCGTAGCCCACCTCGGTTCGCTCCCAGCGTCGGTCGCGGTCCATCGCGTAGTAGCGACCGCCGACACTGGCGACGCGGGCGCCCGGATGCGCCGCCGCCAGCCGAGCCTCGAGGTCTGGCACGAAAGCGAGCGCCGACGCTCGGCGGCGTGTCGCGACCGTCGAGCAGCGCGTGGACCGCGAGCCTCGGGACGCCGTGCCGCGCCGCGAGCGCCGCGAGCGCGACCAGGTGCCGGTCGTTGGCATGGACGCCGCCCGGGCCGACGAGGGTGACGGCGTGGAGCGTGCCGCGGCCCTCGAGCGCGCGTCGGCACGCCGCGAGGAACGCCGCCCGGGCGTCGAAGGACCCGTCGGCGATGGCGGCGTCGATGCGCGGCAGGTCCTGGAGCACCGGCCGGCCCGCCCCGAGGTTGAGGTGCCCGACCTCCGAGTTGCCCATCTGGCCGGGCGGCAGCCCGACCGCCTCCTCCGATGCCTGGAGGATGGCGTGCGGCCAGCGCTCGCAGCAGGCCACGCCAGATCGGCATCGGCGCGGCGGCGATCGCGTCGCCGGCCGGGTCGTGCCCGATCCCGAACCCGTCGAGCACGACCAGGACGATGGGCCGGGGACGTCGGTCGGTCACTCCGCCAGACCGCGCGCCCGGGCCGTGATCCCGGCACGGCCGACGATGCCGGCCATCTCGTCGGGCTTGAGCGAGGCGCCGCCGACGAGCGCCCCGTCGATCGACGGCTCGGCCAGGAACTCGCCGATGTTCGCCGATGTGACGCTGCCGCCGTACAGGACCGGGACGTCGCCGGCCAGCCCGCCCCAGCCCATCGCATCGAGGCTCGCCCGGATCGCGTCGACCATGGCCGCCGCGTCCATGCCGGTCGCGTTGCGGCCCGTGCCGATCGCCCAGACCGGTTCGTAGGCGATGACGAGCCCGGCATCCGCTGCGTGGCCCGCCTCGATCCCCGCGAGCGACCCGCGGACCTGCCCATCGACCACGTCGACCGCCCGCCCGGCCTCGCGATCGGCCAGCTGCTCCCCGACGCACAGGATCGGTCGGAGACCCGCGTCGAGCGCCCGGCCGACCTTGCGCGCCGACGAGCTCGTCGGTCTCGCCGGCGTCGCGCCGCCGCTCGGAGTGCCCGACGATCACCCACGTCGCGAGCCCCGCCAGCATCGGCGCGGCGACCTCGCCGGTGTACGCGCCGGCCAGCTCGTGATGGACGTTCTGGGCGCCGACGGCGACATCGGGGTCGTCCTCTGCGAGCGCGTCGCGGACCGGCGCGAGACAGACGTACGGCGGGCAGATGACGCGCGTGACGCCGGGTTCGCGGGTCCGCGAGGCGATGGTCCGTGCCAGCTCGCCGGCGTCGGCCGGGGTCGTGTGCATCTTCCAGTTGGCGGCGATCACGACCTCACGCATGCGGCCGAATCATGCCAGAGCCGGCGCGCTGCGGCGGCGACGGCTCGTCCTCCGCCAGCCGCTCGATCCGCTCGAGCGCGCGCTGGACGGCCGAGCGATGGAGATCGAGGCGCTCGGCGAGCTCCGTCAGCGTCGCCTCGGGCGTCTCGCGGCGCGCGTCGGCGACGAGCCGGACGACGTACGGCTGCTCGGCCAGGCGCCCGTCGGCGTCGAGCTGGGCGATCGCGTCGAGCTGTCGCCCGGCCGCGGCGACGGCCCGCTGGAGGTTGGCCGACTCGGCGTTGAGCACGCGATTGAGCTCACCGCGCAGGGCGCGCGACACCTGGCGGGCCTCGAGCTCGAGCAGCGCGCCGGCGGCGCCGATCCGGCGCAGGAACGTCCCGACCGCCTCGGCGCTCTTCCACGTCACGACCCCGCGGCCGCGGCGCATGCCGCCACGACGCCGGCAGGCCGACCTCCTCGAGCCGGTCGGCGAGCACCGGCGCCTCGTCGAGCGGCACGACGAACTCGAGGTGGGTCCGGCCGCCGGCCAGGCTGAGCGAGCCGCGCGGCCAGGAAGCGGCCGCGCAGCCAGGCCGTGCGGCAGTGGTCCGCGCGCCGCGCCCAGTCGAACGCCGGCGGGTCCGGCGCGTCGCTCCGGGCGGCCCGCCGGAGTCGATGGGCGAGCCGCGCGACCGCCGGCTCGCGCGACCCGACGTCGTCGCCCAGACCGGCCGCCTCGGCGATGCGGTCGCACGGACGGGCCGGGTCGATGGCGGCCAGCTCGTTCCGCAGGGCCGTGACGAGATCGCGCTCGGAGCTCGTCACCTCAGGCGGTCCGCGTCACGGCCCGCCGCCGCGTCGACGACTCGCCCTCGTAGGCGTGCACGACCGCGGACGGCCAGCCGGGCCGGGTCGTGGTGATGGGCGTTGTCGGGGTCGACGACGTCGTCGAGGACGAGCCTCGGCGGCGCTGGGCAGGCCGGCCGGTGGCCATTGCAGGCGGACGGTCTCGGCGCGCCAGTCGGTCGGGACGCGCGCGTCGAACCGGTTGTTGGCGAGCACGATGTCGACGATGCCCGGGGCGGTGTGGTCGATCAGCGCGTCACGTGGCCGGCCAGGTCGAGCCCGGTCGTCTCGCCCTCCTGGGTCGCGACGTTGCACACGTACATCCGCAGCGCGCCGGACGCCAGGATGGCGTCGCGGATGGCCGGGATCAGCAGGCTCGGCAGCAGGCTCGTGTACAGGCTGCCGGGCCGAGGACGATGAGGTCCGCCTCGGCGATGGCGGTCAGCGCGTCGTCGGACGCGCGCACGTCGTCGGGCGTCACCCACACCCGGTCGATGCCGGTCGTGCGCATGATGCGCGACTGGCCGTCGACGGTCGCACCGGTCGAGGTCCGCGCGTGCAGGGTCAGCGGTGTCGGCGTGACTGGCACGACCTGGCCGCGCACGGCGAGGATCCGGTTGATGCGGCGGACACCCTCCTCGAAGTCGCCGCCCTCGATCGCGGTCATGGCGGCGAGCAGGAGGTTGCCGACCGCGTGGCCGGCGAGACCCGGGCCCTCGGTCTGCGGTGTCCCGCCGAGGTCGCCGCCGGCCGGGAAGCGGTACTGGAGCAGCTCGCTCATCAGCGGCTCGGCGTCGGCCAGCGCGGCGATGCAGTTGCGGATGTCGCCGACCGGCGGGATGCCGAGCTCCGTGGCGCAGCACGCCCGACGAACCGCCGTCGTCGGCCACCGTCACCACCGCCGTCAGGTTGCTGGTGTGCTCCTTGAGGCCGCGCAGCAGCGTCGACAGCCCGGTCCCGCCGCCGATCGCGACGACGCGTGGGCCCCTTGGCCAGGAAGCGCTTCTGGTAGATGACCTCGACGAGCGGCTGGTCGGCGTCGGGCGCACGGAGCGGGTCGGTCACGACGCGCGCGACCCGGTACGCCGCCGAGCGCGACGAGGGCGACGCCGGCCAGCCCGACGATCGAGGCCGCGCAGCGGGAACGGCAGGAACTGCAGCGTGATCAGGTCGATCACCGCCGCGAACGGCCCCCGCGGCTCGACGTCGCGGGTGAGCTGGCGGAGCAGGTGGGCGAACGCCAGCGCCAGCAGCAGCAGGCCGAGGAACACGACCAGCAGCCAGCGCTTGACGCCGATGCCGGGCGTCAGCCAGCGGCGCAGCTTCACGCGACCGGATCCCCGGTCATGTCCGGTCCAGCTCTCGGTGGAAGACCGCCACCGGGCCGGTGTCGCTGCTCGCGCAGCCACGTCGGCGAGCTGCTTCGGCGATGACGATGGACCGGTGGTAGCCGCCCGTGCAGCCGATGGCGATCGTGAGCCGCGTCTTGCCCTCCTCGATGTAGGCCGGGATGGCGAAGTCGAGGAACTCGTGGAGCAGGCCCAGGAAGCGGCCCGTCATCGGCTGCCCCAGGACGTAGTCGCGGACCTCCTCGGTCAGCCCCGAGTGCGGCCGCAGGTCCGGCACGTAGTACGGGTTCGGGATGAACCGCACGTCGAACACGAGGTCGGACTCGAGCGGGACGCCGTACTTGTAGCCGAAGCTGATGAGCTGGACGGCCAGCTGGTCGGGCCGGGTCGTCGTGGCCAGCTGCGCGAACAGCCGCTCGCGCAGCTGGCGGAGCGACAGGTCGGACGTGTCGACGATGACGTCGGCCTCGGTGCGGATCGGGTCGAGGATGCGCCGCTCCTCGGCGATCGAGCTGGCGATGCCGCGCTGGTCGTTCAGCGGATGCCGATGCCGGGTCTCGCTGAACCGTCGGATGAGGACGTCGTCGCGGGCCTCGAGGAACACGATCCGCGGCACGATCCCGCGGCCCTCCAGCGCGCCGCGCATCGCCCCGAGTGCGAGGGCCGGGTCGCCGGCCCGGACGTCGAGCACGATCGCCACGTGCGCGAACCGCTCCTCGTCGCCCGACACCAGCTCCGCGAGCTCGGGCAGCAGCTCGCCCGGCAGGTTGTCGACGACGATGTAGCCGAGGTCCTCGAACAGCTTGGCCGCGGCCGTCTTGCCGCCGCCCGACAGGCCCGACAGGATCACGACCGCCTGTTCCGCCGTCCCCTCCGTGGTCGGCTGGCCGGTCGCCTGGGTCACCGCCCCGTCCGCTTGATGAACTGGATGGTCAGCTCGTACAGGACGTACATCGTGCCGCCGAGCACGAACGGGCTCACCAGGTCGCCGCCCGGCGTGGCGACGGCGGCGAAGATCGCGATCCCGAGCATCGACGTAGCGCCGTGCCTCGCGCAGCCGCTCCGAGGTCACGATGCCGACCCGCGACAGCCCGACGAGCAGGATCGGGAACTCCATCACGAGGCCGAACGCCAGGAACATCGTCGTCACGAAGTCGAAGTAGGGCCCGGCGGCGATGTTGGCGACGAGCCGGTCGTCGGTGAAGCCGAGCAGGAACGTCACCGCGTACGGCAGGACGAGCCGGGCGATCACGACGCCGAGCGCGAAGAACAGCAGGGCCAGCGGGATCCATGGGCGGACCGTCCGACGCTCCGCCGGCGTCAGGCCCGGGGCGACGAACGCCCAGATCTGGTAGAGGAGGACCGGCATCGCCAGGATGATGCCGATGACGATCGAGATCCGGAGCTGGATGGCGAAGCCGTCGCCGGGGCCGAGCACCTGCGCGACGCCGTTCGGCAGCGGCTCGAGCAGGAAGTTCCGGACCGGCACCGAGAAGTAGAAGCCCACGATCGCGCCGGCGACCACCGCGAGGATGCAGCGGAAGAGCCGGCTGCGCAGCTCGTCGAGATGGTCGACGAGCGACATGACCGACGTGTCGGGGTCGGGCGTGCCGGGCGGCGAGCCGGTCGGCGGCTGGGTCGCGATGGTGCCCGGCGCGGGCGTCTCGCGAAGGGCGTCGGCGTCGGCCATCAGGGGCGGGCGACCCCCGGCCTAGTTCGTGCGCGAGGCCGGCTCGGTGGGCGCGGCAGGCGCCTCCCCCGTGGCGGGGGCGGACGCGGGTGGGTTGGCAGGCAGCGGTGACGTGTCGACCTTCACCGAGTCGCTGATGTCCGAGGAGGCCTTACGGAACTCGCGGATGCTCTTGCCGAGCGCGGAACCGACGTCCGGCAGCTTGCCCGGGCCGAGGATGAGCAGCGCGATCACGAGGATGATGATGAGTTCGACGGGTCCAGGCATCGGCATGGTGGAAGGTCCTTTCGAGCGGGTCGACCGCGGCGGCTAGGGTAGCACAGGGAGCTTCGCGGCCCACTCGGCGGCGGCGGCCGCGACGCGCTCGAACGGGTCGCCCGGACCGGTCCCCGAGGCGCCGCTCCGGCGATGCCCCGCGAGACGTTGACGAGCAGCCCGCGACCGGCGCCGCCGGCGGCGGGTGCGGCGGTCGCCGGGCCGTCCCGGAGCACCGGCTCGATGGCGCCGCCCTGGGCGCCGACGCCCGGCACGAGGAACGCCAGGCCGGGCGCGATCCCGCGGATCGTGGCGAGCTCGTCGGGAGCGGTCGCACCCACCACCAGGCCGACGGTCCCGCCCGGTCCCCAGCCGGTCGCGAGGCGGGCGATGCGCTCGTGGAGGCGCTCCGCCGGCGGGCCGTCCGCGCCGGGCCCGACGGCCATGTCCTGGACCTCGCCGGCGCCGGGGTTCGACGTGCGGCACAGCACGTAGGCGAACCGGTCGGCCCGCTCGAGCAACGGGGCGATGGCCTCGGCGCCGAGGTACGGGCTGACCGTGACGGCATCCGCGCCGAGCATGTCGAACAGCGCGACGGCCTGCCGCGCGGCGGTCGAGCCGATGTCGCCGCGCTTCGCGTCGGCGATGAACGGGATGTCGGCCGGGACCGCGCCGCGCAGCCGCTCGAGCGCCGCCATCCCGGCCGATCCGAAGGCCTCGAAGAACGCGAGGTTCGGCTTGACCGCGGCTGCTGACCGGGAGGGCCGCCTCGAGCACGAGCGACCGCGAACCGCTCGACGCCGGCGAGGTCGCGCGAGAACCCGCTCGGGCAGGGCGTCGGGGTCCGGGTCGAGGCCGAGGCACAGGACCGTGCCGGTGGCCTCGGCGCGGGCCGCGAGCCGCTCGAGATACGCGCCGGTCACCGGCCGCGGATCACGGGGACGGGCTGGCGACGGTCGGGGCCGCGGACGCGGGCGGCTCCGCCGCCGGCAGCAGGGCCGGCGGGATGTACCAGTCCGGTCGCGAGGCGGGGTCGAGCCCGGACACCTCGGTCAGGTCGATCGTCTCGGTCACGGTCCAGTCCGGCCCGCGGCCCTCGAGCGTGGCGAGCCGCAGGTCGACCGTCTGGCCGACGACGTGGAGGAACGCGATCTCGTCGCCGGCGGGCGACCAGGTCGGCGCCCACGACGCGCCGTCGTCGGTCAGCCGCAGGACCTCGTTGCCGGTGCTGCCGTTGAGGATCACGACGTCGGTCCCGAGCGGCGGTCGTGCGCGTCGCGGCGATCTAGCGGCCGTCGGGCGAGTACGACGGCTGCAGGTAGCCGGGCCCGGTCATGACTCGTGCGCGCTTGGTCTTCGGGTCGTAGCGCATGATCACCGGCGCGCCTCGCGAGCCGTCGCGGCCGTTCTGCGTGTACAGCAGGACCTTCCCGTCCGCGCGCCACTCCGGATCCTGGTGACCGAGCACGCCGACTTCGTTCACGCCCGGCGCGGGTCAGGCGCTTGCGGGCGATGTCGTAGAACTGGAGGACGACATTCGATTCGTCCGGGTCCGGGGCGTCGGTGACGAGCGCGATGGTCTTGCCGTCCGGCGACAGCACGGGCTGGCGGATCCACGCCGACCAGAGGAGCGATCCGCGGCGAACCGCGCCTCGCAGCAGACGCTGCGGCTCGCCCTGGCCGTCGGACCGGATGCGCATGACGTCCTGGAGCTGGATGTCGTAGTAGAACGGCTTGCCGCGCACGCGGCCAGCGGCCGCATCTCGGGCCTGGACTGGACGTAGGTGATCCAGTTGCCGTCCGCCGACCACGACGGCATCGATGCGCCGCCGGTGTCGGTCAGCTGCCGGGTCTCCTTGTCGGTCTGGATCCAGATGTTGCCGCCCTTGGCGTAGACGATCGAGCCGAGGAACGTCGCCTCCTCGGGCACGACGACGACGCTCGATGGTGCCGGCGTCGCGGCGGGACCGCTGTTGCCGCCGTTGCCGTCACTGTTCCCGTCGCCGCCGGTCGACCCGCGAACGGCAGCTCGTAGTTGAACAGGTTGATGGTCACGATCGCGATGAGCGATGAGGCCGACGATCGGACGCGATCGGGGCGATCGTCGAACCCGATCGGCCCGATGCCGTACGGGTCGCGCGCGCGCGGCGAGCGGGGCTTGGTGGACCGGGTCATGCCGGTGTCGCCGCGAGCCCCGGCGCTCGCGCCGGCCAGGATCGCCGCAGCCTCCGGGTGCGAGCCGCTCGGGGCGGCGTCGCGGATCTCGAGCTGGAGCGACTCGAACCCGCCGAACGTCCGGCTCGACAGCCGGGCGACGACGTCGATCCGGTCGCCCTCGTGGACGAGCGCCGCGATGTCGGCGCGGCCGAACGCGATGCCATCGAGCACGTCGCGATCGCGGCGCAGCGTCAGCGAAGTGTGGTCGTCCGCGGCGAGTCGCACCCGCGTCACGGTCAGGCCGAGGACCGCCACGAGCGGCTCCGGGTTGCCCGGGCCGTACGGGGCGAGCCCGCCCAGGTCGCGGTAGCAGCCGGTAGTCGACGTCGAGCGCCGGGATCGCGAGGTCGATGCGCAGGACCGCCCGCGGATCCGGCGGCACGGCCGTCGCGGCGATCGCCTCGAACCGCTCGACGAACGCCGGCCAGCGGTCCGCCGGAAGCTCGAAGCCGGCAGCGCCGGCGTGGCCGCCGTGGCGCGTGAACAGGTCGGCGCACTCCGCGAGGGCCGCCCCGAGATCGACCGAGCCGTCGCTCCGGCACGAGGCACGGATCGTGTCGCCCGAGCTCCGCCCCGACGACGGCGGGACGGGCGCGGTCCTCCGCCAGGCGAGCCGCGACGAGCCCGACGATCCCGACCGGCCACGGGCCGCGGACGATCGACGCCGGTCGGTCGGGCTCGGCGGCCACGAGCGCCCGCGCCTCGGCGACCGCGCGTGACGGTCAGGTCGCGGCGCGTCTTGTTGGCGACCTCGAGCGCGTCGGCGTGGACCGCGGCCTCGTCGGCATCGACGGCGAGCAGCAGTCGGGCCGCCTCGAGTGCCTCGCCCACCCGGCCGGCCGCGTTCAGGCGCGGCGCGAGCGCGAAGGCGATCGTGTCGAGGTCGACGGCCGCCGGCGCGATCCGGGCCCGCTCGAGGAGGGCGGCGATGCCCGGGCCGTGGCGCCGTCCGCAGTCGCTCGAGCCCGAGACGGGCGATCGCCCGGTTCTCGCCGACGATCGGGGCGACGTCGGCGACCGTGCCGATCGTCGCGAGGTCGGCGAGATCGAGCGCGGCGTCCGCGCCGCCTGGCATCTCCGCCGAGGAGCAGCTGCGCCACCTTGAAGGCGACGCCGCTGCCGGCGAGCCGCGCGTCCGGGTAGCGCGAGTCGGCGCGGTGCGGATTGACGACCGCATAGGCAGGCGGCAGCGTCGGGCGGGACGCGGTGATGGTCGGTGACGATGACGTCGATGCCGCGCGCGGCCGCGCGTCGCGATCTCGGGCGCGGAGCTCGTCCCGCAGTCGACCGTGACGATGACGGATCGCGCCGCCGGCCGACCGCGGTCTCGATCGCCGCGAGCGACAGGCCGTGGCCCTCGTCGAGGCGGCTCGGCACGTAGGGCTCGACGTCGACGCCGAAGCGGCGCAGCGCGATGACGAGGATGGCCAGACCATCGAGCCCGTCGGCGTCGAAGTCGCCGAAGACCATGACCCGCTCGCCGCGGTCGCGAGCCCGCGTCAGCCGCTCGAGCGCCCGGTCGGCATCGGGCAGGAGCGTCGGGTCGTGGAGGCCGGCCAGCGGCTCGGCGAACCAGGCCGACAGCCCGGCCGCATCGACCACGCCTCGACGAGCAAGGAGACCGGTCATGCGCTCGGCGAGGCCCGCTGCGAGTGCGACGGTCGACGAGCGCCGGATCGACGGGGCCGGACTCCGGGAAGGTCCAGCGGAAGCGCGGTTCGAGCACCGTCGTCAGGATGCCATGCGGCGCTCGCCCACGCCTCTACCGGGCACCGGATCGATCGTCCGCGCGGGTCAGGACGTCGCCCGGCGCGCGCGCGGCGCGCGCGTCGACGGCAGCCGACCGTGGCGCCGGTCCTCCCACGCCTGCCAGTCGACGAGCAGCGGGCTGGCGACGAAGATCGACGAGTACGTCCCGATGACGATGCCGATGAGCAGCGCCAGCACGAAGTCGCTGATCGCCGAGCCGCCGAACAGGAACAGCGCAAGCAGCGTGATCAGCACGGTCAGGCTGGTCATGATCGAACGCCCGAACGTCTGCAGGATCGAGTGGTTGACGATCTCGTCGAACGGCTCGCCGAGGTGGCGCGCCTTGTTCTCGCGGATCCGGTCGAACACGACGATCGTGTCGTGGACCGAGAAGCCGATGACGGTCAGCATCGCGGTCACGAACAGCGCGTCGATCTCGACGTGGAAGAACGTGCCGAGGATCGCGAACGCCCCGACGACGACGATCGACGTCGTGGAGCAGCGAGACCAGCGCCGTCACGCCGAACTTCACGTCGCGGAAGCGGTACGTGATCCAGCCGACGATGCCGAGCGAGCCGACGACGATGAGGATCAGCGCCTGGCTGGAGCAGGTCGGAGCTGACGACCGCGCCGATCGTGGTGAGGCTGCGCTGCGCCGCGATCGTCGCCCGAGGCTCGCCTCGAGCGCGGTGACCATCTCGCCGAGCTTGCCGTCGGTCGGCAGCTCGGTGTTGCCGCCGCGCGGCGCGCCGGCGAGGGCGACGGCGACGCGCTCGCACCCGGGCTGGCCGATGCGCTCGGGCTGGCCGAGGGCGACGCCGGACGGCGACGCCGAGGGGGACGCCGAGGGCGACCCGGACGGCAGACGGGGACGCCGAGGGCTCGACGACGAGGCCGATCGGCTCGGTCTTGATCTCGATGAAGCCGGACTCGGTGCGGATCGCGGTCGCCTCGAGACCGTTCTCGGCGAACACCTCCTCGACCTGCTCGGGCGTGACCGACGGGTCGGCGAACTTGATCTCCCAGCGCGTGCCGCCGGTGTAGTCGATGGTGAGCTGGAGCCCGGCGTCGGTGAACGGCGACAGCAGGATGAAGATCAGGCCCGGGATCGTGAGCAGCGCCGAGAACAGGTAGAACCAGCGGCGCTTGCCGATGACGTCAAACATCGGCGCGCAGGGGTCGGCGGGTCGGGCGCTGGGGCGTCACGGCCACGAACTCGTCGTCGCGCAGGCCGAACAGGCTGGCCTTGCGGGCCCACTCCTGGCGGACGACGCACGCGCATGATCGAGCGGGTGACGACGATCGCGCTGAACATCGAGGTCAGCACGCCGATGATCAGGACGAGCGCGAAGCCGCGGATCACCGACGACCCGAACGCGTACAGGATCGTCGCCGTGATGAGGCTCGACACGTTCGAGTCGAGGATCGAGTTCCAGGCCCGGTTGAAGCCGGCCTCGACGGCCGCGGGCAGCGACTTGCCGACGCGCAGCTCCTCCTTCATCCGCTCGAAGATCAGGATGTTGGCGTCGACCGCCATGCCGACCGAGAGCACGAAGCCCGCGATGCCGGCCAGCGTCAGCGTGACCGGGATGAGCCGGAAGATCGCGAGGACGACGATCGTGTAGTAGACGAGCGCGAACGACGCGACGAGCCCGGGCAGCCGGTAGTACAGCAGCATGAACAGGATGACCAGGCGCGATGCCGATGACCCCGGCCAGCAGGCTCTGGTTCAGGAACTGCTCGCCGAGCGTCGCCGAGATCTGCTCGCTCGACAGCTCCTGGATCGGGAACGGCAGCGAGCCGAACTTCAGGACCGTGACCAGCGCGTTGGCCTCCTTGGCCGGGAAGCCGCCGATGCTGCCGGCGCTGATCTGGACCTGGCCGTTGGGGATCGCTGGTCTGATGACCGGGGCCGAGATGACCGTGCCGTCGAGGGCGATCGCGAAGTACTCGCCGACGTGCTCCGCGGTGTAGTTCGGCGAACAGCTGGCGCCCGACTCCGGGCCGTCGTCCTTGAGGACGAAGTTGACGGTCAGCCCGCCGTTGCTGGTCCTGGCCGATCGCCGCCGACTGGATCTGGTCGCCGCTGAACAGCGGCGGGAACTGCTCGAGGTCGAGCGCCTGGCCCTCGGTCGTCTGGGTGCTGCCCGAGCGGGCACGAAGTCGAGCTGGCCGGTCTGGCCGACGAGCCGGCGGACGCTGTCGACGTCGGTGATGCCGGGCAGCTCGATGACGACGCGGTCGCTGCCCTGGACGACGACGACCGGCTCCGACACGCCGGTCGTGTTCACGCGGCGCTCGATGATGTCCTTGATGACGCCCATCGCCTCTGGCGTCGGGTTCACGCCGTCCTTGGGGAGCGCCTGGTACTCGACGCGGAGGCCGCCCTCGAGGTCGAGGCCGAGCTTGGTCTCGATCGGCCGCCACGTCGCCGTCGGTCGACGTCGACGTCGGGCAGCCGGAGGCCCGGGAAGAAGACGATGAGGAGGGCGATGACGCCGATGAGGACGATGAGGATGGGGCCGGCTCTGCGCATACCGGCGGGATGCTACACGAAAGGCCCCCGGACGCGGGCCGTCAGGCCTCCAGCGTCGCCTTGATCCGCTCGGCCAGCGCACGGCTGATGCCCGGCACGGCCGCGATCTGCTCGACCGGCGCCTCGCGCACGCGCTTGATCGAGCCGAACACCTTGAGCAGCTCGCGCTTGCGCTTGGGCCCGACGCCGGGCAGGTCGTCGAACGCCGAGCGGACCGTCCGCCGGTCGCGCAGCGTCCGGTGGTACGTGATCGCGAACCGGTGCGCCTCGTCGCGGAGGCGCTGGACGAGGTAGAGCGCCGACGACGTCGGCGGCAGGACGACCGGGTCCGGGCGGCCGCGGCAGGAACAGCTCCTCGCGCTCCTTGGCGAGCCCGGCGAGCGGCAGGTCGTGCAGCCCCAGCTCGTCGAGGACCTGCCTTGGCCGCGCTGACCTGGGCTTGCCGCCGTCGACGATGACGAGGTCGGGCATCGCCCAGCGGCGCTCCTCCTCGCTCCCCTCCTCGCCCGACTTGGTCGCGCGGAACCGGCGGCGCAGGACCTCCTGGTGGCTGGCGACGTCGTTCGGGCCCTCGACGGTGCGGATCCGGAAGCGCCGGTACTCGCCCGACCGCGGCTTGCCGTCCTCGAAGACGACCATGCTCCCGACCGACTCGGCGCCCTGGAAGTTCGAGATGTCGTAGCACTCGATGCGGAACGGAGGACCCGGGCAGTCTCGAGCGCGTCCGCCAGCTCCTCCAGGGCGGCGAGCGTCTTGCCCTGGTCGGCCAGCCAGCGGGCCTGCTCGCGGGCGAGCGTCTCGGCCGCGTTGCGCGCGGCCAGCTCCATGAGGTCGCGCTTCTCGCCGCGCTGGGGCGTGCGCAGGTGGACGGGACCGCCGCGCTTCTCGGCGAGGAACGTCTGGAGGTCGGCGGTCTCGCCGACCCCGGCGGGCACGTAGATCTCGCGCGGGATCGACGTCGCGCGCGCGTAGTACTGCTCGAGGAAGCTGGCGAGGACCTCGGCGTCCGGCGCCTCGCGCGCCGCGTCGAGCAGGTAGACGTCGCGCCCGATCATCTTCCCGTCGCGGATGACGAACAGCGTCACCGCGGCCTGGTTGTCCTGGCGGGCCATGCCGACCAGGTCGAGCTCGGTCCGGGCGAAGGCCGCCATCTTCTGGCTCTCCATCGTCCGCTCGATCGCCCGGATCTTGTCGCGGTGACCGGCCGCCCGCTCGTACTCCTGGCGGTCGGACGCGACCGCCATCTCGCGCCGGAGCGCCTTGACGAGCGTCTCCTGGCGACCCTCGAGGAACAGCTCGACCTGCTCGATGTCGGCGCGGTAGTCGGCCTTCGAGATCGCCTCGATGCACGGTCCCTGGCAGCGCTTGATGTGGTACAGCAGGCACGGCCGCTGGAGCGCCCGCTCGCCCGTCGCGGATGTCGATCGTGCAGGTCCGGAACGGGAACAGCCGCCGGACGAGGTTCATCGACTCGTCGACGCTCGTCGCCGACGCGTACGGCCCGAAGTAGCGGCTGCCGTCGTTCGACGAGCTTGCGCGTCCGCTCGACGCGCGGGAAGTCGTCGGCCGAGGTGACCTTGATGTACGGGTAGCTCTTGTCGTCCTTGAGCCGGACGTTGAAGCGCGGCTTGAACCGCTTGATGAGGTTCGCCTCGAGCAGCAGCGCCTCGCTGACGCTGTCGACCTCGGTGACCTCGACGTCGGCGATCCGGTCGACGACCGCTGCGGATGCGGTGGCCCTCGACGTGGGCCGGCGCCTGCTTCTGCCAGTAGCTCCGCACGCGGTGGCGCAGGCTCTGCGCCTTGCCGACGTACAGCACGTCGCCCCGGGCGTCCTTCATCAGGTAGACGCCGGGGCGGTCGGGCAGGCGCTTGAGGGTCGCCTCGAGCTCGGGGGTCACCCCCCGATGCTAGGGCAACGCGAACGGTGACGGGAAATCGGCAGACCCGGGTCGGTGACCCGGGTCCGCGGTCGCTGGGACGTGGTCCTCCGCGATCAGCTCTTGATGAACCGGCCCTCGACGACCGGCGCGACCGGCGAGTTTGCCGCGATGTAATCGATGACGATGTCCAGGAGGGCATCGCCCGGCTGCAGGACGTCGGTGCCCGCCGCGAGCGCGGCGTAGCCGTCGCCACCGGTGAACATGAAGTCGTTGGTGACGAGCCGGACGGTGTCGGTCGGGCCGACCGGCGTGAGCGGACCGGCCGGCCCGCTCGGCGCCTTCCAGATGCCGTCGATGACGGGCACCGTGCCACTGCAGTGGAAGGTGACCTTGAGGCCGGAGATCTGCGGCGTCCGGCCGGTGCCACCCGCGGTATCACCGCACGGTGGCTTGAAGCCGTTCTCGAACGCGGCCGTGAGCTGGGCTCCGGTGTACGTGGCGATGACCGTTCGGTTGCCGAACGGCAGCACCGCGAACACCTCGCCCCAGGTGATCTCGCCGGGAGCCTCGCTGGCCGACGGCGGGGTCATGAACAGGTCGGCACGGAGGCCGCCCGAGTTGGTGAGGACCGCGTCGACTCCCGGGTACTTGTCGCGCATCGCGTCGGCCACCATGTTGCCCATCGCCGACTCCTTGAGCCGGGCCGGGTTGTCACGGAGGATGTCGATGCTCTGCGTGCCGATGACCTGGTTGCGGAGCTCGGCCGTCTCCGCGTTCGCGGCGTCGACGATCGCCTTGACGCCCGGGTCGGGGGCGACGCCGAGGTTCTTGGCGACGCGGGTCGCGCCACCGGCCCAGATCACGTCGTTGCCCTTGATCATCAGCTGCAGGACCGAGTAGCTCGTCCCCGCGTTGATGCCCTCGGTGATGAGGATCTTGCCGCGCATCAGGTTGGAGATCCGATGGGTGTGCCCGACGATCATCGCGTCGACCGTCGTGCCGGCCAGCTGGTCGGCGATCTCGAGGATCGGACCGGTCCACGGCACGGCCGGTGCGTTGCCGACCGCGTTCAGGCCATCCGCGGTCCCTTCGTGGATGACCACGACCTGGACGCGGACGCCCTGCCGGCGCAGTCGCTCCGACTCGGCTCGGATCCGCGGGCCTTCATCGAGGAACGTCAGCCCGGCCGTCGCACCCGCCGACACGAGCTCGGGCGTGTGCTCGAGGCCGGCGCCGATGACACCGACCTTGACGCCGTTGACGTTGAACACGATCGACGGCCGGACCCACGGCGGGCGTCGCCCGGTCGAGGTCTGGACGATGTTGGTGGCGAGGAACGGGAAGTCGGCACGTCGCTGGTGCTCCAGCAGCCGCTCGACGCCGTAGTCGAACTCGTGGTTGCCGTACGAGGTGGCATCGAGGCCCCACTCGTTCTCGACGTCGATGGCCGGCATGTCCTGCAGGAGCCCGGAGTTCGGCGGCGAGGCGCCGACGTTGTCACCGGCGGCCAGGAGCAGGGTCCGGCCGGGCAGCGCCCGGTCCTCCTCGCGGAAGAGCGTCCCGAGGTAAGACGCACCGCCGACGCTCGTCGCACGCCCGTCGACCGTCATGGTCGCGGGATCGAGCTGGCCGTGGAAGTCGTTGAGCCCGATGATCGAGACGCGCTTGATGCTCGATCCACCCTTGACGATCTCGGTCAGCACCCGGCCCTGGCTGTGCTGGGGCTCCGGGATGCCGAGCAGGAAGGCGAGGGTCGGGGCGAGGTCGATGGTCCGCGCATTGACGGACCGCTTGACGATGTTCGCGCCGCCGGCGAGGAACGTCGCGCGCATGTTGATGTCATGGCGGATGTCCTGGACGTCGGGCACGTAGCCGTGCTGGCCGAAGAAGTGCGACGGGGCGATCAGCGTGCCGGGCGTCGCCGCGTCGAACTGGTAGGGCGGCGCGGAGAAGACCACCAGGTCGCCGGTCCGCGTCGGGTGGGCCATGTCGGCGGTCGTGCCCGGTCCGTTCGGGATGTACCGGGACTCGGCCTTGGTGAACGCGCGGTCGATGACCTTCCAGCGCTCCGGCCGGCCGTCGTGCGTCCAGTCGTTCGGGTCGGATAGCCCGAGGAACTTGGCCTTGATCGCGGCCACGGTGGCCGCCTCGTCGGCGGCTGCCACCTGGGTGAACGCCGCGTTGACCGGGTCCCGCCCGGCCAGGTTGAGGTAGATCTGGACGGCGCCGCCGGCCCAGCACGCCTTGGCCTTGCCGACGGTCTCGGCCACGTTCGGTCGGCAGTTCGAGGTCTGCGGGTGCGAGAGCAGGCCGAGGTCGACCAGCGCCTTGCTGGCGTCGATCGCCAGGAACTGCGGCGCGAAGCCATGGTCGGACGCCACGAACGTGGTCGGGTTGCTGCCCATCAGCCGGCGGGCCAGCCGCAGCGTCTGGTCGGATTCCTTGTACGCCTCGCGGATGAAGCCCTCGCGGGCGCGCACCCGCCCGTCGCGCACGCCGTCGAGCTCGACGTCGTCATACGCCGGGTTGCGCGCCCCGTTGCCCAGCCTCGGGCTGACGAGCCCGAGGAACTGGTGCTGGAACTCGTCGGTCGTGGGCATGCCGACGAGCAGCAGGTCGGGCTTGTAGGTCTTGGCCACGTACTCGAGGATCGGCCAGTGGCCGGTCGACCAGAACAGGCCCTGCTCGACGTACGTCTCCTCGCTCACGACGCCCGCCTCGAGCACCGCGAAGTCGGCCGCGGTCGAGCTCGGGAACCGGACCGCAAGGAACTCGTCGAAGGTGCCGGTGAAGCCTGCGGCACCCGGCCACGTCGGCCAGCTGGCGATCGCGCGCGCCACGGAGGTGTGGAACAGCCGCACCCGCTCGAGGTCTGGCGAGAGCGTCTCGACCTTCACGTAGAAGCCTGCGGTGAGGCCGGCCAGGGCTCCACCGATGATCTTGACCTTGACGTCGCCCCACTCCCCCTCGGCCAGGTCGGCGACGCTGGCGCCCCCGTCCTTGGTCGGCGAGAACATGACGCGGTCGTAGTTGACCGTGCCATCGTCGGTCGAGTCGTAGATGTAGGCGTTCAGGCCGTACTTGTCGGTCCCGAAGTCGATGACGCGCAGGCGCATCTCCATCGCGTCGCTGTTCGATGCCGGCACGTTCGTCCAGCCCGTCGCGGGGCCTGGCTCGGCACCGGCGAAGGGCGCCTGATTGGCGAACCCGGCGGGGTGGTCGAACTGCAGCCCGAACGACGTGACGAAGGCGGCGTCGTCGAACAGGACGTCGCCGGCGGCACCGATGAAGTTGGTCGCGATGCCGCGACCCGACAGGAACGTGCGGAAGTCGACGGTCGGACCCTGGATCGTCGCGTTGCGACCGCCGGCCCACTCGACCTGGGCGACCTTCAGCCCGGCACGCTCGGCCGACTGGGCGATCGACTCCGCCTGCAGGACGCCCGTGTCGAACGCGGCGGTCCGGTTGCCGAAGGGCTGGCCGTTGATGTGGAAGGTGTTGTTGGTCGATCCGTGGACGCCCGGCCACGCGCCGGTCGCCAGCGAGTACCAACCAGCGCCGGTGTTCGGCGGGGCCTGGGTCCGCAATCCTCCACCGGATGCGGATGCGCCGTTCCGGAGGAACTGGCGCATGGTCGGCATCAGCCCGTCGGCCGCGTACTTGGCGACCTTGTCTTGACGCAGCCCATCGGAGGCGAAGAACACCGCCTTCGCCGATCCACCGAGCGGGCTCTTGGCCGCTGACGCGGCTGGGACGATGCTCGCCATCAGGACCAGGGCACTGACCAGGACGAGCAGGCGCGAACGGTAGCGGCTCACCGGTTCCTCCTCCAGATGCGACGCGGTCGCGGGGGGTGATCAGGGGCGGATGGTGGCGGTATGCGGGCCGGTCCTCTCCTCGGCGGACCGACCGGATCGTGTGCGCCCAACATTACCGCGTGGTGATGCTCGTGGTAACACCGATCGTCATCGGGTTGAGCCGCTGATACGTGCCGCGCCCTACGCTGCCGGACCATGTCCGGCCACCCCGACGTCATCGCGCGGCTGACGCGGCTCACGGACGATCAGCGGGCGGCGGCCACCGCAGCGCCGGGGCCGGTCCTGTGCGTGGCGCCGGCCGGGTCGGGCAAGACGACGACGCTCGTCGCGCGACTCGCCTGGCTGGTCGACGGCGGCACCGACGCCGCGACCATCGCCGCGATCACCTTCAACAAGCGTGCCGCCGAGGAGCTGTCCGAACGGGCCGACGCCGCCCTTGCACCGCTCGATGTCGCGAACGGGTCGGTGCGCATCCGCACGTTCCACGCGCTCGGCCGCGAGATCCTGCTCGATGCCGGCCGGTCGGTCGAACCGCTCGTCGACCGCGCCGAGGTCATCGGCGAGCTGTGGCCACGCAGCAGCCTCGCCGAGCGGGCTCGCCTCGACACCGCGTTCTCCCGGCTCAAGCTCGACCTCGGCGTCACCGCGGCCGAGGTGGCGGCGGACGACGGCGCCGGGCCGGTCGCGCGCGCATTCGTGGCCTACGAACGTGCCCTCGCCGGGCGCGGCGCGCTCGACTTCGACGACCTGGTCGGTCGGGCCCTGGCCGTCCTCGCGACGACGATGTGGCGCTGGCCCGGTGGCGCGCTCGCTGCGCCCATCTGCTGGTCGACGAGGTCCAGGACGTCGACCGCTCGCAGCTCCGGCTCGCCCTCCTCCTGGCGGCCCCGGCGAACCGCATCTTCCTCGTCGGCGACGACGACCAGTCGATCTACGGCTGGCGCCTGGCGGACGTCAGGCGTGTCTTGGCGATCGGCGCCGACCTGCCCGGTCTGCGCCGCGTCGATCTCGAGGTCAACCACCGCTGCCCGGCGCCGGTCGTCGAGCGGGCGGTCCGGCTCATCGGTCACAACGCCGAGCGGTTCGCCAAGGTCATCCGGCCGCGGCCGGACGCGCCCGGCACGCTCGTGCTGGCACCCGACGCCACCGACGAGCCGGAGCGGACAGCGCGCCTGCTCGGGTCGTGGCCCGACGACGACGGCACACGCGCGATCCTCGCCCGCACCAACCGCGAGCTTCGGCCGGCGGTGGTCGCGGCGCTCGCGGCCGACGAGCCATTCCGGGCGCCGTCGGTCGAGCTGCTGGTCGACGATCCGGCACTGGACGAGATGCTCGATCGGATCGCGGCCACGACCCCGGGCGATCTGCCGTTGCTCGTCCGGCTCGGTCGGTTCCGCGCGTCGTGTCCGTGGCCCGAGCGAGGGCTGGCGACGGCCGTGCTCGGCTGGGCTCCGCAGTTCGTCGATCTCGACGCGCTCCGCGCCGCCATCCAGGCCACGCGGATGCGACTGGCCGAGCTTCGCCGCGACGACGCACGGCTGTCGCTGGCGACCGCGCACTCGACGAAGGGAGCCGAGTTCGACCATGTGGCGGTCGTCGGGATGGAGGTGGGTCGGTTCCCGAGCGGCCGCGCCGTCGCCGACGCCGAGGACCCGGGCCGCGCGCTCGAGGAGGAGCGCCGCCTCGGCTACGTCGCGTGGACCCGCGCGCGGCGCTCTCTGACGCTGAGCTACGACCCCGCGGTCCCCTCCCCGTTCCTGCTCGAGGCGTTCAGCCCGGAGGAGCTTGGCGTCAGCCCCGCGCCGCCGCGCGGTTGATCTCGCGGAGGAGCCGGTCGATCGACTCGAGGAACGGCTCGGTCAGCTCGGCCGGCAGGGCGTCCCGCACGGAGTCCTTGGGCCCGTACGCGGCCCGCGCCCGCATCGCCGTCGAGCGCAGCCCGGGCAGGTCGTCGTCGCGCAGGCGATCGGGCAGCGGCTCGAGGTACCCGACCCAGCGGACGATCCCGCCATCGCGCGCGCCGGCGAGCAGACGGTCGGCGTGCCGGGCGGCGATCAGGGCGAGGTCGTCGATCGCCCCCAGCTCGTGACGGGCGGGCCCCCCGGCGCGAGTCCGCTCAGGCATCGGCCGGCGACGTCGCCGGTTCCGGGCCTGCGCCGTCCTCCGGCGGTGCGAGCAGCAGCAGCGGGAGCCGCTTGCGCTCCGATCCGTTGACGAGGATGCGGAACGAGTAGTCGCCGGGCGCCGGGAACGTGAGGTTCCACAGGTCGATCGAGAACGTGAGCGTCGCATCGCGACCGTCGCGCTGGCTGCGCGCGACGAGGCTGCCGGTCGCGCCGGCGACCTCGGCGCCGTCCGGGTCGAGCAGCACGAAGCGGATATCGTGCTCGCGCTCGGTCTCGGGCGCCGTCACCTGCAGGCCGATGACCAGCGCGAGGTGCGGGTGACGGAGCGGGAAGCGCCGCCCGCCGATCCGCGCGATCCCGCCACCGAGGACGTGGAACTTCTGCCCGGGGACGGTCTCGGCGGCGTCGGCGAGGAACGCGAAATCGATGTCCGGCACGCGGCTATCGTAGCCCGTGGCTCCCCGCCGGATCCGGTCGGACGCGAGGTCAGCGGACCTTCGTCGCGGACCTGGCTCGCTTGCGGGAGGGCGTCGCGAGGACCGTCGGACCGTGCCCGTGGCCGTTGGTCCGGTCCGTGTCGACGCCGCCTCGTCCGGCCTCCTCGGCGAACGTGATGTCGGACAGCGGCACGAGCGGCTCGCCGCGCAGGACACGGTCCAGGTACTCGCCCGTCGCCGATCCCTTCGTCGCGGCGATCTGCTCGGGCGTCCCCTCGGCGATGATCCGACCGCCGCGGTCGCCGCCTCCCGGGCCGAGGTCGACGATCCAGTCGGCCGTCTTGATGACGTCGAGGTTGTGCTCGATCACGACGACGGTGTTGCCGCCGTCGACGAGTCGGTGGAGCACCTCGAGCAGCTTCTCGACGTCGGCGAAGTGGAGCCCGGTCGTCGGTTCGTCGAGCACGTACAGGGTCCGCCCGGTGGCGCGCTTCGACAGCTCGGTCGAGAGCTTGACCCGCTGCGCCTCGCCGCCCGACAGGGTCGTGGCAGGCTGGCCGAGGTGGACGTATCCGAGCCCGACGTCGTACAGGGTCTGGAGCTTGGCCTTGACCTTGGGCACCGCGGAGAAGAAGTCGAGCGCCTCGGCGATCGTCATGTCGAGGACGTCGGCGATCGACTTGCCCTTGTAGTGGATCTCGAGGGCCTCGCGGTTGTAGCGCTTGCCGTGGCAGACCTCGCACGTCACGTAGACGTCCGGCAGGAACTGCATCTCGATCTTCAGGATGCCGTCGCCCGCGCAGTTCTCGCACCGGCCGCCCTTGACGTTGAACGAGAAGCGGCCGGGTGAATAGCCGCGTAGCCGGGCCTCGGGGACGCCCGCGAACAGCTCGCGGATGCGCGAGAACAGCCCGACGTACGTCGCCGGATTGGAGCGCGGCGTGCGCCCGATCGGGCTCTGGTCGATCTCGATGATCTTGTCGATGTGCTCGGTCCCGGTCAGCCTGGTCGTGGGCACCGACCGGCTCGCGCGAGCCGTTGAGCTCGCGGGCCAGGGCGCGATACAGCACCTCGGTGACGAGCGTGCTCTTGCCACTGCCGCTGACCCCGGTGACCGAGACGAACGTGCCCAGCGGCACCCGCAGGTCGACCGACCGGAGGTTGTGCTCCCGGGCGCCGGTGACCCGCAGCGCCTTGCCCGACCCCTTGCGCCGCCGTCGGGGGATCGCCACGGCCCGATCGCCGCGCAGAAACGCGCCGGTGATCGAGCGAGGTTCGGCGAGCAGCGCCTCGAGCGTCCCGTTCGAGATGATCTCGCCACCGTGCTCCCCTGCACCCGGCCCGATGTCGACGACCCAGTCGGCCGTCCGGATCGTCTCCTCGTCGTGCTCGACGACGAGGACGGTGTTGCCGAGGTCGCGCAGCCGGGTCAGCGTCGCGATGAGCTTGGCGTTGTCGCGCTGGTGGAGGCCGATCGAGGGTTCGTCGAGGATGTACAGGACGCCCATCAGCGTCGTCCCGATCTGCGTCGCGAGCCGGATCCGCTGCGCCTCGCCACCGGACAGCGTGACGCTCGTCCGGTCGAGCGTCAGGTAGTCGAGGCCGACGTCGACGAGGAACCCGAGCCGGGCCACGATCTCCTTGACGACCTGGTAGGCGATGGCGCGCTCGCGCTCGTTGAGGTGCGCTGCGAGCCCGCTCGCCCAGTCGAGCGCGTCCGTGATCGACAGCGTCGCGATATCCCAGATGGTCCGGTCGCCGATGGTCACCGCGAGGATCTCGGGCCGGAGCCGCTTGCCGCCGCACGTCGGGCACGGCTTGCTGACCATGAACTTCTCGATCTCGCCCTTGATGTAGTCCGAGTCCGTCTCGCGATAGCGCCGCTCGAGGTTGGAGATGATGCCCTCGACGTTGGCCTTGTAGGTGCTCTCGCCGCGCTCGTGCCGGTAGCGGACGAGCACTCGTTCCTGGTCGCGCTTCGCGTGCAGCAGGTAGTCGAGGGCCTCCTTGGGCAGCTTCCGGACCGGTGCCGAGAAGTCCCAGCCGTGGCTCTGGCAGACCGCCTCGAGGATCTTCATCCGCCACGACGCGTCGGTCGACAGCAGGCCGCCGACGCCGAGGGCGCCGTTGGCCAGGCTCTTCTCCGGGTGCGGGATCAGCAGAGCCGGGTCGATCTCCAGGCGCGTCCCCAGGCCGGTGCAGGTCGGGCACGCCCCGTGCGGTGAGTTGAACGAGAAGGAACGCGGCTCGAGCTCGTCGATCGTGAACCCGTCGTACGGACAGCTGTACTTCTCGCTGTAGCGACGCTCCTCGAACGCCGGCTCCTCGTCGTCGCGCGGAGCGGGCGCGACGAGGACGACGCCCTCCCCGAGGCGCAACGCGGTCTCGATCGAGTCGGCCAGCCGGGATGCATCGGGGTCGGGCATGACCAGCCCGGTCTCCGGGTCGATCGGCCGTCCGTCGGCGGCACGCGCGGCGCCGTCGGGCGCCTCGGCGTGGCGGACGATGTAGCGGTCGACGACGACCTCGATCGAGTGGCGCTTGTACTTGTCGAGCTTGGGCGCGTCGGCGATGTCGTACTGCTCGCCGTCGACCCGGACGCGCACGAAGCCCTGCCGCCGGGCGGCGTCGATGATCCGGTCGCCCTCGGTCTTGCGGTCCTTGATGAGCGGCCCGAGCACGAGCAGGCGCGTGCCCTCCGGCAGCGCCAGGACCTGGTCGACGATCTGCTGGACGCTCTGGCGCTCGATGGCGTGGCCGTTCGGGCAGTGCGGCACGCCGATCCGTGCGAACAGCAGCCGCAGGTGGTCGTAGATCTCGGTGACCGTCCCGACCGTCGAGCGCGGATTGCGGCTCGCCCCCTTCTGGTCGATCGAGATGGCCGGCGACAGCCCGTCGATCTGGTCGACGTCGGGCTTCTCCATCTGGCCGAGGAACTGGCGCGCGTAGGCGCTCAGGCTCTCGACGTACCGTCGCTGGCCCTCGGCATAGATCGTGTCGAAGGCGAGGCTGGACTTGCCGGAGCCGCTCAGTCCGGTGATGACGACGAGGCGATCGCGGGGGAAGGCGACCGTGACGTCCTTGAGGTTGTGTTCGCGCGCGCCGCGCACGACGAGCTGGTCCTGGGGCACGGAGGAAGTCTAGCCGATGCAGGGCATTTCGAACAGGTGTTCGTGTCGCGGGGACCAGCGGCCCCGGGCCGGACGGCCGCGGCTAGTGCGGCAGCAGCGTCGCCGTGTTGGTGATCCCGCCGATCAGCCCGGCCGCGATGCCGAGGGCGAGCGGCAGGCCGCCGACCGCCGCCCAGCGGCCCTTGCCACCGCGGACCGCGGCGGCCACGGCCAGCGCGGCGATGAGCGTCACGAGGGCGATCTTCGCGGCGACGACCGCCGGGGTGCCGAGGTTGAGGAACAGGTTCTGGACCAGCGGGTTCGCCTCTGCCGCCGCGCCCTTGAGCTGCACCATCGTGTTGAACGTGGCGAAGTCGAATGCCTGGGCCAGCGCGAGGACGACGACGCGGAGCAGCACCCCACAAAACTAGACCGGACCCGTCACCTGTGCATCATCGAATCTGGGCCGCGGGCCCTGGATTCGCAACGAAGCGGTGCGTCGATACACCAGTCGGCCCGCGACGCCCGGTCGACCGTCAGCCTGCGGCGGCGACCCGAACGCGCCGGGCGCTGCCCGGTGCGGTGGCGGATGTTCGGCGTGACCGTCCGATCCCAGGTCGGCCGGTCGAGCCAGCGCGCCTGCCAGCCGCCGTCGTCCTCGTGCTCGTCGCGGATGCCCGGCAGCCAGTCCGAGGCGGTCCCCTCGCCGTCCGGCTCGCCGCTCGGCTCCTCCGTCACGCCCGGCTCCTCCTCGGCGGGCAGCACGGTCACGCTGGTCACCTCGAGGAGCGGAGCGGCCGTGGCCGCCTCCTCCGCCGCCGGCGACCGCGGGCCCGATCGGCGGCACCGGTCAGACCGGTCGCGGCCGCGGCACCGGCGGCACGCTCGGCGGCCCGCGCCACCGTCACCGACGCGTCCTGCTCGAGCACGCGCAGGCGGACCTGCTGGATCTCGTCCCGGAGCGCCGCCGCTCGCTCGAACTCGAGCTCCTTGGCCGCGCCTCGCATCTCCGCCTCCATCCGGCTGACGAGCGCCTCGACCTTGACCCGGTCGGCCTCGTCGAACGGCCGGCCGCCCTCGCGTTCGGAGGTGTAGACGACGGTCGACTCGGCCACGGCGCGCAGCCGCTGGTTCAGGTCGTGGATGCCCTTGACGATCGTCGTCGGCTCGATGCCCTTCTCGACGTTGTAGGCGTCCTGGACGGCCCGCCGCCGGTCGGTCTCGTCGATCGCGACCTGCATCGACTCGGTGACCCTGTCGGCGTACATGATCACCTCGCCGCCGATGTTCCGGGCGGCGCGCCCGATCATCTGGATGAGCGACCAGGCCGAGCGCAGGAAGCCCTCCTTGTCGGCGTCGAGGATCGCGACGAGGGTCACCTCGGGCAGGTCGATGCCCTCGCGCAGCAGGTTGATGCCGACCAGGACGTCGAACACGCCGAGGCGCAGGTCGCGCAGGATCGCGACCCGCTCGAGCGTGTCGACCTCGCTGTGGAGGTACTGGACCTTGACGCCCGAGCTCCTTGAGGTAGTCGGTCAGGTCCTCGGCCATCTTCTTGGTCAGCGTCGTGACCAGCGCCCGCTCGCCGCGCTCGACCCGCGTCCGGACCTCCTCGAGCAGGTCGTCGATCTGGCCCTCGGTCGGCTTGACGGTCACGGGCGGGTCGACGATGCCGGTCGGCCGGATGAGCTGCTGGACGATCTGGCCCTTGCTGCGCTCGAGCTCGTACGGCCCGGGCGTCGCGCTCATGTAGATGGCCTGGTTGACCGTGCGCCTCGAACTCCTCGAACGTCAGCGGCCGGTTGTCGAGCGCCGACGGCAGGCGGAACCCGAAGTCGACGAGGATCTCCTTGCGGGTCCGGTCGTTCTTGTACATGCCGACGACCTGCGGGATCGTCATGTGCGATTCGTCGACGACGAGCAGCCAGTCCGGCGGGAAGTAGTCGAGCAGCGTCCACGGCCGCGACCCGGCCTCGCGGCGGGCGAGATGGCGCGAGTAGTTCTCGACGCCCGAGCAGTAGCCGAGCTCGCGGAGCATCTCCAGGTCGAACGTCGTGCGCTGGCGCAGCCGGGCTGCCTCGAGCGCCCGGCCCTCGGCCTCGAGCTCGCCGACGCGGACCTCCATCTCGGCCTCGATGTCGACGATGGCCTCGCGCAGCTTGTCGGCCGGGCGTCACGAAGTGGGTCGCCGGGTAGACGTTGGTCTCGCGTGCGCTCGGCGAGCAGCTCGCCGGTCAGCGGGTCGAGCTCGGTGATGCGCTCGACCTCGTCGCCGAAGAACTCGACCCGGACGACGAACTCCTCCGACGCCGGCTGGAGCTCGAGCGTGTCGCCGCGGACCCGGAACCGGGCGCGACCGAGCGCCTGGTCGTTGCGCTGGTACTGGAGGTCGACGAGGTGGCGGAGGACCGCGTCGCGCCGGTACTTGCCGCCGGTCCGCAGCTTGAGGACGGTCGCGCCGTAGTCGACCGGCGCGCCGAGGCCGTAGATGCACGACACGCTGGCGACGATGATCACGTCGCGCCGCTCGAACAGCGCGTGCGTCGCGGCATGGCGCAGCCGGTCGATCTCGTCGTTGCGCGACGAGTCCTTCTCGATGTAGGTGTCGCTGCGGGGCAGGTACGCCTCGGGCTGGTAGTAGTCGAAGTAGCTGACGAAGTACTCGACCGCGTTGTTCGGGAAGAACTCGCGGAACTCCGCGTACAGCTGGGCGGCGAGCGTCTTGTTGTGGGCCAGGACCAGCGTCGGCTTGTTGTGCTTCGCGATGGTCCAGGCGAGCGTCGCGGTCTTGCCGGTGCCGGTCGCGCCGAGCAGCACCTGGTGGCTGCAGGCCACGGGCGAGGCCGTCGGTCAGCCGCTCGATGGCCGCGGGCTGGTCGCCCGTCGGCTCGAACGGGGCGACGAGGTCGAAGTCGGGCACCTCGCCAGTGTAGCGGATGGGCGATCGACGACACTGAACGGATGTTCGGTTCACCGACCTGCCGACGGGCGTCGCGGGAGTGACGTGCGGGTGGTGCGTACTGGGACCACCGGGCCATACCTCTCCGCACCGCTGAGCACCGACACTCGACCCGGACCTCGACGGCAGTCGCGATTCGACCTGTCCCACCCCTGCCCGCAACAACGTCACGCACTGGAGGCCTCTGGATCGGAATTCCGAGACGACCACCGCGGTCGATGGCTCATCGCCCTCGGCGTGATCCTCGCCGTCGTCGCTGGTGGCGCGGCCTTCTTCCTGATCAACCAGGCGCAGCAGCAGGCCGGGCAGGCGGCGGCTGCGCAGAAGGTGCCGGCAGTCGTCGCCATCCAGGTCATCCCGGCGCGCGAGGCAGTCGAGGCGGCCGACGTCGAGGTCCGGAGGTGCCGCTCGACCCGACCAACGCGAATGGCGTCGTCGCCGACCCGGCGCAGGTCATCGGCCGGATCCCGGTCGTGTCGATCCTGCAGGGCCAGCTCATCACCACCAACATGCTCGCCTCGTCCGCCGAGGGTGGTCAGTTCTCGATCCTCGGCCCCGACGAGTCGATCACGCCCGGACTCGCGAGCACTGGCGGGCGATCTCGCTCACGGTCGCCGACGACTCGGCGGTCGGCGGCCTGCTCGAGCCCGGTCAGTCGGTCGATGTCTTCGTGACAGCGATCGTCAGCGTGCCCCAGCGAACTGGCCGCGGCCGGCCGCTTCTACCCGGACCGTTCGACCAAGATCACCTATCAGGACATGATCATCCTGGCGCGCAAGGATGCGTTCTACGTCGTCCGCGCGCCAGTCTCGATCGCCGAGGAGATCGCCCACCTCCAGGCGACCGGCAACGCGACTTCAGCCTGGCGCTCCGTCCCGACGAGGACACCCGTGCCGTCGACGCCGAACGGCTCGGCGAGACCACGAACCGCATCATCGAGAAGTACGGACTGCCCGTCCCCGAGGCGTATCCCGCTGGCCGCGGACCGCTCCAGACGCCGACCCCGGCCGAGACCCTCGCCACGGCGCCCGCAGCCTCGCCGTCCACCGCTCCGTCCGCGTCGCCGGCCCCGTAGCGGCTGTCCGTGTCGGCCGTCCGCACCGATCGGCGGGACCACCTGCCGGTGCGCGCCGGTACGAACTGCCCACGGCACCCCGCTTATCGCGGGTCGGTCTGCGACCTACATTCGGTCGAGATGCCCGGGCCGATGCGGATGGCCTGTGCCGTGCTGGACTCCGAACCGATCTGATGAGACGACCCTGGCGAACCGGCGGCCCGCGGACGCGCGGACAGAGCATCGTCGAGCTCGCCCTGATCCTGCCGATCCTGCTGCTGTTCCTCGCGACGGCAGGCGATCTCGGCCGCATGTTCCACTCGCGGATCGTGATCACCAACGCGGCGCGGGCCGGCGCGCTCGAGGGGGCCCGCCATCCGACGTCCTACATCCCCGGCGCCGCATGCGATCGCCTCACGAACCGGATCATGTGTGCGGTCGCGACCGAATCGAACGACTCGCTCTTGTCGATCGCGCCGGCGGACGTCGCCGTGGCGTGCGACCCGAGCCCATGTGTCGAGGCGTTCGGCAATGTCATCCGTGTCACCGTGGAGGGCGAGTTCACGCTCATCACGCCGTTCCTCGGCACGTTCTTCGGCGGCCAGACCATCGACCTGAGCTCGACCGCCACGGCACAGATGGCGGTGCAACCGATCATCACGGCCCCGTCCGGTTCGCCGACCCCGACGCCCACCCCGACGCCCACCCCGACACCGACTCCCTCGCCGACGCCGACCGGAACCCCCGACCCATCGGCCACGCCGACGCCGACTCCCTCGCCGACGCCGACTCCCTCGCCGACGCCGATCTGCTTCCCGCCACGGCCGACTTCTCGTTCGCGCCGGGGACGGGTAAGAAGAAGAAGACCGACTTCCAGTTCACCGACCTGTCGACGACGACCCCAGCGTGCCCGCTGACCTGGTCGTGGAACTTCGGTGACGGCGCCGGCTCATCGTCGACGTCGACCCTGCAGAACCCCGTGCATCAATACCAATCGCAAGGCACATTCACGATCACGCTGGTCGTCTCGAATTCCGGTGGTTCGGCCTCGCGATCCCGCACCGTGACGGTCACCCCGTGAGGCGTCGAGCCACGGGCCGCGACGGGCAGACGCTCGTCGAGTTCTCGATGGCGATCATCGTCTTCCTCATGCTGTTCGTCGGCATCGTCGACCTTGCCCGCGGCGTGTTCATGTTCAACGGCGTCTCGCAGGCGGCGCGAGAGATCGCGCGCGAGACGAGCGTCTACCCGGGGACCGGTGCGCTCGGCGCCAGCGCCGAGACCGTGGCCATGGTCGCGACGCAACGCGGCATGGTGCCGGGTCTCGGGACACCGACCTACGAATGCGTTGATATCGCCGGCGCTACGCAAGCGGATGCCTGTCAGCCCGGCGACTGGGTCCGGGTCACGACATCGACCACCTTCCGGCCGGCGGTCCCATTCCTGGCCGGCCTCGGCCCCTTCGTCCTTTCGTCGTCCAGCAGCGCGGAGATCCAATGACATCCACGAGCTCCACCGACCGGTCCCGCGGGTCGCGTCGTATCTCCGACGAGAGCGGGCAGGTCTTCGTCGTCTTCATCCTCTCGATGTTCGTGCTCGTGTCGGTCGCCGGGCTCGCGGTCGACGCGGGCGGCACATTCGCCCAGCGCCGCGACCAGCAGATCGCCGCCGACCTGGCCGCGCTCGCCGCGGCGAACGACTACCTCATCAACGGCAACGAGCCGCTGGCGGTCGCCCGGGCCGAGTCGGTCGCGACGGACAACGGCTACGTCACGGGCCTGGGCGGCACCAGCGTCGCCGTCGGGATCGATACCAGCAATGGCGTCCAGGTGACCGTCGGCGTCGCTGCGCCACACCCGAACACGTTTCTCACGCTGCTCGGCATGCCCAACTGGTCAGTGTCGACGACCGCGTCCGCGCTGGCGGGCTTCCCGGACAGCGCCCAGGGCGCCGGCCCGTTCATCTTCTCGATCGGTGCGTTCGAGGACGACGGGACGCCCAAATACCAGACCGACACGGACTTCGGCGAAGGCAACGGCGACGTGCCGGTCAGCGACCTCGACTATCGCCTGGACCAACTACGGGACCGGCAACGTCAACACGAGCCAGGTTGGTGACATCATCAGCGGCGACGTCGTCATCAACAAGACGCTCGAGTACGGCGAATACATCGGCCAGCACAACAACGGCAACCACACCGCGCTGTACGGCGACGTCGACACGCACCTGAGCGGACAGGACATGCCGGTCGCGGTGGTCGACAACAACGGCAACTTCATGGGCTGGGCGATGTTCCACGTGACGAGCGCCAGCGGCGGGTCGAACAAGCATGTCCGCGGCTACTTCCTGAGCTCGTTCACGAGCGCGCGCCTGCGCGTCACGAGCTGTGCCAGCAACGACTGTCCGCGCTACCTCGGCTCGTACGTCCTCAAGCTGTCCGACTGAGCGATCCGTCGAACGCGCGGTCGACCGCCGCGCGAACCGCGTCGGGGTCACCGGACGTGTCGATGGTCCGCGTCGCCGATCCGGCGAGGCGGTCACGGATGTCGCCCTGGGCGTCGATCCGTCGGTCGCGCGTCGGCTGGCGGGTCGCCCCGGCCGACGAGTCGCTCCAGCTGGACGGTCGGGTCGCAGGTCACCAGCCAGACCTCGTCGCACAGCTCGGCCAGCCCGCCCTCGACGAGCTTGATCGCCTCGATGACGACCGCACGGGCGCCGGTGGCCTCGGCGCGGTCGATCGCGGCCAGTGATCCGCGGTCGGACGGCCGGATGGACGATCGCCTCGAGGTCGTGCAGCGCCGCCGGGTCGGCGAACACGAGGCGCCCGAGGCTCGGCGCGATCGAGCTCGCCGTTCGGCCGACGGAGGGTCGCACCGAATCGCGCGTAGACCGCCTCGACCTCGGGCGTTCCCGGCGCCAGCACGAGCCGCGCCTCGTGGTCGGCGTCGACCACCACGACGCCGAGCCGCTCGCCGAGCCAGTGCGCGACGGTCGACTTGCCGCAGCCGATGGGTCCGGTGAGCCCGATACGGATCGTCATGGCGCGCGATCCTCGAGCTCGAGCCAGGCGTCCTCGGCGACCGCCAGCGCCTGGCTGACGTCGGCCAGCTCGCTCGTGACGCGGCGCAGCTCGACGAAGTTGGCGGCCACGCTCGGGTCGCCCATCGCGAGCTCGAGGTGGTTCTTGCGCAGGCCCAGCCGGGTCAGCTCGGCGTCGAGCGCAGCCTTCTGCCTGCGATACGCGTCCTTCGAGAGCCTGGCCGCGCCCGCCGGCGCGGGCGCCGCGCGCGGTCCGCTTGCCGCCGGCGGTGACGCCGATGGCGTCCGGGGCCGGCCGGCGTCGGTGTCGGCGCGCGGCCTTTGCCGCGCTGCGTGGTCCAGCCATCGGCGACCGCGGCCCGCCACGCCCGGTACCCGCCGTCGAACGCGACGGCCAGCCCGTCGTCGACGACCCAGAGCCGGTCGCACACGGTCTCGAGCAGCCGCCGGTCGTGGGACACGACCAGCAGCGTCGCCGGCGACTCGCGCATGAACGCCTCGATCGCCTCGCGGGCCGGGATGTCGAGGTGGTTGGTCGGCTCGTCGAGGAGCAGCAGGTTGGACGGCTGGATGCCGAGCAGGGCCAGCTCGAGCCGCGAGCGCTCGCCGCCCGACAGCATGCGCACCTCCTTGAGCACGTCGTCGCCGCGGAACAGGAACCGGGCGAGGTACGAGCGCGCCTCGCCGGGCGTGACCGGGATCGTGCCGAGCAGCGCGTCGAGCACGGTCTCGCCGGCGATCGCGCCTCGGCGCAGCTGGGCGAGATAGCCGATCTGGACGGCGTTGCCGAAGCTGATCGCGCCGTCGAGCGGCGGAAGTTCCCCGGCGATCGTGCGCAGGAGCGTGGTCTTGCCCGCACCGTTCGGTCCGACGATGCCGATCCGGTCGCCGCGCTGGGCCGCCAGGAACGGAGCCCGGGCGACCAGGTGGGGCGCTGTGGCAGGCCGGCCGTCGGGGTCGACCGCACCGCGGCCGGGCAGGTAGCCGACCGCGACCTCCTCCACGCGGACGACGATCTCGCCCGAGCGGGCCGGTCCCGCGCCGACCAGCGCCGTCTGCGGCAGCGTCAATCGACGGCCCGTTTTGGGCGCCTCCCGCCGCTCCGCGAGCAGGCGCTCGAGGCGCGCCTCGTGCTCGTGCATCTTGTTGAACTTGCGGTGACTCCGGTAGCGCTGGACGAGCTCGCGTTCGCGCTCGATCTGGTCGGCCTGGGTCCCGACCTCCTTGACCGCCCGGACATCGCGCTCCTCGCGCTGGCGCCGATACGCGCTGTAGTCGCCCGCGGAATGCCGTCAGCTGCCGGTCGCGCAGCTCCCAGACGCGGGTCACGGTGGCGTCGAGGAAGGCGCGGTCGTGCGAGGCGACGAGCAACGAGCCACTCCGCCGACGGAGATGCTCCTCGAGCCATTCGAGGGCATCGAGGTCGAGGTGGTTGGTCGGCTCGTCGAGCAGGAGCAGGTCGGGATCGGCGATGACGAGCCGGGCCAGGCCGCGCGGGTCTGCTCGCCGCCGGACAGGGCCGTCGGTGGCTTCGCCCACTCGTCCGTCGCGAAGCCGAGGCCGCTCAGGGCGCTGTCGACCCGTTGGTCGAGCGTGTACCCGCCAAGCACCTCGAAACGGTGCTGGAGGTCGGCGTAGGCGGGCTCCGTGGCGCGGCCGCCGTGCTCGTGATCGGCCAGCTCCGCCGCCATCGTCTCGAGGTGGGCCGCGCCGGCGCGCACGGCCGTCCGCAGGTCCGGAGCGGCCATGAAGGTCGCATCGAGGTGCGCCTCCTGTGCCAGCAGGCCGATCGACAGGTTGCGCTTGCGCGAGACCGTGCCATGGTCGGGCTCATCGCGGCCGACCGCGATGCGCAGCAGCGTCGTCTTGCCGGCGCCGTTGGGTCCGACCAGGCCGATCCGGTCGCCGAGCGCGATCGCCGCATCGATCGAGTCGAGGATCGATGAACACGCCGATCTCGCGCGTCACGCCGGCGAGCCGCAGGATCGACATCAGGCGTCGGCCTCGGCCACCGCGGCGCGGGCCGCGGCACGACGGCTGGCCGCGGCGCGTCGCGTGCGCTCGGTACGGGCGATCGCATCGGCACCGGCTTGGTCGCCGGAGTCGAGCTCGGTCCAGCGGCGGCCGCGCCGGACCCCACCGCCGGTCATCGACCGGAGGACGGCCCGCGACGATCGGCGGTCGGCGGCGGACAGCCGCTGGCACCACGAGCAGAAGTGGGTCGACCGGGCGCCGACCACGATCCGCTTGATCGGATGGCCGCAGCGCCGGCACGGCTCGCCGGTCCGCTGGTAGACGTCGAGCCGCTCCTGCATCGAGCCGTCGCCGTCCGGGGCGGTGTAGTCGTCGATCGACGAGCCGCGACGCTCGACCGCCTCGCCGAGGACGGCACGGATCGCCTGGTACAGGCGGCCGCTCGTCCGGCGGCCGCAGCGACGGCGCCGAGCGCAGCGGGTGGAGCCGGGCGCGCCACAGCGCCTCGTCGGCATAGATGTTCCCGACGCCCGCCACGAACGACTGGTCGGTGAGCAGCGGCTTGAGCCGGCCCTTGCGCCGGCGGATCAGTCGCCGGAAGTCCTTGCACCGTGTAGGCATCGTCGAGCGGCTCTGGGCCGACCGCCGCGAAGACCGCCGCACCGCCGGCGTCCTCGACCAGCTCGCCGGTCAGCGGATCGCGCCCATACAGCCCGATCCGCCGAACTTGCGGATGTCGCGGAAGCGCAGCTCCCGACCGTCGGCCAGCTCCAGGACCACCCGGACGTAGGGGTCCTCGGCGCTCCTGCCCGGGACGACGAAGAGCTGACCGGTCATCTTCAGGTGGATGGTCAATGCGGCATCCCCGCCCAGCTCGACGACGATCTGCTTGCCTCGCCGTCCGACGGCCGTGACCGACCGACCGGCCAGCCCGTCGGCGAAGGCGACCGGATCCTGCGACCGGAGCGTCCGGACCCAGTTCGTGCGAGCGCCGACGATCGTCGCGCCCACGAGGCGCGGGCGGAGGTCGCGCGCGACGGTCTCGACCTCGGGAAGCTCGGGCATCGCGGACCTAGGAGGCGAGCGGGGCGACCGGTGCCTCGAGCGGCAGCTCGTCGGCCTCGGCGGCGATCGCGTCCTCGCGGGTCAGCGGCGTCATCGACTCCCAGTCGTCGCCGACCTTGACGTCGACCACCAGCGGCACCGACAACGGCAGTGCCCCCTCCATCGTCTCGCGCACGATCGTGGCGAGCGCCTCGACCTCGTCGCGCGGCGTCTCGAACAGCAGCTCGTCGTGGACGGACAGCAGCAGGCGGGCATGCAGGCCCGACTCGCGGACGCGCGCGTCGGTGCGGATCATCGCGATCTTCTGGATGTCGGCGGCGGTGCCCTGGATCGGCATGTTGATCGCCATCCGCTCGCCCGCACCGCGCAGCGCGGGGTTGGACGCGCGCAGCTCGGGGATCTGGCGCTTGCGGCCGAGCAGGGTCTCGACGAAGCCCTGGTCCTGGGCCTGGTCCTTGATCGCCATCATGTAGTAGCTGATCCCGGAATAGGCCGTGAAGTAGCTGTTGATGAACGACTGAGCCTCCTGGCGCGAGATGTTCGCGCGGGTCGCCAGCCCGAAGTCGCTCATGCCGTAGGCCAGGCCGAAGTTGACCATCTTCGCCATCGAGCGCTCGGCGTGGGTGATGTCCTCGGGGGCCTTGCCGAGCACGCGGGCGGCGGTCTCGCGATGGATGTCCGCGTTGCGCGCGAAGGCGTCCTTGAGATGCTCGTCACCCGACACGTGGGCAAGGATGCGCAGCTCGATCTGCGAGTAGTCGGCGGCGAGCAGCACGAGGCCGGGCTCGCCGGCTACGAACGCGCGCCGGATCCTGCGACCGAGCTCGGTCCGGATCGGGATGTTCTGGAGGTTCGGGTCGGACGACGACAGGCGGCCCGTCGCGGCCACGGCCTGGTGGAACGTGGTGTGCAGGCGACCGTCGTCGGCCATGAGGTTCGGCAGGGCCTCCACGTAGGTCGACCGGAGCTTCGTGTAGACCCGCCATTCGAGCAGCTTGTCGACCATCGGGTGGGCCGGGCGGAGCTCCTCGAGCACCGACGCATCGGTCGAATAGCCGGTCTTCGTCTTGCGACCCTTGGGCAGGTTCAGCTCGAAGAACAGCACCTGCTCGAGCTGCTTGGGGCTGCCGAGGTTGAACTCGTGGCCGACGTCGGTATAGATCTCCGTCTCGAGGCGCGCGATCTCCGCCCTGAACTCGCGGTCGAGCACGGCCAGGGCCTCTCGGTCGAGCGCCACCCCGGTCGCCTCGATCCGGGCGAGCACCGGGATCAGCGGCACCTCGACCTCGCGGAAGAGCCGCTCCAGGCCCTCGATCTCATGGAGTTGTCGCTCGAGCGGCTCGCGCACGGCCAGCGCCGAGAGCGCCTCGAGACCCGCCCGGGCGGTCGCCGGGAGCTCGGTGGCGGGCGGCAGGATCTGGTCGAGGTGCTCGGCCACGATGTCCGCGATCGTCTGGCTGCGCAGCGCCGCGTTGAGGATGTACGCCGCGATCTGCGTGTCGAACGCGACCGTCAGCGGGTCCGCCGCCGGCGACTCCGCGAACCCCGCGACGAGGACAGGCTTGACCTCGTGGCCCGACGAGCGGGATCCGGAGGCGCTCGAGCAGGTGGCGAAGCGCGTCGGCCGCCGCGGCGCCATCCGCCGCCACGGCCCGGCCGTCGGTCCCGACGACCGCCAGTGCCAGCGGCGTGCCACGGCGCGGTCGGGGATCGTCGGCGACGAGCGCGACGCCGATCGCGGGTTGTACCGTGAGCCATGGCTCCAGACCCGCCACGCCGGCCTCGTCCACGATCTCGATGCGGCCGGGGTCGACGATCGCCGCGGCGAGCGCCGCGGGGAGATCGTCCATCGGCTCGAACGGCTCACCGGGTGCCGAGGGGGTGGCGCCGTCGGACGGCGGTGTCACCGCGTCGAAGTCGAGGCGAAGCTGCAGCTCCGTGGTCGTCGGACGACCGCTCGCCCGGCCAGGACCCCAACCCTCCGGCCGTCCGGCGACGCGGGCCGCGGGGACGTAGCCGCTCTCGGCGACCGACTTCAGCCGCTCCGTCCGCTCCTCCGCACTCTCGCCGGCCATCGGCGGCAACCGCTCGATGAGCGTGCGGAACTCGTATTCGCGGAACAGTCGGACGACGGTGTCGCGGTCGTAGTCGCCCAGCCGCGCCGCCTCGAGATCGATCTCGACCGGCAGGTCGCGGACGATCGTCGACAGCTCACGACCCATCAGGATCTGGTCGTGGTGATCGCGCAGCTTGTCGCGCAGCTTCTCGGGCGTGACGTCGTCCAGCCGCACGAACAGCGTGTCGAGGTCGTCGAACTCGCGGATCAGCTTGGCCGCGGTCTTCTCGCCGACGCCGGGCACGCCCGGGATGTTGTCGGTCGGGTCGCCCTTGAGCGCCTTGTAGTCGATCATCTGGTCCGGCCGCAGCCCGAACCGCTCGTCGATCCTCGCCACGTCGTACATGACCGTGTTCTCGACGCCGGAACGGGTGGTCATCAGCCGGACCCGGGGCGTGACCAGCTGGAGCATGTCGAGGTCGACGGTCACGATCGTGGTCTCGAGGTCATCGCGCGGGTCGAGCTGCTGGGTGATCGTCCCGATGACGTCGTCGGCCTCGTAGCCGGCCATCTCGTAGACCGGGATACGGAGCGCCTTCACGACCTCGCGGACCTTGGGGAACTGGTCGCGCAGGTCGTCGGGCATCTTCACGCGGGTCGCCTTGTAGTCGGCGTACTGCTCGTGCCGGAAGGTCGGCCCCGGCAGGTCGAACGAGACCGCCAGGTAGTCGGGCTGGAGATCCTGGATGCCCCGCAGGACGATGCTGGCGAACCCGAAGACGCCGTTCACCAGCTCGCCCTTGGACGTGGTGAGGGGTGGCAGGGCGAAGTAGCCGCGGTAGACCAGCCCGTAGCCGTCCAGCAGCATCAGGCGTTCGGTGGGCACGTCACCAAGTGTAGCGGCGGACCTCGATGCGGCCGCGTCAGGTCAGGCGGCGCGCGCTCCAGCGGAGCAGGAACAGGCCCAAGCCGGCGATGAGCATGACGCCGGCCACCACGAACAGGACCGACAGGCCGGATGCGTCACTCCGGATCGCGATGCCGGCATCGCCGGCCACGTCGCGTTCGCCGCTCGATCCGAGCTCGGCGGCGCCGCTGAACGTGCCTTCCTGGTCGAGCTTGCTGGCGTCGGGCTCGGCCTGGGCCGCGACCCGATCCGAGCCCGTGGCCGCTTCCATGGATGGCGCCGCGGACGCCGCCTCCGCGGGGGCCGGCGCTGCGCCGGCCGCGCCGTTCGGGATCGCCGCGCCGACGGTCGACAGCGTCGTCGCGCCACCGCTGATGGCGATCGCGGGGACGGTCGCCACGAGCAGCCCGACCAGCCCGAGCGTCGTAAGCCCGGCAGCCAGCGGCCGGGTGAACCCGTCGCGTGCGGACCCGACGAACCCGAGCATCCGGCGCCAGCCACCGCGAAGACGATCGGCGTCGTTCGCCGTGAGGGTGAAGTCGCGAGGTCGGCGCGGGGTCGACGTCGCGGGCAGCGCCACCTGCAGGGTCAGCAGGTCGGCGAGGAGGTCGGCGCAGCCAGTGCAGGTCTCCACTAGATCGCGCGCGCCGGCGTGCTCAGAGTCGGACAGGTCGGCCGGTCGCGCGGCAAGCGCCGCGACGAGCGCGGCGTCGTGCATCGCGTGCGCGGCTGGCGTCGTGGGGACGGGTTCGTTCATATGGCCCTCAGACGACCTCGCCGCACGCACGGTTCCGTGTGGTGCGTCGCGGCATCATCGCATCGCTCGTGCACGGCCCGCGGCGCGACGGCGAAGCACGACGATGCCTCCACCGGTCCCCAGCAGCCCGACCGACAAGACGACGAGGTGTGCATCCCCCTGCTCCGGGGCCTTTGGCTCGGATCCGCGATCCGGGCCCGCTGTCCCGCCCGCCACAGACACCGTGTGCATGTCGACCGGGGCGGTCGCCTCACTCGTCGCGGCCCCCGATGAGCCGACCGGGACTGCCGTCAGCAGGAGACCGGCCAGTCCGAGGCCCGTGAAGCTCAGGGCCAGCGGCCGCGGTCACGGTGTCGCGCGGTGTCCCGACGGCATCGATGAGGCGTCGCCACCAGCCGGCTGGCCGGCGTCGCGCATCGGCGGCGTCGGTGAGGCGCAGGTCCCGCGGCCTGGACGGGAACCACGCGTGGCGGATGGCCGTCCGGATCGCGAGGAGATCCCCGTGGAGGGTGCCGCAGGCCGGACAGCTGCGCGCGCTTTCGGGGAGGAGGCTGCCGCCGACGGCTGCAGCGACCGCGAACCGGTCGTGGCGGGCATGCGACACGCGCTCAGCCACGGAACAGCTCCATGCGATCGATGAGGAGATCGCGCAGCGCCAGCCGGCCGCGATGGATCCGGGACTTGACCGTCCCGAGCGAGACGCCCGTCATCTCGGCGATCTCGCCGTAGTCGTAGCCCTCGACGTCGTACAGCACGATCGCGGTGCGCTGGTCGTCGGTGATGCGCGCCAACGCCGCCGCGAGCACGCGGCTCCGCTCGCCCTGCATCGCGATCCGCTCCGGATCCGCCTCGTCACCGGCCCGCGGCTGCCAGGCCTCGTCCTCGAGTTCCGGGTAGGGCTGCACCGGCCGGCGCTTGCGGGCCCGCTGGGTGTCCATCGCCGCGTTCACGCAGATCCGGTTGAGCCACGACTTGACGCTGCCGCCCCGGAACGAGCCGAGGTTGCGGTACGCCGAGAAGAACGCCTCCTGGACCGCGTCCGAGGCCTGGTCCCGATCGGGCACCATCCGCACGACCAGGGCGAACAGCGCGTCCTGGTAGAGCGTGACGAGGTCGTTGAACGCGTCGAGGTCCCCGGACCGGGCTCGCTCGATGAGGATGAGGTCGCGGCGCTGGACGGGGTCGTCGGGGACCGTCGTCGAGCGAAGGTCCTCCACGGTCGGTGGGTCCCTCCGGACGGCGATGCTGGCTGACGTGAGGCGGGGGGAGTCTAGCATCGGCCGCCAGACGCGGCGGCACGGTCAGCGGTTCCGGATCGGTCGGTGCCGCGCTCGCCGGACGAGGCGCGCGGTCAGGCCAGGGCGCGCTCGAGGGCGCTGCGGTCGGTCGGTGTGCCGTGCGCCGGGAGCACGAACTCGACCGGCAGATCGAGGAGCGGCCGCAGGCGCTCCCTGACCTCGTCCCGTGTCACACCCCCGCGCAGCCACTCGTTCATCGCGAAGCCGCCACCGAAGTCGACGAGCGTGTCGCCGCAGACCAGTGCCCGGCGACCTTCGACCCAGAGGACGAGGTCGTTGTGCTCTCGCCCGAGGAACGCTTCGATCCCGAGCGGCAGCCGATCACCGGCCGCGACGCGGGGTGGCCTCTCCCCCGAGGCGAGCCAGGCCAGATCGGGGCTGCCGCCGGCCGCCTGGTCGGACGTGATGCCGAACTTCTGGATGAGGTCGGCCGCGGTGTCCGGCGGGGGCGCGAACACCGGCGCGCCGAGGCGCTCGACGAGCCGCTGCGCGTCGCGTTCGTGCCAGGGCGCCGTGAGCACGATCACCGGCTTGCGCTCCGTCGCCAGCTCCAGCACGTCGTCGGGCACGGCCAGCGGGTCGAAGAGCAGCAGCCGGACGCCGTCGTCGATCGCGTACGACGAGACCTCCTGCGGCCACGGCTCGTCCGACGTCCACTCCGGGTGCGGTGCATGCCAGTGCCAGAGTCCTGGCGCCAGCTCACGCATGGCGCCATGCTACCGGGCTGCCGACGGGGGTCGTGGTACGGCGGGTGGGACTCGAACCCACAAGCCCTTGCGGGCAGCAGAGTTTGAGTCTGCCCTGTATGCCAATTCCAGCACCGCCGCGGGCACATCACTATAGACGAGGCCTATCCTCGGGCGATGACGACCAGCGGTCGATCGCCCGCGCGGTTCATCGGCTACCCGATCGACTCGCTGCTGGCCGCCTTCCCGGACGCCGGGCAGGCGGCCGAGGTCGCGGCCGAGCTGAAGGCCGCAGGCATCCCGGACCGTGACATCACGGTCCTGCGTGGCGAGGAGGGCGCGTCCCGCTTCGACCCGACCGGGGCCGTGCACGGCCTGGTCGCCCGGCTGCGCCGGATCGTGTCGTTCACGGTGATGGACCAGCTCCCCGACATGGCCTGGTACGACGCGGCCATCCGGGCCGGCGGGGCCGTCGTCATGGCCCGGGTTCGGGGCGACCAGCGAAAGGCCGGTGCGGTCAGGTCGATGCGCGACCACGGCGGCCACTTCATCAACTACTACGGGCGGTTCGCGACCGAGGAGATCGAGCGCTGGCACGGCCCCGAGCCGGCCGTGCCGGACATGCTCAAGCGCTGACGAGCGTCCCGCCCCGCCATACGGCCACAGGTCGCCGGAGCACGGCCAGGTCAGCCAGCGGATCGCCGTCGACCAGGACGAGGTCGGCCAGCTTGCCGGGCTCGATCGACCCGACCTCGGCCTCGAGCCCCAGCAGCCTCGCCGCCGACGACGTCGCCGCACGGATCGCCGCCATCGCCGGCAGGCCGTGATCGGCCAGCAGGGCGATCTCCCGCGAGACCATGTCGGCCGTGACGCCGACCTCGCCCGTGTCGGTGCCGGTCGCCAGAGGCACGCCCATCCGGACGGCGGCCTCCGTCGACGCCCGGTGGGTCCGCTCGATGAGGTCCTGCCGCTCGCGCTGGACCGGTGTCAGGCCGGGCAACGTTCGGTTCACGTCGGTCACGACGAGCGTCGGCACGAGCCAGGCGCCCGACCGCGCCACGACCTCGATCGCCGCCTCGTCGGCGAGCCATGCGTGCTCCACCGATGCGACGCCGGCCACGGCTGAGCGGCGAACCGATTCGCCGTCCTGGGCGTGGCACATGACGCGCCGCCCGAGGTCCCCGGCAGTCGCGACGATCGCGCGCAGCTCGGCCTCGGTCAGCTCCGGCGCCCCGTGGACCATCGCGCCGGGCGGCAGGCCGGTCGTCGTCAGCATCGCCGCCTCGGACGCCACGACCTTCACGACATCGGCTCCGTCCTCGACGACCCGTCGGGTCGCGTCCGCAAGCGCGTCGCGGCCGTCCGCCTCCAGTCCGAACGCGGACCCGTGGCCGCCGACGCACCCCACGGCCGTGCCGGCCACGACCAGGCGCGGCCCGATCACCTCCCCTGCCGCGATCCGATCGCGCAGGACGACCTCGAGGTTCCGGATCGAGCCCGCCCCCCGGGCGGTCGTGACCCCGGCCCGGAGCGCCAGCGTCGCGTGCTCCGCGGCGGTGGCGAGGATCTCGGCGTCGGACCGGCGCGCGATCGCCTGGAGCGACCCCTCGGTCGGGTCGAACGTGTAGTGCGCGTGCGCGTCGATGAGACCGGGGAGCAGGGTCCGCCGGGCACCTTCGACGACCGTCTCGCCATCGGTCCCCGGCCGACGCACGTCGTGGTCGGCGACCTCCACGATCCGCTCGCCATCGATCAGCACGTCGACGCCGACCCGGGCCGCGTCGCCGACGCCGTCGATGAGTCAGCACGTCCCGGATGAGCAACCGCACCACGACAGCGTAGACTTCCGCGCATGTTCAAACGGATCTTCGGTCCCGGCGCCGAGCAGGAGCGGGCCGCCGACCTCGAAACAGCCTCCTTCGACGCAGCAGAAGCGGCGGGCGAGACCGCGACGGTGCGCCGCATCGTCGCCCGCCTCGAGGCGATGCCACCGGAGCGGGCGCGCCTGGTGGCATCGGCCGCATACACGCTGGCACGTGCCGCGCAGGCCGACCTCGACATCAGTGCCGAGGAGACCGCGGTCATCGAACGCGAGCTCCAGGCCCCCGGCGCCCTCGACGAGCCGACCGCGGTCCTCGTGACCGAGATGGCCAAGCTGCAGGCCCGGACCGTCGGCGGGACCGAGGACTACGTCGTGACCCGCGAGTTCGCCAGGCTCGCCACCGAGGAGCAGAAGATCCGCGTGCTGCGCGCGTGCTTCGCCGTCGGGGCGGCCAACGAGCACGATCTCGGCCGAGGAATCGGCGGTCCTCAACCAGATCGCGAAGGAGCTCGACCTCGAGGCGGACACCGTGAACCTGGTCCGCGCGGAGTTCCACGAGCGCCTCTCGTCGGTCCAGGCCGTCCGGCGCGCCGCCGAAGGGACATGACCCGACGGTCGTCCGCGACGACCGTCATCCGACTCACCGCGCTCGCCGCGTGCCTGGCCGCCGCGGGCTGCGGCGACCAGGGCCCGAGCGGCGCGAACGACCCGGTCGTCGTCACCTTCGAGGTGGCGGGCGAGGAGCGCTTCAAGGCGCTGCTGACCGAGCCCGCCGACATCGATACCGCCCGGCGCCTCCTCGACGGGGAGGACGTGCCCAGCATCCCCAACGGCCGGGTGATCCGCGAGACCGGCGTGAACGAGGGCTACGGCTGGTCGCTCGATCCGAACGACATCGAGTTCGCGAGCGTGACCATCGAGGAGTGCGATGGGCTGCCATCCGACGTCGAGGCCGGCGTCATCCCCGGCGACCGGTACTGCCCGTGGTCGGCGGTGGTCATCGCGGTCGAGCCGGCGGGCTGACCCGCGTCAGGCGCTCGCGAGGCGCAGCTCGACCAGCCCGTCGCCCAGCTGCCGACGGACCTCGGCGAGCAGCTCGGCGTCGTAGGCGACGCCCCAGCGCAGCTCCATGGGCAGTGCCTGCCCGCCACCCGGTGCCGGGACGTGGAGGACCACGCGCGTCCCACCCGGCCGATCGCGGAGCAGCACCTTGACCGTCTCCATCGCCCGGATCAGCCGGTCGGCTGCCCGCCCCGTCCTCGAACCGGACGTGGAGGACGGCCTCGGGGCCGGCCGCGACCGGCACGTCGGCCGTCGCGTCGCCGACGATCCGGGCGCGGGCCTCGTCGGGCACCGCCGGCTCGTCGTCGACGTCGCCGTCGCCGTTGCGCCCGATCGCGCCCGGCGCCTCGAGGTAGGTCGGCACCGGCTCGCCGGGCTGGATCCGGGGCATCGCATCGGGCGGCAGCGCCCGACCGTCGGTTTCCTCGCGTCGCGGCGACACGAAGGCCGCCGGCGGCGCGGCGACCGGCGCCATCGCGGCGGCCGTCGCCGGTCCCGGTCCGACCGCCACCGGCGTCCGGCGGAACGACCCGTTGCGGCCGCTGCGGTCTCCCGCCGCCACGTCCCGGGCGAACTCCTCGGGCCCGCGCGTAGCGGCGTCGTCCCAGTCGGCGACGAGGTCGGCGAGCAGCGAGACCTCCTCGCCCTTGTGGTCGACCCGGCCGGCGATGAGCAGGATCGCCCCGTCGCGCGAGCAGCGGCCGCGTCGTCTCGTACAGCCGCGGGAACACCACGACCTCGATCGAGCCCTGCAGGTCCTCGAGCGTGACGATCGCCATCGGTTCCTGGCGCTTCGTGATGACCGTGCGGATCCCGGTCACGATGCCGCCGATGACCACGCGCTGCCCGTCCAGCGTCTCGTCCTTGAGGTCGCCCGAGTAGGCGTTGACGAAGCGCCCGACCTGCTCGGCCACCTCGCCCATCGGGTGTTCGGACAGGTACAGGCCGAGCAGCTCCTTCTCCCAGCGCAGCCGCTCGCGGACCGGCACCTCGGTCGCGGCCGGCAGCGGTCGCTCGAACGCGTCGGCATCGGCCGCACCCGAGGTCGAACAGCGAGGTCTGGCCGGTGATCCGGTCGCGCTGGGTCGCCTGCGCGGCGGCGATCGCGTCATCGAGGCCCAGCAGCAGCTGCGCCGGGTGGCCGAACGCCCGCAGCGCGCCGACCTTGATGAGCGCCTCGAGCACCTTGCGGTTGGCGAGCCGCAGGTCGATGCGCGTGCAGAAGTCGGTCAGCGAGCGGAACTCGCCGCCTTCCTGGCGTGCCGCGATGATCGACTCGATCGCTCCCTGGCCGACGTTCTTGACCGCCAGCAGGCCGAAGCGGATGGCGTCGCCCTCGACGGTGAACTCGAGGTGGCTGGCATGGACGTCGGGCGGTCGGACCTCGATGCCCATGCGGCGGCACTCGGCCACAGCGGCGGCGACCTTCTCCTCGTTCGCACGGAACGCGGTCAGCACGGCCGTCATGTAGTCGACCGTGTGGTTCGCCTTCATGTACGCGGTCTGGTAGGCGATCAGGCCGTAGCACGTGGCGTGGGCCTTGTTGAAGCCGTAGCGCTCGAACGGCTCGAACGCCTTGAACACCGCGTCGATGCGTGGCGGCTGGCACGCCGCGCTCGGCGGCCTGGCTGACGAACCGCTCCTTCTGCGCCCGCAGGACGCTCGACTTCTTCTTGCGGATCGCATACCCGAGGGTGTCCGCCTCCGGGCCGCTGAACCCGCCGAGGGCCACGGCCGCGGACATGATGTCCTCCTGGTACACGAAGATCCCGTACGTCTTCTCGAGGTAGGGCTCGAGCAGCGGGTGCAGGTAGGTCACCGGCTCCTGCCCGTGCTTGCGGCGGATGTAGGCCGGGATGTTGTCCATCGGCCCGGGCCGGTAGAGCGCCACCATCGCCGCCAGGTCGTACACGCTCGTCGGGCGCAGCTCGCGGACGTAGCGGCGCATGCCCGCCGACTCGAGCTGGAAGATGCCGGTCGTCTCGCCCGAGGCGAGTAGCTCGAAGGTCGCGCCGTCGTCGAGCGGGATCGTGTCGAGGTCGATGGTCACGCCTCGGTTCTCGAGCACGAGGTCGACCGCCTGGCGGAGGATCGTCAGGTTCGACAGCCCCAGGAAGTCGAACTTGAGCAGCCCGAGCGCCTCGATGGCGTGCATCTCGTACTGCGTCATCAGCGAGTCCGAGTTGGTCGCTTGCTGGAGCGGCATCAGCTCCGTCAGGGGCTCGCGGCTGATGACGACGCCGGCGGCATGGGTCGAGGCGTTGCGGGCGACGCCCTCGAGGTGCTGCGCGAAGTCGATGATCCGCTTGACGCCCGGGTCGGCGTCGACCTGCTCGCGCAGGGCGGGGCTGATCTGGAGCGCCTCCTCGAGCTTGATCCCGAGCTGGTTCGGGACGGCCTTCGCGACCCGGTCGACCTCGCCGTAGCTGTGACCGAGGACCCGCCCGACGTCGCGGATGGCGGCCCGCGCGAGCATCGTGCCGAACGTGATGATCTGGGCGACGTGGTCCTGGCCGTACTTGCGTCCGACGTAGGCGATCACCTCGTCCCGCCGCCCGTCCTCGAAGTCGACGTCGATGTCGGGCATCGTCACCCGGTCCGGGTTGAGGAACCGCTCGAACGGGAGCTGGTAGAGGATCGGATCGACCGGGGTGATCCCGAGCGTGTAGGTCACGATGCTGCCCGGTGCCGAGCCGCGACACGTCGTCTGGATGCCCTCGTCGCGGGCGAACCGGATGAAGTCCGCCACGATGAGGAAGTAGCCGGCGTAGCCCATCGAGGTGATGACGCCGAGCTCGTAGTCGAGCCGCGCCTGGAGCTCCGGGGTGACGGTCCCGTAGCGCCGCGCGAGGCCGGCCTGGCACTCCGAACGCAGCCACGACTCGACGGTCTCGCCGTCGGGCACCGGGAAGTGCGGGATGCGCAGGTGGCCGAGCGGCAGGGCGAGGTCGGTCATCTCGGCGATCCGTCGGGTGGTCAGGATCGCGTCGCGCTGGTCGGGGAAGAGGTCGGCCATCTGGGCGGCCGTCTTGACGTAGAACTCGTGGGTCTCGAACTTGAGCCGGCCGGGCGTGTCGAGGTTGTTGCCGGTGCCGACGCAGAGCAGGACGTCGTGCGCGTCGGACTGCTCGGCGCGGACGTAGTGCAGGTCGTTGGTGACGACCAGCGGCAGCCCCGTGTCGCCGGACAGCTGCAGCAGCTGGCCGTTCAGCCGGGCCTGCTCGGGCAGGCCGTGGTCCTGGAGCTCGAGGTAGAAGCCGTCGGGGCCGAAGATGTCGCCGTACTCGCCGGCGACCTGGCGGGCCAGCTCGCGGTCGTCGACCTCCAGCGCCTTGGCGACCTCGCCGCCCAGGCACGCCGACAGCCCGATCAGTCCCTCGGCGTGGCGGGCGAGATGCTCACGGTCGATGCGCGGCTTGTAGTAGTAGCCGTCGACATGCGCATCGGTGACGAGGCGGCACAGGTTGCGGTACCCGGTCGCGTCCTTGGCCAGGAGGATCAGGTGGAAGGGCTGGCTGTCGGCCTTGCCCTCCTTCGAGGTCATCGAGCGCGGGGCGACGTAGGTCTCGACGCCGACGATCGGCTTGATGCCCTTGGCCGTGGCGGCCTGGTAGAAGGCCACCGCGCCGTACAGCGCGCCGTGGTCGGTGAGGGCCATCGAGTCCATACCCGCGGCGGCGGCCGCGTCGACCAGCTCGGTGATCCGGCCGAGGCCGTCCAGCAGGCTGAATTCGGAGTGGACGTGGAGGTGGGTGAAGTCGTTCGGCGCGAGGGTCACGGATGGCAAGTCTACCGGGCGCGGGTCGGCCCGGTCGGACTCAGATCGGGACCGTGCAGACGAACGAGAGCCGGTACTCCACGCGCGTCGTCGGCGTCCACTGCGCGCCAACCGCGACCGGGTAGGACGAGCCCGGGACAGCCGCCGCGAGGATGACACCGCCGGTCGATGCGACCGGACCGGGCATGCTGCCGTCGGCGACCAGCACGTCGTCGATCGTCAGGTTCACGGCCGCCGAGGTCCCGCCGAACCGGACCCGGTCCGCCGACGTCGTCCATGTACCGGTCGTGAGCTGGGCGAACGGGGCGCCGAAGGTGCCGCCGTCCGGGGCGAGGAACGCCTCGAGGATCGCGTTGCCCCCGGTCCCGCGCGCCTGGCGGAGCCCGATCAGGTAGGTGCTCCCCGCCGCGAGCGGACTCGACTCGACGCCGATGGTGGTCGATACGTTGCGCAGCCGGAGGCGGCCGGCGGACGACAAGGTCAGGTTGCCCACGGTCGTCCCGCCGTTCGAGAACAACACGATCCGGGGCGTGCCGTTCGGCAGGGCGACCACGCGGACCCGCATCGTCAGGTACGCGTCGGCCGTTGCCGGGAACGACTTCTGGAGCCACCCGTTGGTATCGGCGAACCGAGCTGACGCCGTTCCGTGGATCGGCGTCGACGCCTCGAGCGTGACCGCGCCGGACATGGCGTCCGCACCGGTCGTGGGATCGAGCAGGCCGCCCTCGAACGTCAGCGACCGAAGGGGCGCGCCGGGCGGTGTCGGGGTCGGCGTGGGGGTCGGTGTGGGCGTGGGGGTCGGCGTCGGCGTCGGTGTCGGTGTGGGTGTCGCGGTCGGTGTCGGCGTCGGTGTCGCTGTCGGGCGTCGGCGGTCGGTGTCGGCGTCGGTGTCGGTGTCGGTGTCGGTGTCGGCGTCGGGTCGGCGACGGATCGCCGACGGTCAGGTCGAGCCGGGGTGCCTCGGCGGACTCGCCGCTGGCGAAGTACACGCTGTTGGAGTTGCCGCCCACGATCACCAGCGAGACCTGGCCGTCCGCGGACGCCGTGCCCGGTGGCAGGGGAACGTCGACCCACTGTCCCGTGGTGACGGTGCCGATCGTGGCCAGGGCCGCGCCGGTCCCTGGCGGGGCGTTGCTCCAGGTGATGCCCGTCTCGGTCCAGGACGACGACGTCGCGTACACGGTGCCGCCGTGGGGACCGCCATCGGTGACCCGCATGCGGAGGCTCGCGCCCGTCACGGTCCGACCCGCCAGCCCGGCGACGTCGAACCGGAGATACGTCGACATCGTGGTCGTGTTCGCCGCGTTGCCCTGGCGCAGCTGGAGGTCGGCGAGCGTCCCGTAGTTCTTCGTCGGGCTCGTGTTCTTGACGTACGAATCGGCCGCGGCCGCGAATGGCAGCACGGTACCGCTGCCGCTCGGCTGCGAGGTTGAAGTTCAGCGTCGCGTAGCTGCCGCCGTTGATCAGGGCCGACCCGCTCGCCGTCGTGTAGCCGGCGGCGGTCGCGGTGACGGTGTACGTGCCGGGCGGCAGGTCGATCCGGTAGCGTCCCTGGGGATCGGTCATCGACGTCTGGCCCGTGTGGGCAGCGACGGTCGCACCGGCGATCGGATCGCCGGTCCCGGCATCCCAGATCTCACCGGACACCCACGTGGTCGTCGGTGCGATCGAGACATTAAGGGTCGTTTGCTGGCTCGCGACCACCGTCACGTCACGGGTCGTCGTCGTGAACCCCGACGCGGCGAAGTTCAGCGTGTGGCTGCCGGCCGGCAGGCCGGTGATCGTGTACCGTCCCGCGCCGTCCGTGACCGTCACGCCACCCGGGTAGCCCACCGTGACGCCCGGGAGCGGGTTGTTGTTCGACGTGTTGCGCACGACGCCGGTGACATCGCCGGGCCGTGCCAGCGCGACGTTGAGCGTCGAGGTCGTTCCGCCGCTGACCGTGACGGGATGCTGCTCGGTCGCGTAACCGGCCGCCTGGACCGTGACCTGTGCCTCGCCCGCCGCGACGTCGGTCAACGTGTACTGCCCGGCGCTGTTGGTGGTGGTCGGTCCGACCCGGTGTCGACACCGTCGCGCCCGCGATCGGTGCCAGGCTGACCGCGTCGGTCACGGTGCCGCCGATGTTCCCCGGCTGGAGGCTGCCTGACGTCCCGACGCGGATCCACGCGGCCACCGACGGGACGCCCGTCGCGTTCTTCAGGACCAGCATGTAGTCGCCCGGAGGCGCGACGCCGCCCGATGCCGGCGCCGTCGCCGTGATCGTGGAGCCGGACCGGGTGAAGGTCAGCGGCACGTAGCGCTGGTTCATGTCGAGCGCGTGGGTGGCCGCCGTGGGTCGCATGAGCGCGACGGAGACGACGCTGGCGGCCTGGGGGCTCGTGATCGCGAACGTCGAGCCGTACGCGGCCGTCCCCGGCGACGAGCTGATCGTCGGTCGAGGACCCTTGAACAGGTACGGCGGCGAATAGACCTGCGCGCGGAGTCGACCGCCGACCTCGCCGCCGCCGATGACGACCCGCCCGTCCGGCAGGAGGATGGATGACGAGTGGTACATGCGCGCCTCGGCCATGGTCGCGACCGTGGTCCACGCCTCCGTTGCCGGGTCCCAGATCTCGGCCTCGAGTACCGCGGCGGATTCGAGATCCGACTGGCGGGTGCCGCCCATGGCCATGACCGTGCCGTCCGCGAGGATCGTGAGGTTCATCCGTCGCCGCGGGAACGACATCGGCGCGATCTCGCGCCAGGCCGGCGACCCGGCCGTCATGTCGATGACCGACGCGCGTGCCCAGGCGGGGTCGCCGCCACCCGCGCGGAGGATCTTGCCGGGCAGGTACATGACAGCAGATTCCGAGTACGCGTTCGTCGAGTACGGGGCGGTCGGCCCGGACGTCCAGCTGCCGAGGCCCGAGACGTTCATCGTGGCCGTCCCCGAGCCGGACCCGGCTTCGTAGACGCGGCCGTTGGGCAGGACGAACATGAACGGGTAGAGCAGCTGGTTGCGCACGGCGCCGGTCATCCGCGTCCACGTATCCGTGGCCGGGTCGTACACCTCGGGCGTGTTCGACCGAGTCCCGTCGGGCGCGTCGCCGGACGTGGCGAGGACGCGGCCATCGGGAAGCGTCGTACTCGTGGGATACCAGCGCAGGTCGGTCATGTTGGCGCCCCGCGTCCACGTCTGGCTGATCGGGTCGAACAGCGCGGTGACGGCGATCCCGTTGTGGACCGCGCCATCCTGCCCGCCGATGACGACGACCCGGCCATCGGCCAGGGTCGACTGGCCCGCGCAGTGCAGGTCGCCGAACGTCGCCGGCGCGAGCGTGAACGTCCCGGTCGTCGGGTTCCAGACGCGCGCGTTGTCACCGGTCGACCAGACCAGGACCTTGCCCGTCGACAGCATCGCCATGTGCTTGGCCTGGACGCCCCAGTCGAGGAGCGGGCCCCACTCGCCCGAGTCGATGGGCGCGGCCGCGATCGCGCGATCCGTATCGGTCACCGGCTGGGCGACGGCAGTCAGCCCATCGACCGGCGACGACCCGGACACGGTCGTATCCGTGCCGGCAGATGCCGACACCGGCCAGATCGTGGTGATGACCAGCAGCGCGACGACCAGAACGACCCGTGCGCGCACGCGGTCAAGTGGTGACGTGACGGTTCCCCCCATACGTACCGGCAACCTTCGTGCCGGTCCACCCCATCCTACCGGCCACTGTTTCCGCGCGATGAACCGATCCGACGAGGTCGGTGCGCAGACGCAACGAAATCTTTGGTCCTAGCCCGTGAGCAGCCGCTCGACGACGGGTGCGATGCGCTCCACCCACAGTGCGTACTGCGCGCCGCTCGGGTGCAGGCCGTCCGACGCGACCAGCGTGCGATCGTCCCGGGCGCGCAGCGACAGGTCGAACGTGTCCACGAACGCGATCCCCGCCGCGGCCGCACGGCGGGCCATGGTCGCGTTGTTCGCGACGATCCCGTGGTGTCGCTCCATGGGGTCGCCGTAGTCGACGCCGGCCGGCGTCACCGTGTAGTCCGGGATCGCCACGGACACGATCCGCGTGGCCGGCAAACGGTCGGTCAGGGCGTCGAGGATCGTGACGACGTTGGCCTCGTACGTCTGGGGCGGCACGCCCTGGACGACGTCGTTGACGCCGATGAGCAGCGTCACGAACTCCGGGTCGAGGGCGTCGAGCGCCGGCAGCTCGTCGCGGATCAGGTCCGCGCTGGTGTGACCGTTGACGCCGAGGTTCGCGACCAGCTCCAGCGGGATCGACGTCGCGGCGAGGGTCGCGACCAACTGGTCCGGGAAGCGCTCGGCCGGCGCGACCGATGTCCCGATCGTGTACGAGTCACCGAGGGCCACGTAGCGCACGGTCGTGCCGGCTACGGCAGCACCCCGAACGCATCGATCAGGACCGACTCGAAGCGTCCGCGATCCACCCGGACGCCGACCTCGGCGTTCGCGCTGCGACCATCACGCCGGAGCCGGTACGGAAGGCCGTCGCACACGGTCCTGCCGCGAGCCGGGCCGTCGGTCGTGTCGATCGCGACGTGGTACGGGGCGACGTCGACGAGGTCGCCGATGGCGAGGTGGGCGATGGCGACGGCGTCGTGGATGGCCGTCGTCGTGCGGCCGCCCCATTCCATGTTGCGGTCGAGGGCGTAGTCGGTGAGGTCCGCGGCGATCCCGCCGGAGGCCGTGCCCAGGGCGCGCAGCGCGTCCGACGACGACCGGTCGAGCAACGCCTGGTGCGTCACGTCCAGGCCCATCATCGTGATCGGGATGCCCGAGCGGAACACCACGTCGGCCGCCTCGGGATCCGCGTAGATGTTGAACTCGGCCGACACCGTGGCGTTCCCCTCCCCGATCGAGCCGCCCATGATCGACAGGTGCGCGATCCGCGCGGCGAGCTCCGGGTAGATGCGCAGCACGAGCGCGATGTTCGTGAGCGGACCGATGGGCGCGATGGCGACCGGCTCCGGATGCTCGCGCAGCAACCGGGCGATCAGCGCGACCGCGCCGCCCGGCTGCACCGACGTCTCGGTCGGCGGCAGCTGGGTGGTCCCGATGCCGCCCTCCCCGTGCACCTCGGTCGCGCGGACGACCTCGCCGACGAGCGGCGTCGCGGCGCCCTCGGCGACCGGGATGTCGTCCCGTCCGAAGGCGTGCAGCAGCCGCAGCGCGTTCTCCGTGCAGTGGCGGACGTCGGCGTTGCCCCCGACCGTCGTCACAGCCAGCACGTCGAGCTCCGGTCGCGCCAGCGCGAGGCCGATCGCCAGCGCGTCGTCGAGACCCGGGTCGCTGTCGATGATCAGCGGCAGCGGGTGCTCCACCGTGCCGACCGGCGCGCTCCGCGGGGCGGCCTCGACCCCGAAGAAGGTCGGGACGGCGTGGACGGGTCCCGACCCGTCCGGATAGCCGGCGCTCACCGGGTCAGCCCTGGTCGTACGGCTGACCGGCGGCCGCCGGACCGCGGACCCGTCCGACGACACCGGCGACCACGATGATCGTGACGATGTACGGGACGCTGTTGAGCAGCTGCGGCGGGACGTCGACGCCGAGGATCGACAGCAACGCCTGCGTCGCGTCCGAGAAGCCGAACACCAGCGCGGCCCCGAACGCGTAGATCGGGTGCCACGCGCCGAAGATCACCGCCGCCAGCGCGATGAAGCCGCGGCCGGCGCTCATGTTCATCTGGAAGCTGCCGGCGGTCGACAGGCTCAGGTACGAGCCGGCCAGCCCGCCCAGCATGCCGGCGACGAGCATCGCCCGGTAGCGGATCGTCAGCACGTCGATGCCGACCGTCCCGGCGGCCGACGGCTTCTCGCCCGACGCCCGCAGGCGGAGGCCCCAGCGGGTCCGGAACAGCATGTAGGTCAGGAAGAACATCAGGATGATCGTCACGTAGAGGTACGGCGTCCCGGAGAACAGCAGCGGACCCAGGACCGGGATGTCCGACAGGAGCGGCACCTTGATCGCCTCGACCGTCGGCGGCGTGTTGAGCTCGGTGTTCTGGGACAGCACCCGCAGGAACAGGAAGTTCGTGATGCCGAGCGCACCGATGTTGACGACGACGCCCGCGATGATCTGGTCGACCTTGTAGCGGATGCCGAGCCAGGCCGAGCAGCAGGCCGACGAGCGCGCCGGCGACGATCGCCGCGAACACGCCGATCGAGCACGTTCTGCGGTGATGCTCGCCGACGATCGACGGCGGCGCACGCGCCGACGAGGAACTTGCCCTCGATCGCGATGTTGAGCATGCCGCTGCGCTCGGACAGGATGCCGGCGAACGCCCCGAGCGTGATCGGGACCGCCAGCTCGAGGCTGCCCGCGAAGACGCCGGTCATGTTCGCCGCGCGTGCCGTCGAGCAGGTCGGCGAGGATCGCCGCGACCCAGACCGGGATGAGCACGATCAGGCTGCGCCGCCACGGGAAGCTCGCGCCGCGGACGAGCTGCGCGATGCCGAAGGCGCCGGCCACGACGCCGGCCAGCAGCCACAGCACGCCGACGCTCGTCTCGAGCTTGAACGCCTCGCCGCCCTGACGGTCGATCCAGAACGAGAACGTGGCCGGCGTGTCGAACGAGTCGCGCGCGAGCGTTGAAGGCGAGCAGGCCGAGCGCGGCGAGGATCGCCCCGCGGATGCGCGCCGCCCGCAGCGCCTCGCGCGCCGCGGTGCCCATGTCGCTCGGGGTGATGACCGCGGCGGTCATGCCCGCGCCCCTTCACGGGCCAGCGGGCCTCGGGTTCGGGATCCGGTAGATCGACCGGACCAGCCCGGGCGCGGCGACGAACATGATGACCAGCGCCTGGATGAAGAACAGCAGGTCGAGCGGGATGCCGGTCTGGACCTGCATCAGCCCGCCGCCGGTCGCGCAGCGCGCCGAACAGCAGCGCGGCGACGCACGATGCCGAGCGGCCGGTTGCCGGCGAGCAGCGCCAGCGCGATCGCGTTGAACCCGAAGCCGGAGCTGATGTCGTTCGACATCTGGGGCACGGTGCCGAGCACCTCCATCGACCCGCCCAGCGCGGCCAGGCCGCCGGAGATCGTCATCGCCAGGATGATCGAGCCCTTGGCGCTGATGCCGGCGTAGCGGGCGGCGGTCAGGTTGAAGCCGGCCGCCCGCAGCTCGAAGCCCTTCGTGGTCTTGAACAGGAACCACGACACGACCGCCGCCGTGATCAGCGCCAGCACGAACCCGTAGTGCAGCCGGATCGACGGCAGCCCGAACGGGTCGAAGATGCCCGGCACGCGGGCGATCTCGGTCAGGACCTTCGAGATCGGCTGCGAGCTGCCCTCCTGGCGCAGGAAGTCCGAGCGCAGCCCGAACAGCACGATCTGGGCGGCGACGTAGTTGAGCATGATCGTCGTGATGACCTCGTGGGCCCCGGTCTGGGCCTTGAGGAAGCCCGGGATGAAGCCCCAGAACGCACCGGTCAGCACGCCGGCGATCGTCGCGCCGATGAGCGGGATCGGCGCCGGCAGGTCGCGCAGGACGAGCAGGGCGATCGTCGCCCCGAACGCGCCGAGGATGAACTGGCCCTCGACGCCGATGTTGAACACGCTGGTCCGGAAGGCGACGGCCACGGCCAGGCCGGTGAAGATGAGCGGGGTCGCCGCGACGAGCGTCTCGCTGAGCGGGCCGGATGGCGGCCGCGATCTGGCGCGGCTGGCCGCCCTGGATGGCGGCGGCGATCCGCGCCGGGTCGCCGAAGGCACCGGCGAGCAGCGACTGGTAGGCCGCGATGATGCCGCCGGCCGCCGCGCCGATGGCGCCGAGCGGATCGGTGCTCAGGCGCTGCAGGTTCTCGAAGTCGGTGATCAGGATGAAGATCGATCCGACGATGAACGCCGTCAGGACGGCCAGCGCCGGGACGAGCGCGGGGCCGAGGATCCTGCGCAGGCGGCTCACTGTGCGCCTCCCATCAGCATGCCGACGTTCTCGAACGTCGCCTCGTCGCCCTCGAGGATGCCGACGATCGTCCCGCCGAACATGACCGCCACGCGGTCGCCGACCGCGAGCACCTCCTCGAGCTCGGTGCTGACGATGAGGATGGCGGCGCCGGCATCGCGCTGCTCGACGATCCGCTTGTGGATGTACTCGATCGAGCCGACGTCGAGACCACGCGTCGGTTGCGCCGCGATGACGAGCTTGACCGGCCGCGAGAACTCGCGGGCGACGACGACCTTCTGCTGGTTGCCGCCCGACAGCGACCCGGCGAGCGTGTGGATCGACGGCGTCCGGATGTCGAAGTCGCGCACCCCGTCGCGTGGCACCCTGGCGGATCGCCTCGAGGTCGAGCCGGACGCCCTTGCTGTAGGGCGCGCGATGGTACGAGTCGAGGATGTAGTTCTCGGACACCGTCATGTGGTTGATGAGGCCGTCTCGCCCGCGGTCCTCCGGGATATGGGCGACACCGATGTCGGAGACCTGCCGCGGCGAGGCCTTGACGATGTCCGTCCCGTTGACGGTCATGACACCGGAGTCGGTCGTGCGCAGGCCGACGATGGCCTCGACGAGCTCGGTCTGGCCGTTGCCCTGGACGCCGGCGATCGCGACGATCTCCCCGGCGCGCACGTCGAGCGACACGCCCTTGCACCGCGACGTGGTCGCGATCGTCGCGGACGACGACGTCCTCGAGGTGGAGCACGACGTCGGCCGGCGTGGCCGGGTCCCTTCTGCACGCGCAGCTCGACGTCGCGCCCGACCATCAGGTTGGCGAGCTGCTCGCGCGTCGTCGACGCTGGTTCGACGGTGCCGGCGACCCGGCCGCGACGGAGCACGGTGATCCGGTCGGCGACCTCGAGCACCTCGTTGAGCTTGTGGGTGATGAAGATGACCGTGGTGCCGTCGGCGGCCAGGCCGCGGATGATGCCGAACAGCTCCTCGGTCTCCGCCGGCGTGAGGACCGCCGACGGCTCGTCGAGGACGAGGATGTCGCTCTTGCGGTACAGCGCCTTGAGGATCTCGACGCGCTGCCGGACGCCGACCGGCAGGTCCTCGATGTCCGCGTCCGGGTCGACGTGCAGGCTGTACTGCTCGGACAGCTCGAGGAGCCGCTTGCGGGCGGCCGACCGATCGAACGTGCCCAGCGGGCCGGCCACGCTCTCGGCCCCGAGCGCGACGGCCGAGACGACGTCGAAGACCGGGACGAGCTGGAAGTGCTGGTGGACCATGCCGATGCCGGCGTCGATCGCCTCGGCCGGATCGTCGAACTGGCGGGCCGTCCCGTCGATGAGGATCTCGCCCGAGTCGGGCCGGTAGAGGCCCGACAGGATGTTCATCAGGGTCGTCTTGCCCGCGCCGTTCTCGCCGAGGAGTCCGAGGACCTCGCCCTTGTCGGCCGAGATCGAGATCTTGTCGTTCGCGAGGACGCCCGGGAACTGCTTGGTGATGTCCCTGAGTTCGAGACGCATACGGCGATCGAGCCTCGAATACCGAGCCGCCCGCCCTCGAGGATCGAGAGCGGGCGGCCGTCGGATGGACTGACGGTCAGGCCGTCGACTACTTCAGGTAGTCGGCCACCTTGACCGACCCGTCGGCGATTGCCGCCGACAGGGCATCGATCTCGGACTTCAGCTCGGCCGAGATCTGGCTATCGAAGTCGTGGAACGCCGAGAGGCGGACGCCCTTGTTCTCGAGCGTGCCGATGTAGTTCTCGCCGCCGGTGTCGCCACCGGAGTTCTTGTTGAAGGTGTCGAGCACCGCGACGTCGATGACCTTCTCGGCCGACGTCAGGATCGCGCCCGCGTACTCGGCCAGCGAGACGGCCTGGTCGGTGTCGACCCCGATGCCCCACTTGCCGGCCGCCAGCATCGCCTTGAGGGTGCCGTTGCCGGTCGCGCCGGACACCGGATGGACGATGTCGACGCCCTGGTCGAGGAAGGTCTTCGCCAGCTGCTCGCCCTTGGCGGGGTCGCCCCACGGGTTGTCGCCGCCGACGAAGGTGCCGGTCTGCGTCGCCGCGTTCCAGCCGAGCAGCTCGACGTTGGTGCCCTTCTGCTCGTTGTGGTACTTGATGCCGGCGTACAGCCCGTCCATGAACCGGGTCACGCCGGGGAACTGCTGTCCGCCGTACGTGCCGATCTTGCCGGACTTGCTGAAGCCCGCGGCCAGGTAGCCGGCGAGCATCGCCGCCTCATCGATCTGGAAGTCCAGGCCGGTGAAGTTGGCCGGGGTCGGGCCGTTCGCGGTCTCGTCCCAGACGGCGTCGACCTGCGCGAAGCTGACCTCCGGGTTGTTCTTGGTCGCGTCGATGGTGGCCTGCGCCTGGTTGAAGCCGACCGTCACGATCGACTGGCAGCCCTGGTCGATGAGGCGCTGGATGTTCGCGGCGTAGTCGGTCGCGCCCTGCGCCTCGGAGAAGAAGACCGTGTAACCGGCCGCTTCCGCGTCCTCGAGGCCCTTCTTGGCCAGGTCGTTGAAGCCCTTGTCGCCGAGACCGCCGGTGTCGAACGCGACACACGCGGTGTACCCGGCGCCGGAGACGGCGCTTCCGGACGGCGAGGCCGCCGCCGACTCGCTGGGTGCCTCGCTGGCGGCATCCGACGGGGCCACGCTGGGAGCCGTCGTGGCGGCACCGCCACTGGAGCACGCGGTAAGGATGAAGGCCGCCGCCGCGCCGAGCGAAAGCAGCCGCATTGAACTGCGCAAGTTTGACTCCTCCTCTACGGCCGCGACGCGACGCTGACGGACCGCGGCCTTTCGGTGACGGAGGATACGCTATCGCTGGTTCGGCGTCGATGATCCCTCGACGCCCCCAAGGCGGAGGTGTCGATGACGCCCGACGAGCGTGCCCGGACGATCGCATACCTCGACCACGCCGAGGGTCGCGGCCCGGTCCCGACGCTCGAGGACGATGGGATCGTGGCCCTCCTCGAGAGCACCCGCCGGATCGCCGTCATCGGCGCCTCGGACGACCCGCGCCGGCCATCGCACGACGTGTTCAGCCACCTCCGCGCGAGCGGGTTCGACTGTGTGCCCGTCAATCCGAACGTCGCCACCGTCGCCGGTGTCGCGGCCCACCCAACGCTGGCAGCCGCCGTGACGGCCACCGGCCCGTTCGACATCGTCGACGTCTTCCGCCGGCCCGAGCACTGTGCGGCGCACGCGCGCGAGGCGGTCGCCGCGGGCGCACGCTGCCTGTGGCTGCAGCTCGGCATCGTCGACTGGGAGGCCGCGCGCATCGCGCATGATGGCGGCCTGGCGGTCGTCATGGACCGCTGCCTGTCGGTCGAGTGGCGCCGGCACGGCCGCGGTCGACCATCGGAGGGAGCATGACCCAGATCCACCTGCACGCCGAGCCGGGCGACTACGCCGCGGTGACGCTGCTGCCGGGCGACCCGAACCGCGCGACCCGCATGGCCGAACGCTTCGACGGCGGGCTCGCGGCCAGCCGGCAGGTCAACGCCAACCGCGGCCTGCTCGGCTACACCGGCACGGTGGACGGGGTGCCGGTCTCGGTCCAGACCACGATGATGGGCGCCCCGACGACGTCGATCGTGATGGAGGAGCTGCTCAACCTCGGCGTGACGACGTTCATCCGGGTCGGCACGTGCGGCGGCTTCGGTGCCCTCGACATCGGGGACGTGGTGGTCGCGCTGGCCGCGGCGTCGTGGGCCGGCATCGGCGGCGTGCTCGGCGCCAACGAGCCCACCGCACCGACCGCCGACATCGACGTCGTCAACGCCCTGGCCGCCGCAAGCCGCGACCAGGGACTCACGACCCACGTCGGGCCGATCGTCACGAGCGACGTGTTCTACGACCCGCATCCCGACGGCGTCATCCGCTGGGGCAGGCGCGGCTACCTCGCGGCGGAGATGGAGACCGCGGCGGTGTACCTGCTGGCGATGCGCGAGCGCGCCAAGGGGCGGCCGGTGCGGGCCGGGACGATCCTCACGGTGTCGGACGTGATCCGCGACCCGGCCGAGGTCGAGGGCACCCGCAAGCTCGGCGGCGAGGACTGGTTCCGGCCGCCCGAGGACGAGGTCGTCCGGCGCGTGGACCTGACGATCGGGGCCGCCCTGGCGGCCGCGGCCACGCTGGGCCGGGCGGGCGCCTAGGCCACGAAGGACAGGCCCAGCTCGAAGTCCTCGAGCAGGTCCTCGACGTCCTCGCAGCCGACCGAGAGGCGGATGATCCCGCCGTCCTTCGGGCGCGGATAGACCAGCGTGTGGATGTCGCCAAGGCTGACCCCGATGTCGCACAGGCGGAGGTGGTCGGTGAATGCCGCCATCCCGTCGAGCCCGCCCGCCGGCTTGAACGTCACCATCGCCCCGCCGAGGTCGCCCAGCAGGCGGCGCGCGACGGCGTGGTCCGGGTGCGAGGCGAGCCCCGGGTAGCGCACCCACTCCACCTTCGCGTGGCCCTCGAGGAACCCGGCGATGCGCGCCGCGTTCGACGCCGCCGCGCGTGACCGGAGCGGGAGCGTCCGGACGCCCCGCTGGACGAGGAAGCTCGAGAACGGGCTGGCCGCCTGGCCGAGCGTGTCGGTCTGCTTGCGGATCGGGTCGGTCAGCGCCTTGCGACCGGCCACGACGCCCGACACGGCGTCGCCATGACCGGACAGGTACTTCGTGGCGGCATGCAGGACGAGATCGGCGCCGTGCTCCAGCGGCCGCAGGAGGACCGGGCCGAGGAACGTGTTGTCGGCGATGCACAGCAGCCCGTGACGCCGGGCGACCGCGGCCAGCGCGTCGAGGTCGGGGATCCGCAGCCGAGGGTTGGTCGAGCACTCGACGAAGAGCGCGCGCGTACGCGACGTGATCGGCCGCCTCCACGGCGGCAAGGTCGGTGGTGTCGACCCGGGTGACGTCGATGCCGCGCCGCGGGAAATCCTCGTCGAGCAGGACGTTGGTGATCGCGAACAGCTCGTCGCCCGCGACCAGGTGGTCGCCCGTCGTCAGGTGGGCGAACAGCGTCGCCGCGACGGCGGCCATGCCCGACGAGGAGACGACTGCGTCCTCGGCGCCCTCGAGGGATGCCAGCTTCTCCTCGAGCGCCCGGTTCGTAGGGTTCCCGGTCCGCGAGTAGAAGTACGCGCCGGGCTCCCAGGCGAGGGACCGGTCGACCGCTTCCTCCTTGTCGGCCGCGGTGTCGAAGGTGAACGTGGCCGTCGCGTAGATCGGCGTGCGGTGGGCGTGGGTCGTCGGGTCGGGCCGCTCCCCCGCGTGGATCGCTCGCGTGGCGAGGCCGCGTCCCTCGGTCCGTTCCCGCATCGCTCCCTCCCTGCCCGTTCCGCGTCGGCTCCGGGCCAGTCTATGGGGCGGCTAGGCTACGTCGATGGACCGGACCGACTGGTGGCGTTCGCTGGACCCGGAGCGGGCGGCCCCCCTGGAACGGATCTGGATCCCGGTCGGCGCCCCGGGATTCGCCGGCGCGGCCAAGCCCGATCGACGGGCGCTCCTCGACCGCCGGTTCACGCCGGATGGCTGGCGGTCCGCCCACGTCGTCCGTGGCGCCGTCGTGCCGACCCAGGTCGCCATCGGCGAGTACGAGGCGAGCTACCGACGCTATCTGCGTGACCGACCCGACCTCGTCGCATTCCTCGTGACGACGTGCGGCAACGTCTACGACTTCGAGGTCGCGAACGTGGACGACGACGACTACGACCAGCCGCACACCGCGATGAACCACTACCAGGACATCGCCGTCCGACGCGTCGTTGCCGAGCTGGTCGACGATCCGGCCTGGCCCGACGTCAGCGAAACGCCCGCCGAGCCCGCCGCCCTCATCGACCTGGGGACCGGGGAGACGCACCGGGTCCCGAGGGCCCGCGGTTTTCGCGGCGACGGCCTGCTCCAGATCCGCGAACCGCTCTCGCCGGGGTACATGCTCAGCCCGGCGGTCGTTCCGGTGCACGACCCCACGCTGATCAGCAGCCTGCCCGACCGGACCGAGTGGTACCACGCCGAAGGCTGCGGGCACCTGTCGGTCGAGGCGTTCTGGCAGATGAGCAAGGTCGTCGAGGTCCGTCTCGACCGGTTCCTCGAGCTCGGAGACGGGCGGGCAGAGCCGCTCGCCGGGCTGTGAGCGACGAGCCGCCGGAGACCCTGCTCCTGGGCGCGCTCAGCCTCGACCGGTACGTGCCCGACGGGCCGGTCCTGCCGGGCGGCGGCGCACTCAACGTCGCGTGGCACTGGCGCTCGCTCGGCGTGCCGTTCCGGCTCGTCAGCCGCGTCGGTGACGGTGAGGCGGACATGTTCATCGACATGCTCGAGCGCCACGGCATCGACCACTTCCCAGGATCGATCGTCGCGGCCGGCCCGTCGGCCTCGATCGACATCGAGTTCCTGCCGGACCGCCAGCCGTGGATGGATCACTACGTCCAGGGCGTGTGCGGCGACCTGCGGTTCACGTCCGAGGAGGAGCTGGCATTGGCCGGCGCTCGGCACATCCACGCGATCCTCGTCGAGGGCGTCATCGCCGAGCTCGCCCGCCTCGGCTGGGCCGGCCGGCTCGACCACCTCGAGGTCGTGGCCGACTTCCTCGGGTTCCGTCACTACACCGTCGAGCGCTTCGCGGACACGATGCGCTGGGTGGACGTCGCGATTCGTCGGCTGGCCAGGCTCGCCGGCCGATCCCGAAGTCGACGCCCTTCGCGACGTCGTCACCGGCCTCGGCAAGCGGCTCGTCGTCACGTTCGGGGCACAGGGCGTCCTGGCCGTCGACGGGACGGCCGGGGGTCGATCGTGGTCGATCCCGGTGACCCCGGTGCCGGTCGTCGGGACGACGGTCGGCTGCGGCGACGCGTTCATCGCGTACTGCCTCGCGGAGTGGTGGCGCTCCGGCGACCTCGTGGTGGCCGTCGAGCGCGGCAAGGTGGGTGGCGCATTGCCGACTGCGTGGTGCGGTCCCTACCGGACGAGGCGTACGATGCAGCGCTGCTCCAAGGCGACTCGTGACCGGCCCCGCGACGCCGACGCGCTAACGGATCAGGAAGCCCAGGAAGATCAACACCGCGCCGGCGATGGCGATGAGACCGGCGATCCGCGCCTGCCGTCGGTACTCGGCCATCGCCACTGAGGCACCCGTCGGCCCGTCCTCGTGGGTCCGCACGCCGCCCCGCCACGCCTCGTAGCGGTCGAGGTTCGCCTGCTGCTCGCGCAGCGCCTGATAGCGCGACCAGGGCCCCCGCGCGCGGGTGTAGCCGATGACGACGAGCGCGATGCCGGCCAGCCAGCACGCGATGTTGATCGCGCTCATGCGTCGAGACGTTCTCGGATCAGCGTCTGGACGACCGACGCGTCGGCCTGGCCGCGGGTCGCCTTCATGACCTGGCCCACCAGGAAGCCGACCGCCTGGACCTTGCCGGCGCGGTAGTCCGCGACGGCCGCCGGGTTGGCGGCGAGCACCTCGTCGACGGCCGCGCCGACCTGGCCCGCATCGGAGATCTGGTGGAAGCCGCGCTCGGTCACGATCGCGACGACGGACTCGCCCGAGGCGACGTGGGCTTCGAACACCTCCTTCGCGTTCGAGCGCGAGATCGCGCCCTCGTCGACGAGCCGGATCAATGCCGCCAGCTGGTCCGGCGCGACCCGAAGCGCGGCGCCGGCCGGCGAGGCATTGCGCAGTCGCAGGTACTCGCCGGTGACCCAGTTGGCGACGTCGCGGCCGGCCACGCCATCGTCGGCGGCGACGACGCGCTCGAACAGCCCGGCGGCATCGGGGTCCGCCGTCAGGACCGCCGCCGCATCAGCGGCCAGGCCGAACGACGCGACGAACCGCGCCCGCCGGGCGGCGGGCAGCTCGGGCATCTCGGTCCGCAGCCGTTCGAGCCATGCACCTTCGACCCGGAGGGGTGGCAGGTCCGGCTCGGGGAAGTAGCGGTAGTCGTCCGACGTCTCCTTGGACCGCATGTGGTACGTGGCGCCCTTGTCGTCCGACCAGCCGCGGGTCTCCTGGACGAGCGTCTCCCCGGCGTCGAGCGCTGCGGCCTGCCGGTCGATCTCGAACGCGATCGCGCGCTCGACCGAGCGGAACGAGTTCATGTTCTTGACCTCGACCCTCGTGCCGAACTCGACCGAGCCGCGGGTCCGGAGCGAGACGTTGGCCTCGACCCGCATCTGGCCGCGCTCCATGTCGGCATCGGACACGCCGATCGTCCGTAGCAGCAGCTGCAGCTCCTCGGCGTACCGCCGGGCCTGCTCGCCGGTCCGCAGGTCCGGGTCGGTCACGATCTCCATGAGCGGCGCGCCCGACCGGTTGAAGTCGATGAGGCTGGCCCGGCGGCCGTCGGACCCGCTCAGATGGACCAGCTTGGCCGTGTCCTCCTCGAGGTGGGCGCGCGTGATGCCGATCGTGATGGGGCCGTCCGAGACGTCGATGGTCAGCCGCCCGGCCGAGGCGAGCGGCAGGTCGTACTGGCTGATCTGGTAGCCCTTCGGCAGGTCCGGGTAGAAGTAGTTCTTGCGATCCCAGCGGGTCGCGTCGGGAGTGGTCGCCTCGATCGCGATGCCCGTCATCAGCACGTGCTCGACGGCGCGGCGGTTGATGACCGGTAGCGCGCCCGGCAGGCCCAGGCAGACCGGGCACACGTGGCTGTTGGGCGGGGCGCCGTCATAGGCCGTGGCGCATGCACAGAACATCTTCGAGTCGGTCCGCAGCTGGCAATGGACCTCGATGCCGATCACGGCTTCGTAGCGGTCGCGGGCGGCGGCGTCGGTCGGCGTACCGGCGGTGGTCTCGATGGCCATCGCGCAGAAGTCTCGCACAGCCCTCGTCGCCGGGCGAGCGACGCCTGCACGGGTTGTGGACGGGTCGGGAGGCCGCCCCGGAACGACCACCATCTTCGTTGTAAGCGCTCTCTTGACAAGCCATGCTATCGTCCGAACCGGAACGTGAGAGCGCTCTCACAACAAACCGGATATCCCCACAGGAGCATCATGGCGCAGGTCGAGACCCCTCCCTCGCGTCCCGTCGCAACCCTCGACGAGGTGGCGCGCGTGGCGGGCGTGTCCCGGGCGACCGTCTCCCGCGTCGTCAACGGCTCCCCCAAGGTCAGCGCGGACGTGCGCCGGACGGTCGAGAAGGCCATCGATCGGCTCGGCTACGTGCCCAATCGGGCCGCTCGCAGCCTGGTCACCCGGCGCAGCGACTCGATCGCGCTCGTCATCACCGAGCCCGCCAGCCGGCTGTTCAACGATCCGTTCTTCCCGCGGCTCGTTCGGGGCGTGAGCGCGGCCCTGTCGGTTCGCGACCTCCAGCTCGTCCTGCTGATGCCGGACGACGAGGTCGACGAGCAGCGGACCGTCCGCTACCTCACGGCCGGACACGTCGACGGCGTCATCCTCGTCAGCCTCCACGGCGACGATCCGCTGCCCGACCAGCTCGCCAATCGGCGCATCCCGTCGGTCGTCCTGGGACGGCCGCCACGTGGCGTCGACATGGACTATGTCGACGCCGACAACCGCGACGGGGCGCGGCGCGCCACCAGCCACCTGGTCGCGAGCGGGCGCAAGCGGATCGCGACGATCACCGGCCCGCACGACATGGTGGCCGGCATCGACCGGCTCGCCGGCTATCGCGACGCCCTCGCCGACGGCGGGATCGCCATCGACGACGGCCTGATCGCGGCGGGCGACTTCACCCACGCCGGCGGCGAAGCCGCGATGGAGCGGCTGCTCCGCGATCGGCCCGATCTCGACGCGGTCTTCTGCGCGTCGGACCTCATGGCCGTGGCCGCCCTCGGGGTGCTCCAGGCCGCCGGGCGCCGCGTTCCGGCCGACGTCGCGGTCGTCGGCTACGATGATTCGCCCGTCGCCACCACGACACGACCCGCGCTCTCGAGCGTCCGTCAGCCGATCGAGGAGATGGGCCGCGAGATGGTCCACCTCCTGGCCGGCAGCATCGAGCGCAACGGTCGCGTCCCTCGCCACATCGTCCTGTCCACGGAACTGATCGCACGCGCCTCGAGTGCGGGGAGGGCCATGCCCTGACGACGTGCGCGCGCCCCTGCTCCAGCCATCCAGCCACTGTCGGAGTTTCGGAACGGAGGAGGAACACGGTCGATGCAACTCAGTGAAGCCCGGTTCGGGCGGACCCTCGTCCTCGGCAGCGTCATCGCGCTGATCGCGGCGGCCTGCGGGGCCTCGACCCCGAGCGCTGCGCCCAGTGCGGCTGCGCCGAGCGCCAACGTCGCCATCACTCCAGCGCCCGTCGCCACCGGCGAGGGTGGTCTGACCGCCGACGGCAAGGTCCTGATCCGCTGGTTCGTCGGTCTCGGCACCGGCGCACAGCCGGACCAGATCGCCGACGAGCAGGCGGTCGTTCAGGAGTTCAACGAGAGCCAGGACAAGATCACGCTGAGCCTGGAGATCTACCAGAACACGACGGCGTACGACATCCTGAGCACCCAGATCGCCGCCGGGACCTCGCCGGACATCATCGGCCCGGTCGGCTTCCGCGGCTTCTACGGGTACGGCGATCAGCTGCTCGACCTGCAGCCGTTCATGGACAAGAACGACTACGACGTGTCCGGGATCGACCCGAAGATCCTCGCCGCCTACAAGGAAGGCTTCGGCGGCCAGGTCGGCATCCCGTTCGCGATCTACCCGTCGTTCATCTACTACAACAAGGACCTGTTCAAGGAGGCCGGCGTGCCGGAGCCGCCGCACAAGATCGGCGAGCAGTACGACGGCAAGGACTGGACCTGGGACACCCTGTCGGAGCTCGCCAAGAAGCTGACGGTCGACAAGGCCGGCAACGACGCCACGAGCGGCACGTTCGACAAGGACGACACCGCGCAGTGGGGCTACTACATGCAGTGGACCGACCCGCGCGGGTGGGGCACCCAGTTCGGCCCGGGCAATCTCGTTGCCGACGACGGCACCACGGCCCAGGTGCCGGACAACTGGAAGGACGCCTGGCAGTGGTACTACGACGGCATGTGGAAGGACGGGTTCATCCCGACCGGAGCCGAGAACCGCTCGGAGCTGCTGAACAGCGACAACGCCTTCCAGTCCGGCAACATCGCGATGGACTTCGTCCACCTCTGGTACACCTGCTGCGCGTGGCCCGCCGAGGGTGAGCCGCAGGCCAAGTCGTTCGACATCGCCGTGCCACCGAGCACCGACGGGACGACGACCGCCAAGCTGCATTCCGACACGTTCGGGATCATGAAGTCGACCGCCCATCCGGACGAGGCGTTCGAGGTCCTGACCTACCTGCTGGACAACGACAAGCTGATCGCCCGGTACGGGGCGCTGCCCGCCGTCGCCAGCAAGCAGGACGCGTTCTTCGCGACGCTCGACGAGCGCTTCGCGCCGAACAAGATCGACTGGCAGGTCGCTCGCGAGATGCTGGCCTATCCGGACGTGCCGAGCCATGAGGCCGACATGCCGAACTTCCTCAAGTCAGACGCCGCGGTGAAGGCGTTCCAGGAGACGCTCATCACCACGGATGGGCTCGACATCGGTGCCGAGTCCGACAAGCTCAAGACCGAGCTACAGGGTTTGTTCGACCAGGACCAGTAGGTCCATCATCGACGGAAGCGCGCCGACTCTCCTCCGGCGCGCTTCCGTCTCTCCATCCAGCCAACCCACACGACCGAAGCCGCGAGGCCCCTTTCCACCATGATCGGCAGGCCCGACGCCCCCGCCTTGCCCGGGTCCACGCTCCGTCGGTCACGCTGGCGCTGGACCGCGGCGCGGCGCGAAGCGGCCTGGGGCTGGATCTTCATCTCGCCGTGGATCATCGGGTTCATCGCGTTCACCGCGATCCCGATGGGCATGGCCCTCTACTTCAGCCTGACGGACTTCGACCTGCGTCGGCCGGATGAGGTCCAGTTCGTCGGCCTCGAGAACTACGCGCAGATCCTGCGCGACCCCAACGTCATCCAGTCGCTGGGCGTTACGCTGCGCTTTGCGATCATCACGATCCCGGCCACGATCGCCCTGTCGGTCGGCCTGGCGATGCTGCTGAACTCACCCCGGCTGGTCGGCCGGCGTGGCTTCCGGACGCTGTTCTACATGCCGACCCAGATCCCGCTCGTCGCGAGCACGCTGATCTGGGCAGGCGTCCTCAACGCCGAGACGGGCTGGGTCAATGGCCTGCTCGGGGCGGTCGGCCTCCAGGGACCGGACTGGCTGAACGATTCGGGCTGGGTCCTTCCCTCGCTTGGCATCATCGGCCTGTGGGGCATCGGGGCGATGATGCTGATCGCGTTGGCCGGGCTGCAGGCCATCCCGAGCGAGCTCTACGACGCGGCCAAGGTCGACGGTGCCGGCGCGTGGACCACCTTGCGGCGCATCACGCTGCCGCTGCTGACACCGGTCCTCTTCTACAGCCTGCTCATCAGCTGCGTCGGCGTGTCGCAGTACTTCATCCAGGCCTACGTGCTCAAGAACGGCCAACCCGACGACTCGACGTTGTTCTACAACGTCAACCTCTATCGCGAGGCGTTCTCGTTCAACCAGCTCGGCTATGCATCGGCGCTGGCCTGGGTGCTGTTCGTGATCGTCCTGTCGCTGGCGATGCTGTTGTTCTGGTCGTCAACGCGGTGGGTGTACTACGCGGGCGAGCGACGATGACCGCGATCTCGCGGCCGGCGGCGCCCGCCACGGTCATCGCGGGCACGCCTCTGCGACGGTCGATGCGGCGGTTCACGGGACGGGCGGCCATCTTCCTCGTTGCCATCGCGATCCTGTCGGCGTTCCTGATGCCGCTCGCGTACATGGCCCTGACGTCGCTCAAGGACCAGACGCAGATGGCCGACCCGGCGGCACCGCTCTATCCGGCCTCGCCGCGGACCTTCGCGTACGAGGGCGAGGAGCTGCAGATCTACGCCGTCCCCATCGACGGGCTGATCCGGGAGCTGGCGATCGTCGAGAAGGGCCGCGAATCGTCCGAGATGATCGACCCGGCGAACACGGCGGCCGGCACGTTCACCTGGGAGGGCCGCTGGCGCACGCTCCAGCCGGCCTACGTGTTCGACCCGAAGACCGAGAACTTCGCGACCGCGTGGAACCAGATCGAGTTCCCGAAGCTGCTCCGCAACACGGCGATCATCGCGACCGTGAGCACGATCGGCGCGGTCGGGTCGGCGATCCTCGTCGCGTACGGCTTCAGCCGGTTCCGGTTCCCTGGCCGTGGACCGATGTTCCTGATCCTGCTCTCGACGATCATGCTGAGCGCGCAGGTCACGCTGGTGCCGACCTACATCCTCTTCACCCGGCTGGGCTGGACCGGCACGTGGCTGCCGCTGATCGTCCCCCACTTCTTCGCCAACGCCTACAACGTCTTCCTGTTGCGCCAGTACTTCATGACGATCCCGACCGACCTCGATGAGGCGGCGATGATCGACGGCGCCAGCCCGTTCCGCATCCTCCGCTCGGTGGTGGTCCCGCAGGCGATCCCGGCGATCGTGGCCGTGTCGCTGTTCCACTTCTTCTTCGCGTGGAACGAGTTCCTCATGTCGCTCGTGTACGTGGGCGGCAACCCCGACCTCTGGCCGCTGTCGCTCGGGATGCAGAAGTTCGCGGCGCTGTACGTGACCCGGCCGCCACTGGTCCAGGCGAGCGCGATCCTCGCCATCATCGTGCCGGTCCTCGTGTTCCTCGCGTCCCAGCGCGCGTTCATGCGCGGCGTCGTCATGACCGGGGTCGAGAAGTGACCGAGGCCCTCGCGGGCGAGGCTGCATCGGAGGACGTGTCGTGGCCGGCGATCCCCGATGTCGCCTGGCGTCGTGGCATCGGCGTGCCGTGCCCCTCGGTCGGCCGGCCGCGCGTCCACACCCCGATGATCGACGACGGCGAGTGGGCGGGCATCCCGATCGGCGGGCTGGGGACGGGCAGCATCGGGCGCACGTTCCGGGGCGATGCCGCGCGCTGGCACCTCGAGGTGGGCCGGCACCGCTTCGAGCCGGTCGCCGCCGACGGCTTCGCGCTGTTCGTCGGGCGGCCGGACGGTTCGTCGAGCGCGACCGTCCTCGGCGTGCGACCGCCGACCGACGACCTGCCCGGTTGGGGCTGGGACCTGCCGGTCGGCGGCGGCACGTACCACGCACTCTTCCCACGGGCGTGGCAGACCTTCGAGCCCGACGCCCTCGGCGTCCGACTGACGGGCGAGCAGCTGTCGCCGGTCATCGCCGGCGATCTCGAACGCAGCGCGCTGCCGGTCGGCGTCTTCGAGTGGTGGATCGAGAACCCCGGGCCGGAACCGCTGACCGTCGGGCTCCTCGCCACCTGGGCGGACCCGCCCGGCGGACCCGACGACGGCCCCGCCCCGGGCCGCCCGCACACGGTCGTGATCGACGGTGCCTCGGTGATGGGCGTGCGGTTCGGCGACGCGGCTGACACCGCACCGGTCGCGCTGCGCGGCACGCTCGCGTTCGCCGCTCTCGCCGATGACGACTGGGAGCTGTCGGCGCGCGCCACGTTCGACCCGCTCGCCGACACCGAGACCTGGATCGACTTCGCCTCGGACGGCCGTCTCGATGCGGCCTCGCCGGCCCGTGCCGATGCCCCCACGGCCGGGCCGGCGGGCGCCGCCCTCGCGGCGACCACGTCCCTCGGACCCGGCGAGCGCCGGTCGGTCCGGTTCGCCCTCGCCTGGGACCTGCCCAGGGTCGAGTTCGGTGCCGGCCGGCAGTGGTGGAAGCGGTACACCCGCGACTGGGGTCGCTCCGGCACCTGCGCCTGGGAGCTGGCCACCCACGCCCTTCGCGAGACGCCCGCCTGGCGGCGGGCGATCGAGGCGTGGCAGCGAGCCGATCCTCGACGACCCCGAGCGGCCGGCGTGGTATCGCGCGGCCCTCTTCAACGAGCTGTACTTCCTCGTCGACGGCGGGACCTTCTGGGAGGCCGGCGAGGTGGGCGGTCCCCAGCCCGATCCGGACGACCCCGGCCGGTTCGCGCTGCTGGAATGCGTCGACTACCCGTTCTACGACACGGTCGACGTCGACTTCTACGCGTCGTTCGCGCTGCTCGAGCTGTACCCCGAGCTCGAGCAGCGCGGCATCCGTGACCTCCTGGCGTCCATCCCGATCGACGATCCCGTCGACCGTGACGATCCAGGCCTCCGGGCTCGAGGCGCCACGCAAGGTCGGGGGCACCGTGCCCCACGACGTCGGCGGGCCCGGCGACGACCCCTACCACCGCCCCAACTGGTACAAGTTCCAGGACGTCAACGCCTGGAAGGACCTCGGGCCCAAGTTCGTGTTGCAGGCATGGCGCGACGCCGTCGCGGACGGACACGACGGCACGGCCCTCATCCGTGACGCCTATCCGACCGTCGACGCGGTGCTGCGCCGCCTCGCCGACGCGGACCGCGACGGCGACGGGCTGCCCGAGCACGACGGCGTGCCCGACCAGACCTACGACACCTGGCCGATGCATGGGCCATCCGCGTACGGCGGCTCGCTCTGGCTGGCCGCGACGGCGGCAGCCGAGGCGATGGCCGGCCGGCTCGGCGACGCCGCGGCCGAGCGTCGATGGGCGGGCTGGTTCGAGCGCGCCCAGATCGCCTACGACCGTCGCCTGTGGCGGGACGGCTATTACGCCTACGACGACGGCGGCGGCCCGAGCTCGACGAGCATCATGGCCGACCAGCTCGCCGGCCAGTGGTACGCCGACGTCACCGGGCTCGGCGACCTGGTGCCGCCGGACCGGGTCGACGAGGCCCTGCGGACGATCCACGCCAACAACGTCCGGCGGTTCGGCGGCGGCCGGATGGGCGCGGTCAACGGGATGCGCCCCGACGGGACGGTCGACGGCTCGAGCGAGCAGTCCGCCGAGGTGTGGGTCGGGACGACCTACGCGCTGGCGGCGTTCATGATCGGCCGCGGCCTGCTCGACGAGGGCTGGGAGACGGCCCGCGGCGCCGCCGAGGTCACCTACGAGCGCGGGCTGTGGTTCCGCACGCCCGAGGCGTACGACGCGGATGGCGACTTCCGCGCCTCGATCTACCTGCGGCCCCTGGCCATCTGGGCGATCGAGGAGGCGCTGCGGCGCCGCCGGAGCGCCGCCCCAGGCCCTCGCTAGAGTCCGATCAGCGGCCGGCGAGGATCCCCGCGGACGCCAGGAAGAGGCCGTACAGCGACACGGCCAGCCACAGCAGCGCCGTGACGTCCGACCGCTCGCGCAGCGGGACGGGCTGGGTCCCGCCTCGGTCGTCGGCGACGACGCCACGCCCGACGCGCAGGGTGGCCGTGGCCCGACCGGCCCCGGTGATGGTGAGGATGATCCCGGACATGAAGAGGATGGCGACGATCGGATCCACCCGACCCCCCTGTGCTCGTGACGGATGCGCGGCACGTGACGGCGCCGCGGGATGAGGACGCGAGCATCGTACCCCGGCGTCTCGACCGGCGCAGGGACCCGATGGGACTACCGGTCGACCACCGCCATCGCGGCCATCCGGTCCGAGGGCGACGGCGTCGCCGGATCGTCGAGGAGGGCGAGGTCCGCCGGCTCGATCGAGCGCCATTCGGCGGTGGCGGTGATCGCCTCATGGCCGCGGGCCAGGCCCAGCAGGGCGGCCTCGGACCACGGCGCGCCGATGAACTGCAGGCCGACCGGCAGTCCGTCCGACAGGCCAGCCGGGACCGAGATGCCCGGCAGGCCGGCCATGTTGACCGGCAGCGTGCATGCGTCCGAGAGGTACATCGCGACGGGATCCTCGAGCCGGGCGCCGAAGCGGAACGCGACCGTCGGCGACGTCGGCGCGACCAGCGCATCGAAGCCCTTCGCCCACAGCGCATCGAAGTCGCCCTTGATGAGCGTCCGCACCTTCTGCGCCTTGAGGTAATACGCGTCGTAGTAGCCCGCCGACAGGGCGTACGTCCCGAGCATGATCCGCCGTTTCACCTCTGGGCCGAAGCCTCGTCCGCGCGTGGCGAGGTAGTCGGCCAGGACGTCGCGGCCCTCGCCCAGCCGCCGTCCGTAGCGGATGCCGTCGTAGCGTGCGAGGTTCGCCGACGCCTCCGCCGGGGCCACGATGTAGTAGGTCGCGAGTCCGTAGTCCGTGTGCGGCAGCGAGACCTCCTCGACGGTCGCCCCGGCCGCCTCGAGCCCGGCGACGGCCTCGCGGATGCGCGCCTCGACACCCGGCTCCATGCCGGCCACGAAATACTCGCGGGGCAGCCCGAGCCGCTTCCCGCGCAGCGATGCTGCCGCCTCGTCGTCGCCGGCCGGCAGCCGCAGCAGCGCATCCGGGACCGGCTCCGGCGAGGACGTCGAATCGCGCTCGTCACGGCCCGCCACGGCGTGGAGGAGCGCCGCGGCGTCGCGCGCGTCGCGCGCGAACGGCCCGATCTGGTCGAGCGAGCTGGCGAACGCGACGATCCCGTAGCGGCTGACCCGCCCGTAGGTCGGCTTGAGGCCGACGATGCCCGTCAGCGCCGCCGGTTGGCGGATCGAGCCGCCGGTGTCGGTGCCGATCGACAGCGGGACATGGTAGGCCGCGACCGCGGACGCCGACCCACCGCTCGATCCACCCGGCACCCGGTCGAGCGCCCATGGATTCGCGGTCGGCCCGAAGGCCGAGTGCTCGGTCGACGAGCCCATGGCGAACTCGTCCATGTTGGTCTTGCCGAGGATGACCGCGCCCGCCTCACGCAGTCGCTCGGTGATGTGCGCGTCATACGGGGCCCGATAGCCCTCCAGGATCCGCGAGCCCGCGGTGCACTGGCCGCCCTCGACCGACACGAGGTCCTTGAGCGCCACCGGGATGCCGAGCAACGGGTGGAGCGCATCCACCGCCGCGGCGCCGTCCGTCCGGGCGGCCGCGAGACGGGCGTCCGCCCCGTCGGCCGCCTCGAGCGCGCGCTCCCGGTCGATCGTGAGCCACGCGTGGAGGCCACGGTCCTGCCGTTCCGCCAGGTCGAGGTGGGCGACGGTCAGGTCGCGCGACGACACCTCGCCACGTCGAAGCCGCGCCCCCATCTCGTGGGCCAGCGCTCGGGTGAGGTCGGTCACTCGCCGCCCAGGATGACGGGGACCACGATCGAGGCGCCGTCGTGCTCGGCGGCGTTGGACAGGACCGCGTCGACCGTCAGCGACGGCCGGGGGACGTCGTCGCGCAGGATGTTCTCGAGCTCGATGGTCTGCGCGGTCGGGGCGATGTGGTCGGTCGGGACCGACGCCAGGATGGTGTACTGATCGAGGATGTGGTTGAGCTGCCCCTCGAGCCGGGTGAGCTCGTCCTCGGTCAGGCCCAGCCGGGCGAGCAGGGCGACGTGCTCGACGTCCGCGCGCGACAACGTGGCCATGCGCCCGATGATAGCCGCGTGACGACGAGCCCGCCCCTCCCCCGCCTGCGGCCGATGGCCGACGCCGACCTCGAGCCCGCGGTCGGCGCCATCCTCGCCGACGAGTGGGGTGACCGGCGCGCCTGGTTCGCGTTCGCCCTCGCCACGCGGACCTGCCACGTGGTCGTGGCCGAGGACCGGGCCGGTGCCATCGTCGGGACGGGGGTCACCACCGTGAATGGCCCGGTCGCATGGATCGGGACGATCTGGGTCGCCCCAGCGCATCGACGGCATGGGCTCGGGCGAGCCCTGACCGAGGCGACGATCGACGCCGCGGTGGACGCCGGCTCGCGCACGCTCGTGCTGGTCGCCACGGAGCGGGGCCGGCCGCTGTACGAGCGGCTCGGGTTCGAGGTACAGACCTGGTACCGGACGATGGAGGCGGCGGGGGGCGCCACGCCGCCACGACTGGACGCGCCCAGGATCCGCCCGTTCGAGCCGACCGATCTCGCATCGATGGCGGCGCTGGACCGGTCGGCGACCGGCGAGGACCGGTCGGTCCTGCTCCGCGCGCTCGCCACGCGGGACGGGACCCGGGTCCTGGTCGACGCCGGCGGCGCTCTAGGTGGGTTCGTGGTCCGCGCGCCATGGGGCGGCGGCGCCACGGTCGCGGCGCGCCAGGACGACGCGCTGGCCCTCGTCCGCGCCCGGCGGCACGAGTACCCGCCCGACCGGCGGGTCCGATGCGGCATCCTGCTCGAGAACGAGGGCGGCGCCGACGCCCTCGAGGCCGAGGGCTGGACCGAGGCGTGGCGCGCTCCGCGGCTGATCCGCGGTGCGCCCCTCGACTGGCACCCGGAGCGCATCTGGGGCCAGTTCAACCATGCGCTCGGCTAGCGAGCCCCGGTGGTCGGCCTGACCCAAGGGTCAGGGGCCGGACGGCCGATGGTGTGATGGTCGCCGCCCGGTCGGGCCAGCGACGCTACGTCCGATGATCTCGACCAGCTGTCTCCAGTGCGGGACCCCGGCCGCCCGGGCCGACGCCACGTTCTGCCGCCGCTGCGGTCTCCCGTACGGCGAGGCGCCGCGTTCCGATGCGGAGCTGCCGAGGTGCCCGGTCTGCTACCGCAGCGTCGACGACGACGGCCGCACCGACAGCCTCGACCTGCCCGGCCTGCGGGTCGACCTCCACCGCCACATGGCCGAGCACGATCGCCACCCCGTCGGTGACGACGACTGGCTCGAGACGCTGCGCGAGGGCGACCGGCTGCGCTGGGGCCGCTGGACGGCCCCGTTCGAGACGGTCCGCCGCTACCTCGTGACCGGCCAGGTCGACGCGGGCCGCAACCGCCAGCTCGCGCACGACATGATCGTGACCGCGATGACCCAGCTGCGCCGCTGGGGCCCCGACGGCGAGATCTTCGGAGACCAGCCCGAATGGCAGGCGGCCCGCCAGGGGGTGACCGAGCTCATGGAGCGCTACGCCGCCGGTCGTCGCTAGGCGTCGGCGAACAGCTCGTCGTAGGCGTACTGGTCCCAGTCGCGGACCCAGATCTCGGCGATCTTGCCGTCGTCGATGCGGTAGACCACCACGCGGTCGACGTCGATCGTCCGCTCACCGCGCGTCACCCGCCAGTGGACGAGGCTCGCCGCGTGGGTGTCGCTGGCAAGGATGTCGTCCACGCCGAGGTTCTCGAACCGGCCATCGGTGTCCCGGAAGATCCGCGTGTAGTAGGCGAGCACCGCGTCCTGGCCCCGGTACGTGCCCGCGTGCGGACTGCGGCCCGGGATGTGCAGGACGCAGTCGTCCGTGAAGTACGGCAGGACCTCCGCGGCCTGACCCGCCGTCAGCGTCGCCGAGTAGCGGCGCATCAGCTCGATGTTCGGGTGCGTCATCGGTCCCCTCTCAGGTGGTGTCGCCGGCCAGCAGCCGCCGGAACCCGTCCTCGTCGAGGACGGGGACGCCCAGCTCCTGCGCCTTCGCGAGCTTGGAGCCGGCCGACTCGCCGGCGACGAGGTAATCGGTCTTCTTCGACACCGAACCCGCCGGCTTGCCACCGGCCGCCCGGATCGCCCCCTCGGCGTCCTGCCGGCTGAACCCCGGAAGCGTGCCGGTCACGACCACGGACTTGCCCGCGAGCGGGCCCACGGCGTCCTCGGCGGGACGGGGCGATGGGAGCTCCGGCTCCACGCCGGCGGCCGCCAGGTCGCGCAGCACGCCGCCACCCGGTCCGCCCGACCCGAAGTACGCGGCGAGACTCGTCGCGACCGTCGGGCCCACCCCGTAGACGGCTTCGTAGGCCTCCGGCCCGGCCCCCTCGAGGAACGTGGCTGCACGGTCCAGCCAGTCGTCGCCGGGCGGGACCTGCTCCACGAGCCAGGTCGACAGGTCGATCGCGGTCTGCTCACCGACCTGGGGGATGCCGAGACCGTTGAGCACGCGGGCGAGCGGCCGGCGGCGCGAGCGCTGGATCGCACGATGGAGGTTCTCGGCGCTCCTCCGCCCGAACCGGTCGAGCCCCTCCAGGTCCTCGACGGACAGGCGGTAGAAGTCGCCGCGCTGGCGGATCATCCCGCGCTGGAGCAGCTGCTCCAGCACCTTCCAGCCGGCGCCCTCGATGTCCATCCCGCCGCGACCCACGAAGTGCGACAGCTCCTGCGACACCCGGGCCGGGCACTGCGGGTTGGGGCAGTACACCCGGACCGCGCCCTCGTCCTGGACGACGGGCGTGCCGCACACCGGACACTCGGTGGGCATGCTCGAACTCGCGCTCGTCGCCGGTCCGCCGGTCGACGATGGGTCGGACGACCTCGGGGATCACGTCGCCCGCCTTCTGCAGCACGACGCGGTCGCCGATGCGGATGTCCTTGCGCCGGATCTCGTCGAGGTTGTGCAGCGTCGCGCGGGCGACGGTCGAGCCGGCGACCTTGGTCGGGGTCAGGTGGGCGACCGGGGTCAACGTCCCGGTCCGGCCCACGTACGCGACGATGTCCTCGACGGTCGATCTCGACCTGCTCGGGCGGGAACTTGTAGGCGATCGCCCAGCGCGGCGCCCGGCTGACCATCCCGAGCCGCTCCTGCTGGTCGAACCGGTCGACCTTGACCACGACGCCGTCGGTCTCGTACGGCAGGTCGTGGCGAGCCTCGCGCCAGCGCTCGGTGAACGCGATGACGCCCTCGATGTCGAGGCCGGCTTCGTGGTCCGGGTTGCCGGGCAGGCCGAGCCCCCCGATGCGCTCGAGCGCGGCCGACTGCGTCGCCAGCGAGTCGTCGCCCTCCTCGAGCAGCTGGTACGCCCAGAACGACAGCAGCCGGCTGGCGGTCACGCCCGGGTCCTTCTGGCGGAGCGATCCCGCGCCCGAGTTGCGCGGGTTGGCGTAGAGCGGCAGGCCGGCCTCCTCGCGCTCGCTGTTGATGCGCACGAACTCGGCCTTCGGCATGAACACCTCGCCGCGCACGTCGGCCGTGGCCGACTCGGCCAGCCGCTCAGGGATGACCGTGATCGTCCGCAGGTTCGGGGTCACGTCCTCGCCGGTCGTCCCGTCACCCCGGGTGGCGCCCTGGACGAACCGGCCGCGCTCGTAGCGGAGCGTGACCGCCAGCCCGTCGATCTTGAGCTCGGCCACGTAGTGCAGGTCGGGGGCCGGCTCCGGGGCCGGCGGGGCGCCGAGCCCGCGCCGCACCCGCGTATCGAACGCTCGCAGCTCGTCGTGGCTGAAGGCGTTCGACAGGCTGAGCATCGGTCGGCGATGGCGGACCTCGTCGAAGACGCCGCCGGTCGGGGCGCCACCCACGCGCTGGGTCGGCGACTCGCCGGTCACCAGCTCCGGGTACGCCGTCTCGAGGGCGACGAGCTCGCGGAACAGCTGGTCGTACTCGGCGTCGGGCAGCTCCGGCGCATCCTGCTGGTGGTACAGGACGTTGGCCCGGTCGATGGTCGCGGCGAGCTCGGCGTGGCGTGCCGTGGCCGCCTCGATGTCGAGCGCCGACGCCCGTTCGACGAGCGCCGGATCGACTGGCGGCAACTGGACCGTCATGCGCCTGAGGGTAGCGAGGATGCCGGTCGGACGTGGGCCCGGGTGATCGACGCCGGGGTCGGCGTGCCCAGCAGCGCCAGCGCGATCTCGAACTCCTCGCGCAGGATCGCCAGGGCTCGGGCCACGCCGGCCTCGCCACCGCTGGCGAGCGCCCAGATGACCGGCCGTCCGACGAGGACGCCCGGGCCCCAAGGCCCAGGGCGATCGCGATGTCGATACCGCGCCGCACGCCACCATCGACCCACACCTCGGCGCGACCGGCGACCGCCGCTACGACCTCTTCGAGGACGTCGATGGGCGCCGGGGTCCGATCGAGCTGGCGGCCACCGTGGTTGCTGACGACGATCGCTTCGACCCCGTGCTCGACCGCGATCGCCGCGTCGTCAGCGGACAGGATGCCCTTGAGCACGAGCGGCAGGTCCGACCAGCCGCGGATCGTGGCGAGGTCGTCCCACGTCAGGCCGACCTGGAGCTGACCCTCCATCGTCGGCTCCGCGGCGTGGACCCCGGCCGCATGCGTCGGCGGCGCGTCGGCGAAGTTGCCGAGGCCGGTGACCTGGAAGCCGGAGCGGCGGTCGCGAACGCGGTAGCCAAGCCGCGGCAGGTCGACCGTCAGCATGATGGCCCCGAACCCGGCGTCCTCGGCCCGGGCGACCAGCTCGCGGCTGCGTCCTGGATCTGCCTGGGCGTACAGCTGGAACCAGCGTCGCCCGGCCGGCGCCGCGGCGGCGACGTCCTCGATCGAGTGGCTGGCCATCGTCGACAGCGTGAACGGGATCCCGGCGTCGGCCGCAGCCCTGGCGGATGCGGTCTCCGCCGAGGGGTGCGCCAGCCCGTGGACGGCCATCGGCGCGATCGCCAGCGGCATCGACACGGCCTCGCCGAGCATCGTCGTGGCCGGGTCGACCGTGGCTGCCTCGACCAGCACCCGCGGGACGAGCCGATAGCGGCGCCAGGCCGCGAGGTTGTCGGCCAGCGAGACCTCGTCCCACGAGCCGCCGGCGACGTAGTCGAACGCCGCGGCGTCCATCGCCTGACGGGCGGCGGCCTCGAACTCGACGAGCGCGTGGATGCGGGCGAGATCGACCGGCGCGTCAGCGCGTTCCCGCTCGGCAGATCCCGCTCCCTCCACCTCGTCATCGTAGGCGAACCGCTACCCTTCGGCGATGTCCGCACCGAGCGCCGACGAGCGACTCCTCGAGGCGGTCCGGGCCGGCGACCGGGACGCGCTGGCACAGGCCCTCGCCGAGGGCGCCGACCCCGACGCGCGCGACGCCGGCGGGACGCCGGCGGTGATGGTCGCCGCGATCGCCCGCCGGCCGGACCTGCTGCGGGCACTGCTCGAGGCGGGCGCGGATGTCGACGCCCAGGACGCCACGCTCGACAACCCGTTCCTGTACGCGGGGCGCGAGGGCCTCCTCGACATCCTTCGGCTGGCGAACGAGGCCGAGGCCGACCCGACGATCACCAACCGCTACGGCGGCGTCGCGCTGATCCCGGCCTCGGAACGCGGCCACGTCGAGGTCGTGCGCTACCTCCTTGACGAGACCGACATCGACGTCGACCACGTCAACAAGCTGGGCTGGACCGCGCTGCTCGAGGCGATCCTGCTGTCCGACGGCGGCCCCCCGCACCAGGAGATCGTCGCGCTGCTGATCGATGCCGGCGCGGACGTCGACCTGGCGGACGGGGACGGCGTCCGACCATTGGCACACGCCCGAGCGCGCGGTCAGGCCGCCATCGTTCGGTTGCTCGAGGCGGCCGACGCCCGGCCCTAGCCGATGATCTCGAGGTTGGCCAGGCTCGCCAGCATCGTCTTGCGGCCGACGCCGGCGTCCTTGAATGCGACGGTGATCTCCTCGTCGCTCCGGGTGAGCTTCGAGGTCACGACGATGCCGTCGCCCCAGCGGCCGTGGCGCACCCGGTCGCCGTCGCGGAACTGGCGCTCGCCGGGGATGATCGGTCGCGGTGCCTTGGCGGCGACCGGGGGTTCGCCACCCTCCGGCGCCCCGAGCGAGCCGGACGGCGCCCCGGCCCCGAACGCCTCGCGTCGGGCGGCGAGGTCGCGACCGGGTCGGAAGGGCTCGCCGTCGGCCGGCGCACCCGGCCGCCCGCTGCCCTGCCGGTAGGCGGGGCCCGGGCCACGCGTCCGGGTGTTGAACCGCGTCGCCCGTCGCTCGCCGAACACCAGGTCGAGGTCGAGGTCGCGCTCGGGCTCGTCGAGCCCCCCGAGGCGCGGCCCGACCATCAGCTCGGCCGGGATCTCGAGCAGGAACCGTGAGGGGACTGCGGCCTGGCCCATCCCCCAGGTCGCCCGTCGCCACGCGTGCGACAGGTACAGCCGCCGCTTGGCCCGCGTGATCCCGACGTAGGCCAGTCGCCGCTCCTCCTCGAGCTGGCGCTCGTCGTCGAGCGCGCGGCTGTGCGGGAAGAGGCCCTCCTCGAGTCCGGCGATGAACACCACCGGGAACTCGAGGCCCTTCGCCGCGTGGAGGGTGATGAGCGTGGTCACGTCGGCATCGCCCTCGTACGAGTCCTGGTCGGCGACGAGGGCGGTCTCCTCCAACAGCCGGTCGAGGGCGTCCTCCGGCTCGAGGTCGTCGTAGCGCGTCGTCACCGCCCGCAGCTCGAGGAGGTTGGCCCAGCGGTCCTCGCCGTCCTCCGACCCGTCCGCGAGCATCGCCCGGTAGCCCGACGCCTCGAGCACCTCGTCGAGCAGCTCGGGCAGCGGCAATACCCCGATCCGGGTCCGCAACCGGCGGACGAGCACCGCGAACTCGGCCAGGGCGTTGCGGGTCCGCGGTGCGAGCAGCGGCAGGTCGCCGCGCGCCCCCTGCTCGATCGCGCTCCAGTACGTTCCCGGTTCGCCGGTACCCGGGTCGGTCGCCGCGGCGGCCGCGCGCAGCGCCTCGACGGTCTTGTCGCCGATCGACCGGGCCGGGACGTTGATGACCCGCTCGAAGCTGACGCTGTCGGCGTCCGATCGCAGGATGCGCAGGTAGGCCAGCGCGTCCTTGACCTCGCGGCGGGCGTAGAACCGCGTGCCGCCGATCAGCTGGTAGCGCAGCCCGTAGCGGAGGAACGACTCCTCGATCGCGCGGGACTGGGCGTTCATCCGGTACATCACGGCGATGTCGCGGGCGCGGAACCGGCGGTCCTCGTCGCTCTCGTCCGCGCGCCTGGTGAGCTCGCTGCCGCGTCCGCCGATCAGGCCTTCGACCTGGCGGGCGATCCACTCGGCCTCCTCGTCCTCGTTGTACGCCTCGAAGCGCTGGATCTGGAGGCCACCCTCGATGTCGGTCCACAGCTTCTTGTCCTTGCGCGCCGTGTTGTGCGAGACGACCGCGTGGGCCGCGTCGAGGATGAGCTGGGTCGAGCGGTAGTTGCGCTCGAGCTTGACGACGGTCGCCTTCGGCCAATCCCGCTCGAAGTCGAGGATGTTGCGCAGGTCGGCACCGCGCCACGAGTAGATCGACTGGTCGTCGTCGCCGACGACCGCAAGGTTGCCGCGCTTGCGGGCGAGGGCGCTGACCCACAGGTACTGCGCCCGGTTCGTGTCCTGGTACTCGTCGACGTGGAGGTAGTGCCAGCGGTCCTGGTAGCGGGCCAGCGCATCGGGCGCCTCGTCGAACAGCCGGACGGCCTCGAGCAGCAGGTCGTCGAAGTCGAGCGCCCGCGAGGCCGTGAGTCGTTGCCGATAGCGGGTGGCCAGGCGGGCGATCGTCCGCTCTCGGTGGTTCGAGGCGTTCTCGGCGAGGAAGGTCGGGTCGAGCATCTCGTTCTTGGCGCGGCTGATCGCCCCGAGCACGACGCTCGGCCGGAACTCGCCGGTCAGCGGCATGTCCTCCTCGCGCAGGATCTGCTTCATGAGCGCCGTCTGGTCGTCGGTGTCGTAGATCACGAACCGACGGTCGATGCCGATGGCCTCGCCGTCGCGTCGCAGGACCCGGGCGCACAGCGAGTGGAACGTGCCGGCCTGGACGTCGCGGCCGCCCTCGCCGACGAGGCTGATGATCCGGTCGCGCAGCTCCGCCGCGGCCTTGTTGGTGAACGTGACAGCGAGGATGCGGAACGGCGGCACGCCCTTGACGCCGACCAGGTAGGCGATGCGGTGGGCGAGGACGCGGGTCTTGCCCGAACCCGCCCCGGCGAGGATCAGGAGCGGCCCCTCGGTCGTCGTGACCGCCCGTGCCTGCTCCGGGTTGAGGGCCTTGAGGATCTGGGCCGCCCGCTCCTCGCGTCGCTTGGCGAGGACCGCCGGGTCGGGCGCCGGGGGGCGTGCGGTGGGGTCGCGGTCAGGTGTGGTCCCCGCTTCGTCGCGCAGCCACTCCGGCTCCTCCGGAACGGTGTCGGTCAGCTCCGTGGTGACGGTGCCGGTCGTCGCGAGGGCGTCCTCGAGGGCGGGGTCTGTCGTCCGGCGGCGGCTGCGTGGGCTCACCACGCAATCCTAGCGTCGGGGGTCGGCCGGGGCCTTCAGGCGGGTTCGACCTGGTCGGCGGGCGGCGCCGAGATCTGGACCGGCTCGTTCCACTTCGAGAACGTCGCCGTGACCGTCGGGTCGCCGAGGTCCCCGAGGTGGAGCTCCGCGGTGACGCCGGACAGGCGGGTCGTCGTCTGCTCGATGTGCAGGGTGACGTCGGCCGTGGCGGCGGACAGGTCGGGGATGGGGATCGGGAGTCCGGCCAGCGCGCCGGACAGCCCGCCGCTCCCCAGCATCCCGCCCACGTCGTCGGCCGTGAGCTGGAGCTCGATCGTGTAGCACGTCCCGCCGGCACACGGCGCATCGGCGCCCTTGACCGGGTCGAGGTCCGTGCGGCCGAGCACGTCGGTCAGGCCCGCCAGCGGGGTCTCCGTGGACTGGCCGACCGGCGTGGCGCGGTACTTCGCGCCGGTCAGGGTGGTCTTCACGTAGGCGGTGCCATCGGCCACGATGACCTCGCCGGCAAGCCCGAGCAGACCGGGCGCCGAGAACGTCATGCGCGTCTCGCCGTTCTTGAGGTCGATGTCGGCGGCGGCGGTCGTGCCCTCGAGGTCCATGTCGGCGCCGATGCCCGTGCCGAACGGGTCGAGCGTGACGCTGCCCTCGGCGGTCAGGTCGACGTGGACGCTGGTGGCGGCCGACGTCGTCGTGACCGCCGCGGCCAGGATCTCGTCGGGATCGTCGAGGAGCGTGACGGGCTGGCCCTGGCAGGCGGCGATGGCCAGGGCGAGCAGTGGTGTGGCGAAACGTCTCATGTCGGCAGGCTCGCCCGCGGATGGCCGGCTGTCAAACGGTCCCGTCCCCGGGACGGACATCTGGTGCGTTCGCGAGCCTTCCTAGGTGGCAGGCGTGCCCGGTGGCGTGGTCCCGGGGGCCATCCACGCCGGCGGTGGAGGTGGCGGCGCCACGGGCTCGACCCGCACTTCGATCCCGCCGATCCAGCCAGCCACGATGTTGTAGATCGCACAGGCGATGGCGGTGAAGATCCAGCCCAGTAGCCCGTAGGCCAGGATCAGGACCAATCCGAAGGCGATCCCACTGACCACTTGCGCACCGGTAGCGGACGCGAATGCGGCAGAGAACAGAAAGAGCGCCAGGAACGGTACGACGAAGATCGCGGTCACGACCATGTAGATCACGGCCGCCACCGTGGCCGTCTTCACGACGTTGAAGCGCTGGATCCGGACCATCGCATCCTCCCTGAGCTGCGCCTTGCCGGTACCGAGTATGCGCGTGGTCAGGGACCGCGATGCGGACACGAGAAGGGCCCCGGCGTCGCCGCCGGGGCCCGTGGTTCGCGTCGAGTGGGCGGACTAGAAGTCCATCCCCCCGCCGTGGTCGTGACCGCCGCCGGCGCCGGCCTTCTCCTTCTCCGGGAGGTCCGTGATCAGCGTCTCCGTGGTCAGGACCATCGCGGCGATGGAGGCGGCGTTCTGGAGGGCCGAGCGGGTCACCTTGGCGGCGTCGACGATGCCCTTCTTGAACAGGTCGCCGTACTCGCCGGTGAGGGCGTCGTAGCCCTGTCCGGACTTGAGGCCCTTGACGTGCTCGACGACGACCTCGCCGGGCGCACCGGCGTTGTCGGCGATCTGGCGCGCCGGCGCCTCGAGCGCCTTGCGGACGATGTCGACACCGACCTGGGCGTCGCCCTCGAGCTTGATCTTGTCGAGCGCCGGGATGGCCTGCAGGAGCGTCGTCCCACCGCCGGCGACGAGGCCCTCCTCGACGGCCGCGCGGGTCGTCGAGAGCGCATCCTCGATGCGGTGCTTCTTCTCCTTGAGCTCGACCTCGGTGGCCGCGCCGACCTTGATCACCGCGACGCCACCCGACAGCTTGGCGAGGCGCTCCTGGAGCTTCTCGCGGTCGTAGTCCGAGGTCGTCTCCTCGATCTGGGCCTTGATCTGGGTCATGCGGCCCTTGATCTGGTCGGCCGAGCCGTCGCCGTCGATGATCGTCGTGTCGTCCTTGGTCGCGACGACGCGGCGGGCCGTGCCGAAGTCCTCGGCCGTGACCGAGTCGAGCTTGCGGCCGACCTCCTCGCGGATGACCGTGCCGCCGGTCAGGATGGCGATGTCGCGGAGCATCTCCTTGCGCCGATCGCCGAAGCCCGGCGCCTTGACGGCGAGGACCGAGACCGTGCCGCGGAGCTTGTTGACGACGAGGGTCGCGAGGGCCTCACCGTCGATGTCCTCGGCGATGATCAGCATGGGCTTGCCCTGCTGGACGCCCTTCTCGAGCGCCGGGAGCATGTCCTGGACGCTCGAGATCTTCTTGTCGGTGATCAGGATGAGCGGGTTCTCGAGGACCGCCTCCATCCGATCGGGGTTGGTCACGAAGTACGCCGAGAGGTAGCCCCGGTCGAACTGCATGCCCTCGGTGTACTCCTTCTCGAGGCCGAGGCTCTGGCCTTCCTCGACGGTGATGACGCCGTCCTTGCCGACCTTGTCCATCACCTCGGCGATGATCTCGCCGACCTCGGGATCCGCGGCGCTGATGGCCGCGACGGCCGCGATCTGCTCGCGGTTGTCGACCGGGCGCGACTGCTTCTTGATCTCGGCGACGACGGCCTCGACGGCCGCCTCGATGCCGCGCTTGACGACCATCGGGTTGGCCCCGGCGGTCACGACGCGGAGGCCCTCGCCGACGAGCGCCTGGCCGAGCACGACCGCGGTGGTCGTGCCGTCGCCGGCGACGTCGTCGGTCTTGGTCGCGACCTCCTTGAGGAGCTGCGCGCCCATGTTCTCGAACGGGTCGTCGAGCTCGATGTCGCGAGCGATCGTCACGCCGTCGTTGGTGATCGTCGGCGACCCGAACTTCTTGTCGAGGACGACGTTGCGACCCTTGGGGCCGATCGTGACCTTGACCGCGTCGGCCAGGCGGTCGATGCCCCGCTTGAGCGAACGACGAGCGGTCTCGTCGAAGATGAGCTGCTTAGCCAATGTCGTGTGTCCTCCCAGGGATCATGGTGCGTGTTAGCGGTCAGTCGGCTTTGCTCTCCGACGGCCGAGCGCGCTCGACGGAGCGCATCGGCCGGAGGATTCGCGACGTCAGTCCGCGACGATCGCGAGGATGTCCTTCTGGCTGACGATCAGGATACTCGTCGCCGTCGACCTTGAACTCGGTCCCGGCGTACTTGGCGTACAGGACCTTGTCGCCTTCCTTGACGTCCATCGGCTCGCGCTTGCCGTCGTCGTTGATCTTGCCCGGGCCCGCGGCGATGATCGTGCCCTCCTGGGGCTTCTCCTTGGCGGTGTCCGGCAGGACGAGCCGCTCTTGGTCATCTCCTCGCGCGGCGTGGGCTCGATGACGACGCGGTCGCCGAGCGGGCGCAGCTTGGTCTTGCTCGCAGTGGCTGTGGCCAACGTGCAGTACCTCCTGTGACGGTCACGGCCGACCGTCGGGCGTGGATTCATGGGCGGCGACCGCTCAGGGTGTGGCGCGGTCCGCCGGTCCCTCTCGTCTTTGCGCATCGGTCTCGGACGCGGCCCCGCGGGGCGGTCCGTCGATGCATTAGCACTCTCTGTGTGAGAGTGCTAAGGGGCAGACTACCGAACCGGAGGTGGCGCTGTCAACTTGCGCCGCACGCTCGCCGGGAACGTGCGGTCGTAGGCGTCCACTAGGCCGTCGCCGAGGTCATCGCGCGTCGTCCCGCGTCGCTCCGCCAGCCACTCGGCGGTGATGCGGACGTAGGCGGGTTCGTTCCGCGATCGCGGCGCTCCGGGCGCTGCGAGGAACGGCGAATCGGTCTCGACCAGGAGGCGATCGGCAGGGGTCGTCGCGGCCACCTCGGCGGACGGTTCCTCGCCGGACCGGAAGACGAGGCCCGAGAAGCTGATCGCGGCGCCCAGCTCGAGCATCGCCAGCGCGTAGTCGACCGGCCCGGAGAAGCTGTGGATGACGATCGGGGGCGCGTCCGGGGCCATCGCCCGGAGCTCGCCGAGCAGCGCGTCCTGGGCGTCGCGCCGACCGACCGCCGAACGGCAGTGCAGGATCGCGGGCTTGCCCGTCTCCGTGGCAAGCCGCAGGTTGCGTCGCAGGTTGGTCAGCTGGTCGGGGATCGGACTGAAGACGCGGTCGTAGTCGAGACCGGTCTCGCCGATCGCGACGACGCGGTCGTCGGTCGCCCAGCCCTCGATCGTGCTCCAGCCGACGTCATCGACCTTGGCGGCGTCGTGCGGGTGGACCCCGACGGCCGCATCGAGCCACGGCAGGCGTGCGACCAGGTCGAGCGCCCGTTCGGACGAGGCCACGTTCCAGCCCGGGACGAGGATGCGCTCGACGCCAGCCGCACGAGCGGCAGCGATCACCTCCTCGGCGTCGTCGGCGAAGCGGTCGGCGTTGACGTGGCAGTGCGAATCGATGAGGCGCACCGGGGCATGGTAGGGGGACGGGTGATCGCTGGCGGTGATCGTTTTCGGGCCGAAGCGGCGTTCCGGGCCTCGAAACCGCCGAGTCGATCGCTCGCAGCGATCGTTCCGGACGGAGCGTAGGGTTGGCGAGCTCGAGGAACGCCTTCGAGCCGAAAACGATCCCTCGGAGCGATCAGCGAAGCGTTACGCCTCTGCCTCCACCGCGGCCTCGACCTCCAGCCGCGGGAACAGCGGCTCGGGCTCGGCCACGCGGCCGGGTTCGCCGCGCGCGCCCCAGCCGAGCTCGACGAGGAGGGGCGGACCCGCCGTTCCCGTCGTCGCCGTACTCATACCGGAACCCGAGCTGCGTCTGGACCCGCGGCGCCGTGCCCGGCAGGAACGGCGCGACGGCCAGGCCGACGAGCCGGCACGTCTCGACGAGGTCGCCCAGCACGCCGCGCAGACGATCGCCGGCCGCCTGGTCGCCGGCCTTCCAGGCCTTGGCGAGGTCCCACGGCTTCTCGGCGTCGACCAGCCGGTTCGCCCGGCCGACGAAGTCCCACAGCTCGGCGAGCGCGTCGTGCAGCCGGCATGCCTCCAGCGCCTCGACATACCGGCCGAGGGTCGCCGGCCAGCTGTCGCCCAGCGGCGACTCCCACGCCGTCCGGGGCACCGGGCGGACGGCCTGCAGGTAGCGCTTCGTCATCGACACGGTGCGGTTCACGAGGTTCCCGAAGTCGTTCGCCAGGTCGGCGTTGTAGCGCCGCACGAAGGAGTCCCACGACACCTCGGCGTCGCGGTCGAACGGCACCTCCCGAAGCAGCACGTAGCGGGCCCCGTCGCTGCCGAACGCGGCCACGAAGTCGTTGGGATCGAGGAAGTTGCCGCGGCTCTTGCTCATCCGCTCGCCGCCGGCGGCCATCAGCCAGCCGTGGACCCAGACGCGTCGCGGCGCCTCGAGCCCGGCGCTCCACAGCATCGCCGGCCAGAAGATCGTGTGGAACCGGGCGATGTCCTTGCCGATGACGTGGAGGTCGGCCGGCCACCAGCGCGCGAACGACACCTCGTCGTCCGGGAAGCCGGCCCCCGTGATGTAGTTGATCAGCGCGTCGTACCAGACGTAGATGACGCCCGCCTCCGGGTCCCACGACCCGTCCTCGCGCTGGGCCGATTCGCCGTTCTCGGCGATCGGGAACGGGATGCCCCAGCCGCCGGGCGTCCGCTCGCGCGAGATCGAGAAGTCCTCGAGCCCGCCCCGGATGAAGCCGAGCATCTCGTTGCGCCGGAAGTCGGGCTGGACGAACTCGGGGTGGTCGGCGAAGTAGCGCTCGAGGCGCTCCTGGTAGGCCGACAGGCGGAAGAACCAGTTCTTCTCGGTCAGCCACTGGAGCGGGACATCGGGATGGTTCGGGCAGATCGTGCCGCGCGCCGTCTCCTGGACGTCGGTGGCGTTGCGGAAGCCCTCGTTCGGGCAGTACCAGCCCTCGTACGTGCCGAGGTAGATGTCACCGTTCTCGTGCGCGCGCCTGACCATCTCCTGGGCGGCCCGGACGTGATCCGGGTCGGTCGTCCGGATGAACCGGTCGGGAGCGATGGCCAGGGCGTCCTCGGCCACCTTGAAATAGCCGACCTTCTCGTCGACGAACTCGCGCGCCGGACGCCCCTCGTCGACGGCGGCCTGGGCGATGTTGATCGAGTGCTCGTCGGTGCCGGTCAGGAAGCGAGTGTCATCGCCCTTCATCCGATGCCAGCGCGCGACCACGTCGGCGCCGATGACCTCGTACAGCGTGTGGACACCGGGCTTGGCGTTGGCGTATGCGATGGCCGTGGTCAGGTAGTACCTGGGGCGCTCGGTCATGGAAGCGCGATGGTAGCAGCGGCACCCGCGAGTCTGACCGCGACCGTCCTAGACTCGCACCGTGGGCACGTCGGGGATCTGGCAGAGCGGCGTCGGCTACGAGGGCTACGTCGGCCGATGGAGTCGGCTGGTCGCCGCGGCGTTCATCGACCGCCTCACCGTCGGCCCCGGCCGGTCGTGGGTCGACGTCGGCTGCGGGACCGGCGCCGTGACCGAGACGATCCTCGAGCGGGCCACGCCGGCGTCGGTCCTGGGCGTCGACCCCTCCGAGGCGTTCATCGCGTACGCGCGTTCGCAGGTCGCCGACCGCCGGGCCTCGTTCGCGGTCGCGGACGGGTCAGCGATCCCGCTGCCGGACGACGCGGTCGACGCTGCGGCGTCCGGGCTCGTCCTCAACTTCGTGCCCGATGCGGTCGTTTTGCTCGCCGAGATGCGCCGTGTGACGCGGCCGGGCGGTCGCGTCGGGATCTACGTCTGGGACTACGCCGAGGGCATGCAGCTCATGCGCCACTTCTGGAACGCCGCGATCGAACAGGATCCGGCGGTCGCGGACAAGGCTGAGAGCCTGAAGTTCGCGATCTGTGCGCCGGACCCACTGCAGGCCGCGTTCGCCGATGCGGGTTTGCCCGGCGCGACCGTCGAGCCGATCGACGTGCCCACGGTCTTCCGCGACTTCGATGACTACTGGGGGCCGTTCCTGATGGCAACCGCGCCGGCGCCGCGCCACGTGATGAGCCTGTCCGAGCCGGACCGGGCCGATCTGCGTGAGCGCCTGCGGGCGCGCCTGCCGGTCGAGGACGACGGGTCCATCCGCTTGATCGCTCGTGCATGGGCCGCCGTGGCGACCGCTTGACCGGAGGTCGCCGGGTCAGTGACGGAAGTGCCTGGTACCCGTGATGAGCATCGTCCCCTCGGCCTGATCGACGACGTCCACCGTCTCCGCGTCGCGGACCGAGCCGCCCGGCTGGACGAACGCGCCCACCCCGGCCGCGAGGCAGACCTCGACCGCGTCCGGGAACGGGAAGAAGGCGTCGCTCGCACAGACCGAGCCGACGGTCGACGCCGGCCCGAGCAGCGCGTGCGCCTTGGCCACCGCCTGGCGGGCGGCGTCGACGCGTGACGTCTGGCCGCTGCCGATCCCGACGAGCCGGCGCTCGCGGACCAGCACGATCGCGTTCGACGTGACGCCGCGGACGAGCCGCCACGCGAGATCGAGGTCGAGCTGCTCGTCGGGCGTCGGGGCGCGGCGGGTCGCGCAGGTCCACGACGTCGCGGCATCTGCGAGGACGTCCGGCGCCGTGACCAGCACCGCTCCGCCCGCGGTCCGGATCGAGCCGATCGGGTCGGCGGCGTCGGGTGGGACCGGATCGTCCGATGCGAGCAGCTCGTCGACCAACACCCGCAGGTTCGGCTTGGAGGCGAGGATCTCGAGCGCGTCCGCCGTGTAGGACGGCGCGACGACGATCTCGAGGAAGATCGAGGTCAACTCTTCTGCGACCGGCCGGTCGACCTCGCGGGTGAGCGCGACGACGCCGCCGAACGCGCTGACCGGGTCGGCCTCGAGGGCGGCCGCCCAGGCGTCGAGCAGCGTCGACCGCTCGGCCGCCCCGCACGGGTTGGTGTGCTTGACGATGACGACCGCCGGCCCGCGCATGGCTCGCCCGAGCGACGCGACGGCGGCCGCGTCGAGCACGTTGTTGTACGACAGCGCCTTGCCCTGGAGCGGCTCGCGCTCGACGCCGAACGGCCCATCGGCCAGGGTCGACCCCGGTCGCCGGTAGCGGGCCGCCGGCTGGTGCGGGTTCTCGCCGTAGCGCAGCGTCTCCACCTTCTCGAGGCCGATGCTGAGCGATGCCGGGTACGGGTCGACCGGTCCGTCGAGCAGACCCGCATCCACGAGTCGCCGCGGCAGCTCGGTCGAGATGCGCGCGTCGTACGCGGCGGTGTGGGCGAACGCCTCGACGGCCAGCTCCCGCCGGAACCGGTCGTCCAGCCCCTCCGCGGTGTCTAGCGCCGCCAGCACGTCGTCGTAGCGGGCGGGGGACGTGACGATCGCGACGTTGGCGTGGTTCTTGGCCGCCGCTCGGACCATCGACGGACCGCCGATGTCGATCTCCTCGATCAGCTCGTCGATCGTGATCCCTGGACGGTCGAGCGCCGCGGCGAACGGGTAGAGGTTCACCACGACCAGCTCGAACGGGGCGATGCCGGCCTCGATGAGCTGGCGAACGGTGGTCCTCCAGCCGTCGATCGGCGAGCAGCCCCGCATGGACCCGCGGATGCAGGGTCTTGACGCGACCATCGAGCATCTCCGGCGAGCCCGTGACCGCGGCGACGTCGGTGACCGGCAGGCCCGATTCGCGCAGCGCTCGTGCAGTGCCACCGGTCGAGACCAGCTCGAACCCGCGGTCGACCAGGCCACGCCCGAGGTCGACCAGATCGGTCTTGTCGGACACCGAGAGGAGCGCCCGGCGTGGCGTCGGGAGCGCGGCGTCGGCGCGGTCGAGGTCGATCGCGACGTGCCTGCCCGAGTCGATCGACAACGCACCAGCCGCCAGGAGGGCGACGGCGCGGGGCAGCAGGCGATGCTCGACCGCCTGGATCCGCTCATGCAGGCTCGAGACGTCGTCACCGCGCAGGATCGGGACCGCCTCCTGGACGACGATCGGGCCGCCGTCGAGCGTGGCGTCCACGAGGTGGACGGTCGCACCCGTGACGGTCGCTCCGTGGTCGAGGGCGTCGCGCACCGCGTGCGCACCCGGGAAGGCCGGCAGCAACGAGGGATGGACGTTGATGATCCGGCCGGGGAATGCCGCCAGCACGCCCGGCCCGATCACCCGCATGTACCCCGCCAGCACGACGACGTCGGCGCCGGCACCCGCCAGCACATCGGCCAGCGTCGCGTCGTCGCCGCCCGGGACGGATGCGGTATCGATCCCCTGCTCCACCGCCCAGTCGAGCGCGGGGCACGCCCGATCGGCGAACACCAGGACGATCTCGCCGCCGAGCTCGCCACGACGCGCGGCCGCGTGCAGCGCTCGCAGGTTGGACCCGGCGCCCGACACGCCGACGACGATGCGCGCGCCCACCTGCCGCTCCTCGCTCATGCCACCGACTCCAGCCGCCCCTCCAGGTAGCGCGGATCGTCGCCCGCCGCGTCGATGACCTCGCCGACCACCACGGCCTCGATGCCGTGGGCGCCCGCCGCCTCGATGGCCGCCGGGATCGCCGCGGGCGGTACGACCAGGACCATGCCGAGCCCGCCGTTGAACGTGGCCCGAAGCTCGTCGTCCTCGAGACCGCCGAGCGCACCGAACAGGTGCAGCACCGACGGCATCGACCAGCGCCGCGGATCGAGACGCGCCGCGCTGCCCTCCGGGAGCGCACGCGGCACGTTGGCGGGCAGCCCGCCACCGGTGATGTGGGCGGCCCCGTGGATGTCACGCCCGTCGCGGGTCAGCGCCTCGCGCACCGCGAGCAGGGCCCGGGCGTAGATGCGCGTCGGGGTCAGCAGGACCTCCCCGAGCGTGGTCATCGACTCGTGCGGCGCCGCCGCGAGCAGGTCGTCGGTGGTCGTGTCGCCGAGCGTGCGCCGCAGCCGCGCCTGGTAGGGCTCGGCGAGGTCGAGGTCCCACTGGGCGACCAGCGAGCGCACCAGCGAGAAGCCGTTCGCGTGGAGACCCGACGACGGCAGTCCGAGGATGACATCCCCGGCACGGGCCGCCGAGCCGTCGATGACCCGCGAGCGCTCGACGACGCCGATGCAGCAGCCCGCCAGGTCGAACGCGTCGGCCTCGATCAGCCCGGGATGCTCGGCCGTCTCGCCGCCGACCAGCGCCGCGCCGGCTTCCCGACAGCCGGCGGCCACGCTGCCGACCAGCTCGGCGACGCCGACCGGGTCGAGTCGACCGACCGCGACGTAGTCGAGGAAGGCGAGCGGCTCGGCACCGGTGCACACGACGTCGTCGGCGCACATCGCGACGAGGTCGATGCCGATCGTGTCATAGCGGCCGACCGCGGTGGCGATGGACGTCTTGGTGCCGACGCCGTCGGTCGAGGCGACCAGCAGCGGCTCGCGGTAGCCGTCCGGGATCGCGAACGCGCCGCCGAAGCCGCCGAGGCCGCCGACCACTTCGGGCCTGCGCGTCGAATCGACATGGGCGCGCATGAGCTCGACGGCCCGCTCCCCGGCATCGACGTCGACGCCGGCGCGCCGATATGCGGATCTCGTGCGCTCAGTCAAGGGTCGCGGGGACGGGTGGCTCTTCCAGGATGAACTTGCGGCTCGCCGTGTCGTACGGCACGGGCTCCGGGTACTTGCCGTCGAAGCAGGCGAAGCAGAACCGCTCGTACGGCAGGTCCAGTGCCGCGAGCACGCCGCGGATCGACAGGTAGCCCAGGGAGTCGGCGCCGATGAAGTCGCGGATCTCGTCCTCCGTGTGGGTCCCCGCGATGAGCTCGGTCTCGACAGACGTGTCGATGCCGTAGAAGCACGGGTGGTAGATCGGCGGGGCGCTGATGCGGACGTGGACCTCGCGCGCCCCCGCGCGCCGGAGCAGGTCGACGATGCGCTTGGTCGTCGTGCCGCGGACGATCGAGTCGTCGACGACGATCAGCCGCTTGCCGCCGACGACCTCGCGCATCGGGTTGAGCTTGATCGTGACCCCACGGTGGCGCATGCCCTGCGACGGCTGGATGAAGGTCCGACCGGCATAGCGGTTGCGGTACATGCCCTCGCGGTACGGGAGACCGCTGGCCTCCGCGTAGCCGGCGGCCGCGGGCGCACCGGTGTCGGGGACCGGGATGACCATGTCGGCGTCGACCGGATGCTCGACGGCGAGCTGCTCGCCCATCCGCCGGCGCGCCTCGTACAGGTTGCGCCCCTCCATGTACGAGTCGGGGCGGGCGAAGTAGATCAGCTCGAACACGCACAGGGCAGGGGTCGGCTCGGCATACCGGACAGACCGGGGTTCGTGACCCGGCTCGAGCACGACGATCTCGCCCGGCTCGACGTCGCGCACGACCTCGGCGCCCACGATGTCGAGCGCCGCGGTCTCCGACGAGAGGCACCAGCCGGACCCGTCGTCGACCCACAGGCCACCGTCGTTCGGGCCGCCCGGACGGCGGGCACCGGCCGGCAGCCGGCCGAGCACGAGCGGGCGGAACCCGTGGGGGTCGCGGACGCCGATGACCCGGCGGTCGTCGAGGATGACCAGGCTGAACGCCCCGCGCACGCGCGGAAGGACGGCGAGCAGGGCCTCGACCGTGTCGGCCGCCGGCTCGTCGGCGAGCAGCGTGGTCAGGAGCTCGGTGTCGGTCGAGGCCGACAGGCGGGCGCGACCGCCGTGGAGCTGGGCGAGCAGCTCGCGGGTGTTGACGAGATTGCCGTTGTGACCGATCGCGATCGCCCGGCGTGGCCCCTGGCGGTAGGTCGGCTGGGCGTTCTCCCAGACCGTCGAGCCCGTCGTCGAGTAGCGACAGTGCGCGATGGCGAGGTTGCCGCGCAGGCTCGGCAGGCGGCGCTCGTCGAGCACCGAGCCGATCATGCCGAGGTCCTTGTAGAGCATCAGCTGCTCGCCGTCGCTGACCGCGATCCCGGCCGACTCCTGCCCACGGTGCTGGAGCGCGAACAGGCCGAGCGTCGCGATCGCGGCAGCCTCGGTCGGGTCGCCGCCCGGCACGACTGCACCGAACACGCCGCACACCGTCTAGCCCTCCCAGCCGAGGGCACGGGTCAGGCCGTGGTCCCACGCGTGGCGCAGCATCGCCAGCGGCACGTCCAGCGTGTCGGCGATCGAGCTGCCACGCTCCTCCGACGCGCCGGTCGACCCCGCCCCTGCGAGCTCGATCCGCAGCCGGTCGCCGCCGACCGTGCCGAGCGGCTCGACCGGCAGCCCGTGCTGGCGCGCCAGCAACGTCAAGGCCGGGGCGTACCGGGCGCGGGCGGTCAGCACGACCCGCGACGGGCCCTCGCCGAACAGCTCCACGGCGGGCGACATCGCCACGGGGACGCGGACCGCGGCGCCACGTCCGCCCCACATGGCGGACTCGGCGAGCGCGACCGCCAGCCCGCCGCCGGACACGTCCTGGGCGCTTGCTACCAGCCCCCGGTCGTTGGCCTCCCGGATGAACCGCTGGAGCGTCGCCTCGCGGGCCAGGTCGAGCGGCGGCAGGCCATCCTCGACGGCCGTCCCCGCCAACGCCGCGTACTCCGAACCGGTCAGGCCCGGCGACGTCTCGCCGATCAGCAGGATCGCGTCGCCGTCGGCGTCGAACGCGGGGCCGATCAGGGCCGCCGTGTCGTCCAGCAGGCCGACGACGCCGATCTCGGGCGTCGGGGCGATGGCGCCGGCGGGCGACTCGTTGTAGAGCGACACGTTGCCGCCGGTGACCGGCAGCCCGAGCGCCCGGCACGCGTCGCCCAGACCGCGCACCGCCTCGCCGAGCTGCCAGAACGCCTCGGGCCTCGTCGGGTCGCCGTAGTTGAGGCAGTTCGTGACGCCCAGCGGGCGGGCCCCGGTGATGCTGACGTTGCGGGTGGCCTCGGCGACGCTCATCGCCGCCCCGAGGTACGGATCCAGGGCGCTGACCGCCTGGTTCCCGTCGGTCGAGGCGACCAGGGCCCGCGACGTGCCCTTGATGCGGAGCACGGCGGCACCGTGCCCGGGGCCGACCACAGTGTCCGCGCCGACGGTCGAGTCGTACTGCTCGAACACCGCGCGGCGCGAGGCGAGGTTCGGCGAGCCGAGCAGGGCGAGCAGCACGGCGCCCGGGTCCATGCCCCGCTCCGGAAGGCGGTCGCTCGGGTAGACCGGGACGCCCGGGGCGGGTGCGGCGCGGCGATGCTCCGGCGCCCGCGCCAGCCGCTCATGGACGATCGCGTCGCTCGTGAGCGCGGTCGCCGGGATGCGGGCGATCTCGGAACCCGCGGCCGTGACCGCGATGTCGCCGTCGTCGGTCACCCGCCCGATCACCGCGGCCGGCAGGCCCCAGCGCGTCGCGACCTCGCGGACCGCCTCCCACCGGTCGGGCCGGACGATCGCGCACATCCGCTCCTGCGACTCCGAGATCATGACCTCGAACGGCGCCATGTCGGGTTCGCGGCGCGGGATCGCGTCGAGGTCGATGGCGATGCCGGTCCCCGCCCGGTCGGCGGTCTCCGACGTGGCACAGGAGATCCCACCGGCGCCGAGGTCCTGCAGCCCCTCGACGAGCCCGCGATCGATCAGCTCGAGCGACGCCTCGATGAGGAGCTTCTCGGCGAACGGGTCGCCGACCTGGACCGAGGGCCGTTTCGAGGGGTCGTCGTCGGTGAACGTCGCGCTGGCGAGCACCGACGCCCCGCCGATCCCGTCCCGGCCGGTCGTCGAGCCGAACAGCACGACCAGGTTCCCCGGTCCGGGCGCCGTCGCCAGGGTCAGGCGCCGCTCCTCGAGGACGCCGATGGCCATGACATTGACGAGCGGGTTGCCCGCGTAGCTCGGGTCGAACACCAGCTCGCCGCCGACCGTCGGGATCCCGACGCAGTTGCCGTAGCCACCGACACCGCGGACGACCCCGTCGACGAGATGCCGGGTCCGCGAGTCGGCCGGGTCGCCGAAGCGGAGCGCGTCGAGCACCGCGATCGGGCGGGCGCCCATCGTGAAGATGTCGCGCAGGATGCCGCCGACGCCGGTCGCGGCACCCTGATACGGCTCGACCGCCGACGGGTGGTTGTGGGACTCGATCTTGAACGCCACGGCGAGCCCGTCCCCGATCGAGATGACGCCCGCGTTCTCGCCGGGACCGGCGACCACGCCCTCGCCCGTGGTCGGCAGCGTGCGCAGGAGCGGCTTCGAGCTCTTGTACGAGCAGTGCTCGCTCCACATGACGCTGAACATGGCCAGCTCGAGCTCGTTCGGGTCGCGGCCGCCGAGGCGGTCGCGGATGGCATCGAGCTCCTCGTCGGTCAGCCCGAGGCGCCGGTGGAGCGGCTCGACGATGGCGGCCGCGGTCTCGGCCACCGTCACGATGCGCCCACCGCGACGGCGTCGGACGTCGCGGCGCGCGCCGCGCTGTCGACCAGCGAGCGGACGATCCCGAACCCGTCGTCGGAGCCCAGGATCAGCTCCGACGCCCGCTCGGGGTGCGGCATCAGCCCGGCGACGTTGCCCGCAGCGTTCCGGACCCCCGCTATCGCCCGCAGGCTGCCGTTCGGGTTCGCCGAGCGGTCGTCCTCGGCCGCCTGCGCCCCGGCCGCGTCGACGTAGCGGAACAGCACCCGACCGTCGGCCTCCAGGCCGTCGAGCGTCGGGTCGTCGGCGAAGTAGCAGCCCTCCCCGTGCGCGATCGGCATCCGCAACGGCGCGCCGGATGCCGCCAGGGCGTGCGTGAACGGCGTATCGAGCTGCTCGGCCGCGATGTGGACGTCCCGGCCGAGGAACCGCAGGCCGCGGTTCCGGAGCAGCGCGCCGGGCACGAGCCCGGCCTCGGCGAGCACCTGGAACCCGTTGCAGATCCCGAGGACGAGGCCACCATCCTTGGCGAACGCCGCGACCGCGCGCATCACCGGGCTGAACCGGGCGATGACGCCGGCACGCAGGTAGTCGCCGTACGCGAAGCCACCCGGCAGCACGACCGCGGCCACGCCGTCGAGGCTCGCATGCTCGTGCCATAGCGCGACGGGCTCCGCACCGGCCAGGTCGAGCGCGTGGAGCGTGTCACGGTCGCAGTTGCTGCCCGGGAACACCACGACCCCGACCCGCACCGGCATCAGGCCACCGCCCCCATCGATTCGATCGCGTACGCCTCGATGAGCGGGTTGGCGAGCAGCTCCGACGCCAGTCGTTCGACGATGACCCGCGCCGCACCCTCGTCGGACGCGTCCACGGTCAGCTCGACACGACGGCCCACCCGCACCGCATGCACGCCCTCGATGCCCAGGTGGTCGAGGCTGCCCTCCACGGCGCGGCCCTGCGGGTCGAGGATGCCGGGCTTCGGGGTGACATTGACGGCGAACCGGTGGCTGCTCATCGGGCGATGACATCCTCCTCGAGATAGCGCTCGAACGAGGCGCCGGTGATCCGCTCGAACGCCTCGATGTAGCGGCTCCGGGTGCCGGCCACCACGCCGTCGGGCAGGGCCGGACCCGGCGCCACCTTGGCCCACGGCTGGGCTTCGAGCCAGTCACGGACGTACTGCTTGTCGAAGCTGGCCTGGGCCCGGCCGGGCTGGTACGTGGCGGCATCCCAGAAGCGGGACGAGTCGGGCGTGAGGGCCTCGTCGATCAGGAGCAGCTCGCCGGTCTCCTCGTCGACGCCGAACTCGAACTTCGTGTCCGCCAGCAGGATGCCCGACCGCTCGGTGACAGCGGCGGCGTAGCGGTACAGGGACAGCGCGAGATCGCGGATGCGCTCGGCGACGTCGCCGCCGACCCGCCCGGCCATCGCGTCGAAATCGATGTTCTCGTCGTGCTCGCCGAGCTCGGCCTTGGTGGCCGGCGTGAAGATCGGCTCCGGCAGGCGATCGCTGTCGCGCAGGCCGGGTGGCAGCGCGATGCCGCACACGGTCTCACCCTCGAGGTACGCCTTCCACGCGGAACCGGCGACATACCCGCGCACGACGGCCTCGATCGGGACGACCTCCGCACGCCGACAGATCATCACCCGCCCGCGCAGCTCGGGGTCGCCGCCGGCGTCGGTCGAGAGCAGGTGGTTGGGCACGATCGATCGGGTCTCGGCGAACCAGAACCGCGAGAGGCCGGTCAGGACGCGCCCCTTGTCGGGGATGTCGGTCGGGAGCACGACGTCGAACGCGCTGATCCGGTCGCTGGCCACGAGCAGGAGCCGTCCGTCGGGCAGGTCGTACAGGTCGCGGACCTTGCCGGACCGGCGATACGTGTCAGCGGTCGGCATGGGACACCTCGCTGGCCGGCACGAGCGCATCGAGACGCTCGATGACGGCGTGGACGTTGCGCAGGAAGGCCGCCTCGTCGAAGCAGGCGTCGAGATCGGCGAGCGACAGGTGCTGGGCGACGGCCGGATCGGTGGCCAGCAGGTCGCGCAACGGCGACCGCTCGTCGGCGGCCCGGAGCGCCGCGCCCTGGACGATGGCGTACGCCTCGTCGCGGCCGACACCGCCCTTCTCGACGAGCGCGACCAGCACCCGGCTGCTGGCGTGCAGCCCGAGGCCGCGCGAGATGTTCTCGCGCATCCGCTCCGATCTGACGACGAGGCCCTCGATGAGACCGCTCATCCGGACGAGCATGTAGTCGAGCAGGATCGTGGCGTCGGGCAGGATCACCCGTTCTGCGCTGGAATGGCTGATGTCGCGCTCGTGCCACAGCGGCTGGTCCTCGAGCGCCGTGGCGGCGTACCCGCGCAGCAGCCGGGCCAGGCCGGAGATCCGCTCCGACAGGATCGGGTTGCGCTTGTGGGGCATCGCGCTCGACCCCTTCTGGCCGACCCGGAACGGCTCCTGGACCTCGCCGATCTCGGTGTGCTGGAGGTTGCGGACCTCCGTGGCGATGCGCTCGAGGCTGCCGCCCAGGATCGCGATCGCCGTGAGCAGCGCCGCGTGCCGGTCGCGCTGGACGATCTGGCTGCTGGCGGGATCGGCGTGCAGCCGCAGCTCGGCGAGCACGTCCGCCTCGATGTCCGGGTCGAGGTGGCTGTACGTCCCGACCGGCCCCGAGATCTTGCCGGTCCCGACCTCGTCGACCGCGCTCGCGAGGCGCGCCCGGCCGCGGTCGATCTCGAACGCCCAGCCCGCCACCTTCAACCCGAACGTGATCGGCTCGGCGTGGACCGAGTGGGTCCGGCCCATCATCGTGGTGTCGGCCTCGGCCCGCGCGCGGGTGACGAGCGCCGCGACCAGCCGGTCGCAGTCGGCGAGGAGCCGGGCGCCGGCCGCGCGGAGCTGCAGCGCCAGCCCCGTGTCGACGACGTCGCTGCTGGTCAGGCCGAGGTGGAGGTAGCGGCCCGCCGGCCCGACCGACTCGGCGACCTGGCTCACGAACGCGATGACGTCATGATCGGTGGTGCGCTCGATCTCGGCGATGCGGTCGACATCGATCGTGGCCCGCGTCTCGAGCGCGGCCAGCGCCTCGGCGGGAATCATGCCCCGGACCGCCTGGGCACGGGCGACCGCGAGCTCCACGCGGAGCATGCTCTCGAACCTGGCGGGTTCCGACCAGATTGCGCCCATGTCGGCCAGCGTGTAGCGGCGAATCATCGGGCCGGCACCACGAACAGGCCTGCCCCGAGCCCGACGTCCCGTCGTCGCTGGAGGCCGTCGAACGAGACCCGGTCGGCGGCCGCCTCGGCGTGATCGTGGGCGTCGACGAGGTCCACGCCCCGGCCCACGATGGTCAGGACGCGCCCGCCGGCGGTGCGGAAGCCACCGGACTCGTCACGGATCGTCCCGGCGTGGAACACCAGGGCGCCCGCCGCCCGCGCACCGTGCAGCCCATCGATCGGATCGCCCGACCGCGGAGCGTCGGGGTATCCGGCGGCGGCCAGCACGATTCCCACGCACGTGCCGGGCAGCGCCGGCAGCCTGTTGCCCTCGATGAACAGCGGGCGCACGGCCTCGCGCAGCCGTCCCTTGGCCGCCGCCAACAACAGCGGCCCGAGCGCCACGGCAAGCCGCGGCAGGATGACCTGCGCCTCGGGGTCGCCGAAGCGGGCGTTGCACTCGAGCAGGACCGGCCCCTCGGCGGTCAGCATGAGCCCGGCGTACAGCGCGCCCTTGAACCGGACCTTGCGTCGCGCCAGCTCGGCGAGGATCGGCTTGTGGAAGCGGTCGACGATGTCGTGCACGGCCTCGTCGGGCAGGTCCGGCAGCGGGCTGTACGCACCCATCCCGCCGGTGTTCGGGCCGGTGTCGCCGTCGCCGAGCCGCTTGTGGTCGCGGGCCGGCGGCAGCGCGATCGCCGTGCGTCCGTCGCAGATCGCGATCACGCTGGCCTCGCGTCCCTCGAGCCGCTCCTCTACGACGACCGGGCCGCTCAGGAGCGCCGTGTCGATGGCGTGGTCGGCCTCGTCGACCGAATCCGGCAGCGTGACGCCCTTGCCGGCCGCCAGCCCGTCCGCCTTCACGACCACGCCTCGACGCAGGCCGGCCATCTGGCGCGCGAACGCCCGTCCGCGCGAGCCGGTCTCGCGGTCGACCACGGAGCGGGCCATCGGCACCCCCGCGGCCCTGGCGACCTCGTGGCAGAACGCCTTGCTCGATTCGATCCGGGCCGCCGCGGCGCTCGGGCCGAAGACCGGGATCCGGGCCTTCGTCAGCGCATCCGCGACGCCCGCCGCGAGCGGCGCTTCGGGCCCGACCACGACCAGCTCGGCGGACATGCTCTTCGCGAGCGCGACGACCGCGTCGACGTCGAGGGGATCGAACCCGCGGACGCCGCGCACGCGCGGCTCGCTGGCGATGGCGAAGCTGCCCGGCGCCACGACGACCTCGTTCACGCCGGGCTCGCTGCCCAGCTTCCAGGCCAGGGCGTGCTCGCGCGCGCCGCTGCCGAGCACGAGGATGCGGGTCGGCATGACGAGGCCGGCCGGGCTCACGCCGGGATCCCCTGCCGGGGGCGCATCGACCGCCAGGCCCGCTCGATCGTCTGGGTCCGCTCCGGACCGACCGACACGAGCACGATCGGGACACCCGCGTACTCCTCGATCGCCGTGACGTAGCGTCGCGCGTTCTCGGGCAGGTCGGTCAAGGAGCGGACGCCGTTGAGCGGCTCGCTCCAGCCCGGATAGTCGTCGTAGATCGGCGTCGCGCGGGCGAGCGCGGCCCCGCTCGACGGCCACGTCTCGACGCGGCGCCCGTCGATGTCGTAGGCGACGCAGACCCGCAGCGTGTCGATGCCGGACAGGATGTCGAGCTTGTTGAGCATGATCGAGCTCACGCTGTTGACCGCGACGGCGTAGCGCAGCGGCACCGCGTCGAACCAGCCGACCCGCCGCGGCCGGCCGGTCACGGTGCCGACCTCGTTGCCCCGCTCGGCGATGCCCCGGCCGACGCCGTCCTCGAGCTCGGTCGGGTACGGGCCCGCGCCGACCCGGGTCGAGTACGCCTTCATGACGCCGATGACCTCGTCGACCTGCAGCGGTCCGACCCCACCGCCGGTGCACGCGCCGCCGGCCACCGGGTTCGACGAGGTCACGAACGGATACGACCCGTGGTCGAGATCGAGGAGCGTGCCCTGGGCGCCCTCGAGGAGCACCTGCTCCCCGCGCGCGAGGGCGCGCTGGACCAGCCAGGTCGTGTCGTCGAAGTGGTCCCGCAACCGATCGCCCCAGCCGGTGGCCTGCTCGACGAGCTCGTCGACCGTGAAGGTCTCGCCGCCCATCGACGCGAGGAGGAGGTTCTTGTCGGGGAGCACCCGCTCGAACCGCTCGCGCAGGACCGCGCGGTCCAGCAGGTCCTCCATGCGCAGCCCGAGGCGCCATGCGCGGTCGCCGTACGTCGGGCCGATGCCCCGCCCGGTCGTGCCGACCGCGGCCCCGGCCAACCGCGATTCGTTCGCCCGGTCGAGGGCGACGTTGTACGGCATGATCACGTGCGCGCTGCGGCTGACCCGGACGCGCGCGACGTCGATGCCGCGCTCGGTCAGATCGTCGAGCTCGGCGATGAGCGTCAGCGGGTTGACCACCACCCCGTTGCCGATGACCGACGTGATGTGCGGGTACAGCACGCCCGACGGCGTGAGCCGCAGCTTGAAGACCTCGTCGCCGCGGACGACCGTGTGCCCGGCGTTGTCGCCACCCTGGTAGCGCACCACCATGCTCGTCTGCTCGGCGAGGAAGTCGGTGGTCTTGCCCTTGCCCTCGTCGCCCCACTGGAGTCCGACGATGACCGTGGCCGGCATCAGACGGACCCCGGACAAACGAAACGGCCCCTGGGCTGGGTGCCAAGGACCGAGATAGACCTCTCCCGTGTCGCGCCGCCGTCGTCTCGGCGGATCGCCGGTGGCTGGTCGCCCGGCCGCCTCACTGGACGGCCGCTGCGCCCTTCTCGCGCGATCGTTGACCTCCTGGTTGACTGGGGCGTCGGCTGAGGTCGAGGACGGCCGGAGTATAGCAGCGGGCATCGCCGCGAGACCCCGGCGGCCACACCGCGGCGGCAGCGCCGGTACCTCCGGCGAGCGGATGGCGGTACCTCCGGCGGGTCCGGCCCTCCCCCTGCCGCCACTAGCCTTGTCGGGTGGCCCGATTCCTCGGGATCCTCGCGCTCGCGGCTGCCGTCGGGAGCGGGATCCTGCTCATGTTCTACCCCGATGCGCTGACCCCGTGGATCGGTGACACCGTCGTACCCCTCGTCAGCGCCCTCGTGGCTGCGGCGCTGGGTGTCGCGCTCACGGCGATCGTCGTCCGGGCCCACATGCAGTTCCGCACCGCCAGCCTGGTCAAGGCGGCTGAGCAGATCGCGGCGGGCGACTACACGGTCACGGTCAAGCCCCGCGGCAACGGCCTCGAACGGCGGCTCGGGCTGGCGATCAACGGCATCGCCGCGGCCCTGGTCGAGTCCAACGATCGGGCGACGTTCGACCGGCTGACCGGCGTGGCCAACCGGCAATCGCTGCTCGCGGCACTGTTCGCTGAAGTCGAGCGGGCATCGCGCTACGGCCGGCCACTGTCGGTCGCGTTCGTCGACATCGACCACTTCAAGGCCGTCAACGACACGTACGGGCATGCCGTCGGCGATGTGGTCCTGCGCGGCGTGGCACAGGCGATCTCGGCCAACCTGCGCTCCTCGGACCTGATCGGGCGGTACGGCGGCGAGGAGTTCATGCTGATCCTGACCGAGACCGACATCGAGGAAGGGGCGGCCCTCACCGAGAAGCTGCGGACGCTGGTCCAGCGCCAGCGGTTCTCTGTCGAGGGAGCCACCGACATCGCGGTCACGATCTCGATCGGCATCGCCGGCGGCACCGGATCGAAGCTGCGCATGGACACCCTGGTCCGCGACGCCGACGCGGCGATGTACTCGGCCAAGTCGCTCGGGCGCAACCAGACCTACGTGTTCGCGGAGCCCGACGACGACGCGCGCGTGCCTCGGGCGCCGATCTCGGCCGCGGGCCGGGCGCGGGCGGTCGAGATCGGGCTGCGCGCCCGCGAGGCCGCGACCGCGGCCCTCACCTCCGTGCTCGACCCACTCCCCCACTACCGCGGCCAGCCCTCGCCGCTGATCGCCTCGATCGTCGTCTCGCTGGCTCGACAGCTGCAGCTGTCGGAGGCGGACATCGACCGCCTGCGCGTCGCTGCGCTCCTCCATGACGTCGGCAAGGTCGCGGTGCCCGAGGAGATCCTCGAGAAGCCGTCGGCCCTCACCTCGGCCGAATGGCGGACCGTCGTCCAGCACCCGCGCATCGGCCAGGTCATCCTGGAGCAGGCCGCCGCCCTCAAGGACGCCGTGCCGATCATCCTTCACCACCACGAGCGGTACGCGGGGCACGGCTATCCGTTCGGGCTGCGCGCCAACGAGATCCCCCTCGGCGCACGCATCGTCGCCATCGCCGACGCCTACGACGCGATGATCCACGACCGCCCGTACAAGCGGGCGATCACCCACGAGGGGGCCATCGCCGAGCTCCGCCGCCACGCGGGCACGCAGTTCGACCCCGAGCTCGTCGAGCTCTTCTGCGACCTGTACGCGGACAACGCGCCGGAGCCGGACGCCACGGTCGTCGCACTGGCGGCCGCCACCAACGTCCATCGCGGGCCGCTGGTGGTGCCGGAGCCAGCCGCGTCGCGGACGTCGCGCAAGCGACGGGCATCGGACCGGCCTGCCGCCCGGTCGGTCGCGCCGTCCGCCACGATGGGCCCGGGCGCCGACGCCTCGATCGGCTTCGGCGAGGACGTCCCGGATGCGGGTTCCGTGTCCCAGCTGCCGGCCGCATCGCCACCGGCTCGCCTCCGTCGGTCCGACACCGCCGCCAGCTGACATCGCGCGCGGTCGCGCGTGGTCACGACCCCAGGCGCGTCCGCGTAAGTCGCGGGAGAGCCGCCGATATCCACCCGTGCAGAGCCCCTTGCTAGCGTGCGGTCGACACCCGCCGCTGACGCAGGGTCGGCACCGGAGCATCCGCCCGACCGGGAAGGAGATCGGACCGTGAACAAGGTCCTCCTCACGGGTCGCCTGACGCGCGACCCGGAGATGCGCAGCCTCGCCGACCGGGAAGGAGATCGGACCGTGAACAAGGTCCTCCTCACGGGTCGCCTCACGCGCGACCCGGAGATGCGCAGCCTCGCCAGCGGCAAGAACGTCACGACGTTCACCGTCGCCTCGAACGAGTTCCTCGGCGGCGGGCGCGAGAAGGCCGAGTATTCCAACGTGGTCACGTGGGACCGCCTGGCCGAGATCGCCGGCACGTACCTTGGCAAGGGCCAGCAGGTCGCGATCGAGGGCCGCCTCCAGACGCGATCGTGGGACGACGAGCGAGGACAAAGGCACTGGAAGACGGAGGTCGTCGCCTCGCACGTCGAGATGCTGTCCGGCCGGCGCAAGAAGGACTACGAGGCGCAACAGGCGGCCGAGTCGCTCGTCGCCCAGGCCGAGCGGTTCGGCGATGCCCCACCGACCGAGCCGATCCCCGAGTCGTCCGACGTCCCGATCGCGTCGGACGACGAGGACCTGGCCGACGACGAGGTGCCCGCCGAGTCGGCCGTCGCCTGACCCGGCTTCCTCCAGTCCCCGCGGCGGCGGCGCGTACCCCCTCCCGCGTCGCCGCCGCGACCCCGCGCCTACCGAATGCTAGGCGGGTGGGGCGGCGGCGACGACACCCGATCGAGCGTCCGGGTCGCTGATCCAGCGCGACCAAGACGCAAGGACGAGTGGGATCGCGACGATCGCGAAGCCGATGGCGCTGAACACGTACAGGCCAGCGAGATCAGTCACCGGGAACACGAGCGACGCGGCGAGATTCCCGGACCCATGCATGATCGCTGCCAGCCAGGCGCTGCGCGTGCCGAGCCACAGCCAGGTCATCAGGAACGAGAACGTGAACACCCAGAGTGCGAAGGCCCAGAACGGATTCCCGACGAAGGGCATCCCGGGGATGAAGTACAGCGGGCTGTGCCACATCGTCCAGACGGCCGCCACGACCAGGGTCGCGACGAGCGGTGACTGCCGGTCGAGCAGGCCACGCAACAGGAATCCGCGCCAGCCGATCTCCTCGCCGATGACCAGGAAGAACAGCACGAACAGGATCGGCTCGACCGCGCCCGGCACCGGGAGAGCCGCGTTGCCCGCCAGGACGTATACGACATGGCCGATCGCGGTCGCGGCGATCGGCAAGGCCAGCGCGGCGATGTACCAGCCGGGATGGACTCGCCAGCGGGTCGTCACCGCCCACAGGTCGCGAACACCGGCCTGCCCGCGCCAGATGCGCGCGACGACGAAGGCCGCAGCGGCCGGTCCGAAGAGTGCGATCAGACCGAACAGGAGCGAGACGTTGAGGAGGAGGCCGAGCGTGATCGAGAAGACGTACGCGAGGACGACGTAGGCACTCAGCGGGTACCGCCGGATCAGCCCTGCCGTCGTCGAGATCATCCCGGTTTCTCCGCCAAACGCGACGGCGATCCGGACGTGCCGGCCTCGTTCACCTCGACGGTCGCACGCATAAGCCAGATGCCGAGCCAGCCGATCGCGAGGCCCAGGATGACGCCGCCACTCAGGTAGGCCAGACCGATGGGGATCCCGGAGAGGAGACCGCCGACAAGGATCGTGGCAGAGATCGCCGTCGGGAACACGTGAGCTCGCAGGCTGGCGGCTCCGAACAGGACCCAGCCGATCCCGAGCAGCACGAAGCTCGCGAGACCACCCATGAGCAGGCGGCCACCCACGAACGTCGGGATCGCATCGGGAGCTACCTCGGCGATCCGAGGCACAGCGAACGCCTCGTACCACCAGTCCCCGGCCATGAAAACCGTGCCCAGCAACGCGGCCGCGAAACCGACCAGCCCGAACCAACCGGCGCTCACTGCCTCTCGATCGTAGATGGCCACTAGTGCGAGCACGAGTAGCCCGAACGCCACGATCGAAGCGACGCTCGTGATCGCATGCGTCGTGCCCAGGACGTATTCGGTCAGATCAGCGCCAGGAAGCAAGAAGAGGATGGTCGGGATCCTGGTCAGCACGACCAACACGCCCGTGACGACCGCGAGTGGCCCCGCGATCCTCGATAGCGGTGACGTGGACATGGCTACCTCCCGGACCGTCCTGGCGATCCCTCTACGGCGTTGCGGACGGAGCGGCAGTGGACGGAGCGGCTGATCCGAACACGTCCGAGTCGTCGGATCGCGGATCGCCCGGCGTGCAGCCGGTCGTCAAGGCGCCGAGGATCATCGCCGCGAGGAGCACCGATCGGGCGATCGGATGCCGGGCGAGCCCCCGGATCGGGATGTTCGTTCGTCGCTCTGATCTCACGCCCTTCTCCCGATTGCGTGCTCCGAGTCTGGTGAACACAAGACGTCGGGTCATGACGAGACGGTCATGTCCCCAGTCACGCCTCGCTACCGGATCTCGAAGAACGATACCGCCAGGATCAGGTAGACGATCACGAGCAACGCGCCCTCGAGCCAGTTCGACTCGCCGTCGAGCGCGATGAGCGCGCTGATCCCGACCGCCGCCGCCACCGCGGCGACCTCGAGCGGGGTGAAGACCAGGTCCATCGGCTGGCCGAGCAGGGCCCCGAGCAGCACCAGGACCGGCGCCACGAACAGCGCCACCTGCAGGCTCGAGCCGTAGCTCACGGCCATGGCGAACTCCATCTTGTTCTTGGCCGCGAGCTGGACCGCCACGAGGTGCTCCGCGAGGTTGCCGATCGTCGGCACGATGACGACGCCGACAAAGAACGCCGACAGGCCGAACGAGTCGATGAACGCCTCGATCGAGCCGACCAGGATCTCCGAGAGGACGGCCAGCAACGCAGCCGCCACGACGAGGACGCCGATGGCGACCCGCGCCGTCCACGCCGGCCCGCCGTGCTCGGACGGGGCGCCGTGCCCACCCAGCGTCTCGTCGGGGTTCGTGAACTGGTACACGAGCGACAGCGCGTACCCCGCCATCAGGGCGAGCGACACGAGGACCGACTCCTCGGTGAGCGTGCCCTGTGCCGGGTCGCTCGTCGTGAACGCGAAGACCGCCGGCACGAACAGGCCGATCACCGCGAGCACGAGCAGCGATGCATTCGAGGAGGCGATGCGCTGGCTGAACGTCTGGGTCCCGTGGCGTAGCCCGCCGACGAGGATGCTCGCGCCGAGCACCAGCAGCAGGTTCCCGATGATCGAGCCGGTCAGCGACGCCTTGACCACCTCGATCAGCCCGGCCTGCAGGGCGAAGAACGCGATGATCAGCTCGGCGATGTTGCCGAACGTCGCGTTGAGGATGCCGCCGACCTGCGGTCCCGTCAGCGACCCGATGCGCTCGGTCGACAGCCCGACCACCCACGCCAGCCCGAGGATCGCGGCGGCCGCCACCACGAAGATCAGCGTCGCGTCGGCGTGGACCCCGAAATCCAGGATGATCGCAAGGGCGCTCGCGAGGACGGTGACGACGATCGCGACGCGCGCGATCGGTGACAGCTGGCCGAGCACCGGCGGGCCACCGCCACCGGTCGGCTCTGGTCCGGCGTGGACCGCTGCGGTCATGCGGTCATCGTACCCGCGGTCGGGGGCCGTTAGGCGGTCGTCCCCGCCAGGATCGCGGCCGCCGTGGCACGGTCCGGGTAGGACGCCTGGGTCCCGCGCCGGGTCACGCTGTCGGCCGCTGCGGCGCAGCCGAGCCGGACCGCCGCGACCGGCGAGCGGCCCGTGGCCAGGCCCACCGCGAACGCCCCGACGAAGGCGTCCCCGGCCCCGGTCGTGTCGACCGCCCGGACCGCCGGCGCCTCGACCCACGTGGGCGCGGCACTGCGCGGCACGACGAGCGCCCCGCGCTCGCCAAGCGTCACCACGATCGAGACACGCAGCCGGTCGCCGAGCGCGTCGACCGCAGCGGCCGCCGCCTCCGGCGAACCGTCGAGCCGTGCCCCTGCGATGCCCTCGAACTCGGGGCCGTTCGGGACGAGCCAGTCGGTGACGGCGATCAGGTCGGGCTCGACCGGCGCGGCCGGGGCGGGGTTCAGGACCGTCACCGCCCCGATGCGACGGGCGGCGGCGAACCCGGCGGCGGTGGCCGGCTGGGGGATCTCGAACTGGCCGAGCACGACCTGCGGACGGAACGACTCGACGGCCTCGGCGGCCACGTCCGGGCGGACCTCGCCGTTCGCCCCGGGCACGACGATGATGCGGTTCGTGCCGGCGCGGTCGACCCAGATGGGCGCGACGCCGGATGACCCGGGCACCCGCCGCATGAAGGTCGTGTCGATGCCCTCTGCGCCGAGGCGCTCGAGGTAGGCGGTCCCATGGGCGTCGTCGCCGAGCGTGTTGACCATCGCGACCGCCGCCCCGAACCGCGCGGCCATCACGGCCTGGTTCGCGCCCTTGCCGCCGAAGCCGGTCTCGTAGCTCGAGCCGACCACCGTCTCGCCATCGCCGGGCAGGCGGTCGGCATAGGCGATGAGGTCGATCATCGTGCTGCCGACAACGACGATCCGCGGCGCGTCCACCTACACGGCACCGGACAGGGCGACCACGAGCCGGTCGTAACCGCGGAACTGGAAGGTCGGCCGACGGACCGCCGGCGGCACGATCGCGAGCTCGGGCTCGGTCCTCGCCAGCTCCGCGAGCGTCGTCTCGAGCTCGAGCCGGGCGAGCGGCGCCCCGATGCAGAAGTGGATCCCGCCGCCGAGCGACAGGTGGGTCGTGTCGGCTCGCGCCACGTCGAAGCGGTCCGGTTCGGGGTGGCGGCGCGGATCCCGGTTGGCGGCGGCGAGCACCAGGGCCACGCGCGAGCCGAGCGGGATCGGGATGCCCTCGACCTCGACGCCATCGTCGAGCACCCAGCGCTCGAACCACTGCAGGGGCGGGTCGAAGCGGAGCACCTCCTCGATCGCGGCCCGTGGCGTGACGATCCCGCTCCGGACGAGCGCCCATTGGTCGGGGTGTGCGGCGAGGGCCGCGATCCCGTTGGCGGTCGCGTTGACCGCCGCCTCGTGCCCGGCCATGAGTAGCACCATCGCGGTCGACACGACCTGGTCGTCGGTGAGGCGCTCGCCATCGACCGTCGCGTCGAGCAGCGCGGACAAGAGGTCCCTGGCGGGGCGCCGGCGACGCTCCGCGACGAGGTCGAGCAGGTAGCGGCGGAAATCGCCTGCCGCCGCGTTCGAGGCGGCCTGCTGGTCATCCGAGGGAGCCGGTTCGTACATCCGGATCGTCTCGTCCGACCAACGCGAGGATCGTCGTCTCGTCGCTGGCCGGCACCCCGATCAGGCCGCAGATGATGCCGAGCGACAGGTGCTGCGCGTAGTCGCCGACGATGTCGATCGAGCCGGATGCCCGCGCCGGTGCCAGCAGCGACCGCGCGAGCGTCTCCGTCGACGGTCGGAGTCCCTCGACGGTCCGTGGCGTGAACGCCTCGGTGACGAGCCGGCGCAGCCGAGTGTGGAGCGGCGGCTCCTGGTTGAGCAGCTCCCAGCGCTCGAACGCCTGGAAGTCCACCCAGCGCGGGTCGCGCCAGACCGGGATGTCGGGCGGCAGGCCGAGCTCGTCGGGCGTGTAGCGGTGCAGGAACGTCGTCCCGAGCCGTCGATCGCGGAACGCGGCGTGCACGTCGGCGAACCGCGTCAGATACCAGAGGTGGTCGCCCGGCGGATGCCACACGGCGGTGGCTTCCCGGACACGGGCGTAGGCGGGATACGGATCGGCCACGAAGCCCGGGTCGGTCGGGTCGAGCGGCGGACCCGGCGGCAGCGCCTCGACCGATGGCATCGCCTCCTCCTCAGGCGCGCGCCAGCGACCGGACGCCGGCCACGATGACGCCGGCGAACAGCGTAGCGGCGACCGCGAATACCGCGCCGACGACCTCCGGCGGCAGCGTCACGTCGGGCATCGCGCCGGCGCTCCAGATCGTGAGGCCGGCGACGGTGCCGACGATCCCCGCGGCCACGCCGGCCAGCACGCCGAGCAGCTCGGCCGGCCCGAACGGGGTCCGCCGGTACGACGTCCGTGTGCCGCTCGCCCCGAACCCGCGCGACTCGAGCCCGATCGTGAGCTGGTGGATCCGCTCGAACGCGCCGACGAACACCGGCACGAACGACGGCAGCACCGCCCGGAATCCGGTGCTCGGCATGCCGCGCGCCCGCTGGGCCGCCAGCACCGTGTCGAACTCGCGCTGGAGCGTCGGGATGAGCTGGAGGGTCATGGTCAGGATGACGTTCGCGAGGTACGGCATCCGCAGCCGGGCGAAGGCCGCGGACCAGTCACTCGGATGGGTCGTCGTGATGACGGCCAGGGCGACTGCCTCGACCGCAAGGAGCCGCCCGGCATAGGACAGGCCGCGGATCAGGCCGTCCCCGTACAGCGCCAGCGGCCCGAGGTGCGTCGTCGGCGCGCACGGCCCACCGCAGGCGGCCGGCGAGAGCGTCTGGATGACGATCATCGATGCGGTGACCGGAGCGAAGATCAGCAGGATCCGTGCGACCCGTCGCCCCACCCCGGCCGAGGCGGCCACGAGGAGCCCGACCAGGGCGATCCCCCACAGGGGCAACGGGTGGAACGTGGCGAGTGCGACCACGAGGACGGCCACCAGCCACGTGAGCTTCACGATCGGGCTGAGCCGGTGCAGCCACGACGTCCCGGGCTGGGCCGCCAACGAGGGACCGATGGCGCTGCTCACGACGACGCCCGGACCTCGTCGACGAGCTCGTGCACCGACAGGGCGCCGGGGCGCCCGGCTCGACCGGGCATCGCCAGCGACAGCTCGGTGATCTGCGGCGGCGTCAGACCGGCCGCCGCCATGGCCTCCGGGTCCGCGATGACCGAGCGCGGCGGCCCGTCCGCGACCATCGCGCCATCACGGAGCACGACGACCCGGTCGGCCACCGCGGCGACGAGCGACAGGTCATGTGACGCACAGACCACGGTCGTCCCGGCCGTGCGCTGCTGGCCGATCAGCTCCGCGATGCTCCGCACCGTCCGCTCGTCCTGGCCGGTGGTCGGCTCGTCGAGGACGAGGACACGCGGGCGCATCGTCAACACCGACGCGATCCCGACCAGCTTGCGCAGCGGGAACGGCAGGCGGTGCGGGCTGGTGCCAAGGACGTCGGCGAGACGGAGCGCCGCGGCGACCGCGCGAACGCGGGCATCGACCTCGTCGGGCGGGATACCCAGGTTTCGCGGGCCGTAGGCGAGCTCGTCGGCGACCGTTCGGGCGAACAGCTGGTGGCCCGGGTTCTGGAACACGTAGCCGACGGTCCGTGCGAGGGTCTGGATGGACTGGCGGCTCGTGTCGACGCCATCGACGACGACCCGACCCGACCACGGCCGGAGCAGCCCGTTGAGGTGCTTGCCGAGCGTGGTCTTGCCCGATCCGTTCGCTCCGATCAGGCCGACGACCGATCCCCGGCCGATCTCGAACGAGACGCCGTCGAGCGCCACGACACCCGTCTCGTACGCGAACCGCACGCCGTCGACCGCGACGATCGGGCCCGACCCCGTCACGGTCGTCCGCCGAGCCACTCGAGGGTGGCGTCGATGGTCACCGGCAGGGCGCGCTCCGCCCGGCGCGAGGGCATGGGCGAACTCGGTCACCTGCGGCGCCCGAAGCCCGAGCCGGTCCAGCTCCTCGACGCGGGCGAGCACGTCGGCCGTCGTCCCCTGCATCGCGATGCGACCCGCATCGAGGACCACGATCCGGTCGACGAACGCCGCCAGCGCCTCGACCCGATGGTCGGCCACCAGGAGCGTCATGCCGGTCTCGCGAACGAGCCGCCGCGCGACCTCGAACACACCGGTGGCGCCCGCCGGGTCGAGGTTCGAGGTCGGTTCGTCCATGAACAGGATGCGCGGCTCCATGACGAGCACGGCCGCGATCGCGAGGCGCTGCTGCTGACCGCCCGACAGCTCGAGCGGCGAGCGGTCCTCGAGGTCGTCGAGACCGACCGCCGCCAGCGCGCGGGCGATGCGCTCGTGCATCGCCTCGGGCGCGACGCCGAGGCTCTCCAGCCCGAACGCGACCTCGTCGGCGACCGTCGGCCGGCTGAGCTGGTACTCGGGGTTGTCGAACACGAGGCCGATCGAGCGGGCCATCTCGCGGACCGGCACGGTCGTGGCGTCGCGCCCGTCGACGATGACCCGTCCGGTCACCGACGCAGGCAGGAGCTGCGGGACGATGCCATCGAGGCACAGGCCGAGCGTCGTCTTGCCGGCCCCGGTGAGACCCATGAGCCCGACGGTCTCGCCGGCCTGCACGTCGAGGTCGACGTCGTGGAGCGCCGGCCTCGCCGCGTCCGGATAGGTCACGGTCAGGCCGGCCAGCGAGATGATCGGCGCGTCGACCACGGGTGGCTCGCCGTCGGGCGGGGCGGTCAGTCGCGGATCAGGAACGACAGGATGCCCGCCACGATGATGAAACAGCCGAGCAGGATGCTCATGCCCGCCAGCACGAACGCGGCACTCCCGCCGTCCGTCACCGACGGGAGCTGGTCGACGACGAGCGGCATCGCGATCGCCAGCACCCCGAGGGCGATGATCGCGGCACCGAGCCCGTCGCGCGGTCCGACCGTCCGGTCCATCGTCAGGCCGCCGGCGCGATCAGCAGCACGTACGCTGCGACGACCGCCGCACCGACGACCACCCCGACGACCGCGGCCGTCAGGCGGGCCGTGCTGGTCGGACCGGGCAACCGCAGCCCGCGGGTCAGGTCGGCCGGCAGCGCCTCGATGATCGCCAGCGCGACGAAGCCGCTGATGATCTTGTCGGCCAGCGACACGATCACGCTCGACGCGAACGCCGCAGCGAGCAGGTCGCGGCCGGCCTGCACGAACGCCGCGGTCAGCGCGTCGGACGAATGGCCGGTCGCACCGCCGAACACGAAGACGACGATCGGTGCCGCGATCGCCGACGTGACGAGCGCCACGATGACGTTGAGGATGAAGAACCGGGTGACCGTCGCCCCCATGCCGAGCGAGCGGACACCGTAGCCCCACACGAGCGCGCCGGCGACGTTGACCAGCGCGAACGGAACGCCGACGGGGCCGGTGAAGAACGCCCCGGCGACGTTGCCCGTCACGCCGACGAGGGCGCCCCACCACGGACCGAGCGTGATGGCCACCACGGCGGTCCCGATCATGTCGAGGAACGTCGGCAGGTTCAGCGCGGTGTTGATCGTGCCGCCCACGATGTTGAGCGCCGCCCCGACCGGGACGAGTGCCACGACGTAGGAGAGCGGGATCCGCGACGAGGCCGTCTGGGGGACCGTGGCCGCTGTCATCGCCTCAACATTACACGCCGGGCGAGCGGTACAGCCGGCGCCTCGGGATGCCGGTCTCGGCCGCCACGCGGCGGGCGGCATCACCCCGGGCGACGCCCTCGCCGACCAGCCGCTCGACCGAGGCCTGGGCGGCGGCCAGGGCCGCGTCGTCGGGCTCCCGTGTCGCCGGCTGCCGGTCGTCCATCCCGACCACCAGCACGAACTCGCCGCGGGCCGGGATCGTCCCGTCGGCCATGGCCCGTCCCAGCTCGCCGAGCGTGCCTTGCACGATCTGCTCGTGGACCTTGGTGAGCTCGCGCGCGACCGCAGCACGCCGGTCGTCGCCGGTCGCCGCGGCCAGGTCGCGCAGCATCGCCGCGACGCGGCCCGGTGCCTCGAACAGGACCGATCCCCGACGCTCGGACGCGATGGCCGCGAGCCGCTCCCGTCGGTCCCGGCCCGAGCGTGGCAGGAACCCCTCGAAGACCCAGCGCGGTCCCGCCACGCCCGTCGCGGCCACGGCCGCCAGGACCGCCGATGGACCAGGGATCGGCACGACCCGGCCGCCCGCCGCGGCCCACGCCGCCACGAGGTCGTCGCCGGGGTCGCTCACGACCGGCGTCCCCGCGTCGGTCACGAGCGCGAGGTCGGCGCCGCCCCCGAGGTGCGCGACCAGCGTGTCGAGCCGGCTCGCCGGGCTCCGGGCGTGGAAGCTGGTCGTCCGCGCCTCGATCCCGTGGCGGTCCAGCAGGCGTCGGGTCAGCCGCGTGTCCTCGGCCGCGATCAGCGGCACGCTCCGCAGCACGTCGAGCGCGCGGAGCGTGATGTCGGCGAGGTTCCCGATGGGCGTCGCGACGACGAACAGCGTGCCGCCCGTCCGGTCGACGGGACCGTCGCCGGGTCGGGCGTCGTCGGTCACTCCCGGGCCGAGCCGGGCCGCCGACGCGGGTACAGGTAGTCGACGCCGGCCGTGCGCGGCCCGAGCTTGGCGATCGGCGGGACCTGGCGCTTGAACTCCGACGAGGCCACCATCCGGTCGACCCGCTCGACCATCTCGCGCGGGAAGCCGAGCGACTCGACCTCGTCGATCGAGCGGCGCTTGTCGATCCGCCAGAACAGCAGCCGGTCGAGCGTCGGGTAGTCGAAGCCGGCCTCGGCCTCGTCGGTCTGGCCGGGCCACAGGTCGGCCGAGGGCGCCTTGCGGAGGATCTGGTCGGGCACGCCCATCGCCGCCGCGACCTGGCGGACCTGGCTCTTGTACAGGTCGCCGATCGGGTTGAACGCGCAGGCGTTGTCCCCGAACAGCGTCGTGTAGCCGATGAGCGACTCGGTCTTGTTGCCGGTGCCGACGACCAGCCCGCCCCACGTCACCGACCGGTCGTACAGGACCGCCATGCGCATGCGTGCCATGAAGTTCCCGCGCCGCAGCGCCGACGCATCGGTCTCGGGACCGTAGAACCCGTCGACCATCGGGCTGATGTCGACGAGCTCCGATGCGCAGCCGAGCCGGCGCACGACCTCCTCCGCGTCGGCGCGCGAGGCCGGCGCGGACGTGCGGTATGGCATCAGGACGCACAGCAGGTGCTCCGCGCCGATCGCCTCGGTGGCGAGGTACGCCACCAGCGCCGAATCGATGCCACCCGACAGGCCCAGCACGAGCCGGTCGAAGCCCGCCTGCCGGAGCTGGCCGCGGATGAACTCCCCGATGACCCGGCGCGCGACGTCGGTGTCGATGGCGAGCTCGGTCGGCAGCTCGAACGCCGGCGTCGAGGCGGTCATCGGCTGGCCTCCTTGCGGAACCCGATCGACTTGGGCGTGCGGTCGCCGGGCGCCACGTCCAGGCCGGCCTCGGCGTCGGGGTCGCTGGTCGAGTCGCGGGCGAGACCGGCCCGCTCCGCCACGATCCGCGACAGCTCGCGGATCTGGAACTCGGGTCGCTCGTCGCGCAGGAGCGGCAGCCCGATCCGCTCGCGGCGGATGTCGGCCGTCGCGATGTCCGTGTAGAAGATGCCCTCGTCGTAGAGCGGCGCGGACATCAGCGCGGCACCGTTCGGCGCGATGACCTCGGAGCCGCCCCAGAACGAGATCGACTCGTCGACGCCGACCCGGTTGCAGAACACCACGAAGCTCGTCGTGAGCTGGGCGTAGGTGCGCATCAGCGTCCGCCACGACGTCGCGGTCCCCAGCCCGACCTCGTTGGTCGCGGCGAGGTCGCGGCCGGGCGACGACGACACGTTGATGAGGATCTGCGCGCCGTCGAGCGCGAGCAGCTGCGGGACGGGCAGGTGCCAGAAGTCCTCGCAGATCGCGATCCCGACGCCGATCCCCAGCCGCGACGGGACGGCCCGGAGCATGTCGCCGTGGGCGAAGAACCGGCGCTCGTCGAACAGCCCGTACGTGGGCAGGAACAGCTTGCGGTGGACGTGGCAGAGCTGGCCGTCCTCGAGCAGCGCCGCAGCGATGAACAGGCGGTGGTCGGCCGACTCCTCGACGAACGACACGACCACCGACAGGTCCTCGGTCGCGGCGGCAAGATCGGCCAGGCGCTGGTCGTCGATGCGCATGCTGACCTCGGACGCGAGGTCCTGGAGCTGGTAGCCGGTCAGCCCCAGCTCGGGGAACACGACCAGGTCCGCCCCGTTGGCACGCGCTTCCTCGATGAGCTCGTGGTGACGCGCCAGGTTCTCGTCGAGCCGGCCCAACCGCGGAGCGATCTGGGCGAGGCCCACGCGGACGGACTGCATGCAAGCGAGCATACGCGAAGCCGATTACCCTATCGCGCGATGTCACGATCGCTTCCCCGGCGCGGCCGGCTGTTGGCGGCCGGTACCGCAGCGATCGTCGCTCTGGCTGGCTGCGGCGGGCCGACCCCTTCGACGACCCCCGACCCGAGCCGGCTGCCCAGCCCGACCCAGGGGGCCGCCTTCCCGACCGCGCCGCCGACCAGCGGCCCGTTCGAGCCGATGGCCTATCCGCCCGAGGCGCCTGCGCCGTGCGAGCAGCCCGCCAGCGACGACCCGGCGTACGGGCCGTACGAGGGGTCGATCCAGCGCATCCGGGCGACCGATCCGCAGACCGTCCGCTTCGAGCTGTGCGACGCCGATCCGGCGTTCCTCGCCAAGGTCGCCTCACCGGCGCTCGCCATCGACGACACGGCGTGGCTGCAGAGCCGGCTCGATCCGTCCACCGAGCGACCGCGCATCCTGACCGAGGTCAATGGCACCGGTCCGTTCCGCCTCGACCAGTGGGACGGGCGCGGGGACATCGTCCTGTCACGCTCGCGCGACTACTGGGGCGACCACGCACGCACGGCGACGGCGGTGTTCGTCGCCGAGGGTGACGACGGCCAGCGCCTCGCCAAGCTGCGCGAGGGATCGGTCGATGCGATCGACCTCGTCGCGCCCGGCGACATCGAATCGGTGAGCGCGAACCCCGAGCTGACGCTGGTCCCGCGACCGGGCCTCAACGTCGCGTACATCGGCTTCGACAACCGCTTCGCCCCCTTCGACAACGAGGTCGTCCGTCGCGCCATCGCGACGGGCATCGACCGCTCGGCGATCGTCGGTGCGGCGTTCCCGCCCGGGACCGAGGTCGCCAGCCACTTCCTGCCATGCGCCATCCCGTTCGGCTGCGAGGGCGGCGCCTGGCCGTCGCCGGATCCCGAGCTCGGGCGCGACCTCCTCGCCGGCGTCGGGCTCGACGAGGGGTTCACGTCGACGATCAGCTACCCCGAGGAGCCACGCGACTACCTGCCCGACCCGACCGCGGCCGCGACCGCCCTGCAGGCCCAGCTGCGCGACCAGCTGGGCATCGCGACGACCCTCAAGCCGATGCCCTTCGAGGAGCTCACTGCGGCCGCCGATGCCGGGCGGCTCGAGGGCTTCTACCTGCTCGGCGCGCGCGCCCGATACCCCGACCCGAGCGTCCTGCTCGACAGTCACTTCGGTCCGGCGGCGAGCCTGCAGTTCGGGCGCCGCTTCGTCGACATCGGCCGCTGGCTCGACCGCGGTCGCGCGTCGGCCGACCCTGCCGCCCGGGCGAAGGCCTATGGCGGCGTCAACGACCTCATCCGCAAGCACGTGCCGATGATCCCGCTCGCCCACGTCGGGTCCGCGGCGGCGTTCCGCACCGACGTCAGCGGACGACAGGCCAGCGCCACGTCGACCGAGCGCCTCTCCACGGTCATGCCGGGCGACCGGACCCAGTTCGTCTACATGCAGCAGAAGCAGCCCGGCAGCCTGTTCTGCGGCGACGAGACCGACGAGGCGGCCCTCCGCGTCTGCGCCCAGACCTCCGAGTCGCTGTACCGGCTCGACATGCCCGAGCCCGGCCTGTCGCCGTCGCTCGCCGAGGCCTGCACCCCGAACAAGGCCCTCAACGTCTGGACGTGCACGATCCGCCCCGGCGTGACCTTCCACGACGGGTCGACGCTGGACGCCAACGACGTCGTCCTGTCGTACGCGGTCCGCTGGGATGCGGCCCACCCACTGCACCGTGGCCGTGAGGGGACGTTCCGCGCCTTCCAGGACCGTTTCGGCGGCCTCCTGCACCCGCCTGCGGCTGCCGCTTCACGCTAGCAACGCACGCGTGCGGGTGCTAAGGTCCGCGCATCGTCCCCGGGATCAGTCCCTGGGGCGAGACATGTCCCAGCGTGTGCGGCCCAGGGAGGTTGTGAGGCTGCCATGGGACCGATAGGAGGAGGAGATCAGCGCATGACTCGTGCATCGAGGCTGTCACGGTTCGCGGCGCTGTTCGGCAGCGCGGCGATCATCGTGATGGCATGCACTGGCAGCACGCCAAGCAGCGCACCAGCCAGTGCACCTGCCAGCGAACCCGCCGGGTCCGCCTCCGCGTCCGCGGTCGACTTCACCGGCACCGCGTATCCGGAGACCGGCGAGGCCCCCTGCGGGGACGCGAACTACACCGGGCTCATGAAGAAGATCACGGCGGTCGACCGCCTGACCGTCGAGTTCCAGATGTGCGCACCCGACGTGGCGTTCCTGCAGAAGGCCGCGTTCGCGACCTTTGGCATCCAGGACGCCGACTACGTCGCCGCGCACGCCGCCGACAAGTCGATCCTGACCGAGCCGAACGGCACCGGGCCGTACAGCCTGGCCGAGTGGGACACCGGCAACCGGCTCGTGTTCTCGGCGTTCGCCAACTACTGGGGCGACGCGGCCAAGGCGCCGAATGCCGAGCTCAAGTGGAGCGACAACACGGCGCAGCGGCTGGTCGAGCTCAAGTCCGGTGCGGTGGACGGCATCGACAACCCGGGTCGCGAGGAGATCACGCAGATCCAGGGCGACTCGACCCTGCAGTTCCTGCCGCGACCGGCGATGAACACCTTCTACGTCGGCATGAACCGCTCCAAGGAGCCATGGGACGACGTCAACGTCCGCAAGGCGATCGCGATGGGTATCGACCGCCAGCGGATCATCGACAACTTCTACCCGGATGGCTCGGAGATCGCGACGCACTTCACCCCGTGCCCGCCGCTCGTGCCGTTCGGCTGCGAGGGTGACTCGTTCTGGGAGTTCGACGCCGCGGCCGCGAAGCAGATGCTGACCGACGCCGGGTTCGACTTCTCGAAGACGTACCCGCTGTCGTTCCGCGCGGCGGTCCGGCCGTACCTGCCCGATCCCCCGGTCATCGCGACCGAGATCCAGGGGCAGCTCCGCGACAACCTCGGCATCGAGACCTCGATCGACCTCCAGGAATCGGCGCGTTCTCGGCGGCCGTGACGGCCGGTGAGCTCGAGGGCCTGTTCCTGTACGGCTGGGGCGCCGACTATCCGGACGCCACGAACTTCCTCGACTTCCACTTCGGTTCCGGCTCCGGTCCGAAGTTCGGTGGGCCGTTCGACTCCATCGCGGCGGCGCTCACCACGGGCGCCACCTCGCCGGCCGACGCCGACCGGCAGGCGGCCTATGCGGAGGCCAACAACCTCATCAAGGAGAACGTCCCCGTCGCGTTCCTGATCCACGGTGCCACCGGTGCCGGGTACAAGGCCGACGTGCAGGGCGCCCAGGCATCGCCGTTGACGACGGAGATCCTTGCCGCCATGCAGCCGGGCGATCGCGACACGATGGTGTTCATGCAGGGGGCCGAGCCCCTGAGCATGTACTGCGCCGACGAGTCCGACGGCGAGTCGCTGCGGGCCTGCGAGCAGGTCTTCGAGTCGCTGTACGCGTACGAGATCAACGGCACCGAGCCGGTCCCGGCGCTGGCGACCGAATGCAGCTCGAGCGAGGACCTCATGACGTGGACCTGCACCCTGCGGGATGGCGTCACGTTCCACGACGGCGCGACGTTCGACGCCAACGACGTCGTGACCACGTACGCGGTCCAGTGGGATGCCCAGCACCCGCTGCGCGTCGGCAACACCGGCGCGTTCGAGTACTTCCCCGGGCTGTTCAACGGATTCCTGAACCCGCCGGCGTCGTGAACCCGGCGTAGATCGAACCGATGACCCGGACAGGGACGCCATCCTGGCGTCCCTGTTCCGTTCTCCCAGCAGTTAGGCGTCTGAACCACCGATGACCCGGTTCATCCTCCGTCGCCTGGCGCTCACGATCCCGGTGCTGTTCGGGATCCTGTTCCTCGTGTTCGCCCTCGCCCGTCTGATCCCGGGTGACCCATGCCGGGCCACCCTCGGCGAGCGCGCGACCGAGGCCACGTGCAACGCCTTCGCCGAGCGCAACGGTCTCAACGAGCCGATCCCCGTCCAGTTCGGCATCTACGTCGGCCAGGTCCTGACCGGGGACCTCGGGCGGTCCCTCAAGATCTCGCGACCGGTCGGCGAGCTGTTGATCGACCGGCTGCCGACGACCGTCGAGCTGACGCTGCTGGCGATGTTCGTCGCCGTCGTCATCGGCATCCCACTGGGTCTGCTGTCGGCCGTCAAGCGCAATTCCGGTGCCGACGTCGGGACGATGATCTTCGCCAATCTCGGCGTGTCGATGCCGGTATTCGTGCTCGGCCTGTTGCTGGCATACCTGTTCGCGATCGTCCTCAAGGACACGCCGCTGTCATTGCCGCCGTCCGGTCGACTGAGTACCGGCGTACGGGTCGATTCGCTCGCCGAGGTGTGGGGACTGGAGGACATGACCGGACCGATACGCGGCCTCCTCGACTTCATATCGGGCATCTACATCCCGACCGCGCTCATCACCGGCCAATGGAACGCTGCGGTCGACGCCTTCCGGCACCTCATCCTGCCGGCGCTCGCCCTGTCGACGATCCCGATGGCGATCATCGCGCGGATCACGCGCTCGAGCCTGCTCGACGTGCTCGGCCAGGACTACGTCCGGACCGCCCGGGCGAAGGGCCTCAAGGAGCGGTCGGTCGTGCTCCGTCACGGTGCCCGCAACGCGCTGCTGCCGGTCGTGACGATCATCGGCATCCAGCTTGGGGCCTTGCTCTCGGGTGCCGTGCTGACCGAGACGATCTTCAACCTCTCGGGCGTCGGCCGGACGCTGTACGAGGCCATCACCGGTCGCGACTACGTCGTCATCCAGGGGTTCACGCTGGCGATCGCCGTGATCTACGTCGTGGTGAACCTCCTGGTCGACCTGTCCTACGGGATCCTCGATCCCCGGGTGCGGCAGCAATGAGCGAGGCGGGCCCGATCGGCGGCACGGTGGCGACGAGCGAGGACCTGATCGTCACCGGCCGCCCGACGAAGCCGGCCAGCCTGTGGCGGGACACCGGCGCCAGCATCCTCCGCCAACGATCGGCGGTGATCGGGCTCATCATGCTGATCCTGCTCGTGCTGATGGCGATCTTCGCGCCGCTCATCGCGACGCACGACCCCAACAAGTCGCTGCTCGGCGTCGAGCAGGGCGTCGAGCGGCGCTCCGGACCGTGCATCCACCTCCTCGGCTGCCCGGCCGACGAGCCCCAGCACCTGTTCGGCACGGACGGCAACGTGCGCGATGTCTTCAGCCGGGTCGTCTACGGCGCGCGGACCTCGCTGACGGTCGGTGTGGCCGCCGTGTTCTTCGCGATCGTCGTCGGGACGGCGATCGGGGCGATGGCCGGGTTCTTCGGCAGCTGGACCGACAACGGCCTCATGCGGCTCATGGACGTGGTGCTCGCGTTCCCCTCATTGTTGCTCGCGATCGCTATCGTCACCGCCGCCGGGCGCAGCCTGTTCAATGCGCTCATCGCCATCGCGATCGTGTCGATCCCGGTCTATGCGCGCATCGCCCGATCCGCGGTGCTGTCCACGCGCGAGCAGGACTTCGTGACCGCGTCGCGGGCACTGGGTGAGTCGTCGGTGGGCATCCTCACTCGACGCATCATGCCGAACTCACTCACCCCGCTCGTCGTGCAGGGCACGCTCGACATCGGTGCCGCAGTCCTCGGCATCGCGGCCCTCGCGTTCATCGGCGTGACGGGCGACCTCTCGAACCCCGAATGGGGCTCGATGATCGGCCTCGAGCGCAACCAGCTGTTCAACGCGCCGCACATCATCCTCGCGCCCGGACTCGCCATCACCATCACCGTGCTCGCGTTCAACCTGCTCGGCGACGGCCTGCGCGACGCGCTCGACCCGAGGCTCAACCGATGACCGACGAGCCGCGGCCCATCGCTGCGGACGACCCAGCGCCGCCGGCCGAGACCCCGGTGACGGAGACCCTGCTCGACCCGTCGGTCGAGGGCATCCTCATCGAGGAGATCGTCCCGGCCTCGAAGCGACGGCCGAAGCACGAGCGCGGCGAGCGTCCGCTGCTCGAGGTCAAGGGCCTGCACACCTCGTTCCATACCCGCGACGGGGTCGTCCGCGCGGTCGACGGCATCGACTTCCATGTCGACCGCGGGGAGATCATGGGTCTCGTCGGCGAATCCGGCTGCGGCAAGAGCGTCACGAGCCTGTCGATCATGCGGCTCGTCGCCAAGCCCGGCCGGATCGAGGGCGGCACGATCGTGTTCGACGGCCAGGACCTACTGGACCTGTCCGACGAGCAGATGCGCCACATCCGTGGCGACCGCATCAGCATGATCTTCCAGCAGCCCCAGTCGTCGCTGAACCCGGTGTGGGACGTCGGCAAGCAGATCACCGAGGTCCTCGAGCTGCATCGCGGCATGAAGGGCAAGGCGGCCCGGGACCGGGCGACGGACCTGCTGCGGATGGTCGGCATCCCGGACCCCGCCCGCCGGCTGAGCTCGTTCCCCTACGAGATGTCGGGCGGCATGGCCCAACGCGTCATGATCGCGATGGCGCTCGCGTGCGAGCCGGAGTTGCTGATCGCCGACGAGCCCACCACCGCTCTCGACGTGACGATCCAGGCCCAGATCCTCGACCTGATGCGCAACCTGCGCGACGAGACGGGCACCGCGATCGTCCTCATCACCCACGACCTCGGCGTCGTCGCCGAGATGTGCGACCGCGTCGCGGTGATGTACGCCGGCGAGATCGTCGAGCAGACCGACGTCACGACGCTCTTCCGACGGCCGAAGCATCCGTACACGCGGGGCCTCATCGCGTCGATCCCGATCGTCGGATCGGTGCAGGACGAGCTCGCGGTCATCCCGGGCAACGTCCCGAACCTCATCGACCTGCCCGCGGGCTGCCGGTTCGCGCCGCGCTGCCTGACTCGGATCGAACAGGACGTGACGCTCGCGACCGAGGCCCATCCCGAGCTGCTGCCGGTGGCGGTGGGCCACGACGTGCGCTGCTGGGTCTACCACGATGCCGCCGGCAACCTCGTCTCGAGCGACGAGCCGGTCGGTCGGGGCGGGCGCATGACCGCCGGGACACCGCTCGTCGAGGTCCGCGACCTCGTCAAGCACTTCCCGATCCGGGGCGGGCTGCTCCAGCGGACGGTCGGGCGTCGTGCAGGCAGTGGACGGCGTCAGCTTCGAGGTGCGCGCGCGGCGAGACGCTCGGCCTCGTCGGCGAGTCGGGTTGCGGCAAGACGACGGTCGGGCGCCTGCTCCTGAAGCTCATCGAGCCCACGTCGGGGACGATCCGCTTCGACGGCACGGACATCACGACGGTGAAGGGCTCGGCGCTCAAGGCCTATCGCCGCCGGATGCAGATCATCTTCCAGGACCCCTACGCCAGCCTCGACCCGCGGACGCCGATCGGCGACAGCATCGGCGAGGGGCTGCGGATCCACGGCCTCGGGTCATCGGCCGAGCGCCGGGCCAAGGTCGCCCGGATGATGGACATGGTCGGGCTGCAGGCGTACCACGCCCGGCGCTATCCGCACGAGTTCAGCGGCGGGCAGCGCCAGCGGATCGGGATCGCGCGGGCGCTGGTGCTGGAACCCGACCTCGTCGTGTGCGACGAGCCGGTGTCCGCCCTCGACGTGTCGATCCAGGCGCAGGTCCTCAACCTGCTCAAGTCGCTCCAGCGCGAGCTGGGCCTGACCTACGTCTTCGTGGCCCACAACATGGGCGTCGTCGAGCACATCAGCGACCGCGTCGCAGTGATGTACCTCGGCCGCATCGCGGAGATCGCCGAACGGACCGAGCTGTTCCGCCACCAGGAGCACCCGTACACCGTGGCCCTCATGTCGGCCATCCCCGTGCCCGACCCGGAGATCCGTCGCCAGCGGATCATCCTCACGGGCGACGTGCCGAGCCCGGTCAATCCCCCGTCGGGCTGCACGTTCCACCCGCGCTGTCCGCTGCGGGCCACGCTCGGCAACCCCGACATCTGCGTCACCAGCGAGCCGGCGCTCGAGGATGTCGGTGGTGGCCACCTGTGCGCGTGCCACTTCCGCGGTCCGGGAGCACCCGAACAGGTGGCGTCGGCCTCGACCGTGGAGGCGATCGCCGCCGGCTGACCCGGCCTCAGGCCTTCGGCGTCGAGTCCGTGGGATCGGTCTCGGTCGCGTCGGCCGACCCGGCGATCGGCGCCGTCTCGCCGGTCCCGCCAGCGCCGTCGGCACCGTCCGTGCCGTCGACCTCGACCGTCCCGCCCTCCGGCAGCGTCCCGATGACCGTCTCGCTCACATCGACGGTCTGCGCCTGCGCCTGGGCACCGCCATCCTGCGGCCGGATCGACGCCAGCGCCGCATCCGGCGTCCCGCGACGCACCGCGCTGATCTCGATGTGGCTCACGCCGACGTCGGACACCAGCGCCTCCTCCGCGAAGTGGCAGGCCGCCCCGTGATCGCCCTGCAGCAGCCGGACCGGCGGATCGATCGTGCGGCACTGCTCGGGCTGGCCCAGGCGCTCGTACAGCCAGCAGCGGGTATGGAACCGGCAGCCCTCGGGCGGGTTGACCGGGCTCGGCACGTCACCGGTCAGGATGACCCGCCTGCGCTTGCGCTCGAGCGCCGGATCCGGCACCGGGACGGCGGACAGCAGCGCCCGGGTGTACGGGTGGCCCGGCGCCGCATACATGACGTCCGGCGGCCCGATCTCGACGATCTTGCCGAGGTACATCACCGCGACCCGGTCGCTGATGTGCTTGACGACCGAGAGGTCGTGGGCGATGAACAGGTAGGTCAGGCCGAGCTGGGCGCGCAGGTCGGTGAGCAGGTTGAGGACCTGGGCCTGGATGGACACGTCGAGCGCCGAGATGGGCTCGTCGCAGACGATGAACTCGGGCTCGACCGCGAGCGCCCGCGCGACGCCGATGCGCTGACGCTGGCCGCCGCTGAACTCGTGCGGGTAGCGGCTCACGTACTGGGGATCGAGACCGACGATGCGCAGCAGGTCGGCGACGCGCTCCTTGCGGGCCGCGCCCTTGGCCAGTTTGTGGGTGTCGATCGGCTCGCCGATGATCGCCCCGACGGTCATCCGCGGGTCGAGCGATCCGTACGGGTCCTGGAAGATGATCTGCATCCGGCGACGCATCCGGCGGAGCTCGCCGCTCTTGAGCTCGGCGAGGTCGATCCCGTCGAACCGGACCGCGCCCTCGGTCGGCTCGCGCAGCCGGATCATGGCCCGCCCGGTCGTGCTCTTGCCGCAGCCGGACTCGCCGACCAGGCCGAGCGTCTCGCCCTTGCGCACCTCGAAGCTGATCCCGTCGACGGCCTTGACCACGCCGACCTCGGTCCTGAAGATCCCGGCCCGGATGGGGAAATGGACCTTGAGGTCCTCGACCTCGACCAGGTTCGGCCGCGGCTCGACCGCTACCGTGCCGGCCTCCGGCAGCGTGACCGTCACGGGATCCACCCGTCCGGCTGGGTCGCCCAGCACCGGGCGAAGTGCCGCGCGTCGTTCCGCTGCGTGAGCTCGGGTTCATCCTGGCGACAGATGTCGCGCGCGAACCGGCAGCGCGGTTCGAACCGACACGCATCCGGCGGGTTGACCAGGAATGGCGGCAGCCCCTCGATCGTCCGCAACCGTTCGCCGCGAACGTCATCGAGCCGGGGTAGCGAGTCGAGCAGCCCCCACGCGTAGGGCATCCGCGGGGTCTCGAACAGCTCGTCGACCGTGCCGGTCTCGACGATGCGGCCCGCGTACATGACGTTGACGCGGTCGCACATGCCGGCCGCGATGCCGAGGTCGTGGGTGATCATCAGCACGGCCGTGTGGAACTCGTCCGACAGTCGCGAGATCAGCTCGAGGATCTGGGCCTGGATCGTCACGTCGAGGGCGGTGGTCGGCTCGTCGGCCAAGATCAGCTTCGGGTCGCATGACAGCGCGATGGCGATCATCACGCGCTGGCGCATGCCGCCCGAGAACTGGTGCGGGTAGTCGTTCAGCCGGTCCTTGGCGCGCGGGATGCCGACCTTGCCGAGGAGCTCTGCGACCCGATCGAGCGCCGCCTTCTGCGGCAGGCCCATGTGCAGGCGGATCGACTCCGAGATCTGGTAGCCGATCGTGAGTGTCGGGTTCAGGCTCGTCAACGGGTCCTGGAAGATGAAGCCGATCTCCTTGCCGCGGAGATGGCGCATCTCGTCCTCGTCCATCTTGAGGACATCGATGCCGTCGAAGATGATCTCGCCGGAGACGATCCGCCCCGGCGGGTTCGGCACGAGCCGGGCGATCGACAGGGCGGTCACGCTCTTGCCGCAGCCCGACTCGCCCACGAGCCCGAGCGTCTCGCCGTAGGCGAGGTCGAAGGTCACATCGTCGACCGCCTGGATCACGCCATCGGGGGTGAAGAAGTGGGTCGACAGGCCCGTGACCGTGAGGAGCTTCTCGGCCTTGCGATCCGGCTTCGTCGAAGCATCCGGCGGCGTCTCGACCCGCCGCGCGTCGTCCGGTGAGACCTCGATGATCGTCGGTGCGTCGGCGTCGGTCATCGTGGGGTCGACCGTCGCCACCTACTGCTTTCCCTTCAGCTTCGGATCGAGGGCGTCGCGCAGGCCGTCGCCCAGGAACGTGAAGCTGACCAGCGCGACCGCGATAGCGATCGCCGGGAAGACCACGAGGTGCGGCTCGGAGCGGATGAACTTCTGGCCCTCGGCGATGAGGCTGCCCCACGACGCACGTGGTGGCTGGACGCCGATGCCGATGTAGGCCAGCGTCGCCTCGGCCAGGATCGCGGCCGGGATGCCGAGGGTCACCGCGACGATGATCGGGCTGATCCCGTTCGGCAGAAGGTGCTTGGTCACGATCTTGCGGTCGGACACGCCGATCGCCCTGGCCGCCTCGACGAACTCGGTCTCCTTGAGCGACAGCAGCTGGCCGCGCACGAGGCGGGCGACCGTCACCCACGAGGTCAGCCCGATCGCGACGAACACCAGCAGCAGTCCGTCGAGCGCCTGCCCGAAGAACGTGTCGCGGAAGGCGACCGACAGCAGGATGATGAACAGCAGGTCCGGGAACGCGTAGATGATATCGGTGAAGCGCATGAGGGCGTTGTCGAGGCGCCCGGAGAACCAGCCGGCCATCGCTCCGATCGGCACGCCGATGACGAGGATGACGACCTGGACGACGAGCGCGACGGTGACGCTGATCCGCGCACCGTCGAGGAGCCGACTCAGCAGGTCACGGCCGAGCTGGTCGGTCCCGAGGATGTGGCCGGGCGATCCCGGCGGCAGCGGCCCGCCACCGCCCGCGAAGACGGCCTTGAGGTCCTGCTCGTAATACGGGTACGGCGCGAGGTAGGGCCCGAAGATGCCCACGAACAGCAGCCAGAGGACGAGGATGAGTCCGAGGACTGCGAGCTTGTTCTTGCGCAGGCGTCCCCATGCATCGCTCCACAGGCCGCCACCGGCACGCGGGGCTGCGACACGCTCCTGAACGGCGGTTTGGGTAGCCACCGGCGTTCTCCCTGCTAGCTGTAGCGGATCCGTGGGTCGATGTACGCGTAGAGCACATCGACGATGACGTTGAGGAACGCTACCGCGAAGGCGTACAGCACCGTCATGGCCATCAGCAGGCTGTAATCGCGAGTGGTGATCGAGTTGAGGTAGAACTGGCCGACGCCCGGGATGTTGAAGATCCGTTCGATGATGAACGAGCCGGTCACGAGGAAGGCCAGTGTCGGCCCGAGGATCGTGATCACCGGGATCAGCGCATTGCGGATCATGTGCCGCGACACGACGGACTGATTGGACAGCCCCTTGCTGTGGGCGGTCCGGATGTAGTCCTTGCGCGTCACCTCGAGCATCGACGCGCGTGTGTACCGCGCGATGACCGCGATCGGGAAGCCGGCAAGGGCGATCGTCGGCAGCACCCAGTATTGGGGGCCCTTCCAGCCGCCGGTCGGGAACCAGCCGAGTTGGACGCTGAAGACGACGATCAGCAGGATCGCCAGGACGAAGCTCGGCGTGGCGATGCCGATGATCGATACCGAGGTGGAGAGGTAATCCGGCCAGCGGTTGTGGCCGAGGGCGGCAAAGATCCCCAATGGGATCCCGACGGCGACCGACAGGACGAACGCCATGACCCCGAGCTGGACCGTCGTGGCGAGTCCGTCGGCGATCATGTCGTTGACGCGCCGATCCTGGAAGCGGTACGACGGGCCGAGGTCGCCGGTCACGAAGTCGGTCGCCCAGTTGATGTACTGGATGTGCAGCGGCTGGTCGAGACCGTACTCGGCGTTCAGTCGCTTCACGACGGACTCGGGGAGGCGCTTCTCACTGTCCCACGGCCCGCCGGGGACCGAGTGCATGAGCACGAACGTGATCACCGATACCGCAAACAGGACCGGGATGATCCAGAGGATCCGCCGGGTGAGATAGGTGATCACTTCACTTGTATCCCTGGTGCGTTATGAAACTGACGTTTAGCAGGATGGGCCGGCCAGGCGGCCGGCCCATCGATGTTGGTCCGAAGACTACTGCGCGACGATCTGGATCGTCTCGTAGAAGTGCTCACCGGGGGACGTGGAGTCCATCGGCGTCTTCGTGAGCCCCGAGACCTTCGGCTTCACGAGGGCCGGACGCTCCGGGTAGGCGAGGAACAGCGATGCAGCCTCGTCGGCCATGATCGTCTGGGCCTGCTGATAGAGCGTGGCCTGCTTGGCCTGGTCGGGCTCGACGGCCGCCTGCTGGAGCAGGCCATCGAACTCCGTGCTGCACCACTGCTGGTCGTTGTTGCCGCCACCGCAGGTGAACAGACCGCTGAGCTGGTTGTTCGCGTGCGGATAGTCGGCACCCCAACCGTTGCGGGAGATGTCGTACTCGCCGGCAGTGCGCTGGGTCAGGAAGACGCTGAACTCGCTGCCGATCTGCTCGGTCTCCAGACCGAACGCCGATCGCCATGCCTCGGCCAGGAACGCGACGCGCGGTTCGTGACCGCCGCCGGTGTTGAAGCCGAACTTCAGCGGCGGGATGTCGGCGGCACTCGCGAACCCGAGCTCCTGGAGCGCCTGATCCATGTGCTGCTTCGCCGAATCGAGGTTGAAGGGATACGGGTTGATCGACTCGTCGTACCCGGGCAGGCCAGGCATCACCATGCTGTTGGCGACCTGTCCGAGGCCCGCGAGCGTCGCGGCGATGAACGACTCCTTGTCGATCGCCTCAGTCAGGGCGATCCGGAAGTTCTTGTTGGTCGTCGGGCACGCCTTGGGATCCTCGCAGCGAGCGAGCTTCGCCTTGCCGGTCGGATCGTTGCCGTTGTTGAAGTTGTAGTAGGTGATGCCGAGCTGGGGATCCGAGACGAACTCGGCACCCATCACGGGATCGGCCTGGACGCGGGGAACATCCTCGCTCGCGACCGGCATGATGATGTCGACCTCGTCGGCCTCGTAGGCGGCCTGCGCCGCTGCCGGCTCCGCGTAGATCGGCATCTGGATCTCGGTCAACGTGGGCTTGACGTCGCCGTACCAGTTCGGGTTCGGCTTCAGGATGATCTGGCTGTTGTGATCCCACGTGTCGAGCATGAAGGGGCCTGAGCTGACATAGTTGGCAGCTTCGAACGCTCCCTCGGCGGTGACCCACTTCTCCTGGAGCGGCACGAACACCCACAGGGTCATGGCGCTCAGGAAGTACGTCGCCGGCGCGGCGAGCGTGACCACGAAGGTCTTGTCGTCCGGGGCCTCCACGCCGAGCGTGTCGAGGGCCGCATCGATATCGGCGTCGCTCGGCGCCGGCTCTGCACCGGCCATGCCGAGAAGGTCCTCTGCACCTGCGACCTCGGCGATCACGTACGAATATGGAGCCGCCGTCCGCGGATCCGCGAGACGCTTCCAGCTGTACACGAGGTCGCCCGCGACGATGGTGTCGCCGTTGCTGTACTTCGCGTCGCGCAGGTGGAAGGTGAACGTCTTCGCGTCCTCCGAGACCTCCCACGATTCGGCGAGGGCCGGCACGACCTCGAGCTTCTCGTTGATGTACACGAGCGGCCGATGGAGCGCCCGGAGGACAGCCAGCGAGTTGGCGTCCTGGGCGGGGCTGGGATCGAGGGTCGGCGGCTCACCCGGGAGGGCGATCCGGACGATCTGTTCCTCGGCAAGGTTGCTGCTCGGCTCGGCCGAGCCAGCGGGCGACTCACCCGGAGCGACGCTTTCAGGCGCCGTGCTAGCCGTCGTCCCGCCGCACGCAGACGCGAAGATCGCGACCGCGCCGACGAGGGCGAGGAGACGTTTCTGTGCCATGTAGGTCCCTTTCACGTGACCGTCGTCACGGTCTCCCGCCGTGACGTCCGGAGGCTTCGGGCACGTCGTGGTCGATCCGGCGACCTTGACGCGTTGACCGACTCGGCGACAGATGATCCTCCCATCACTGGCGCCGCGCGAGGACACCCGCCGACACGCTGTCGAGCCGCGGGCCTCAAGATGGCGCCTATCATTCACACCAACCTAGGACCCGTCAACACGGCCGCGGTTAGGAATTCGTATCAGTCGGGACAGGGCATCTCCCGTCCCGCCATCGGCCGCCAGCGGAGGTTCGGCTGGCGGGCAGCGGTCGCCTCGTCCAATCGCCGGACCGGCGCGGTGTGCGGGGCCGCCTTCACCATGTCGGGCTCGCGCTCGGCCTCGGCGGCGATCTCGACGAGCGCATCGGCGAACGCATCGAGCGTCTCGAGCGACTCGGTCTCGGTCGGCTCGATGAGCATGCCCTCGTCCACGATCAGCGGGAAGTAGATGGTCGGGGGGTGGAACCCGTAGTCGATCATTCGCTTCGCGAGGTCGAGCGTGCGCACCCCGGTCCGCGCCTTCAGGCTCGATGCCGACGCCACGAACTCGTGCTTGCAGGGCCGGTCGTAGGGCAGGTCGAACGTGCCGCCCAGGCGTGACTTCAGGTAGTTCGCGGCGAGCACCGCGTCGTCGCTGACCTCGCGCAGCCCCGAGCCGCCGTGCGCGCGGATGTACGCGTACGCGCGCACGAGCACGCCGGTGTTGCCGACGAAGCTGCGCAGCCGGCCGATCGACGTCGGCCGCTCGCCGGGTCGCTCCAGGCGGAACGTCCCGTCATCGAGGCGGAGCACACGCGGGGTGGGCAGGTACGGCAGCAGCCGCTCCCCCACCCCGACCGGGCCGGCGCCCGGACCGCCGCCGCCGTGGGGCGTGCTGAACGTCTTGTGGACGTTGAAGTGCATGACGTCGAAGCCGGCCGCGCCGGGCTTGAACCGGCCGAGGATCGCGTTGAGGTTGGCGCCGTCCATGTACGCCAGCGCGCCCGCCCGGTGGACCGCCTCGAGCAGGTCGCCGATGCGCGACTCGAACAGGCCGAGCGTCGACGGGTTGGTGATCATCACCGCCGCCGTCCGCGGGCCGAGCGCCGCCGTGAAGGCCTCGAGGTCGACGCCGCCGTCGGCGGCTGACGGGATCGTGATCGTCCGGAAGCCGGCCATCGAGGCCGTCGCCGGGTTCGTCCCGTGCGAGCTGTCCGGGACGAGGACCTCGTCGCGCTCGGTGTCGCCCCGCTCGCGGTGGTAGGCCCGGATCATCAGGATGCCCGTCAGCTCACCCTGCGCGCCGGCGGCCGGCTGGAGCGTCACCGCGCGCATCCCGGAGATCTCGGCCAGCGCCGCCTCGAGCTCCCAGAGCAGCTGGAGCGTGCCCTGGGCGACCTCGTCGGGCGCCATCGGATGGAGGTCGGCGAAGCCGGGCAGGCGCGCGGCCCATTCGTTGAGCTTGGGGTTGAACTTCATCGTGCACGAGCCCAGCGGGTAGAAGCCCGTGTCGACCGCGTGGTTGAGCTGGCTCAGGTTCACGTAGTGGCGGACCACGTCGGGCTCGTTCATCTCGGGCAGGGCCGGTGGCGTCTCGCGGCGCGACGCGGCGGGCACGCGGTCGAGCGCGTCCTTGGGCGGATGCGGGATCTTGCCGCCGCCGCGGCCCGGGTCGGCTGCGCTCGAACAGCGTCGGCTGGAGCTTCTCGCCGGTGACGCTCATCGGGCGGCTCCGATCGCCGCGCCGTCCGGGGCGCCGGTCTCGACCCCGACCGAGGGCTGACCGGTGAGGACCTCGGAGAAGGCCGCCACGAAGCGGGCGATGTCGCCCGACGTGGTCAGCTCGGTCGTGCACAGCAGCAGGCCGTCGGCCAGGGTCGGATCGTCGGGCTCGGCGTCGGCGAGGACGAGGCCCGCCAGGAAGCCACGCTCGATGAGCCGCCGGTGGACGGTCCGGGCGTCGGGCACGCGCACCGCGAACTCGTTGAGGAACGGGCCGCGGTGCATCCGTTCGATGCCGATCCCGGCCAGCGCGTCGACGAGCTCGGTCGCCCGGGCTGCGCCGGTCGCCGCGACGTCGCGCAGCCCGTGGGGCCCGATCGCCGCGAGGTAGATCGAGGCGGCCAGGGCCAGCAGCGCCTGGTTCGTGCAGATGTTGCTGGCGGCCTTGTCGCGCCGGATGTCCTGCTCGCGCGCGCGCAGCGTCATGACGAACGCCCGCTTGCCGTCGAGATCGGTCGTCATGCCGACCAGCCGGCCGGGGATCTGGCGGACCAGCGCGTCGGTCGAGGCGAGGATCCCGAGGTACGGGCCGCCGTACTGCGGCGCGATCCCGAGCGGCTGTCCCTCGCCGGCGGCGATGTCGGCGCCATAGGCGCCCGGCGGCGCGAGGACCGCGAGCGACACCGGCTCGATCACGGCCACGAACAGCGCGCCCGCGGCGTGGGCCAGCTCGCCGATCCGCGGCATCGGCTCGAGCAGGCCGAGGAAGTCCGGGTTCGCGGCGAGGACCCCGGCGACGGGCCGGTCGGGCTCGGCGAGCATCCGCTCGAGCGCGGCGAGGTCGGTCGTGCCGGCCGCGTCGCCGTCCTCGACCAGGGGCACCTCGTCGAGCTCGAGACCGCCGCCGAAGTACGTCTGCAGGGTGGCCCGGTACTGGGGGTGGACGCCGCGGCTCACGAGCACGCGCTCGCGGCGGGTCGCCCGGCACGTCATCAGCGCGGCCTCGGCGGTGGCCGCGGCGCCGTCGTAGTGCGACGCGGAGACGACGTCCATGTCGACCAGCTCGGCGATCAGCGACTCGTACTCGTAGATCGACTGGAGCGTGCCCTGGCTGACCTCGGGCTGGTACGGCGTGTACGCCGTGTACCACTCGCCACGGAGCAGCAGCTGGTCGACCGCCGGCGGGCTCCAGTGCCGGTAGACGCCGGCGCCGAGGAACGACACCAGGTCCGTCCGGTTGCGACCGGCGAGCTCGCGCAGGCGGGCGGCCAGCTCGAGCTCGGGCTCGGGCTCGGGCAGGTCGAGCGCGGTCGCGCGCAGGTCGGCCGGGATGTCGGCGAACAGCTCGTCGACGCTGTCGAGGCCGAGCGCCGCCAGCATCCGCTGGCGGTCGGCCGGGGTGTGGGGACCGTACGGCATCGCCCCGTCAGCCCGCGGCGACGAGGTCGTCGTAGGCGCCGCCGTCGAGCAGGTCGTCGAGCTGGGCGGGATCGGCGATGGCGAGCTTGATCATCCAGCCGTCGCCGTACGGGTCGCTGTTGACGAGCTCGGGCGTCGACGCGAGGGCGTCATTGGTCGAGGTGACCGCCCCGCTGATCGGCGCGAACAGGTCGCTGACGGCCTTGACCGATTCGACGACCCCGAAGGGCTTCGCCTCCTCGAGCTCGCGACCGGTCTCGGGCAGCTCGACGAAGACGATGTCGCCGAGCTGGTCGGCCGCGTACTGGGTGATCCCGACGGTCGCCTCGTCGCCGTCGACCCGGACCCACTCGTGGTCGCGGGTATACCGCAAGTCGGTCGGTGCGCTCACGTCAACTGTTCCTCCGGTAGAACGGCAGCGGGACGACCCGCGCGGGGACGCGCGCGTCGCGGACCTCGATGTCGAGCATGGTGCCCGGTTCGGCGTCGGTCGGTGCGACGTAGGCCATCGCGATCGGCACGCCGAGCGTCGGTGACTGCGTGCCGCTGGTGACGACCCCGGTCCGTCGCTCGCCGGCGTGGACCGGGTAGCCGTGGCGGGCGATGCCGCGGCCCTCGACGGTCAGCCCGACCAGCCGCTTGCGAGGACCGTCGGCGACGACCCGTTCGAGCGCCGCCCGGCCGACGAAGTCGCCGGGCCTGTCGAGCTTCACGACGCGACCGAGCCCGGCGTCGAACGGCGTCGTCGACGTGTCGAGCTCGTTGCCGTACAGCGGCATGCCGGCCTCGAGCCGCAGCGTGTCGCGGGCGCCCAGACCGACCGGTCCGCCGCCGGCAGCCCGCACCGCGTCGAGCAGCGCATCCCACACCTCGCCCGTCCGGTTGGTCTCGACGAAGACCTCGAAGCCATCCTCGCCGGTATAGCCGGTCCGGGCGACATGGGCGGGGACCCCGGCGACGTGGCCCTCGGCGATGCCGTAGTAGCGCAGCGCCGCGAGGTCGACGTCGGTCAGCGGTCCGACCACGTCGACCGATCGAGGGCCCTGGACCGCGACGAGACCGGTGGCCAGCGACTGGTCGTCGAGCACCGCGCGCGACCCGTCGAGCCGCTCCGTCAGCGCGTCGGACACGACCTGCGCGTTGGAGGCGTTGGCCACGACCAGGAACCGGTCCTCGGCCAGCCGGTAGACGATCAGGTCGTCGAGGATGCCGCCGTCGGTCTGGCAGATCATCGAATAGTGGGCCCGACCGATGGCCAGGGAGGGCGGGTTCGTCACGACCGCCGCGGCGAGCGCCTCGCCGGCGTCCGGCCCCTCGACGAGCAGCTCGCCCATGTGCGAGAGGTCGAACAGCCCGACGGCTCCGCGCACCGATCGGTGCTCGTCGAGGATCGACCCGTACTGGACCGGCATCCGCCAGCCGGCGAAGTCGATCATCCGCGCGCCCAGCGCCTCGTGCCGCCCCGCCAGCGGCGTCTCGTGCACCGACTCGCCGACCTCGGCGTCGGTCACGAAGCCCGCTCCGCCGGTGGCGAGAGCAGGTCGGCCGCCCCCGCGACGAGCGCCCGCTCGGTCTCGAACGTGAGGATGCTCGCCGCCTCGTCGAAGTCGATCCAGCGGACCTGGTCGAACTCGTGGTCGTGGTCGTCCAGGTCGCCGCCGACCGGCTCCATCAGGAAGTAGTGCACGGTCTTGTGGATGCGCGTGCCCGGACTGGACGAACGTGTACTCGATGGAGTCGAGCGGCCCGGTGATGCGGACCGCGAGGCCGGTCTCCTCGGACACCTCGCGGATGGCCGTCTGCTCGGTCGTCTCGCCCGCGTGGGGCGTGCCCTTGGGGAGGGTCCAGGTGCGCCCGTCGCGCTCCCGCCGGCGGCTGCCGACGACGAATTGGGGTCGCCCAGCCTCGTACCGAACGACGATGCCGCCCGCGGATGTGGCGGTCGCAGTCCTCAGGCGTGCCACGGCGCCGCGGCGGCGCTGGGGCGTCGGCCCCGTCCGCTGCGCCCGGACCGAGCCCAATGCATCGTCACCAACGGCCGGACCCGTCGGCCGTCGACGGCCGAGCGTACCGCTCGCGGGCCCCGCCAGCCCGCGCGAAGTCGCACGTAGGGACCGGCATCCGAGCCGCGGAGCTGGGTCTGGGACGCCGGCCACCGCGGAGAACGAGACCTGCGCCCCGAGACCGAGTCGTCGCTCGCGGGCACGGCTCGACGGGCGAACGAATCGCGCCGCCGGTCGGGCCGCGTACTTGGCGGCGATGCTGTGTCCCATGGGCCGCAATGGTACTAGGTCAGTCCTGCCTTGCAAGCGCTGCCGTGAGCGATTCGCGCATGGTCGAGGCCGTCTCCGGTGCGAGCGCGCCACGCTCGAGGGCGAGGTCGATCTCGCGGTGCGCGGCGGCGACATAGAGCGGCAGGACGCCGGGAGCATGGGCGGCCAGGGCATCGAGGTGGGCGGCCAGCGTCCCGACGTCACCGCGGGTCATCGGCCCGGTCAGCGCGGCCCGGACCCCCAGGGCCCGGGCATTGCCGAGCGTCCCCTCGACGAGCGGCCCGTAGATCGCCAGTGAACCGGCCTCGTCGAGGCCGGCCACCGCGCCGAGCTCGGTGATGGCGTCGAGCAGCGCGATGACCCCGCCTGCCGCGAGGACGGCCGCGGCGTGGTAAGCAGCTCTTGGTCCCGGGCGCGAGACGGACCGGACGGGCACCGATCCGCTCGGCCATCGTCGCCAGCATCGCCGCCAGGTCGTCGTCGCCCTCGATGGCGACGGTCGCGCCGTGGAGCGCGGCGATCGCTCGTTCCGTGTCGGCGAACGCGACCAGCGGGTGGAACGCCCCGATCTGCGTCCCCGCCGCCATCGCCGGGACGAGCACCTCCGCGCCCAGCGCGCCGCTTGTGTGGATCATCGCCTGGCCGCTGTACATGCGGACCTCGCGAGCGAGCGGCTCGATCGCATCGTCCGGCACGGCCAGGACGATCAGCTCGACCTCCTCGACGAGGGCCTGCGCCTCGGCGAACGCACGAGCGCCGTCGACCTGGCTCGCGAACCGTTCCCGCCGCGCCGCATCGCGGCTGGCGACCGCGTGGATCGGCCAGCCGGCGCGGCTGAGCGCCAGGCCGAGCGCGGTGCCGACCGCACCGGCGCCGACGATACCCGTGGACGGCGTCTCGTCCGGACCCGATCGCTGGTGCGGGTGCGCGTGACCGTCGGCGTGGACGTCACCGTCGGCGTGCCGGTGGTGGCCGGGCGGCACGGGATCGAGGTCGATGCCGGCGGCCGCGATGGCCGCCTCCGTCTCCTGGCGGTCGCGCTCCGGATCGTCGCCCGGCAACTGACCCCAGGGCTTCACGGGAGAGCGTCGGCGCAGGGCTGGGGCCAGGCGCGGTACGCTTGCATCCATCGAGTCTAGCGAGCCTGTGGAGTCGCACGCGTTGTCTCGGATCGATCCCTTCGGGGCCCGTGTGCCCCTCGCCCCGGGCCTGCCGGACGTATACCGGTTGAGTTCTGTCGACGACCTGACCGGTGGCACGGCGCTGCCGGTGACCGTCCGGATCCTGCTCGAGAACCTGCTCCGCCACGCGGGTCACGGCATCGTCGAAGCCGCCGACGTCGAGACCCTGGCGGCCTGGCGGCCGGGCGCCGCGGCCGAGGCCGAGATCCCGTTCATGCCGTCGCGGGTGATCATGCAGGACCTGACCGGCGTGCCGGCCGTCGTCGACCTCGCGGTCATGCGCGACGCGATGGCCGACATCGGCGGCGATCCGGCGCGGGTCAATCCGCTCGTCCCGGCGGACCTCGTCATCGACCACTCGGTCCAGGTCGACCGGTTCGGGACGGGCGATTCGTTCGCCTTCAACGTCGAGCGCGAGTACGAGCGCAACGGCGAGCGCTACCAGCTCCTGCGCTGGGCACAGACCGCGTTCCGCGACCTGCGCATCGTCCCGCCCGGGACCGGCATCGTGCACCAGGTCAACCTCGAGTACCTCGCGCCGGTCGTCGACGAGCGCGATGGGGTGGCGTTCCCCGACACGCTCGTCGGGACCGACTCGCACACCACGATGATCAACGCCCTCGGCGTGCTCGGCTACGGCGTCGGTGGCATCGAGGCCGAGGCGGTGCTGCTCGGCCAGCCGCTCTACCAGCCGATGCCGCACGTGGTCGGTGTCCGGCTGACCGGCGAGCTGCCGCGGGGCTCCACCGCGACCGACCTCGTCCTGGTCGTGACCGAGATGCTCCGCGGTCACGGCGTCGTCGGCGCGTTCGTCGAGTTCGCCGGCGATGGCCTGGGCGGCCTGTCGCTGGCCGACCGGGCGACGATCTCGAACATGAGCCCCGAGTTCGGGGCGACCGCGACGATGTTCCCGATCGACGACGAGACGCTCGCCTACCTACGGCTCACCGGCCGCTCGCCGGAGCGTGTCGACCTGGTCGAGCGCTACGCGCGGGAGCAGGGACTGTGGCGCGAGCCCGGCGACGACCCGGCCTTCGACGAGGTGCTGACGCTCGACCTCTCCACGGTCGTGCCTTCGGTGGCGGGGCCGCGTCGACCGCAGGACCGCGTCCCACTCGAGGCGCTGCGCGAGAACTTCCGGACGAACTACCCGGACGGGCTCGAGGGCGAGTCGTCCGACGACGCCGGGGCCCACGACGACGCCGACCTCGTCGTCGATGCCTCGGCCGATTCCTTCCCGGCATCGGATCCGCCGTCCTTCGCCGCGGCCGAGCCGGTGAGTGCGCCGGCGCCGGCCGCCCCGACCCCGCCCTCGTCGTCCACCACGATGGACGGGCCGATCGACCGTCGCGAGTACCGCTCGGTCGAGGTGTCGGTCGACGGCGAGACGGTGCGGATCAGTTCCGGCTCGGTGGCGATCGCGGCCATCACGTCGTGCACGAACACCTCGAACCCGACGGTGATGATCGGGGCGGGTCTGCTCGCCAGGAACGCCGTGGCGCGCGGGCTGCGCGTCCCGCCGACGGTCAAGACGTCGCTCGCCCCCGGCTCGAAGGCGGTCACCGGCTACCTCGCAGCGGCCGGGCTGATGGAGCCGCTCGAGCAGCTCGGGTTCGCGCTGGCCGGCTACGGCTGCACGACATGTATCGGCAACTCCGGTCCGCTCGACGCGCCGGTCGCCGAGGCGGTCGAGGCGAACGATCTCGTCGTCGCGGCCGTCCTGTCGGGCAACCGCAACTTCGAGGGCCGCATCCATCCGCTCGCGCGCGCGAGCTATCTCGCGTCGCCGCCGCTGGTCGTCGCCTTCGCCCTGGCCGGGCGGGTCGACATCGACCTGACCGTCGAGCCGCTCGGGACCGGGGAGTGACGGCCGGCCCGTCGCCCTCGCCGACATCTGGCCATCACCCGACGAGATCCGCTCGGTCATCGGCTCGTCCATCGACCCGGAGCTGTTCCGCCGGACGTACGCGGTCGTGTTCGAGGGCGACGACCGGTGGCGGGCACTGCCGATCCCGTCGGGCGATCGCTACGACTGGGACCCGGACTCGACGTACGTCGCCAGGCCGCCGTTCTTCGAGGGCGTGTCGTTCGACGGCCGCGAGGTCGGCGACATCGTCGGCGCCCGGGTCCTGGCGATGCTCGGCGACTCCGTGACCACCGACCACATCTCCCCGGCCGGCTCGATCGCGCCGTGGTCGCCCGCCGGCCAGTGGCTGCAGGAGCACGGCGTCGGCCCGCTCGAGTTCAACTCGTACGGGGCGCGACGCGGCCACCACGAGGTGATGGTGCGCGGCACGTTCGGCAACATCCGGTTGCGCAACCGCCTGGTCGAGGGCAAGGAGGGCCCGTACACGGTCCACCTTCCGTCCGGCGAGGAGATGTTCATCTACGACGCATCGATGCGCTACCAGGCCGAGGGCGTCCCGCTGCTCGTCCTGGCCGGCCGCGAGTACGGCTCCGGCTCGTCGCGCGACTGGGCGGCCAAGGGCCCGGCCCTGCTCGGCGTCAAGGCGGTGTTGACCGAGTCCTACGAGCGGATCCATCGCTCGAACCTGGTCGGGATGGGCGTCCTGCCGCTCCAGTACAAGCCGGGCGACAGCGCCTCGTCGCTCGGCCTGACCGGCCGCGAGACGTACTCGGTCCTCGGCCTGTCCGACGGCCTGTCGCCGCGCCGCTCGGTCACGGTCGTCGCCGAACGCGACGACGGCAGCGAGACGCGCTTCGAGGCGATCGCCCGGCTCGACGGCCCCATCGAGGTCGACTACTACCGACGCGGCGGGATCCTGCCGACGGTGCTCCGCCGTCTCGCGACCGAGGCCTGACCTGCAGCAACGGCGTCACGCAGGGCGGCTTCGGCGCGTCCCACGGTCGATACCCGCGAATTCCTCCTCCGCGAACGACGCCCTCGGTCCTCCCCCGGGGGCGCGTTCGTGCCCGGTCACGGCGGCCGTCCGACCCCTGTAGAGTCACGACCCGTGACCGAGAGCGCGAGCACGATCCAGCGCACCTACCTCGTCCTGACCGTGGTCACGACGCTGTCGGCGTCGTTCATCTGGGGCATCAACACCCTCTTCCTGCTCGACGCCGGGCTCAACAACACCGAGGCGTTCGCCGCCAACGCGTTCTACGCGATCGGCCAGGTGCTGTTCGAGGTCCCGACGGGGGTCGTGGCCGACACGCGCGGCCGGCGGTTCTCCTTCCTGCTCGGCGCGGCGACCCTCCTGCTCTCGACGCTGCTGTACTTCGTCATGTGGCAGGTCCACGCCCCGTTCATCGGCTGGGCGCTCGCCTCGGCGCTGCTCGGTCTCGGCTTCACCTTCTTCTCGGGCGCCACCGAGGCGTGGCTCGTCGATGCGCTGGCGGCGACCGACTACGCCGGCGATCTCGAGACGGTCTTCGGCCGGGCGCAGACCGCGAGCGGCGCGGCCATGCTGACCGGGACGGTCCTCGGCGGCGTCATCGCCCAGGCGACCGACCTGGGCGTGCCGTACCTCCTGCGCGCCGCGATGCTCGGCGTGACGCTGCTGGTCGCCGCGCGCTTCATGCACGACATCGGGTTCTCGCCGCGCCGCGGCGCGAGCCCGGTCACCGAGGTCCGCAACGTCGTCAACGGCGCGGTCGATGCGCGGCTGGCGGAACCCGCCGGTCCGCGCGCTGATGCTCGCCGCCCCGTTCACCTTCGGGATCGGGTTCTTCGCGTTCTACGCCAGCCAGCCGTACCTGCTGCAGCTGTACGGCGATCCCGAGGCGTACAGCGTCGCCGGGCTGATGGCGGCGCTGTTCGCGGGGGCCCAGATCCTCGGCGGTCTCTCGGTCGCGAGGGTCCGCCGGCTGTTCCGACGTCGGACCGATGCCATCGTCGTCGGCGACCGTGGTGACCGTCGTCGTCCTGATCGCGGTCGGCGTGACGAGCGAGCTTCGCGCTCGCGGTGGCGCTGCTCGCCGGCTGGGCGCTGGTGTTCGCGCTCGAGGCGCCGCTCCGCCAGGCGTTCATCAACGGGATCATCCCGTCGGCGCAGCGTGCGACGGTCCTCTCGTTCGACAACCTCATGGGATCGATCGGCGGCGCCGTCGCGCAGCCCGCGCTCGGGCGGGTCTCCGACGTGTACGGCTACGGTCCGGCCTACGTCGTGGCCGGGTCCGTCCAGGCGCTCGCGATCCCGTTCGTCGTGCTGGCCCGCCGGCAGCGGGCGGCATCGGACCCGATCGAATGAGGGGGGTGGTGGGCGATACTGGATTCGAACCAGTGACCCCGCGGATGTGAACCGCGTGCTCTAACCACTGAGCCAATCGCCCGAGAACACGTGCCTGAGCGACGTACCGTCGCACGACGCTCCGAAGGCCGAGGCGACGCTCCCGCGAGCCATCGGCCTGAGGATCATACGCGCAGGCCCGGCCACCGGGCAACGATCGCCTCCGGCTCGGCACCGTCGACGACGACCAATTTCTGGCGGCTGGAGGCCCCGGCCACGATGCGGACCCGACGGCGCGCCACGTCGAGCTCGTCGGCGATCAGCCTGATCAGGGCGTTGTTGGCCGCGCCCTCGACGGCCGGCGAACCGACCCGCGCGCGGAGGACCCCGTCGACGACGCCATCGACGCGGTCGACCGCCGCCCGCGGCGTGAGGCGGACGGCGAAGCGGACGTCGGTCGAGCTCAAGTCCTCACAGGGCGCGCCACAGGAAGCCGAGGATGATCAGGACGATGAACCCCGACCAGTCGACCATGCCGCTCTGGGGCAGCATGCGGCGCACCGGGGCGAGGATCGGCTCGGTCGTCTGGTAGAGGAACGACGAGACCTGGTTGCGCCCGGTCGGGTCGACCCAGGACATGAGCATGCGAGCGAGGATCAGCGCCCACAGCGCCATCACCAGGAACTGGAGGAAGTTGGCTAGGAACGCCGCCAGGCACGGGCCCGAGTCTACCAGTCTCTTTTCGAGCCGCTCAGGGGGCGTGGCTGTGGGCGGGCTCGTCGGGGCCGTGCTCATGCGGCCGCTCGCCGAAGAGCGCACGCCCGACGCGGACGATCGTGGCACCCTCCTCGACCGCCACCTCGAAGTCGTCGGTCATGCCCATCGACAGGTCCGGCCCGAGGCCAGCGCCGTCGCGACGCAACCGCTCGGACAGCGCGCGGAGCGCCGCGAAGGTCGGGCGGGCAGCCTCGGCGTCGGCCACGAGGCGTCCGATCGTCATCAGGCCACGGACGTCGAGCGCGTCGAGCGTCGACGTGCGATCGAGGGCCGCGGCCAGCTCGTCCGGGGCGAAACCGGCCTTGGACGGGTCGTCGTCGACGTTGACCTGCAGCAGCACCGGATAGCGGTCCGGCAGGTCCGGCGCATCGCGCACGAGCCGGTCGAGCCGCTCGGCGAGGGCGACCGAGTCGACGCGTCTCGATGACGTCGAACGCCTCGAGCGCCCGGCGCGCCTTGTTCGACTGGAGCGGGCCGACGAGATGCCATGTCGCGCCGTCGATCAGGCCGACCTTCGCCTCGCCCTCCTGCACGCGGTTCTCGCCGAGAGTCGTCAGCCCGGCCGAGACGGCGACACGCAGGCGCTCCGCGTCGACGGTCTTGGAGACCGCGACGAGCGTGACGTCGGACGCTGCTCGTCCCGCGCGGCGGCTTGCAGCGGCGATCCGGGCGAGCACGGCAGCGTGCGCCGTCCGGTACGACTCGACGGTCGGCGGGGCGCTCATGTCAGTCAGCCGGCCCGACGCCGGCGCGGATCACTTGCGGCGGAGGAAGCTCGGGATCTCGAGGTCGTCCGCGTCGTAGGTGACGGGCGGGCGCGACGGCTCGCCGACCGCTCGCTCGACGCGCGGCGCGGTCACGACCGCGGCCGGCTCCTCCTCGCGGTCCGAGCCGTATCCGTCGGTGCCACCCTGCTCGCGCTGGCGCTCGAGCTCCTGCAGGAAGTCGCGCTCGTGCGAGACCCGCGATGCGGCGGCCGTTTCCATCACCCCGGTCGGCTCGCGCTGTGCGCTCGGGCGGCGCTTGCCGCCGTCGAAGCCGGTGGCGATGACGGTGACCATGACCTCGTCGCCGAGGCGCTCGTTGAAGCTCGTGCCGAAGATGATGTTGGCCTCCGGGTCGGCGGCCTCCTTGATCGTCTCGGCCGCCTCGTTGACCTCGAACAGCGACAGGTTCGACGAGCCCGGTGATGTTCCAGAGGATGCCCTGGGCGCCGTGGATGTCGAGCTCGAGGAGCGGGCTGGCGATGGCCTCCTGGGCCGCCTCGACGGCGCGGTTCTCGCCAGTCGCCCGGCCGATGCCCATGAGCGCCGAACCGGCGTCCTTCATGATCGCCCGGACGTCCGCGAAGTCCTGGTTGATCAGGCCGGGCATCGTGATGATGTCGCTGATGCCCTGGACGCCCTGGCGCAGCACGTCGTCGACGACCCGGAACGCGTCGAGGATGCTCGTGTTCTTCTGGACGACGTCCTTGAGCCGGTCGTTCGGGATCGTGATCAGCGCATCGACCTGGGCGCGCAGCTCCTCGGCGGCCTTCTCGGCGACCAGCTTGCGCTTGTTGCCCTCGAACGCGAACGGCTTGGTGACGACGCCGATCGTCAGCGCGCCGGAGTCCTTGGCGATCTGGGCGACGACCGGGCGACGCGCCCGACCCGGTCCCGCCGCCGAGGCCGGCCGTGATGAAGACCATGTCCGAGTCGGCGAGGGCCGCCGGCGATCTTCTCCGAGTCCTCCTCGGCCGAGCGCTGGCCCATCGACGCGTCGCCACCGGCACCGAGGCCGCGCGTGACCTTGTCGCCGATGCGGATCTTGTGCGGCGCGTCCGACTGGAGGAGCGCCTGCGCGTCGGTGTTGCAGGCGATGAACTCGACACCCATCATCTCGGCGCGGATCATCCGGTTGACGGCGTTGCTGCCGCCCCCGCCGACACCGATGACGCGGATCAGCGCGAAGTTCTCGGAATCGGAACGCAACGGCATCGGGGCTGTCCTCCGGCGACCCTCGGCGGGTCCTGGGCGGTGTCATCGGCAGTTCTCGTGCGGGCGCTGGGACAGGACCCGGGTCTCGCGGGATGTCGGGCCCCTTGGGTCCGGGAGTATAGCGCCGGTCGCCGAGGAGTGACCATCGCCAGGGTCCGATCCGAGCATCGAGCGGACGGCTGGCGGTGACTGCTGGCACCACCGGCTGGTCTGGCGTGGACTGCCGGTCCACGACCCCCCTACCCCGGCAGGAAGCTCAGCTGCACGGTCCGCTGGGCGTTGTCGGCGTTCGGGTCGAGCAGGCAGATCGACTGCCACGTCCCGAGTGCCGCCCGCCCGCCGATCACCGGTACGGTCAGCGATGGGCGTCGCGAGCAGCGGCAGCACGTGGTCGGCGCCGTGACCCGGCGAGCCGTGGCGGTGGCGGTACAGCCGGTCCTCGCGCGGCAGCAGCCGGTCGAGCGCATCGAGCAGGTCGTCGTCCGAACCGGCCCCGACCTCGACGACCACCAGGCCGGCCGTGGCGTGCGGCACGAACACCGACAGCAGGCCGTCGACGCGCGCCGACGTCGGCGAGGAACGCGGCGACGCCGGCGTCAGGTCCGCGAGACCCGGGCCGATCCGGTCCGGACCGACAGCTCGCGGGTGTCCAACCCTTACGGGAAGATGCTGCGGAGCGCGTCGCGGATCCGGCCGAGGCCGCCCATCGCCGGAGCCGACTCGTAGCGCATCGGCTCACCGTCGGCGAGCGTCGTCGCGCCCCACTGGAGCAACCCGACGCCGGTGCTGTAGCCGGGTGTCAGGAGCGTGTCGACCAGGCCGCCGATGCCCGTCGGGGCGGCGACCCGGACCGGCATCTCGAGCACCTCCCGGCCGAGCTCGGCGATGCCGGCCAACTGCGCCGCGCCGCCGGTCAGGATGATGCCCGGCCGGCAGCTGGCGGACGCCGGCCGCCCGGATCTCGTTGCGCAGCAGCTCGAACGTCTCGCGCATCCGCGCCTCGATGATCTGGCACACCTCGAGCCGGCTGACCGTCCGCCCGGCATCCTCGCCGAGCACGCTGACGCTGATCTCCTCGTCGTCGGTCACCGACCGCAGGTCGCACGTGCCGTGCTGGACCTTCAGCTCCTCGGCCGTCTGCAGCGACGTCTTGAGCCCGATCGCGACGTCGTTGGTGACGTTGTTGCCACCGACCGGCAGGACCCGGGTGTGGAACGGCGAGCCCTCCTGGAACAGCGCGAGGTCGATCGTGCCGGCGCCGATGTCGGCGACCGCGACGCCGAGCTCCTTCTCGGTCTCGTTGAGCACCGCCTCCGCCGAGGCGAGCGAGTTGACCACCAGCTCGTCGATCTTGACCCCGGCCGCGGCCACGCACTTGGACAGGTTCGGTCACCGCGGTCGCCGAGCCGGTCACGATGTGGGTCTCGACCTCGAGCCGCAGGGCGCTCATCCCGAGCGGGTCCTTGACGCCCTCCTGGCCGTCGACCGAGAAGCCGCGGCGCTCGACGTGGAGGACCTCGCGATTCGACGGGATCGGCACCGCGCGCGCGACGTCGATGGCCCGGTTGATGTCCTCGCGGCTGACCTCGCGGTGGTGGCCGGTGACCGCGACCTGGCCAGGCGAGTTGAGGCTCTCGACGTGCTGTCCGCCGACGCCGACGAACGCCCGGTCGATCTTCCAGCCGGACAGCCGCTCGGCCTTCTCGACCGCGTCGGCGATCGAGCGGACGGTCTGGTCGATGTTGATGACGACGCCCTTCTTGAGCCCGGATGCGGGCACGGTCCCGTGGCCCATGATCGTCAGCCGCCCGTCGCGGCTCACCTCGCCGATGAGGGCACAGACCTTGCTGGTGCCGACGTCGATGCCGACGAGGACCGCTTCACGTTCCACGTTGTCGTCCGTCTCCGTTCGCTGCTGGGTCTACAGGAAGTGGCGTCGGATGAGCGCCACGTTGTCGAAGATGCGAAGCCCGAAGGTGATGAGCGCCACGAGGTACAGGTCGAGGCCGAGCCGATCGCCGATGAAGGTCAGCAGGACCGCGATGATCGCATTGACCAGGAAGCCACTGATGAAGATGCGATTGTCGTAGACCCCGTCGAGCTCCGCACGCACGGCGCCGAGGACCGAATCGAGCGCGGCGAGGATCGCCACGGCCGAGTATCGACTGAGCTCGAAGCCGACGTTGATGTTGAGGACGAGTCCCGCCAGGACGCCCACGAGGAGCCCGAGCAGGGGTAACAGCACGTGGTCCTCGTCCTCGCTCCGTGTGATTTCGGCAAGGCTATCACGGCGCCCGGGTCGCGCTCGGGGTCGGCGTCGGCTTCGCGACGAACGTGCCGTCGGTCTCCGACGCGAGGATGATCTGCTCGATCTGGGCCTCCCGGCCGAGGAGCAGGCTGCGCAGCAGACGGACCTGGCCCGGGACCAGCTCGGGCGTGCGCAGCGTCGGGGTGTAGAAGCCGAAGACCGCCTGCCAGCTGGCCGGTTTCGTGCGCACGGTGAAGCCGCTCGCGTCGTCGACGAAGACGTGCAGCGCCTCCGCCTCGCTGCCGACGTCGGCCGGGACCAGCGAGGCCAGGCGGGTCGCCGCATCGAGGTCGACGGGCTCGAGCTTGCGCCCGACCGACGAGGCCGACCGACGCGGCGCGGCGGTCCTCGACGACCGGCAGCGCGGCGGCCGCCGGCGGCGGGTCCTCGGGCAGCAGCGCGAACAGCTCGCCCTCGGCATCGACGAGATAGCGGCGCGCCCCGACGCGCCACACGAGGATCGGCTCGCGCTCGCGGATGCGCACGCCGATCGTCTCCGGCAGGCGGACCGATACGTCCGCCGAGCGGACCGTCGGGATCTTCCGGATGCGCTCCTCGTACGGCGCCGTCACCAGCCCGAACAGGTTCGTCCCAGCCGCATCGTCGAGCGCCGCGACGACAGCTGCCTCATCGGTGAAGGTCGCGCCCTCGACGGTGGTCGACGCATACGTGAACACCGCCGACTGGGCGACGCCGTACACCGCGGCGGCCGACAGGAGCATCGCCATCGCGGCCCCGGCTCGGACCGGTGTGAGCCCGGCCGACGCCCGCCGGATCGTGCGCGAGCGTCGGATGGGCGCCGTACCCGTGGACCGCCGCACGGTCGGGCGGGTCGGGGTCGCACGGCGCGCCGGTGGTCGCGGGCGGAGCGTCATCGGGGCAGGTCGCCCGGTCGCAGCCGCCGCGCCGGCCGGGCGGCGTGCCGCTCGACCGCGAGCTCCACGATCCGGACGCACACGTCGGTGAACGTATAGCCGCCCTCGGCCGGCATCGTCGGGAACAGGCTGATCGGCGTGAAGCCCGGGATCGTGTTGATCTCGGACACGAGGATCGCGTTCGCCGGCCATCAGGAAGTCGATCCGCGCGAAGCCCTCCGCGCCGATCGCCCGGTACACGTCGCGCGCGAGCTTGTGGATGACGGCCTGCTCGACGTCGGTGACCTCGGCCCGGGTCGACGTCTCCGACAGGCCGGGCGTGTACTTCGCGGCGTAGTCGTAGAACTCGTTGGCCGCTGACGACCTCGCCCGGGCCGTACAGCTCGATGCGGGCATGGTCGTTGCCGATGACCGAGACCTCGAGGTCGCGGGCGCCGGGCACGTACGACTCGACGACCGCCAGCGTGTCGTAGCGGAACGCGAGGTCGAGCGCCGCGGCGAGCTCCGCGGCGTCGTGGGCGAGCGTCATCCCGACCGAGCTGCCCAGCCTGGCCGGCTTGACCATGAGCCGCGGGTCGGACGCGCCCGCCGCGAACGCGGCCATCTCCCGCCGCACGCCCGGACCGGTCGGCCTTCCAGCGCGTGTGCCGGACCTCGCGCCAGTCGACGACCGGGATCCCCAGCCCGCGGCACAGCCGCTTGAACAGCGGCCTTGTCCATGCCGAGCGCCGAGGCGGCGACACCCGACCCGGTGTACGCGAGGCCGACCGCGTCGAGCATCGCCTGGATCGTGCCGTCCTCGCCGAACGGCCCGTGCAGGCCGATGACGACGACCGGCGCCGGATCGCCGGCCGCGAGCCGGTCGATGGCGGCGCCGACACTGACGGGGCCGTCCGCGCCGAGCGACCGCCGGATCGTCGTACGCGGCAGCAGGCCGGTCGTCGCGGCGGTGGTCGGCCGGCAGCCACCACCAGGCGCCATCGAGGTCGATGAGCACGGGCGGACGTCCGCGCCGGCGTCGGCCAGGGCACCGGCGATCGCCGTGCCCGACACGATCGACACGTCGTGCTCGGCCGACGGACCGCCGAACAGCACGACGACCGGCGGCAGGCCGGCGGCGCTCAGCCCGGCCACGGCCAGCCCTCCCAGTCGCCGACGAACTCGATCTCGTAGGCGAGCTCGACGCCGGTCGCTCGGACGCCACGACGGCACGGACGTGGTCGCCGAGCCGGCGCACGTCGGTCGCGCTGCCCGTCTGGTCGTTGACGATGAAGTTGGCGTGCTTCTCGGACACGACCGCTCCACCGATCCGGTAGCCCTTGAGCCCGGCCGCATCGATGAGCCGGCCCGCCGAGTCGCCGGGCGGGTTGCGGAAGACGCTGCCGGCCGACGGCAGGCCGAGCGGCTGGTGGGCCTGCCGCCAGCGCCGGATGTCGTCGAGACGCGCCTTGATGAGCTCCGGGTCGGCCGGGTCGAGCCGGAACGTCGCATCGAGCACCAGCTCGCGCGGACCGTCGCCGCGGCGGGTGCTTGAAGCGGCTGTCGCGGTAGGCCAGCCCGAGCTCGTCGGCCGGCAGCACGGCCTCGCGACCGTCGGCGTCGAGGACGCGCGCCGTCTCGAGCACGCCCGCGACGTCCGACTCGTGCGCCCCGGCGTTGGCCCACACGGCGCCCGCCGACCGTGCCCGGGATGGCCAGCCCGAACTCGAGACCGGTCAGGCCGGCCTTCTGCGTCTCGGTCGCGGCCCGCGCCATCGGGACGCCCGCGTCGGCCATGTACCGCTCGCCGTCGATGCGCGAACCCTCGGCCCGGTCCTGGATGACGAGGCCGCGGACGCCGCGGTCGCTGATCACGAGGTCGCTGCCGCGGCCGAGGATGAGATGCGGGATCTCGCGCGTCCGGGCGAAGCGCACCAGCGCCCGCAGCTCGAAGACGTTGTGGACGGTCGCGAAGAGGTCGGCCGGACCGCCGACCCGCATCGTCGTGAAGCGGGCCAGCGGCTCGTCCCGCGACGTCTTGACGCCGACCCGCCGCTGGATCTCGGATCCCGACCGCGATCGCGTCGAACGCCGCCAGCGCGGTCATGCGAGCGCCCCGCGCGACCGGCGCTCGATCGTCGCGCGCGTCCGGCAGCGGCGCGCGCCGGGCGGCGGCGAGCACCAGGTCCGCCACGGCATCGGCGGCTCCCGGCCGGCCGAGCGAGCGCGCCGCCGCCGACATCGCGAGGTGGGCGGCCGGATCCTCCAGCAGGCGCGCGGCGTCGAGCAGCGCCGCCGCATCGAAGTCGGCGTCGTCGACGAGCCGGCCGGCACCCGCCTCGACGAGCTGGCGCGCGTTCGCCCGCTGGTGACCGGCGGCGTGCGGATAGGGCACGACCACGATCGGCAGGCCGAGCGCGGTGACCTCGGCGAGCGTCGACGAGCCGGCCCGGCCGACGACGAGGTCGGCGGCGGCCAGGGCGCTGAGCATGTCGTCCCGCAGGAACGGATGCGGACGGTAGCGGTCGCGCGATCCGCGGGAGGCAGCGACTCGCGACCGGCCAGCGCGGCGGCGTAGCCGTCGTCGCCGGTGACGTGGATGACCACCGCCCGCTCGAGGAGCCGCGGCAGCGCCTCGGCGACCGCGGCGTTGAATCGGCGGACCGCCTGCGACCCGCCGAAGATCAGCAGCACCCGCGTCCCGGGCTCGATGCCGAGGCGCGTGCGCGCCGCCTCGCGGTCGATGGCCGTCGTGTCGCGGATCGGCGTCCCGGTGACGTAGCACGGCCGCCCGGGTGCCGCCGATGCGAGGGTCGTGGCAGGTCGCCTCGAACGACACCGCCAGCACGTCGGCGAGGCGCGCCGTGGCTCGGACCGCCCGGCCCGGGATGACGTTGCCGTCCCACAGCACGACCGGGATGCCGAGCGGCGCGGCGGCGAGCAGGACCGGGACCGCGACGTAGCCGCCGGTCGTGAAGATCGCCGCCGGTCGCTCGGCCGCCAGCATCGCGGCAGCCTGCGGGACCGAGGCGCCCAGCCGCACCGGGTCGAGGACCGCGTGGATGTCGGCCTCGACCGATCGGAGCGAGCGCAGCGCGAGCCGGCGGAACGGGATGCCGGCCGGCGGGGACGATGCGTCGCCTCGAGCCCGCGATGGCCGCCGAGCCAGCGGAGCTCAGCGTCGTCCTGTCGAGCGCGCAGCGAGCGGGCGACGGCCAGCGCCGGGTAGATGTGTCCCGCCCGTTCCGCCCGCGGCGATCAGCAGTCGCATCGTCGTTCCAGGTCCCCTTTTCGATGGTCTCGCGCGAGATCGAGAGGAGGATCCCGATCGCGGCGAAGCTGATGATGAGTGACGAGCCGCCGGCGCTGATGAACGGCAGCGTGATGCCGGTGATCGGCACGAGGGTCACCACGACCCCGATGTTGATGAACGCCTGGATGCACAGCCAGGCCGTGATGCCGGCGGCCAGGAGCGCCCCGAACGTATCGGGCGCGCCGAGCGCCACGCGGATGCCAGCGTAGGCCAGGAGCAGGAAGAGCGCGATGACGACGCCCGCGCCGACGAGGCCGAACTCCTCGCCGATGATCGCGAAGATGAAGTCGTTGAAGGCGTTCGGCACGAACAGGCCGCCCGCCATCCGGCTCTCGCCCAGCCCCGAGCCGAGGAACCCGCCGAGCCCCAGCGCGAGCAGGCCCTGGACGTGTGGTAGCCGATCGTCGTCGTCGTACGCCCACGGGTCGAGCCAGGCCCGGATCCGGTCCATCTGGTAGCCGGCGAGGCCGACCACGATCGCGCCGAGACCGGCCAGCCCGACCATCGACCCGAGGTGGAACGTGTTCGCCCCGGCGACGAACCACATCGTGAACGCGGTCAGCGTGATGACGATCGTCGTGCCCGAGGTCGGGCTCCCTGAAGACCAGCGCGATGATCGGCGCCGGCGATGAACAGGAACGGGATCGTGCCGCTCCAGAACGCTGCCGACCTTCGTCCCGCGCTTGGCGAACCAGTGGGCGAGGTAGACGACGAGCGCCAGCTTGGCCAGCTCCGCCGGGTGGATGGCCGGCAGCGGCCCGAGCCGCAGCCAGCGCGCCGAGCCGCCGACCACGATGTTGAACTCGTCGACGAACACGAGCACGAGCAGGGCGAGCGCGACCGACGTAGCCCGGGATCGACACGAGCCGCAGATAGCGGTAGTCGACGCGCATCATCGCGACCATCGCGACGAGGCCGAGCAGGGCCCACTGGATCTGCGGTCCGACGGTCTGGAACGTGTCCGCGTCGGCCGACAGGTAGCCGCTCATGGCCGACGACGAGTAGACCATCAGGATGCCGATCGCGGCGAGCGCGACGACCACGACGAGGATCGCGTAGTCCGGCGCGTGCCGCTCGCGCTGGAGCGCCTGCGTCAGGTCCCTGTTCGGGGTCCGGTTGGCGGTCCGGCGCGTCTCCTTGGCCAGCTCGCGTTCGCGGGCCTCCGGGTCGGCGGGCGGCCGTCCGAACCGCGGGATCGGCGGCGCGAGGTTCATCGATCCCTCCTGGCTCTCGACGCGACGAGGTCGGCGACCGCGTCCTTGAAGGCCCGCCCGCGGGCGGCGTAGTCGGGGAACATGTCGAAGCTCGCGGCGGCGGGGCTGAGCAGGACCGTCGCCGGCCCGGCTTCCGTGCCGCCGGCCGCCAGTGCATCGCGCGCGAGGGCGTCGGCGCGGACCACCGCGTCGTCGAGCGACGCGGCGACGCTCGGCATGGGCGATGCCCGCCTCGCGGAAGCGGCGGCCGAGGTCCGGACCGCTCTCGCCGATCAGCGACCGCCGCGACGGCTCGCTCGGCGACGACCGGGCCGAGTGCCGACAGGTCGATGCCCTTGTCGCGCCCGCCGGCGATGAGGACGACCGGCGCCTCGAAGGCGCGCAGCGCGGCGATGACCGCGTCGGGCTGCGTGCCCTGCGAGTCGTTGACGAACCGCACGCCGTCGACGATGGCGACCGGCTCGAGGCGGTGCTCGACCCCGGTGAACGCGGCCGCCGCCTCGCGGATCGCCGTCGGCGCGATCGCCGAAGAGCAGGCCCGATCGCGATCGCCGCCAGCGCGTTCGACACGTTGTGGGCGCCCGGGATGCCGAGCTCGGCGACCGGCATGATCCGTCCATCCGGGCCGGTCGACGACCCACCACCCGCGAGCGCCAGGCGCTCGACGCCGTCCGCGACGATCCAGCCGTCGACGACGCCCGATACCGCCCGGCGGCGGGACGTCGCGCCGGTAGCGGCACGGACCGGCGCCGTGCCCAGGTCGGCGTACCCGGCGACGACCGGGTCCTCGGCATTGAGCACCAGCGCCCCGTCCGGATCGACCCGTTCGGCGAGGATGCGCTTGACCCGGCGGTACGCGTCGAGGCGACCCGTGCCGGTCGAGGTGGTCGCTCGTGACGTTCGTGTAGACCGCCACCGTCGTGCCCCGCGACAGCGTCGGCAGCTGCAGCTCGGAGAGCTCGTACACGACCCGGTGGTCGGGCGTCAGCTCGGCCAGCCGTTCGACGATCGGCACGCCGATGTTGCCGCCGAGGATCGCCGGGTGGCCCGGATCGGCGGCGAGGATGGCGGCCGTCAGCGAGGCCGTCGTGGTCTTGCCCTTGGTGCCGGTCACGCCGACCGTCGGGGCGATGCACAGGCGCAGGAAGAGGTCGGGCTCGGACACGAGCGCGGGTGCCGTCCGGTCGCCGGCAGCCCGCGCCGCGACCAGCGCGCGGAGGGCCGACGCGGAGGCGCGGCTCGGTCGTCGGAAAGTCGGGGTTGATCGACGGCGAGGTCGTGACCAGCACGGCGTCGGCCCACGTGGCCGCGGGATCGACGTCGGGTCCGAGGGCGAGTCCGACCGGCCGGCCCTCGAGCGCGGCGATCGCATCCGCCGAGCTCCTCGGCCGGGCGCCCGTCATAGACGGTGACCCGTGCGCCGGCGTCGGCGAGGAATCGGGCGAGCGCGATGCCGCTCCGGGCGAACCCGAGCACTGTCACCGGGGCCCCGTCGAGCAGCCCGGCACGGATCGCGTCGAGCGTCAGCGCGTCCGGGTCGATCGCGACCGGTCGGGTCATCGCCATCACGCTCAGATGACCCGGCCCGGCTGGGTGGCCAGGAACAGCGTCACGCCCAGGAGCGCGGCAAGGATCGCGACGATCCAGAAGCGGATCGTGATCTTCTCCTCGTCCCAGCCACCGAGCTCGAAGTGGTGGTGGATCGGGCTCATCCGGAACAGCCGCTGCCCGCCGGTGAGCCGGAAGTACCCGACCTGGAGGATCACCGACACCGTCTCGACGACGAAGATGATGCCGATCAGCGGCAGCACGAGGATCTGGCCGGTGATCAGCGCGGTGACGGCCAGCGTCGCGCCCAGCGACAGCGCCCCGGAGTCGCCGATGAAGATCTGGGCCGGGTGGACGTTGAACCACAGGAAGCCGAGCAGCGAGCCGATGATCAGCGAGCACAGCAGCGCGAGGTTCGGCTGGGCCGGCGTGTTGAGCAGTGCGATCAGCATGTAGGCCACGAAGGCGATCGCCACGGTCCCGCCCGACAGCCCGTCGAGCCCGTCGGTGATGTTGACCCCGTTCGAGGCGGCGATGATCGCGAACGCCCCGAACAGCACGTACAGCCACGGCTCGATGGCGACCGGCCCGACGAACGGGACCGCGATCGCGGTGATCGCGTAGGTCTGCTGGATCTGCCACGCGGCGACGAACGCCACGACCGTCAGCCAGATCAGCTTCTGCCGGGCCCGGATCCCCTCCCCGGTCCGCGCGTTCAGGTAGTCGTCGAACGCGCCGAGCGCGCCGACCCCGGCCAGCGCCGCCAGCGGCGCGAACGTCGCGGCATCGGGCTGGCGCAGGAAGAAGAAGATGCCGAGCACCACGGCGACGATGAGCAACCCGCCCATCGTCGGCGTGCCCTCCTTGAGGAAATGGCTCTCGGGCCCCTCCTGCCGGATGCGCTTGCCGAACCCGAGCGACTGCAGGAGACGGATGTAGGGCGGCATCAGGATGACGACCAGCGCGAACGCCAGCAGCAGGCCCTGGATCAGCTCGACCGTCATCGGGCGGCCTCTCCGAGCTCGAGCCGGAGCCCGTCGACGAGACGGTCGAGGGCGATGCCGCGCGACGCCTTGACCAGCACGACGTCGCCGTCGCGCAGCCGCGGCCGCAATGCGTCGAGCGCCGCCTCGGCATCCGGCACGTGGTGGATGCGACCGGCGTCGAGGCCGGCCTCGACCGCCCCGTCGACGATGCCCCGAGCGTCGGCCCCGACGACGATCAGCAGCTCGACGACCGAGCCGGCCGCCACGCCGACGTCGTGGTGCCCGGTCTCGTGGGCGTCGCCGAGCTCGAGCATCTCGCCGAGCACCGCCACCCGTCGGCCGGGCAATCCAGCCAGCAGGTCGAGCGCCGCCGTCACCGAGCCGGGCGAGGCGTTGTAGCTGTCGTCGACGACCGTCAGCGCCGCGCAGTCGGACGAGCTCGACCCGGTGCGGGGCGGCCCAGCCGCCCTCGAGGGCGCCGGCGATCGTGTCGAGGTCGAGCCCCGCGGCGAGCCCGACCGTCGCGCCGGCCGTTGCGTTGTGGACAGACAGCTGGCCCAGCGCCGGGATGGCCACCTCGCGCTCCCCTGCCGGGGTCGTGGAGCCGGAAGCGCATGCCCGTGGTCCCGGCCGAGCGGACGTCGAGCGCGCGCACGTCGGCGGTGTCGGCGAAGCCGTAGCGCATCGCTCGGGCGACCGTGCGGCGATCCATGCCGGTGACGATGGGGTCGTCGGCGTTGAGCACCGCGGTCCCGTCGGCCGGCAAGGCCTCGAGCAGCTCGCCCTTGGCCCGCTCGACCGCCTCGAGCGACCCGATGCGCGACAGGTGGACGGGCTGGACGGCCGTCACGACGCCGATCGACGGACGCGCCATGGCGGCGAGGTCGGCGATCTCGCCCGACACGTACATGCCCATCTCGAGCACCGCCGCCTCGTGCTCCGGGCCGAGCCGCAGGAGCGTCAGCGGCAGCCCGATCTCGTTGTTCTGGTTGCCCTCGCTCCGGAGCGTCCGCCGGGCGGCAGCGAGGACCGTGGCGACCGCCTCCTTGGTCGACGTCTTGGCGATGCTACCGGTGATCCCGACGACCAGCGGATCGAATCGGCGGCGCCAGCCGGCGGCCACCGCGCCGAGGGCCGTCAGCGCATCGGCGACGCGCACGATCGACACGTCGCCGAACGCCTCCGGAGTCGTCGACCCCGCGCGTCACGAGCAGGGCCGCCGCGCCACGCTCGACCGCCTCGGGCAGGTGCAGGTGGCCGTCGGTGCGCTCCCCGGGCAGGGCCACGAACAGCTGCCCCGGACGGACGAGGCGCGAATCGACGGCGGCGCCACGGATCGGTCGATGGGACCGGGCGAGCAGCCGGCCGCCGGTCAGGCGGACGAGGTCGTCGGCCGAGAGCGTCGGCGCGTCCGGTCGGCGTCGGGGCCGACGGGTCGGCGTCGCTCACGACGGCCAGTGTCGCATGGGACCCGCTCACCGATCCGTCACGGGGACGGGCTCCGCGACGACCCGCTCGTCGAGCAGGTCGGGCGTGGTGATCGCGTCGGTCGCGATGCGTCGGAACAGCTCGAAGGACATCACCGGCATCTCCAGTCGGCCGAGACGCGGCAGTCGCGGCCGGCCTTCCTCGATGCGGACCGCGACGACGAGGTCGGGCGTGCCCGCCTCTCGGCTGATGTATCCGACGAACGAGAAGTTGAAGAGGTTGTGCTTCCAGGCCTTCTTCTCGCGCGTCCCAGATCTGGGCCGTCCCGGTCTTGCCCCCGACGTGGTAGCCCGGTACCTGGGTCCGGTCGCGGTAGAAGGACACCTCCTCGATGACGTGATCCATCATCCGCAGGAGGGTCCGCGAGATCTTCTTCGGCACGACCCGGCCGCGCGGGGGCACCGTCACATCGCGCGACCCGACGCCGGTCACGACATGCGGCTGGACCAGGGTGCCGCCGTTGACCAGCGCGGCGAACGCGGTCGCGAGCTGGATCGGCGTCACCGCGACGCCCTGGCCGAACGCGCCGTTGGCGAGGTCGATCTCGCTCCACGTTCGAGACGGCCGGGTCGCGGACGTAGGCCTCGCCCGACGGTCTCGCCGGCGACGTCGATGCCGGTCGCCTGCCCGAACCCCAGCTTGCGCCACGTGTCGTAGAGCATCGTCGCCGACTCGCGTGGTCGTCTCACCGAGTCCGAGCGCGACCTTCGCGGCGACGACGTTGCGCGAATAGGCGATGCCGTCCTCGAACGTGATCCAGCCCATGCCCTTGTGGTCGGCGTTGTCGATCTTCGACTTGCCGCCGTCGAGGCGCAGCGTGCCCGACGTCCTTGATGCGCGTCGTCCGGCGTGACCGTGCCGGCCTCGAGCGCGCTCACCGCGGTCATCATCTTGAACACCGAGCCCGGCTCGTAGACGTTGGACACGACCGGGTCGATGAACCGGTTCGGCGCCGTCTTGGCGATCGTGCGGTAGTCGTTCGCGTCGTACGACGGGTAGGTCGCCTCGGCGTACACCGCGCCCGTGTAGGGGTCCATGACGACCGCCGACACGCTCTTCGCCTCGTCCGCGATCCAGGCGGCGAGCAGCTCCTGCTCCAGGGCCAGCTGGAGACCGGCGTCGATGGTCAGCCGGATGTCCTCGCCGATCGTGCCGGGCGCCTCGACCACCGACGTCTCGGGCATCGGCCGGCCGTTCACGTCGCGCTGGGCGACCATGACCCGCGGCGACCCGGCGAGCGCATCCTGGTACGACTGCTCGACCCCGTACTGGCCGGTGTTCTCGCGGTTGACGAAGCCGAGCAGATGGGCCGCCAGGGTCGACTCGGGGCCGCCGCCCGTCCTGCGGATAGACGCGCTCGGGCTCGGCCTCGAGATCGACATGGGCGACGCGCTTGTCGCGCATCGCCAGGCGGATGCGCTCGGCGACCGACGGCTCGATGCCGCGGGCGATGATGACGTACGGCCGCTTGGACGCCAGCCGTTCGCGGAGGGTGGCCGCGGCCGCGTCGTCGAGCTTGAGCAGGCGGACGAGCTCGTCGCCGGTCCGCCGCAGCGTCGCCGGGTCCCGGGCAAGCTGGTCGGCGGCCGCGATCAGCCGGTCGCGATCGATGGTGGTGGCCAGCAGGATCGTGCCGGTGCGGTCGTAGATGTCCCCGCGTCGACCGGCGACCTCGATGCGGACCGTGGTCTGCGCAGCGGCCTCGGCGCGTCAGCATGTCGACCGTTCAGGACCTGCCAGTAGGCGGTCCGCGCGAACAGCGCGATCGACCCGACGACGAACGCCGTCAGCAGGACCAGCAGGCGGCGGCGGGAATCGGTGCGACCCAGCATCGCTCGCAGGCTCGTGCGATCAGCGCGCCGGGAGCATGACGGTCTCGCCAAGCTGCCCGAGACCCGCCGTCGAGGGCGAGCTTGCGGACCGCCGGCTCGCGCCCGAGGCGGCTCATGTCGGAGGTGATCTCCTGGAGCCGGGCGTCGAGCCGCTCCCGCTCGACCTGGAGGCGGCCGATGTCGTAGCTCGTGGCCGACACCCGGACCTCCTGGGCCAGCGAGAAGAAGGCCAGCATGAACGCGACGACGATCACGCCCAGGAACAGCCCTGGTCGCGTGCTCGCCGTCCGGCGCGCGCGGACCGCGGGCGTGCCCGGCGGCGCGGCAGCGACCGGGACCGGTGGCGCGGCGACCCGTGGCCGGCGCGGCAGCGCGATCGTGCGTGGGCGGGCGCCCTCGTAGACGGCCATCCGTCAGTCGCCCGACGCGAAGCGGAACCGCGGCGAGCGCGGATCGAGGAAGGCGAGCGGATCGGCCGGCGCACCCGAGCCCCACTCCTCGAGGTCGAAGGCGGACGCCTCGGCGTGCTGGCTGCGCTCGTGCCGCTCGCGCACCTCGTGCTGCCGACGGCCGTACGACTTGCGCCGGCTGGCTGGTGACGCCTTGCTCATGGGGGCTCCTCCCTTCCGTCTCGGTGGTGCTCGCGCTAGGCGGCGAGGCGCTCGGCGGCCCGCAGGCGGGCGCTCCGGGCGCGTGGATTGGCCTCGACCTCGGCCGCCGTCGGGGTCACCGAGCGGCGGGTCAGGAGTCGGAGGCGGGGGTTCCGGCCGCACACGCAGACCGGCAGCTCCGGGGGACAGACGCAGCCCCGCCGCTCGGCGGCGAGGAAGCGCTTGACGATGCGGTCCTCGAGCGAGTGGTAGCTGAGGACGACGAGGCGACCGCCGGGACGGAGCAGGTCGACCGCGGCCGCGAGCCCGTCCTGCGAGCGCATCGAGCTCCTCGTTGACCGCGATCCGGAGCGCCTGGAACACGCGCGTCGCGGGGTGGGTCCGGCGCGGCTGGCGCGGGTTCGGCGGGGACGACCCGCTCGACCAGGGCGGCCAGGTCCTCGGCCGTGGCGATCGGGGCCGTGCGCCGCGCGTCGACGATGGCCGCGGGCGATGCGGCCGGCCTTCGGCTCCTCGCCGTAGCGCCGGAACAGCGCGGTCAGCTCGTCCGCGTCGAGCGTCGCGAGGAGCTCGGAGGCCGGGACGCCGCGCGACTGTGTCGAAGCGCATGTCGAGCGGGCCACCGGCCCGGAACCCGAAGCCACGCTCGCGTGTCGGCCAGCTGGTAGCTCGAGAGGCCGAGGTCGAACAGCGCGCCGTCGACCGGCCTCGAAGCCGGCCTCGCGGGCGACGTCGGCGAGGTCGCGGAAGTTCGGCCTGGCGCAGGACCAGGCGGTCCCCGAAGCGGGGGCGGAGGCGACCGTCCACTCTGGCGATGGCCGCCCCATCGGCGTCGAGACCGAGGAGGCGGCCATCAGGGTCGGTCGCCTCCAGGATCCGCTCGGTGTGCCCACCGCCGCCGAGGGTGGCGTCGATCTGGAGGCTCCCCGGCGCAGGCGCGAGCATCGACATGACCTCCTCTGCCAGCACCGGGATGTGCCCTGCCTCCATCTCTCCTCCACTCCTCGTCGATCGGATCCCGAGCGGACCCTGGAAGCGCATGTGGTGTGAGCTAGATCCCGAGGCCCTGCGAAGGCCTGGGCCAGCTCGTCGGGGTCCTCGAGGCCCTGGGCGTAGGTCGCCCACGTGGCCGGGACCCAGATCTCCGCGTGGTCGCGCGAGCCGACGACCACGGCCTCGTTGCCGAGGTCGATGTGCTCGCGCAGGAAGGCCGGCAGCAGGATCCGGCCCTGCCGGTCGAGCTCGACCTCCGCAGCTCCCGCGAAGATCAGCCGCTGGAAGCGGCGCGCGTTCTGGTCGGTGATGGGCAGCGCCGCGACCTTCGTGGCGAGGTCGTCCCATCCGTCCTGGGTGTGGATGGCCAGGCAGGCGTCGAGCCAGCGCGACACGACCGCGCCAGCGCCGAGCTGGACGCGGAACTTCGCGGGGACGGCGATCCGTCCCTTGTCGTCCACCGTGTGCCGGTACTCGCCGGTGAACATCCGGAGGGGGCTCCTAGGACTGTCTTGGCCTGGTCCGTCGGGTTCAGGGGTGCCGGCCGCGATGTGTCTGGCCGGTTGCTCCCCACTTCCCACCACTTTGGACCACTTCAGTGCATCCTAGGCCCTGATTCCGGCCGCGTCAATGCGCCATCGCACACATGACGGTGAGTTCGTGCGTGCGGACGAGCCGCTCCTCAGGCGGGGAGTCGGCGTCCGCGGTGACGCGGGCGCGGCCGCTAGCGGGTCGGCGGCGGCAGGCGCAGCTCCTGGCCGGCGCGCAGCCCCGAGCCCTTGAGCCACGGGTTGCGCGCGTAGATGCTCCTGATCGGCACACCGAAGTAGTTCGCGATGCTGAACAGGTTGTCGCCTCGGCGCACCCGGTACGTCCAACACCTGGAGCCGCACGCCTGCAGCAGCTCGTAGCGGCTCGACGCCGGCGTCGCCCGCGGGGTGCGCTTGGCTGTCGGCGCGGGCGTCGGCGTCGGGCTCGGGGTCGGCGTCGCGGTCGGCGTCGGGCCCGGGGTCTGTGTGGGGGCGGCCGCCACGGACGGAGCCGCCGACGCGGCGGACGGCGCCACCGACGCGACGATCCGCGGCGACACGGCCGCGACCACCGCCACGCTCGCCGACGGGCCGGTCGTCGCGATGCTGATCCCGTTGCTCCGGGAGACCACGAACCCGATCGACGCCGTGAGGGCGAAGACCAGGACGACCAGCGACGCGAGCATCGCGGGCGACACGGCGCGGCCGGCGCGGACGACCGGCGCTGCCGCCGCCACGGCCGCGACCGACGTCCCGCGCAGGTAGCGCGGGCAGTTGACGTGGCCCATCGACAGGCAGACGAGCTCCTGCTGGCGGAGCGACTGCGGGACGGCGGTCTCGAGCGCGGCGCACCGGTTTGCCGGGTCCGGTGTCGACAGCGGCATGATCAGCCCATCCGCGCCCGCAGCGCGCAGGAACGGGCAGATGACCGGGTCGATCGACCGGTCCTCGCGGCTCTGCAGCCACGACGGCGTCTCGTCGAGCGGCCGGACCGGCGCGGTCGCGACGGCGTCGACCGCGGTCTCGGTCGCGATGGCGGCGGCCAGGCCCGGGACGTGGAAGGGCGCCGCGTCGGGTGGCTCCTCGGCGAGCGCGCGGGCGAGGCCGACGCTGGCGGTGAGCACGGCTTCCGGCGGCACTTCGATCCCGGTCGGTGGCGGCGCTTCGTCGCCACCCGTCCACGGCCGTCCGGTCCGTCGTTCTTTCGTGACGGGCGGCGACGCCGCACTCGGATCGATGTCCGTCCGGCGACGTCGTGGGCGCGGGCTCGGGGTCTTCCGACGCTGGTCGGCCACGCTTCCTCCCTGCATCGCGCTCGTCCGAGCGCTTCCGGCCGGACAGCCTAGTACCTTTCGTACCTTGCCGTCGACAAGAATCCGGTGCTAGGCTCCGGCGCCAAGATCGGTGAAGACCCCTTCTCCGACGACCTACGAGGCCAGCGAACCGCACTCCGATGGCCCTGCCCCTGCCCGTCATCCCGCCCCAGCCCGACGCGTATCACCTCGCGCCGCACCGCATCAAGCGCTGCACGTTCCGGCGCCTGATCGATGTCGAGGCGGGCTCGGACCGCGTGTACGACGTCGAGTGCCTCTTCCCAGACCGGAAGATCCCGATCCCGCTCGGCGACCTCGACTCGGCCATGCCGATCTGCAACGCCTGCACGGCGCCCCACATCTTCCGCGCCGACGAGGACTAGCGGGACCGCCGCCCGATCGGGCGTGGCGGTCCGGAGGTTGCAGCGAGCCGGCCTGTACGCCGAGTTCTGTCCCGGTCAGTCCTGGCGGGCTCGACGACCGAAGATGGCTCGCGGCAACCCCATCGGGAGATTGCGGGACCCGGGAAGTTCGTTCAACCAAGTAGGCTGGACGCTATGGCGAGCCTCGTCTACCTGTGCGAGGGCTGCGGGGAGCGGCTGCAACCGTCCGACGAGGTCCGGGCCATCTACCGAGAGCTCGCGGACGTCATCGGCGGAGAAGAGGTCATCAAACCCCGTTGGGCCTACACGCATCTTGGGCACGAACCGCAAGGGCGTGCCTATCGGATCATCGGCCGCGGGCTGCTCTCACACCTCGAGCAGGAGCGCCAGAACAACGACGCATGAACGTTTTGACTGGCTCGGGAGCCGGGCTCGCCTAGCCGACTCATGAGTAGCGGGCAGGTCCAGCGCGTCTGGCGGGCTAGCGCTCCTTCGTCCTTCTGTATCTGCAATGCCTGGGCGCTCACCACTCCAGGGTCAGCCGGGTCCACTACAGTCGGGGGAGAAACGTCCCACACATGAACTCGAACCCTGGGGTGTCAAAGTGGTGCCTAAGGAGCCGACCAAGGCCAAGTCCGCGAGCGAGTTGCTCTCGCAATGGCGATCTGCTGAGCGGGACACGGTCGCATCTCACGCGGCTGCAAGCGTCGCAAACCTTGCGCTGATCGCCGCCGTCGCCGCCGAAGAAGCGGCAACCGAGGTGGAGGCTGCCGCTAGCGCCGCGGCAGAGGCAGTGGAGCGATCCCGTGCTGCCGCAGGCCGCGCACGGAAGGCGGCGAACCAAGCCGCCGAGGCGGCCAAGTTGGCGCTCGCGACCGCCGAGGGCGACCGGGCGCGGGCTGCCCAACAGGAGGACATGTCCAAGGCGGCAGAAGGTGCCGCCCGTGATCGGTTTCATGAGGCTGAGAAGAAGGGATTCTCTAAGGACTAGAGCCACGCGATCCGGAGGCTCCGAGGAGGTCGCCACGTGACCAAGAACGGGCCGTTTCGAATACGGCTGGTGGATCGCGTCAGCGAGGGCGGCCTGTAAGCCGAGTTCTGTCCCGCCCGTCGCCGAAGCGTCGGACGGGGATGGCCATCCATCTGGGGCCGCCGGTCGCCCGACGGCTCATGCGGCCGACCCGAGGGCTGGGCAGCGCGCCTCTCCCCCGGCCGGTCGCCCGGCACGGGTTGCGCCCTCCTATTTGGCCTTGCTCCGGGTGGAGTTTGCCCGTTTCACTCCGACCCACGACCCGAAGGCCGCGGGGCGGCATCGTCACTGTGGCACTGGTCCTCGTCTCGCGACGGACGGGTGTTACCCGCCACCCTGCGCTGGGGAGCTCGGACTTTCCTCACGGCACGTGCGGGTCGCCCCGACCGCGCCGTGCGGCCATCCGACCGCCTCGCTGACGGGCCGATTCTACCCCGGGCGTCCGCGGACCACCGATGCCGCACCACCGGCGGCGACCCGGTCGATGGCCTCGTTGGCGAGGGCGTCGGCGACGCGTGTTCTGGGCGCGGGGCACGTGGGTCGCGGTCCACCGCGAGAAGTCGTTGAGCGTCGTCCGGGCCGCCGCCCAGAGCGGGATGAGCTTCGCGTCCTTGACCCGCCAGCGACCGGACAGCTGCTCGACGATCAGCTTCGAGTCGAGGAGCAGGTGGACCTCCCGGGCACCGAGGTCGCGCGCCAGCTCGAGCGCACGGACGACGCCCGTGTACTCGGCCACGTTGTTCGTCTGGACCCCGAGGTAGTCGGAGATCGAGGCGTCCGGCGCTGCGCGCGGGTCGCGGGCGTCGGGCCGCTCGACATCGAACAGCGCCGCGCCGGCGGACGCGGGCCCGGGGTTGCCGCGCGCCGCGCCGTCGGTCCGGACGATGAACGCGCGCCCGTCCCCTGGCGTCAGGCTCGGTCCCCTCGATCCGCGGGCGGGTCGCCCTGCAGCACCGGCAGCTCGACGCGCTCGTCGCCGGCCGATCCGCCGCCGCGGACCTTGCGCCACACCCAGCGGATCGGGTCGTAGTACTCGTCCACGACCCGCTCCTTGAGCGGGATGATCGCGTTGTCGGTGATCTTGATGTGCTCCGGGCAGACCTCGGTGCAGCACTTCGTGATGTTGCAGTAGCCGATGCCGCCGCTGTCCTTGAGGTACTGGCGACGGTCGGCCTGGTCGATCGGGTGGAGCTCCAGCCCCGCGGCGCGGACCAGGAAGCGGGGGCCCATGAACGGCCGCTGCGTCTCGTGGTTGCGGAGGACGTGGCAGACGTCCTGGCACAGGAAGCACTCGATGCACTTGCGGTATTCCTGGACCCGGTCGATGTCCTCCTGCTGCCAGCGCCAGTCCTCCTGGGGCACGTCCTCAGGTGGCGTGAACGGCGTGATGGTCTTGTTGACCTCGTAGTTCCAGGAGACGTCGGTCACGAGGTCCTTGACCAGCGGGAAGGCCCGCATCGGCTCGACGGTGATCGGTTCCTCGAGGTCGAAGTCGGACAGGCGCGTCTTGCACGTCAGGCGGGGCCGGCCGTTGACCTCGGCGCTGCACGAGCCGCACTTCGCCGCCTTGCAGTTCCAGCGAACAGCGAGATCGGGCGCGGCATGACCCTGGATCCAGTGCAGTGCGTCGAGGATGACCATGCCCGACTCGACCGGCACGTCGAACTCGTCGAACCGGGCAGCGCTGCCCGGGGTGCCACGGAACACCCGGAGGTGGGCCTCGGAGGTCGTCGATTCGAGGGTCATCGTCAGCTCGCCAGCACGTCGCGCAGCTCATCGGCGATCGTCGGCAGCGGCGTCGTGTAGACCATCATCCGTCCGTCGGGTCCTTTCGCGACGACGCTGTTGCGGCCACCCCACATCCCGTCGTCGGTGTCAGGGTAGTCGAGCCGGCTGTGCGCGCCGCGGCTCTCCGTGCGCTGGCGAGCGCTGCGCGCGATCGCCTCCGACACGGTCAACAGGTTGCCCAACTCGAACACGAGGTGCCAGCCCGGGTTGAACGCCCGGCCGCCGGTCGCGCGCGTGGCGGCCCACCGCTCGCGCAGCGCGTCGAGCTCGAGGACGGCCTGGTCGAGGTCCTCCTCGACCCGGAAGATGCCGACCAGCCGCTGCATCACGTCCTGCAGGTCGCGCTGGATCGCGTATGGGTCCTCGCCATCCGGGCGCAGCAGCGGGGCATCCAGGTCGCGCAGGCCGGCCTGGACCTGGACCGGGTCGACGTGCGGCTCGTCGAGCGGTCGGGCATGGGCCGCGGCCCCGGCTCCCGCACGGGCGCCGAAGACGAGCAGGTCCGACAACGAGTTGCCGCCGAGGCGGTTCGCCCCGTGCATGCCCCCGGCGACCTCGCCGGCGGCGTACAGCCCGGCGCACGGTCGTGGCGCCGTCCTCGGCCTCCACTCGGATCCCGCCCATCACGTAGTGGGTCGTCGGCCCGACCTCCATCGGCCCGGTCGTGATGTCGACGTCGGCCAGCTCCTTGAACTGCTCGTACATCGAGGGCAGCTTGCGGCGCACGTGGTCGGCCGGCAGGTAGCTGATGTCGAGGAACACGCCACCGTGCGGCGAGCCGCGGCCCTCCTTCACCTCGGTGTAGATGGCGCGCGAGACGTTGTCGCGGGTGGACAGCTCCGGCGGGCGGCGCGCGTCGGTCTGCTTGGCCTGCGACTGGGCGGTCACCCAGCGCGCGGCCTCGTCGGCGTTGGCCGCGTACTCCTCGCGGCGCTCCTCGGGCAGGTACTTCCACATGAACCGCTCGCCGATGGCGTTGCGCAGGATGCCGCCCTCGCCGCGCACGGCCTCGGTCACCAACAGGCCGCGCACGCCCGGCGGCCAGACCATGCCGGTCGGGTGGAACTGGACGAACTCCATGTCGATGAGCTCGGCGCCGACGTCGTAGGCGAGGCTCTGCCCGTCGCCGCTGTACTCCCACGAGTTGGACGTGACCTGGTACGCCTTGCCGATGCCGCCGGTCGCGAGGACGACGGCCTTGGCCGGGAACAGGACCGGACGGCCGGTCGTCCGCCAGTAGCCGAGGGCACCCGTCACGCCGTTCGGGCCGGTGGTGAGCCGCGTGATCGTGCATTCCATGTACACGTCGATGCCCATCTGGACGGCGCGGTCCTGCAGGGTCCGGATCATCTCGAGCCCGGTCCGGTCGCCGACGTGCGCGAGCCGGGGATGCGAATGGCCACCGAACGGCCGCTGCAGGATCCGGCCATCGCCCGTCCGGTCGAAGACCGCACCCCAGACCTCGAGCTCGCGGACGCGGTCGGGCGACTCCTGGGCGTGCAGCTCGGCCATCCGCGCGTTGTTGAGGTGCTTGCCGCCGACCATCGTGTCGCGGAAGTGGACGCGCCACGAGTCGGCGGGCGCGACATGGGCGAGGGCCGCCGCCACGCCGCCCTCGGCCATGACCGTGTGGGCCTTGCCCAGCAGCGACTTGCACACGAGACCGACATCGGCCCCGGCGGCGCGAGCCTCGATCGCCGCGCGGAGCCCGGCACCGCCCGCGCCGATGACCACGACGTCGTGCGGCCGGGTCTGCGGGTCGGTCGCGTTGATCATCGGCGGTCGGCCGGTCGCGTCAGAACCGGATCGCCGGGTCGACGATGACGCCGAGCGCGAGGCCGCGGACGTAGACGTCCGCCATGGTGACCGAGATCAGGCTGATCCACGCCCACGCCATGTGGTGAAGGTTGAATGTCGTCAGCCGCTGCCATACGGACCGTCGAACCTGGTTCCGGCGCGAGCACGAGAAGCAATCGAGGTTGCCGCCGATGAGATGGCGGAGCGAATGGCACGACAGCGAGTACATCGAGAGCAGGAAGGCGTTGACGAAGAGGACCACGACGCCGAGCCCGATGCGGATGCCGCCGCCGTACGTGAGGGCCAGCCAGGCGTCGATCCAGAGGAACGCCAGCGGGACGAAGGCGAGGTACAGGAAGTACCGGTGGATGTTCTGGAGGATGAACGGGAAGGCCGCCTCCATCGCGTAGCGCCGATGCGCCGTGGGCTCGCCCACCGCGCAGCCCGGCGGATCGGCGAAGTAGAAGCGGTAGTAGGCCTTCCGGTAGTAGTAGCAGGTCGCCCGGAAGCCGAGCGGGATCCACAGGATAAGGAGCCCCGGGCTGATCCAGGACGGCAGCCACTCCGGGCGGATGAGCGGCGAGAAGAGCGGCGACAGGTAGCCCTCGTGCTCGTACGGCGTGCCGAACAGCGGGGTGAACAGGATGCCGCTGACGAACAGGTACGTCGCGCAGACCGTGAACAGCAGACCCTGCAGTCCGGGCGCCACCCACCATGCGTCCCGTCGTCGCGTGGCGCCGAGCCCGGCGGGCGCGGTCCCGGCCGGCTTGCGCGGCAGCGACAGGCCGCGCGCGATGCCCGTCATCGGGCGACGCTCGCGCCGGCCCCGAGCCGGTCGATGATCGCGTCGGCGAATTCGGAAGTGCCGAGCGATCCGCCGAGGTCGTACGTCGTCCGACCCTCGGCGATGACCTCGCGCAGGGCGGTCTCGACCCGGTCCGCCTCGCCCGGGTACCCGAGATGGCGGAGCATGAGCGCGCCGCTCAGGATCAGCGCCGTCGGGTTGGCCTTGTTCAGCCCGGCGTACTTCGGCGCCGAGCCGTGCACCGGCTCGAAGACGGCGGCCTCGGTGCCGATGTTGGCGCCGGGTGCCACGCCCAGCCCGCCGACCAGCCCGGCCGCCAGGTCCGACACGATGTCGCCGTACAGGTTGGGCAGCACCAGCACGTCGTACAGCTCGGGCTTCTGGACGAGCTGCATGCACATGTTGTCGACGATGCGGTCCTCGAACTCGATCCGGCCGTCGTACTCGGCGGCGACCGTGCGGCACGACTCGAGGAACAGCCCGTCGGACAGCTTCATGATGTTGGCCTTGTGGACGGCCGTGACCTTGCGCCGGCCGTTGGCGACCGCGTAGTCGAAGGCGAAGCGGGCGATCCGCTCCGACGCCGCCCGGGTGATGATCTTGATGCTCTCGGCGGCGTCGGGCCCGACGCGGTGCTCGATCCCCGCGTACAGGTCCTCGGTGTTCTCGCGGACGATGACGAGGTCGACGTCCTCGTAGCGGGTCTCGAGGCCCTTCATGCTGCGGGCAGGCCGGAGGTTGGCGTACAACCCGAGAGCCTGCCGCAGGGTCACGTTGACGCTGCGGAATCCCTCCCCGACCGGGGTGGTGATCGGCCCCTTGAGCGCGACCTTGTTGCGCCTGATCGACTCGAGGACGTGCTCCGGGAGCGGCGTCCCGTGCTCGGCCATGACGGCCTCACCGGCGTCGACGACCTCCCAGTCGAAGGCGACGCCGCTCGCGTCGAGCACGCGACGCGACGCCTCCGCCAGCTCCGGTCCGATGCCGTCGCCGGGGATCAGGGTGACTCGATGGGCCATGGCCCCGATTGTATCCGCGCGGCAGGACGCAGCGTGGCCGGCCGCTCACGGTGGCGGCCGGCCTACGCTGACTCTCGCTACGGCGCCAGGCGCTGCACGTCCACGAACTCGAAGCCTCCCGAGCCGAGGCTCTTGCCCGACGTTCCATCGAGCGGCAGAAGCTGGGTCGTGGCATCGATCGTCATTGCCGTAGCGAACGAGCAACGCCGTCCCGTCGGGCGTGAACGCCCACGCGGCATCAACGGTTCCCGTCTCCAGCTGGGCGGGTCGTTCCGGCCCGATGGGCCGCTCGCTGCCCGAGCCGTTCGCGTCGGCCACGACGATCTGGTATGCACCGTCGGGATCGACCCGCGCGTACGCGACGTGCTTGCCATCAGGCGAGTAGACCGCCGTCCCTTGACTCGCGCCGGTCGCGGTCGGGAATGCCATCTCCTGCCCCGTGGCGACATCCAGTGCGAACACCCGCGGAAGGCCATTCGAAGACCATCGTGTGAACGTGATCTTCGTGCCGTCCGGCGACACCGCGATCGACTGGTAGTCGAATTCGTTGTTGGCCGGCTGTAGTCGACATCGCTCGCCGCTTGCTCGTCCCGTCCGGCGCAATGGCGAAGATCCCAGGATTGGCAGTCTCGACGCGGAACAGGATCTCCTTGCCGTCGGGTGGCAGCCACGTCGGGAAATGCACGCGTCCAGCGCCAGGGCGTCGTTCCAGTTCGCCCGTTGCGACGTCGACCACGAACAAAGCCCCGCGTGCCACGTACGCGATGCGGGTGCCGTCCGGCGACCAATCGAACCAGTCGAGACTCTCGGTCGGCGGCGTCAGCGCTCGGGCATCCGAGCCGTCGGCGTTGGCCACATACATGGTCAGGATCGCCGGCTCGGCGATCGGTCCATCAGAACGCAGGAACACCATCCTGGTCCCATCTCGCGAGAAGATCGGCGAGAAGTCGAAGCCCTCGCCGACTTCGATCGATCGAGGCTGGAGCGCAACGCTATCCATGAGGAAGAGGTCGCCGTCACGGCTGGTCACGATGTCACCGTTGCGCGCGAGCCCGAACGGCTCGGGCAGGTGCGGCTGGCGCGATCCCACAGCGAGGACTGCGAGGGCGGCGGCCAGGATGATCAACCCGGCCACCAGGGCGAGGCGACCCCATCGGACGGGGCCGGTCGTTGCTCGGAAGGTCGTGTCCACGGGGAGCCACCTTTCGGGGCTCGACCACCACGGTCGTTGCCGGGTCGCGACCGTCTGCACCAGCACCTCGGCGAGATGGTCGGGCACGCGGTGTGCGCCGTCCTCGCGCAGCCACGCGGACAGGTTCCGTCCGAAGCGGTCGTCGGCCGTCATGACGGATGTCCTTCCGCGAGGTCGGAGCGGCCGGCAGCATCGGCGTCGAGCGCCGCGCGCATCCGTCCGAGGGCGTAGTGCAGCCGAGACTTCGCGGTCCCCAGGGGGATCCCCAGGGTCGCGGCGACCGTCGGCATCGGGAGGTCGAGGTAGTGATGGAGGACGATCACGGCACGTTGCTCCGGCTCGAGCCGGAGGAAGCCGCGTTCGATCTGGTCGCGGTCGGCGATCGTCGATTCGATGCCGCCGACCGCGGGCGCATGGATGTCGGTCAGTTCCACGTCGACGCGATGCCGGCGGAGTCGACGAGCCTCATCGAGACAGGCACGCACGACGAGCCGATGCAGCCAGGCGTCGAAGCGATCTGGGTCCCGGAGCGTGGGCAGATCACGCCAGGCCCGGACGAGCGCGTTCTGGACGGCGTCCTTGGCCTGTTCGGGGTCCCGCAGGATGAGCCAGGCGGCGGAGTCCAGCCGGGAGATCGCGGCGCCTGCCAGCTCGGCGAAGGCGTCATGATCGCCCTGCCTCGCTCGGTCCACGAGCTCTCGCTGCATCTCGCCCCTCGGCATCGGCACGACCGTCCGGTCGCGCTCACCGAGTATGGCGAGGCGACCCAGCGGAATCGTTCATCGGGGCGGACTAGACTCGGGGCGGATGCGGATCGGCGTCACGCTCCCCCTCTCGGACGACGACACCCCGGACGGCCATACTCCGGCCTTCGGCGAGACCCTGGCGTTCGCCCGCGACGCGGAGGCGGCCGGACTCGACTCGATCTGGGTGTTCGACCACCTGCTCTTCCGCTTCGGCGACCGACCCGAGAGTGGACTCCACGAGGCATGGACGACGCTTGCGGCCCTCGCCCCGGTCGTGCCCCGCGTCGAGCTCGCGGCGCTCGTGATGTGCTCGTCGTTCCGGAACCCCGGGCTCATGGCCAAGATGGCCGCAACGCTCGACGCCGCGTCGGGTGGTCGTGTGCTCCTCGGGCTCGGGTCGGGGTGGCACGACCCGGAGTACGAGGCGTTCGGCTATCCCACCGATCATCGCGTCGGCCGGTTCGCGGAGGACGTCGAGGTCACGGCGCGGCTGCTGCGGGGCGAACGGGTCACGTTCGAGGGGCGGTGGCGCCGGCTCGATGACGCGGTCCTGCTCCCGCCGCCCGCCCGGGCCGTGCCGATCCTCGTCGCAGCGCGCCGCGACCGGATGCTCCACCTGACCGCCTCCTGGGCGGACGCCTGGAACACGGCCTGGTTCGGGTCGCTCGACGACCGGCTGCGCTCCCATCTCGCCGGTCTCGAGGCAGCCTGCGATGCGGTCGGGTCGCGACCCGGCGTCGATCCGGCGGACGGTCGGCATCCGACTCCATGACCCCGGCTCGGGCCAGGACGACCCGACCGGGCTCGACGCCGACGCCGACGGCCTGGCGGCCCTGTTCGACGACCTCGCCGGCGTCGGGTTCGACGACGCCATCGTGTGGTCGATCTCGAAGTCGGCGGCCGCGATCGAGCGGATCGCCGCGGCCCGCCGTCGCCACCTCGGCCTGGCGGATTGAGCCGGTCCCGCTCGGCTACGATGCCGCGGTGAAGCTCCAGGAGGCCGACGCCAAGTCGCTGCTCGTCAAGGGGGACCTGCCGGTCCCGCCGTGGGCGGTCGCCCACACCGCGACCGAGGCGCGCGAGGCGGCGACCACGTTCCTCGCGAACGGTCCGGCCGGTGGCAGGGTCGTCATCAAGGCCCAGGTCCTGGTCGGCGGGCGGGGCAAGGCCGGCGGCGTGAAGCTCGCCGGGTCGCCGGACGAGGCAGAGGCGCTCGCGGCGCAGATCCTCGGCATGGACATCAAGGGCTTCGCGGTCCGCAAGGTCCTGATCGGGCCAGCGGCGGACATCGTCCGGGAGTTCTACCTCGCCGCGGTCCTCGACCGGGCAGAACGACGGATCCTGCTGATGGGCTCGGCGCAGGGCGGCGTCGAGATCGAGACGGTCGCCGAGGAGCATCCCGAGGCGATCGTCCGGCTCCACGCCGACCCGGCCCTGGGGCTGCTCGACTTCCAGGCGCGCGAGATGGCCTTCTCGCTGGGTCTCGGTGGACATCTGAAGGACGCCGTGCGCATCGCCAGGGGTCTGGTCGCCACGATGCGCGCCTACGATGCCGACCTCGTCGAGATCAACCCGCTGGCGATCATCCTCGAGGGGGTGCCCGGCGGGACACCGGTCGAGCGCCTCGTCTGCCTCGACGCGAAGATCACCCTCGACGACTCCGCGCTCGACCGGCATCCCGGCCTCGAAGACCTGCGCGACCCCGACGAGGAAGCGCCCGAGGACCGGGCCGCGCGCGAGGCCGGCCTGACGTTCATCAAGCTCGACGGCACCATCGGCTGCATGGTCAACGGGGCCGGTCTGGCGATGACGACGATGGACCTCGTCAAGCGCGCCGGCGGCGAGCCGGCCAACTTCCTCGACATCGGCGGTGGCGCGCGCCACGAGAAGGTCGAGGAGGCGATGCGGCTCATCCTGGCCGACCCCAAGGTCGACGCCATCCTCGTCAACATCTTCGGCGGCATCACCCGCGGCGACGAGGTCGCCCGCGGGCTCATCGAGGCCCGGGGCCAGCAGGCCCGCGAGGTTCCGATGATCGTCAGGATCGTCGGCACCAACGCCGAGGAAGCAGCCGTACTGCTCCGGGAAGCGTCATTCGAGACGGCCCACTCGCTCGACGAGGCTGCGGCGAAGGCCGTGGCGGCCTCGAAGGCGGCGCGGGCGTGAGCATCCTGATCGGGCGCGACACCCGCCTCGTCGTGCAGGGCATCACCGGTCGGGAGGGCGCGTTCCATGCGGGCGCGGCGCAGGCCTATGGCACGAACGTCGTGTCGGGCGTGACCCCTGGCAAGGGCGGCCAGACCGCGCTCGACGGCTCCGTGCCGGTGTTCGACACGGTCGAGGAGGCCGTCCGCGAGACCGACGCCAACACCTCGCTCGTCTTCGTGCCCGCGGCCGGGGCCCCCGACGCCGTCATGGAGGCAGCGGCCGCGGGGATCGCGACGATCTTCTGCATCACCGAGGGGATCCCGGCGCTCGACATGATCCCGGTCGTCGAGTTCGTCCGTTCCCGCGGGGCCCGGCTCATCGGCCCGAACTGCCCTGGCGCGACGTCGCCGGGTCGGGCCAAGGTCGGCATCATCCCAGCCTCGATCCACCGAGAGGGTCGCGTCGGCGTGGTCAGCCGCTCTGGCACGCTGACGTACGAGGCTGTCCAGGCGATGACCGACGCGGGTCTCGGCCAATCGACGTGCGTCGGGATCGGCGGCGACCCGATCATCGGCACGACGTTCCTCGATGTCCTCCAGCTGTTCGACGCGGATGACGAGACCGAGGCGATCGTGCTCATCGGTGAGATCGGTGGTGCCGCCGAGGAGACCGCCGCGGCGTGGGCGGGGACGCACCTGCGCGACATCCCGAAGGCCGCGTTCATCGCCGGCCGGACGGCTCCGGAGGGCAAGCGGATGGGGCACGCCGGGGCCATCATCTCCGGCGGCGCGGGCACGGCTGCGTCCAAGGTCGATGCGCTCGAGGCCGCCGGGTTCCGCGTCGCCGGCTCCCCGACCGAGCTGCCGGCGCTGCTCCGCGATGCCGGCTACACCGGATGAGGACCGAGGGGTAGCCGGGCGATGGGGACGCGGATGGAGCTCGTCGCCGGCCCCGCGCCGGAGATCATGGAGGTCGCCGCGGGCGACGATCGCCGACTGCTGGCCGACGGCAGCCGGTTCCCGGCCTACCTGTCGCTGAGCGGCGGGATGGACCCGACCTGGCTCGACCTGTTCGCCGAGGCCGCCCGGGAAACGACCGAGCGCGACGTCCCGTCCGACTTCATCGATGCGCGCTTCGAGCTCGGCCCGACCGGCGACGCCGGTCCGACGGTCGAGCGCGTCGATCCGGGCTGGATCATGGCGGTCGCGGCCATCCCGGACGTCGCGCTCGATGGGGTCGCCGGGCGCTGGATCGATCGGCTCGAGGAGGAGCTCGGCGCCCTGCCCCGGGAGGAGAAGCCGTGGATCCGGGAGCTGGTCGGGCGCATGGTCGGGTTCTGCCGGACCGCCGACCGGGCGCCCGACGTCGTGTTCGTGTGGGAGCTGTGAGATGACTGACCCGGTCGACCTCGAGGCGTCGTTCGCCTCCAACCAGCGCCTGTGGGACGCGTGGACGAAGCTGCATACCGAGGGGGACTTCTACGATGTCGCCGGCTTCCGCGAGGGCGGCGTCCGGGTGCGGCCCTACGAGATCGCGGCGCTCGGCGACGTGTCCGACAAGACGCTCCTCCACCTGCAGTGCCACTTCGGGCTCGACACGCTGTCGTGGGCGCGGCTGGGCGCGCAGGTCACCGGCGTCGACTTCTCCCCTGCCTCGATCGCGTTCGCGCGCGAGCTGGCGGCGGACCTCGGGCTCGAGGCGCGCTTCATCGAGTCGAACGTCTACCAGCTGCCGGTCCGCCTCGGGGACGAGTTCGACATCGTCTACACGTCGCGCGGCGTCCTCGGCTGGCTGCCCGACATCCGTGGCTGGGCACGGGTCGTCGCCCGGTTCGTCAAGCCCGGTGGCCGGTTCTACATCTCGGAGGCCCATCCGGTCTTCCAGGTCTTCGAGAACGAGGGCGTGCAGCCGGGCGAACTGCGGCTGCAGTACCCGTACTGGGAGCATGGGAGCCCGCTGATCTTCGACGTGCACGGGTCATATGCCGATCCGACGGCAGACCTCGGTGAGGAGCACAAGGAACACGGCTGGGACCACGGGCTGGCCGAGATCGTGACCGCGCTGATCGATGCCGGCCTGCGCATCGACCGGCTCGAGGAGCACCCGTTCCTCGAGTGGCCGGCCGATTTCCTCGTCGAGCGCGAGGGGGGCGGCGGCGTCTACGTCCTGCCCGAGGGCCCCGGCGAGCTGCCGCTGATGTTCTCGGTGCTGGCCTCGAAGCCGGCCTGACCCTACGTCGCCGGCATCCCGAGCGCGCGCCAGGCGGGCCCGCCGGGCGCCTCGATCAGCTCGACCAGCACCCCGTTGCACGAGCGCGGGTGGATGAACGCGACCGGTCCCTCGGCGCCGCGCCGTGGCGCCGTGTCGATGAGCTCGAGCCCGTCGAGCTCGAGGCGGATGAGCGCCTCCGCGAGATTGCCGACCTCGAAGCAGACGTGGTGGAAGCCCTCCCCCTTCGCGGCAAGGAACCTGGCCACCCCGGTCGTGTCGTCGGTCGGCTGGACGAGCTCGATCTTGGACTCGCCGACGGCGAGGAATGCGATCCGCACCTGGTCGGAGGCGATGTCCATGATCGTCTCGAGCTCGAGGCCGAGCATGTCGCGCCACAGCCCAAGCGCGGCCTCGAGCGACCGGACGACGACCGCGACGTGGTGGATCCGGCCGATGTGGCGGATGGCCGGCGGGACGGCACTCGCCGTGGCCGTCGACTTCGACGGCGTCCCGGTCACGACCACGAGCGGGCCATCGCCGGACCTGGCCCGGGCGGCCGCCGCGGACTGGACGATGGCCCGGAAGGTGCCCGCATCGGCGGCGTCGAGGCGGCCGGGATCCGTCCACGCGATCAGGATGCCGCCCGACATCGCCGGCTCCGGGTGCGCCAGCAGCTCCTCGAGCGCATCCCAGTTCCGACCGGCCCAGCCGGGAAAGGCGAGCTCCGTGGCCAGCGACTCGAGCAGCGCCCGCTTGGCGGCGGGGCCGGCCAGGTGGGCGAACCGCGCCCCGTGCTCGTTGGCCAGGCCGGCCAGCGCCGAGACGTCGAGGGCCCCGGGGTCATCGACCAGCCCGCCCCCGCCCTCGGGAGCGAGCCGCGCGCGCAGGTCGGCGGTCAGCGCTCGATCCATGAGAACGAATCGTAGTGGTCGGCGGTCCAGTACGTCTCGCCGGACGCGCCGGTCACGATGCGCCGGGCACCGCGGTCGTCCGAGCCGGGCGTCAGCACCGTGTACTCGTGGTAGTAGCCCGACGGCTGGCCGGGCAGGATGCCCTCGCGGTTCTGGAACACCGCGCCGTCCTGACGGTACGGGAACGGTCCGTCGGCCGCGATCAGGCTGACGACCTCCGCCGCCTCGGGTGGCAGCTCGGCGAGCCTGACGGTCGGCAGACCGCTAGTGTTCGGATCGCTGGCCGCGCTCGGGGCCGAGCCCGCCGACGCCGGACCACCGGTCGCCGGGACGCTCGTGGCGCAGGCCGCCACCGACAACACGACCAACAGCAGTGCACGGAGTCGGCGGGCACGCGTCGACATCGTCGTCAGACCGTGATGAGCTCGCGGTGCTCGCCCCAGGTGACCCGGAGGCAGTCGCTGATCTCGCCGACCGTCGCATATGCCCGGACCGCGCCGAGGATCGCCGGCATCAGGTTGCCGTCCGCACGTGCGATCCGTTCGAGGTCGTCCATCGCCGCGGTCCACGCCTCGGCCGATCGCTCGGCCCGGACGCGGCCCACCTGCTCGACCTGGCGGCGCTCGCCCTCCGGGTCGATGCGGTGGACCGCCGGCGTCGTGATCTCGTCGTCGGTGAAGCGGTTGACCCCGACGACGACCTGGTCGCCGGTGTCGATCGCCCGCTGGACGCGATACGCGGCCTCCTGGATCTCGCGCTGCTGGAACCCGCGCTCGATGGCGACGAGCGTGCCGCCCATCGACTCGATCTCGTCGAGGTACGCCCATGCGGACGCCTCGAGCTCGTTCGTCAGGCTCTCGACGTAGTAGGAGCCCGCCAGCGGGTCGGGCGTCTCGGTGACACCGGCCTCGTAGGCCAGGATCTGCTGGGTGCGGAGGGCGAGCCGCGCCGCGTCCTCGGTCGGCAGCGCGAGGGCCTCGTCACGTGAGTTCGTATGGAGGCTCTGGGCACCACCGAGGACCGCGGCGAGGGCCTGGACCGTGGTGCGGACGACGTTGTTGTCGATCGACTGGGCGGTCAGCGACGACCCGGCGGTCTGGACATGGAAGCGGCACAGCAACGAGCGCGGGTCCTTCGCCCCGAACCGCTCGCGCATGATCGTGGCCCACATCCGGCGGGCGACGCGGAACTTCGCGACCTCCTCGAACAGCTCCGACCAGGCGGCGAAGAAGAACGACAGGCGGCCCGCGAACTCGTCGACGTCGAGGCCACGCTCGACGGCGGCCTCGACGTAGGCGATCGCGTCGGCCAGCGTGAAGGCCAGCTCCTGGGCCGCGGTCGCCCCCGCCTCGCGCATGTGGTAGCCGGAGATGGAGATCGTGTTCCACTTCGGCAGCTCGCGAGCGCAGAATTCGAAGACGTCGGTCACGAGCCGCATCGACGGGCGGGGCGGGAAGATGTACGTGCCCCGGGCGATGTACTCCTTGAGGATGTCGTTCTGCGTCGTGCCGCCGATCCTGCCGCGCTCGACGCCCTGCGCCTCGGCTGCCGCGACGTACAGGGCCAGCAGGATCGGCGCCGTGGCGTTGATCGTCATCGACGTGCTGACCTCGCCGAGTGGCAGGCCGTCGACCAGGACGGCCATGTCGGCCAGGCTGCTGATCGGGACGCCGACCCGCCCGACCTCGCCGGCCGCGGCCGGCGCATCGGAGTCGTAGCCCATCTGGGTCGGCAGGTCGAACGCCACCGACAGCCCGGTCTGGCCATGGTCGAGCAGGTAGCGGAAGCGCCGGTTGGTCTCCTCGGCGGTCGCGAAACCGGCGTACTGGCGCATCGTCCAGAACCGGCTTCGGTACATCGTCGGCTGGACGCCCCGGGTGTACGGGAACTCCCCTGGTCGCCCGAGGTCGCGCTCCTCGTCGAGGCCGGCGATATCGGACGCCGTGTACAGGTCGCGAACCTCGATCCCCGACGATGTCTCGAAGCGCTCGCGCCGCTCGGCCGCGCCGGCCAGCGCCTTCGCCCGGAGCGTCGCCCGCCAACGGTCGCGCGCCGGGTCGATGCCTTCCCCGGTCGGTCGCTCGCGGCCCTTCGATCCGTCGCCGACGCTCACGGGCCCGCCTCGAGCACGACGAGCACGTCGCCGACCTCGACGGTCGCTCCGGCGCTTGCCGGGACCCTCCCGACGATCCCCGACCGCGGCGCCCGCAGCTCGTTCTGCATCTTCATCGCCTCCACGGCCAGGAGAGTCTGGCCCGCCTCGACGTGATCGCCTGCCACCACCGCGACCGATCGCGACCCTGCCCGGGATGATGGCACGGATCTCGAGCGGGCCACCAGCCCCCGCGGCGATCCCGGGGTCGCGCGAAGCCCGCTCGCGGAGCGCCGCGCGGGCCTCGTCCTCGACGTGGAGTTCGAAGCGCCAGCCGTCGACGACGACCTCGACCAGTCGGCGTCCCGCGGTGTCGGCGGGACCCGGCTCCCCGGTCCGGATCGCGTGGCCGGGCGGGATCGGGGTGCCGTCGGCGATGGTCCCCGGGCCCTCGTCCGGTGGACCCGTGATGGTCGCTGGCGTGATGCGGGTGGTCATCGCGGCCAGCGGTCGGTCTGGGTTCGACGACCGGTGTCGCGCCACGACCCCGCCTCCGCGTCTTTGCGCAAAGACGCCCCGGAGACGCGGGCGCGAGGCGGCGAGGCGCGCTCCACGGACGCCGCAGCCGCGACCGCGACCTCGGCAGCCCGTGCGCGGTCCGCCGCACCGTCCCAGCGCGCGCCGACCCAGTCGGTCGTGAGCGTTGCGCCGGTCTCGTCGGCGAACGCCGGGTCGCGGACGAGGGCCCGGTCGAATGGGAGCGTCGTCTGGACGCCGGTCACCACGACCTCGTCGAGGGCCCGGCGCAACCGTCGGAGTCGCCGAGCGCCGGTCCCGGCCGACCGCCATCACCTTGGCGATCATCGGGTCGTAGTCGGGCGGGATGCGATCGCCCGGGCGGATCGCGGTGTCGACTCGAACACCGGGCCCGGCCGGCATCGACCACTCGCCCACTCGACCCGGGACCGGCGCGAACTCGCGAGCCGGATCCTCGGCCGCGATCCGGACCTCGATCGCGTGCCGGGTCGGCTCGGTCGCCGACGCTGCGACGGCACGGACGTCGTCGGAAAGGGGCGCGCCGGCGGCGATCCACAGCTGCTCGGCGACGAGGTCGAGGTCGGTCACGAGCTCGGTCACGCCGTGCTCGACCTGGAGCCGGGCGTTGACCTCGAGGAACCAGAACCGGCGATCCGGGTCGAACAGGAACTCGGCGGTGCTCGCGTTGTGCAGCCCGGCCGCCACGGCCGCGCGCACCGCCATCTCGTGGAGCGTCGACCGCTCGACGGTGGTCAGGCCCGGCGCTGGCGTCTCCTCGACCAGCTTCTGGTGGCGTCGCTGGATCGAGCAGTCGCGCTCGCCGAGGGCGACGACCGTGCCGTGGGAGTCGCCGAGCAGCTGCACCTCGATGTGGCGTGCGGGTCGGATCTCGCGCTCCAGGTAGACCGCGCCATCGCCGAACGCCGCTCGCGCCTCCGACGACGCCGGCGGCAAGGGCGCGCCGGCAGCTCCGAGGTGGCCTCGACGCGTCGCATCCCGCGGCCACCGCCGCCGGCGGCAGCCTTGACCAGCAACGGGAACCCGATCCGCTCCGCCGCCGCGACGATGCCGTCGAGGGCATCGGGTCGGTCGACGGGCGCGGCCTCGAACGTGCCGGGCACGACCGGGACGTCGGCGGCCGTCGCCGTCCGCCGCGCTGCCAGCTTGTCGCCGAGCGCCTCGATCGCCTCCGCCCGCGGGCCGATGAAGACCAGACCTGCCGTCGACCACCGCGCGCGGCGAACGACGCCCGCTCGGACAGGAAGCCGTAGCCAGGGTGGATCGCCTCGGCGCCGCGTCGCCAAGGCCGCCTCGATGATGCGTCGGCACGCAGGTAGCTCTCCCCCGCCGGGGCCGGCCCGATCCGGACCGCGGCATCGGCAGCGGCGACGTGGGCGGCGTCGACGTCGGCGTCGGAATAGACGGCGACGGTCTCGACGCCGAGGTCGCGGCAGGTGCGGATGATCCGCAGCGCGATCTCGCCGCGGTTGGCGATGAGGATCCTCGAGAACGGGCGGCCCGGGTCGACGTCGCGCACGGACGGGGCGGGCGGCTGGGCGAGCCACGCCCGTCACAGCGGGATGTTGCCGTGCTTCTTCGGCGGGTTCGTGTCCCGCTTGTCGGCGAGCATCTCGAGCGCGGCGATGAGCCGCGGCCGCGTCTCGCGACGGATGGATCACGTCGTCGACATACCCGCGCGCCGCGGCGACGTACGGGTTGGCGAAGCGCTCCTCGTAGTCCGCGACGAGGCGGGCGCGTTCCGCCGCCGGATCCTCGGCGGCGGCGATCTCGTCGCGATCGAGGATGTTCACCGCGCCCTCGGCGCCCATCACCGCGATCTCGGCGGTCGGCCATGCGAGGTTGATGTCGCCGCGGACGTGCTTGCTCGACATGACGTCGTAGGCACCGCCGTACGCCTTGCGGGTGATGACCGTCAGCTTCGGCACGGTCGCCTCGCAATAGGCGAACAGCAGCTTCGCCCCGTGCCGGATGATCCCGCCGTGCTCCTGGCCGACGCCTGGCAGGAACCCCGGCACGTCGACGAGCGTGAGCAGCGGAACGTTGAAGCAATCGCACGTGCGCACGAACCGGGCGGCCTTCGTCGACGCGTCGATGTCGAGCGCACCGGCCAGGACCGCCGGCTGCTGCGCGACGATGCCGACGCTCCGTCCACCGAGCCGCGCGAAGCCGATGATGATGTTCTGGGCCCAGCCCGGCTGGATCTCGAGGAACGCGCCGTCGTCGACGATCCGCTCGATGACCCCGTGCATGTCGTACGGCTTCGACGGGTCGTCGGGGACGATCGAGTCGAGCGTTTCGTCGCGCCGATCCGGTGGATCCGTGGTCTCGCCGAGCGGCGCATCGCGCAAGGTTGTTCTGCGGCAGGTGGCCCAGCAGTCGACGCGTCGCGGCAAGGGCGTCGGCTTCGTCGCGCGCCGCGAGGTGGGCGACGCCGCTGCGCGTCGTGTGCGTCGTCGCGCCGCCGAGGGTCTCCGCATCGACCTCCTCATGGGTCACGGCCTTCACGACGTTCGGGCCGGTGACGAACATGTAGCTCGTCCCCTCGACCATGACGTGAAGTCGGTGATCGCCGGCGAGTAGACCGCTCCCCCGGCGCACGGTCCGAGGATGACCGACAGCTGCGGGACGACACCGGACGCGAGGGTGTTGCGCAGGAAGATGTCGGCGTAGCCGCCGAGCGACACGACGCCTTCCTGGATCCGCGCGCCACCCGAGTCGTTGAGACCGATGATCGGCGCGCCGACCTTCATCGCCAGGTCCATGACCTTGCAGATCTTCTCGGCGTACGCCTCCGACAGCGAACCACCGAAGACCGTGAAGTCCTGGCTGAAGACGAACACCAGTCGACCGTCGATCGTCCCGTGGCCGGTCACCACGCCGTCACCGAGGCACCGGGTTCTCGACAGCGGAGTTGCGGTTGGTGACGAACGCGTCGAGCTCGACGAACGACTCGGCGTCGAGCAACAGCTCCAATCGCTCGCGCGCCGTCAACTTTCCGCGCGCGTGCTGTTGATCGATGCGTTCCTGGCCGCCGCCGAGATTCGCCTGCCGCGCGCATCGCATCGAGACGCGCCAATCGCTGCTCATTCGTCGACAACGCCCACGACCTCCCACGAATCGGGCTGTCTTTGTGCAAGGACAGCCGTCATCATACGGTCCCAGTTATCCACCGAAATGGTGAACAACTCGCGTTCGCGTGTGGATAACCGGGTCCCCGCGACAACGGCCGTGGAGTAGCATGTCCGACTCTCCGCCCGCCGCCCGTCATCCGTTCGGGCAGATCGATTCGAGGTGATGCCCCGGTGAAGAACGTGATCGCGATCGCGAATCAGAAGGGCGGCGTCGGCAAGACGACGACAGCGATCAACCTCGCTGGGGCGCTCGCGGAAGAGGGCTACCGCGTCCTCTGCATCGATATGGATCCCCAGGCGAACCTCACCGCGGGCCTCGGCATCAACCTCAACACGGTCGAGCGCTCGATGGCCGACGTCCTGGCCGACGGTCGCGCCAAGCTCGCGTGATGTGATCCGCGCGACCGACATCGCCGGCATCGATGTCGCCCCCGCCCACATCGACCTCGCGTCGACCGAGGGCGAGCTGTTCACGCGCGCTGGGCCGCGAGCAGATCCTGCGCGACGCGCTCGACGGTCAGATCAAGGGCTACGACTACGTGCTCATCGATTGCCCGCCGAACCTCGGGCTGCTGACGGTCAACGGTCTGGTCGCCGCGAACGGGGTGATCATCCCGGTCCAGACGCAGTACTACGCGATGAAGGGCCTGACCAACCTGGTCAAGGTCATCAACGCGATCCGCCTCAAGCTCAATCGCAACCTGCGCATCCTGGGCTTGCTGCCGACGTTCTACGACGGCCGCACCAACCTCGCGCGAGACATGCTCGACGAGCTCCGCGTCGTCGGCGACCACCACGTCTTCAGCAGCATCGTCCGCAATACCGTGAAGCTCGGCGAGGCGCCGCTCGTCGGTCGCCCGATCACGTCGTACGCCGGCAGCAGCGATGCCGCCCGCACGTACCGCGAGCTCGCACGAGAGGTGGTGGACCTTGGCACGGCCTGATTTCCGCGCGGCGGCCGCCCGCCGACTGTCCGAAGAGCGAGAGCTCTCCCCCGCCATCGTCAGCCTGCTGTCGCCCGACAGCCCGACCCGCAGCGTCGGCGTCCGCATCGTTCCCGTCGACCACATCGAGCAGAACCCGGAGCAACCGCGCCTGGCGATGAACCAGGAGACGCTCGACGAGCTCGCTGCCTCGATCCGCGAGCACGGCGTCCTCCAGCCGATCCTCGTCCGGCCGATCGGTCCGAACACCTACCAGCTGATCGCCGGCGAGCGCCGCTGGCGCGCGTCGAAGCAGGCCGGGCTCGACACGATCCCGGCGCTCATCGAGGACATCGACGACGACACGGCGCTCGAGATCTCGATCATCGAGAACCTCCAGCGCGAGGACATCTCCCCGCTCGACGAAGCCGCGATGTTCGACCGCATGGTCAGCGACCACGGGTACAGCATCCGCAAGCTGGCCGACAAGCTCGGCAAGGACAAGGGCTACGTCGAGAACCGGCTGCGCTTGGCCGACGCCCCCGACGAGGTCCGCGAGCTCGTGTCCTTGCGCAAGGACACGCTGTCGCACGCCTACGAGCTGATGAAGGTCGAGGACCCGAAGAAGCGCCAGCGGCTGGCCGACCAGGTCGCCCGCGGGGAGCTGACGCTCATCCGGCTCCGCGACAAGATCGAGGGTCGGCGGGCGCCGCCAGCCTCGAGTCGACGACGGACGCCATCGCCGAGACGCCGACGTCGACGCGCCGGCCGCCGAGGCGGAGGTCGTCGAGGACGTGCCGGCTCCGCGGCCCGCTCGCGCGCTGACCGACGACGCGCTCGTCAACGCCAAGTCGTCGCTGGCCGAGGCCCTCGACGACCTCGTCGACGTCCTCCGTTCGCCGGACGCCGTCGGCGCGCATCGCAGGACGTCGACCGGCAGAACCTCGCCAAGTACCTGACGATCGCGAAGATCCGGCTCGAGAACGCGATCGCCCTCGTCCGGTCCGGAGAGATCCGCGACTGACGGCTGCGCTCGCCACTCCCTGAAGCCGGCGCCGGGCGCCGGCTTCATCGATTCAGAGGACGGCGACGAGCCAGGCGACCAGGGCGGTCGACCCGACGATCGCCTCGAGCTCCCAGGCCCAGCGTCGCCGACGACCGGCCGGGCCCCGCGCCCGGAGGACGACGCCGAGCGAGGACGACGGCCATCGCCAGCACGCCGGCGACGCTGGCCGCGGGCGCCGATACCGCGACGAGCCACGCCACCGCGAGGGCGACGGTCGCCGCCCACAGCGCGGCGTGGACCCTCCATGCACGCTCATCGCCGAGGCTCGTCGCGACCGATGCCGTGCCCGACGCCCGGTCCGCGTCGAGGTCGACCCGCGCGTTCGCGATGGCGAGCGCCGCGCCGGCCAGGACGCCCATCGGGAACAGGACGGCGAAGAACGACGGCAGCCCGCCGGTCGCGCCATACCAGCCGTAGACGGGCAGGACCGGGATGCCGATCGCGAACGGCAGCCACGACCAGGCGGTGCCCTTGGCCGCGAGGTCGTACGAGGCACCGATCGCGAGGACGACGACGGCCAGCACCGCGACGCCGGGGCCGATCGTCGCGGCGATCCCGACCCCGAGGACCGCGCAGGTCAGCGCGACGGTCCGCGCTGCCGCGACCGAGACGAGCCCGGACGGGATCGGCTTGGGCGGCACGCGTCCGGTGTCGGCCGGGGCGTCGACGAGGTCGTTCAGGGCGCCGATGGCGAACTGCAGTGCGGTCATCGAGACCCGCCAGACGAGCGGCGACGTCCGATCCTCCCCCGGCGAGCAGCGCGACAGCGCCGACGACGAGGCCGTCGAGGATCGACGGGAATGGATGGACGAGGCGGATCAGCGCGCCGACGCGCGCGACCGGCCGGTCAGACGTAGACGAGCTCGTGGAAGTTCTCGACTAGGTAGTCGATCAGTCGCTCGCGGCCATCCGCTGACTGGGCGCGGATGCCCGGGACGAGCGCGTACAGCGCGACGGCTGGGATCATCTGGCGGCCGTCCGCGTCCCGTCCGACGACGGCCGTCGGCCCGTTGCCTGATGCGAACACCTGTTCGATATCCCCGTTCGCTCAGACCGGTCGCGGTGCGGAGATCGGCGAGGACCCGGATGACGCCGCGGCGCTTCGCGACGTCGCGCATGAGCTCAGACGCCCACGCGTCGATCTGCGCGTCCGACTGCTCGGCGAGCCTCGTCCGGTACGTGTCCGGGTCGGCGGAAAGGCCGGTCGATGCCACGATCGCTCCTGTCTGCTTGTCGGCCCGAGTATGCCAGAGCGCCCCGAGCCGGACGCCGCTCAGACGGCCTGCGCCGCCTCGTGGCCGTGACCGAGCTGCGCCGCCAGAGCCTCGTCCCGCGAGCCCTCGGGCCATTCGTTGAACCGCTCGGTCACCCACTGCGCCAGGCGGCCCCGGCGTTCGGGTGTCGGCGCGCCGTCGAGCAGACCCTCGAGCCGCTCCCGCAGCGTCGCGGTCATCGCGTCGACGGCGGCGCGGTCCGCTCGGCCTGCCGCGGCGATCGGCTCCCCGACCTGGACGCGGACGTGCGCGCCGAAGCGCAGCCAGCTCGTCCCGTTGAGGGCGATGGGGACCAGCGGGACCTTCGATCGCAGGGCGAAGTAGGCCGGCCCGTCGTTGAGGGGCAACAATCGGTCCTCAAGGGCGCCGATCCTCCCCTCCCCCGCGATCGCGACGATGCCGCCCCCGGCGATGACAGCGCCGACCCGGCGCGTTGCCTCGAGCAGGTCGTTCTTACCCGGCTTGTACGGGATCGTCGTGCCGGTCCACGTCATGAGCCGGTTGCGGCCACCGGCCAGCATGTCCTCCTCGCGCGGCCCGAAGAACGACAGGCGGGGTCGGTAGGGCATCGTCGCCATCATCACGAAGGGATCGGCCCACGACAGGTGGTTGAAGGCATAGATGGCGGGACCGTCCGGGAGCCGTTCCCGCCCGACGAACTCCACGCGGACCCACCCGCGCGTGATGACCGCGACGATCGTCCGTGACAGCCAGTAGCGGATCGTCCGGCGGACGGGATGGATGGGCCGCGGCGTCGGTCGCTTCGGGGCGCTCATGACCGGCCGTCGACCGCGGCAAGGACCTCCAGCGCGAAGGCGGCGATGGCGTCCCCCTCGTGGTCCGTGCCCCGCATGACCACGTTCTCCACCTGGAACCCAACCAGCCTGTGGTCGCCCACGACCTCGACCGACAGCTCACCGATGGAGATGCGGTTCCAGCGCACGAGCTTGCCCGACGAGCGCGGGCCCTCCTGCGGGACGTTGACGCGCACGTGGACCTGGGCGAGACCGCTGGAGGTGGGCGCCAGGACCACGTAGCGCACGGCCGGGTCGTCGCCCCACGCGATCCAGCACGATGGGTCCTCGTCGGCGCCAAGCGATGTGAGGACCGGCACGATGGTCGCCATGACCTTCGGGGTCAACGATCCCGGGTGCGGCGCGTGCTCCGACCACTCGCTCAGGCGCATGGTGTCCTCCCCGCGGCCGATCCCCCCGGCCGCCGGCCCGAGGCTAGCACAGGGACGTGGTCCTCCCATCGACCGGACCACCGCGCGGGGTACGCGGTCCGTCCAGCCCGTAGGATGCGCACCGATGGATACCGGGTTCGTGCCCCAATTCGCGCTGCTCGCCGCGCTCGGTCTCGGTGGCGGGCTGTGGCTGCTCGCGCGCGGCATGGCCGACTACCGGCACGCGACCCGCATCGCCGACACGTCGATATCTCGCATAGCCTCGCTCGCCGCTGGCGAGGTCCAGGTGAGCGGCGTGATCGAGGCCGCCGAGCTGACACTCATCTCGCCGCTCCAGAGCGTCCCGTGCGTGTACTACCGCTCCACGGTCGATCAGGCCGACGACGGCCCCGACCTCGGCTCGGACTTCCACGAGGAACGTGCCGTCGGCTTCCGGGTCCGCGATGCCACCGGCGACATCAGGGTGTTCCCGCGCGGTGCCCGGTGGGATGCCCCGCTCGGACTCGACGAGGCCACCGGCGTGCTGGGCGACGAACCGGCCGGGCTGGCGCTGCGGACCGGCGCCGCGGTCGCGACAAGCGATCTGGATCGCGAGGCCGCGGTGGCCGCCCTCCTCACTGTCCAGCCCGCGACCGCGAGCACGCTCTCGTGGCTCGGGGGATCCGCCGGCGGTGCCTACGGCATGGGATCGAGCCGGCGACGCCGGTACCGCGAAGCGCGGCTGGGACCCGGCGACCCCGTCACCGTGATCGGCCGCGCGCTGCCGTTCTCCGACCTGTCCGACCCGGCCGAGGCCGATGTCGCGATCGGGTCCGAGCTCCCCGATGACGACCCGGAGGTCAGCGGCGACATCGCCGAGGCCCGCGCGGTCGGGCTGCTCGAGGGCAGCGCCGAGGAGGCGTGGGGCAACGCCGCCATCCCGGGCTTCGGCATCGGCCGGCCGGTCCGAACCCCGGAGCTCGATGCTGCGGCGACGCCACTGCCGATCGCCCCGCCGGCCGACGCGACCGAGAACGACCGCCGGTTCACGATCGCACCCGAGGTGCTCGTGCTCGCGAGCGCGCCGGGCGTCCCGCTGCTCGTCGCCCACGGGACACCGAGCGCGGCGGTGGAACGGCGCGAGGGCCGGTTCCTGCTGGGCCTGGTGGGTGCCGTCGTGGCGATCGTCTCGGCCATGGCGCTGGCGATCACGGTCACGGGAGCCATCGGCCGATGAACCGGGGTCCTTGGTGAGCCCCCAGGCCTTCGCGGCGGCGTTCGCGGTCGGGCTGGTCCTGGCGATCCTGCTGTTCCTGGCGGTGACCGCCTACAACGCCGTGGTCGCCCTCCGGCAGCGGATCGACAAGGCATGGGCGAACATCGACGTCGTGCTCAAGCAACGCCACGACCAGCTGCCCGCACTCGTCTCGGCGGTCCGTGGGGCGATGGCGTTCGAGCAGGACGTGCTGACGGAGGTGGCGAAGGCCCGCGCCGCCTACTCGCCGACCGAGCCGATCCCCGACCAGGCGGTCCACTCCGAGACCACGACCCGTGCCGTTCGCTCGCTGTTCGCGGTGGTCGAGGCGTACCCGGACGTCCGGTCGAACACCAACGTCCTCGACCTGCAGGACGAGATCGAGCGCATCGAGGCGATGATCGCCGACCGCCGGGAGCTCTACAACGACCAGGTCTACCGCTACAACACGCGGATCGCGACGTGGCCGACGGTGTTGCTCGCGCCGATCTTCGGCTGGCGGCAGCGCGAGTTCTTCGCCGCCCGACCCGACGAGGCCCTGCGCCCCGTCACCGACCTGTGAGCGACGCGGGGGTCGAGCGGCAGATCTACCTTGTCCGACACGGCGAGACGGAGTGGTCGCGTTCGGGACAACACACCGGCCGGACGGACATCCCGCTGACGGACCTCGGCCGGGAGCATGCCGCGGACATCGGCCGGCGACTGGCCGGCCACCGGTTCGGCCTCGTGCTCACCAGCCCCCGGTCCCGGGCCGCCGAGACCGCCCGGCTGGCGGGCTTCCCCGACGCACACCCCGACGACGACCTCACCGAATGGGACTACGGCGAGTTCGAGGGCCGGACGACCGCCGACATCCAGGACGAGATCCCGGACTGGACGATCTGGTCCGGGCCGTGGCGAGGCGGTGAGACGGTCGGCCAGGTCAGTGCTCGCGCGGACCGCGTCATCGCGCGCTGCCTGGACCCTACGGTGGAGGGCGACAGCCTGCTCTTCTCCCATGGCCATCTCCTGCGCGTGCTCGCGGCGCGCTGGGTCGGGCTGGCCGGCGACGCCGGCGCACATCTCGCGCTCGGGACCGCCACGCTCGGGGTCCTCGGCTGGGAGCGGTCGAACCACGTGGTCGAGTCATGGAACGAGTCGTGCCACCTGGGGACCGGGGCATGACCGAATCAACCTCGCACGTCCGCGGCTCGACGCTGCTGCTGGTCGGCCGGTTCTTCTCGATCGGCATCAACCTCATGAGCCAGGTCCTGATCGCCCGGCACCTGTCGCAGACCGATTTCGGGGCGTTCGCGCTGGCCCTGGCCATCGCCGGCGTCGGTCAGGTGTTCATCACGCTGGGCCTGCACCGTGGCGCCACGCAGTTCTTCGCCCGCTACGACGAGGCCGACGACCACCCACGCCTGATCGGCTCGATCCTGCTCAACATCGGGGTCATCGTCGGGCTGGGCATCCTGCTGTTCCTGGCCGTCCTGCTCGCCCGCGGCCTGCTCACCTCGAGCGGCCTGCTCGACCCGACCGCGGCGAGCCTGCTGCTGATCCTCGTGCTGCTCGCGCCGATCGACGCGCTCGACGACATGCTCATCGCGCTGTTCGCTGTCGTCGGCGGCTCGCGCCAGATCTTCCTGCGCCGCTACCTGATCGGACCCCTGCTCCGGCTCGTCGTCGCGGCGACCCTCGTGCTCGGCAACGGCGACGCGACGGTGCTCGCGTACGGCTATCTGCTCGCGACGCTCTTCGGGCTGGTCGTGTACGGCGCGCTGTTCATCAGGATCCTCAGCGACCGCGGCGTCCTGCGCGGCCTGCGCGCGCAGCGACCGACGGCGCCCGCCACCGAGATGCTCCGGTTCTCGCTGCCGCTCCTGTCGAACGACGGCGTGTGGCTGCTCGTCAACACGCTGCCGCTGGTCGTCCTGACTGCGGTCCGCGGCCTCGAGGAGGTCGCCGCGTTCCAGGTCATCCGGCCGGCCGCGGCGCTGAACATGATCGTGGCGAATGCCTTCTACGTGCTGTACCTGCCGGTCGCGTCGCGGCTCGCCACGCGTCATGACCGGGCCGGCTCCCGCGACCTCTTCTGGCGGACTGCGATCTGGGTCGCCGTCGCGACGTTCCCGATCTTCGCCACGACCTTCGCACTCGGGCGACCGATCGCGGGCCTCCTGTTCGGCGAGCGGTACGAGCCATCCGGGACGTACCTCAGCATCCTGGCCGTCGGCTACCTGTTCAACGCGACCTTCGAGTTCAACGCCATCACGCTCGCCGCACACGGCCACACCCGTACGGTCGCGTTGCTCAACCTCGTGGCGGCCATCATCGGCGCCATCGCGACGCTCATCCTCGTCCCGATCGCGGGTGCCCTCGGCGCCGCGGTGGCGGCGGCCATCACGCTCATCCTGCAGGTGATGCTGATGCAGCTCGCGATGCCCTTGCAGGCCGGCATCTCGCTGGTCGACCGCGAGGCGATCCGCGTGTTCGCGATCATCGCCACGGCGACGGCGGCGCTCATCGGCGTCCAGGTCCTCACGCCGTTCGGCTGGTGGACGGTCGTGGCGGCAGGTGTCGCCTCGCTCGCGGTCGTGGTCCTGTGCCGCGACGCGCTCCGCATCCAGACGCTCTTCCCGGAGCTCGGCGTGGTCCTCGACCGGCTCCCGTGGCTACGAGCTGCCGGTCGAAAAGGCTGACGTCGCAGATCGCCGTCGGACTTCCCACTCCTCCACACCGATGAACAGGACACCTCCGACGAGGGCCGCCCAACCCCATGGCATCGGGAGCGCCGAGGCGTATCCATCGAACACGATCGACGCCGCGCCCATGATCACGAGGGCGACACCCGCACATAAGCCGGCGAGTCGATAGGCCGTCGGATAGAGCGCTGCGATCAGACCGAGCAACAACACGGCGATGGCGTAGAACGACGTCTCGACCCAGTGGAAGAAGGCGGCGTGCTCACTGGCATGATCGGTCCTTTGGAGATCGGCCTGGCCGAATGCGTACAGGACGAGTGGCAGACTGCTGAGAAGAACCAGCGCGAGCAGCGGTGGACTTGCCCGCTCGGCGTGGGGAACGCGGGGACGGTCGAACTGGAGCGCCCACAGGACGCCGACGAGGATCACGAATGGCAGCGTGAACGGGTCGAGCGTCATGGCGATCGCCATCGTCAGCAGCCCAGCGATGCCGACCAAGGTCAGCACACCCATCGCGCGGTGTGCGCTGGTTGGCCGGCGTGCAACCTGGATCACCGGTGGCGCCGACAGCACGAGGAGCAGCGACGCCACGATGACGTTGTGGAACGCGTGCGGCACCTGCGCCGGCACGACGACGCCGACTAGTAGCGTCACGATCCCGAAGGCGACGGCCGAAACAGCCATCACGCCCGCGACGATGCGCAAGGCTCGTTCGCGCCTGACGGATCGACGGACCACGGTCAACGTGCGGACCTCCTGCGACTACTGTGCGCCCGCGAGGGTACCGGCCGTGTCGTGTCACCGCGGGCAGCGCAGGCGACCATTCGGCTCGTCCCAAGCTGAAGACAGAAGAAGCCCTGGCCCGAAGTGGGCCAGGGCTTCCTGCGTGGTGCTGGTGTGGATCAGCCGCGGACGATGCGGGTGCGGACGAGGTGGTCGTTCTTGTAGATCTTGACCACGTGCCGGCCCGAGCCGGCCTTGAAGTTCTCGTAGTACACGGTGTGGGCGCCGAAGCCCTGCTTGATGTGCAGCTTGGTCTTGCCGTCGACCTTGATCTTCCAATCGAGCTTGGAGCCAAGCATCGTCTGGGTGGCGGGCTTGGTGTAGCTGCGGAGGTCGACGCGGATGCTGTGCGGGCGGACGACCGTCGTCCAGGTTGCCCAGGACGTTCGAGGTCACCGTGCCGTCGATGCGCACCTCGGTGTCGACGAACTTGTTGCCCGACACCGTGACCTTGCCGGGGTTCTGGTCGTAGTTCATCAGGCCGGTAGCGTAGGCGTCCGCCGGCCCGGTGTACCAGAGGTGGCTGACGGTGTTGCTCTTCACGAGGGCGCTCGCATTGCCCATGATCACGATGCCGTTCTGGGCGATGTCGCCGATGTGACCCCGACCGGTGACGACGTTGTTCGAGATCGTGGCGTAGGACTTGTTGGCTGGCGTTGCCGCTGGCATCCTCGGTCAGACCGCGGACCTCGATCCCGTTCTTCTGGAAGTTGTAGACCTTGTTGCCGCTGATCGTGCCGTCCGCGCCGTTGATGTACAGGATGGCGCGACCGCGCTGCATGCCGTCGAACGGGCTGTCGCCGATCTGGTGGATCTTGCTGTTGGTCGTGTTGACCCTGGTTCCGCCGTTGACGACGACGCCGAAGTAGCGAGCGCCGTGGATGTCAGCGTTGGTGACGCGGGTCGGGTTGTAGACACCGATGTCGCAGCCGGTCGCGTCGAGCTTGCCGGTGACCGTCCCGCCGATCTTCGCGGCGGTGAGGTCGATGCCGTCGCGGACGAACCCCGTCGGCTGCAGTCCGACGCCGCCATGGTCGACGCGGGCACTGCGGCCAGGGCCATCGTGCCGACGAACGCCGACGCCGAAACCAGGCTGATCAGCCGGCGCTTTGTGATGAAGATAGACACTGCGTTTCTCCGATTGGATGTGGGAGATGAATGACATCCCGAATCCTGATCGGAAGTGCCCCCTGGTCCTATTGCGCTCATCTGCAGAACGACCACCGACCGACTGCAGGAATGCGGCAACCAGACGGTGGTCGAGGGAGGCTCCAGGGGATCGCCGTCCAGCGGGGCGCGAGGGAGTGGCTCCGGCGGTAAGATTCGAACTTACGACCAAGCGGTTAACAGCCGCCCGCTCTACCACTGAGCTACGCCGGAACGCATCGCGGGTCGCGCCCGCGTGGCCACCTCGCGTGACCGGTCGGAAGGATACCGCAGAGTCGGCGTGGAGGCTACGAGTCAGCCGGCCGCCTGGGTGGGGTCGTCGCGCGGTGGCTCGACCATGAGGATCCACGCGGCCTGCACGCCGAAGAACAGCAGGATCGCCAGCGAGATGCCTTCGACCTGGAGCGGCGAGAGGTCGACGCCGATCCGCTGGACGCCCTCGGGGAACACCGCGACGATCGCGATCAGGGCGTAGATCGGGATGGCGATCCACTCGATCACGCGGACCAGTCGCGGGCAGTCGCGCTCGTCGGTCAGCTCCCGCACGACGTACCCGGCGCCGATCATGCCGAGCACGCCGGCGGTCAGGAACGTGAGCCGCCACAGGATGTTGAGGTCGGGCGCCACGAGCGCCAGCACGGACATCACGCCGGGCAGCACGAAGTGGAGCGATACGACGTAGGCCATCCGCCGCCTTGAGACGTTCATCCGCCACGTCTCGCGGTCCTGGACGACGACCCACCACAGGCCAAGGAGCGTGAAGCTGATGGCGCTGACCGTCACGTAGAAGGTCTGGACATCCACTCGTCCGATGCTAGCAGGCGATACCCTGCGACCGTGACCGCTCCCCCGTCCACCCAGCGCTGGCGCACGCTCGTGCTGCTCTACCCGGTGCTCGACGCGCGCTACGGGTCCGGCCTGTCCCGTCGCCGTGTCCAGCGGGTGATGACGCGCGACGAGCGGGAAGCGGTCGCGCCGGTCGTCGACCGGTTGCCCGCCACGGTGCTCGATTGGAGCTCCGGGCTGGCCACGCTCGACCCGTTCGACATCGTCGAGGTCCGCCGACCGCTGACATCGCTGTCGTCGAGCGGCGGCGGCCGCTGGTGGGTGGGACCGCGCGAGGTCCGGCCCGAGCTGACCGACATCGCCGGGACGGGCGCGCGCTACGACTCGGTCTATGCGCTGTGGCCGTGCGATCCCGAGGTGCCGCAGTGCGGCTGGGGCTGCTCGCAGGGTCCGTCCGACGCGACGTTCGGGGCCGGCTTCTCGTCGATCTCGACCGACCACTGGCGGACGCTCGCCACCGACCCGGATCCCGAGCAGGGCTACGTGCACGAGTGGCTGCACCAGGTCGAGGGCCTGTTCCGCGGCCTGGGCGTGTCGGAGGCGGAGCTGCCGCCGCTCCACGACGCCGGTGACTACACGTCGACGCGCTCGGCCGACGAGCCACCGCACGGCCGGACCTACGCCGAGTACCACGACGGTGGTGCGCGGACGTGGTCGCCGTGGTACCGCGACTGGATGACCGGGCGGCTCCGACCGGCCCGGGGCGAGGCTCGGTCGCTGCTGGCGTCGCCGATCGGGCTGACCCCGGATCGATGGGCGCTGCGGGGATGACGCCGCTGGTGGCCGGACCGCTCGTGTCGGTCGGCGGCGCTGGCGGCCGCCCTCGACGACCCGGCGCTGCGGATCGTCGACTGCCGCTGGTACCTGGGCCGGCCCGGCGACGGGCTCCGCGCGTACGAGGCGGGCCACCTGCCCGGCGCCATCCACCTCGACGTCGACACGGACCTGGCGGCGCCGACCGGACCTGGCCGCCATCCGCTGCCCGATCCGGCCGCGTTCGGCGCGCGGCTGGCAGGGCTCGGGATCGGCGACGAGCACACGGTCGTCGCCTACGACGACGTCGGCGGCTGGGTCGCCTCGCGCCTGTGGTGGATGCTCGACGACCTCGGGCATCGCTCGGTCGCGGTGCTCGATGGCGGGATCGCCGCGTGGTCGGCGGCCGGCCACCCGCTCACGACCGAGGTGCCGTCGTGGCCGCCGGCCGAGCTGCGCCTGCGGGACCGCTGGAGCCGCGTGATCGAGCGCGACGACCTTCGGGCGTCGCTGGGCTCGGTGCGGCTGCTCGACGCCCGCGGGGCGCCTCGCTATCGGGGCGAGGTCGAGCCGATCGACGCCTACCCCGGGCACATCCCGACGGCGTGGCACGCGCCGATCGACGCGAACCTCGCGCCCGATGGCTCGTTCCTGCCGGCCGACGACCTGGCCGTGCGGTATCGATCGCTCGGGGCCGACGGCTCGCACGGGCCGGTCGTGGTCTCGTGCGGGAGCGGCGTCGCGGCGACGCACGACGCGCTGGCGATCCGGCTGGCCGGCCTGCCCGACCCGATCCTCTACCCGGGCTCGTACAGCGACTGGACGCAGTCGGGCCTGCCGGTGGCGACCGGCGACGAACCCGGCGACCCGGCCGAGGTCTAGATCGGCGAGAGGTGTAGTGTGCCGGTCTGGCAACGCAACGGAGGATCTCGAACGATGAGAGCGGCAGCGCTGCTGGCCCTCCTGTCGGTAGCCGCCTGTACGGGGGCACCGGCCGTGGCCCCATCGCCGGCGACGCCCGCCGCGACCGCCGCCAGCGCTGCAGCCGCCACGCCGTCGCCCACCCCGAGCCCGGCGCCGCCGAGCCCCTCCGCGAAGGCATCGCCCGTCGAAGCCACGACCTACACCGCGGACGATGAGGAGATCGCGCGGCTGATCCGGGCGGGCGCGGACGAGGCGATCCCGCAGCTCAAGGGCCTGAACGACAGCGACCCATCGAGCCTCGAGGGCCTGTTCCTTCCCCTGCTCGACTGGATCACCAGCCAGAAGGAAGGCGTCGCGGCGCTGACCCCGACGACGTGCACAGCGGAGGCCGTCGCGCTGTTCAACAAGGGCATCGACCAGTACGACGCCATCAGGAAGAAGTTCCTGGCGTGGCGGGACTGGGGCGCCCAGGGACACGCCTTCCCGGTGGCTGCCCCCGGTCAGGCCGTCAAGACGCTCGAGAGCGCGCTGACCGAGCTCGACGCCACCTGCGCCGAATAGGCGGGCGTCACCCGACCGACGGGCCGGGCCTGACGGACCCTACTCCAGGTAGTCCTTCAGCTTGCGCGACCGCGACGGGTGGCGGAGCTTGCGCAGCGCCTTGGCCTCGATCTGGCGGATCCGTTCGCGCGTCACGTTGAACTCCTTGCCGACCTCCTCGAGGGTCCGCGCCCGGCCGTCCTCCAGCCCGAACCGGAGCTGCAGCACGCGCCGCTCGCGGCCGGTCAGCGAGTCGAGCACCGCCTCCACCTGCTCCTTGAGCAGCTGGTGCGAGGCCGCCTCGGCCGGGGCGAGCGCGCCACGGTCCTCGATGAAGTCGCCGAGGTGGGAGTCCTCCTCCTCGCCGATCGGCGTCTCGAGCGAGACCGGCTCCTGCGAGACCTTGATGATCTCGCGCACCTTCTCGGGCGTGACCTGGACCTCCTGGCCCTTCGACATCGCCTCGGCGATCTCCTCGACCGTCGGCTCGCGGCCGAGCTCCTGCAGGAGCCCGCGCGACACGCGGATCAGGCGGTTGATCGTCTCGACCATGTGGACCGGGATGCGGATCGTCCGCGCCTGGTCGGCGATGGCCCGGGTGATGGCCTGGCGGATCCACCACGTGGCGTACGTGGAGAACTTGAAGCCCTTCTCGTAGTCGAACTTCTCGACCGCCCGGATGAGGCCGATGTTGCCCTCCTGGATGAGGTCCAGGAACGACATGCCGCGGCCGATGTACTTCTTCGCGATCGACACGACCAGGCGCAGGTTGGCGCTGGTCAGCTGCTCGCGCGCGTCGCGCCCGATCTCGACGATCACGCCCTTGCGGTCGCGCAGCTTGGTGTTGAGCGGCACCTCCGGGTCGAAGCCCATCCGCTTGAACAGCTCGGCCTCGTTGCCCGCCTCGATGTAGCGCTCGAGGGCTGGCCACGCGACCCCCTCGCGTGTCCAATCCCAGATGGCCCGCAGGCCGATGTTGTCGCGCGAGTCGAGATCGCCGTTATGGACGGCGAAGAACGCCCAGTCGAGCACCGTGATGAACGCGTCCGGCTTCGGTGCCGCGTTGTACGCCGCGACGAGCTTCTTGCCCTCCTTGAGCAGGTCCTTCGTGCCGTCCGACTGCACGTCGCGGCCGGCCTTGATGAGGTGGAAGTCGGGCGTCGGGCCGAGCAGGTCCTTGGCGGCCTTGGCCGAGATGGCCGACTTGACCATCGCGTGCGCCTCGTCGCCGAACGGCAGCGAGTGCTGCGGCTTGGCGGTCCGGGTCTTGCGCTCGGTGTCGTGGAGCGTCCACTCGTGCAGCGAGGCGATGGCCTTCCACGGCTCCTCGACCATCTGCTCGCCGAGCTCGATGGCCTTGGCCAGGACGACCTCTTCCTCGGCCGTCAGCAGGGCGACCTTGCCGATCTCCTTGAGGTACATCCGGACCGGGTCATCGATGCCGATCATGTCGGCGCTGATGGCCTCGAGGTCTTCGGCGGTCGGCTCCTCGACCTCCTTCGGGTCGAGCTTGGTGGGGCCTTCGGCCGGCAGGCGCGCGGCCGGATCGGTCGTGCCGTCCTCGGACACGACCTCCACGTTCACCTCGGCGTCGGGCGCGCCGGCGGCGGCCGCCGGCCCGAGGTCCTCGTCTTCATCCTCGTCGCGCTCGGCGACGGCGGTGGCCGCCGCCCGACCGCGCGATGGGCGCATGCCGGCGAGCTTCGCCTCTTCGAGATCGGCCTTGGCGCGGCGTGGCCGCGAGAGCACGGCCTCGACCAGTTGCTTGTCGAGCGGATCGGCGGGCATCGACTCCTCCTTCGGTTCCTGGTGTCAGGCGCGCACGGCCGCTGCCGGCCGGGCGAGCAATCGAGTCTGGTCACGGCGTCGATCGAGCGATCGACGCGCTTCATTGATCTGGCGGCGTTCGAGCTGGAGGCGGTCGACCGCCTCCCGGTCACCGGCCCGTTCCGCTTCGCTGAGGGCCGATTCGTTGTAGTCGCTGCGGGCGCGCAGCTGCATCTGTTCGAGGTCGAGCAGGAGCCCGTTGACTTCGCGCGGGTCGGGATCCGGGCTCGGCATCGCGATGACGGCCTGCGCCAGCGACTGGACTTCGCCGTCCGAGATCCCGTTCACGAACGCCACGACCTCGAACCCCGGGTGGACACCGTGGTCGTCCGGTGCGCGGCCGAGCACGATCGCCCGGTACAGCTCTCGCGCGAGCGTGCTGGGCAGCTGGTCCGGGCCGAGCTCGTCGACGACGCGCAACTGCTGCTCGGGCAGGAGCAGCAACAGCCGGAGCAGCTCGGCCTCGACCGGGCTGACGGCGCGCAGGATGTCGCCGACCGGCAGTGCATCCGGCGATGCGAGGACGGCGTCGGCGGTGATGCGCGACTGCGCGTCGTCGGCGCGCCGCGGACCGGCACCGCCCGCCGCCGCGATGCGCCGGTCGAGGACCTGGCGCAGCACGCGCTCCTCGACGCCGGACACGCGGCGGACCTGCTGGAGGGCCTCGTCGCGCCGGAGCGGATCGGCGATGTCGCGGATGGCCGGCATGACGGCCTCGACGAAGCCGATGCGACCCGAGCTCGTCTTGAGGTCGTGGCGCGACGCGTGGTGGTCGATGAGGTATTCGACGAGCGGCTTGGCCTTCGCGATGCCCGCGTCCCAGTCGGCCGGCGCTCCGCGGATGACCTCGTCGGGGTCCTTGCCGTCGGGCAGCCGCACGACACGGACGTCCTCGAGCTTGACCCCGGAGTCGTCGCGCTGGAGCTGACCGATCAGGCCGGTCAGCGCGGTCACACCCAGCGTCCCGGCCTTCTCGCCGGCGGCGTCGACGTCGTACGCGAGCGCGATGCGGTTCGCGTAGCGCGTCAGCAGCCCGATCTGGTTCGGCGTCAGCGCGGTGCCGAGGCTGGCCACGACGTTGTCGAAGCCGGCCTGGTGCGCCATGAGCGCGTCGGTGTAGCCCTCGACGATGACGGCCTGGCCGCTCCTGCGGATCGGCCCCTTGGCCTTGTCGATGAGGTACAGCGTGCGGCTCTTGTCGAACAGTGGCGTCGCCGGGGAGTTGAGGTACTTGGGTCCCTCCCCCTCCAGCAGCCGACCACCGAGCCCGACCGCATGCCCGTTCTGGTCGCGGATCGGGAACAGGACGCGGGCGCGGAACTTGTCGATGACGCCCCGGCCGCGCTGGCTCGGGCTGGCCAGGCCGACCTCGACGAGCTCGTCCGGCCGGATGTCGCGCTTGGCCTGCAGCTGGCGCGCCATCACGTCCCAGCCGGCCGGCGCCCAGCCGAGCTGGTGGGCCTCGATGGTCGCGTCCGTGAAGCCACGGCCCTTGAGATAGGTGAGCGCGGATTCGCCGGCCTTGGAGCCGGTCAGGACCGCGTGGTAGAAGGCGATCGCCGTGTCGAGCACGCCGCGCAGCCGCGCACGACGCGCGTCCTCGCGCTTGGTGCGCTCGTCGATCTCGACCCCGGCTTTGCCGGCCAGCGTGCGCAACGCCTCGGGGAACGACAGCCCGTCGCGCTCCATGACGAAGCTGAAGATGTCGCCGCCCTTGCCACAGCCGAAGCAGTGCCACGACTCGCGCACGGGAGTGACGACGAACGAAGGCGTCTTCTCACCGTGGAACGGGCACAGCCCCTTGTAGGTGGTGCCCGCCTTCTTCAGGGTGACGCTCTCGCCGACGACGTCGACGACCGACAACTTGCTCTTGACTTCGGCTGTGGCGCCGACCGACAACTTCCACTCCTGGGGCACCGCCGACCTCGCGATGCCGATCCACTCCTGCCCGTCGACCACCCGCATGGTCCCGGACACACCTGAGGGCCTGTCAAGTCTTGACAAGCCCGGTTCATGGAAGTATGCCCCTCGGATGAGGCGTTTGTCAACCCCTTTGTCAATACCCCAGCGGAGTATCGACCGGGGTCGTCAGCGGCGGAAGTCGAGGGCGTCCAGGGCGATCGTCGGCCGGTTGGTGGTGCCCAGGGCCGTGATCGTCACCGTGTGCGGTCCCGGCACGCAGATGCCGCCGAGAACAACAGCACCCGTTCGTGCCGGGTCGTCGCGCGCACGCCTTGGTAGTACCCGGTGTCGACGATCGTCGACACGCCGTCGACGGTGACGCTGCAGCTTCCCGTACCTCGGACCGACCCGCCCGACCAGGTAGAACGCCGTGCCGTCCGTGCTCGTGGCGACGAGCTGCGATCCCTTGGACGCTCGTCGCGGTCAGCGTGCCGCGATACGCGGCGGCGGCTCGTCGACCCGCACGTTGCCCGCCGAGAAGGCGAACGCACGGTCGTCCGCCGGCACGATGACCCGCGTCGATCGCCACGCGCTGTAGTTCCCGACCGCATCCCGCGCCCGCACCTCCAGATCCCACGTCCCGACTCGGAAGCCGAACGTACGGCTGCTGGTCGCGATCGACCACGCTGGGCCCGGGACGGTGCCGGGCGCCTGGGTCGCACGCCACTGATACCCGGTCACGCCCTGGTCGTCGGTCGCCGACCAGCGGGCGGCGATGCGGCCGTCGATCGTGCGGACGACGGTGGCTGCCGTCGACAGCCCGGTCATGACCGGGGCCGTCGCGTCGACGGAGACGGTGTCGGACCGCCAGGTCGAGTAGTTGCCGGCCGCGTCCGTCGCCCGCACGGCGATCGTCCACCAGCCACCGGCGAGCGTCACGGTCGTGCTCCGGGTGGTCAACGTCTGGATCGCCGACCATGCGCCGGTATGCCCCGGTCGATACCGGAACTGGTAGGCCGTGACGGCGAGGTTGTCGCGCGCGGACCAGCTGACGGCGACGGCCGCGCGGCTCCGCGACGGCACGGTGAAGACGGTCATGACGGGGATCGCGTCGTCGGGGAGGATGCGCATGACCGCGGTGATGTTGTTGAGGTAGCGCAGGTGGCGCTCGCTGCCCTCGATCGTGCCGAGCCAGTGCGCGGAAGCCGAGCTGACGGTCGTGTAGCCGCTCCGGTCGTAGCGCTGGAGCAGGTCGACGTAGGCCCGGATGCTGTGATGCCACGACGGGAACCTGGCGTACGTGTAGCCGTTGCCGGGCCGGTACGCGGTCGCGCCGAAGTCCGTCGTCCAGTCCCAGAAGAGGATGTTCCCCCAGTTCTTCGTGACCGTGGCGTACCCGCGCGTGCCCGAGTGGCTCTCGGCATGGAACGTGCCGAGCGCGAAGGCGGGGTTGACGCCACCGCTCACCAGCGTGCGGTAGATCGTCCGAGCCTCCGCCAAGCGCCGGTGACCCGACCGCCCGCAGGCGATCCACGAACGACGTCTCGGTCAGCGTCGGTCCGGCCAGGATCCGGTCGCGGGCGTGCGGGTAGTTCGGTGGCGGCGGGCACAGCGTCCGGTCCAGCGTCGCCGCCACGCTCGCCGTTCGGGCGTCGGTGTCGGTCACGGTCGCGGTGACGCTCTGGGTCGTGATCGAGCATTCGTTGGTGACGGTCACGTTCACCGACGCCGCCGACGACGAGCCCGACGCGACGGTGCTGCCGCGGATGGCGACCGTGTAGGTCCACGGCGCGGTCGCCCCGGTCGGCGTGATGGTCACCTGGACGCGAGCGCGATTCGTCGCGGCGTCGTAGCTCACGCCGCTCTGCGACATCGACACGGTGAGTGGGACCGGATCGGCGGCGACCTGCAGGGGCTCGGGCGGCGCCGGCGTCGGCGGGTCCGTCGGCGTCAGGACCGATCCGGACGGCGAGGGGCTCGGTGGCGGGCTCGCCTTGGGCGACGGACTCGCCTCGGGCGACGCTGTCGGCTCGGCAGACGGGGACGCCTCGGGCGAGGGGCTCGGATCAGCGGCCGCGGCCGGCATGACCATCGCCGCCACGAGGAACAGCGCGACGGCGGTCGCGCGCATGGGCATCGACCAGGCGTGGGGACGGCCGTGGGGAGGGCGCGGAAGACGGTCGGGCATGGAGTCTCATCGGGCGCCGGCATCGGGTGAGCTCGCCGGCGACGGGGGCTGGGTCGTGCCTGACCTTCCTACCCGACGACCCTATCCGTCAAGGCCGCCCATCTTCGGTAGGTCGCTGGTACGGAAGTCCGCGGCCGCCCGAACTCCGTGTGCGCCACGGTTCTGCTGGGATCAGACGGATCGCGGCATCGAAACGCATAAGACGCTTCGAACCTCGATCACAGGGCGAGCGCGTGCACGAGATGGCTCGGTCGCTCGACGTTGTGCCGCCTGTAGCCCCGATTCGGCTGGTGGCAGCAGAATCGACCGGACCAAGGCCGAGCTGATCAGCCGCCGGTGCGGAGCCCCTCCAGCAGGCGCGACAGCACCTCGTACCGGATCCGGGCGCGGCGGCCCTCGTCGTCGAGCACCTCGCGGGTCGTCGCATCGCCATACCCGGCGGTGAGGCGCACGTTCCGTCGTCGCACCTCGCCCAGCTCCGCGGAACGAGCCTTCAGCAGCGCAGCTTCGAGCTCGGCCAGCTCCTCGTCGTCGACGATCTCGATCCGCAGCTCGATCGAACGGGACGGTCCATCGCTCATCCGCCGATCGTACGACCGGCGCTACCCTGAGGCTATGACCGACACGCCCCATGACCCCGGCGCCGACGCCGCGGCGGCGACCTTCGACGGTTTGCCGGACGTGGCCGCGGAGCCGTTCGACGTCGCCGGCGGCGGCACGATCCGCATCGGCACGGCGTCGTGGACCGACCCGACGATGACCGCGTCGGGCGTCTTCTACCCGAGTGGCGCCGACTCGGCCGAGGAGCGCCTGCAGTACTACGCCTCGCGGTTCCCGCTGGTCGAGGTGGACGCGACCTACTACTCGCTGCCGTCGCGTCGCACGTCCGAGCTGTGGGTCGAGCGCACGCCGCCCGACTTCACGTTCGACATCAAGGCCCACGCGCTGATGACCGGCCAGCCGACCGAGACCAAGCGCCTGCCCAAGGACCTCCGCGAGGCCCTCCCGGGCGAGATCGCCGAGAAGGCGCGGATCTACGCGAAGGACCTGCCCGACGACCTCAGGGACGACGTCTGGGCGTGGTTCGCCGACGGTCTCGAGCCGCTCGCCGACGCCGGGCAGCTCGGCTCGATCCTGCTCCAGTACCCCGTGGTTCTTCACCTCGTCGGAGAACCGCGACACGATCGAGGACGCCGTCGATCGGCTGCGCCGGGTCGGCATGACCCCGGCGGTCGAGTTCCGGAACGCCACCTGGTTCAACGAGAAGAACATCGAGCGGACGCTCGCGTTCCTCGGCGACCGGCAGATCCCGCTGGTGATGGTCGATGGCCCGCAGGGCTTCAAGTCGAGCGTCCCGCCGATCGTCGCGGCGACGTCGCCCGATCTCGCCGTGGTCCGCTTCCACGGCCGCCGCACCGAGACGTGGGAGGCCCGGAACATCAAGACCGTCGAGCGCTTCCGCTACCTGTACGACGAGGACGAGCTCGAGGAGTGGGTGCCGCGCGTCCGCGAGGCGGCGGGTCAGACGGCCCAGACCCACGTCCTGTTCAACAACTGCTACGCGAACTACGGCGCGACGAACGCGCTGATGCTGGCGGAGCTGCTCCGCGACCTCGACTAGCGGGATGCGCGGGTCAAGGGCCCGGTCGTTCAGACGCCTTGCAGTGGCTCTCTGCGTGCCTCGACGCGACCCCAGCGCGGTCCCGATCCATGCCACCAGCGCGCAGACCACGATCCCGAACGCCAGGATCGCGACGACGTTGATGGCCACCGATCCGTAGCCACCGTTGGCTGGGTTCAGGAACGGGTACGGGTACCAGCCGACGAGTGCCCCACGGATGAGCGTGTAGCTCGTCCAGGCCAACGGATACGCCAGCCAGACCAGGCTGGTGCGGACCGAGATCCGCAGCGTCGGCGGGTCGATCAGCCAGTCCGCGATGACGGCCAGCGGCATGATCTGGTGGACGACCGTGTTCACCCATGGGATCGCGGTGTCGACGTTCGTCCCGCTCAGGAGCAGGGCGAAGACCACCAGGGTCACCGTCATGTACACGACCGCGGCGCCACGCACCAGGTCCCAGGTCCCGCCGCGGCGTCCGCCGCGCGCGGCGCCGACGAGGAAGACGGCGACCGCGATGAGATTGCTCTGGATCGTGAAGTAGCTGAAGAAGTTGCCCGGGACGAACGTGCCCTTCGAGATCAGCTCGATGGCCTGGGCGACGATCACCACGATCGTCAGTAGGGCGAGACCGACCCGGTAGCCGGCGATGAGCCCGCGGCTGTCCATCGGCCCGAATGTAGCACCTACCATTCGGGGCATGGAATACGGCCTGTGCCTGCCCAACTTCCGCGACGGCGCCTCCCGCGAGGGCATGGAGGCGGCGGCCGAGACCGCCGAGCGGCTCGGCTGGACGACCGTGTGGACCACGGATCACATCGCGGTCCCGACGGCCGACGCGAGCGAGTACGGCCGCATCTACGAGGCGATCCTCAGCCTGGCGTGGGTCGGCGCCCGCTACGCCCGGGTGCGACTCGGGACGAGCGTCATCGTCGTACCGCAGCGCAACGCGGTGATCCTCGCGAAGGAGCTCGCGACGCTCGATGCCCTGACCGGTGGCCGCGTGGTCGCCGGGATCGGCGGCGGCTGGAACGAGACCGAGTACGCCAACCTCGGCGTCGGCGACCGTTTCCACGTGCGGGGCGCCTATCTCGACGAGACGATCGCCCTGTGGCGCCACCTGTGGTCGGGCGCGACGTCGCCGTTCCACGGGCGCTTCCACCAGCTCGAGGACGTTGCGTTCGCTCCCCTCCCCGAGCAGGGCGGGTCGCTGCCGATCGTCGTCGGGGGCCGGGCCGAACCGGCGCTGCGGCGAGCCGGCCGGCTGGCCGACGGCTACCACTCGAGCGCGACGAGCGCGGCGAAGTACGCCGAGCGCGTCCCGGTCATCCGCGCTGCTGCCGAGGCGGCCGGTCGTCCGATGCCGTGGCTGACCGTCCGTGCGTGGACCGAGTTCGGCGCCGCGAGCGGACACGCCTACGCGATCCGCGGTACGCCCGACGAGATGGCCGCCGAGGTCCGCGCCTTCGCCGACCTCGGCGTGGAACACCTGGCGGTCTGGTTCGACGAGCCCGACCCAGCGGCACTCGCAGCACAGTGCGAGCGGTTCGCGACCGAGGTCGCACCGCTGGTCTGAACGCGGCGGGCAAGCGAAACGGCCGGCCCCCCCAGGCCGGCCGTTCTGAGATGCGTCTGGAGTCGGCGGATCACTCAAGCTCGCCGTGTTGAAGCGCGGGCCACGTAGCGGCGGGATAGCCGGTGTTGCCGAACCCGTTGAACCCGTTCGTGCCGGTCTGCTTCGGTGCCGGAGCCGTGCCACCGATCTCGCCCCGCCGATGCTCGACCATGCCGTTGATCGTGCTCTCGGACGACGGGATGACGACGACGACACTGCCGCCGCGCTCGCCGGCCCGCTGGTCGAGCAGACCCGGCTCCTGCAGAACCTGCATCGTGGTATGCGCCGGAGCCGCGACGCTCGGCGACGAGGCGCCGAACACCGCCCACGCGAGCGTGATCGCGATGGCCGCGCCGGCCACGGCAACGATGAAGAACTCGATCAGCTTGCGAGGCTGATCCTGACCGGTTGCGACCGTCTGTCCCTGGCTGACCATTGTTCTGACCTCCGTTGTTCGCACCCTTGTGCGGGTGCCGTGGTCGGAACGTTGCGGTCAGCCGACTGCAAACCGGTTGCAATCGGGCTGCAGCCGGTCCTTCGTCAGTCGGACGTGCTGAAGAGCGTCAATTGGAGGCCGGCCGGGGCCGAGAGCCGCACGTTCCGGTCGCCCCACGGGGTCTCGATCGCGCCGTCGCCCAGCATCGACGCGCCAGCCGCGGTCAGGCGATCGGCCGTCATCGCCGAATTGTCGACCGCGAGCGCGACCCGCAGCGGGCCGGCGACCCGGCGACCGACCTCGACACGATCGATCAGCCCGGCCTGTGCCTCGTCGATCAGCTCGAGGGTCGCCCGCCCACCATCGAGGACGACGACGCGACCCTCGGGCGACGACCAGTCGGCGAGCTGGGGCAGTCCCAGCACGTCGCGGTAGAAGGCGACGGCCCCCGGCTGGTCTTCGGCTGTCACGGCCAGCCGGGTCTCGTGGACGGGGCGGGCCTGCGTTTTGAACGGGTGCCCGCTGGCGAGCCACGCGTCGAATGGCGCCGACGCCTCGTCGATCTCGACGTGCTCGATCGGGACGAACGTGCCGTCCGCCCGGTCCGCGGCCGTCTCCATCACCGGCGAGAACCCGAAGCCACCGGCGGCCGCCTGCGCCCGGGTCGCCGCGTAGACGATGCGCCCGACGCCGGTCAGGCCGCCGATCGCCTGGCACATCGGGCAGGGATGACAGCTCGACACGACGATCGTGCCCGACAGGTCGAACCGCCCGAGGCGCCGGCATGCCGCCCGGATCGCCTCGACCTCTCCGTGAGCGGCGGGATCGGCGTCGCGTCGGCACGTGTTGACACCGGTCGCGAGGACCTCGCCCGCCCCGCCATCGGCGACGACGAGCCCGGCGAACGGGAACTGACCGGCGTTCGCGTTGGCGGTCGCCAACCGGACCGCTTCGCGCAGGTGGTCCTCGATCGTGGGCATCGGCCCCTCCTCCCTTCGGATGATCCGTCAGTCGGCCGGCAGGTCGCCCGCGCGGAACGTCGAGATCAGGTCGGTGTAATCCGGGAGCCCGCGCTCATAGCCGATCGCCCAGAACCCTGCGCCGGCCAGGCCCCGCTGGTCGGCCAGCCGGAGCTTCGGTGTCAGGCTGCGGGGCGAGTCGTAGTAGACCGCGTCCCAGGCGATGGGTTCGGGACTCGCCGCGACGCCACTCGACGTGGCATCGGGCGGCGCATAGTCGCTCGGCAGGGTGTAGAACTCGACGCTCTCGGTCGGCTCGAAGGTCGGGGCGAAGGTCGGGGCGCCGAGGACCTCGAGATTCCGGCGCGGCACCCACGCATCGCCCCGGCCGCTGGACGGTGCCAGGTAGCCGGGGCCGATGACCGGCCACGTGTTGCCGTACAGCGGCAGCCCGAGGAGCAGCCGGTCGCTCGGTACGCCGAGCAGGGCATACAGGTCCAGCGACCAGACGAGATCCTCGACCTCGCCGTCGAGCCGGTCGAGCGGGGCCGACGCACCGGGCTGGCCGCGTGGCGTCCGATAGTCGTAGCCCATCAGGAAGATGCGATCGGCGCCCGCCGCGCCGGCTGCGGCGGCCATGGCGGCACCGACCTCGTTGGCCTGCGTCGCGACCGACACTTGGGCGTCCGGTCGTCGATCGCGCAGGGCCGTCCGCAGCCGGCCGACGAACCCGCCGTAGGCCGCGACGAGGTCGAGCGGCAGGGCCTCGACGTCGACGTTGATGCCATCGAGATCGAGCTCCTCCACGAGGCCGACGATCTCGCCGATCCAGCGCTCCTGTGCCGCCGGGTCGTCGTAGAACCGGCGGTTCTTGGTCGCGCCGAAGCTCGTGTACACGATCTCGACCCGACTCCCATTGTCGCGGGCCGCTCGGATCAGGTCGCGTCCGACGCGGTCGCGGATGCGGCCCAGCCCGGTCTGGTCGTCGAGCCCGCCGTCGCGCCGATGCGTCACGGAGAACAGCGCGAGCGTCGTGAGGTCGGTCGCTGCGACGTGGCTGGCGATGGTGGCATCCATCTCCCAGTACGGCACGTAGCCGTAGACCTCGTGCTTTGGGATGGGGACCGGGGTCGGGCGGACCGTGGCCGCGGCGCTCTCGAGCAGCGATGGCTTGCCGGTCGGTCCACTCGGCGTCATGCCGCCACAGCCCGCCACCAGCACCGCGATCAGGCCGATGACGAGACGTCGCGTCACGACCACCGCGGCAACGGTGCCAGGAACTCGACGATCGCTGCCGCCAGCCGGTCGGGGACCTCCATCCCGATCATGTGCGCGACGTCGGGCCACACGATCGCCCGTGCGTCCGGTGCGTTTGCCTCGAGGTACCGGGCCGTGACGGCCACTTCCGACACGTCGAGGTCGCCGGCGAGTGCCAGGACCGGGCAGCGCAGCTCCGCGAGCCGGCCGACGGCCGGCGGCTGCAGCCGGATCCGATCGCCGGTCTCCCGACCGGGCGCGTAGCCGTTCGCGTCCATCTCGAGCACGAGCTCACGGGTCGCCGCGGGCACGCGGTCGCTCGGCTGCCCCGGGCCGTCGACCCAGACGCGCGCATCGATCTCGGCGATAACCGCCGGGTCGGGCGGTTCGGCCGTCTCCAGGCGGTCCATCTCCGCGAACAGCTCGTCCTCGAGCGGCGTCGAGCCGCCATCGAAGCCGCCGAGGCCGGCGGCGACGCCGACCACGGCGACGACGCGCTCCGGGGCGCTGATCGCGGTGTCGAAGGCGGCCACGCCGCCCATCGAGTTGCCCACCAGGGCCGCCCGACCGATGCCCAGCGTGTCGAGCACCGCGAGCAGGTCATCGACGCTCGAATACGGGACGGGCTCGCTGGTCGTCGCACCCGCCCCGCGGGAATCCAACCGGACGACGCGATACCCGCCGGCGACCAGCAGCGGGACGAGCCCGTCCCAGCTGCGCAGGTCGGCGATCCCGGCGTGGAGGAGCACGACCGGTGGGTCGCTCCGCGATCCGTCATCGACCACGTGGATGCGCGCGCCGGGCACCTCCACGCTCGTCGTCGCCGCCGTCGCGGTCACGCGTCGCCGACCAGGGGCAGGACGAGCAGGTACCCGGGTGGCACCCCCAGGTTCACCCGGCCGCGGTCGCGGATGACGTACTGCTTGCCGAGCGTCGCCAGCGAGACGAGGCTGTTGGGCCGTGGGCTGCGACCCCAGACCGAACTGCCGTGGGGGTAGAGCGGATCGTGGACTCGGACTCGCTTGACGGCGAAATCGTCGAAGTGGCGGGGATCGGCGGTCGCCTCGAAGCCGCTCATCATCCAGGCGTGCCGGCCGCGCCACATCACGAGGCCGACCGGTCGCCTCGTCCGCCGGATCGCGGCAGCGGCCGTGTGGATCGCCTCGTCGAAGGTCGGCAGGCTGACCAGCACGTACGGGCCGACGCCGAGCTCGTTCAGCGTCGCCACCCAGCCGCGGGGATTGGCGCCGCCGAACGGGCTGAACGAGCGGTCCCGGGCCATCGCCCAGAGGCGTCCCTGGTCCGTCTTCGACGTGCGCGACTGATCGGTCGCCATGTTGAGCGCCATCTGCAGGCTGGCCCCGACGCACCACTCGAATGTGTGCTGCGCGACGAAATCGCCGCGCCGCGCGAGGTTCATCGCAAAGGCTTTCCGTTCCGGGGGCTTCGGTGTGGGTGGCTTCGGTGTGGCGGTGGGGGTCGGTGGTGCGGGCGACGCGGTCGCGGTGGGAGTCGGGGTCGGGGTCGGGTCGGGGAGCGCCGCCAACGGGGGTGTCGTCGTGCGAGGACTCGTCGCCGGGTCGGCAGTCGGGCCCGATGCGAGCGTCGCACCCGGGGTCGGGGTGTCCTGCTGGCCGGGCGTGCAGGCCGTCGCGGCGATCGTGACGCCTGCGAGCAGCGTGAGGAGCGCGCGGTGGCGGGGTCGCACGGGGGTGGTCATGGCGGTCGGTGCGGAGTATGCCGTGGATTCGCCCGACCGGCCCTCAGGGCATGTCGGCGGCGATCGCGTCCGACCGGAGACGTGACGGGAAGGCCGCAGCGAGCGCCGACCCGAGATCGTCGCTGGTCGGCACCGGCTCGTGCCAGCGGTGGACGAGGACCGTGTGTCGACCGGCGATCGGCACGTCGCGCTGGGCGATGTACCGGATGTAGACGGCGCCGGCGTCGGGCACGAGCCACGGCCCCTCACCGCTGACGCGGCCATCGTGGAGGAGCGTCCGCCACGGCTCCTCGCGGACCTCCGGGTCGGCGAGCGAGATGTCCAGCACGGATCGCCCGACCAGGTCCTCCGAGGGCCAGCCGATGGCCGCCGCGGCCGCGGCCGTGATGTCGACGATCCGCAGGTCCTCGTCGATCACGTAGATCGGCGGGCCGCTGGCGGCGGGCAGTCGCGGGGCGATCTCGATGCCGTCGTACGTCTCGAGGTGGAACCGGTCGCTCCAGTCGGCGAGGTCCTGCGCGAAGAGCGGGCGCTCCGGCCGGCCGCCGGTGGCCTTGCGGATCGTGGCGCGGTCCGGCCAGACCCCGACCGTGACGGCCTCGCACTCCTGGCCGACCACGCGGCGGCCGAGGTGCGACGCGACGAGTCCGAGGTCGACGAACCGCGTCTGCTGGTCGCGCAGCGTCTCGATGAGCCGGGCCTCCTCGTTGGGCCGGGCGCGCAGCGTCAACAGCCGCAGGTAGGCGGCGGTCTCGGGCGGGAGCGCCGCGAACGTGCGACCGACGATCTCGTAGTGGACCGCCGCGTCGACCTCGAGCGGGAGACGCGAGGCGGGACCCGAGGAACCGGTCCTGCTCGTCGACGCCGGTCGCTCGGGCCATGAGCGTCGCGTCCTGCCAGACCGTGACGATGGCGGCCTCGATGGGCGCGTCGGCGTCGAGTGGTCTGCGAGCGGCGCGCGCCGACGATCATGCTGTCGAGGCCGGGCACATCCCGAGCCGTGCGCGCGAGCCGGCCGCGGAGCTCCACGAGGGCGTCGGCGTCGATGCCGGCCGGGAATCGGCCGAAGACGATGCGCAGGATCATCCTGGCCAGCAACGATACTCCAGCGCGGCATCGCTGGTGAGCGCGTGCGTCGCCACGTCATGCACAATACTTGTGCATAACTTCTGTGCATGCTACGGTGGCGGACGACATGAGCCAGCCGTTCACGACCATCCACCTCGACGCGACCGCCCTGCGGGTCCTCGCCCACCCGCTCCGATCGCGCCTGCTCGGGTCGTTGCGGATGGGTGGTCCGGCGACCGCCACTGCCCTCGCCAGGGCACTCGACACCAACACCGGGGCGACGAGCTACCACCTCCGCAAGCTGGCCTCGGTCGGCCTGGTCGAGGAGACCGACGACGGACGCGGCCGCGAGCGATGGTGGCGCGCGGCGACGCAGAGCCACGGCTGGACGGAGCGCGACGTCGCCGGTGACCCCGAGGCCGAGGCCGCGAGCGACTGGCTGCGGCGGCACTACCTGCGATCGTTCGTCGAGCGCTACGAGGCGTGGCTCGACGAGTCCCCCGGCTGGTCGCTCGACTGGCGGGCCGCGGCCGAGTCGGGTGATGCGGCGGTGCGGGTCACACCGGCCCAGCTGGCGGCGTTCGAGACCGAGCTGCAGGCCCTCATCGAGCGCTACCGCGACCCCTCCCCCGGCGATCCCGACGCCCGGACGGTCGAGGTGTTCCACCACACGATCCCCCACGACGAGCCGAGGCGATGACCGCCCTCGACGCCCGGTCGGCTCGCCGCCGCTACCTGGTCCTGACGGGTCTGCGCTGGCTGCCGGTCGGGCTGCTCCTCCCGATCTTCGTGCTCGTGCCGCTGTCGCGCGGGCTGTCGCTGACCGAGATCGGCCTCGTGTTCGCGGTCCAGGGCCTCGTCGTGCTCGCACTCGAGCTGCCGACCGGCGGCCTGTCGGATGCGCTCGGCCGTCGACCGGTGCTGCTGCTCGCCGGCGTCGTCGCGCTCGCTGTCGATGGGGCTGTTCACGATCGCCGACTCGGTCGGCCTGTTCGTCGTCGCGATGATGCTCCAGGGCGTGTATCGGGCGCTCGACTCCGGTCCCCTCGAGGCGTGGTACGTCGACGCGACGCTGGCGGCCGACCCGGCCGCCGAGATCGAGCACGGCCTCGGCCGTGGCACGGCCATGCTCAGCGTGGCGATCGCGGTCGGGGCGCTGGCGTCGGGGGCCCTCGTCGCGGCCAAGCCGGTGGCCGGGATGGACCCGTTGCTGCCGCCGCTGCTCGTGGCGTTGGCGCTCCATGGCGTCCACCTCGTCGCGGTGGCGCTGCTCATGACCGAGGTCCCGCGAGCGCGCGATCGACGCGCCGTCGCGGCCTCGGTGCGGGCCGTGCCGACCGTCATCGGCGAGGGACTCCGGCTGCTGCGGTCGTCCCGCGTGCTGCGGTGCATCGTGCTGGTCGAGCTGTTCTGGGGCTTCTCGATGGTCACGTTCGAGAGCCTCTTCCCGATCCGGCTGTCCGAGCTCGTCGGCGGCACGGACGCGGCCGCAGTGATCCTCGGCCCGGTCGGGGCGGCGGCCTGGTTCGCCTCGGCGGCCGGTGCGGCAGGGATCGTCGCAGTGAGCCGGCGGATCGGCGTCGCCCGCTCGGCGGCCGCGCTGCGCATCGTCCAGGGCCTGACGATCGTCGCGATGGGCGTCATCGCCGGTCCGATCGGCGTGGTGGCCGCGTACCTCGGCTGCTACGTCGCCCACGGGGCGTCGAACCCGATGCACATGACGCTGCTCCACCGGCAGGTCGAGGGATCGCATCGGACGACCGTGCTGTCGATGAACTCGATGGTCGCCCAGCCGGCCGGCTCGCTCGGGGCCCTCCTGCTGGCGGTCCTCGCCGACGTCGACGAGCGTGTCGATCGCGATGATCGTGGGCGGCATCATCTGTGCGATCGCCGCGCCGCTGTACCTGCCGGCCTGGCGCCAGGAACGGGCAGCCAGGGCCGTGGCCGCGGATCGGGAGCTCGTCGCCGCGTAGACTCGCCCGATGTCGGATCCGGCGCTCCGCGTCGAGCGGCTCGACGATGCCCAGGCGTTCCTCGACACGGCCGGGCCGTTCCTCGCCGACCGCGAGGCCGAGCACAACCTGCTGTTCGGGATCGCCGCGACGCTCATCACCGACCCCGAGCGACGCATGACCGCGCCGCCGTACTTCGCCGCGGTCCGACGGGACGAGGACGTGGTCGCGGCGGCCCTGATGACCCCGCCGTACAACATCGTCGTCTCTCTGGTCGACGATCCCGCAGCCATCCCGGCCCTCGCCGCGGACCTCGACCGCGGCCGCGTCCACGTCCCGGGCGTCACCGCGCCGGTCGAGGTCGCCGCGGCCTTCGCAAGCCTGTGGGCGGAGCGCCACGCGGTGACGAGCCAGCGGTCCATCGCCGAGCGGGTCTACCGCGCGGAGCGGATCGTCCCCCCGGACAACGTGCCGGGCACGACCCGCCTGGCAACGTCAGCGGATCGCGACCTCCTGATCGCGTGGGTCGGCGCGTTCCTCGCCGAGGCGCTCGACCGGCCCGAGCCCGAGCGGACCAGCGACCTCGTCGACGGTGCGCTTCGGAGCGGGAGCCGGGTCTTCCACCTGTGGGAGCACGACGGCCGGCCGGTCTCGATGGCCGCGGTGACCGGACCGACCCCCAATGGGATCCGCATCGGGCCGGTGTACACGCCGCCCGAGGACCGCAGGCATGGGTTCGCGAGCGCCGTGACCGCGGCCGCCAGCCAGGCGCAGCTCGACCAGGGCCGCCGCTACGTCTTCCTGTTCACGGACCTCGCCAACCCGACCTCGAACAGGATCTACCAGGCGATCGGGTTCGAGCCCGTGGTCGACGTCGACATCTGGACGTTCGAACCGGCCTGATCAGGGCGTCCCGCAAAGAAATTCGAACGATTCGGGCCTCGCGGACGCCCTACTAGATATGACGCCGATGACGACGGGATCCACGGGCACCGAGGCGGGCGGCTCGGCCGCGGCGCGACGGACCTTCGAGCTCCTGTTCGCCACCACGCCGACCCCGCTGATGCGCAGCCTGCACCGCCGCGGCGTGATGTCGCCGGTCCAGGAGATCCGCGTCGTCGGCCGCCGTACCGGCGTCGAGCATGCGTTCCTCGCGGTCGTCGTCGAGCGCGACGGCGCCATGTACATCGGACATCCCAACGGACGTCGTGCCCAGTGGGTCCGCAATCTCCTCCATGCGGGCGTGGGCACGATCGTCCGACCCGATGGGTCGATGACCGTCGTTCGTGCCACCGAACTCCCGCCCGGAGCGGAGCGGGCGGCGGTCATCGACGCCCACCGTGCGGTCCAGCGTCAGCCGTTCCGGGTCCTGTATGGCCGGGCGCGCGAGCACATCGTCGCGACCGGGACCTACTTCCGACTGGATCCGACCGACTGACCCGGAGGGGCTCGGGCGCGCGACTGGGGGTCGTAGCGCCCGAGACTCCTCTCCTTCGCCCCGGCGGTCCCCTAGACTCCCCGACGGTGACGACCGAAGCCGCCGGCACACGCAGCATCGTCCGAGATCCGGTCTTCGCCCGGCTCTGGTTCATCCAGGCCGCGAACCAGATCGGCGGCAACATGGCGCTCTACGCGCTGACCGTGCTGGTCTTCTCGTCGACCCGGTCCAACAGCGCGGTCAGCGCGCTCCTCGTGTCGTTCGTGCTGCCGCAGATCGTGCTGTCGCCGTTCGCGGGCGTGGTCGTCGACCGGCTCGACCTGCGCTGGGCGCTGGTGGTCCCCAACCTGGTCCGGACCGCGCTGACCGCCGGCCTCGCCCTGGCCGGTGCCAACATCCCGCTCGTCCTCGCGCTCAACCTCGGGGTCAGCCTCATGAGCGTGGCGCTCACGCCGGCCGAGGGGTCGATGATCCCGCGGGTCGTCCCCAAGGCGCAGCTCGAGACCGCGATGAGCATCTTCAACCTGACGCTCCAGGGCTCGTTCGCGGTCGGCTTCGCCTTCCTCGGCCCGCTGCTCGTGACGATCGCCGGGCCCTCGTTCGTGCTGGTGGTGGTCACCGCCTTCTACGTGGCGGCCAGCCTCGCCTGCATCGGCCTCCCCAGCGCCCCGCCGGTGCCGGCCAAGGCGGGCGAGCGTCGCAGCTCCCTGCGCGAGCCGCTCGAGCAGCTGCGCGACGGCTTCGCGGTCGTGCGACACGACTCGAAGATCAGCCGGCCGATCGTCCTGCTGGCGACGGCGACGTCGGTCGCCAGCGTCCTGGGCGTGCTCGGTCCGTCGCTGGCGGTGACGGTCGGGCTCGAGCCCGAACAGCTCGCGGTCGTCGTCATCCCGCTCGGCATCGGCGTCGTGGTTGGTGTCATCGGGCTGCGCCTGTTCGGCGGGGACATCCCGCGCCGCCGCCTGTCCGAGGGCGGGCTGGTCGTGCTCGGGCTGGTGACGGCGGCGTTGGCGGCCGGCGGTTGGCTGGACGGGACGCTGCGGGAAGCCGGCGTGCCGGTCGGTGCGCTGCCGATCGTGATCGGGGCGGCGATCATCGCCGGCGCCGCCTACGCGGTCACATCGGTCACCGCGCAGACCAATCTCACCGAGTCGGCACCGGCCGATGTCCGCGGCCGCGTCTTCGGTGTCCTGGCCTCCATCGTCAGCATCGGCTCGCTCGTCCCGACGCTCATCGCCGGCCCGCTCGCCGATCGGGTGTCGACGACCGCGGCCATCATCGTCGCCGGGGTCGCCCTGCTCATCATCGCGGCGTGGTCGATCAGGAGCGACTGAGCCGGGCATACTCAGCGCGAGTCCGGTCACAGCTCAGCCCAGTCGAAGACCGGCCACTCGGAGGGAGTCGATGGACAGCGGACGTGGCGTGCCGGCGTGGGTGGTGGCGGCGCGCGATCTCTACCTGGTCGCGATGGCGGTATTCGTGGTGAACATCGTCATCGGCATCCTCAACGGCGCCGATGCGGTCGAGTTCGACCGCAACCAGCTGCTGACCCACGTGCACGCGGGGACGGTCGGCTGGCTGTCGCTGGCCATCGTGGCCTCGACGTTCCTGCTCTTCCGGGCGGCCGACCGCCGGCTGATGATCGCCCTCGCGGTCCTCGTGCCGATCTACGTCGTCGCGTTCTACACCGGCAACTTTGCGTTCCGCGCCATCGGCGGCGTCGCGCTGCTGATCGCGATCGCCTGGCTGCTCGTATGGGTCTGGCAGACCTACCTCGGCAGCGAGCGGACGCTGCCCCAGCTGGCCGTCGTGCTGGGTCTAACGACGTTCGGGTACGGCGCGCTCATCGGCGTGCTGCTCCAGGTCCAGTTCGCGGCCGGCGTCACGATCGTGCCGGGCAACTCGGTCGGTGCGCACGCCAGCGCGATGACGTTCGGATACCTGATCCTCACGGCGATGGGGCTCATCGAGTGGCGGATCCTCGGGACGCGGGACAGGCCGCGGCTCGGGCTCGTCCAGGTCGGCGCGTTGTTCCTCGGCGGCCTCATCATCTCGGTCAGCCTGATGTTCGGCGCCGAACAGGCCGGCGGCGGCATCTACCTGCTGACCCAGCTCATCGCTGTGGTGCTGTTCGTGGTCCGGATCTGGCCGCGCTCGCTCCGCATCAGCTGGGCGTCCGCCGAGCCGATCCGCCACTTCGCGGCGTCGTCGATCTGGGTCGTCGGGGCGATGGTGATGTTCATGTACGTCGTGTTCGTGGTCATCTCGACCGGGATCGACCCGACCGACCCCGCCGCACCCGTCGGCGTCCTGCTGGCGAGCGACCACGCGACGTACATCGGGGTCATCACCAACATCGCGATCGGGCTGCTGTCCGTGCTCGTGCTGCGGGCCGAGGTGCGCCGCGGCTGGATCGGCCAGCTCGTCTTCTGGGGCGTGAACCTCGGGCTGCTGGTGTTCGCGATCGGCCTGATCGTCGGCACGGCCGAGCTCAAGCGGATCGGCGCGCCGGTCATGGGCGTCACGCTGCTCGTCGCGCTGGCGATCCTGGCGTACACGGCGATGCGGGAGTCGCTCGTCGCGTCGGAAGCCGATCTCGAACCGGCGTAACGCGATCCGGGACGAGAACGGCGGCGACGGGGCCGAAGCACCGTCGCCGCCGGGAGACCGGTTGGGGGGCCCGGTCCCACAGGGAGATGCGGGACCGTGTCGCGGGTCCCGCGTATCGTGCCGTCCTCGTGGGCTGTCCGTGACGGTCCGGTGCGGTCTGATGGCACTTTCGGTGTCCGGGCGCACCATGTTCTGCGGGAACCGGGCGGTCCGACGGGCCGTCGGGGGCCCGAGACACCTCGTCTAGGGAGGACATCGATGGTGGAGCGAGTCGTGTCGCGGGTCGGCGCACTATTGATCACGGTCGCTCTGGCGGGCTGTGCGGCGCCGCCTCGATCACCATCCGCCGCAGAACCACAGGCAAGCGTCATCGCCAGCGCGACCGCGGCTCCCTCGCCAACGACTGCGCCGTCCCCGTCGGCCTCGGAAGCGCGGACGCTCGACCCGACCGCCGGTATCGAGCGCACCGACGAGCACGGCATCTCCCAAGTGTGGGTGCCGCCCGGCACGTTCCTGATGGGCACCGACGACACGGACCCGACCGGCGAGCTGGCACCGCCCACGTGGGCGCGCCTCGAACTCCCGGCCGAGCGGCCACAGCACGAGGTGGCGATCTCGACCGGGTTCTGGATCGACGCGACCGAGGTCACCAACGAGAACTACCAGGCGTTCGTGAACGACGGCGGCTACACGACCGAGGCGTTGTGGTCCGAGGAGGGCTGGGCATGGCTGTCGTCAGTCGATGCGTCGGCGCTGCCGGCGGCCTGCGTCGATGCCGAGCCCACCAATCCACGGGTGTGCATCACCTGGTACGAGGCCGAGGCATATGCCGCCTGGCGGGGCGGCGCGCTCCCGACCGAGGCCCAGTGGGAATACGCCGCGCGCGGTCCGTCATCGGTCATCTTCCCGTGGGGCGACGAGTGGGATCCGGCCAAGGCCAACGTCGTCGACAGCACCGAGCTCACGCCGGTCGGCTCGTATCCCGACGGCGCGAGCTGGGTCAAGGCGCACGACATGGCCGGCAACGCCATGGAGTGGGTCGCCGACTGGTACTCGGGCACGTATTACAGGCAGGAGGTCCGCGACGACCCGACCGGCCCCGAGGTCGGTTCCAAGAAGGTCGAGAAGGGCGGCTGGTGGGGCGCGGTCCCGTACGTGGCACGCTCGGCGTACCGCCACTTCGAGGACCCGCCGACCTACCAGGACCACCACATCGGCGTACGCGTCGTGACGGCGGGCGATCCGCCCGCCTGACCGGGGCCGGCTGCTGCCGGAGCTACCCGCTGGCCGAACCCGCGTGCGCCAGGGCGTTCCGGGCACTGACCGGGTCGCTCGTCACGAAGCCGACCTCGACCTGCTGGCCCTCGGCGCCGAGGATCAGCAACGCCTCGATGTTCACGCCCGCGTCGGCCAGCTGGCGCGCGGCCTTGGCGAGGCTGCCCGGCTGATGGGACATGCTCGTGACCGAGACCTCCTTCTGCTCGAAGGTGCAGTCCAGGTCGGCGAGCGCGGCGCGTGTCTGGGCGTTGTCGTCGGTCGCGACGGCGATCCGGCCCTGGTCGCCACAGCGTCGCACCGCTGACGGCCGTGATGTTGATGCCCTTCGCGGCGAGGGCCTCGGCCACGTCGGCCAGCGCACCGGGCTTGTCCTTGAGCTCGATCAGGAAGGCGTGCTGCATGTCGGCGTCCTCCGCGCACCGGCCCGGGCGGGTCGGAGACTGTCGATTCTACGCGCGGGGTCCACCCATCCCACCGGCCCGCGGAACCTCACATGTTCCGACTGAACGGCAAGCCGGCGACTCGAGGCTCAAATCGGTCATTCGGAACAGTGCGAGGTTCCGATCGACGGCCAGAGGGTCGATCCAGGCCTCGCCAAGCGTCCCACCGGCATGTCGACGTTCACTTGGCACATGGGGAGGTTCCAACGGCCGATAAGCCGGGGGTGAGGGCCGCTCGACAGACTCGGCGACATGCCCACCTGGGAAACCGCAACCGGCCGTGGCGCCCGGCTTCCGCCACCCTGGAACCTCACATGTTCCAAGTGAACGGCGAGCCGGGAAGCGTGCGCCTTGAACGGTCGTCTGGAACGCCGTCCGGTTCCATCTGATAGCCCAGGCCGTCCCTGAACCGCACGGTCAACCGACCAGCGTTCAGTCGGCACATCGGGACGTTCCAAGGGCGGATAAGCGCCGGGTGAGGCCAAGCGGACACACTCCCCGAATGCCCACGTGGGAGACCGCCGCAAGTCGAGGCGCGAGGCGGGCGCAGTACCTCCTCGTCCGCATCGGCCAGGATCTGCGCGAGGCCAGGGTCGCCACAGGCGTGAGTACGCGGCACGTCGGCCGGCTGGTCGGTGTCTCGCACACGCAAGTACTCAGGATCGAGGCAGGCGCTGCGCCCCATGTCGATGTCGACCTCCTCGCTCGTTTGGCCTCGGCGCTCGGACACGAGCTCGGCATCCGTGTCCACCCGATCGGTGCTCCTGTCCGAGACAGGGCGCACATCGCGCTGCTCGCTCGGTTCGCGGCGCGACTCGGTCAGTCGATCAGGTGGCGGACCGAAGTGCCGATTCCCATCCCAGGCGACCTCCGAAGCGCTGATGGCTTCGCCATCGGGCCAGGTTTCGACGCAGTCGTCGAAGCGGAGACACGACTCGGGGACATCCAGGCGGTCGAGCGTCGACTCCACGCCAAGCAACGCGACCTCGGCGCCACGCGGGCGATCCTGCTGGTCGCTGATACGCGGCACAACCGCGAAGTCGTCAAGCAGGTGCCGGGCTTGCGGGCGCTGTTCCCGATCTCAGCTCGCGCGTGCCTCGCCGCCCTCGCCATGGGTCGCGATCCCGGGGGCGACTGCCTCCTCATGCTCTAACGTGGCGCCGTGCCGACCGCGACGATCCGTGACCTGCCCCTGCCCGAGGCCGTGATCTTCGACCTCGACGGCACCCTCGTCGACACCGTCGAGACCCGCATCGAGGCATGGCTGCGCACCTTCGAGGCCTTCGACCTGCCCGCGACGCACGCCCAGCTCGCGCCGCTCATCGGCGTCGATGGCAAGCGACTCGCCCGCGAGGTCGCCGCGCTCGCCGGCCGGCCCGTCGACGACGGCCAGGCCGAGGCCATCGACAAGCGATCGGGCGAGATCTACGAGCAGCTGAACCGCTCCCCTCGCCCGCTGCCCGGGGTGCGCGAGCTCGTCGATGCCATCGAGGGCCGCGGTCTGTCGTGGTCGATCGCCACGTCGAGCCGGAAGGACCAGGTCGCGACGTCGTTCGCCGCGCTCGGCCTCGCGAAGGAGCCCGCCATCGTCGATGCCAGCCACGTCGAGCACGCCAAACCCGAGCCCGATCTGCTGCTCCGGGCCGCCGAGGAGCTCGGCGTCGACCCGGCACGCGCGTGGTACGTCGGCGATTCGACGTGGGACATGGTGGCGGCGGTCGCCGCCGGGATGATCCCGATCGGCGTGACCGCCGGCGCCGCCGTGACCGCCGCGGCGCTCGACGGTGCGGGTGCGGCGGTCGTGGTCGAGCGCCTCGACGAGATCGCCGAGGCGCTCCGCTAGCCGGATCCGCTAACCGGTCGCGCTGGCCTTGGCCACCGCCTTGGCGTGGTCACGTTCCGCAGCCACGACCCGGATGCGACGGACGGCCTCCTCGACCCCGCCGTCCCACGCGTCGCCGTGGCCGGGCAGGACCCACGTCGCCCCGACGGCCGCGAGCCGGTCGAGCGAGGCGATCGCCCCGGCCGGATCCAGCGTGAACGGCGCCGGCTGCGGGCCGACCGCGCCGGTGAGCACGCTGCGCGTCGTCATCGCGTCACCGACGAACACGGCATCGACACTCGGGACATGGATGGCCACGCTGCCCGGCGTGTGCCCGGGCATCGGGATCACGCGCGGGGCACCCGGCAGGTCGAGCGTCGCGTCGTCGTCGAACGTGACGAGCTCCGTCATCGGTGGCACCCGCATCCCGCCACGGCGCCCGCTGTACCAGAGGAAGCCGAGGAGCGGCCTGATCTTGATGGGACCCCACCCCGAATTGGGCTTGGTCACCTCGGACCTGGCACGGGCGGCGTCGGCGGCGTGGACGTACACGGGAACGCCGTGCTCGCGCCGGAGGCGCTCGGCGAACCCGACGTGATCGGTGTCGCCGTGGGTCAGCACGACGCCCTTGACGTCACTGAGCGAGCGGCCCATCGACGCCAGCTCGGCCGGGAGGTCCTTGCCGTAGTAGCCGGGAAGCCCGGCATCGATGATCGTGACGCCACCCTCGTCCGCGACGAGATAGCTGTTGACGAGGCTCGATGTCCCGAGCCGGTGGAGCGATGGTGCGATCCGCATCTCGATCAGTCCTCCGATCTGTCGGCGCGCGCGCGGCGGTCGGGCGGATCGCATCGACCGCCGCCGGCCCGAGCACGACCATGAGCAGCCAGTCGACCACGACCACGGCGGCGAGACGCCACGGCGAGGACGGGCTGGCCCGCCATCGCGAGCGCGCCTGCCGCGAGAAGCAGGAGACCCGTCCCGACGATGTCGCGCTGCGGCTGGGACAGCGCGTTCGTGGCCTTCGGAGCGACGACCGGTCGCCCAGACCGTGATGAAGACCAGCGGGGCGCCGACCGTCAGCAGCAGCCGCGCCACCCCGTCGAACGGCAGCTGGCTCGCCCCAGTACGCGAACACGCCCAAACCGGTCATCTCGACCAGGAACCGGACGGTCATCGTTGCCATCGTCATGGCTGTGCTCCTTGACATCCCGCAGCGCCGATGCGCTACCATCCGGATGTCATGGCTACATAGTATAGCCTTCATCGCTATTGTCAATAGCCATCCGGTACAGACCAAGAGGAGCCGAGACCCGTGCCGACACCAGCCAGGACCTCGCTCGAGGGGATCGTCCGAGCCGGCCGCGACCTCCTCGAGACGGAGGGCATCGACGGCGTCACGATGCAGCGCGTCGCCTCGGCGGTCGGGGTCCGTGCGCCGTCGCTCTACAAGCGGGTCCGCAACCGGAACGACCTGCTGCGGCTCATCGGCAACGACGCGTCACGCGAGCTGACCGACCGCCTCGATGCGGCGGCCTCGAGCGGTGACGCGCGCACCGACTTCCGGGCCATCGCCGCGGCCTTCCGCGCGTTCGCCCACGCGTCCCCGGGCGCGTACGGCCTGCTGTTCGCTCCCCTCCCCGACGACGCCCGCGCCGACCCCGAGTGGAGCGCCCGAGGCAGCGAGGCGCTGCTGCGGGCGGCGCGCGCGCTGGCGGGAGACGACCATGCCCTTGAGGCAGCGCGGACCGTCGCGGCCTGGGCGAACGGCTTCATCGGGATGGAGCTGGCGGGCGCCTTCCGCCTCGGCGGCGACGTGGACGCGGCGTTCGACTACGGCGTCGACCGGATGACGGCCGCGATCGCGTCCGACGGCGCCGGCGGCGTCACTCGCCCGGTGGCAGGCGTTCGCCGGCCTCGATCCGGATCGGCAGCCGGTTCTCGGCCGGCGTCAGCGGGCACGAGTACACCGGGTCGTACACGCACGACGGGTGGTAGGCGAGGTTGAAGTCGAGCTCGTAGCTGAGGTCGTCCTCGGGCTCCAGGTCGAGGTAGCGGCCGGCGCCGTACGTCTCGGTGCCGCTCGTCGCGTCGAGGAACGGGACGAACAGCGACTGGCCGTCGCCGCCGTCGAACGTGTAGGCGGTCAGCTGGTGGCGGATCCCGTCGACGTCGAAGCCGAGGACCCCGGCGCGATGGGCCGGGCGGAGCCGGCCGTCCGAGGTCGGGATCTGGAAGTCGGACGGCTCGTCGCCGGTGTACGGCTCGAGCCGCCGATCCTCGAACCGGAGTGCCGTGTCGACGGGGTAGTACGGCAGGCCGCTGAAGTCGTCGCGCTCGATCGACCGGGATCGGGCTGTGCGGGTTCGACCGGAAGAACTCGTCCTTGTCGGCGCGGAACGAGTCGATCGCCTCCTCGTAGCTGATCGGCGCGTGATGTTCGTGGTGGTGATCGTGGTCGTCGGTCACGTCCGTGTCCCTCGCATGTCAGCGGAGCCGGCTCACCAGCTCGAGCACCTCGTCGCCGTAGGCCTCGATCTTGGCCGGGCCCGACGCCCTTGACCCGGCGGAGCGCCGCCGCGGAGGGCGGCTTCATCTCGGCGATCGCGGCGAGCGTCTGATCGTGGAACACGACGTAGGCCGGGACGCCGTCCTCGCGGGCACGGTCCGTCCGCCACGCCCGAAGCGCCGAGAACAGCGGATCGTCCATCGGCGATCCCGAACTCCGACGCGGCGGCCGCCGCAGACGGCGACCTTGCGCGTGGTCTGGTCCGCGGCGAACCGGTCCGGCAGCTGCGTGATCCGTTGCTCGCCGTGGAGCGGTCTCGGCCGCAGGTCGGCCAGGAACCGGCTCGGCTGACGGCGGGTCGTGCGACCGCGCGTCTCGCGCTCCGCCGACCACGAGATCGCCAGGTGACGACGCGCGCGGGTGATCCCGACATAGAGCAGTCGCAGCTCCTCGGCGAGAAGCTCGTCATCATCGAACGCCTGACGGATCGGCAGGATGCCGTCCTCGAGCGCCGGCAGCGCGACAGCGTCCCACTCGAGCCCCTTGGCCCGGTGGTACGTGAGCAGGTTGACGCCGTCGGCCGAGCCGGCACGCTCCGCCGCGCGTCGCCGTTCGAGCTCGGCCAGGAACCGCTCGACATCCGCCCCCGCGTCGGAACGCGACAGCGTCGCGAAGATGTCGAGCAGCGTGTCGAGCGCGGCCGATCCGTTCGCGCGCCTCCTCGCCGGCATGCGCACCGGCGCCCGAGTCGTCGTAGCCGAGGTTCTTCGCCCACAACGCCCGGATCTCGGCGGCCAGCGCGCTGCCCGTCGCCTTGGTGCCGGCCCGACGCACGAGGTCGATCGCGCCGCGGACGTCGGGCCGCTCGAAGAACAGCATGCCGCGGACCTGGTACGCGATGCCCGCCCGGGTGAAGGCCGCCTCGATCGGGGCGAACTGGGCGTTCATCCGAACGAGGACGGCGATCTCGGCGGGCGCGATGCCGTCGCCGAGCCGTTCGCGCACCCACGTCGTCAGACCGGCGAGCTCGGCCGACTCCGTCCCGTTCCGCACGACGGTCGGCTCCGGTCCGGACGGGCGCGTCGCCACGAGCCGCTTCGCCCGGCCCGTCGACGCGAGCAGCCGGTTGGCGAACTCGATCACCTCCGGGCGAGGATCGGTAGTTGTCGCTCAGGGTGACGATCCGCGCGTCGGGGTGGCGCTCCGCGAACCCGGTCAGGAATGTGCTCGTCGCGCCGGTGAACGTGTAGATGGTCTGGTCCTCGTCGCCGACGACGCACAGGTCCGGGCGCTCGTCGAGCCACAGCTCGAGCAGTCGCTGCTGGAGCGGGTTCGTGTCCTGGTACTCGTCGACGCTGAACCAGCGCTTTCGTGCGCGGACGGTCGCGGCAGCGTCCGGATCGCCCTCGAGCAGGTCGATCGTCTCGGTCAGCAGGTCGTCGAAGTCGATGCGCCCGGCGCGGGTCTTCGACCGCTCGTAGCCGGCGAACAGGCGGGCGAACAGGTCGACCGGGATCGGCGGCTCGCGTCCCGGCGTGGTCGTCGGTGCCGGCCACGGCGCGCTCGTAGGTCGTCGGGGTCAGCCGACGACTCTTCGCCCATTCGATCTCGTCGGCGAGGTCCTTGGCCGGCGTGAACCGATAGTGACCCGGCAACGCGCGCGCGAGCGGCACGAGCAACGGCACCTTGGAGTCGAGCAGCGTCGGCAGCGGCGTCCCGTCGTGGTGCGCCGGCCAGAAGTGTCGGAGCTGGCTGAGGGCGTGGGCATGGAACGTCCGTGCCGTGACGCCGGGCAGTCCGAGCTCGCGAAGCCGATCGACCATCTCGCGAGCGGCCTTCTCGGTGAACGTGACCACGAGGACCTGATCCGGTTCGACGACGTCGGTCGCGATGGCGTACGCCGTGCGCCGGCTGATGACCCGGGTCTTGCCGGTGCCCGCCGCGGCCAGGATGGCGACGCGACCGTCGGTCGCCAGGACGGCCTCGCGCTGGGCGTCGTTGAGGTCGTCGAGGAGTCGCTGGGGATCGAGACGGGGCACGGTAAGAGTATGGCCCTCGCGCATCACCTCGGCCTTCACCCCGTCGTACGGTTGGCGCATGCACACGACCATGGGCACGCCGTTGGATCGAACCAACCTGGAGGTCGACTTCGAGGATGACTTCGACGGGCCCGGACTCGACGACGCGCACTGGATCCCCCACTACCTGCCGCACTGGAGCACGCCGGACCGAACGGCTGCCCGGTTCGAGGTTCGGGACGGCGTCCTGCGACTCCTGATCGAGGCCGACACGCCACCGTGGTGCCCCGAGCTCGACGGCGACCTGCGCGTGTCGTCAGTCCAGACGGGTGCCTTCTCGGGGCCGCTCGGCAGCTCGATCGGTCAGCTCCAGTTCAATGCGGGCGTGGCCGTCCGCACACCGCAGGAACGGCGCGCGCTCGTCACGCCGCACTACGGATTGATCGAGACGAGGCTGCGCGCGCTTGACGACCCGCGGGCCATGGTCGCGCTGTGGATGATCGGTCTCGAGGATGCGCCGGAGCGCTCGTCCGAGATCTGCGTCGCCGAGATCTTCGGTCGCGACGTGCGGTCCGGGACCGCGCCCGCATCGGCATGGGCGTCCACCCGTGGGCCGACCCGGCCATCACCGACGACTTCGTCGCCGAAGAGCTGCCGATCGACGTGCGCGAGTGGCACAGCTACTCGGCCGACTGGACGCCCGAGCGTGTCGCCTGGTACGTCGATGACCGTCTGGTGCGCGTCGTCGAGCAGTCGGCGAGCTACCCGATGCAGCTGATGCTCGGCGTCTACGAATTCCCGGTGGACGACGATGCCCGCGACCCGGCGAGCTATCCGAAGGCGTTCGAGGTCGACTGGGTGCGCGTCTCGCAGCGCCGCCGGTGACCTATCCTGCGCATATGGATGAGCAGGCCGTCCGCCAGCATGCCAAGGCGATGTGCGACGCGATCGTCGCGGGCGACGTCGATCGGGCGATCACCGACTTCAGCCCCGAGCTCCGCCGGAACCTCGGTGAGGTGATCGGGCTGCTGCCGCTGCCGTCGCGCGAGGCATCGATCGAGTCGATCACCCAGGGCGGTTCGAGCCACGTCGTGGTCCTCCGCCTCGTCGGCGAGTCGGAGGAGGTCCAGGTCCAGACGCGCTGGAAGGATCGCGACGGCAAGCCGACCGTCGTAGAGGCGAGTCACCTCAGTCGGACTGAGCTGGCCGCCGAGGCCATGCCGGTCGACGCCGAGGACGACGAGGCCAGCTAGGGCGCGACCGTTCAGCTCGGGGCTCCCGTCGCGGCTACCCTGTGCCGATGCGACGAGTCGGCTACTACATCACGCTCACGACCGACGGCATGTACGCGGACCCCGACGGCGGCCTCGGCGACTTCGATCCCGCGGAGGAGGAGCACCGCTTCGCGAACGAGCTGGTGCGCGACGCCGGCGACGCCGTCATGGGCCGAGTCATGTACGACGTGATGGACTACTGGGACGACCTAGACCTCGATGACCCCGACACGTCAGATGTCGAGCGCGAGTTCGCGACCTTCTGGCGCGAGACGCCCAAGCACGTCGCCTCGCGCGGCGAGCCCACGCTCCGCCCGAACGCCGACAGGATCGAGGGCGATGTCATCGACTACGTCCGGCGGCTGCGGGACGGCGACGGGCCCGCGATCATGCTCGGCGCCGGCGCGGACCTGTTCGCCCAGCTGGTCCAGGCCGATCTCATCGACGACTTCCGCTTCCTCATCGCGCCGATGGCGCTCGGCGCGGGCAAGCCGCTGTTCGCGTCGCTCGACGAGCCGCTCAAGCTGCGGCTGACCGGCTCGCACGTCTTCCCGTCCGGGAGCGTGTTGGTCGAGTACGTCCGGGCCGAGAGGGAGAGCTGACGGTGACCATCGCCGAACCGCGGATGGACCGGATGGTGGCCAGCATCTCGCACGTCTTCGACTGGCTCAACGGCGGCGACTGGGAGCGCCGCCACCTCGACCCAGGCATCGCCGACTTCACGTTCGGCAACCCGCAGGAGCTGCCACTGCCCGGGCTGGTCGATGCGCTCCAGCGCCACGCCGTACCCGGCGACAAGGACTGGTTCGCGTACAAGTTCAGCGAGGAGGAGCCGCGCGAGGTCGTGGCTGCGTCGCTGCGGGACCGGACCGGCATCGCCTATCGCCCGGAGGACGTCGCGATGACCGCCGGCGCGTTCGGCGGGCTCGGCGTCACGATCCGGGCCATCGCCGACGAGGGCGACGAGGTCATCTTCCTGTCGCCGCCGTGGTTCTTCTACGAGCTGATGATCGCCTCGTCGGGCGCCACAGCCGGTACGAGTCAGGCTCACGGCACCCGGGTTCGACCTCGATCCCGACGCGATCGCGGCGGCGATCACCCCGCGCACGCGGGCGGTCATCGTCAACAGCCCGCACAACCCGACCGGTCGCATCTACCGCGAGCCGGAGCTGGCGAGGCTCGGCGAGGTGCTGCGCGAGGCGTCGGCGCGCAACGGTCGGCCGATCGTGCTGATCTCCGACGAGTCGTACAACCGCATCGTGTTCGACGGCATCGACTTCCGCAGCCCGGCGCTCGACTACGACGCCACGGTCACCATCTACACCTACGGCAAGACGACGCTGGCGCCGGGCCAGCGCATCGGCTACGCGGCGCTGCACCCGGACTTCCCCGACCGGACGACCGTCAACTACCGGATCTTCATCCAGCAGCTGGCCTCCGGCTGGGGCTTCCCGAACGCCCTGCTCCAGCACGCCATCGGCGACCTCGAGACGCTGTCGATCGACATCGGCGCGCTCCAGGCCCGACGCGACCGGATGATCCCGGCGCTGCGCGAGATGGGCTACGAGGCCACCGATCCCGAGGGCACGTTCTACTCGATGGTCCGCTCGCCCGACCCCGACGACGTCGCGTTCACCGCGCGCCTCGCCGATCTCGGCGCGCTCGTGCTGCCGGGCACGATCGTCGAGTCGCCGGGCTGGTTCCGGATCTCGCTGACGGCGAGCGACGAGATGGTCGAGACGGGGCTGGCGATCTTCCGCGCCGCCCGCGCCTGATCGTCGCATCGCGCAAACGCCCGGCCCGTACACTCCGGCGAGCGACCTCTGACGAGTGCGCGCAAGGGAGGGTCCACATGACACGGCGACGTGCCGGCCTGGTTTCGGTCGGCCTGATCATCGGCGCGATGTTCCTGGTCTCGGCGCATGCCGATGACCGCACACGACACGAGAAGCAGCGCGAGAGTCCTGCTCAAGGACCTCCAGTCGCCGAAGGGCATCGCGCTCGACGTCATCGAAGTCGGTGGTCATCGGACAGGGGGCGTATCGGACCGCCCGGTCCGGCCTTCCGGTACATCTTCAAGGGCGCCAACAAGGGCCAGGTCACGAACCTGACCGACGCGTTCAACATCGTCGACGTGGCCGTCACGCCCGACGGCGCCGGCTGGGCGATCGGTGGCGACCAGGTCCTGTATCGCCAGGCCGTGGGCGGAGCGATCGAGCCGATCCTCGATCTCAAGGCCTACCAGGCGGCCGACCTCGATCCGTACAACGACCCGGCCCAGGACCCGGCGGAGACCAACCCGTTCGGGCTCGCGGCGCTGAAGTCGAACGACGTGTTGCTCGCCGACGCGGCCGGCAACGACGTCATCCGCGTCAAGCCCGACGGGACCGCGTGGACCGTCGCCCGCTGGAAGCGCCAGCTGGTCAAGACCGACAAGGTCGGCGATCCCACGCTGCCGAAGAAGCTGCCGGCCGAAGCCGTCCCGACGAGCATCGCGATCGGTCGCGACGGCTGGGCGTATGTCGGACAGCTGGTCGGGTTCCCGGGGCGGCCGGGCTCGGCCCACATCTGGAAGGTCAACCCCAACGCCCGCAACGCGGTCTGCGACGTCAACCATGCACGACGGGCGTGCAAGGTCTGGAAGTCCGGCTTCACGTCGATCATCGATCTCGCGTTCAACCCGAAGAACGGGACGCTGTACGTCTACCAGATCGCCCGGAAGGGCTGGCTGGCGTTCGAGGAGGGCTTCCAGACGGGCGTGTTCCCGCCGGCCGTCCTGCTCGAGGTGCGGTCCGGCAAGGCACGCCGTGAGCTCGTGCGCGGCAAGCTGTCCCAGCCGGGCGGCATCGTCGTGGCGCGCGACGGCGACGATCCTCGTGACCGACGGGATGTTCACCGGCGGTCGGCTGTTGCGGATCCGCCGCTGACCCCTTGACGGGTCCCGCCGATCGCCGAGCACAAGGGCCGGCGGTCGGCGGGACATCACGCCGTCACACGCTGCGTCACACGCGCGGCCTCGAGCCTGCCGTCATCGCCGGACGATCCGGCCGATGACGAGGGACTTCCGAGATGACCGCCACGACCGACGTCCGCACCGACCAGACCCGCCACGACCTCGACCGGCTCCGCCGCGCGGGGCGCGCGATCCGCGACGTGTTCTCGGCCATCCGGGCCTGGTGGCGGGCGGAGTTCGCCGCCGGCCAGCTCGGCCCCGACCCCGAGACGACCATCGGCCGCGGGACGGGCGCTCGGGTCTGACGCTTGCCACGACCGCGAAACCGAACGCACGATAGGTCCATGGGTCTGACGATCCGGCTCCTCGGCACGCCGACCATCGAGCAGGACGGCGTCCCGCGTCCCGCCCCGCGGGGGCACAAGCCGTGGGCGCTGCTCGGCCTGCTGCTGCTGTCCGACACGCCGGTCTCCCGAGATCGCATGGCGGAGCTCCTGTTCCCTGACGCCGACGACCCGCTCGCGTCGGTACGCTGGAACCTCGCCGAGCTGCGCCGGTCGCTCGGCCCGGACGTCCGCCTCGAGGGCGACCCGGTCGAGCTCGTGCTGCCCGCCGACGCCGTGGTCGACGTCCGCGTCCTTGCCACGGCCGCCTGGCAGGACGCCATCGAGCTGCCAGGTCTCGGTCGCGAGCTCCTCGAGGGGATCCAGCCGGCGGCCAACCCGGCGTTCGAGGCGTGGCTGCTGGCCGAGCGCCGACACCACGCAGGCCGATCGGCGGGCGTCCTGCGCGAGGCCGCGATCTCGCACCAGGCGGCGGGCGACGCGGTGACCGCGGTGCAGCTGGCGACCAGGCTCGTCGCGATCGACGAGTTCGACGAAGAGGCGTACGCCTTACTCATCCGCGCCCACGTTGCTGCCGGCAATCGGTCGGAGGCCGAGCGCTTCCTACGCGCGACCATCGATCGCTTCCGCAACGATCTCGACATCGAGCCATCGGCGACGCTGCTTCGGGCCGCCGACCTCTCGGCCGGTGCCAGCGCCGGCACGACCAGCAGCATGGCCACCCGGGCCGGCGCGGAGTCGCTCATCGCGGCCGGTGAGGCGGCGATCGGCGCCGGAGCCATGGAGGCGGGTGTCGACACGCTGCGCCGCGCCGTCTCCGATGCGGAGCAGGCCGGCGATCGGACGCTTGTCGCCAGGGCGCTCATCGCCCTTGGTGAGGCGTACATCCACGGGGTCCGCGGGCGCGACGGCGAGGGCGCGACGGCCCTGCACGCGGCCCTCGCCATCGCCGAAGACACGGGTTCGGCTGGGTTAGTCAGCGAGGCGACGCGGGAGCTCGGCTACGTGGAGATGCTGCGTGGCCGGTATGACCGAGCCGAGGTGTGGCTGCGACGGGCGATCGACGAGGCGGACGACGCCGGCCTTCGCGCCGGCGCGCTCGGTTTCAGCGGCGCTGTCGCGGGCGACCGCGGGCAGACGCAGACGTCGATGGACCTGCTGACCCGCTCGCTCGACGAGGCGGCCGCGAGTGGCAGGCCCCGGCAATCGGCATGGGCGAACGCGTTCCTCGGCCGGGCGCACGTGGTCCGCGAGGAATGGGTGGAGGCACGACCCGCGCTGGAGCGCGCGATCGAGATCGCCCGGAGTGCCGGATGGATGTCGTTCGTGCCGTACCCGCAGTCGCTGCTCGGGGCGATCGACCTCGCCGAGGGACGGGTCGACGCCGCGCGCGATGCGTTCGAAGCGGCGTTCGCGGTGGGTTGCCAGATCGGCGATGCGTGCTGGGAGGGCATGGGCGCGCGGGGTCTCGGCCTGGTCAAGATCGCGACCGGTGACGTCGCCGACGGGATCGCGTGGCTGGACGACGCCAGCGCGCGCTGCATCCGGATCCCCGACACGTACCTGTGGATCCACGGGTACTGCCTCGATGCGCTGTGCGAGCAGGCGATCATCCACGGGGCGGAGGGCGCGGGTCGATGGGTCGCTAGGCTCGAGTCGATGGCGGCGCGGACCGGGATGAACGAGTTGCTCGTCCGGGCGTTCCTGCACCGTGCGGCGCTCGGCGACAAGGACGCCCGCGAGTCGGCGGCGATGTTCGCAGCCCGGATCGACAACCCGGCAGTGCTTCGCCGCGTGCGCGAGGGCGTCCGCGCGTAGTCGTCACGGGCCGTACCCTTGAGCGACCATGCCCGCCGAGTTCATCTACACCACGTACCGGCTCGCCCGGCACTACCCGCCCGACCGGACCGTCCTCGAGGACATCTCGCTCAGCTTCTATCCGGGCGCCAAGATCGGCGTCATCGGGCCGAACGGCGCCGGCAAGTCGAGCCTGCTGCGGATCATGGCCGGCCTCGACGACGGGTTCACCGGCGACGCGCGTCTGACGCCCGGGTTCAGCGTCGGCTACCTGTCGCAGGAGCCGGAGCTCGACCCCGAGCAAGGACGTGAAGGGCAACGTGCTCGACGGCGTCCGGCCGGTGCAGGACCTCATCGACCAGTACAACGCCGTCATGGCCAAGTGGTCGGATCCCGACGCCGACTACGAGGCCATCGGCGCCGAGCAGTCGGCGCTCGAGGATCGGATCAACGCCGCCGACGCCTGGAACCTCGAGCGCAACGTCGACATCGCGATGGACGCGCTGCGCTGCCCGCCGGACGACCAGGACGTGACCACGCTCAGCGGCGGCGAGCGGCGCCGCGTCGCGCTCGCCCGGCTCCTGCTCCAGCATCCCGACCTGCTGCTGCTCGACGAGCCGACCAACCACCTCGACGCCGAGTCGGTCGACTGGCTCGAGCGCTTCCTCGACGAGTACAGCGGCACGGTCGTCGCCGTCACCCACGACCGCTACTTCCTCGACAACGTCGCGAAGTGGATCCTCGAGCTCGATCGCGGCCGCGGCATGCCGTTCTCGGGCAACTACTCGAGCTGGCTCGAGCAGAAGCTCGAGCGCCTGTCGCGCGAGCAGAAGACCGCCGATGCACGCCAGCGAACGCTCGCGAAGGAGCTCGAGTGGGTGCGCTCGTCGGCGAGGGCCCGCCAGTCGAAGGGCAAGGCGCGGCTGTCGGCCTACGAGCAGCTGCTCGCCGAGTCGAACGACGCGAAGCGCACCGAGCGCGAGCTCGAGATCGCCATCCCGCCCGGGCCGCGCCTCGGCGACCAGGTCATCGAGGTCGACGGGCTGCGCAAGGGCTTCGGCGATCGACTGCTCATCGAGGACCTGACGTTCTCGCTGCCGCGCTCGGGGATCGTCGGGATCATCGGGCCGAACGGCGCCGGCAAGACCACGCTGTTCCGGATGCTCGTCGGCCAGGAACCGCCCGACGCCGGGTCGATCACGATCGGCGACACGGTCGTCATGAGCTACGTCGACCAGTCCGCGACGACCTGGCGGCCGACAAGACCGTCTTCCAGGAGATCACCCAGGGCGCCGAGGTCATCAAGACCGGCGCGCGCGAGGTGCCGGCCCGCGCGTACGTCGCGTCGTTCAACTTCCGCGGCACCGACCAGCAGAAGGTCGTCGGCCAGCTGTCGGGTGGCGAGCGGAACCGGGTCCATCTCGCGAAGCTGCTCCAGTCCGGCGGCAACGTCCTGCTCCTCGACGAGCCGACGAACGACCTCGACGTCGACACGCTGCGGGCGCTGGAGGCCGGGCTCGAGTCGTTCCCCGGCTGCGTCGTCGTCATCAGCCACGACCGCTGGTTCCTGGACCGGATCGCGACCCACATCCTCGCCTTCGAGGGCGACAGCCAGGTCCGGTTCTTCGAGGGCAACGTCAGCGACTACGAGGCGTTCCGGCACAAGGAGCTGGGCACCGCCGCCGACCAGCCGCACCGCATCCGGTACAAGCGGCTGGTGGCGTAGGTCAGCTGAGGTTCGGGTCAGCCTGACGTCGTGCGTCATCTGGTCGATCGCGACCGTCGCAGCCAGGACGAGGGCCACGTCCTCGTTGGCGCCGATCTCGACGCCGTACGAGTCCCGGACCCGGAACCACTTCTTCGAGACGCTCGCGACCTGGTTGCCGTCCCGCTCGAACTCGTACTGGTGGTCGGTGATCTTGCCCTTGACCTCGTACTTGATGCCGTTGGCGCACTCGATGTCGAACCGCTCGCGAAGCGGCGTGAACATGGCCTTCTTGACGGTGGCCAGGGTCTGCCCGCCACGCTCGATGGTCATGACGTCGCGGACGCTGACCAGCTTCTCCTTGAGGGTCGCCGCCTCATTCCCTGCGGCGTCCTCGATGACGAGTGTCTTGCGGACCCGGAAGGCCTTGCCATCGACCTTGTACGCGCGTTGGCCTGCGCCGTTCTCGATCCAGTAGTCGTCGCCGATCGAGATCATCGACTGGCGCATCTGGAAGACATTGGCCGGGGACTGTCGTCCCCACCTCTGTTACGACCGAACATGCGTAACGCCTCCTTGTCGGATCGGACGATACGGATGTCCGTCCTTGCCGTGATCCCGCCTGTGGCGGGAGGACAAGGGTAGCCTCCTTACGGCGCGACGAGGAACGCGGCTTCGCTATCGGGTCGCCGAGGTCTCCGCGTTCAGGTACTCCGGGCGCGACCGGCCGGTCGCCTCGCCGTAGGCCCACACGTCGATCTTCGGCGGCTCGACACCGAGGCTCGTCAACGCCGTGCAGATCTGGCTGCGGTGATCGGTGCCGTGGTGGATGGCCTGGGCGAGGCGGAACCCGAAGGGCGTGTGGAAGATCCAGCCATCGCCGTGCTCGACCACGTCCTGCCTCGCCGTCGGGATCATCGGCGAGGAGCGACCTCCAGGCGTCGGCGTTGGACGCGTGGACGGCGCGCAGCTCGTCGAGCGTCATGTGCGTGTCGTCGTCGATCGGGTTCGGGTGATCGCGAAAGAACGTCAGGTACCACGAGTCCGTCCCGATGAGGTGATGGAGCGTGGCGCTGATCGGCCCGTACGTCCCGGGAGCCGGGGTGTCGGAGCTGCTCATCGGTGAGGTCCGAGCAGGCGTCGAGCACGCGGTCGGTCGCCCAGAAGTGGTGGCCGAACGCGTCGTCGAGGAGGGTCGTCATCGCGCGGTCCCGGACGGCACCTTCGCCACCTCGTCGATGATCCGGGCGAGGTCGTTCGGCTTCGACCACATGGGCCAGTGGCTCGTCGGCAGGTCGATCCAGGTCACGTTCCGCAGCTCGGGGATGCCGGCGAGGAACGCCCAGTCGGGGTTCTCCCTCGCGTACTTCTGGTAGTCCTCGGCCGTGTAGCCGGTCGCGACGATCGTCGACGGGATGTCGCGCCGCGCGTCGTTCGTGAACGTGTAGCCCTCGCGGAGCATGCGCGCCCGGGACCGGCACCGCCCGCTCGCGGAACGTCGCCTTCTGCTCCTCGCTCAGCCCGTCGAGGTTCTCCTCCTTGGTCACCGAATCCCAGTCGAGCGGCTTCTCGGCGTCGGCGAAGTCCGGGTCGAGCGGCGGCTTTCCGGGCGCGGTATCGACGTAGACCATCGCCGCGATCCGCTCCGGCGCCTGGTCGCTGGCCACGTACCCGCTGAACCCGGACGCGCTGTGGACCACGAGGACCGCTGGCTCGTCCGCCGCCTCGAGGGCGCGGATGATCGCGTCGACGTGGTCCTGGAGGGTGATCGAGGACCGGTCGGCCTCCTTCGACTCGAGGCCCGGAAGCGTCAACGCGGTGACGTCGTGGCCGTCCTTCCTGAGGATGTCGGCGACCTCGTCCCACGCCCATGCGCCGAGCCAGAAACCGGGGACCAGGATGATCGGTGCGCTCGCCATCGTTGGATTTCCTCCCTAGGCGACGGTCGTACTGCCGCCCACTCTAGGGCGGGTTCATGACATCCGCCGTCAGGATCAGGGACTGAGGAGGCAGCAGGCCTACGGTCGATACACGAAGCTCTGCTGCCAGAGCGTCGGCTGCCCCGGCGTGTCCCGGCTGCCGAAGAACGCCCAGTCGGACAAGGTGCCCATCGCGGACGTCCGACCCAGCAAGCCGACATAGACGTGGGCGCCCGGCAGTGTCAGGCGGACATTGCCATAGCCTTCGTCGTTGACGAAGCAGCCTTCTCGATACGGCCCCATCCCATCGGCTTCGTCCCACGGGACGTAGGCGTTGTCGCCCTCGCGATCGATGCAGCCATCACCGCTCTCGATCCCGAGCCCCTCCGCCCGCATCCGGGCGAAGTACGCATCGAGCATGTCGGCATCGTTCCGGAACAGGTAGTAGCCGACTCGAGCGACCGGCGATCCGATCAGGTCGCAATCGATGCCGGCGATGGCATCGCCGGGCAGTCCCGTCCCGCGGACGGGCGAGCAATCGCCCTCGCCACGCATGATGCCGTCGACGAGGTAGCGCTCGGCCCGCGAGAAGGTCGGCTGCGTCGGGCGAGCGGTCGGCTCGGGGGTCGGCTGGACGGTCGGGGCGGGCGTGACGACCGGCGGCTCGGCGGACGGGTCGGCCGGCTCCGGCGTCGATGGGAGCGACGGGGCCGGTGACGCCGGCGGCGCTGTCACGGGTGGCTGGCTTGGTTCCGGCGTGGACGCTCCACACGCGGCGAGGAGGAAGGCGGCGGTCAGCGACGCCGCGAGAACGAGCCTGGGCATGGCGTGGTATCTCCGATGAGCGACGGATCTTCGGATCCGCCGATGCCCATTGGACGCGCGACACGCCGGATTGGTTCGGCGACAAAGGTCGGTTTCCGGCCTCGACGAACGTACGCTTCATCGATCGCGGAGATCGCGCTGCGGTTTCGCGAGATCGGCGCGACGGGAAACCCGCACACTTGGCGACAGGCCGGCGACGTCGCCCGGTCGAAGGAGGGGTCAGAACCGATGTGCTGTGTGATCGCTTCGTTATTCGCGTTCGGCCCGAGGGCCGCGATCCTGATCTGGTGGATCGCTCAGCCGGTGCGCTGGAACGAGACGTTCGATACGTTCCTCTGGCCGCTCGCCGGCTTCCTGGTCGCACCGTGGACGACGCTGATGTACGTCCTCGTGTACCCCGCCGGCATCAACGGCTTCGACTACGTATGGCTCGTGATCGGGATCGCGATGGACGTGTTCGCCTGGTCGGGCGGCGCCTACACGAATTGCGATCGGATCCCGACGTCCCCGGCCTGACGCTCCCCTCGAGTACCAGCGACTCGTCCCGCTACCGCTCGATCCGTCGGTAGGTCCGCTCGGATCGCCTGGCCACCCTGAGGACGACGACCGTGCCGTCGTCCTCGACCAGGTAGACGACGCGGAGATCGCCGATGCGGAGCCGCCAGAAGTCGGTGGGCGCGAGCTTCGCCACGCCGGGTGGATGGGCGTCGATGCCCAGCGCCAGGATCGGTCCGCGCAAGCGGGCCGCCTCACCCGGCGGGAGTCGTCGGAGCTGACGCTGCGCGGCCGGCGAGAGGACGACGCGCCGGTCGCCCTCGCTCACGCGTCGTCGGATCCGTACTTGGCTTCGGTCTCGGCGGCCAGCGTCCCGAAGAACGACGTCGCGGCGTCCCCGCCGTCACGGCGGTACTCCTCCAGCGCCGCCGTCGCGGATTCGCGGTCCTCAGCATCTTCGGCCGCGTCCAGCCACGAGGTCAGCGCCTCGTCGACGATCTCACGGACGCTGCGATCCGCTCGCGCGGCCTCGACCTTGATCGCGCGGTAGGTGTCCGGGTCGAGATCGATCGTGACCTTCATGCTGGAAGCATACCAGCATGCTGGGTAGCTGGTACGGCTAAGAGCGCTGCCTCAGAACCGTGGATACCGCCGCACCGGCTCGGGCGCCTTCCGATACGGCATCGAGCAGCGTCCTCGGCGACAGGGCATCGCCGGCCACCACGACGGGCAGACCCGGCGCCGACGATGCCAGCTCGTCCCGGAGCGTGACGAGTCCCTGCCGGCGGCCGGCGATGACGACCAGTGCGATGCCCTCGCGCTGCTCGTCCGCCTCGCTGTAGAGGTGGCGGAGGGTGACGGCACCTGGTGAGCTGGCCACACCGCTGACATTCGGCGTGATCCGGACGCCATCAAGCGCGAGCCGCTGCAGCACGAACGGCGACTGGGTCGCATCGATGAGGTCGCCGACCGCCGGATGCGTCGTCGCGATCTCGACCTCGAAGTCGGCCGCGACCAGGATCTCCGCCGCGGTCGGCGCGAGCTGACCGCCGTCGTCGTCGAGGATCAACGCTTTCCCGGTCGATGGGTCGGCAAGTGCCGTCGACGCCCTCCTCGAGGAGCTCGTCGACATCGAGCACCGGGCATCGGTCCGGGCAGTCGCGCCTCCGCTCGCAGGACCGACCCGGTGGCGACGATCACCACGTCCGGGCCGCTCGGCAAGGACCGTCGAGGCATCCGCCTCGACGCCGAGGCGGATATCGGCACCGGCCGCCTCCGCCTCGTCGCGAAGCCAGTCGATGTACCGATGCCAGCGCCCGCGTCCCGACCGCAGCCCGGCGAGACGGGCCCGGCCACCGAGCTCCGCGCGGCGCTCGAACAGCACGACCCGATGTCCTCGGAGCGCAGCCGCTCGAGCGGCCTCCAACCCGGCCACCCCTCCCCCGGCGACGACGACGCGCGTCGGCTCCTCGGCGCGAACGACATCGGCGAGCGACGGCTCGCGGACGGCCGCGTTGACCGAGCAGTACATCGGCATGCCCTGGTAGAGGCGACCGATGCACCCGTCGTTGACGCCGATGCACGGCCGGTGCTGCCGTCCCTCCGCGATCTTCTGGGGCAGATCCGGGTCGGCGATCATCGCCCGCGTCATGGCGACCAGGTCGACGCCGCCCGCCAGCGCCTCCTCGGCGACCGACGGCTCGACGATCCGCCCGGCGACGAGCGTCGGCACGCCGACCTCACGGCGGAACCGGATCGCCCGTTCGTTGTAGAGGCCCTCGGGCAGCGCGTCGCCGGGCACGAAGTAGCCGGTGGAGAGCCGCGTCGCGCCGGTGCCGCCGCTGACGCTGAAGAGATCGACCGCGCCGGTCGACGCCAGGCTCTGCGCGATCTCGATCATCTCGTCCGGCCCGAGGCCGCCGGTCAGGCACTGGTCGACCGCCATGCGGAAGCCGACGATGAACCGGTCGGACACCGCGGCGCGCACCGCCTCGAGCACCTCGCGCGCGAACCGGGTCCGGTTCTCGAGGGAGCCGCCGTACGCGTCGGTGCGGGTGTTGACCCCCGGATCGAAGAACTGCTCGATCAGGTGCCCGCCGAACGACGTGACCTCGACGCCGTCGAGCCCGCAGCGCTCCAGCCGGCGGGCGACGTCGGCGAAGCGCTCGACGATCCCGGGCAGCTCGTCGGTGGCGAGCGGCACCGGCACTTCCATGTGGACGCCCTCGGGCAGGTCCGACGGCGCTCGGAGCGGGATGCCCGAGATGACCGACGTGCCGCGCCGGCCCATGTGCGTCATCTGCGAGATCACGAGCCCGCCGTGCGCGTGGACGCCGTCGGCGAGCGCCCGGAGCGCCGGCTCGTTGCGCTCGTCCCACAGCGCGATCGAGCCGTAGGACGCCTCGGTCGCCGGGTCGACCGACGCCGACCCGAACGTCATCACGAGCGCGCAGCCACCGGCCGCCTTGCGAACGTGGTAGTCGACCTCGCTGCGATCGATCAGCCCGTCGCGGCTCCAGCCGGTGGCGTGCGGCGTCGACACGATGCGGTTCCGCAGCTCGGCGTCCGCGAAGCTCGAAGGGCGACAGCAGGAGTGGGTATCGGTCGGTGCCCGGCACACGCGGACCGTGCCCATCCATGCGTGAGGTGTCAACAGCCTTGTGATTGAGATGTGCACTTGTCGCGAATGCGCGTCGTCGCATCGATCGGAGCCGCACCCCATGTCCAGGACAGAAGATCGGTCTGTTCGCCGTCGGGGCGTCGTCATCGTCGGCACGGCGATGTCGGGCGGGACGCCCATCGACCACGGCGGCCGACGAGCCGTTCACGTCCCCGCGGAGTCGGCATCGACCGCACGGCTTCCGCCAGCCCATCGCTGACCCCTGCCTCCGCCTCGCCGAGCGTCACGCCGACTGCCGAGCGCTGAAGGTACCGTCACGGAAGTCGTCGACCGCGACACGATCCGCGTCGAGCTGCCAAGCGGCTCGAGACCGTTCGGATCATCGGCATCGACACGCCCGAGGTCGTCCATCCGACCCAGCCCGAGGCGTGCTACGGCGTCGAAGCATCCGCATTCGCGAGAGACCCTCGACGGCAAGACCGTCAGCCTCGAGGTCGATCCGACCCAGGACGAGCGCGACAGGTACGACCGACTGCTGGCGCATGTCTACGTCGGCCCGAAACGGCGCGCGAGAAATTCGCTGCCATCCGTCGCGCCTATCAACGAACGAACCGCCGGCCCCGGCACCGACATCGATCAGATGCTCGCCGGAGATCGAGCAAGGCTACTCCGCGATCCGAGCGACGCCGACGTGACCCTCGACCCGGCTACTCGAGACGCTCCTGACTCAGGCTCGTGCCGCGCGGGGCTACCCATCGGGTCGGCTGGCCGGTGATCGCGCGCGATCCGGTCGTAGTCCTCGTCGAAATGGACGACCGGTAGGCGCGGCCCGCTCGCCGACCGCCGCGATGAGCAGGTCGGGGATCCGGACGCTGCGCTGGTGTCCGGCACCCTGACCTGCGAGTGCGCGGTGGACGTCGCGGGCACGACGCCAATCCGTTGGCAGCGTCTCCTCCCACGGAACCCGCCGAGCGCGAGCTCAAGGCGGGCGTAGTCGTCCATCGACCGGGCGCCCATGAGGTATTCGAGGGCGACGACGTCGCACAGCACGAGCTCGTCCTTCGCGACCGCATCGGCCAGCCATGGCCGGATCCGTGAGTCACGGACGCCGAGGATCAGCGCGCTCGTGTCGACTGAGCTCGCTCATCCGTGCGGGTGTTTCGGCGAATCGATGAGCTCGGATGGCCGCGAGCGCATCGAGGTCGAGATCGTTCGGCACCTCGAACAGATCCTGCCGTCGACGTCGGCGGATCACATCGGACAGCGCGGCGTGGACCGTGTCTGTCGTCCGGTCGTGCCAAGGACCGAGGCCGCTTCACGCACGAGCTCCTGGTCGAGGTCGATGGTCGTATGCTTCCGCATCGCCCAATGATATGCAGACGATGGACCTCGTGTCTATGCAGAGCACGCTCGGACGCGTTGGAGCCGACTGCTACCCTGCCGGCATGAACGGGGGCGTCGCCTGACGTGACCGAAGCTCCGCCGGACGACTGGGTCGATCTCGTCCTGCCGGACGTCGAGACGGTCATCGCGGGTGTACCCGCCGACCTGGTCGAGTCCGACGAGGAGTGTCGCGCCCGCGTCCGGCTCTCCTTCCTGATCGCGCACGTCGCGGCGCAGCCGGACGACCTCGAGGCGGCGATCAACGTCTTGCGCGCGCGGGCCGGGGGCGCCGCCGCGGCGAACCCGTTCGGGCCGCGGGTGAGCGCGGACACGTTCGAGGCCGTCGCCGACGTCGCGGATCGCTCGCTCGCGGCCGGGCGGCTCGACCTCGCGACGGTCCTGTCGCTGCTGTACGAGTCGGGCTCGATCGCCGCGAGGCAGGGGCGGCGCCTGATCATCTTCCTGGGCCTGAACGCCCACGTCCGGCGCGCGATCTGGGAGCACGGTGTCGCGCGGATCCGCCAGTCCGACCTCGGGGCCGATCGCTATGAAGTCCTCGGTCGATGGCTGCTGCTGGCGAGCGAGATGACATCGCTGGCCATCGGCGAGGGGTACCGGGCGACCGAGCGGGAGCTGCTCGCCCGCGACGCCGCCGCCCGGCGGGCCGCGCTCGAGGAGCTCCTGGGTGCCGAACCGACCACCGCGCGCGCCGCTCAACGTCTCCGTCGACTCGCGATGCGATATGGCATGGACGCCGACGCGACGTATCGCGTCGCGGCGATCCTGCCCAGTCCCGGCGCCGATCCGACGCCGGAGGAGCCCGGCATGGACGACGCGGACCTGGAGGTCCTCGCCGGGCGGATCGACCAGCTCCTTCGTCGGCGCGGTTCGCGAGCAGACCACATGACGAGCGGGATCCAGGTGCCGCTGGCCATCACGTGGCGCGGCCGGATCGTCGCGATCCTCGGCGCCGACGACCGCGAGTGGACGCGGCTTCAGGACGCGCTGCAACGGGTCCTTGGCACAGGATCGGGCGGAGCGGACCTCGCCTGGACGGCGATCGCGGTCCGGGCGAGCGGCGTGGGCGAGATCGCACGAGGGCTGGCCGATCTCCAGGAAGGTCTCCGGGTCGCAACCGATATCGACCGCCACGGCGTGATCGACGACCTGGCGGAGGTGGCGATCGAGCGTCTGCTGCTCAGCGACCGTGACCTGGCGACGACCATCGTCGACCACGAGCTGGGCGTGCTCCTCGCGGACAAGCGGATGGGTGAGGAGCTCATCGAGACCTTGCAGGTCTACTTCGATGCCGGCGGGAATCGGCGGGAGACAGCTCGCCGACTGCACCTCGCCGACCGCACGGTGGCATACCGGCTCGAGCGCGCCGAGGAGCTACTCGGCCACGGCCTGGAGGGCGAGGCGGGTCGTCGGCTCAACCTCGCTCTGACGTTGCGCCGTCTCGATGGACACTGAGATGACCGGATCGGGCTCGATCACGGCAAAGGGATCGAGATCGACGTTTCGGATGGAGTGCTCGGTCGCGACCGACATCGACGCACCCGCCGAACGCGTCTGGTCGCTCCTCACCGACGCACCGGGCATGACCGCCTGGAACTCGACGCTGACGAGCATCGAGGGTCCGATCGAGCTCGGCGGGACCGTGAAGATGCAGGTGCCCGAGGCGCCGGGCAGGACGTTCGCGCCGAAGGTCACACGGTTCGAAGCGAACCGGATGATGGAGTGGCGCCAGGGCAATCCGCTGTTCCTCGGAGTCCGCACCTACACCTTGACGCCGGCGCAGGATGGCCGCTCAACGCGGTTCGAGATGACGGAGGTATTCAGCGGCCCGATGCTCCCCATGATCGCCGGCCGGCTGCCGGACTTCGTCCCGATCTTCGAGCGGTATGCGACCGACCTGAAGGCGGAAGCGGAATCGACCGCCGCGGCGTCCTGACAGATCACGACGAACCCGAATCGGGGCCTGCGCCGATCTCGAGGACCTCGACACCCAGACCGAGGTCCGCCAGCCGTGGACGCCAGGTGCGATCGTTCGTGAGGAGAAGGTCTGCCTCGACGGCCAAGGCGCTCGAGATGATGAGCGCGTCGGGCATCGGCAGGTCGGTCAGCGCCCGGAGCCGCGCCGCCTCGCGCGCCACCTCGTACGTGACGTCGACCAGCCGCATCTCGGCGAAGTGCCGAAGGAACCCCTCGGCCAGGGCGACCGACGCGGGACCCCGTCGAAACGGCCGGACCAGGATCTCGCCGACAGTGACCATCGAGAGTGACGCCGGGTTGCGTCCCGTCGCGATCAAGGCGTCGAACAACTCCGTCGCGAGCTCGCTCGTCGGCTCGTCGCCTGTGAGATAGGCGAGCACCACCGAACTGTCGACCAGCAGCGACGCGCCCTGGGGCGATCCTGTCAGCGAGGTCCGGGCGGGTTCGCTTCGTCATCGCGGCGCCAGCTCTCGCGCTCAGCCGCCAGGTAGTCCCCGGCGTCGTCGAACACGCCGCGAAGCGCACCGGCATAGCTGGCCCGGATCCGATGCAATCGGATCGTATCGGGCTCGTCGGGCGCGACCTCGACCAAGAACCGATCGCCCACGGCGACACCGGCGGCATCGACGATCGACTCGGGCAGTGTCAGCTGGCTCTTGGCGCGGAGACGAGCCTGGGCAGTGATCGCGGACGCCGACATGTGCGACAGAGTACGTTGTTGTCCTACCAACGTCAATTGGTACGACGATGTGGGACTGAGTCGCACTCAGACGTCAGTCGTCGCGGGCGCTCGCCACGGCGAGCGCGAACGGGTGGACCTCGCCGCTTCCGTGGCTGGCCAGGAGCCAGCCGGCGACCGTCATCGTCCAGCGCGAATCGACGATGTCATCGACCAGCAGCACCGGGCCTGGCTGGACCGCTGGTCCATCGATCGTGAGCTTGTCGAAGACGTTCCGCGCCTGCTGGACGCTGTTCTGCATCGCTTGCTGTGGTGCGGCACCGTGCAGGAGGGACAAAGTCTCCACGTACGGCAGGTCAAGCTGCCCGGCCAGAGCACGGGCGAACGCGGCGACGATCCCAGGCCGAGCCCCGGATGGGAGGGCGGTGACCCAGGTCGGCGCGGGCCTCGGATGCCACCGGTCCCGGATGGCGCGCGCCGAGGCGCCGACGAGCTCGGCGCTGAACGCGCCGTCGACGTCCTTGCCACGCTGGACATCTCGCCCGTAGCCGGCATCCCCGTAGACGCACAGACGCCATGCCGAGCTGGTTTGCCGGGTCGATCTTCCCGGCATTCCCCTCGATGGCGCCGACAGGCCACATCTTCCGCGGCTCGATCGTCCGGAGGTCCCGCCGCAGGAATGAGACCGCCGCGCGAGCAAGGTCGTCGTCCACGTCTCGCGGGAGACCCTTGCCCGTGCAGTTCACGCACTGTCCACACCGTGTCGGGTCCGGATCGTCCAGCTGCCGCACGAGGAACTCCATCAGGCAGCCCTCGTACCGCATGTACGCCTGCATCTGCGCCAGCTCCGTCCGGCGAGCCTCGACGACGCGCGCGATCCGCTCCTCGTCCTGGCTCCAGGGGTTGGGCGTGCGCCGAAACCGGCCACGGTCTCGGGCGACCGCACCGTCGATCTCGAGGAGCTTCAAGGCCTGCGCGATCCGTCCCTTCCTCAGGTTCACGGCCTTCTCGAGGCCCGGGACCGTCATCGAGTCGACGGCCTCCAGGGCATCCAGGATCTCGTGCATGTTGGCGGTCGGCGGGAAGGCGGTATCCAGGAAGTACCGGGCGATGTCGTCGTCCTCGCGACCTGACAGCACCACGCCGTGGGCATGCTCCACGGCACGACCCGCGCGGCCGACCTGCTGGTAGTAGGCGATGGGTGAGCCCGGGCGCTGGTAGTGGACGACGAAGCCGAGGTCGGGCTTGTCGAAGCCCATGCCGAGCGCCACGGTCGCCACCAGCGCCTTGAGCTCGTTGGCGACGAGCGCGTCCTCGAGCGCTTCACGTTCCCCGGTCGAGAGCTCCGCGTTGTACGGGCGCGCATCGATCCCCTGGCCTCGCAGGAAGGTGGCGACACGCTGGGTGTCGGCGACCGTCAGGCAGTAGACGATGCCGCTCCCCGGCATCCGGGGCAGCTGCGCGGCCAGCCAGGCGAGTCGCGCGGCCTGGTTCTCGAGGACGATCGCATCGAGCTCGAGGGACTCCCGGGCGAGCGGCCCGCGGATGGTCGACGCGCCGTGACCGAGCTGCTCGGCGATGTCGTCGACCACGCGGTCGTTCGCTGTCGCGGTCGTCGCCAGCACCGGCACGCGTGCGTCGAGGGTGCGGATGATCCGACTGATCCGCCGGTAGTCGGGTCGGAAGTCGTGGCCCCAGTCGGAGATGCAGTGCGCCTCGTCGACGACGAAGAGTCCGATCGACCCATGGATGCTCGGCATGACGTCGGTCATGAAGCGCTCGTTGCCGAGTCGCTCGGGCGAGATCAGGAGGACGTCGATCGCGTTCGCTGCGAGGCCGTCGTGGACGGCGTCCCACTCATCGATGTTGCCGGAGTTGATCGTGGCGGCGCGCAGCCCCAGGCGGCCGGCCATCGCGATCTGGTTGCGCATCAGCGCGAGGAGCGGGCTGATGATGAGGGTCGGCCCGTGGCCGCGATCGCGGCGGACCCGGGTCGCGATCCAGTAGACGAGGCTCTTGCCCCAGCCGGTCCGCTGGACGACGAGCGCGCGTCGACCGTCCTCGATGACGGCTTCGATCGCCTCGCGCTGGCCCTCGCGGAATGTCGCGCCGGGGCCGAGCATGGTCTGCAGGTGCCGGGTCAGCTCATCCACATCCCGAGTCTGAGGCCTCGGCCACCTACCCGAAGATCGGTCGCTGGGACAGCTCGTCGATCGTGTGCAGCCCGGGTGGCAGCAGCCGGAGCGGACGCACCGCGGCCATCGCCCGTGCCCCGGTCGGCGGGTAGGTGTCGAGGAAGAGGTCGCCCCGAACGGTCGTCTCGAACGGTGGATCACCGTCGACGACGACCCTGGCGGATGCCTCCATGTCGTCGCGCTCCGGCTGCAGGTCGAAGCGGCCGCGCCACTCCGACACGAGCCGTCCGCCGCCCCGGATGTCGGCGGCCGCCCGCCGGTCGTGCCCGCCGATGGTCCCGGGTTCGGCGACGTAGCCGTTCCGCTCGCGGCGGACATCGGTCAGGACGGGCGTGCTCTCGAAGGTCGGCTCGTCGACGTCGAGCCCGGCCGATTCGGCCAGCAGCATCAGCGCCTCGACGAGGAAGTTCCGCATCATGAAGCCGCCACCGGCTGCCTCGACCGGGCCGCCGATCCCCTCGTCGCGCAGGATGCCGTGGCCCCACAGCGACATGTCGGCGACCCGCTCCAGACGGATCTCCTCGAAGGTCATGACGTTCGAGAACGACGCCAGCGGCAGGGTGATCGTGAGGTAGTCCCAGAAGCCCGTGCCGAGGATCCGGCCCCCGGCGGCACGTGCGGCCGCATCGAGCTCGGCGGCCGCGGCCTCGCCCAGGACCGTCTTCGGGTGGACGAGGCCGGAGATGGTGATCGCGTCCTTGCCGGCGCGGTTGGCGCGCAGGCAGGCGTCGGCGACGTCGGTCGGGCTGCCGATCCCGGTGTAGAAGACGACGTCGATGTCCGGACGACCGAGGACGGCGTCGACGTCGGTCGAGACCGGCGCCCCGAGGCGGACGTCGAGCCCGCACGCCTGGCCGAGGTCCAGCCCGTCCTTCGCGGGGTCGTAGACGATCCCGCCGCGGAACTCGAGCCACGGTCGGGTGAGCCCGGCCTCGACGATCACCCGTCCGGCATGCCCGGTCGCCCAGACCGCGGCCCCGATCCTGCCCATGCGCCTCCTCCGCTGTCGAAGGGCGAGTATGGCGCGGGGCCCAAGCGGGTTACGTGCCAGCGGGGCCGGGCGGCCCGAGCCGCCAGATCGACCGGGTCAGGCCGGGCGCCGCCACGAACATGATGGCGAAGGCGACGATGACGACGAGCAGGGCGAGCGGGATGCGGGTCACGATGACCATGTCCTTCGCTCCGGTCGTCAGCGCGCCGTAGAACAGTGCCGCGACCACGACACCGCCCGGTCGCGAGCCGGCGAGCAGTGTGAGGGCGATGGCGACATACCCCAGGTCGAACGGCGCGCCCCCGGACCCCCCGGCGGGCCCGAGGCCGAAGAACGCGCTGCCCATGCCGACCAGCCCCCCGGACAGCGACATCGCCAGCATCGTGGTCCGGCCCGGTCGCATGCCCGCCCCGCGGGCGGCGGTGCGGCTGAAGCCGGTCGCTCGGAGCTCGAAGCCGCGGGTGGTCCGGAACAGCAGGAAGGACACGACGGCGGCCATCGCGACCGCGACGACGAAGCCGTAGTCGACGCGGATCGTCGGCAGGTCGATGATCGGCGGCACGGTGGGGATCGCCTGCGTCGGCCCCGAGGGACCGATCGACGCGAAGATGAGGAACGCGAGGTTCGGCGCGATGCCGTTGAGCATCAGCGTCGTGATCACTTCGTGCGCCCCCGTCCGCGCCTTGAGGAAGCCGGGAACGAACCCATACGCGCCCCCGGCGATGGTCCCGCCGAGCAGCGCGACCACCAGGACGAGGAACGGCGGCAGGTACCCCGCCACGAGCAACGCCGCGATCGCCGCGCCCACGCCGCCGATGAGGAACTGCCCGTCCGCTCCGAGGTTGATCAGCCCGGCCTGGAACGACAGCGCGAGGCCAAGGCCGACGAAGATGAACGGCGTGGCGCTGACCAGCGTCTCGGAGATGGGTCGAATGGCTGCCGCGATGTCATCGGCGTTACCGCTCTGGATCGCGGCGACGATGCGAACCGGGTCGCCGATCGCCCCCGAGAACATCGCGCCGTAGCCGTCGACCACACCAGCGAGCGCGCCGCCGATCGCCGCGAGACGGATCGGTGCCGAGAAGTCGTAGGTGCTCGAAGTCCGTCAGCACGATGAGGATCGCGCCCAGGAAGAAGGCCGTGACCAGGGCGAGTGCCGGGACACGTGCGCGACGCAGCTCGTCGCGGATTCGCTGCATGTCGCAGAGTGTCGCCTCCGCGCATCCTGTGCGTCCGGTTCAACGACGCCTGAGCTGTCAAATTCGCTGCCGATTCGTGCGACAGACAACCTGTCACAACCCGGTGTGAAGATGCCCTCAGGCGCGGTTCCGCCGAAGGCGGAAACGACCGAAATCGCTTAAAATCAGGGGCGTCGCCGCGATGGTGACGCCTATCAGGAGCGCCTGAGAGCCCCGGCTCGCTGACGGCGCGGCAACCGATCGGTCCCTCAAGCCGGCACGGTGCCAAGGCCGGGTTCGATAGGAGACGAGGCTTGTCCTCCACCGACCATCGGTCGGACGCTGCTGCGCCCGACCAAGCTTCAACGCGCGCCGATCAGCCGAGCCTGCTCGAGCTGATCTCGTCGGGTCCCGTTCCCGACGAGATGGCCACCTTCTTCGCCCAACTGGCCGCGGTCGAGGTCATCAAGGGCTACCGCGCGGGCACGCTCGAGCCCCAGCTGCGCCAGATGCTCGACGACACCGTCAGCCGATGCCGCCGCGCCGGCGACAGGATGCCGACGTTCGTCGACGGGACGGTCCGCATCCTGATGGAGAAATGGGCCGGGGCGCGGAATTCCGGCGGGCGAGACGCGGGCAGGCACTACATGAACCTCGCCACGTGCTACCTCGCGGCGTCCGTGATCGTGGAGGAGTCGATCCCCGCCGGCCACTTGAACTGAACCTCCACCGATCCACCCACCCACCGGTAGCCATCCCGAGAGGAGACGAGGCTTGACCTCCCGCGACCAGTTCCCACCGCGTGCCGATCAGCGGCCGCTCCAGTTCCGCCAGGGCGACGTCCTGCTTGTCGCGGTGCCGGCAATCCCCGACGACGCCGTGGCCCAGCCGCGCGCAGCGGCCGCCTGATCCTCGCCGAAGGCGAGGCGACCGGCCACGCCCACGCGATCGCCGAGCGCGACGTCCGCGACTTCCGCGTCGGCAACGAGCGGTTCGTGCTGGTCCGCTCGGCCGCCCAGCTCATCCACGAGGAGCACGCCCCGATCGACCTGCCGACGGGCGCCTACCGCGTCGTCATCCAGCGCGAGTACGAGCCGGCGCCGAGCGTGGCGAACGCGTGGCGACGGGTGGTCGACTGATGGCGCACCTGATCGACCTCCCGGCCGTGCCTCGGGATGAGGCTGAGGCACGCGAGCGGTCCGCGGCCTACGCCGAGTCCTGGCGGGCCGCGGCATTCTCGACGGAACCCGCCGACCGCGATGCCGCCGAGGCCGCGATCATCGGCCTCTATCGCAACATGAATCTCAAGGATCCGGCGATCCTCTGGGTGGCATCGCCGCTCGCTGGTGCGCTCGCGTATCAGGCGATCGAGGACTACACCACGAGGCTTCTGAACCCCTTCGCCAGGGGTGCGATCGGGACGGGCGCAGGTCGAGACTTCAATGCGCTCCTGGATCCGTTCGCGTTCCCGGAGTACGTCGAAAGAACGGTGCCGGACCGGCTGCGCGACGATCAGTTCGATCTCGAGAGGTCGCTGTGGACCATCGGACCGGTGGCCGAACGAACGAGCGGCGCCCTCCGGGCTGAGATCCAACGCCGAGTCCCGGAGCTCACGCGCCCTCGAGGGGACGCGTATCCCCGTGCCACGGCTATCGATCAACGGCTGGGCGAGCTTCTCCTCGGCTCGAGCGCGGAGACCTTCCGTGACCTGGTCGGTCCCGAGGCCTTCGCGATCGTTGCCGGGCTTGCCGTTCACAGGGCATTCATCCGCGAGCTGTCGGGTGATGCGAGATCGACGGCCCAGGCGATGCAGCCGGGTCAATTCGATGCGGTCATGCCGCACTGGGCAGTCCTCGAGGCAGTCTTCGGCCGCCCGTTCTACTCGCCGAGATCCGGGTCGACCAGTCCGAGGGAGCGACTCGCTCTCCGCCTGGAGGTCGCTCGGTCGGCCGCACCGTGGTGGGCGCTCAAGGGCCTGGCGATCGTGAGCGAGCGTCCGCTGAAGATCCGCCACGACACGGAGGGGCGGCTGCACTCCGACAGCGGCCCAGCCATGGCGTTCGCGGACGGCTTCACCTTGTACGCCTGGCACGGCGTGTCAGTCGATCGCGCTGTGATCGAGGCGCCCGACCGCATGACGGTCGAGATGATCGACAAGGAGTCGAACGCCGAACGGCGCCGCGTCATGGTGGAGCGCTTCGGTGCCGACCGCATGGTTCGTGAGGGTGGTGCGGAGCTGATCCATGCCGATGCGACTGGCAAGCTCTGGCTGCGGAAGATGCCGTTCGACCACTGGCAGCGCGAACCGGTCGTCGTGGTCGAAGTCGAGAACTCGACACCCGAGGCCGATGGCTCGCGCAAGACCTACTTCCTGCGGGTGCCGCCGAATACGAGGACGGCACGCGAAGCCGTCGCGTGGACCTTCGGGATGCGCCCGGAGCAATACCGCGAAGGTCGAGAGCTGCGAGTTGAGAAGTCGACCGACGCCAGGCCTCCGCTGGTCACGCCAGTCAGCGCCCGCTGTCGCGCACGCCGCCTGATTCGCGAGTCGACTGCGCGACCTCGCGGGCGACCATTGCGCATGCCCGTGCAGTCGTGCGGTTGTGCGCGACAGTGCGAGCCACCTCGACCACTGATTTTCGGTCCGTCGGGCACCGGCGAGGCCCTCTGCGAGATCTCAGACGGTCTTGACCGCCGACCTCGCCCGGCGGCGTGGCCGGGACTACGTAGCCGATCGCGGAGGTACGCGGCCAGTTCGCCGGGAGCTTGTTCGCGACGTGCACCTTGTTCCGCCAACGCTCGGCCAAGGCTCTCGCGTTGCACGAAACGTTCGTCGAACCGCTGGAGGTGCTCCGGGCAGTAGGTCTCACAACGTTTCGCTCGTGCTCGGTCCAGGCGACGATGCGGCGGTTCTTCGCTTCTGCCCGCCGGAGGACGCCCTCGACGGCGTCGGCGAGGGCCTGTGCGAACGAGACCCTCACTCGCGCCGAGCGGCGCGTATCGATCATCGCGTGATGACCTGCCGGACCAGGTGAAGCTGTGTCGGCTTCGACCATCGCGGGACACCTAGGAGCACGGGTGGCTTGTCCTTTCGGCCCTTCGAAGTCGATGTAGAGCGCGCTCCTGGCCTGCTCGCGGCGTGGCCAGGAGCGCTTGCCTCTTCTTCGCGCGCTAGCGTGCGCGCGCATCGCGCGGCCGAGACGTCGCGCGAGCGGGCACGTTCGCGCTCGTGAAGTGGGCCTCCTTGAGGCCATCGCCGGCATCGGGGCGCGAAGCGCTGGGCCTCGTCCTCGAGCTCGGCGACGAGCGCGCGCAGCTCCAGGTCCGGCCGGCGTACTTGCGGATGCGCTTCGCGGTCGAGGTCAGCCACCACTGCGGCCTCGCCGAAGTCGCCGCTGCCGGTTGTCCGCCACCGCCTGCTGGCGGGCACGGGCGGCGAACTGGCGGGCGACCGCCCGGTCGACCTCGGCGTCGCGCGGCTGGGCGTCGTTGGCGGCGTCGTCGGCCTAGGTCCAGGTCGAGGCGGGCGTCGCCGACGCCGGCCGCGGCGAACACGCCGTCGCGATCGGTGAGGTTGACGATGAGCCCGGTCTCGCGACCGAGGTCGCCGTACGGGAACGTCAGCCGCAGCACGACGTCGACGACCTGGTCGGACACGAGGTCGCCGAGGCTGACGACCGTCCGCGTGCCGCGCGCCTCGAGTCCGGTGCGGGCTGATCGTCTCGATCGTGACGCCCTCGCCGGCGAGGAGCTCGAGCTCGACGTCCGGGCGACGACCTCGAGGGTCTCCCCCACCTCGCTCGCGATGTGGTCGCGGATCTGCGTCGCGCCTCGGCGATGTAGTAGAAGTGGCCGCCGCCGGCATCGGCCATCGCCTGGAGGAGCGACTCGTCGAAGTCGTCGCCGACGCCGAACGTGGTCGTCGACACGCCCCGGGCTCGCAGCTCGGTGGCGTGACGGGTGAGCTCGTCGTGATCGGTGATGCCCTGGTTGGCGAGGCCGTCGGTCAGGAGCAGGACGCGGTCGACCGCCTCGGCCGACAGGTGCTGGGCGACCTGCTCGCAGCCCGCGGAGCCAGCCCCCGACGAGGTTCGGTGCTGCCGCGGGCGTCGATCGGTCGCCAGGCGGGCGATGGCGTTGCGCCGCGCCTCGTCGGACGCGGACGTGCTCTCGACGACGACCTCGATGCGGTCGTCGTAGACGACGACGCTGAAGCGGTCGCGCTCGGTCAGCGGTGCGCGATCGCCTCGCGGACGGCGCGCTTGGCGAGCTCGATCTTGCTCGCCGCCCATCGAGCCGGAGCGGTCGATGACGAAGGCGAGGTTGACGGGCGCGCGCTCGCGTGGTCGCGGTGGCCGACGGCGCGGTCACCTCGACGAGGACGAGGCGGCGGCTGCGGCGTGGTGGCGGATGAGGCGCCGATCGGCGCGGGCGGTCAGGCGGGTCATGGCTGGTTCTCCTTCGCGAACAGGTCGCGGGCGATCGAGATGAGTCGATCGACCTGCTTGGCCGTCTGCCGCGCGAGCGGTCGACGGACGTGGAGTTCGATGTCGGGCGCGAGGTCGATGCGTTCCCACTGGGAGCGCTCGAGCCGCGTGGCGGGCTCGGCGACGTCGGGCGCCGGAGCCGCCGGCTCGGTGGGGGCTGGCTGAGAGAGCCATCGGCGGCTGCGGACCATCGCGGCGCGGCGCCTCGGCGGCCCGATGCGGCGCGGGCGCGGTCAGGTTGCGGATGTAGTCGAGGGCGGAGTCGGTCGGCGCGGGCGCCGGCTCCTCGGCGAGGGCGAGGACGTCGTCGTCGGACAGGCCTCCGAGTCGATGGCGGATCTCGGCGAGCGGCTGGTGCTCGCGCCTGCAGGCGCCTGATCAGGCGGAGGCGGGCGAGGTGGGTGTCGTCGTACTTGGGCCCGGGCCCCGGCGACGACGTCGACCGCGAGCAGGCCCTGGCTGATGTAGTAGCGCACCGTGCGCGCCGTGACCCCGGCCAGGTCGGCCAGCTCGGTCAGCGTGTAGCGGGCGTCCTCGGGGTCGGTTGGTGACATGAGCGAGACTATACAGTACGACGTCGTACTGTCAAGACTGTCACTCAAACCGAAGTGCACCGGCTCGCCCCACCAGATCACAGGTCGCACCTGCGGGAGTACCGTAGCCTCAGCAGACTGACGCGCCGGAAGGCATGTCGATGGACCATCGACTCCAGACTGCGAGGCAACGCGGATGAGTCCCACCGAACGATGAGTTTGCGGCCGGGAAGGTGAGCGCCTCCCGATGCGTCCACTCCGCTCAACTGGTGGCGTTGCCATCAGGTTGCTACTGGTACGAGAAGTACAGCGTGCTTGCCTTAGCGCGACACCTATGCCACCTCGGGTACCACGACATCTACGCGAGCGTCTGGCCGGATGACATCGACCGGAAGAACATTCCACCCAGCTACTCCCACGAGGAGATGTAGGAGCGTTTCCAGGAGGTCTACGGTCGTCTCGGTCCTTCAGCCGACCCGCGAGCGTGGCGTGATGAGTCGTACAAGATCTACTACGACGCGCCTGGCACGACAGACTTGGTGGCGAAGAGTCCGAACGATGAGGTTCTCCTGATCGATGCCAAGGGGACCTCCACGCGAAGCATCACGCCTGGCATGCTGGAGTCGGCTCTGGGCGGGGCGATTCTCCTACTCGGCCGTTGGCCGAATTCCGCGGTCGGTGTCCTTCTTCCGAAGACTCCCCGGCTCAGTTCAGCTGCTTCAATGGCTACCGACCACTAACCCTGTCACCTCTCGCAACGATGTTCGTTGCTTCTTGGTGGAGGACGACGGCTACGGTTCCGTTGTTGAAGGCTGGAAGCCTGCCACCAGCTGATCTGAAATTGAATTCGCCGCGTCGCTCTGTGCCGCGAGCTGCCTAGTCTCGCGGTGAACCTACCCGAGTTCAGCGCACGATTGCGATCGCTGACTGACCGCGATGACCAGGCACGGCCCTTCGTCTGCGACGGATCGCCGCTCGAATGTCAGGCGCTGATCGTCGGCGCGAACCCCGCAACTGGACTACCGTTCTGGCCGTATTGGGACGACAGCCGAGGATTCGACAAGCGGGCTTGGGAGCTGCAATACGCTCGGGTTCGCGTTAGGGCAGGCAAGCGGCCGCGATCGAACACCCGCGAACGGATCGAACGAGTCGTCGCGAGCGCGCTACCAGTTCGCTGCCTCGAAACGAATGCGTTCGCGACACCGTCTGCGTCGATCGGCCAACTTGACACAGCATCGCGCTCCCTTGCGGTGCTCGCGTTCCTCGTCGACGCCCTTCAGCCACGAGTCATACTCGCCCACGGCGCTGACGGTCAGCGGGCGATCGACCTCGTCATCGGAGAAATGCCGATCGCCACCCAACTGCTGCGAACGCAACACTTCCGTCTACTGGGTTACGAGGCCGCCAGTCAGCTCGGCAGCCAGATCCGACAATCCATCGGCGAGCAGCTTTAGGACCGGCCGCGGTGAATGGTATCCAAGTCGCAGACACGGTCACCCTCGGCCCGTTCGACTGGCGATGGCCCGCAACAGTAGAGCAGTTCGAGCGAGGCTGGGACTTCACGGCAGGAGATCGACGGACGCGTGTACCGAATCCGACACGGAATCGGTGCAAGGATGGTATTCGGCAGGCTTCGGGTCCATACCGTGACTTGGCTGGATGGTCACCCAACGGTCGAAGGAGTCGCCGCCGACGACTACGCGACTTCGAGGGCGCTCCTTAGTCTGCTGAGGATTGGCGGGCGAACTCACGTCCGTCGACTCGCGGATGTTCCCCGTGACTACGAGGCGTTCGACGTCGTTCGCCATGACGACGAAATCGTTGCGAAGAACTCGCCGCGCAGCCTCTGTGTCAGGCTTCAGGATGACGATCTAGAAGGCTGGGCCGTTCATGCCGTCCTCCGGCACCGCGACAAGAGCAAGTGACAACCTAGCTAGCAACGGCGGAGGTATGCTCAATACTCGGGGTGCCCGAACGCCAACGCCGACGTGCACCCCGGCCGAGCAAGTCGCGCGACGAGGCACACGTTGCCGACACCGTCTCCGAGCCCGCACGCCGCAGCACAGGCCCTGAAGAATCCAGCGACACGGGTCAGCGTGGCCAACTTCAGAGGCTTGAGCGGTCCGGGCTCCTCGGGCATCTACGCCTGGTTCGTCGACCGCGCGGGGGCCAATCAACTTACGAAGGGCCTGGGCCAGGACCTCCGCGCAGGCCTCATCTACGCGGGCCAAGCCGGGGCAGGTCGAAGCTCGCCACCCTCGGGTCCCGGGTCGGAGGAAACCACGTCGGTGGAAACACGTACGGGTCGACATTCCGCTTCACACTGGCCACCGTCTTGCGCGAGCAATTGGACCTCGTGCCTATGGGCGGTCGAAAAATGACAAGGGACGGCGAGCCAAAGTTGTCGGCATGGATGTCGGCCCATCTAAGCGTCGCCGTGGTGGCTTCCCGACCGCATCGGGCTCGACGTATTCGAGTCGGCGGTCCTCTCGGAACTCGATCCCCCGCTAAACCTCGCCAAAATGCAGGCGTCCGAGGTCCGGTCGCGACTGTCAGCGCTTAGGCGAGAGTTCAACGGACTCGGAACCTCAGCACAAGTGCCCACCGCAACTCACACAAGCGCGCACAACGTGACGTCGCATCCGAAGGCCGGTCGTACGCCTGAGGCATTGGCACACGAGCTCGGACTTCCGAATGCGAAGTCGATTCGTCCTACCTTCGCAGCACATCCCCCGCCCGCCCGAGGCACTCGGTTCCCGTTGGGGAGTGCTTTCGGCCGAGCAAGAAAGGCCGTGAGGGCACGAATCGGTGGCCGGCCATGAAGGCGCTCCGGCTGCAATTCGACCCAATCGAGATTTCGGCTCTGGCAGACCGGTACGACTACGAGGATGACAGTCGCGTCGTCGCGTTGGGAGCCGAGGCGCGTTCGCGCGGTTGGTTCACGCGACCGGCGTTCATCGAAGTCGCGGACTGGAAGTCATCCCGCATTCGCCCTCATATCGCACGGAACGGTGGCGCGGCAATCCATGCTGCGACTCGAATGGCGCCTTGCGAGCCATGATGCGAAGCCATCGCTTCGGCCCATGCTCGCACTGCGCGGCGTGGGGCATGGCAGTGGGTAGCGTCTACCTGCACTTGGCCCACCGAGACCCATACCCGATCCTCGACTTCCGCGCCCTCGAAGCCTTCGGAGTTGGTAGGTCCGCGTACATCGGATGGCACCTCTGGCTCGATTACGTTGACGCAACTCGCTCGCTGGCGGATGCGAGCGCAGTCGACATGCGAACGCTCGACCGAGCGCTCTGGCGATGGTCGAAAGAGCGGAGCAGCGCGCCGCGCAAGCATCCTGTCCGTCCAATGAGCGAGCATCTTCCTCGTGTGTCCACGCGGCAATCCCAGACCGAGGCTGACGTCATCATCCTGGGCTGTGTTTCGAGCAAGCGACGCGGTCGCGCGGCCGCGAAGGACATCTACGTTTCGCCGCTCGGGCGGAAGCGACGTCGATACGCGGAGTCGACTGGTCGACCGTGGGTGACTCTTAGCGCGAAGCACGGGATCCTGGACCCGGATCAGGTAATCGATTGGTATGACGTCGCCCTGATGCGCCTTCCGGCGGCCGAGCGCCGGGCGAAAGGCGCCGAGGCCTCCGCCCAGCTCGAGTCGCGGTTCGGGGATCTGCGGGGCAGGACCTTCGAGATCCACGCGGGGTCAGCGTACGTTGATGCTCTCCGGCCCCCGCTCGAGCGCCTTGGCGCCAAACTCCAGGCTCCTATGGCCGGCCTCTCGATCGGCTTCCAGCTGCAGTGGTACGGCTGAGGAGGACCTTGTGGACGACCGACTTGCGCCCGGCTTTCCGAAACACATCCTCCAACGAGATGGAACCGTAGTTGATGCCGACCCGATGCTTGTGCATGCCGCCGCCTTCCTCGACACGATGCCACTGTCCGAGCGGGTGAGTCCGGAAGAACTAGGCGCCGAAGTCGGAGTCGACGTCGACCGCGCGCAGCGCGGATCCTCGAGCAGCTCGACGCGCTCGGGCACGCTGGCGACGTGGGGACTGATGGCGAGCGACCCATCTTCGACCCGGATGGCCCGACGGTTGCGCCCAAGATGAACGACAAGAATCTGCCCATGAGACCGAAGGCCGCGACTGGGAGTCGCGCGAACTGTCCACAGCGACAAGATTGAGGACGACGACACGTGTCATTTCAAGCCCCGATCACCATCGCTCAGGCCCTTGACGGGGTGCACCAACGACGGTATTCTCGCCGCCAGCGATCCAGAGAGAGTTTGTTTGGAGTACGACGCAGATCGAGCAGCTGTTCCATTCGTTAATGCGCGGATATCCGATCGGCTCCTTTCTGTTTTGGCAGGTCGCCCCGGAACACGTCAACGACTTCCAGTACTACGAGTTCATCCGCAAGTTCCACGAACGCGACCGCCGGCACAACGTGAAGGCGACAGTAGGCGGCCTCAATGGTTTGACCGCGGTCCTCGATGGGCAGCAGCGGCTGACCTCGCTGTACATCGCGACGCACGGCTCATATGCCTATCGAACGAAGGGCAGGTGGGCTGCCATCGATGACAACTACCCCGAGCGAGTCCTCTACTTGGACTTGCTCGAAGAAGACGACGATTGGGACGGCGGATACAGGTTCCGATTCCTGACGAGGTCCGAGGCTGACGCAGATGCAACCCGATGGTTCAGAGTCGGTCAGATGCTCGATCTCGAGTCGATCGTGGACCTCAATCGCGTCCTAAAAGAGCGAGGGCTCGACGAGGTCGACCACGCATCCAAAGCGCTGTTCACGCTGTACGAGGTCATCCGGGTCAGACCGCTCGTTAACTACTACCTCGAAACGAGCCAGGACTTGGACACCGTTCTGAACATCTTCATTCGCGTCAACTCGGGCGGCACGTTCCTGAGCTACTCAGACCTGCTCCTATCCGTTGCGACAGCCCAGTGGAAGACGCTGGACGCGCGCGACACTCACCGCTCTTGTCGATGGGCTCAATACCCGGAACCTCGCCGAAGGTGGATATCGGTTCGATCGTGACTTTGTTCTAAAGGCGTGCCTTCGTCCTAGTCGCCGACGTTCAGAGCGTCGCCTTCAAAGTGACCAACTTCACGCAGGCGAACATGTCGCTTATCGAATCGAAGTGGGCAAGACTTCCGATCCTCACGACCGCTGTCGACCTGGTTTCGAGCTTCGGATTGAGTGGCGGCTCACTGCGATCCAACAACGCCGTGATTCCCATTGCGTACTTCGTGCAGGATCGCGGCCACGATCCCAGCTACGTAACGTCCGGCCGGTTTGCAGATGACCGCGCATTGGTTCGACGATGGATTCTGGCTGCGCTCCTGAAGGGGACGTTCGGGGCGCAAGGAGACTACATCCTGTCGTTGCACCGCACAGCAATCAAAGAGTCGACTGGGGCATTCCCCTTCCAGGAGATCTCCGACCGGCTCGCCGCTACATACCGCTCATTGAGGTTCGGCGAAGACGAAATCGAGACTTTGCTGGATCTTTCGATACGGCCGACAGCTAACGTCGATCGTTCTCGGGGTCCTATACCCAGGAATTCAACTGGGGGGTGCAATACCACTTCGATCATTTGCATCCCCGTGCGCGCTTCACAACAAGGGCGCTTCTGTCGGGAGGCATCGCTGAGGACCAAGCGAGGTGGTCGGCGGACCACATCGATGACCTACCGAATTGACCGTCATCGAAGGTTGGGAGAACGTTGAGAAGAGCGACAAGCCGTTAGCGGATTGGTTGGCTAGTAAGCGCGAAGACCAACGACAGTCCGTCCTGGACCGACATCGCATTCCACCTGACGTATCACTCCTGGAGGCGGACTTTCCTGAATTCCTCGCGCGGCGCCGAGCGCTTCTCGCGAAATACCTTCGTGAGCTCCTCAACACGGGAATTGGAGGCGGTATTGAACAGGAAGGAACGTCAATCGAGGACGCGATGGCGAGGAGCGAGTCTGCGGAGGACGTGGTCGCAGCGAGGCCACTTGAAGATGACCTTCGAGGCCGTCTGATAGGCCAGGTGCGTAACGAGCTGGAAATCGCGGCACGCCGTCGGGAAGTTGTCACGTATGGCCAATTGGGCGGACGCGTCGGAATTGACCTAGACGATCCGGCCGCTAGGACCGTCCTCTCGTCGATCCTTGGTGAGATCTCAGAGTCGGAGATCATCAGCGGCAGGCCGATGCTTTCAGCAATCGTCGTCCAGAACGAGAACCAGGTCCCGGGTGCCGGCTTTTACGCACTCGGTCAATTGCTCGGACAGGTTCAAGCCGGCGAGGACGCGGACGTGTTCGCGTTTCGACAGATGCGGGACGTCTGGGAAACATACGCAGCGGACGGCGCATGACCCTACACTTGGCCCATTCCCCGCGCTTCTGGGCCGTCCGCACAGATCAAAGCCGCCGTGGGTGGATTTGGAGCGAGATCAAAGCCGGTCGGCTTCGCCAGGGTTGGGGCATCTCTCCCGAGAACGACCTAGGGTATTTGGCTGCCGTGCGCCACCGTGGTGGCCGGCTCGACGGCTTCCAGCGGGAAGTGTGGCGCGGCAATCGGCGCCTGCTCCCGAGTGAGCCTGACTCGATGCAGGTAGGTGACTTCGTTCTGTTTCTGCACATGCCACAGTACGGAACCTGGTCGATCGCCCGAGTGACTGGCGGCTACCTGTTTGAAGTGTCTAACCAGCCGAACGCCTGGAACGGCTCACTCGATTACGGACATATCCGCGAAATCGAGTTGCTAACCAACGAGCTCGGCATTGACCCGGCCCGTGAAGGAGTTTCGGTTTCGCTCCGTCGCGCGACGCGGAATTGTCAGCGAATGTGGTCGCTCGACAGACACGGCAAGGAACTCGCGCAACTGATCTGGAGCCAGGAGATGGCGTCCGCCAGTCCGAAGGCGCCGAGCGCACGTCAACTATGACCGCGATCTGGCACGAGGATTCGGGAGGCTGGTCGCTGCTTGAGCCGGTCGGGTTCCCAGACGAGGCGACGCTCCACGCGCTCGTAGCGGATGCGCCCCAGGTGCTCCCCCTCGCCGGTTCCCCGAGACTAGTGGTGCTCGGCAGTGAAGTCCGGCTCGGCGCCGGGTCAGCCGATCTAGTCGCAGTCGAGCCGTCTGGTCGACTGGCCATCATCGAGGTGAAACGTCGCTAAGAACGCCGAGGCACGGCGAGC
>CAWDFY010000004.1:0-835702 GCA_963801745.1 uncultured Chloroflexia bacterium | reverse complement strand
GTCCTGTCCTGTCCGGGGCTAGACTCCGACGATGTCCATGCGACCCCGCCGCCTTCTCCCGATCGCACCGCTCGTGCTGGCCCTTGCCGCGTGCGGGCCGAGCGGCGCGGCCTCACCGAGCGCAACGTCGGATGCTCCCGCGACGAGCGTCCCGGCCCCGTCAGCCTCGGCCGAAGCTCCGGCCGAGCCATCGAGCGCCGCACCCGAGACCGGCCAGACTGACACCGACTGGGGCCGGATCTGGGATGCCGTCCCGGCCGGGTTCCCGCGCTACCCGGGCTCGACGCCCGCCGACGACGCGACGGGCGAGCCGGCCAGCGCCCGCTATGCCGTCTCCGGCGGCGACCCGCAGGAGATCGCCAGCTGGATGCAGGACGCGCTCGAGACCGCGACGTTCAGCACGCTCGGCCTGAACGGGCCCGAAGAGGACGGCGGCTATGTCCTCGACTCGACGGGCGGTGGCGACTGCATGGTCCAGACGAGGGTCGCGCCGCTCGGCGACATCACGTTCATCACGGTCCTGTACGGCTCGGCCTGCCCCGCCGCGTGACGCGTGGCGCGCGTCGGGTGTTGCGTCGACGCACCACGAAGCGGCTATGCTGCGCGATGACGGTCGGGCCTGGGGTGCTCGACGCTGGGGGAACGTGCCATGCAGTCGACGCGACCGCGCGATATCGGCGCCCTGCTCCTCGCGATCGGGGTGCTGCTCGTCCTCTTCGTGGTGAGCCTGCTGCTCGGGTCGCCGCTTCGCTGACGAGCCTGCGCGACGTCAGTCGTACAGGCGCTCGAGATGCCATGTCCCGGCGATGCGGTCCTGGTAGATGAGCGCGAGCCAGTGCTCTCCGACGACCTTGGCGTAGTCGCGCGCGATCGGGTCGCGCCACCACGTCTCCTCGACCCGCCAGCGATTGCAGACCTCGACCGCCTCGCGGCGCCCGTTCCAGCGGATCGCCACGAGTCGCCCGTCGGCATCGAGCTCGACGTCGATGCGCGGGTGCTCCCGCAGCAGCCGGGTCACGCCGGCGACCCGTCCCGGGCATCCCCGTCCAGCCCGACCGTCCGCCACGTCCAGCGCCGCTCCGGCAGCGGCGCCTCGGGGTCGGTCAGGGCCACCCGGCCGCACCCGGTCCTCGCCGTAGGTCAGCGCCAGCCGGGCGAGCTGCCAGCCGAGCCGTGCCGTGCGCGCGGCCTGTGGCACGAACAACGGCAGTTGCTGCCCGGCGGCCGGGATCGTGCCGCGCAGCTCGAGGTCCAGCCGCTCGACCGCGGCCGGCGGCGGGCTCCCGCTCGAGCCGCGCGAACAGCAGCCGCTCGACGGCCTCGGCGTCCGCGGTGGGCTCCGGGAAGCGCTGCTCGACCTCGATCCGCGGCGACGTCCCGGCCGGTGCGAACGCCAGGTCGAGCTCCAGCGTCAGCACCGCCCGGTCCGCGGCGAGCCCGTGACCGGTGAGCTGCCCGGTGAGCGCGCCGACGAGTCGGTGGAGCACGAACCGGAGCGGCTCGAGGTCCTCGACCGGCGGCTCGATCGGCAGGGCGAGACCCAGGCGCTCGGTCGCTCGTCGCGACCGGAACGGTTCGGTCTCCTGGCCGTTGGCCCGGGCATGCAGCAGCGCGCCCTCCTCGCCGAACCGGGCGATCAGCGCTGACCGCGGCAGCTCGGCGACCGCACCGATCCGGCGCAGCCCGAAGCGGGTCAGCCGGGCACGGACGTCGGGGTCGGTGGTCAGCAGGCCCGACGGCCGATCGACGAGGAACGCGGCCTCGTCGCCGGGCGGGACGGCGATGGGCGCCTCGGGCCGGGCGGCCATCGCGGCGATCGTCGCGGCGAAATGCGTGCCGGCGATCCCGACCCGCGGCCGGACCTCGCCGGGGAGCGTCCTCGCCACGGCTCCGGCCAGTCGCTCGACGAGGGCCGGCTCGGCGCCCCACAACGGCCCGAGCCCGTCGATCCCGACCTCGAACAGCCCGAAGGCCACGTCGAGCGGGTCGGCCGCTCCCGGCGAGGCTCGGGCTGGACGCCCCGAGCGCCTCGAACACGGCCTCGGCGGTCCCCCGGTCCGCATCGGGATCGGGGTCGATGAAGGTCGCCTCAGGGACGAGCCGATGCGCGCTCCCCAGCGGCATCCCGCGCCGGACGCCGAGCGCCCGGGCGGTCGGGTCGGCGTCGATGACCGGACCCGGGTCCCACGGCCGGCCGCCCAGCACGAGCGGGCCTGGGTGCGGGCAGGGCTCGGAGCGTCGGGCCAGCGCCAGGTGGAGTGGCAGGTGCGGCAGGAACAGGTGCAGCCGTCGCATGGTGGATCTCGCGATCGGGGGCCTCGTGAACGGGGGCGTGGTCGATGAGGAGGGCCTCGTCGGCGAGACAGGTGTCCCGCTCGCCGCCCTCGGCGTAGAGGATCCGGAGCGTCGCCCGGCGCCCCGGCGGACCGTGGCGGTTGTGCGCGACGAGCGCCTCGGTGCGCTGGCCGACGACGTCGCGTCCCAGCCGGACCCACGACCGACGCGCCAGCTCGAGCCGGATGCCGGTCGACTGGGCGACCGCGGTCGCCAGCCCGCCGGCCAGCCCGGGCGCATCGAGGATCAGCAGCAGCGTCTCGGCGCGCCGGGCGAGCGCGGCGAGTCGATGGAGCCGGTCGGCGACCTTCGGCGGCTGTGTCGGTCCTGGCCAGCCGGCCGCCGGGCAGGTCGAGGACGAGCATGTCGACCGAGCGGCCCGCGAGCAGGCGAGCCGGCGATCGACAGCCCCTCGTCGAGGCTGGCCGGCGTGATGACGACGAGCCACTCGAGGTCGATGCCGCGGGCGACCGCCTCGACCGGGTCGAAGCTGCGCGACAGGTCGAGCCAGGCCACGACCGAGCCCTGCGCCTGCGCCTCGGCGGCGACCCGCAGGCTGAGCGTGGTCCGGCCGCTCGAGCCGTCGCCGCGGATCGCGACGCTGGCCGACCTCGGCAGGCCGCCCGGTCCGAGGATCGCGTCGAGCGCGGCGAAGCCGGTGTGGATGACGCGATCGTCGGGGCGGGGGTCGGACCGTGGCTGGAGGTCGTCGACCTCCGCCGGCTCCGCCAGGGCCAGCGCGCCGACGACCCCGGGAGCTGCGGCACCCCACCGGGCCCGGAGGCCCGCGACAGCGGCGTCCACATCACCACGACCGGTCGACATCGGACGCCGATACTAGAACAGATGTTCTAGTCGGACAAGATGCGGAACACACGCGCCCGTCACCGGATCGACACCGCCGCTCCCTAGCATCGGCCTACGATGCTGACCATGCCGATCCGCGCCCGCCGACCCGGCCATCCCCGCTGCGCCGATCCTCGTCGTCGACGACGACGCCAAGATCGTCCGGCTCGTCCGGACGTACCTGGAGCGCGACGGGTTCAGCGTCGTGACCGCCGCGGACGGGCCCGGCGCCCTCGACGCCATCGAGACGCACGCGCCGGCGCTCGTCGTGCTCGACCTGATGCTCCCCGAGCTGGACGGCCGGGCCGTCATCCGGGCGGTCCGCCGCGACGACGAGGCGGGCCGCACGCCGATCCTCGTGCTGTCGGCGCGGAGCTCGACCATCGACCGCATCGCCGGGCTCGAGGACGGCGCCGACGACTACCTGCCCAAGCCGTTCTCGCCGGCCGAGCTGGTGCTGCGCGTCAAGTCGATCCTGCGGCGGAGCGGCAGCAGCGCGGCCGGCCAGTCGGAGCGGTCGTCGCCGGTGCTGCGTCACGGCGACCTGACGATCGACCCGGCACGCCACGAGGTCCGTCGAGGCGACGACCGTCATCGACCTGACCCGGGTCGAGTTCCGGCTGCTCTCGGCGATCCTCGCCGCGGACGGCCGCGTCCTGTCGCGCGACCAGCTGCTCGACGCGGTCTACGGGCACGAGTCGGCCGACGTCCTCGATCGCACGATCGACGTCCACATCCGCCGACTGCGCGACAAGCTCGACGACGACCCCGACGCGCCGCGCTACGTGCAGACGGTCCGCGGCGTCGGCTACCGGGCCGCCCGGACGTGATCGGCCGCGGCATCGCGGCGCGATCGCGCTGGCGGCCATCGCCAGCGCCGCGGTCGGCCTCGTGATCCTCGGCATCGGCGTGGCCGTCGTCGGGGCCGACGTCTTCACCGCGCTGATGATGGAGGCCGGCGACTCGGCCGAGCACGCCCGGGACATGTACGACGACTCGGTCACGACGGTGGTCATCGACGGCGTCGATCGTCGCCGTCATCGCGAGCGTCGGTCTGGCGATCGTCCTCGCCCGGATGCTCGCCCGGCCGCTGGCGGAGATCGGCGGCGCCGCCCGGCGCATCGCCGACGGCGACTACGCGGCGCGCGTCCCGCGCGAGGGGCCCGAGGAGCTCGCCAGCCTCGCCGACTCGTTCAACCAGATGGCCGCCTCGCTCGAGCGCCAGGAGGCGATGCGGCGCGACTTCATCGCCAACGCGGCGCACGAGCTGCGCACGCCGCTGACCAACCTGCAGGGCTACCTCGAGGCGCTGCGCGACGGCGTCATCGACGGCCGACCGGGCGACGTACGAGTCGCTCCACGAGGAGGCCGACCGGCTGGTCCGCCTGTCGCGCTCGCTCGACGCGCTCGCCGAGGGCGACGCCGGCACGAGCCCGGCGCGGCTCGTCGAGCTCGACCTGGCCGCCGCGATCCGGTCGGCGCTCGAGCTCGCCGCGCCATCGATCGAGCGGGCCGGGCTGCGCCTCGCATGACGACCTTCCGGACGCACTGCCCGCCCGCGCCGACCCGGACCGGCTCGCCCAGGTCCTCGCGAACCTGCTGTCGAACGCCGTCCGCTACACGCCGCGCGGCGGCGTCGTCACGGTCCGGGCCGAGCGGCGCCCGGCCGACGTCCTGGTGTCGGTCGTCGAACACCGGCGAGGGCATCCCGCCCGAGGACCTCGAACGCGTGTTCGAGCGCTTCTACCGGGTCGAGAAGTCGCGCGACCGGGCGCGCGGCGGCGCCGGCATCGGCCTGGCCATCGTCAAGCAGCTGGTCGAGTCGGCCGGCGGCCGCGTCGGCGCCGAGTCGGGCGACGGTCAGACGCGCTTCTGGTTCAGCCTGCCGGCCTGAGCCGGGCATCGACCGGTTAGGGCAGCCCGATCGCGATCATCCCGAGCAGGATCGCCGGCCAGCCCGAGCCACTGGATCGGGGCGGAGCCGTTCGCCGAGCAGGGCGACGGCGACGATGATCGTCACCGCCGGCCCGAACGAGGACGCGAGACCGACGAGCCACGTCTCGGCGTGCTCGAGCCCGTACGCGAACAGCATCAGGCCGATGATGTCGAGGATGCCGGCGAGCACGACCGCAGCGACCACCCGCGGGTCGATGCGGACGCCGCTCGCGTCACCGTCGTCGCCCTCGATCATCGGCGCGGCGAGGCGCCGGAGTACGGTCGTCGCGAGCGCCAGGATGACGATCGACGCGATGGCGTTGACCGCCCGCGCGACCAGCAGGACCTGCAGCCACGGTGCGCGGTCGATGACGATGTCGCTGGCGATCGTCATCGTCGCGAAGAGGATCAGCGCGACGACCGCGAAGATGACGCCCGGGCTCGCGAACTTCACGCCACGCAGGCCACCATCGAACGCGATGCCGGTCAGGACGACGCCGACGGTCGCGAGCGTGGCGCCGAGGGCCTGGAGCGGCGTCAGCGCTTCGCCCGCGGAGGACCACCGCCAGCACGACGGTGAGGCCGCCGTACGCGGCGACCATCCCGCTGACCACGGCGATCGGGCCGATCCGGAGACCGGTGAAGTAGGACAGGTACGCGCCCGGCCCCGGCCAGCCCGACGAGCCGCCGCCGACGAGCACGAACGGGTCGGTCGGCACCGGCGTGCTCGTGACGACGGCCACCAGCCAGATCAGCAGCGCGCCGACGATCTGCATCCCGCTCGTGACCCGGAGGCTGCCGATGCGGCGGCTCGCGAGGGCCGAGAAGAGGTCGAGCGTGCCCCAGCACACGGCAGCGCCGAGACCGGTCAGCAGGCCGAGGGACATCGGCGGAGCCTAGAGTGGCGCCGCCTCGCGCGGCTCCCCGTCGCGTCGCCCGGGACGAGCGCTCGACCGGGTCTGGAGGGGGCCTCGTGCTACACTCGGACGCCCGTGGGGATGTAGCTCAGCTGGGAGAGCACCGCGTTCGCATCGCGGGGGTCAGGGGTTCGAGTCCCCTCATCTCCACCACCTCATGTCACGGTCCGAGGTCACGGATCGGAGGACCCTCGTGTCGATCGTCGCCGCGGGACTCGTCGCGCTCGTCGCGCTGATCCACGTCTACATCCTGGTCCTCGAGATGTTCCTCTGGCGCACCTCGCGCGGCCGGCAGGCGTTCGGGACGACGCCCGAGCAGGCCGACACGATGGCCACGCTGGCCGCGAACCAGGGCCTGTACAACGGGTTCCTCGCAGCGGGTCTCGGCCTGAGCCTGGTGATCCCGGAGCCGAGCGCCCTCTACTTCAAGCTGTTCTTCCTGGGGTGCGTGATCGTCGCCGGGTTGTACGGCGGCCTGACGGTCTCGCGGCGGATCCTGGTCGTCCAGGCGCTGCCCGCCGCGCTCGCGCTGGTGGCCGTCCTCCTCGCCCGGTGATGCGGGAGCGATCCGCGTGCTGACCACGATGCGGGCGCGCGACCCGCACGAGCCGCATCGGGCCTCGACGCCCCTCGAGCTCCTCTTTGACCTGACGTTCGTGGTGGCGGTGGCGGCCGTCGTGCCCGAGCTCGCCCACGCGATCGTCGACGACCATCCCGTCGATGGGATCGTGGGTTACCTGCTCATCTTCTTCGGCATCTGGTGGGCGTGGATGAACTTCACCTGGTTCGCATCCGCGTTCGACTGCGACGACGCGCTCTATCGCGTCCTGACGATGGTCCAGATGGCCGGCGTCCTCGTGCTCGCGGCAGGCGTGGGTCCGGCGTTCCAGGACGGCCGAGTTCGCGACCGCGGTCGCCGGATACGTGCTGATGCGCATAGCCCTGGTGGCGCAATGGCTGCGCGTCGCCCGATCCGTGCCGGAGTATCGGGAGACGGCGCTGCGATTCGCGGTCCCCATCGCCGCCGTCCAGCTGCTGTGGATCGCCCGGCTCGCGCTGCCTGCTCAAGTGTCCGTGGTGACCTTCGTCGCGCTTGGGATCGTCGAGCTGCTGATCCCCGTGTGGGCGGAGCGACGGCACATGACGCCGTGGCATCCCCATCACATCGCCGAGCGGTACGGGTTGTTCACGATCATCGTCCTGGGCGAGAGCGTGCTCGCGGCGACGGCGGCGATCCTGGCCGCACGGTCGGAGACCGGTCTCTCGGTCGACCTGATCGTCGTCGCCATCGCCGCGCTCGTGCTGCTGTTCGCCTGCTGGTGGCTGTACTTCCTCGACTCGGACGCCTCCAAACTGGAAGCCCGCCGCGAACTGGGGTTCATCTGGGGCTACGGGCATTACTTCGTGTTCGCGGCACTGGCGGCGATCGGCGCCGGGATCGAGGTGACGGTGGAGGCGATCACGCACGAGATCGCGGCCTCGGCGCTGCTCGTCGGCTACAGCGTCGCGGTGCCGCTAGCGATCTTCCTGGCCGCGCGTTACGCGTTGTACATGCGGCTGGGCGGCCGTCACCCCGCCCGGCGGGCGATGATCGTCGCCGAGGTCGCGATCGCCCTGGCCATCCCCCTGACGAGCGTCGTGCTGTCGCCGGCGTGGGTGTTGGCGTCGCTCGCCGCCGCGGCCGCCGGCCTGGTGGCATTCAAGTCGATGCGGTTCGGCGTGGTAAGGACGGGTGTAGCCGCCGATACGCCCCGGGTGAGCGGCCATCCTCAGGATGGCCGGCATGAAGGCAGCCAGGTGCCGGAAGGCGGAACGCCGATCCCATCGCAAGGCCAAGCGGGGCGACCGGCGGACTGACGGGCTCACGCTCCACCCACTCGGCGGGACCATGGACCCGCACCTCGTGGAGCAGCTGCTCGGCGCCTTCCGGGGCTTCGACCCGACCGGGCCGTGGTCGGCGATCGCGCCGCGGATCGTGCCGGTCCTCAAGCGACGGCACCACCCCTACCCGCCCGACATCGCGCCCCTCCATCTGCTCGTCCCACCGGGCGTCTGGACGGGGTTCGGGATCGATCTCGGCCCGGCGTTCTCGCATGTGAGCCAGGCTCTCCTCGACGGCTGGGACGTCGACCATGCGACGCTGCTCGGCACGGCCCTCGCGAACCTCGCCGAGCTGGTGCGGCACGAGCCGCCGTTCATCGACTCGTTCCCGCTCGGGGGCGTCGACGTCACCGCGGTCCAGGGTCAGGGCTGGGGCTCGTCGCTGATCCTCGCGCCGGAGCTGCTGGCGCCGATCCTCGGACCGACGCCGCGGCTGCTCATGACCCCGGTCAGGAACACCCTCGTCGCGCTGCCCGACGACGTCGACGACGACCTCGCCTTCGACCTGTGGGAGGCGATCGCCCATGGTGCGCACGACGAGCTCGATGTCGATCCGCTGCGCTGGACGGGCGCGACCGTCGCGCTCATCGGCGCGCCGGATCGCGGGCTGCCGAACTAGGTCGTCGCGAGGGCGCGATGGAGCTCGGTCGCGTGGTCGTGGAGCCAGCGACGCCAGATCCGGTGGTCCGGTCGACGGCTGGCGACCAGCGCCCAGAACCGAGGGCCGTGACCGAACACCCGGAGGTGGGCGAGCTCGTGGCACACGACCGTCTCGAGCGCCTCGGGCGGGGCCAGGACCAGCCGCCACGAGAACGACAAGCGACCGGTCCGCGAGGCACTCCCCCAGCGCGTGCGTGGATCGCGCAGCGTGACGCCGGACGGGCTGACGCCGAGCGCCGCCGCGTGGTCGGCGACCGCGGCATCGATGGCGCGGCGCGCCTCCTCGCGCAGCCACCGCTCCAGGATCGCGGCATCAGGACGCCGGTCGCGGGCGACCCGGTGGACGACCAGCTCGTCTTCGAATGCGACCACGTCCGAGCGCCGTGCGCCGGACACCGCGGGCACGACCCGGATCCGCTGCAGGTCGCCCCGGAACGGGACGACGCCACCGTCGCGGGCGCCGCCGCGCGCCGCGAGCCGGGTCGCGAGCGCGGCCTGCTCGTCCAGGTGTCGACGCACCCACCGCTCGCGCTCGGCCAGGAAGGCCACGGCCCGCCGCTCGCCGTCGCGTCGCGCCACACGGGTCGATGGGAGGGTCACGATCACGCCTCGGTCCGGATGGATGACCACGCGCAGCGTCCGTGCCCGCGGCGAGTGCCGGAGCGTGAACGGCAGCGGGCCACCGGGGAGGTCGGCGATGGCCGGCGCCTCCATCGCCACGCCGCCGGGTGGTCGGGTCACGCGTCCCGCCGCAGCAGGCGTCCCGGCCGCTCGCCGGTCTCGGCGCCGCCGTCGACCGCGACGCCGCCGTTGACGATGACGTGCTCGATGCCGATCGGGTGCCGGCTCGGTGCCTCGTACGTGGCCGCGTCCGCGACGGTCGCGGGATCGACGACGACGATGTCCGCGAACGCCCCCTCGCGCAGCACGCCACGGTCGCGCAGACCCAGGCGGGCGGCCGGCACCGACGTGAGCTTCGCGACCGCGGCCTCCAGCGTGAGCGTCGCGCGATCGCGGACGTAGGTCCCGAGCACGCGGGCGGTGCTGCCGTACGTTCGCGGGTGCGGTCGGCCGGCGTCCAGGATCGGGTGGTCCGGACGCCGGCCGGACGCGTCGGTGCACACGGCGACCCACGGGACGGCCATGATCGTGTCAACGTCCTCGGCGGTCATGCAGTCGATCACGACGGCCACGTCCATCCGGTCGTCGACCAGCGCGTCGAAGGCGACGTCGGCCGGGTCGGTGCCGAGAGCCTCGCCGAGCTCCGCCAGGGACCGGCCCGACCAGTCCGGGTGGCTCGACGCCCAGGAGATGAAGATCCCGCCCCAGCCGGGGTCGCGGCCGACGTTCTCCCAGCCCGAGATCCCGCGCTCGATCTCGGTCCGCACGCGGTCGCGGACGTCGCGGTCGCCGAGCGCCGCGACTGCCGCCTCGATGCCGAGCCCGAGCAGCGCCGGCGGCAGGATCGTCGTGAGCGTCGTCGCAGCCGCCGTGTACGGGTACTGGTCGGCCCCGACGTCGAGGCCGTCCGCGCGAGCACGCTCGAGCACGGCGATCGCCTCGGCCGCCCGGCCCTGGACCGGTCGCGATGCGCACTTCAGGTGCGACACCTGGAGCCGCGGCGCGACGACGCCCGCGTCGGCGGCGGAGCGCGACTGTCCCGATCGCCTCGTCGAGCGCGTCGAACAGCCCATCGGCCTCGTTGCGCAGGTGCGTGGCATACAGGCCGCCGCGCCGTGTCGCGGCCGTGGCCAGGGCTCGCACCTCCGCCGCATCCGCATGCAGGCCCGGCGCGTAGATCAACCCCGACGACAGCCCGATCGCACCGGCATCCATCGCCGCCTCGACCTCGCGGACCATCGCGTCGCGTTCCGGTCCGTGGCCACCCGACCCTCGGCGCCCATGACCGAGGCCCGGACCGTCCCGTGCCCGACGAGGAACGCCACGTTCGGACCGAGCGGCTCCGCCTCGACCGCGTCGAGATACTCCCCGAACGTGCGCCAGCGCGCGACCAGCTCGTGCGGCCGCAGCGCCAGCTCGACCACCTCTCGTCCCGCATCGGTGATCGGCGCCAGCGATTCGCCGCAGTTGCCCGACAGCTGCGTCGTGAAGCCCTGGCGGAGGTGGCTCGCGAGCGCCCCATCGAGGAACAGCGAACCGTCGGAGTGCCCATGCGGGTCGATGAACCCAGGAGTCACGACCAGACCGGACGCGTCGATGGTGCGAGCCGCTGCGTCGACCGAGGAGAGGTCGCCGACCGCAAGCATGCGATCCCCGAGGATCGCCGACATCAGCGGGCCGACCCGGCGTCCCGGTGCCGTCCACGACCGTGCCGCCGCGGATGAGCAGGTCGAAGGCCGTCACGCCCCGATGATGCCATCCCGCACCGGCCATCGCGCCGGGTCCGACCGGTCCGGATGCTACAATCCGCGCTCCGTGGGGCTATAGCTCAGCTGGAAGAGCACCTGCATGGCATGCAGGGGGTCCGGGGTTCGAGTCCCCGTAGCTCCACCAGACTGACGAGACCGCCGATCATCCACCCCTCGCCGGGCGGCGGGGGGTGATCCATATCCGAGGCAGTCCGTGACCGAGCGACCGCCGACGCGGCGTGACCGAGACCGCCGACAGCCGAACCCGGGTCGAGCGCTACGACCCGACCGCCATCGAGCCGCGCTGGCAGGCGCGCTGGGAGGAGCTCGAGCTGTACCGGACGGACCTCGAGCGAGCCGCGCAACCGCTACTACCTGCTGACGATGTACCCGTACCCGTCGGGCGACCTCCACATCGGGCACTGGTACATCAAGACGCCGACCGACGCGCTCGCCCGCTTCCGGCGGATGCACGGCAAGAACGTCTTCCTGCCGATCGGCTTCGATGCCTTCGGGCTGCCGGCCGAGAACGCCGCGATCAGGAACCGCGATCAACCCGCGCGACTGGACGATGTCGAACATCGACAACATGCGCCGCCAGCTGCGGCACGATGGGCGCGACGTTCGACTGGAGCGCCGAGGTCGTCACCTGCGACCCGGACTACTACCGCTGGAACCAGTGGTTCTTCCTGCAGTTCCTGAAGGCGGGCCTGGCCTACCGCGCGAAGTCGGCCGTCGACTGGTGCCCGAACGACGGGACGCTGGCGCGCGAGCAGGTCGAGGGCGCCGACCGCCACTGCTGGCGCTGCGGCGCGAAGGTCGAGAAGCGCGACCTGGACCAGTGGTACCTGCGCGTCACCAAGTACGCCGACGAGCTGCTCGACTTCAGCGAGATCCAGTTCCCGGAGCCGGTCCGGATCAGCAGACGAACTGGATCGGCCGCTCCGAGGGCGGCGAGATCGTGTTCGAGACGGCGCCGGCCGACCATCACGCCGGCGGCGAGGAGCTGCGCGTCTTCACGACCCGGCCGGACACGCTGTTCGGGGCGACGTTCATGGTGCTCGCCCCGGAGCACCCGCTGGTCGCCGGCGCTGACGGCGCCGGAGCGCCGGGCGGAGGTCGAGGCGTACGTCGCGCGCGCCGAGACCGAGACCGAGATCGAGCGCCTGTCGACCGAGCGCGAGAAGACCGGCGTCGCCATCGGCGCCGACGCGATCAACCCGGTCAACGGCGAGCGGATCCCGATCTTCGTCGCCGACTACGTGCTGGCCGGCTACGGCACCGGCGCGATCATGGCCGTCCCGGCCCACGACGAGCGCGACTACGCGTTCGCGCAGACAGTTCGGGCTGCCGATCCGCCGGGTCGTCGCGCGCGCCGGGCGAGGCCGACGCCGATCTCGGCGAGGCGTACGTCGCGCACGCCGACGACGAGGTCCTGGTCAACAGCGGCGAGTTCAGCGGGCTGCCGGCCGACGAGGGCGGGCGGCGCGATCGTCGCCTGGCTGGAGGCCGCAGGGCAAGGGCCGGGCGGCGGTCACCTACCGGCTGCGCGACTGGCTGATCAGCCGCCAGCGCTACTGGGGCACGCCGATCCCGGTCATCCACTGCGAGCGCACGGCATCGTGCCGGTGCCCGACGAGGACCTGCCGGTGCTGCTGCCCGACACGGTCGACTACGCGCGGCAGCGGCGTGAACCCGCTGACCCGGGACGAGGCGTTCCTCAACGTGCCGTGCCCGATCGTGCGGCGAGCCGGCGAGGCGCGAGACCGACACGATGGACACGTTCATCGACTCGTCGTGGTACTGGTATCGCTACCTGTCGCCGCACAAGCCGGACGGCCCGATCGACCCGGACATGGTCGAGACGTGGACGCCCGGTCGAGCAGTACACCGGCGGTGCCGAGCACGCCGTGATGCACCTGCTGTACGCCCGCGAGTTCACGAAGATGATGCGCGACATCGGGCTGGTCGAGCAGAACGAGCCGTGGAAGCGGGTGTTCAACCAGGGCCAGATCCTGGGCGCCGACGGCGAGCGCATGTCGAAGTCGCGCGGCAACGTCGCAGGACCCCGACGAGCTGGTCGCGCGCTACGGCGCCGACACGGTCCGCCTGTTCCTGATGTTCATGGGTCCGTGGGACCAGGGCGGGCCGTGGAGCCCGACCGGGATCGGCGGCGTCCACCGGTTCCTGAACCGGGTCTGGACGCTGGCGCTCGACCCGCACGGCCGCGAGCCGGGCGACCCGGCATCGGGCGCGCTGCCGCCGGGCGAGAGCGCAGCCGACGCCGCGGCCGCGCTCCGGGCGGCGGCGCATCGGACGCTGCGCGACGTCACCGAGGACTACGAGGGCTTCCGCTTCAACACGATGGTCGCGAAGCTCATGGAGCTGTCGAACACGCTGTACCGCTACCGCGGCACCGACGTCGCCGGCTGACGGCGAGTGGGACGAGGCGATCCGCCTGCTGCTGCTGATGCTGGCGCCGGCCGCCCCGCACATCACCGAGGAGCTGTGGTCGCGCCGCGCCGAGGCGGCCGGCGCGACTGGTCGTCGATCCACGCCGAGACGCTGGCCGGACGGTCGACGAGTCGGCCGTCGCCGATGTCGGTCCGCGAGGTCCCGATCCAGGTCAACGGCAAGCTGCGCGCCGGGTGGTCGTCGCGCGCCGACGCGACCCGGCAGGACATCGAGGCGGAGGTCCTGGCCGAGCCCGAAGATCGCCGGCGATCCTCGCCGGTCGGACGCCGGACCGGATCGTCATCGCCGGCGGCGGCAAGCTCGTGAACATCGTCCTGCGCGACGCCTGACGGCGCGTTGACCACTGCACCGCTCGACCCCCGACCACCCCTATCCTCACCGATAATGGTGCCAGGCGGCACCAAACGGCCTGCCTTTCGCGACTTCGTGATTGACGCGCTCTCGGGTGGACCCGATGGTTCGTTAACGATCGCCCAGCGTCGACCCGGGGGAGTCGCGCGACCCGGAGGAGGAACCCGATGACCGCGACCGACGAACGCTATGCCATCGAGCGCGCCAAGTGGGATGCCCACGCCGGAACGACGACCGAGCCGATCGTCCTGCCGGCGCCCGGGACGGACTTCGTCGCGTTCGCGAAGACCGACGCGCTGCTGCCGGGGGTGACCGACTTCCTCGGCGACCTGCGCGACAAGCAGGTCATCGAGTACGGCTGCGGGATGGGCAAGCTGACCGTCCTGCTGGCGCTCAGCGGCGCGCAGGTCACGGCGTTCGACCTGTCGGAGCGCAGCATCGAGGTCGCGCGCGAACGGGCCCGGATGCTCGGCGTCCACAACCAGATCGACGTTCACGGGTCGCGCCGGGCGAGCACCTGCCCTTCGACGACGCGAGCTTCGACCTCGCGTTCGGGAAGGCGGTGCTCCACCACCTCGACCCGGTGGCCGGTGCGAGCGAGCTGGCCCGGGTCCTCCGCCCGGGCGCGCGGGCCGCGTTCTCCGAGCCGCTCGGCACGAACCCGATCGTCCGGCTCGGCACGCGACTACGTGCCGTATCCGCACAAGCACGAGCGGGGCGCCGACATCCCGCTCCGGCCTGAGGACATCGATGCGTGGATGGCGCCGTTCGCGTCGTCGCAGCATCCGGGGCGTGCAGATCTTCAGCATGATCGAGCGCGGGTTCGGCCACAGCACGAAGATCCCGGTGCTCCGCGAGTTCGACCGGCTGCTGCTCAAGCGCTGGCCGGAGCTCTGGCCGTTGTGCCGCTACGCGGTGCTGACGCTCACTCGCTAGGTCAGATCGGCGGGGCGGCCTCGATCGCGCTCGCCTCCGCCTCGGTCGCCGCCTTCGACCGCGCCCGGTGGCGGGCGGCCTTGGCGCGGTTGCCGCAGGTCGCCATGTCGCACCAGCGCCGGCGCCCGGTCCGCGAGGTGTCGTAGAAGACCCACAGGCAGCGGTCGTTGTCGCAGACCTTGATGCGGTCCGGATCGCCGCTGGTCAGCTCGGTCACCAGCGGGTCGCACAGGCGGGCGAGCGCGTCATCGACCGGGTCGCCGACGTGGCGGTGGTCGACCGCCACGCAGCCATCGGTCGAGGGCACGAGCTCGATGACCTGGCGCGCGTGGAGCGCGCGATTCACGGTGTCGAGGGCCGCCCGCGTCGGTGGTCGGTGATCGATGATCGCGTCGGCCACCTCGCGCAGCGCGCCGCGGACCGCGTGGATGCGGGCCAGCTCGCGCGCGGCGCTGTCCGTGTCGGCCTCGGCCTGATGACCCAGCCGATCGGCTCCTTCGCCGTGGATCACGCCGCGCTCCACGAACCACGACAGCGCGTCGCCGAGCGTCGGCAGGCGTTCGAGCGGGAAACCGTTCTCGAGGTCGTCGGTGTTCAGGAAGTCGAACGTGTCCTCGATGTCGACCTCGTGTGCGTGATGGCTCTTGGGCACGAATGCCCCGTTGGCGGTGTTCATGTCATAACCACCTTAGACCTATTGACAGGTTACGCGCAAGGGGCTACAGTACGTGAAGTAACCGATAAGAAGCCAGAAACGGGTTACACAAGTCACAGGAGGACCGAACATGGAAGCCATCGTCATGCTCGTGGTCCTGGTCATCGGCTTCACCGGCCTGGGCCTGGGCTCCATCCGCTACGGAGTGGACTCGCGGGCTCAGATCCCCGATACCCACGTCCGCTAGGCCACCGACCATCCCCGAGGAGGAACCCTGTGCATTCCTACTACACCATGATCGCGCTCGATCTCGCGAACGACCGTTCGCGCGAGCTCGACCAGCGCCGGCTCGAGCGGCTGGCCCGCGATGGCCAGCTGGGCCAGGCGGAATACGACTGGCTCCCGAGCGAGGGTCGACCATCCGCCCTTCGGCGTGGGCTCGCCCGCGCCACCGCGGCGATCAGCCTCGGCGCTGCCGCGGCGACCCGTCGACTCGACGATCGCCTCGCCGACGACCTCGGCCGCAGCATCGCCGTCGCGGACTAGCCGATCACCTTCGCTTCCCGACCGCGACGAGCGCCTGCCCCTCCCGGCAGGCGCTCTTCGATTCCGGTGGGTCGCGCGACTCGCGCGCGAGACTCACAGTCGCGTTTTCGGCCTGCGCTCGCGATCGAGCCTGGCGCGACTCGCCGATCGGGACTCACGGTCGCGTAGGCTGCGCGGATGCACGTCGACCACGGCCGTCTCCTGGGGACCCGATCGCATCGACCTGTTCACGGTCGCCGACGACCGGACGCTGGTGCATCGCTCGTTCGACGGCACCCGCTGGTCCGAGCCGGACGTCGCTCGGCGGGCAGCTCGCGTCGGCGCCGGCCGCGACCGCGTGGGGCGTCGACGAGCTCCAGGTGTTCGCGATCTTCGACGACGGCCAGCTCTGGAACCGCTACTGGGACGGCACCTCGTGGCACGAGTGGGAGCCGATGGGCGGTGAGCTGACCGGGACGCCGGCCGCGTCGTCGTGGGGCGCCGACCGGATCGACGTCTTCGCCCCGGGCCGCGATGGCCGGGTCTGGCACCGCTGGTGGGACGGCACCCGGTGGGTCGACTGGGAGCGCATCTGAATGTCGCCCACCGACATCCTCCCGTTCATCCTCGCGCCGGGCTCGGCTTCGGCATCTTCTTCTGGGTCAACCCCAAGATCATGGACGGCCTCGACGGTCGGGCGCCTCGTCGGCGCGATCGCTTCCGCTGAGGGACGTCCGAGACATCCAGCGCCTCGCGCTCGACGATCGGCGTCCGCCACGGCTCCGTGCTGTCATCGTTGATCGCGAGGACCTGGCGGAATGCCCGTGCGCTTCGGGCTCGATCGCGAGCGCCAGCCGAGGCTCGGCCCGACCGCCATCGACCAGAACGTCGCGCCTGCCCGCCCGGAGACCGACCGGCCAGCCATCGAGCATCGCGCCGTCAGACCCGATCGCAATCATGCGTCCTCATGGAACGTTCGCCCAACATGGCCGGGCTCGTCGAACATGTAAGCGACGAACTGCTCGACGAACAGCGGGTTGCCCTCGGCGGCGGCCAGGATCCCCGTGCGCAGCAGCCCGGGCGGCAGCTCTGGCGCGAGCTGATCGAGCAGCACTGCGGCGTCGGTTTCATTGAGCGCCTCGAGACGAGTCAGGCCCAGGGTCGCTCGGATCAGCCAGTCCGGATGGACCTCCTCGAGCTCCGGGCGGGCGATGGTCACCAGCAGCAGCGGGCCATGACCTAAGTCGAGGATGTGCTCGAGCAGCTCGACGAGAATCGGCTCAGCCCATTGCAGGTCGTCGACCAGGACGACCAGTGGACGCGCCGCGGCTAGCGCCTCGCAGAAACGCCGTACCGCCCAACGGATCTCCTCGGCCGGCACCGGGACATCGGACAAGCCGATGACTGCCGCGACCCGGTCGCGCACGAGCGCGTCCGACCCGGCGACGACGGTGTCGAGTCTGCGGAGGGCGTCCGTCCTTGACTCGCCGGACCCGATGTCGGCCGCCTCGAGGACCAGCTCGCGGACCGGCCAATAGGTGATCCCGTCGCCATACGGCAGGCAGCGCGAGCGAAGGATCGTGGCTCGTTCAGCGACGCGGGCGAGGGCCTCGGCGACGAGCCGGCTCTTGCCGACGCCCGGGGCTCCGAGAACGGTGACGAGGCCGGGTGCTCCATCGGCCACCACCCGCTCGAAGGCGGCGACGAGGCCGTCGAGTTCGGCGGTCCGGCCTACGAACGGGGTGGTCGTCCGCCGGACGATCGCGTCGCCGTCGGTCAGGGCCACCAGCCGTACCGCCGACGACGCCGGCTCGTCGTCGTGCCGCCCGGAGGATTGCGGCCTGGTCGACACCACGCCACGGATGAGCGCCTCGGTGCCTGTTGCCAATAGCACTGTTAGCGGCGTCGCCCGGGCGGCGAGCCGCGCGGCCTCCTTGAGAGGGGTGCCGGTGAGTGCCGGGGCCGGGGCCGGGCCAAGCGGCGATCCGGCCACGACCTCGCCGGTCGCGACACCGATCCGGAAGGCGACCGCGTTGGCAGCGCCGTCCCGCAGCTCATCAGCCGCCCGGACTGCGCGCAGGGCGTCGTCCTCGCGGGCGACGGTCAGGCCGAACACGACGGTCATGCCATCCTGGTCGGTCCGATCGATCGTGCCGCCGTGACGCTCGACCGCGCGGCGGACGACGTCGAGGGCACGCCGATCGAGCGCCGCCAGGAGCTCCGGATCGGCCTCATCGTCAGACGGTCGGACGACGTCGGCCCTGAGCACCGTCACAGTCCGGCGGGTCCGGCGGGCGACGGGCTCGGGCTCGGTTGCCGGTTCGGCGACAGTCGGCATGACCACTGCCCGGTGTGGTCTCGGCGCCTCCTGGGTCAGGATCGCGCGCTCCAGCTCCTGGAGCTCCGGGCTCGGGTCGAGGCCGAGCTCATCGGCCAGGTACCGCCGGGCCTCCTGGTAGGCCTCGAGGGCCTCCGCCTGGCGACCGTCGGCATACAGCGCGAACATCAGCAGACGCCACAGCCGCTCGCGCCCGGGCTCGTCGGCGACGAGGCGACGCAGCTCCGCGATGGCCTCGCGACCCGAGCCCGCACCGATACGCATCTCGTACAACTCCTCGATCGCCTGGAGTCGTAACTCCTCGAGCCGGTCGGCCTCGAGGCGCGCGAATTGCTCGTCGGCCAGATCGCCGAGGGCCGTGCCCGACCACTCGGCCAGGGCGGCCTCGAGGGTGGCGCGGGCAGCGTCGGTGGTGCCCGACGCGAGCGCCTCGCGCGCCTGCCGCAGACCACGCTCGAAGCGCGCGACGTCGAACTCGTCGTCGGCGACCGTCAGGCGGTAACCGGACGAGGTGGAGGTGAGTCGGCTGGCCTCGGGGCCGAGAGCATGGCGAAGCCTCGAGACGTAGACCTGGACCGTCTTGATCGCGCTCAGCGGCTGGTCGTCGGGCCATAGCCGGTCGGCCAGGAGCTCGGTCGAGATCGCTCGGTCCCGCTGGAGCAGCAGGATCGCGAGCACGCTTCGCTGGCGCGTGCCACCGAGATCGAGCGAGTGACCGTCGACCAACAACGCGACATCCCCGAGAAGACGGACCTCGAGCTGCACGGCGGCTCCCGAGCGAGTACGCGGAGCGTACGCCCTGGTCCGTCGAGCGTGAAGTCGTCCGGATCCTTGTTAGAGACTGCTGAACTGGAACTCGATCTGCATGAGGACATCGTTGAGTCCGGAACGAGGCGCCCCGCCGTCGGAAGTGCTGCCGACGCGCAATGGAGAGACGACCGATGGCCGGGTGCGAGGGTGGGCTCGCTCAGGGTCGTTCAGAGCCCGAACTCGTGCCTCAGCTCCTTGATGGCGGTGATCTCGTCGGAGTCAGTGGCCATGGTGTTGGCTCGATCGAAGTCGGCGAGACCGCCAGCCGTGTCGCCGCCGATCGCCTTGGCTGCGCCGCGGTATGCGTAGAAGATCGACACTTCCGGCGCGAACTCGATCGACCGTTCGATATCGGCCAGCGCGGTCATCGCGGCCGAACGGACCGCCCACGGTTGAGATAAGTCGCAGCTAAGGCGTCGTCGCTAGAGTCGTCCAGACGTCCCGCCGCGTCGGAAGTGCCCCCGACATGACGGGACGTCGCACATCCTGCGGCGTCTCTACCCTGGATCCGCCCGCCGCGGAGCGTGCACATGCAGCCGAGCGCGACCCCGCCCTGGCGGGTGCTCGAGGAACCGGCAGGCACCGCGCCGGCGGGTGATCCCGTGCGGGCCACGCCCGTGCCGAGCCCGACGGCGACCCCGGTCGCCATCGCGAAGCTCGTCGCGATCGGCGGCGGCGCGGTCGCCTGTGCGGTCGTGGCCATCGTGCTGGCCCTCGGGTCAGGGAACGGCAGCCTCCGCGTCGACGGCGGGTCGCCGCTCGCCGTCGGCAGCGACGGCGGTCCGGTCCCGTCCGCGACCGTCAGGCGGCCAGGAGCTGGTCGTCGAGATCGTCGGCGCCGTCCCGGTGCCCGGCGTCTACACGCTGCCCGTCGGGTCGCGCCTGGCCGACCTGGTCCGCGTGGCCGGCGGCTACGGGCCACGCGTCGACACCGCCCGGGCGGAGCAGGAACTCAACCTCGCCGCGCCGCTGCGCGACGGCGACCACATCCGCGTCCCGTCGAGGGATGACGCCGCCACCGCTCCATCGGGCGCAGCGGCAAGTGGCAGCGGGGCCGGTTCGACCCTCGTCGACCTGAACCGGGCGACGCAGACCGAGCTCGAGGCGCTGCCGGGCGTCGGCCCGGCGACGGCCTCGAAGATCATCGCGGCTCGCGAGGAGGCACCATTCACGGCGGTCGAGGAGCTGCGGTCGCGCGGCGTGCTCGGCGAGAAGACCTTCGAGAGCCTTCGCGCGCTCGTCACGGTCGGGTAGGTGCCGCGCAGCGGCTGGCTGGCGGTCGGGGCCGCCATCGGAGCCGCCGCCATCGCGACGGAGGATCGGCGGGCGGCGGCGATCGCCCTGGCCATCGGTGCCACGGCGCTGTTCGTCACCATCACCGCCGCAGCTTCGCACCGCGGACGAGTCGTGGCCCTGTCGGTCGGCGTCGTCGTCGTCCTGTTCCGGGGCATCGTCGGTCCCGCTCCCGCCGCCTTCGATGCGCAGACCGGACGGATCGGGGCCATGGGCGATGGTCGTCGAGGGCGTCGGTCCGCCGCGCGAGGGCCGACAGGTCGCGACGCTCCGGACGGTCGACGAGGGCGCGACGGGCTTCCGGCTGGCCGCGACCCTGCCCCGCTACCCCTCGGTCGGGCCGGGCGATCTCGTCGAGGTCGGCGGGCGCGTGCGCGAACGTCCGGACAGCCCGTACGGGCAGTACCTCGATCGGATCGGCGCGTGGGGCACGCTCGACGCCCGCACGCTCGAGCTGCGCGGGCGGCGATCGGACCTCGCGAGCGGGCTCGAGTCGGCGCGACGCGCCGCCGGCGACCTCCTCACCCGCGTCCTGCCCGAGCCCGAGGCCGGTCTCGCGGCCGGGATCCTGATCGGGCTGCGAGACCGGGTCGACCGCGGCGTGGCGACGGCATTCACGACCGCCGGCGTCAGCCACGTCGTGGCCATCTCGGGCTGGAACATCGCGATCGTGGCCGCGGCCGTCGCGGCATTCGGCGGCCGGTTCGGCCGGCGCCGCCGATCGGTCATCACCGCCATCGCGATCACGGCGTACATCGCCTTCGCCGGCGCCTCGCCGTCGGTCCTGCGTGCCGGCGCGATGGCCGGCGTCGTCCTGCTGGCCCGCGAGAGCGGTCGCGCGGGCCGAGCGGCCGCGGCCCTCGGCTGGGCCGCCGCGCTGCTGCTCCTGGTCGACCCCCGGCTCATCGCCGATGCCGGCTTCCAGCTCTCGACGCTGGCCACGGCGGGGCTGGTCGCCTGGGCCACCCCGATGACGGATCGACTCGAGCGCTGGACCGGAGGCCGCCTGCCACGCTGGCTTGGCGAGAGCCTGGGCGTGTCGCTCGCGGCACAGGCGGCCACGCTCCCGGTCGTCCTCGCCACGTTCGGCCGCCTGGCCGTGGTCGCTCCGGCGGTCAACCTGGTGGTCGTGCCGCTGGTGGCGCCCGCCATGGCGGCGGGACTGGTCGCGCTCGTCGGCGCTGCGCTCGTCGCCGCGGGTGGGCCGTCCGCCATCGGCATCGCGCTCGCGGCACCGGGCTGGGTGGCGCTACGGTCGATCATCGGGATCGTCGACGTCGCGGCAGCGCTGCCGATGGCGAGCATCCCGTTCGACCCGCCGGTCGGGCTCGGGCTGGCCGTCGGATCCACGGCGCTGGCCGCGACGGCGGTCGCCTGGCGGCGGCGCCGACGACCGACGGGCAATCGACCGTCGTCCGACCGTTCTCGTGACGCCCCGCGAGCCGCGCGATCGATGCCGATGCGCATCGCGACCGGTGCGCTCATCGTCGCCGTCGCGGTCGTCGGTGGCGTGGCTGCCAGCCGGCCGGCCGGGGTCGCCCGGGTGACGGTGCTCGACGTCGGGCAGGGCGACGCGATCCTCATCGAAGGGTCGCGCGGCGGCCGGCTGCTCATCGACGGCGGCCCTGACCCCGACCGACTGCTGGTCGAGCTCGACCGGCGGATCCCGGCGTGGGACCGGCGCATCGACGCGCTCGTCCTGAGCCACCCGCACGAGGACCACGTCGCCGGGCTCGCGCTGCTGCTCGACCGCTACCGCATCGGTCGCGTGTTCGAGCCGGGCATGCGCGGACCGGGACCCGGCTATGCGGCGTGGCTCGAGCGGCTCGGTCGGCGCGATGGGGCGCTGCGCCTGTCGCTCGCGGCCGGCGACCGGCTGGCGGTCGACGAGATCGGGCTCCGCGTCCTGTGGCCGATCCGGGGCCAGGTCCCGGCCGAGCCGCCCGACACCGGCACGGGCATCAACAACGTGTCGGTCGTGATGCTCGGGACCGTCGGCGAGCGGCGCTTCCTGCTGGCCGGCGACGTCGAGGAGGAGGTCGACCCGTCGCTGCTCGCCGCCGGCCTGCCGCCGGTCGACCTGCTCAAGGTCGCCCACCACGGCAGCCGCACCGCCACGACCGACGCGTTCGTGGCCGCCGTCCGCCCGCGCGTGGCGATCGCCTCGGCCGGGCACCGGCAACCCGTACGGGCACCCGGCCCGGGCGACGCTCGAGCGGCTGGCCGCGTCCGGCGCCCGCGTGTACCGGACGGACCGGGACGGGACCGTCAGCGTGGCCTTCGACGCCGGTGGCATGTCGGTCCGCGCATCGCCGCGTCGGACCGCGGCCCGCGCCACCGCTGCCGTCCCGCGGCGGACATCCGTCCCCAGAGTCGTTCCTGTGCGCCGTCCCGCTCCAGCCGTTCGTCGGCGGGCCGTCGGCCGCGCCGTCACCGGCGGCGCCGCTCCACGTCGCGGCGGCCGCCCTCGGCTACCATCCGGCCGATGGCGATCCCCGCTCCGTCCGAGGCCGCTGCCCTGCCCTGCCCCCGCCGGCCGGCGACCGTCGCCGGGCCGTGCCCGTGTGAGATCCCGGCGAGGTGATCGTCCCGCTGCTCTACGTCTGGGGCGACGACGAGCTGCTGGCACAGCGACTCGTCGGGCGCTTCGCGGCGGCACTGGAGGCCGAGCTCGGCTCGCCGCTCGAGCGCTGGGACCTGCGCGCCGACCCGACGACCGCGACGAGCGACGCGGCCGCCCTGTACGAGCGTCTCGCGACGCCGACGATGTTCGGGGCCGGGACGCTGGCGGTGGTCGCCAACCCGGGCGCGCTCGCCCGGCGCAACGAGACCCGCGACCGCGTCGTCGAGACGATCGGGCTCATGGCGCCGGGCCACGCGCTGGCCTTCGTCGAGGCGGCGAAGTCGAACGCCAAGGGGCCGGGCGTGCGCCGCGCTGTCGGACGCGGTGAAGGCCGCCGGCGGCGCGATCCGCGACGCGATGGCGCCGCGCCCCACGGCCCTGGCCGCCTGGATCACCGACGAGGCCCGCGACCGCGGGCTCGGCCTCGCGACCGGCGCTGCCCGGGAGCTCGCCGACCGGCTGGGTGCGCGGGTGACCGAGGGCGACGTCGACCGGCGATTCCTGAGCCGCATCGCCTCCGGCGAGCTCGACAAGCTGGCCCTCCGCCACGTCGTCGACGAGGGGCCCGTCACCGCCGATGACGTCCGCGCGCTCGTGTCCGAGACGACGCCGGCGTCGGTCTGGGCCCTGGGCGACGCCGTCGGGGAGCGCCGGGTCGACGCGGCCGCGACGGCTATCGACCGGCTGTTCGATGCCACGCCGGAACCGGTCCTCCTGGCCGTGCTCCACCGGCGCGTCGTCGAGCTGCTGGAGCTCGGCGATCGGCTGGCCGCCGGGTGCGAAGCTGCCCGAGGCCGCCCGGGCCATGGGCATCAGCAGCGAGTACCGGGCGAAGACGCTGGCCGCCCAGGCCCGCCGCTGGACGACGGCCGAGCTGACCGCGGCGCTCCATGGCCTGGTCGAGCTCGACGCGATGGTGAAGGGCGTGCCCGGGCTCCGAGTCGGACGTCGCGCAGCGCCGGCTGGCGTTCCTGCTCTGGGTCCGCGACCACGCGGGAGGGAGTGAGCGGCTCGTCGGCCCCGGCTGACCAGGGACCGACGGCACGCCTCAGGCCGTCAGTCGGCGGACGACCAGGCCTGCTCCTGGACGACGAGGTCGCTCTCGATGGCGAAGACGCAACGGCCTTCGGCGAGATCGAGCAGCTCGATCAGGTCCGGGTCGATGTAGAGCTGCGAGCAGTCCTCGCACAGGCCGCCCGGGATGCCGAAGCACAGCCGCTCGCTCCGGTCGGGCAACCGGAACGTCGTGTCGAACCGGGTCGTGATGAGCCGGTGACCGCAGGCTGGGCAGCGATCGCGGGTGGATGGACATGCCACGATGCTGCACGGCCGGTCGCCCGACCATCATGACCCGACGGTACCCCGGTGACCGGTACAGGAGAGTACTGACGGGCCCTCCAGCGGGTCCGGGGAACGGCCCGTTACTGGACGCGGAGGATCGTCTTGGCCTCGGACCAGTGCTTCTCGAGGCCGTAGTAGTCGCGCTCGGGCGGCGTGAAGATGTGGACGATCACCGACCCGTAGTCGATCAGCACCCAGTGCGACGCGGCCGTCCCCTCCCGCCCGATCGCCCGGACCTTCTCGTCGCGCAGTCCCGAGATGATGCCGTCAGCGATCGCGTCGAGCTGCCGCTCCGAGCCGCCCGAGCAGATCACGAAGTAGTCGGCGAGCGTCGTCAGCGGCGTGAGCTCGAGCACGACCATGTCGGCCGCCTTCTTGTCCTCGGCCAGCTCGACGACGCGGCGGGCGAGGTCGAGCGCGGCGCGCTCATCGGCCTGGACGGGTGCGGCGCTGGCTCGCCGGGGCAGCCCATCGGCGCTGGGGCCGACGGCATCCGGGAGCGCGGGGTCGGTCACGATCGATGGTTCCTCCGTTGGTCCTGGTAGAGGCCATGGTCGCCGATATACGCGGCGACCGCATCCGGGACGAGGTAGCGCACGCGACCGGCCGGCCGCGACGCGCGCGCGGATCTCGGACGCCGACAGGCGGATCCGGGGACCGTCGAGGAACGCCGCCACGGCGCCGCTGCCCGGGAACGCGCGGGCAAGGAACGACGCGTCCGCGTCGGTGTACCCCTCCCGTGGCGCGACGATGACGTCGGCCAGGTCGAGGATCCGAGCGGGCTCGTGCCAGGTCGGCAGCTCCTGGAACGACTCGGCCGACAGCAGCAGCGCCAGCCGCTCGGCCGGCCCCGCACGTCGCAGCTCGGCGAGCGTGTCGACCGTGTACGACGGTCCCGCCCGGTCGACCTCGACACGGCTGACCTCGAAGCTGTCATTGCCGGCCACCGCTGCCTCGACCATCGCCAGGCGGTCCTCCACCGGCGCGATCCGCCGGCCCGGCTTGTGGGGTGGCTCGGCGGCCGGCACGAACAGCACCCGCCTGAGGCCGAACGTGTCGCGTGCCGCCTCCGCGATCGCGAGGTGGGCGACGTGGATCGGGTCGAACGTGCCGCCGAAGACCCCGGTCGCGCCACGGAGGCGGTCGGTCACGCGCTCTCCCATGGCTGCGGCTCCCACTCGAGCTCGGTGGCCGCCGATGCGCACAAGGTCGCCCGCCGCGACGCCGGCCCGCCGGAGCTCGGCGTCGATGCCCAGCCGGGCGAGGTCGCGCTGGAACCGGTCCGCCGATTCCTCGACATCGAAGTTCGTCTGCGCCGCGATCCGCTCGATCCGTTTGCCCCGGACGCGGAACGCCCCGTCGGCGTCACGCTCGACGGCGAAGCCGTCGCGCATCGCCTCGATGCGATGGACGACGACGCCGGCGGGCTCGGGTGGAGCGTCGAGGTCCTCCGCGGACGGCAGCATCGCGGCGAGTCGCTCGCGGAACGCGTCCAGCCCCTCCCCGGTCGACGCCGAGATCGACACGACGTCCCGGCCCTCGTCGCGGCGCGCGCGGGCGAACGGCGACCACGCCTCGGCGGCGGCCGGGATGTCGATCTTGTTGAAGGCCACGAGCATCGGCTTCTCGAGCAGCGCCGGGTCGTGCGCGGCCAGCTCGTCGCGGATGACCTCGTAGTCCCAGCCAGGATCGCGCGACGAGCCGTCGACGACGTGCACGAGGACCCGCGTACGCTCGACGTGGCGCAGGAAGGCGTGGCCCAGCCCGGCGCCGCCCGAAGCGCCCTCGATCAGGCCCGGCACGTCGGCGATGGTCGGCCGCCGCTCGTCGTCCTCGCCCATGTCCAGCACGCCGAGGTTCGGCTCGAGGGTGGTGAACGGGTAGTCGGCGATCTTCGGCTGGGCGGCGGTCAGGGCGGCGAGCAGCGTCGACTTGCCGGCGTTGGGCAGCCCGACGAGACCGATGTCGGCGATCAGCCGAAGCTCGAGCCGGAGCCAGCGCTCCTCGCCCGGCTCGCCCTTCTGGGCGTGCTTGGGCGCCTGGTGCGTGGCCGTCTTGAAGTGCGTGTTGCCGAGGCCACCGCGGCCGCCGCGGGCGACCATCGCCTGCTGCCCGGTCGCGACGAGGTCGGCGAGGATGGCGCCCGACGCGTCGTCGAGGATGGCCGTCCCGGGCGGGACGTCGAGGATCAGGTCGTCGCCGGCCTTGCCGTGCCGCCGGGCCCGCGTGCCGCGGCCACCGGGGACCGCCTTGAAGTGGTGGCGGTACTGGAAGTCGCGGAGCGTGGTCTGCCCGGGATCGACCCGGAGATGGACCGATCCGCCGCGGCCACCGTCACCGCCATCTGGTCCACCGCGGGGAACGTGCGCCTCCTTGCGGAAGGTCGCGGCCCCGTCGCCGCCGTCGCCGGCGCGGACCCAGATCTTCACGCGATCGAGGAACATCGAGGTCATTCTCGCACGGGGTCGCGTGCCGCCCGGACACCCGGTCGCCGGTGCGCCGGTCGATTGCGGCGGAGCGCGCCCTAGAGGTAGGCGAGCGGGTTGATCCGCCGTCCGCCGTCCCAGATGCGGCCCCGCCACACCTCGAAGTGGAGGTGCGAGCCCGACGCGTAGCCCGTGGCGCCCACGCGCCCCACGCGCTGGCCGCGACCGACGCTCTGGCCCCGCCCGACCGAGACCCCGGACATGTGGTTGTACGTCGTGTACAGCCCGGAGCCGTGGGCGATCCACACCTGGTAGCCGCCACCGTTGTTCTTCCAGCCGGCGAAGACCACGGTCCCCGACGCGGCGGCGTAGACCGGGTCGCCCGTCGAGCCGTCGATGTCGATGCCGTAGTGGCCGTAATGGAAGTACTGGCTGACGTGGCGGCTCGAGGTCGGCCACGACATGCCGCCGCCGTTGTAGACGCGCGGCGGTCGGACGGACCGCGACCCGCCGCCGGTCGAGCGCGGCCGCGTCGGCGTCGACACCGAGGTCGTCGAGCGTCGCTTGGGCTTCGGGACCTCGATCTTGGCGCCGCGCGCGCCGGGCAGCATCAGGACCTGGCCGACGACGAGGTTGCGATCGTCGAGCCCGTTGGTCGACAGGATGTCCTGCGCGTCGACCTTGTAGCGCGCCGCCAGAGTGGTCAGCGTGTCGACCGGCGTGACCTCGACCACGAGACCGTTGACCGGCGGGATGCGCAGCTGCTGGCCGACCACGAGGCGGTCCTTGGACTTGAGCTTGTTGGCCCACCACAGGGTCATCATCGACACGTCGAAGTGACGGGCGATGTTGGCGAGGGTGTCGCCGGAGCGGACGCGGTAGGTCCGCAGGAGGTCGCTGCCGTCGGGCACGGAGGTGTCGACAGCGACCGGCTTGAGCAGCGTGCCGTCGTCGAGGAATGGTCCCTCGACGTCGACCGGCTGCGCGGCGAGGATCGCTGCGATCTGCGCCCGGTTCACAGCGTGGACGTCGCCGGTCACGTAGCGGGCGATGTCGGTCGCCTCCATGTCGGGATGCGGGACCGTGCCGTCCGCGTCGCTCTCGTCGGCGCGACGGCTCTGGGGCACATACGCCTCCTCGACCGAGCCGACGTCGTCGCCGTCGGCCGAGCCGGCGATGGCGAGACGTGGTGCCTGACCGTCGCCTGACGGTCCGCCGGTGTCGCCCGAGGGGCGGCCAGGTCCGACGCTCATGAACGACGCCGTGAGGAGGATGCCCGCGGCTGCCACCGCGACGACCCGCTCATGGCCGAGACCGACCGCGAGGCGGCCCGCGCGGCGCCGGACCATGCCGGGGACGGCTCGGACCTGCCCGACATCGCGGATCCCGGGCCGGTGGAACGCGAGCGACGGCAACGCGAACGAGCGCATCGCGAACGTCCGCAACGCGAACGACCGCCCCCGTCGATGGGGGGCGGGATAGATGCGGGTCGGTGTCGTCTGGAGACCGGTTCGCGGACGCGATGCGCGCGCGGGGACCCGGGGTCGGGTCGGTAAGGTCATCGCGGGCATCGTGTCGAACGTAGTTCGGCGCACGCGGTCAAGGACGCGCTGCACGCCGACCGACGCATTCAGCAATACGGTCTCCTGACGTGAGGACGAGCCCGGGGCGCTGTGGGGGGTTGGCGCGTGGGGTTGGGCTCTCGGGGCCCGTCCGGGGTCGCGGTTTCGAGCTGGGGCTCTTTGTTCGCGGCCGCGTCCGACATCACGTCGGACTTACGACATCGTCGCGAAACGTACCACGCACGCGCTGAGCGTGGCAAACGGGACGAGTGTCGACCGGTCGTTTCCGGGGCGTGAACGCGTCACGCCGACGGCTCAGGCGTCGAGGTTCTTGGTGAGCGACGCCAGGAACTCGGCGTTGGACTGCGTCTTGGACAGCCGGTTGAGCAGGATCTCGATGCCCTCGTTGGTCCCGACCGCCGACAGCATCCGGCGCATCGTCCAGACCATCTTGAGCGTGCCCTCCTCGAGCAGCAGCTCCTCGCGGCGGGTGCCCGAGCGCTGGACGTCGATCGAGGGGTAGATCCGCTTCTCGGCCAGCTTGCGGTCGAGGATGAGCTCCGAGTTGCCGGTGCCCTTGAACTCCTCGTAGATGACGTCGTCCATCCGGGAGCCGGTGTCGATGAGGCAGGTCGCGATGATCGTCAGCGACCCGCCCTCCTCGATGTTGCGGGCGGCGCCGAAGAAGCGCTTGGGCGGGTAGAGCGCGATCGGGTCGATGCCGCCCGACAGCGTCCGGCCGCTCGGCGGCAGGGCGAGGTTGTAGGCGCGCGCGAGACGCGTGATCGAGTCGAGCAGGATCACGACGTCGCGACCGGTCTCGACCTGGCGCTTGGCGATCTCGAGCGCCATCTCCGCGACATGCGTGTGGTTCTCGGTCGGCTCGTCGAAGGTCGAGGAGATGACCTCGCCCTTGACGCTCCGGCGCATGTCGGTGACCTCCTCCGGCCGCTCGCCGATGAGCGCGACCATCAGGAGGATGTCCGGGTAGTTGGCGCTGACGCCGTTGGCGATCTGCTTGAGGAGCATCGTCTTGCCGGCCTTGGGCGGGCTGACGATGAGGGCGCGCTGGCCCTTGCCGAGCGGGTTGACGAGGTTGATCAGCCGCTGGCTCAGGTTCTTCGGAGTCGGTCTCGAGATTGATCAGCTCGTCGGGGTGGACCGGCGTCAGGTCGCCGAAGACCGGGCGGCGACGGGCGGTGTCGGTGTCGACGCCGTTGACCGCGTCGACCCGGAGCATGCCCCAGTACTTCTCGGCCTCGCGCGGGGCGCGCACGGCGCCCGAGATTCGGTCGCCGATGCGCAGGCCGAAGCGGCGGACCTGGCTCGAGCTGACGTACACGTCCTCGGGGCTCGGCAGCAGGCCGTGCCGACGCATGAAGCCGAAGCCCTCGTCGACGATGTCGAGGATGCCGGTGGCGTAGGCGTGGCCGGCGCGCTCGGTCTGGCGCTGGAGGATCTGGTCGACCAGGTCGTCCTTGCGGTCGACCGCTGCGTCGATCTCGAGCTCCCGACTGACCTGTCGGAGCTCGGTGACGCTCATCTCGCGCAGGTCGCTGACTTCGAGGTCGTTGCGCTCGCGCGCCGCCTCGATCTCCTGCTGCTCCTCGAACTCCGACACGGGAGCGCGGAAGGAGGATTGGCCGCGTCGTCGCGGACGGCGATTGCGGGAACGCTGGTCGGGGCCTGGGCCGGGCATCTGGTCGGGGTCACCTGGGTACGTGGGGGCGGGGACTCGGGCGGGGCCTGGCGGCTCGCGGTCCGGATCGCTGGGAGCCGAGCGGGTGTGCGCGCGGAATCGCTGCCGCAGCGCGGTACCGGTCGGGATACGCGGAGCATAGACCCCGGACGATGACCCGTCAACGGGCGAGCTGGCCCCATCGGGTCGTGCCGTCGTGGACCTAGCCATGAGGCCACGGATGGCCGACCATCACGCCATGATCACCACCATCTCGCACACTGAGTCCTGACGTGCGCACCGATCTCGGCGCCGACGACGTCGGCGACCTGCTCGAGCAACCGCTCATCGCGGTCCTCGCCACCCGTCGGAAGGACGAGACGATCATGCTCTCGCCGGTCTGGTTCGAGTGGTACGAGGGCGGCATCAACATGTGGGTGCCGACGCCCGAGGGCGGCAAGGTCGGCCACGTCCTGCGCGACCCGCGCGTCACGGTCGTCGTCGCCAACCAGGAGTGGCCGTACAAGGGCTTCGAACTGCGGGGCGAGGCGACGGTGTCGACGATCCCGGCCGACTTCTACGACGTGCTGCGCCGGACCGCGCTGCGCTACGACGGGCCGGAGGCCGCGGAGCGGATGGTGGCGTCGTACGCGCCGGGTGCGGTCATCCGCGTGGAGCCCGGCGCCGTCCGGGCCTGGGACTACGCGGACGAGGCCTGAACCACCCCGGAGGCCCGTGTCGGTCCCGCCGCGCGGATGACGTCGGCCAGTCGTCCGACCGCCGCCTCCATGCCGTCGGCGGGCAGGCGGCTGTAGCCGAGCACCAACCCGCGGTCCGGCGCCCCGACCAGCGACATCGGCGACAGCGCCTCGACCCGGATGCCCTGGTCTGCCGCATCGCGGGCGATGGCGCCATCGTCGATCGCGTCGGGCAGGCGCAGCAGGACGTGGAGCCCGGCAGCGGCACCGTCGAGTCGCAGCCCCGGCAGGTGCCGGGCGACCGCGCCGACCAGCGCGTCCCGCCGATGCCGGTAGACCTGTCGGGCACGGGCGACGTGGCGGTCGTACTCGCCGCTCGCGAGCAGGTCGGCGAAGGCCAGCTGCTCGATCGTGGGCGAGCCGGAGTCGAGCGCCGACTTCTCGGCCTTGATCTCGTCGACGAGGTCCACCGGCACGCTCATCCAGCCGATCCGGATCCCCGGCGCGAGCGTCTTCGACGTCGTGCCGAGGTGCACGACGCGGCCCGGGTCCAGCCCCTGGATCGCGCCGATCGCGACCCGGTCGTAGCGGAACTCGGCGTCATAGTCGTCCTCCACGATGAGCCGGTCGCGACGGCGCGCCCAGGCGACGAGATCGGCCCGCCTGTCGGGCGCCATCACGGTCCCCGTCGGGAACTGGTGCGCCGGGGTCACGAGCACCGCCTCCCCGGTGGCCTCGTCGAGCCGCTCGGTCCGGAGACCGCGGTCGTCGACCGGCGCCGCCTCGATCGTCAGACCGGCAGCCGTGATGGTCTGCCACGGGTTCGGCTGCGACGGGGTCTCGCACGTGATCGTCCGCGATCCGCCGGCGCGCAGCACCCGGCACAGGATGTACAGCGCCTGGGTGAACCCCTGCGTGACGACGATCCGCTCCGGTTCGGTGCGGACGCCGCGGACCCGGCCGAGATAGTCGCGCAGCGCCGCCCGGAGCTCCGGACGCCCGCGGTGGTCGCCGTAGTCGAACGCCGCATTGGGCGCCGCGCGGATCGCCCGTTCCACGGCCCGCAGCCACGCCCGACGCGGGAACAGCTCGACGTCGGGGGTGGTCGCCACGAAGTCGATCGGCCACGTCGGGCGCTCGGGCTCGGCGGCCAGCGGCGTGGGCGGTGCGACCGCCACGACGAGCGGTGCCTGGCGCGGGGTCACCGCCAGGTAGCCCTCGGCCGCGAGCTGGTCGTACGTGTCGGCGACCACGCCGCGCGAGACCTGCAGGTCCGACGCGAGCCGGCGCGACGACGGCAGCCGCGTCCCCGCACCCAGGCGTCCGTCCTGGATCGCCTCGCGCAACGCGCAGCGGAGGTTGCGGCGCAGCGAGCCACGGCGCAGCTCGATGTCGAGGAAGACGTCGCGACCGCCCGTGGCCGCATCGAAGGCGCTGACCGGGACCGTCTCCATGATGCCAGCGATGCTAGCGCAGGTCGTAGCATGCGCCCATGCCCGAACCGAGGGAACGTCTCCACGGCCGCGTCGTGCTGGTCACCGGCTCGACGGGGATCGCCGCCGCCACGGCCGAGCGGGCGGCCGTCGAGGGCGCCTCGGTCTTCGTGGTGTCGCGCACCGGGGATCACGCCAGGGCCCTCGCCGAGCGCCTCGAGCGTGGCGCCTGGATCGCCGCCGACCTGACCGACGAGGCGGCGGTCGACCGGGCGGTGGCGGCGGTGGTGGACCGCTTCGGACGGGTCGACGCCCTGTTCTCGGCGGCCGGCGGCAGCGGGCGGCGGTTCGGCGACGGCCCGATCCATGCGCTCACCGCCGACGCGTGGGAGGCCACCGCGGCGCTCAACCTGCGGACCCAGGTCCTCCTCTGCTCGCGGACGATCCGGGCCATGCGCGACCAGCAGCCCGACGCGTCCGGGATCCGCGGATCGGTCCTCATCCTCGGCAGCGTCACGACCGGCGCACCCGTCCCCGAGCTGTTCGGGACGCACGGCTACGCGGCGGCGAAGGGCGCGCTGACGGCGCTGATGACGTCGATGGCGGCGACCTACATCGCGGACCGGATCCGGGTGAACCTCGTCGCCCCGTCGCTGACCGACACACCGATGGCCTCCCGCGCCGCGTCGGACGCGCATATCCTCGAGTACGCCGCGCGCAAGCAGCCGCTCGCCGGCGCGATGCTCGACCCGGACGAGGTGGCCAAGGCGGCGATCTACTTCCTGTCCGACGAGTCACGCACCGTCACGGGCCAGTCCCTTGCGGTCGACGGCGGCTGGTCGATCGTGTCGACGACCGCGGAGCCGACGCCGTGAGCGAGTCGATGGAGGGGATCGCCCGATGATCGAGACCACCGCATGACCGACGCGCTCCGGACCAGCGTCGTCGGGTCGCACGCGCGGCCGTCGTGGTTCGTCGCCGGCATCGCCGCCGCCGATCGCGGCGAATTCGGGCCGGCCGACGTGGCCGAGATGCTCGACGACGCCGTCGACCTCGCCCTCCGCGACCAGGAGGAGGCCGGGATCGACCTCGTCAGCGACGGCGAGATGCGCCGCGCCGGCTTCTTCACGGCCGAGTTCTACAGCCACATGACCGGCATCCGGGCCCTGCCGCCGGACCGGCGGCTCGGCGCCGGCGGGCACGACCAGCAGCACCGCTTCGAGGTCCTCGAGGCGATCGCCGCGCCCGACGGCCTCGGCGTCGTGGCCGAGTACCGCTACGCCGCCGGCCGTGCGCGACGTCCGCTGAAGGTCACGCTGCCCGGGCCGTACACGCTGTCGGGCCGGCTGCGGACCGGCCCGGGCGAGGTCTACGTCGAGCGGGATGATGCAGCCGCGGCGATCGTGCCGATCCTGCGCGCCGAACTGCAGGCACTGGCCGAGGCAGGCGCGACCCACATCCAGATCGACGACCCGTCGCCCGCCATCCATCCCGACGCGCCGTCCGACTTCGCCGCGCTGTTCAACGCGGCCGTCGAGCCGCTCGTCGGCCGCGTCCGACTCGGGGCGCACCTGTGCTTCGGGAACTACCTCGGCCGGCCACTCGCCCGGCGGACGTACCGGCCGGTCTTCGACGCGATGCTCGCGTTCCGCGTCGACGAGCTGGTCCTCGAGTTCGCCAACCGGGAGATGGCGGAGGTCGACCTGCTGGGCGACATCGCGGCCGCCGGTCGGGACGTCGCGGCGGGCGTGGTCGACGTGAAGAACTACCACCTCGAGACCGCCGAGGAGGTCGCCGAGCGGATCGACGCGGTCCTGGCCGCCGGCGTCCCGGCCGACCGCCTCACGCTCGTCCCCGACTGCGGTTTCAGCCAGACCGCCCGCTGGGCGACGCTCGCCAAGCTGCGGGCCCTGGTCGCCGGTCGGGACCTCGTCCTCGGACGGACGTCCGCACCGCCAGCCTGAGAGGAGCATCGGCCGTGGAGAGCCACCGCATCACCTTGCTCGGCACCGGGCTCATCGGCGAGTTCTACACGGCGACGCTGCACGGGCAGCGCGGTCGCGACCGGGTCGAGGTCGTCTACTCGCGGAGCGAGGCCCGCGGCGAGGCGTTCCGCGAGCGCTGGGGCATCCCGGCCGCGGTGACCGACCTCCAGGCGGCGATCGAGCACCCCGACACCGATGTCGTGGTCGTCGGCGTCCCGAACTTCATGCACGAGGAGGCCATCAGACTTACCGCCCGGGCCGGCAAGGCGGTGCTGTGCACGAAGCCGCTCGGGCGGACCGCGGAGGAGGCGAAGCGCATGCTCGAGGCGGTCGAGTCGGCCGGCGTGTTCGCCGGCTATCTCGAGGACCTCGTGCTACACGCCGAAGACCCTCAAGGCGGTCGCGGCCGTCGAGGGCGGCGCGGTCGGAGCGGTCACCTGGGTCCGTTCACGCGAGACGCACCCGGGGCCGCATTCGGCGTGGTTCTGGGACGGCCGGCTGACCGGTGGCGGGGCCATCATCGACCTCGGCTGCCACTGCATCGAGATCATCCGCAACTTCGTCGGCAAGGGGAACCGGCCGGTCGAGGTCATGTGCCACACCGACACCCTCGTCCACCCGATCAGCGACGAGGACAACGCGATCGCGCTGATCCGCTTCGAGTCCGGCGCGATCGGCCAGTTCGAGGTGAGCTGGACGTTCCGCGGCGGCATGGACCTGCGCGACGAGGTGGCCGGCACGCACGGCACGATCTGGCTCAACCACTTCCTGCGCACCGGGTTCGAGATGTTCTCCGCCGGCGGTGGCGGCGGGTACGTCGCCGAGAAGGCCGAGACCGCGGCTGGGTGGCTGTTCCCGGTCGGCGACGAGGCGTCGGAGCTCGGCTACGTGGACATGTTCAGCGACATGTTCCGGGCCATGGAGGGCGGCGGCCAGCCGCGCGAGACGTTCTACGACGGCTACGTCGTCAACGCCGTCATGGACGCCTGCTACCGGTCCGCCGAGAGCGGCCGCTGGGAACCGGTCGCGATGGACTGGCGCGGCGGCTCGACCGCCCGGATCGCGTCGAGCCCCGAGACGTTCGAGGGCCAGACCGTGATCAAGCGCGAGATCCTGCCCGACGGCCGCCAGAAGCTGATCCTCAAGGACGAGGCGTCGGGCGACTTCAGCGACCGGGTCGTCGCCGGGCTGACCCGCGGTCGGCCGCGGCGCGGTCAGGGCGCCAGCCCGAGCCGCTCGAGGAACGCGTAGCGCTCGGCCTGCTGGACGAGCTCGCCGGCCTCGTGGCCGTTGTACGGCCAGACGCTGATGTCGTGCGGTCCGGCGTAGTGGTTGAACGCCGCGAACACCGTCGACGGCGGGCAGATCTCGTCCATGAGGCCGACCGAGAACAGCGCCGGCGCCGTCGCGCGGGCCGCGAAGTTGAGCCCGTCGTGGTAGCTCACCGTCGCGAGGGCCGCATCGACCTGGTCGCGCCGGACCGCGAGGTAGTGCGTCAGCTCCTGGTACGGATGCTCGTCGGTGATCTCGATCGCGCGGCGCCAGTGGCACAGGAACGGGACGTCGACCGCCGCCGCCCGGACGTCGCTCGACAGCCCGGCCACGGCCAGCGCGAGCCCGCCACCCTGGCTCTTGCCGGTCACGACGAGCCGGTCCGGGTCGACGAGCGGATGCTGCCGAGCCGCGTCCAGCGCGAGCACCGCGTCGGTGATGAGCCGGCGGTAGTAGTAGGTGGCCGCGGACCCGATCCCGCGCGTCACGAAGCCCGGGTACTGCCCGGTCGCGGCGGTCGGGTCGGGGTCCGGCGTGTCGCCCGGGCTCCAGGCGCTCCCCTGCCCGCGCGTGTCCATCACGAAGGAGGCGTACCCGGCCGACGCCCAGCGTAGCCACTCGGTCGGGTACGAGCGCCCGCCGCCGTAGCCGATGTACTCGACGACGGTCGGCAGCCGGCCGGTCGCGCCGGTCGGGCGCGAGCAGCCAGCCCGGATCGGCTGGCCGGCGAACCCCGAGAACGTCACGTCGTCGACCGTCACGGTGCGCAGCGGACCGTCGACCCGGTCGAACGTCGGCGCCGAGGCCGCGCCGCGCGAGGTCGCCAGCGTGTCCCGCCAGAACGCGTCGAAGTCGCCGGGCTCGTCGCGCTCGGGCCGGTAGGCGCGCAGCTGGTCGAGCGGCAGGTCGAAGGCGGCCATGGTGACCTCGGTGCGGGCGGGGACCGGCTCCCGATGACCGGGCCGGCGTCAGCCGACCGTGGTCTCGGTCAGGTAATGATGCCGCTCGACGACCTCGACGATCGGGCCGGTCAGCTCGATCGTCGCAGCCAGTGGCCGGTCGACCGACGACGTGCCGACCGACAACGTGATGACCCCCGGCTCGACCACGCGTCGGAGATCCGCACCCGTGTAGCAGAACTGCTCCGCCGCGAGCCGGAAGGTGACCGTCCGGCACTCGCCGGGCTCGAGCGTGACCCGCCGGTAGCCGCGCAGCTCGAGCACGGGACGGGCGACCGTCGCCTCCTCGTCGCGGGCGTACAGCTGGACGACCTCGTCACCCACGCGCTCGCCGGTGTTCACGACGTCGACGCTGATCGTCAGCCGGCCGCCGTCGGTCGGGACGGCGGTCCGGTCGACGCGCAGGTCGCGCAGCGCGAACGTCGTGTACGACAAGCCGAACCCGAACGGCCACAGCGGCGTCGTCGGACCATCGACGTAGTCGACCTTCGGGCTGCGAATGGCCGCCGGTCGGGTGGTGGCGGTAGCTGACCGGCACCTGACCGACGGTGCGCGGGATCGAGATCGGCAGCTTGCCGCCGGGGTTGACGACGCCGGTCAGCGCGTCGGCGATGGCCGCCGGCCCGGCGTCGCCCGGGACCCATGCGTAGAGGATGGCGGCGCAGTGCGCGGGCGGCCCGTTCGATCGCCAGCGGCCGGCCGCTGACCACGACGAGGACGACCGGGGTGCCGGTCGCGACCACCGCGTCGAGCAGCTCCTGCTGGCGCCCCGAGAACCCGAGGTCGCGCCGGTCGCGGAACTCGCCGGTCGTCGAGTCGTTGGTCAGCCCCGAGCGCTCGCCGAGCACGACGATCGCGACGTCGGCGTCACCGGCGGCGTCCGCGGCTGCGGCGATGCCGTCGTCGGTGCCGTCCGAGATGCCGCAGCCCGGCTGCGTGGCGGACATCGGCGTCCGGCAACGCCGCGCGGACGGCGTCGAGGATCGTGCCGCGCCCGTCCAGCTCGTCGGCGGCCGCGACCGTGGCGTGGTCGCCGACGCCGAGCGCGTTGCCCTGGGTCCGCATCTCGTTGAGCGTCTCGATGTGGACGAGGTGGCTGTAGTCGCCGAGCAGGTCGCGGGCGCTGTCGGCGATCGGTCCGATGACGGCGATCCGACGGACCGTCGAGGCGAAGTGGAAGGATGCCGTCGTTGGCGACGAGCACGAGCGAGCGGCGGGCGAGGTCGCGGGCGACCCGCGCCTCGTCTGCGGCGAGGGCGTCGAGGTCGTCGGGCGCGGGCACCTCGACGGACGGCCGCTCGAACAGCCCGAGACGGAACTTCAGGCGCAGCATCCGCGCGACCGACGCGATCGACCGTCGCCTCGTCGATGCGACCGTCGTCGAGCGCCTCGGCGAGCGGCGGCCCGTACGCTGCGGTCCGCGGCAGCTCGGAGTCGACGCCGGCCACCAGCGCGAGACGGGCCGCCTCGCCGAGGTCGCTGGTCAGGCGGTGGGCCGTGGCCAGCATCTCGATGGCGATGTAGTCGGACGACGACGATGCCGTCGAAGCCCCATTCGTCGCGCAGGATCGTGCCGAGGAGCTCGGTCGAGGCGTGGCACGGCACGCCGTCGACGTCGCAGTAGGCGGGCATCATCGAGGCGAGACCCGTGAGCCGGACCGCCGCCTCGAACGGGAACAGCTGCTCGTCGCGCAGCTCACGCGGTCCGATGTGGGCGGGCGCCATGTTCATGCCGCCCTCGGCCAGGCCGTGCCCGACCATGTGCTTGCCGGTCGCCGCGACGCCGTCAGCCAGCGTCGTCGCCCTGCAGCGCGACGACGTACGCGCAGCCCAGCTCGGCCGCGAGGTACGGGTCCTCGCCGTACGTCTCCTCGATGCGACCCCAGCGCGGATCGCGCCCGATGTCGAACACCGGCCCCAGGGCGTGCCGTGCGCCGGTCATCAGCATCCGCCGCCGGATGGTCGTGGCGACGTCGCCGACGAGCGCCGTGTCGAACGCGGCGGCGGCACCGATCGACTGCTGGAAGCACGGCGCGGCCCAGGCCATCAGCCCGTGCAGGCACTCCTCGTGGATGATGGCCGGGATGCCGAGCCGCGTCTCCTCGACGAGGAAGCGCTGGATGGCGTTGGCCGCCTCGGCGACCTCGATCGGGCGGAGGTTGGTCGAGCCGGCGAGCCGCGTCAGCTCGCCCAGGCCGTCCTCGGCCAGGACGGCGAGGCGCTCGCGGTCGAGCCCCTCGTCACCGACCACCTCGAACGCCCAGAACGACCCGAGCTGGGCGAGCTTCTCGGCGCGGGTCATCCGCCCGAGCAGGTCCGCGACCCGCTCGTCGATCGGCCGCGACGGGTCGCGGTACGGCGCTGCGCGGACGGCCTCGGTCGACACGGCTAGCCCTTCACGCTGCCCGTCGTCAGCCCGCCGACGAGCTGGCGCTCGGCGATGACGTAGAAGACGAGCGCCGGGATCAGCGACAGCGTGGTGTAGGCGAGGACGAGCGCCGTGTCGGTCGAGTACTGCGTCGAGAAGTTCGTGACGCCGAGCGGCAGCGTCCAGTTCTCCTGGTCGGACAGCATGACCAGCGGCAGCAGGAACTGGTTCCAGCTGGTGACGATGGCCAGCACGCGACACGTGGCGAGCGCCGGCTTCGACAGCGGCAGCAGCACGCGCCAGAAGAACCCGAACGGGCCGCAGCCGTCGATGTAGGCGGCGTCCTCGAGCTCCCTGGGGATGCTCCGGAAGAACGGCCGCAGGATGATGATCGTCAACGGCAGCGCGAACGCGGCCTGCGGCAGCGCGATCCCGAGCGGGTTGTCGAGCAGGCCGAGCGCCCGGACGAGGATGAACAGCGGCAGGATCGCGACCGCCGACGGGGAAGAACAGGCCGAGCGTGAAGATCGTGAACAGCACCTCGCGACCGGGGAACGCGCGGCGGGCGAAGACGAACGCCGCGAGCGCGGCGAACGACACGACGACGAACGCCGCGATCAGCGCGACGACCACGCTGTTGATCGAGCTGTCGCCAGAACGACTCGGACGTCAGGACGCTCGTGTAGTTGTCGACGATCCACGGGTCCGGCAGCGCCGATCGGGCTGAGCGTGATCTGGTAGTTGTCCTTGAAGCCGCTCAGGACCGCGTACGCCGACGGGGATGACGACCGTGGCGGCGACGACGATGAGCACGCCCCAGCGCAGGACCCCGGAGAACGTGCCGCCGAGTCGGGTCGTGGTGGACCGCTCGGTCGCGATGACGCCCGTCTCGCCGGCCATCAGCCGGCTCCGCCGGTCATCGCGCCGTCGATGTCACGACGCAGGACGAACCGCTGGTAGGCGAGCGCCGACGACGAGCGCGATGACGAACAGGATCACCGCGATCGCGCTGCCGTAGCCGAGCTGGAAGCGCTCGAAGCCCCAGTCGACGAGATAGGTGGCCATCGTGTTCGACGCATCCACCGGCCCGCCGCCGGTCGTGACCCAGACGAGGTCGAACAGCTGGAGTGCGCCGATGATCGACAGGAACACGGACACGCGGATCGTCGGCCCGAGCAGCGGCAGCGTGACGTGGCGGATCGTCTGGCGGCGGGTGGCGCCGTCGATCGCGGCGGCCTCCTCGAGCTCCCGCGGGATCCCCTGCAGGCCGGCCAGCATGAGGATCATGTGGAAGCCGAAGTACTTCCACGAGATGATGACGAACATCGCCCACAGGACCGTGTCCGGGTCGGCCAGCCACGGGTGATACAGGACGCCCAGGCCGACCGACGTCAGCACGCCGTCGGCCAGCCCGTCCGGCTGGAGGATGAGTCGCCAGACGACCCCGGCGATGACCTCGGCGATGACGTACGGGGCGAAGAAGATCAGGCGGAAGACCGCGCGTCCGCGAAAGCGCCGGTTCAGCATCAGGGCGACGCCCAGCGCGAACGGGATCTGGATCGCCAGCGACAGGACGATGATGATCGCGTTGTGTGTCGCCGCCTTGATGAACGTCGGGTCGGACAGCGCCCGCTGGAAGTTCGCCAGCCCGACGAAGTCGGTGAGCGGGGTGAGCCCGTTCCACTTGTACAGGCTGAAGTGCGCCGCCTGCACGACCGGGATCAGCACGAAGATGCCGTACAGGATCAGCGCCGGCAGCAGGAACAGCGCGATGGTCGTCCAGCGCGGGAAGCGCGAACGGGCCAGCACGATGCCGGCCCGTTCGGTCTCGTCGATCAACGAGGTCAGCCGCCGGTCTTGGCGGCGTCGGTGATGGTCTTGGTGACCTGGTCCGGTGTGCCGGTCCCGGCGAACAGCGTCGCGACGGCGTCGTTGATCACCGCGCCCAGCTCCGGCGTCGTGGCCTGGTCGAGGTAGAGCTGCACGTACTCGGCGTCGGCGCGAGCGTCGAGCACGGACGTCAGCTGCGGGTCGGTCACGGACGACTCGGCGCCCACGGTCACCGGCAGGATGCCGGTGTTCAGCGCGCCCCACCGCTTGGCGTTGTCGACCGTGCTGATGTACTTCAGGAATTCCACCGCCTCCGGCGGTGCGTCCTTGCCGACGGCGAACCCGTTGCCGCCACCGAACGCCGTCGGTCGGCGCTCCAGCGCCGCCATCGAGGCTCGGGAACGGGAACCAGCCGAGGTCGAACGTCACCGGCTGCTTGTCGGCCGTGTTGGCGGCCATCGTCCCAGGGGCCCACTGGCCCATCAGCATCATCGCAGCCTTTTCGACGGCCATCGTGGCGGCCTGGCCGCCGGCACCGTCCCATACCGCTGCGAGGAAGCCCTCCTGGAACGGCTCCTTCGCGACGAGCTCGTCGAGCTTCGTGCCGGCGTCGACGAAGCAGGGCGCACTCCAGTCACCCGTCGTCGCAGCCTGCTGCATCGTCTCGGCGCCGCACAGGCGGACCGCCAGGTAGGCCCACCAGAACATCTCGGTCCAGGTCGCCGGGCTGCCGCCGACCGAGATCGGGGTGATGCCGGCCGTCTTGAGCTTGTCGATTGCCGCCAGGAACTCGGTCCACGTCGCCGGCGGCGTCGTGATCCCGGCCTGCGTGAACTGTTCCTTGTTGTACCAGACGCCGACCATGCCGAGGTCGAACGGGATCCCGTACTGCTTGCCGTCGAGCTGGTACATGCCGAGTGCGCCCGGGTTGATCGTGTCCTTCCACTCGGCGACGTCCGCGGTGATGTCCTTCAGCACGCCGGCGGTCACCTGCTCGGCCATGCCGCCACCGCCCCACGACTGGAACAGGTCCGGCACGTTGCCGCCCTGGATCTCCGTCGTGAGCTTGGGCTTGAACGTGTCGTTCTCGAGGATCGTGATCTTGATGGTCACGTTCGGGTGCTCGGCCGTGAACTCATCGGCCATGTCCTGCCAGAGCGACTTGCCCGGGTCGTTGTTCTGGATGTGCCACCAGTCGATGGTGACCGGACCGGCGGCCGCCGATGGAGACGCCGCCGACGGGGCCGCCTCGGATGGAGCCGCGCTCGGGGCAGTCGACGCCCCGCTGCTCGAACAGGCCGCGAACACGATCGCCGCCGAGGCGACCAGTGCTGCGAGCCGACGCTGGGACACCATGGACCGTGCCTCCTCTCTTCGATGATCTCGTCCGTCGTGCGATGCACCCGGTTGGCTGATGACTCCTCCTCCTCGAGCTGCGGTGCCGGACCAGGGGCGGTGCGTCGGTGAGGGCCGGCCGTCCCGCCCCGCCATCGGAGGAGGCGTGGCGGGGCGGATCGGCCGGCGGCCGGGATGGGGGCCCAGCCGGTGGGAAACGTGGTCGGGGGCTCCTCCAAGCGCTTACCGAAAGTTGCGACGCAGCGACCGACTGCTTTCGGTGCGGCGATGCTAATCGCCGGGCCGGACAGCGTCAATATCCTGTGTGAGCCGGCGCCGGCGCTGCACAGCGCGGCACCCGAAACTTTCGAAAGGATGCGCGACTCGCTACACTGCGCCGCATGACGTCGACCCTCGACCGTGCATCGCGACGCGGCCGGTCCACGACTATCGCCGACATCGCCGAGCTGGCGGGGGTGTCGGTCCCGACCGTCTCGAAGGTGATCAACGGCCGGTCGGACGTGTCGCCCCAGACGCGGCAGCGCGTCGAGGAGGCGATCCAGGCCAACGGCTACCAGCGAGCGAACCGCGCCCAACGGGCCGCCCCGATCGTCGAGCTGATCTTCCACGAGCTCGAGAGCGAGTGGGCGCTCGAGATCGTCCGCGGCGTCGAGCGCATCGCCGGCATCAACCACCTGGCGGTCGTGCTGACCGAGATGCAGGGTCGGCGGACGCCGGGCCGCGGCTGGATCGAGGGCGTCCTCGCCCGCCGTCCGATGGGCGTCATCGCGGTGTTCTCCGACCTCAGCCCGGCCATCCGGGAGCAGCTGCGCAGCCGCGGCATCCCGTTCGTCGTGCTCGACCCGACCGGCGAGCCGCTGCATGACACGCCGTCGATCGGGGCGACCAACTGGAACGGCGGGCTGACCGCCACGCGGCACCTGCTGAGCCTCGGTCACCGACGGATCGGCGTCATCGGTGGCCCGCCCGACATCCTGTGCAGCCGCGCCCGGCTCGACGGCTACCGCGCTGCTATGGACGAGGCTGACGTGCCGATCGATCCGCGCCTCATCAGCCACGGCCGGTTCCACGTGGACGAGGGCATCGAGAAGGGCCGCGCGCTCCTGCGCATGCCGGACCGTCCGACGGCGATCTTCGCCGGCAACGACCTGCAGGCCCTCGGCGTCTACCAGGCCGCGCGCGAGAGCCGGCTGCACATCCCCGAGGACCTGAGCGTGGTCGGCTTCGACGACCTGCCGGTCGCGCGCTGGGTCGGACCGCCGCTCACGACCGTCCGCCAGCCGCTCATCGAGATGGCCGAGACTGCCGCCGAACTGGTGCTCGACCTGGCGCGCGGCGTCCCGCCGGCCCAACCGCGCATCGAGCTGGCCACCGAGCTGGTCGTCCGCGAGAGCACCGCACCCCCAGCGACCTGACGCCGGCCCGCCACGTCGTCAGGCGGTCACCGCCTCCGGGACCGCGGCCGGATGGCCGGCCGGGAGCCAGCGCTCGATCGAGTCGCGCGCGAACAGCTGGTCGACGACGAGCGCCGACGTCCCGATGACGCCACCGAGGAGCCCGAGCGACGAGCGCTGGATCAGGAGCTCGCGAGTCGCCAGCGGCAGCGAGCGGCGGTAGACCGTCTCGCGGATCGACGCGAGGAGCTGGTCGCCGCTCTGGGCCACGCCGCCACCGATGATGACCAGCGACGGGTTGAAGAAGTTCACGACGCTGGCGAGCATGTGGCCGACCCGCCGGCCGGCCGACTGGAGGAGGTCGACCGCGACCGGGTCGCCGAACGCCGCCGCTCGGGCGACGTCCTCCGCCGTCAGCGAACCGTGCTCGTCGAGCGCGGCCCCCAGCCGCGCGCTGCGACCCTCGAGGGCGGCCGCCTCACCATGCCGGCCGATGGCCGCCCCGCCGGCCAGCGCCTCGAGGCAGCCGACGTTGCCGCAGCGGCACAGCACGGAGGCATCGTCGACGACCTGGATGTGCCCGACGTCGCCGGCGCTCCCCTGCGCCCCGCGGTGGAGCCGGCCGTCGGAGATGATGCCCGCCCCGATGCCGGTCCCGATCTTGATCACGACGACGTTCTCGTGGCCCTGGGCGATGCCGGCCCGCCACTCCCCGAGCGCCAGGACGTTGACGTCGTTGTCGACCCAGACCGGCGCGGCGAAGCGCTCCGTGAAGCGCTCGCGGATCGGGTACCCGTCCCAGCCGGGCATGATCGGCGGCGAGATCGGCCGGCCTGAGGCGAACTCCACGGGTCCCGGCACCCCGAGGCCGACGCCCCAGACCGTGCCGGGGATCGCCCTGGTCGTGTGCTGAAGCTCCTGGAACAGCTCCTCGACCCGGCCGAGCACGATCTCCGGGCCGCTGGCGATGTCGGCGGGCTCCGTGTAGTGGCCGAGGATGCGGCCGGCCAGGTCGGTCAGCGCCGACGCTGATGCTGGTGGCACCAAGGTCGGCGACCAGCACGTGACCGGCATCGGCCCGGAAGGCCAGCTGGCGCGGCGGGCGACCGCCGGTGCTCGGTCCGACCTCACCCTCGGTGACGAGACCGCGATCGAGGAGCTCCTGCACGCGGCGGGCGACGATCGCCCGGCCAAGACCGGTCCGCGCGCCCAGCTCGGAACGTGACCGCGATCGCCCGATGCGGATCTCGTCGAGGACCGTGACCAGGTCGTCGAGGAGCTCGTCGGGCAGCGGTGCCGGGCCGTTCACAGCGATCGGGTCCGGATGGTCGGTCATGACCCGATGCTACACCGCTCCGGCCCGCCAACCGCCGACTTTTGCACTTGACACGCCGAAGTATGCTGCGGGAGCAGTCGGGTCGCGTGAGGAGCGTGGTTGACTCGGCTGGGGCCGCTGACTACGATCGCGGACCCATCTAGACCGTCTAGATGGATGCGCCGGCAGGAGGAGACCCGACGCCATGGCGAATCTCGCCACGATCGGCGCCGCGGTGATCGGCACAGGGTTCATCGGCACCGTGCATGTCGAGGCGCTGCGCCGCATCGGCGTGACCGTCCACGGCGTGCTCGGCAGCACCGCTGAGCGCGGCGCGGCACGAGCCGATGCGCTCGGCGTCCCGCAAGGCGTATCGCTCGCTCGACGACCTGCTCGCCGACGACCGCGTGCGCGTCGTCCACGTTACCTCCCCCAACGACCTCCACGTCAGCCAGGCACGCGCGGCGCTCGATGCGGGCAAGCACGTCGTCTGCGAGAAGCCGCTGGCGATGACCGCCGACGACTCGGCCGAGCTCGTCGAGCTGGCGGCCGAATGCGGCCTCGTCAACGCGACGAACTTCAACATCCGCTACTACCCGCTCAACCAGCACGCGCGCGAGCTGATCGCCGGCGGCGGTCTCGGCGAGGTCCGGCTCGTGACCGGCCGCTACTTCCAGGACTGGCTGCTGCTCGACAGCGACTGGAACTGGCGGCTGCAGCCCGACCGCGGCGGCGCGCTCCGGGCCGTCGGCGACATCGGCTCGCACTGGCTCGACCTGATGACGTACGTCACCGGCCAGCACGTGGCGTCGGTCATGGCCGACCTGACGACCTTCATCGCGACCCGCCAGGAACCGACCGGCCCGGTCGAGACGTTCTCGACCGACCGCTCGGCCGAGACCATCGAGCGGGACATCGCGACCGAGGACACCGCCACGATCCTGCTGCGCTTCGACGGCGGCGCACGAGGCGCGGTGAGCATCTCCCAGATCAGCCCCGGTCGGAAGAACTCGCTGGTCTACGAGATCGACGGCTCCGACGGCGCGTGGGCGTGGGACAGCGAGCAGCCCGACCAGGCGTGGATCGGCCATCGCGAGCGGCCCAACGAGATCCTGCATCCGCAACCCGGCCCTGATGGGCGCCGCCGGCAAGGCGGCGTCGGCGCTGCCGGCCGGCCACGTCGAGGGGTTCTTCGACACGTTCTGCGCCCACTTCCGGGCCGTCTACGCGGACGTCGTGGCCGGGCGGCCCTCCTCCCCGCCCGGCTACCCGACCTTCGCCGACGGGCCACGACGAGATGCTCGTCGGCGAGGCGATCGCGCGCAGCGCCCGCGAGGGGCGCTGGGTCGATGTCCAGCGCGGCGTGACCGGCGAGCCCGTCCGCCACCACGCGACCTCGGAGGTGGCACCACTGATGAAGCTCGGGTTCCTGACCGCCCCGTTCCCGGACACGCCGCTCATGGAGGTCGCCGACTGGGCCGCCAGCGCCGACTTCGAGGTCCTCGAGATCGCCTGCTGGCCCAGGGCCGACGGTCCGGTGCGCCGCTATGCGGGGACGAGCCACATCGACGTCCGGAACCTGTCCGATGGACAGGCCACCGAGATCGTCGACGAGATCGCCGTCGAAGGGCCTGTCGATCTCCGGGCTCGGCTACTACCCGAACCCGCTCCACCCGGACCCCGAGCACCGCGCCGAGGTCATCGACCACCTCAAGGCCGTGATGGTCGCGGCCCGCGAAGATGGGCATCCCGCTGGTCAACACGTTCATGGGCGGCGACGGCGCCAGGCACCTCGACGACAACTGGGAGGAGGCGCTGCGGGTCTGGCCAGACATCGTCGCGTTCGCCAACGACCAGGGCGTGAAGATCACCCTCGAGAACTGCCCGATGCTGTTCTCGTACGACGAGTGGCCAGGCGGCCACAACATCGCCACCACGCCGCGCCAGTGGCGTCGCATCCTCGAACAATGGGGCGACACGATCGGTCTCAACTTCGACCCGTCGCACCTGATCCTCCAGATGATCGACATCCAGCGGTTCCTCAAGGAGTTCGGGCCGCACGTCCTGCACTACCAGGCCAAGGACCTGATGATCGACCGCGACGGGCTCTACGAGCGCGGCATCTTCTCGATGGGGATGGGCTGGCAGATCCCGCGCCTGCCCGGCCTCGGCGAGGTCGACTGGGGCGTCGTCCACGGCGAGCTGTACCGCCAGGGTTACGAGGGCGACTGCATCATCGAGCACGAGGACCGCCGCTTCGAGGGCACCGACGAGAAGGTCAAGCAGGGGTTCCTCATCGCCCGCGACGTCCTGCGGCCGTACTGTCACTGAGGCCATGACACACTCGATCGACGACCTCACCGAGCGCGACATCGCGAAGACCATCGACCATTCGCTGCTGCGTCCCGAGCTCGACGACGCGTTCATCGAGGACGGCTGCCGCCTGGCGGCCGACTACGACGTCGCATCGGTGTGCGTCCGCCCCGTCGGATGTCACCCGGGCCGTCTCGCTTCTCCACGACACCGACGTCGCCGTCGGCACGGTCATCGGGTTCCCCCACGGTGGCCAGCCGACGGCGACGAAGGTGTTCGAAGCGCGCCAGGCGCTGGCCGACGGCGCCACCGAGCTCGACATGGTCATCCAGATCGGCGCGCTGCGATCCGGTCGCGACGCCGACGTCGAGGCCGACATCGGGCCGTGGTCGACGTCGCCCACGCCGGCGGCGCGATCGTCAAGGTCATCTTCGAGAACGCCTACCTCACGGACGACGAGAAGGTCCGCGCCTGCCGCCTGTCGGAGGCCGCCGGGGCGGACTTCGTCAAGACGTCGACAGGCTTCGCGCCGGGCGGCGCGACCCACGACGACCTGCGGCTGATGCGCGCCAACACGTCGCCGCACATCGGGGTCAAGGCGGCCGGCGGCGTGCGCACGCTCGACGCCCTGCATCGACGTCATGGACCTCGGAGTGACCCGCATCGGGGCGACCGCCACGAAGGCGATCATCGACGACTTCCGGGCCCGCAAGGCCGGGCGGACAGCGGCCGCGGCGACCAGCGGCACGACCGCCGACGGGGCGGGCTCGTACTGATGGGCGCCGCCACGGCCGCCCCGGTGCTGGCCTGGCTCGACGCCGCCCGCGTCGTGCTCGACCGGCTCGCCGGGACGCAGGCCGACGCGATGGAGCGCGCGAGCCAGTGGTGCGCCGAGGCGATCGCGGCCGACGGTCTCGTCCACCTGTTCGGGACCGGTCACTCGCGCATCCCGGTCGAGGAGATGTTCCCGCGCTACGGCTCCTATCCCGGCTTCAACCCGATCGTCGAGCTGTCGATGACGTTCCACACGCAGGTGGTCGGAGCGAACGGCCAGCGCCAGGCGATGGCCATCGAGCGGATGCCGGGATTGGCCGAGCGTGATCCTGTCGAACTTCGTGTTCGGGCCCAAGGACGTGATGATCGTCTTCTCGGCCGGCGGCGCGACAGCGGTCCCGGTCGAGATGGCCCGCGGCGCCCGTGCGCGCGGGCTTCGCGTCGTCGCTGTAACCTCCGTCGCGCAGTCGACGACCGGGGAACCCGACCCGGTCACGGGCGTCCGCCTTGCGGACGAGGCCGACCTGGTCATCGACCTGTGCACGCCCCACGCCGACGCGCTCATCGACATCGATGGTGTCGACACCCCGGTCGGACCGGGATCGACCCTCGCTGCCGTGGCCGTCGTCAACAGCATCAAGGTGCGGACCGCCCAGCTCCTCGCGGAGCGAGGGGCGTTGCCGCCGACCATCACCCGGGCCTCGGTCGTCGGCGCCGAGCGCTCGCGGGCATTGTTCGATGCCGCGTATCAGGAGCACGCGCGACGCATCGCTCGGGCCATCACAAGGGAGGCGTGATGACGGCGGGCGCGACGCGGAGGAGGTGGCGACGATAGATCGCGGATCCGGGGTTCACGTATCTCAGTCGATTCCACGGCGCGACCAGATCGGCGCGCCGGTACATGAGGAGGAGAGCGAATGATCCAGAAGTCCATCCCCAAGCGGCTGCTCGGTCTGGCCTCGATCGCGGTACTCGCGGTCGCGTGCTCGACCCCGGGCGGGTCGGCTGCGCCGAGCTCCGCGCCGGCCGCGTCCGAGTCCGCATCGGCACCGGCCGCGTCCGAGTCCGCATCGGCCTCGGCAGCGGCGCAGTTCAAGATCGGCTACTCCAACGGTGGTGGCGTCGGCAACGGCTTCCGCGAGGAGCAGGTCTGCACCGCCAAGGCCGAGGCGCTCGCCTCCGGCCAGGTCTCCGAGCTCGTCACGTATCCACCGGAACACGGACGCCGCCGGCCAGCTGTCGGACATCCGCGACCTGATCGCGGCCGACGTCGACGCGATCGTGTTCAACCCGAACGATCCGGCGGCGCTCAACCCGGCGCTCGAAGAGGCCAAGGCCGCGGGCATCCCGACCGTCTCGGTCGACGCCTACGTCACCGAATCCGGACACCTACAACCTCTACAACAACCAGGTGGAGTACGCGAAGCTCGGCGCCAAGTGGCTGTTCGAGCAGCTCGGCGGCAACGGCACCGTGTACTACATGCGCGGTCTCGCCGGTCACCCGGCCGACAGCGACCGTGACATCGGCTTCAAGGAGGTCCTCGAAGGACTATCCGGGCATCAAGGTCGTCCCGAATGCCGATGGCGTCGCCACCGGCTGGGATCCGGCCACCACCACGACCCTGATCAACGACTTCATCGCGAGCGGCCAGTACGACGACATCCAGGGCATCTGGACGTCGGGCATGGACTCGCAGGTCGTCGACGCCATCAAGGGCGCCAACAAGCCGTTCGTGCCGATCGTCGGCGCGGACCTCGGTGCCTTCGTCAACCAGCTGCTGACCGAGACGGAGCCTCAAGGGCGCCGCGGTCACCAACACCGCCGCCGTCGGTGGCGCGGGCGTCAACCTGGCGCTCCGCATCCTCCACGGTGAGACCCCCGAGACGGACCCGACGGCGACGCAGCCGAACACGGTCCTGCTCAAGCCGGTCCTCGCCGACAACATCAGCGATCGCCGGCAAGACCACGCTCCAGTCGTGGCAGGTCGACGGGCTCGACCCGCTGTGGCCGCTCGGTCTCGAGATCGAGGGCTTCACCGACGTACACCCCGGAGCAGGCCGTCGCCTGCAAGGGCCCGGGCGAGTCCTAGACTCCCTCAGCCCATCGTCCCACCACGGGAGGTGTCGGCCTCGCCGGCACCTCCCGTGAGTACTATCCGAGGACCGATGACAGTCGCGGCCACGGACCACCTGCTCGAGGCGACCGGCGTCTCCAAGACCTATGGAGCGGTCGTCGCGCTGCGGTCGGCGTCGCTGGCGGTCCGACCCGGCGAGGTCCACGCGCTCATGGGCGCCAACGGCGCCGGCAAGAGCACGCTCGTCAAGATCCTCACCGGCGCCGTCCAGCCCGACGGCGGCACGCATCACCGTCCGGGCCGCGAGCGGGTCGCCCACTCGCCCGCCGAGGCCCGGCGCGGCGGCATCGTGTCGGTCTACCAGGAACCGGCGCTCATCCCCGACCTCGACATCCGCTCGAACCTGCGACTGACCGAGACGCCGCTCGAGGCGTTCCGCCACTGGGTGACCGAGCTCGGCCTGACCGACCTCGACCTGTCCGACCTGGCGCGTCAGGTCCCGCTCGCGTCGCTCCGGATCATCGACCTCGCCCGGGCGCTGGCCATCGAGCCCGACGTGCTGATGCTCGACGAGATGACCGCGGCCCTGCCCGCGAACCTCACCGAGCGCGTCCTCGAGGTCATCGGCCGCCAGCGCGGCGGCGAGCAGCTCCGTCATCTTCATCTCCCACCGGATGATCGAGATCGCCGCGGTGTGCGACCGGGCGACGGTCCTGCGCGAGGGCGAGACGGTCGGCGTCGTCGACGTGACGCCGGGTTCCGAGGATCGGATCGTCGAGCTGATGCTCGGCGAGATCGTCGACGACATGCCGGCGGCCGCCGAACGCATCGCCGGCGCCGACGCGGCCCGCCGACGTGCCGCCGCGCATCTCCGCTCGCGGCCTGACGGCGAGCACGAAGCTCGAGGACGTGTCGTTCGACCTCTACCCGGGCGAGGTGCTCGGCGTCGTCGCGCTCGAGGGCCAGGGCCAGGACGAGCTGTTCGACATCCTGGCCGGCTCGGAGCGACCGAGCGCGCGGCGAGCTGCTCGTCGACGGATCGCCCGGTCTCGTTCCGCCACCCGGCCGACGCCATCCGGGCCGGTCTCGTCTACGTGCCCGCCGACCGCGCCGAGGCGCTGCTCATGCAGCGCTCGGTGCGCGAGAACATCGCGCTGCCGTTCTCGTCGCGGATCAGCCGCTGGGGTCCGATCGACCTCGGGCGAGGAGCGCAAGCAGGTCGACACGGCGATCGAGCACGCTCCAGATCGACACGCGTGCCGCGGCGCGAGGTGCGCCGCCTGTCCGGTGGCAACCAGCAGAAGGTGACGATCGCCCGCTGGGTGGCGGGCGGCGTGCGGACGATGCTCTGCTTCGACCCGACCCGTGGCATCGACATCCGCACCAAGCACCAGATCTACGTGCTGCTCCGCGACCTGGCCGAGGCGGGCGCCGCGGTCCTGCTCTACACGTCCGAGCTCAAGGAGATCCAGCTCGCCTGCGACCGCGCGATCGTCATCTTCGGCGGGCGGGTCGTCGCCGAGCTCGACGCCGCCGACGCCGACGAGCCGGCGCTGCTGCGCGCGGCGTACAACCTCAAGTCGGACGCGGCGCTGCCCGAGGAGGTCGCGGCCGAGGAGGTCGCGGCAGAGGGGCTGGGCGCGGCCGCCGAGAGCGGCGGCGAGGGGACCGCCGACGTGAGCGACCGATGACCGCCGCCGCGAGCCCGGTCGAGGCGCCGCGGGCCCGACCGGCCGAAGCACTAGCCGACTGGGCGCGCCGGAACGCCTGGACGATCGGCCTGCTCGGGTTCCTCGTGCTGCTGCTGCGTCTTCACCCGGTTCATCCAGCCGACCTACGGCGTCAGCGGGGTCCAGGGCCTGGCGATCTCGGTGCTCCCGCTGGCGCTGGCGGCGGTCGCCCAGGCGATCGTCGTGATCTCGGGCGGGATCGACCTCTCGATCGGCTCGATGATGGCGCTCACGAACGTGGTCGCGGCGGCGCTCATGGCGAACCAGAGCGAGGGGTTCGGCGTCGTCGTCGTGCATCGGCGTCCTCGCTGCCTCGGCCTCCTCCTCGGCGCGATCAACGGCGGCCTGGTCGTCCTGACCCGCGTGCCCGACATCGTCGTCACGCTGGCGATGTCGTTCGTGTGGGCCGGCTGCGCGCTGCTCGTCCTGCAGCGCCCGGGCGGCGCCTCGGCGGAATGGCTCAAGGACCTGGTAAGTCGGGTCGATCGGCATCGAGTGGATCCCCAGGGCGGCGGTCGTGCTGCTCGTCGTCGTCGCGGTGATCTGGATGCCGATCCGCCGTTCCAAGGCTGGGCCTGTCGATCTACGCGATCGGCAGCGATCGGCTCGCGGCGTTCCGGAGCGGCGTGTCGGTCGGCCGGACGAAGGTTGATCGCCTACACGATCGGTGGCCTGTTCGCCGCACTGGCCGGCCTGAGCCTGACCGCGAGCACCGGGATCGGGACGCCGGTCCCCGGGCCGTACACGCTGCTGAGCGTGGCCGCAGTCGTCCTCGGCGGGGTCAGCCTGGCCGGTGGCCGCGGCGGACTCTTCGGTCCGATCGTCGCCGTGCTCATCCTCCAGCTCATCCGCACCGACATGACGTTCCTGCGGCTGAACACCAATCTCGCGACCGTGGCCCAGGGGGTCATCCTCATCGGCGTGGTCATGCTCGGGACGCTCATCCAGATCCGGCGGACGCGGGCGTGACCAGCGTGGCGGACGCGCCCCGGACACGGAGCCCGTGGCTCACGGCCAACGGCTGGCGGCGCCTCTTCCGCGACCGGCCCATCGTCCCGCTGCTCGTGCTCCTCGGCATCCTCGTCGTGGTCAGCGAGCTCGTCCGCCCGGGCATCGTCACGACCCAGTGGATCGGCACGATCACGCGGGCCGCCGTGCCGCTGGCGATCCTGGCCGGCTGCCAGACGCTGACGATGCTCACCGGCGGCATCGACCTGTCGGTCGGCGCCGTCGCCTCGATGACGGGGTTCGTCGTCGCGACGCTTGTCGGCGGCCCGGGGCTCGGCGTCGGCATCATCGTGGCGCTGGTCGTCGCGGCGATCACGCGGGCTGATCACCGGCGTCGGCGTGGGCGTCTTCCGCGTCCACCCGCTGATCATGACCCTCGGCATCAGCCTGGTCGTGCTCGGGCTCGCCAACGTGTGGCAGCTCCAGATGGTCCAGACCGGCGCCGGCGTGCCGCCCGGATTGCGCACGCTCGGGATCGGGACGATCCTGCAGGTCATCCCGTACAGCCTCGTGGTCTTCGTGCCGATCATGCTCCTGATCCTGCTCGGCCTGCGGCGGACCGGCTACGGCCGGCTGCTGTACGCGATCGGCGACAACCCGATCGCCGCGCGGCTGTCCGGCGCCCGGGCGTGGCAGGTGCTCGTCGCTGCTGTACGTGCATCTCGGCGGTGCTGGCCGGCGATCGCCGGCTTCCTGATCTCGGGTCTGACCAACGTCGCCAGCGTGACCCTCGCCGACAGCTACGTGCTGCCGTCGGTCGCCGCGGCGGTCATCGGCGGCACGTCGATCATGGGTGGCCGCGGCGGCTTCGGCGGCACGATCGTCGGCGCCCTGATCCTGACGGTCGTCGGCTCGCTGCTGACGTCGCTCGGGCTACCCGGAAGCGGTCCGCCAGATCCTGTTCGGCGCGATCATCGTCGTCGTCGCGGCCGCGTACACGCGGGTGACCGGCGGAGACCTGATGGCGCGCGAGCGACGCGCCGTCGGCCAGCCGGCACCTCGGGCTCGATCTCGGCGGGACGAACATCAAGTGCGGTCGTCGTCGAGCACGACGCCGATGCGTGGCGGGTCATCGACCGCGAGCAGGTCCCGACCATGGCCTCCGACGGTCCCGACGCCGTCGTCGGGCGCCTCGTCGAGGTCGGCGCGACAGGCGATGGCGCGGTGCCCGGGCGTCACCATCGGTCGGGATCGGTGTGCCCGGGGCTGTACGACCCCGCGGCGGGCACGACCCGCTTCCTCGTCAACTTCCCGGCGTCGTGGGCCGGCGTACCGGTGGCCGGGCCGGTCGGTGCCGCGCTCGGCGTGCCGCCGGCGCTCATCAACGACGCGCGGGCGTTCGGGCTCGCCGAGCTGCGGCTCGGGGCCGGCGCGCGGCGCCGTCGTCGATGATCGGGTTCACGCTCGGGACCGGCGTCGGCGGCGTGATCGCAGTCGATGGCCGCGTGTACCAGGGCCACGACGGCACGGCGGCGAGCTCGGGCACCAGACGATCGATCCGGACGGGCCGTCGTGCGGCTGCGGCAATCGCGGCTGCCTCGAGGCGTTCGCCCGGGCCGATCGCATCGCGGAGGCGTGCGGCACCGACACCGTCGAGGAGGCGATCGACGCGGGCGCGGGCCGGCGACGCCGCGGCCCTCGGCGGGCTTCGCGCGAGTCGGGCGCTACCTCGGGATCGGCATCGCCAGCATGATCGCGGTCGTGACGCCCGACCGCGTCGTGATCGGCGGCGGCATCGCCGCGGCCGCCGACCTGCTGCTCGGGCCCGATCCACGACGGAGCTGCGCAGCCGCGTCCACACCACGTCGCTCGACGACGTCGAGGTCGTGACCGCCGAGCTCGGGACCTGGGCGGGTGCGATCGGTGCCGCGATCCACGGCGCGGAGGCGGCCCGGGCGGACGGCCGCCCGGCGGCGGCGATCCCGGCAGGGGCGTCATGACCGAGTCCGACTACCAGCCGCACTACCGCCAGATCGAGCAGGCCCTGCGGGAGCGGATCGCCACGCTGTCACCCGGCGAGCGCCTGCCGTCCGACACCGACCTGTGCGCGGAGTTCGGGGTCAGCCGGATGACCGCCCGCAACGCGATGCAGCGCCTGGCCGCGGACGGGCTGATCACCCGCGAGCCGGGCCGGGGCAGCTTCGTCGCGACGCCGCTCGCCCACCGGCGCGCCAACCGGCTGATGACGTTCAGCCGCGAGATGCAGCGGGCCGGCCGAGTCCCGAGCTCGCGGGTGTTGACCCGAGTCATCCGACCGGCATCCGATCTCGAGGCGACCAGCCTGGGCATCCCGGCCCGCCAGCCCGTCGTCCACCTGCGGAGGCTCCGCCTCGCCGACGGCGAGCCGATCGCGCTCGAGACTACGGCCCTGATCGGCGCCTGCGCGAGCGCCGTGCTGACGGCCGACCTCGCCCGGGGCTCGCTCCACGAGACCCTCGGACGCGCCGGCTTCCGGCTGCGCCGCGGGACCGGCACGATCGCCGCCGCGGCGGCGACGTCGGACGATGCCCGGCACCTAGGGATGCGGGTCGGCGAGCCGCTGCTCGTCGAGCGCCGGGTCATCGAGGACGACGACGGCCGGCGGGTCGAGGCCACCGAGTCGCGCTACGTGGCCGGGCGCTACGCGCTCGTCGTCCAGTTCGACGTCGAGGCGCCGCCGGTCGACGCGGCCCGATGACCGCGACGATCGAAGGGCGGCTCGTCCTCGACGATCGCGTCGCGCCCGGTCGGGTGACGGTCGACGACGGCCGGATCACGGCGGTCGACCTCGACGTCGGGGCCGTGGAGGAGGCCCGCTACATCGCGCCCGGTTTCGTCGACGTCCACGTCCACGGATGGGGCGGCCACGATGCGATGGGCGACGCCGGCGCGCTCGATGGCATGGCTCGAGCGCTGCTGCGCCGGGGCGTCACGTCGTTCCTGCCGACCGCGGTCAGCGCGCCGCTCGACGACCTCGCCGCCTTCGCCCATCGGGTGAGGGCGTGGCAGCCCGACGCGCCCGCCGATGGCGCCGAGCCGCTCGGGTTCAATCTCGAGGGCCCGTTCCTGGCACCGGCCCGGCGGGGCGCCCACGATGCGGCCCACCTGCGGGCCCCGGACGGCTTGCCGGTGTCGACGCTGGAGGCGCTGGTCGACGGCCTCCGGCTGACCACGGTCGCGCCCGAGCTGCCGGGCGCGCTCGACCTCATCGGCCGCTTGCACGAGCAGGGGGTCGCGGTGTCGGTCGGGCACTCGGCGGCACTCATCGACGAGGCCCGGGCGGGCTATGCCGCGGGTGCGTCGTCGACGACCCACCTGTTCAACGCGATGACCGGCGTCGACCACCGATCGCCCGGGGTCGCGGTCGCGGCGCTCCTCGACGACACGGCCTATGTCGAGCTCATCGCCGACAGCGTCCACGTCCATCCGGCGCTGTGGCCGCTGATCACCCGCCTCAAGCCGGCCGACCGGCTGCTCCTGGTGAGCGACGCGCTCGCGGTCGCCGGGACGGGCGACGGCCCGGGCCGGATCGGCGGCCTCGACGTCGAGGTCGTCGGGGAGCGGGTGACGCTGGCCGGCACCGACACGCTGGCCGGCTCGGTCATCGCGCTCGACAGCGCCGTGCGGAACGTCGTGGCCGCCGGGCTGCCGCTGCCCGACGCGGTGGCCGCGGCGAGCGCCAACCCGCTGGCCCTCCTCGGCGTCGGCGACCGTGGGCGGATCGCGGTCGGCCAGCGCGCCGACCTCGTCGAGCTCGACGACGACCTGCGCGTGTGCCGCGTGATGCGCGGCGGTTCCTGGGTCGCGGGCGACTGACCCGTCAGCGCGGGGGCATGGCCGCGAACGTCTTGTCGACGTCCTCGAGCATCCGCAGCGTCGCCGCCTCGACAACATCCAGATAGCGCTGGCCGTACTCGACCGACGCCTCGCGCGCGTCGCCCCACGTCCCCGACTGGGTCGCCCGGTACACCGATCCCGGCGTCGAGAAGAAGAACGCGGTGTGGACGCCGGCCGGGCTGCCGACGTCGGGGAACGGCGGCATCTCCGCATTCGCGCGGTCGATGTCGACGAACCGCTCGTCGACCGCCATCACCGCCGATGTCTCGGCGCGGTTCGCGTGCAGGCCGGCGGTCGGCCCGAAGAACTCGGCCGACTCGTCGGCGGTCAGCCCGTCCCAGTAGTTGATCGGGAAGGCGCGCGTCCCCGCGGGCAGCCGCTCGGCGGCGTTGGCGCACGCGTAGGCGATCGCGAGCGTGTTGTCGTAGTGGCCGTTGAGGAACACGATCGTCCGGAAGCCCATCGTGGCCAGGCCGACCGCGACGTCCTCGACGAGCGCCATGAACGTCGGGATGCGCAGGTAGACGACCCCCGTGAACCCGGCATGCGGGTACGACAGCCCGTAGCCGATCGGCGGCGCGACCGCGGCGCCGACCTTCGGGGCTACGCGCCGGGCGACCTCGGTCGGGACGATGGTGTCGGTGGCGAGCGGCCCGTGCGGGCCGTGCTGCTCGGTCGAGCCGGTCGGCACGATGACCGTCGCGTGCTCGCGCACGAACGCCTCGACCTCCGGGTTCGTCATCTCGCCCAGGAAGACGGTCGGTGGCTTCATCGGTCCTCCTCGTTCAGCCGATGTGGGTGGTGAGCTCGCCGATCCCCTCGATCCAGCAGGTGACGACGTCGCCCGGCCTCGAGATGGCGGTCGGGTCCGGGCGGCGTCGTGAGCCGCGGACCGGCGTCCCGGTCGACGATGAGGTCGCCCGGCTCGAGCCGGACGTGCCGGCCGAGATACGCGAGGACCTCGGCGATCGAGAAGCGCATGTCGCTGGTCCGTCCGTCCTGGATCGGTTCGCCGTTGATCGTGCAGCCGAGCGCCAGGTCGCCCGGGTCGAGCTCGTCGGCAGTCACGACCCACGGCCCGACCGGGCAGAACCCCGGCATCGACTTGCCGAGCAGCCACTGGTCGCCGTCGAGCCACGGGTCGCGCGACGAGACGTCGTTCACGATCGTGTAGCCGAAGACGCCACCGTCGACCCCGATGACGACGCCGAGCTCGCACTCCGCATCGACGTTCGACATCAGCTCGCGATCCCAGCTGAGCACGTCACCGTGCCCGGCGACCGATGACGGCGCCTTGCCGTAGATGAGCGGTCGCTCCGGGCGTGGCGCCGCCCCCGGACCGTTGTAGTTCAGACCGACCGTGTAGATCGCACCGGGCCTCGACACCGCCACGCGCATCGTCAGGCCCGCGCGTTGGCGTCGGCCAGCAGCGGTGCCACGGCATCGCGCATCACGCCCTCCATGCCGCCGATGCCGGTCCAGCGCTCGAACGCGATGGCGGCCTGGGCGATGAGCATCTCGGACCCGTTGGCGGCCCGCAGGCCGCGCAAGCGCGCCGCCCGGAGGAGCGACGTCTCGGCGGGGACGTAGACGAGGTCGAACACGGTCGCACGCCCAGGTAGCGCGTTCACGTCGATCGTCACGCCCGGGTCGAGCATGCCGACGGTGGTCGCGTTGATGGCGACGTCCGCGCTGCCCAACGCCTCGGTGAAGGTCCCCTCGCCGAGGGCCACCGCCTCGATCTCGGCCGTCCCGATCTCGGCGAACCGCTCGGCCAGCGCGCCTGCCGATGCCCACGTGCGGTTGCCGATCGTCAGCCGGCGCGCGCCGCGTTGCAGGCACGCGTAGACGACCGCGTGGGCGACCCCGCCGGCGCCGGCGACGACCACCTCGGCGCCGTCGAGCGAGCGGCCCATCGCCAGCTCGACGCCGGCGACGAACCCCGGCGCGTCGCTGTTGAAGCCGACGAGCCGGCCGTCGTCGGTGCGGACGACGTTGTTCACGGCGCCGATCGTCTCGGCGTCCGGTTCGACCTCGTCGACGAGGCCGGCCACGACCCGCTTGTACGGCGCGGTCACGCCGAGGCCGAGCCAGTCCGGCCCGCGCGCGGCCGCCACGGCCGGCTCGACCTCGCCGGGCTCCAGCTCCATCAGCACGTAGCGGGCGTCGATGCCGGCGGCGTCGAACGCCGCGTCGTGCATGACCTGCGAATGCCGTCGCTTGAGCGGCTTGCCGAGCAGCGCGACCTGGCGGGTCACGACGGGACGGCGACCCGATCCCGGTTGGGCTTGCGGACGGGTCCCGCGGTCGGCGGGAAGGTCACGTTCGGGATGATCTCGTCCACCCACGCCTGGAGCTGCGCCGGGTCGGGAGTCATGGTGTGGAGGATGAACTGCTCGACGCCGGCGTCGACCCGCGCCTGGAGCGACGCGACGATCTCGTCGGGCGTCCCGAACAGGTAGACCGTCTCGAGATAGTCGGGCCCACGCTCGGCGCTCATGACCTTGAGGAACGCGCGGTGCTGCTCCTCGCGCGCCTTGTGCCGGGTCGTTCGTCAGGACGAGGTGCAGGAAGTTCTCGTGGGCGACGGACAGCTCGTTCGGTTCGTGCCCGTTCTCGCGGAAGAACGCCTGCAGCTCGTCCCAGTCGCGCGCGGATGTCGGGCGGCGGGCAGGTCGGCCGCGGGATCCAGCCGTCCGCGCGGAGCGTGCGCGCCTTGACCGACTCGACGAACTTCGGCACGTCGGGTGACTTCGGGTTCGCGAGCTGCGAGCCTCCGCCGACCCAGACCGGCGGGCGCTGGCCCGTCCGCGGCTCGATGAACACGTCGTCGACCGAGTAGTAGCGGCCGTGATAGGTGACGGTCTCGCCCTCGAGCAACGGCAGCATGATGTCGAGCATCTCGTCGGTCCGCCTGCCGCGCTCCGACTTGTGGACGCCGACCGCCTCGTACTCGACCTCGTTCCAGCCGACGCCGGCGCCCAGCACGACCCGGTTGTCCGACAGGAACTGGAGCGTCGCCAGCTCCTTGGCCAGGATGACCGGGTTGCGCAGCGGCATGATCAGGATCGACGTCCCGAGCCGCACCCGCTCCGTGACCCCGGCCGCCACACCGAGCGCCATCAGCGGCTCGAGCCAGTTCACCGAGTAGAACCGCTTGCCGACCAGCAGGTGGTCGGTGATGAACAGCGAGTCGAAGCCGAGCTCCTCGACCGTCCGGGCGAACGCCTTGATCCCGCGAGCGCGCTCCGGCCCGTCGCCCTCCCAGACGTAGGAGGGCAGGAAGACCCCGAACCGGCTGACGTCACTCATGTGGCAGATGTCCTCGCTGCGGCGGCCTCACCGGCCGCGGTACTCCGGATCGCGCTTGGCGAAGAACGCGGCCGCGCCTTCGAGCATGTCGTCGCTGGCGAACACCCGGTCCGAGGCGTCGAGCTCGGCGGCGAGCCCGGTCGCCAGGTCGGTGTCGGTCGCCAGATCGATGAGCCGCTTCGCCTCGCGCACCGCGACCGGGCCGCGGGCCGCGATCTCGGCGGCGATGGCGTCGCCCGCCGCGAGCGCTTCGCCGGCTGGCACGACCCGGCTGACCAGCCCGATCCGCTCGGCCTCCTCCGCGCTCAGCACCCGGCCGGTCAGGATCAGTTCCTTGGCCCGCGCCGCGCCGACGACGCGTGGCAGCCGCTGGGTGCCGCCGGCCCCGGGCGTGACCGCCAGCCGCACCTCGGGCAGCCCGAGCTTCGCCCGGTCGGACGCGATCCGGATGTCGCAGCACAGCGCCAGCTCGAGGCCACCGCCCAGCGCGTTGCCTTCGATCGCGGCGATCGTCGGCATCGGCAGGCGCGCGAGCCGGTCGGCGACGCCCGATTCGAGCTCGTGGCGCGCCCGCCCGGCCTCGCCCCGCTGCGACTCGAACTCGCCGACATGCGACCCCGCCGAGAATGCCCGCTCGCCGGCCCCCGTCACGACGACCGCGCGCACGTCGCCCGGCGCCGCAGCGGCGAGCGTATCCAGCGCGGCGGACAGCTCCTCGAGCAGCTCGCGCGTCACCAGGTTGAGTGGCGGGTCCTGGAGCGTGACATGCGCCACGGTCCCGAGCTCCAGCGCGATCAGCCCGCTCATGCCGTGCCCCCGAAGTCGGCGGCGAGGCCCATCGGCCCGGTCGCATACAGCCGGCGGTCCATCTCGCGCAGGTCGTCGGCCACCCGCGGGCGGAAGCCCATCTGCCCGAGCACCTCGCGCTCGACGTCGATGCCCGGCGCGACCTCGATCAGCACGAGACCGTCGTCGGCCAGCTCGAACACCGCCCGCTCGGTGATGTAGCGGACCTGCTGGCCGCGCTCGCGCGCAAGGCGGCCGTTGAACGAGATCTCCTTGACCGCAGGCACGAACTTGCCGAGGCTGCCCTCGGACGCGACGCGCACGCCGTCGTCGATGTCGATCTCGAGACCGCGCGCGGTCAGCGTGCCGACGAAGTTGATCTTGCCGGTCTTCGCGCTGATGTTCGGGAAGCCGCCCGGGCCGCGGACGCGGCCCTCGAACGCGTGGACGTTGACGTTGCCCTCGGCGTCGACCTCTGCGAACGAGAGGCTGGCCACGTCGAGCCCGCCGCCGTCGTAGAAGTCGAACATGTACGGCTGGTCGATCATCGCCTGGTAGTTGAAGCCGGCGCCGCCCTCGTTGCCGGCCACCGGCACGCCCCCGAAGATGCCCTGCTCGACGGTCAGCACCAGCTGGTCGGTGATGCCCTCCTCCCAGGCGACCCGGCCGATGAGCTGGCTGATGCCGAACCCGAGGTTGCAGATCGCGCCGGGCGGGAACTCGAGCAGCGAGCGCCGGGCGATGATCTTGCGCACGTCGAGCGGCAGCGGCGGCTCGTCGGTGACGGGCTTGCGCAGGGCACCGGCGTAGTACGGCGAGTCCTGGGTGATGTACGTCTGCCACTGCTCCGGGTCGACGAATACGTGGTCGATCAGTGCCGCCGGGACCTTCACGTCGCGCATCCGCAGGCTGCCCCGCCGGGCCAGCTGGCGGACCTGGGCGATGACGATCCCACCGCTGTTGCGGGCCGCCATCGCCATGGCCAGCATCTCGCCCTGGACCGCCTCGCCCTCCATCGTGAGGTTGCCGTCCTCGTCGGCGGTCGTGCCGCGGATGACCGCCACGTCGATCGGGAAGGCGTGGAACAGCAGCCACTCGCGCCCGCGCAGCGTGACCACCTCGACCAGGTCCTCGGTCGTGCGCGCGTTCTGCTTGCCGCCGGTCTGGCGCGGGTCGACGTACGTGCCCAGGCCGACCTGCGTCACGAGCCCGGGCCGCCCGGCCGCGATCTCGCGCATGAGCTGCGACAGCACGCCCTGCGGGAACGAGTACGACTCGAGCTCGTTCGCCTCGACGAGCGCGCCGAGCCGTGGCTCGTTGCCGATGTTGCTGCCGATCGTCCGGCGCATGAGCCCGGGCAGGCCGAGCTGCGAGAACCCGCGATCCGCGAAGTCGCCGATGCCGACGACCCGGACGGTCGTCAGGTCGCGTGGCCGGCCCTCGTCCGCGTAGACCGCCGCGAGCTCGTCGATGAAGCGCTGCGGCAGGGCATGGCCGGCGCCCGACCCGCCGATGACCACCGTGCTGCCGTCGCGGACGAGCCCGACCGCGTCCCGGACCGGGATCACCTTGCTCACGGCATGTACCCGCCGGCGTTCGGGTTGAGCGTCTGGCCGAGGTACAGGCCGGCGGCGTCCGACAGCAGGAAGATCACGGTGTCGGCCACCTCGTCGGCGCGCCCGTAGCGACCGAGCGGCATGTCGCGCAGCCGTGCCCGGCCGGTCTCGGTGTCGAGCAGCTCGGCCGTCATCTCGGTGATCGTCATGCCCGGGGCGACGGCGTTGATCCGGACGCCGGTCGCGCCGAACTCGCGGGCGAGCGACCGGGTGAGCCCGATGAGCCCGGCCTTCGCGGCGCTGTAGGCGGCGGTCTCGGTGATGCCCATCTGCCCGAGCCGCGACGCGATGTTCACGATCGACCCGCTGCCGCGCTCGACCATCGACGGCAGGGCCGCCCGGGTCGTGTGGAACGTGGCGGTCAGGTCGGTCCGGATGACCGCGTCCCACTCCGCCGGCTCGATGTCGAGGAACGGCCCGACCTGGCTCGTCCCGGCGTTGTTGACGAGGCCGTCGATGCGCCCGAAGCGGTCGATCACGGCGGCCACGAGACCCTCGGCCTGGTCGCCGACGCTGACATCGGCCCCGAAGCAGTCACCGTCGGCGCCGGCCGCGCGCACGCGCGCGAGCGTCCCGTCGGCGGCCTCCCGGGAGCGGTGGTAGTGGACGGCGACCGTGGCACCCTCCGCCGCGGCCTTGGCCGCGACCTCGGCGCCGATGCCGCGGCTGCTGCCGGTCACGAGCACGACGCGGCCCGCCAGCGCGTCGCCCATCAGCGGGCCGGCCCGGTCGACTCGCGCAGGACGAGCTCGGTCGGCAGGACGACGCGGGCCGGCCGGCCGCCGTCGAGCACGCGCGCGGCGTCGCTCGAACCCGCGCCGGCCGATCTCGCGGAGGGGCAGCCGGACGGTCGACAGGCGACGGCGCGGTGAGCGCCGCGGTCGGGATGTCGTCGAAGCCGGCGACCGAGACCTGGCCGGGACCTCGATGCCGAGCGCGCCGAGCCGCCCGAGCGCGCCGAGCGCCAGCAGGTCGTTCGCGCGACGACTGCGCTGAACTCGACCTCGCTCGGCGAGGAGCCGGTCGACGCCGAGCGCGCCGCCCTCCTGGTTGAACAGCCCGGTCGTCACGACGAGGCGCTCGTCGAACGGGATACCCGCGTCGACCAGCCCCTGTCGATAGCCGGCCAGGCGCTGGCGCGCGACGAACAGCGACGGCGGACCGGCCAGGAACGCGATCCGGCGATGCCCCATACCGACGAGCGCCGCACCATCGAGGCGATCCCGGCCGCGTTGTCGACGCCGACCTCGGCCTCGCCCGACGCGTGCGGCGATAGATGGACGACCGCCGCGCCGTAGGCGCGCATGGCCGCGGTATGCCGGCGCATCCGCGCGTTGAGCGATGGGTCGTCGAACCCGCTGCCGGCGAAGATCAGCGTCGCCGGCGCGCATCGACCGGAGCAGGCGGACGTACGAGTGCTCGCGCTCGGGGTCGCGGTCCGAGCTGCAGGTGATCACCAGGAACCCGCCGTCCGAGGCGGCGTCCTCGACGCCGCGCACGACCTCCGAGAAGTACGGGTCGGTGATGTCGTGGACGATGACCCCGACGACCGGGATGTAGCTCTTGAGCAGCCCGCGGGCGAGCGCGTTGGGGACGTAGTCGAGCTCGCGGGCCGCATCGAGGACGCGCTCGCGGGTGGCCGGGCTGACCGCGTACGGCGCGGCGGACACCACGCGCGAGACCGTCGCGGTCGACACGCCCGCGCGGCGGGCGACGTCGGTGATCGATGCCATCAAGCGGCCATCAGAACGGGAACGTCGGGGGCTCGTCGCGCACCGTCACCCACTGCCACTCGGTGAAGTTGTCGAGGTTCGCCTCGCCGCCGTAGCGGCTGCCGTTGCCCGACATCCCGGTGCCGCCGAACGGGATCGTCGCCTCGTCGTTGAGCGTGCCGTCGTTGACGTGGACCATCCCGGCCTTGATCCGGTTGGCGACCGACAGGCCGCGCGACAGCGAGCGCGAGTAGACCGCGCCGACGAGCCCGTACTCGCTGCTGTTCGCGAGCGCGAGCGCCTCCTCGTCGGTCCGGAACGTCGTGACCGGCGCGACCGGCCCGAAGATCTCGTCGGTCCAGGCCGGCAGGTCCTGGGTCACGTCGGCGAGCACGGTCGGCTGGTAGAAGAGCCCCTCGTGCGTGCCGCCGGTCACGAGCCGCGCGCCGCCCTGGATCGAGCGCCGGACGATGTCGTCGACCCGCCTGACCTGCTTCTCGTTGACGATCGGCCCGAGCTGGACGTCCTCGCGGTACGGGTCGCCCATGCGCAGGCCCTGCGCCTTGTCGCGCAGCGCGTCGATGTACTCGTCGGCCACGCTCTCGTGGACGATGTGGCGACCCGCCGCGAAGCACACCTGGCCCTGGAACTGGAACGCCGAGAACGCGCCGGCGGCGGTCGCCGCGGCGAGGTCCGCGTCGTCGAGCACGATGAACGCGTTGTTGCCGCCGAGCTCGAGCGACACCTTCTTGAGGCGCGCCCCGGCCAGCTCGCCGACCCGCCGGCCGGCGGCGGTCGACCCGGTGAACGACACGACCGCGACGTTCGGGTCGGTGACGAGCGCCTCGCCGACGTCGGCGCCGCCGACGACGATCTGGAGCAGCCCGTCGGGCAGGCCGGCCTCGCGGAAGACCGCCTCGAACATCGCGCCGCCGATCACCGGCGTCTGCGGATCGGGCTTGAGGATGACCGCGTTGCCGAGCGCGAGCGCCGGCGCGACGACCCGCATGCCGAGCACGCTCGGCGAGTTCCACGGCGTGATCGCGCCGACCACGCCGACCGGGATGCGCCGGACCATCGACAGGCGGCCCTTCACGACGGTCGGGACGAGCGAGCCGTAGGGCTGCCACGGCAGCGTCGCGGCGCTCAGGATCTCGCCGTAGGCGAAGTTCGACTCGTGGTGCATCTTGCTGTGCGACGCGCCGGTCTCGCGCATCGTCCAGGTGCCGAACTCCTCGCGGTTGGCCTCGTAGATGTCGGCCGCCTTGCGCAGGATCCGCGCGCGCTCCTGGTAGCTCGTCTCGGCCCAGGCCGGCTGCGCCGCCCTGGCCGCCGCGGCGGCGCGCGCGACGTCGTCCGGGGTGGAGCCGCGTGACGGTCGCGATGTGCCGGCCGGTCGCCGGCTCGTGGTCCTCGACCGGGGCGCCGGTGCCCGGTTCCCACGTCGTCGACGAACGACGCGAGCCAGCCGGGCGCGGAGGACTCCGTCGTGTCGGGGGCGATGACGGCCATCACTGTCCTCCTTCGGGCGTCGCCCCGTCGGGCGTCGCAGCATCCGGCGCGAAGCGCTCCGCGTAGGTTCGCGGCGCACCGCTGGCGACCGCGCGCTGGCCGGTCGCCGGATCGCGCCACACCGGTCCGCGGGCGACGCACGGCGTCGATCAGACCTTCCTCGAGGTAGACGGGGTACTCCCACGAGCGGAGCTCGAGCGCCATCTGGCCGGGGTAGCCGATCAGCTCGCGGACCCGGCGATCCGTGTAGTAGCCCCCGACGATCGCCAGCTGGAGCGCCGCCAGGTTGGTGGGCTCGTCGGCGAGCGCGGCCGAGTCGGTCGGCGACGTCCGGCGCCGAGGTCGGGCCGGAGCGCCGCCTTGAGCGGCTCGGCCAGGTCGGGCCGGGCGCGGAGCACGAACCGCGAGGCGCTCGTCGATCACGACGTCGGCCGCCGACGGCATGCCGTCCGCGGCCGGGATCAGGTGGTCGGCGATGGCCGAGAACGTCGCGCGCTCCTCGTCGTCCAGCGCCGGTGCGCTCGCATCGGCGCGGTCCGTCGCCGGCATCCCGCCCTCGAGGTCGGTCGGGGCCCCGGTCTCCTGCGTCATGCCGGCACCTGCTGCTCGAAGCGCGTCTCGATCATGTGGTCGGCCGCGCGCAGCGCGATCGACGACGATCGTCGAGGTCGGGTTCACGCCCGACGACGTCACGAAGCACGAGCCGTCGACGACGTACAGGTTCGGCACGTCGTGGGCGCGGTTCCAGCGGTCCAGCACCGACGTCGTCGGGTCGTCGCCCATCCGCGCGGTGCCGAGCAGGTGCCAGCCGGAGTAGCGCATCAGCCGGTCGACCTCGATCTTGTAGGCGCCGGCCGCCTCCATCGACTCCGTCGCCCGCTCGATGTGGAAGTCGAGCATCCGGCGGGCGTTGTCGGCCATCGTGTAGTGGACCTCGGGCGCGGGGATGCCCGACGGCGTCCGTGACCGTCGACGACAGCGTGATGTGGTTGGCCTCGTCGGGCAGGTCCTCGGCGAAGAGCCCCCAGTTCGCGCCGTGGCCGAGGTGCGTCCGGACGTGGGCGTGGTGGCCGGCGCCCCAGATCTGCTCGCCGGCGCGGCTCGGGAGCGCCGTGTTGATCGGGCCGCCGGTCGGGGCGAGGCCCCAGCGGGCACCGCGGACGAAGCCGCGCTGCTCGTCGGTCTCGTAGAACTCGAGCGACTCGATGAGGTCGCCGAACTGGCCCTGCCAGCTCATCAGCGGGTCCTCGAACAAGCCCGGCGACGTTGGCGAAGGGATGCATCATCAGCCGCTTGCCGACGAGGCCGGACGAGTTGGCCAGCCCGTCGGGGTGGGCCGGCGAGGCCGACAGCAGCAGCAGCCGCGGCGTGCCGATCGCGTTGGCCGCGACGACCACGACCCTCGCCGGCTCGAAGTGCTCGGCGCCGTCGCGGTCGATCCAGGTCGCGCCGGTCGCCAGGCCCTTCGCGTCGGTCTCGATGCGGCGGACCCGGGCGCCGGTCACGAGCCGCGCGCCCGTTGGCGATGGCCTTGGGCCAGTGGGTCAGGTCGGTCGAGGCCTTGGCGCCCTCGTTGCAGCCCGACTGGCAGGTGCTCCGCTGGACGCACGGCCGGCGGCCGTCGTAGGCGACCGAGTTGATCGAGTTGAACTCCGGCCACCAGTGCCAGCCGAGCTTGGTCATGCCGCGCGCGACCTTGAGCCCGGCCGAGCCGATCGGCAGCGGCGGCATCGGCGCGTCCTCGGTGTCGGGCGGGTAGGCCGGGTCGCCGGGCAGCCCGGACACGCCGAAGTCGCGGTCGGTCCGGTAGAAGTACGGCAGCAGCTCGAAGTAGTCGATCGGCCAGTCGTCGGCGACGCCGTCGAGCGAGCGGACGCGGAAGTCGGAGGGCAGGGCGCGCGGCCAGGCGCCGGCGAAGATGATCGTCGACCCGCCGACCGCGTTGTACATGAGCGGCGAGACGGGCGTGTCGTCCTCGACGATCGGGTAGTCCTGCGCGAGCCCGCGGATGTTCGGGCTGGTCGCCCAGTCCTTGCGCGCCTTGAGCTCCCAGTCGAGCTTGTTGCCCGGGTAGTCGGCGCGGTCGAGCCAGTCGCCCTGCTCGAGGCAGACGACGCTGAAGCCCGCCTCGGCGAGGCGCTTGGCCGACGACGCCGCCGGACGCGCCGGCCCCGATGATCAGGACGTCCGCGGGCTCCGTGGCCATTGCCTCCTCCTTCGGTGACGGACGGATCAGACGAGCGCGGGGGCGGGTGGCGCGGACAGCAGGCCGACCTCGGCCAGGACGGTCGTGAGGTAGGCCCGCTCCTCGTCGGAGATCGGGAGCAGCGGCGCGGCGGACGTGGGCGTGCTCGAGCACGCCGAGGATGCGCAGGCACTCCTTGAGGCGGACCCGGTAGTCGCCGACCGGCCGGGCGAACACGACGTCGGCGAGCCGCTGGACCCGCGCGCCGAGCGCGCGTGCCTCGTCGATCCGGCCGTCCTGCCACGCGTCGATCATGTCGACCTGCTCGCGGGTCATGACCGCCCCGAACCCGATGAGGGCGCCGGTCGCGCCGAGCATGAACGACTCGAGGATGAAGTTGTCGTTGCCGGTCAGCAGCGTGATCGGTCGCGGCAGGTCGCTCGAGCAGCCGGGCGGTGTCGACGAACCGGCGGGCGTCGAACGACGCCTCCTTGATCGCGACCACGCCCTCGACGGCGGCCATCGCCCGCAGGGTCTCCGGCTCGAAGTTGACGCCGGCGAGGGCAGGCTGCAGCTGGAACAGGATCAGCGGCAGGCCGACCTCCGCCACCGCGCTCAGGTAGCCGACGGGGACCCGCGGGTCGAGCGGCTCGCTCAGGTAGGCCGGGATCGGGAACGTCAGCAGGGCGTCGGCGCCGGCGGCCCCGAAGTCGCGCGCCTGGCGCACCGCCGCCTCGGTCGACGGGCCGGCGAGACCGGCCACGATCGGCGTGTCGGTGACGTCGCGGACGATCTCGAGGACGCGGACCTTCTCGTCGTGGGTGAGATGCGGCCCCTCGCCGGTGTCGACGTTGATGGCCAGCGCGACGGGTCCCTGCTCGACCACCCAGCCGATGTACGCGCGCAGCGCCGGCTCGTCGATCCGGCCGTCGGCATCCATCGGCAGGACGGTCGCCGGGATGAGGCCGTCGAGGTCCAGGGACATGTCCGCCTCCGAGTGACGAGGGCCCGATAGTAACGCTTTTCTATCGCGCGGTCCGGGCCACCCGGATGGGCCGTGTCTGGGCGACAATGACCGCCGCATGGGCACAGCTCGACATCTTCGATCTCGAGGGCAGGGTCGCCCTCGTCGCCGGCGGCGGGGGCGCCATCGGAGCGGCGCTCGCGGAGGCGCTGGCCCAGGTCCGGCGCGCGGGTCACGGTGGCCGGCCGGACGCAGGCGACGCTCGACGCGGCGGTCGCGCGGGTCGCGGCGGCCGGGTCCGAGGGAGCTCGCCATCGTCGGCCGACGTCACCGACGAAGCCGATGCCGATCGGCTGGTCGCGGGAGACGGTCGAGCGCTTCGGCCGCATCGACATCGTCGTCAACGCGGTCGGCGGCGGCGCCGGCAAGGTGCTCCACCCGGCCGAGGCGTACCCGCGCGAGGCGTGGGACTGGATCATGGAGCTCAACGTCCGGAGCACGGTCGTCGCCGACCCAGGCCGTCGCCCGGGCGATGATCGAGGCCGGCCACGGCGGACGGATCCTCAACATCACGTCGGTCCGCGCCAACCTCGGCATCAACGCCGGCTACTCGGCGTACGTGGCCGCCAAGGGCGCGATCAGCTCGCTCACCCGCCAGTGGGCGACCGAGTGGGCGAAGCACGGCATCATGGTCAACGCGATCATGCCGACGTTCGTCGACACGCCCCAGGTCGCGACGCTCCTCGAGGACCCGGCGTTCAAGGCGGGCATCGTCAACCGCATCCCGCTCGGGCGGGTCGGCGAGACGAGCGACCTCGTCGGGCCGGCCATCTTCTTCTGTTCCGACGCCGCCTCGTTCGTCACCGGCCAGGTGCTGGGCATCGATGGCGGCCTGACCGCGACCCAGTGAAGGAGTCTCCGTGACGGACCAGCTGACCTCGATGATGGAGCAGGTCACCCCGAACGTCTTCACGACCACGAAGCTGCGCGGCTGCAACCCGAGCTTCGTCGTCACCTCCGACGGCGTCGTGGTCATCGACACGCCGCAGCTCCCGACGCGGGCGGTCGCGATGCGCGCGGAGGCCGAGTCGCACGGCCCGATCCGCTACCTCATCAACACCGAGAACCACGTCGACCACATCTTCGGCAACCACTGGTTCCGCGGCGCCGGCGAGGTCGTCAACCACAAGGCGCTGTGGGACATCTTCATGGACCCGAAGGCGGCGCTCGACCCGTTCGACTACGCGCTCGAGGCGATCCCGACCGACGACCCCGAGGGCGCTGCGCTCATCCCCGACCGCGACGAGTACTACGCCGACCTGCCGCGCGGGACGGTGGTGTTCACCGGCGACCTGTTGCGGCTGCAGCGTCGGCGACCACACGATCGACTGCCACTGGACGCCGGGCCACACGCCGGGGCAGCTCGCGGTCCACGTCCCCGAGGAGCGCGTCGTGTTCACCGGCGACACGATCTTCTCGGGCTGCCAGACCTGGCTGATGACCTCGAACGTCGACCAGTGGCTCGAGGCGCTCGAGACGATCCGGGCGCTGGACGTCGACCACGTGGTCCCGGGTCATGGCCCGGTGGTCGGCGCTCGACTACGTGCAGACGCAGCGGGCGGTGCTGATGTCCTGGAAGGCCGCCGTCGCCGACGCCGTCTCGAAGGGCTGGTCACGCGAGGAGACGATCGCGCGGGTCCGGTTCGACGACCAGTTCGGTCCGGTCGACGTCGGGACAGGCGTACATGATGGATCACATCCAGAACAACAACGCCGGCTCGCTCTGGGACAAGCTCACCGCGACGGGCTACGCGAAGGGCCGCTGACAGCCTCGAGTGGTCAGTGGCCCCGCTTTGGGGGTTTGGGTGACTTCGGAGACCTGTCGTGCTTCTGGGATCGGTCCGGTCGTTCCTTCTTCCCGGCTCCCCGGTCGGTCCTCTCTCCTCGCGGGTCGCGCGGCGGCTTCGGGACGGCCACCGCCGTCAGGCCAGAACCCCGGGTCGATGACGGTGCAGCGGTCGGTCTGGGTGCCGCTTCGGATCGCTGGCTCGGTGCCCTTGTCGGCGCCGAAGTCTCCGGCGACGCGACCCCGGTCGTCGGTATGGGCGCGGTCGACTCGGTCGTCGGACGCTGATCCCGTGCGTCCGCGATCGACACCGGGCTGCCCTGCGGAGCAAGCGCCACCTCCAAGCGCGGGGCTGGCGCAGCGGGACCACGCACCGCGGGACCGGGTGCGGCGTAGGCGTGGACAAACACCGCAGCGACCGCCATGCCGATACCGACGCCGACGACCGTCTGCGCCCCAGACGAGTGCGCGACCACGCCGACGACCGGAGCGACCGACCAACGCCGATGCTGCGCGGTCCGGGACGTCGCACGTCGCACCGCGACCCACGCCGTGGCGGATCGGCGCAGGCCGTGCGCTCGGTCGCGGGTGATCCCAGCGAGGCGGCGCATCCAGGGCATGACGACGTCGATGAACAGGGCTGTCACCAAGCCCCAATGCCGCCCGGCCCCATAGGGTGTCGGCCAGACCGCCATCGAGATCTCGATGGAGCGCCGGAAGGTGGTCCGCTGATCGACGGTGCGCATCCCCAACGCGACAGCGTCGAGTCGGACTGGCGGTTCGGTCGGCTCGCGCATACGACCCATGTCTACTGCACGATACGTCGCACGAACAGCCCCGCGCACGCACTGGAACTGTCAGATGCGTGCCGTCGGCGCCGACGTGCGGTCAGACTCGACGGACGGCGGATCCTCGCCTGTCACCACCCCGAAAGATCGCCGACGAGCCGTAGGCCGGGGCCATCAAGTCAGGTCGTCCCAGGTCGTCCAATGACGATGTCGTCCTCCGGGTGCTCCTTCAGGTATCCCTGGACGTATGGACAGACGGGGATGGCCCGAAGGTCGCGCCGGCGCGCGTCATCGAGCGCGAAACGGACGAGCGCAGAACCCACGCCTCGTCCCTCGTGGATGGGCAGCACCTCGGTGTGGATAAGGGCGATCCGCCCGCGCGAGACCTGGTATTCGAGGATGCCCGCGAGCTCGCCATCGAGGTCGGCCTCGTAGCGCTCGCGCTCCGACGCATCGGTGATGACTGGTCGAGCGAGCGATGGAGTCACGGCGACCATGCTGGGCGCCGCCGGACGGGCTTAGGCACGTCCCGCCGCCGACTCTTCCTCGCGCGTTCGGCCGGCGAGCTGGATCAGGTCCTCGTGGAGCTCGAACCAGATCGCCGTGGTAGCTGTCGACCCGGGGTGAGGCCACGTACCGGCCGTCGCCGCCGCGCGCAGCGTCGAGCGCGCGGTCGAGCCGGACGCCGTAGTCGCCGAGCCGCGGGCAGCCGGCCTCGATCGGCGCGAGCCAGGCCATCGCGTCGGCGTGCAGCGCGGCGAGCCGCTCCAGCACGCGCGGCGTCGTAGTCGGCGTCCGCGTGGTCGTTGACGCGTCCCGTCGTCGCGGAGCTGCCAGGCGGTGACGGTGTCCTTGATCCGGTGGTCGAGGTCGAGGAAGGCGTCGAGCGCCGCAGCCGCCGCGCTCTCGCCCCACGCCGCGCGTTCGTCCGCGACCAGCGATGCGACCCGCGTCGTGCCCGCGTCGGTCAGCTTGTACGCGCCGGCGGTCGTCGCGACGAGCCCATCGATCGCCAGCTGGTCGACCACCGGGCGGACGTCGTCCGGCGTCGACAGGACCGCATCGGCGACGCCCTCGAGCGGCGCGAACCCCTTGAGCGAGATGGCGCGGAGACAGCGGTCCGGCGACGCCCGGCGCGTCGCCGAGCGGCGGCTCCGCCGACGGCGCATCCCCGCGCTCGCCGACGGCGATCCCGAGCTCGGCGGCCCAGGCGAGCAGCGTCGCGGCCTCGGGCACGACCTCGCTCGTGCCGGGCACGCGTCCCCTCGAAGACCTCGCCGGTGTCGCCGTCGATGGTGATGGTCGTCGCCCGCCTGCAGCACCCGGTCGCCGATCGGCCACGCTCGCCCTCCCCGACCTGGACCGCCGACGCGCCGACCACCGCCGGGATGCCCCAGCCGCGCGCGACGACCGCGGCGTGGCTGGCGAGGCCGCCGCGCGACGTGAGGATGCCCGCCGCCCGGGCCATGCCGTGGACGTCGTCGGGCGAGGTCTCGGCACGGACGAGGATCGCCGGCGTGCCCGCCTCGGCCGACGCGACGGCAGCGTCGGGGCTCGGTGACGATCGGCCCCGCTGGCGACGCCCGGCGAGGCCGCCAGCCCGGTCGTCGAGCGGGAGCAGGAGGCCGCCGCGCGCGCTCGTGACCCGGGGCGGGTCGGCGAGCAGCGGCAGCACCCGCCGGACCGCGTCCTCGCGCGACAGCGGGAAGTCCGGGTCCTCGGCCATGTCGACCGCGATCCGCAGCGCCGCCTGCGGGCTGCGCTTGCCGACCCGGACCTGGAGCAGCCACAGCCGGCCGTCCTCGATCGTGAACTCGATGTCGCACAGGTCGGCGTAGTGGCGCTCGAGCCGTGGCGGCGTGCCGGCGCAGCTCGGCGGCGACCGCGGGCAGGCGCTCGTCGAGCGCCGTGATCGGCTCGGTCCGGTGGGTGCCGGCGACGACGTCCTCGCCCTGGGCGTCGAACAGCACGTCGCCGTAGAGCGTCGGCTCGCCGGTCGCCGGGTTGCGCGTGAACAGCACGCCGGTCGCCGAGGTCGGAGCCGCGGTTGCCGAACACCATCGCCTGCACCGTGACCGCCGTGCCGAGGTCGTCGGGGATGCCCTCCTTGCGCCGATAGGCGACGGCCCGATCGCGTTCCACGAGCGGAAGACCGCCTCGATCGCCGCGCGGAGCTGGCTCCACGGATCGGCCGGCGGCGTCGGCGCCGACGATCGATCGGAACGTCGCGACGAACCGCTCGCGACAGCCGCGCGCGAAGTCGGCGCTGCCGCTGACCTCGGCGAGCCCGGCCTCGGTCGCGTCGTTGAGCCCGAGGTCGAGGATCGTGTCCATCATCCCCGGCATCGACACCGGCGCCCCCGACCGGACGCTCACGAGCAGCGGGTCCGCGGGGTCGCCGAACCGCCGCCCGACCGCCGCCTCGACCTCGGCCATGCCGGTCGCGGAGCTCGTCGTCGAGGCCGTCCGGCCAGCCGCCCGCCAGGTAGGCCCGGCACGTCGCGGTCGTGATCGCGAAGCCGGGCGGCACCGGCAGCCCGAGGTCGCGCGCCATCACGCCGAGGTTGGCCGCCTTGCCGCCGACCAGCGCCCGCGCCTCGTCGAGCGACGCGCCGACCGGCTCGTCGAGCGCGGTACGTCGACCGGGTCACGACGGCTCCGCGTCCCGGAGCGCCCGCCAGACCCGCTCCGGGCGTCAGCGGCAGGTCGCGGATCACGACCCCGGTCGCGTCGCGGACCGCGGCGGCGACGGCCGGCGCGACCGGCAGCAGCGCGCCCTCGCTCATGCCCTTCGCGCCGTACGGCCCGGGCCCGTCCTCGTTCTCGACGATGTCGCTCTCCATCTCGAGCGGCAGGTCCATGCTCGTCGGGATCCGGTAGTCGATCGCGCCGAGGTTCCGGATCCGGCCCGCGTCGTCGCAGATGTAGTGCTCCATCAGCGTGTGGCCGAGGCCCATGACCGCGGCGCCCTCGTCCTGGCCGCGGACCTGGGCCGGGTTGAGCGCCTTGCCGACGTCGGACACCGTCACGTACCGCGCGATCGACGATGTCGCCGGTCTCGCGATCGACCTCGACCTCGACCGCGGTGCGTTGAACTCGTAGAACGCGGCGGTCCCGCCGAGCGGATGGTCGGGATCGGCCTCCTTGCGCGTCTCGCCGATGCCGATGACCTCGCCGCCGAGCCGGCCGAGCCCGCGGGTCAGGACGTCGCGGATCGGCAGCGTCCGCTCGCCGATGCGCACCTCGCCGCGGTCGACGACGACGTCGGCCTCGTCGACCGACTCGAGTCGCGCCGCCATCGCCCGGAGCTTCGCCTGGACGTCGCGGCAGGCGCAGCAGGACCGCGTTCCCCATGAGCACCGACGAGCGGCTCGCCGACGTCTGCTGGTCGTACGGCACGACCGCCGTGTCGCCCATCACGACCGTCACCCACTCGAGCGGCGCGCCGAGCTCGCTCGGCCGCGATCTGGGCGAAGATCGTCCGCGCGCCCTGGCCCATGTCGGACGTGCCCGCGTAGACGACGACGCTGCCGTCGGCCAGCAGCCGGACCGTCGAGTACGACAGGCCGGTCGTCGGCCCCGACTTCAGCCCGACCGCGAGCCCGCGGCCGCGACCCGGCGGGCGTCGGCGAGCCCCAGTCGATCAGCTCGGCCGCGCGCTCGACGCGACTGCGCCCAGTCGCCGTCGGCCGGCGTGTCGCCGGGGATGAACGCCTCGCCGGGCCGGGCGAGGTTGCGCAGCCGCAGCTCGAGCGGGTCGATGCCGAGCGTCCGGGCCGCCTCGTCCATGTTCGACTCGACCGCCCAGATCTGCTGCGGGTTGCCGAAGCCGCGGAACGCGGTCGACGGCACGGTGTGCGACAGCACGCTCCGGGCGACGATCCGCGCCGCCGGGCAGCGGTACGGCCCGGTCGACGGTGTAGCTGCCCTTGGCCACCGTCCGGTCGGCGATGTCGGCGTACGCGCCGATCAGGTAGTCCGCCGTCGATGTCGCGGAAGACGAGCGTGCCGTCGCGCCGGAAGCCCGAGCGGACGCGGATCTCGGCGGCGCCGCGGCGGACCGCCTGGAACGTCTCCTCGAGCGTCAGCACGAGCCGGACCGGTCGGCCGGTCGCGCGGCGCCATGAACGCGAGCGAGCGGCTCGTACTTGGCGTGCTGCTTGCCACCGAACGCGCCGCCCGGGTCGGGCGCGATGGACGCGCACCTTCGACGAGCGGCAGGTCGAGCAGGTCGGCGATGACCCGCTGCAGCCAGTACGGATGCTGGATGGCGCTCCAGATCGCGATGCCGTCGCCGTCGGGCGCGGCCATGAACGCGTGCGGCTCGATCGCGAACTGGGTGACCATCGGGAACGTGTACGTGCCCTCGACGACGACCTCGGCCTCGGCTTCGGCGGCGTCGAGGTCGCCCCAGCCGTAGCGGTGCTCGCGGAGGACGTTGGTGTGCGCCAGCGGGTCGTCGGGCCGGAGCGCCGGGTCCTGGACGAGCGGCGCGTCCGGGCGCCAGCGCGGCGGCGAGCGTGTGCACCGCCGGCAGCTCCTCGCACTCGACCCGGACGAGCCGCGCGCGCCTCCTCGGCGGCGTCCGGGTCTCGGCGGCGACGGCCGCGACCGGCTCGCCGTGGTACGTGCGTCTCGCCGATCGCGAGCACCGGCCGGTCGCGGCGCTGCGGCCCGAAGCGCGGCATCGGCTGCGGCAGGTCGGCGGCGGTCATCACGAGGCGGACGCCCGGGACGGCGAGCGCGGCGCGTCGTGTCGATCGCGCCGATCCGCGCCCGTGCGACGTCGAGCGTCACGAGCTTGACGTGGAGGACGTCCTCGAGGTGGATGTCGGCGACGTACGCCTGCCGCCCGGTGACGCGCTCGACCCCGCCGACGCGGGCCGGCGAGCCGCCGACGCCCGAGGTCATTGCGGTGCGAGCTCGGCGTCGGGCGTCGACGAGCGGTCGCCGACCGGCGCGACCGCGGGCTCGGGCTCGTCCGGCGCCGATCGCCCGACGCCGCCGCCAGCACGGCCTCGATGATCTGCTCGTAGCCGGCGCAGCGGCACAGGTTGCCGGCGAGCCCCTCCTCGACCTCGGCGCGCGTCGGCTGCGGGACGTCGGCGAGCAGCGCGTGCGCCGACACGAGCTGGCCCGGGATGCAGAACCCGCACTGGGCCGCGCCGTGGTCGAGGAACGCCTCGCTGGAGCGGGGCTCAGCCGGCCGTCGACCGCGAGCCCCTCGACGGTCGTGATCGCTCGCGCCGTCCGCCTCGACGCCGAGCACCAGGCACGAGTCGACGCTCCGGCCGTCGACCAGGACCGTGCACGCGCCGCACTCCCCGACGAGGCAGCACTCCTTGGTCCCGGTCAGGCCGAGGTCGTCGCGCAGGACGTCGAGGAGCGTGTGGTGCGGCAGCGACGTCGAGCGACCGCGCGCGGCCGTTGACGGTCAGCTCGATGCGACGCGGTCGGTCATGCGCGACCGCGAGCCGGCCGATCGCGGTGCGCGACCGCGCGCAGCCCGAGCACCCGGAGCATCGCCAGGCGGTACTCGGGGCTGGCCCGCATCGAGGTCGGCGACGGGCGGGCGTCGACGAACAGCGCGTCGAGCCGCTCCAGCTTCGCCGCGTCGGACGCGGCCGGGTCGGCCAGCACGCCGGTGTCGTCGACGACGAGCAGCGGCCGCGGCCCGAGGCTGCCGTACGCGAGGCGCGTGGTCCCGTCGGCCCCGACCGCGCAGGCCAGCGTCACCGAGGCGAGGTCGTGGCCGCGCCGGCGGGTCCGCCGGACGTGCGACGGCCCCGCGCGGCCCGGCGGTCGGCGGCAGCTCGATCGCGGTCGACCAGCTCGTCGCTGCGCCAGCGTCGTGACCCCGGAGCGGACGAAGAAGTCGTCGAGCGGGATGCGTCGGACGCCCGCCGGTGCCGGTCGCGACGACCGTGGCGCCGTAGACGAGCAGGGCCGGCGCCGTGTCGGCCGCCGGCGACGCGTTGCACAGGTTCCCGGCGAGCGTCGCCCGGTTGCGGATCTGGACCGACGCCGACGACCGCGGCCGCCTCGGCCAGCGCCTCGAAGTCGCGCCGGATCCGCTCGTCCGCGGCGATGTCGGTCATGACGGTCCGTGCGCCGATCACGAAGCGTGCCGTCGGTCTCGCGGATGGCGTCGTCCAGCTCGGCGATGCCCTTGACGTCGACGACCGTCCGCGGCCGGATCGTGCCGTCGCGGAGGCGGATGATCAGGTCGGTGCCGCCGGCCAGCGGCCGCGCGTCGGCGCCGTGCTCGGCGAGCAGCGCGATCGCCTCGTCGAGGCGGGTCGGTCGCTCGTAGGCGAACGCGCGCATCGGTCCGGGCCTAGAGGACCCGCTCGACCTCGTCCAGCAGCACCTGCGGCGTGGCGGCGCGCACGAAGTGGTACGGACGCTCGCTGAACCGCTCGACGAACGCGGCGCGCGCGGCGCGCCGCTCCGTCGGTGTCGACCATCGGCATCGGGAAGCCCGGGGCGAGCAGCTCGTTGAGCAGGAAGTAGTTCTGGAGCGAGTGGAACGTCTGGAACTGCCGCTCGAACGGGATCATCTCGACGGTCGAGGCGTCGAAGTTGCCGTCGATCGCGGGGACGATCGACGACGTCGACCGGGTCGGGCGTCGTGTACAGCTCCCAGGTCGGCATCTCGCCGAAGAACTTCTCGACGCCGCGGTCCGGGGCGGCCTTGTCGGCCCGCTCGGTGCCCACGTTGCGCTTCTTGAGGAACGGGTGCTTCGAGCCGTCGACCACCCGGCCGTCCTCGTCGATGACGGTCGTCTCGGTCGACACGAGCAGGGCGCCGCGGCGGCACGCCTCGATCTGGCCCATCGACTTGCCGTGGTTCGACTCGCCGCCCAGGAACAGGATCGTCCGGTCGCGGTAGCGGACGGCCGAGGCGTGGAACGGGTGGAGCCCGGCCGCCTCGAGCCGCAGCGCGAGCATCGTCACGACGACCTTCTGGATCGGGCCCGGACGGCCACGGACCGGTGAACGTCATCCGCCGGCCGTCGTAGTCGATGCCCTTGGGCGCGTCGCGCTCCCAGACGATGTCCGGCTCGGCGAGCGTGACCTCGGGCGCGATGCCGACGTCGGCCAGGCGGTAGTCGAGGAAGTCCTTGTCGGCGAGGGCGTCGTCGACGGGCTCCGCGCCGTGGACGTCGACCCGCAGCCGGGCCGGCCCGGCGACGAACTCCTGCGAGCGCTGGAGGGTCGCGGTGGTCACCGGCCGATCGCCGCGGTCTCGGCCGGCCGCGGCCTCGTCCGCGGCGCCCTCGGCGCTCGACAGCACCTCGACCCGGCCGTTCGTGCCGTCGACCCGGATGCGGTCGCCCGTGCGATCCGCTTCGTGGCCACCGACGTGCCGATGACCGCCGGGATGCCGAACTCGCGCGACAGCACGGCCGGGTGCGACGTCGTGCCGCCGGTGTCGGTGACGAGCGCGGCGATCTTCGTGAACAGCACGACCCAGGCCGGGTTCGTCATCTGGCACACGAGGATGTCGCCGTCGCGGACCTCGTCGAACTCGTCGACGGTCAGGACGACGCGGGCGATGCCCTCGATGACCCCGGGCGACCCGGCGATGCCCTCGATGACGGCATCGTCCCCGTCGCCGGCGGCTGCCGCCTGGCCCGGTGGAACCGCTCCGGGTAGCCCCAGTTGACGAGGTACGGGAAGGCGAGCTGCGACGGGGTGACCGTGCCGACCCAGTCGCGCGGCTGGACCTGCCGCGCGGCGTCGCGCTCCGTCCGGCGGGTCGCGACGATCGCCCGGGCGTCGAGCGCATCGGCGCTGCCGATGAGCGCCCGCAGCTCGTTGTAGCGCAGGAACATCACGTCGTCGGGCTGGTCGAGCCGGCCCGCCTCGACGAGCTTGTCGCCGACCGCCAGCAGCACCAGCCGGACGTGCGCGTTCGCGCCCTGGTCGATGTAGAAGTGGTGGTCGGGCGTCAGCGGCGCCATCCGCAGGTTGACCTCGTTGGCGGCGCGCATCTCGCTCGAGTGCGTCGCCGTCCAGGCCGTCGAGGATCTCGCTCCGAGGCCGCCTCGATGTCGCGCGCGCATCGCGTCGATCGCGGTCGGGTAGTCGTAGTCGGTGCGCGAGGTAGCCGCGGATCAGCTCGAGGACCGGCCCGATCTGCTCGCGGACCGTCGGGAAGATGAACTCGTGGCTCCAGACGGCGTGCCAGCCGAACTCGCGCTGGTACGGCTCGATCCGCTCGGCGATGAACCGGCGCCCGCGGTCGCTCGCCCGGAGCGCGGCCTCGATGTCGGCGACCCGCTCCGGCTCGAACGCCGCGCGCAGCTCGGTGTCGTCGCGGACCTCGTTCTTCATCCGCCACAGCGCCTCGATCGAGTCCCAGTTGCGGTCGGACGCCGAGTTCTGGAGCCGCCCGAGCAGCTCCTCGTCGACCGTGCCGCGGGTCTCCTCCATCACCGCCCGGAGGTCGCAGCGTCGCCGACAGCTGGGCGAAGTTGAGCATCCAGTGGATCTTCCAGTGCCGGTCGTGGACGTCGATGGCGTCCTCGAGCAGCGTCGCGGTCTCGGCGAGCGACATCTGGTCCGCGGCGTCGAGCTGCTCCTCGAGATAGGCGAAGTTGCGCTGCATCTCGGGCACCAGCCGGTCGTGCCACCAGTCGGCGAAGTGCTCGCCGTAGACCGGCAGGACCGTGTCGAGGTAGGCGCCCATCGTCGTCGCGAACGCGGCGTCGCGCGGGACGCGGGCCTGGTAGCGCGAGCGGTACTCGGTGCCCTCGATGCTGCAGCGACGGGTCGGCCGGGATGGCCGTCGTGTAGACGTAGCCGTTGACGTTCTTGGCCAGCCAGTCGACCGCGAACGGCGTCCCGAACCGCCGGAACATGTGGTCGCAGCTGAGCCACCAGCCGCCGATGTCGAAGAACATCGGGCTGACCGGGTGCGGGATGTGCAGGTCGTCGTAGACCCAGAAGAAGTCCTGCTCGACCTCGGAGTCCCACGTCACGGGGAACGTGTCGTCGCCGAGGAACTGGCCGAGGATCTCCTCCCGTGGCGCGGCCACCCGCTCCTCCTCGCGTCGTGCGCCGATCTAGGCCGGAGCCTTGGTTCCCTCGGCCTTCTCGGCAAGGGCCTTGCGCGCCGTGTCCCAGTCCGAGCGGAACTGGACGATGCCCTTGTCGGTCAGCGGGTGGTGGACCATCTGCTGGAGGACCTTGAACGGCAGCGTCGCGACGTGGGCGCCGGCCAACGCGGCCTGGGTCATGTGCAGCGGGTTGCGGATCGATGCCGCGAGGACCTCGGTCTCGAGCTCGTGGATCGCGACGATCTCGGCCAGCTCGCGGATGACGATGCATGCCGTCCTGGTTGATGTCGTCGAGGCGGCCGACGAACGGCGACAGCAGGCTCGCCCCCGCCTTCGCCGCGAGGAGTCCCTGGTTGGCCGTGAAGATCAACGTGCAGTTGGTCTTGATGCCCTCCTCGGCGAAGCGGCTCATCGCCTCGAGGCCTTCCTCGCTCATCGGGACCTTGACCACGATGTTCGGGGCGAGCTTGGCGAACGCCCGACCCTCGGTCAGCATCCCGTCGACGTCCTCGGCGACGACCTCCGCCGACACCGGCCCGCTGGTGATCGTGCAGATCTCCTTGAGGACCTCCTCGTAGCTTCGGCCGGAGGTCTTCGAGAAGAGGGTCGGGTTGGTGGTCACGCCGTCGAGCACGCCCCATCTCGCGACGGTCCGGATCTCTTCGATGTCGGCGGTGTCGAGGAAGATCTTCATGGCGGGTGCTCCGTTCGTGCGAGGGCCCCGATTCTACGCGTGCGAGACGGTGCCGGCGGGCCCTAGCCCGGCGGCGGCCCGCGACGGCCGACTTCCTGCCTAGTCACGTCAGGACTGGCCGAAGGGCGCGGCCGGCGAAACCGCCCGATCTGCTACCCAGCCATTCACCCCGCGACTGAGCGATAAGCAGATGGCCCGGATCGCTCGATCCGTAGTCGCCCCAGGACTGGACGTGAAGGCGGGAGCCTCAGGCCGGGGTCGGCGCCTCCGACTCGGCGACCGCTGCGGGCCGCTCCACGTTCCGCGGCTGGAGCACCGGCTCGCGGCCGTCGGCCACCGCGATCGACGCCGCCACGAACCCGTCGAACAGCGGGTGCGGCCGCTCCGGTCGCGACTTGAACTCGGGGTGGAACTGGCTGGCCACGAACCACGGATGATCGGCCAGCTCGACGATCTCGACGAGGCGACCGTCGGGCGACTGCCCGGACAGCACCATGCCCGCGGCCTCGAGCGTCTGCCGGTAGCGGTTGTTCACCTCGAACCGGTGGCGATGGCGCTCGTAGATGACCTCCTGGCCGTAGACCGCGGCGGCCTTCGAGCCGGGCGTCAGCCGGGCCGGGTACAGCCCCAGCCGCATCGTCCCGCCCTTGTCCTCCATCTCGCGCTGGTCGGGCATGAAGTCGATGACCGGGTGCTCGGTGAACATGTCGAACTCGGTCGAGTTGGCGTCCGACGTGCCGATCACGTCGCGCGCGAACTCGATGACCGCGCACTGGAGGCCGAGGCACAGACCGAGGTACGGGATGCCGTGGTCGCGGGCGTAGTGGGCGGCGAGGACCTTGCCCTCGATGCCGCGGTGGCCGAAGCCACCCGGGACGAGCACGCCGGCCACGCCGTCGAGCGCCTCGTGCAGGTTGCCCTTGGTCAGCGCCTCCGAGTCGACCCAGCGGACCTTGGCGTGGACGCCGTGGGCCCACGCCGCGTGCTTGAGCGCCTCGGTGACCGACAGGTACGCGTCGGGCAGCTCGATGTACTTGCCGACGAGACCGATCTCGAGCGTCGGCTTGGGCGCCTTGATGCGCTCGACCAGCGCGCGCCAGCCGTCGAGGTCGGGCAGCGCCTCGGGATCGCCGAGGCCGAGGTCGCGGACGATCAGCCGGCCGAGGCCGGCCTCCTCGAACAGCAGCGGGACCTCGTAGATCGACTCGGCGGTCTCGGCCGGGATGACCGCCTCGGGCGCGACGTCCGTGAACAGCGCGATCTTCTCGCGGATCTCGTCGCTGACCGGGCGGTCGGAGCGCAGGACGATGACGTCGGGCTGGATGCCGATGCCGCGCAGCTCCTTGACGGAGTGCTGGGTCGGCTTGGTCTTGAGCTCGCCCGTGGCGGCCAGCTCGGGGAGCAGCGTGACGTGGACGTACAGCACGTTGGCCCGGCCGACGTCCTTGCGCATCTGGCGGATGGCCTCGAGGAACGGCAGGCTCTCGATGTCGCCGACGGTCCCGCCGACCTCGACGATCACGACGTCGGGCTCGCCGTCGCGGGCGACCCGCCCGATGCGTTCCTTGATCTCGTTGGTGATGTGCGGGATGACCTGGACGGTGCCGCCGAGGTAGTCGCCGCGCCGCTCCTTGGCGATGACCGCCTGGTAGATGCGGCCGGTCGTGACGTTCGACAGCTGGCTCAGGTTGGCGTCGATGAACCGCTCGTAGTGGCCGAGGTCGAGGTCGGTCTCGGCGCCGTCGTCGGTGACGAACACCTCGCCGTGCTGGTACGGCGACATCGTGCCGGGGTCGACGTTGATGTACGGGTCGAGCTTGAGGATGCTCACCCGCAGGCCTCGGGCCTTGAGGATGCGGCCGACGCTGGCCGCGGTGATGCCTTTGCCGAGACTGCTCGCGACACCGCCTGTCACGAAGACATACTTCGACATGGGTCGTGGTTCCTCCGGGGTTTTTCTGATGCTATCGGAAAGCGCGGTCTGACGCGAATCGCGCGACACCCGCGCGCTATCGTTCGGGCACGCCACCGCACCCGGCCCCCGGTGCGGAACGGGAGGGATCCCCATGTCGAGCGCGCTCGAGCGGCGGCTGAGCCGTCGTCGATTCCTTGGTGCGACCGCGGCCGGAGGTGCCGCGCTGCTGATGGGAGGCGGCGCTTCCAGCGCGCTGGCGTACGACCCACCGACCGACGCGGGGATCCGCCGCGCTCGGCGGCGCGACGAGGACGAGGACTGGTTCGAGGCGTCGTTCCGCGACCTCCAGCGGCTGATGCGTCGCGGCGAGATCTCGAGCGTCGGCCTGACCAAGGCGTACCTGCGCCGGATCCGCGACCTCAACCCGGTGCTCGGCGCGGTCATCGAGACCAACCCGCAGGTCCTCAAGATCGCGGCCCAACGCGACAAGGAGCGGCGACGCCACCGCGTCCGCGGCCCGCTCCACGGCATCCCGATCCTGCTCAAGGACAACATCGCCACCAACGACCGCATGGAGACGACCGCCGGGTCGCTCGCCCTCGAGGGCAGCCAGGTCCGGCGCGACGCCGAGATCGTCACGCGGCTGCGGCGGGCCGGGGCGGTCGTCCTCGGGCAAGGCCAACCTGTCGGAATGGGCCAACTTCCGCGGCTTCATCCCGCCGGGCTTCCCGAACGGCTGGAGTGCGCGCGGCGACTTCACGCGCAACCCGTACGTGCTGGACTGGGATCCGTGCGGCTCGAGCTCCGGCTCGGCGGTCGCTGCGGCGGCCAACCTGTGCGCTGGTGCCGTCGGCACCGAGACCGACGGGTCGATCCTGTGCCCGGCCGGCAACAACGCCGTGGTCGGGATCAAGCCCACGCTCGGGCTGGTGTCGCAGCGCGGGATCATCCCGATCGCCCACTCGCAGGACACGGCCGGTCCGATGACCCGGACCGTCACCGATGCGGCGCTGATGCTCAACGTGATGAAGTCGCCATTCGGGCCGGTGAAGGGTCACCGGCTGCCGCGGGACTACACGAAGTTCCTCAAGCGCGGGTCGCTGAAGGGCGCCCGCATCGGCGTCGACCGGCTGAACTTCCAGGAGGACTACTTCGCCGACCCGGCGCTCAACCTCGTGACCGAGGCGGCGCTCGACGTCATGGCCGATGCCGGGGCCACGATCATCGACATCGACCCGGCGGAGTGCCCCGACCCGAACACCTGGTTCGACCCGGAGTTCACGGTCCTGCTGAACGAGTTCAAGCACGACCTCGCGGCCTACCTGAAGCCGCTCGCGCCACACGACGATGCGGACGCTGGCCGACCTGATCGAGTTCAACATCGAGCACTGTCCCGAGGAGATGCGCTACTTCGGCCAGGAGATCTTCGACATGGCCGAGGCCATGTCCGGCGACCTGACCGATCCCGCCTACCTGGCGGCACGCGCGCTGAGCGTCGAGCTGGCCGGGCCGCAGGGGCTCGACCGCGTGCTCGACACGTACGACCTCGACACGCTCGTCTCACCGGCCTACTCGGTCGGGTACTCGGCGGCGGCCGTCGCCGGCTACGCGAGCATCTCGGTGCCGGCGGGGATCGCCGCGGACGGGCGGCCTGGCTGCGTGTGGATGTCAGGCCGCTTCCTCGACGAGCCGAGGCTCATCGCGCTGGCGTACGACCTCGAGCGCGAGCTCGGGAAGCGCGACATCCCGAAGTTCCTCGGCACGGTGCCGGGGCCGTTCGCGGATGCCGGGCTGTGCGCGGCGCCGATGTCGGCGCGGTCGTCGCAGGCGGCGGGCGAGCGCCCGACGCCGGCACGTCGGGATCGCATGCGGCTCTGATGGCTGGCGCGGCGGCGTCCGGGGCGTCGACCGCGCAGATCCTGTAGTCCCTCATGCACGGGGTGGGTCCGGCAGCGCCGGCCCACCCCGGCGCATGCACTCGACGCATGTGGGACTACGTCGTTCGGGACGGCGTCGGCGGCGGCCACCAGCCTGGCGGCGGGTCCTCGAGGCCCTCGCCCCACGCCTCCGGACCGCAGAAGTACGGGCGCTCCGGCCCCGCCTCGAGCGTGGACGGATCCGCCCTCCACGCCTCGATCGTGTCGGCGAGCCACGCCTCGATCTCGCTGAACGCCGTCCAGCGCTGGAACGGCCAGCCGGCCTCGAGGCAGATCCGCTCCAGCGATCGCTTCGCGAACACGATGTCCGCGTAGCCCGCCGCATACCGGTCGCTCTCGCCGTCGCCGATGAACACGACCCGGCGGCCGGCGGCTCGATGCGCCAGCACGCGCTCGCGCTTGCACGTCCCGCACACGAAACAGCGCGGATGCCCGTTCGGGAACTCGATGGTCGGCCGGCGGCCGTGGAACTCGGTCCGGGCGGTCACCACGGGGAGCTCCCCCACCCCGAGCGCCTCGAGCGCCGGCTGGATGAAGTACCCGAACCCGTCCGACACGATCTCGACCGGGATGTCCGCCGCCTGGGCCCGCCGCACGAACGGCACGAAGCCCGGATCGTGCGGCTGGCGCGCCGCGGTCGCCAGCAGCGCCGCCGGGTCGGCCTCGACCAGCGACATCTCCCAGGCCATCAGCCGGCGCGAGCCCATCAGCCCGGCGTCGTAGCGCGCCGCGGCCTCCTCCCAGACGCCCGGCACGTGCTCGGCCATGACCTGGTCGGTCACGTCGGTCAGCGAGATCGTGCCGTCGTAATCGACGAGGATCGCGAGCGGCGGGGAGGTCGTCATCGTCGCGCCGCCACGGCCCGCCCCGACGCCCCGACGCGTCAGCGCCACGCCGAGCACGATGATCAGCCCGCCGACGACCTGTGCCGGCCGGATCGGCTCGCCCAGGAACACGAACGCCATGACGACCGCCATCGGCGGCACGAACGACTGGAGCGTGATGACCCGGGTCGGGCCGAGGAGCATCACGCCGTTGAACACGATCACGTTGGCGATGGCCGCCGCCAGCACGCCCGAGTACACGATCGCCAGCACGATCGGCACGGCGCGGTCGGCCAGCTCGGGACCGAGCACCCCCGGCGCCAGCAGCTGCCCGACACCGACCGGGATGAGCACCAGCACCCCGCCGATCGTCGCCCACGTCGTCAGCACCAGCGGGGAGTGCCGCCGCAGCACCGGCGCCGCGAACGCCGTGTACGACGCCCAGCAGAACGCCGCCGCCAGCGTCAGCGCGCTGCCGAGCGCCGAGCCGCCCAGCGAGATCCCGACGCCCGCCGCGATGACCACGACCACGCCGAGGAACGACAGCGTCGCCCCGGCGAACTTCATCGGGGTGAGCGTGTCGGCGCCGGCCACCACGGCCAGCACCGCGACCAGCACCGGGGTCGACGCGATGATCAGCGCGCTGTCACCGGCCGGGATGTACTGCAGGCCCGTCGTCCACAGGATCTGGTAGAGCCCGAACCCGAGCCCGCCGAGGATCAGGATCCGGGCGAGGTCCGGGCGCGGCGGCCGGACCGCGCCCTCGGACCAGCGCAGGATCGCCAGCAGCGCGAGCGCCGCCAGCCCGTAGCGGAGCATCGTGAACGCGACCGGCGGCATGGTCGCGATGGCGTCCTTGACGACGATGAAGTTCGCGGCCCAGACGACCATGACCGCCAGGACGGCGGCCTCGGCGACGCGTCGGTCGCTGGACAGTCGAACGCCCGCCGGTCGTTCGGCGGGCGTCGATGGTGCGGCGGGGATGTCGGGGTCGATCAGATCAGACGGCGTCGCGCTCGAGCTCGAGCAGCTCCTCGTCGTCCTCCTCGGTGAGCTTCAGCCACACGAACAGCCCGGCCAGGACGACGAGCGGGATGACGATGAGCGCCGCCAGCGTGATGCCGAGGGCGACGGCGACGGTCTTGAGGGCTTTCATGGGCGTTCCTCCGTTCAGGCGCTGGTCGTGGTGCTCTTGGTGGCACCGGGGATCGACACGGGGTTCCGCAGCGCGGGGCCGCGAGCGACCATCTGGGCGATGTCCTCGCGGGTGAACTCCGAGAGCTGGTGCTGGCTGCCGGCCTGGCCGGACATCAGCAGTCGGACGACGAACGCGCCGTCCTGCTCGAAGAAGAACACGTCGCGCGGCTTCTGGTCGTCCATGTATCGACCGAGCACGCGGAACGCGGTCTCGTAGTAGCCGGCGTCGTGGGCGGGCAGCGGTCCGGACCGACCGCGGCGGGCGGCGGCCTCCTCCATGAACCGCGCGATGTCGTCGTCGAGGAACGTGAGGGTCTCCTTGACCTGCGTGCCCATCGACTCCGACCAGGCGCCGACGCTGTTGCCGGAGATCACGAGGCCCTGGACGATGAACCCGTCGGGCGCCTCGACGAGGAGGATGTCCTTCATGCCGCGCTGATCGAGGAACGCGCCGATCGAGCGGAAGACTTCCTCGAAGTCCTGACGCGGGCTTCCCTCGTAGATGCGCATACGGCGCGGTTCCTCCAGGATCCGGTGGCTCTGTCGGGCCGCCCACGCTCGTTTGGCGCGGCGCGCCGACGCGGGGCTCCCCCGAGTCCGGCGAGTGTACCGACCCCTCGTGCCCCCGGCAATACGGCTGACGGCCGCTCGCGTGCGCTCCCGCGCGCTACGTGATCCGTGCGGCCAGCGAGCCTGCGACGCGCGCGTCGTTCACGATCAACGCGGTGTTCGCGGGCACCGACCGGCCCGCGGTCAGCTCGGCGATCCGGGCGAGCAGCCACGGCGTCAACGCCGGTCCGTGGACCCCGGCCGCCTCGGCGTCGGCGGTCGCGCGCGCCACGGCGTCACGGGCCACGTCATCGGGGAGTGCCATGTCCGCGGGCACCGGCACGCACACCAGCGCCCCGCTGCCCAGTCCGAGACCGAGGTGCGCGGCCACGATCCGCGCGGCCGCGTCGACGTCCGCGGCCACGGCCGGTGCCGCGATGCCCGACGAGCGCGCGAAGAACCCCGGGACCTCGTCCTGCCCGATCGCGATGACCGGCACGCCCCGGGTCTCGAGGTACTCGAGCGTCGCCGGCACGTCGAGGATCGCCTTCGGACCCGCGCAGACCACGGCCATCGCGGTCCGGCCGAGCTCCTCGAGGTCCGAGGAGATGTCGAGCGACGCCGGCGCGCCCGTGGCCGACGCGTCGAGCGCGCCGCGATGGACGCCACCGATGCCGCCCGTCGCGAACACGCGGATCCCGGCCGCCGCAGCGGCGATCATCGTGGCCGACACGGTCGTCGCCGCCCAGCCGCCCTCGGCCAGCGCGACCGCGAGGCTGGGGCGGGCGGCCTTGCGCACCGAGCCGGCGGGCGCCGTCGCCAGCGCCTCGAGGGCGGCCGCGTCCAGCCCGACCAGCAGCCGCCCGTCGCGGACCGCGACCGTCGCCGGCACGGCATCGGCGCGTCTCGCGCACGGCGGCCTCGGAGGCCGAGCGCGACCTCCAGGTTCTGCGGGTACGGCAGGCCGTGGCTGATCAGCGTCGACTCGAGCGCGACGACCGGCCGGCCCTCGGCCAGCGCCGCGGCCACCTCGGGCGCGACGACGAGTCGGTCGGCGACGGAGAGCGGCGGTTCGGGCACGCCGGAAGCGTAGCGTCGCCGCTACCCTGTCGCTGATGCCGGCCCGTCGACCGATGACCCCAGAGGACCTCCGCCGCGTCGTCGTGGTCGAGGAGCTCGACCTGTCGGCCGACGGCGCGACCGCGATCGTCGTCCGGCGGTCGATCAAGGGCAACCGGTACGTCAGCCACCTGTTCGCGATCGACCTTGCGTCCGAGAGCCCGACCCCCCGGCCGCGCCAGCTCACCGAGGGCACGGTCCGCGACACCAAGCCGCGGCTCTGCCCCGACGGCCACACGGTCGCCTTCGTCCGCTCCGACCCCGCCGACGACGACTCGGTCGCGGCCATCCACCTGCTCGACCTCGGCCGGCCCGGCAGGATCTGGCCGGCGAAGGTCGGGCGACATGGGGCGGTCGGCGAGATCGCCTGGTCGCCGGACGGCAACCGGCTCGCCTTCACGGCCGAGGTCGACCCGCCCCGGTTCATCGTCGGCAAGACGGCGCCGATCTCCCGTCGCGGCAAGGCGGCCAAGGACGACGGTCCCATCGCGCGGCGCATCACCCGGACCGACTGGCGGTACGACGAGGAGGGCCACCTCGATCGCTGGTCGCACCTGTTCGTCATCGACATGCCCGAGCGGCGGACCGCGCCAGGTCACGAGCGGCGACTGGGGCGTCGCCGACATCGCGTGGCACCCCGACAGCCGGACGATCGCGTTCACGAGCGATCGCGGCCCCGAGCCCGACCTCCACCCGCGAACGACGATCTGGGCGGTCGACGTGGACGACGCCGCGAGCGCGCGAGCCACGCGAGGTCCTCGCGCCGGGCGGCTGGGCGAACCACGCCGCCTGGTCGCCGGACGGTCGCTGGATCGCCGCCATCGGCGTCCTCGAACCCGAGCCGCTCGACGACATCAGCCCGGACGTCATCCTCGGCCCCGCCGACGGCTCGCGGCCGCCGCAGCACCTCGCGCCCGACCTCGACCGGCCCGTCGGCAACTGGGTCGACACCGACCTGACCGGCTGGTTCGTCTACGGCCAGCACGGCCCGGTCTGGCTCGACGACGCTCGCATCGTGGCGACGATCTCGGATCGTGGCAGGTCGCACCCGTACGTCTTCACCATCGACCCGGCGACCGGCGACCCTCGCGGCTGCGAGCCGGTGGCCGACGGCGACATCACGACCCACACGATCGGCCGTGGCCCGGAACGGGCTGATCGCCACGCTCGGCACGAACGGTACGCGCGCGATGGAGCTGGCGACGCGCGACCCGGACGACGGCGCGTGGACGCACGCGCTCGACGTTCGGCTCGCGCTGGCAGGACGCCTTCGAGATGCCCGACATGCGCCTCGTCCGGGCGCGAGGCGAGGGTGGTCAGATCGACGTGTGGATCGCGTCGCCACCCGGTGCGGACGGGAAGCCACTCCCTGCGGTCGTCGACGTCCACGGCGGCCCGCTCGGGGCATGGGCGCCGGCCCCGCATCTCGAGGTGATCCTGCTCGCCGCCCGTGGCTACCGGGTGATCCTGCCCAACATCCGTGGCTCGGCCACCTACGGCGCCGACTGGATCCGACCGCAGCTCGGTGACTGGGGCGGCGTCGATGCCGCCGACGTCCACGCTGCGGTCGACCACGTCGTCGGCTTCGGGCTCGCAGATCCGAAGCGGCTCGGCGTGATGGGCCTGAGCTACGGCGGGTTCATGGTCAACTGGCTGGTCGGCACGACGGACAGGTTCGCTGCGGCCGTATCGGAGAACGGCGTGACGAACCAGGTCACGGCGTGGGCCGGCTCCGACAGCGGGCCCGAATACGACCGTGCCGCCCTGATGGGCGACGTCTTCTCGTCGGACGGCATCGACAAGCTGTGGCGCCAGTCGCCGCTGCGCAACGTCGCGAACGTCCGGACGCCGTTGCTCATGCTCCAGGCCGAGGCCGATCGACGCTGTCCGGCCGCCGACAACGAGCAGTTCTTCGTCGCGCTCCGCCAGCTGGGCCGGACCGTCGAGTACGTGCTCTACCCCGACGAGTACCACGTGTACGCCGCAGCCGGTCGACCAGACCGCCGCATCGACCGGATGACCCGGATCCTCGACTGGTTCGACCGCTACCTGCGCCCGTGAACGTGTTGCTACCTTGGTAGGACACGGAGTAGCATCATGGTATGAAGGTCAGCATCAGCCTGCCTGACGACGACGTCCGGTTCCTCGACGAGTTCGCGACCCGCCGCAAGCTCGACTCCCGTTCCGCCGCGGTCCAGCGCGCGGTCCGCCTGCTTCGGACATCGGAGCTCGAGACGGCCTACGAGGCGGCGTTCGATGAGTGGGCCGCCAGCGGCGAAGCAGCGTTATGGGATCGGACGGCGGCGGACGGCCTGCGGTGATCCGCCGCGGCGCCATCCACCTGGTCGACTTCGACCCGGCGGTCGGATCGGAGTCGAACAAGACACGGCCGGCGATCGTGATCAGCAACGACGCCGCGAATGCGGCGGCGATGCGTCGCGGGCATGGTGTCGTCACCGTCATCCCGGTCACGTCCGCCGTCGACCGCGTCTTCCCGTTCCAGGTGTTCCTGACCGCTGCTGACTCTGGCCTTGACCTCGACTCGAAGGCCCAAGCCGAGCAGATCCGCGCGGTGGACGTCAGCCGGCTCAGCGATCGGGTCGGCGCCGTCGCCAGCACGAGCCTCCAGCAGCTTGAGGACGCCGTCCGCATCCACCTCGCTCTCTAGCGGCGGGTCGGCGTTCGATCCGTGTCCGGACCTTCGGTCACGGGTGACTGGCCCCATCCCGGCATCGCTTCCGCTGGACAGGGCGGGCATCATCGGACGATGACGTCCCCACGTCGCCGCCCCCGATCCACCTTGACCGCGGTCGCCCTGGCCGCACTCGCGATGCTGCTGGTGGCCCCGGCGAGCGCCCTCGCCCGCGTCGAGTTCCCGCGTGGCTACGAGGGCTACCACACATACTCCGAGATGTCGGCGGCTGATCGCGGCCGCGGCCGCCGCCCATCCGACCATCGCCCGTCGCTTCAGCATCGGCACGAGCTACAAGGGCAAGCAGCTGTGGGCGATGAAGATCTCGGACAACGTCGCGGTCGACGAGAACGAGCCCGAGGTCCTGTACGACGGCGGCCACCACGCCGACGAGCACATGGGCGTCGAGATGACGCTCCGGATCATGGGCTGGCTGGTGAACGGCTACGGCAGCGACACGCGCATCACCAACATCGTCAACGGCCGCGAGATCTGGATCGTCTTCAACATGAACCCGGACGGCAGCGAGTGGGACATCGTCAACGGCCGCTTCCACTACTGGCGCAAGAACCGCCAGCCGACACCGGGCAGCAGCTCCATCGGTACCGACCTCAACCGCAACTACAGCTACAACTGGGGCAGCGGCGGGCGCACGAGCTCGAACCCGGCGGCCATCACGTACCGCGGGCCGAGGCCGTTCTCGGCGCCCGAGACCCGTGCGATGCGCGACTTCCTGCGCAGCCGGGTCATCGGCAGCAAGCAGCAGATCCGGACGCACATCACCTTCCACGAGGCCGGCCGGCTGGTCATGTGGCCGTACGGCTACACGTACACCAACGTGCCGATCGACATGACCAGCGCCGACTACCTGGCGTTCGTGCGCATGGGCAGGGCGATGGCGCGGACGAACGGCTACCGACCGCAACAGGCGAGCGACCTGTACATCACGAAGGGAACGACCCGCGACTACGCCTACGGCGTCTACCGCATCTTCTCGTACACCTTCGAGATGTCGAACGGCGACTACCTCGACGACAGCCGCATCGCGTCGGAGACCGGCCGCAACAAGAACGCGGTGCTCTACCTGGCCGAGCGGGCGTGGTGCCCGTACGGCGGTCATCGGCCTGTCGTACCAGACGTCACGCTGCGGCGCCTTCGACGACGACTTCGAGGCGGCCCGCGGCTGGGCCGTGAACCCGACGGCACCGACACCGCCACGACCGGCGGGTTCGCCCGGGCCAACCCGGCCACCACCTCGTCGAGCGGCACCAAGCAGCTCGGCACGGTGCGCGTCCGGGGCCCGCGCCCTCTCGACCGGCCCGGCGGCCGGCGCGTCGGCCAACTCATACGACCTCGACGGCCGCAGCACCATCCGCTCGGTGCCGATCAGGCTACCGACCACGAGCGGCCAGAAGCTGTTCTTCCGCTACAACTTCGCCCACGGATCGAACTCGTCCTCGGCCGACCGGCTGGTCGTCAGCATCGAGGTGTCGGGCGGCACGCGGACGCCGGTCTTCACGCGAGCGGGCTCCGGCACCGACGTCGACGGCGCGTGGCGCAACGTCACGGTCCCGCTCGAGGCGTGGAAGGGTCAGACGATCCGCATCCACATCGAGGCGGTCGATGGCGGCTCGAACAGCCTGGTCGAAGCGCAGATCGAGGACGTGCGGGTCACCCGCGGGACGTAGCGTGTCGGGCGCTCGGGTTCCGAGCGCGCCTCACGGAACTCAGGCGATCGGGAGCTCCCCGCGGGGCGACGACAACTGCTTCGCGGCGGCCCGGTGACCGGCGAGGGCCGCCCGCTGGAGTGACGCCGGGAGCGACTTGCCGGCGGCGCGGGACGTGAACCAGCCGACCAGGAAGCCGGCATCGAACGCGTCCCCCGCGCCGGTCGTGTCGGTGGCGGCGATGTGCTCGGTCGCGACCTCGAACCGGAGGTGGCCGTCGCCCTCGCGGGCGAGGACCGTGGCGCCCTCGGGACCGCGCTTGACGACCGCGATGTGCGCGTCGTCGAGGAGGCCCTCGACGGCGTACTTGCCGAGCAGTGCCTCGGCCTCCGCGGCGGTGGCGAACAGGATGTCCGGCGAGATCTCGCTGACGAGCGCCCGGGCGGCGCGGCGGCCGCGGGCGAGCAGCGGGCCGATCGAGGCGAGGTCGAGGCTGATCGCGGCGTTCGCGGCACGCGCCAGGTCGATGGCCCGGCGGCCGGCGAGGCCGAGCGGCTCGTCGAGGAGCGAGTAGACCGGCAGGTGGAGCGCGTCGGCCCGGGCGAACCAGGCCGGCTTGAGATCGTCCGGCTGGAGCTGGAGCGCGGCGGCGCGGTCCTGGACGAACGAGCGCTGGCCGTCGGTCGAGACCATCACGCCGATCCGGCCGGTCCGGGCGCCAGCGATGCGGACCACGCGCGGCGTGACCCCGTCCGCCTTGATGACGTCGACCAGGGCCCGGCCCGCGGCATCGCGACCGACCGCGGCGATCAGCGATGAGCGTGCCCCGAGGCGGCCGAGCCAGCGGGCGGCGGTCGCGGCCGACCCGCCCTGGGCGAGGAACACCTGGCCGGGGACGTCGGAGCCATGCTCAAGTTGTCGATCGGGCCTGAGCACGACGTCGACCACGAGATCGCCCACGACGACGACCCGGATCCGGCCCGTGGACCGGCGCGCGCCGGTCGGTCGGAGGGACGGCATGGTCCGAGCATACCGTCCGCATCGACCTACAATGGCCCATGGCCGCCGTGACGACCGACATCGACCGACTCGCGATCGACACGATCCGCACGCTGTCGATCGATGGCGTGCAGCAGGCGAACTCCGGGCATCCCGGTGCGCCGATGGGCGCGGCGCCGATGGCGTATGTGCTGTGGACGCGCTTCCTGCGCCACGCCCCGACCCACCCCGACTGGCCCGACCGCGACCGGTTCGTGCTGTCGGCCGGCCACGCCTCGATGCTGCTGTACTCGCTGCTGCACCTGACCGGATACGACCTGCCGCTGTCGGAGCTCAAGGCGTTCCGGCAGTGGGGGTCGAAGACGCCGGGGCACCCGGAGTCGGGGCTGACGCCGGGGGTCGAGGCGACGACCGGGCCGCTCGGCCAGGGGCTGGCGAACGCGGTCGGGATGGCCATCGCCGAGCGTCGCCTGGCGGCCGAGTTCAATCGCGACGGCCACGACATCGTCGACCACTCGACGTACGTCATCGCGTCCGACGGCGACCTCCAGGAGGGCATCGCGTCGGAGGTGTCGTCGCTGGCGGGGCACCTGCGGCTGGGCAAGCTGGTCGTGCTGTACGACGACAACCACGTCCAGCTCGACGGGCCGACGTCGATGGCCTGGTCGGAGGACGTCCCCAAGCGCTACGAGGCGTACGGCTGGCACGCGTCGCGGGTCGATGACGGCAACGACCTCGACGAGATCGAGGCGGCCATCACGGCGGCGCGCGCCGACGAGCGCCCGTCGATCGTCGCGGTCCGCACGCACATCGGCTTCGGCAGCCCGAACAAGCAGGACTCGCAGAAGGCCCACGGCTCGCCGCTCGGTCCCGACGAGGTGAAGCTGACCAAGGAGGCCTACGGCTGGGATCCGGACAGGACGTTCTACGTCCCGGACGAGGCACTGGCCGTGTTCCGTGGCGCGGTCGAAGCCGGCGAGGAGCTGGTCTCGGAGTGGAAGACCCGGCTGCAGGCGTACGGCGGCGCGTTCCCCGACCTGGGCGATGCCTTCCGGCGGCGGATGGCCCGGCGGCTCGCGAACGGCTGGGACGGCGGGCTCAAGACGTACGAGGTGGGCGAGGAGATCGCCACCCGCAACGCGTCCCAGGACGCGATCCAGGCGCTGGCCGGGACCGTGCCGGAGCTGTTCGGCGGGGCGGCCGACCTGTCCGAGTCGAACCTGACCGACATCAAGGGCGAGGGCCAGTTCAGCGCCGACGAGGCAGGTCGGAACCTGCGGTTCGGCGTCCGCGAGCACGGCATGGGCGGCGCCGCCAACGGCATCGCGTACCACGGCGGGTTCATCCCGTACGACGCCACGTTCCTGACGTTCAGCGACTACATGCGAGGGTCCGTGCGGCTCGGCGCGCTGGCCGGCCTGCACGTCATCCACGTCTGGACGCACGACTCCGTGGGGCTCGGCGAGGACGGGCCGACCCACCAGTCGGTCGAGCAGTACGCGGCGCTGCGGGCGATCCCCAACCTCTGGTTCGTCCGGCCGGGCGATGCCAACGAGACGGCGGCGGCGTGGGCGCTGGCGGTGGAGCGGCGCGACGGCCCGGTGGCGCTGGCGCTCACCCGGCAGAAGCTCCCCGTGCTGGCCGGCACGGCCGAGAAGGCACGCGACGGCGTGCGTCGTGGCGGGTACGTGCTGCGCGAGGCGGGCGGCGGGGCGGCGCCGTCGCTGATCCTCATCGCGACGGGGTCGGAGCTGCAGCTGGCCGTCGCGGCGGCCGATGAGCTCGAGGACGACGGCGTCCCGACGCGCGTCGTGTCCCTCCCCTGCTGGGAGCGCTTCGAGGCGCAGGACGTGTCGTACCAGCACGAGGTGCTCCCGCCGTCGGTGCGCAAACGCGTGTCGGTCGAGGTCGGCGTGTCACTGGGCTGGGACCGCTGGGTCGGCGACGAGGGCGCGATCATCGGGCTCGACCACTTCGGCGCGTCGGCGCCTGCCGGCACGATCTTCGAGCACTTCGGGTTCACCGCGGCGCGGGTGGCGGCGGTCGGGCTGCGGGTCGTCCGCGACGGCCTTCGCGGCCGGATCGGCACCGTCGACGGCGGGCATTTCGGCCACATGGGTGGCGGCGCGCATCCGACACTCCGAGCGGGCGAGGCCGGGGTCGACCGGACCGAGGACTCCGACCCGGGCCACAGCTGAGGGTCAACGCTCGGACCGTGGTAACCTTTACTCATGGCCCAACGAGTAAAGCAACGGCGTCGCAAGGGGTTCACCAGGGTCAGCCGCAAGAACCAGGTGACGCTGCCGGTCGACGCACTCCTGACCGCCGGGGTCAAGCCCGGCGATAGCCTGCTCGTCGAGGCCAAGACGACCGGCGAGATCGTCCTCCGGCGCGAGGAGGACCCGCTCGATCGTCACCTCGGCTCGATGACCGGCATGTTCCCGCCGGACTACCTCCGGGGACTCCGGGACGAATGGGAACGGTAGTCCTCGACGCCAGCGTCCTCATCGCCCTGGTCGACGCCAGCGACGCCCATCACGACGGTGCCCGTGCGGTCATCGCCGAAGGACGCGAGTCCGGCGACCGCTTCGTCGTCCCGGTCGTCGCCTATGCCGAATACATGGTGCGATCGTTCCAGGATGATCCGCTGGGGCCGGACTTCCGCGACACCCTCATCGATGCGATCCCGGCCACGGTCGAGCCCGCGTCGCGGTCGGCCGGCCGGTTGGCGGCGTCGCTGCGGGCGCGCCACGGCCGGCACATGCCGATGCCGGACGCGATGATCGTCGGAACGGCGCTCGACCTCGACGCCGACCGCGTCGTGACGGCCGATGCTGGCTGGCCACCGCTCGACGTCCCGGTCCGCGTCCTGGAGGCCCCGCCCATCCCGCGGCGGGCTCGGGGTCACGAGCGCAGGCGTTCTCCGCGCGGATCGTAGAGCGGCGCGCGGCTGACGGCGCAGGTGGCCGGGTCGCCGGCGATCTCGACGCACCAGTCGTCGCCCTCGAGCGGGCCACGGATCCAGGCCAGGGCGATCGACCCGCCGAGCGTCGGCGCGATCGAGGCGCTCATCACGTGCCCGACGCGCTCCGTGCCGCGCACCACCGACTCGCCGTGCCACAGCGCGGCCGACGGGGCGTGGAGCGAGACGAGCCGGCGTGGCCGGTCCTCGTCCGCGATCTCGCGCAGGCGCTCGAGGGCGTCCCGCCCGACGAACTCGGCGGTCTTGCGGCGTGAGACCGCGAACCCGAGACCGGCAGCGAACGGGTCGTCGAGCGGACCCATGTCGTGGCCCCATGACCGGAACCCGCGTTCGAGCCGGGCCGCCTCGAAGGCGAACGCACCGGCGTGCCGCAGGCCGAGGTCGGCGCCCGCCGACACGACCTGCTCGTGGAGGTCGGCGACGAACTCGGTCGGGACCAGCAGCTCCCAGCCGAGCTCACCGGTGAACGAGACGCGCAGCGCGAGCGCTCCGACTCGACCGACCTCGATCTGCCGACCCTCGAGGAACGGCCAGGCATCGGTCGATACGTCGGCATCGGTCAGGCGGGCCAGCAGGTCGCGCGAGCGCGGCCCGGAGATGTGGATCGTCGCCACTCCCGACGTGACGTCGGTGACGACGGCATCGCCCGGCAGACCGGCCCGGAGCAGGCCCTCGGTCCGCCGCTGCGAGACCGTCGGAGCGAGGACGAGGAAGCGGTCGTCGTCGAGGCGGGTGATCGTCGGGTCCATGAGGATCCCGCCACGCTCGTCGGCGAGGATCGTGTAGACGACCCGGCCCGGCGCGACGTCGAGGTCGGACGTGACCAGTCGCTGCAGGCCGGCCAGCGCGCCCGGGCCGGCGACCTCGAACTTGGCGTAGGTCGTCAGGTCGTACAGGGCGACGCCCTCGCGCGTCGCCCGGATCTCGGCGCGGACCGCGGGGAACCACGATGGATCGGTGTACGAGTAGTCGAAGGCCGGCCCGTCGGGCCCGGCGCCAGGCTCGAACCACAACGGCCGCTCCCAGCCGCCGACCTGGCCCATGGCCGCACCGGCCGCCCGGTATGCGGCGTCCAGCGGCAGTCGCCGCACCCCGCGGGCCGTCTCGGGCTGCTTACCCGGCCAGTGCATCGCATACAGGCCGCCGAGCGTCTCGACGGTCCGCTCGTGGAGCCAGCGTTGCTGGCTCGCCCATCGACCCATCCGGGCGACGTCGATCTCGACGAGGTCCATCGTCATGTGCCCGGCCACGATCCATTCGGCCGCCGCCTTCCCGACGCCCGGCCCGAAGATGATCCCCTGCGAGTTCAGTCCCGCGGCGACGAACAGCCCCGGCACCTCCGGCACGAAGCCGAGCTGGAGGTTGGCATCCGGCGTGAAGCTTTCCGGCCCGCGCAGGAAGTGCCCGAACCCGAGGTCGGCCAGGGCGGGCACGCGCGCGCGGGCCGCCGCCAGGACGGGGCCGATGTGGTCCCAGTCGGGCCCGAGCTCGACGAAGCCGTCGGTCGGCACGCCCGATGGCGCCCACGGCTTGCCGTTCGGCTCGAACGCGCCGAGCACGAACCGGCCGCCGTGATGACGGATGTACAGGTAGCCGTCGAGGTCGCGCAGGAACGGCAGATCCTCCGTCGCGGCCGGCGTCTCGTCGGTCATGACCCAGACGTGCTCGGCCGGATAGAGCGCGACGCTCGCGTCGGCGAGACGGGCCAGCTCCGAGGTCCACAGCCCGGCCGCCAGGACGACGACCTCGGCCTCGATGTCGCCGGCGCTCGTCGTGATGCCCGTCACGCTTCGGGCGTCAGGGCCTCGGCGGAACCCCGTGACCGTCGTCCCGGGCACGTAGCGGACGCCGCGGTCGACCGCCGCGCGGGCCAGCGCCAGCGTCGCCGCCCCGGGGTTGATCGTCCCGTCGCCGGGGAAGAACACGCCACCGACCAGGTCGTCGACGACCGCCTCCGGCCACAGCTCGCGGATCCGCCCCCGATCGACGATCTCCCACGGCAGCCCGGTGTCACGCGCGATCGACACCGGCCGGCGGATCTCATGGAAGCGCTCGTCGGTCCGGGCGACCGTCAGCGAGCCGACCCGGCGGAAGCCCGGGTCGATGCCGGTCTCGCGCGCCACTCGCTCGTAGGTCTCGACGTTGATCCGCGACAGCTCGGTCAGCGCGTGGGTGCCGCGGACCTGCGACACGAGCCCGGCCGCGTGCCATGTCGTGCCGTTGGTCAGGCGGCCGCGCTCGACGAGCGTGACGTCCGACTCGCCGGCGAGTGCCAGGTGGTAGGCGATCGACGCCCCGACGATCCCGCCGCCGACGATCACGATCCGGGCCGCCCCCGGCAGCGGCGCGGCGTCGAGCACGGAGGCGACATCGAGGTCGCGGTTCGCGAGATGCTCCGGGGCGGTCATCCTGCCGCCAGCGTACCGCGCGGCAGCCCCGTCGCCACGCCCTATGCTTCGGCCATGCGAGTCGCGTTCTCGGCCGACCACGCGGGCGCCGCGCTCAAGGACGAGCTGATCCGGCGCATCAGCGAGCGCGACCTCGGCCACGAGCTCATCGACCTCGGGGGCGACGGCTCCGACCCGACCGACGACTACCCGGATTTCGCGCGCCGGCTGGGCGACGCCATCCTCGACGGCGGCGCGGAGCGCGGGGTCCTCATCTGCGGCTCCGGTGTCGGTGCCAGCGTGGCCGCCACCAAGATGCGCGGCATCCGGGCGGCGGTCTGCCACGACACGTACTCGGCCCACCAGGGCGTCGAGCACGACGACATGAACGTGCTCACCCTCGGTGCGCGCGTGATCGGCCCCGAGCCCGCCCTCGAGTGCGCCCTCGCCTTCCTCGCGGCCACGTTCAGCGGCGAGCCGCGCCACCAGCGCCGGCTCGACAAGGTGCTCGCGATCGAGGCCGACGAAGGCTGAGCTCGACCGCCCCTAGCGCGCGACCACGATCGCGCCGCGGTTGATCCCGTCCTCGCCGGTGATCGTGCCGACCGCCACGATCACGTCGCCATCGACCACCGCGTCGCTGACCGCCATCGACCCGTCGCCCGGCTCGGGCAGCGGACGCCACGCCCAGCCGTCGGGGCTCGCCCAGGCACTCGCGCCGTCGATGGCGAGCAACCCGTGCCGCCCGGCCGGCACGATGAGGCTGGAGCCGCTGCTGACCGGCGACCCCTCCGCGGGGAGCCGCGCCCACGCCGACCCGTCACCCGACCACCACGCCAGCGCCTGGCCGGGGCACGAGGCCATCGGGCTGCAGTCCCCGGCCCACAGGCCCTGGACGACGATGCCCCACTCGCCGGGCACGACCCGCACCGCGAGCACCGCGTCGGACGCCTCGATCGGGGTGGCCGTCCAGCCGATCCCGTCCGACGAGCGAAGCAGCCTCGGCCGCTCCACCGCCGAGCCGAGCGCGAGATAGCCGCCGGCGACGGCCTTGGGGTCGGTCACCTCGCCGCCCCGTGCCACGTCGACGTTCACCCGCTCGAACGACCGCCCATCGATCGACCGCCACAGCGCGGTCCCGCCATCGGCATCGCTGCCGGCCGCGAGGATGCCCGCCGCTCCGCCGGTCAGCGAGCCCGGGTACGTATCGGCGGACCCGGGGATGTCGCCGAGCCGCTCCCACGAGCGCCCGTCCGGCGACCGGAAGAACACGACATGCGGCCGCTCGTTGGCGGCCCCGAGCGCCCCGATGCCCATCGCCACGAAGCCCTCGGGCGCCGGCGCGACGTCCACCAGCTCGACGTGCTCCAGGACGTCCGGACGAGCGGCCGCCGTCCAGGTCTCGCCATCGGGCGAGTGCCAGATCAGCCCGTCGCTGACCCCGCCCGCATCGCGGTAGCCGACCGCGACGAACCCTTCGGGTCCGGACGTCACCGACACGATCTGCTCGCCGTCGCCGGGTCCCGTGTCGTCGGCGACTTCGACCGGCGCCCACGTGACGTCGGGCCACGCGACCACGTCGGCCGGTAGCGGAGGCGCGGTCACCGACGGGGTCGGCGACGGCGCCGGGGAACAGCCCAGCACCACCCACGCGATCAGCCAGAGGCTGACACGAAACCGAGGCCGCATCGACTGCAGTGTGACGCACGTTCGAGGCCCGTGCGGCGGGTACCATGAACGCCCCCGGCAGCTTCGGAGGCAACGATGACCGATCCCGTCTCGTCCGCCGTCCAGGTCCCGACCCTCGCCCTCGGCGAGGCCGAGGCCGCATATCGAACGGCGGTCGAGCGGGCGCGCGAGGGCGAGTGGGCGACCCGGCTGTTCGACCGTGACACCTCGCTGTGGACCGAGGATCCCGCGGTCGCGGCGACCATCGCCGACCGGCTGGGCTGGCTCGATGCCCCGGTCGACTTCGCCGACAACGTCCCCTCGCTGGAGGGCTTCGGCGACGGGATCGTCGACGCCGGGTTCACGACGGCCATCGTGGCCGGCATGGGCGGCAGCAGCCTCGCGCCGGACGTGCTGCAACGGACGTTCGGGTCGACCGAGGGCTACCTCGACCTGCGCATCCTCGACTCGACCGACCCCGCCGCCGTGTCGGCGGTGCTCGACGACCTCGAACCGTTCGCGACCCTGGTCATCATCGCCAGCAAGTCCGGCACGACCGCGGAGCCGAACGCCTTCCTCGCCGCCGCATGGTCGCGCGCCGAGGCCGCGCTCGAGGCCGTGAAGCACCACGCCTGGGAGAAGCCCGGCGCGATGGTCGTGGCGGTCACCGACCCGGGCAAGAGCCTCGAGGCGATCCCCCACCACGACGACTTCCGCGAGGTCTTCCTCAACCCGCCGGACATCGGCGGGCGGTACAGCGCGCTGACCTACGTCGGGCTCGTGCCGGCGTCGTTGATCGGCCTCGACCTCGACGCGCTGCTCGCCTCGGCGAACGCGATGCTCGGGGCATGCCGCGAGCCAGACCCCGACGCCAACCCGGGCGTGTCGCTGGGCATCGCGCTCGGGGCGCTCGCGGCGGCGGGCCGCGACAAGCTCACGTTCCTGCCCGACGACGAGATCGCCTCGTTCGGGGCCTGGGCCGAGCAGCTCATCGCCGAGAGCACCGGCAAGGGTGGCACCGGCATCGTGCCGGTCGACGGCGAGCCGATCGGCTCGCCCGAGGCCTACGGCGATGACCGGGTCTTCGTGCGCATCGCGCTCGACGGCGGCAGCGACGGCGGCCGGGCGGCCCTCGCCGACGCACTCGCGGGGAGCGGCCACCCGGTGATCCGCATCGCGCTCCCCGACCCGGTCGACCTCGGCGGGGAGTTCGTCCGCTGGGAGGTCGCGACCGCGATCGCGGGGTCGGTCCTCGGCATCGACCCGTTCGACCAGCCCAACGTCGAGGAGGCGAAGCAGCTCACCCGCGACGCCCTCGAGCGGGCCGAGCGCGGCCAGGCCACCGAGTCCAGCGTGCCGTTCGTCGCGGCCGACGACCCGGCCCTCGCCGACCGGCTCGCCGAGCACCTCGCCCGGCGCGCGCCGAACGCGTACCTCGCCCTCCAGGCGTTCATCGCGCCGACCGAGGCGCGCGACGTCGCGTTCGGCCGCATCCGGTCCGCGCTCCGCGACGCCACCCGCAACGCGACCACGGTTGGCTATGGACCGCGCTTCCTGCACTCCACGGGCCAGCTCCACAAGGGCGGGCCGTCGACCGGCTGGTTCGTCCAGCTCACCGCCGACCACCCGACCGACCGCGACATCCCCGGCTGGCCGTACACGTTCGGCCGCCTCATCGACGCCCAGGCCGACGGCGACCACGCCGCCATCGCCGCCCACGACCTGCCGATCCTGCGGGTCCACCTCGGCACCGACCCCGACGCGGGTCTGGCCGCCCTCGAGCGCGCGTTCGACGCCGCGCTCGCCAGCTCGACGGAGGGTTGACGCCCATGCGCATCGGCTTCATCGGTCTCGGTCGGATGGGCGCCAACATGGTGCGCCGGCTGGTCCGCGACGGGCACGAGATCATGGTCTACAACCGCACGCCGGAGAAGTCGACGGAGATCGAGGCCGAGGGCGAGGGCGCGACCGCGACCTTCTCGATCGAGGAGCTCGTCCAGAAGCTCGAGGCGCCGCGCGCGGTGTGGGTCATGGTCCCGGCCGGCGACGCGACAGAGGCGCAGATCGAGGAGCTGCTCGAGCACCTCGAGCCGGGCGACACGATCATCGACGGGGGCAACACCAACTTCCACGACGACGTCCGCCGCCACGCGACGCTCAAGGAGAAGGGCATCCACTACGTCGACGCGGGCACGTCGGGCGGGATCTGGGGGCTGCAGGTCGGCTACTGCCTGATGGTCGGCGGCGACGCGGCGGCCGTGACCCCGCTGGAGCCGATCTTCACGACGCTCGCCCCGGAGGGCGGCTACCTCCACGTCGGCGGGCCGGGCGCGGGCCACTACGTGAAGATGGTCCACAACGGCATCGAGTACGGCCTGATGCAGGCGTACGCCGAGGGCTTCGAGATCATGCACGCGAGCGACTACGACCTCGACCTCGGCGCGATATCGGGGCTGTGGATGCAGGGCTCGGTCGTCCGCTCGTGGCTGCTCGAGCTGCTGGGCCGCGCGTTCCAGTCGAACGGCCAGGACCTCGAGCACCTCAAGGGCTGGGTCGCCGACTCGGGCGAGGGCCGCTGGACCGTCCAGGAGGCGATCGACCGGGACGTGCCCGCGCCGGTCATCACGCTATCGCTCCAGACCCGGTTCCGGTCCCGCCAGGACGACTCCTACGGCGGCAAGGTCCTCGCCGCGCTCCGCAACGAGTTCGGCGGTCACGCGGTGAAGACCGAGTAGACCCATGGCGACCAAGGCGCCCCCCAAGGAACCGGCCCCGGCCGAGGCACCGTCCGACCAGCCCATCCCGGCGCAGCCCGCGCCGCGGCCCAAGGACGCGCCGCGGACGATGCGCGAGCTGCGCGAGGCGCGCCCGGGCAAGCGTCCATCGAAGTCGAAGCCGGTCGAGAACGTCCTGCGCGAGGGGCTCCGGCTCGAGCGCGTGCCCGACCCGTGCATCCTCGTGCTGTTCGGGGCGACCGGCGACCTCGCCCACCGCAAGGTCGTCCCGGCGATGTACCACCTGTGGCGGACCAACCTGCTGCCGCACGAGTTCGTGCTCCTCGCGATCGGTCGCCGCGAGTACGACGACGACGCGTTCCGGGCCGAGCTGCGGGCGTCGCTCGAGGAGTACAGCCGGGTCCTCCCGCTCGACGAGGCCGCGTGGCGGTCGTTCAGTCAGCACATCCGCTACAACCGCCTCGACTTCGACGATCCGGCCGGGTTCGACGACGCTCGCGGTCACGCTCGACGAGCTCGACGAGACCGAGGGCACGCGCGGCAACCGGCTGTTCTACCTCGCGACCCAGCCCTCGCAGTTCGCGGAGATCGTCGCCCAGCTCGGTCGGGTCGGCCTCGACCACGAGCGCCACGACGGCGGCTGGCGGCGGGTGATCATCGAGAAGCCGTTCGGCCACGACCTCGATTCGGCCCGCCGGCTGAACCGCGAGGTCGGCAAGGTCTTCCGCGAGTCGCAGGTCTATCGCATCGACCACTACCTGGGCAAGGAGACCGTCCGGAACCTGCTGGTGTTCCGGTTCGGCAACGGCATCTTCGAACCGCTCTGGAACCGGCGCTACGTCGACCACATCCAGATCACGGTGGCGGAGTCGATCGGCATCGAGAGCCGCGGCAAGTTCTACGAGGAGACGGGCGCGGTCCGCGACGTCCTCCAGAACCACATGCTCCAGCTCGTCAGCCTGGTCGCGATGGAGCCGCCGGCGACGTTCGATGCCGACGCGCTGCGCGACGAGAAGGTCAAGGTGCTGCGGGCGGTGGCCACGCGCCCGGCCGATCCGCTGCGCGAGGTGGTGCGCGGCCAGTACGGCCCGGGCTGGGTCGCCGGCGAGCCGGTGCCCGCCTACCGCACCGAGCCCGAGGTCGACCCGGAGTCGGAGACCGAGACGTTCATCGCGGCCCGGCTCAACATCGACGACTGGCGCTGGTCCGGCGTCCCCTTCTACGTGCGCACCGGCAAGCGCCTGCCCAAGCGCGCGACCGAGATCGCCATCCAGTTCAGGGCGGTCCCGCACCACCTGTTCAAGGACACCGGCGCGGAGCCCGACGCGAACCTGCTGGCCATCCGCATCCAGCCGGACGAGGGGATCATGCTGCGGTTCGGGGCCAAGGTGCCGGGCCTCGGGCTGGACGTGCGGTCGGTGACGATGGACTTCACCTACGGCTCGGCGTTCAGCGTGGACGCGCCCGAGGCGTACGAGACGCTCATCCTCGACGCCCTCCAGGGCGACCAGTCGCTGTTCACCCGGGCCGACGAGGTCGAGGAGGCGTGGAGCATCGCCGACCCGCTCATCGACGCCTGGACGAACGCGCCGGCGCCCGACTTCCCCAACTACGAGGCCGGCACGTGGGGACCGGCGGCAGCCGATGAGCTGCTTGCGCGTGAGGGCAAGCGATGGCGCCGGATCTGAGGGCGGCGGCGTGACCGGCCCGGCGCCGATGCTGGTCAACGAGCCGGTCCTGCGCTGGTCGGCGCGCGCCCACAGCATCGCCGACGTCGAGAAGGAGCTGGCCGGGATCTGGGCCAAGCAGGACATGACGACCGACATCGAGGGCGAGCCCGGCCGCCACGTCGCGGCGCGGACCAGCGTGATGAACCTCGTGGTGGTCGCCCGCCGGCCCGAGATCGCGGAACGGGGCGCGGCCACCATCCAGGCGCTGACCGGCAAGCACCCGTCGCGGACGATCGTCGTCCAGTCGGCCGACGCCGACGGCCCGTCGTGGATCGACGCGCGGGTCGAGGCGCATTGCATCCTGCCCCGCGAGGACGCGCCGGAGACCTGCGCCGAGACCATCCACCTCATCGCCGGCGGCGAGGCGGGCCGCCACCTCACGGCGATCGTGGCCCCGCTGATCATCCACGACCTGCCGGTCACGGTCTGGTGGCCGGGCGAGCCGCCGTTCACGTCGCGGGCGTGCGTCGACCTGCTGACCACCGCCGACCGGATGGTCGTCGACGGCTCGTCCTGGAACGGCGACGGCCTGGCCCGGCTCGTCGAGATGGCGGCCGTCGCCGACAGGACCTGGCTCGCGGTGAGCGACTTCGCGATGGTCCGCCAGTCGCGTTGGCGGGAGGCGATCGCGTCGATCTTCGACGACCCGGACTTCCTGCCGTACCTGCGCTCGCTGCGCCGCATCGCGGTCACGTACGGGACGCACGACGAGACCGGTGGGCCGGGCTCGACCAACCTCGTCAAGCCCGTCTACCACGTGGCGTGGCTCGCGTCGCGGCTGGGCCTGACGGTCGTCAAGCCGTTGGCAGCGGCGACCGGCAGCGGCGCGGGAAGCGCGAAGTCGCGGTCGGGTGCCGGGTCGCGGCCGGCCATGAGCCGCGGCCTCGTGTCGACGTTGTCCGACGGGCGCAGCGAGGTATCGGTCGTGATCCGGCCCGTGGCGTCGACGATGCCCGCCGGAACGACGCTCCGGGTCGAGCTGCTGTGCGAGCGCCGCGGCTCGGAGCTGCGGGCCGACGTGACCGCCGAGGCCGAGACCGTCCACGTGCGGGTGTGGCAGGACGGCGTCGAGGTGCTCGACCGCGAGTTCCTGGCCGTCCGCCGCGGCGACGTCGACCTGCTCGCCGAGGCCATCGAGGTCGGCCGGCGTGACGGCGTGTCGGTCGGCACGCTCGACATGGCGGCGAAGCTGATCGGACCACCGACCAACGGCCGGCCGGCGTGACCGGCCCGGAGATCGTGGTCGCGGCCGATCCGGCGGCGGCCGCGGAAGGGGCCGCCGCGATCATCGCCGACGCCCTGAGCGAGGCGGTCCGCGAGCGCGGCCGCGCGGACTGGGCGACGACCGGCGGCTCGACCCCGGTCGGGATCTACCGGGCGATGCTCGACGCCGAGATCGGGCGGGCCGTGCCGTGGGGCGAGGTCCACACGTGGTGGGGCGATGACCGGTTCGTGCCGAGCGACCACCCGCTGTCCAACGTCCGGCCGTTCGACGACGTGCTGCTCGGGGCCGGCGCGTGGGAGTCCGTGCACTCGGACGATCCGGGCCACCGCGTCCGCATCCCGATCGCCAACATCCACCCGTTCAAGACCGGGGAGGCCATCGGCGCGCAGCGCGGGCCGGACTGGTGCGCCGGACAGCTCGTCGAGGAGCTGCGGGCCGCGGGGCTGCCGGAGGTCGACGACTGGCCGGTGATCGACCTGATGCTGCTCGGCCTCGGATCGGACGGCCACATCCTGTCGGTCTTCCCCGGCTCGGCCGCCTTCCGCTCGATCCGCTGGGCGCTGGCGATCCCGGCCCCGAGCCACGTCGAGCCGCACGTCGACCGCGTGACGCTCAACCCGGCGCTGGTCCGGGTTGCGCGACGGGTGGTCGTGATCGCCCATGGCGCGGGCAAGGCCGATGTAATCCGCCGCATCTTCGGCGCCGAGCGCGACCCGCGCCAGCTGCCCGGCCAGCTGGCGGTGCGTGACGGGGCGACATGGGTCCTCGACGAGGCCGCCGCCGCCGACCTGCCGCGGTGACGCCGGCGGCGACCGACGAGCTCGTCATCCGGCGCGCCGAGGCCGAGGACGGCCCCGGCATCGTCGACGTCTGGCTGACCTCGTGGCGGGCGACGTTCGACTTCCCGCCCGGCGCGCCGGATGATCAGGTCCGGACCTGGCTGACGACCGAGCTCGTGCCCAACCACGAGACGTGGGTGGCCGCCGACCCCGCGAGCGATGGCCGGGTGGTGGCGCTGATGGCGCTGTCGGACACGATGGTCGAGCAGCTGTACGTGGCGCCGGAATGGATCGGTCGTGGCCTGGGTGGCCGCCTCCTCGCGTTCGCCAAGGAGCGCCGGCCCGACGGGCTCGACCTGTTCTGCTTCCAGGTGAACGCGTTCGCGCGGCGCTTCTACGAACGGCGCGGATTCGAGCCGGTCGCCTTCTCGGACGGCTCGCGCAACATGGAGCACCAGCCGGACGTGCTGTACCGCTGGCGACCCGACGCGCCCGGATGACGCCGCCCCCGAGCCGAACGGTCGTCTCTGCCGACGGCACGCCGATCGCGGTATTCACGAGCGGGTCCGGGCCCGGCGTGATCCTCGTGCACGGGACGGCGGGCGACCATACGACATTCCGGGTCGTCGGGCCCCAGCTGGCCGAGCGGCGCACCGTCCACGCCATCGACCGGCGCGGTCGGGGCGCCTCGGGCGACACGCTGCCGTATGCGATCGAGCGGGAGTTCGAGGACGTCGCCGCGGTCGCCGAGGCGGTCGTCGCCTCGGGGAGCACCGACGCGGTCGACGTCGTCGGGCACTCGTACGGCGGGCGATGCGCGCTGGGGGCGGCCCGGCTGACCGGCGCGATCCGCCGCGTCGTGAGCTACGAGGGAGCGCCGTCCCCGCCGGGAAGCCGGTACGGCGACACGGGCCTCGCGGCGGAGCTCGCCGAGCTGGATCGCGCCGGCCGCCTCGAGGCGCTGCTCGAGACGTTCATGCGCCGGGTCGTCGGCATGGACGAGGCGGCACTCGCGGCGTACCGGGCCGATCCCGTGTGGCCGCTGCGGGTCGCGGCGGCCCACACGATCCCACGCGAGCTGCGGTCGGAGGGCGAGGCGGACGCGGCCGGCCTGGAGGCGCTCGGGGATGTCCGGCAGCCGGTCCTCCAGATCCTCGGCGGCGACAGCCTGGCGGCCTTCGCGGACGCGACAACGGCCCTCGATGCGCGCCTCGCCGACGGACGGGTCGTGGTGATCCCCGGAGCGCGCCACGCCGCCCACCACACCCATCCCGACGCGTTCGTGGAAGCAGTCCTGACGTTCCTGGCCGAGCCGTGACCCGCTGACGCGGGCCACCGTGGGATACTCGCGGCATGCCCGATCTGGGGATCGTCGAATGGGTCATCCTCGGCCTGATCGCGGGCGCGATCTCCGGCGCGCTGGTCGGCGGCCGGACCGCCCGTGGATGCCTGCCGAACATCGTTGTCGGCATCGTCGGCGGGGTGATCGGCGGCTGGCTGGCCGACCAGATGGGCCTCGGACCGGTGAGCGGGTTCTTCGCAGTGATCATCGCGGCCGTCCTCGGCGCGGTCGTCGTCCGTCTCGTCCTCAACGCCCTGGACCGCAACGCATGACCGACTCCCCCCCGGCCGACGCCGCGACCGAGCCCGCCGTGCCGGCTGCCCGCCCGTACTCGCCGGGGCTCGAGGGCGTGGTCGCCGGCGAGACCAGCCTGTCGTACATCGACGGTGCGGCCGGTCGCCTCCTGTACCGCGGCTATCGCATCGGCGACCTCGTCGAGCGCGGCACGTATCCGGCGGTCGCGAACCTCCTGTGGACCGGCGAGTGGGACCCGGCGCACCGGCTGTCGACCGGGCCGCTGCCGGACGCGGTCCTCGCCGTGCTGCGGGCGCTGCCGGCCGACGCCAAGCCGATGGACGCGCTGCGGACCGCGGTATCGGCGTGGGGTGCGACGCAGGCGCTGCCGTGGCCGCCGACCGTCGAGGCGGCACGGGCGCTCACCGCGTTCTCGCCGACGGCGCTCGCGGCGTTCGCCCGGCTGCGGTCCGGCGACGACCCGGTCGACCCCGACCCGTCGCTCGACCTGACCGCGGGGTTCCTGTACCAGCTCACCGGGGAGCGGCCCGACGAGGGCACGGCCCGGGCGCTCGATGCGTACTTCATCGTCGGGGCGGAGCACGGCTTCAACGCCTCGACGTTCACGGCGCGGGTCATCACCTCGACCCGTTCGGATCTTGCGTCGGCCGTGGCCGGCGCGATCGGCACGATGAAGGGCCCGCTCCACGGCGGGGCGCCGTCGGAGGTGGTCGACCAGCTGTCACAGGTCGGGTCGGCCGAGCATGCCGAGCAATGGGTGCGCGACGCGCTCGATCGGGGCGAGCGGCTGATGGGCTTCGGGCACCGCGTGTACCGGGCGTACGACCCGCGCGCCGCGGCGCTGCGCACGGTGGCCGAGGGCATGGCCAACAAGCCCTCCTGGCTGGCGCTCGCGACCGAGGTCGAGGACGTCGCCCTGCGGGTCCTCGCCGAGAAGCACCCCGAGCGGCCGCTCCGCACCAACGTCGAGTTCTACGCCGCGCCGGTGCTGATGGGCGTCGGCCTGTCGCCCGACCTGTTCCCGGCGACGTTCTCGCTCGCCCGCCACGCCGGGTGGACCGCCCACGCCCTCGAGCAGGCGGCCAACAACCGGCTGATCCGGCCCGACGTGAACTACGTCGGCCCCGAGGAGCGCGACCTCCCGGGCTGACCCGCTACCCGGCCGGGGCGGTTTCCAGCGCCCCGCCACGGCGTGCGGCGGTCGCTCGCTCCGCGATCCGATCGACGATGTACGCCGCGTCGCGTGATGCGCCATCGATGAGCATCGACGTGAGCCCGTACTGGAACGGGACGCCGAGGAAATAGAGCCCGGGCGCCGACGCGACGCCGCGATGCTGGATCGGCCATCCGTCGGCGGCCAGCTCGGCAGGCTCGACCCAGGCGTAGTCGGGCCGGAAGCCCGTCGCCCAGATCACGTTCGCGACGTCCACGACGGCGCCATCCTCGAGGACCGGCATGCCGTTCCGAACGTCCGAGACCCGGGCCTCGCGCAGGTCGACGCCCGCGTGCCAGAGCTCGGATCGGCGGACGCGCAGGAGCGGCGCCGGGAGCACGCGCGAGCTGGCCGACGCTCGCCGGCCGATCGGCGTGCGGATCGTGAGCACGTGCTGCTCGACGAACGCGAGCAGCGGCAGGAACAGCCGGGCACGCCACGTGTCGAGCACGCGGAACGGCAGCTCGCCGTGTGACGTGCCGGAGAGGATCGTTCGATGGGTGCCGGCCACCTCGTACGCGATGTCCGCCCCGGAGTGCCCGACCCCGACGACCAGCACCGGTCCGTCGGCCAGCTGTGACGGGTTGCGATACTCGCTGGAGTGGATCTGACGGATCGCCGGGTCGAGCCGACCGGCGACGTCCGGGATCCTCGGCCGCGCGAACGCGCCGGTCGCCACGATCACCTGGCGCGCCCGGATCCGGCCGTCCGGTAGCACCGCGATCAGGTCGTCGCTGCCGTCGTCCGCCCGGACCAGGCGCTCGACCCGCGTGTTCATCCGAACGGGGAACTTGGACGCGGCCGCGTACGCCTCGAGGTAGTCCCCCATCTGGCGTCCCGTCGGGGAGCTCCAGCCGGGCGCGGGGAACGGCATGCCCGGGAGCGCGTCCCATCGAGCCGGGCTGAACAGGCGAAGCGAGTCATACCGGTGACGCCACTGGTCGCCGATCCGTTCGTTCGCATCGACGATGAGGAACGAACGGCCCCGCCTCGACAGGTGGTAGCCCGCAGCCAGGCCCGTCTGCCCCGCGCCGATGATCAGCGTGTCCACTCGTTCGGGTGCTTCGGTCGTATCCACGCTGGCCTCCCGCTGTCTGTCGGAGGCGACCGACAGGGCCGGTCGCCGTCGACGACGCTAGGCGCGGGCGGGTGGGCGCCGCATCGGCCGAACTACCCAAACCGCGTGCCGTGTGTCGATGGGTACCGAGCGGGTCAGGCCAGGTCGTGCTCGACGGCGAACGCGGTCGCGGCCGCGCGCGACGACACGCCGAGCTTGGCGAAGATGTTGCTGACGTGGCGGTCGACCGTTCGCTCGCTGATGCCCAGAGCCGCTGCGATCGACCGGTTGGTGTCCCCGGCCGCGACCCGCCGGAGGACCTCGACCTCCCGGTCCGACAGCCCGCCCGGATGACCGGCCGGACGACCGGCGAGCCGCTCGACGCGTTCGACGTCGGGCGCCGCCCCGAGCTCGCGGAACGTCCGCAGCGCGGCGTCGAACTCGAGGGTCGCGGAGTCCGCGTCGCCGAGGCGCCCGAGGACGTCGCCCAGCGCGGCCCGCACGCGCGCGGCGTCGTACGGGGCGTCGAGCTCGCGCCAGATCGACTCGGCCCGCCGGAGCAACGGCAGCGCCTCGCCGGGCGCGCCCTCGGCCAGCCGCAGCTCGCCGTCGAGGCGGGCGATGGTCGCCGACAGCATCGGCGCCGGACGGACCCGCTCCGCGGAGGCGAGCTCGTCGACCGTGCTGCGCGCCGCGGCCAGGTCGCCGGTCTCGAGCGCGATCTGCGCCAGCGCCGGCAGGAGCCGCACGCGGCCGATGTCGTCGGGTGCCTCGGCGACAGCGCGGTCGATCATGGCCCGAGCCGCCGGACCCCGCCCGCGGGCGAGCAGCAGCAGCGCGAGCCCGGGCTCCGGCCGGCGGCCCCACTGGCTGGCCTCGCGGTAGGCCGTCTCGGCCGCCGCGTACTCGCCACGCAACCGGTGCAGCTCGGCCTGCTCGTAGTACGCCTCGCCGACCGCGGGCTCCGGCGGCGGCCGGAGCAGCAACTCCTGCGCCTGGCGCGCCTCGTCGAACGCGGCGGTCCACTCGCCGTGGAGACGCTTGAGCTCGCTGCGGTACACGAGGCACCGGCCCCGGAACGGGACGAGCCCCGGCTGGCGCTCGCTCCACTCGCTGAGCGCCTGCGTCCAGTCCTGGGCCCGGCGCAGGTCGAAGATCTCGGCGAACGCCTCGATCGATCGCGCAGTACACGATGCCGGTCACGGTCGGCGACAGGTCATCGGACGTCACCGCGACCATCGCGTCGTCGAGGAACGCCACGCCGCGCTCGGTCTCGCCCAGCCCGATGAGCGACCGGCCCCGGCCGAGGCGTGAAATGGCCATGAGGTTCGCGTCGGCGAACCGCTCGGCGTAGTCGGCAGCACGCTGGAACGCCGCGAACGCAGCCGCCGGGTCGGCCTCGACCTGGCGGATGCCATCGGGGACGGCCAGATAGCCGCGCTCGACCGTGTCGAGGTCGTGCTCGTCGAGCAGGTGCGTCGCCCGCCCGAGCCAGCCACCGCCCTGGGTCACGTCGCCGCGCCGGAGGAACGCCATCCCGATCCAGAACGCCGACGCGGGCAGCACGGGCGATCTCGCCGGCCTCGATGGCGGCGCGGTGAAATCGCATCCCGAGCTCCACCGACGCCTCGTCGTGGCCGGCGTACTGGGCGGCGAACCCGGCCAGCTCGAGATCGTCGAGCGCCAGCGGCGCCTCGGCATCGGCGGCCGACAGCTGCTCGAATGCCTCCGCCCACGCCTTGCGGGCGTACGCCGCGCGACCGCGATCGATCCGATCGTCCGTCGTCATGGGCGGTCCAGCCTACGCCGCTACAGCCACCCCCGGCGGCGGAACAGGATGACGAGCGCGACCAGCACGACCGCCATCAGGCCGATGATCAGGTAGAAGGAGTACGACTCGCCCTCGCCCGGGAAGACCACGTTCATCCCGAAGATGCTGGCGATGAGCGTCAGCGGCAGCAGGACGACGCTGGCCGCGGTGAGGATGCGGAACGAGTCGTTCAGCCGGTGCGAGAGGACCGCTTCGTTCGTCGACTCGAGGCCCTCGATGACCTCCTTGTAATTCTCGAGCGTGTCCCAGATCCGTTCGGCGGCATCGGAGATGTCGTCGAAGTAGATCTCGAGCTCCTCCTGGAGGTAGCGCTGCTTCGTGCGCTCGAGGTCGCGCAGCACCGCGCGCTGCGGCCGGACGATCTTGCGGAAGTTGATGATCTCCTGCTTCGTGTCGGAGATGTCGCGGACGATCTCCGACGAGCGGCCCTCGAAGATGTCGTCCTCGAGCCGCTCGAGCTTGAGACCGGTCTTGCGCAGCATCGGGAACGACGCGTCGACGCCGGTGTCGACGATCTTGTAGAGCAGGTAGCCCGAGCCCTTCGAGAAGACCTCCTGGCGCAGGTCCTCCTTCTCGCGGTAGCGCTCGAACATCGCCGACAGCGGCGGCAGTGGGATGTTCGGCAGCGTGATCAGGAAGTCGGCGCCCATGAACAGGTCGAGCTCGGCCGTGAGGATGCGCCCGCTGTCCTTGTCGAAGAGCGGGAAGTGCAGCACGATGAAGACGTAGTCGTCGTACTGGTCGAGCTTCGGGCGCTGGTTGCGCGAGAAGACGTCCTCGTAATCGAGTTGGTGGAAATCGAAGTGCTCTTCCAGCCAGTCGCGGTCGGCCGTGCGCGGCGATTCGATGTGGATCCAGCGGATCCCGGACGCCTCGATGATCTCCGGCTCCGCGACCGTCTCGGGCAGCACGACGTCCGCCGAGCCGTCGGTTCGACGGCGCGGACGAGGCAGCGGTCGCGGAAGAGCGATGTTCGGCACGGCGGAATGGTACGGCACGACTCGTGTTGACCGGACGCATCGCCGTGCGGATCCGTGCGCTCGGCGAGTGGCTCGACCGCCATCCGTGGCTGGGTCCGGGCCTTGCCGTGGTCGTCTGGGCGGTCATCGTGGTGTTCTCGTCGCCGTGGGGCCGCCTGTGGGGCACCGGCCAGGACGCCTATTGCTACTGGTTCCCGACGCTCGCCGATCCGTACGCCCGCTCGGACTGGACCGACCCCATCGCGTACGTGTACTCGCCGGCGTTCCTGCAGCTGCTCCAGCCGATCCGGTTCCTGCCGTGGCAGGCGTTCATGGCCGCCTGGACGGCGATCCTGCTCGGCGCGCGCGTACGTGCTGACCGGCCCGCGCTGGTACGCGGTCGGCATCCTGCTGGCGCTCATGGAGCTGGCCGGCGGCAACATCCACCTGGTGCTGGCCGCCGCCATCGTGCTCGGGTTCCGCTGGCCGTGGACGTGGTCGATCATCCTGCTCACGAAGATCACGCCCGGCATCGGGCTGCTGTGGTTCGTGGTCCGGCGCGAGTGGCGGAACCTCGCGATCGCGCTGGGGTCGACGGCGGCGATCGTGGTCGTGTCGTTCGTCGTCTGGCCGTCGGCCTGGACGGCGTGGGGCGAGGTCCTCACGCGCGTGGCCGGTCGCGACGGCACGTGGGCGGCGGTGCCGATCCCGTTCGTCGTGCGGCTGCCGTTCGCGGTCGCGCTGGTCGTGTGGGGCGCGTGGACCGGGCGGCGCTGGACGGTCCCGGTCGCCGGGATGCTGGCGCTGCCGGCGCTGTGGTACGGCGGGCTGTCGATGCTGCTCGCGTGCATCGCGCTGCGCGAGAACGTGGCGCCGGTCCGGCCGCCCCGCCAGCCGAACGCGCGACCGGCGATCGAACCGGCGTGACGTTCCGGGTCATCCGACCGGGCGCTTGCTGCGTATGGATGGGTACACGCTTCGCTGATACCTAGCGCCGACGGGCCGTCTGGGGGACACCCGTCGGCGCCTTCATGTCATCCGTTTGGCGGCGGGCGCGGGTCGCGACGACGACCGCCCCGATGACGAACACCGTGCCGCCGAGCAGGAACGGGGCCGCCAACCCGCCCGCCCGCACGACCACGGCACCGACCGCCGGACCGATGATGCCGGCCGCGTACAGCGGCAGGTAGACCAGGTTGAGCGTCGCCGAGCGGCGCTCGGGCGGCACCTCGGTCGCGAGCATGCTGAAGACCATCGCGCTGACCGTCGCGGTCGCGGCGGCGAACACGACGGCCAGCCCGGCCAGCCCCGGGACCGCGGGCGCGAACGGCATGACGGCAAGGACCACGCCGCCGCCCGCCAGCGCGATCACCAGGACCGGCCGGAACCCGATGCGGTCGCCGAACCAGCCGCCGACCGGACCGATCAGCCCGCCGACCAGCGCGGCGGTGCCCATCACCAGCGCGATCGCCGAGGCGAGCCCGGCGCCGGTGCCGGCCACGCCCTCGACCACGACCGGCAGGTAGGGCCGGCTCATCTGGTTGGCCAGGAACGACACGCCGTAGATCAGGAAGATGCGGAGCACGATCGGGTCGGTCAGGACGGCGCGCAGGGCTCCGAACGCGAGGGTCAGGACCCGGCCCTCCGGCACGACCGAGGGCCGGACCTCGCGCGACCCGAACGTCACGAGCAGCGCGGTCCCGACCGACAACGCGGCCGACAGCCAGAACACGGCCGGCAGCGTCCAGCCGAGGCCGTCGATGAGCAGCCCGGCGAGCGTCGGCCCGAGGGCCATGCCGACCGCGGTCGACGCTCCGAAGATGCCCATCACGGTGCCCAGGCGAAGGCGCGGCGTGACGTCCCGGATGCCCGCGAGCATGACGCCCGTGTTCCCGAGCTGGAACCCGATGAGCAGCATGCTCAGCGCCAGCTGCCACGGCTCGCGCGAGAGGGCGACCCCGGCGAACACGACCGCCTCGACGAGCGCGCTGCGGACGATGACGGCCTTGCGGCTGTACTTGTCGGCCCACACGCCCCACAGCGGCACGAGCGGCATGCCGACCACGAAGATCAGGGCGGTGAACAGCCCGACGAACGCGAGCCGCTCGTCCTGGGGCACGCCCATCTGCCGCAGGTAGGTCGGGACGAGCGCGAAGATCTGGCTGACACCGAGCCCCTCGACCATCGAGGTCAGCCAGAACACGACCAGCAGCGTTCGCCAATCCTGGGCGGGTCGGGGCGTGGGCGTCGTGGTCGCGGTGGCGGTCACCGTCGGAGCCTACCGGCCCGGCGCGTCACCCGGGCCGGCGGCCCGCGTGCCCGAGGCCCGTCGCCCGAACCATGTCCGGCGTCATTCCCCGGGCGAATGCGGCCGAGTAGCTGGGTCGCCGTCGGCGCGCTCGACCATTCCCGGGGCGAATGACGCCGGACGCGAGTCGGACGGTCGGCGGAGCCCTGGCGATCGGGAGACATACCGGACACACGAAAGCGCCCGAAGGAACTGGTGGGAGGACCGCTGGTCGTCTCGCAGCGGCTCCGAACAAGTCCGGAGTCCCTGCGCTCCGCCCGGGCTCCTCGCTCGATGGCCTTGCGGCTACCGAACCCGGCTCCCGGGACCGTCCCGAGGATCGCTCCCCGGTGCGGTCTGGCGGTTCGCACCTGCCCCTTCGGGCAAGACCAACAGTAGCCGCCGCCCCGCCGCGGCCACAACGGCCTTATCCACGAACTTCGACGGAATCTCCGGCGGCTTATCCCCGACTTTCCCACCGATGTGGATGGGATGTGGATGGCGATGTGGTATGCGCGACGTGGTTGCAACATCCATCGACCCGCCATCGGCGTAGATTCGGCCGACGGAGGTGGTCGATGGCGCACCTGCTGGCCCGACTCGTGGCCATGAACGACGGCTGGGCCCGGCCGTTGGGGGAGTTCAATCGGCGTTGGGCGAAGGCCCTGTTCCGACCGATCCATCCGATCCGGGATCTGCTCAACGGCCGGTGGCTGGGACACCCGCTCCATGCCGCGACGACGGACATCCCGATCGGCATGCTGCTGGGGGTCGTCGTCCTCGACCTGATCGGCCAGCCGACCGCGGCCGACGTCATGCTCGTCGGCACCATCCTGTTCATGCTGGCGTCGGCCGCCTCCGGCCTGGCCGACTACAGCGAGACCACCGGCACGCCGCTGACCCGGGCGACCCTGCACGCCACGCTCATGGTCGTCGCGCTCCTCCTGCTGATCGTGTCGCTCGTCCTGCGCTCCGGGGCGCCGGCCGACCGGACCATCCCGATCGCCCTGGGGATCGTCGGGCTTCCTCCTCGTGTCCGCCGGCGCATTCGTCGGCGGCGAGGTCGCCTACACGCTCGGCAATATGGTCAGCCGACACGCGTTCCGCGGTCCCGGCACCAAGTGGGTCAAGCTCGACACCGGCGAGGTGGCCGACCTCGCGCAGCTGGCCGAGGCCACGCCGACCAAGATGCGCGCCGGGATCAACGACCTCGTCGTGGTCCGGATCGGCACCGCGATCCATGCCATGCACAACGTGTGCGCCCACGCCGGCGGCCCGCTGGCCGAGGGCAAGGTCGTCGACGGCTGCATCGAGTGCCCATGGCACTACTCGCGCTTCGACCTCGAGGACGGCCGCGCCAGGCGCGGCCCGACCGTCTACGACCAGCCCAGGTACGAGGTCCGCCCCGCCGAGGCCGGCGGCTACGAGGTCCGTCGGGTCGCGACGGCGTAGGTGGCGACGCTCGTCGTCCCCGATCCCAGCCTGGTCGTCCTGGTCGGTGCCGCGGGTTCGGGCAAGTCGACGCTCGCCGCCCGCCTGTTCGCACCCGACGAGATCGTCTCGTCGGACACGCTCCGGGGGGTCGTGGCGGGCGACGAGGCCGACCAGCGCGCATCGGCCACCGCGTTCCGCATCCTGTACCGCATGGTCGAGCGACGCCTCGCCGAGGGTCGCCTGACGGTCGTCGATGCGACCAATACCTCGGTCCACGCCCGGCGTCGGCTCGTCGATCGGGCCCGCACCGCGAGGGTCCCGCTCGTGGCGATCGTGCTCGACCTGTCCGCCGCCATCGTCCGGGCCCAGAACGCCACGCGACGACGGGTCGTCGACGACGACGTCATCGAGCGGCAGCTCGCCGCGGTCCGACGCACGGTCGATCGCGCGGAGCTGGCCGCCGAGGGCTTCGAGACCGTCGACGGTCCTGCGGACGCCGCTCGAGGCGGCGCCGGACCTGACGCGTTACGCGCCGCCCGCGCCGATGAGCGCGATGGCGACGCCCGCGAGCCCGATGCCGATGGTGTGATCGCGGGTCACCGGCTCGCGCAGCACGACGGCGGCAAGGATGACCGTCACGACCGGGTACATCGCCGACAGCACCGACGCGATCGCCAGCTGGCCGGTCTGGACCGCGGCGAGATAGAAGCCGTTGCCGGCCGTGTCGAGCACGCCGATCAGCACGAGCGGCAGGAGCAGCGATCCCGGCGGACGCCACGCCGAGCGGGTCACCAGCACCGCGCCGACCACGAGCAGCAGCTGGACCAGCCGGATGGCGCTCAGGTCCGCGAAGACGTCGCCCGTCGTGAGCTGAGCGATGGCGACGCCGAACAGGCCGATCGCGACGCCGCCGGTGAGCGCCTCGGTGAGCCCGGCCCGCCCGCCGCTCTCGTCGGCGACCCGCGAGACGAGGATCACGGCGGCGACCGCGAGCACGATGCCGATGATGACCATCGGTGGCGGGATGCCCTCGATCACGAACCCGGCCAGGACCGGGATCACCGCCGCGAGCACGCCGGTCACCGGCGCGACGATGCCCATCCGGCCGATGGCCAGCCCGCGGTACAGCATCGTGATGCCGAACGCGCCGAGGATGCCCGCGACCAGGCAGACCAGCAGGTCGCTGCCGGTCGGGAACGACTCCCCGAGGAGGAGGGCCAGCGTGACGCACAGGACCAGGCCCGTGGCCTGCGAGACCAGCACGACCCCATAGACCGCGACGCGCCGACTGGCGAGGCCACCGCCGAAGTCGCCGCCGCCCCACGCGATCGCGGCGGCCAGCCCGAGGACGACGGTGAGGGTGCCCGCGGGGAGGGCGTCGATCAGGATCGCGCCCCGGTGGCGGTCTCGAGCGGCGCGATCGCGGGGTCGCTGACCCCGTCGTCGACCGTTGCCGGACCGGGCAGCTCGACGACCGCGTGGGCCGCCCCGTCGTACCGGTCCGACGTGGTCAGGTAGATGATCTGGAAGTCGTCGGCGATGCGCTTGAGCAGCGCGAGCGCCCGGCCGGCGCGATCGTCGTCGAGCGTGACGAACGGATCGTCGAAGACCAGCGGCGGCCGGCGATCGCCGGTCACGAGGCGGACGAGCCCGAGCCGGGCGGTCAGGTAGACGAGGTCGAGCGTGCCCTGGCTGAGCGAGCCGACCGACACCCAGTCGCCGCGCTCCGGGGCGTGGACGTCGATGTCGAGCGTCTTGTCGTCGACCCGCACCCGGCGGTAGCGGCCGCCGGTGACGCTCGAGACGTCGCGGACCATGTGACCCTCGAGATAGCGGGTCGCGGTCTTCATCGTCGCGGTCTCGGCCCGCTCGATCGCGCGCAGCGTCGTGTCGAGCACCCGGTGCCGACGCTGGAGCGTGCCGAGCGACTCGCGCCACGTCGACAGGCGCTCGCTCTCCTCGGCGACCCGCTCGGCGTCGACGGCGTTGGTCTCGACCCGAGCGCGTGCGTTCGCCTCGTCGTCACGGGCCCGGTCGAGCGCCGCCTCCTGGTCGCGCACCTCGACCTCGAGCCGTTCACGGGCGCGCGGCTCCTTGGCGATCGGGCCGAGCGCCTCGAGGGCGCTGGTCTTCTGCTCGATCTCCAGGGCGGCGCCATCGCGCAGCGTCGGCAGCGCCTCGCGCGGCTCCTTGCCGACGAGCCCGTCGAGCTGCGCGGTGAGCTGGTCCATCCGGGCGACGTGCGCCTCCTCGCGGGCGAGCATGTCCTCGGCGGATGCGATGTCCTCGAGACCGAGCGTGCCGAGCTGCTGCTCCGCGTCGGCTTCCGCCTGGCGGAGCTCGGCCTCCATCTCGGACCGGCCGCGCAGCCGACGGTCGATCTCGACGTCGCGTAGCTGCTCCTGCATCCGGGCCCCGCGACGGAGCCACAGGGCGACCGCACCGAGGATCCCACCGATCAGCGCGATCGCCGCACCGAGATAGAGCGGCGGCTGGCCGACGTCGAGGATGCCGAGGCTGCGCAGGATGAAGCTGCCGACGCCGAGGACCAGCCCGACGATCGCGGCGATGACGCCCCAGCGCGCGAGCGGCCGCCAGGTCGGCTCGGGCGCGACCTCGAACTGGACGTCGACCTCGCCGGCGAGCGACGCCCGCAGCTCGCGGATCCGCGTGTCGAGCACGCGCAGCCGGTCGACAGCCTGGCGGACCACCGGCAGCGGGTTCGGCGAAGGGTGGGTCTGGGCCAGCTCGTCGACCTCGGTGGACACCTCGACCGCCTCGCGGAACCGTTCGTAGCGCTCCCGCGCGGAGGTCCGCTCCGCCTCCAGTCGCTCGGCCTGGCGGGCCTTCTCGAGGAGCGAGCGGCGCTCGGCCACGCTCCCCTCGGCCTCCGTGCGCCGCTCGCGGGCCGCCGACAGCGAGTCGCGGTCGCGCTCGAGCTGGGCGAGGTCGAGCTCGCCCTTCTCGACGGTCGCGGCGGTCTGGGCGACCGCCGCCTCGGCGACCTTGAGGCGGCCCGGGTTCTTGTCGCCGCGCGTCGTCAGGTCGTAGATCGCACGCTCGAGCTTCTTCTTGGCACGCCCGGTGCCGCGGTCGGCGCCGCTGATGCTCGCCTGGAGCCGGTCGCGGAGCGCGGTCTCGTCGCGGGCGAGGTCGCTGATCTCGTGGTGGCGGACCGACGCGGTCGAGCGGAAGAACGCCTCGGTCGGCACTCCCGACAGCTCGGCCAGCACCTGATCGGCGAGGGCCGGATCGGTGACGCGCTGGCCGTCGTAGACGAGGTCGACGGTCCCCTTCTGGCCGCCGAACCACTTCTCGAGCGTGCCGGTGGCCGTCCGGCCGTCCTCCTCGTCCTGCTCGAACTCGATGGCGACCCATGGGCGGGCCTCGGAGCCGGCATCCCACGGTCGAAGCGTCTCGAGGTCGGCGGCGTTGCTCGTGACGCGGCGGGTGAGGGCCAGCTCGATGGCGCGCTGGATCGTGCTCTTGCCGGCCTCGTTCGGACCGCGCACGACCGTGACGCCGGGTGCCAGGTCGATGTCGAGTTCGCGGTAGCGCCGCAGGTCGCGGACCTGCAGCCGGCGGATCCTCACAGCGACACCTCGTGGCCGCTCAGCAGGAGCCGCCCGAGCCGGAGCGCGTCGCGCAGCTCGCCGGCTTCGGCCGAGGTGTCGACCCCGGCGCCATCGTCGGAGCCGGGCGCCGCCTCGAGCTCGGCGATACGGGCCTCGAGGTCGCGGATGAAGGCGCCGGCGATCGTGTCGGCCGACGGCAGCGCGCCCTCGGTCAGCGCCGGCGAGCTCAAGTCGCGGACGCGGACCTTGAGGAACGCCGAGCCGACCGCGGCCTCGACCTCCTCGGGGTCGAGGTCGAGCTCGTCCGGCCGGACGCCGACGATCCGGACATCGAGCACGAGGTCCGGATCGCCCTTGCGCATCAGGCTGTCGACGAGGGCCGGCTGGGTGGTGATGCCGGCGGCGTCGAGGTCGAGCTTCTCGAAGCGCGTCTTGCCGACACGTCGCTCGGCGACCGTGACGTCGCGACCCGTCCCGGTCTCCTCGAGCTCGACGTGGAGCACCTTGCCCGCGCGGTCCTGGTGCACCGCGACCGGCTCGGGCGCGCCCGAATAGGCGTACGTCACGCCGCCCGCCTTCGTCACGCGGGCCGAGTGCCAATGACCGAGGGCCAGGTAGTCGAGGCCGCTCGCGGCGATCTCGTCGGTCGTGATGACGACCTCATCGCGCTCGGTCTTGCCCGGGATCGCGATCGAACCGTGGATCAGCCCGATGTTCCACGTCGCGACCTCCGCGTGGGCGACGACATCGATGTCAGCGAGCGGGCTGTGCGGGGCGCGCTTGGTCGCGAAGACCGGCCCGTGGACCATCACGTCGCAGGCCGGCAGGTGGACGCGCGGCGAGCTCGGGCGTGAGTACCGTGACCCAGTCGTCATCCGGGTTGCTGCCGGCGAGCGCCTTGAGGTCGTACGCGCGGTAGATCGACGCCCGGTCGTAGCAGTCGTGCGTGCCCGGGACGATGACCGTCCGGATCTTGCCGGCGGCGAGCCGCTTGAGCTGCGCCGCGACCCGCTCGACCGAGCGACGCGGCTGCACGTTGCTGTCGAAGAGGTCGCCGGCGATCAGGACGAGATCGACCTTCTCGGCCAGCGCCAGGTCGACGGTGGCGGCGAAGGCGGCGAATTGGCGCTCGCGCTGGGCGCTGGCCTGCTCACCGAGGTCGTCGTGTCGCGCGCCGAGATGGACGTCCGCGGTGTGGATGATGCGTAGCATCCGGTCGGGTCTTGCCTCTCGCAGTTGACGGGTCGGGCATCAGCGATCCGGCGCTGCGATGGGGCGTCAGGTGGCGCGAGCGAGGCGCCCCCATGACTCCCCGCTCGCCGTCCCGGATCGTCGCGCGCCATTGTGACAGGTACGTTGTCACGGCTGCCAGTAGGTGCGCCGGCGCGCGATGTGAGATTTTCGAACCCGTTGTATCCTGCGCCGCACTAAGCACCGGTGCGCCCCGCAACAGGGACTCCACATCGGCACCTGGGTCGCGGGCCCGGCATCTCTCGCCAGACCACGCGCGTTCCCGACTGCCGATGCGGCCGCCCTCCGCAGCGCCCCGAATCATCCACGCGCCCCGGAGGAGCAACGCAACGTGACCTACGCTGATCGGACCCTCAATTGCGTCGACTGCGGTGTCGACTTCATCCACTCCGCCGCCGATCAGGAGTACTACGCCCAGAAGGGGTTCGTATCCGATCCCAAGCGCTGCACGAGCTGCCGCGCCAGCCGACGCGCGGCGCGCGACGGCGGCACCGACGTCCGCGACATCGGTGGCCCGCGCGGCTACGAGCGCAGCGTCGAGCGCCCGGATCGCGAGTACTTCGCGGTCGTGTGCTCCTCGTGCGGCAACCAGGCGCAGGTGCCGTTCCGGCCGCGCATGGATCGGCCGGTCTACTGCTCCGACTGCTTCCGGACCGTCCGCCCCGACTGACCGCGTCGCGGCGGCGGGACGCGGCGCTCGCAGCCCTCTAGAGCCGGAACACCTCGCCGGCGCGGAATCGCTCGCGTCGGTGGCCGCGCCAGACCGTGACGCGCGACAGCCCGTGGACCTGCCACCCGCCGTCGTGACCCATGACGGCGGTGTCCTCGTCGATGCCCAGCACCACCGACCCGCGTGGCGCCTGGAACGCGATCAGGGCCGAGAACGGCTCGGGCCACGCGTCGTAGTGCGGCACGACCGAGACGCCCGCCGCGAACCCGAGACCCTGCCCCCAGCGGAGTGGCCACGGCACGAGCCGCACCCGGAAGTCGAACGCATGCCCCGCCAGCGCCATGGCGCCCGCCGAGCAGCCCGCCAGCGCGGCGCCCCGTTCGTGCGCCGCCGCCAACGCCCGCCCGACGGCACTCCCCGCCAGCGCGCGCGAGCAGGTACGACGGCTTCCCGCCCGACAGGTACACGAGATCGGCCTCGCCCACGGCCTGGGCGGCACCCGGGTCGTCGGCGCCGGCGCGGTCGCGGACGAGCACCGGCTCGACGTCGGCGCCGAGCCCCGCGAAATGGCTCGACGCCCATCGCCGCCCAGCGCCGGAACACGGGCTCGCCGTCGGGGTACGACGCGGTCGGCAGGATGGCGACCCGTGGCCGGTCGACACCGGTGGCGGCGAGCAGGTCCGCATCGAACGCGGCCATGGCCGGCAGGAACTCGCCGGCGCCGACGAGAGCGATGGGTCCGGGCATCGCCGGAGAGTCTAGCCGCGGGACCGCGCTACCATCGCCGCGACGTGGAGCGACAGTCGAACACGACTCGCGACTGGGACGCACGGACCTACGACCGCATCGCCGATCCCCAGGCCCGCTGGGGGACGGCCGTCCTCGACCGCCTGCCCCTCGAGGGCGATGAGCGCGTCCTCGATGCCGGCTGCGGATCCGGCCGCGTCACCGAGCAGCTCGCCGAGCGACTGCCCCGCGGCCGGGTGGTCGCGCTCGACGGATCGCCCTCGATGGTCGACGCCGCCCGCGAGCGACTTGCCCGCTTCGGCGACCGGATCGAATACGTCGTCGCCGACCTCGGTCGCCCGCTCCCGGTCGACGGCGAGGTCGACGCCGTACTGTCGACCGCGACCTTCCACTGGGTCCTCGACCACGACGCGCTGTTCCGCAACCTCGCCGCGGTCACGATGCCGGGCGGCTGGCTGGTCGCCCAGTGCGGCGGCGCCGGCAACATCGCGAACGTGCTGCGGGTCATGGCACGGACCGGCGACGGCTGGCTCGGCAACAAGCACTTCGCGACCCCGCTCGACACGACGCGCCGGCTCGATGCGGCCGGCTACGTCGACGTCGAGTGCTGGCTGAGCGACGAGCCGACCCGGTTCGAGCCGGGCGAGCCGTTCGAGACCTTCCTGCGGACCGTGGTGCTCGGCGACCACGTCGCGCGGCTGCCCGAGGACGAGCGTGACGCCTTCGTCAGGAGCGTCGCCGACGGCGTGGGCGAGCCGGTGATCGACTACGTCCGGCTGAACATCACGGCGCGGCGAGCCGGATCTCGCTGATCGCGATCGTCGGGGTCCCGCCCGTCCCGGTCGCGTCGAACGTGCCGGTCACCTCGACCCAGCCCCAGTTCGCCTGGGCGAGGTCGGGCTCCTTCGTCCGGTCGAGGCCGGCGACGACGTCGTCCGGGACCTCGCCCTCGAGGGTGACGGTGCCCCCGCCGCACTGCGGCGGATAGGACTCCATCACGATCGAGCACAGCCGGGTCGTGCCGTCCATGGCCAGCAGGAAGCCCTTGACGCGGACGGCCTGGCCGTCCGTCGCGGCGGCCGCCGCGACCAACGCGTCGGTATCGATCGCCGGACCCGGATCGACCGCGAGCGGGCGCGCTGGGTGCCGGCTGCGCAGGCTGGCCCGTACCCGTCTGCGATGCGACGTCGCACGCCGCCAGCGACAGGGCGAGGACGGCGGTCAGGACCAGGGCGGCGGGGCGCATGCGGTTCCTCCGGGATCGGACGGCGGTGGTGCGCCCTCGACGCCGGTCCGCGGAGCCCGGTTCCTAGCGCTCGACGCGGAACGGGCCGCCGTGGCCCGGGACGACGACGTCCGCGATGCCGAGCACCCGCTCCCGCCCGACCATGATCGCGGCCTGATCGTCGCAATACGGGTCGAGCTCGGGGCTCCGGTCGGCATGCCACCACAGGTGGGTCATGGCGTACACGCCGTCGTCGGCCTCGACGATGAGCGACGCGTCCTCGCCGGTGTGGCCCGGCGTCAGCCACAGCTGCGCCCTCGGCGAGAGCCGGTAGCCGTCGCCCGGCATGTCGAGCCACAGGTCGTCCTTGTAGCGCGCCCAGAAGTCGACGACCTCGGCGTTCGGGAACAGCGCCACGTTCATCGTGTGGTCGGGGTGGTGGTGGCTGAGGAACACGTGGGTCACCGCCTCCGGCGCGACGCCGAGGTCGGCGAGCGGGTCGAGGATCAGCGATCGACTGGCGACCATCCCGGGGTCGCTGACGATGAGGGCATCGCCGTCGCGCACCAGCGTGATCGACGAGGCGGTCCGTTCCCCGGTGTAGCCGGCATGGAGCAGATGCACGCTTGTCATGGCGGCGGATGCTAGCGCGTCGCGGGGTGTGGGATGCGCGCGAGGCGGCTGGCGCGACGCTGCGAGACTCAGGACCATGACCGACCAGCCCGCCGACCTCGCGCTCCTTGGTGGCCGCATCGCGACGATGGACGCCGCCCGGTCCTGGGCCAGCGCCCTCGCCGTCCGCGACGGCCGGATCGTCGCCGTGGGACCGGACAGCACCGTGCGACCGTTCGTCGGCCCGTCGACGCGGGTCATCGAGCTCCGCGGCCGGACCGTCACGCCGGGCTTCCAGGACGCCCACGTCCATCCGGTCCACGGCGGGCTGCGCGATGCTCCGCTGCGACCTCCACGAGGACGCGATGTCCGGTCCCGGGTACGACAGGATCGAGGCGTACGCCGCGTCCCATCCGGACGAGACCTGGATCCGCGGCGGCGGCTGGTACATGGCCGCCTTCGAGGGCGGCACGCCCGCGGCGCGAGGACCTCGACCGGATCGTGCCGGATCGGCCGGCGTTCCTGACCAACCGCGACGGACACGGGGCGTGGGTCAATTCCAGGGCGCTCGAGCTCGCCGGCATCACGGCCGACGACGCCCGACCCGAGCGATGGCCGGATCGAACGCGATCCCGACGGGACGCCGTCCGGGACCCTCCACGAGGGTGCGATGGACCTCGTGGCGCGGTTGCTGCCGGACGACACGCCGGCCGACCTCGAGGAGGCCCTGCGCCTCGGCCAGCGGCACCTGCACGGGTTCGGCATCACGGGCTGGCAGGACGCGATCATCGAGTCCGGGGTCGAGGAACGCGCCTACGTGACGCTGGCGAACCGCGGCGAGCTGACGGCCCGCGTCGTCGGCGCGATGTGGTGGGAATGGAAGCGGGGCGCCGACCAGATCGACGAGTTCGTCGAGCGCCGGCGGGCGACGTCCATCGGCCGCTACCGGGCCACGAGCGTCAAGCTGATGATGGACGGCGTGGTGGAGAACTTCACCGCGGCGATGCTCGAGCCGTACGGCGATGGCACGGGCGGCACGACCGACAACCGCGGGCTGCTCCAGATCGACCCGGACGGGCTGGCGAGCTGGGTCCCGCAGCTCGATGCGCTCGGCTTCCAGCCGCACTTCCACGCGATCGGCGACCGGGCCGTCCGGTCGGCGCTCGACGCGGTCGAGGCGGCGCGGCGGGCGAACGGTCCGTCGGACACGCGGCCCCACATCGCCCACATCCAGGTCATCCATCCGGACGACATCCCGCGCTTCCGGGAGCTCGACGTCGTGGCCAACGCGCAGCCGCTGTGGGCCGCCCACGAGGACCAGATGGACATCCTGACGATCCCGTTCATCGGCGAGCGCTGGAGGTGGCAGTACCCGTTCCGTTCGCTGCGAGCGGCCGGTGCGGTGGTCGCCATGGGCTCGGACTGGTCCGTCTCGAGCCCGAACGCGCTGTGGGAGATGCACCTGGCCGTCGAACGCAGGGCACCCGACTTCTACGCGGGCGAACGGGACGTCTTCCTGCCCGACGAGCGCCTCGACCTCATCGATGCGCTCGCGGGGTTCACCTGCAACGCCGCCTACGTCAACCACCTCGACGACGAGACCGGGACGCCTGGAGGTCGGCAAGCTGGCCGACCTCGCGGTCCTCGACCGGGACCTGTTCGACCGCGGCGCCGGCGCCATCGGCGAGGCGCGCGTCGTCGGCACGTTCGTCGAGGGCGTCGCCGTGTTCGAGGAACGCCGCGCTCGACGGCTGAACGGACCGCGCGGGCATGGACGGATGACGATGTCGGTTTGGCATCGGACGTCGGTGTTCGCTGGAGGGCGCGAGCGCGATGCTCCATCTGCGCACCCGGACTGACCGGGCGACGCAGAAAGGAGCGATCAGCCATGAACGCACTCTCGATCGTGTACGTGAACGCACACCTGCAGGACCTGCTCGACGAGGCAGCCCAGCATCGAGTCGAGCGGCCCGACCGCCCGTCGCTGCTGAAGCGGATCGCCTCCGCTGCGTCGAATGCGTGGGCCAACCTCGGCACCCCGCTCGACAACCGCGGATCGATGTACCCGGCCCTCGACGACACTGCCAACCGGAGCTGAGGACTCCTCCCTTCAGCTTCGTCCAACCGCCACGACGACCCCCGTCCCTCCAACGGGGGTCGTCGTGTGTCTGCCGTCAGCCCGGGAGATCGTCCGGGACGTCGACGTCGCGGAGGGTCGCTCCAGCCTGATCGTCGGCCCCCCAGGTCTCGGCCGGGATCACCGCGACGTCGAGTTCGCCGAGGAGCGCACGGAGACGACGCTCGCCGGCGGCGACGAGCCGCCCGGTGGCTGGACCGGCGACGGATCGCCGGACGGCCATCGGCAGCGGGCGGGCACCGTCCTGGTCCGAGAGCACCGCTCCCTCGTGGCGCATCGAGCGCGTCGAGCAAGCCGCGTGAGGACCTCCGGCACGAGCGTCGGCATGTCGCCGCCGACGACGACGACCCGCTCGAGCGCGGGGTCGAGCGCGGCGAGACCGGTCGCCAGCCCGGCGAGCGGCCCTCGAAGGCGTGCGCATCCCGGGCGATCCCGACGCCGGGGAGCGACGGCGGCGTCGCGTCGGGGGCGATCACCACGATGACGTCGGTCGCCACCGCGCGGACGGCGTCGACCGCGTGCTCGAGCATCGGGCGGCCGTCGATCGGCTCGACGAGCTTGTCGCGCCCGAACCGCGACGACCGGCCGCCGGCCAGGACCACGGCCGCGATGCGCTCGGTCATCGACCGACGGCGGCGGGCGCCTTCGGGCCTGGCACGTGCCCGTCGGGCGTGCGCCGCAGGATCGCCCGCCGGTCGAGGTCCTCGAGGATGGCCATGACGTACTTGCGGCTCGTGCCGGTCGCGTCGCGGAACGCCGCCGGCGTCAGCGGCGAGCGCGCGGCCATCGACAGCGCCCGTGCCGCCAGGTCGCGGTACGTCGACATCGCGTAGGCGAGGTCCGGTTCGAGGACGACGATCCGCCCGGCGCGCTCGAGGTCGCGGATGCCGGCCGGCGGGCAGCCGGCTGCGCGCGCGGCATCGGCCAGGGGCGGCGGGGCGGCGACGGCGAGCGCCGCCTCGAGCCGGTCCATCGCGGCGGCGAGGGCGGGGTCCGGGGTCGCGACGCCGACCCCGGGGCGCCGGACGACGTCGCCGTCGCGGACCAGGCGGCCGTCCGCGACGAGGCGGTCGACGACATCGGCCGCGGCCCCGGCGGCATCGTCGCGGCGGATGGCGACCGCCCGGCGGAGGGTCCGTTGCGACCGCCGTCCGGACGTCGGCCAGCGGTGCGACCGGATCGACGGCCGCGAGCGCGGCGTCGGCGGCGAGGCCGTCGACGTCCGGGGCGAGCCGGCGTCCGAGCGCGCCGTGCAGGTCGAGCCGCGCGACGCCGGATCCGCCGGCGTCGCCAGGGCGGCGACGCGCTCGGCGGTCTGCCGCCGGCGGGAGATCCCGCGCGGCGGCTCCGTGTCGAGGACGACGCCGCCGACCGGGTCGATGTCCGGCGCCGCGGCGCAGCACGAACCGGTCGCCCGGCCGGAGCCGCGATCGGCTCGGCCAGCCGGACGATGCCGGCCGCGCGGCCGTCGGGCAGGACGAGCGCGTCGCGACCGCTCCGCCCGATCGCGGCGTCCGCGGCCGCCGTCCCAGCGTGCAGCCGGCCCCGGCTCCGATCCGCGACCGGCGCGCCGAACGCCGCGAGGATGCGGTCCGTCGCCACGACCGCCGGGTCGGCGGTCAGGACCATGCCGCGATGCACGTCGGCCGCATCGATGCCGGCGAGGTTGAGCGCCGTCCGGCCACCGTCGTCGACGCGGTCCGACGGTCGTGCCGTGGACCTGGACCTCGCGGACACGGACCTCCCGGTCGCCCGGGACGAGGCGCAGCGTGTCGCCGCGGCGCGAGCGGCCCGCCGCGCAGCGTGCCGGTCACGACGACGCCGCGGCCCTTGACCGTGAACGCCCGGTCGATCGCGAGCGTCGGCGGCCGGGCGTCCGGACGCGACCTGCCCGCGCAGCTCGAGCAGCGCCGCCCGCACCTCGTCGATGCCCTGTCCGGTCACGCCGGAGGCGGGCACGACCGGGCTGCCGGCAAGCGCCGTCGGCGGACAGCATCGCGGTCACCGCCTCGACGACCTCGGCGACGCGCTCGGGCGGCACCGCGTCGATCTTCGTCACGACGGCCAGCCCGGGTGCGACCCCGAGCGCGTCGAGCAGCGCCAGGTGCTCGCGCGTCTGGGCACGCGGGCCGTCGTCGGCCGCGACGACCAGCAGCGACGGCGTCGATCTCGCCCGCCCCGACCAGCATGTTGCCGACCAGCCGGTCGTGGCCCGGCACGTCGACGAAGTCGATCGACGAGCCGTCATCGAGGTCGAGATGCGCGTACCCGACGTCGATCGTCATGCCCCGCCGGCGCTCCTCGGGCAGCCGGTCGGCATCGATGCCGGTCAGCGCCCGCAACAGCGTCGTCTTGCCGTGGTCGATGTGGCCGGCCGTGCCGACGACGAGGGTCATGCGCTGATGACGGCGTCGACCGCCCGGCCGAGCGCCGCGGTCGGCATCGGGCGGTCGACGGTCCGCAGGTCGAGGACGACGCGCCCGTCCTCGATGCGGCCGATGACCGCCGGCGTGCCGCGCCGAAGCGCAGCGAGGCGTCTCGCCGCCGAGCCACCGCGGACAGCGATCGCCGACCGACGGGAGCGTCTCCCCCGGCAGCGACCCGCCGCCGACCGTCGAGCGGACGTCGACCGACGTCGACCCGACCGCCGAGCGCATCCGAGCGAGTGCGGACGCGCGTCTCCGGAGGTCGTCGAGCGGGGCGGCGATCATCCGCCAGACCGGGATCGTCGGTCGTCGCGCGGCCGGCGCGGTACAGCCCGAGCGTCAGCGCGACCGCGGCCATCGTCGTCTTGTCCGGTCGCATCGCGCGTGCCAGCGGATCGCGCCGGATCCTGGCGACGAGATCGGCCCGGCCGACGATCAAGCCCGGCCTGCGGCCCGCCGACCAGCTTGTCGCCGCTGAACGTCACGAGGTCCGATCCGGCGGCGAGCCGCTCGGCCGGCATCGGCTCGTGGGCGAGCCCGAAGGCCGCGGTGTCGAGCAGTGCGCCCGACCCGAGGTCGTCGATGACGATCGCATCGTGGCGGTGCGCCAGTCCGGCCACCTCGGCCGGGTCGGGCGCCTCCGTGAAGCCGGTCATCGCGAAGTTCGACGGGTGGACGCGCAGGACGGCGCGGGCGCGACCCTCGGCCAGGGGCGCCTCGAAGTCGGCGCTCCGGGTGCGGTTGGTCGTCCCGACCTCGATGAGCCGTGCGCCGGCGCGCCGGATGATGTCGGGGATCCGCACCCCGCCCCCGATCTCGACCAGCTCCCCGCGCGAGACGACGATCCCGCCGCGACCGGCCAAGCCCGACCGCGAGCGCCAGCGCGGCGGCGTTGTTGTTGGTGACGAGCGCGTCGTCGGCGCCCGTCAGCGCGACGAGGTGGTCCTCGGCGACGCGGGCCCGGGCGCCGCGTCTGCCGGTCTCCCGATCGAGCTCGAGGAGCAGCGCGTCGGTCGCCAGCTCGGCGGTCGCCCGGGCGACCGCCGGCGGCCACGGCGCGCGACCGAGATTCGTGTGGACGATGCACGCCGGTCGCGTTGATGACCGGCTCGATGCCGGCGGTCGCGAAGGCGTCGAGGCGCGCCCGGGCCGCGGCGGCCAGCTCGGCCGCATCGCGCCGGGTCGGCGCCGTCCGGCGACGGTCGACCGCTCGTCGTCGATGACCTCGCGGACGACCGCGGTCAGCGCGTCACGGTCGACGCCGTCGACAGACGGGCGCAGCACCTTGAGCACGGCCTCGACGCTGGGCGGGCGAGGGCGCGATCGGCCGACTTCGACGACATCGGTCCTCCGTGGCGGGAACGCGTGGGAGTCGAACCCACCACGCCACGCCGAGCGCGGCGTCACCGGTTTTGAAGACCGGGGGACCCACCGGGGCCCGACCGCTCCCAGGAGCGATGGTAATGCCGGAGCGCGCCTATCATCGGGCGATGACGAGCCTCGCCGACGTCCCGGGTCTGCGCCTCACCGAGCCTGACCGACTGCGGCGGCTGCGCGGCGAAGCTCGGCGCCGACCTGCTGTCCGATGCGCTCGCGGGCCTCGGCGCCGAGGCCGCCCCGGCCGACCTGATCGCCGGTCTCGACCCGCCCGACGACGCGGCCGCCTACCGCATCAGCGACGACCTCGCGATCATCGGCACGCTCGACTTCTTCCCGCCGCTGGTCGACGACGCCCGGACGTTCGGCGAGATCGCGGCCGCGAACGCGCTGAGCGACGTGTTCGCGATGGGTGGCCGCGTCCTGTTCGCGCTGTCGATCGCGGCATTCCCCGAGGAGCTGCCGCGGGACGTGCTGGCCGAGGTGTTCGGCGGGGCGTCCGCGAAGGTCCGCGAGGCCGGCGGCACGCTGGCCGGCGGGCACACGATCCGCGACCCGGAGCCGAAGTACGGGCTGGCGGTCATCGGCGCGGCCCACCCCGACCGGCTGCTGCGCAAGGGCGGCGCCCGCGCCGGCGACACGCTGCTGCTGACCAAGCGGCTCGGGACCGGTGTGCTGGTCAGCGGCGCGCGACAGGGCCGGACCGGCGCCGCCGACCTCGCGATCGGCGATCGACGCGATGCGGGCGCCTCAACCGGGCTGCCGCCGAGGTCCTCGTCGCGAATGACATCCGCGGGGCGACCGACGTCACGGGCTTCGGGCTGCTCGGCCACGGCCTGGAGATGGCGCGCGCGTCGGGCGTCCGGCTGGTGTTCGACGCGGCGGCGCTGCCGGCCCTGCCGGGCGCGCTCGACCTCGCCCGCGGCCGGCGTCGAGACCGGTGGCGCGGCCCACAACCGCCGGTTCGTGGCGGCCGACCTGGAGGTCGGCGACGGGCGTCGCCGCCGGAGATCGTCACGCTCGCCCACGACCCGCAGACGAGCGGCGGCCTGCTCGCGGCCATCCCGGACGAGCGTCTCGAGGCGGTCACGGCGGCCCTCGACGACGCCGGCGTCGACCACTGGCGGGTCGGTCCGTGACCGACGGCACGGGCGTGGCCCTCGCGTGACTCCCAGTCAGCACCAGGGCCTCGAAACACGCGTCGGATGGTTCCTCAGACCCCAGTCGTGACCACCGGTCACCGTCCGCCGCTCACGCGCCGTCGGCAGGAGGTCTCGGCGCCTCCATGCTGACTGGGAGTCACCGACGTGCGACCACCTGCCCTCGGCGTGGTTGTCAGACTGCAGATCGGGGCTGAAGTCGGCGAAGGTGGCTCGGCGGTACACTCGCCGGGTCGGCATCCGCAGGAGGCCACGATGTGGCGAGGCCCTACGTACGGCTGACCCAGCCCCTCGTCCGCGACACGAAGGGCAGCGAGCTTCGACCCGCGACGTGGGACGAAGCGCTCGACCGCGTCGTCGCCGGGTTCACCGCGGCCAGGGCCGCGCACGGCCCGACGACATTCGGCACCTTCAGCTGCAGCAAGGCGACCAACGAGGTCAACTTCGCGGCACAGAAGTTCAGCCGGGCGGTCCTGGGCAGCAACAACATCGATAGCTGCAACCGCACCTGACACGCCCCGAGCGTCGCCGGTCTGGCGACCGTGTTCGGTGCCGGTGGCGGCACAAGTTCATACCGTGAGGTCGAGGACACCGATCTGATCGTCCTCTGGGGCAGCAATGCCCGCGAGACGCATCCGATCTTCTTCCACCACCTCCTCAAGGCCGTGCACAAGGGCGCGCGGCTGTACGCGGTCGACCCGCGCCGGACATCGAGCGCGGAATGGGCCGACACGTGGCTGGGCCTCGACGTGGGCAGCGACATCGCGCTGGCCAACGCCATCGGGCGCGAGATCATCGCCGTCGGGCCTGGAGCACCGCGAGTTCATCGGCCGGGCGACCTCCGACTTCGATGCCTACAAGGCCAAGGTCGAGTCGTACACGCTCGAGTACGCCGAGCGCGAGACCGGTGTCCCGGCCGACGCCATCCGCGAGCTGGCGCACGCGCTGGCGACCGCGCCGCGGGCGATGATCTGCTGGACGCTCGGCATCACCGAGCACCACAACGCGGTCGACAACGTCCTGTCCCTGATCGACCTCGTGCTGCTGACCGGCCACGTCGGTCGCTACGGGAGCGGCGTCAACCCGCTCCGTGGCCAGAACAACGTGCAGGGCGGCGGCGACATGGGCGCCCTGCCCGATCGACTGCCCGGCTTCCAGCACGTCGAGAACGACGAGCTCCGCGCGAAGTTCGACGCGGCCTGGGGCGTCACGATCCCGCCAGAGCGTGGCTGGCACCTGTCGGGCATGTTCGATGCGATGGAGCGGGGCGACCTCACCGCCGTGTACTGCATCGGCGAGAACCCGGTCCAGTCCGAGGCCGACCAGCGCCGCGCCATCGGTCTGCTCGAGGGGCTCGACATGCTCGTCGTGCAGGACCTGTTCCTGACCAGGACGGCCGAGCTCGCGGACGTCGTCCTGCCGGCGACCGCCGCCTGGGCCGAGGGCGAGGGCACGGTCACCAACTCGGAACGGCGCGTCCAGCGCGTCCGCAAGGCGGTCGACGCCACCCGAGGGTGCCCGCGACGACCTGGCGATCATCTTCGACATCGCCCGCCGGATGGGCCACGACTGGGGCGAGCCCGACGCCGAGCGGGTGTGGGACGAGGTCCGGTCGCTGTCGCCGGTCCACGCCGGGATGACCTACCAGCGCCTCGAGGAGCTCGGCGGCATCCAGTGGCCGTGCTACGACGAGGACCACCCGGGCGAGCTGTTCCTCCACAGTCGACTGTGGGAGGACCCCGTCCCCGGCAATCGCGTGCCGTTCGTTCCGGTCGATCACGACCCGCCCGTCGACAAGCTGACCGACGAGTATCCGATCCGCCTGACGACCGGCCGTCGACTCGACTCGTACAACACCGGCGTCCAGACCGCGGGCTACACGTCGCCGCTCCGCCGGGGCGAGTCGCTCGACATCTCGCCGGAGGACGCCGAGACGTACGGACTCGCCGACGGCGAGGTGGTCTGCGCGATCTCGCGTCGCGGCCAGGTCGAGGTGCCGGTCCGGATCGACCCCTCGCTCCGACCCGGCCTGACCTTCATGACGCTGCACTTCCAGGACGACGTCGCGACGAACCTGCTGACGATCGACGCGACCGACCCGAAGTCGGGCACGGCCGAGTTCAAGGCGACCGCGATCCGCATCGAGAAGCTGGGCGAGGCCGTCCCGGCCTGAGGACCGCCGGGCCGCGACCGCTGCGGTCCCGCCGCTACACTCGACCCGATGGACCTGCACGTCATCGGGCCGCTCGCGTCCCCCGCCGAGCGTGCGGCGGTCGACAGCGTGCTCGGCCAGCCGGAGTCCGGGTGGGTCGGCGGGACCCGACGGCCGGGCATCGACGGTCACGCCGCCCGTGGCGGGCATGCGCTCCGCTCGCAGCGAACGCTGCTGCTGCCGGCGCTGCACGCGGTCCAGGACCGCATCGGCTGGATCAGCCAGCCCGCCCTGAACTACATCTCGCGACGGCTGGCGGTGCCGCCGGCCGAGGCGTACGGCGTCGCGACGTTCTACGCGCTCTACGCGACCACCCCGCGGCCGCCGGTCGTGGCCCACGTCTGCGATGACATCGCATGTCGCGTCGCCGGGGCGGAGGCGATCTGCGACGACCTCGGGCGGTCGGTCGGGCCGGAGGGCGAGGCGGCACGGGACGGGCGCGTCGGCTGGAAGCGATCGCCCTGCCTCGGGCTGTGCGACCTGGCGCCGGCCGCGCTGGTCACGACCGCCGGCGATCCGCCCGGCGTGATGAGCGCGGCGCCGGTCGACGCGGCCGGGATCGTCGCCCGGCTCGACGGCGGGTCGACGCGGCGGCGACCGCCCTCGATCCCGCAGGCGGGCAGACGCGTCGCTCCGGCTGCTGCGTCGGGTCGGGGTCGTCGACCCGACGTCGCTCGACGACTACCGCGCGCACGGCGGCTACACCGCCCTCGCGAAGGCGCTCGAGATCGGCCCGGAGGCGGTCATCGCCGAGGTGACCGCGTCGAAGCTGATGGGCCGTGGCGGGGCGGCGTTCCCGACCGGCCGCAAGTGGGCCGCGGTAGCCGCCCAGCCGGCACAGCCCCACTACCTCGTGTGCAACGCCGACGAGTCGGAGCCCGGCACGTTCAAGGACCGCGTCCTCCTCGAGGGCGACCCGTTCGCGGTGGTCGAGGCGATGACGATCGGCGCGTTCGCGACCGGTGCCACGCGTGGCTACCTGTACATCCGCGGCGAGTACCCGGAGGCGGAGGCGAACGTCCGCGACGCGATCGCGGCCGCGCGCGCTGCCGGCCTGCTCGGGGCCGACATCCTCGGGTCCGGCGTCGCGTTCGACATCGAGGTGCGCCGCGGCGCCGGCGCGTACATCTGTGGCGAGGAGACCGCGCTGTTCGAGTCGATCGAGGGCAAGCGCGGCGAGCCGCGCAACAAGCCGCCGTTCCCGGTCGAGGTCGGGCTGTTCGGCATGCCGACCGTGGTCAACAACGTCGAGACGCTGGTGAACGTGCCGCTCGTGCTGGAGCTGGGCGGCGAGGCATACGCCGGGATCGGCACCGAGGGCTCGACCGGGCCCCGGCTGTTCTGCCTGTCCGGTCACGTCGCGCGACCCGGCGTCTACGAGGTCGAGTTCGGCGCGACGCTCGGCGACCTGATCGAGCTCGCCGGCGGGGTCAGCGGCGGGCGCCCGATCCGGGCGATCCTGCTCGGTGGCGCAGCCGGCGTCTTCGTCGGGCCCGATTCGCTCGAGATGCCGCTGACGTTCGAGGCCACCCGCGCTGCCGGGGCGACGCTCGGGTCGGGCGTGATCATGGTGTTCGACGAGACCGTCGACCTCGTCGACACGCTGCGGCGCATCGCCCGCTTCTTCCGCGATGAGTCGTGCGGGCAGTGCGTCCCGTGTCGAGTCGGGAGCGTGCGCCAGGAGGAGCTGCTGACGCGGCTCGCCGCGGGGGCGCGCGTCCGCACGCGTGACGAGGAGCTGGTCCTGCTGCGCGAGATCGGCCAGGCCATGCGCGATGCATCGATCTGCGGGCTCGGCCAGACCGCATCGTCGGCCATCGAGTCGGCGCTCCGACAGCCCGGGCTGGTGGCCCTGTGACCGAGGACACGTCCGGCCTGTCGATGACGCGCGACCCCGCCCCCGATCCGCATTCGCCGCACGCGGGCCAGGCGCCTGCCGCGCAGCCGCTGACCGAGATCGTCCTGTCGCCACCGGCGCGGCCATCGAAGCCACCGACGCCGCCGCCCGTCGAGGCACCGACACCGGTCGAGCTCACGATCGACGGGCAGGCGGTCACGGTCCCGACCGGCTCGACGATCCTCGACGCCTGTCGCGCGCTCGGCATCGATACGCCGACGCTGTGCTACGCGGAGAACCTGACCCCGGTCAACGTCTGTCGGGTCTGTGTCGTCGAGGTCGCCGGGTCGCGCGTGCTCGCACCCGCCTGCTCCCGGCGGGTCGAGCCGGGCATGGACGTGCAGACCGACACCGAGCGGGTCCGCACGTCCCGCAAGGTCGTGCTCGAGTTCCTCGGATCGTCGGTGGACGTGTCGCTGACCGGGCCCGCGACGCCGGACGGGACGATCCACGACTACATGGAGCGGTATGGCGCCGACCCGACGCGGTTCGGCCTGCCGGCGCCGCCCGCCACGGCCGGCGTGCGCGACGCCCGGGAGGCCGGGCACCATCACGAGCCGACCGGCGTCGAGGCCGCGTTCGCCGCCACCGTCGCCCAGCCGACCAAGGTCGACAACGACCTCTACGTGCGCGACTACTCGAAGTGCATCCTCTGCTACAAGTGCGTCGAGGCGTGCGGCGAGGACGCCCAGAACACGTTCGCGATCGCGGTCGCGGGGCGCGGGTTTGACGCGCGGATCTCGACCGAAGCCGCCGTCCCGCTGCCCGAGTCGGCATGCGTGTATTGCGGCAACTGCATCGGCGTGTGCCCGACCGGGGCGCTCATGGCGAAGACCGAGTACGACATGCGAGCGGATGGCACGTGGGATCCAGACGTCCAGACCGTGACGTCGACGATCTGCCCGTACTGCGGCGTCGGATGTGTGGTCGACCTGCACGTCCAGGACGAGCGGATCCTCAAGGTGACCTCGCCGCTCGACTCGACGGTGACCGAGGGCCATCTCTGCATCAAGGGCCGCTTCGGCTTCGAGTTCGTCAACGAGCGCCCGGCGAGTGCCCCCGGTCCTGACGCCGGCCGACCGTAAGCTCCTCGCGGCGGCGCGGACGGCGACGCTCGCGACGATCGATGGCGATGGTCGCCCGCGGCTGGTGCCGGTCTGCTTCGTGCTCCTCGACGGCGTCGTCTGGACGCCGCTCGACGAGAAGCCGAAGGCCGTTGCCGACGTGCGATCGCTCGCGAGCGTGCGCGACATCGACGAGCGGCCGGCGGTGACGCTGCTGGTCGACCGCTGGTCGGAGGACTGGTCCGAGCTGGCATGGCTGCGACTGGCCGGATCCGCGAGGCTCGTCGAGCCAGCGGACGTACCGGTCGCGGTCATCGCGTCGCTCCGGGCGAAGTACCCGCAGTACCGCGATCACGACCTCGAGCGCCGGCCGACGATCGCGATGACGATCGAGCGCGCGACTCGCTGGAGCGCCGTTGCCCGTGACTGAGAGTCAGCACCAGCCTCTCGAAGATCGCCATGACCGCCGAATCGAGCCGGTTCGGCGTCGATGTGTGCGTGTGAGTCACCCACCTTCGTGCTGGACGCGCCCATCGGCACCTTCGGACCCTCGGTGTTGACTCCCGGTCACGCCTATCGACCGAGCTTGACTCCCCGCGGCGGCCCGTCGAGCAACTCGACGCGGTCTCCTTGGATCCGGAACCAGATGATGGCGTCGCCGGGCCACGGGGAGCCGGTCCGGAGCGACTCGACGGCTTCGCGAGTCGACGCCGGGTAGGCGGCCTGAAGCGTCTTCTCGAACGTCCGGGCGAGACCGCGCGTCGACTCCGTCGAACGCAGGACCAACAGCTTCGAAGTCCGCGGCGCGGGACCGGGTCCGACGAGATCCGAGGAGCCGATCGAGGCCGCCTTCTCGGACGCCCATCGGATCTGCTGCTCGAGCCTCGGGAGCGTCGACTCGAACTCACCGATCACGAGGAGTGGATGGTCGCGCCGTTCGAGGACCGTGTCGATGAACCCCCGCGCCGGCCGGAACGTCGCGACCTCGAGGTGCGGACGCCATACGGGCGCGAGTTGGCCTAGCAGGCACTCGATCATGGGTGCCTGGTGGCGGTCGGTGATGCCGAGGCCGCGTCCCGGATACAAGCGGACGCTGACATCGGCACCCAAGGCCGTCGCGATCGCAACGAGCGTCTCCAGGCTGGCCTGGGTCATGCCGGCTTCGATCCGGGTCACATGCGATCGATCGATGCCAGCCTCGCGGGCTACGGCAGCTTGGCTGGCAGACGTGTCGATCCTGACGCGCCTAACGTCGTCACCGACCTTGCGGACGAGTGACCTCAGTCGCTGCTGGACCAGTCGCTCGACTGATGGCCGTCGGATTGCCATCGTCGTATCCAACACGACGGCGCTCGACTGGGGCTTATCTGCCGGTTAGGTGACCCGGAGTCAGCACCGACGGGTCGAGACGCGGCATCGAGCCTTGTACGTCGCCCGACCGGTGACTGACAGTCACGAAGGGCCTCGTTTGAGCCGAGATCAGTTCCTTCGGAGCCTCGGTGCTGACTGCCGGTCACCACCGCCCGGTGGCCCGGGGGCGGTAGCTCCCTAGCCCCAGCCCGTCAGGTCGCGCAGGTCGACCCGTCGGTCGTGGCTGTACACGTTGAACCCGTCGCCGCGCAGGAACCCGACCAGCGTGACCCCCAGCCGTTCGGACGTCTCGACCGCCAGGTCGGACGGGGCCGAGACCGCGGCGACGATCGGGATGCCCGCGACCGCCGCCTTCTGGACGATCTCGAAGCTCACCCGGCCCGAGACCATCAGGATCCGGTCGTGCAGCGGCAGCGCGCCCGCCAGCACCTGCGACCCGACCAGCTTGTCGAGCGCGTTGTGGCGTCCGACGTCCTCGCGGATCTCGATCAGCTCACCGCCCGGCGAGAACAACGCGGCCGCGTGCACGCCACCCGTCTCGTCGAACGCCTTCTGGGCGGCCCGCAGCAGGTCCGGCAGCGCGATGATCACCGAGCGCGGCACGACCGGACCGTCCGGCAGCGGCGCGCAGCGCAGCGCGACCTCGTCGATCGAAGCCTTGCCGCAGATCCCGCACGACGCGGTCGCCACGAAGTGGCGCTCGGCGACGGCCGTCGCGTCGAACGGCCGCGAGAGCCGCACCACGATCGTGTCGTCGGGCTGGTTCAGCGTCGACGGGTCGCCGCCCTCGGTGTCGACCACCTCGGGCCCGTCGATCAGGCCCTCGGTCCGCAGGAATCCGACCGCCAGCTCCGGCTCGTGCCCGGGCGTGCGCATCGTGACAGCCACGGCGACCGGGTCCTGCCCCGGCCCGGCCGCCCGGATCTCGAGCGGCGCCTCGCCGACCACCCGGTCCGCCCGGACCTCGAGCGACGAGCCGCGGACGGCCACGACCGACCGCGTCGAGATGTGGCGGGTCGGCGGCGCCTCGTGATCCACGGAACCCGTCATCGCCCCGCCCTCACCGCTCGAGGAAGAGCGCGGTCCCGGTCGGACGGAGACAGTGCGTGGAGCTCATCGCCTGGAGGTAGCCGCCGGCGTTGAGCAACGCGACGATCTCGCCCTCCTCGACCGGCGCCATCGGGTAGTCCTCGGCGAACACGTCGCTCGCCTCGTTGATGTGGCCGGCGACGGTCACCCGCCACGGTCGCGCGGCGCCCGGCCGCCGGCACGGGACCAGCTCCTGGGCGAAGCCGTAGATGAAGTACGCGCAGTTCACGTTCCAGCCGATGTCGAGCCCGACGAACGTCACGCCGCGACGCTCCTCGACGGTCACGACCTCGCCCAGCAGGATCGCGGCGTCCTTGGTCAGGGCATCGCCCGGCTCGGCGGTGACGGTCACACCGAGCGGCCCGAGCGCCCGTGCGACGACCGTCGCGTACGCCGCGAGGTCGACCATCGTCTCGTCCGATCGGGCCGGCACGCCCAGCCCGCCGCCGACGTTGACCTCGACCACCTCGTGCCCGGCCGCCCGCGCGCGGCGGACAGCCTCGACCGCCGCCGGCAGCGCCCGTTCGAAGGCGTCGAGGCCCTCGGCCAGCCAGCCCGAGCCCGCGTGGAAGTGGATCGTGTCGATCGCCAGGTCGTGCCGGGCCGCCGCAGCGAGCGCATCGTCGAAGCGCTCCAGACCGATGCCGAACTTCGTCGGTCGGTCGCCGCTGTACTCGAGGTGCGGCTTGTAGCCGGCGCCCGACGCCGGGTCGATGCGGATGCCGATCCGCGACCCAGGCGCGCGCCGTCCATACCGCTCGACCTGGCTGATGGCGTCGAGGTTGACGTGGATGCCGTGGAGCAGGAGCACGTCGAGATCGCGCTCCGACACGTTCGTGCCCGTGTAGCTGATCTCGTCGGGCTGCCAGCCGCACTCCAGCGCGCGCACCACCTCGCCGGGCGAGCACGCGTCGATCCCGACCGACTCGGGCGAGCCCGGGAGCCCCAGCGATCGGAAGACGCGCAGCACCTCGGGCGACGGATTGGCCTTCAGCGCGAACCGCAGGTGGAACGGCAGCCCGGTCGGTGCGAACGCCGCCTGGATCGCGCGGGCGTTCTCGGCGAACCGCGCCAGGTCGTAGACGAACAGCGGCGTGCCGTGCTCCCGCGCGAGGTGCTCGGCGTCGCGGCCGGCGATCGTCAGCCGGTCGTCGGCGTCGATGCCGAGGCCCGGCCGGACCCACCACGGAGCGGCGACGGTGGTCACCCGCGGATCCGGATCGGCTCCAGGTGGACCATGCCGTCGCGCCCGATCCACTTGTTCGGACCGTCCTCGACGTCGACGCCCAGCGCCTCGACAAGGTGCTGCGACGCGTGGGCGATGTCGGCGATCGCCGACTCGAACGCCTCGCGGTTCCGGGCGCTCGGCTCGCGATAGCCGCTGAGCTTGCGGACGTACTGGCGGGCGGCGGCCTCCAGTTCGCCGGTCGTCGCCGATTCACCCGGACGACGGAGGGTCTTGATGCTGCGGCACATGCCGCTACGGTAGGGCGCATGGGCGTCCTTCGCCAGCCGCTCCGTCTCGCGCTGGTCGTGATCGCCGGTCTGGCCATCGCCGTGGCGATCGACGTCGCCCGGGTCGGCGGCCCGGAGGCGTGGCTCGCCCGCCACCGCGTCCCGGCGCCGTACCTCGGCGGCGGCGAGCGCGTCGACATCGGCGGGCGCTCGCTGTACCTCGACTGTCGCGGCAGCGGTTCGCCGACGATCGTGCTCGAGGCGGGCATGGGCGACGGGGTCGCCGGCTGGAGCCCGGTCCTCGACGGCATGGCCGCGACGACCCGCACCTGCGCCTACGACCGCGCGGGCCGCGGTTCGAGCGATCCCCGCGGCCGACACACCGTCGCCGACGCCGCCGACGACCTGCGGACGCTGCTGGAGACCGCCGGCGAGTCGCCGCCGTTCGTGGTCGTCGGGCACTCGCTCGGCGAGGCCTACGCGCGGGTCTTCGCCGATCGGTTCCGCGACGACATGGCCGGCCTGGTGCTGGTCGACGGCTTCGGGGTCGACCTCGAGACCGACTGGATCCACCCGCTCCTCGGCGACCTGCGGGGCGAGTACGAGGGTCGGGCGCAGGGCCTGCGGGACATGGTCGCCGGCGTCGAGGACCTCGACTGGCCGACATCCGAGCAGCAGCTCCGCGACGCCGACGTCTCGGGCGTCCCGGTCGTCGTGCTGCGCGCTCCGCGCGGCGAGCCCCGGCTCGACGACGCGACGAACGAGGCCATCGCGACGGCGTGGGAGTCGGCCTACGGTGGGCTGTCGCCCGGCAACGTGCGCTACGAGATCGCCTGGGGCGCGGGCCACGTCATCCAGGCCGACCGCCCCGACCTGGTCATCGCAGCGGCCCGGGAGCTGGTCGCCGATGCCCGCGGTGCGTGACACGTTGCCCACCGTCACCGAAACGTGGGGCGTTGAACGCCACTTTACGTCGGGTCGCGTATCCTGCTAGGCCAGTCGTTCATCGGGACGCCTCCGCATGGTCCTATCGGACCCCGGGCCGTCCGCAATCATCCAGGGGGTCCCTCGTCCATGTCTCTAGCCCCGATCTCCGGTCGCCGTCGTCTGGCGACCGTCCTGACGGCAGCCGGACTCGCGACGCTCGTCGCGGCCGGCACCGTCCTCGCCGGCACGCCCGTCACGAACGGATATCGCGACCACGCCTACGGCGGTGGTGCGTTCCGTCCGAACGGCGACAAGCCGCAGTCCAAGGTCTGGTACACCGACGAGGACGGCGGCGCCGTCCAGTGGTGGGCCGGGATGTTCTTGTTCACCTCGTCGCCGCCTCGCGTCGGAGAACCGGATCTGGAAGCTGAGCGCCGACAAGACCACGTGGACCCCGCACGCCGACCATCGTCGACGCGCGCGACAACTCGCACGCCGACTACCTGTGGGATGAGGCCACGAACTACGCTGTACGTGATGTCCGTGGCGATGCCCAACAACAGCCGACCCGTTCGCCGTGCCCACCACGGCGGACGACGTCCGGTTCTTCAAGTACACGTACAACGCGACCACCGACGCCTACACGCAGGTCCTGGCGAACGTGCCGATCGCCGGCACGGCCTCGACGGCCGCTCCCGCGTTCCGCGGTGGCGCGTGGACCGTGACCATCGACAAGGACTCGAGCGGTCGCCTGTGGGCCGTGTGGCCGCAGGGCACCGCAGGTCCGCTACAGCTACTCGGACGACCGACGGCGCGACGTGGACGCCGGCCGCGCAGCTCCCGTCGCAGGTCGGCAACTCCATCAAGTCCGAGATGGGCGCCAGCGCCGTGTCGCGCAGCGACTCGGCTGCGGTCATCACGTTCGGGAGCCCGACGAAGGACACGATCGGCGTCATCTGGAGCGACCAGGACGACCTGCCCGCCGCCACGGACAACGGGTACTACTTCGCGACGATCGCGGCCGGGGCGGACCCGACCGTCGAAGGCAACTGGACCAGGTCGAGCTGCCCAAGCTGCCCAACCTGGTCAACAACGAAGCCGACAACCACATCAACATGAAGACCACCAGCGATGGCACGGTCTACATGGTCGGCAAGACCCGCGCCGAGACCACGCTGTGCGCGACCAACAAGGACCGGCCGCAACATCCCGTTCTTCCGACGCACGCCGGGCGGGACTTGGAATACCTACCTCGTCGCCACCGTCGGTGACTGCGACACGAGGCCGCAGGTCGTCATCAGCGAGCAACTCCAAACCGCGTACGTATTCCTCACCTCGCCGAACGGCGGCGGGGCGGTCTACCGCCGCTCGGCCCCGCTCACCGGTCCGGACGCGTTCGTCTTCCGCGACGCGCCCGACGCAGACCACGCAGCGTGGCGTCCCCTTCATCAAGAGTGCGACCGAGACCCTGATCGACGACTCGACCACCACGAAGCAGGTCGTCACGGCGGCCAGCGGCATCGTCGTCAACGCGAACAACCTGTCGTCGTCGGCCGGCGGCAACGCCAAGGTGTTCCTGCACAACTACATGCCGCTTCCCGCGTCGGACAGCTGCCGCGCCGACCGGCACGGTGACGATCAACGCCGGCGCGGCCGGGACGACCAACCCGGCGGTCTCCGTGGCGGTCCCCGCGACGGACAACCCGGCCGTCGGCAGCGGCATGAGCCTCGTCCGCCTGTCGAACAGCGGCGGCACCGACGGCAGCGGCCGTCTCAACGGGGCCGGCGCCACGTCGTTCCTGTACACCACGCCGGTCGCCTGGACGCTGTCCGGCGGCGAGGGCACCAAGAGCGTGTCTACGCCCAGTGGCGCGATGCCGCTGGCAACTGGTCGACCCCGATCAGTGACACCATCGTGCTCGACAACACCGCCCCGACCGGCACGGTCGAGATCAACGGTGGCGCCCCCACGACCGACACCATCAGCGTCACGCTTGGGCTCACTGCCTCGGACGCCGGTTCGACCGTGGCCTCGGTCCTGATCTCGAACAGCACCGACTTCACCGGTGCCACGCCCGTCCCGTACGCAGCGAGCGTGCCGTGGCAGCTTTCGAGCGGCCTCGGCCCCAAGACCGTGTACGTGAAATTCATCGACAGCTTGGGCAACGTGTCGGCGTCAGCCGTGCAGGACGACATCGAGCTGACTCTGAACTCGGACGCGACCCCGCCGAACCCGGTCGCGGCGGTCAGCCACATCGTGGCCGGGACCGGGCAGTCCAGCATTCCCGTGCGCATCTCCTGGACCGCCGGCACGGACAACCCCGGCGGCAGCGGCGTGGCCGGCTACGTCATCCAGCGGCAGGTCAACGGCGGCGCGTTCGCGACCGTCGCGACCGTCAACCACCCGACCCTGACCTACCAGGCCAACCTCAGCACGTCGTCCGCGACGTATCGCTACCGCGTGCTGGTCAAGGACAAGGGCCGCGGCCTGACAAGCTCGGGCAAGTACACGCCGACGTTCCGCACGCTGAGCTACAGCGAGTCCAGCAGCTCGGTGAAGTACACCGGGGCCTGGAGCACGACGAGCTCGTCGATCTACGTCGGTGGCAAGGCCAAGTGGGGCCAGGCCGCGAACGCCAGCGCGTCGCTGACGTTCACCGGCAACCGGATCGGCTGGCTCAGCCGCACCGGTCCGATCTACGGGACCGCCCGCGTGTACATCAACGGCTCGCTCGCCTCGACCGTGAACCTGTTCTCGGCGACGTACGTCGACAAGCGCATCGTGTTCCAGCGCTCGTTCACGACGAGCACCGCGCGCACGATCCGGATCGTGATCTCGGGCACCGCCGGGCACCCGAGGGTCACGCTCGACCAGTTCTTCGTCCTCCGCTAGCGACCGCGGCCTCCGGCCGCATCCACCGCGAACCATGCGAGCCCGGCCATCAGGCCGGGCTCGCGGCTATGGCGGGGGCGCTCAGCCGGCGGCCGGCCGCCAGTACAGCGCCCCGGTGTGGCAATGATCGAGGCGCACGCACAGCCCACGCGTGAGGTCCCATGTCCGGCCGCGCACGTACGGTCCGCGGTCGACCACGGGCGCGGTCACCGTCCGACCACTGACCGGGTCGCGGAACGTGATCCGGGTGCCGCACGGCAGGCTCCGATGGGCGACCCCGACCAGCGATCTCGTCATCGCCATGCCGCAGGCGGTGCGCTTGCCGTAGAAGCCGGGGCCGTACCACGACACGTCGTCGTCGAGGCGCCAGGTCGGCTTGCGCACGACCGTGGGGCGAGCGGCGGGCTGGGCCGCCCGGGGTCGTGCCGTCGGTGGCGCGTACGCGGTGTTGGGTTCGAGCAATGTCGACTCGCGATCCACGGTGCCGGCGGAGCGGGCACCCGGATCGAGGGTGTATGTCGTCGTCATCGGTCCACGGATCGACGCCGTCCTCTCCACATCGAACAGGTCGGCGGAGGGGGTCCCGATCAGCCGTGCGCTGATGGAACCCGCCGGTCCGGGGACGGCGACCGCGGCGAGCGTGGCGATGAGCGCCATGCCCGCGACGACTCTGGGGCGTCGCACGTCGTGACCGACCGTACCGTCGAGCAGGGTGCGCCCTGCACATGCTGACGCCTCGCCGTCGTGTCGGATCCGTGACAGACTCCCGACGTGCCCCGTCCCGACGCGACCATCGACCTGCAGCTCGACGGCCCGCTCGACCTCGGGGGTTCGCTCGGCCCGCTCGTCCGCGGCCACGGTGACCGGACGATCCGCCTCGCGAGCGGGCGGGCGTGGTGGTCGACCCGGACGCCGGACGGCGTGGCCACCGTCGGCCTCCGCCTGGACGGCCGACGCCTGATCGCCGACGCCTGGGGGCCCGGTTCGGATGCCGCGCTCGGACGCGTGCCCCGGCTCTTCAGCGCCGGGACCGACACGCTCGCCGACTCCGACGACTCCCGGATCGTCTCGCTCGCGAAGCGACGCCCCGGGGTCCGGATCCTGCGGACGGGGTCGGTGATGGACGCCCTCGTCGCGGCGATCCTCGAGCAGAAGGTCACGGGCGCGGAGGCGCACCGCGCGTGGCACGGGCTCGTCCGGCTCCACGGGGAGCCCGCGCCCGGCCCGCCCGAGCTCGGGCTGCGGGTCCTGCCGGCGCCGCGCACGCTGGCGGCGCTGCCGTACTGGTCGTACCACACGCTCGGGGTGGAGCGTCGCCGGGCGGATCTCATCCGGGCCATCGCCCGCAACGCCGGGTCGATCGAGGCCGTCGTCGACCTGCCCCACGCCGAGGCGTCGGCGCGGCTGCAGGCGATCCCCGGGATCGGCCCGTGGACCGCGGCCGAGGTCGGCGTGCGTGCCCTCGGCGACGTCGACGCGGTGAGTGTCGGCGACTACCACCTGCCCCATCTCGTGGCGTACGCGCTCGCGGGCGAGCCGCGGGCGACCGACGCACGGATGCTGGAGCTGCTCGAACCGTTCCGCGGTCGGCGGGCGCTGGTCGTCCGCCTGCTGGAGTCGAGCGGGCTCCGCGCGCCGCGCTACGGTCCGCGCCTGGCGCCCCGTCGGATCGAGGGCATCTGAGGTCGAGTCATGCCGACATTCGAGAAGTCGTCTCCGGAGCTCATCGCCCGCTTCGACGCGACGGCCGCCCGGTTCCCGGAGGCCCAGCGGCGGAAGATGTTCGGCTACCCGGCGCTGTTCGTCGGCGGCAACCTCGTCACCGGGCTGTTCGCCCAGTCGTGGATGATCCGGCTCGGCGACGAGGACCGGACGGCCCTGCTGGCGCTCCCGGGTGCCGGCCCGTTCGAGCCGATGGCGGGCCGGACGATGAAGGGCTACGCGACGCTGCCGCCCGATGTCGTGGCCGACGACGCCGCGCTCGACGAGTGGGTCGGGCGGGCCATCGCCTTCGGCAGGACGCTGCCCGCGAAGTAGGCGGGGAGAATCAGCGGACCCGACGCCCTCGTGGAGCGCCGGGTCCGACGGGAACTGGGTGTCAGGCCCGGGGAGCGGGCGGGATGTTCTGGTTGAGCCGGAACAGGTTGCTCGGGTCGTAGCGGCGCTTGACGTCGGCCAGGCGCTGGTAGGTCGCCTCGGGATAGGCCTCGCGGATGCGGGTCTCGCCCTCGGCCTCGAGGAAGTTCGAGTAGACACCGGTCGAGCCGGGGCGCAGCGCCTCGTAGTAGGCCTGCGTCCAGGCCGCGTGGACCGGCGCCTCGGCCGGATCCTCGAACGGCGTGATGATCACGACCAGGACCTTCGCGTCGCGGTGGGCGAACGCGGTCTCGTCGGCGCCGACGCGAGCCATCGCGCCACCGAGGATCCGGATCTGGGTCATCGCCGCCGGCGAGCTCGGGTCGGCCATCCGCTCGAGGATCGTGTCGACCGCGTCGTCATCGAGCGCGTCGAGGAACAGCGAGCGGTGGGATGCCGGCGTCCGCTTCTCGGCCTCGGCGAGCATCTGGTAGATGCCGACGTAGGGCATCGGCATGACGAGCTCGGCCATCGGCGTGGCCAGCGCGCGGAACGGCGCGAGGGCCGCCTGGCCCGACTCCGGGTCGCCGTCGTAGACGAACATCACCGCCAGCGTGGGCTTGCCCTGGATGTGCTCGGGGATGAACGGGGCGGGCGGGGCGGGCATCAGGAACGAGATGGTCGAGAGCGCCTCGGGCGCGTTCGCGGCGGCCGACTCGAGGCCGCGCAGGACCTCGCGCGTCGGCGGCAGGAACAGCGCGCCGCCGAGGATCATGCCGACCGGGTAGAGGCGGAACTGGAAGCGGGTCACGACACCGAAGTTGCCGCCGCCACCGCGGACCGCCCAGAACAGGTCGGGGTGCTCGGTCTCGCTGGCGACCACGATGCGGCCGTCGGCGGTGACGATCTCGACCGACACGAGCGCATCGATCGTCAGCCCGTACTTGCGGACCAGCCAGCCGATGCCGCCACCGAGGGTCAGGCCGGCGATGCCGACGCTGCCGGTGTCGCCGAACGGCGTCGCGAGGCCGTGCTCGGCCGCCGCGGCGGTGTACTCGCCGGCGCGCAGCCCGGCCTGGGCCCAGGCGAGCCGACGGGCGGGATCGATGTGGAGGCCCTTCATCAGGCCGAGGTCGAGGACGATGCCGCCGTCGGTCGTGCCGTAGCCGGCGAGGCTGTGGGCACCGCCGCGGACGGCCAGGTCGAGACCGGTCTCGCGAGCGAACACGACGGTCCGCGCGACGTCCGCGGCCGACGCGGCCTGGACGATGGCCAGCGGGCGGAGGTCGACCGTGGCGTTGTGGACCTGTCGGGCCTCGTCGTAGGCCTCGTCCTCGGGGCGGATGACGACACCGCTGATCCCCGCCGCGAAGGCGGCGAGGTCGTGGGGGCCGGTGGGGTCATAGGCGGCGATGCGGGCGAGGGCCATCGGGGCGGTCCTTTCTAGGTGGCGGTCACGGCGTGGTGTGGGGGTGTGCCCCGATGGTCGACGCCCACGTCGGGGGCGGCAGCGGACGCGGGTGGGCGAGTCACGCCCGACGGATGACGAGCCCGAGTCGACGGATGACGATGTCCGGTCCGGCGGGCTGCGCCTACCCGCCTGCGTCGATCGGCGGCGGCTCCGACACGCCGTGCCGGTAGAACTCGCGGGGATCGGGCGGCAGCGGCGTGTCGCCCTTGACGAGGTCGGCGGCCTTCTCGGCCAGCATCATCACGGGCGCGTAGATGTTGGCGTTGGTGACATACGGCATCACCGACGCGTCGATCACGCGCAGCCCGTCGACCCCGTGGACCCGCATGGTCGACGGATCGACGACCGACAGCTCGTCGACGCCCATCCGGGCCGTGCACGACGGATGCAGCGCAGTCTCCGCGTCGCGCGCCACCCAATCGAGGATCTGCTCGTCGGTCTGGACGGCCGGTCCCGGCGACGTCTCGCCGCCATCGAACTCGGCCAGCGCGGGCCGGCCGAGGATCGACCGCGCCACCCGGATCGCCTCGACCCACTCGCGCCGGTCCTGGGCGGTGGACAGGTAGTTGAACAGCAGCGCCGGGTGCTCGCGCGGATCGGCGCTCTTCAACGTGAGCGTGCCGCGCGCGTCCGAGTACATCGGCCCGACATGGACCTGGTAGCCGTGGCCCTTCGCCCCCGCCGTCCCGTCGTAGCGGATCGCGATCGGCAGGAAGTGGAACATCAGGTTGGGGTAGTCGACGTCGTCGTTGGAGCGAACGAACCCGCCGCCCTCGAAGTGGTTGGACGCCCCCGGTCCGGAGCGCAGGAACAGCCACTGCGCGCCGATGAACGGTCGCCGCCAGCGCTGCGTCGCGGCGGGCTGCATCGAGACCGGGCGGGTGCTCTGGTGCTGGACGTAGACCTCGAGGTGGTCCTGCAGGTTCTCGCCCACCCCGGGCCGGTCGGCGACGACCGGGATGCCGAGTCGCGCGGAGCTGGTCGGCCGGCCCGATACCCGACAGCAGCAGCAGCTGCGGGCTGTTGATCGCACCGCCGGCCAGGATCACCTCGCCGGCGTCGTAGCGATCGACCCCGCCGCGCCCGTCGCTGCCGCGGGCGACCTCGACCCCGACCGCCCGCGACCCCTCGATCACGATGCGCGTCACGAACCGCCGCGTCCAGACCTCGAGGTTCGACCGATGGCGCAGGATCGGGTGGAGATAGGCGCGCGCGGCGCTCAGCCGGCGGCCGCGGTGGATGTTGCGGTCGAACGGTGCGAAGCCCTCCTGGCGATAGCCGTTGACGTCGTCGGTCAACTGGTAGCCGGCCTGCTGGGCGCTCGCGAAGAACGCCCCGAACAACGGGTTCGTCGCGGGACCACGCTCCACCACCAGCGGCCCGTCGTGACCTCGCCACGGGTCGTCCGGGGCGGCGGCGAGCGCGGTCTCCATCTTCCGGAAGTACGGCAGGCAGTGGGCGAAGTCCCACGTCTCCATGCCGGGATCGGCGGCCCAGCGCTCGTAGTCGAGCGGGTTGCCGCGCTGGAAGATCTGGCCGTTGATGCTGCTGCTGCCGCCGAGGACCTTGCCGCGGGCGTGGAAGATGCGCCGCCCGTGCATGAACGGCTCGGGCTCCGACTCGTAGCGCCAGTCGTAGAACCGGCTGCCGATCGGGAAGGTCAACGCCGCGGGCATGTGGATGAACGGATCGAGGCGCCAGTCCGAGCGGCCCGCCTCCAGCACGAGGACCCGGGTGTGAGGGTCCTCCGTCAGGCGGTTGGCCAGCACCGATCCGGCCGAGCCACCGCCAACGATGATGACGTCGAACTGCGGGCCGGCCATCGGGACGGATGCTAGCGCCTTCGCGCACCGCCCGATGCCGGTCGGTATGCTCGAATGCGAGCAGGAGGGCTTTCACGATGCCGACGACCGAGCGCATCGACGCGCGACCCACGGACGGTCCGACGGAGGCGGGGGTCGACACAGAAGAACGGATCTCACTGACTCGCCGCGACCTGCTCCGCGTCGCCGGCGGCGGTCTCGTCGCGGTCGGCGTGGCCGCCTGCGCGCCGACCGCCGCGGCACCGAACTGGACGATCGGCCCGACGCTGGCGCCGGCCGCCAGTGGCTCGGCCGCGCCGTCCGGCTCGGCGGCACCATCCGGCTCGGCAGCGGCATCGGGCGCGCCGTCAGCCTCACCGTCGATGGACCACAGCCCGGCGCCGTCGGCCAGTGCGTCTGCGCCTGCGGTCGACCACGACGCGAACGCGCTGGCGGTCGTCGAGCGCTTCCTCGGCGGCGAGGGCGCGTCGATGACCGGAACCGGCAACCAGCCCCTCGAGCCGCAGCTGGTCGACGGGGTCAAGGTCTTCGAGCTGACCATCGAGGAGATGGAGCACCATATCGATGCCGAGAAGCCGCCGGTCCAGGCGCTCGGCTTCAACGGCACGTGGCCCGGCCCGAGGCTCACCGTCGTCGAGGGCGATCGGGTCCGGGCGACCTTCACCAACAACATGAGCGAGTCGACCGGCATCCACTTCCACGGCCAGTCGGTGCCGAACAACATGGACGGCGTCCCGCACATCACGCAGGAGCCGATCCCGCCCGGTGGCACCTTCACCTACGAGTTCGTGGCCAAGCCCGCCGGCTCGCACATGTACCACAGCCACCACAACGCGACCGACCAGGTCGGGCGCGGGCTGCTCGGCGCGTTCATCGTCGAGCCGCGCGACCCGGCGCAGCGCTACGACGCGCTGTACGGGGCGAGCCAGGACATCATCTGGATCAGCAACGACGCCCTCGGCGGCTTCACGATCAACGGCCGCGGCTTCCCGGCGACCTCGCCGATCGTGGCGAACCTCGGCGACACGATCGTCATCCGCTTCATGAACGAGGGCAACATGATGCACCCGTGGCATCTCCACGGGATGCCGATGCGCATCGTCGCCCGCGACGGCTACCCGCTCGGCGGCGCGGCCTTCACCTGCGACACCCTCGGGGTGAACCCGGGTGAGCGCTGGGACGCGGTGATCGAGTGCACCGAGCCCGGGGCGTGGGCCTTCCACTGCCACATCCTCCAGCACGCCGAGGGTCCCGACGGGATGTTCGGCATGGTCACCGCGCTGGTGGTCCAGGAGGCGGCGGCGGCCGTCGCGACGAGCGCCGGCGGCTCGGCGGTCGCAAGCGCGGCCCGGGCCGCCGGCTCGACCGCTTTCAGCTGCGTGGTACCGCCGCTCGGCTGAGCCCTGCATCCGCGGCGTCCTCGCCCGGAGGCGTCGTGGTCGGCGTCTCGTCGACCGGCTTCGTGGCCATTGGCTCGCCGCGACCGACGTCCGGCGGCTGCGACTTGTCCCCGGCCACGATGCGACCTTGGCGACGAGATGCGCCGTCGAGAGCGTCGTCTCGGCGTCTCGACCCGGCCGGCCGACATCGGGGCGTGGACACTGTTGACCCGCGGTCGCGCACACGCTCAAATGGAACCGACGACTACGACAAGGAGGAGACCATGACCGACGACACGACGCCCCAGGACGCCGGTTCCCAGCCCACCGCGCCTCGGGCACTGCCGCCACCGACGGCGCCGACTCGGGTGAGCAGGAGGTCATCATCGGCCTCGTCACCGACGGCGCGCACTCGCTGATCGTGGCGCAGTTCCCGACGATGGCCGACGCCGAGGCCGCCTACGCGCAGCTCCAGGAGATCGAGCGCACCAGCCCGCTCAAGATCGACGGCGTCGTCATCGCCAGCTGCGACGCCGAGGGTCAGGTCCACCTCGGCAAGGTCACCGAGCACAGCACGAAGACCGGCCTCAAGTGGGGCGTGGTCGGCGGGGCGATCCTCGGCGTCATCTTCCCGCCGTCGATCCTCGCCAGCGCGGCGGCGCTCGGCACCGCCGGGGCGGCCCTCGGCAAGGTGCGCAACGTCGTCAATCGAGAGGGCCTGGCCGACGAGCTGGCAGGGGTCATGAAGCCGAACACCGCCGGCATCGTCGCCCTCGTGGAGGACACCGCGGTGGTCGAGATCCGGGCAGCGCTCGCCGAGGCGGACGCCATCGTCGAGAAGGCGATCGACAAGCAGATCGCGGCCGAGATCGACCGCGAGGCGGCGGCCGCCAAGGACTCGCTCACCTCGGGAAGCTGACTGCCCCTCGCGATCGTCTTGGTTTGACTCGCGTCTCCGGGCAGGGCCAGACTGTCCCTACTTGGCGCTGCGCGGTGAGTCCCAGCCCGGCTTGATCGACAGTCGGTGATCGCGCATCGATGGCCCATCCGGAGGAGGATGTATGCGCAGGCTCTTCGCCCTATTGGTCGCGGCGGTGCTCGTCCTGACCATCGTCGGACCCGCGTCCGCCGTAGACGACATCGACAGCACGCGACTCCGCAAGGCCGTGACGGTCGGCGGGATCCTCGCTCATCAGCGGGTGTTCCAGCGGATCGCCAACCAGAACGACGGCACCCGTGCCTCCGGCACACCGGGCTACGACGCGTCGGCCGACTACGTCAAGAAGACGCTCAAGAAGGCCGGCTACAAGGTGACCGTGCAGGAGTTCACGTTCCCGTTCTTCCAGGCGCTGGCCCCGGCCGAGCTCGCGCAGGTATCGCCGACCCCCACGGAGTACGAGACCGGCACGTTCGATTTCTCGGGCAGCGGCGACGTCACCGGACAGCTCGTCCCGACGAACGACATCGTGAACCCGCCGACGCCTGAGCCGAGCTCGACCTCAGGCTGCGAGCCCGCGGATTTCGCGCCGCGCCGGGCCGGGCCCAGGTCGCGCTGATCCAGCGCGGCACCTGCTTCTTCGAGGACAAGGCGAAGAATGCGCAGGCTGCCGGCTACGACGCAGCCATCATCTTCAACGAAGGGCAACCCGGGCCGTACCGAGTTGTTCATCGGCACGCTCGGCGTCCCGGTAGACATCCCGGTCGTCGGGCTCAGCTTCGCTGACGCGCTGGCGCTCTACGACCAGACCCAGGCCGGCCCGGTCGTCGTCCGGGTCTTCACGTCGACCGTGGTCGACCTCGAAGCCAAGACGACGAACGTCATCGCCGACTCGCCCGGCGGCGACGCCGACAAGGTGGTAGTCGTCGGCGCGCATCTCGACTCGGTGGTCGAGGGCCCCGGCATCAACGACAACGGCAGCGGCAGCTCGACCATCCTCGAGATCGCGGAGGAGATGGCGGAGCTCAAGATCAAGCCGCGACAGAAGGTGCGCTTCGCGTTCTGGGGAGCTGAAGAGGCGAACCTGCTCGGCTCCGAGCACTACGTGAACACCCTCAGCGACGCCAAGCTCGCCAAGATCTTCGCCAACCTGAACTTCGACATGCTCGGCTCTCCGAACTACGTCCGGTTCGTCTACGACGGCGACGGCTCGGACACGCCGGATCCGGGCCCGCCGGGCTCCGCCGAGATCGAGCAGGTCTTCAACGACTACTTCGCCTCGCCAGGGTCTCGCGACCGAACCGACCGCCTTCGACGGTCGCTCGGACTACGGCCCGTTCATCGCCGTCGGCATCCCCGCGGGCGGCCTGTTCAGCGGGGCCGAGGGCATCAAGACCGCGGAGGAGGCGGCCGTCTACGGCGGGACCGCCGGCGCGCCGTACGACCCCTGCTACCACCAGGCGTGCGACACGATCAACAACCTCAGCACCCAGGCCCTGTTCGAGCTGGGTGACGCGGCCGCGGACGCCGTGCTGACACTTGCAAAGACCAGGACCGGGTTCTTCCCCGACGGCAGCCTCCGGGTCGTCGCCCGATCGGCGCAGGAGTCCGATTACAAGGGTCACCGCGCCATTCGCTGACAGCGTTACCGCCAGCGAACTCGCAGACGGCCCCGTCGCGTCCCGCGGCGGGGCCGTTTCATCGTCCGCAGGAGATCGACATGACCGCCGAAGAGCCGGATCCGACGCTCGATGAGCTCCTCGACCAGGAGCGACGGCTCGTCTTCCCGTCGCTGGACGAGAACGATGCTGTGGCCGTTGGGCTGTCGCTGCTGGGCAAGGCCACCGACCGCGGCCTGTCGGTGACGATCGAGGTCCGCCTGGGCGAACGGATCGTGTTCCGCGCAGCCAGGACCGGGACCGATGCCACCAACGATCTCTACATCGCGGGAAAGGCCCGGATCGTCGAGCGGTTCGGGCACTCGTCGCTGTACGAGCGCCTGCAGTACGAAGTCGCCGGGACATCATTCGCCGAGGCGACGTCGCTCGAATTCCCCGAGTACGCACCGCACGGTGGCGGCTTCCCACTGATCGTGACCGACCGGGGTCCCGTCGGCGTCGTCATCGTCTCCGGGCTCCCCCAACTGGACGACCACGCCCTCGTCGTCGAGTGCCTGACGGAGCTCGCCGCGTCGCAGTCCGGCTAGCGCACGATCAGGGCTGGTCGTCAGGTCGACCCATGTGCTGTCCCAGTCCATCCGGGGTCGGCGCACGAGGTAGGTCGCCATCTCCTCCTTCGAGCCGAAGTAGTGGTAGAGGCTCGCCGGGCTGAGCCCGCAGGCGTGGGCGAGCGCCTTGATGGTCGCCCCGCGGTAACCGTACCGGCGAAAGACCGGCGCGGCCGACGCGAACAGCTCTCGCCGTCGCGCCTCGAGGCGGCTGCTGCCGCGGAGCCGCCACGGTCGGAACTCGCTCGTGGAAGGCTCGGTCACGCGCCCAGCGTAGGTCAGGAGGCACCGCCGCACCGTTAACAGGTCCCTCACACTTGGCGGATGCCTCGCCGCCGACGAGTCCTCAGCGCGCTCCAGTTCTTCCCCCGGGGCGGCTCCTCGCATGTCGCCCGCGCGCTCGCGCTCGAGCTCCCGTCATTCGGCTGGGACGTCACGGTCGTCTCGGGTTCGCGGACCGATCTCGGGGCATTCGGGGACGCGGCGCGCTTCTACGCCGACCTCGACATCCACCCGGTGTCCTTCGACGAGGCGCTCGCCTCGCCGTACCCGTTCGATCCGCCACCGGGGGCCGCGCCCCTGCAACCGTCCTACGAGGACCGTCCTGGCGCACCGGACCGGGTGTTCGCCGCGCTCGACGACGACGCCTATGAGCGTCAGGTGACGGCATGGGCGCGCGTACTGGCCGACGCCGGCGCCGCCGATGCCGATGCGCTGCACCTCCACCACCTCACCCCGATCCACGAGGCGGCGTCGCGCGTCGCGCCGGACGTCCCGGTCATCGGCCACCTGCACGGCACCGAGCTGCTCATGCTCGAGGAGATCGCGGGCGGACCGCCGCCGGGCTGGACCCACGCTGCGGCCTGGGCCCGGCGGATGCGCGACTGGGCGCACAGGTGCGAACGGCTCGTCGTGCTATCGCCATCGGAGATCTCGCGCGCCGACGCCGTGCTCGGCCTCGGCGCCAGCCGCCTGGTCGTGCTGCCCAATGGGTTCGACCCGCGTGTCTTCGTCCGTCACGAGATCGATCGCGCCGCGCTATGGCAAGGCGCGCTCGTCGAGGCGCCGCGCGGCTGGCGCGCGGACCATCGCCCCGGCAGCGTGGGCTACCGCCCCGAGGACCTCGTGCCGATCGTCGACGGCGTCGTCGTCCTCACCGTCAGCCGGTTCACCGCGGTCAAGCGGCTTCCGCTGCTCATCGAGGCCTTCGCGCAGGCCCGTGACCGGGCGCGGACTCCCGCCGGTCTCGTGATCGTCGGCGGCCATCCGGGCGAGTGGGAGGGGGAGCACCCGGCCGACACGATCGACCGGCTCGGCCTGCGCGGCGTCTTCCTGGCCGGCTGGTACGACCATTTCGAGGTGCCGGCGTTCCTGTCGGTCGCCGACGTGTTCGCGCTGGCCTCCGTTCGCGAGCAGTTCGGCCTCGTGCTCGTCGAGGCGATGGCGTGCGGAGTTCCGCCGATCGCCGTCGACCGTTTCGGCCCTGGCGAGATCATCGCCGACGGAGAGACGGGCTGGCTCGTCGAGCCCGACGACGTCGGCGACCTCGCCGCCGCGCTGCTCGAGGCGATCGATGACCCAGCCGAACGAGCGCGCCGCGGCGCCCGCGGGCACGCCGTCGCGGTCGAGCGCTACGGCTGGCCCTCGATCGCCCAGCGCTTCGCCGCCGTGCTCAACGGGGCCGTCATCGATCGGTCACGCTGAGGGCCGAGGCTCGAGGATGACGACCGCGGTCTCCCGCGGTCGACGCGCTGCCCAGCTCGCGAGCGCCTCCTCGCCGTCGTACTCCGCCCAGCGCGCCCACAGGCGGGGCCGCTCCTCCGGGGTGGCCGCACGGCCGCGGATCGCGCGCGGGCCGTCGCTCAGCTCCACCGTGGTGTCGGGGTTCGCCTGCAGATTGAGCCACCACGCCGGCTCCGCCTCGCCCCAGCCGTTCATGGCCATGGTGACCAGGTTCGGACCGTCCTCGTAGTAGCCGAGGATGGCGTGCCGCTCGCTGCCCGAGCGGCGCCCGGTGGTGGTGAGGCGCATCATCCCCCACCCCTTGGGCGTCGGCCGGCGCAGCCCCAACCTGCCGCCCGTCACGGAGTAGATGGCGCGGTGGATCCTCCAGAAGCTACGGATGACCCACCGCGGTGGCAGGGGCGCGCGGCGACCGCGGGCAGTGGTGGGCGTGGTCATGGCTTTGCTCCTTCGGGTGGCTCGTATCGGAAGACGTCGTCGAGCGTGACGTCGAGGGCGTGGGCGATCTGGAAGGCCATCTCGAGCGACGGCGAGTAGCGACCCTGCTCGATGGCGATGATCGTCTGGCGTGTGACTCCGACCCGCCTGGCGAGCTCGGCCTGGGTCATCTCGCCGGCCTCGAACCGCAACCGTCGGATCTGGTTGCTGACCCTCGTGGGCCTGCCCATCGGCCTAGAAGCCTCGTCGATAGGCGACGAGCTTCACGGCCGCCCCGACGACCACCGACACGACGAACGCGAGGTACATCGCGTTCGCGATCCAGAAGTAGTCGAACTCCGCCAGCGTCAGGACGAACGGGACGACCATGCCGACGCCGAGCACCGTGCCGGCGAAGTACTCGCCGAAGCGCCCGATGTCACGGTCGCGGACGTCCGCCTCGTGGCCTTCCTCGTGACCCGCCATCTCGGACGAGATGTGGCCGACGATCTCGACCACGATGCGACCGACGATGGCGAGGGCGATGCCGATGCCGATCGCCGCCAGCATCACCGGGACGTAGTCGATGTCAGCCGGCGCGGTCCCGGCTGCCCGGCTCAGGATGATGGCGACGTAAGCGGCGTACGTGAGCACGATGGTGACGAGATAGACCCACTGGCCTCTCTCTTCGTAGGACATTGGCCGCTCCGATGTAAAACGTTCTTGACATCCCGAATGTATGGTCTACATGACAGGATGTCAAGTCTGATTTACACAGGCGATCTGCCGACCCAGTGAGGACAGGACGAGATCGAGTCTTCCGATCTACACGTGGGACAGTGACCGAGTCCTCCCCGATAGCGACCGTCCGAGACGGTATGCCAACAGGGGATAGCCGACATAGAGCGCGGCCAGCAGACCGATCCCGACGCCATACCCAAGACGGTCCCCGCCCACGTACGCAGACAACACGAACCAAACGCCCAGGGCGAGGAAGGCGACCGAGACGGGGCCGATCTGTTGCTCGAACGTCAGGACGCCGGTGACCAGCTGCCACTGCAAGGCGCAGATGACGCCGATCGACGCGACCGCGACCAGCACCCCGACCAGGATGAGCCCGGGCCGGCGAGAGCGAAGCAACACCGCGGTGGCGATGACGCCGGGCAACGCGAGCAAGTACACGACAAGGGTCAGCACGTCATTGATCCGGCCGACCGTCTGTCCGGGCGACATCGCGCCGAGGCCGAACGCGATGAACATCAGGGTCAACAAGACCACAGCGACCGCGGCGATCGCGGAGCTCGCCAGCGAGGCCGCACCAGCGACGCGCATCCAGGTGCTCATGTCGAGGACATCGCTCGGGCTCGACTCGAGGGCACGCGGGCACGGGCGACCGACCGCCGACCGAGCAGGGCATACGAGCCGAGCGTCCCGATGAACGCCGCAGCGAACCCGACGTATGCCAGCGGGCTCTCCATGCCGCCGGTCGCGATCCCGGCCGCCGTAGCCAGCAAGCCCATCCCGCCCGTGATCGCCAGGCCCGCGAGGCGTCGCGCCGCGGGATCGGGCCACGCGGCCAGACCGATGAGGACGAGCCAACAGCCGATCAGCGCCTGGCCGCCCACGACGCCAAGCAGACTCTCGTCGAACGTCATCCGGCGAGCGATCAGCAATGCCGTGTACGCCGACGTCGTGATGGCGCCGATGGCGTCGAAGCCGACGCCGAGTCTGAGCGCCATGGAGCGTGGGTTCCGCCGTGCGAGCCCGACGGCGATCGGCACCGTGCTCGCCGCGAGCGCGATCGCCGACAGGTCATTGATGGTTCCCCAGGGCTGGCCCGCGGCGAAGAACGTGGCGAGGCTCGCGGCGCCGCCGATCGTCAGGCCCGCGGCCAGCTGCGCCGACCGGCGGCCAGCCGTTTCAAGGGTCGTGTCGATAACCACCACATCCTCCTTGGGGGATCACTCAGAACGGCTTGGTCTCCATGAGCCAGGTGATCAGGACGATCCCGACGATCGCGATCGTCGCGCCGACCGTCGGGCGTGGATCGCGCAACAGCCGGTCCAGCTCGGCGTCGTCGACGGGCTCAGCGAGGGTCCCGTATTTGTCGTCGTACATGGTCGGCATGCAGAGGCTGCGGCGGACCATCTGCATCGGGATCGCCAGGAGCGGGTGCATCAGGAGGACGATCAGGACGAGCAACGTGATCGATGCCCACAGCCACCATTGGCCGTTGAACCACCACGCCGCGGCGATGCCCACGAGGATGCCGCTGAGGATGAGCGCCAGCCCCACGATGAACATCGGTGTCATGAAGCTCGACGACAGTTCCAACAAGGGCACCAGCTTCGCCCGGTCGCGTTCGCGTCGGACGCGCCACCAGACACCGATCGAGACCCCGTGGACCGCGAGGAAGGCAAGGGCGCTCGACACGTGCAGCACGAGAAGCCACGGGTAGAGTCCGGTCCAGGTCATCGGTCGGTCCTCCCTCAGGGCACGGCGATCGTGCCGACCATCCCGGCGTCCTTGTGGCCCGGGACGCCGCAGTAGAACGGGAGCGGGCCGCCCTTCGTCGGCTGCACGGCGACGAAGGTCGTGGAGCTCGGCGGCAGGGGCACGTGGATCGCGAGCGCGTCGATGTCGAACGAGTGCGCGTATGGATCCTCGTTCGTGACGAGGATCCCCAGGACCTCCCCGGACGCGGCCTCGAGCGTGCCGACGAACACGGTGTCCCTCGCCAGGAGCGTGGCCGTCGTTGCGGGTGGCTCGCTGATCGCCGGTCCCGTGGCCATGGACGCCGCCGCGAACACGGATGTCGCGCTCGCGCCGAGGACGAGCCCGACGACGCCGGCCACCACCAGGCCGGCGCGACCACGGGCGTCCCAGACGACCCCCGCGCCCCGGACCTCGCGCCACGCCGTCACACTGCCGACGATGACGAGGATGCCCGCCACGACGACGCCGAGGGTGGTCACGAAGGTCAGCGCGTCGGCCGGATGGGTCAGGGCGTACGGCGCGTAGAACCCATTGAACAGGAGCACGAGGAGCCCCACGACGGTCGAGACGAGCCAGAACCACGGACGGACCCGGGCACCCGGCCAGGCCACCGAGGCGAGACCCATCACGACGAAGAGGACGACGAACGCGCTGATGACCGCGAGGAAGTCCGCGGCGAACGGTTGCGCGGCGAAGACAAGAAAGGTCGCCGCGATCACGGCGTACGCTGCGCCGACCACGGACATCGCGAAGGTCCGCATCATGCCTCCAGGGCAGATGCCAAGGACGGCCACCCGTCGGGGCTGGCGGACTTGGCCAGGCCACGTTATATTGGCTCCATCAACAAGTCAATAGATTAGAAGGAAACCCGTGCCGCGCTCCTACAGCCTCGGCAAACGCGCTGTCCAGCAAGCCGACACACGACGGCGGATCGTCGATGCCGCGCTCGCCTTGTACCAGGAGCAAGGTGTGTCAGCCACGACCATGCAGGACATCGCCCGCAGGGCGGACGTCGCGCCCGGCACGGTCGCGAACCACTTCGGGTCTCTCGACGCCTTGGCGGCTGAGGTGATCGCGCGGATCCTGGGCGACCTCCAGATGCCGACGCCCGACGTGTTCGACGGCGTCGATGACCTCGCGGACCGCATCAACCTGTTGGTCCACAAGCTGGCCGCATTCTTCGAACGCAGCGAGCCGTGGTGGCGAGCCTCACAGCGCGAGCCTGGCGTCGGGTTGTGGACCGATGCCGAACAGCGCTTCTACCGGGAGCTCGACGCGCTCATCCGTGCCGCCCTCGGTCCCCTCGCCGATGACGAGGATGCGGTTGCCGTGGTCACGACCGTGCTCGGGACGTGGGTGATCGGGGGCCTCCAAGCGACGGGCAGGAGCCAGGTCCAGGCTGCGGACCTCGTGTCCGACCTGTTCGTCGCATGGCTCACGACTCGGGCGACAGCGCCGACAGGCTGAGCTCCTCCACGAGTCGATCATGTAGCGGCTTGCCGCTACGGAGATGCGGCCCGACGGCAGGCGCTCAGCCGGGGGCGGCCCGGCGCAGGCGCTCGAGCTCGCGCCGTAGACGCTTGCTCGGACGGCCCTCCCCACGGATGAGGACGATCTCCGGCCCGGCCTCGCGCACGACCGGCGGGCTGTGGTCCACATAGCAGGTCGCGGCGACGGGTGCCCCGACACGCGACTCGATCGGCCGCACGACCTCGACGACGCGCTCGCGATCCGCGATGCGGGCCTCCACCCGATCGCCTGCGCGAAGCTTTGTCGACGGCTTTGCCGGAGATCCATTCACGAGGACATGGCCGGCCTCGCACAATCGGGTCGCAAGGGGGCGAGTCTTCACGAGGCGGACCGCACACAGCCAGCGATCGATGCGCGTCTCGTCGGTAGCCCGGGGATCAGTCACGCCAGGTCACCGGCGGGGATGAGCCTGAAAAGGCGACGTTGGCCGTCGAGCCCTTTCAGCTCGTGCGTTCCGGCATCCTCGAGAGTCAGCCCGGAGCCCTCGAGAAGGTCCTTGGTCGTCCAGGAGACAAGCACCTCGCTCGCGGTGGCGAACGACATCACTCGCGCGGCTGCGTGGACGGCGACACCCCGGGCATCGGGCCCCTCCATCTCGACCTCTCCCGTGTGGAGGCCGACCCGGATCGCCAAGCCCGCCCTTCGAGCGGAGCGCGTCATGGCGAGGCCACAGCGGACGGCACGGGTCGCGCCGTCAAAGACCGCGAGGAACCCGTCCCCGGTCGTCGCGATCTCGCGCCCGCGGAACACGTTGAGGTCTTCGCGCAGCAGACGATTGTGTGCCGCCAACATGTCCCGCCATGCCGCGTCGCCCACCCGCTGCAGGATCGCCGTCGAGTCGACGATGTCGGTGAACAGGACGGTCGCCAGGATCCGCTCGCCAGGCCCTTCGGGCGACACGCCGAACTCTCGGGCGCTGGTCCACTCGAGCGTCACCCATGGCTCGTCGCCGACGACCCATGCGTCGTGACCCGAAGGGATCTCATAGATCGAGTCGGGCAGGATGTCGAGCTCCTGGCCGTCATTCGTCACGACGTGCATGAGGCCGGAGATCGAGTAGCCGAGGTGATGCAGCTCGCACGTCGGCGTGCCCGCGATCTGTCGCATGGCCGTCGACCATCGCCAGCCGGGCTCGTAGACGGCACGACCAACGACGGCCTCGTCGAGCTTGAGCACCGTGGCGCTGCCGTGCGGAAAGGTCCGCGTCTCATCGGGCGTGGTGAAGGGACGAGACTGCAGGCGTGGCATTGCTTCAGCGTCGAACGGCAACAAGGTGCCACGAGCCGGGGACACCCTTCAGATCGTGCGTACCGCGATCATCGAAGTCCAGTCCCGACCCCACGACGAGGTCCCTGACAGTGCTCGAGACGAGGATCTCGCTGGCCCCGGCCTTGGCCGAGACCCTTGCAGCGATGTGGACCGCCAGGCCGGCGATGTCGCCCGCCACGACCTCGATCTCGCCCACGTGGAGCCCGGCACGGATCTCGAGCCCGAGATCCATGACCTCGTCGCGGATCGCCGCGGCACAGCGGATCGCCCGGGCCGGGCCGTCGAACGTTGCCAAGAAGCCGTCGCCTGTGACCTTGACCTCGGTCCCGCCGAACCGCTCGAGCTGGTGCCGGACGATCCGGTTGTGGTCCGCCAGCAGCCGCTGCCACCGGCTGTCGCCTAGCTCGGCCGCCAGCTGTGTCGACCCGACGATGTCGGTGAACATCACGGTCGCAAGCACCCGGCGTGGATCGGGCACCGGTCGAACGCCCGTCACAAAATCCTGGATCTCGGCGACGATCGCATCCTGATCGCCTGCCCAGATGAGGTTGTCGGCGCCGGGCAGCTCGACGTACTTGGCACCCGGGATGTGCCCTGCGAGATACCGCCCGTGCGCGACGCTGAAGCCCATGGCGGCATCGCGATGGATGACCAGCGTCGGGACACGGATCGCAGGCAGGACGTCGCGCACATCGCTCTCGTAGATCAGACGGACGATCGCCTTTGTGCTGCCGGGCGTCGCCGCGCCACGCTCGTATCTCGCCCACGAGCGGCGGATCCGCTCGTCGCCGGCGACAGACGGCGCGAACAGGTCGATCATCACCCCGCGGCCGGTGTCGTCCTCAGCCAGCTCCAGGGCGGGCGCCAGCTCAGCGATCGGCGCCCCGATGGGGAAGTCGGGCGCCTCGAGGAACCGCGCGAAGCAATCGACGAGGATCAGGCTCGAGACCCGCTCGGGATGCGCTGCCGCGAAGGGCATCGCGAGGATCCCACCGCCGATGTTCGAGATCAGCGCCGCCCGTTCGGACCCGACCGTGTCCAGCACCGCCGGGATGTCGGCCATGAACTCCTCGAGGGTCGGCAGCGTGGAGGTCGGGATCGGGTCGGACAAGCCCGTCCCCCGCTTGTCGAACATGATCAGCCGGCCGAATGTCGCCAGGCGCTCCCGGAGCGCCGCCAGCGGCGGCACGTCCCACTGGGCATCGAGATTGCCGAACCACTGGTCGAGGAGCAGGATGTCGGGCGGACCGTTGCCAACGACCTGATACGCGAGGTGCAGGTCGCCAAGTCGGGCGTACCGCGTTTCCGGGATCATCTCCTGAAGGGTAGCGACGAGCGACAGACGTGGTCGCCCGAACGGCCGGTCTACGATGACCACCGAAGACAGCGTAGAGATGGTCGGGGCGAGGCACTCGGCCCGATGGAACCTACCTCATCGCGTCCAGAGGTCCCGGACGCGCGACAGCATCCGGATCGGTCGAGCGCGTGTGGGGCGACAGCAGGGCGTCGCGGATCCCGCCCGCCAGGTAGTCCACCATCCCCACGACGCGATAGACCGCGAGCAGGGTCCGGAACACGAGGCGCTGCGATCGACCATAGGCCTGGACCGGCGTGCCGAAGGTGATCAGGGTCCGGCACCGGTCTGGCCGGGACGACGCGAACACGATCCCCACGTGCCCGCCCCACGCATTACCGACCCAGTCCACGGGTCCCTGGATGCCGAGCGCCGCAAGGACCTCACCGGCCGCTGCCGCACAGTCGTCGAGCGAGTACCGATGCCCAGGATCGGCGCTGGCCCCATGGCCCGGGCCACTGATGATCACCAGGCGGCGGTCACGGGCCAGGCTCTCCTCGACCCTGCGCCACGACCGGTCATCGACTCGCCTTCACGGAATGAGCGGGCGTGCGTGCCATCGACCCGGCCGATTCCGGCGATCTCGTCCTCGAGTCGCAGCGCGAGCAGGAAGTTCGGGAGCTCTGCCAACGACAGGTCGAGCAACTGCCGGAGCTGCACGAGCGGGTCGCTCGTCGGGTCGACCCAGACGCTGTCCCAGTCCATCCGGGGTCGGCGCACGATGTAGGTCGCCAAGTCCTCCTTCGACGAGAAGTAGTGGTACAGGCTCGCGGGGCTGAGCCCGCACGCGTGGGCGACGGCCTTGATCGTCGCCCCGCGGTATCCATCTCGTCGAAAGACCGGCGCGGCCATCGCGAACAGCTCTCGGCGCCGGGCATCGACCCGGCCGCTGTCGCGGAGACGCCAAGGTCGGAAGTCGCTGGAATTGTCGGAATCACGCTCCACCACGACCGTAGCGTAGGTGAACGTCCGGCCCTGAGCGCCGATCGGGTCGTGCCCGGTCACGGCGAGCCGTTCGAGGCAGGCCGATCCAGCTGAGAGGCTGCTGCCCGGCCGCGCTCAGGCGGCCTTCGCGAACCCCTCGAGCAGAGCCGTCCATCCCTGCTGATAGTCGGCGGCCCTCGCGGCTGCCTCGGCGTCATGCACCGCCCAGCCGGTATGGAGCAGATCGACATGCGTGCCGCCATCGGGCGCTTCGCTGAAGGTCACCTCCACCACGGTCGCCAGATCGGACTCGTCGCCGGGATGCCACGTCATCGCCAGGCGCTCCCCGGGCTGCCACTCGGTGATCGTGCCCCAATCGGAAGTGCGGCCATCGGCGGTCGCCTCGTACACGCGGCCGCCGACGACGGGCTCGATCGTTACCGCCACCGCCTCGGCATGGAACACCGAGTGGGTGGCCAGCGGCCACCAGCTGCCCATCCGCTCCGTGAATAGCCGGAATGCCGTGTCGCGCGGCAGCTTCACCGTCACCGAGCTGCGAACCACCAGCGCCACGTCAGCCTCCACGTCAACCTCGATCGCCATCAGAACTCTCCTTGCGGCCGATGCCGGCCCGCTGCTCGGCTTCGGTGTCGGCGACCGCCTTGAAGCCGGCCAGTGCCTGCGACCAGAAGCGCTCCCAGTACTCACGCACCTCGCGGACGCCCTCCGGATCGACCGAATAGATGCGGCGCGTGCCGACCTGCGTATCCGTCACCAAGCGGGCCATCTTCAGGACTCGCAGGTGCTGGCTCACCGCCGGGCGGCTCACCGGCAGCCCGGCCGCCAGCTCGCCGACCGCCGCGGGCCGCTCGAGCAGTCGCTCGAGAATCGCCCGTCGCGTGCCGTCACCGACGGCGTCCATGATCGATGCGTAAGTATTCACGTACCGTAAGTTACGACTTACGCTTCTCGACTGTCAACCCCCGCGGGCACCGTGGCAGGTCGACCCGACGGAACCTGCCTCATGGCGCCCAGGGGTCGTGCACGACGCGAGGATCCGTCTGGTGTTACGCGCCCAGGGTGACGAGCAGCTCGTCCAGTTGCTCGAACGTCTCTCCCATCGCATCCGCCGCCCCGGTGCCGGCGGCGTCAAGAGCTTCCTTCGAGGGATACAGCTCGTGCATGACCAGCAACGTCTTGCCGCCTTCTTCCGCGAAGGTCACGGTCGTGACGGAACCCTCGTCACTTTCCTCATTGGTCCAGGCGAGGCGCGAGTGCGGTGTCACTTCCTTGTACGTGCCGAAGAACGCCGCCGACTGTGAGTCCCCGAATGCGAACTCCAAGCGGTACGTGCCCCCGACACGAACATCCATTTCGCAGGAAAGCAGGGACATTCCGAGCGACTTCGGCACCCACCACTGCCTGAACAGCTCGGGCTTGGTCCACGCCTCGAACACGAGGCGCGCCGGGCCGTTGACGGTTCGGGTGACGACGAGCTCACGCTCGGACGTCCGCTCCACCGTCGTACGGTTCTTCATGAGGGTGGGCTCACTCGCTCTCGTTGCGTCCATCGACCTTCTCCTTCCGTTCGAGTTCCTCGATGACCTTGTCCAATTCGTCGAAACGCGCGTCCCAGAGCCGGCGGTGCCGCTCGATCCATGCCGTCTCTTCCTCGAGTCGGCGCGGGCCGAGCCGGCAGGTCCGCACGCGCCCGACTTTCTCCGTGGTGACGAGCTCGGCGTGCTCCAGGACGCCGACGTGCTTCCGCATGCCCGTGAGGGTCATGTCGAACGTCAGGGCCAATTCCGAGATCGAAGCATCGGCACGTCCGAGCTGCTCCAGAACGCCGCGTCGGGTGGCGTCCGAGATCGCCGCGAAGGAGGCATCGAGTGGCCCGCTCGTATACTGAACCATGTGGTTCACTATACGCCCATGATCCAGCGAATGCAAGGGCCTCAACGACAGTGGGTCGGGGGAACGATCGGAGCGTTGCTCGACGATCAGGGCCAACGATCTAGATAAACGCCTTCACGTTAATAATATCCATAATAACTATAACACACCATCTACAGATATAGAAGTACATCATACTACATGAAACAGCTAATCACTGGTGTTCCATCGTATCACAATATCATGCCCTCAATCACAACCTCTTCCTTTCTATACTGTGCATCGTCCATCATTGCCTTCATCCCTCATTTCCTAATGAACTTGTCCTATCCATCTCTCTCATCGTCATCGTATATCTCGGATCCATTGCTTTATCCAACGTCATATATTTTTCTCTCCTTCCGTCCATACTTCGCCTCTAGTTTTATTTACTCCTGTCTGTATTTCTCCTCTCTGTGATACCTAATGAAAGGTAGTGCTCACGTATCAATATCATCTAGATCTAATAATCCGGATTTATTATTACTTCTCAAAACTTTTAACATTCTGAAACACTCCTATAATTTGATTCTACTTCTGACCATCTGCATATACTCAGTTTCCGCAGTAAGCATTGTTCCAGTCGATCCAGAGATCGCCGACACACGCGACATCGTGCGTGGGGCGCCCCGCGACGTATTCGATACCGACGTACCGCCAGCCCGCTGCCGCGGTGCCAGTGCCGACATCACTCGAGTCGCGCTCCATCTCGCAGCCAGTGGCCACTCGTCGGCGGGACTGAGGATGGTTCGAAGGAACACGCGCGGGTCTCTCCGATATTCGGCTCGTCCGATTCGATCCAGACCTTGTCGGAACCGACGGTCGCCACGCCGCTCTGGGTGTTCCCGCTCAGGACCGTGAGCTGGAGGCTCAGTCGCTGCGCGGTCGCGAACCGGTCGAATCGGACCGCGCCGATCGGTCGACGTAGATGCGGCCCTTGGTCGAGTCGCTGTCACGCCATGTCAGGTGAGCAGCTGCAGCTGGGGCAGCCGCTCGTAGCTCGAGAGGACGAACGCCGGGACATCGGCCGCTGCTCGAGGCTCAATTCGTCGAGCGGTCCTGCTGGAGGAGGCGCCACGCCGACGGCGATCGCGACCGATGTCGACCCGCGGCTGGCAGGCTCCTGGCGGCCCGTAGCACCGATGGATCGGCGATCGCAATTGGGCTGCGGTCCCGCGTGACCGCGCGCGTGGATCTCCGTGCCGCGCGTGGTGCAGCGTTGGTGTGCCCGCGTGACGCCCGGTACGGCTGCCCGTGTTGCCGATCGCGGCCTTGCACTTCTGAACGCGACTTGAGACCGTGCTCGAGCGACGGCTGTTCCCGATGTCGTCTGGTCCGTCGTGCTTCGAGTCGCCCGTGTCGATCAGGTCGTTCGAGTCGTCTGGTTCGCCGCGCGCTGTACACTGCGTCGGACACGCGGGCGTCATCGCGGCGCCTGCATGGTGGCCGCCCGACCGTAGACCGCGACTGGCGCGTGGACAGCGGCGCGGTCGTGGCTCCTGCCGCTCGCTCCGACAGCGCGACCATCGTGGCGAGCGCGTTCTGGATCGCGTCGCTCGTCGAGTTCGTCGTACGGCCGCGCCGCTGCTCTGTTCGGCGCGCGACGCGTTCAGCGCTCGCCGTCGCGTCGGCCGTCGTCTCGACGTCGCATCGTCCTCTTCTTCGGCCCTCCGCCGATGTTCGTCGCGGTCGCCGCGCTCGGGTGGACTGCCGTCGCGCTGGTCGCCCTACCTGATCTGCACTGGCACTCACTCAGCCCGCGTGATCACTCGGCATGATCCGCGCCGCGAGACCTGCTCCGTAGGCATGGCCCAATCGACCGAAGTAGAAACCGCGGACCCGTCGCCACGCACGCTTGTGGGCATGACGGCGCGCTGGTCCGATCCACACCGACTCCCGGTTCCCCCCACCGGGTACGTCCGCGCCGTCAACGCCTCGGCGGCCCGATGAGCGCGGTCGAGATCGTCCTCGCGTTCCTCGCTGGCGTCGTCATGGGCGGCGCCCTCGACCGCTTCGTGCTGCCGCTCACTCGTCGATGCCTGGATCGACCGAACGCACCGGCATGGGCAGTGAGCGCAGCGACGATGCGGAGCGCCGCACGCGGGCCGACGTCTACTCCTCCGCCCGGGTCGGTGCCGCGACGGCCTTCACGCTCGTCGTGGTCGTCCTCCTCGTCCTCGATGTCGGCGTCCCCGACTACGACATCGCCCCTGGCATCCTCCTGCCCGTCCTCGGCGCGATCTGTGCGCTCCTGGGACTCGAGGCCTCGGCCTTCTGGCGGGGCGTGAGGTGAGCACCGATCTACTGGGTCGGCTCACCCAAGTTCACGGCCGGCCACCCGGCACCGCTCATCGCTCTGGTCCATCACCGCATGGTCGGCACGCTCCGCTCGACCGACGCCGCGTTCACGTCGACCGACGGACGTGAGGCCTCGACCACCTTCGGCGTCGGCTACGGCTGCGGCCGCGCCGGCCACCCGACCACCGCCCACGTCCAACAGTACGTGCGGCTCAGCGACCATCCTGGGCAACGGCAACTGGGACCCCTCGGGCGCCTGGGACGACCGCTACCCAACGCGCTCCTCAACAGCCGCACGGTGAGCATCGAGCACCACGACAACGGCGGACGCACGGCAGGCTCCGGCAAGGGCGTCGTGCCCGAGGCCGTCATCGTCGCGTCGATCGCACTCGATGCCCTGCTGCTGCGTGGCGACCTCGCCGAGCTCAAGGCCGCGGGATCCGGTTCCGCGCCGGCACCGAGACCGCGTTCACCCGCGAGCTCCGGGCGATCTCGATCGACCGCCACCTCATCGACCACCACTCCACGCCAAAGACGTAATTCCGCCTCGCTCCGTCACGAAGCAATTCACGCCATGGCCGTTCTGATGCTCGCGTCGCAGGGTTGTTGAAGACGACCGACCCAGTGTGCGACTACGTGGACACTTGCCCCGACGGATGGATGTGGTCACGATCGAGCACCTGCTCAGCCACTCGTCCGGATCGCGAACTTCACGGACCAGCCGGGGTTTGATCCTATGAAGGCGGCCACGCCGGCCGACACCGTAGCCAGCGTCGCCGACATCCCGCTGGGTTCGAGCCCGGGGCGTTCTTCGCGTACAACAGCACGGGGTACGTCCTGCTCGGCATGGTGGTCGAGCGTGCTCGGGATTGGACTACGAGACGTTCTTGAGCAGCACATCTTCGAGCCCTGGCATGGCGGACTCCGGTACGAGCGCGGCGACACCCCCGGCTCGCGGTGGCTATGCGAGAGAATTCAAACAGTCCGCGCCGGACATGTCGGTGCCGTACTGCCGCGGACTCAGCAAGACTGGCTTCTTCGAGTACGTCGCCGGGGTGGCCATCCACCGGTCTCGCGGGGAGCCGTTCCGGCTGCTCGTGATGCTCGCGGTCGCCACCGCGGTGCTCTCGGCGGTCCTCGACAACGTCACGACGGTGGTGCTGCTGACCCCGGTCACGCTGTCGATCGCCCGCACGCTCAAGGTCTCGCCTTTCCCGTACCTGATCAGTCAGATCTTCGCCTCGAACATCGGCGGGACAGCGACCCTCATCGGCGATCCGCCCAACATCCTCATCGGCTCGGCCGCCGGCCTCAGCTTCGCGGACTTCCTCCTCAACCTGGCGCCGGTCGTCGTCATCATCATGGTCGTCTTCCTGGCCATGCTGTGGTGGATGTTCGGCCGCTCGATGGCCGACGACGACTACCGCCTCGACCTGATCGCGACCCTGGATCCTGCGGCCGCGATCACCGATCGGCCGCTGATGTACCGCGCCCTTGCGGTCCTTGGCCTGACGCTGATCGGTTTCCTGTTCCACTCGGTGATCGGCGTCGAGGCGGCGACGATCGCACTGCTGGGGGCGACCATCCTGATGTTCGTCGGCCCGCTCGACCCGCACGAGTCGCTGCGCGACATCGAGTGGAGCACGCTCTTCTTCTTCGTCGGCCTGTTCATGCTCGTCGAAGCCGTCGTCCACGTCGGAATCGTCGGCACCGTGGCCAACGCCCTCGCCGACGTCGTCGATGGACGCCTCGAGCTCGCGACCATCGGCATCCTGTGGGTCTCCGCCGTTGGCTCCGCGATCGTCGACAACATCCCGTACACGGCCACCGCGATCCCGATCGTCGAGGAGATGATCGCGACCGGGCTCGATGGGGAGCCCCTCTGGTGGGCGCTGGCGCTCGGTGCGTGTCTCGGCGGCAATCTGACGATCGTCGGCGCCTCGGCCAACATCGTCGTGGCCAACCTTGCCGCCCGCGACGGGCACCCGATCACGTTCGGACAGTTCGTGCGGTACGTCGTCCTCCCGCGAGTGCGGGCCTCATCCACGGTCAGCGCGCGAAGGATCGAGAGGGCGGCGTCCACAGCTCCCTCGACGCGCCAGGGGAGCACGAGGCGCCCCATCTCGTCGGCGATCAGCGACAGCAGCTCAGGCGAGATCCGGGACAGCTCCGACCCGAGGCGAGGGTCCCGAGCATCGACCCGGCGCCGCCACGCGTCGGTCTTCAGACGGAGACCGGCGCCGACCAGGACGTCAGCCACGGGTCGTCCCACGCGAAGCCCGACGCGCCAAGCACTCGGGAACGGCGGTGGGTCGGGAAGACCCGGAAGCGGCGCGGACGTGAGCACCAGGCGTTCGACGCGATCTGAGACCCGCCCGGCGAACACGCCACCGACGAGACCGCCCATCGAATGCCCGTGGACGACCAGCCGCTCGAACCCGAGCGCCGTCGTGAAGTCATCCAGGAATCGGGCGGGCCCGACGATGTCGCCAGCGCCACGGTGGCGTGGCGGCTTAGGTTTGGTCGGGGCGAGAGGATTTGAACCTCCGACTTCATCGTCCCGAACGATGCGCGCTACCAGGCTGCGCCACGCCCCGACCGAGGTGCTCGTTTCACAGAGCCTGCGGATGATAGCACTCGTCCGCGGAGACGGACTCAGGGGGCGGGCGTCAGCCAGACCGGGTAGTCGCGGATGTCCTGCGGGCTGCCGTCCTTGGCCGACCCGTAGTACACGCGCAGCGTGCCCCACTGCGCCCGCGGGACGTCGTAGCGCACCCGCACGTCGAACGTGCCGCGCGGCTCGCAGCCGGCGCCGCAGTTCGCCATCGCGCGCTGGTCGGTCAGCACCTTCCGCGCCCCGTCGAGGATCGCGATCCGGAACGTCGCCTCGAACACGTCGGCGCTGCCGGTCACCCGCGCCGGGTTGCCCGCCGCGGCACCGAACGCCGGCCGGTCGACGAAGATCGTCGGCAGCTGCTCGCGGAAGTCCGACCGGGCCTGCGGGCCGTCGAGCTGGATGCCCTCGGAGCCGAACGTGGTGACGGTCCGGCCGTCGACCTGGAACAGGACCGCGCGAACGGTCGGGAACTGGGTCACGGTGTACACGACCTGCGCCAGCCGGTAGTGCTGCGACGCGCTACCGCCGCCGGACGCGAACTCGCCGGACAGGTCGACCGTCGCGACCCCGCCCTTGATCGAGATGCCGAGCAGGCGCGTCCCCGACGGGATGGCCGTCGAGATCTGGCTGTAGTCGTCGCGGATCGGATCCGGGTCGAGGAGCGCCCCCAGCGCGGCCCGGGCGACCCCCGTCGTCTGCGGCACGACGCGAAGGGTCGGGACGATGCCCTCGACACCGGGCGCGCCCTCGAGCACGTAGTACGCGCGCAGGACCATGGTGTCCGTCGTCGACGGCGACGGGGACCCGCTCGGCGGAGCACTCGATGGGCTCGCCGGTGCGGCCGATGGCCCGCTCGGCGATGCCGACGGCGAGGCGCTCGGCGAGCCGGACGGTGGCGATGCGGGGGTCGCATCGGGTGGCCCCGGGTCGACCGAGGGCGCACTGGTCGGCGGCACGGTCGGCACCTGGCCGAGGCCGCCGGACGTCGCGCACGCCGAGGTCGCGACGAGCAGGCCGGCGAGCGCGAGCACGCCGAGGAGCGTTGGGAGTCGGTGGGCGGTCATCGAAGCTGGTCCCTCGTGGTGGGTTCGTGCGCTCAGCCTCGCCCGGTCACGTCGCAGGCGCATGTCCCGAACGTAACGATCCGTCGACATCCTTCGGCATGACCAGCTCGATCCGGAGGCCGCCGCCCTCCCGGTTCGACGCCTGCAGGTAGCCGCCCATCAGCGCCGCGTGCTCCGCCGCGATCGCCAGCCCCAGCCCGCTGCTGCCACCCGAACGCGACGGATCGACCTTGGTGAAGCGGTCGAAGATCAGCTCGAGGCGGTCGGGCGGCACGCCCGGTCCCCGATCCGACACGGCGATCACGACCTCGTCGCGCCGGCCGTCGAGCTCGATCTCGATGTCCTTGGCGGCCGCGTGCTCGCGGGCGTTGTCGAGGAAGTTGGCGAGGATGCGCTCGAGACGGCGCGGGTCGGCCTCGACGATGACGGGCTTGTCAGGCTGGCTGAAGCGGGCCTTCGGCGCACGCGAGGCGCGCACCGTTTCGACGAGCCGACCGAGGTCGACCCGCTCGGCCTCGACCTCCTCGACGTCGGCGTCGAATCGCGACAGCTCCATCAGCTCCTCGACCAGGTTCTTGAGCCGGTCGACGTCGGTGACCAGCAGCTCGGCCGCGCGACGCGTCTCTATCGGCATCTCGTCGAGGTGCTCGCGCACGATCGATGCCTCGGCCACCAGCGCGGTGAGCGGCGTCCGCAGCTCGTGCGACACGTCGGCCACGAAGCGACGGTTCTGGTGCTGGGCCGCCTCGAGCCGGCGGATGGACTCGGCCAGCGTGTCGGTCATCCGGTTGAACCGATCCGCCCAGATGCCGAACTCGTCGTGCGACGTGACCGGCACCCGTGCCAGCAGGTCGCCCCGCTCGATGCGCTCGGCCGTGCGGCCGGCCTCCTCGATCGGGGCGAGGATGCCGCGCGCCAGGCGGCGGGCCGTAAGCAGGGCGATGACGACCGCGGCGAGCGCGGCCACGAGCAGGACCCCACGGAGCTGGTCGATCGCGGTCTTGATGGTCGAGATGTCGCGGACGAAGTAGAAGGCGAGGTCGCCGCCCGGCGCGAGACCGCCGACCACGAGCGACGGCTCGCCGCCGACGTCCATCCAGGCGTAGGCGACCTCGCCCCGCCCGACGCGCGCGGGCACGTCCGGCGGGAGCCGCTCGAGCAGGTCGTCGAGCGCAGCGTCGGACTTGACGGTGTCACCCCCGCCGAGGTCGACGATGGTCTCGACCTCGCGCTGGCGGAACGTGTCGAGCAGCCCGCTCCGGGTGATGTCCTCGACCGTCGGCGGGTCGGGCAGCTGCCGCTCGGGCACCGTGACCGTCAGGTCGAAGCGGGCCTGTGCCGCGGCATCGCGCAGCGCTTGGTCGCGCAGCCTCGCCTCGACGAACACCGAGGCGCCGATCACCAGGAGGAGCGCCGTGGTCGCCACGAGGGCGACGAGGGCCAGGGACAGGCGGGCTCGGACCCCTCGCGGCCAGCGCATCCGGCCTACCGCGCGGCCTTGTAGCCCGCCCCGCGGACGGTGAGGATCAGCTCGGGCACCGACGGGTCGGTCTCGACCTTGGCCCGCAGCCGACCGACGGCGACGTCCACCAGCCGCGAGTCGCCGAGGTAGTCGTAGCCCCAGATCCGGTCGAGCAGCGTGTCGCGTGCCAGGACCTGGCCGGGGTGGCGGGCGAGCTCGACAAGGAGGTCGAACTCGGTGCGGGTCAGCGGGATGTCGCCGTTCCCGTTGCGCCTGACGGTGCGGCCGGCGAGGTCGATCCGGAGCGGCCCGAGCCGGAGCTGCGGGGTCGGGTCCTCGTCGGCTCGCCCGACCCGGCGGAGGGCGGCCCGGACGCGGGCGACGAGCTCGGGCAGCTCGTATGGCTTGACTACGTAGTCGTCGGCGCCCGCCTCGAGCCCGACCACGACGTCGATGGTGTCGCCACGGGCCGTCAGCATCACGATGGGGACCGTGGACGTGCGCCGGATCTCGCGGGCGACCTCGAGGCCGTCGATCCGCGGCAGCATGACGTCGAGCAGCACCAGGTCGAACGGCGCGGCCGCGAACCGGTCGAGCCCGGCCCGTCCGTCGTCCGCGGCCTCGACCGTGAAGCCGGCATTGCGCAGCCCGATCGCGGTCACTTCCCGGATCGACGGGTCGTCCTCGACGAGCAGGATCCTCGCGTCCACGGCGGGAGTATGCCCTAGCCTCCCTGCCCTTCCGTCCGTTCGGTGCGGATGGGCAACGTCGTGAGCGCTGCGGCGAGGAACGACAGCGCCATGAGCCCGAAGACGACCGGGATGCCGGTCGGCTCGCCGAGCACCTCGATGACCGTGCCGTACAGCGCGGTCCACAGCGACCCGACCCCGAACGCCAGCGTGAAGTACAGGGCGTATGACGCGTCGCGGGTGGCGGGTGGCGCGATGTCGGCGAGCAGCGCCTGGAGCTGGGGCGACTCGGCGAACGAGAAGAGGCCCATGAGCACGATGCCCGCCCACAGCCACACCATCGACGACCCGCCGAGGATGAACACGCCGAAGCCGATCGCGCCGCCGAGATAGGCGAGGATGATCAGCGGCTTGCGCCCGAACCGGTCCGACGCCCAGCCGGCGAGCAGCGGCATCGGCACGCTGAACAGGATCAGCGCGCCGTACATCAGGCCCGACGTCGCGTCGTCCAGGCCGAGGACGCGGGTCATGTAGATCAGGGCGAACAGGTTGACCACGCCGAGCCCGCGACCTCCGCCGCCCAGGACGGACGTCAGGAACAGCCAGCGGAGGTCGCGGTCCGCGAGAACCTTCCGGAGCGCGTCGATGCTGCTGCCGCCGGCGCGGGCCGCCGCCCGGTCGGTACCCCGTTCGCGGATGAGGCCCAGGATGGCGAGGGCGATGACGATCGCGGCCACGCCGAACACGACCGAGACCCCGCGCCAGCCGATGAGCGCGAGCAGCGGCGTGCCGATCACCGCCACGACCACGGTCCCGACGTTGCCACCCGCGATGTGGGCGCTGATCGCGAAGCCGCGCCGCTCGGGTGGGTACTGCTCGGCGAGGAGCCCGTTGCCGACCGGGTGCTGGGGCGAGGTGCCGATCCGGGCGACGAGGTTCGGGATCGAGAAGGTCACGAAGTTCACCGCGAGCGCCATCGCCGCGAACCCGCCACCGAACAGGATGCCGCCGAGCCCCAGCAGCCGCCGGCGCGAGACGCGGCGGGTCAGCTCGGCGTAGCTGAGCTGGACGACGCCGGCGCAGATCGAGCCCGCGGCGGCGAGGAACGCGACCGACTGCACGGTCACGCCGAACTCGTCGATGATCGCCAGGAAGATCAGCGGGAGCAGGACGGCGAACGCGTGGTTGACCGCATGGGCGACCGACAACAGGCCGAGCGAGCGACCCGGCCGGACTTCCATCACGAGGCCCATCTTGCCGGAATCGGTGCCGTATCCTTGGGCCGTTCCCGTCCGGTCCCTGACCCCGTCACGTCGGAGGTTTCGATGCCGACCGTCCTCATCGTCGACGATGAGCAGCACATCCGCCTGCTCATCGAACAGACGCTCGAGGAGCTCGAGGACGACGGTGTCGAGCTGCTGACGGCGGCTGACGGGCAGGAGGCGCTCGACGTCGTCGCGAACCAGCGCCCCGACCTCGTCTTCCTCGACGTGCAGATGCCCCGCCGGGACGGGTTCGAGGTCGCCCGCGCGATCAAGGCCGATCCTGCCTCGGCCGCGACGACCGTGATCATGCTCACCGCCAAGGGCCAGGCCTACGATCGTGAGCAGGGACTGGCCGCCGGCGCGGACCAGTACGTCACCAAGCCCTTCGACCCCGACGACCTCCTGCGCCGCGCACGCAGCGCGCTGGGACTCGAGCGCTGATGGAGCCGGCCGAGCTCCGCCGGCTCATCGTCCGTCACCGCCATGTCGCGCCGATGCTGTCGGTGCTGCTGGCCGGCACCGACGCCCGCGTCACGATCACCGACTCCGAGGGTGGCGTCGTCCTCGACCGCCAGGTCGGCGGGGCACCCGCGGACGCGCCGGTCGAGCGGCACCCGATCACCGTCGAGGGCCGGACCGTCGGCTGGGTCGAGGGCCCGCGACCGTCGGGCGCTGTCGCTGCAGTGCTGTCCTACGCCTGTGCCCGCGAGACCGACAAGCGCGCCCTAGCCCGCGAGGCGCTCGACCGCTATCGCGAGCTGAGCCTGATCTACGACCTGTCCGAGACGATCGGCGCCACGCTCGAGGTCGATGCCGTGGCCGCGGTCGCGGTCGAGGAGGCCGGCCGGCTGCCGGGCGGTGGCGAGGGCTTCCTCGTCCTGCGCGACGGGCCGGATCGCGACCGGCTCGACGGCGGCATCCTCGGCGCGGTGCTGGCCGGCGACGCGGAGATCGTCAACGACGTGGCGGGGGATCCTCGCGCGTCCGAGGCGGAACGGGGTACTGCCTCGCTCGTCGCCGCCCCGCTCAAGGTCCGTGGGGAGCGGATCGGCGTCATCGGCACGGCGTCGACCAGCCCGGTCGAGTACCGCGCCTCGGATCTCAAGGTGCTCAGCGCGATCGCCTCGCTCACCGCCCCGACCCTGGCCCAGGCGCGGGTCCACGAGGCCGCCCTCCGCCGCGCATGACGCTCTCCCCCGAGGCGCTCGCCGAGCAGCGCCTCGCCGAGCTGATGACGCTCAACGAGCTCGGTCTCGCGGTCAGCTCGACGCTCGACCGCGACGAGCTGATCGACCGGGCCCTGGCCGCCGTCACCCGGCACCTCCGGTTCGACCGTGCGCTGATCCTGCTGGTCGACCCGGACCGCGGCGTGCTGACCGACGGGCGGTCGATCGGCGGAAGCGCCGAGATGGCGGCCCGGATCGGCGAGCTGGAACTCCCCCTGGATCTCGAGGCGGCGCTGCTGTGCCGCATCGCCCGGGCCGACGGGCCGTTGCTGTTCCGCGACGTCGACCAGGACCCCGACCCGGGCAACCGCGAGTTCGCTGGACTGCTCGAGGTGGCGTCGTTCCTCGGCACGCCGCTCGTCACGAAGGGACGGACCGTCGGGGTGCTGGCGGTCGACAACCGGCGCACCGGCCGCGACGTGCTGCCGGGCGACGGCCCGTTGCTGTACACGGTCGGGAGCCTCATCGCCGGCGGCATCGAGAACGCCCGTCTCTACGCGGAGCTCGAGGAGCAGAAGTCGGCGCTGGAACGGCGGGTCGTCGAGCGGACGGCCGACCTCGTCGAGGCGCGCCGGGTGGCGGAGGCCGCGACCGAGACCAAGAGCCGCTTCCTGTCGAACGTCAGCCACGAGCTGCGCACGCCGCTCACCTCGGTCGTCGGGTTCTCGAAGCTGATCTCCAAGCGGCTGACCGAGGTGATCGTGCCGGCCGTCGGCCCGACCGACGACCCGAAGGTCGAGCGCGCCATCCGTCAGGTCGTCGAGAACCTCGACATCATCGTCCAGGAGGGCGATCGGCTCACGTCGCTCATCAACGAGACGCTCGACCTGGCCAAGATCGAGGCGGGCCGCGTCGAGTGGCGGTCCGAGCGCGTCGACGTGGCGGAGGTCATCGGGCGCGCCACGAACGCGACCGCGTCGCTGCTCGAGGAGGGCGCCGGGCCCAGGCTCATCGTCGACGTGGCGCCCGACCTGCCGACGATCGTCGGAGACCCCGATCGCCTCGTGCAGGTCGTCATCAACCTGATCTCGAACGCGGTGAAGTTCACGCCCGAGGGCTCGATCACGATCGTGGCGTGGCATGAGGCCGCCGCCGACGCTGTCCAGGTTGCCGTGTCCGACACCGGCATCGGCATCGCCGATGCCGATCAGGCGAAGGTCTTCGAGCCGTTCGCCCAGGCCGGCGACACGCGGCCCGACCGCCCGCACGGCACCGGCCTCGGGCTGCCGATCTGCCGCGAGATCGTCGAGCACCACGGCGGTCGCCTGTGGCTGACGAGCCGCCCGGCCGCCGGCTCGACGTTCCAGTTCACGCTACCGATCGGGCCGTGACTATCGCGCGCGAGCGAACCGCGGCGCGTCGGTGGGCAGGGTCCAGATCCAGCCGGGCACCAACGGAGCGGGCCTGAGGCGACCACACCCCGCGAAGGCCCACAGGATGCCAGGTACCATGGGCATTCTCCGGCGCGGGTTCGTCAACGCACCCGACCAGTCCCGTCCAGACGCCCGGAAGATCGGCGCGAGAAGCTCACGGGACTCCGAGATCCGTCGTCGAATTCGACCCGTTCGCCGTCACCACAACCAAGGCGCTGACGATCGTCGGTTCAACGCTCCGCTCACGTTCTCGAGCGGCGCTGTCAAGGAGGATCTCTGTCGCCCGCTCGACGCGCGTGACTTCGTCCCACACCCGTACGACGGCGACTTCCCGGGGCCGTTCGCCGGTCGAGCCCGTGCGAGCGATCACAGTCTCGATGTCGCCGCGCTCGATCTCCGTCACGGCGGACCACCCGCCGCGACGCGCGACCTCGCCGACCAGCCGATGGCACCGACGACCATCGGCCGTCGGGTCCTCCCGCCGGTGAACGATGCCGACCTCCATGCGCATGTCGACAGCTCGCGCGGCCGCGGCCCAGAGATCTATTGACAGGTGGCCCCCATGTCCGAGCTCCATCCGGCTGATGACCGGCTGCGACACGCCGATGGCAGAGCCGACATCGCGCTGGCGCTTCCTGGCGGCGTATCGCCCACGGCGCAGTCCACGTCCGAGCTCTTCCGCATCCATGCTCGAGGATGATGGCCGCGGACGCTCACCCGGCCGTTATCGCCGGGCGCCCGCGTTTCGCCAAGGCATGTCCGGCATCATTCCCGTACCGAATGCGGACGCGCGCTGCGTCGCCCATGTTCGAGCAGCCATATTCGCGGAGCGAATGTTGCCGGACACGACCCGCGCGGGTGGCCCGCTGCGCGGGTACCGCGAAGAGCTCAGTCCTTGTGCGGCTTCTCGTACAACCCCGTTCGCGGGTCGGATCGACGCTTGCCGTGGCCGGGTTTCGGCTCGCGTTTGGGGAGCACGTACAGGATCATCAGGGCGATCGGGCCGAAGATGATCCCGAGGATGCCCCACGTCACAGCCCCGCGGCCGAAACCGGGCGCCGTGCGGTACGCGTAGATCGCGCAGACGACCCACACGACCGCCGCGAGGATGAAGAGCCCGCTCCCGATGAGGATGGGTTCCACGTTTGCCGCTCCCCTCTAGAACTCGTCGAGGTAGCGCTCGACCTCCCAGTCGGATACCTGGGTCCGGTACTCGTCCCACTCGGCCCGCTTGGCATCCACATAGTGCTCGAAGATGTGGTCGCCGAGCGCGTCGCGGATGACCTCGTCGCGCTCGAGCTCGTCGAGCGCCTCGCCCAGCGTGCCGGGCAGCTCCCGGATGCCCTTCTCGGCGATCCTGCTGGCGTCCATCTCGAACAGCGATCTCCTCGACCGGCTCGGCAAGCGACAGCCCCTGCTCGACGCCATCGAGCCCGGCCGCGATCATCGCCGCGAACGCCAGGTAGGTATTCGACGACGGGTCGGGGCAGCGAACCTCGGCCGCGGGTCCCTTCGATCGACTTGCCGGGTGAGACCATCGGCACGCGGATCAGCGCCGACCGGTTCGTGCGACCCCAGGTCAGGTAGGTCGGCGCCTCGTACCCGGGCACGAGCCGCTTGTACGAGTTCACCAACGGCGCCAGGACGGCGATCATGCCGCGGGCGTGAGCGAGGATGCCGGCCATGTACGACCGAGCCACATCGGACAGCCCGTACGGGTTCCCGGCGTCGGCGAACGCGTTGCGTCCCTCGGCGATCGAGTACAGCGACTGGTGGGTGTGCATCCCCGAGCCGTTGATGCCGTGGATCGGCTTCGGCATGAACGTCGCGTACAGGCCGTGCTGCTGGGCGATCGCCTTGAGCGCGAACTTGAAGGTGATGGCGTTGTCGGCGGTGCGCAGCGCATCGGAGTACTCGAAGTCGATCTCGTGCTGGCCGACCGCCACCTCGTGGTGGGCCGCCTCGACCCTGATGCCGAACGCCTCGAGCGCGTCGACCATGTCCTGGCGGATCTCCTGGGCCAGGTCGGTCGAGAAGTCGAAGTAGCCGGCCTGGTCGTGGGGCAGCGGCTCGATCGCGCCGTCCTCGCCTCGGCGGAACAGGAAGAACTCGAGCTCGGGCCCGGTGTTGCACGATGTAGCCCAGCTTCTTCGCCCGCTCGACCTGGCGCCGCAGCACCCAGCGCGGGATCGCCGACGAACGGCCTCGCCGTTGGGCGTGTACACGTCGCAGATGACCCGTGCCGTGCCGCGCGGCCCGGACCCCGGCTGCCACGGGATCTCGGCGAAGGTATCCATGTCCGGCATCAGGTACTGGTCGGACTCGGCGATCCGGGTGAACCCCTCGATCGACGAGCCGTCGAACCACGTCCCGTGCTTGACCGAGCCGTCGAGCTGGTGGATCGGGATCGTGACGGCCTTGACGTGGCCGATGATGTCGGTGAACTGGAGCTGGACGAAGCGGATGCCGCTCTCCTTGGCGGCCTCGATCTTGGCGCTGGCGTCAGGACTCGTCGCGACGGTCAACGGGTTCCTCCTCGTCGGTATCGGGCAGAAGGATACGCCCGGCTGCTGCCGCAGCCGGGCGGGTCTCGCGGATGGGTGCTCGCTACATCTCGCTGTAGAGATAGAACTCGTACGGATGCGGCCGGAGCTGGACCTCCTTGGCGCCGGCCCGCTTGAAGTCGAGCCAGGCGTCGACCACGTCCTTGGTGAAGACGTCGCCGCGATACAGGAACTCCTGGTCGGCCTCGAGCGCGTCGAGCGCCTCCTCGAGCGAGCCCGGGGTGCCGTCGATGCCGGCCTTCTCCTCGGCGCTCAGCTCGTAGATGTCGGCGTCGACCGGCGTCGGCGGCTCGATCTTGTTGATGACGCCATCGAGACCGGCGAGCAGCTGCGCGCTGAACGACAGGTACGGGTTGCAGGTCGGGTCGGGCGAGCGGAACTCGAGCCGTCGGGCACCGGGCGTCGTGAAGTACGTCGGGATGCGGATGCAGGCCGAGCGGTTGCGCTGCGAGTAGACGAGGTTGATCGGGGCCTCGTAGCCAGGGACCAGCCGGCGATACGAGTTGGTCGTCGGCGCGGCGAAGGCGAGCACCGCCTTGGCGTGCTTGAGCAACCCGCCGATGTACCAGCGCGCGGTGTCCGACAGCAGCGCGTAGCCCTTCTCGTCGTAGAAGAGGTTGGTGCCGTCCTTCCACAGGCTCTGGTGGGTGTGCATCCCCGAGCCGTTGTCGCCGTAGAGCGGCTTGGGCATGAACGTGGCGACCTTGCCGGCGGCGTGAGCGACCTGCTTGACGATGTACTTGTAGCGAAGCACCTTGTCGGCGGTCTCGACGAGGGTCCCGTAGTGGATGTCGATCTCGGACTGGCCGGGGCCGCCGACCTCGTGGTGCTGGACCTCGACGTCGATGCCCGACGCCTGCATCGCCAGGACCATCCGGCTGCGCAGGTCCTGGAGCGTGTCCATCGGTGGGACCGGGAAGTAGCCCTCCTTCGGTCGCGGGCGGTGGGCAAGGTTGGGCGTCCCGTTGCGGGCCGAGTTCCAGATGCCCTCGTCGGAGTCGATCTCGTACATCGACCGGTGGCCAGCGGTGTCGAAGCGGAGCGAGTCGAAGATGTAGAACTCGACCTCTGGACCCCAGAACGAGGTCGTCGCGATGCCGCTCTCGGAGAGATACCGCTCGGCCTTGCGGGCGACGTAGCGCGGGTCGCGGCTGTACGGCTCGCGGCTGCCCGGCTCGACGACGTCGCAGCTCAGGATCAGCGTCGTGATCTCGAGGGTCGGATCAACGTAGGCCGTGGTCGGGTCGGGCATGAGGAGCATGTCCGACTCGTGGATCTGCTGGAAGCCGCGGATGCTCGAGCCATCGAAGCCGATCCCGTCGATGAACAGGTCCTCGCTGAGGTCCTTCACCGGGATGCTGAAGTGCTGCGACTGGCCGGGCAGGTCGACGAACCGAAGGTCGACGATGAGGACGCCCGCCTCGCGGGCCAGGGACAGGACATCGGCGACGGTCGTGGTCGGGGCGGCGACGCCGCTGGGGATCCGTTCGAGCGTGGTCATCGCGATACGTGGTCCTCCGTCCGTTTGTGCATGCCGCACCAAAGTCGGCGGCACGACACCTCGGGAGGACACGATATCAGGCGACCGGGTTGCGGGTCAGTACCGGTGCGTCCCTGGGTTCTTGTGCATTTTGCATGACTCTCACCGCCAGCAGCAGCGCCACGCGGAGCTCGGGGTCCGCGAGGTCCCAATCGGCCCGTTCCTCGAGCCGTTGGACGCGGTAGGCGATCGTGTTGCGGTGCACCCCGAGCCGCACCGCCGCCTCGCCGAGGCTCGGCGACGAGAGGACCGCGGCGAGCGTGTCGAGCCGCTCGCGCTGCGCATCGGCACGGCCGACCAGGATCGGCGCCAGCAGCTCGCGTGCCTGCCGGACACCGTCGGGCAGGTTGCGCACGTTCCCCAGTAGCAGGTAGGCGGGCAGGCGCGACGCCCGCACGACGCGCGGCGGGTCGGGCAGCAGGTCGGCCGCCTCGAGCGTCGCGCGTGCCGCCGCCTCGGCCGCGGGCCGGGCACCCGGCTCGTTGAACGGGCGGCTCACCGCGACCGTCCGGTCGAGGAAGGTGGCGAGCCGGCCGGCCGTCGCGAGACCGTCCGGGTCGTCGGCGGGCGCCGCGGCGACCAGCCGCAGCTCGAGACTCTCGGAGCTGCCCCTGAGGAGGAGGCGCCGCGTCGACATGAGCAATCGCAGCTCGGCCCGGGTCTCCTCGCGGGCGGCGATGTCGTCCGGACCGTCGGAGGCGCCCTGGGCCGCGAGGATCACGACCCACGGTGGGCCGTCGGCGGGGAGCGGGTCCCCACGGCGCGTCTCCTCCCGGGCCTGGCGCACCGCCTCGTCGCGGGCCAGCTCGAGCGCGAGCAGTGCCGCTACACGTTCCGCGGCGATCCGCTCGAGCTCGTTCGGCGGCTCGTCCCCGAGCAGGATCAGCCGGCCCCCGGCACCGGTCTCGCCGGCCGGTGCCGGGATATCGATCCGCAGGGCGCCCGCGCCGGTCGGACGCGCCAGATAGCCGGCCACGGCCGCGGCGGCGGCCGGCAGGTCGGCCGGCGCATGGACGGCGATCGGGTCGCCGCGCCGACCCTCGATGACGACGGCCCGCCCGAGGAACGCGCCGATGGTCGCGGCCTGGACGTCGAGCCCGCGACCCAGGAGCGCGAAGCGGGCCAGCTGCGCCTCGAGGTCCGCAGCGCGGCGGTCAAGCTCGGCGCGCCGGTTCACGAGGAACCCGATCACGCTGCGCTCGAGGGCGGCCGGATCGGTCCGACCGAGGTGGAGCGCGGTCAGTCCGGCGGTGTGGGCCGCGTCGCCGACGGCCTCGAGCGCGTCGCCGCCGGCATCGCCCTCGACCAGCAGCACGGCCGGCACGCGGGCCCGCGCGAGCGCGACCGTCAGGTCGTGAACCTGCGCCGGACCCGGGGCGACCATCGCCAGCGCCGGGCCCGGGATGATGGCGAGATCGCCGGTCTCGAGCGCCTCGAATGCCGGGACGCGTGGCTTGAGGACACGGACCCATCCGACCTCGCGAGCGGCACGTTCCTCCCCCAGCTCGGCCGAGCCGATCGGGCGGGCGGTCGGGAACAGTGCGCGATGCAGCTCGCCGAGCGTCGTCACGCCGGCGCGGGTGGACGGGCCGCGACGAGGTCGTCGAGCATCGCGCCGAACTCGCGTTCGACGTCGACATAGCGGTCGGCGCGGAACACGATGCCGAGGCGGCCGTCCGGCGCGACGCGGGCCCAGACCCGGCGCCGCGGCCGGTAGAACGTGATCGTGATGCCCGCGATCAGCGACAGGAACGCCGCCCACACGATGCCCTGCCCCGGATCGCGCTTGGCGATGAGCAGCGTGTACTCGCCGAAGTCGGTCAGCGCGATCGAGATGCCCAGCGCGTCGGACACCTGCTCGTCGCCGGGCCGCAGCCGGACGGCGTCGAAGTTCTCGACCTGGGGCGTGCCGTCGGGGTTGGTGCCGATGATCCGGTAGGGCAGGACGACCAGGACCCCCTCGCCGGCGTCGTTCCGGCCGAGCAGCAGCTGCAGCCCGAGGTCCCTGCCGGGCACCGCCATCGTCTCGTACGGCGCCCCGCCGGCGGCCCCGATCATCGGCACCTTGGCGTCCCACAGCGGTTCGCCGTCCGTGTCCCGGATCACGAGGTGGGGTGCCGGACCGAACCCGTTCTGGTGGAACGTGTAGCCGCCGACCGCGAGCGGGTCGTTGACGCGGATCGTCTTGCGGGCGACCTCGGTGCCGTTCTGGAACACGGCGAGGTCCGTCGTGAAGTCGCTCGGCATGCCGGTCTCGAAGCCGGGCGCCTCGAAGTCGAGGTTCTTGACGAGCAGCAGGTCGGGCGTGCCGATGTTCTGGACGGTCAGCGATTCGCCCTCGGGCACGATCAGGCCCTGCTCGTCGCCGAACCGCGATGTCACGGCCGCCGCGACGAGAAACAGGATCAGCCCGAGGTGGGTGAACAGGGTCGCGAGCTTCGTGTACTGGTGGCGGTCGCCGTAGACGTGCGTCGTCCCGTCCGGGGCGACCTCCTCGCGGACGCGCAGCCCGTGGCCGCGGACGACGCGCGACACGTCGGCGGCCGCGACGCCGTCCATCGCCGCGCGGTCCGGTAGCCGCGGGTCGAAGAACGGCTCGGGTTGGGCGACCCGCACCGCGGACACGTCCCGCCACAGCCGCGGGGTGCGATCCAGCGTGCACACCACGATCGACACGGCCAGGACCACGAGCGCGATCCCGAAGATCGCCGACTTGAAGATCGCGAACGTGCCGAGCCGCTCGAGCACGTTGACGACGCCCGGCCCGAGCACAGGGTCATAGCGGACGTGGATGGCCTCCATCGCGGCCGCGTAGTCGCCAGCCGAGCGGGATGCGAAGTCGGGCAGCTGCTGGAGGGTCATCCCGATGACCGCGAGGATCGACAGGAAGATGATCTGGGCGACCGCGAAGTCGACCGACGTCAGCAGTCGCCAGATGCCCTGGCCGAGCTGCGCGAGCGGGTTGGTCGGGGCGCCCGCGGCGCTCGCCGCCCGGACGGCGGCCGGTGTCGCCACGGGGAGGGCCTAGACGCCGACCGGGGCGCCGCTCGCCGCGCGACGCGCCACCGCGAGCGCGGCGGCGAGGTCGGCTTGCAGGTCCTCGACATCCTCGAGGCCGACCGACACCCGAAGCAGCCCCGGCGTGATGCCGGACGCGATCAGCTCGTCCTCGGACAGCTGGCGCTGGGAGGTCGACGGCGGATGGACGACGAACGTGTGGACGCTGCCGAGCGAGGCGGTCAGCTCGGGGAGCGACATCGAATCGATGATCGCCTGACCGGCCGCTCGGCCACCCTCGACCTCGAAGGCGAGCATGCCGCCGGCCACGCCGTCGCGGAACTGGCGGACGGCGACGGCGTGCTGCGGATGGCTGGGCAGACCCGGATAGAGGACGCGGACCACGCCCTCCTGACGCTCGAGCCAGCCGCCGAGTGCCGCGGCGTTGCTGGCGTGTCGGTCCATGCGCACGCCGAGGGTCAGCAGCCCGCGCAGGACGAGGAACGCGTCGAAGGGCCCGACCGTGCCGCCCGTGTCGTTCTGGAAGGCCTCGACCTGGCGGACGAGCTCGGCGCGGCCGGCCACCACGCCGGCGATGACATCGCTGTGGCCGCCGAGGAACTTGGTCGCCGACTCGATGACCAGGTCCGCCCCGAGCTCGATCGGCCGGCAGACGTACGGTGAGGCGAAGGTGTTGTCGACGAGGTACGTCGCTCCGTGCTCGTGGGCCAGCCGCGCCACCGTCGCGTGATCGGTCACCACGGTCGTCGGGTTGGCGATGGTCTCGGCGTAGACGACCGTCGTCGGGGCGGCCGCGATGGCTGCGGCCACGGCGGTGTTGTCGGTCATGTCGACGAGATCGACCCGGACGCCGAACCGCGTGAGGATGTCGCCCAGGAGCTTGCGCGTCGAGCCATAGGCGGCCAGCGGCCCGACCAGCCGGTCGCCGGCCGACAGCTGCGACCCGAGGGCCGCGTGGACCGCGCCCATGCCGGAGGACAGCGACGTACCGACCTCCGCTCCGGCAAGCTCGGCATAGGCATCGCCCAACGCGCGGCTCGTCGGGTTGGCGAGGCGGGTATACGAGTACCCGGCGCGCGCATCGGCGACGACGTCGGCCAGCTCCTCGGCGTCGCTCGAGGTGAACGTCGCTGTCTGGTAGATCGGCACCGTGGTCGGCCGCTGGTCGACGCGCGGCACGCGCGAGGCGGCGCGGATCGCGCGCGTGGAGAACCCCTGCTCGGCCCTGTCGCTCACCGCGCGATGCTACACCGGGCGTGGCCGCCGGCTCGTTTGACGTGACTGCGCCATCGGCGCACCCTCGTGCGAGCAGGTGCCATGGACATCGCGACTGCGCTGATCCTGCTACTGGTGGGGGCTTGCATCGTCGCGTGGGTCAGGAGCCCGACGACCGGCCGGGCGCTCGAGGCGTTCGGTCTCGGGTTCATCGGCTACCGCTCGGCGGGCTGGCCGGAGGGCGTCCAGGAAGAGGAGCCCGTCCACTTCGCCTTCCACGAGGTGCGCGATCCCGATGCGCCGGTCGCCCTCGGTGCCGTCGTCCCCGACGAACCGCCTCAGATCGTCGACCTCGACGCCCCCGCCGACGAGGCGATCGCCCGATTGGAGCGCCTGCACTAGCTGGCTGGGCACCGCGGATCGGCCCCGGGTTGATTTGTGCTTCTCTCCTACAAACGCCGGTGCTACGCTGCGGCACGAGGCAGGTCGAGCGAGGTCGGGAGGAGGATCGGCGTGGTCGAGGCGTTCTTCACGGAGGTCACGGAGCCGATCCGATACGAGGGGCTCGACTCCACGAACCCCTTCGCGTTCAAGGTCTACGACAAGGACCGGCTGGTCCTCGGCCAGCGGATGGAGGACCACCTCCGACCCGGTGTCTGCTTCTGGCACTCGTTCGCCTGGCCGGGCATCGACATGTTCGGGATCGGGACGATGGACCGCCCCTGGCTGAGTGACGCCGGCGACCCGATGGACGCGGCCCGCCAGAAGATGGCGGCGGCCTTCGAGTTCTTCGAGAAGATCGACATCCCGTACTTCTGCTTCCACGACCGCGACGTCGCGCCGGAGGGCGACACCTTCGCCGAGTTCCGCGACAACCTGGACGCCCTGGCCGACGACGCCCTGGGCTACCAGGAACGGACCGGGATCCGGCTCCTGTGGGGCACGGCCAACCTGTTCACCCATCCGCGCTACCAGGCCGGTGCCGCCACCAACCCCGACCCCGAGGTGTTCGCCTATGCGGCCGCCCAGGTCAAGCACATGCTCGAGGTCACCGTGCGGCTGTCCGGCCAGAACTACGTCCTGTGGGGCGGCCGCGAGGGCTACGACACGCTCCTCAACACCGACCTGCAAGCGCGAGGGCGAGCAGCTCGCCCGGTTCCTGCACCTCGTCGCGGAGCACAAGCACAAGATCGGGTTCGACGGCCAGCTGCTCATCGAGCCCAAGCCGATGGAGCCGACCAAGCACCAGTACGACTACGACGTGTCGACGGTGGTCGGCTTCCTCGTCCGGCATGGCCTCGACGGCGAGTACCGCGTCAACATCGAGGCCAACCACGCGACGCTGGCCGGCCACAGCTTCCACCACGAGGTCGCCTTCGCGGTCTCGAACGGCAGCCTGGGCAGCATCGACGCGAACCGTGGCGACCCGCAGAACGGTTGGGACACCGACCAGTTCCCGAACTCGGTCGACGACCTCGCGCTGCCGCTGTACGAGATCCTGCGCCACGGCGGGATCGCGCCGGGCGGCTTCAACTTCGACGCCAAGCTGCGCCGCCAGAGCACCGATCGGAGCGACCTGTTCCATGCCCATGTCGGCGGGCTCGACACCGTGGCACGTGCGCTGCTCGTGGCGGCCGACCTGGTCGAGCGCGGCGACCTCGCCGACCGCAAGGCCGAGCGCTACGCGGGCTGGGACGGACCGCTCGGGTCGAGGATCCTCGACGGCAGTGAGACGCTCGAGTCGCTCGAGGGCAAGGTCGCGGCGGGCGACATCGATCCCCAGCCAGTGTCGGGCCAGCAGGAGGCGCTCGAGAACGTCGTCAACCAGTCGATCTGGGCGACCGACGCGTCCCGGGTGACGACCTCCGCCGGTCGTTGATCCGTGGCGCACGTCGTCGGCATCGACGTCTCGACGACGGCCACCAAGGCCGTCCTCGTCGACGAGGCCGGGGCAGTCGTCGGGATCGGCACGGCCGAGTACGGCTACGACGTGCCCCGGCCGGGCTGGACGGAGCAGGACCCGGGGCTGTGGTGGGACGGGACGGTCAGCGCGGTCCGGGCCGTCCTGGCTTCGTCGGGCGTCGCCGGTGAGGATGTCGCCGCGGTCGGGCTGACGGGCCAGATGCACGGCGCCGTGCTGCTCGACGCGGCCGACCAGGTGCTCCGCCCGGCGATCCTGTGGAACGACCAGCGCACCGCCGATGCCTGCGACGAGATCCGCGCCGCCATCGGGCCCGAGCGTCTCATCGAGATCACCGGCAATACCGCGCTGACCGGGTTCACCGCGCCGAAGCTGGTGTGGGTCCGCGACCACGAGCCCGATGTCTGGGCGCGGATCGCCCACGTGCTGCTGCCCAAGGACTACGTCCGGCTGCGGCTGACCGGCGAGCACGCGCTCGACAAGGCCGATGGTGCCGGGACCCTGCTGTTCGACCTCGACGGCCCGCGACTGGTCGAGCGAGGTGCTCGAGGCGCTGGGCATCGAGACGGACTGGCTGCCGCCGACGTTCGAGGGGCCCGAGGTGACCGGGATGATCACGGTGGCGGCAGCCGAGGCGACGGGGCTCCGTGCCGGTACCCCGGTCGTGGCCGGGGGCGGCGATCAGGCGGCCAACGCCGTCGGCGTCGGGGCCGTCGCACCGGGCGTCGTCGCCCTGTCGCTCGGGACGAGCGGCGTGGTCTTCGCCACGACCGCCGAACCGCTGCGCGATCCGGCCGGCCAGGTCCACGCGTTCTGCCACGCCGTCCCGGGCCGCTGGCACATGATGACCGTGATGCTGTCGGCGGCCGGCAGCCTGCGCTGGTTCCGCGACGCCCTGGCGCCGGGCGAGTCGTTCGCGACGCTGACCGAGTCGGCCGAGGGCGTGCCGCCCGGCTCGGACGGCCTGCTGTTCCTGCCCTACCTCACCGGCGAGCGGAGCCCGCACCCCGATCCGCTCGCCCGTGGCGCGTTCGTCGGTCTGAGCGTCGGCCACGATCGGCGGCACATGACGCGGGCCGTGCTCGAGGGCGTCGCCTTCGGGCTGCGCGACGGCCTCGACCAGATGATCGCGGCCGGCATGCCGGCGCCGGCCCAGGTCCGGGCGTCAGGCGGCGGGACGGCCAGCCCGCTGTGGCGCCAGATCCTCGCCGACGTCCTGGGCGCCGAGCTCGCCACCGTCAGCACGACCGAGGGCGCGGCCTACGGTGCAGCCCTGCTCGGCGGCGGTCGGCGCCGGCTGGTTCGGGTCGGTCGAGGAGGCGACCGAGGCGCTGGTCCGCGTCGCCCCGGCCGCGTCACCGGGCCCGGACGCGGAACGGTATGCCGACGCGCACGAGGCCTATCGGGCGCTCTACCCGGCGCTGGCCCCGACGTTCCACCGGCCCGACGCGTGTGACCCTTAGGGCCGCCGAGCCCAGCTCGAGCTGCTCCAGCTCCTTCTGTGCTCGCCTCCTCGGGTCGCTTGCCGAGGATGATCATGCTCACGATCTCGTCGGGCGTGACGTCGTTCTTGTCGACCGTGTCGACGATCCGGCCGTGGTACATGATGCTGACCCGCTCGGACAGGTCGAACACGTCGTGGATGTCGTGGCTGATCGAGGAAGATGCCGACGCCCTCGCTCTTGAGGTGCTTGATCTGTTCGCGGACCTGGGCCGTCTCGGCCGGCCCGAGCGCGGCGGTCGGCTCGTCCATGATCAGGATCCTGGCGTTGAAGTGGATCGCCCGGGCGATCGCGATGGCCTGCCGCTGGCCGCCCGACAGCGACTTGACCGGCGTCGTGAAGTTCGTGAAGTTCGGGTTGATCCGCTTCATGACCTTCCGCGTCTGGTCCTCCATCGCGGAGTCGTCGAGCGTGCCCCAGCGCGTCATCAGCTCGCGGCCGAGGAACATGTTGGCCGGTGCGTCGATGTTGTCGGCCAGCGCGAGCGTCTGGTAGATCGTCTCGATGTTGTGGGCCTTGGCATCGCGTGGGCTGGAGATCGACTGCGTCTCGCCGTCGATCAGGATCTCGCCGGAGTCGGCCTTGTGGGCGCCCGACAGTACGCGCATCAGCGTCGACTTGCCCGGCCCCGTTGCCACCGACGATGCCCACGACCTCGCCTTCGTGGAGATCGATCGAGACATCCCTGACGGCGTGGATGCCACCGAACGCCACGTTGATGTCGCGCATCTCGACGAGGGCGCACGCGCTCGGCGACGGTCACGTCCCTGCCTCCCCGCCTAGCCGGCCCGTCGTCGGTTCACGGTGTCGAACCCGACCGCGGTCACGAGCACGATCCCGGCCACGACGTCCTGGATCGGACCGACCAGTCCGATGAAGCTCAGGCCGTAGGCGAGCGCGGCCATAACGAGCGCGCCGAGGACGGCGCCGGGGATCGTTCCGATGCCGCCGGCGAACGAGGTGCCACCGATGACGCACGCGGCGATCACGTACAGCTCGTACCCGGCGCCGAGGTCGAGCGTCGCCCCGTCGATCCGGGCCGCCGCGATGGCCGCGCTGAGCCCGCACAGGACCCCGATCAGGATGAACGTCTTCATGATCGTCCAGCGCGTGTTGATGCCGCCGAGCTCGGCGGCCTCGGGGTTGCCGCCGATGGCGAACACGTAGCGACCGAAGCGACGGCTGCGTGGCGATGAAGGTCATCACGAGCGTCACCAGCAGCAGAACGATGACCGGCCACGGGATGCCGGACTGGAGGCCGCCCGGCGGGACGGGCAGGCCCGTCTGCTGCGACCACTGACGGGCGAGCGCCGGCGGGCCACAGGTAGCTGTTGGCGATGTAGACGAGGCCCAGGACGAAGGCGCAGCCGACCACCCCGAGGGTCACCTCCGCCCATATCGGTCGGAGCGCGAAGCCGAACTGGCGGCGCCGCCGCCGGTTGTAGACGAGCAGCGCGACGCACGGCGATGCAGATGACGATGCCGACCACCCAGCTCGCCGGTCCGCCGAGCGAGCCGCGCGGCCCGCCGCCGAGCAGGCGGAAGATCGGGTCGACCGGGGCGATCGTCACGCCCTGGGTGATCGCCGAACGTGACACCCCGCCAGGCCAGCAGGCCGCCGAGCGTGACGATGAAGGAGGGGACGCCGATGTAGGCGATGATCGCGCCCTGGAAGCGCGCCGATGAGCCCGCCGAGCGCCATGCCGACGACGAGCGCGATGACCCAGGTCAGCGGATGGTCGAACCCGATCGCGTTCGGGCAGGACCTGGGTCATCATCAGCGCCAGGGTCATCCCGACGACGCCGACGATCGAGCCGACCGACAGGTCGATGTTGCGCGACACGATGATCAGGGTCATCCCGGTCGCGATGATCGCCACGAGATACGGCCTGGACCGTGAGGTTGATGAGGTTGACCGGGGTGAGGAACCGCCCGCCGGTCAGGGCGCCGAACGCCGAGGATGATCGCCACGAGGGCGATGACCATCCCGAACAGCCGAAGGTCGATCTCGAGCGCTCGCCAGCCGCGCAGCGACGTCGTCTGCCGCGGTCGGGCTCGACGACGACGGTGTCGGCGGCGTTCGTCACGAGCTCACCTCGCGTCTCGACGTGAGCGAAGCGCCCTGCGCCGCGGGGTCCGCGGGCGCAGGGCGCGACGTACATGACGCCTCGATCAGGCGCAGGCCGGGACGGCGGTGGTGTCGGTGACACCAGCGCAGACCACGTCCTTGGTCACCCAGCCCGAGTCGATCGGCTCGTTGAGATTCGCTCGCAGCACCGGGTTGGGGTTGAGGGTGATGGACCAGACCTTGTTGGTCGCGCCCGCAGCGTCGGTCACCTGGAACTCGACCGCGTTGTTGCCGGCCGGTGGCTTGGCATACGTCCGCGATGTCGTCCGGCGCGACGAGCTCGCTCGAACGTCTTGCCTTCATGGAGCTGGATCGCCAGGGCGCCGGCGACCTTGCCGAGCTGGCCCGAGTCCTTCCAGACCGAGACCAGCTGGGTGCCGAGGGCGACGCGGTTGAGCGCCGGGAAGTCGCCGTCCTGGCCGGTGACCGGGATGGTCCCGGCGAGACCGACCTCGCCGAGCGCGGTGACGACGCCGGTCGCCATGCTGTCGTTCTCGGAGATCACGCCCACGATGTCGTTGTTCGCGGCCGCCAGGCAGGCGGTCATCATGTTCCGGGCGTTCTCGGTGTTCCAGTTGTCGTTGTAGTCCTCGCACCCGGCCGGGATCGTGAGCCCGGGGATTCGCCTTCAGGACCGGCTCCATGCCGGCGCGCAGGAAGTCCGCGTTCGGGATCGGCCGAGTGGCCCTTCACGATCGCGATCTGGCCCTCGGTGACGACCTTCGTGAACTCCTCGGCCATGATCCGACCGACGCCCTGGTTGTCGAAGGTCAGGTAGAAGACCTCCGGATCGTCGACGAGGCGGTCGTAGCCGATGATCGGGATGCCGAGCGCCTTGACCTCGGCGATCTTGGCCTGCATCGCCTCGGGGTCCTTGGCGAGCAGGATCAGCACGTCCATGCCCTGGGCGATGAGCCCGTCGATGTTGGACAGCTGGATCTCGGTCGAGTTGGCGGCGACGGTCTCGATGACCTTGCCACCAGCTGCCGTGACGACGTCCCGGATGCCCGGGGCATCGCAGCACGCCCAGCGCGGCTGGTCGTAGTTGTTCCACGAGACGCCGACGATGAACTCGTCGTCGGCCGGGCTCGAGGCGGGCGACTCCGAGGCCGCCCCGCTCGGCGCAGCCGCGCTGGCCGGTGCCGAGCTTGCCGTCGTCCCGCTACATGCCGCAAGGACGATCGCGAAGATCGCGAGTAGTGCCGTCAACCGGCGGATCGACATCGTTGCCTCCTCCTCCTGGGTCTCCTCACAACCGCTAGAGCGAACGAGTCTGGCTCGTAGGCTATCACCCCCCAGAACCTGTTCGACGGACCCTCCTGACGGCGTGCTCCTTTCAGGCGCTTGCCAGCGCGGCCAGGGCGTGGCGTGGTCGCAGCCATGCCGCGGGATCCGCAAGCAACGGTTCGAAGGCCAGTTCGGCGGCGCCGAGCACCGGTGCGTCGACGCCGAGACTGGTCGTGACGACATGGAGGACCCGGCGCGATGCGCGCAGCACCCGCCGGTCGAGCTCCGCCTCGAGGGCCGAGCGCACGAACGGGTAGCTCGACGTCAGCCGGCCGCCGAGGAGGACGAGCTCCGGGTTGAGCGTGTTGATGATCCCGGCGAGGCCGATGCCCAGCCAGCGGCCGGTCTCCGCGAACGCATCGAGCGCGACCGGGTCGCCGGCCCGTGCGTCGGCCAGCACCGCGTCGAAGCCGTCGTGGCCGCTCTCCGGCGACCGGCCGGCGCGGCGCAGCAGCGCGCTCGTGCCGACCTCGGTCTCCCAGCAGCCGAGCGACCCGCACCGGCACGGCAGCCCGTCCGGGTTGACCGGGATGTGCCCGACCTCGCCGCTGTAGCCGGCCACGCCGGTAAGCGGCTCGCCGTCGACGATGAGACCTCCGCCGACCCCGACGGAGCCCCACACGAGCAGGACGTCGTCGACGCCGATGGCCGCCCCGCGGCGGTGCTCGGCGAGGGCGGCGAGATCGGCCTCGTTGGCGAAGACGATGGGGACATCAAGTCCGAGGGCGGCCGTGAGTTGCTCGCCGAGCGGCTCGTCGCGCCAGCCGAGGTTGGGCGCCATCGACACCATGCCGTCGCTGCGACGGACTACGCCGACCACCGCGACGCCGACAGCGATGATCGGCACGCTCGTCGGCAGTCGCTCGCGCAGCGCCGAGGCGAGGCCGGCCAGGTCGGCGGCGATGTCGGCGACGCTCGAGCGGCCGCGGGGCAGGTCGACGCGGATCTGATCGAAGACCCGCCCGCCGAGCCCGACCGTGGCCGCGGCCAGCGAGTCGACGGCGATCTCGAGGGCGATGACGACGGCACCGCGTGGGTCCGGCCGGACCAGCGGCGACGGCCGGCCCGGTGTCCCATCGAGGGTCGCCGGGCCCTCGGCCGCGAGCCGGCCCACGACCAGCTCGCCGATGAGCCCGCGGATGGCGCTGCGCGTCAGCCCGGTGCGCGCGACGAGGTCCGACCGAGAGAGCGGGCCGCTGCCATGCAGCTCCCGCAGGATCGCGCTGAGGTTCGCCCGACGGACGGTCTCGCTCCGGTGGCCGAGCTCGTCACGACCGATCAACACGAGGTTTGTGTTCCTCTTTCTCAAATGTGTGTGCGAGACTCGCGCAACGACGCGGCCATGTCAATACGAATCGTCGAGGAGTGGGTCATGACGAGCGACCTGCGCTGGGGGATCCTGTCGACCGCGGACATCGCGGTCATGAAGGTCGTGCCCGGCATCCGCGCCGCCGAGCGCTGCGAGATCGTGGCCATCGCCTCCCGTGATGCCGACCGTGCCGCACGGGTCGCCGGCGAGCTGGGCATCCCCCGCTTCCACGGGTCGTACGAGGCGCTGCTGGCAGACCCGGAGGTCGACGCCGTCTACGTCCCGTTGCCGAACCACCTCCACGCCGAGTGGTCGATCGCGGCGGCCGAGGCTGGCAAGCACATCCTGTGCGAGAAGCCGATGGCCATGACCTCGGCCGACGCCGAGCGCATGATCGAGGCGGCGCGGTCGGCCGGCGTCCACCTGATGGAAGCGTTCATGTACCGCCACCATCCGTCGTGGGTCGCCGCCAGGGAGCTCGTCGCGTCGGGCCGGATCGGGCGCCTGGCGACGGTCCAGAGCTGGTTCTCGTACTACAACGACGACCCGGCCAACATCCGCAACATCCTCGACTTCGGCGGCGGTGGCCTGTTCGACATCGGCTGCTACGCGATCAACCTGTCGCGGATGCTGTTCGACGGCGAGCCGTCGCGGGTGGCCGGCGCGATCCGCCGCGACCCGACCAGCGGGGTCGACGTGCTCGCCAGCGCCATCCTCGAGTTCGACGACGGCATCGCGACGTTCACCTGCTCGACGCGGACCGAGACCGACCAGCGGGTCCACATCTACGGCACCGATGGTCTCGTCACGATCGGGATCCCGTTCAACATCCCGCCCGACCGGCCGACCCGCGTCTTCGTGACCGCCGGCGGCGATCCGCCGGTGGCGCCCGCGACCGAGACCCTCGAGTTCACCACGAAGGATCCGTACACGGCAGAGGCGGAGGCGTTCGCCGCGGCGGTGCTGGACGGCGCGCCCACCCCGGTGCCGCCGGAGGACGCCGTGGCGAACCTGCGCGTCATCGAGGCGATCTTCGCGTCGGCGGAACGCGGATCGGCGGTGCCGCTCGGCGTGTCGAGCTAGATCCGGCGATCCGATCGCGACGTCGCGGATACGATGTCTCGATGACCGGCCGGACCCTCGCCGTCGGCGGGACGAGCTACCCGCTGGTCCTGCCCAACATCCGCGACCCGCGCCTGCACGTGGCGGCCGTGATCATCACAGTCCACGTCCTCGGCCAGGTCGGGCTGCACTTCGAGGTCAGCATCCCGCAGATCCTGGCGGCCATCCTGACCTGCGCCATCCTCGAGGTGGCGTTGACGTTCCGCCAGACGCGGGCATTCGTGTGGCCGGCCAGCGCGATGCTGACCGGCAGCGGGGTCGCGCTGATCCTGCGCGTGGTCGGGACGCCACCCGACCAGCCCTGGAACACCTACGCCTGGTACGTGTTCGCCGTGGTCGCCGGCCTGTCGCTGCTCTCGAAGTACGTCATCCGCTATCGCGGCAACCACGTGTTCAACCCGTCGAACATCGGGCTCGTCGTGGCGTTCATCGTGCTCGGCAGCACCCGCGTGGAGCCGCTCGACTTCTGGTGGGGGCCGCTGGACATCTGGATGCTGCTGGCCTACGCGGTGATCATCGGCGGCGGTCTGCTGATCACCCGGCGGCTCCGGCTCCTCGGGCTGGCCGCCACCTTCTGGGTCGCGCTGGCACTCGGTGTCGGGCTGCTCGCCGGATCCGGCCACTGCATGACCGCCAACTGGGCGTTCGCGCCGGTGTGCGGCCTCGACTTCTGGCGGGTCGTCGTCACGTCACCCGAGGTCCTGATCTTCCTCTTCTTCATGATCACCGACCCCAAGACCGTGCCGACAGGGCAAGTCGGCCGGGTCGTGTTCGGGCTACTGGTGGCGGTCGCCAGCACGCTGCTGATGGCGCCGCAGACCGACGAGTTCGGGACGAAGGTCGCGCTGCTGGCCGGCCTCGTCGCGATCTGCGCCGTCCGACCCATCGTCGATCGCGTCGTCCCCGAGCCGGGCTCGGCCGCCGACTCCGTCGGCCGGTTCACCACCCGGCTGGCGGTCGGTCGGGATGCGGAGGGGCACATCGCGCGCGGGCTGAGCCGGGCGGCACTCCTGGCCGGCGCGATCTTCCTCCTCGGCGCTGGCATCGTCGTGGCCGGCACCCCGGCGCGGGCACCGGTGCCGCCCGACACGGCGGGCGTCCTCGAGCGCGTGCCGCACCGGGTCGATCCGGCCACGTTCCCGGCGATCAGCGTCGCGCAGGACGTGACGGACTGGGATCACGGGATCACCGGTCCCGGGGCGCAGGCGATCGTGCTGACCCTCGCCGAGAACCTCGAGCTCGAGAACCAGGCGCTGCTCCGGAGGACCCGGACATCCTCACCGTCGTCGACCATGGCGATCGGCTCAGCGAGATGCAGGCCCGCCTGCGCGAGGCCGACGCGTCGGGCCGGACGGTCACCGAGCGGTACCGCTTCGACAGCCTCGCGATGTCGCTGCTCGAGCCGTTCGGTGTCCAGACCGGGCTGAGCCTGGCCCTCGACGCTCGCGGGACGATGACCGAGGAGACGATATGACGCGGCCGGCGCCGTGGTGGACCGCCGCGAGATCCCGTTCGCCAGGACGTTCGTGATGCGACGAGCGCTGGGCGACCGCTGGCTCAACGTGGCCGTCCTGCCCGCGGGAGCCGGCAGCTGATCGCGGCACGCGTCCGGTCGGTCCCGCGCGGCGGCTGGGTCGCCCTGCTCGTGCTGCTGATCGCGCTGGTCATCGCGGCGATCGTGGCCGTCACGACGATCGGGCCGTCGCTGGGGATCGGGACGGCCGCACCCGTGGCCCTCGGCCCGCCGCGGTTCATCGAGGAGGCGTCGGCCGCGGGCGTCGACCACGCGTACGACGGGGAGTTCGCGTACTTCGTCGGTGGCGGCGTGGCGGCCACCGACTGCGACGACGACGGGCTGCCCGACCTGTACCTCGCGGGCGGCGACGGCCCGGCCGCCCTGTTCCGCAACGGGAGCGAGGTCGGCGGCGCGCTGCGGTTCGAGCGCCTGGCCGATCCTGCGACGGACCTCGATGCGGTGACCGGCGCGTACCCGGTCGACGTCGACGGCGACCGGCTGGTCGACCTCGTCGTCCTCCGGCACGGCGAGGACGTGGTGCTGCGCGGCCTCGGCGGCTGTCGCTTCGAGCGTGCCAACGAGGCGCTCGGGCTCGATGGTGGCGACGGGTGGACGGTGGGGTTCAGCGCGACCTGGGAGGCCACGGCGGCACTGCCGACGCTCGCCTTCGGCGACTACCTCGCGCTCGACGCCGACGGAAAGTGGTCGCGGCACCTGTGCGGACGACCGGCTCGTCCGGCCGGCCGCGTCCGGCACGACGTACGCGGACGCCGTCGCTCTGCGGCCGAGCTGGTGCACGCTGTCGCTGCTCTTCAGCGACTGGGACCGCAGCGGTCGGCGCGACCTGCGCGTCTCGAACGACCGGCACTACTACCGCGACGGCGAGGAGCAGCTCTGGCGGATCGAGCCGGGAGAGCCGCCCCGCGCGTACACGCGGGCGGATGGCTGGCAGCGCCTGCGCCTGTGGGGCATGGGCATCGCCAGCGAGGACGTGACCGGCGACGGCTATCCGGAGGTCTACCTGACCAGCCAGGGCGACAACAAGCTCCAGACACTGCTCGAGGGTCCGGCGGCGCCGACATACGGCGACATCGCGCTGCGCCGAGGCGTCACGGCGCACATCCCGTACACGGGCGGCCAGACGCTCGCCTCGACGGCCTGGCATCCGGCGTTCGAGGACGTCAACAACGACGGCCTGACCGACCTGTTCGTCAGCAAGGGCAACGTCGACGCGCAGCTCGACTACGCCACGAAGGACCCGAGCAACCTCCTGATCGGAGGGGCGGACGGCACGTTCGCCGAGGGCGCGGTGACCGCCGGCATCGTCGGCTTCGAGCGGGGGCGCGGGGCGGCGCTGGCCGACCTCAACCTCGACGGCCTGGTCGACCTCGTCCAGGTCATGCGTCGCGAGAACGTCCAGCTCTGGCGCAACGTCGGATCGGGCGACGCCCCGAACCCCGGGGCGATGGGCCGCTGGCTCGCCGTCGACCTCGAGCAGGACGCCGCCAACCACGACGCGATCGGAGCGTGGGTCGCCGTCCGGGCCGGCGGTCTCCAGCGCGAGCGGGAGGTCACCGTCGGTGGCGGGCACGCCAGCGGTCAGCTGGTGCCGCTCCACTTCGGCGTCGGTGGCGCCACGACGGCCGAGGTCCGGGTGACCTGGCCCGACGGCGAGGTCGGACCGTGGCTGCCCGTCGAGGCCGACCAGGTCGTCCGCATCGAGCGCGGCGCGGACGCGGCGCAGCCGCTGCTGCCGTAGACGAGGAGCGCGCGGTGGCGATGACCCGGACGGCCCGTCTGGCCGAGGTGACCCTGCCGGACTTCGGGCGGCCGTCGGTGACCCCCGCGCTGCCGGCGGCGCTGTACGGCGCGCGGCTGGAGCGGCTGCGGGAGCGGATGGAGGATCGCGGCTACGACCGCCTCGTCGTGTACGCCGATCGCGAGCACAGCGCGAACTTGGCCTACCTGACCGGCTTCGACCCGCGCTTCGAGGAGGCGGTGCTGATCGTCGGCGACGGCGGCGATCCGGCCATCCTCGTCGGCAACGAGTGCTACGGGATGGCCGGTGCGGCGCCGCTTTCGATGCGCCGCGTGTGGTTCCAGGACCTGAGCCTGCCCAGCCAGCCGCGCGACAAGTCGCCGTCGCTCGCCGACATCCTCGCTGACGAGGGCGTCGCGAGCGGGGCGCGGGTGGGCGTCATCGGCTGGAAGCCCTACGCCGACCGGTCGATGCTCGACGTGCCCTCGTTCCTCGCCGATGCGCTGCGCCGGCAGGTCGGCTCGGGCGGGGTCGTGGAGAACGCCAACGACCTGATGATCGACGCAGCCGACGGCCTGCGGGTGATCAACGAGGTCGAGCAGCTGGCGGTGATGGAGGCCGCGGCCTGCACGACGTCGAGCGGCGTGCGAAACGTGCTCACGGGCATCCGTCCCGGGCTGCGCGAGCGCGACGCGGTCGCCCTGCTTGGGTGGGACGGATCGCCGCTGTCATGCCACGTCATGCTTAGCGCCGGGCCACGGGCCGCGTTCGGCCTGCTGAGCCCGGGCGACCGCGCCATCGAGCACGGCGACCCGTTCACCGTGGCGTTCGGGATCTGGGGCGCGCTCAACTGCCGGGCCGGGTTCGTCGTCGAGGACGCGACCGGGCTACCGGAGGGCGTCGGCGACTACGTCGACTGTCTCGTCGCGCCCTATTACGCGGCGGTCGCCGAGTGGTACGGCGCGCTGCACATCGGGCAGACCGGCGGCGCGCTGCACGCGATCATCGAGCGCCACCTCGGCGATCCCTTCTTCGGCATCTTCCTGAACCCGGGGCACCAGATCGGCCTCGACGAGTGGGTGAACTCGCCGATCTCGGGGGGCTCCGACATCGAGCTCCGGTCGGGCATGGCGTTCCAGGTCGACATCATCCCGGCGACCGGCACGCCGTACTTCACGACGAACATCGAGGATGGGATCGCCCTCGCCGACGCGTCCCTGCGGGCGGCGTTCGCGACCGGCTACCCCGAGGCGTGGGCCCGGATCGAGGCCCGCCGGGCGTTCATGGCCGACGTCCTCGGCATCGAGCTCCACCCCGACGTCCTGCCGTTCTCCAACATCCCGGCCTACCTGCCGCCGTTCCTGCTCCGCCCGGACCGGGTCATGACGATGGCCACGTGACCGAACGCCTCGTCCTCCGCGCCGGAGACGACGCGCTGACGGTCGACCCGACTGCCGGCGCGCGGTTCGCGTCGCTTGTCGCCGGCGGACACGAGCTCCTGGTGACCGACGGCGACGGACCGATCTGGTGGGGCTGCTACCCGATGGTGCCGTTCGCCGGGCGCATCCGGGATGGCGTGCTGCGGTTTCGCGGGGCGACCCACCAGCTGGCCCGGAACCTAGGGCCGAACGCCATCCACGGGACGGTCTTCGAGCGGGCCTGGGCCGTGGAGTCCGCCGGCAAGGATCGGGCGGTCCTGACGACGGATCTCGGACCCGGCTGGCCGTTCGCCGGCCGCGTCACGCAGTCGATCGTGCTCGGCGCGGGTGCGCTGGAGGCGGACCTGACGCTCGAGGCCGACGAGCCGATGCCGGCATGGCTCGGCTGGCACCCGTGGTTCCGCCGGCAGGTGGGTGGGTCGCAGCTGGCGCTCGCCTTCGACGCCGCACAGATGTACGTGCGCGGCCCGGATGGCCTGCCGACCGGCGAGCTGCGGCCTCCGACGGCGGGCCCGTGGGATGACGCCTTCACGGGCGTGGACGCACCACCGCGGTTGACCTGGCCGGGCGTCCTGGAGCTCGAGATCGCCTCGCCGGCCGGCGTCTGGATCGTGTTCGACGAGCGCGACGACGCGCTGTGCGTGGAACCGCAGACCGCACCGCCGGACGCTGTCAACCTGGCCGAGCTGTCGGGTACCGAGCCGCCGGTCGCGGAGCCGGGCCGGCCGCTGTCGACGTCGATGTCCTGGCGCTGGTCGCGCCACGGAACCTGACCCGTCGCTAGACCTTCGTCGCCATCCCGCCCTTGGACCGCACGCCCCGCGCGTCGGCCGGCACGTTGACGCCGGTCACCCGGTTCTTGCCGGCGCGCTTGCTCGTGTACATCGCGCGGTCCGCGCTGATCATCAGCTCATCGGCCGTGAAACCGTCGTCCGGGTAGGCGACCACGCCGACCGACAGCGACGGTCGAACGGCGTCGTCGGGCAGCTCGAGGTCGAGCTCGTTGACCCCGATGCGGATCTTCTCGGCGAGCACGAAGGCGCCGGTCGGGTCGGTCTCGGGCAGCAGCACGACGAACTCGTCGCCGCCGTAGCGTGCCGCGGTGTCGATGCGCCGGACCCCGTCGTTCACGACCTGACCGACGGCGCTCAGGACGCGGTCGCCGTGGAAGTGCCCGAGCCGGTCGTTGATGGCCTTGAGCTCGTCGAGGTCCATCATCAACAGGCAGAACCCACGACCCGACCGCGCGCTGCGGGCGATCTCGCGCTCGAGGGCGGCGAAGAAGAACCCTCGGTTGAACAGCGACGTCAGCGGGTCGATCGTCGACTGCTTGATCGCCGCGGCGCGCGAGGTCCGCTGCTCTCGGGCGATGACCATCGCGATGTAGGCGAGCAGGATCAGGGCGGTCAGGTTGATGCCGATCGTCGCGGTCGTCAGCGGGTCGGCGAGCACGGCGGCTGTCGTGCCGACCATCACCGCGAGCAGGTAGCCGAGCGCCGCCGTGAGCGCGAGGCCGAGTGTGATCGACGGCGTGACCACGAGCGCGGCACCGCCGACGATCAGCGGGTACACGAAGAAGAACGGGCTGGCCGCCCCGCCGGTCAGCGCCACGAGCATCGTCGCCACGGTGATCGCCACCGAGCCCTCGACCACGAACTTGGCCGGGCCGAGCGCGCTCGCCGGGAGGACGTCGTGGATGACCAGCACGAACACGCCCGCGAGCGCGAGCAGGATGAAGATCGCGGTCTGGCTGTCCGGCCACAGCCCGGTGACGCCGACGATCGTAGTCGCGGCGAGCAGGAACACCCACGAGGCGATACGCACGACCCGGTCGTAGGCGCGGGTCGGGACGCCGTCGTTGGTCCGCTCCTCGTTGCCGCCGGTCACCGCCGCCGAGGCCAGCACCCGTTCGCTGCGGAAGTCCGGCCGCTCGTCGGCCGAGCGCTTGGTGCGGGCGCGCCCGAAGTACGGGGACGCGAGGAGCAGGGCCATGACGACGAGGTTCGCGATCACGGCCAGGACGATCAGCGCAAGGATCGGCTCCAGCGGAGGCACATGGTCATCTTAGACCCGCTTGGCAGCAAAACCGCTGGTGCGTACCCGCCACGCTGAACGCGACGGTGCGCGCAGGCGCCGGACCTTCGGCGGTCGGCGGGTGGTACTAGCGGGTCCCCCACTGGTACGTCTGCTTGACGATGCGCAGGTACACGAAGGTCTCGGTCTCCCGCACGCCGTCGATCGCGCGCAGGCGCTCGGTCAGGAACCGCAGCAGCGCCTCGTTGTCCTCGCACACGGTCTCGATGAGGAGGTCGTACGTCCCGGCGGTGATCACGACGTAATCGACCTCGGCCATCTCGGCGATCTCCTCCGCGACCGAGACGAGCCGATCGGACTCGCACCGGACACCGATCATCGCCATCTGCTGGAAGCCGAGCTTGAGCGGGTCGGTCACGCCGACGACCTGGAGGATGCCGCGCTCGATGAGGCGGTTGGTCCGGGCGCGGACCGAGGCCTCGCTCACGCCGAGCTGGGCGGCGATCTGGGTGAACGGCCGGCGGCCGTCGGTCTGGAGGTGCTCGATGATCCGCTTGTCGAGGTCCGACACCTCCTCCTTCGAGGCGGGTCGGGTGCGCGGCCGGTCGACGTCGGTCATGCCGACAATGTACGGCGTGCGCCGGGGTCAGGGCTTGGTCGAGGGCGCAGGACTCGGGGCGTCGGCGACCGGCGCGGTGAACGTCACCGGCACGGTCGTGCGGGCCTTGAGTGGCGACAGCAGGATGTCGAGCGCGGCGACCAACTCGTGGAGGGCGTCGGACTGGCGCGGGTCGAGCTCGCGTTGCTTCTTGCCCGATGCGAGCGGGCCCCAGGTGATGAGGATGTTCGCGCCGGCCAGCGCGACCGGTGGCTCGCCGCGGCCGGGTGCCTCGCCGGCCTTCCACTTGGTGACCGCGGTCAGCGCCTTGGCGGAGCTGAACTGCGTCACGTCGAGGGGCCAGCCCACGTACGTCGCGTAGATCTTGGTGACGACGTCCGTGCCCTCCTTGCCGACCGCGGCCGTGTTGGGGGTGACGCGGATGCCGGCCTTGCCAAGCCCGGAGAACACCTGCTGCGCGGTGGCGGGCGTCGGGAGGTGTGGGTTCGGGGTGGCTCGCGGGGTCGGGGCGACGGTGGCGGATGGGGTCGGGGGCGTGCTCGCACACGCGCCGACGAGCACGGCGGCCGCGAGCAGCACGACAACGTGCCGCGCCCCCCGGAGCTGGGATCTAGCCATGGCCGCGCGATCCTACGGATCGGGCCCGCCCGCCGTCGACCCTACGTTAGTACCGCGTCACCCATCCAACAGCCGCAGGACGGGCGCGAACGCCTCGATCGCGCCTCGCGTGATCGGATCGATCACCAGCTGGACGTGCCCGATGCCCTCGTCGGCGTAGCCGCGGAGGCGCTCGGCCATCTCCTCGGGCGAGCCCTCGAGCGGCGGCGGCGGGGCGTCCGCGTAGCTGCCCTGGATCCGACCGGTGCCATCCGGGAACTGCACGAGGACCGCGACCGTACGCTCGATGTCGGCCGGGTCGCGCCCGACGTCGCGACAGGCGTCGTCGACGCGGTCACGCAACGGGGCGATGCCCGACGGGTGGTTGCCGATGTCCGCGAACCAGGTGTTCCAGGCGTCGACGTGGGGGGCGGCGATGCGCAGCATGCGCGGGCCGTTCGAGCCGATCATCAGCGGCGGGCCGCCGGATCGCGACCCGGTCGGCAGCAGCTCGCAGTCGCGCGCCTGGTAGAAGCGCCCGTCGAAGTCGATCGCGCCCTCCCGGAGCAGGGTCCGGATGATCGTGAACGCCTCCTCGAAGCGGTCGACGCGATGGTCGAAGGGGACGCCGAACGCCCGGAACTCGGTCTCGTTCCAGCCCGCGCCGAGGCCCAGGATCAGCCGACCGCCGGAGATCTCGTCGATCGTGCTGGCCTGCTTGGCGAGGACGGCCGGGTTGTGGAATGCGGTGCAGGCGACGAGCGGCCCGAACTCGATCCGACTCGTGCTGGCGGCGACCGCCGCGAGCATCGACCAGGCCTCCCACGGCGCACGCGCCGGCCGGTCCGGCCAGCGGTACAGCAGGTGCTCGCCGAGCCACACCGAGTCGTAGCCGAGGTCCTCGATGGCGCGCGTCATGTCGAGCAGCTCGGGCCAGCGGACCTCGCGCTCGACCTCGGGCAGCTGGACGCCGACCTTGAGCGGGCGCACCGGGGGTGGGGTCAGTCGGCCGCGGCGGGGATCAGCGCGTCGTGCATGGCGCGCAGGTGATCCGGCGTGCTGCCACAGCACGCACCCACGATCGTGGCGCCGGCCTCGTGCATCTCGAGGCCGTACGACGCCATCGTCGCCGGCTCGGCCCGGTACACGGCGCGCATGTCGACGAGCTCGGGCATGCCGGCGTTCGACTTGGCCACGAGCACCGCGTCCGGGTCCGCGGCGCGCATCCTCGCGATCACCGGCACCAGCTCGTCCGGCCCGTTGCCGCAGTTGCCACCGACCGCGTCGGCGCCCCACGCGACCAGGGCCTCGACCGCCTGCTCGGGCGTCACGCCCATCATCGTGTGACCCCGGGTGTCGAACGTCATCGTCGCCACGAGTGCGATCCCCGGCGACGCCTGGCGGACGCCCTCGATGGCGGCCTTGATCTCGTTGAGGTCGGACATCGTCTCGATCCAGATCAGGTCGACTCCGCCCGCCACGAGCGACGCGGCCTGCTCGCGGAAGACGTCGACGGCGATCTCGTACTCGAGCGTGCCGAGTGGCTGGACGATCTCGCCGCTCGGACCGATGTCGCCGGCGACGAGCGCGTCGCCACCGGCCGCGGTGACCTCCGCCCGGGCAAGGATCGCGGCCGTGCGGTTGAGCTCGTCGACGCGCTCGCTCAGCCCGTGCAGCGCGAGCCGGAGTCGGTTGCCACCGAACGTGTTGGTCAGGATGATCCGCGACCCGGCGTCGAGGAAGCCGCGCTGGATCCGCCGGATCACGTCGGGATGGGTCAGGTTCCAGACCTCCGGCGGGTCGCCGAACTGGAGACCGTTGGCGAACAGCGACGTGCCCATCGCCCCGTCCGCCAGGATCGGCCCGCCCTCGGCGAGGAGGTCGCGGAAGCGCTGGCTGGCCTGGCCCGCCATCGATCGCGCGGCGGGTGGCGACATCGGGGAAGCGCTCGTGGTCGACCGGCTCGAGGGCGAGTGGCTCGGCGCGCTCGGCCGTCGCGGCTCGGGAGCCGCGGTTTCGGGCGCTACGCCGTGGGCTGTCCATGGCGCGATGATAGCCGGGAACGATCCGGCCGCCGCTCGGGGCGTTGACACCGGCACGCGGCATCCCCCACCCTGCGCCCGATGCATCACGTCGACGCCACGACCGCCGCCCTGTCGCAGCAGCGGCCCGCGAGGGCCCGCTCGAGCTGATGCGCCGCGCCCCGCGAGGGCGCCACCACGGATCTGAGAGGGACACCCTCGGCACGGACGCCGAGGGTGTTCTGCTATCCACGAGGGAACGACACGATGGAACCGACACTCTTCGTACGAGGGCTGATCCTCGGCTTCACGATCGCGGCGGCGGTCGGGCCGATCAGCTTGCTCGTCATCCGCCGCACGCTGGCCGAGGGCCGCCTCGTCGGCATCGTGTCCGGGATGGGGGTCGCGACCGCCGACGGCACGTACGGGGCGATCGCCGCCTTCGGCCTGACCGCTATCACCGAACTGCTGGTCGACTGGCGCCGGGCGCTGGGGCTGGTCGGTGGCACCTTCCTGCTGTGGCTCGCCTGGCGGACGTTCCGGTCCGTCCCCGGTGACGCGGCGACCACCACCGACGGGCGGCGCGGGCTGACCGGCGCCTACCTCAGCACGCTCGCGCCTGACGCTGACCAACCCGATGACGATCCTCTCGTTCGCGGCGCTGTTCGTCGGCCTCGGAGTGACCGGCGGGGACGCGGTGGGCGCGGCGTCGCTGACGCTGGGCGTGTTCGCCGGCTCGGCCGCCTGGTGGGTCGTGCTCGTGACGGTGGTCGGCGCCTTCCGGTCGCGCCTGACGGCGACCGGGCTCCGGCGGGTGAACATGGTCTCCGGGCTGATCATCGGCGCCTTCGCGGTCGTCGCGATCCTCAGCGCCCTCGTCTGAGCTCGTGGAGGCGCGCGTCCGAGATGCCCAGGTGATGGGCGATCTCGTGGTAGACGGTGTCGGTGACCGCCGCCGCGAAGCGCGCGGGCGTCGGGTTCGCCCGGGCCAGCGGTCCGCGGAAGATCGTGATCTTGCTCGGCGACTGGGCCTGATCGGCCCCGTACGCGGTGCGCGGCACGCCGTGGTAGAGGCCGTACAGTCCGTGCGCGCCGACCGACGCCAGCTGGTCCGCGGTCGGCTCCTCCTCGACGACGATCGCGACGCTCCCGAGCTGCTCCCGGAACGGCGCGGGGAGCCGATCGAGCGCGTCGATCACCAGGTCCTCGATGTCGGCGGCGGTGGGTTCGGCGGGCTGCACGTCCCCACGATAGCCAGCGCCGGGCTGCCGACGGGAACCGAGCGGGCACACCCGTGATGACGTAGCGTTGCACCGTGAGCCGGGAAGTCGAGGACATGAACCGGCGCCTGCTGCGCGCCCGCGACGCAATGGACCGCGCCTACGCCGAGCCGCTCGACGTCCCGGCCGTGGCCGCGGTGGCCCACGTCTCCGAGGCGCACTTCATCCGCAGCTTCCGTGCCGCGTTCGGTGAGACGCCGCACCGGTACCTGCAGCGGCGACGGGTCGAGCGCTCGATGTTCCTCCTGCGCGAGACCGACCGCAGCGTCACCGACATCTGCTTCGATGTCGGCTTCACCAGCCTGGGGACCTTCAGCCGCACGTTCCGCGAGATCGTCGGCGAGCCGCCGTCGACCTACCGCCTCGGGAACGGACCGATGGTCGGCGCCCAACTGCGTCCAGATGTGGGCGACGCGGCCGCGAGTGGCGGCCGGGGTGTCGCTGCGATCGAGCAGTTTTGGAGAAGCGGCCGCAGCCGCCGCTCCCTAGGATGCGGGTCGCCGAGAACGGCTCGCAGGAGACACGTGATGACTGACACGAAGAAGACCGCCAACAAGAAGACCGCCGATCGCACCGAGGCGACCGAGGTGTGGACCGACGAAGAGCGCGCCGCGATGCAGGAGCACGCGAAGGAGATGAAGACCGCCGCCGCGCGCCGGAGCTCCGGCAAGCAGGCGGACGGCGAAGCGGACCTGCTCGCGAAGATCGCGGAGATGCCGCCGGCCGATCGCGCGCTGGCCGAGCGGATCCACGCCCTCGTCAAGGCCAACGCGCCGGACCTCACGTCGCGGACCTATTACGGGATGCCGGCCTACGCGAAGGACGGCAAGGTCCTCTGCTTCTTCCAGCCCATGGCCAAGTTCAAGGCACGGTATTCGACGCTCGGCTTCGAGGGCATCGCGAAGCTCGACGACGGCACGATGTGGCCGACCGCCTTCGCATTGACGACGAAGCTGACCGCCGCCGACGAGGCGAAGATCGCCGCGCTCCTGAAGAAGGCGGTGAGCTGAGTCCTGAGCCGCAGCGCGTCACCGCCGACACCATGAGCATCGCCACGAGGACGCGCCGCGGCGCCAGCGCCCCACGCTGCCGACAGCCACGACCTGATCCGCGTGCAGGGCGCACGCGTGAACAACCTCAAGAACGTCAGCGTCGAGATCCCGAAGCGCCGGCTGACGGTGTTCACCGGCGTCTCCGGCTCGGGCAAGAGCTCGCTGGTCTTCGGCACGATCGCCGCGGAGTCGCAGCGGATGATCAACGAGACCTACAGCGCCTTCGTCCAGGGCTTCATGCCGACGCTCGCCCGGCCCGACGTCGACGTCCTCGACGGGCTGACGACCGCGATCATCGTCGACCAGGAGCGGATGGGCGCCAACGTCCGCTCGACGGTCGGCACGGCGACCGATGCCAACGCCATGCTGCGGGTGCTCTTCAGCCGCCTCGGGCAGCCCTACGTCGGACCGCCGACTGCCTTCTCGTTCAACGTCCCGATGCGCAAGGCGAGCGGAGCGATGAGCGTCGACAAGGGCAAGGGCGAGCGCATCGTCGTGCGCAACGCCATCTACCACGGCGGCATGTGCCCGCGCTGCGAGGGGATGGGCACCGTCAGCGACATCGACCTGACCCAGCTCTACGACGAGACCAAGTCGCTCTCCGAGGGCGCGATCAAGGTCCCCGGCTACACCCCGGATGGCTGGGCGACGCGCATCTTCACGGCGGCCGGCCTCGACCCGGCAAAGCAGATCCGTGACTACGACGCGGCCGAGCTCGAACGCTTCCTCCACCAGGAAGCGACCAAGGTCAAGGTCGAGGGCATCAACCTGACCTACGAGGGCCTCGTTCCCAAAGTCCAGAAGTCGATGCTGTCCAAGGACCTCGACGCGATGCAACCGCACATCCGGGCGTTCGTCGAGCGAGCCGTGACGTTCACCGCGTGTCCCGAGTGCGACGGGAGCCGGCTCAACGAGCCGGCCCGCTCGTCGAAGATCAAGGGCATCAACATCGCCGACGCCTGCGCGATGCAGCTCGACGATCTCGCCGCGTGGCTGCGCGACCTCGACGAGCCGGCGGTCGCGCCGCTGCTCGCCGGCCTGCAACACACGTTCGACTCATTCGTCGAGATCGGGCTCGGGTACCTCACGCTCGACCGGCCGTCGGGGACGCTGTCGGGCGGCGAGGCGCAGCGCACGCGGATGATCCGCCACCTCGGGTCATCGCTGACCGACGTCACCTACGTCTTCGACGAGCCCACCATCGGCCTGCACCCGCACGACATCCAGCGCATGAACGAGCTGCTGGTGCGGCTTGCGCGACAAGGGCAACACCGTCCTGGTCGTCGAGCACAAGCCCGAGGTCATCGACATCGCCGACCGCGTGGTCGACCTCGGGCCCGGTGCCGGCACTGCCGGTGGCGAGGTCGTCTTCGAGGGCACGGTCGCGGGCCTCCGGGCGAGCTCCACCCTCACGGGACGGCACCTCGACGACCGGGCCTCCCTGAAATCCTCGGTCCGGACACGGTCGGGCGTCCTCGACGTGCGCGGCGCCGATACCAACAACCTGCAGGACGTCGACGTCGACATCCCGCTCGGCGTGCTGGTCGTGCTAACGGGGGTGGCCGGGTCGGGCAAGAGCTCCCTCATCGACGGATCGGTGTCGGGCCGGGAGGGGGTGGTCGCGATCGACCAGGGCGCGATCAAGGGCTCGCGGCGGAGCAACCCGGCAACGTACACGGGCCTGCTCGACCCGATCCGGACGGCATTCGCCAAGGCCAACGGCGTCAAGCCGGCGCTGTTCAGCGCCAACTCCGAGGGCGCCTGCCCGACGTGCAACGGTGCCGGGGTCATCTACACCGAGCTCGGGTTCATGGAGACCGTCGCGACCACGTGCGAGGACTGCGAGGGCAAGCGGTTCGAGGCCTCGGTGCTCGAATACAAGCTCGGCGGCCGCGACATCAGCGAGGTGCTCGCGATGTCGGTGACCGAGGCCGCAGCCTTCTTCGGGGCCGACGAGGCGAAGACACCCGCCGCCCATGCCATCCTCGATCGGCTCGTCGACGTCGGGCTGGGCTACCTCAGCCTCGGCCAGCCGCTTCCGACGCTGTCCGGCGGCGAGCGGCAGCGGCTCAAGCTGGCGACCCAGATGGCCGGCAAGGGCGGCATCTACGTCCTCGACGAGCCGACGTCCGGCCTCCACCTCGCCGATGTCGAGAACCTGCTGGGCCTCCTCGACCGGCTCGTCGATGCCGGCAAGACCGTCATCGTCATCGAGCATCACCAGGCGGTCATGGCCCACGCCGACTGGATCATCGACCTCGGTCCTGGCGCCGGCCACGACGGCGGCACGATCGTCTTCGAGGGCACGCCCGCCGACCTCGTCGCCGCCCGATCCACGTTGACCGGCGAGCACCTCGCGGCGTACGTCGGCGCCTGATCACGGAGGAGACCCGCGATGATCAACAAGCTGAACGTCAGCTCGGTCATGGTCCTCGACAAGGACGAGGCGCTCGACTTCTACGTCAACAAGCTGGGGCTGGAGGTGGGCCAGGACTTCCAGCAGGGCGACTATCGCTGGCTGACCGTGCGCGTCCCCGGCGAGCCGGGCACCGAGATCTCGCTCGAGAAGCCGGGCCCGCCGCTCCACGACGATGCCACCGCCGAGCAGCTGCGCGAGCTGATCACGAAGGGCGCGATGGGCGGCCTCGTCTTCCTGACCGACGACGTCCAGGGGCTATACGAGACCCTCAAGGCGCGCGGCGTCACCGACTTCACCCAGGAGCCCACCGACCACTTCTACGGCACCGACATGGGCGTCCGCGACCCGTTCGGCAACGCGATCCGGATCCTCCAGCACAAGCGGGCCACCAGCAAGTCGACCGCCTGACGGATCTACGCGCGCGCCTCAAGCACTTGCAGGCGACGCGATGTGGCCGGGAGCGAGATCGCCGGCCCAAAGCCGCCGGCGAGTTCCTGAAAGCGCTGAACGGCCTGGGGCCGCAACGAGTAGAAGATCCAGGTGCCGCGTCGCTCGCCCTCGATCCAGCCGGCGTCGCGGAGGACCTTGAGGTGATGCGACACCGTCGGCTGGCTCACGTCGCAGCAGGCCGTGAAGTCGCAGGCACAGACCTCGGCGCAGTCGCTCAGTTGGCGCAGGATCGCGAGTCGGGTCGGGTCGGCGGCGGCCTGGAGGAGCAGGACATCCGGGTCGGTCTGGCGCTTCATGCCCTAACTGTATTGACAGATGTCTATCTTGACAAGTATCAATACATGCATCACGGCCCAATTCACACCGAGGAGCTACCAGGCGATGATCACCGCGACGCGCGCCATGGGCGAATCCACCGAGACGATCCACGAGACAGTCCGCCAGCACTACGCAGAAGCGGCGATCCGCGCGACCCAAGGCTCCTCGTGTTGCAGCGATCCCGAGACCGTCGGCGCCGACCTCTACTCCGCGCTCGAGCGCGACGAACTCCCAGACGCGGCCGTCCTCGCCTCGCTTGGGTGCGGCAACCCGACGGCCGTGGCCGACCTCCATCCCGGCGAGCGAGTCCTCGACCTCGGCTCCGGCGGTGGCATCGACGTCCTGCTCTCGGCCAAGCGGGTCGGTCCGACTGGCCGGGCCTTCGGTATCGACATGACCGACGAGATGCTCGCCCTCGCCCAGGCCAACGCGGCCCAGGCAGGCGCCAGCAACGTCGAGTTCCTCAAGGGCCACATCGAGGCGCTCCCCCTCCCGGCCGAGTCGATCGACGTCGTCATCAGCAACTGCGTCGTCAACCTGGCCGCCGACAAGCGCGCCGTCTTCGCCGAGATCGCCCGCGTCCTTCGCCCCGGCGGTCGTATCGGCATCAGCGACATCGTTGCCGAGGATTCTCTTGGCGCCGAGGAGCGCGCTGAGCGTGGCTCCTACGCCGGATGCATCGCCGGAGCCCTGTCGGTTTCCGAGTTCCGCGAAGGGCTCGAGGCAGTCGGCTTGACTGACGTCTCGATCACGCCGTCGCACACCATCACCGACGGGATGATCAGCGCGATCATCAAGGCGACCAAGCCCGCGGATGCGCGACCGCTCATCGACCTGGCATCGAAGCGCGAACTGCTGCCGGTCGCCGAGGCCGGCGGCTGCTGCGGGAGCGAGAGCTGCTGCTGATGCAGACGAGCCGCGCCGAACCAGGCGACTGGCCCTTGGTCCGAGACCTGCTGACCGAGGTCGGCTTGCCTCTCGATGGCGCTGCCGATGCGTTCGAAACGGGCGCCAACTGTCGGTCGTCCTCACCTCGCACGGAGCATCGTCATGTCCCGCTCATCCATCGCCCACGCTGATCTCGCGGCGCTGATCCTCGCCGCCATCTGCTGGGGGCTGGGGACGGTCATCAGCAAGGCGGCCTTGGCCGAGGTCGCGCCACTCACGCTGCTCGCCGTTCAACTCGCCGCGAGTCTCGCGGTGCTGGCGATCCTCATGCACCGTCAGGGCATCTCCGTCCGGACCGACGGCTCTCCGCTCCTCGGTCGCCTCGGCTTGCTCAACCCTGGAGCGGCCTACGCCCTCAGTCTCCTCGGCCTGACCTACATCACGGCCAGCCTGTCGGTGCTCCTCTGGGCGCTCGAGCCGCTGATGATCCTCGCGTTGGCCGGGTTGTTTCTGCGTGAACGGATCACGCCGATCTTCGTCGTCCTATCGCTCATCGCTGTGGCGGGCATGGTCCTGATCATCTACGACCCGTCCTCGACGAGCGGGCAGTGGATCGGCGTGGCCCTGACCGTAGCCGGCATCGCATGCTGCGCGGTCTACTCGGTCGTCACCCGCCGGTGGATCCCTGATGCCAAGGAGACCGGCCAGGTCGTCTTTGCCCAGCAGGGGCACGCGCTTGTTCTAGCGCTGATCCTCGTGTTGGTGGTCGCCTCGGCAGGCGGTCAGCTGGTACCGGCCACCTTGACCCCGCTCGGGCTGGCCAGTGCCATCGGGTCTGGGGTCCTCTACTACGCAGGCGCGTACTGGTTCTACCTCGGCGCGCTGCGACGCGTGCCGGCGTCCCTTGCCGCTTTGTCGTTCTACCTCATCCCGATCGTCGGGGTCACAGCCGGCGCACTTCTCCTGGGTGAGCGCCTTGATCCTCGCCAATGGGTCGGTGCCGCGATCGTGCTCGCTTCGATCCTCGCGATCATCAGGCTGCCGTCTCCGAGTTCCGAGTCGCCGGTCACGTCTCCGGCGTAGCAAGTGGAAGTCGCTTGGTTGGGGGAAGTCGACGAACGCTACCTGCCCGCCCCGACCGCACGAGGCTCGAGCACGACGACGGCGGTTGGTCCTGAGCGCCGCGCCGCCCAGCCGTCGTAGTCGTCGCTCAACTCACGCCACCGCGCCCAGAGCCGATCACGTTCCTCGCCGACCGCGGCGCGACCGCGAACCGAACGAAGACCGTCCTTCAGCTCGACTGTCGTGTCAGGCTGGGCCTGAAGGTTCAGCCACCATGCCGGCTCCGCCTCCGCCCAGCCGTTCATGGCCAGGGTGACCAGGTTCGGTCCGTCCTCGAGGTAGCCCACGATCGCGACCCGTGGCTCGCCGGAACGTCGTCCAAGCGTCCTGAGACGCATCATCCCGAACTTGCTGCCCGCCTCAGGGGGTCGGAGGCCGATCCGCCCCCCACTGAAGCGATAGAGGGCGCGGTGCAGCACCCATGCCGTTCGAACAACCGGGCGGGGAGGGAGCGTTGCCGTCCGCTCCCGCTCGGCGGTCATGCGGCACCTGCCGTCGTCGTCGCGAACGGTGACTGGCTGGTCGACGAGGATGGATCGATGTCGCGGGTGTCAGCAACCAGCGCGGCCACGGCGGCCGGCCTGAAGCCCTTGAAGGTCAGCCAAAGGCCGAGCGACAGCTCCCAAACGAAGATGAGCGGCAGCGCGATCAGCGGCAACACCGAAACCTGCTCTTGCAGGCCAAGGATGGACAGGGTCGCGGAGGCGAGGAACACCGGGGCACCGATGAGGCCCATCGCGGGAATCGCCCGCGGCACGAGCCGCGATCGGTAGAGCACGTAGCCAAGCAGCAGCGCATTGAAGCCGGGCAAGACGCCCGGGCCGACCAAGAACGTCACATCTCGGACCGCGACGAGGCCCTGGCCCACGGCGACCAAGGCGGATGCGTCGGTCCCGGCGGTTGCGCCGGCCTGACGCAGAGCCACGACGGCCATCAAGCAGACGACGCCGACGACGATCACGGCCGCCTCGAAGATCCTCGTGGCGACGAAGCCGATCGAGGCCGCTTCGCTCTGCCGCTTGATCATCGGGTAGAGCGCGACAGCGGTCCCGATGCAGGCGAGGGCGGTGATGATGTCGAAGAGCGCGCCCAAGAGAACCTGGGAGTCCGCGCCGGCACTGAGGATGTAGGCCGGATCGCTCAGCACGGGACCATACAGGAAGACCGCCGGGATCGAGAAGATGAAGGTCATCAGGTACAGAACGCCCCCGGCGAGCGCGAGCCTTCTCCCCGTGTCCGTCGGGACTCCGTTCCTTCCAGTGATGCGTGCGGTGTCGGTCATGTCGATCTCCTTGTCGTTGGATTCAGTAGCTCGCTTGGGCCGTCGCGCACCATGGGCTGGTCGATCTCGTATTCGTTGACCGAGATCAGGGTCATGCCAAGGTCGCGCAGCTTCTGGAGCAGGCCATGCAGGGCCGCCTGGTCGACGACCGGTCCGACGAGCACGGTCGTGCCGTCGCTGGCGTGAGTCATGGACATTCCGTCGAACCACTCGGCCCAGCTGCTGTCGACGCGTCCCTTCAGGCGGATCTCGTAGCGCTTCGCCTTACGGCGGTCGTCGTGCGATCCGCGGCTCTCGTCCATCTGGCTCCTTCCTCGTTCATCTCGGCGCTGCCGGCACGTCCGTAGGCCGAGGAGAACAAGGTGGACGGGAAGGTAGGGACGCCGCCTCCCCATCGGTGGGGAGAGCGATGGGGATTGTTAGCGGCGGCCGCTTGCCGAAATGAGGCCGAGTTCTTCGCCGCGTCGAACCGCCGCCCGGCGGGTGTTCACTCCGAGCTTGGCGTAGACGCTCTTCGTGTGGGTCCGGACCGTGCTCAGCCCCACGACCAGCGCGTCGGCGATGCCGGGGCCATCGAGGTCGGAGGCGAGAAGGCGCAGGACATCAAGCTCTCGTTCGCTGAGCGGCTCCACCAGCCGTTGAGTTCCGACCGAAGGACGATTGCCGCGTCCGAACTGATCGAGCAAGCCTCGAATGTACTCAGGCGCAACGCCACGCCTCGCCGCCGATCCGAGCATCTCGGCCATCGGGGCGCCCTCAGTCAGGAACAATCGGACATAGCCTTCCGGCTCCGCCAAGACCAGCGCGCGACCGAGCGAATTCGAGCCCAGCTGCCCCGCGACCACTATCGCGGTGGCCGAGGGCCAAGAGGAGGAGGATCTCGACGACGCTCCGCCACCGCCCACCCGTTTCGGCGGCGATCAGCAGACGCTCAAGGAGCGCTACGGCTTCTTGGATGCGGCGCGGGTCATGGGTCCTGGTGCCCTGCGCCATCAGCACCCTCACCAGAGTGATGTGCTCGTACTCGCCGACGAAGCTCAGGTCGTCGTCGACCGATAGCCCGCGCTCGCGGACCCAGGCTCCAGCCTCGCGCAGACGGCCATGCGCGGCATGGATTCGCGCGATTTGCGCGGGGAGGGGCCGGGTCATGGGGTAGTACTCACTGACGAAGACACGCTCAGCATCCTCCAGCAAGGCGAGGGCAGCGTCGGCATCGCTCTCGGCCAGGCGCAGCTGGGCCATCGCGACTCGCCATCGGTAGGCGTTTTGGGCCAAGCCGCCGAGGTCTCCTAGGTCATCGCTCAGCCGAAGGTGATCGGCGGCAGCATCGAGGTCGTTCCACTCGAGGCACAGTTCCGCCAACCCCACGTGCATGTCACCGGCTCCGCGCAGGACGGATGTCGGGCCGTCGGTCGCAATGCGCAAGCCGAGTTCGTAGCTCCTCACCGCCTCGTGTAATCGCCCTTGGGCGATACGGATCTCCGCCAGTGGTCGATTGCAGCCGATCGCATCGACGGCGTGGCCTGCGCGCTTCAGGCATGCCATGGCCTCGGCCCAGAAGCCATGGGCGGCCTCGAGGTCGCCGCCGTCCCAGTGCGCTAAGGCGAGGAACCCCGCCGCAGATCCGCGCCCGAGTGGGTCGTCTTCGCCGGCGAGATCGAATGCCCGATGGGCGTACGCCTGCGTCCGCTCGCGGTCGCCGTTCATTTGTGCCTGGGCGGCGCGATACAGGGCAACGGCACTGGGCAGCCGCCGGAACTCGGCTTCGTCCACCACGACCATCGGCGCAGGCGACGCCTGGCGTTCCTGCCGATCGTCAGGCGCTGGATGCAACCAGCGCTCCGCCCCTCGCAACAGCACTTCGACATCGGCCGACTCGCCCGTGGCCATGAGGGTTCCGACATACCCGACGCTGAGGACCGGCCGAACCTGAAACACGTGATCGGGAAGTTGCTCGAACCAACGCCGCATCGTGACTTCGTGGCGGGCCTGTCGGAGGCTCGGTATCGCCGGCTCGATCAAGTCGGCGGCCCGCTCGTAGTCCTGCCCGTCGAGTGCGTGGCGAATGGCCTCAAACCGCTCCCCGCGCTGCTCGTACCAGATACTCGCGCGCCGATGGAGGTCTAGGACGCGGTCCGGTTCCTCGCGTGACAGGCGCGATCGCAGGACATCCGCGAACAGGTGGTGGTACCGGTACCACTCGCGGCGTGGATCAAGCGGGATCACGAAGAGGTTTCGGCGAACGAGAGCCTCGAGTGTGCTCTGACCGCCATCCGTTCCCGTGACGGCATCGCACAGGGCCCCCGTCAGCCGATCCAGGACGCAGGTCCAGAGGAGAAATCGGCGCAGATCGTCGGGTTGTCGCTCCAGGACCTCCTCGACGAGGTAGTCGACGACGAAGCGATCGTCGCCAGTGAAACCCGCGATGAAGCCGTCGACGTCGTCCCGCCCTTGCAGGGAGAGGGCGGCCAGTTGGAGCGCGGCGATCCAACCCTCCGTGCGCTCCTCCAGCGCGGCGACCTGGCTCATTTCGAGATCCAAGCCGGCCGCCTGATTGAGATACGCGGCGGCCTCGTCACGCGTGAAACGCAAATCCGCGGCTCGCACCTCGATGAGTTGCCCTTGCGCCCGCAGTCGAGCCAGCGGAAACGGTGGATCGGCGCGGGTTGCAATCACGACGTGCGCCGATGGCGGAAGGTGGTCGAGCAGGAACGACACCTGGTCTTGGATGTCGTTGGCGTCGATCACATGGAAGTCATCAAGCACCAAGAGGACGTCGGATCCAACCGAGCCAAGCTCGTTGGCCAGGGTCGTCACGACCACCTTGGTGGGAGGTGGTTGGGGTCCTTCCACCATCAGGGTCGTCTTTCCCGCGGTGGGCACCGCTCGGTGAAGCGCCGTAGCCACGCTGGACCAGAATGCGAAAGGCTCGTTGTCGGTCGGTTCGAGGGACACCCACACGGGAACCAGGTCGTCAGATGCAGCCGCCGCGAGCCATTCGGCAAGTAGCGTGGTCTTGCCGAAGCCTGGCGGGGCTGAGACGAGCGTCACCTTGGCGCTCGTCGATTTATTCAGTCGTTCCGACAGCCGGGGCCGGCGTATCGACGACTCACGCGGACGAGGAACGTAGAACTTCGTGTCGGGGAGGATGCGGGCCACGCGTCAGGGTATCGCGCACCTAGGACCGCGGACATGCCGGAGTGTGGTCTCGGCCCATACGACGGAGATACCACGGAGACCGTCCCGCTGATGTCCGCGGGCGTCGGACCACGAAGTGCTACTCGGTCAACAACAACGAACCTAACAATCGAAGGTCCGATTCGTGCTTGGCCATCCTCAGAAGCGGCACTTCGCGGCCAGAGTGTCACCGATTGCGGCCAAAAGGTGACGTCCCGAGGGGCACTTACCAGTTGCGGGGTTGGTCGGGGAGGTGGGATTCGAACCCACGATCTCGTGCTCCCAAAGCACGTGCGATAACCAGGCTTCGCTACTCCCCGGCGATCTCGTGCTCGGGCGAGCGGCAGATGACGCTGCGCGTGCCCGACGTGGGCAAGCGTATCAGCGCTCGACCGGTACCCTCCGGTTCCACGATGGCGGCGCAGTAGACTGCGAGGCCGACGCCCACCGGGAGCGTCATCGGAGGGGACCACGATGAACACGTCGCCGACGCTCGATGGGCCAGAGGTCGTCACGCTGGCCGCTTCCCTCACCGGGCGGGTGTTGCAGCCCGGCGATGCGGGCTACGACGATGCCCGGCGAGTCCACAACGGGCTGATCGATCGCCGGCCGGCGCTCATCGTGCGCTGCCGGACGGCGGCCGACGTGGCGGCGGCGGTGCGTTTCGCCCGTGGTGGCGCGCACGAGATCTCGGTCCGGGGCGGCGGTCACAACGTCGGCGGGCTCGCCGTCGCGGACGACGCCGTGATGATCGACCTCGCCGAGATGAAGGGTATCCAGGTCGACCCGGAGGCCCGAACGGCACGCGCCGAGGGGGGCGCTGACGTGGGCCGAGCTCAACGCGGCGACCGCGGAGCACGGGCTGGCGGTCACGGGGGGAGCCATCTCCACGACCGGGATCGCCGGGCTCACGCTCGGAGGCGGGCTCGGGCTGGCTCATGCCGAAGTTCGGCCTGGCAGCGGACAACGTGATCGCGATCGAGCTCGTGACCGCCGACGGCGAGATCGTCGAGGTCACGGAGGGATCGGACCCGGACCTGTTCTGGGCGTTGCGCGGCGGCGGCGGAAACTTCGGTGTGGCCACCACGTTCACGTATCGGCTACATCCGCTCGGTATGGTGACGGGCGGGCTGATCGCGCACCCGATCGACGCGGGCCCGGGGTTGCTGCGCTTCTATCGCGACGCCGTCGCGGACGCTTCGGACGATCTGGAGATCTTCGCGGGCCTGGTGCACGCACCCGACGGCTCGGGTCTGCAACTTTCGGCGCTCGTGGTCTGCCACACCGGCGACCCGGATCGGGCCGAGGCAGACCTGGCCCCGTTCAAGGCCTGGGGCTCGCCGCTGATGGTCGAGGTCGGGCCGATGCCGTATCCCGCCATGAACACGATCCTGGACGAGGGATATCCACCCGGTTCGCTCAACTACTGGATGTCGAGCTTCACGGGTGGGATCACCGATGCGCTCATCGACGTCGCCGTCGAGCGTTTCGCGTCCACGCCGTCGCCGATGAATGCGATCCTGTTCGAGCATTTCCACGGCGCGGTGACACGCGTGCCCGTGAGCGACACCGCGGTCCCACACCGCCAGGAGGGCTTCAACCTGCTGATCCCGTCCGTCTGGCTCGACCCGGCGGACACCGAGAAGAACAAGACCTGGACGCGCGAAACGCATGCGGCCTTCAGCGAGCACCTGGTCGAACGGCGCTGGCTCAACTACCTCACCGACGATCAGGGCGCGGGCGCCGTGCGTGCAGCGTACGGCCCGAACTGGGAGCGGCTCGTCGAGGTGAAGGGCCGCGTGGATCCCGACAACGTGTTCCATCGCAACCACAACATCCCGCCTGACTGATCAGACCCGTACCTGGCAGGACGACGGGTGGCGTGAACATCCCCGCAGATCGGCTCGGCCCTGAATGGACCTCGTCGATGCCCCTTGGCGGTCTTTCTGGCACGGAAATAGGCGCTCGCATCTCGTCGTAGGCTCGCTGCGATCGAGCAGGAACAGCACCGAAGCTTTCCGTGAGCGGCGCCGCGCGGCATCGGAGCAGGTGGCACGAGGCCGCTCGATGACGTCCAGGTCGAGCCGGGGAATACGTCACGCCGCGTGGCAGAGGGCCGCTGGACTGAGCCTCTGCCGCTTCGCCTCGACGCGCTCGAGAAGTCCGCGCTCGTCGCGCGAAGCCCGACTCGGTTATCAGGTGCGGGGTTGATGGGAGCGCCCGACACTAGGCGAGCCGCGTCGACTCGACGTCGAGACGAATGTAAGCCGATGCGACGGCTGCGACCGGCACGCTCGTCCCCATGTCGGAGGCGACCACGCGACACGCGTCCGGCCGTCGATCGCCTCGCGGATCGCCCCAGGGCCTCCCTTGTGACGTCGGCCTACGACGCGTGTACCGGGCCGTCATCCCCTGTCGATCCGTCGCACTATCCGCATTGCGCTGGTGACGACAACTGCGACGGGTTCCGACGATGCACGGCCCTTCGAGCTGCCACTGCTGATCCGCCCTGGCGCCACGACGCCGCGACAGCGTCGGCCTGACGATCGGGCACCGGCGGTCTACGGCAGCGCCGAGGGCGAGCACCGCGGCATTGCGAGTTTCGAACCCGTGACGGCCGCTGCCCTGCTGGGTTGCCGACTCGATCCAACCGAGCGGTCATGTTCGATGTCGGGCGAACGTCGACCCGACGCGTTGCTGATCCCGCTCGGCACGTGCCAGACGAGGCTCGAGCCGACTGCCCGATTCCTGGTGGCGTCGCCGAGGGTCACCGATGAACCACGCGCCCGAAGTCGGGCAACTGGCGTGGACGTACGAGGCAGACGCGGTGCTGTTCTCGACGACCGACACGTCGACTTGCCGGCGAGCGGCTGGCACGAACAGTCGGTACGCCGGTGGCGGTCGACTGGCGGTACCGGCAGCGGCCAATAGTCCGATGCGCCGCTCGATACCGAGACGCCGGAACCGGCCGGCTGCGCGGGGCCGCCGCCCTGCTTGAGCGCGACCGTGGTCGGCGAGAGGTCGCCCGGGCGGAACGACCAGAACTTCACGATCTGTTGTCCCCGCTCGGATACGCCTTCTACCACATCGCGGGAAGGCCCTGCGCCGCCATGACACGATGGCCGGCCACACGACCCGCGAGCACCTCAACTGGCTGTTCGCCCCCCGTCAAGCCCCGCGAGATCGGGCCCATGGCGCGCGACGGGAGGCCCTCGGTCAGCGTCCCATCGACCGGGCCGTAGGAATACAGGTTGTCTGCGTAGACGATCCGAGCGCCGGTCGCCGCAGCCCCGGCCAGCACGCCGCGCATCAGGGGCGGCAGGAGCTCCGGCCAGCGATGGTATGGCGCCGACGCCGCGTGATAGACGACCGACGCTCCCGCCATCGCCCGGCCGCGGCGTCGGGATCGGTGATGTCGGCCACCACGACTTCAACCCGGGACGGCAGGCCGGCGACCGGATGTCGGGCGATGGCCCGAACCGGGAGCTCACGCCCGTCCAGCTCATCGATCACGGCTCGGCCGACCGGTCCGACACCGACCACCGCGTGAACGCTGGTCTCTGGCATCATGGCTCGTCCTCTCCAAGATTCATGTGGCGAACCCACTGAGTTCAGCGATCGATGGCGCGCCGCGGCTCGGTCAGCGTCAGCGGCGGCGGAGCAGGAACAGCACCCGCACGCTGTCCGCGATCGGCTCCTCGCGGACGATGTCGAAGCGGGTCGCCGCGGCCGCCCGGAACCCGTCCAGGTCGTAGTCGGCGAACACGTCACGCCGCGTGGCGAGGAGCCGCCGGACCATGGGGTCCTCCTTCGGGACGAACTCGACGACCGCCCACGGGGCAAGATCGGCGAACAGGTCCAGCAGCATCGGGAGCGGCACGTTCCGGGTGATCGCGAGGTGGTGGACGAGGGCGAGCGCAAGGATGCCGTCCGCGTCCGCGCGCTCGAGGAGCGAGCGCCGCTCGCGACCGGCCCAGCCGAGCGCCGGGCTCGGATTCGCGATGTCCGCGACGAGCGGCAGGATGTCGGTCCGCCCAGCATCGCGAACGGCCCGGAAGTGCCGCTCGGCGGCGGCCGGATCGATGTCGAAGGCGACGACCCGCTTGCCCGCCTCTGCCGCGATCAGGCTGAAGCGACCGGTGTTCGCGCCGAGGTCCCACACCGTCCGGCCCGGCATCTCGTGCACGAACGCGTCGACGAGGCGCTCCTTGTCCGCCGCCGCCCGCTCGCCGTAGCTCGTCAGCTCCCCGTAGTCAGCCCACTCCGTCCCGCCGGGGCGCCAGCCGAGCCGAGCGACGGTCGAGCGCAGATTCCGGATGAGCCCCTCCAGGCGCGTCGGTGAGAGGTGCGTCTGTCGCGCCGCCCGTCCGTCGTCGTCGGTCGCCGCGTGACGCCGCTGTGCGCGCGCATGGAGATGCACATGGGAGAGGAGGCCGAAGTCGAAGCGTGTCCTCCACGGCAGCAGCCGACTCGTCAGGTCGAGCGGGATCCCGTCCGGCCCGAGCCGGAGGAGCTCGGCGAGGCGGACGTCGCGCCGTGCGACAAGCGCGAGCGGCGCCAGGAACTGCTCGCAGAACTGCCGGTAGGCGACCCACGGTGCGCCGTCCTCGAGCGGCTCGAACGACGACGAATCGATGTGGATCGGGCGAGCGTCGTGGAACTGGACGTTGTAGGCCGACGCGTCCTTCAGCGTCCAGCCGGCAGCCATCGCCTCGAGCTGGATGTCGAGCGTCAGAAGGGCCGCCTCGCGTAGCTCGCCGAACGTCCACTCGTACGGATAGCTCAGGAACTCGATCCGCTCGGGTCGGATGACCGCGTGTGCCCCGGGCGTCGTCGCGAGGTCGAGCCCGACCGGTTCGTGCGGGATCAGCCGGCGCTGGTCGATGAGCCGCAGCTTGAGCGGACTCGCCTCGAATGCATCCCACTCGGCCGCGAAGACCTGCTGGATCTGACGGTACGGCTGGCCGTCGCGCCAGAAGACGAACCCGCTCGGATCGCGAAACGAGGCCCCGTCGCGCCCGTCGGAGGAGACCGCGGACTGCGGCGCGCGAGGATCGCGCAGGTCAGGGTTTGTTGGCTGCGTCATCCCCGCCCGCGGATGCGTGTTCGTCGGAGTGCCGGAACACTGCGACCAATCGGGCGATCTGCGAGCGGAAGAAGATCGGGATGGCGATGGCGGCCGCGATCGCGGCCTGGATGATCAGGCTGCCTGAACCCGGGTCGATGTACGCGAGAAGTGGGGACATGCTCGGACCTCCAGCTCGGATCTGGGGAGGACCGGAGGATACCGCCGACGGGGGATCCGTATCAGCCGCCGGGGTCGAGGATCAGGTCGGTCACGTCCCTGAAATCGTAGATGTGCTCGTTATCGGGCCACGTGAAGCTGCGGTCGGGAAGCGGCTCGAGGTCGGCCCCGAAGTACTCCCGGAACAGGAACCGGAACGTGTTGACCGACGTGAATGTGTCGGGAAGCACCTCGTCCACGCCCGGCAGATACATCGCGACGAGGTTCCCCAGGCGGATCCGCAGGTACTCGGGTGTGTTCTTCACGCAGTCGACGCCCTTGCACATCAACGGTCCCTCGTCGCCCTCGATGATCACGATCGGTCGGCTCTCCGCGGGGCCTGCCAGGAGGGACGTGACGATCTCCTTGATCTGCGCGTTCGCGACCGCAAGGTGGTCTCGATAGAGCTTTGCCTCAGGGGTGGCTTTGGCGTCGGCTTCGGACAACGGGGAGCCGTCGGCCTTGAAGACGTAGGGGTCATGCGGCAGGAGGATGTGGGCGAAGACGAACTTGGGCCCCGGCGCCGTCGCGACCCGGCGAAGCTGCCGGAACCCGAACAGGCTTCCCTCCCGATGCCGATCGCGAGTGTTCGGCTCGGCGGTCACGACGCCGCGGACACGGTCGATGGCCGGCATGATCGTCAGGTCGTTCAGGACCGACTCGAACTCGGTCGCCACGCCATAGGCGAGGTTCTCGTCGGCGATCGCGACCGAGCGGGTCGGGCCGAACCACGACCCGATCTGGTAGTAGCGGTATCCCTGCGCCTTCAGGAACCGGCCGACCTCGTGCTCCTGGATCATGTCCTGTGCGGGCGTCCGGTCGTCGGAGACGCGGCCGACATCCCGGGTCAGGTTGTCGAGGAACTGCATGTTCAGGGTCGCGGCCAGCGAGAAGTCGGTGGCGCGGTAGTTCGCGTGGCTGTTCGCCGGGACCTGGAACCCGCGCTCCTCGAGCCAGCCGTACAGGTCGTTGTCGGTGATGTCGAAGCGGCGTTCGAGCGCGTCTGCCGAGCCGTATCGGTCGAAGACCAGGAAGTAGATGTCGCGCCCCGGCGCGGCATCCGTTCCGGCGAGGACGGGGGCCGCGTGCGAGATGGGCTCACGGCCAGCGCGAGCGATCTCGTACGGCAGGATCGACGCCATCGCGAAGACGACGAGGATGGCCGCCACGACGTTGAGCCCGGCGGTCACCTGTGGGATCCACGACGTCGCACGAGCCGCGAACACGAAGGTCGCGATCACGATGAGCCCCCACAGACCGAGCTGCGCCGCGTCCCCGAGCCCGACACCGGCAAGGGACGAGGCGACGTGCCCGAACGCGAAGTACGCGACCACGATCGAGGTCGCGACGATCGCCCCCTTGCGGATGTCGCGAAGGACGAGCCCCAGCACAACGGTCAGGGCGGCGGCGGCGGCGACGCCCCGTAGCAACGGTGCGGCAGCGTCGACGGGGAGGACCTCGTCCAGGTTCGCCGCATAGAGGAACAGGACCGCGTACGCGGCGAACAGGAACGGGTGCAGCGGGACTCGCGTCAGGAGCGCAACCGGGGATGGTCCCCGACAAGCATCACGGATCGGCCGTCCTTCGTAGGCGGGCTTGGATGTTTGAAAGGAGCCCTAGCCTACAGCCGAACGCGCCAGGGCTCCGACGGAGCTCGGTCTCGGCTGGCGGCGCTCAGCTCAGCGATCGCCGACCGTCAGGACGACGACCTCGGTGAGGCTGGACTTCCCGCGCAGTTGCAACGACCGATGCTCATGACCGACGAGGCCACCCGCCGCGTCCGCCGCTGCGTTCGTGGCCAGGATCTCGCCCGGGCCGGCTCCGGCCGCGAGCCGAGCGGTCACATTGACTGCATCCCCCATCGCGGTCAGCTCCGTATCGGGCCCTTGGCCCACGGAACCAACGAACGCGACACCACTGTGTACGCCGATGCCGATGGGTAGCCACGGCCCGTCACTATGGCCGTGCCCGGTCACCTCGAGCAGCCGACGTGCTGCGTCGACCGCGTGACGAGCGTGGTCCTGCCCGGAATAGGCCGGGATGAAGATGCCGATCACCTCGTCACCGACGAACTTGTCGACGATCGCGTTGAAGTCGATCAGCGCAGTGAAGGACTCGTCGTAGAACCGGCCCATCAACGCTCGGAACTCGGTCGGGCGCATGCGCTCAGCGAGCTTGGTCGACCCTCGGACGTCGGCGAACAGCAGCGAGCATTCCACCTCGGCGCCGCCGTGATTCGCTTGGAGCGTCCGGAAGCAGCCCTCGCAGTACTTCGGATTCTTCGCCCAGCGCGCGTGGCCGAAATATCGGAGCACCCAGCCCCCAGGCGGCCCGAACGGGGCCGCGCACATCTTGCAGCGCGGCGGACTGGGGATGCGACGGTGCCGGCGGCGCAGTCTGACGACGGTCGGGTCTGTCCCGAGTAGGAGGCGACGCCACACCTCGGACTCGGGGGCCTGGGCGTCGGCGGCACGTGCCTCACCGTCCGTCATGTGTCCTGCGGCGACTGCGTCTCCGTGACGTGTCCGGCTTGAGGCGACGATCCGATCAGCGCGGCTGCCGCCGCGGATCTGGTGCGAGTGTGGCGGAGGAACTCACGCTCGGCCTCGTCGCGGACGGTCCCTGGGAGCCCTGTCGCGGTCGCACCACGGACGCCCTCGACGATCCAGACCGACGGCCAACCGTCGTGCACCGAGTACCCGCGGTGCCGCTCGAGGTCGCGCAGCATCGGGTCGTCGCTCTGGCCGTAGGCATGCCACGTGAGGCGCTCGAACCCCGCGCCGGTGAGGAGCTGTTCGAGCAACGGCCGGCTGTACAGGAACTGGTGACCCCAGCCATGGAACGCTCGGTTGGCCGCGTATGTCTGGGTGATCCGGCGCTCATCGGAGACGTCCGACTCCAGTGACAGGTGGGTCGCCCAGACCCACTCGATCGACGGTGTCGATAGCCGAAGGACGCCGCCGGGGCGGAGGTGCGATGCGGCCTCCTGGATGAACCGCAACGCACCATCGAGCGGCAGGTGCTCGATGAAGTGCTCGCCGTACACGGCATCGAGCCCGCTCCACGGCCATGGGCCGGTTGCGTCGAACACCTCGTCGACGCCCCGGAATGATCGGATGTCGACGTTCCACCAGTCGGGGAAGACGTTGTTGGCCCCACAGCCGACGTGGACCCGCCGGATGCCTCCCGGATCGTTCGGGCCGAGGCGGGGCGGCGCGGCGGCAGGCGCCGATCCGGCTGGCACGAGGCTCGCGGGTTTGACGCCGAGGGCTAGGCGCAGGCGTCGTGCGAGCGAACGACCGACGCGGCCAGGCCGCAGTCGGGCCGTCATCGACCGGTTCGTGCTCATCGGTGTGCCGCTCTGGCCTTTCGCAATGGACTCACATCCCCTCGACGAGAGGATGGTACGCGCGTGGGACCAAGGCGCGGGATGTGGCCCGATGGGTCGTTGATCGCGTCACGCCCCGGGCCCTCGACGCGTCACAGGGCAAGACGCCGGGCGGTCACTAGGCAGGCTGATCGATCGCCCGGCGTCCCCATGCGCCGGCCTCGGGTATCCTCGGTCGAGCGCCACGCACCGAAAGGGGACCTCGCCCGTCGTGCACGCAAGCCGGATCCGGACGGCACCATCGTCCGGACCCATCGACCGCCGCCGGCTCTTCGCCGCCGGTCTGTCGGCCATCATCCCGGGGCTTGGTCAGGCGTCGAACCGACGCCGGCGGCTGACGTTCCTCTTCCTGGTCCCATCGCTCATCGTCGCCGCGGTCGTCGGCATCACCTGGGCGACCCAGACGCCGACGCGCATCGCCGCCTGGGCGGTCGCCCCCGCGATCCTCAGTGCGCTGCTGACGCTCAACCTGCTGATCCTGCTGTGGCGGCTCCTTGCCGTCGGGCAGGCCTTCCTCGACACGAGGCACCACGGTCCCACCGGGCGGCTGGGCATCGTCGGGATCGCGATCATCGCGCTCCTCGTGCTGCTCCCCCATGCCGCCGTGTACCGCTACGGGACGGCGTTCGGCGACGCGTTCGCGCGGATCTTCGACGAGAAGGGGCTCGCCGCCGACCGCGCCGTCGACGACCCGGGGCCCGCCCAGGGCGAGCGGGTCAACGTGCTGGTCCTCGGGCTCGACGCGGCACCCGGCAGGACGGCCGTGCTGACCGACACGATGATGGTCGTGTCGTTCGACCCGGTCGGCAAGACGGCCTCGATGGTGTCGCTGCCGCGCGACCTCGTGAACGTGCCGCTCGGCAACGGCGACGACTTCGGGCCGAAGCTCAACTCGCTGCTGGCCTACGCCGACAACCATCCCGACGACTTCCCGAAGGGCGGTCTGCGCACGCTCCAGGACGCGGCCGGTGCGCTGCTCGGCATCCCGATCCACTACTACGCGACGATGGAGTTCGAGGGGTTCATCTCCATGGTCGACGCGGTCGGCGGCGTCGACGTGACCGTCCCCAAGGCCATCGACGATCCGGGCTACGACGGCTTCGGCGCCGACGGTCGCGGCTGGTCGATCACCAAGGGCACCCATCACCTCGACGGCGTGAATGCGCTGGCCTACGCGCGCAGCCGCAAGTCGGCCGGCGAGAGCGACTTCACCCGGGCCGGCCGGCAGCAGCAGATCATCGTCGCGCTCAAGGACGCGGCGACCGAGGGCGGCAGCGTGTTCTGGGAGCTGCCGGCGCTGCTCGGCGCGGTCGGCGACTCGGTCCGGACCGACCTGCCGGTCGAGCGCCTGCCGCAGCTGGCCGCGGCGATGGACGAGATGGGGCCGGGCGGCATCACCCGGGCGGTGATCCGCCATCCGCTGGTCCAGACCGTCGACACCCGCTACGGCTCGTCGCTCAAGCCCGACCTGACGGCCATCCGCGAGGTCGCCGGCAAGCTGTTCCCGGCGCCCGGCGGCGAGCCCGAGGCGTGGCCCTCGCCGAAGCCGTCGCCGTAGACTCGGCCTCCGTGGCACGGTCGGGTCTGCTCCCAGCGCTTGGCATCGCGTTCGCCGTCGCCGCATGCGCTCCAGGCCCCGCGCCGTCAGCGGCGACGCCCACGACCGGCGGCGCGACCCGTGGGCCGGCGAGCCCGAGCGTCGACCTGGCCGCGGCCCTGCGCGAGATCCTGCGGGCGCCGGGCCCGTACCGCATGCGCATGGACCGCACCCAGACCTCGGAGACGACGACGTCGCACATCGTCGGGACGATGCGGGTCACGCCCGATGCCTGGGCGGCGGAAGGCACGCGCAGCGACCAGGCCACGGGCAGCTCGATGGTCGCCGAGTCCGACTACGAGATGGTGTGGATCGGCGACTCGGGGTTCACGCGCAGCGGGGACGGACCGTGGATCCCGTTCGTCGGGCTGTTCGACCATCCGCTCCGCCTCACCGCCGACCCGGACGCCGGCGAGCTGGTCGAGACCGGTCGCGTGGCGGATGGTGACGAGACGCTGTTCCGGCTCGGCTACGCCGACCCGGGCGTCATCGACCCCGTCTACGTGCTGGCCATCGGGAACGAGCTCGAGGACGTCGACGCGACCGCCACCTACGACCTGACCGCCGATGGCAGGCTGGTCCGGATGCGATCGTCGCTGACCGGCCAGCGGCTGGCCCGGTTCGGCGGTGGGGCCATCACCCACGAGGCGGAGTACACGACGATCGCGAGCCTGCCCGAGCCGATCGACGCTCCCGCCACGGACTGGGCCCTGCACAGGTCGTCGGCGTTCCCCCTGAGCTTCGCGCTGCCACCGGGCTGGCGGGCCGGGGTATCCACGAGCGACGTCGAGATGTTCCTGAGCCCCGAGGGCACGGCCCAGATCCGGCTTCGTGAGTCGCCGGTGACCAGCACCCCGGCCCAGCTGGTGGACGCCGTCCGTGCCGAGTACCGCGACATCGGCGCGGGCGAGCCGGGCTCGATCGTGCCGACGTACCTCGGCAGCGAGGCCGCGACCGCGATCCTCTACCCGAACGTCGACCTTGGTTCGGGGCGGGTCAACGTCATCCACCTCGTCGCGGCGTTCGACGGCACGGCCTACGACATCGTGTGGACGATGCAGACGGGCATCCTCCAACAGCAGTACGACATGATCGGCGACGTCGCCACGTCGTGGCACTGGGGCGCGAACGGGTCCTAGGGTCGGGCCTCCCAGCGGCCGGGCGGCGCCTGCCAGGTCGCGAATGCGTCGAGCAGCCCGTCGAGCGAGTCGCCGCGGGTCACGAGGCGACGATGCGCCGGCGCGACGAAGCCCTCGGCCACGGCCATGTCGAGCCACGCCAGCAGCAGCGTCCAGTAGTCGCCGACCTCGAGCAGTCCGATCGGCTTGGTGTGCAGCTCGAGCTGGGCCCACGACACGACCTCGGCCAGCTCCTCGAGCGTGCCGAGGCCGCCGGGCAGCGCGATGAACGCGTCGGCCAGGTCGGCCATGACCGCCTTGCGCTCGTGGAGCGTGTCGACGACCCGCAGCTCCGACAGCCCGGGGTGGGCCAGCTCCCGGTCGACCAGGCCGCGCGGGATCACGCCGATGACCTCCCCGCCGGCGTCCAGCGCGGCGTCGGCGACCGCGCCCATCAGGCCGACCCGTCCACCGCCGTAGACGAGCCCGATACCCCGGCCGGCCAGGCCCGCGCCGACGTCGCGCGCCGCGGCCACGTACTGCGGCTCGTTGCCGGGGCTCGCGCCGCAGAACACGCAGATCCGCACGGGTCAGAACCCGCGCTCCGCGAGCAGCGGCGCCATCTCGCGCGCCGCGCGACCGCGGTGCGAGATGCGATGCTTCTCTTCCGCGGACCACTCGCCGAACGTCCGGCCGCCGGGCGGTTCCTCGGCCGGCTCGAAGATCGGGTCGTACCCGAACCCGCCCGTGCCCCGCGGCGCCGCGGCGATCCGGCCACGGCATTCACCGCGCGTGTACACGAGCGGCTCGTTCGGGCACGGCCAGCACGAGCACGCAGACGTAGCGGGCGCCACGGCGCTCGGGCGGCAGCCCGTCGAGCGCCGCCAGCAGCTTCGCGTTGTTGTCGGCGTCGGTGGCGTCCTCGCCGGCATACCGCCTGGTGCGCACGCCCGGCCCGCCATCGAGGGCGTCGACCTCGATGCCGGAATCGTCGGCGAGGGTCGGCAGGCCGGTCGGCGTCGGCCCCGAAGTGGGCCTTGATCGTGGCGTTGGTCTCGAACGTCTCGCCGTCCTCGACCGGTTCGCCCCCGACGCCGACGTCGTCGAGCGAGACCACGATGCCCTCCCCCAGCCCGAGCAGCTCCCGCAGCTCGCGCAGCTTGTGCTCGCTGCGGGTCGCGATCAGCAGGCGCGGCTCGGTCACCGCCTGACCGTGGCGAGCACCTCGGCCTGGGCCGCGAACAGCGTGGCCAGCCCCTCGTCGGCGAGATCGAGCATCGACGTGGCCGCGGCGCGGTCGAACGGCCGACCCTCGGCCGTGCCCTGGAGCTCGACGTACGTGCCGGCGTCGGTGCCGACGACGTTCATGTCGACCTCCGCGCGCGAGTCCTCGCCGTAGTCGAGGTCGAGGAAGCCGGTCCCGTCCACGATGCCGACCGACACGGCCGCCACCTTGGAGGTCAGCAGACGCTCCATGCCGTACGTGATCAGCGCGGCCCCGAGCGCCACGTAGCCGCCGGTGATCGACGCCGTGCGCGTGCCGCCGTCGGCCTGGAGCACGTCGCAATCGACGGTGATCGTCCGCTCGCCGAGCCGCGACAGGTCGACGACCCCGCGCAGCGAGCGCCCGATGAGCCGCTGGATCTCGTGCGTCCGCCCGCCGATCCGGCCCTTGGCCGACTCGCGGTCGCTGCGCTCGGCGGTGGCGCGCGGCAGCATCGAGTACTCGGCGGTCACCCAGCCCGTGCCCTTGCCACGGAGGTGGGGCGGGACGCGGTCGGCGATCGTGGCCGCGCACAGCACCTGGGTGTCGCCGAACCGGACGAGGCACGACCCTTCGGCCCACTTCTGGACGCCGAGCTGGAAGCCGACGGCCCGCAGGTCGCGCGGTGCTCGACCGTCGGCTCGAACGAGGGGTGGCCGGTTGCCGATCGTCATGTCGTGATCCTCTCCTCCGCCTTGGCAGCGTCCCACAGCTCGTCGAGCGCGGCGAAGTCCAGGTCGCGCAGCGCGACACCGCGATCGGCCGCCATCGCCTCGACCCGGCCGAACCGTCGGCGGAACTTCGCGTTGGCGGCGCGGACGGCGGCCTCGGCCTCGACGCCGCGCTTGCGCGCCACGTTGACCAGCACGAACAGCAGGTCGCCGAACTCCTCGGCCCACGCGCCGGGATCGGCACCGTCGTCGGCGGCTTCGCGCAGCTCTTCGGTCTCCTCGACGACCTTGTCGAGGACGCCGTCGATCGACGGCCAGTCGTAGCCGATGTTGGCGGCTCGCTCCTGCATCTCCTGGCTGGCGGCGAGCGCCGGCAGCGATCGCGGAGATGCCGTCGAGCGCGCCCTTCGTCGAGGAGCCGTCCGCCTCGCCCTCGCGCTCGGCGGCCTTGATGCGCTCCCACTGGCGGTTGACGTCGGACGCGGTCCGCGCCTCTGCCTCGCCGAACACGTGCGGGTGGCGCCGCACGATCTTGGTCGAGATCGCCGCCTGGACGTCGGCCAGGTCGAACACGCCGGCCTCGGCGGCGAGCTGCGCGTGGAGCACGATCTGCAGCCACAGGTCGCCGAGCTCGCCGGCAAGCTCGGGGGTGGCGCCCGCCTCGAGCGCGTCGTAGACCTCGTACGCCTCCTCGAGCAGGTGGCTGCGCAGCGTCTGGTGGGTCTGCTCGCGGTCCCACGGACAGCCGTCGGGTGCGCGCAGGCGGTCGCTGATGGCCGGCATCGCCCACGGGCCGGCGACCGCGGCCTCCGGGGCGAGCGGCGCGAGATAGAGCGGGGCGACGAGCTCGTCATCGGTGAGCGCGCCGACCGTGGTCGGCGTCGCGGTGCCGAACCGTCCGACCGGGTGATCGGCCGGATAGGCGCGTCCGAGCACGTCGAGCGCGGTCCGCCCGCGCGGGCCGTGCCGGCCGGGCAGCGGCAGCCCGGGTTCGGCGACCGCGCCCGGCTGGAGGACCGCCAGCGGGACGAGCAGCACCGGCCGCGACGCCTCGAACGGCGTCGAGATCAGGCGCTCGACTGCGACGATCTGCAGGCCGTCGGCCGGATCGAGTCCGAACCGGAGTCGCGCCTCGGTGACGAGCGCGTCCAGCACGTGCGGAGCCTACCCCGCCGGGGCGGGGGTGGTGACGGTCTCGTCGCGCTCGATGGCCACGGCGTCCTTCTTGGGCTGGTACCAGTCGCCGAAGACCCGCGACCGGATCTCCTCGAGCTGGCGGCCCTCCGGCGTGCGCTCCTCCTCGTCGGCGACGTGGAAGAGGTAGTCGCCGTCTTCGGCGACGGTCACCACGTCCGAGGTCTTGCCGACCTGGGCCGCGAAGATCGCGTCGATCAGCTGCTGCTCGAGCTGGCCCTTGGCGATCCAGCCGAGGTCCCCGCCCTGGTCCGCCTCGGGGCCCTCCGACAGCTCGCGCGCGAGATCGGCGAAGTCGGCGCCACCATCGACCTGCTGCTTGACCTTCGCGAGGTCGGGCGCGTGGTTCAGGACCTGGACGATGTGGTAGCCGAACTCGGTCTTGATCGGCGCGAGGATCTGGTCGTCGGCGGCCTTGGCGTCGAGGATCGGCCGGCTGAAGCTCGGGACGTAGTTGCTCGTCGTCGCTGACGTACGCGTCGAGCACGCCGCCGGTGCCGTCGGCGCCACGGGCGCTCTCCTCGTCGCTGGTCTCGCGGGCGATCTGCGTCGAACGCGTCGGGGTCGTCCTTGAGCTTGGCGTAGGCCGCGTCGGCGTCGAGCTTGGCCTGGCCCCACGACGGGTCGGTCTCGCGGGATCTCGCGGCCCGAGGCGGCCGACGGGTCGTCCTTGGGCGAGAACAGGATGTGGCGGACCTTCACCGCCTCGTCGGGCAGGTCCGCGGTGGCCTTGCTCAGGTAGATCTCGGCGGCCTCGCGCTGGGGGCCGGGCTTGGTCGCGTCGGCGACGAGCTTGTCCTCGAGCTTCGTGCGGACGACGTCGCCGCGGACGACCGCGCGGTACTTGGCGAGGTCGACGCCGTCGTTGACGATCGTGTCGGTGTACGCCCCGTCGACGGACTCTGGCGCGATCTCGGTCACGCGGCCGATGCGGAAGATCCCGTCATCGCCCTGGACGACGCCGGTCGGGGTGTTCGCGATCGGCCGCGAACAGGGCGGCGAGGAACGCCTCGTCAGTCTGCGTGTCGCCGGTGCCGAGCCAGCCGAGGTCGCCCGCCTGCGGCGCGGTGGCCGAGTCGGTCGAGATCGTCCTGGCGACGTCCTCCCACTTGGCGCCGCCGGTGATGTCGGCGAGGGCCTTGTCGATCTTGGTGCGGGCGGCGGCGACCTGCGCCGCGGTCGGCTCGGCCGCGCCCGGATCGGTCTCGGGCTCGACCTCGATCTGCCACGCGTGGCGCGCCTCCGGCAGCGTCGCCTCCTCGATCAGCTGGGCGTCGATGTCGGCGTCGGTGACGGTGACGCCCTCCTCGGCCGCGAGCTTCGCCTGGATCTTGTTGTCGATGATCTTCTCCAGCGACAGCGGCAGCACCTGCTGGCGCTGCTGATCGATCATCTGCGTCTGCAGCTCGGCCTGCGCCTGGGTCAGCCGGCCCGCCGACGAGCTGGGTCTGGACGCGGCGGTCGGCGAGCTCGAGCCGCCACGACTCGATCTCGGCGCGCTCGCGCAGGTCGTCCTTGGTGATGGTCTGGCCGTCGACGCTGCCGACCGGGGCAAGGTGGTCGTTGTAGTAGCTGATGACCACGGCGATGCCGAGGATGGCGACCGCGGCGAGGACCGCGATGCCGAAGCCGACATTGAGGAAGAAGTTGCGGCGGTCGCGGCTGTCCCAGGTCGGCTTCGAGACGCGCTTCACGACGGGTCTGGCTCGGAACGTCATTCGAGTGGTGGATCCTGCTGGCAAGGCGGCACGGCGGACGAAGGCCGAAAGTTCGTTGGGCGGCCGGTATCGTACAGTAATGTCCGGGTCAGGCCCTTTCGCGCGTCCTGCCCAGGAGGATCCTCCAGCAACGTGACCATGCATCTCCAGGGGCGGCGTGTGCTCGTCACCGGCGGCTCCGGGACGGTGGGCGCGCGTCTCGTCGACCACCTGCTCGCGATGGACCCCGAGGTCGTCCGCGTCCTGGGACGCGACGAGACCAAGCAGTTCTACCAGCGCCACCGCCATCGCGGGCAGGAGGTGCGCTTCCTCATCGGCGACATCCGCGACCGGGACCGCCTCCTGCGCGCCTGCGAGGGCATCGACGTCGTCTTCCACTGTGCGGCCCTGAAGCACGTCGAGTCCGGCGAGTACAACCCGTTCGAGGCGACGCAGACGAACGTGACGGGGACCCAGAACGTCATCGACGCGTGCCTCGCGGCCGGCGTGTCGACGATGATCCTCACCTCGTCCGACAAGGCGGCCAACCCGACGTCGGTGATGGGCGCGAGCAAGCTGCTGGCCGAGAAGCTGGTCAGCGCGGCGACCAACTACCGGGGCGCGCATCCGACCGTCTTCGCGAGCGTCCGGTTCGGGAACGTGCTCGGGTCGCGCGGCTCAGCGATCGAGCTGTTCGCGCGGCAGATCGCGTCCGGCGGTCCGGTCACGGTCACGGACCCCGAGATGACCCGCTTCATCATGAGCGTCGACCGGGCGGTGGAGCTGGCGATCCACGCGGCCGACATCGCCCGCGGCGGCGAGGTGTTCGTGTTCAAGATGCCCGCCGCGCGCCTCGACGACCTCATCACCGCGACGATCGAAGTCGTTGCCCCGGTGTACGGCTACGAGCCGGCCGCGATCCAGCGCGAACCGCTCGAGCCGCGCGCCGGCGAGAAGTCGTACGAGGAGCTGATGACCGCGGACGAATCGACCCGCGCAGTCGACCTCGGCGACATGTTCGCGGTGCTGCCGTCGATCGAGGTCGCCGCCGAGGTCCGGGCCGCCTATGCGGACCTGCCCTCGGCGCCGGCCGGCGCCTACCGGTCCGACGCGGTCGACCCGCTCGACCTCGACGGCGTCCGACGACTGGTGGCCGAGACCTTCGAGTCGGAGCGGCGGGCCGAGATCCCGGCATGAGGGTCCTCGTCACCGGCGCGGCCGGGTTCATCGGCCGCTGGGTGGTCGGCGAGCTGCTGGCGAGCGGTCACGAGGTCCTGCCGATCGACAACCTCGTCGCCGGCGACGAAGCAGCGCTCGACGAGTTCGCCGGAACGCCGGGTCTCCGTCCGTTCGAGCGTGGCGACGTCCGCGACCCCGACGCGTGCCGGCGCTGGCTGCAGGAGGTCGATGCGGTCGCCCACCTGGCTGCATCGATCTCGGTCCAGGAGTCGATCGACGACCCGGCGACGACGTTCGAGAACGACGTCGTCGGCACGTTCAACGTGCTCGAGGCGGCCCGGCCGAGGGGCGCCCGGGTGCTGTTCATGAGCACCTGCATGGTCTACGACCGGGCCGATCGCGCCGGGATCGACGAGAGGCACCCGACGAAGCCGGCCTCGCCCTATGCGGCATCGAAGCTCGCCGGGGAGGCGCTGACGCTGTCCTATCACCACGCGTACGGCCTGCCCACGACGGTCGTCCGCCCGTTCAACACGTATGGCCCGTTCCAGCGCTCGGTCGGCGAGGGCGGGGTGGTGGCGATCTTCACGCGTCGCTCGATCCTCGGCGAGAACCTGCGGATCTTCGGCGACGGGACGCAGACGCGCGACCTCCTGTACGTCGAGGATTGCGCGCGGTTCGTCGTGGCGGCGCTGGCCTCCGACCTGGCGGTGGGGCGCATCCTCAACGCCGGGACGGGTCACGACGTCAGCGTCAACGAGCTGGCGGCGCTGGTCGAGCCGGACGCGGCCCGGGTCGTCCACGTGCCGCACATCCACCCCCAGAGCGAGATCGCGGTCCTGCGCTGCGACCCGCGTCTGGCGGCCGAGCTCCTCGGCTGGCGGCCGTCGGTCGAGCTGCCCGACGGCCTCGAGCGAGTGCGGGCATGGATGGGCGAGCGGCTGGGCGCCGGCGTGCCGGTCCTGTGAGGCGGCGCCGCTGATGGGCACCGGCGCGGCCACGCGGCTGGCGATCGACGGCGGCACACCGGTCCGCGCCACGTTCCTGCCCTATGCCCACCAGGTCATCTCCGACGAGGACGTCGCCGCAGTCGCGGAGGCGCTGCGGTCCGACTGGCTGACGACCGGGCCCCGGGTGCCCGCCTTCGAGGTGCTGCTCGCCGAGGCGACGGGCGCCCGCCACGCGGTCGCGTACAGCTCCGGGACCGCCGCCCTGCACGGGGCAGCGGTCGCTGCGGGGCTCGGCCCGGGCGACGAGGCGATCACCACGCCGATGACCTTCGCGGCCACGGCCAACGCCGTGCTCTATACCGGCGCGACCCCGCGCTTCGCCGACGTGACGCCCGACGACCTGCTCATCTCGCCGGCGGAGGTGGAGAGCGCGCGTGACGCCCGCGACACGGGCGATCATCGCGGTCGACTACGCCGGGCACCCCGCCGACTACGACGCGCTGCGAGCCGTCGCCGACGCGGCCCCGGGCGGGCGACCGACGCTCATCGCCGACGCGGCCCATTCGCTCGGTGCGACCCTGGGCGGGCGCCGGGTCGGGACGCTCGCCGACCTGACCGTGCTGAGCCTGCATCCGGCCAAGATCCTGACCACCGGCGAGGGCGGCGCCGTGCTGACCGACCGCGACGACCTCGCCGAGCGGCTCCGGCGGTTCCGCAACCACGGGATCTCGACCGAGCTCGCGGAGCGACGCGACTGGACGTACGCGATGGTCGAGCTCGGCTACAACTACCGGCTCACCGACATCGCCGCCGCGCTCGGTTCATCGCAGATCCGACGGCTCGGGTCGTTCCTGGCGCGCCGCCGCGAGCTGGCCGCGCGCTACATCGAGCGGCTGGCGGACCACCCGGCGCTCGAGCTGCCGGCGGTGGCGGCCGACGCGGATCCGGCATGGCACTTCCTGTTCGCCCGGCTCCGGCTCGATCGCCTGCGCGCCGACCGCGCCACGGTCTTCCACGCGCTGCGGGCCGAGAACATCGGGGTCAACGTCCACTACATCCCGGTCCACACGCATCCGTACTACCGCGACCGGTTCCCGGGCGTCTCGATGCCGGTGGCCGAGGCCGCGTACGAGCGCCTGTTGACGCTCCCGCTGCACGCCGGCATGACCGACGCGGACCTCGACGACGTCGTGAACGCGCTCGACAAGGTCGCCGAGGCGTACGTCACCACGTGACGATGAAGGAGGATGGATGGACCTGATCCGGAGGACCCTCGGTCGCGGATCGGCGGCGACCGCCACGGCCGCATCGAAACCGCCCGTCACGACGCCATCGACGCCCGAGCTGCTGCCGAAGGACGACCTGCACGAGTTCTGGCGGGACCCGGACGCGACGAACCGCCCGGAGGGCTATCTCAAACCGACTGGTCGGAGCGAGTTCCTGCTCGCATTCGTCCGCCCGTATGTCGCGTCGGAATCGACCATCCTGGAGATCGGCTGTAACGTCGGTCGCAACCTCGCGTACTTGTTCGACGCTGGCTATCACCACTTGACAGGCATCGAGATCAACGGGGATGCGCTGTCGCTCCTCAGGCAGTCATATCCCGATCTGGCCGCCGCGGCCACGCTGATCCATGCTCCGGTCGAGGACGCGATCCGCGAACTGCCCGACGCATCCATGGACTTGGTCTTCACGATGGCGGTCCTGGAGCACATCCATCCCGACAGCGAGTGGATCTTCGACGAGATCGTTCGGGTCGCTAGTTCGACGGTGGTCACCGTCGAGGACGAGCGCCATGTCTCGCAGCGTCACGTCCCGAGGGACTACGGCGAGGTCTTCGAGTCGCGCGGCTTGCGACAGATCGCGCATCAGAGCCTGGGTCGCGATATGGGATTCGGCGGCCCATTCGAGGCCCGCGCGTTCCGAAGGCGGTTGGCGGGGAGCGACACTGAACCCATATGACACCGCGGCCGGTCGCTGTCGCAGAGCTCGATACGCTGCGTGGACAGCGCAGCGTCGACCGACGCCCGGTCGAGATACGATGATTCGACAGTCGACTGACGCGAGCCGCTCGTATGTGAGCATGGAGGAGCGCCACCGGTGATTCGATCGTTCGCGCGGCGAACCAGCCAACGCCTGGGATTGCGCTCGACGCCACCCCCGAAGCCACCGGCCAAGGCCCAACGGCCAAAGATCGAGTGGACCTACGACACCAGCCGTGGCGGGTTCGAGGGCCGCGAGGCGATCCTGCGCGAGCTGCTGGCGATCTTCCCGCCCGGGCGGCTCCTCGACCTGGCCTGCGGGAATGGGGTGTTCTCGATCGCGGCACACGATCTGGGCTGGCAGGTGACGGCCGTCGACGCGCGGACGGTACGCATGCCGATGACGCCCGGGATCGACTGGGTGCAGCAGGACGTCCGTGAGACCGAGGTCGTCGGGTATGACCTGGTCCTGCTGATGGGCCTCCTCTACCACATGGAGCTCGCCGACCAGCTCGATCTGTTGCGACGCTGCTCGGGCACGGTCACGATCCTGGACACGCACCACTCGAACGCGCCGACCCACCTGGAAGCGGGCTACTCCGGCCACACGTTCACGGAACTGCCACCGGATCATCCCACCTCGCTGGAAGACGCCCCGCGGGCGGCGTGGGGGAACCGGACCTCGTTCTGGGCGACCCAACCTGATCTCGTCCGCATGCTCCATGACTGCGGGTTCGGGACCATCCTCGCGCTGGTCCCGCCCACGCTGCAGAACCGGACGTTCTATCTGTGCCTGCCGACCGGATCCACTGCCCGGGCGGACTCGCACTGATGAGCGGTAGTTCCGACGCAAAGGGCGAAGCCGCCCGGCTCGAAGGGTTGTGGTCGGGCGACTTCGGCATCGAATACGCCGACAGGAACCGCGTGCTGAGCGAACGGCGCGGGCTTTTCTGGGATCGGCTCCTTGCGAACTACCCCGTCGGCTCAGTGCTGGAGGTGGGTTGCGGACAGGGGGCGAATGTCCGTCCGATATCGCGACGATTGGAGCCATCAGATGTCTGGGGCGTCGACCTTGGTGCGGTTGCGTTGGAACGCGCCCGCGAGAACGCCCCTGGCACGAATCTCGTCCTCGCCCCGGCCCGTCGATTGCCGTTCCGGGACCGGTTCTTCGACCTCACGTTCACGTGCGGCGTCCTGATCCACCAACCCGACGAGAGTCTCGGCGAGGTCATCGACGAGCTAGTGCGCTGCTCTGAGCGATACGTCCTTTGGATCGAGTACTACGCGCCGGTCACCGAGGAGGTCCCATACCACGGTGAATCTGGAGCGCTGTTCCGACGTGACTACGGCCAGATATTCGCATCTACTCATCCCGAGCTGCAGGTGGTCGAGTCGGGGTATCACGAGCGCGAGGTGGATTTTGACCGCGCCTCGTGGCAGCTCCTCGAGCGACGCGCTCCCGAAGACGACGGCGCCAGACCTACTGAGGTTCGAGCAAGTCCCAACTGAGAGGCGTGCCGGCATCGATCGCCCGAGCGGCCCGGCGGCCCAGGACTGATTCGAGTTCGCGCGGGTGCAGCCCGTCGGCTGGCCGGATGGAGCGAACGTTCTGACGAGTCAGCATTTCGCCGGCGCCGATGCTCTCGACGACAAACAGCGAGCGTCGAAAGCGGCGACTCTCGGACTCCTCATGCGTCGGCTTGAGTTCGCCATCGCCAAGCGCCCGCTCTGAAAAGCGGATGGCTTCGACCATAGCTCCGAACTCGACTGCGTCCAATGAGAACGCCTCATCGGCGGTCCGATCTTGGTGTGAACCAACGATGTGCTTCTCAACGATGCACGCACCGAGCGCGACGGCGGCCACGGCCGCGGAGGAGCCGAGTGAGTGATCGGACAGGCCGATCGGCACGCCATAGCGGGCGGCCATGGCCGGGATCGCACGCAAGTTCAAAGACTCGGCCGAGGCCGGATATGCGCTCGACGCCTTGAGCAGGGCGATCTGGGTCGCACCGGCGTCATGCGCCGCCGCGACCGCTTCATCTACCTCAGCCTCGGTCGCCATCCCGGTCGACATGATCACAGGACGGCCAGTCGATGCGACCCTACGGATCAGCGGCAAGTCGACCAACTCGAACGAGGCGATCTTGAAGGCCGGCACGTCCATCGCCAGTAGGAAGTCGACAGCGGTTTCATCGAACGGGGACGAGAAGCAATCGAGTCCGAGGTCGTTTGCCAAGTCCTTGAGTCTTGGCTGCCAATCCCATGGCATATATGCACGGCTATAGAGGTCGTGGAGCGTCGTGCCCTCCCACAGCGACCCCGCCCCCGCTCGGAATGCCGGAGCGTCGCTATCGATCGTGATCGTGTCCGGCGTATATGTTTGGAGCTTGACGGCGTCTGCGCCAGCCTCGGCAGCGCCACGGACGATCCGCACCGCCAGGTCGTAATCCTGCCCATGGTTGGCCGAGACCTCGGCGATGACGTAGACCGGATGCCCTGGACCGATGATCCGGCCCGCGATTTCGATTGCAGTCGTCATCGTGTGGCCTCCGCCAGGGCGTCCGGCCACGGTGCCTCGGAAAAGAGGACCGTCTGGATGGCTGAAAACTCGTCGAGCACGACATCAGCGTCGATAGCGCGGTCTGGCTTGATGCTGCCAGCTGGTCCCTCATCGGGGAATAGTCCAGTTCGCACCGTCGCGAGGCCCGCGGCCCGTGCGCCCTCGAAATCCTTACGCGGATCGTTGGCTACGTACACCGTTCGCGCAGCTTCGACGCCTAGGGCAGTGCACGCGACGCGAAACGGCGCCGGCGAAGGCTTGGCGTTGCCAGGCCCGAGTTCGTCGGTCATCACAATGACGTCGAGTCGTTGCGTTATCCCACGCAGGGCCGCGACCTTTCGGTACTGGACGCTTGCGAGCCCATCGGACACGAGGCCGATCGCGATCCCGGCAGCCTTGATCGCGTCGATCGTGTCCACCACTGCCGGAAACGGCCTGATCCGAGGTCGGTGCGTTCGGTAGATCATCAGGGCGGCGATCGCGAGGTCACGCTCACCACCCTTCTCGGCCTCCATCAGAAGCGTGTCGAAAAGCAGTCCGCGGCCGTCACGGTCATGGAGGGCGCGCAACCGCCCCGCGATGGATTGTGCCGAACGACCTATGTGTGGCGCCAGGAAGTGGCCGACCGCCCGGAATCCGCTATCTACGAAAGTCCGCTCGGGATAGAGCGTGTCGTCGAGGTCGAACAGGACCGCCTGCCAGGGCGTCACTGACTGACTCGGTTGCCTGGTACATGATCTGATGACGCGTGGACGAACCGATCCTCGGCGTAGCGGATCATCACGAGTTCGGCCTCGTAGTCGTCGAGGCGAGCCTCCAGTCGCTCGCCGCGCGCGATCCGGATCGCGAACTCGGGCGTGGGAGCGCCGGCCGCGAACGTCAAGTTGGCGGCGCCTCCGTAGCGCGGGTTGATCTCGATGAACGTGATCCTGTCGGCGCTACGAAACGCCTGGACGGTCGCGTGACCAGTCAGCCCGATGGCCGCGCAGAGGCGGAGGGTGGCCTTGCATAGCTCTGGGTCTCGAGCTGTGCGAGCCACGATCGACTCGCCCGCGACGACCTCCACTCGCTCTCGCGGTACGCAGACGATGGGTCGTCCCTCGGGATCGATGAGGACGTCGATCGTGAACTCGGCCGCGTCGATGAACTCTTGGACCAGCGACTCACCGCCAGCTTGCTCGATCGTCGCCATGGCCCAGTGAAGTTCTGCCGTAGTTCGGACGACGGTGGCCGATCGTGCGCCAGCGCCCATTCGATCCTTGACGAAGGCAGGAAGAGGAACATCCGGTGGCGTCCGAGTACGGGGGCTATTCAAGCCGGCGGCGGCGACCGCCTCGGCGAAGCGGACCTTGTCGCGGCAGGTGTCGATCGCGGTCGCGGAGGCGACAAGGATGAAGGTGCCCCCCTCAACCATCCGATCAGCGAGATCGGCCATCATCGGCAATTCGCTGTCTCGTGTAGGGACGACCAGACCGATCCGTTCGGCCTCACACGCACGAGCTAACGCGTCGGGAAATGTCGGATCACCTGTCAGTGGCAACGTTACGACACCGTCTGCTTCGAACAACGCTGCCGCCCATGGGTTGACATCGGCTGCGAAAACCAACCCCCCACCGAGGTGGGCAAGCGCGGCCTGGAACGCACGGACCAGCAGAACCTTGCGAGATGCGCTCGTGATGAGGACGTTCGGGCGGTGAGCCGCCGCCACGCGCCACGCTCCGGTCACGTCCCCGGGCGGCGAGCTACGACAAACGTGTTTCGCCCGAGACCAGCCGTCACCCAAGCACGCCCCATTCGTCGCCGTGTCTCGGGATCGAGACTTAGCTCCAAGCGTCGTCGTCGCTCGTGAACGACTTTTCCGAGAGCAGGGTCAGCGACATAGTCGTCACCCAGGAGTAGGAACAGCTCCATCGGGTAGTCGGCCAACTGGTCCACGACCTCGAGGCCGAGCCGCTCGCCCATGCCAGCCGCTGACGCATGGTCGAAGTAGTTCAGATGGTCTGGCACGGTGATCCACCAAGGGTCGTGCCCGAGCGCTCTCTGGGCCGCGGCCTGAAGCGGATTGAAATCGTTCGGTATCCGATAGATGAGCCGTCCAGCAGGCGCAAGGGCCTCGATGAGGCCCTGCAGCATCGGCGCCGGCGCGGGAACATGCTCCAACACGTTCAAGAGAGTGATCGCAGTGAATGGCGGCGCCCCAGAGGCGCGCCACGAGTCCATGAATTCGAACGCCGTGAGCGCCTCGATCTGGAGACCCGCCGCCCGGCCAACGGAAGCGATCTCCGTGGCCGGCTCGATCCCGGTGGCTTCCCACCCAGCATCGATCAATACCCGTAGAAGATCTCCTGTGCCGCAGCCCACGTCCAGCGATCGTCGCGGCAGACCTTCCGCCACCGCCGGTGCGAGAGCGTCGAGGACATCCGCATACAGGGTCGCAGCAAGCCAGGCCCTCTCCTGATCTGCATCCGGGCCCGTCGAGACCAAGCGCGAGAGTTCCGGTGCCCGACCTCCCTCGACGATGAGATCGCGGTACCGGCTCTCATAGAAGCGGGTCAGCTCGTCATCTGTCGGCAACGGGTCGAGGCGCCGATAGCCCCAGGCCGGGTCTACGACCACCCTGACCTTCGCACCGTTCGGGCGAGCGACCACCTCAAGCGCTGACATCAGCGGTCGTCCGTTCTCGAGCGAGGGCGCCGCGCTCATGCGCAACGAGACGAGCGACGCCCTCTTCCAGCGTTGTCGGCGGGCTCCAACCGATCGCAGCCCGAAGGCGAGTCACGTCGGCGCGGCTGGCCTCGTACGGTTCGTCGATCGGCACGATACGAGCTTCCAATGCTCTCCCTGTGGCGACCTCGATCGCCGAGATCAATTCACCGACTGAGCGGGCGCGGCCAGTGGCGAGATTGATCACGCCATCCGCATCCGGGTGAACGGCCATTCGGAGCAATCCCTCCGCCACGTCCCGGCTGAAAACGTAGTCGAAGCGGTTCTCGGAGTGATAGAGCTCGATCGGTTCCCCGTGAAGCGCTGCACGGACCCACCGCGATACGACGTCGCGCGACCCTCGGCCGTACACCCGGAAGATTCGCGCCGACACCGATCGGAAGCCACCATCCATCACGTCACGAGCGAACGCGATCTCAGCTTCGCCATACAACTTTGCCGCGCCGCACAGGTTGCGCGGCAAGATCGGCCGGTCCTCACCTAGGGCGACACCATCTGCAGCTGGCTCTGCCGATAGGTACAGACTCGTGTGGTAGACGAGATAGCTCGATGCGAACACGAAGGACTCGACGTCCCCACGCCTGGCTGCGAGCTCCGCCAGTCGGTGGGTCACCACGACATTGTCCGTCCAGTTCTGCTCCCAGAATCCTGGCGACTCGGCTGATCGCTCGAACGTCGCCGCGAGGTGAACGATCACTCGTGGCTGGAAAGAGGCGATCGGGCGAAGATCGGCGGTAGAGAGATCGGCGACAAGATGCTCGACTCCAACCGGCGTAGCGAGATCCAGCGGTAGCCGGTCCACGGAGAGGACTTTCGCGCCTTGCTCAGAGAGGAGTTCGAGGATCTCGCGCCCGATCACGCCCGCCCCACCCGTCACCAACACGCGTTGGCCGCGCATGCCCCGGTCCGAGGCGCCGTCGGTCGTGGAGGTCATGTGCTCATCATGGCGCAACAAGCGATGAGAGCGCGTCGATGACACGGCCCGCCCCATGCCCATCGATCAACATCGGGCCCCGGCGCGCCATGGACCCTCGCCAGGTCGCATCCAAAATCCGCCTCTCGATGGCGGCCCGGAGCCCACTGTCGGTCAGTGCGTCTGCCGGGCCAAGCCGATCGAACAGCTCGACGCGCTCGAGGCCCGTTGCCAAGAGGTGCTCCGCCGGGGCGGTCTCGACGACCACGGCCGGACATCCGGTCCGAGCCAGTTCCCACACTGTGGATCCGCCGGACGTCACGGCGAGATCGGCCCACAGCATGTGCGAGATCATGTCATCGACGTGCTGCATGACATTCAGCGACAGCGATGAACGCTGGATGATGGCGGATTCCAGGCCGTGTAGGTCCGGGTACGCCGCCCCGATGATGACGCGCACATCAAGGTTCAGGTCGATGATGTCTGCAAGCGCGTCGACTGTTCGTCGTGTCATGCCTGTCGGATCCGCGCCGCCGAACGTCACAAGGATCCGCCGCGCCCGACCCGGGATCACGCGATCGTGTCGCAGAGTTCGGAACTCGCGGCGGAGGACCACATACTCCAGCCCCAAGAGGAAACCGGCACCGGCATCACGAGGATACGAAGCGCGGCTCGCATGAGCATTCTGATTGAGTACGAGTGCGACCGGATAACTCTCAAGCGCCGCCATGTCATCAACCAAGAGGCTGCGGGCGCGGGAATCGCCGAGGATGTCGAGTTCGGACGCACTCACCTCGGGTAGATCCACGGCGGCACATGCCCGCGCGTCCTCACGAAGCATGGTGGCGAGGGTCTCGATCGACGATCGTGATGGACCTTTCGACATTCGCCGGACCGCGAACCCCTCGGACGCATAGCGATCCAGAACGCTCTCGGGCGCCTCTCGGACGATCAGCTCGACCGGCCCGATGCCCTCGGACCAAGCTTGGCCGAGCGCGAACAGGCGCATGAGGTGGCCCAGACCGACGCGGCTCGAACCGTCGGCGCGAAGGAGGAGTCGTCGAGACGGACCACCTTCGGAACGGCTGGAGCTCACCGGGCATCACGGCCGGGCGGCACGGTCTTCTGCACGACGTCGCGGTTGATCGCCTGCCAGGCAGGGTTCGCCTCGACGATCGCCAGGGCCTCACGCCACTCAAAATCGTCGTGGCCGATAGCTTCATAGATCCGACGGACGAGTTCATAGTCCTCGAGCGTGTCCACGGTCCAACGATGTTCGGAATGATCGTCAACTGAGGGGACTGCCCGCAGCCTGAACCGTTCTGGGTGGCGATAGATGTATGGAGTCGCATGCTCCCGCCAAGCGGGGTCAGTGTCTTCGCGCCAAGCCCGTTCAAGGGCCTTGCGACTGACGACTTCGACATCAAGCCCTCGAGGGAAGGTGCGTGGCTCAAGCGAGGTGCTGGCGTAGTCGACCTCGCCTTCCAGGAACGCATCGACCGCGAGATCGATCACGCGTGGGTCGATCAGTGGACAGTCGGAGGTGATTCGCACGACCACGTCGGCGTCGTGTGCGCGGGCTGCCACGACGTATCGATCCAGCAGATCATCGACGCTGCCCCTGGTGACCGCCCACCCCTCGCGCTCTGCGAGTTCGACGATCGCGTCGTCACCAGATTCGATGGTCGTCGCGACCACGACTGTCGTGAGGCGCGTGGCACGCGCAGTCCTCCTCATCACGCGCTTGAGGATCGGCTCGCCCAGTAGCGGTAACAGCACCTTCCCAGGCAACCTCGTGCTCCCGGTCCGTGCCTGCACGACGGCAACCACCTTCCGTTGGGACGAGGGCTCCGCCTGCGTCAGCGACCTGAGCCCCGCTCATGATCCCCGCGACGATCCGCTCGCTCGCGTCCCCGGAGCGGAAGTGCTCATCGATGAACGCCCGCCGCGCCGCTAGATCCGACGGGCGCGGATTCGCGAGCGCGTCGCGAAGCTCGGCGACATCGCGCACTGGCCGGGCGACGCCCGCGTCAACCCAGCTCGAGCGGTTCTGCCGTCGCGTGTCCGGCCGCCAGCAGGTTTGGCGTCCCGGCTGCGACGGCGTCGGTAAGCACGGTGGAGAAGAACCCGAGGTGCGCGTCGGCCGCCTGCAGGAGGCGGAACCAGGTCGATGTCCCGCACGATCGTGATCGGCGGCGGCGGATAGCCGCCGGCCCTCGCCAGGCCTTCGATCAGCGCACGGTACGGGCCCTCGTCCCGCTCGCCGGGATGGAGCTTGATCATGAGGTGCACGCCGGGCAGCGGTCCATCGAGGATGCGAGCCATCGCGTCGGCGATGTGGAACCGCCAGGCGAGGACGTGGTTGGCCGTCGACAGCACCAGCATCCGATCGCCGTCCGCCACGCCCAGCGATCGGCGGACCTCGTCGCGCTGCGCGGTCCGCCTGGCGCCATCCGGGTCGACGACGTCGAGGCGCGGCGACCCGCTCACCTCGACCTCGTCGGCTCGATACGCCCCACACTCCAGCAGCACGGCCTGCTCGTATGGCCCGTACACGTACGTCCGCTCCGGGTAGACGAGACCCGGATCGCGGCCGTGCCGGTAGACCGGGTGTGTCGGGTAGATGATCCCGTGCTGCACCGCGTGGATGGGGACGCCGCTCGCGCGTGCAGCAGCCAGCCACGGTGTCCGGATGCCCTCGTGGTTGAGGAACATCGCCGCCGGCCGGAGGGCCTCGAACATCCCGCGCGCGGCGCCGCTCAGCCGAAGCTGGCCGGCCAGCCACGGACCCGCGACCGCCTCGAGCCGGCCGAGGATCGCCGGGGCGAGGTCGACGCCGTCGACATCGAGCGCGATCCCGCGGGCCTCGCGGAGGCGCTCGAGCACGGCGGTCGCGGTCGGCTCGGTCGGCGTATCGGTCGTCCAGTGACGCCGGACGTAGGCGTCGGGGAGGAGTCGGTCGTCGGCCTCGATCATCTGCCAGTCGTCGTCACGGCGCGGATCCAGGTCGAGGGCGACGTGGACGAGCGGCACGCCCCGTTCCTGCAGCCGCTGGGTCACCGGCGCGAGTTGCGGGTCGACGACCAGGCTGTCGGCGTCGCCGGCGATGACCTGGAACACGCGAGGGTGGGACACGACCAGCACCGACCGGCCGGCGTCGTGCGCGAGCAGCTCGACCCGCCGGTCGAGGATCGCGGACCGCTCGGCATGACGGTCCCGCGCCGTCGGCTCGCGCGGCGCGGGGGTCGGTCGTGGTCGCAGACGGGTCAGCACGCGCTGGACGATCGACCGTCGAGCCGCGGTCGTGGATCGTGATGCGGCCGACTTGGGGGCCGACTCGGCTTCCGGCTCAGGCTCAGGCGGCAGACGCAGATCCGCACCCGTGGTCGCCACCAGCGCGTCGGCGACCGCCGCGAGGACCGGCTCGTCGGCGCGGATGTCGATGGTCGTCGCGGCCCGGGCGCCGAGCGTGTCGAGGATCGCCAGCCAGAGCCGATGCTCGTGCAGCGAGTACCAGATGAACGGCCGCTGGCGGAACCACCACGAGACGCCGTCGGCGGTCATGCGGTCGGCGATGCCGGCCGCCGACTCCCACGCCTCGAGCCGGTCGAGCGCGTCGCGATAGAGGTCGATCCGCTCGAGGACCGAGCCCGCGGCCCTCCGCAACGGGATCGGGCCGGGCGGATCCGTCGGACCGGGTGTCCATGTCGTGTCGAGGACGACGACGTCGACGTCGTCGGCCGGCGTCGGGGCGTCGGCGATGGAGGCCACGAACACGAGGTGTCGGCCGGTCATCGCTCCACGAGCTGCGGCACCCCGGCATCGAACTCGGCCGCGCGCTCCGCGAGCATCGGCTCGACCACCGACAGCATCTCCCCGATCCGACGCTCGAACGTATGGCGGGCGAGGACTGCCGCTCGGGCACGTGCCGTGTGCTCCCGCCGGGCCTCGGGGTCGGCCAGGAAGCGCTCGATGATCGTCCGCAGGTCGTCGGCATCCTCGTAGGCGACGACGCCGCCGTCGAACTCGGCCTCGAGCCCCTCGATGCCGTCGCTGACGACGAACGCGCCCGCGGCCGACGCGTCGTACAGGCGGTTCGACAGGAAGCCCTCGCGCTGCATGTCGGCCCAGTGGTCGTTGAGGACGATGTCGGCCGATGCGTAGTAGCCGCCGAGTTCGGCGTTGGCGATGTGCTCCCCGGCGAGATAGCGCGGGTCGAGGCGGGCCGGCGTCCAGGCCCGGCCATAGACGGCCAGGTCGCGGTCCGTCGGCAGGAGGTCGGCCAGGATGTGGCGCCGCACGCCGCGCGAGTTGGCGACGAACAGCAGCTCATGATGCGGGCCCGTCATCGACCGATCGAAGCGGCGCGGATCCGTCGCCTGGTGGAGCGGCCGCACCGGCACGCCGACTTGTCTATCCATCCATCGAGCGAAGCTGTCGGACGCGACGAACACCAGGTCGTGCGCCTCATACGTCTCGACCGACGCCGCATCCGGATGGCTGATGTGCCACAGCACCTCAAGACGCCCCGGCCGTCGCTGCGCGATGGCACGACCGAGCAGGTGGAGGCCGACGTCGTCACGGGTCGCCCACCACGCGTCCCAGTGCGGGCGCAGGTGGAGTCGGGTCGGGTGACCAGCCGCCTCGAGCGCCCGCTGGATGTCGCGGGCGAAGTGCGTGTCACCCCAGCCCTCGGCCAGGTCCCAGGACGGCACCGCGATGCGGATCCCGACGCGCCGCGCGGCGAGCCACCGCCCGATGACCGCCGCCAGGGCCTCGGCGGTCGGCGCGGTCCCGACGACCACCGGCTTCTTGGGCGAGCGCGCCTCGACCGTCGCGCCCGCGTCGGCGTCGGGCACGACCACGATGTCGTAATCGTCGAGCGCCGGGCCGGCGTGCCAGTCGTCGAGTCGATCGGCGATCCAGGCGATGCGGATCGCGGGCATCGGCAGGTCGTGCGCGTCGACGCCGGGCTCGGCCACGAGCACGGCATCGGGGACGACATCCCGGCCGTTCCGCTCCGGGTCGTGGCTGGCGACTGCCCAGCCGCGCTCGACCGCGCCGTCGATGGTGCCGGTCAGGCCGATGGACGCCAACCGGAACGGCTCCGCGCACCAGAACCGACCGCCGCGCAGCGCGTCGCCCAGCACCGTCCGGTACAGGCGCGGGCCCCAGCGGCCGACGAACTGGTCGCGGTTCGCGACCGTCCGCGCCATCCGCGCCTCTCGTTCCTCGAGGTTGCGGGTCGACGACTCGTGGTGCCACAGCGCGGCGCGACCGTCGTACACGAGCCGCCCGCCACGGTCGCGCAGCTTCAGGCAGAGATCGACGTCCTCCTGCCCATACACGTAGCCTGGGCTGAACCCGCCGACCGCCTCGATCGCCGGGCGACGGACCAGCAGGCATGCCGCCGTCAGCGCCGCCACGTCGCGAACGCCGACGGCGTCGTCCGACAGGGCGTCCTCCCCGGCCCCGACGGCGATCGGCAGCGGCGCCCCGTCGACCAGACGGAAGGCGACACCCGCGTTCTGCAGGGTCAGGTCGGCGTGCTGCGCACCGGCGAGAGGCTGCGTCGTCCGGCGCGGATAGACGAGTCGAGGCCCGACGGCCGCGACATCCGAGCCGCCGGCGCTGTCGACCAGCCACCCGAGCCATCCCGGCTCGAGCGGTTCGATGTCGTTGTTGAGGAACAGCACGAACTCGCCGCGCGCCGCCGCGAGGCCCTGGTTGTTCGCATCGGAGAACGTCGCGTTCTCGTCGTTGCGGATGACGCGGACGTCGAACCCGGGCTGGAACCCGGCGAGCACCTCGAGCGAGGTGTCGGTCGATGCGTTGTCGATGACGATGAGCTCGACATCCCGGTAGGCCGTCGCCGCCAGGGCGGGAAGGAACCGCTCCAACAGCTCCGCCCCGTCGCGGTTGAGCATGACGATCGACACGAGCGGCCCGCTGGTCGGCGGCACCGGAAGGTCGCGCAGCCGTGCCGCCGCAGCCTCGACGAACCGCCGTTCCTGGTCGACCGTGACCGGGTGGTGACCGGAGCGGCGGGCCGGCGGCTCTTTCGCGGGCGGCGACCCCCGGCCAAGCCGGCGACGGACGCGCCGGACCTTCTGGCTCATGTCGAGCGCCATCCGCACCGACCGGCGCTCCTGGAGCGCCTTGAGCTGGTCGCGTGCGGCGATCAGCCGCTCCTGGATCACGCGGTAGCGCTCGGCCGACCGGATCGCCTCCCTGGCCGACGTGCGACCGAGTCGCCGCTGTCGCTCGACCTCGCGGCGCAGGCGTTCGACCTCGTGCTCCAGCTCGTCGATACGGGCCTGTGGGTCGCTCATGTCAGGCGCGGACATGTCGCTGGCACCCGCCAAGCATAGGGCGGCGGCGTCGGCCGATGGAGGGGTGGCTGTGCTAGCGTTTCCGGCCGATGCCCCGGATCGCCTACCTTTCCTATTCGTCCGGCGAGTACGACGGGCGCACGCAACGCATGGCGGAGACGGCCCTCGCGGCCGGATACGAGGTCATCGTGTACGCGCGCTGGCAGCGCGGCCTGCCGCTCGAAGAGCAGCGCCCCGGCTATCGCGTCGTCCGGATCCCGGTCATCCCCGAGCTCGTCTGGCCGTGGCGGCGGGCCAGCGGGCGACGGCGTCTCGCCGAGATCATGGCGGGCCGCGGCGAGGGTCCGGCCGGCGCGGCCTCGACCGTGTCGACCGATGCCGAGGGCGCCGGCGAGGCCGCGCCGACGACGGCCGCGATGACGGCGCCGGCGACACGCGCCGCCGCCACTCCGACGATCGCGCCGCCGCCGCGTAGCCTGACCCGGAAGATCGGCGGCCGGGTCGTCCGCGTCGGGCGGGGCGCGCTGCGCCGAGGCCGCCGGGCGCTGACCGCCATCCCACGGCGCGCCCGGAACATCCCACTGTGGAAGGCCGCGATGTTGTTCCCGGTACATCCGATCGGCTGGGCGATCCCGCTCGAGGAGAACGTCGAGCCCGCCGACATCTGGCACGGGATGTGGGCGGGTTCGCTGCCCGCGCTCGTCCGGCTGCGGAGGACGCACGGTGGGCGGGCGGTCTACGACAGCCGGGACGTGTACATGCGCGCCCGTGGCTTCCAGCGGCTGGGCGCCCTCGTCGCGCCGTTCGCCTACCTCGAGCGACGCTGGGCCCACAAGGTCGACGCGGTGCTCACCGTGAGCGACCAGTACGCCGACATGCTCGTGCCCCAGCTCGACATCGATGCGCCCGCCGATCGTTCGCAACACCCGGAAGCGCTACACGCGCTCGACGCCGCCGCCCGACCTCATCCGCCAGAAGCTCGGCCTAGGAGCCGACGTGCGCGTCGTGCAGTACCAGGGCGGTCTCATGACCGACCGGGGCATCGAGCAGGGCATCGAGGCCATCGGGTACGTCCCCGACGCCGTCTTCACGATCATCGGCTTCGGGCCCGACAAGGCGCGCTTCGAGGCGCTGGTCAAGGCCTCGCCCCACCGTGACCGGATCCACATGCTCGAGCCGGTGCCGCCCGACGACCTGCTGGACTGGACCGCGTCGGCCGACGTGATCCTGTCGCTCTTCCAGCCGACCAGCCCCAACCATGCGATGACGACGCCGCAGAAGATGTGGGAGGCGATCGCGGCCGGGACACCGCTCGTGGCGAGCGACCTGCCGGGCATGGCCTCGGTCGTGACCGAGGTCGGCGCCGGCGTGCTGGTCGACCCGACCGACCCGAAGGACGTCGCGCGCGGCATCCTCGAGATCGTCGACGCGCCGGCCGAGGAGCGCCGCGCGATGCGCGAGCGGATCTATCGCGCGGGCCAGGAGACGTACAACTGGGAGAACGAGACCGAGGCGCTGCTGGCCCTCTACCGGGACCTGCTCGCGCGGCCTCAGCGGCGGGGTCGGTCCAGCGCCAGGCCGTCGATCAGCGCGACGTAGTCGCGCGACACCGTCTCCCACGCGAGATCCGAGACGATCGCCGACGCCGCGGCCACCGAGCGCTCGCGGGCGGTCGGGTCGTCGACCAGCCGGATGACGGCGTCGGCCATCGCCTCGACGTCGCCCGACGGGTAGGTCAGCACCGCCCCGTCGGGGAAGTCGCGCTCGACGGTCGGCAGCGACGACGCGACGACCGGCACCCCCATCGCCGCCGCCTCGTAGACCTTGCCGGACACGGTCAGCGCGGTGAAGCGATCGAGCCGTGTCGGTGCCAGCGCGATGTCGGCGCCGGCGAGGACGGCCGGCACCGCATCGAGCGGGATCCGGCCGTGGAACGTGACCCGATCGCCGATCGCCGAGATCGTCCGCGAGCGCCCGAAGGACGGCCTCCGAGTCGCCCCGCCCGTAGAGGTCGAGCGTCAGGTCGATGTCGGGCCGTCGCGCCCGGACCGGCCGCCGCGGCCCGGAGGGTGACGTCGAGCTCGTAGGTCGGGGTCAGCGCGCCGGTGTAGATCAGTCGGACGCGGCCGTCCGCGCGGAACGGCCGGCGCGGATGCGCGGCAGGGTCGAACCGTGCCAGCGACGGGCTGTTGATGACGACGTGCAGCTTGCCCCTCGCCAGCCCGAGCGCCGCCAGCCGGTCGGCCATCGCCCCGGTGACCGTCACGGTCGCACTCGAGTACGCGATCGACAGCCGTTCCTGGAGGCGCAGCAGGCCGTGGATGAGCGGGTTCGCGCATGCGCGGGAAGCGCACCCGGAAGAACTCCGGCATCGCCTCGTGGAGGTCGAGGATGACCGGCACGCCGAGCAGCCGCAGCGGGAGCGTCGCGAAGACGAGGAAGTCGGGCGGCGAATGGACCTGGACGAGCCCGAAGCGCTCGTGTGCGATGGAGGCGGACGGCCGCCCACATGGACCGGACGAGGAACGACAGGTACTCGGCGACGTACACCACGATGCCCGCGCCCTGGTGGCGCTGGACGTCGAGGTGGCGGACGCGAACGCCGTCGACCACCGACTCGACCGGGTCGTGGATGTGTCGCAGTCCGATGACGTGCACCGGCCGGCCGAGCGCGACGAGCGTCTCCGCCTGGCGACGGACCCGCGGGTCCTCCTCGTAGTAGCTGTGGACGATCATCAGCACCGGCCGCGCGCCGCCGGCTCGCGTCGTCACGCGCCCGTCGACCAGCCTGCCCCGAGCCGCAGGACCTGGCGCTCGAGCGTGGGGTGGCCGCGCGAGCTGTTCACGGTGTCGACGACGAGACCCGCCCGGTCGTACAGCGACCACCAGTCGATCGCCTCGTGCGCGGTGACCACGACGAAGACGTCCGCCCAGTCCAGCAGCTCGTCGAGGGACGCGCCCTGCCGCTCGACGCCGGCCGCGTCGGTGAACGACGTGACGTGCGGATCGTGGAAGCGGACGTCCGCGCCGCGCTCGGCGATGCCGGCGATGACCTCGGAGGCCGGGGAGTTGCGGGCGTCCCGCACGTTGGGCTTGAAGGCGACCCCGAGCACCGCCACCTTCGCGCCCTTGAGGGCCCGGCCGCGGTCGTTGAGCGCCTCGGCGACGAGGTCGACCACGTGGCGCGGCATCGCGAAGTTGATGTCGCCGGCGAGCTCGATGAAGCGGTCGATGAAGTCGAACTCGCGCGCCCGCCACGACAGGTAGTACGGATCGACCGGGATGCAGTGCCCGCCGACGCCGGGCCCGGGCGTGAAGCGCATGAAGCCGAACGGCTTGGTCGCGGCGGCGTTGATGACCTCCCAGACGTCGAGACCCATCCGCTCGCACAGCAGCGCGAGCTGGTTGACGAACGCGATGTTGACGTTCCGGAACACGTTCTCGAGGAGCTTCGCCAGCTCGGCCGCGTCGGGCGAGCTGAGCTCGATCACGGCATCGTTGATGTTGCGCAGGAGCGCCGCCGCGCGCGTCGTGCCCGCCGGCGTCGTCGCGCCGACGAGCCGCGGGACGCCCTTGCTGGCGCTCTCCGGGTCGCCCGGGTTGACCCGCTCGGGTGCGAACGCGAGGTCGAAGTCGGTGCCGGCGGTCAGGCCGCTGCGCTCGACGACCTCGCGGAACGGGCCGGTCGTCGTGCCCGGGAAGGTCGTCGACTGGAGGACGATGAGCTGGCCCGCGTGGATCGCGCCGCGGATCGTCTCGGCGGCGGCCAGCATCGGCGCCAGGTCGGGGTCCTTGGTCGTCGTGATCGGCGTCGGGCACGCACACGAAGATCGCGTCCGCGTCGGCGAGGTGCGCCTCGTCGGGGGACACCACGCGTGAGGCCGTGGGCGAGGGCGCTCACGAGGCGCTCGTCGCTCACGTCGTCGATCGGCGAGGTCCCGGCCCTGAGCTCGGCGACGCGGCTCGGGAACGCGTCGATGCCCTCGACCTCGAGGCCGGCCTCGACGAACGCGATGGCCAGGGGCAGGCCGACGTAGCCCAACCCGATGATGGCGACCCGCCGGTCCTCGCTCACGATCCCTCCGTTCCCTCCTCGCGGCCGACGTATCGTCGGATCCGCCTGGCACGGTCCGCGCCAGAGGATAGCGGGACTCGCTGCGGGAGGGCTGTCGAGCGCCCCTGACGGGGCCCTCCGGGGGTGGCCGGGAGCCGGCCGGAACGGGCCTGCATGCTACCCTTCGCCGCGATGTCCACCACCAGTGAAGTCCCCGCCGAGTTCCGCCATGCGGCGGCCCGGCCGGGACCACTTCGGCTGCTCCTCGACGCGCATCGAGGACGTGCGCTCGCGGCGCCGCCTGGTGGGCTATCTCGTGCGGGCGGACATCAAGAAGAAGGGCGCCGACACCTTCCTCGGCAACCTCTGGTGGGTCCTCGACCCGCTGCTCCAGATGGTCGTCTACGTCGTCTTCGTGTCGATCATCTTCCAGCGCCCGACGCCCGACTACCCGCTGTTCGTGCTCGCCGCGATCCTGCCCTGGAAGTGGTTCTCCAGCAGCATGAACGACGCGACGATGTCGGTCATCGGCCAGGGCAGCCTCATCCGCCAGATCCAGTTCCCGAAGATCGTCCTGCCGATCGCGCTCGACCGGCGCGGCGGTCGTCGGCTTCGCGTTCGGGCTCATCCCGCTGGTCGGCGATCATGCTGTTCTATCCCGCACCGCATCAGCGCGTTCGTGCTGCTGATCCCGGTGGTCGCGGTCGTGCAGTTCCTGTTCACGCTCGGCGTCGTCGCTCCTCGTCGCCTCGGTCAACGTGTTCTTCCGCGACCTCGGCAACGTCCTGCGCCACTTCCTGCGCCTGTGGTTCTACCTGTCGCCCGGGCCTGTACAGCATCCAGATGGTCGCAGGACGAGCGCCGTCTTCGTCGAACAACCCGGCGCTGCTGCGCCTCTTCGCAGCTCAACCCGTTCGCGATCCTGTTCGAGTCGTACCGCGCGGTCATCTACGGCGACCCGATCAGCGGCCCGCACATGCCCGACTGGGTCGGCGCTCGGCTGGCTGGCCGTCGTCAGCGTCGCTGCTGATCGCGTTCGGCTGCGTGGTCTTCAAGCGCCTCGAACCGATGTTCGCGAAGGTCCTGTGAGCGTCGCCCAGCAGCCGCCGCCGCTCAAGCCGACCGGCGCCCACGCGATCGACGCCGTGGGCCTCGGCGTGCAGTACAGCCTGCGGTTCACCAGGAAGACGACGATCCGCGACTCGCTCGCGCAGCTGCTGTCGCGCGAGCCGCTCGAGCCGTTCTGGGCGCTGCGCGACGTGTCGTTCCAGCTGCTCCAGGGCGAGTCGCTGGCGGTGATCGGGCCGAACGGCGCGGGCAAGAGCACGCTCCTCCAGGTCCTCGCCGGGATCATCCAGCCGTCGGAGGGCGCGGTCGAGGTCCACGGCCACGTCTCGAGCCTGCTCACCCTCGGCGCCGGCTTCGACACCGACCTGAGCGGCCGCGACAACATCCTGCTGGCCGGCGCGTTCCTGGGCCTGCCGGACGCGGTCGTCGACGACCTGATGGAGTCGATCATCGAGTACGCCGACCTCGGCCGGTTCATCGATGCCCCGCTCAAGACCTACTCGTCCGGCATGCGCGCGCGCCTCGGCTTCGCCATCGCGACGTCGGTCGACCCGGACATCCTGCTCCTCGACGAGGTGCTCGCGACCGGCGACGCCGAGTTCCGCGAGAAGTCGAAGGCTCGCGTCATCGACCTCGTCAAGGCGGCGAAGGGCATCGTGCTCGTGACCCACGACATGGCCTGGGTGACCGAGTACTGCAATCGGGCGATCCTGCTCGAGCAGGGCCGCGTCGTCCACGAGGGCGACCCGGTCGAGGTCGTCCGGATCCACATCGAGCGTTCCGCGCGAGCGTCAGGCCGAGCGAGCGGCCCAGATCGGATCGGCCGCGATCTGATGCGCGGTCCCCGCGACCCGGCGAGCCGATGACCGACCGCGCCCGTCTGCGGGCCGTCGTGCGGCGGCCGGCCGCGGCCGTGTTCCGCCGCGTCACGCACACGTCGCCTCGCTTCCGCGAGGCCGAGGTGGCGATGCGCGACGGCGACCCGGAGCGCGCGCTGTCGCTGATGGCCGGCATCGTCGAGGCCGACCGGTCGCCCGACGACCCGCGCTGGCGCCGGCACGGTGGGCTCGATGAGCGACCGGCTCGCGATGGCCGCCACCGCGGTCGCGATGCGCCGCTCGCGCGCAGTGGCCGCTGGTCGACGTCGCCGAGCGCCGCCTCTCGGGCCACATCACCGAGACCGACCCGCGCTGGCAGCCGCGCCTGCCCGGGCCGGTCGAGTCCGCTCGCGCCGGTCGAGCCGCGACGGATCGTGCAGATCCTCAAGGACTCGCGGCCGTACCGGCAGTCCGGCTACACGATGCGCAGCACGTACAACCTGCGGACCATCCGCGACGCCGGCTGGGAGCCGGTGGTGATGACGCCGCTCGGGTTCCCGCGCTGGCGCACCGGCAAGCCGGGTCCGGCGGTCGAGGACGTCGACGGCACCCGCCACCACCGCCTCGATCCCGGACCGGCGTATCCGAGCGACGGTCCGGTCGACGTCTACCTCGACGACTTCGCGTGGCGCGCCGCCGACGTCATCCGCTCGGAGCGGCCGGCGATCATCCACGCGGCGTCGGGCTTCCGCGGCTACGAGCTCGCGCTGGTCGGGCTGGCGCTCGGGCGCCACTTCGAGCTGCCGGTCGTGTACGAGGTCCGCGGGCTGTTCGACGCGCCGGCGACCGGGACCGAGTCGGAGCGGCATCGGCGCCGAGCCGCGACCGACATCCGGGCGATGCTGGCCGCCGACGCCGTCGTGACCCTGGCCGAGACGATGCGCGGCGACCTCATCGAGCGTGGCGTGCCGCCCGACAAGGTGTTCGTCGTGCCCAACGGCGTCGACCCCGACATCTTCGTGCCGCAGCCGCCCGATCCGTCGATCCGCGCGCGCTACGGGTTGCGCGACCGGTTCGTGATCGGCTACATCAGCAACCTCGATCACCCGCGCGAGGACCACGAGTCGCTCATCGCGGCCACCGCCCGGCTCGCGGCGGCGGGCCGCGACGTCGCGTGCCTGATCGTCGGGGACGGCATGCGGCGCGAGCATCTCGAGCGGTTCGCCCGGGCGTCCGGTGCCCGCGACCGCGTGGTGTTCACCGGACAGATCCCGCACGAGGACGTGCGCGCGATGTACGCGACCATCGACGCGTTCGTCGTCCCGCGCACCGACGAGCGGGCGGCCCGGCTGGTCACGCCGCTCAAGCCCTACGAGGCGATGTCGATGGGGCGCCCGCTCATCGTGGCCGACCTGCCGGCCCTGACCGAGATCGCGCCCGACGGGATCCGCTCCCTGACCTACCCCACCGAGGACCCGGCCGGCCTCGCCTCGGCCGTCGCCCGCCTGATGGACGATCCCGGGCTCGCCGCGCGGATCGCGGCCGCAGGTCGCGAGTGGGTGACGACCGAGCGCACCTGGGCGGCCAACCAGCCGCGCTGGGACGCCGTGTACCGGACGGTGCTCGAGGCGCGCGGAGTGCCGGCATGATCCTGCGTCGACGCGACGCCGCGCACTCGGCACGCTCCGCCGCCCTCGACGTCTTCGCGGCCGCCCGGTTCCTGTCAGCCGCCGGCGTGTCGCCGGCCAGGCTCTGGGTGGAGCGAGCCTCCGACGACATCGACCCGCGCCGCAAGTCCGCGGTCGACGCCTGGTCGCTGGGCATCGCGGTCGTGCCGACCTCGACCCGCGAGGCGCGCGACGCCGCGGTCGCGACGGCGACATCGATCGGGGCGACGCTCGTCGACGCCCGGTCGGTCGCCGGCCCCGACACGTCCGGCGGGTTCGACGGCCGGCGGCTCGCTGCGCGGCATGCCCTCGGTCTTCAGCCCGACGACGTCGTCGAGCTCGTGATCGGCGCGCCCGCCGGGGACGACCTCGATGGGCGGCTCGCGGACTTCGACGAGCGCTCGGCGGCCGACCCGTCGGTTCGCCACCGGCTGATCCTCGCGAACCTGCCGGACACGGGCCCGCGGCTGTCGCCGGCGATGGTCTCGGCCATCGTCCACCCGCTGGTCATGATCGACCTGCGGCGCCCCGACAAGCGGCTGCTCGCCCTCGCCCGGGCGGCGGCCGACGCGGTGGTCGGTCCAGCCTGAGGCGTCAGCCGGCGCTGCGGCGTCAGCCGGCGCGGCCGGCGGCGAGCCGAGTCGGGGAACGGTCGCCCAGCCAGCCCTCGACGACGTCGGCGATGCGCTCGCCGGCGTGGCCGTCCCACAACGGTGGCCGTGGTCCGGCCGGCCGCGCCGGGCCCGCGAGCACCTCGCGCGCGGCGGCGACCACCTCGGTCGGCGCGACCAGCCGGTTCGTGCCGTGGCTGATCGTGATCGGCCGCTCGGTGTTGGGCCGGATCGTCAGGCACGGGACGTCGAGGATCGTCGCCTCCTCCTGGATCCCCCCGGAATCGGTCAGCACCAGCCGTGCCGCCGCGACCAGCGAGAGGAACGCCACGTAGCCCAGCGGTTCCACGATCCGCAGTCGCGGCGTATCGGTCAGCCCGGCCGCCTCGAGGTTCGCCCGACCGCGCGGGTGGAGCGGGATCACCAGCGGCACCATCGCGGCGACGCCGTTGAGCGCCTCGACGATCGCGCGGGCGCTCGCGTCACCATCGACGTTCGACGGCCGATGCAGCGTCACGACGCCGAACTCGCCGTCGAGCCCGAGCCGCTCGCGCTCCGACGGATCGTCGAACCGGGCGCGGTGCTTGAGCAGCGTGTCGATCATCGGGTTGCCGACGAAGTGGACGCGGGCGGGGTCGATGCCCATCGCCGTCAGGTGGTCGAGCGCCTCCGGGCTGGTCGTGAACAGCAGGTCGGCCAGCAGGTCGCTGACCATCCGGTTGATCTCCTCGGGCATCGTCAGGTCGAACGAGCGGAGGCCCGCCTCGACATGGGCCGACGGGACCTGCAGCTTCGCCGCGGCGAGGCTGCCGGCGAGCGTGCTGTTCACGTCGCCGTACAGGACGACCAGGCGCGGCCGGTCGGCGACGAACTCGCGCTCGAGACCGACCATCGCGCCCGCGGTCTGCTCGGCGTGCGTGCCGGAGCCGACGTTGAGGTTCACGTCGGGTCGAGGCAGGTCGAGCTCGCGGAAGAAGACGTCGGACATCCGGTCGTCGTAGTGCTGCCCGGTGTGGACGACCCGCTGCGCGATCCCGCGACGCCCGATGGCGCCGATGACCGGCGCCGCCTTGATGAAATTCGGGCGAGCGCCGATGACGTGGACGAGGTGGTCGGGCATGGCCGCAGTATGCCGGAAGCCGCGGCTGCGACGCCCTCGCCGGCCTAGCGGCGCAGCGCCCGGGCGATCACCCCGACCGCGACGCCGAACGCGAGCGCGCCGCGCCAATCGATGATCGGGCGAACGCTGCCCTCGACCGTGCCCGCGATCAGGACGCCGATCGCGCTCGGCTGGCGGAGCGTGACGCGGCCGCCCACGACGGACCCGACGAGCGACTGGTCGACCGTCGCCTCGCTCGCGCCGACCAGGCTCGCGAGCGATTGGATGACCCGGCTCTCGCGGCCGACCGCGACGCCCAGGAAGCCGCGATCGATCGACACCGTGTCACCCCGGGCGAGGACGATCCCGCCCGATTCGACGGCGATGTCCGTCGCCTCGGCGCGGACGATCCCGCCCTGGTGGATGTCGATCGCACCGGCCGTGGCGGTCTCGATGCCGCCCTGGCTGACCTGGATCACGTCGGCATGGATCGGTTCGGCCGGCGCGGCGCCGTCCGGGACGGTGATGTCGTGCATGCCGGCCAGCGTATCGCCACGTCGTCACGGTTGCGACGATTTCGGCTATCCTGCCGGTCCCGAACGGAGTACGCCCATGCGTCTCCGCGGATCGGGGCAGGTCGAGGGACAGTTGGCCGCACGCACTCGCTCGGGCAGATCGATCGTCCTCTGGTCGCTGGCGTTCGCCGGCGTGGCGGGGATCGGGCTCGGCGCGTTCGCGGCCGGGGCGGTCGGCCCGAGCACGAACCCCGTCTCGAACCCCGGCGCCAGCCAGGCCCTCGCGTCGCGCTCGCCGAGTCCGGCACCGACGCCCAGCCCGACGCCCACCGCCGAGCCGACGCCGACCCCGACACCGACGCCCTCGCCGACACCGACCCCCAGCCCGACTCCCGGAGCTCGTGGCCGCGCCGCTGACCGGACGCAAGGTGGCGCCGGCGGTCGCCCGCCGGCACCCGATCGCGGTGATGATCGACGACCACTGGGACGCCCGGCCGCAGAGCGGCTTCAACGACGCCTCCGTCGTGTGGCAAGCCCCGGCGGAAGGCGGCATCCCGCGCTACATGCTGGTCTTCCAGGACCGGGTGCCGCCGTCGGTCGGGCCGGTGCGCAGCGCCCGCCAGTACTACATCGCCTGGGCTGCCGAGTGGAAGGCCGTGTATGCCCACGTCGGCGGCTCGCCGCAGGCCCAGTCGACCCTGCAGACGCGGGGGCGCGGCCAGCTCGTGTACAACGCCGACGAGTTCCGCTGGGGCGGCATCTACTTCCACCGCACCCGCGACCGGTTCGCGCCGCACAACGTGTACACGAGCGGCAAGGAGCTGTGGCAGCTGGCACGGCGGGTCGGCGCGAAGAACGGCCCGATCAAGGCAGCCTGGAAGTTCGCCCCGGACCGGCACGTCCTCCTGCGACCGCAGGGTGGGCGCATCGACGTCGCCTACTCGCTCAACAAGATCACCTACCGGTACGACCGCAAGACCAACACGTACCGCCGCTCGGTCACCGGCGAGAAGCGCCAGATCGACCGCGGCCGGGACAAGCAGGTCTCCCCGAAGAACGTCGTGATCATGACGATGTCGTTCGGGCGGCTCAACGACGGCAGCCGGAAGAACCGGCTCGAGGCGGACTTCATCGGGCGCGGCACGGCGTGGATCGCCACGAACGGCAAGACCATCAAGGGCACGTGGCGCAAGCGGTCGATGACCGACCCGACGCGGTTCTACGACGCGAAGGGCAAGCCGGTCACGCTGACGGTCGGCCAGACCTTCGTGCAGGTCATGCCGCGCGGTTCGAAGATCACGATCAAGGACGGCAAGGTCCCCAAGTACGTGCCGACGTTCAAGGAGCGCCGCGACGCGCTGATCTGACGCCGGTCAGCCGCGCCGGCCGACCTCGGCGTAGATCGCCCTGACGTCGGCCGCGACGTCGCCCCAGGTGCGCATCCCCGCCGATCGGTCGCGAGCCGCCTCGACGATCCCCGTCCGCACCGGATCGTCGCCCCACGCCGCACGCAGCGCGACGGCCAGCCGCTCGCGGTCGCGCGGCTCGACGAGGATGCCGGCCGTGCCGACGATGTCCGGCAGCGCGCCGACGGCCGACGCGATGACCGGCACTCCCGCGGCGAGGGCATCGAGCGCGGCCAGGCCGCTCGCATCGGAGACCATCGGCAGGACCACGCCCCGCGAGGCCGCGACCACGGCCGCGGCGGCGTCGACCGGCAGCATCGGCGCGTAGACGAGGTGGTCGCCCGCGCCGTGACGCGACGCGATGCGGGCCAGCGCCGCCCGGTCGTCGGGCGTCGCATCGAGCACGAGCACGCGCGGCGGCCACGGTGCGGTCGCTGCCAGGCCCTCGGGTCGGCCGGCCCGACCGAGCGCAGCGAGCGCGGCGAGCATGGTCGCCGCGTCCTGGCGGATGTCGTGGCGGCCCGGATAGACGAGATAGCGCTCCCCCAGCCCGAGCCGCTCGGCGAGGGCCCGCGCGTCCGCGGCCCGTTCCTCGAGGGCGGCCGGCCCGACCGCGTACGCCGCCCGCGGCGCCAGCGGCACGACGTGGAGCCGGTCGCGCCGGAGCCGGAGCAGCCGGCGGGCGGACCGCGCCACCGTGTCGCTCGCGACCAGCACGGCCGCGGCGTCGTGCAGGAGTCGGGCACGCAGCCGCTGGCCGAACCGCGACGCGACGCCGCCCTGGAACGCCTCGGGCAGCTCCCACGGGCCGAGGTCGAGCAAGCGTCGCCACCGTCGGCAGCGAGGAGGGGATCGGCAGGCCGCCGCCGGCCGTGTGATACACGGCGCCCGCGGCGCCACCACGGTCCGCTCGCCATGCCGCCCCGAACGAGGCGCCGCGCAGCACGAACGGGTCCACGGTCAGCGCGGCCGATCGCAGCAGGCGGGTCGGTGGCAGCAGCCGCCGACCGACCACCTCGAGCCGCTCGAACCGGGCGGTCGGGTCGTCCTCGTCGCTCGCCAGCAGGAACGCGAACGACTCGCCGGGCAGCGGGTCGGCGTCGTAGGCGCCCAGCAACCCCTCGAGGTAGGCGGCCGTCCGCGGTGCGCGCGCCGGCTCCTGGAGCGCTCGCACGTCCATCACGACGCGCAGCCCAGGCGGGACGGTCACGTCGGCTGACGCCGCTCCCGCCACCGGCCGCGCAGCTCCTCGAGCCGGAGCTGGACGACCACGACCAGCGCCTCGACCACGATCCGGCGCGACATCTTGCTCTGCCCGATGCGGCGGTCGCGGAACACGATCGGGATCTCGCGGACGCGCGCGCCGGCCCGGCTCGCCCGGAACGTCATCTCGATCTGGAAGACGTAGCCGCCGGCGTGCACGCCCTCGAACGGGACCGCCGCGAGCGTCTCGGCCCGCCACGCCTTGAAGCCGCCCGTCAGGTCGTGCGGTCCGAGGCCGAGGACGGTCCGGGCGAAGAGCGAGCCGCCGCGCGAGATCAGCCGCCGGCCGAGGCCCCAGTCGAGCACGCCGCCGCCGGCGGTGTAGCGCGATCCGATGACGAGGTCCGCGTCGCCCTCGACCACCGGTGCGATGAGCGACGGCAGCACGGTCGGGTCGTGGCTGAAGTCGGCGTCCATCTGGACGACGACCGATGCACCGCCCTCCAGGGCGATGCGGAAGCCGTCGAGGTACGCGCGGCCGAGGCCCTGCTTGGCGGCCCGATGGCGGACCCGGATGCGCCCGTCGGCAGCCGCCAGCTCATCGGCGATGCGGCCGGTCCCGTCGGGCGACTCGTCGTCGACGACCAGCAGGGTCGCGCCGGGCAGCGCCGCCAGGATGGCCTCGGAGACCGGCCGGATGTTGTCGGCCTCGTCGTACGTCGGGAGGACGACCCACGTCCCCGTCCCAAGGGCGCCCTCGCTCGTCATGGCCGGCAGTGTAGTGGCCGGGACCCGCCGGCCGGACGGGCTCAGTGGGCCTCGATCACGACGTTACGAACGTACCAGGTCGTGCCGATCCAGCTGCGCGCCGTGACCCTGATCCGGTACGTGCCGGGCGCGACGTGGTTGCCCGCGGCCGTCCTGCCGTCCCACGCGTAGGAGTACGTCCCGCGGGCGAGCGTCTTGTCGGTCCACACGCGCCGAACGAGGGTGTTCCCGCGGTAGATCCCGACGTTCACGACGGCCGTGCGCCGGAGCCGGATGAGCGCCCGGCTCGTCTGGCGCGCGCCGCTGTCGAACGACGGGTCGGTCCACAGGACCGACAGGATCGTCCGATCGACGAGGATCCGGCGCTCGACCATCGTGCGGTTGCCCGCGCGGTCGCGGCCGTCGACCCGGAACGTGTACGGCCCGTCGCCGGCGATGGCGCCGGTCCGATCCCGGCCGTCCCATGTGATCGCGCCGCTCGTCCGGGCCGAGATCGACCAGGCACGGATGGCCGCCCCGCGCGCGTTGCGGACCGTCACGTAGCCCCGCAGCGGCTCGGTCGCCGACCAGCGCAACGGCAGCGTGTCGGCCTTGCGGTCGGCGTCGGGCGTGATGAAGCCGATCCCCGCGCTCGACGAGGCCGACGCGCGGCGCGTGTCCACGCGCACGCTGACACCGCGTTCGGCGTGGTTGGCGGAGGCATCCTCGGCCCAGAACGTGATCCGGTACACGCCGTCCGGCACGATCGCGCCGGACGCGGCGCGGCCATCCCAGCGGTAGGCGGGTGAGCCGGCCGTCCGCGTGCCCGTCCGCAGCGGCGGCCCGAGCGTCGTCCCGGCGATCGACTGGACCCGGTAGCCCCACTTGACGTGACCGCTGATCCGCACGCGGGCCGTCGTGGCGTCGAGCGTGCCGTCGCCGTTGGGCGAGAAGTGGACCGCGGTCGTCGATGGGGTGGCGATGGACGGCGGCACCCGGTCGGCGATGAACTTCGACTTGATCGCGCTCCACAGCTCGGTGCGGGTGCCGTCATAGCCGAGCGCCCAGATGCCCGCGCCGCGAAGCCCGTAGCTGTTGACGAGGTCGTACTTGGCGCGGAGCGCGCGGTAGTCGTCGATGTACAGCTGGCGCCACGGGCGCACGCACCCGTACGTCGACGTGCAGTTCTGGCGGCGGTAGACGGTCCACGCGACGGCCTCCGTCGCGTCGTACCGGCGCCCGTACCGGCTGAGGAACGGCAGCGCGTTGATGTAGGTCACCGCCGACGACGACCCGTACTTCGTGCCGCTGATGTTGCGCGAATGGGCCGAGCTCGTGGACGTCGACCAGGCTCGCCCGTAATACGGCACGCCGAGGATCAGCTTCGATGGCGACACCCGGGCCGCGTATGCGGCGACGGTCTCGCGGATGTCGTAGCCGGACCTCGACATCGGTGCGACGCTGCCGACCGGGCTGCTGCTCGAACCGCGGTAGTCGTAGCCCATGATGAAGATGGCGTCCGCCCCGCCCGACGCGGTGGCCGCCTCGATCGGGTAGTTGCCGATGAACCCGGTCGTGTCGAACGTGAGCTGGTAGCCGCGGGCGATCTTGTTCAGCTCGCTGCGCACGGTCCGGACGAGCGCCGTGAACTGGCCCTCGGAGCCCGATACGAGCGGCTCGAAATCGAGGTTGACGCCGTCAGCCCCGCGGTCGCGGACCGCCAGCGCGACCTGTCGCGCCAGGCGGCTGCGGGCGGTCGGGCTGGCGAGCAACGCTCGCTGGCGGGACCTGCCGCTGGTGGTCCACGCGAAGCTCTGGACGGTCAGGACGACGCGCGTCCCCGTGGCGTGCGCCCGGTTGATGATCGAGGTCAGCTTCGAGCTCGTCCAGCCACTCCAGCCGACGGTCGTCGAACCGTCGCTGTTGCGCTTCTGGAGGTTGCCGTCGGAAGCGGCGCCGACGCCGAAGTAGGCGATCGTCGAGACCTTGTCGTAGTTGATCCGCAGCGTGCTCGAGCCGACCTGCCAGTACGGCAGGAAGCCGAACACCTCGCGACGCAGCCCGCCGGCACCCACGGGCGCCTGGAGGTCACGCGTCGAGGGATCGTCGGGCGGCGACCACGATGCGGCGGTCGCCTCGGTGACGGGCGACTCGTCGTCGGCCGGCGACTCGACGGCCTCGGCCGGTCCCTGCGCCCGGATCCGCGTGCCGTCGAGGCGGCCCGCCGGCAGGGCCCGTGGCGCCACGCCGCCGACGACCCAGCGGTCCCCGGCCCGCGGTTTGAACCCGACCGAGACCCGCTCGCCCGGCGTGAACGCGATGCGGTCGTCCTCGTGGGCGCGCGCCTCTTCCCAGTGGATGCCCGGTGCGAGGCCGTCGGCGCCCGTGTCGACCGGTGGCGCCGCCGGACCGGCTGCGGCCACGCTGAAGGATGCCTGCGCAAGGAGCGCGACGGCCAGGGCGATGGCACGGACCGTGGAGCGGCGCAGCGTCGAAGACGGGCGGCGTGGGGGGACGGGCACGGGCATACCCTCGTCGGTTCGGACCAACGACGGTACGCCCCCGACGCAAGCGCGAGCAAGGCGCCGAAGGTCCCGACGGGGACCGGTACGCTGCCGTCCGGTCGGGTCCGGAGGGGTCTCGCTAGCGGAGCGGCAGCCTCAGCGTGGTCTTCTGCCAGCGGCCGCCCGAGTCGGTCGCCTGGACGCGGAACGAGACGCTGCCGGACCGCCCACCGGTCTTCAGCCGCAGCGTCGCGCGGTACGTGAACGACGAGATCCGGGTGAACGTCACGCCCCACGCGGCGTGCCCGGGCTGCGTCACGTAGACCCGGGGCAGCCTCGACAGGGCCTCGGCGGACACCACTGAGAGCGTGATCGAGCGGCCGCGCGTCGCGCTCGATGCCGAGGGCCGGATCGCGAAGGCGTTCATCTCGAACGACGCGGCCTGCGTGGCGTCCACGGCGCCGTCGCCGGCGGCCACGTACGACGTGTAGCGCCCGGGCGGCAGCAGCGCACCCGACGGGCCGGTGCCGTAGTAGTTGCGGGCGGTGGCGCCGGCCGGCAGCTCGACGTCGTCGAGCAGCGTCGCCACGACCGCGCCGCTGGCATTCCGGATCGTCCAGGTCACGGTCGCCGGCCGGGCGAGGGTCAGGGACAGGCGGGTCGCCCGGGCGAGCGTATCCCCGTCGTGCGGGTGGAACACCACCTTCGACGACGTCACGTGCCCGAGCAGCCCGACGACCCGGACCGTGCGCTCGACGGCGTCGCTGGCGTTGCCCAGGGCGTCCCTCGCGACGAAGCGCACCCCGTACTCGCCGTCCGCGACGACCCGGCCGTCGGCGCCCTTGCCGTCCCACGTGATCGCGACCGGGCCGGCGGCGCCCGCCGCTGCGCTGAGCGAGCGCACGAGCGTCCCGCTGCCGTCGCGGACCTGGACCGCGACCGAGCCGCGCTCCGAGGTCGTCCCGGCGAGCCCGATGGTCTCGCGGACGCCGTCGCCGTTCGGGGCGAACGAGGGCACCGCCCCATCCGCCGGGCTCACGGCCGACAGCGTCGGACCGGTCGTGTCGACGCGCATCGACCCGCTTCGCGAGCCGGTGTTCGCCCACGGATCGGTCGCCTCGATGACGTAGCCGTACGTGCCGTCGTCGACGGCCACGCCATCGACGAGCCCGTCCCACGTCGCCGTCGGCTGGTTGCCGGAGCCGGTCGCCTCGTACAGGGTCGCGCCCTCGGCGTCGCGGACCCGGATCCGCCAATCGGCCGGCTCGGACAGGCGCGCGGTCAGCCGTCGCGGTGTCGGCCACGTCGTCGTCGTTGGGCGACAGCACCGGGGCGGCCGGGTCGACGGCGAGGACGCGCGGCGGGGCGCTGTCGCGCGGCACGAGGTCCGGGCCGCGGACGAGCCCGGTCCGCGCGGGGTCATCGATGCCCTGGACCTCGTACAGGGCGGCGCCGTCGACGGCGGCCTGCGTCGAGCGCGCGAGCACCGTGAGCCGCGTGCCGGCGGGCAGCGTCGACGCGGCATCGAGCGCGCCGACCGCCGCGGTCGCGGCATCCGGGTAGAGGGGCGCGTCCGGCGTCACGACGGCCGCCCGGCCCGGGACCACCATCGTGCCCGGGTGCCGGCTCGTGTCGACGATCCCGGTCACCATCGTGGTCGTCAGCAGCGGATCCGTGACCAGCGAGCGATAGAACCCGCTCGATGTCCCCTCGGGATCCATCAGCGCGCGCACGCCGCTGGTCCGCGTCGAGGTGAACGACCTGGCGTGGCCGTTGTTGCCCGGCGCGGTCCGCCACAGCGACTCGATCGTCTGGTCGGTCGTGAACAGCAGCGCGCAGGTAGTCGGCCGGGCCGCGATGGCCGTCGGCGATGACGGCCTGCGCGTTCGTGCGCAGGAAGCCGGCCGCGTAGTTGCTGATGCGCTGTCGGGCGACGGTGACGGTCGGCTGCGCGTGGCCCGGCTCCGAGTTGCCCGACGCGTAGCACAGGTGGTGGAGCATCACGATCGCGTTCGGGGCGAGGTCGAGCGTGCGCACGTAGGGCTCGCCGTAGTAGCGGTTCTCGTTGTCGGACAGCCGGCCGTCGCCGTTGGTGTCGGAGTTGAGCCCGAAGCCGTCCTTCGTCGAGTACTGGGGGTCGTACGTGTACGGGCTCGGCCAGCCGTTGCCGTGGCCGAAGTAGATGAGGACCGACGCCCCGACCGCGGCGGCCTTGACCCGCGTCCACGTCGCGTTCGGGCTGTAGACCTTGACGACGTTGGAGGTGTGCCTGCGCGCCTCGGCGTAGGCGGCATCCGCCCGCGCCCGATACGACGCCGTGGCGCCGTGCGTGGCGCCGACCACGATCACGACCTTGGCCGGGCTCAGCCGGGCCGCGGCGCGCGCGTCCGGCGCGATCGCCAGCGAACCGGCGACCACGGACGACGCGAACAGGGCGATGACGAGGGCTCGATGCACCGGCGCTCCGCAGGGTGGGGGATGACGGACCGCTTCAGCCTCGCGAGGATACGCGGGCCACTCAATCGCGGCATGGTCCCTGCCGCGTTAGCCACATCGGCGCTGGCGGGCTGGGGTCCGGTGCCAGCCGGTGCGGTCTGCGAGGGTCGGGCCGGTCAGCGCCCGGCGCGCAGGCGCACCACGAGGTCCTCGAGCGGGGGGTTGGTCCGGTCGCGGTCCGACAGGATCGGCCGCCCGTCTGCGGTGACGTCGAGCGCGGGCCACGGCACCGCCGCGAGCGGGTCGTCCCAGGCGAACCCGAGCTCGTCGGTGCCGTCATAGGCCGTCGTGACGAAGTAGACGAGCTCGAGCGGCTCGAGAGCGAGGAACCCGTGCGCCACGCCGACCGGGATCTCGACCCAGTCGTCGGGTCCGAGCTCGCGGGTCTCGACACCTGGCCGATCGGCACCGTCGAGCATCGGTCGGACGTCGACGAGCGCGACGAACGCCCGGCCGGAGGCCACGATCCAGCGGTCCAGCTGGCGACGATGCAGGTGCAGGCCGCGCAGCACGCCGGCCGTCGAGCTCGACAGGTTGGCCTGGACGAACCTCGGCTGGCTGCCGGGTGCGGCTCCGGCCTCCACCGGGTCGATCGGATCGCCGACGTCCTCGCGCCAGATCTCACGGAACGCGCCGCGCTGGTCGCCGTGGCGCTCGACCGCGCCGTAGCGGACGCCGGGCAGCCGCGATGCGGTCATCGGGCCGCGGCCGCACGCTGCCGGATCAACGTCGGCAGGTAGTCGGCGAGCGCCTGCGGCCACGGCCGCATCGGTTCGCCGGACGGGAGCGGCGTCGGCTCCAGCACGCCCCACGACGGCGGCGTCGAGGCGCGCTGCCAGGTGGCCGCCGGGACCTCCTCGACGGCGACGTCGACGGCGGCCTGGCGGAAGAGCTCGCGGGCCCAGTCGGCGCGCGACGCCACGCCGGTGTTGACGATGTGATGGACGCCGCCGATGTCGCCGGAGCCCAGCAGCTCCGCGATCGCCTCGGCGAGGTCGTGGGTGAACGTCGGCGTCCCGAACTCGTCGCCGACCACTCGGAGCGGCGCGCCCTCGGCGCGGGAGCGCTCGGCCGCGGCGAGGATCTTCGTCGGGAAGTCGTTGCCGGGTGGGCCGTACAGCCACGCGGTCCGCACGATCGCGAGGCCCGACGGACGATCGCGGTAGGCGGCCGTCGCGGCGGCCTCGCCGTCGAGCTTCGACGCGCCGTACGGGTTGGCCGGCGCCGGTGGATCGGCGGGTCGATAGCCCCTGTCGTGTGGGCGGGCGCCGTCGAACACCTCGTTCGTGCTGAGCTGGACCAGGTCGATGCCCCGCGCGGCCGTCGCCTCGGCGAGGACGCGGACCGCCTCGGCGTTGCGCCGCTGCGCGAGGTCACGGTCGAGGGCGGCGCCGTCGACGTCGGTCCAGGCGGCGGCATTGACCACGACCTCGGGTCGGTCGCGGTCGAGGAGCGCGTCGATCCCCGTCGGAGCGTCGAGGTCGAACGCCGATCGCGTCCAGGCGATCGGCCCGGACGGGCCCGTGTAGGGGGCATCGCCGAGGGCGCTCACGAGGGCACGCCCCAGCCGCCCGTTCGCCCCGGTGACCGCGACCCGCATCAGCCGGCGGCCGGTCAGCCGGCGGACCGCAGGCGCGACCCGTACTGGCGCTCGTAATAGACGTCCCAGTCGCCGGATCGGGCGGCGCGCCACCATGGCTCGTTGGCCACGAACCAGTCGATCGTGCGGGCCAGGCCGTCCTCGAACGACGTTCGCGGCTGCCAGCCGAGCGCCGCGATCTTCGCGCCGTCCATCGCGTAGCGCCGGTCGTGGCCGGGCCGGTCCTCGACGTGGCGGACCAGCGACCATGGCTTGCCGAGGTGCTCGAGCAGGAGGCGGACGGTGTCGCGGTTGGCCATCTCCACGCCGCCCGGGACGTTGTACGTCTCGCCGGCGACGCCGTGGCGCAGGACGAAGTCGACCGCATCGGCATGGTCGGACACGTACAGCCAGTCGCGTCGCTGGAGGCCGTCGCCGTACAGCGGCAGCGGCAGGTCGTCGATCGCGTTGGTGACGAACAACGGGATCAGCTTCTCCGGGTGGTGGTACGGCCCGTAGGTGTTCGATCCGCGGGTCACGACCGCATCGAGCCCGTGCGTGACGACATAGCTGCGCACGAGCAGCTCGCCGGCCGCCTTGGCCGCCGCGTACGGCGAGCGTGGCGCCAGCGCGTCGTCCTCGGTCGAGTGGCCCTCCTCGACCGAGCCGTAGACCTCGTCGGTCGACACCTGGACGAAGCGCGGCCGGCGGGCCGCGGTGCGGCACGCCTCGATCAGCACGTGGACGCCGATCACGCCCGTCCGCAGGAACGCCTCGGGGTCGAGGATCGAGCGGTCGACGTGCGACTCGGCCGCGAAGTTGACGACCGCGTCGACGTCGGCCACGAGCGGCGCGACGACGTCCGGGTCCGCGATGTCGCCCCTGACGAACGTCAAGCGCCCGGCCAGCTCGGGGTCGTCGCGGACCGGCGCGAGGTTGGCCTCGTTGCCGGCATAGGTCAGCTTGTCGAGGACCGTGATGCGGGTCCCGTCGCGGCGGCCGAGCACGTCGCGGACGTAGCACGAGCCGATGAACCCGGCACCACCGGTGACGAGGACGTGGCGGCCCTCGGTCACGAGACGGGGCGCTCGACCGGTGGCGCCAACCGCCCGGCGTCGGCGTCGTCGCGGGCGAGCTCGGCGGCGCGGATCAGCGACGGCACCGTGCCCGCGTCGGTCCAGTGCCCCTCGTAGACCCGCGTGAACAGGCGACCGTCGGGGATGTAGTGGTTGAGCACGTCGGTGATCTCGAACTCGCCGCGACCGGACGGCGCGAGCTGGTCGATCACGCCGAAGGCATCGGGACGCAGGAAGTACACGCCGATCGGGATCAGGTCGCTCTTGGGCTGCTGCGGCTTCTCCTCGAAGCCGACGACGTTGCCGTCCGGGCCGAGCTCGGCGACGCCGAACCGCTGCGGGTCGGGCACGCGGTAGAGCAGGGTGCCCGCCCCGTGGTCGCCGGACTCGAACTCGCCGGCGACGTCGGCCAGCGCCGGGCCGCGCAGGATGTTGTCGCCGAGGACGCAGCAGAACGCGTCGGCCCCGACGAAGCCGCGAGCGAGACCGATGCCGTGGGCGATGCCGAATGCCCCTGCCTGGTAGCGGTAGGTGAGGTCGAGCCCGAAGTGCGACCCGTCGCCGAGCAGCTCGACCACGTCCCCGACGCTCTTGCCGCCGACGACCACCATGACCTCGCGGATGCCCATCCCGGCGAGCGTCTCGATCGGGTAGTAGATCATCGGCCGGTCGTAGATCGGCAGCAGGTGCTTGTTGGTGACGATGGTCAGCGGGAACAGCCGCGTGGCGGTCCCACCGGCGAGGACGATGCCCTTCATCGCGCGCAAGGGTAGCAGTCGGCCGAGAAGGATCGACCGTCGGGTTGCCCGTGTGGCTAGTATCGTCTTGCATGCAGGAGCGCCGACGTCTGATGCGATTGCGTGCCGCAGCCCTGCTCGCCTGCTTCGTGGGCCTCCTTCCACCAGCCGTCGAGTCGGTGAGCGCGGCGTTTCCTGACCCTGCGAACGACCCGACCCACGTGCGGCTTTCGGACCTCCGACCGCGTACCTCCGCCGTCAAGGGCGACTTGGGTCGACCGTACAAGGACGGCTGCCACGTCGCCCGGGCGGTGACCCGCCCCACTCACTGCACCTACGGACGACGTGATGGAACGCGCGTGATCGTCGTGGTCGGCGACTCGATCATCGCCCAGTGGTGGGCGGCCATCGATCGCGCCGCTCGTAGGGCTGGATGGCGGGTGATCTGGATGACCAAGTCGGCGTGCCCGGCTGCCGATGTCACGATCCGGATCGACAGAACCAGGTTTTCGCAGTGCGACACGTGGCGTCGCAATGTGCTGACGAAGGTGCGTGGACTTTCCCGGGTAGACATGCTCCTCGTCAGTGGCTCGTCGCACTCGACGATGTTGCGGCGAAGTGATTCGCGCGTGATCACGGGCACGGACGCCGAGCGGGCCGAATGGCAGGCTGGCTATCAACGCACGGTCGATCGTGTCATCGGGCAGGTGCGACGTGTCGTGATCATGCGGGACACGCCCCTGTTCCCATTCCTCGTTCCCCGGTGCCTCGTCAGCCACAATGGGTGGACTCGGTCGTGTTCGCGCGCCAGAACGAGTGCGTTTTCGACGTCCCATTGGCCGGCCGAGGTCGCCGTCGATGCCCGGCATTCGTGGGTGCGGGCCACTGACATGGCCGACCGTATGTGTCAGGCGGCGCTGTGCTGGCCAGTGACCTCGAATCGCTTGCTCCGGTATCGGGACGCCCACCACATCACGAACACGTATTCGAACGCGATGGCACCCGCGATGTACTCGCGGTTGCGCTGGCTGATGATGTAGGTCCTATCGCGGGCTGGCTGCCGGCCTCGGGCTTTCAGGCAGGCACGGTTGCTCGCCCTCAGGAAGCGTGCCCTCGTCGCCGGGGTCGGTGCAGTCGATCGGCTGCTCCTCGAGCGGCGGCAGCCCGCCCTCGTAGTCGGTGATGACGAGCACGTACTCGAGCCGCTCGAAGTCCGCCGCCGGCTGGAGGTAGGCGGTCTGGACGACCGCGTTCGCGTCGCGCCGGATGTCGACCACCTGGCCGATCAGCAGGCCCTTGGGATACGGCGAGCGCACGCCGCCGCCGAGCTCGATACCGGCGCTCACGACCTCGTCGCCGAGCGACACCTCGGCGCTCGAGTCGATCTGCTCCATCACCAGCACCCCGCCGAGCTGGCCGACCACCTGACCCGTGGCCGCGTTCGACACGAGCTGCCCGATGACGGTCGAGCTGCTGTCGGTGAGCAGCACGACCGTCGCGCTGTCGGGTCCGACCTCGGTCACCCGCCCGACCAGCGCCCCGCCGCCGGTCACGACGACGTCGCCCTCGCTGATGCCGGCACGGGCGCCCTTGTCGATCGTCACGACCCGGCGGAACTCAGACGATTCGCGCGAGATCACGCTGGCGGCGGCCGTCTTGAAATCGAACCCGGCGCGGAGTTGCAGCAGGTCGGTGAGGACCGCGTTCTCGCGGGCGATCTCCTGCAGGCGGGCGTTCTCGCTCGCCAGGCGCTCGTTCTCCGAGCGGAGGGAGCCGTTGTCGACGCGCAGCCGGTCGATCTCGGTGATGGCCGCCCCGATCGACGCCACGCCGCTGGCGACGTCGCTGAGGACGCCCTGGATCGGCCGGAACGCGAAGCCGATGCCGCTCTGGAACTCGCGCACGAGCGGGTTCGCCGAGAACGCCATCAACACCAGGCTGATCGACACGAGCACGGTGAAGACGACGCTGCGGCGGCGGAGGATGCGGTCGGTGGAGATGGTGGTCATCGGCAGGTGGTCGTCGGGAAGTCGATCATCGGTCGCGGGTCAAGGGGTCGCCTACCGCGCGCCGGATGTCACCGTGGCGGCCGCGAATAGGTCTCGGCGACGAGTACCCGGTCCATCGCGTCGAGCTCCTCGAGGACGACCCCGGTCCCACGTGCTACGCACGTCAGCGGGTCGTCGGCGACATGGACCGGCATCTGGGTCGCCTCGGCGATGCGACGGTCGAGCCCGGCCAGCAGCGCGCCGCCCCCGGCCACGACGATGCCCTGGTCCATGATGTCGGCGACGAGCTCGGGCGGCGTCTCCTCGATCGTGTCCTTGACCGTGTCGACGATCTGCGCGACCGACGGCTCGATCGCCTCGCGGATCTGGTCGGCGCCGACCTCGACGCTGCGGGGCAGGCCCGTCAGCAGGTCGCGGCCCCGGAGCGTCACGCGCTGCGCGTCCCACTCGCCCGGATACGACGAGCCGATGGCGATCTTGATGTCCTCGGCCGTCCGCTCGCCGAGGAACAGGTTGTACTCGCGGCGGGCGAACGTGACGATGTCCTGGTCCATCTCGTCGCCGCCGATCCGGATGGAGCGCGAGACGACGATGCCTCCGAGCGAGATCACCGCGACCTCCGTCGTCCCGCCGCCGATGTCGACGATCAGGCTGCCCGACGGCTCGCTGACCGGGAGCCCGGCACCGATCGCGGCGGCCATCGGCTCCTCGATCAGGCGCGCCCAGCGCGCCCCGGCGTTGAGGGCGGCGTCGCGGACCGCGCGCTTCTCGACCTCGGTCACTCCCGACGGGATCCCGAGCAGCATGCGCGGCCGCGGGATGAGCCCGATCCGGTCATGCACCCGGTTCACGAAGTACTTGATCATCTGCTCGGTGACGTCGAAGTCGCTGATGACGCCGTCACGCAGGGGGCGCACCGCGATGATGTTGGCGGGCGTCCGACCGACCATGCGCTTGGCCTCCGCGCCGATCGCCAGCACCCGCTTCGTCTTCGCGTCGATCGCCACGACCGACGGCTCGCTCATGACGATCCCGCGGTCCCGCACGTGGACCAGCGTGTTGGCCGTCCCGAGATCGATGCCGATGTCGCGGGAGAAGAGGCCGAGCAGGCGGTCGAGCATGGGCGGGGAGGGTCCTCTGGGTCGCGGTCGAACGGGCGTGACGTCCGGCCGGTGTCGTGGCCGTGTCTCGCCGGGGATGGGTCGGGTGTGGGCCGGATAGGCCCGCGCAGTCTACCAGAGGCTCCCCCGACGACCCCGAGGGCGGTCGGACGTCAGGTCTGGGACATCGAGGCGCAGAAGCCGACGACAGTCCCGAGGGCCGCTCCGGCGCCGCCCTTCTCGTAGGCGAACGGCACGAGCGACGCGGTGAGCATCGCCAGCAGGCCGCCGGCGCCGATGGCCGCGGCACGGGCACCGGTCACGTCGTCGACGTTCGTCGCGAGCAGCCAGCCGAGTGCCGACGCGACGCCGCAGGCGAGCACCACCGCGCCCCATAGCGAGATCATCCGCGGGGGCTTCCAGCCGGACCTGATGAGGTCGGCGGATGGCGCGAGGGCCTGGGGGACGTTGGAGACGAAGACCGCGGCGAAGAACGCGATGCTGATCGGGATGCCGGCTGCGAGCTGGATGCCGAAGATCAGCGACTCGGGCACGCCGTCGACGACCGAGCCGAGCACGATCCCCAGCGGGCCGCCGCCACCCCCGGCGTCGTCGCCGCCGAAGCGCTCCTCGATGATCCGGTCGGCGACCAGGAAGATCCCCGCGCCGACGAAGAACCACAAGGCGACTTCGGAGATGGTGATCGAGTCGGGCACGAGGTCGAACGCCACGGCCGCGATGAGCGCCCCGGCCCCGATGCCCGCGAGGATCCCGACGATCCGGTCCGGGATGCGCAGCACGAACGGGATGACCCCGCTGAGCAGCAGCGAGGACTGCGCGATCGCACCCAGGGCGAATGCCTGCAGCATGGCAGGCGAAGGCTACCCCACGCCGGTGCCACCCCGCGGACCGTCGTCGCGGCCAGGGCCGGCCGGCCGATCGAACGCGATGCCGCGGTCGCGCATCGAGACGTACGCGTCGTGGCCGATGACCAGGTGGTCGAGCAGGCCGATATCGAGCAACCGGCCCGCGGCGAGGGCCTCGGCCGTCAGGTGCAGGTCGTCGGCCGACGGGGTCGGGTCGCCGCTGGGATGGTTGTGGACGAGGATCACGCCCGCCGCGTTGAGCCGGACCGCATCCCGGTACAGCTCGCCGACCCGGACGAGCGACGCCGACACGTTGCCCTGGTAGACCGTCGACACCCGGAGCACGTGGTTCTTGGTGTCGAGGATGACGACTCTCAGCTCCTCGCGCTCGAGTCCGCCCATCTGGAGGATCAGCCGGTCCGCGACGTCGCGCGGCCCGCGGATGGCCCAGCGCGCGGTCGGCCAGTCGGCGAGGAGCCGTCGTCCGAGCTCGAAGGCGGCCACGAGCTGGGCCGCCTTGGCGGCACCGATACCGGGCAGGGCGGCCAGCTCCAGCTCGGTGGCCCGGGCGAGCCCGGTCAGGCCGTCGTGGGCGGCGAGGGCGTCGGTGGCGATGTCGACGGCGGACCGGCCGCGGACCCCGCTCCCCCACAGCAGCGCGATGAGCTCCGCGGACGTCAGCCCGGCGGCGCCGCGGAGGGCCAGCCGTTCGCGCGGCCGCTCGGTGGGCGGCAGCTCGCGGATGACGTGGCCCGGGCGTGTGGGTGCGCTCGGTTCCGGCACGACGGCCTCCGGCTGACGGCGGATGGGCGTCCCCGCGGCCCGGACGACGAGAGCCCGCCGATTCCTCCCGCCATCCGGACCTCGAGGACGAGCGGAGCCTAGCGACGATCCCTCACCGGACCATCACCGTCTGCTTGGCCGCGGCTTAGCCCCACGTCAGGGTGGCGCCACCCCGCTCCGCGCGGCGAGCTCGGCGAGCACGAGGAGCACGCCGTTGAACGTCGCGTGCAGCCCGAGAGGCGCCCAGATCGTCCCGCGTCGGGCGAACAGCCAGCCCAGCGCGAAGGCGACCGGGATCCGCCCCAGGAAGGCCGCCGCGGCGACGCCCAGCGCCTGGCCGGCGGTGACGCCCGAGATCGTGAGCACGTGGACGACCGCGAAGAACAGCGCCCCGCGGACGACGCCGCGCCAGCGGCCCATGTCGCGCATCCACGCCGTCGTGGCGAAGGCCCGGAACATGATCTCCTCGCTGATCGGCGCCACGACCACGCCGGCCAGCAGGTTGATCACGAACCCGCCCACCTCGCCCGCCGGCGGCAGCGGGCTGACCGGCGTGGTCGGGATGAAGCGGGTGATGAGGGCGGCGACGGGGATCGTGGCGAGGATCACGGCGAACGCCCAGGCGGCGCCCGCCGCGAGATCCGCGAAGGCCGGCATCGACGGTCGCGTGATGCCCATCGCCGACCAGGACAACGCGCCGGTGTCGACGACGAGGAGGCGGATCAGACCGACGTAGACGACCGCCTGGAGGACGACCGAGGCGAGGCGGCCGAGCGGCCCGTCGACCGGGACACCGACGATGCCCAGGACGAGGCCGGCGACCACCAGCAGGACCCCGCTGACGGGGATCGACGCCGCGAACAGCAGGAACGGCGACGGGCCGGTGTACACGCGGACCGCGCGGGCCTTGCGCTCGATCGCCTGGCCACCGGCCCCGGCGACGAGGCCGACCGAGAGCACGACGAGACCGCCGAACAGCAGGATCGGCGTGGCCGCCCCGCCCCCGGCCATCGCCGCGACCACGATCGCGCCAAGACCGACCAGCGACGCCAGCCAGCCGAGCACGAAGAGCCCGGGCGCGGAGCGCCCCTCGATGGTGAAGGTCGATGCGCCCGGTCGATCCGGCCGGTCCGGCTCCGGGACGGTCAACGCTCGGGCAGCGGATCCTGGGCAGCGGCGGTGGAGCGGGACGCGCGGGACCCGCCGCGCGACCGGACCGACGTCTGGATCGAGGCCGGGATCGCGGGCTGGGCTGCGCCGCCCGGCGCCTGCACGCGGCTCGTCGCCTCCATCCCGGACGGGAGCGGCTGGATCATGCCGGCCGGGACGACGTCACGGCGCTCGAAGTCCTTGCCGCACCATGCGCACAGCGACCAATCCAGCCCGACCAGGCGCGAGCAGTTCGGGCAGACGCGGCTGAGCCGGGTCCGGCACGACGGACAGATGATCCATTCCTCGTCGACACGTCGCTCGCAGGTCGGACAGTGCTTGATCGACTCGACCTCGTTGAGCAGCGCCTCCTCGGCCAGGTTGCGCTCCCACACCTCGCCGACCTTTTCGTGCGGCCGGATGATCTTGTAGATCCAGACCGCGAAGATGAACAGGAACGGGGTGAACAGGATGATCCCGGCCGCGACGACGTACGGCATGATCGCGTTGTCGGAGCGCTGCTGCATGTCCCGGAACGCCCAGTACGCCGAGGCGATCCATAGGATCACGAGGTAGATGAAGATCAGCCGCGCACCGACCTGGACGACTGGGCTCCCGACGATGTCGTTGATCGTCTGGCCGATGCTGTCGAGGATCTCAGGCATCGACGTCTCGGTGATCCATGCCGGTCGTAGGCCCTCCGGTGTGTGGTCGGTGGGCAGTGTAGCAGGGGGACCCCGGCCCTCCGCCCGACGACGTCGCCCGGGTGGCGACCCGGTTCAGACGGCGGGATCGACCCCGACGTGACGGTCGACGACCAGCGCCAGGATGCCCGACGCGGCGAGCCCGATCGAGCCGACCGCGACGATCGGCACGCCGGGGCCCGAGCCGAGTGGACCGATCAGGTACGGCCACACGAGCCCGAACAACAGGGCACCCAGACCGAGACCGGCCAGGCCTGTCCGGATCCAGACCGGTACGGGGTTGTTCACGAGGGTCAGGGCGAGGATCGTCAACAGGCCGGCAACGACCACGACATGTGCCGGCCCGGCGAGCCCCCAGCGGTCGAAGTAAGCGACACCCGACGCGCCGATCATGACGAGGCCCCAGGGCAGCAGGAAGCCCACGGCGGAGAAGGCGGCGCCGGCGACCGACAGCCACCCGCTGAACTCCAGGAGCCGAGCGCGCTGATCGGTGGCTGCGGCGCTGGGTACCGGCTGAGCGGGCGTCGGCGGTTCGGGGGTGGGCGTCGGACTGACCGGCTGGGGGGCGTGGCCAGCCCAGGCACGGGCCGGCGCCACGGGAGCGGCGGCCACGATCGCGACCGGCATCGGCGGCACGTATGCGCCTGGTCCGGCGAAGGCGACCGCGGGTGCGGTCGCTGGCCCAAGACCGGGCCGGGGCATGTAGGACGGGGTCGGGGTGCCGGCCAGCGACGTCGCACCGAGCGCCCACGTCGAACCGGGCAGAGTGTCCGTCCCATCGTCGAGGTCGTCGAGCTCCTCTGGCGCGTCGACGTCCGCCTCGACGTCGGCCTCCGGCTCCGCCGCGTTGCCATCGGCCGCATCGGACATCCAGGGCAGCTCGGCGTCGAGGTCGCGGCTCGCCGGCTCAGGCGACGGCTGGTCGGCGGCGATCGTCGCGGTCGACGGTTCGACCTGGTACAGGACGTCGGGCACGCCGGACGGTGCAGCCGGCGGCGCCTCGGCCCGGGCGGCGGATCGTGCAGGCCGTCGGGGGCGCGCCACCGACGCCAGGAGCTCGCCGCATGACGGGCATGACAGCCGGCCATACGGCACCGCTGCCTCGCATGTTCCGCAGACGATCGATTGCACCGCCATCGGTCACCTCGTGTCGGCCTCGACCCTCCCCGGGGGTCGAAGGGATGGCCCAGCGTGCCAGACGGCCGCGCGGGTGCTAATCCCCCGACCGGCTGCCGCCCACTCCCCCGAACGTCCCGCCCCGCTCACGGACGGACTCGAACGTCCAGATGGCGATCCGCCACGCGGCGGTCAGTCCGACGAGCACCAGGCCGCCGGCGAACAGCGTCACGAAGACCAGCAGCAGACCGATCACGACGACCGGCACGTCCTCGATCGCGAGTGCCGAACGGAGGGCGTCCCACGTGGCCCCGGCCGCGAGACCCGTCACGACCAGCGCCGCCACGAAGGCGGCCGTGGACAGGACGGCCAGGACGATCGGGCGTGCCGGAGCGCGGAAGAACCGGCCCGCGGCCGCCCGGAACGCCCGGCCGGCGCCGTCACCCTCCAGGACCACGCGCCGCGCCCCCAGCGCCCCGATCGCCTCACCGACCAGCCACGCGACGAGGATGACCGCGAGCGCCTCTGGCGCACCGGTGACGATCCGCCACGCGACGGGGACCGCGACGTTCGACGGCACGGTCAGCTCGCGGTAGCCGACCTCCACGATGCGCGATGCACCCCACGCCAGCGCGATCACGAACGGGACGTGCGCCGCGAGCCGGACGGCCACGATCCGTAGCGCCGCCCGGCCGATCCCGACCCGCGGAGGCGCCGCGTCGGCGTACGCGTCGGTCTCGGTCGCGATGCGCCGGACGGCCTCGGCCTCGGCGACCGCCGCCACGAGGCTGCCGAGGACGACCCACGCCACGACGCCGGCGGACAGGAGCGTGATCGCACGAACCAGGTCGTCCGTCGGCCGCCCGAAGGCGATGTCCTCCAGCAGCGGCGAGACGGCGTTGGCCAGGCCCACCGCGGTCGGCAGCACGACGATCGGCGCGATGACCACCAGCCAGCCGCCACGGACGAGGAAGGCGACCAGCGCCAGGGGCCAGGTGGAGGGCCGGTCGAGGACCGCGAGGAACGAGGCGACGAGCGTCGCCCCGACGCTCACGGAGCGGGCGGCGGGGAGGTCAGGCCGGGCGCCAGCTCGTTCAGCCGCTGCAGCGCGGTCTCGACCAGCGCGATCTCCTCGCCGTAGCGCGCGAAGTCACCGTCGCGGAGCGCTTCCTGCGCCAGCTCGAAGTGCTGGTTCGCGTAGGCGACGAGACCCGGGACATCGGTCGGCAGGCCGTCCGGTCCGGGGCTCTGGGTCGGTCCGGGCGTCGGTGTCGGCGCCGGGGTCGTGGTCGGGGCGGGCGTCGGTGTCGGTGCGGGACTCTCGCCTTCCGCCTCGAGCAGCAGGTCGAGGGCTTCGCCGAGCGTCGTCGCCCAGACCACCTGGCGAGGTGACGCGACGATGATCCGTTGGAACTCCGGGAATGCCGACTGCTGCGACTGCAGGTAGACCGGCTGCAGGTAGATCAGCGAATCGTCGACCGGCACGACGATGAGATTGCCCTGGATCACGGTGCTGCCGCCCTGGCTCCACAGCGTGAACTGCTGGCTGATGAGCGGGTCCTGGACGATGCGTGCCTCGATCTGGGCGGGTCCGAAGATCGTGGTGTCGGACGGGAATCGATAGACGCGCGTCGCGCCGTAGTTCGGCTCGTCCATCCGCGCCGCGATCCACGAGATCATGTTCGGGCGGTTCAGCGGGACCATCGGCTGGAGCAGCAGGAACTCCGCCTCCGGCTCGCCGGGCATCCGCATGATCACGTAGTACGCCTCGGACGGGAGGCTCTGCGTGCTGCCCTGAGCCTGCGGGACGGTCCACAGGTCATCGCTCGAGAAGAACGACAGCGGGTTCGTGACGTGGTACCGGCCGAACACCCGGGTCTGGACATTGAACAGCTCCTCGGGCACGCGCAGGTGCTCGGTCAGGTCCGCCGGGAGCGTGTCGATCGGTCGGAACAGGGTCGGGAAGATCCCGGCCCAGGCCCGGATCAACGGGTCCGCATCGTCCGCGATGTAGAAGGTCATCGTGCCGTCGTAGGCGTCCATCGTGATCTTCACGCTGTTGCGGATGTAGTTGATCGGGTCGTCGCCGAGACCGGTCGTCTCGAACCCGCGCGGGTCGAACGACTGGGCGTGCGGGAAGCGATCCGACATCGTGTAGGCGTCCTGCACGTACAGCAGGCGCCCGCTCCCGTCGATGACCAGGTACGGGTCCTTGTCGTACGCGAGGAACGGCGCGATGCGCGGGATGCGGTCGGCCAGCGAGCGGTGCATGAGCAGCTGGCTGTCGGCCGTCACCTGGTCGCTGATGAACAGGTCGAGGTCGCGGAACCGGGCCGCGAACAGCAGGCGCATGAGCGTGTTGCCGATCGAGATGCCGGTATCGCCGGTCCAGCGCGTCTTCGTGCCGGCCTCGCTCCCGGCGTCGCTATCGCCGGTCGGGATGTCGAACTCCGACTGGCGCGCGCCGGTGATGATGTAGTCGCTCGGCCGCTCGCCGAAGTAGATCCGGGGCTGTGTGATCTCCGGCGCGCCGTCGCTCGACACGGGCGGCAGGTTGCGGATGAACAGCCGCGGCTGGCCCTCGTTCGCGACCTCGTTGACCGGCACCATCGCGGCGCCGATGCCGTGGGTGTAGATGATCCGCTGGTTCACGAAGCCGATCGCGGCCGGGTTCTGCTCCAGGGCGAGCTCGCGGGCCGACAGCATCACCTGGCGCTGGACGCCCTCGATGTCGTACCGGTCGGTGTCGACGTCGACGAAGTCGTAGTAGCGGCGGACGCGCTGGAGCTGGTCGAGCGTGGCACCCAGCGGTCGATAGTCCCAAAGCCGGGCGTTCCGGAACGTGTCCGCCTCCGCCTCGATGGCGGCGGCGTCGAGCCGCGCCTCGCCCTGGAACGACCTGGGATCCCACGCATCCAGCCCGAACGCCATCCGGGTCATCGCGATGTTGTTCGCGATGTAGCGCTCCTCCTGCGCGAACTGGTTCGGCTGGACGGTCAGCCGCTGGATCGCCTCGGGGTAGAGCCGGCCGATGAGCAGCGACGCGACGAACCACAGGCCGATCGTCAGGCCCAGTGGCCAGAGCATCCGGGTGAACGCCCCGCCGACGAGCAGCGCTGCGGCCAGCCCCGAGAGCACCGTGAGGACGTCGTAGGCGAAGAACTGGGCGTTCTGGTCGGTGTAGGAGACGCCGGTCGCGATGCCCCTCGTGCTGTACGCGAGCTCGTACTTGTCGAGCTGATAGCCGAACGCGATCGACAGGAGAAGCAACCCGGCGAGCACGCCGACGTGGACGCGGATCGGGGTCGTGAACTCCAGCTCGCCCCGCGACGCCGCGACGAGGTAGCGCACGCCGACCGCGAGGAGGCTGGCGATGACGATCCCGTTGAACACCGACTGGACGAGCCGCAGGAACGGCAGCTCGAACATGAAGAAGCCGATGTCGCGGCCGAAGATCGGGTCCACCACCGCCGTCGCATCGGTCGAGAACGGGACGCGGTTCGCCCACAGGAGGATCGTCGACCACGAGGCCGCGATCGACGCGCCGATCGTCAGCGCCACCAGCACGGCCAGCCCGACGAGGACCACGCCGGCGATCGGGGTCAGGTCGGGGATGTCGTCGGGCCCGATGCTGACCGGTCGCGGGCCACCGTCCCAGGGCCCGCCGGGCCGACGCGATTCGGTCGCCTCGTTGATCCGCTCGAACCACGACCGGAACGGGCTCTGGCCGTCGCCCATCCCGCGCGTCAGCCGGCCCGCGATGGCGATGTTCACGAGCACGACGACCAGCGCGAGGATCGCGGTGCCCAGGAACAGCCCGAGCTGCGCGGTGAGCCGCGTCCAGAAGACCGCGTCGAACCCGACGCTCTGGTACCACAGCGCGTCGGTCCACAGCTCGAGGCCGAAGCTGAGGATGAAGATCAGCGCGAGGATGCCCAGCCCGATGGCCCACCAGGCGGGTCCCGACCGGCCGCGGCGCCGTCGCAGGGCGGTGGGGCGCCGTGGCGGCGCGCCATCACCGTCACCGTCGTCGTCCGGGTTCGGACCGACCGGCTTGGCCTCCTTCGGAGCGTCGGCGTCGGGGTCCTCGCCGCGCGCGATCGCCTCGCGACGGCGCAACTCCTCGAGGAAATCGTCGAATAGGTCGCGCATGGGATTTCCGATACTACGTCCGCGCGAGGCCTTCGACCGACCGGCGGAACGCCGCGAGCACGGTCTCGGCCAGTTCGTTCGGTCGCATCGCGGCGGCGCGAGCGGGTTCGAACCGGAACGCGGCCCGCACCGCCAACGGCGCGCGCCATGGTCGTGCGGCGTCGTCGGGCGGGACGAGCGGCGCGACCCGCACCTGCAGCCGGCCCGCGTCCTCGAGGATGAACCCGGACAGCGCACCGGACAGGCTCGGCCCTAGCCGGGCGAGGGGCGGCTCCGGCGGCGGTCCGGCCGCCGGGGCGACGTCGCGGAAGCTCACGACGCCGTCGTCGTCGGCGACCCACATCAGGGCGAGCCACCAGCCGTCGGGGGCATCGGATGGACGGGCCATCCCGGCCCGCAGGACGCGGTCGCCGACGCGGACCTCGTGCTCGCGCAGGAAGGACGGACCAGGCGGCGGGAGTCGGTCGGTCACGGCCGCAGTCTACGCGGCCCGACGGTCAGACCGCTTTGGAGCCCTCTTCGCCGAGCGGATCGGTGTCGAGCGCCTCGTCGACGACGTCGAGCTCGGCGGCCACCTCGGTGAGGTCGGCGACCACGGTCTCGGCGGCTGCGGCATCCTCGGGCGTCGCGGTCGGCGCGCGCCCCTCGACGGTCGCCTCGGCGATCAGCGCGTCGGTCTCGGCCTGGAGGTTGGCGACCTCCGCCTCGAGCTCGAGCCGGAGCATCTCTCGGCGGACGTCCAGATCGGGCGGGGCAAGTGCGCCGGCCTCGGCGGCACTGCTCGGCTCCTCGGGATAGTCGCCGCTGATCCACGACAGTAGCCGGCTCCGCTGGCGCGGGACCTGCGTCTTGGCCCGGACGATGGCCGTGGCGTCGATGGCGGTCAGCCCGGGCAGGGCGGACTCCGTCGTCGGGTCCACCGCGAGCGCTGCCCCGCACGAGGGGCAGGTCTCGGGATCACCCGAATAGGAGGCGGAGCACCACGGACAGACGGTATCCGTCGACCCGGCCGCGGTTGGCATGTCGTCGACCATGTCGGAATCCTACCCCGAGGCGCCGCGTCCGGAATACCCCATCGGTCCGGGGTCGACCGAGTACTACGCCATCTACTCCCATTCGATCGTCGCCGGAGGTTTGGAGGAGATGTCGTAGACGACCCGGTTCACGCCGGGCACCTCGTTGACGATGCGGCTGCTGATCTTCGCCAGCACGTCGTAGGGCAGCTTGGCCCAGTCGGCGGTCATCCCGTCCTCCGACGTGACGGCGCGGATGGCCACGACGTTGGCGTACGTCCGGCCGTCGCCCATGACGCCGACCGAGCGGACCGGCGTCAGGATCGCGAAGCTCTGCCACAGGCTGCGGTACAGGTTCGCGGCCTTGATCTCGTCGATGACGATCCAGTCCGCCTCCCGGAGCGTGTCGAGCCGTTCGCGCGGTGACCTCGCCGATGATCCGGATGGCGAGGCCCGGTCCGGGGAAGGGCTGCCGCAGGACCATCGCCTCGGGCAGGCCCAGCTCCAGGCCGACCCTGCGGACCTCGTCCTTGAACAGGTAGCGCAGCGGCTCGATGAGCTGGAAGCGCAGGTCGGCCGGCAGCCCGCCGACGTTGTGGTGGGTCTTGATCTTCTGGGCGGCCTTGGTCTCGGCGGTGGCGCTCTCGATGACGTCCGGATAGAGCGTGCCCTGCGTCAGGAAGTCGATGCGCCCGAGCCTCGTCGCCTCCTCCTCGAACACGCGGATGAACTCGTCGCCGATGATCCGGCGCTTCTGCTCCGGGTCCTCGACGCCGGCCAGCCTGGCGAGGAACCGCTCGCGAGCGTCGACCATGACCAGCTGCATCCCGAGGTGCTCTGCGAACGTCTCGCGCAGCAGCTCCGATTCCCTCTTGCGCATCAGCCCGTGGTCGACGTAGATGCAGGTGAGTCGATCGCCGACCGCGCGGTGGACGAGGGCCGCCGCGACGGCCGAGTCGACGCCACCCGAGAGCGCGCAGATGACCTTGCCGTCCGAGCCGGTCTCGCGGGCATGCCGGTCGACCCGTTCGCGGATGCCGGCCACCGTCGTCTCGATGAAGTTGGCGGCCGTCCACGACGGCTCGACCCCGGCGATCCCGACGACGAAGTTGCGCAGCACGTCCTTGCCTCGCGGCGTGTGGACGACCTCAGGGTGGAACTGGATGCCGTACAGGTTGCGCTCGGTCGACTCGAGACCGGCGAACGGCGTCGACACCGTCTGCGCGGTCGACACGAAGCCCTCCGGCAGTCGGGTGATCGAGTCGCCGTGGCTCATCCAGACCGGCTGCTCGCGGTCGAGCCCGCGGAACAGGCCGTCGTCGATGTCGAGCTGGACGCTGGCCGGCCCGTACTCGCGCTTGCCGGCGGGGAGCACGTCCCCGCCGAGCTCGCTGGCCATCAGCTGGGCGCCGTAGCAGATACCGAGGACCGGGATGCGGCCGCTCCAGACCGCCGGGTCGGGTCGTGGTGCCGCCTCGTCGTAGACGGAGTTCGGCCCGCCGGACAGGATGATCGCGCGGGTCCCGCGGCGTTCCAGCTCGGCGAAGGGCGTGTCGTGGGGAAGCAGCTCGGAGTAGACGTCGAGCTCGCGGACGCGGCGGGCGATCAGCTGGGCGAACTGGCTGCCGAAATCGAGGACGACGACCGGTCCATCGGTCGTCGTCGCGGCGTCGGCGTCGGCGCGATCGGGCGCCGGGGCATGGAGCGCGGTCTCGAGATAGGCCTCGACCTCGGCATCGTCGGGGGCGAGCACCCGGTGGCCGGCGTTCGCCGCCTCGCCGTGGACGGTCTTGCCCCGGTCACGCGGTGGGCGCTCGGGTGCCGTCGTTCGAGGTGACCCCTCGGTGTCCGCCAATGCCGCCCTCCGCTGCGCCGACCCGATGACCGCAGTGTACCGGGCACGTCCCGCGGCCGGGGCTCGGCCAACCACCGTGGAGGTACCCGGATCCGCGGACGACGTGCCCGGTGCTGGCACCGTGGCCCGGGTCGGCGATGCCCAGCGCGAACCCGACGCCACCAAGCAGAATTGGTGCCGCGACCGCGCTGCATGTCGAGGTGCGGGACGATGGACCTGGCGGCGCGGGGGCGTCGCCGGGCTCGGGTCTCCAGGGCCTGGCCGATCGCGTCGCCGCGGTCGGTGGCACCTTCGACGTACGCAGCTCGCGCGGCGCGGGTACCAGCATCCGCGCGGAGATCCCGTGCGCGTAGTCCTCGCCGATGACGCGGCCTTCTTCCGGGAGACCCTCGCGAGCGCGCTCGCCTCCGCCGACGTCGAGGTCGTCGGCCAGGCAGGCGATGTCACCGGCTTGCTCGGTCTGGTCGACGCGGCCGCGCCGGACGTGGCGATCATCGACATCCGGATGCCGCCGACGAACACGACCGAGGGCCTGGACGCCGCGGCCCGGATCCGCGCCGACCACCCGGAGATCGGCCTGCTGATCCTGTCCAACGCGATCGAGACGCGACATGTCCTGAAGCTGCTGCGCGACACGCCGCGAGGCATCGGCTACCTGCTCAAGGATCGCGTCGGCGACCTGGCAGAGTTCGTCGCCGCCGTGCGCCGTGTCGGGACGGGTGGGTCGGTCGTCGACCCCGAGGTGGTCTCGGTGCTGCTCGGGCGGCCGCGCGATCGCGGCCCGCTGGACGAGCTGACCGGTCGTGAGCGGAGTGTCCTGGAGCTGATGGCCGAGGGACGGTCCAACCGGGCGATCGGCGAGCGGCTCGGCCTGACCGAGAAGACCGTCGAAGGCAACGTCCGGATCATCCTGAGCAAGCTCGGCCTCGAGCCGGCGGCGGAGGATCACCGCCGGGTGCTCGCCGTCCTCACGTACCTGCGTGAGGAGTCGTAGGGCCTGGCGGGACGGTCAGGGCCGGTTGCGCATCGCCTCGGCGGCCATTGCCAGGTAGGCGTCCAACTCCGATGCGACGTCGGCCAGTGGCGCCTCCTCGGCGAGGGCCGCTCGCATCAGCGTCAGCCACCGGTCGCGCGCGACGGCGTCGATCGCGAACGGCGCGTGGCGCATCCGCAGGCGGGGATGCCCCCGCTCGGCGTCGTACGTCCGCGGCCCTCCCCAGTACTGGGCGAGGAACAGGGTCAGCCGGTGCTGCGCCCCGGCCAGGTCGGCCTCGGGGTAGAGCGGGCGGAGGACCGGGTCGACCGCGACCGCGGTGTAGAAGCGGCCAACGAGGCCCTCGAAGAACGGCATGCCACCGGCACGCTCGTAGAGGCTGGTCGTGGTCATGGCCGCCGCAGGATAGCGGCGTGGCGCTCGCGCGGTCGCGCGGGTCGGCGCTGGATCAGCGCGTCGGGCGGGACGGGCGGCGGACGCGCTGGTGGCGTTCCTCGCCGCGGAGGTTGGCTGCGGCCACCTCCAGCAGGGCGAGGGCGCTGATGGCGATGAGCACCATCCCGAAGCTGTCCATGTCGGACATCGTGCGCGTGCGTTCGCCCGGTCGAAACCGGGCGAACGTCCTGTCGCGGATAGGCCGGATGACGTAGTGGTGGCGCCGGCCGTGCGCCTCGAGGCTACGCGGCCGCGGCGGCCAGCGGTCGCACGGCGGTCCGCTTGCGGGCCCCGGTGGCCGGACGCGTTTCCGGTGTCGGGCGCTGGACGGCGGCGACGACGCGGTGCGCCTGCGGGGTGAACGAGAACGGCTTGAACGCCCAACGGGCGGCGATGGCCCACGTGCCGATCATCCAGGCGAAGAACCCGAACGTCGATGCTCGGTCGGCCGAGAACACGTCGATCCCGGTCAGGGCGAGGAGGGCGCCGAACGCCGACACGGCGATCCCGCCCGCGGCGAGGTACCCCACGAGCGTGGCGCTCCAGCGGCGGCCGCGGATGAGACCGACGACGGCGGCGATGTGTGCGATCGCGACGGCGAGTCCGACGATCACGGCCCAGCGGGCGGCGATCGGGTCGACGGTCAGCGTCGGGACCACGAACAGCACGATGCCCAGGACCACGAAGCCGTTGAGGGCGGTGAAGAACGCGGCGAACGCGCGGCTGCCGCGGTGGAAGCGGATCGGGTCGTACGTGCGGTCGGGGGCGGTCATGCGGTTCCTCCAAGTCCTGCAGCCCGCAGGACGGGCCGATGACCGGAGGATGGCGAGGAGCCGGACCCACGGGCATCGACACCCGGCGCGAATCGGGATGGACGGATGTCAGTCCTCGACAGGCCGCAGGCGGAAGCTCGGGCCACGGCCGAGCCCCTCGGCCGGCGTCCCGTAGCGCAGGATCAGGCCGCGGACCGCGTTCGCGTGGTCGGCCCCGTCCAGCTGTTCGGCGACAGCAGCGAACCGGCGCTCGCCGACCTCGACCGCGCATCGAGCATCGTCGAGAAGGTTGCGCGCCCACGCGGCCGCGGGATCGGTCGCCGCGACGAGCACCGAGCCGTCCGGCTCGTCGAGGTAGCCGACCGCGACCCGCCGCGGCAGCCCGCTCCGCCGGCCGGTCGTGGTGACGCCCGCGACCCGGCCGAGCCAGACGAGCTCGTCGTCCATCGAGTCTTGGTCGCGGCCCGCCAACGGACGCAGCCCTAGCGCTCCAGGTCCACGGATGCGCCCGCGTACGTCCCGGTCACCGCGGTCCCGCCCTCGGCGTCGCGCTCGTAGTGGAGCCGGTCCCCACCCCGGGTCACGTCCATCGCGAACGTGCCGGCCTCGTCGTCCGCCGATCCAGTGCCGGTGAATGCCAGCCCCGCGGTGAACGCGCAGCCGGCCAGCGACACGTCGGTCCCGACGTCCGTCGGCGTGTAGGTCAGCGTCCCGCCGCGATCGCAGCCCATCGGCAGCGGATCGTCCTCGAGCCGATAGCCGTAGTCGTTCGTTGAGAAGATCTGGTCGTCGAGCGACGCCATCACGGCCAGCGCGTCGTCGTAGTCCGCGGCACGGTCCTCGGCGAGCGGCAGGAACGCATCGGCCACGTCGCCCTCGCAGGTCACGACGCGGGCGTCGGGCAGCGTGCCCGAGCCGAGATACGCGCCGATGGCCTCGTCGGGGCACTCCACGCCCCAGCCGAAGATCACGTGCGGTCCGCCCAGCGTCTGGAAGAAGTAGGCGTCGTCGAGGCGCGAGTAGATGCGCATGCCGTTGGCGATCGGCGTCGCCGGGTCGGTCGTCGACGTCAGCACGAAGACCGGGTACGGCGGGTCGGCGAGCGGCGCCGGCCGGTCCGTCCGGGTCGTCGCCGTGGGCCAGTAGAGGCACGGCAGGTCGCCGTAGAACGACGTGCCCATCCGCAGGTCGTTGATGCCGCTGGCCGCTCCGTCGGCGAGCCACGCATCGAGTCGGGCGTCGGGCGACCCGCCGGTCGGGTAGAACGAGTAGTCCTGGCATTCGACGGCGAAGTACATCGCGTCCGACCAGGTCGGATCGACCTCGGCCTCGAGCGTCTCCGGGTCGAGCCCGATCGAGTCGTAGGCCGCCCGGGCGAGCGGCACGTGGTTCCCGTTCGAGGCGGCCGCGATCGACCGCAGCAGCATCGACCGGTCGCCCGGGCTGTAGATGTAGCCGGCGGCCGCGTTCTCGAGGTCGGCCCACGTCAGCTCCCGGCGGATCGTCGTCCCGGTCGCCGTCGGGAAGTCGAACGCGATCGGCGCGTCCGCCAGCTGCTCCCTTAGGGCGTCGTAGGCGGCGAGGGCGTCGCCGTCGGCTGTGTCGGCCGCGCAGACCTCGTCGGCGGCGCAGTCCCGGAGCGCGCTGGTCAGGGTGTCCTCGGCCGAGCGCGCGGCCTCGATGTAATAGGGGATGCCCTCGAGCGCGAGGTCGACCGGTCCGTCGAGGAACAGCCCCGCGATGCGATCGGGGTGGGCAGCCGCGTACAGCTGCGCGAACTGGGTGCCGTAGCTCTCGCCGTAGAGGTGCAGTCGCTCCGCCCCGACGTGGGCCCGGACTGCCTCGAGGTCCTCGATCGCCTGGGTCGATGCGTACAGTGGCAGGTCGGCCTCGGCGATGCCGGCCTCGGCGATGCAGTCGGCGGAGAACGTCCGGGCGGCCTCGGCCACGGCGTCGCGCTGAGCGGGGTCCTGGGCGCGCGCCGTGGACGCGTAGTAGGTGGCGGCCGCATCGGCGCACTGGATCGGGCCGGACAGCCCGATGCCACGCTGGTCGATGTAGACGATGTCGTAGTTGTCGGTGATCGAGGTCGGGTAGACGTCGGTGTAGCTGTCGGCCACCGAGATGCCCGACGTGCCCGGACCCCCGGTGATCACGGCGAACGTGCCGAGGCGCGTCTTGGCGGCCCGCTGGATCGCGTACGTGACGTCCCAGGTCGGACCGTCGGCGGGTCCGTAGTGGTCCTTCGGGACGGCCAGCGTGACGCACGTGAACCGGCTGTCGGGGCAGGGCTTGGAGCCCGTCTCCGTGAACCCGGTGGCGGTCGGCGTCCGACCGGCCGTCGAACCGCCGCTCGGCGCCGGCGAGCCCGTCCCGTCGGACTGGGTCGCGGCACGGTTCGGCGGGAATGTCCACGACGCGGACGCGGCCGGCGAGCACGCCGCGACCATCGTCATGGCGGCGACGAGCAGCCCGAACCGGACGCGCTGGCGATGACCGCGAGAGGGGTGGCGGATCAGCGTCCCCGTTGCCACGACTTGCCCTCGGTCCCGATCGCGGGGGCGTAGATCATCTCGACCGCCTGCATCTCGCGGATCGTCCGGGCGCCGAGGGCCGCCATCGACTGGCGCAGCGCACCGATCAGGTTCTCGCTGCCGTCGGTCACGTGGGCGGGACCGAGCAGGATGCGCTCGAGCGGCCCCACGCTGCCGACCTTGATCCGCGTGCCGCGTGGCAGCGTCGGCGACGGCGCCGCCATGCCCCAGTTCGTGCCGCGGCCCGGTGCCTCGGTCGCGCGGGCGAGCGGCGAGCCGAGCATCAGCACGTCCGCGCCGGCGGCGATGGCCTTCGCCAGCTCGCCGCCGCGGCGCATGCCGCCGTCCGCCACGACCGGCACGTAGCGGCCGGTCTCACCGAAGTAGGCGTCGCGGGCGGCCGCGACGTCGCTGATCGCGGTGACCTGCGGTACGCCGATGCCGAGCACCTCGCGGGTCGTGCATGCCGCGCCCGGCCCGACCCCGACGAACACCGCCGCGGCACCCTGCTCCATGAGGGCGAAGGCGGCATCCGCGTTGGTCGTGTTGCCGACGGCGACCGGGATCGGCATGTAGCGGGTGAAGTCCGCCAGCGACAGCGGGTCGTACTCGGTCGCGAGGTGGCGTGCCGACGAGACCTGGCTCTGGACGAGGAAGAGGTCGGCGCCGTGCTCGGCGCTGAACGGCCCGAACCGGCGGGCCGCCGCCGGCGTCGCCGCGACCGCTGCGCTCGAGCCCGCGGCGTGGATCGCCTCGATCCGGGCCGCGATGAGGTCCTCGCGGATCGGTCGCTGGTACGCCTCGGCGAGCAGGTCCTGGACGTCCTCGTCGGGCGCCGTCGCGATGCGCTCGAGGATCGCGTCGGGGTCGTCGTAGCGCGTCTGCACGCCCTCGAGGTTGAGGACGGCCAGCCCGCCCAGCCGCGCGAGGTCGCCCGCCATGCGGACGTCGACGACGGCGTCCATCGCCGACGCGAGGACCGGGATCGCGAGCTCGATGCCGCAGAAGTGCTGGACGAGGTCGACGTCGGCGGGCTCGATGGTGTCGGTGCCGGGCGCGAGCGAGACGTCCTCGAAGCCGTAGGTGGGGCGGATCGTGTCGACCTTGGACCGGAAGGCGCGGCGCGCGGCCGCCGGGCTGCTCGCTTCGGGTGCGTCCGTTCGATCGATCACGTCGCCCTCCCCTGCCGCCTCACGGTGGGCCGCCTCGACCCCGAGTCTACCGCGGTCGTCGGTCGCCCTTCATCGTGAGCTCGAACCATGCCGCCCGCTCGGGGTCGGTCAGGTCGTCGCGGATGCGCTCGATCGCCGTCCGGTAGCCGGGCCAGATCACCTCGCGATAGGCGTCGTCGAGCGGGGACCCAGCGACCCGTGTCGTGCTCGTGCGACAGCGTCGGCTCGGCATCGTTGCGGACCCGGACCGCGAACACCGCGGCCGTGACGATGGCGTCGTAGGACGGCTCGTGGAACTGGTTGACGAGGTCGAGGTCGTAGAACGCCTCGATCTCGCCCTCGCCGAACCCGGTCTCCTCGCGGAGCTCGCGGAGCGCGCCGAGCGAGACCCGGTCGTCGGCCTCGAGCGAGCCCGACACGCACTGCCACAGCCCGGGCAGGATCCGGCCCGGTGCCCGTCGGAGCAGCAGGATGTCGGTGCTCGGGATCGCCCGCGCGGACATCACCACGCGGAACACCCAGCAGTCGACGAGGTCGGGCCGCAGCGGGCTCATCGGTGCCCGTTCGCCATCTTGATGGCGTCCGGCCGGCCGCGGAGACGCCACATCGCGGCGATGCCAACGACCGGGCCGATCGCGAGCAGCAGCCAGGCGAGCCGCCAGCCTTCCGCGCCGCTCGGGTCGAGCACCCCGACGGCCAGGATCGTGACGCTCGTCAGCGTGAAGCCGATCGCGGTCTGGACCGACAGCGCCGACCCGGCCGTGCCGGGCGGCGCCAGCTCGGAGACCGCCGACGAGAACTGGGCCGAGTCGGCGACGACCGAGATGCCCCAGACCAGCGAGACGAGGACCACGACGGCGATCGGGGCGCCGAACAGGAGACCGGCCACGATCGCAGACGTCCCGGAGATCGCGAGGGCCACGATCGTCGTCGTCGTCCGGCCGACCCGATCGGCCACGGCGCCGGCGACAGCCGAGCCGATCCCGCCGGCGGCGACCACGGCGAACGCGGTCAGCGACGCCATGGCCGGGTCGACCACGCCGACCGCCGCGAACGACGCCAGCAGGAAGATCGGGATCCAGGTCCACATCGCGAACAACTCCCACATGTGACCGAAGTAGCCGATCGACGCGAGCCGCACCGATGGCTCGCGGAACGCCGCGGCGGCGATGGCCGGCGAGAAGCGCGGCGCCGCGACGTCGAGCGGTCCGGTCCGGGCGCCCCAGCCGACCAGCAACGCGCCGGCGATGGCGGCGACGCTCGCGGCCACGACGACGGGTCGCCAGTCGACGCCGGCGTAGGCCCCGATCGCGCGGAACAGGAAGGGCATGGCCACGCCGACGGTCAGCGCGCCGTTGACGACGCCGATCGCCAGCCCACGGTCGCGGCGGAACCAGCCGGCGGCGAGCTTCATCGCAACCGGATAGACCGCCGCGAGGGCAGCACCGGTCAGGAAGCGGAACGGGGCGGCTGTCGCCGGATCCGCCGCGACCAGCCCGAAACCGAGGTTGGCCACGGCCGCGACGACAGCACCGGCCGCGAACAGTCGTGGACCCGGGATCACGTCCGGCGCGCCGACGAACGCCAGCCCGATCGCGCCCACGGCGAACCCGAGCTGGACGACCACCGTCAGGAACGCAAGATCGAGCGGTCCGACCGCCCAGTCCTCGCGCAGGATCGGCGCGACCGCGGCCGCTGCGAACGATGGCGACATCGCCAGCACCATCCCGAACGCGAGGATCGTGAGCTGCGACCAGCGCTCGGTCGGCTCGGCGGTGGCGACTGCCGACGTCACGTCGACTCCGCGGGGATCATCGTGTACACGATGCACGTCCCGCGCAGGACCTCGGTCCCGTCGGTTCGGCGAGCGACGCAGCGCAGCGTCGTGATCGGCTTGTCGGCGCGCGCGTCGACCACCTCGGCCTCGGCGGTCACGGTGTCGCCGATGTAGGCGGGCGCAGGGTAGTCCCATTCCTGGTGCAGGAACACGCTGCCCGGACCGGGCAGGACCTCGGCCACCAGCGCGTTGAACAGGCCGGTCGTCAGGCCGCCATGGACGATGAGGGCGCCGGGCTGCGACCGGGTCGCGAAGTCGATGTCGAAGTGGAGCGGGTTCCGGTCACCGGTCAGGGTGGCGAATGCCTCGACGTCGGCGGTCGTGAACGTTCGCGTCCACGTCCCGCGCTCACCCACCGCGGGCGGGGTCCACTCCATGCGCGGCTACAGCCGCTCGAACCGGTCGACGGCCAGGACGAACACGGTCGCCCCACCCACCTCGACCTCGAGCGGATAGGGCATGAAGAACTCGCCGGGCTCCATGATCGGCGGCATCGGGTTGACGACCTGGGTGCGCGACGTGCATGTCTCGCGGACGATGCCGATCACCTCGTCGACCTCGCCCTCCTCGACGCCGAGGAAGATCGTCGCGTTCGACTGCTTGAGGAACCCGCCGGAGCTCGACACACGGGTCGCGCGGAACTCCTTGTCGAGCAATGCGTCGACGAGCGCCCCGGCATCCTCGTTGTGGACGATCGCGACGACGAGCTTCATTCCGCGGAAGTATCGACGCCCGGTGTCGGCCGGGTCAACGCATCGCCGGCCGATGCGGGCGGTGTACGATGCGGCCCGCCCACCCACCCGACCCGAGCAGGAGTCGACCTGTGGCCACTGACGGTTCGTCCCGCGATCCCCGAACGCAGCTGCCGGCCGCCATCGAGGCGGCGACGGCCGAGGATCTCGATGCCGCGCTCGGGGGCGTCCTGGCGGCCGGGGTGGCCGCGTTGGGACCGTTGACGGCCGTGATCTTCCTCGCCGACCCGGATCGCCCCGGGCTGCAGCTGGTCGCGTCGGTCGGGCTCGACGAGGCCGGCGCGACGGCGCTCGCCGAGGCGGCGCAGGCCGCGGACCACCCGCACATGGCCGCCGTCGCGAGCCTGACCCCCGAGTTCGATCGGGCCGCCACGGACGCGGACGGCAGCGCGATCGTCGAGTCGATCGTCCCGCTCGTCCTCGGCAGCGGTGGCGTGGAGACCGTGCTCGGCTCGCTCGGGATGACCTGGGCCGCGCCGCACACAGGGTCCGACGAGGAGCGCACGACCGTCACGGCGCTCGCCACGCTCGCGGCGCTGACCGCCGACCGCACCCGGCTCGCGTCCACCGCCTCGGAGCGGTCGGAGTGGTTCGAGCGCATGGCCCACACCGACCCGCTCACCGGGATCGCCAACGAGCGGACGGTCGCCCGCGTCCTGGAGCTCGAGATCGCCCGCGCCGGACGACAGGGCGGCGAGGTGTCGCTGGCGCTGTTCGACGTCGACGACTTCCGCTCGGCCAACGAGCACGACGGCCACCAGGCGGGCGACGACATCCTGCGTCGCGTGGCCTCCGTCCTGGCCGAGTCGGTCCGGATGGTCGATACCGTCGGCCGCATCGGTGGCGACGAGTTCGTGCTCGTGGCGCCGGGGGCGGCGGGATCCATCGTCGCCAAGCGCGTCCAGGACGGCATCGCCGCCCTGCCGAGCGAGTCCGGCCGCGTGGTCAGCGTGTCGGCCGGCGTCGCCCGTTTCCCGGCCGATGCGACCGACGCCGAGGGCCTGATCGCCGCTGCCACTGCGGCCCTCGAGCAGGCCAAGACCGAGCGCCCCGGTCCGGTCGCCGGCTAACGCGGTCTAACCGACCGAGCTCGTCGTCCCGGTCGACACAGGCGCGCTCGACGGCGCGGTCGCGCCAGGTCCCGGTTCGCGGGTCAGCGCCAGCACGACCCCGCCCTCGGTCGGCAGGCCGTCGGCCTCGAGATAGCCGAACCCATCGGCGCTGACCGTGAAGCCGCCGATGGCGACCGGGGCGTTCTCGCCGACGATGATCCAGCCCTCGTAGACCTCGTCCCCGGTCGTCGGAGCGAGATCGCGCATCGCGATCCGGCCGACGCCGTCGCTGGTGACCGCGGCGAACCCGGACGGACCGTCCGCCGACTCGGAGGTCATGACCGCGGTGAGGGCGCCGGGCGACGTCGCCGCGTCCACGACGGCTGCCACCTGCTGCTGGTAGCGCTCGGCGTCGTTCAGCCGGGTCTGGAGCAGCAGGTTCCAGCCGCCGAGCAGGACGATCGCGAGGACCGCCGCGATGCCCAGCGCCCAGGACAGGCGGCTCGACCGCGGCCGCAGCTCGGTCACCGTCGCGGGTTCGGTCATCGGCGTCGCTGACTCGAGGGGCTCGACGGCGGTGGGCACTGGTGGCGCGCTGGCCGATCGACGGGCCTCGAGGTCGGCCGCGGCGGCCGCCATGATCCGGTCCTTCAGCGCGGCGGGCGGCTCCACCGGCGGGATGCTGGCGTCGAACACCGGCAGGACGCCGGCGAGCTCGGCGACCTCGGGGTGCGGCTGGACACACGTCGCGAGATGCCCGCGGACGGCGGCCATCTCGTCGTCGCGCAACGCGCCGAGCACGAACGACGCGGCGAGCTCGCGGACCTCGTCGCAGGTGAGCGTGGGCAGTCGCTGGTCGGTCATGGCGACAGCACCCGGCGCATGGCGAGCAGGCCGAGTCGCATCCGGCTCTTGACGGTGCCGAGCGGCGTGCCGGTGCGCTCGGCGATCTCGACCTGGGTGAGGCCGCCGAAGTAGGCGAGCTCGATCGCCTCGCGCTGGACGTCGGTCAGCGATGCCAGCGCCGCCCGCACCTCGTCGGCGTCGAGGTTGGCCGACACCTCTGACCAGACATCGGGCATGCGCAGGGGTGGCGGCGGCGCGTCGTCCGACTCGGGCAGGTCGACCGTCGCCCGGCGGCGGCGCACGGCGTCGATCGCCCGGTGATGGACGATCGACAGCAGCCACGTCTTCACGCTGCCGCGGCCCGCGATGTAGCGCGACGCATTGCGCCACGCGCCGAGGAAGGCGTCCTGGACGACGTCCTCGGCCAGGGTCGCGTCGTTCGTGATGCGGTATGCGATGGAGTAGGCCATGGTCTTGTATCGCTCGTACAGGTCATCGAGCGCGTCTAACTCGCCGCCGGCGATGCGCTCGAGCGCCGCGCGGTCCAGGTCGTCGGTGACGGTCGCCATGCGAAGCGGGAGCGGGCCCGACGTCTCGCTCATCTGGTACTGCGCACGTGGGGTGCGGACGGTTCACCGAGACCCAGTCGGCGGTCGACGATCCCGGCGATCGTGGCACTGACGGCCTCGACGTCGCCGGTGGCGTCGACGACGGCGACGCGCTCGGGCTCAGCCGCCGCGATCGCGAGGAAGCCGGCCCGGACCCGCTGATGAAAGGCCAGGTCGTACTCGGCCTCGAACCGCGTGACGTCACCCGGGGCCTTTCGCGCCAGGCCTACGTCGACGGGCACGTCCAGCACGAGCGTCAGGTCGGGTCGGAGCCCGTCGGTGGCGGCATCGGCAAGCGTGCGCAGGTCGTCGAGGTCGATGCCGGCCCCGTGGCCCTGGTAGGCCAGCGTCGAGTCGGCGAACCGCGCGCAGACCACAGTCGTGCCGGCATCGATGGCCGGCCCGATGACCTCCCGGACGAGCTGCCGGCGGGCGGCGTTGAAGAGCAGCGCGTCGGCGAGGGGATCGGTCGGCGCGGTCGAGCCGGTCCGCATCAGCAGGATCTCGCGGATCCGCTCGCCGAGCCAGGTGCCGCCCGGCTCGCGCGTGACGTGCGTCGCCACGCCGCGGTCGGCGAGGTGCGTGGCGAGCCGCTCGGCCTGGGTGGTCTTGCCGCCACCGTCGGGGCCGTCGATCGTGATGAACGTCCCCCGCGCGGACGTGGCCTCGACTCCGGACATCGGGCCGAGTGTAGCCCGCCGTTCATCCGCCGCGGGTCCCGCCGCGTACCCTCCTCGGCATGGGACGTCACCGTCGATCCATCGCGCTGCCGGCGATCGCCGCGGTCCTCGCGGCGGGGCTGATCGCGGGCTGGCCGTCGACCGCCGCTGCCCACCCACTCGGCAACTTCACGATCAACCACTACGCGGGGCTGCGCGTCGAGCCCGATCGCGTCCTGCTCGACCTCGTGATCGACCACGCCGAGATCCCGACCTTCCAGGCGCGCCAGGACTTCGACCTCGACGCTGACGGATCGGTCTCCGACGAGGAGATCGAGGCGGGCCGCGTCACGGGCTGCGACGGGCTCGCGTCGTCGTTGTCGCTCACGGTCGGCGGCGGGGTCGCGCCGCCGCTCGCACTGACCGAGGCCGGCCTGTCGTTCCCGCTTGGCGCTGGTGGCCTGTCGACGATGCGCCAGGTGTGCGTGTTCGAGGCGCGGCTGGCTGAGCCGATCGGGTCGGGAGCGGTCCGGCTCGCCTTCAGCGACGCGACGTTCGAGGAACGCCTGGGCTGGCGCGAGATCGTGGCGATCGCGTCCGGCGTGACATTGCGCGAGGTGAGCGGACCGCTGCGGTCGACCGGCGTCTCGGACCGGCTGCTGCGGTACCCGCAGGACCGCATCGCGAGCCCGCTGGCGGATGGTTCTCTGGTCGTCGAGGCGACGGCCGGCGGGCCGTCGCGACCTGTCGTCGACGTGCCCGACGCGCAGCCAGTGGCGGACGCCACGCCACCGGCTCCCGGACCCTCGGTCGCGCCCCCGACGACGGACCCGATGGCCGATCCCGGTCCGGTCGCGACCGCCGTGCCCGCCGCGGTCCCGGGTGGCATCGGCGGCGCCGAGCTGCCGGATATCTTCCGGCGGACCGACCTCACGCCGTTCGTGATCCTCGTGTCGCTCGTTACGGCTGCCGCGTTGGGCGCCGGCCATGCGCTGACGCCCGGTCACGGCAAGACGCTGATGGCGGCATACCTGGTGGGCACGCGCGGCAGCGCTCGGCACGCGCTTGGGCTCGGTGCCGCCGTGAGCGTGTCGCACACGGCCGGGATCCTGGTGCTGGCGGCGATCGTCGTCGCGGCGACGGACGTTCTCGCACCCGACGTCGTCGTGCGCTGGGCGCCGGTCGTGGCGGCGATCTCGATCGTGCTGATCGGCGGCTGGATGCTGCTGGGCGAGCTTCGCCGACGACGGGCCCGCGGTGCCGAACACGACCACGCGGACCCGCGGGACCATGCGCATCCTCATGGCCAGGCCCACCCGCACGGTCACGCCCATCCGCACGGGCACGATCACGACCACGGCCATCCGCACGGGGCGGCGCCCGGCACGACCATCACCTGGCGTGGGCTGTTCGTCCTCGGCCTGGCGGGTGGCCTCATCCCGTCGACCAGCGCGCTCCTCATCCTGCTCGGCTCGATCGCCGCAGGCCGGCCAGCGTTCGGGCTGGTGCTGGTCCTGGCGTTCGGGCTCGGCATGGCGGCGGTGATGGCCGGCATCGGCATCGCGCTCGTCGCGGCCCGTGCGCGGGTCGACCGCATGCAGGTGGGCGAGGGCGTGACCCGGCTGCGGGAGCTCGTGCCACTCGCAGCGTCGGTGGTCGTCCTCGGGCTCGGCGCCGTGTTGACGATCCAGGCGCTGACGGCGATCTCGGCGCCCGCCCTGTGACCGACCGCTAGGAAGTCTCCGCCCCGCCCTCCGCCGTCTCGACGGCCGGCGGGCGGCTGGCGTCGCGACCCGTGCCGCCGCCCGCCCGAAGCTCGCGCACGTTGTCGAGCACGATCACGAGCGCCAGCGCGGCGATGGCCGCGATCACGATCACAAACATGCCCTCCCAGATGAGGATCGCCGCACCGATGATCGCCAGCGTCAGCTCGACCCGGAGCGTCAGCAGCGTCAGCTGTCGGCGGAACGCCGCCTCCAGCACGACGTAGCCGGCGAACGCGATCAGCAGCGCGCCCCACCACGGCACGAGGCGCAGCGACACGAGCCCGACGATCGCCAGCAGCAGCAGGCCGACGCTGACGGCCGACCAGAACTCCACGATGCGGCCGTAGCGGACGGACGTCTCGGGGACCGGCCGATGGGGATGCTTGAGGTGGGCGCGCGGATCGCCGTAGTCGCCGGCCTCGACCCGCTCGAGCTCGCGGCGGAGGGCCAGGCTCGAGTCCGCCGTCCCGGCTCGCTCCTTGCGCAGCGCCTCGAGCTGGGCGGTGCCGGTGGCCAGCTCAGCGGCGCGTGCCGCGTGGAGCGACGCCATCGCGCCGTCGGCGGCGAGCCCCCGGGTCTCGAGCTCGAGGCCCGGCAGGCTGGCGGCCCGGCCCGCGATCTCGGCGTCGAGCTCCTCGAGCCGGCGGTCGCGTTCGTCGATCCGGTCGCGGAGCTCCTCCGGCTGGCGTGACGGCGGCGCGACCTTGTCGAGGCCGCCGAACCCGAGCGGATCGTTCCACGACATCCGGACCAGGCCGTTGCGGCCGTACTTCGGGCCGGCCGGCGCGCGCTCGCCGCCGAAGCGGTCGTAGGTGTCGAGCCCGAACAGGCCGCGGTACCCGTCGACCCACGGTGTCTCGTCGTCGATCAGCACCGGCGTCCACGCCGCCGGCGTACCCGGTCCGACGGTCAGGCCATCGCCTCGGGCGTAGTCGATGAACGGCACGCTCAGCGCGTGCGACAGCTTCGCGGCGAGGTCGCCCGGGTCGGGCTGGCGCAGCGACTCGCGCCAGAAGCTGCGGAGCGCCTCGAGGAACCCGCGCAGGCCGCGCAGACCCGGCAGCGGGATCTCGGTGAGGTATTCGCCGCGCTCGAAGTACGACGCGTGCGAGCCGGCGCCGGCGTACACGATGGGATGGTCGCCCGACTTCTCGAGGGTCGGGTCGTCCCATCGGCGGCGCAGCTCGTCGCCGACGTAGTCGTGCGCGGCGGCGGCGATCCACATCGGCCGCGGGCTCGTCCCCGTGTCGTCGAGGTACACGAACACCTGCTCCCAGTCGGCCTCGTGGTCGTTCGCGCCCTGGAAGGTCGACCGGTAGTCGTTCATGAAGTAGAAGTACAGGTACTGGAGGGCGACCCAGCCGTCGGACCTGACCACCCGTCCGAAGTACACGTAGCGCGAGTCCTGCTCGCGCAGGCGCGCGTACTTCACCTGGGCTGCGGCGGTGGTGCCGCCCGGGACCGTGCCACGGAGCAGCAACGACATCGAGAACCCGGCATCGACCAGTCGCGCGAACAGGCCGACCCGCGCCAGGCGGCCGGGCGCGCGGAAGACGGGACGGTCCGGCCGGACACGCCACCGGGCGAGGTCGATCGGGGCCATCGGCTGCTGGACGAGCCGCAGGTAGAGCGTCTCGCCGGGCCGCGCCGTCATCGTGGCGAGGCGCTCCGGCGTCAGCTCGCCCACCGGCACGATCACCCGGCGGTCGCGCTCTGACGTCCCGACGAGCAGGTCGCACTCGGCGAGATAGCCGTCGACGTCGCACGGGAAGAACAGCTCGCCGTGGTTGTACCGGACGATCGGCTCGTGCGCGCGCAGGAGCTCGAGGTCGCTGGCCACCTCAGCGCGCCTCGTCCAGGCGGCGCTCCGCGAACACCTCGCGGACCGCCCGCTGGTTGAGATAGAACGCGGTCACGACGAAGAGCGTGAGGCGGATCAGGTTCGGGTCGCCGGAAACGTACGAGTAGAGGTTGACCGCGAGGCCGAGCATGACCAGGAACATCGCGAGGCCCCACGCCGATCGGATCCGCAGCAGCATCCCGATCCCGGCTGTGATCATCGCCGCCGCGAAGACGCCGATGCCCGCTCGACCCTCCAGCGAGCGTTCGATCCCGAGCATCCCGCCGGTCAGCTCCGGCTGACGGACCCCGAGCACGGCGAGCAGGAAGATGATGCCGCCGATCACGAGCAGGATCGCGATCACCCACAGCCCCAGGGGCAGCGGCGGACGGTCGACCTGGTCGAGGTCACGCGACGTCCCCGGTTCCTCGGCCATCCGTCCCTCGCCACCTCTTAGAGATCCGACGCCAGACGGTAGCAGCGTCCGGGGTCGCGGGCTAGGGGTGAGCGCCGGTCCGGCACGGCCGATACGGCATCTGCCCGAGTGCCGACCGCTCCAGCCACTGCTAGGCTGGCACCGCCCGATGCGAGATCTGACCGAGCGCGCCCTCGATACCGCCACGTCCCTGGGGGCCGGATACGCCGACGCCCGGGTCGTCCGCCGCCTCGACGAGTCGGTCGCCATCAAGACCGGCCGTGTCGAAGGCGTGGCCTCGAACGAGAGCGAGGGGTTCGGGGTCCGCGTCGTGGTCGACGGAGCGTGGGGCTTCGCCAGCAGTCACGTCCTGAGCCTCGACGAAGCCGATCGGGTCGCGGCCGACGCGGTCCGCATCGCCCGGGCCAGCGCGACCGCCCTGCGCGAGCCGGCAGATCTCGCTACCCGGCCCGCAGCGACCGGGTCGTACGAGACCCCGATCGAGGAAGACCCGTTCGCGGTCCCGATCGAGCGCAAGATCGCCGACCTGCTGGCCGCCGACCAGGCTGCCGCGCGCATCCCCGGCATCGCGTTCACCGAGTCGATGTACGCGGCACAGCGCGAGTGGAAGACCTTCGCCGACACCGACGGCTCGTTCACCGAGCAGACCATCACCCACGTCGGGTCGGCGGTCGAGGCCAACGCCGTCGACGGCGACGAGCACCAGCGCCGGTCCTACCCGGACTCCGGCGGCGGCTGGCAGGCCGCGGGCTACGAGTACATCCGCGGGCTCGACCTCGCCGGCCGGGCGGAGCCGCTGGCCGAGGAGGCCGTCGCCCTGCTGACCGCGCCGCAGTGCCCGAGCGGTCGCTTCACGATCGTGCTCGACCCCTCGCAGCTCTACCTCCAGGTGCACGAGAGCTGCGGGCACCCGACCGAGCTCGATCGGGTGTTCGGGACCGAGGCGTCCTACGCGGGCACGAGCTTCCTCACGACCGACAAGCTCGCCGAGGGCTTCCGCTACGGGTCGGACCTGGTCACGATCGTGGCCGACGCCACGGCCCCGGGCGGGATGGGCACATTCGGCTGGGATGACGAGGGTGTGGCCGCGCAGGCGGTGCCGCTCGTGCAGGACGGCACGTTCGTCGGCTACCTCAGCAGCCGCGAGACGGCCCCGCGCATCGGGCGCTCGAGCGGCGGCGCGATGCGCGCCGACGGGTGGAACCGCATCCCGCTCATCCGCATGACCAACATCAACCTGCTGCCGCGACCCGGGATGAGCCTCGACGACATCGTCGCGGACACCGACGACGGCCTATACCTCGCGTCGAACCGCTCGTGGTCGATCGACGACCGCCGGTTGAACTTCCAGTTCGCCACCGAGGTCGCCTACGAGATCAAGGGTGGCAAGAAGGGCCGGCTCTTCAAGAACCCGACCTACACCGGCATCACCTACGAGTTCTGGCGCTCGTGCGACGCCGTCGGCGACGAGCGAAGCTACGTGATGCTCGGCACGCCCAACTGCGGCAAGGGCGAGCCCGGCCAGACCGGGCACGTCGGGCACGCGGTCCCGGGCGCACGCTTCCGCGACGTCCAGGTCGGGGTCGGCAAGTGGTGAGCTGGCGGTGAACGACGAACGCGCGCGCGACGCGCTCGACCTCGCCGAACGGGCCCTCGCCCACGCGACCCGCGAGGGCGCATCGGAGGCCGAGGCACTGGTCATGGCCGAGGACGCCTCGCTGACCCGGTTCGCCAACAGCCAGATCCACCAGAACGTGGCCGAGACGAACGTGACCGTGAACCTCCGGTTCGTGACCGGCAAGCGGGTCGGCGTCGCGTCGTCGGGCAGGACCGACGAGGAGGGCCTGCGGCGGCTCGCCGCCAACGCGGCGGCGATCGCACGAGTGGTCGAGGAGCTCGACGATTGGGCGGGTCTTCCCGAGCCGACCCCGGTCGATGCCGTCGACGCGGCCTACTCGCCGGCCACGGCTGCAGCGTCGCCCGAGCTCCGGGCAGACGGCGTCCGGCAGGTCATCGCCGCCGCCGACGAGGCCGGCGTCACGGCATTCGGGTCGTTCTCGACCGGGGTCGAGACCGTCGCCGTCGCCAACTCGCGCGGCGTCCGCGTCGGTGGCAGCCGAACCGCCGGGCAACTCCTCACGGTGTCGATGGGCCCCGGCGGGGGCACCGGCTACGCGGAGCAGGCCGCCGTGGACGCGACCGCCATCGACGCGCGGGCCATCGGGCGTGAGGCTGCCGGCAAGGCGCGGGCGACCGCCGACGCCGTGGCCATCGACGCCGGCGACTATCCGGTCGTGCTCGAGGAATACGCCGTCGTCGACCTCCTCGACATGCTTGGCTATCTCGGGTTCTCGGCGCTGGCGGTCCAGGAGGAGCGCAGCTTCGTCGAGATCGGGCGGACCATCGGCAGCGATCTCGTGTCGATCGTCGACGACGGGCGCGACCCGGCCGGCCTGCCGATGGCGTTCGACTACGAGGGCGTCGCCAAGCAACGGGTCACGCTGCTCGATCGGGGCGTCTGCCGCGGGGTCGTCCACGATGCGCAGACGGCGGGGCGCGATGGCGTCGTCTCGACGGGCCATGGCCTGCCCGCGCCGAACCCGTGGGGGCCGTTTCCGCTGAACATGCTGATGGCGGCCGGCACGTCTCCCCGCGACGACCTGATCGCCGGTCTCGATCGGGGCCTGCTCGTGACGCGGTTCCACTACACGAATCCGGTCCATCCCAAGCTCGCCATCATCACCGGCATGACGCGCGATGGCACCTTCCTCGTCGAGGGCGGCCGCGTCGTGGGACCCGTGCGCAACCTGCGATTTACGCAGAGCTACCTGGAGGCGCTGGCGTGTACAGTCGGCGTCGCACAGGAACGAAAGACGCTCAAGGGCTTCCTGGGAGGTGTCGTGGTCCCGGCCATCCGCCTCGACGGCTGGACGTTCACCGGAACGACCGAGCACTGATGAGCACGCTGACAGGCGAGTTCTGGGTCTGCGGCGGGTGCCGCTCGATCAACAACGCGGGCGCCAAGCAGTGCTACAACTGCCGCTCGCCGCGTGAGGTCGCGGCCGTCGATCCGGCGGACATCGGATCGACGCGGGCCAGCACGACGCCGGCCATCCGGCTCGCGGACCTGCCGGCATTCCGGTCGTCGCGCGGCGTGGCGGTCCTCGCGTCGGTGCTCATCCTTGCGCTGGCGGCGATGCAGGTCATCCAGACCGTCGTCACGACGAGCCTGTACGTCCAGGTCCTGGGCGGCACGGCGGCGACCGACGAGCAGACGCGTTACGTCGCCAACCTCGTGATCCTGGCGCTCGGCGTGGCCGCCCTCGCGCTCATCGGCTGGGCGCTGTGGCTCAGCCGGACCGTGACGTCGATGCCGGCCCTCGGGCTGGGCCACCCCGCGGTCACCGGGTTGATGGCGTTCGTCGAGTGCTTCATCCCGGTGCTGAACCTCATCCGGGTCCCGGCGATCGTCCGCGACGTCGTCCTGCGACTCGAGTCCCGCGCCAGTCGGATCCACGTCCTCGGGCTGGCCGCGTGGGTCGGCCTGCTGACGGGCTTCGTGGTGCCGCGCATCAGCCGCTTCATCCTCGATCTCGGCGGGCCGGCCAGCGACGCTGCCATCCGCAGCCAGCTCCTGCTCGATGGGTTGGGCACCATCGTCGTGCTGCTGAGCGCGATCTTCCTGGTCGCGCTGATCTGGTGGGTCGAGGAGCGCGTCCAGCACCGGCGCGTAGCCCTGCTCACGGACGCCGGCGGCGGCCGGACGGCTCGCCCGACCCCGGCGCCGCGAGAGGTGACCGAACCGGACATCGTCCAGCGGCGACCGGTGTTCGCCGCGACAGGGGCCGCCTGGGCGGCGGAGGCCGCGGTGCCGGTCGCGAGGGCGTCGTCCCCGGCGTCGCCGATCGTCCCCTCGCCCGAGCTCGTCGGGGCAGCGGCGGCGATGGCCGCTGCGTCATCGACAGTGTCCGAGCCGCTCGCGGCGGTGGCGATCGCCACGCTACCGGTCGAGGCGCCGCCAGCCCCCGAGGTCGAGACCACGCCTGCGGTGACCACGACGCCGCACCTGACGATCCGCGTCGCGGCCCGGGGCATGATGACGGCCGAGATGGACGGCCAGACCGAGCACGTGATCCTCGACGACCTGACCGCCTACGGCTCGGCGCTCATGAACGCCGGCGGCAGCGCGACGATCGTCGTGCCGCCAGACGACGACATGGCCAGCCTGGTCGCCCGGCGCGCCCGGACGATCCTCGCGGAGGCTGGCGTCACGATCGAGCACGACGGAGGCCGATGACGGCGTTCGACGTCGAGGCGCTGCGGTCCGAGTTCCCGGCCCTGCGGCGCGAGCACGACGGACGCCCCGCCGTCTTCCTCGACGGGCCGGGCGGGACCCAGGTCCCGCAACGCGTGGTCGATGCCGTCGGGTCGTACCTCACCGGGACCAACGCCAACGCCGGCGGAGCGTTCGCGACCAGCGAGGCTTCGGATGCCATGGTCGACGAGGCTCACGCCGCGGTCGCCGACTTCCTCGGTGCCGCGGGCCCCGCCGAGATCAAGTTCGGCCTGAACATGACGACGCTCACGCTGCAGATCGGCCGGAGCATCGGCGCCACGCTGGCACCGGGCGACGAGATCGTCGTGACCACGCTCGACCACGAGGCCAACGTGAGCACGTGGGAAGCGATGGCCGCCGACCGCGGCCTGACCGTCCGCAAGGTCGACATCCGCGAGGACGACGTCACGCTCGATCTCGAGGACCTCGAGGCCAAGCTCGGCAGCCGGACGAAGCTGGTCGCCGTCGGCTATGCCAGCAATGCCGTCGGCACCGTCAACCCGGTCCGCGAGATCGTCGCCCGCGCCCACGAGGTCGGTGCGCTGACCTACATCGACGCGGTCGCGTACGCGCCGCACGGCCCGATCGACGTCCGCGCGCTCGACGCAGACTTCCTGGTCTGCAGCGCCTACAAGTGGTTCGGGCCGCACCTCGGCGCGCTATACGGCAAGGCGGACGTCCTCGACGCCCTGCCGGCGTTCAAGGCCCGGCCGGCGCACGACCGCTTCGAGACCGGGACGGCGGCCTTCGAGTCGATCGCCGGCACGCTGGCCGCCACCGACTACCTGCGCGACATCGGCCGGCGTTTCGGTCGGCCGGGCGGCGATCGGCGCTCGGAGCTCGTCGCCGGGATGACGGCCATCGTCGGCTACGAGCGCGAGCTGGTGACCCGGCTGATCGACGGCCTCGAGTCGGTCCGCGGCCTGACGATCCACGGCATCACCGAGCGAGCCCGCTTCGACGACCGCGTGCCGACCGTGTCGGTGTCGATCGACGGCGTCCACCCGCGCGCGGCGGCCGAGGACCTCGGGCGCCGCGGCATCTACGTCTGGGACGGCGACTTCTACGCCACCGGGCTCATCGAGCGCCTCGGGAAGGCCGAGGGCGGCGGCGTGCTGCGGCTCGGGCTCGTCCACTACAACACGGCCGAGGAGGTCGACCGAGCGCTCGAGGCGGTCGAGGGGATCGCCACCGCCGCCGTGGCGTGACCGGCGACGGATCGATCCAGGCCCGCCTCGCCCGGGGCTTCGACCCGGCAGAGCTGCGTCGCATCAAGCGGCTGTGGGTCCGCCACTCGATCGCCGAGGACCGGCGCGACATCGACGGGCTGATCGCGACCCTCACGCCGGACTGCGCCTACGAGATCGTCGTCACCGGGCAGCGCTGGGAGGGCCACGACGGAGCGCGCCGGTTCTACGGGGAGCTGTTCGCGGCCTTCCCGGACAACGCCTTCGCGCTGTCGGAGATCGTGGTCGGGCCCCAGGGCGTGTTCGAGGTCGCCACGCTGACCGGCACGAACGACGGCCCGTGGGCAGGCGTGCCCGCCTCGGGGCTGGCGGTCGCGCTGGAGGTCCTCATCCTGTTCCCCTGGGACGCGGCCAGCGAGCGGTTCACCGGGGAGCGGATCTGGTTCGACCGGGGCGCCATCGCGAGCTGATGGGGCAAAGGCGGCGATGGCCGTAGGATTGCCCGCGATGCCCGCCCTCCGTCACCTCGCCCGCGCCGGTCTTGTCGCGCTCGTCATCGGCGCGATCGCCGCGTGCGCCACCGACCCGGACGCCTCGGCTCCCGTCGTGACCGGTGAGCCGCCGACCGATCGCATCCCGGTCATCATCGATGCCGACTTGGACCTGAGCGACATCGGGGCGATCCTCGTCATGCTCCGCGACCCGGCGCTCGACGTCCGGGCGATCACGATCAGCGGCACCGGTCTCATCCACTGTCAGGCCGGCCGCCTCGTCACGCGCTTCCTGATCGATGAGCTCGGCGACCCCGACATCCCGTTCGGGTGTGGCCGCGAGAAGGGCGGCCCCGACGCCCGGCCGTTCCCCGACGACTGGCGTGCCCGTGCCGACGACGCCTTCGGCTTCGACATCGCGCCGACGGTCGAGGCCGGCGTGCCGATCGACGCCGTCGAGCTCATCAGGGAGACCGTCGACTCCAGCCCGAGCGCCCCGACGATCGTCACGCTGGGTCCGCTCACGAACCTCGAGGACGCGTTCGCCGCCGATCCGACCCTGCCCGACCGGCTGGCCGGCGTGCACGCGATGCTGGGCACGATCGATGCCCCGGGCAACGTGTTCGTCGACGGCCTCGACGCCGAGGACCCGCTCGAGTGGAACGCGTTCGCCGACCCGTCGGCGGTCGAGGCGGTGTTCGCGACCGACGTGCCGATCTCGATCGTCCCGCTCGATGCCACCGACGACGTGCCGGTCCCGGCCGACCTCGCCGACCGCCTGGCGACCGACCGTGCGTCGGCCGCGGCCGACGTGATGTACGAGTCGCTCGTCCGCAACCCGGATCGGTTGCGCCCGGACCAGGGTCAGCAGCTGTGGGACGAGCTCGCTGCGCTGGCGCTGACCGAGCCCGACCTGGTGACCTGGGACGAGGCGACCGTGAGCGTCGGCGAGGGCGGGCGGCTGACCCGGGACGAGGCCGGCCGCACGATCCGCTACGCCACGGCCGCCGATCCGAGCGCGGTCGAGAGCGCGCTGCTCGCCGCCCTGCGGCGGGGCGAGCCGCGGGCGACGCCGTTCGCGCTCGCGGGCTCCCTGGCGGTGACGTTCGACGGGACGACGTGCGCGATCAGCGGGACGTCGGACGACGCGGGCCTCCACGAGCTCCGCTACGAGGGCGCGTCAGGCACCCCGAGCGGGGTCGCGCTCGTGGGGGTTCGGGCACCTCGTCGCTGGGAGGACGTGCTCACGCTCGTCCGGACGTTCGACGTGACGGAGCAGCCACCCGACTGGCTGCTGTTCGGTCCGACGGCGGCCGACGACACCGGCTCGGGCGGCCCGGCCGTGGCCATGGGAGACCTCGAGGACGCCATCTATGGTCCCGTCTGCCAAGCCGGCACGTTCCCCGACGTCGTCCTCACGCCCGGGTCGCCGTTCGAGACGGGGTCCGGCGCGGTCGGTCCCTGACGAGGCCGCACCGGTGACCGGAGCTGGTCGGCCGGCGCTCGATGCCGTCGTGGTCGGCGCCGGCCCGAACGGCCTGGCCGCTGCGCTGACGCTCGCCCGGGCCGGCCGATCGGTATTGGTCGTCGAGGGCGCGCCGACCATCGGCGGCGGGATGCGGACGATGGAGCTGACGCTGCCCGGGTTCCGCCACGACGTCTGCTCCTCGATCGTGCCGCTGCTGCTGGCATCGCCGTTCTTCCGGACGGTCGACTGGGCGGCCCACGGCGTCGAGCTCGTCGAGCCCAAGGCCCCGCTCGCTCACCCGTTCGACGATGGGCGGGCGGTCGTGCTCGAACGCTCGTTCACGGCGACCGCGGCCAGCCTCGATGCCGATCGCCGGACGGACGACGGATCCGCGTGGCGCGCGCTGTTCGGACCGCTCGCGCGCGACGCCGAGGTGCTCGGGCGCGAGCTGCTGCGGCCTGTCGTGCACGTCCCCCGCCACCCGCTGGCGCTCGCCCGGTTCGGTCTCCCGGCGCTCCGGTCGGCGACCGGGCTTGCCCGGGGACGGTTCGACGGCGAGGCGGCCCGGGCGCTGTTCGGTGGCATGGCGGCCCACTCGATGGTCGCGCTCGACCGGCCGCTGTCCGCCGCGTTCGGGCTCGTCCTCGGGACGTACGCGCACGCCGTCGGCTGGCCGATGGTCGGCGGCGGCACGGCCGCCCTCGCCGACGCCCTCGCCAACGAGGTACGGGCGCACGGCGGCGAGATCGTCACGGACAACCCGGTCCGCGACCTCGACGACCTGCCGCCGGCCCGGGTCGTGCTGCTCGACACGACGCCGCGAGCGGCGGTCGCCATCGCCGGTGACCGGCTGCCGCCACGCACCCGGCGCCGCTACGAGCGCTTCCGCTACGGCCCGGGCGTCTTCAAGGTCGACTGGGCGCTCGGCGGCGCGGTGCCGTGGCAGCGCCGAGGGCGTGCGGCGGGCGGGCACGGTCCACCTCGGCGGGACGCTCGACGAGATCGTCCGCTCCGAACGCCAGGTCGCGACCGGCCGTCCCCCGGATCGACCGTTCACGCTGTTCGCCCAGTACGACCCGTGGGATCCCTCACGCGTTCCGGATGACGCGCCTCCCGGCGCCACGACGGCCTGGGCGTACTGCCACGTTCCGGCGGGGTCGGACGTGGATATGACCGACCGCATCGAGGCCCAGGTCGAGCGGTTCGCACCGGGGTTCCGGGATCGCATCCTCGCGCGGGCGACGCTTGGCCCGGCCGAGTTGGAGGCGCACGACCCGAACTACATCGGGGGCGACATCAACGGTGGCATCGCCGACATCCGCCAACTGCTCTTCCGGCCGGCGGTCGCTCGCGACCCGTACCACGCGGGCCCGGGCCTGTACCTGTGCTCGTCGTCGACGCCGCCGGGCGGCGGCGTGCACGGCATGGGCGGTCATCTAGCCGCGCGCTCGGCCCTGCGGCGCGATCTGCGCTAGGTCGCCGGGCCGGCCTCGGCGGCGACCTCGCGGCGCAGCCACCAGCCGAACGCGAGCGCACCGGCCGACGGGAGGACGATCCAGACCAGCAGGACGAGCCCGAGCACGATCAACAGCGCCCGGACGTCGGCGAGGGCGTCCTGGACGCCGCCGCTGCGCAGGTCGTCCGCGACCAGCCCGAGCTGCTGGCTGAGGGCGCTCAGCGAGTCGGCGTTGGCGAGCAGCGAATCCCGGTTGCTCTCGAGGTCGCCGGCGACCAGGTCAAGGCGGGTGTCGAGCCCGTCGAGGGACGTCGCGATGGCGTTCACGCTCGCCGCCACGTTGACGAGCGGCTGGCGACCGAGCACCTCGACCGCCTGCAGCTGGCCGGCGATCGCACGGAGGTTGTCCTCGACGGTCCCGATGGCCGATCCCACCTGGCGGACGATCGGCGGCGTCCGCTCGAGCGTGACCGCGAACGACGTCGCCGATGCGGACGCGTCCCCGAGCACATCGGCTGTGCGGTCGAGCGTGTCGGCCAGCGTCGCGACCTGCGTCTCGACCCGACCGCCGAGCGCCGTGAACCGGCCCGCCGCCCAGACCAGCGCGATGGCCGCGACGATCGCGAGGATGAGGCCGATCACGCCGTAGCCGATGAGCCCCTGCGCGAGGCGCGGCAGGACCGCGCGCACCGATTCGGGTGCCGTCTCGCTCGTCATCGCCAGCTGCTGCGCGCGGCGTCGGGGTACAACCGGACGCGCCGGAACGGCTCGCGCCCGCGCGACCGCGACACGAGGTTGGCGCGCTCGGCCATCTGGTGCTGGAGCCGGCGGATGTACGCGTTCTGCGGTGACAGCTCGACCGCCTCCGACGATCGGATCACGACGTCGATGGCGTCCTCGGTCTCGCGCAGCGCCGCCTCGCGCGGGTCGATCTCGAGCGCGAAGATCGAGGTCAGGCTCGACTGCATCTGCGGGATGGTGTTGCTCTTGAGGACGTAGATCGGCATCGCCCGCTCCTCCGCCTCGCGGAGCAGCGGCGTCTTCTGCTTGTACTCGTTCTTGAGCGTCATCACGACGTCCGCCTCGTCGACGTCACGCGCGATGACCACCGGCAGCCCGAGGTCGCGGACCGCCTGCTCGAGGCGCTTGCGGCTGACGCCCTGGGGCAGCACCCGCAGCGTCGGCAGCGGCGAACCGCCCGGCACGAGCACGGTCTCGCCGTGCTCGCCCTCGGCCGCCCCGAGCGCCAGCCCGTCGCGCTCGTCGGGCGGCTCGAGATCGTCGGCATTGACCGGTGCCGTCCCCTCCTCGGCCTTGTACGACTGCATCGCGCGAGATGCCTGGTCGCGCCACGCCTTCTGGCGTTCCAGCTCGCGCTGCTCGCGGGCGCGTGCCTCGAGCGCGGTCGTCGTGCCGCTCCGCTCGAGCGGCCCGCGGTCGGCGATGTCGCCGGCGACGAACGGCTCCTCGCCGGGGCGCGACGCGATCCGCTCGCCCGGCATCGTCCGCGGTCCGCTGCCGGCGGCGGACCCGCGCGACGATTCGCGACCCGGACCGCCGCGGGCCTGGCGCCAGCCGCCCGATGCCCCGGGCCGGTAGCCCGACCGGAACGGGACCCGCTCGGCCTCGCGATAGCCGCCCGGGCGGGCGCCCTCGCCCCGCCAGCCCGGCTCCATCCGCCAGGGCGAGCCGCTGCCGACGAGGCCGGCGAACCGCTCGGCGCCGAGCTGTTCGCGGGGCGACGGCCGCGGCCGGCCCTGCGAGCGGTGGACGCCCTCCTCGTCGCGCCACCGCAGCTCCGGCGCGACCGCGTCGCCGCGCAACAGGGCGTCGACCGTCTCCGCCACGTCGCTGTGGACCGCGACCCGCTCGCGATCCTGGATCTCCACGATGACGTCGAAGGTCGGCGGTGCCTTGCGCTCGAGCACGCTCTTCTGGGTCCGCCGCCGGCGCGCCTCCTCGTCGCCCAGGGTCACGCTCTGGATGCCGCCGATGAGATCGGACAGCGTCGGGTTGAGCATCAGGTTGTCGAGGTTGTTGCCGTGGGCGGTGCCGATGAGCTGGACGCCGCGTTCGGCGATCGTCCGTGCGGCCGCGGCCTCGAGCTCGGTGCCGATCTCGTCGATGACGATGACCTGGGGCATGTGGTTCTCGACCGCCTCGATCATCACCTCGTGCTGCATCGACGGCGTGCGCACCTGCATCCGGCGCGCCTTGCCGATGGCCGGATGGGCGATGTCGCCGTCTCCAGCGATCTCGTTGGAGGTGTCGACCACCACGACCCGCTTGCCCATGTCGTCGGCGAGCACGCGGGCGGCCTCGCGCAGCATCGTGGTCTTGCCGATGCCGGGCCGGCCCATGATCAGGATCGACTTCCCGGTCTCGACGAAGTCCGCGATGATCTCGATCGTCCCGTAGACGGCACGGCCGACCCGGCAGGTCAGGCCCACGACCTTTCCGTTGCGGTTGCGGATCGCGCTGATGCGGTGGAGCGTGCGCTCGATGCCGGCCCGGTTGTCGTCGCCGAACGAGCCGATGTGGTCGACCACGAAGGCGATGTCCGACTCGTCGATCTCGCGATCGAGCAGGCTGACCTCCGAGTCGGGGAAGCGGCCCTCGGGCCGGCGACCAAGGTCCATCACGACCTCGATGAGCTGCTCGCGATCCGGCAGCGCGTGGACCGCGTCGACGATCTCCGGCGGCAGCGATGACAGCATCGCGTCCAGATCGTCGATGGTCTCTCGCTGGCGGTCCTCGGATCCCACGCAGACCTCCGAATGCAACGACTAGCGGACGGCCGGCACGAGCGCCGGCTCCGCGACCCGGACGAGGGTCTCCTTCATGAGCAGCGTGACGCTCGCGATCGATCCGAAGGATGCGTCCTCCAGGCGCCGGTCGATCGGTCCTTCATAGGTTCGCACGGGCGCGATGACGCCGTGATCGTGTCGATGCTCGCCGCCCTTCGTGGTGCGTGCCTCGATGATGCCCAGCCCGAAGCCGATGAGCGCGGTCGGATCGGCCTCGGGCCGTGCGACGACCTTCAAGTAGTGCGGCTGGTCCTCCTTCGCGACGCCGACCTGGAGGAACCCGTCGAGCTCGGTCCCGTCCTTGCCGCCGTCGGCCGACGCCTGCACGTAGGCCTCGATGTCGGCGAACCGCAGGATCGGCGCAAGGCTGGATCGTGGCACGCGCGAATGGTTGCCCTGGCGCTCCCAGTCCGGCAGCCGGAACGCCTCGAGCCGGGCGACCGGACCGGGCGTCGCGGCGAGGTACAGGCGGCTCATGGCGAGGGCGTCGAGCGGCTGGGCTGGCCGGATACGGGCGTCCCTGGCGGCCTTGTCGGTCCACGGCTTGGGCAGCTCCTCGGCGGGCCGGAACATGATGCGCTCCTCGCCGTAGCGCATGAAGCCCGCCTGCATCATCAGCTCGACGTTGCCGTCCACGTCGGCGCACGCGACGTGGAAGCGTGCCGCGCCGCGCCGCGCCCCCTCGCGCAGCAGCTGGTTGACGAGCCGGTAGCGGATGTCGCCGGCGTCGGCCATCCCCACGGCATCGAGCTCGACGATCGTCCACTCGTCCCGGGTCGACTCGCGCTCGACGCGGATCAGGCCGGAGATCCGACCGCCCTCCTCGTAGACATACATCAGGTCGTTGGGGCGGAAGGCGCCGAGCGGGAGCCGGAACAGGCTGAACACGCCGATCGGCGGGCCGCTCACCGGCAGGCCGAGCGATCGTGTCGAGGCGTCGTCCGACTGGCACAGGCGCGACAGCTCGCCGAGGGCGGCCAGGTCGGTCAGCCGGGCGGGCCGGACCTTGCCCTGCTTGCGCGGGGCCCGCGCGGTGGTCATCGCGCCTGCGCCCGCCGCGTCGGGTGGCGCCGCCGACCCGAGCCCTCGCCGGGGTCGTCGTGCTCGGCGGCCATCGTGGCGACGAGCCGGTGGAAGCGGGTCTCGCCGGCGAGCTCCGGATGGAACGACGTCGCCAGCACGTTTCGCTCGCGGACCGCGACGACCCGCCCGTCGTCGAGCCGGGCGAGTACATCGACGTCGGGGCCGGTCCGTTCGATGACCGGCGCACGGATGAACACCGCGTGCACCGGCGTCGAACCGAGGACGTCGACATCGAGGTCCGCCTCGAACGAGTCGAGCTGACGGCCGAAGGCGTTGCGCTCGACCCGCACGTCGAGGAGCGGCAGGATCGGCTCCTCGTCGCCGGCGATGTCGCGCGCCAGGATGATCATCCCGGCGCACGTGCCGAAGATCGGCGCGCCCGATGCCGCCAGGTCGAGGATCGGCCGCCGCAGCCCCCAACGCTCGATGAGCTGGCGCATCGTCGTGCTCTCGCCACCGGGGAGGATCAGCCCGCTGACACCGTCGAGGTCGGCCGGCTCGCGCACGCGGACACCCTCGACGCCGATGGCGTCCAGGGTGTCGAGATGCTCACGGAAGGCCCCTTGCAGGGCCAGGACCCCGATCCTCATGAACTGGTGTCCCCACGGTCTACTGGCACACGCTCTCCGAACACGGAGGCGACGCTCCGCTAGCCATCAGTGTGAGGACTACCAGCCGCGGACGGCGAGGCGCTCCTGCTCCGGGATCTCCTCGAGGGCGATGCCGCGCATCGGCGCTCCGAGGCCCTTCGACACCTCGGCGATCTTCTTCGCGTCGTCGAAGAACGTCGTCGCCTGGACGATCGCGTTGGCCATCCGGGCCGGGTCCTCGCTCTTGAAGATGCCCGAGCCGACGAACACCCCTTCCGCGCCGAGCTGCATGACGAGCGCGGCGTCCGACGGCGTCGAGATGCCCCCCGCGACGAAGTTCACGACCGGCAGCGTGCCCTGCTCCGCGACGTCCTTCACCAGCTCGTACGGCGCCTGGAGCTCCTTCGCGGCCACGAACCGCTCGTCCTCGCGGGCGTTCTGGAGCCGGCGGATCTCGCTGTTGACGTCGCGCAGCTGGCGGACGGCCTCGACGATGTTCCCGGTCCCGGCCTCACCCTTGGTCCGCATCATCGCGGCGCCCTCGTTGATCCGGCGGAGAGCCTCGCCGAGGTTGCGGCAGCCGCATACGAACGGGACCTTGAACGCGTGCTTGTCGATGTGGTTGCTCTCGTCGGCCGGGGTCAGGACCTCGGACTCGTCGATGTAGTCGACGCCGAGCGCCTCGAGGACCTGCGCCTCCACGAAGTGGCCGATGCGGGCCTTGGCCATGACCGGGATGCTCACGGCATCCATGATCCCGGTGATCATCTCCGGGTCGGACATCCGGGCGACGCCACCGGCCTTGCGGATGTCGGCCGGGACGCGCTCGAGCGCCATCACCGCGACGGCGCCGGCATCCTCGGCGACCTTGGCCTGGTCGGGCGTGACGACGTCCATGATGACGCCGCCCTTGAGCATCTGGGCAAGGCCCTTCTTGGTCGCCCAGGTGGAGGTTTCGACGGTCATGTGGGCTGTGGTTCCTCAGGTGCACGAGTCGCGCGGCGGGGAGTCTTCGGTGCGTCGCGCGCGGTCCGGATTATGGCACGGGGCCTCGTTCGGCCCAAGCGTCGGCGGGGTTCGGCCCGCGCTGCGGCCACTGGACTGCGATGGACCGGCGGCCGTCCCTCGGGTCAGCCGTCCTCGAACGTGTACCGCGTCATGTCCTTCGGGAACGTCGTCCAGGCGAACGCCTTGCTCGGGTGCAGCTCCCACAGGCCGCCCTGCGTCCAGTGCTCGGCCGACGCCTCGTACACCGGCTTGTACTTCGCGTAGCCCGCCAGGATGCGGTCGGCGATCGACGCCTCCGGCGCGGTCAGCTCGACGGCCGAGCCCTCGACGATGACCACCTCGGCGTCGTTCACCCCGGAGCCGGTCCCCTCGACGTGGATCGCCATCTTCGGATTGGCGCGCAGGTTGCGCTGCCAGCGGGTCGGGCCGCCCTCGACATACCAGTGCCCGTCGACCCACGAGCCCCAGATCGGGATGAGATGCGGCGCACCATCGGTGTCGGCGGTGGCCAGCCAGTAGATCTCGGCCCGCTCGAGCCGCTCGACCGCCCACGACCACGGCAGGACGCCCTTGATCGAGCGCGGGATGCCGTAACCCGGCACGTGCGGTCGATCGACCCGAGGTTCGCTCACCGGTTTCGCACCGGCTACCGGGACACGGTCCGCACGACGCCCGACATCAGCTTGGTGGCTCGCCGCGCCGCGGCCGGCGACAACCGCGAGACCGCCTCGACCAGCTCGAGCACGTCGTCGTCGTCGAGCCCGCCCAGCAGATCGAACAGCCGCAGGACGGTCGAATCGGGCACTCGGTCGAGCAGCTGCAGGGCGCGCTCGAGCTCGCGCGGCTCGAACTGTGGCACGAGGCCGACCGCACGGTCGAAGAGGCGCACGAAGACCACGAACGACGACAGCCACTCGGCGAGCGCGGTCAGCTCGGCGTCATCGGGTGCGGCCTTCGCCGCGTCGGCCGCCTCCTGCGCCTTGGCCTCGAGGACGGCGACGATCGGGTCGCCCTCGCGGCTCTTGCGCTCGGCGATGACCCGCCCGAACCACTGCCAGTGATCGTTGACCGCGAGGAATGCGGTCCCCGCCGGTCCACGTCGCCCGACGCGTCGCGGCTCCGGCACGCGCTGGACGATGCCCCAGTTCTCGGCCTCCGCGAGCGCCAGGCTGGCCGCCCGATGCGAGAGCCCGAGCGCCTCACGGACCTCGCGCTCGGTCAACGGTTCCTGGCGAGCCATCAGATAGGCCTGCACCCGGGCGATCGCCGGGGTGACGCCCCACGACGCGCCCATCTCGCCCCACGCCTCGGCGAGATCCAGCCGGATCGACTCCGCCGTCGTGAGGCCGCGCCTCGACCCACGCCCACTCGATTCATGCGACTTGACAGTAGCGAGTTGTTCAGTCATAACTTGCTATCGAATGGTAGCACGAGATCGTCACCCGAACGGACGCCACCCGTGAAGGCCGCCATCGTCGGCGGATCGGGCCTGGTCGGTCGCGCCCTGGCAAGATCGCTCCTCGATGACGGTGCCGAGGTGGTCGTGCTGTCACGGGACGCCCAGAAGGTCCGACGCCGCGTCCCACCGGGCAGCCGGCTCGTCGATTGGTCGCCCGACGACATCGCGGGCCTCGCGTCCTCACTCGACGGTGTCGATTCGGTCGTCTGCGTCGCCGGCGCGCGGGTCGCCCCGTGGCCGTGGACCCGTCGACGCAAGGAGGTCATCACCTCGAGCCGGGTCGACGCGGTTCGGGCGATCGTCGCCGCCATCGAGCGACTCCCGGCGGAGCGGCGGCCTGCCAGCCTCGTCGTGGTGACCGGCATCGACGCGTACCCGGAGGCGGCCGATCCGGACGCGCCGCCGGTGACCGAGACCGCGTCGATGGGCTCCGAGTTCCTCGCGCGCGTCTCGAAGGCGGTCGAGGACGAGGCCGTGCGCGCGGAGGCGCTCGGCGTCCGGGTGGTCCGGCTCCGGCAGGGCCACGTCCTGGCCCGCGATGCCGACCTCGTCTGGTACCTCGCGCTGCCCGTGCGGCTGTTCCTGGGGGGACGCATCGGGAGCGGCCGCCAGTGGCTGAGCTGGGTCCACATCGATGACGCCGCCGCGCTGTTCCGGCTCGCGATGACGCGCACCGACGTCGACGGCGTCCTGAACGTCGCGAGCCCGGGGGCGTGCCGCCAGGCCGACTTCGTCCGCACGATGGCCCGCGTCCTCCACCGGCCGAGTCGCTTCGCCGTACCGGCGCGGCTCGTCAGGCTGGTCCTCGGCGAGCAGGCCGTCCTGCTGCTCGGGTCGCGGCGCGTCGCGCCCGCCCGGGCGCACGAGCTGGGTTTCGAGTTCCGCTACCCCTCGATGGACGCCGCGCTCGGCGACGTCCTCGGCTAGACCATCGACCCGGTCAGACCGCACCGCCGGCGGAGAGCACGGCGTCGACCGCCGCGAACAGCGGGTGGGCCGGATCGACCTCGGTCTCGCATGACGCGATGCGTTCCAGCCCGCCCGGTGCCCCGAACTCGTATATGACCTCTTGTCCGTCGAAGTTGACCGGGCACTCCCCCGTGAACGGCCGTGCCCTGATGCCGGCGAAGTCGGTCGTCCGGATCGCCGCGTCGAGCGTGGCCAGGGCCTCCGGCGGCACCTGCCCGAGGTGGACGATCTCGGGCGCGGTCTGGTGCAGGCGACCGTCGCGCTCGATCACGAGCGTCGAGCCACATGGCCCGTCGGGGCACTCGCCGCCGCGGGTCGTGACCTGCACGAGCGGCCCCGTCGACGGCAGCAGCGAGGCCAGTGCGGCCGGCGAGCACGCGATCGCCGCGAGGGCGAGAGCAGCGAGCGCGAGGGCGCGCGGTCGGATCGACATGGCCGCCTGACGACCGAGCCAGGCGATCGGTTCCGACGGCGTGGTGACACTCGACTGCCATTGTTGAGCAACTGGGCCCGCATCATCCGTCAAAGGGTTAGGACGCACCAAGACCGGTGCATATCGGACTGGGAGTGGGATGAGGCGCGATCTCGTCGAGGCGGCACGTCGCGGCGACCACGAGGCATTCGAAGTCCTCGCGACCTCCGCCGGCGATCGACTGTACGCGGTCGCTCGCCTGATCCTCCGGTCGGCGGATCTGGCGGAGGACGCAGTGCAGGAAGCGCTCGTTCGTGCGTGGCAACAGCTTCCGTCGCTCCGCGATCCGGATCGGTTCGACGCTTGGCTCTATCGCCTGACGGTCAACGCCTGTGCGGACCAGGGCCGACAGCTCCGGCGGTGGTCGCAGCACGTGCGATCTCTGCCGCTCGCCCAGTCCGTCAGGGATCACACCGGTTCGGTCGCCGATCGGGACCAGCTGGAGCGAGGCTTCAGTCGATTGAAGCCGGAGCAGCGGGCCATGCTCGTTCTCCACCACTACAGCGGGTTCTCGACGGCCGAGATCGCGCGGATCCTCGACATCCCCGAGGGGACGGCCAGGTCACGACTGCATTACGCGACCGGGGCGATGCGTGCGGTGCTCGAAGCCGATGCGCGACAGCCGGCGGTCGCCCAGGACAGGACTGCGTGATGGGCACAGACGCGCATTTCGACGAAACGATCGGGAAGTGGTTCGAGGAGACGGCCCCGACCCGGCTCCCCCAGCGAGTGCTAGACGCCACGTTCGATCGGACGCGCAAGAGCAGGCAACAGGTGCGCCGGCGGGGGCTCCTGAAGAGCATCGACGTCACCCGATCCATGCTTGCTCTTGGCGGTACGGCGGTGATCGTGGTCGCAGCAGTCCTGGTGCTGAGCTCTCGACATGGGGAACACGACGTCGGCATGCTCCCGACCACGCCCGACGCCTGGTCACGCGTGTCGATCGAGTCGTCGTGGGCCACGGCGCAGGTCGACGCGGTCGTCGCCGGACCGCGCGGACTGCTCGCGATCCTGGGCGAAGTCGGCTCACATGACATGCAACTCTCCGTTTCAACGGACGGTCACACCTGGAGGCTGGTGCCGAACGATCAGTTCCCCTCCTCGGCCGTCCTGCTGCCGCACGGGGGTGGCCTCCACTTGCCCGCCGTCGGGACGACTCAGGGGTTCCTCTTCGTCGCCGAGGGCAACGACGTGTGGGCCTCGGAGGACGGCGACACCTGGCGGCGCCGCGCCGACAGGGCACAGGACCCGGAGCTGCGCGCAGGCACGATCCACGCGGTTGCCGCCGGTGGCCCCGGACTTGTTGCTGTCGGTAGCAACAACAAGGCCTGGTACTCCGTGGATGGGTCCGACTGGACGTTGAGCGAGGTCCCGGCGCCACCGACCGAATCCTTCGCGGCGCAGGGCCATTCGGCGCCGACGGTCGACATGCAGGGTATCGCCGTCGCGGGTGATGGAATGGTCGCCTGGGGGAACGCCTCGGCGAACGACACCGTATACGAGCCGGTCCTGTGGACCTCTGACGACGGCGTTTCATGGGCGAAGGTCACCGACGTTGCCGGCATCGGTCGGCTGGAGGACCTGGCGGCCGGACCGAACGGCTTCGTCGCGATCGGCGGTGCAGATCGCACCGACACTCGCGGGATCTGGTTCTCCGTTGACGGCCGGGCGTGGCAACCGACGGACGGTATCCACGATGACAACGGAACGGCCACCGAGCTGATCGTGTCGTCGGTCGCCGCGGCGAGCTCCGGTTACCTGGCCGTAGGGAGCGACGGTGTGTGCCCTCGAGAGCCGTGCCCGGGAGCGGTGGCAGTCATCTGGACGTCGCCGGATGGCCGGTCATGGACTCGCGTGCAGCGTGACGATCGCTTCGAGGTCGCCGATCCGCGAACTGCGCCAAACCACTCCGGCGCATGGGCCATGTCGGCAGCCGCTTGGGATTCCCACTTCGTCGTCGCCGGCGCGTACGACGCGAGCCCGGTGATCTGGATCTCCCCGTCATCTGCGGGGACCTTCGTCCCGATCGCCAGTCCGACGCCGAGTCCTTCCTTCACTCCGGTTCCGACTACGGCGACCGCTGCTCCATCGCCGACCCCCGCGGACACAGGGAGCTTCGAGCCGATCGCCGGGCGGATCGTGTGCGGAAACCACCATGGCATCTGGAGTTTCGACGTGGCCACCCCTGATCCGGCGACGACCGTCCATCCGCCCCTCAGGGCACTCGGATGCTCGAGCGACGGCACTCGCGTACTCATCCAGAAGGGCGATGAAAACCTGTTCGTCCTGCACGCCGACGGGTCGGAGACGCAGGTGACCGAGCAGCTATCGGGGTTCAACGAGATCCTCGGATCTGCTCGGCCATCCGGCGCCACGATCTCTCCCGACGGGTCGCGCGTCGTCTTCGCGGGCCTGACCGATAGGGAAGGACCCTCCTGCCACGACGGCGCACTATTCGCCGTCGACGCTGCCGGTGGCCCGGCCGAGGTGCTCTGGGAGTCTCAAGTTCCGCAAAATGGCATCGTCAGGCTTCCGACGTTCTCTCCTGATGGGACGCAGATCGCGTTCGCCGATGGCTACTGCGATAGCGACCATAGCGTGTGGGTGATGAACGCCGACGGCAGTGACGCGCGCCAGATCGTCACCGATGAGAACGCGCCGCTCGGGGCGACTCACGTGAGCGGCCTCGCGTGGTCGCCGGCTGGCGATCGGATCGCGCTCGCGATCGATCAAGGCACATACACCTTTGCGACCGACGGCTCGGACGTTCGAAGGGACAGTGGGTCCGGGTATTGCTGGCCTGGTGCGCAGTGCTAGCGGGCGCCTCGCCGTACTCGCGAGCGCACAACGACCGGACGGCTCCGATCTGAACGAGTTCGCCTTCGGGATGTCGGGCTCTGGCATCCTGACGCGCCGTCGGCTTCGGTCGAGCCACTGGACCTATCATCGGCGCCATGCCCGTCCTCCGGAGCCGGCTCGACCCTGCCGCCGCGGAGACGCGTGCGAACCACGAGGCCATGGTCGCCCTAGTCGACGACCTCCGGCGGCGGCAGGGCGTGCTCGCCGACCGTGGCGCGGGCGGTGACGACCGGTCGATCGAGCGCCACCGCGAACGGGGCAAGCTGCCGGTCCGCGAGCGCATCGACCACCTCGTCGACCCCGGATCGCCGTTCCTCGAGCTGAGCCCACTCGCCGCCGGCGGTCTGTACGACGACGACGCCCCGGGCGCGGGCATCGTGACCGGCATCGGTCGGGTCGAGGGCACGACGTGCGTCATCGTCGCCAACGACGCGACCGTCAAGGGCGGCACCTACTACCCGATGACGGTGAAGAAGCACCTTCGAGCCCAGGAGATCGCGCTCGAGAACCGGCTGCCGTGCATCTATCTCGTGGACAGCGGCGGGGCGTTCCTGCCGCTGCAGGCGGACGTCTTCCCGGACCGCGATCACTTCGGGCGGATCTTCTACAACCAGGCGCGCATGTCGGCCGCGGCGATCCCGCAGGTCGCGCTGGTCATGGGCTCGTGCACGGCCGGTGGCGCGTACGTGCCGGCGATGAGCGACGAGACCGTCATCGTCAAGGGCACCGGGACCATCTTCCTCGGCGGACCGCCGCTGGTGAAGGCGGCGACCGGCGAGGACGTGACCGCCGAGGAGCTCGGTGGCGCCGAGGTCCACACCCGCCGCTCCGGCGTCGCCGACCACGAGGCGCTCGACGACGAGCACGCGCTGGCGCTCGGCCGCTCGATCGTCGCCAACCTCAACCGCCGACCACCAGCGCCGCCGTGGGAGCGCCGCCAGCCGGAGCCACCAGGCGTCGACCCGGCCGGGCTGTACGGCGCCGTCTCGGCCGATCCGCGCCGCCCGGTGCGCGGTCCGCGAGATCGTCGCCCGCCTTGTCGACGGCTCGCGGTTCCACGAGTTCAAGCCGCTGTACGGCGAGACGCTGGTGACCGGCTTCGCGCATATCGATGGCTACCCGGTGGGCATCCTCGCCAACGACGGGATCCTGTTCAGCCAGTCGGCGCTCAAGGGCGCCCACTTCATCGAGCTCGCCTGCCAGCGCCGGGTCCCGCTGGTGTTCCTCCAGAACATCACCGGCTTCATGGTCGGACGCGAGTACGAGGAGGCAGGCATCGCCAAGGACGGCGCGAAGCTGGTCACGGCGGTGGCGTCGGCGGAGGTCCCCAAGTTCACGGTCCTGATCGGCGGGTCGTTCGGCGCCGGCAACTACGCGATGGCCGGACGCGCCTACCAGCCCCGCTTCCTGTGGTCGTGGCCGAACAGCCGTATCTCGGTGATGGGCGGCCAGCAGGCGGCTCGCGTCCTCTCGACGGTCCGCGGCGAGTTCGCGGATGACGCCGGGCGCGACGCCTTCGAGGCGCCGATCCTCGAGACCTACGAGCGCGAGGGCTCGCCGTACTTCGCGACCGCCCGCCTCTGGGACGACGGGGTCATCGACCCGCATGGACACCCGACGCATCCTCGGCTTCGGACTCGAGGCCGCGCTCCACGCACCGATCCCCGAGACCCGCTTCGGGGTGTTCCGGATGTGACCGACTGACCTGCAGGAGGGACCGATGCCGAAGATCTACAGCGAGGTCGGGGCCGCCCGGATCCGCGAGATCCTCGCGGACGTGTCGACGCTGATCTGGGTGATCCTCTGGGTGACCATCGGCATCCGCGTCAACGACTCGATCTCGAGCTTCGCCGAGGCCGGCCGCGTGCTCCAGGGTGGCGGCGACAACATCCAGAGCGCCGGGGCGCAGCTGGGCGACGTCCTCCGCAACGTGCCGCTCGTCGGCGGCGGGATCGACGACCTGACGACCGGGGCCTTCGGGTCGGCCGGTGCGCCGTTCGTCGCGGCCGGTCAGGAGGTGGAGGAGATGGTCGTGCTCGTCGCACGACTGCTCGCGTTCCTCGTGGTCGCGGTGTTCGTGGTGCCGTGGCTGTTCAAGTACCTCCCGTGGCGGTCTGCCCGGCTCAGCACGCTCCGTGCGGCGCACCTGGCGATCCGCCGGGCGGCCGATCGAGGCGTCCGAACCGGCGATGCAGCAGGCCCTCGCGACCCGCGCGATCAATCGCCTCAGCTACCAGGAGCTGCTCGAGCACACGGCCGATCCGTTCGGCGACTTCGCGGCCGGTCGGTACGCCGGGCTGGCCAAGGCCGAGCTGGCGAGCGTCGGGCTGCGCTGAGGCGGTCGGTCCCGTGACCCGCTAGCATCGGGGCATGCCCAAGGTCGCGCAGTTTTCGATCGCCCCGGTCCGCAGCCTCGGTCTGCAGCACCCGACCGAGATCGACGTCACCGACGTCGGTGTCGTCGAGGACCGCCGGTTCTTCCTGACGAACGACGCCAACCGCCTCATCGACCAGCTGATCGTCTTCAAGCTCGTGCAGGTCGCATCGCGGACCGACCCGGAGGCGACCACGCTGTGGCTTCGCTTCCCCGACGGCACCGTCGTCGACGGCGAGGTCGAGACCGGCGACGCGGTCGAGACACCGATCCACGGGCGGACCGGTGTCGGTCATGTCGTCGATCGGACCGTGGGCAGAGGCCCTCAGCGACTTCGTCGGGAGCGCCGATCCGCCTGATCCGCTGCGACCGGCCGGGCGGGACCCGGCGCGGCAACCCGACCAGCATCATCTCGGACGGGTCGCTCCGCGAGCTCGCGGCGCATGCCGGGGTGGAGTCGGTCGACGGCCGGCGGTTCCGCATGCTGATCAACCTGGAGGGCGCGGCGGCGCACGAGGAGGACACGTGGATCGACCGCCGGATCGGGCTCGGTGACGCGATCCTGCGAGTGACCAAGCAGGATGCCCGCTGCGCGATGACGACGCACGACCCGGACACCGGCGAGCCCGACCTCGACACACTCCGGACGATCATCTCGTACCGCGGTCTGCGCGACGGCAAGCACGCGGACCTGGGCGTCCTGGCCGACGTGGTGCAGCCCGGACGGATCCGGGTAGGCGACGAGGTGCGGCTGCTCGACTAGGCTCGTCGGGCGGGACACGAGCCGCCGGACCAGCAGGAGCCACAGGACGACGGCCAGCGCGACGAGCGGCGCGAACCGCAGGCCGCCGAGCACGCTCAGCCGGATCGTGGTCCCCACCGCGGCACCGACCCCGCCATCGGTCTCGAACAGGGCGGCCAGCGGAACGACGGTGATCAGCATCGAGGCGATCGCGGCGAGCGGTGCCCCGACCCCGAGCGCCACGCCGGCGATGCATGCGTCGAACCGGGAGCCGACGGCCGCCGGCGCCAGGCCGGCGCCGAGCAGCGCCAGGCCGGGCCAGGTCAGCGCCGCGACCGCGAGGAGGTGCCGAGGCTCGAGCTCGGTCGGGACGCCGGGTGTCGTCACCGCGGCGAGCGGGACGAGCGGCCAGAGAAGGAGCCCCGCCCAGAAGGCTCCGCGGCGGCTTGACCGGATCGACGCGGCGCGTTGGCCGGTCGGATCCGGACGCCAGTTCGGAGACCACGGGTTCGCGGGGCCCATGGGAGAAATGTACCCGGCCCCTGTGGTACTTCGGTGTCCGGCCGCACCGGAGTTCTTGCGCTCCGCGCGACGTCCCGCTGGGTACCATGCGCCGGTGAGCCCGGCCCTGCGTCTCGAGCGGTCCGGACCGGACGGCGTCGTCGCGCGGGTGACGCTCGACCCGGCCCGAGGTCCACAACGCGTTCGACGCCTCGCTCATCGCCGAGCTGCGATCGACCTTCGTCGCGCTCGCGCGCGAGGCACCGACCGACCTCCGGGCCGTCGTCCTGGCCGGCGACGGACCGTCGTTCTGCGCCGGCGCCGACGTCGCGTGGATGCGCGCGGCGATGGCGCTCGACGTCGAGGGCAACGAGCAGGACGCGATGGCCATGGCCGACATGTTCGAGACGATCGACACGTGCCCGGTCCCGGTCATCGCGCGCGTCCAGGGCGCGGCCCTCGGCGGCGGCATGGGCCTGTGCGCCGTGGCGGATCTCGTGATCGCGGAGAGTGGCGCGCGGTTCGGGTTCACCGAGACCCGGCTCGGCATCCTGCCGGCCGTCATCTCCCCGTTCGTCGTCGCCAAGATCGGCGAGACCCACGCCCGCGCGCTGTTCCCGGGTGGCCGGCGGTTCGACGCGGTCCGGGCCCAGCGGATCGGCCTGGTCCACGAGGTCGTCGAAGGCGAGGCGGCGCTCGACGCGGCGGTGGACGCGGCGGTCGGCGACGTCCTGTCGTCGGGGCCGACCGCGGTTCGGGCGGCGAAGGCCATCGTCCGCGAGGTCCGTGGCCTGGGCCACGGCTCGGCGAAGTGGCACACCGCGCGCGTGATCGCGCGCCAGCGCGTCGGCGATGAGGCCCGGGAGGGGTTCGCCGCCTTCGACGCGAAGCGATCGCCGGCATGGACGCCGCCGAGCGATGACGAGTGACGGTCCGTCGCCTGCCGCGGCTGCGGCGGGATCGTCCCGGACGTCGACGGCCCGAGCCACCGCTACATGATCGACGTCGCCACGCGAGGCCGGCCGACGTCCCGAGACCGTCCGATCGTGGTCGACGGGGCGTGGGCGGCATGGACCGCTCACGAGGCCGTCCGCGGGACCGCTGACGCCTGGTGGCACGCTTGGACTAGCGGTTCGCGTCGCCATATGCGACACTCGCGACGAAATGGCCGAGGAACTGAGCCCCAGCGAGGTCGCACGCCGCCTCGGAACGTCCACGAGGTCGGTCCAGCGCTGGATCGCCAGTGGTCGTCTGCCTGCTCGCCGTGTTGGTGGCCGTTGGCGTGTCGCGTTTGACGCGATTGACGCGTCACAACAGGAACAACGACCCACGCGAGCGGGCGGGCGCCATCCGGACGCTGTTCATCGCGAACCGCGGCGAGATCGCCCGACGCATCGAGCGAACGTGCGAACGCCTCGGCATCCGCTCTGTCGCCCCGGCCACCACCGGTCCGGCGGCGATCGACCTGCTTGATGGACCGGCAGTGGTCGATGCCGCCCGCCGGGCGAGCGCCGACGCGGTCCACCCGGGGTTCGGCTTCCTCGCGGAGAACGCCGAGTTCGCCGAGGCGGTGATCGACGCCGGGCTGATGTGGGTCGGGCCGCCGCCCGAGGCGATCCGGTCGATGGGCGACAAGGCGGCAGGCCCGCCGGCTCGCCGAGGAGCTGGGCATCCCGGTGCCGGAGGGCTACGACGACCCGGACCAGTCCGACGCGCGCCCTCACCGCGGCCGCCGAGCGGATCGGCGTGCCGCTGCTGGTCAAGCCCGCCGCCGGGGGTGGCGGCAAGGGGATGCGGACGGTCCGCGACCTCGATCGACTGCCGACCGACCTGGCGGCCGCCCGCCGTGAGGCCGCGAGCGCGTTCGGCGACGACCGGCTGATCCTCGAGCGCCTGGTCGAGGGCGCGCGACACGTCGAGATCCAGGTCCTGTTCGACCGCCACGGCGACGGCGTCCACCTCGGCGAACGCGACTGCTCGATCCAGCGACGCCACCAGAAGGTGCTCGAGGAAGCCGGCTCGCCGGCGGTCGACTCGGCCCTCCGCGAGCGCATGGGCGAGGCGGCCCTGCGGCTGGCTCGCGCCGTCGGCTACGAGAGCGCCGGCACCTGCGAGTTCCTGCTCGACGATCGCGGCGCGTTCACCTTCCTCGAGATGAACACCCGCCTCCAGGTCGAGCATCCCGTGACCGAGCTCGTGACCGGGCGCGACCTCGTGGCGGACCAGCTCCGCATCGCTGCCGGCGAGCCGCTCGGGTTCTCCCAGGAGGACGTCCGTCGCGACGGCCACGCCGTCGAGGTCCGTCTCTACGCGGAGGACGCGGAGCACGGCTTCCTGCCCGCGACCGGCGAGGTCCTCCGGCTGCGCTGGCCGTCCGGCGAGGGCGTGCGGGTCGACGCCGGGGTCGTCGAGGGTGACGAGGTCGGCGGCCGGTTCGATCCGATGCTCGCCAAGATCGTGGCCCACGGTCGACGATCGCGACGAGGCGCTCGACCGGCTGACGCACGCCCTCGACGAGACCGTCGTCCTCGGGCTGACGACGAACCTGCGCTTCCTGCGCTGGCTGGTCCGGGAGCCGGCCGTGCGCGATGGGGCCGCGCGGACCGACACCCTCGACCGGATCTGGCCGCCGGACGACTGGGAGCGACGCGCCCGCGATCCCCGATGCCGCGTGGGCGGCGGCGGCCCGGACCCTGCTCGCGGACCGATCCGTGGGTGACGGCTTCCGGCTCAACGCGGCGCCCACCGTGCGGCTCAGCGCCGAGGACGAGGTCCGCACGGTCCGCCTCACGCCGGGCAGCGCGACGACACGGGCGGCGCAGGTCCGCGACGACGACACGGTCCACCTGGACCTGGCCGGCCGGAGCGTCGCCTTCCGGGTCGCACCACCGCCCGACGTCGACCGAGCGGCGAGCGCGGCGGCGGCCGCCCACGGCACCGGTCCCATCGAGCTGGTCGCGCCGATGCCGGGCGCGATCCTGGCCATCGGGGCGCCGGTCGGGACCGACGTCGACGCCGGCGACGCCGTCGTGACCCTCGAGGCGATGAAGATGGAGCACGCGGTGACCGCGACGCGCGCGGGGACCGTCGTCGACCTCGTCGTGCGCGCCGGGGAGCAGGTCGTGCGCGGTCAGCGGCTGGCGACCGTCGAGCCGCGCTGAGACCGAGGCGCTACGCTTGGCCCATGACCGACTCGACGCCCACGGGCGCACCGCTGCCGCAGACCCGCGAGGAGCTGCTGGCGCTCCACCGCGAGACCCGCGCACGACGGAATGCCGCTCCGTGCGGCAGCAAGGAGCACGTCGAGGCGGTCGACCTGATCGGTCGGATCGAGATCGAGATCGCCCGCATCGAGCGGGCGATGGACCCGCCGCTCGTCTGACGAGCCGACGATGACGCCGAGCTCGAGGGGCGTCGCGTCCGGATCTACGAGGTCGGGCCGCGAGACGGCCTCCAGAACGAGGCGGTCGAGGTGTCGACCGACGACAAGCTCCGCTACATCGAGCTGCTCGTCGACGCCGGGTTGCGCGACATCGAGGCGACCTCGTTCGTCTCGCCGCGGGCCATCCCGCAGCTCGCCGACGCGGACGCGCTGGTCGCCCGGCTCCCACGCCGGCCGGGCGTGCGCTACCCGGTCCTCGTCCCGAACGAACGCGGCCTCGCCCGTGCCGAGGCGGCCGGCGTCGACGCCATCGCCGTCTTCACCGCTGCGACCGACGCGTTCACGACCCACAACATCGGCATGACCGTCGAGGCGTCGCTGGCGGCGTTCGCACCCGTCCTCGACCGCGCCGGGCGAGCTCGGCTGGTGGCGACGCGCCTACGTGTCGACCGCCTTCGGCTGCCCGTACACGGGGCGCGTCGACCCGCTCGACGCGGTCGGGCGTGGCGCGCCGGCTCGTCGACCTGGGTGCGGACGAGATCTGCTTCGGCGACACCATCGGGGTCGGCGTCCCGGACCAGGTCGCCGAGATCGTCGCGCTGGCCGAGGACGGCGGCATCGACGTCGAGCGGCAGGCGTACCACTTCCACGACACGCGCGGGACCGCGCTGGCGAACGTCGCGATGGCGCTCGCCGCCGGGGTTCGGACCTTCGATTCGGCGACCGGTGGCACGGGTGGCTGCCCGTACGCGCCGGGCGCCGCCGGCAATCTCGCGACCGAGGACCTCGTATACCTGCTCGACGCCTCCGGCTACGACCACGGCGTCTCGCTCGACGGCGTGCTGGCCGCTGCCCGCTTCATCGCCGAGGCCCTGGGCACGCCGCTCGCCACGAAGGTCGGCCAGGCCGGTGGCTGGGATGCGACCGACCGGCGCCGCACGGGGTCGCGATCCCGACTGACCTGCGCTCGGTCGTGTTCTTGTTATCCTCCCGCAACCATGGACGGCGTCGTTCTCGTTCTGAACCAGAACTACGAGCCGCTCAACGTCTGCAATCTGCCGAGGGCCTTCCGCCTCCTGTTCGGTGAGAAGGCCGAGGTGATCGAGTACGACCACCAGATGATTCGGACGCCGCGGACGGAATTCCGCGCGCCGTCGGTCATCCGGCTCCAGCACCTCATCAAGCGACCGCGGCCGCGCGTGAAGCTGTCGCGTCGCGAGGTCTTCGCGCGCGATCGGCACACCTGCCAGTACTGCGGCCGCCAGACCCACGACCTGACGCTCGACCACGTCGTGCCGCGCCACCGTGGCGGCGGCCACACCTGGGAGAACCTGGTCACGGCGTGCAAGCCGTGCAACCACCGCAAGGGCGGCAAGACTGCTCGACGAGGCGCGCCTCCGGCTCCATCGCGAGCCGTTCGAGCCGCGCAGCGACATCTACTCGCTGTTCACGCCGTACCTCGCGGACGAGCGCAACGACGCGTGGCGGACCTACCTCTTCCTGGGCAGGAACTGACGCCCGACGCCGGATCCGCCCCCGTCGACCCGGCACCGGCGATCCCCGCGGCCGTCCACGGCCTGCTCGTCAGGCTCTGGTCGGCGGGGCATGCCGCCTACGTCGTCGGCGGGTCGCTGCGCGACACGCTGCGCGGCCGCGAGCCGGCGGACTGGGACCTCGCCACCGCGGCCCTGCCCGGAGGTGACGCAGGCGCTCTTCCACGGTTCGGTCTACGAGAACGCGTTCGGGACGGTCGCCGTCCGGACCGACGACCCGGCGATCGGGGAGGTCGAGATCACGACGTTCCGCTCCGACCACGACTACGCCGACCACCGCCGGCCGCATCGGGTCGAGTTCACCGATTCGATCGACCTCGACCTGGCCCGTCGTGACTTCACGGTCAACGCCATCGCATGGGGCGCCGAGTCCGGCGCCCGGCCGGCGATCGTCGACCCGCATCGCGGCCTCGACGACCTCGCGACGCGCGACGCTCCGCGCCGTCGGCGATCCCGCCGACCCGGTTCGAGGAGGACGCGCTCCGCATGGTCCGCGCGGTGCGCCTCGCGGCGACGCTCGAGTTCACGATCGAGCCTGCGACGCTGGCGGCCATCGAGGCGCGTGCCGAGCTCGTCCGGCACCTGTCGGGCGAGCGGATCGCCGACGGAGATGCGCCGGCTGCTGGCGGCCGCTCACGCCGTCGGTCGGGCTCCGCCTGCTGGCCGACACGGGACTGCTTGCGCATCTCGCGCCGGAGCTGGCACGCGCAGCGCGGCGTGCCCCAGAACAAGGTCCCGGGCGAGGACCTCTGGGATCACACGCTGCGCTCGGTCGATGGCGCCGTCGTCGACCCGCCCTACATCCGACTGGCCGCGCTGCTCCACGACATCGGCAAGCCCGCGACGATGGCCGACGGCCGGTTCGTCGGCCATGAGACCGCCGGTGCCGAGATGGCGCGCGACCTGCTCGAGCGCTGGCGCTGGCCGACGGCCGAGCGTGATCGCGTCGTCCTGCTGATCCGCCAGCACATGTTCGGCTACGTGCCGACGTGGTCGGACACGGCCGTCCGGCGCTTCATCGTGAAGGTCGGGCGCGACGCGCTCGACGACCTGTTCCTGCTGCGCGAGGCGGACAACGTCGGGTCCGGCCGTGCCGCCGATGCCGGTGGCCTGGCGGAGTTCCGGGCGCGCGTCCGCTGCCCAGCTCGAGTCGGGCGCGGCGCTCGACCTCGCGGGCCTCGCCGTCGACGGCACCGACCTCATGGCCGAGTTCGGGTGGGAGCCGGGACCCGTCGTCGGCTCGACGCTGCAGCGCCTGCTCGAGCGGGTCATCGGCGACCCGACGCTCAACACGCGCGATCGACTGCTGGCGGTCGCCCGGTCGATGGTCGCCACGGACCCGGGATCGTGATCGAGCTCCTGCTGGAGGCGGAGCGGGCGCTGTCGTTCGGACGCGTCGAGCGGGCGGAGGAGCTGTACCGGCAGGTCGCTGCCGCCGACCCGCACAACTCGATCGCGGTCGTCGGGCTGGCGCGCGTGGCGCTCGAGCGGGCGGACGACCTCGGGCGCGTACCGACTCGCTCGCGAGGCGCTGGCGATCGACCCCGAGAACGAGGCGGCGCGCCGGCTGGCCGACGCCTCGAGGAGGTCCTGGCGACGCGCGGGGAGCCGGTGCCGGACCCGATGGCGGCGGAGGAGCCCCAGCCGCCCCCGCCGTTCGCGGCACCGGCCGAGACGCCCGTCCCCGACCGAGGCCGAGCGCCGGTCGATCCTCGACCGGCTCCGTCGCCGCTAAGGTTCGAGCCATGACGCGGATCCTCGTGACCGGCGGTGCCGGGTACGTCGGGGCGGTCTCGGTCGAGGCGTTCCTCGCGGCCGGCCACGACGTCGTCGTGCTCGACGACCTCTCGACCGGCCATCGCGCGGCCGTCCCCGACGGCTGCGCGTCTGGTCGTCGGCGACTACGGCGACGGCGAGCGCGTTCGGCAGCTGCTGCTCGACGAGACGATCGAGGCGATCCTCCACTGCGCGGCGCGGTCGGTGGTCGGCGAGTCGCTCCAGGAGCCGGCGCGCTACTTCCTCGACAACGTCGCTGGCGGCATCGCGTTGCTCGAGGCGGCCCGCGAGGCGGGCGTCCACCGGTTCGTGCTGTCGTCGACCGCGGCGGTCTACGGAGTGCCGGACGCGACGCCCATCCCGGAGGACGCACCGCTCCGCCCGATCAACCCGTACGGCGAGACCAAGCGGTCGCTCGAAGGGGCGCTCGACTGGTACGGGCGCGCCTACGGGCTGCGCAGCGATCTCGCTGCGCTACTTCAACGTCGCCGGGGCGACCGATGCCATCGGCGAGGACCACGACCCGGAGACGCACCTCATCCCGGCGATCCTCGCCGCGGTCGAGGCGGGACGGCCGATGACGATCTTCGGCGACGACTACCCGACCCGCGACGGGACCTGCATCCGCGACTACATCCACGTGGCCGACCTGGCCGATGCCCACCTGCGCGCCCTCGAGGCGACGGACAGCGCGGACGACGTGGAGCCACGATGGGTTGCTCGCCTGCAACCTCGGCAACGGCGACGGGTCGTCGAACCTCGAGGTGATCGCCGCCGCCGAGGCGGTCGTCGGCGGGCCCATCGCGTACGACGTCGGGCCGCGCCGGACCGGCGACCCGCCGGTGCTCGTCGCGACATCGGACGTGGCGGCGTCGGTCCTGGGCTGGCGACCGGGGCGACCGGCACTCGACGAGATGGTCGGCTCGGCGTGGGCCTGGCGCCGGGCGAACCCGGGCGGCTACCCCGAGTAGGCCCGGGGCGGCGCCGGGCTACCGGTCACGGGGCTCGATCGGAGCGGATGCCGGGGCGAGGCGTTCGGGCAGCGGCAGCGATCCGGCCCTCGCGACCTCGTGGCTGCCCGACCAGTCGTCGCGGACCGGCCACACCAGCCACGCGCCGATGACCATCGTCACGAGCAGGCTGAGCACCGCGATCTGGTAGGCGCGTGTCGCCGAGCGTGTCGAGGAACAGGAACAGCGTCAGGCCGTACAGCAGCGTCCCGATGACCTGCGAGCCCTTGCCGACGAGCCCGTACAGGCCGAAGAACTCGCCGATCCGCTCGGGCGGTGACAGCCGGATCATCAGCACCCGGTCCGCCACGGTCACGCCGCCCAGGCCCGAACCGAGGATCGCCCCGGCGACCAGGAACGGCGGGAGCCCGCTCGGGCCGAAGCCGATCGCGATGCCACCGATGACGAGACCGACCGCCCACGACACGAGCACGATCATCAGCGTGCGCTTCGGTCCGAGCCGGTCGACCAGCCAGCCCCACACGAAGCTCATCGCGATGGCCACGACCGTGAGGCCGAGCAGGATCCCGTTGGCCGCCGCGTCGGAGACGCCGAGGGTCTCGGTCGTGACGACGCTCATGACCACGATGACCGTGTTGACCGCGTCGCTGTAGAAGAACCGGCCGAGCAGGAACCGGCCGAGCCCGGGCACCGCGCGGGCATGCTGCGATCGTCGTCCGCAGCTGGCCGAACGACGCCACGACGTCGCGCGCGGTGAGCGGCGCCTCGTTGTCGGCGCGGGGCTCGCGGACGACGAGGAAGATCGGGATCGCGAACACGAGGTACAGCACGGCGGCCAGTCGGAACCTGGCCTCGACCGGCACGTCGAGCGCGAGGATGAGCAGGCCAACGAAGATCGTGCCGCAGTAGCCGATCGCCGTGCCGATGCCCGACAGGCGGCCGCGCGTGGCCGGGTACGACACGGTCTTGAGCGTCGCGTCGTAGTAGATCAGCGCCGCCTGGTAGGCGAAGTTCGCGATGATGAAGAGGACCACGCCGAGCAGCGGCGTGAAGTCGGCGATGAAGAACGTCGCACCGATGCACAGCGCGGTGAAGCCGAGCAGGTACGGCATCCGCCGACCGCCGCGGTCCGAGAACGCTCCGAGGATCGGCGACACCAGCGCGTTGATGCCCACGCTGATCGCGACCGCGACGGCCAGCAGCACGCCGCCGTCGCGCTCGCCGAACCGGTCGTTGAGGTACAGCCCGATCGCGCCCGACACGACCGCGAAGCTGAAGATCGTGTTCGCGAAGTCGTACAGCGACCAGGCGGCCGGCACGATCGCGCGGCCGGACGGGGTCAGGCCGGCAAGGCCACGGGCGCTGGTCGCGGGGCCGACGGACGGGGCGGCGCTGGCCACGGCCGGATGATACGCGCGGGCCGTCCGGCTACGATGACCGGCGATGCCCGGCCCCGACCCGCACGATCTCGCTCGTCCGCTCCGGCCGCAGGAGTTCGGCTCGAAGCGCCCCTTCGACATCGACGACGCCCTGGTCGAACCGGCGTGGCCGGGGGTCCGCGTCCTCGCGGCCGTGGGCGAGGGGCGCGCGACGCTGTGGCTCGACGGGGAGACGTTCGACGAGCAGGAGCCACTGCGCACGGCCCTGGCGCGGGCGACCATCGGTGCCGACGGGGCGATCTTCGATGGCTACCTGACCAAGCGGATCATGTCCGAGGGCGTCGGCGTCCAGGTCGGCGTGTACGACCCCCCGAGCGTGACCAGCCAGATGACACGGTTCTTCATCGGCGGCCGGCGCAACCGGCTCGACGAGATGGAGAAGCGGCAGGCCGCGGAGATCGAGGACGCCAGCTTCGACGAGACCGATGTCGTGAACCTCGTCGTCGTCGACCTGCTGTGGCTCGACGGCCAGTGGCTGCTCGACATCCCACTGCTCGAGCGGAAACGGATCCTCGAGTCGGTCCTGAGGCCCGACCAGCTCGTCCGGCCGGGACCGTATGTCCGCTCGCCGGCCGACACGTGGATCGGCTCGTGGCGGGCGCAGGGCTTCCGAGGAATGACCTTCAAGGCCGCGAACTCGCGCTACCGCCCGGGGGAGACCGCGCAGGACTGGAGCGCTGCCGACCTGCCCCGGCGCTGACCGCGGGCCCGCGGCGCGACCGCCCCGCCGATCGCGGGGAGCGATCGTTTTCGTGCTGAAGATGGGAGCGGGTCCTGTTTCGCGACGGATCGATCGCTGCGAGCGATCACGGGGTGGCGAAGACCGACGTTTTCGGCGGCGAGGACGGCCTTGGGCCCGAAAACGATCGCTGCGAGCGATCACCGCGTCGGCCGGGCCGGCGGGATGGAGCGGCCCACACGTCGGCGCCGCACGGTGGTACGGTCTCGGTGATGCCCGAAACCGTGCTCACACCGACGGTCCGGGACCAGATCTCCCGGCTCGGCAACGCCGACATCATGGTCGGCATCCCCAGCTACCGGAACGCCGCGACGATCGGCTACGTGGTGCGCGCCGCGCAGGCCGGCCTCGTCCAGTACTTCCCCGACCTGCGACCGGTCGTGGTCAACTCGGACGCCGGCTCGCCCGACGGCACCGGCCGCGTCGTGATCGAGACCGAGCCGCCCGACTACGTCGAGCAGATCCTCCTCACGAGGCCGAACCACAAGCTCGAGCGGGTCAGCCTGACCTATCCCGAGATCGACGGCGTCGGCGGCAAGGGCGCCGCGCTGCGCACGATCTTCGAGATCGCCGCTGCCCTCGAGGTGCAGGCGCTCGTCGTCGTCGACTCCGACCTGCGTTCGATCGTGCCGGAGTGGATCGAGCTGCTATCCGGCCCGATCCTCAAGGGCGGCTACGACTTCGTGGCCCCGCTCTACGCCCGCTACAAGTACGACGGCACGATCACCAACACCGTCACGTATCCGCTGACGCGCGCGCTGTACGGCCATCGCATCCGCCAGCCGATCGGCGGCGATTTCGGGGTCAGCGGCGACCTCGTCCGCCACTACCTCACGCTCGACGACTGGACCGACGACATCAGCAAGTTCGGCATCGACATCTGGATGACGACATCGGCCCTGACCGGCGGGTTCGCCGTCTGCCAGACCCGGCTCGGCGCCAAGATCCACGACCCCAAGGACCCGGGCGCCGACCTCGGGCCGATGTTCCGCCAGGTCGTCGGGACGATCCTGCGACTGGCCGTCCGCAACGCCGACCACTGGCTCCCGATCCGTGGCAGCCACACCGTCCCGGCCTACGGGTTCGAGCGGATCATCGACCCGCCGCCGCTCGAGGTGAACACGCTCCGGCTGCTGTCCGAGTTCCATGCCGGGTCGCTGACCTCCGCCGACATGTGGCGGTCGATGCTCTCGGCGGAGTCGTTCGAGACGGTCATGGAGCTTGCCGCGGACGCGGGCCGGCTCGGCGACGCCGCCCGGGCGCGGTTCGGCATCGGCGGCGACGTGACGTCGACGACGGCGACCACCCTCGAGATGGCCGAAGCGGTCAGCGAGTTCCACTTCCCGGACGACCTGTGGGCGCGGGTCGTCTACGACCTGGTCCTGACCGCCCGCGAACCCAGCCATCCGCTCGAGAGCTTCGTCGCCGCGCTGGTGCCGATCTACTTCGGTCGGGTCGGCTCGTTCGTCATCGAGAACCGGCACATCACGACCGACCAGGCCGAGGAGCGCGTCGAGCGCCAGGCCCGAGAGTTCGAGCGCCTCAAGCCGTACCTGGTCCAGCGCTGGCACGACGCCGGGAACGGCACGACATGAGCGCCAAGTCCCCGCTGCCCGCGAGGATCCTCATCCCGGTCGCCAACCCGGGCACGGCCGAGGAGCTGATCCGGCTCGGAGCGGCCATGCTCGACCCGAAAGCCGGCGAGCTGACGGCGCTGGGCATCGTCGAGGTGCCGGAAGGGATGCCGCTGTCGGAAGGCGCGACACGCGCGCGACACGCCCGCCGGCTGCTCCAGAAGGTGCTCGACTACGCCCCCGACGGCACGCCGATCCATCCCATCGTTCGCATCGGCCGCCACGCCGCGGAAGGCATCATCGAGGCGTCGGCCGAGCAGGAGGCCGACCTCATCATCTTCGGTTGGGGCGGCAAGGCGCCCCTCGGGAACAACGGACGCAACGGTGGACCGACCGTCTTCTCGCCGACCATCGACGAGGTCGTCCGGGAGTCGCCCTGCGACATCGCGGTCGTCAAGCAGCGCGGGTCGCGCGACATCACGCGCGTGCTGGTCCCGGTGCGCGGTGGCCCGCACGCCGAGCTCGCGATCCGGTTCGCCGATGCGATCGCGACCTACCACGGCGCGACGGTCGTCGTCCTGCACCTCGTGCCACCGGGCATCACGATGGCGGTCCGCGCCCAGGCTGAACGGGCGCTCGCGACGTTCATCAAGCAGCACCTCAAGGGCAAGGGCGAGGCCGTGCTGCGCGAGGCGCCCAACGTCCGCAACGCGATCCTGCGCGAGGCCGAGAAGTCGGACCTGGTGGTGATGGGGGCATCGGCGACACCCGGCGGTGACGGATCGGACTCCTACCTCTTCGGGGCGCTGCCCGAGGCGATCGCCGCCCGTGCCAAGCCGTCGGTCGTGGTGGTCAAGACCCGCGAGGAGATCGGCGGCGCGACGTTCGACACGCTCGCGTCGAAGGCCGAGTCGCTCATCGCCGCCGACCGGGCGGCGGAGGAGGCCCGCGCCGTCCCGGCCCGCGTCGAACGCTGGTTCGGCGAATCGAACTTCCACCATGCCGAGTTCAGCGACCTGCGCCGGCTCGTCCAGCTCAAGGAGAAGCAGGGCGTCACGGTCTCGCTCGTCCTGCCGACGCTCGACGAGGAGGAGACGATCGGTCCGATCGTGCGCAAGGCGTTCCGCGAGATGGTCGGCCGGGTCCCCTTGCTCGACGAGATCCTGGTGATCGACTCGGCGTCCACCGACCGCACCCGAGAGATCGCCGAGGCCGAGGGCGCCAAGGTCCTGCAGCACCCCGACGTGCTCGCCCGCTACGGCTCGTTCCGGGGCAAGGGCGAGGCGCTCTGGAAGTCGCTGTTCGCGACGACCGGCGACATCGTGGTGTGGGCCGACACCGACGTCCGCCACTGGCACCACAGGATGGTCTACGGGACGCTGGGTCCGCTGCTGCACGAGCCGCGGCTCCAGTACGTGAAGGCCTACTACCAGCGCCCGATCGTGCAGGAGGGCGTGCTCAAGGAGGGCGGCGGCGGCCGCGTCACCGAGCTCGTGGCCCGGCCGCTGATCAACCTCTTCTACCCGGAGCTGTCGGGGCTCATCCAGCCGCTCGCCGGCGAATACGCCGGGCGGCGGACGCTCCTCGAGTCGATCCCGTTCTTCACGGGCTACGCGGTCGAGATCGGCCACCTCATCGACGCCGCCGAGCGGGTCGGGATCGAGGGACTCGGGCAGGTCGACCTCGAGCGGCGGGTCCACCGCAACCAGGAGCTCGAGGGGCTGTCGCGGATGTCGTTCGTGATCCTCCAGGCGGTCATGAAGCGCCTCGAGGAGCGTCGCAAGGCACGCCTGTTCGCCGAGCTCGGCTCGACCATGAAGCTGCCCCGCTCGGGCAAGGGCCGGCTGTCCCTCGAGGTCATCGAGCTGGCCGACCAGGAGCGCCCACCGATGATCCGCATCCCGGAGTACCTGGAGCGCCGGCGCGCGGCGGTCGGCGCCACGCTCGACCCGTCCATCCGGTGAGGATCGAGGCTCTCGACCCGGCGTCGTACGACGACGCCATCGAGGGACTCGGCGCGCTCCTGAAGGACGCGGTCGACGGCGGTGCATCGGTCAACTTCCTCGAGGGCATCACGGCCGAGGATGCTGCGTCGTGGTGGTCGGCCCGCTCGGCTGCCGTCGCGAACGGGACGATCACCGTGTTCGTCGCCCGCGACGGCGACCGCATCGTCGGGTCGACGTTGCTGGACCGCTCGCGCAACCCCAACTCGCCCCATCGTGCCGAGATCGGCAAGGTCATCGTGCTCCGGTCGGCGCGTCGGCAGGGTGTCGGCCGCGCACTGATGGGGGCGGCGGAGGAGCGCGCACGGGCCGACGGCCGCTGGATGCTGATCCTCGACACCGTCACCGGAAGTCCGGCCGCGGCGCTGTACGAGTCGTTGGGCTGGCAGACCGTGGGGACGATCCCGGCGTACGCGCTTGACACGAAGGGCGTCCCCGAGGCGGCCACGTACTACTTCAAGGACCTCCGATGAGCGTCGTCCTCATCGCCCCCGACTCGTTCAAGGGGTCGCTGACGTCCGTGCAGGTCGCCCGGGCACTCGCCGACGGCTGGTCCCGCGCCCGGCCGGACGACGAGGTCGTGCTGTGCCCGTTGGCCGACGGTGGCGAGGGGACCCTCGCGGCGATCGAGGCGGCCGGGGGCTGGCACTGGCGGACCGCGGCGGTCCACGACCCGCTGCGCCGGCCGATCGAGGCGCGCTGGCTGCTGTCCGACGACGGCGGCCGTGCCGTCGTCGAGATGGCCGAGGCATCGGGCCTGTCGAGGCTCACGGCCGACGAGCGCGACCCGATCGGCGCCACATCGGTCGGCACCGGGGAGCTTCTCGGTGCCGCGATCGATGCCGGCGCCCGGCACGTCACGCTCGGCATCGGTGGCAGCGCCACGACCGATGGCGGGCTGGGCCTGCTCGAGGGGCTGGCCGACGGCGGCCGGCGCCTGGACGCCACGGACCTCGAGGTGGCCTGCGACGTCTCGAACCCGCTGCTCGGCCCGACCGGCGCCGCCGCGACATACGGGCCGCAGAAGGGCGCGACCCCCGACGACGTCGCGATGCTCGACGCGCGCAACGCGGCGTGGGCGGACGAGCTCGAGGGCCGCGAGGGTCGCCGCGAGCGCGACACGCCGGGTGCCGGTGCGGCGGGCGGCGTGGGCTTCGCGCTGCTGGCGATCCAGGACCGATTCCAGGCATTCGCCCTGCGACCGGGGGTGGAGCTGCTGATGGACGAGACCGCCTTCCCCGCGCGCCTCGAGCACGCCGACCTCGTCATCACCGGAGAGGGCCGGATCGACGCTCAGACCGGCTTCGGGAAGACGGCCCTCGGCGTCGCCAGGCGCGCGGCGGCCGCGGGCGTCCCGTGCATCGCGGTCGGCGGCGGCGTCGAGGTCGAGGGGATCGCCGCGCTCGCGGAGGTCGGCGCGGTGGCCGTCCCGGTGACCGAGCGACCGATGTCGATGGAGTCGGCGATGGCGGCCGGCATCGAGCCGCTGATGCGCTGCGGCGAGCGGATGGGACGTTTGGTGTCGTTGTGGTGACGCCGCCGCCGGGTGCCGCCTCACCGAAGAAGCGTCGCCCGAAGAAGCGCAAGTTCTCGGACCCCGGCGCGAGCTACGCCAAGCGTCTGGAGCGCTACCGGCCGGGGCTGGTGCGCTTCACGCTCGACGAGCTGGCGGGCCTGTACGGCCGCCCGACCTGGGAGCGCCGGCTCGACCCGACCAGCGAGCTGATCCTCACGATCCTCACCCAGAACAGCGCGGACGTGAACGCCGAGGTCGCGTTCGAGGCGCTCCGCGACGCCTACCCGAGCGGGCTGCCGACCGAGGCGCACCGACCCGGCGCCGGCTGGGGTGGCGTCGGCCTGCAGGAGGGCGCACCGCCCGACTGGGCCGCGGTCGAGTTCGCCCCGATCCCCGAGCTGACCGACGTGATCCGGCCCGGTGGCCTCGCCAACCAGAAGGCACCTCGCCTCCAGGCGACGCTGCGCAGGATCCGCGAGGAGCGCGGCGACTACTCGCTCGAGTTCCTCGCCGACATGCCTCCGCTCGAGGCCCGCGACTGGCTGACCCAGATCGACGGGATCGGCAAGAAGACCGCCTCGATCCTGCTGCTGTTCTGCTTCGGCCAGCCGCTGTTCCCCATCGACCGGCACATCGAGCGGATCCTGCGCCGCGTGGGCCTGATGCCGCCCAAGGCGACGCTCGACGACGCGCACGACCTGTTCCTCGGCGTCTTCCGAGGCGACGAGATGTACGAGGCGCACGTCAACCTGATCCAGCACGGCCGAAAGGTGTGCCACGCGCAGCGGCCCGACCACGACGCGTGCCCGCTGCGGCCGCGCTGCCGGTTCGTCGACCCGAAGGCGCCCTGAGCGTCCGACCGCGCGGGAGCCACTCCTATACTCGCCGGGATGCTGTCCGGTCCGCACGCACCCCGGATCCTGCTGGTCGACGACGACCCGAACATGCTGGTGCTGCTCGCCGACCAGCTCCGCGCCGACGGCTACGAGGTGATGACCGCGCGCGAAGGCGCCGAGGCGCTGCGCCGCCTCCGCTCGTCGTGGCCGGATCTGCTGATCATCGACATGATGATGCCGCGCATGGACGGCCTGACCCTCGCCCGCGAGATCAAGTCGCACGCCGACCTGCCGATCATCGTCCTGTCGGCGATCGACGCCGGCGACTCGAAGGCCGACCTGCTCGAGGAGGTCGCCGAGGACTACGTCACCAAGCCGTACCACTACCCCGAGCTGCGAGCCCGCATCAACCGCGTGCTCCGCCGCCTGGGTGACAAGGTCCCGCGCAAGACCCTGACGCTCGGCCCGCACCTGACGCTCGACCTGCACCGTCGCGAGGCGACCGTCGACGACCAGGTCGTCCAGCTCACGCCGACCGAGTCGCGGCTGCTCTACGCGCTCGCGGCCAACCTCGGCCAGACCGTCACGACCGAGACGCTGCTGGCCCGTGGCTGGGCCGAGACCGAGGACGCCGATCCCTCGTACGTGTGGGTCACGATGCGCCGGCTGCGGCAGAAGGTCGAGGTCGACGCGAACCGGCCGGTGCATGTCCAGACCGTCCGGGGGGTCGGGTACCGGCTGGTGGCGGTCGACGTGCCAACGGGTTCCGGTGGCTGACGATCACGTCGTCCGGGCATCGGGTGGCGCGTCACCGGATCGGACGCCGCGCCTCAGCTTCCGCTCCCGCCTCACCCTCGCCCTGCTGTTCACGGCGATCGTCCCGCTGGCGGTATTCGGCGTCGTCGTGATCACGTTCCAGGCGTTCCTGGGGAGCGGCGCCAACGACGCCACCTTCGCGCAGATCCTGCTGTTCACCCTCGCGATCCTGCTGGCGTTCGCGATCGTTGCGGCGTTCGCGCTGGCGACCGAGCTGCTCGCCCCGCTGCGCTCGGTCGTCGCCGCGGTCGACCGTGTGTCGAAGGGCGACCTCGCCAGCCCGATGCAGGTGGTCGGCGACGACGAGCTGGCCCGCCTCGCCGACAGCCACAACCGGCTCGCCGCCGACCTCGAGCGACGCAACCGCGAGCTCGGGCGGATCCTGGCGGCGATCGACGAGGTGTCGCTCGAGGACGACGTCGAGGCCCTCGTCCAGCGGACCGGCGAGGACGCCACATCGGCGTTCCAGCTCATCGACGCGACGGTCGTGATGGGCGACCCCGCGATCATGGACGAAGAGGAGGTCGTACCCGGCGTGTCCCGTCCGCTGCGCGCCGTGATGCGCGCCGGCGGCGGGGATCTGGGCCTGCTGATCGGACGTCTCCCCGCGACGCGACGCTGGGAGCGCGCCGACCAGGACCTCCTCGAGCTGTTCGCGAGCGAGATGGCGGCCGCCATCCGCAACGCCCAGCTGTACGCCCGGGTGGAGACGCAGAACCGGCAGTTGCGCGAGCTCGACGCGGCCAAGGACGACTTCCTTCGAGGCGTGAGCCACAACCTGCAGACGCCGCTGACCAGCATCCGTGCCTACGCGGAGCAGCTCGACGTGGCGTCGCCCGACCGGCGCCTCGGCATCATCGCGGAGCAGTCCGAGCGGCTGTCGCGGATGGTCCGCCAGCTGCTCACCGTGACCCGGCTCGAGTCCGGGGCGCTCAAGCCACGCAGCGAGGTCGTGTCGCTCGCGACCCGCCTGCGCAAGGCGTGGGAGGCGTTGGGCGTGAACGAGGTCGAGTTCACGGTCGAGGACGAGGCCGGTGGCTGGCTCGCCGTCGCCGACCCAGACCAGCTCGACCAGGTGCTGTGGGCGCTGCTCGACAACGCGGTGAAGTACGGGGACGGGGCGCCGGTCGCCGCGCGCATCGTCGTCGACAGCGCCGAGCGCCGGATGCACCTGACCATCACCGACGGAGGGCCGGGCATCGCCGACGCGGATCGCGGCCGCCTGTTCGCGCGGTTCGAGCGTGGCGGTGATGCGGCGGCCGACGGCGGGAGCGGCCTCGGCCTGTACGTGTCGCGTGAGCTATGCCGGGCGATGGACGGCGACCTCGTCCTCGAGCCGAGCGAGGCCGGCCGGGGGGCGGCGTTCACGATCGTGCTGCCCGGCGAGTCGGCGGACGAGGGCTAGGGCCGGTCGCTCGTTCGTTCAGCCGGTGCTGGGTCGCAACGCAGACCGGCTAGGGGGTGGCCGCCGCAAGGTTCGCTGCAAGGCTGGCTGCCCATGGTCCTAACCATTTCCGCGTCGGGGGGCGCAGGCCGCTGCGAGCTGAGCACCCGCCACGCGCCGCGATGGGCGCCGGGTGACGACAGGCACCCGGCGCTCGCCATGTCGACGTGCCGTGATGGCACCGGCAGGATCAGGCAGGGTCGGACGCGACCTCGGGTGCCGGCTGCTTGGCCTGGCCCTTCGTCCAGATGATCCGTCGCGGGTCGCCGACGACCAGCGCGGCGGCCGCGGCACCGATGATCGGGCCGAGGAACGGGCTCACGCCAAGGACTTCCGACAGGTACGCGCCGAGGTACCAGCCGGCGTAGAACCACAGGAATGCGGCAAGGACTCGCCTCTTCATGGTCTTGATCGTGGCGGAGGAGGCGTTCCGGGACATCGACCCACTGGTCCTGCCGAGGCTGGCCAGTAGGGCTATGCGACGTCCGGCACCACCGGTAATGTGTGGTGCAAGGTGGAGGGGACAGGATAGGTGGACGTTCGACACGACCCTCCCCCAGGGACCCGGAGCCTATGGCCTATCGCACCCCGCCACGGCCCCACCGACGCACGCGCGGGCAGAGCCTCGCCGAGTTCGCGCTGGTCCTGCCGATCATGCTCATCCTGCTCGCGGCAGCGATCGACCTCGGTCGCCTCTTCTACGCGTACGTCGCGGTCGAGAACGCCGCCAAGGAGGGTGCGTTCTTCGGGTCGCGCAGCCCTCTGTGCTCGGGAAGCGGCAATCCGAATTGCGCCGACCCCAACAACGTCGTCTGGCACGTGCAGAACGAGGCGTCGAACATCGGGTCCCAGTTCACCACGAACGTCTCCTGTCTGACGCCGGCGGGTGCGCTCGTCCAGCCGATCAACGACTGTCTCGACGGCTACACGTATCGGGTGACGGTGTCCTATCCGTTCCGCCTCATCACCCCGATCCTCGGCAGCATCGTCAACCAGAACCTCAACCTCGTATCGGAGTCGCAGGCCACGGTCATCTCCGATGCGTTCGACCCGAGCGGTCTCGAGGTCCTCGTCTGGGTGAACAACAGCAACGCGATCAACGGGCCCGCGGTCGCCAGCGCGTGTACCCAGGCCGACGTGGCCTCGTCCCCGAACTTCTATTACGCGCCGTGCCAGGACGCCCTCAACGTCGCCACGTACATGCAGTTCGCCGAAGCGCAGACGGTCAGCTACAAGGTCCGGGTCCGGAACACCGGCAACATCGGGCTCACCGGGATCACGTACAGCTGGCGCGAGAACGGCGCATCGATCTCGACCCCGGGCAATTGCGGCACGCTGCCAGGCGCGATCGCGCAGGGTGGCGCGCCGTCGTACTGCACGTTCACCAAGCCGGCCCTTGCAAGCAACCCGGTGGACGACGTCGCGGACCACATGATCGCTGTCATCGCCCAGGGCACGGCAGGATCCCTTCCAACGGGACAGACCAACGGCAGCGCGTTGACGAGAGTCCTGGCAGTGCCCAAGTTGACCGTGAACCTGCGTGCATCGCCGTACCGGCTTGGGGGCGACGGGGACGGACTCCTCGGGAATCCGCAGTACTCGAATGGCAATCTCACGCTACGACGCAACACGTCGGCGACACTCCCGGACGAGATCCAGGACCCGACCGCCTGGTTCTACCTGACGATCTCGAACAGCGGGGGCACCGCCCGCAACTTCACGCTGACCGTCACGCAGCAGGGAACACCGATCACCCTGCCGTGCTCGGTCCCGGCGACGCTGGCCGCGACCGGGCATAGCGGGAACACGTTCACCTGTCTGTTTCCCCGGACCTTGACGCAGACACAACCCTTCGCTTTCGCGGCGACGGCCGCAGCGGACAACTCGATCATCGTTGCCGGGAGCCAGACCGCGGTGACGGTGACGACGGCGACATGCTCAGGTTCGGATCGCGTCATCCCGAACCTGGTCGACCGGCTGGACCCGACCCCGAACGGGAACAACAAGACCGTCGGGCAGGCCAAATCGCTGTGGACGTCGGCGACCTTCACCAGCACGCCGACCACGCAACCCCCGGGCGCATCGAACTCGCTCGACGCGATCACCCAGAACCGGACCGCCTACACCTGCACCGACGATGAGGACCTGTCCGTGCGGATCGGGGCCCAGTGATGCGTCATCGCCGCGCCGGCACGAGAGAGCTCGGCCAGACGCTCGCCGAGTTTGCGCTGGTCGTCCCGATCTTCTTCCTCGTGCTGTTCGGGATCATCGACATCGGGCGCTACGTCTACGTCACCACGGCCTTCAACCAGGCGGCCCGCGAGGGGGCTCGGTTCGGCTCGGTCGAGCAGTGGACGTTCTCGTGTCCACAGGGCACGTCGCCACAGACGCGCCTCACCTGCTCGCAGGAGTTCGCCAAGCGGAGCCTCTCGGGCGCTCCGGCGACCTTCACGGTCACGGCGACATGTTCGACGGCGAACTGCCGCGCCGGCGACCTGTTGACCGTCCGGGTCGAGACGCCGGCTGCCGGCACCGGCATGTTCCGGTTCTTCACGCCGATCGTCGGCCAGCTCGTCGCGCCGCCGGCCATCACGGGGGAAGCCTCGGTCATGATCCAATGACGACGGTCGATGTGCGTCGCCGCCAGGGCGGCCAGATCCTGGCGATGTTCGCCGGGGGTCTCATCCTGCTGATCCTGGTCGCCGGTCTCGTGATCGACGGCGGCAACATATTCCTGCAGCGGCGTGACGCCCAGAACGCGGCCGACATCGGCTCGATGGCCGGGACGAAGCGCCTTGCGGACTACTACGTCAAGCCGCTCGGCACCCCCGGCCAGGCCTTCGGCGGGGGCGACAACGCCTTCAGCCACATCAGCGACAAGATGACCCAGAACGACTGCACCGCGGCGACGGCGTGCACGTGGACGGCCCGCTATGTCGGACCGCGCAGCGGCGCGACGTTCGTCGACCTCGGCGCCGTCGGCGCCGGCGATAGCGCGCCGCCATCGAACGCGCTCGGGGTGAAAGTCGACGTGACGAAGCTGCCGCGCACGTACTTCCTCGGGGTGCTCGGCCAAACGACGTGGAAGGTCGACACCGTTGCGACCTCGCTCGCCGGCCGGATCCCAGGGGCCCCGGGCGGCCAGCTGCTCCCGGTCGCGATGACCCAGATGCCGATCCAGGAAGGCACCATCTACGCGCTCACCAGCGGCGCCGATGCCCCGGGCAACTTCGGCTGGCTGTCGTGGACCGGCAGCAATAGCCCGAACATCCTCGCCGCAAGCATCTGCACCCCGAACAACCCGCCGTTCACCCTGCCGGCCCAGTTCCCGGGCGATCCCGGCAAGTCGAACGCGAGCTCGGTCCGCTCGTGCCTGCAGCAATGGGTGACCAGCAAAGCTCCTGTGCTCGTCCCGATCGTCCTCAAGACGAACGATCCGGCCAACACGCCGGGCTGCACGACCGGCGGTGTGGGCGGCAACAACTTCACCTACTGCATCGTGGCCATCGCGGCGTTCGTCCTCACCGGGTTCTCGCAGCCGGCCATCGACCAGATCAACGGTCGCTTCGTGGGGACCATCCCCTACTCGGTCGCGAGCAACCCGAACGTCCCCGGCACGGTCAACCAGCCCCCGGAGCGGAACAGCCCGCTGTATGCGATCGGGCTGGCCCAGTGAGCGGTCCGGCCTAGGGCCGAGAACCGTCAGGGCTCTTTGCAGTTGCGCAACGATTCAAGGCAGTTTGCAAGGTCGGTGGCGCAATATCCGCATCGGTTCGTTGGAAAGCGCCACATCCGACGCGAGCCAGGGGGACGAACCAACTACGGAGAGCCGCGTCGGGGGGCGCGGCTCCTCCTTTTCCGGGCCAGTCCGCCCAAACCCCTACGTCAGCCGATACGTCTCCGGCCGGCGATTCGCCAGCGACGGGATCTGGCGGCGCACCGCCTCGACGCGCTCCGTGTCGATCAGCGCGTGGATGGTCCCCACGCCGTCGGACGCCTGCGCGACGACCGTCCCCCACGGATCGATCACCATCGAGCGGCCGAACGCCGGCTGGCCGGGCGGGCCACCCGCCTGGCCCGGGGCGACCACCCACGCGCCATTCTCGATCGCCCGCGCGCGCAGCAGCACCTCCCAGTGATCGCGACCGGTCCGCTCCGTGAAGTTGGCCGGGACCGCCAGCACCTCCGCGCCGGCGAGCGCGAGTGTCCGATACAGCTCCGGGAAGCGCAGGTCGTAGCACACCGACAGGCCGACCCGGACGCCGTCGACGTCCGCCACGACCGGCTCTTCGCCCGCCGACACCCGGGCCGACTCCGTGTCGACCGGCCCGTCATCCACCGCGACGTCGAACAGGTGGATCTTGCGGTACGTCGCGGCGATCGAACCGTCGGGGCCGACCAGCACGCTCGTGTTGTACGGGCGGTCCGGGTCGTCCGACGACTCCGCCACGCTACCGGCGAGGATCCAGGCCGCGCGGCGGCGCGCGACCTCGCAGAACGCGTCCGTGATCGGGCCGGGGACGGGGCGGGCGGATCGCCGATAGCCCTCGTCGTCGCCCCGGAACTGCAGGTACTCGGGCAGGACGATCAGGCGCGCCCCGTCGGCCGCGGCCGCATCGGCGAGCGCTGTCGCACGCTCGACGTTGGCGTCGACGTCGTCGGTGGCATCGAGCTGGACGAGGGCGACCCGCAGGCGCATGACGGCATCGTACGCGGCGGTGGCCGCACGACGACGCGTGCGATCAGGACGCGGGCGACGGAGCCGTGGACGGCGACGCGGTCGGCGCGGCGTTCCGCTCCCGGTCCCGCTCGCGTCGGGCTTCACGCCGCTCGGCGCGCTCCCTGCGCCGGGCCTCGCGCTCGGCCCGCCTCGTGGCGCGGTCATCTCGCCGCTCGGCGCGGCGTGTGTCCCGATCGCCACGCTTGTCCCGGTCGCCCCTGTCGCGATCCCCTCGCCGTTCGGCGCGGTCGTCCCGTCCGCCATGCTCGCCGTTCGCCGCGGGTTCGGTCGTCAGGCCGAGCGGTCTGCCGGCACTGAGACCGACCATCCCGAGCGCGCCGACCAGCACGACGGCCATGATCCCGAAGTGGACCAGGTTCGAATTGGAGGGGCGGCTCGACATGGTCCGAATCTAGTGCGTGCACCGCGCCGCGGAAGTGGTACGAATGGTGTTCCCGGTGCCGCCGTGCACCGAGTGCTGCAGGTCAGCGGATCCCGGTGTCGAATGCGAGCGTGACATCGGTCACGCGGCCGGGCTCGACGGTCACGTGCTGGGTTTCGGGTCCGTTCATGAAGCCCGCCAGCCCCTCCGCATCGACCACATAGTTGCCAGGCTCGAGGGCGATGAAACGCTGGCCGGCGGCGTCCAGCACGACCTTCTCCTCGACCCGACCGTCCGCACCGACGATCAGCGCAGTCACGTTCGGGACAGGCTTGACGGCACATGCTGGGTCGGATCCGACGGTCTCGACCGGGCATGTCGGTCCCGCGATCGCCGAAAGCTGCAGGCCGGTCATGGACGCATCCGCGGCGGGCGCGGACGGCCAGGCGCTCGGCGGGACCGCGTCGCCGGACTCCCGCTGGAGCGTGACCGTGCCGTCCGGGGCGACAGCGTAGAGCCACGTGTGCTCGTCGATACAACCGGACGGGCAATCGCCCCAGCCAACGGTGACCGCGACGAGGAAGGCCCCGACGCCCGATGCGGGCGCGACCTCGTACCAGCTCGACTGGCCGATCATGTCCGGGTCCCTCGGCATGATCCCCTCGAGCCTCGGCTCATGGGCGATGACGGCGTCGACGGCCTGCTCCGCGGTCGTCACCGGGCCGCCGTCGGCCGACGGCACCGGGCTGGTCGTCGGCGCCGCCGCGCCGGAACAGGCGGCGAACACGCCCATGGCGAGCAGCAGCACCCAGATGCATCGACGGACCATGGCTCCCGGACGCGATCGCCGCGGCTAGAGTTCCGCCATGGCCATCGACTACAGCGGCGTCCGAGGCCCTGACGTTCGACTGCTACGGCACCCTCATCGACTGGGAGGCGGGCCTGACCGAGGCGTTCCGACGCGTCCTCGGGGCGCACGGCGTGGACGCCGACGTCGAGGACGTGCTCACCCGCTACGCCCGGCACGAGGCTGCCGCCGAGGCCGGCCCATACCTGACCTATCGCGACGTCCTGGCGACCGGGCTGCGGGGCGTCGCCGACGAGCTCGGCTTCGAGCCGAGCGCCGACGAGGTCGCGGCGTTCTCGGGCTCGGTCGCGGACTGGCCGGCGTTCCCGGACTCGGCGGCCGCCCTCGCCAGGCTCAAGCGCACGGTTCCGCCTCGGCATCATCACCAACTGCGACGACGACCTGTTCGCGGCGTCGAACCGACGGCTCGGCGTCGACTTCGACTGGATCGTCACAGCCCAGCAGGTCGGCTCGTACAAGCCCGACCAGGCGAACTTCCGATTCGCGTTCGAGCGACTCGGGCTGCCGCGCGACCGGATCGTCCACGTCGCCCAGAGCCTGTTCCACGACCACGTGCCGGCCAAGCGGCTCGGCCTGACGACGGTCTGGATCGATCGCCGCCACGACCGGCCCGGTACGGGCGCGACGCCGGCCGCCGATGCGTCCCCGGACGCGACGTTCCCCGACATGGCGTCGTTCGCCGCCGACGCCGTACCGGATTGATCAGCCGGTCGGCGAGCTCGGAGACGGCGGCGGCGACTCGGTCTGGCGGTCCTCGTTCGCGGCCTGGAGGAAGCCGCGGAACGAGTCCGCGAGGCCGGTGATCTCGAGCGGCAGGATGTACTTGGTCGAGGGGCTCGCACCCAGCGCCTTGAACGCCTCCAGGTACTGGAGCGCCATGGTCTTCTGGTCCACGGTCGAGGCGGCCGCCGTAGATCTGGCGCAGGGCGAGCGCATAGCCCTCGGCCCGCAGGATCGCCGCCTGGCGATCGCCCTCGGCTCGCAGGATCTCGGCCTGCTTGGTGCCCTCGGCCACGTTGATGGCCGACTGCCGACTCCCCTCGGATTCGGTGATGACCGCGCGGCGCGTCCGCTCCGCGGACAGCTGGCGATTCATCGCGTCCTGGACGTCGCGCGGCGGCGTGATCTCGCGGATCTCGACGGTCGTGACCTTGCCGCCCCATCGCTCGGTCACCTCGTCGAGCTTGACGCGGAGGACCTCGTTGATCTGCTCGCGCTTGGACAGCACGTCGTCGAGGAGGATGTCGCCCACGACCGCGCGCAGCGTGGTGGTGGCGATGTTCTGGAGCGCACCGTTGAAGTTCTGGACCTCGATGACGCTCTTGTACGGGTCGGCGATCCGCCAATAGATCAGGAAGTCGATGCTGATCGGCGCGTTGTCCTTGGTGATGCCCGTCTGACTCGGGACCTCGATGAACTGCTCGCGCAGGTCGACGCGCACGCCACGCTGCAGGATCGGGACGACGAACACCCAGCCCGGACCCTTGACTTCCTGGGGACTGGTCCGCCCGAGAGTGAACACGAGGAGCCGCTCGTACTGGTTGACGATCTTGATCGCGGCCCAGAACAGGAACAGGCCGACGAGGATGAGGAAGATGGCCGGCAGGATGACGGCAAGGATCTCCATTCCGGTCTCCTCCTACTCCCCTGCCGGACGATCGGCAGGCACTGCCACGACGATGAGGGTCAGCCCATCCTGGCCGACGATGCGAACCTGTTCACCCGGTCCGATCGTCGACCCGCTGCTCGACCGGGCGGTCCATTCCTCTCCGGCCGCATAGACGACGCCGGTCCGGGCGATCGGTGTCCGCGCGATCCCGTCCGTGCCCGCCGGGACATTCGGAGAGCCGCCGGCACCGAAGGCGCTTCCGTCCTCACGTCGTCGGAGGATGACGCGAGCGACACCCACGATCGCGAGGATCGCCAGCACCGCGACGATGGCGGACGGAAGGACCTGGTCGGATGTCACGTTGCGCTCCCCTCGGCAGCCGACCCGGTGCCCGGCCCCGGCTCGACGATCAGGGTAAGCCCTTCCTGTCCTACGACGCGCACCTCCCGGCCGGGAGTGATCTCCGCGCCGCTGCTCGATCGGGCGGTCCACTCCTCGCCCGCGGCATACACGACGCCGAGGGGCGCGAGCGACGTCTTGACCACCCCTTCGCTTCCCGGTGGCACCAGGCTGGTACCGCCGGCGCCGTAGACGCCGGCGTAGGCGAGGCTGCGCCGTCGGACGCGAACGATGACGAACAGGCAGAGGACCATGAATGCCGCCGTCATGAGCGCCATCGCGAGGACGAGCGGCGTCGCGACCGTGACGTCGGGGGCCGTCGGCGATCCGGGCGCCGTGTACAACGCGAACGCGCCCAGCACGAAGCAGACCAGCCCGCCGACGGTGAGCAGGCCGTGGCTCGTCACCGTGAACTCGAGGAAGAACAGCAGGATCGCGAGCCCGATGAGCAGCAGGCCGCCGATGTTGAGCGGGAGGCTGCCGAAGCCGACGAACGCGAGGATGATCGCGATGCCGCCGAGGACGCCGGTGACGAAGTTCGGGCTCTGGAGCTCGAACAGCAGCCCATAGAAGCCGATCGTCAGCAGGATGAACGCGATGTTCGGGTCGGACAGCAGGTGGATGATCGACTGGAAGGGGTTCATCGCCAGCTCGGTGAACGGCGCATCGCCGAGCTCGACCGTCATCGGTTCCGAGCGGACCTCGACCACCTGGCCCTCCGCCTTCTGCCGGACGTCCTCGAGCGAGCTCGCGATCCCGTCGACGGCCCCGATCGCGACCGCCTCGATCGCCGACGACGAGATGGCCTTATCGACGGTCGACACCGCCCAGTCGACATCGCGACCCCGAGCCTCGGCGATCGACCGGATGTTGGCGATCGCGTCGTTCTTGACCTTGTCCCCGATGGTGCCGGTCAGCTCCTCGCCCTGCGCACCGACCGGCGACGCTGCCCCGATGTTGGTGCCAGGCGCCATGTACGCGAGGTGCGACGCGAGCGTGATGAACGTGCCGGCGCTGGCCGCCCGGCCGCCGCTCGGCGCGACCCAGACGATCGTGGGCAGTGGCGCGTCGAGCAGCGTCGACACGATGCGCTGCGTGGCGTCGAGGCTGCCACCCGGGGTGTTGAGCTGCACGACGAGGGCGGGCGACCCGTCGGCCGCGGCCCGACCGACGCCCTCCTCGATGTAGCCGGCCATGACGTTGTCGACGACGCCGGTGGTCGTCAGCACGTAGATCGGCGCGCTCCCGTCGGCGGCCCGGATGGTGTCCGCCGGCCCGCGGGCGGCGGCTACCACCAGCCAGGCAAGCCCGGCGGCGACGAACAATCGACGGAGGTGCTCCGCCGCGCGGATCACCCGTGGGGACGGGATCATCAGGATCGCTCGAGCGCATTATCACGCGCCCCGTCCGATGTCACCCCCGAGCGCGCCCATCCGCCGAACGAGGGGCCGGCCCGAAGCGTGTCGGACCGGCCCGTCGCGGCGGCTATTGTCGCGGGCTACATGATCCCGACGACGTGACCCTCCGGGTCGGCGAAGAGCGCGATCGTGGTCTCGGGTGCGACCTCGGTCAGCGGCATCACGATGCGGCCGCCGCCGGCGGAGACCTTGTCGAGGACGGCCTGCGGGTCGTCGGTGTGGACGTAGAACGTGACCTGCCCGGCGCTGCCGTCCTGGGTGGCGCCGATGCCGCCCGTCAGGCCATCGTCCTGGCGGTACATGCCGTAGCCGCCCGGGTTGTCCGTGTCCAGGCTCCAGCCGAAGATGTCCTTGTAGAACCGCTGCAGCGACTCACCGTCCTTGCCGGTGACCTCGACGTGGACGACCGTGGTTCCCATGGGGTTCCTCCTGCCATCGATGGGCGGTCCGGGTGGATCCGCTCCCTCATCCCGACGACGAACGGGACGAGGCGGAATTGACAGGTCCTAGGGCAGCGGCCGCCAGGCCTGGGCCAGCAGGATGGCCAGGGCCACGAGGACCGTGGCCAGCGCCACGAAGACGACGCTGACCTCCATCACCTCGCTCTTGGTGATCAGGTGGGTCGGCAAGTTCTCGAACACGTCGTGCAGCTCGTCGGCGCTCTCCGCCGGGTAGTAGGTGCCGCCGGTCGCGTCGGCGACGGCCGTCAGCGTCTCCTCGTCGATCGCCCGCCGGAAGCCGCCACCACCACCACCGAACCCGCCGCCGAACCCGGGCTGCTCGGAGGGCTCGTTGCCGATGTACTGGTACCCGCACGGCGGGCGCTCCGAGTTCGGATCCGCGGTCCCGAACCCGATGGTGTACACGCGCACGCCGCGCGCCGCGGCCTCCTGGGCCGCCTCGACGGGCACGGGGCCGCTGTTGCTGGCTCCGTCGGTGAGCAGCACGATGATCGCCGGCGCGTAGGCGCCCCTCGGGACCGCCGCTGCCGGCTCGTCACCGGGGATCGCGTCGTCCGGGATCGGGGCGACGCTGGAGTCGATCTCGGCGATCGCGTCGAGCGACTCGAGGATCGCGCTCCCGATCGCCGTGCGACGGCCGGTCGTCAGGCTCTCGATGACGTCGATCAGCACCTCCTGGTCGGTCGTCGGCGCCTGGACGAGCTCGGCGAACCCCGCGAATGCCACGATGCCGATCTGGGTCGAGCCGCCCTGGCGGTCGACGAACGAGGCCGCCGCGGCCTCGGCCGCGAGGAGGCGGTTGGGCGGGATATCGGTCGCACACATGCTGCGCGACACGTCCATCGCGAGGATGACGGTCGTGCGGCCAGCCGGCACCGCGACGACCTGGACCGGCCGCGCCATCGCCACGACGAGGCTGGCGAGACCCAGTGCGAAGAGCGCGAACGGCAGGTGGCGGCGGAGCCACGACGAGCGCGGCGCAGCGTCGCGCATGAGCGACAGGCTGGAGTACCGGAGCGCCGGCTTCCGTCGCCGGAGCAGCCAGTAGCGGACGCCGACGAGGATCGGCACGACGGCGAGCAGCAGGAGTGCGCCCGGAGCGAGCATGTCCATCACGGCGTGCCCGTCATGGCAGCCGGCCCAGCCAGCGCAGCCCGACCAGCCCGCCGAGCGCCAGGACGAGGATGCCGGCCCCGGCGAACAACGACGTCACTTCCTGGGCCTCGGCCTTGATGACGAGCCGGGTCGCGATCTGGTCGTAGATCCCGGCGATCTCGGACGGATCGTCGGCGGCGTAGTAGGCACCGCCGCTGAGCTCGGCGATCCGCCGGAGCATCGGCTCGTCGAGCCGGCTGTGGACGACGAAGCCCTCGACCTCGATGGTCGTCCCCTCCGCGGTCCCGACGCCCACCGCGAACACGCGGATCCCGCGCTCGGCCGCGGCAGCGGCCGCCGCGAGCGGGTCGGGCTGGACGTTGTTCTCGCCGTCGGTCAGCAGGACGATGACGGCCGGCACGGCCGTGCCCGGCTCGACGATGGGCGGCAGCGGCATCGGGTCGGGCGATCGGTTCGTGTAGAAGCCGGCCTCGGGGTCCTGCTCCGCGGCGGCGATCGAGGTCAGCGACGAGATGATGCCGCGGGCGACCGAGGTGCCCCGCTCCGGTTCGAGGCGGTCGATCGCGGCGAGCACCTCCGTCGCGTCGTCGGTCGGCACGAGCATCGAGAAGCCGCTGTCGCTGAACGCCGTGACGCCGACGAGGATCGACGGTGGCTGGCGCGCGACGAACGCCCGCGCCGCCGCCTTGGCCGCCTCGATGCGCGTCGGGGCAACGTCGTCGGCGGCCATGCTGCCCGACACGTCGAACGACAGGATCACCGTGCCCTCGAAGCGAGGGATGCCGATGACGCTCTGCGGACGCGCCAGCGCCAGGACCAGGATCGTCAGCCCCGCCGAGCATGAGCAACGGCGGGATCCGCCGACGCATGCCGGGGCTGCTCGCGACGTGGCCCGGCGCGAGCGCCAGACTGCCGAGCGTGCCCATGCGCGCCCGACGCCGTCGCTCGCGCGACGCGTACAGGAGCGCGCCCAGCGGGATCGCCAGGAGGAGCAGTAGCATCGGCGGCCAGATGAACGACACGGCCTACCTCCGCTGCCGCCGTCGACGCAGGGTGGCCATGCGGACGATGGCATGCACGAGGTCCTCGTCGGTCGACAGCGAGACGGCGTCGACGCCGGACCGCCGGAAGGCCTCCCGCAGGGTCGTCTCGCGCCGGTCCGATGCCTCCCGGAACCGCGTGCGGAAGCCCTTGTCGTGCGTATCGATGTACATCTGCTCGCCGGTCTCGGCGTCCTCGATCAGCACCGCACCGACGTCGGGCAGCTCGACCTCGCGCCGGTCGAACAGCCGCACCGCCATCACCTCGTGGCGCTGGGTCAGCAGGTTCAACGGCCGCTCCCAGCCGGGCGCGCTGATGAAGTCCGAGATGACGAAGACCAGCGAGCGGCGCTTGATCGCCTGCTCGCCGGCCTCGAGGAGCGGCGCGAGGTCGGTGAACGGCGCGGCCGGCAGGCGGGGCTGGCGCAGGAGGTCGTTGACGATGCGGAGGACCTGGATCCGGCCGCCGCGCGGCGGGATCGTCCGCTCCACCTGGTGGCCGTAGAGGATCGCGCCCGACCCGATTGCCGTGGCGGGTGAGGAGGCGAGCGAGCGTCGTGACGAAGTCGATGAGGACGGTCCGCTTCTCGCGCTCGGAGTCGGGCGTCCCGAAGTCGACCGACGGGCTCAGGTCGAGGAGGAACCAGGCCGTGATCTCGCGGTCCTCCACGTATTCGCGGATGTAGGGCGTCGACGTCCGGGCGGTGACGTTCCAGTCGATGTAGCGGACGTCGTCGCCGTACTGGTATTCGCGCAGGTCGGCGAAGTCGACGCCGTTGCCGTGGAACAGCGTCCGGTAGTCGCCCTGGAGCTGACCGTCCAGGCGCCTGATGACCTTCCAGTCGAGGCGCTGGAGGATGCGCTCAGGCGCCGACGTGGACGTTGCCATGGTCGCGCAGCGGGACGACGGGGACGGGGATGCGTTCGATGATCGTGGCCAGCAGGTCGTCGCTGGTGACGTCGTCGGAGAGCGCCTCGAACGAGAGCACGAGGCGATGCCGCAGCACGTCGAGGGCCATGTCGAGCACGTCCTCGGGCAGCGCGTAGTCGCGGCCGCGGACGAACGCCAGCGCGCGGGCGGTCAGGATGAGGTTGATCGACGCGCGCGGGCTCGCGCCGAACGTGATGTAGCGACTGAGCTCGCCGAGTCCGTAGGCGGCCGGGTCGCGCGTCGCGGTCGCGAGCCGGACGGCGTAGTCGAGGAGCGCCGGGTCGACGAACACGCGGTCGGCCGCCTCCTGCATCGACAGGAGCGCCTCGGTCGAGAGCACCTCGTGGGCGCTCGGCACGGGCCCGGTCATCCGCTCGACGATCACGAACTCCTCGGTCGGGTTGGGGTAGCCGACGAGGACCTTGAGCATGAACCGGTCGATCTGCGCCTCGGGCAGGGCGTACGTGCCCTCGGTCTCGATCGGGTTCTGGGTCGCCAACACGAGGAACGGATCGGGCACCTTGTAGGTCTCGCGGGCGATCGTGACCTGGCGTTCCTGCATAACCTCGAGGAGGGCGCTCTGGACCTTGGCCGGCGCACGGTTGATCTCGTCGGCGAGGAGCAGGTTGCAGAACACGGGCCCGAGGGTCGTCCCGAAGTCGCCGGTCTTCTGGTTGTAGATGCGCGTGCCGATCAGGTCGGCCGGGACGAGGTCGGGCGTGAACTGGATCCGCTTGAACTCGCCGCCGATCGCCTCCGCGAGCGTCCGGATGGCCATCGTCTTGGCGAGGCCGGGCACGCCCTCCACGAGGATGTGGCCGCGCGCCAGCAGGGCGACGATCAATCGCTCCAACAGGTGGTCCTGGCCGACGATGACCTTCTTGACCTCGTACAGCAGGCGCTCCATCGGGGCCGCCGGATCCTGGCTGGTCTGCTGCTCCACTCGTGCCTCCCTGTGCGCTGCTGCTCAGTACGGCGGCAGGCCGGCTGCGCCGCCCGCCACGTTGATCGGCACAGCGAGACCGATGCCGGCGAACACGTCGTCGCCGCTCGGGTTGAGGAGCGCGGTCACGATGCCGATCACGTGACCCTCTCGATTCAGTAACGGTCCACCGGAGTTGCCCGGATTGACCGCCGCGTCGATCTGGATGAGCCCGCGGAGCACCTGGTCAGTCTCCTCGAGCCGGAACGTTCGGTCGAGCCCGGAGATCACCCCGGCGCTCACGGAGCCCGCGAGGCCGAACGGACTGCCCAGCGTGTACGCCTCGCTACCCTCCTGGACGCCGCCGGGATCGCCGAGCGTGGCCGGGACCATCTCGATCGGTGGCCGCTCCGCCCGGAGGACCGCGATGTCGATGTCCGGCTCGGTGGCGATGACCTCGGCATCCGATTCCGTCCCGTCCGCGAAGGTCAGCTCGACGGTGCCCGCCCCGGCCACGACGTGGTAGCTCGTGAGGATGTCGCCGGCGAGGTTCACGATCACGCCGCTCCCGAAGCCGTCGTCCCGGGTCGGGTCACCGGTCCCTTCGGCAGCGGTCGTCCTGACGAGGACCAGCGATGGCCGGACCGCCCGATAGACGAATTCCGAGTACGCCGGCGCCGGAGTGACGGACGCGAGCGCCTCGGCGACGGTCGTGTCGACGTCGTCCTGGCTGAGCCGTGGGGCGGGGAACAGGACGCCGGCAAGCAGGACCGCGCCGAAGGCCACCAGCGCCCCGGCCGCGAACGGCGCCAGCCGCCAGAGCCGGCTGAAGCGTCGCGGTTGCTCCGGTCCACGTGTGGAGAGGTCCTCGGTCATCCCCCTGGCCCGCAAGGCGAGTTCGACGCGCGTGTCCAGGAAGTCTAGCGCCCCTGCCCCGAGGCGCCCATGGCGCCGGCATCACCACGCAGCGCGAAGCCGAGCGCGTCGTCCGAGCTCAATGCCCGTCCCGCCGCTCGTGCGCGCGCGAACGCCGCCGGTGCCATCCCCTCACCGAGCGCCGCGAGTGTCCGCTCGTAGTGGGGCCGCTCGTCCGGCGGCCACGCCATCTGCGACGCCTCCATCATGGCTTCGGCGGCCCCGATCAGCGTTGCGCCACGCTCGAGATCGCCGCGCTCGGTCGCGATCGCCGCCAGCCCGCTGATGGCGAATGGTGTGGTGAACCGCTCGCCCGTCCGCTGGCCGATCTCGAGCACCTCCCGAGCGAGTGCTTCGGCTGTGTCGAGGTCGCCGAGCTGGCGCTCGACCATGCTCAGGTTGCTCGCCTCGGACGCGACCACGAATACGTTGCCCTCGGCGCGCGCCAGCACCAGTCGACGGGTCATCCACTCGCGCGCCTCGGGCAGGTCGCCGGCGATCTGGGCGCCGACGCCCAGGAGGTGCAGGGCATTCGAGATGCCGGGTTCGTCCCCGGCGGCCTCGCTCAGCTCGAGCGCCTCGGCGGCGAGCCGTCGCCCCTCCGCGACATCGTCCCGCAATGCGATCCTGGCCAGACCCCCGAGCGCACCGGACACCAGCGACGGATCGTCGAGTCGACGGCCCATCCCCAGCGCCGCGTCGAAGAGCGTCGCCGCCCGCTGGTCGTGGCCCAGCCAGAACGGCATGAAGCCGGCGTTGAGGAAGGCCCGTCCACGGAGCCGATCGTCGCCGGCGCCCGAGCGGAGGACCAAGTCGAATGCGGTCGCGCCATCCTCGAACCGCCGGGTCGTGATCCAGAACCGGTAGAGCGCATTCGCCAGGCGGAGCGCCGCATCGGGGCGACCCTCCTCGACGAACCACGCCATCGCCGCGTGAAGGTGGGCATCCTCGCGCTCGAGGCGGTCCACCGAGGTGGCCGCGTCCGGGCCGAGCAGGCGAGGGGCGGCGTCCTCGGCAAGGTCGAGGAGCCTGGTCGCGGTCGCGTCGTCCACGCGCGCATCGTATGGGACCTGCCGGGTGTAGAGTCGCCCCGATGACGACGGGAACCAGCGTCGACCGGGGGCATCCCTACGCCACGGAGATCGAGGCGGAACGCCAGGGCTGGTACGAGCTGTCGGCGCTGGTGCGGTCGCTGAGTCCGGCCGAGTGCCTCGAGCCCGGCTACTACCGCGACCCGGATTGGGCGATCCGCGACGTGGTCGCCCACCTCGGCACATGGATGGCCCAGGCAGCCATCCAGTTCGAACGCATCAGCGCCGGGACGTACGGGGGCCACGACATCGACATCGACGCCCTCAACGCCCAGTTCCTGGCCGCGATGCATGGTCAGTCGTGGGAGGTCGCCTGGAGCCAGGCGAATGCCGGTCGATCCCGGTTGCTGCAGGAGTGGTACCGGATGGCGGAGCCCGACGACGAGGCGGCGTGGTGGATCCGCAAGACCGGCAGCGAGCACTACGCCGAGCACCTCGGCCGGCTGCACGAGTGGGTCGCCGAGCTGACCGCCCGACGGACCGCCTGACGGCCGGATCGGTCGCGGGGAATTCGCTCGTACTACTCGGAGAATCGCGAAGCCCGAGCGGGTAGCCCGGGCTTCGTGCGTTGGCGCTGGGATGCTGGACTAGAAGTCCATATCCCCGTAGCCGGCACCGGCGCCGGCGCCGACTGGCGCTGGATTCTTCTCCGGGATGTCCGAGATCAGCGTCTCCGTGGTCAGGACCATCGCGGCGATGGAGGCGGCGTTCTGGAGGGCCGAGCGGGTCACCTTGGCGGCGTCGACGATGCCCTTCTTGAACAGGTCGCCGTACTCACCGGTGAGGGCGTCGTAGCCCTGTCCCGACTTGAGGCCCTTGACGTGCTGGACCACGACCTCGCCGGGCGCACCGGCGTTGTCCGCGATCTGGCGCGCCGGCGCCTCGAGCGCCTTGCGGACGATGTCGACCCCGACCTGGGCGTCGCCCTCGAGCTTGATCTTGTCGAGCGCGGGGATGGCCTGCAGGAGCGTCGTCCCACCGCCGGCGACGAGGCCCTCCTCGACGGCCGCGCGGGTCGTCGAGAGCGCATCCTCGATGCGGTGCTTCTTCTCCTTGAGCTCGACCTCGGTGGCCGCGCCGACCTTGATCACCGCGACGCCACCCGACAGCTTGGCGAGGCGCTCCTGGAGCTTCTCCTTGTCGTAGTCCGAGGTCGTCTCCTCGATCTGGGCCTTGATCTGGGTCATGCGGCCCTTGATCTGGTCGGCCGAGCCGCCGCCATCGATGATCGTCGTGTCGTCCTTGGTCGCGACGACGCGGCGGGCGGTGCCGAAGTCCTCGGCCGTGACCGAGTCGAGCTTGCGGCCGACCTCTTCCGAGATGACCGTGCCGCCGGTCAGGATCGCGATGTCGCGGAGCATCTCCTTGCGCCGATCGCCGAAGCCCGGCGCCTTGACGGCGAGGACCGAGACCGTGCCGCGGAGCTTGTTGACGACGAGGGTCGCGAGGGCCTCACCGTCGATGTCCTCGGCGATGATCAGCATGGGCTTGCCCTGCTGGACGCCCTTCTCGAGGGCCGGCAGCATGTCCTGGACGCTCGAGATCTTCTTGTCGGTGATGAGCAGGAGCGGATCCTCGAGGACCGCCTCCATGCGATCGGGGTTGGTCACGAAGTACGCCGAGAGGTAGCCCCGGTCGAACTGCATGCCCTCGGTGTACTCCTTCTCGAGGCCGAGGCTCTGGCCTTCCTCGACGGTGATGACGCCGTCCTTGCCGACCTTGTCCATCACCTCGGCGATGATCTCGCCGACCTCGGGATCGGCCGCGCTGATCGACGCGACCGCCGCGATCTGCTCCCGGTTGTCGACGGGGCGGGCGACACGCTTGATCTCGTCCACGACGGCATCCACCGCCTTCTCGATCCCGCCCTTGATCTGCATCGGGTTGGCGCCGGCGGTGACGTTCCGAAGGCCGTCGCTGACCATGGCGTGGGCGAGGACGACCGCGGTGGTCGTGCCGTCGCCGGCGACGTCGTCGGTCTTGGTCGCGACTTCCTTGACGAGCTGCGCGCCCATGTTCTCGAACGGGTCCGCGAGCTCGATATCGCGGGCGATCGTCACCCCGTCATTGGTGATGGTGGGAGACCCGAACTTCTTGTCCAGGACGACGTTCCGACCCTTTGGGCCGAGCGTTACCCGGACAGCGTCGGCCAGGCGGTCGACGCCGCGCTTGAGGCCCCGTCGAGCCATGTCGTCGAAGATCAGCTGCTTGGCCATGGCGTGTGGTTTCCCTTCCGAGAGCGCCGGTCTGTCCATCGGGCCGATCCGGCGCTGAGTCAACAGGTGATGGATCAGTCCGCGACGACCGCGAGGATGTCCTTCTGGCTGACGATGAGCAGGTCCACGTCATCGATCTTGAACTCGGTGCCCGCGTACTTCGCGTAGAGGACCTTGTCGCCCTTCTTCACATCGATCTGCTCGCGCTTCCCGTCGTCCAGGATCCGACCCGGGCCGACCGCCAGGATCGTCCCCTTCTGGGGCTTCTCCTTGACGGTATCGGGGATCAAGATGCCGCTTTTCGTCATCTCGTCGTGGGGCGTTGGTTCAACGACCACCCGGTCGCCGAGCGGGCGAAGTTGTTTCCGGGACAAGCGTTCCCTTGTAGGTGTGACCGAGGCACGCTTGGTGCTGCGAGCCGGACGCTTCGTGGTTGTGGCTGTGGCCAACACAGATACCTCCTAGGTCGCCGGTCCCGACGTCGCGCGGCCTAGCCGTGCGCGACGAGAGCGGGTGGCGCGCCAGCGTGCCGCCGACCTTCGTTCCGGGAAGGTGGCACTGATCCATCGCCGGAGATCCATTGAGGGCCGCTGCCGTGCTTGCAGTGAACCACAGGACGGTGGTATTGTCAACTGTAGTGTACAGGTGTCCACTGTAGAGCGAGTAGTTGGTGGGATTGTCGTTCGGAGCCATGCTCAAGCAGGCGCGTGAGGTGCGCGAGTTGACGGCGATCGACGCCGCGCGTGCGGCGCGCATCTCCCCTGCCTACCTGAATAAGCTCGAGAACGACGCGGTCAAGAAGCCCTCGCCGCATGTCCTCCAGCAGCTCAGCGAGGCGTTGGCCGTTCCGTACGCTGACCTGATGCGCCTCAGCGGCTATCGCGTCCCAGGCGAGAGCGAGGACAACGCCACGGCAACGGTAGGCGCAGCGCTATTCGCAGATCTGACCGACGACGAGCGTGAGGAGCTCCTGGAGTACCTTGCGTGGTATCGCGCCCGGCGGCGGTCAAGGCGCGATAACGGGCGCCGGCTGGAGAGCTAGGCAGGCCCCTGCCTCCCCCGTTCTCCGTTCGCGGCGTGTCGCGAGATCTGGTTCCCTACACTGCCGGCCAGCGCTGGAGGACGATCTCGGCATCGACGGGATCCATCCGGTAGCCCCGCGCGTCGGCATCCCAGACGATCAGGTCTCGGCGGGCGACCCGGCGCATGACCTTGTTGGGCCCGGCGACGATGCCGGCGAACGCAGTACCTGTGCGCTTCCCGTACCTGGCGGCAAGCTCGGCATCAAGGACGAGCGCCTCGTCTCGGCTGGCCAGTTCCGCGACCTCGCGTAGCAGTCGGCGGCTGTCGGCCCCGCGGATGGCGTTCAGCACCTCGCCCAGTTGGCGACGCCGCAGATCGGCGTGATCGGCCTGATCCGGGACCGGCCCTTCCGCATCTCGCTTTGGACCCATGACCCAGCGCCAGGCGAGCGCCAGCAACTGCTCCTCCGTGTCCGCCTCGAATTCGATCCTTGGCACCTGAAATCACCTGTATAGGTATGTAACGTACTAGTTGCGAATATAACACTAGTGTTTCGAGATGATACGTGCTAGAGTGCGCCTATTCGGCTGCAAGGCTGCGAACCGCTTGATCCTCTGGCCCTTCGAACGACGGCGAGCCACCGGCATATCCCGCTTCGTGTCGACTTGGCCGCACAGATGACCAGAGGAGAACACATGCAGTACACCAGACTTTCCACGTACGACCTGACCAAGGGCAGCTTCGACGAGCTGACCGGTATCGTCGAGAAGGGCCTCCTGCCGACCTTCGCGAAAGAGCCCGGCTTCGTGAACTACGGACTGGTCGATGCCGGCGACCACAAGGTCGTCGCGATCAGCATCTGGGAGACTCGCGAGCAGGCCCACAAGTCGGCCACGATGGCGACGACCTGGGTCCAGACGAACATCGCCGAGCGAGTTCGGCTGCTGACCACCCAGATCGGTGACCTCGCCCTCTTCCGCGGGATGCCCGTCGCCGTCTAGGCCCTCGACTCCGGACACGCTGCGCGCTCGATCGGCCTACCCCCGATCCTGTGCAGGCGGCAGCACAGACCGCCCCGGCTTACGCCGAGGCGGTCTTTGGCGTGCGCGCCGATGGTACGTCGGGACCCCGCGAGCTGAGGGCCGAGCTTTCAGGGACCGGGAGCGCGCATGACGCCCCGTGACTTCTCCAGCACGATCTGCAGGTCCTGGCTGAGACCGGTCGCGAAGCCGGCCTCGCTGAGGGCGAGGTAGTACTCCCACATCCGGATGAACCGATCGTCGAAGCCGAGCGCCCGCACGTCGTCGACTCGATCGAGGAACGCCTCGCGCCACGAGCGCAGCGTCCGGACGTAGTCGGCGGCGATGTCGGTGACGCCGGTGACGAGCAGCGTGGTCTGGCGGGTCGCCCGCTCGATGGTCGCAAGCGACGGGCACAGGCCGCCCGGGAAGATGTAGGTCTGGATCCAGTTGGCGCCGCGCAGCTGTCGTTCGTAGGCGGCATCCGGGAACGTGATGGCCTGCAGGCTCAGCCGTCCACCGGGGCGCAGTGCGCGATCGCACGTTTCGAAGAACGTTCCGAGGTACTCGGCTCCGACCGCCTCGAGCATCTCGATCGAGACGATCGCGTCGTACATCCCCTCGATGTCGCGGTAGTCGCGGAGCTGGACGTCGACGAGGTGCGCGAGCCCAGCCGCTCGCACGCGCGATCTCGCCAGCTCGAGCTGCTCGCGCGAGATGGTGATCGTCGTCACCCGGCAGCCGAGTTCGCCGGCGGCGTACAGCGCGAACCCACCCCAGCCCGTGCCGATCTCCAGGACGTGCTGCCCCGCCTGGAGGCCCGCGTTCGCCGCGACGATGCGGTACTTGTTCGACTGGGCATCGGCCAGCGATTGATCGGGCGAGGCGAAGACCGCGCTCGAATAGGTCATCGACTCGTCGAGGAACAGACGGTAGAAGTCGTTGCCCAGGTCGTAGTGGGCGGCGATGTTGCGGCGACTCCCGCTCCTGGTGTTGCGGCGCGCACGATGCGAGAGCGTTCGGCCGAGCTGCATCGGGATCCGGAACCAGCCGCCCGACAGGTCGAGCGCCTGCCGGTTCAGCGCGCCGAGCCGAAGCAGCGCCGGGAGGTCCGGGCTGGACCACGTCCCATCCATGTACGCCTCGCCGATGCCCGTCTCACCGCGGGCGAGGATCCGCGTGAGGGCGGCGACGTCGTGGATCCGGATCTCCCCGGTATGGGTGGCGGCGGGGTCGCCGAAGACCCGTGACGACCCGTCGGGCAGGACGACCGTCAGCCGTCCCACACCGATCCGCTCCGCGGCGGCCAGCCCGACCCGCCAGGCCACACCCTCCAGCAGGGAATCGGGAGCGACGCGGCGGGACGGGCTCGTCGTGACACTCCGGCCGGCGTCGCTCATCGGGCGACCTCGCGATGCCGGCGGAAGCGGGCCCCCCGCAACCACAGGCGCAGCGCGTGCCAGTGGATGAGGGCGATGGTCCGCTGCGGCAGGAACGGATGGCGCAGGAGCATCCGCGCCAGGACCAGGTCGGTGAGAGGCCGGCGCGCGAGATCAAGGCTCGCGTGCAGCTCGAGGCCCTCGGGCTGCTGCTGGTTGATGGTGATGCGCAGGCGCGACGGCTCATCGCGGATCCGGACCTCGTACCCGCCACGCACCTCGATGAATGGCGAGACGTAGAACGACTTGTCCATCGCGGCCGCGAAGGTCGTCGGGTCGTCCGTGCGGGGTCCGAGCGTGTAGAGGTGACGCTCGCCATGCGTGTTGTGGACCTCCACGACGACGACGCGCAGGTTGCCATCCCGGTCGCGGCACAGGAAGAAGCTGGCCGGGTCGAAGACGTAGCCGGCGACCCGCAGGTTCGCGACCAGGGTGACCTGCCAGCCGGTCGAGTCGATACCCTCGGCGCGCAGGTGATCGAGGAACGCCGATCGAACGTCGCCTGCCGGCGGGATCAAGTGGTCGGCGTCGTGGAACGCGACGAGCCCACGGCCATTGCGCCGCAGCAGACGCGACGACCGCTCGACGTCGTCCAGTTCATCCAGGTCCAGCGCGGCGTAGAACACGCCGTGCTCCAGCCCGTAGACGAAGGGGCGTGCGCGGCGGTGCCGGACGACGCCCTCGAGCAGGTGCGACCTCATGCTGCCCGCTCCTCGATCGCCGCGGCGGCGATGCGCTCGGCTGCCGCGAAACCGGACCGGCATCCGTCCTCGTGGAACCCGTAGCCGAGGTGCGCTCCGGCGTACCACGTCCGGCGCCAACCCTGGATCCCCTCGACCGCGTCCTGCGCGTCGAGCGTGGCGAAGGTGTAGCTCGGATGGCGCATCGAGCGATCCGCCAGGATCCGCGCCGGGTCAAGGCGCTCGTCGGGATTGACCGACACGCAGTACTGGACAGGCCCCGACAGCGACTGAAGCCGGTTCATGTGGTAGGTCATCGTCAGGAGCTCGCCCGTGCGCCGGCAGTCGGCCTGGTCGACGTTCCACGACGCGCGCGCTGCGGGACGTAGCGGCAGCAACCGTTCGTCGGTGTGCAGGACGACCCGGTTCGTCGTGTATGCGAAGCCATCGAGCGCCTGGCGTTCTCGACCGTCGGCATCCCGAAGCATCCGAAGCGCATCATCGGCGTGGGTGGCGAGCACGACGGCATCGAACCGATCGCTCGTGCCCGCCGCCGTCCGAACGCGGATCCCCGTCCCGTCGCGCTCGACGTCGACGACCGGGTCACCCGCCCGGACCACGTCGCGACCGATCCGGTCGAGGATCCGCTCCACGTAGACCATCGAGCCGCCCGTGATCGTCCGCCACTGGAGCGACCGGCCGACCCCGATCAACCCGTGCTGGTCGAGGAAGCGCAGGAGATAGTCCAGCGGGTAGTCGAGGATGTCGGCCGACGCCGTGGACCACACTGCTGACGTGATCGGCACGATGAAGTGGTCGCGGAAACCGGCACCGAACCGCATCTCGCCAAGGTAGTCGCCGAGCGTCGATCGCGATGGCGCGCCGTCATCGAGGCGACGACGAGCATCGCGGTAGAACCGCAGGATGTCCGGGAGGAGCCGCCAGTGTCCGGGGCGCATCGCGACGCCCGGTCGGGCGAACCAACCACGAGCGCCGCGCGAGCTGAACTCGACGCCACAGCCGCGGCAGGCGGAGCCGAGGGACATGTCGCTCGGCTGGGTCTGCACCCCGAGCTCGCCGATCATGCCGAGGAACGTCGGATAGGTGACGTCGTTGTGGACGATGAAGCCCATGTCGACCGGGAGCGGACCGTCCGCCGTGTCGACCGTGACGGTGTGCACATGCCCGCCGACCGGTGACTCGGCGTCGTACAGCGCGATGTCGTGTTCGCGGTGCAAGGCGTAGGCGGCACTGAGCCCGCTGACGCCTGCCCCGACGATGGCGATGCGCATCAGCGACCGCTCCGGTCGTGGCGGGCGGTCTCGGACAACGCCGCGAGTGTGTCGGCCATGCCGGTCGCCGCATCGCGAGCGATCTTCTCGAACGTGCCGCCCAGCAGCGGCTGGATGAGCCGGCGGAGCCCGCGTAGCCCGATATCCGCCGTGTAGTGGATCGCCGTCCCGTCACCGCTACGCTCGAAATGGATGTGGTCGATCGCGTCGACGCCGGATCCCGCCCCGACGAGAACGACACGCACAGGCCGTTCGAAACGCTCGATGCGGTACGTCATCGGGGCGACGCGCCCGCCCATCCGGACGCCAAGCTCGTAGGTCGTGCCGACGCCGACAGGCTCGTCGATCGACTCCAGTCGCCGGGCCCAGGCCACGCCGGGATCCCAGACTGCCGAATTGGCGAAGTCGGCGATGAAGTCGAAGGCCATCTCGATCGGCAGGTCGGTGACGATCCGTTCGCTCAGGCGCGTCACGACGTCGCTCCGCGGGCCGGCTCGGGCGCGGGATCGGGGATGCCCGCCAGCCGGACGACGGTGTCCCAGAGCCGGCGCCGGTCAGCTCGGGGCCACCCGAGTCGAGGGGAGGCGATCGAACGGTCGGGCGCGGCGGTCGAGGACCAGCCGGCCCGCCGAGCTCAGGCCCACGCGGGTCCGCAGCCAGCCAGACCATGCTGTCCACGCCCTGCTGCGGTGTTCGCAGGAGCGGGCCCATCGCGCGGTGGAACCCGGGCAGCGCCGATGCCACGCCGGGTGTGTCGGCCCAACCCGGGTGCATCGCGCTGAACGCGACCTGCTCCCTCGGGGTCCGGCGTGACCATTCGCGCATCAGGCAGACCTGCGCCCGCTTCGCGCGCGCGTATGCCCGCGTGCCGTCGAATGGCGGCGTGCGGGATTGCAGGTCATCGAGGTCGAGCCGTTGCGCGTACTGGCCGCCGGACGTCACCGATACGACCCGCGCCGCCGACGTCGCGCGCAGGAGCGGCATGAGACCCGAGATCAGGGCGAACGGACCCACGACCATCGTGGCCAGCGTCGACTCGATGCCGTCCGGGCTGGTCTGCCGTGTCCGGAACATCGCGCCGGCGTTGTCGATGACGACGTCCAGTCGCGGCTCGGTCGAGACGACTCGTTCGACGACGCCGTGCACGGATGCCAGCGACGACATGTCGGCAACGACGGTCGGGAAGCGATCTGCCTGGTGGTCGCGCACCAGGTCGTCGCGGACGGCCGCGAGCTTCGCGTCGTCGCGTCCGAGGAGGACGACCCGGGCGCCACGCGTGGCGAGCTGATTCGCGGCCTCGCGTCCGAGACCGGATGTCGCGCCGGTCAGCAGGATCGTCCGTCCGGCAAGGGAGTCGACGGTCGGCGCCATCCAGTCGAACGCGCGGCTGCGAATGTCATAGCCGATGCGCGAGAAGCTGCCGATCACCGTGATCTCCAGAAGCTGATCGATTAGGGTTGCGAGCAATATGTCTATCCTTTGTCGAATGTTGAGTTGCGACGATAGGGGTGATTGACATCCTTTGTCAAGCGTGGTGCTTGTGGTAAGGTCGACAAACCATGTACACCATCAAGCAGGCGGCGATCCGGAGTGGGCTGACGATCCCCACCATCCGGGCCTGGGAGCGCCGCTACGGCGTCGTCCTGCCGGAGCGCACGGCGAGCGGCTATCGGCTGTACGACGACGACGCCCTGGATCGATTGCTCGCGATGCGCCATCTCGTCGAGGTGGAGGGGGTACGCCCGAGTCAGGCCGCCGATCAGGTCCTGGCGGCGGGCGGCGGGCTGGCGGAGCTCGTCGCACGAGCGAGGCGAGGAGACGCCGTGGCTGGAGATGCCGATCCGGCATCAACGACGACGGGCCTCGTCGATGCCATCCGCGCTGCGACCCGCTGATGGACGTCACCGCGATGGAGCAGGCTCTCGACGAGGCGTTCGCCGCGGAGCGTTTCGAGACCGCGGTCAGCCACGTCGTGTTTCCGGCGTTGCGCGCCATCGGCGAGGATTGGGCAGACGGGACGATCGACGTCGCGATGGAACACGTCGCGAGCGAGACGATTCGCCGGCGCCTGGCGAGGTTCTTCGACGCGGCGGCCGTCCCCGGGTACGGGTTCGAGGTCATCGTCGGGATGCCACCCGGCGGGCAGCACGAGATCGGCGCGCTGGGCTTCGCCGTTGGTGCGCGGCGGCGCGGCCTGACGGTCCTGTACCTGGGGGCCAACGTCCCGGTCGCCAGCTGGGTGCGGGCCGCCGAGACGACCCATGCGCGGGTCGCCGTCATCGGCGTCCTGGGTGAGCCTGATGTGGCGCCAGCGTCCGAGACGATCGAGGCACTCGTCGGTTCGGCAGCAAGGCCCACGGTCGCCGTCGGCGGCCGCGCGGCGCCGCGGGTCGCCGATCGCGAGGGCGTTCTCGTCCTACCCGACGCGATGGATCCGGCCATCGACATCGTCCGCCGACTCGTGCGAGGGGGCTCGTGATGGGTTCGCACGACCCGATCGGTCCGCTGGTCAACTTCTGATCGTGGACGTCCAGGCTGGACCCATCTGCGACGCGGGCTCGGCTGAGATGCCGTGACGGCAAGTGTCGTCTGGTTCCGTCGAGACCTGCGTCTTCACGACCACCCCGCGCTGACCGCTGCGCAGGCCGACAGCGACCGGATCGCCCCCCTGTTCGTGATCGACGAGCGTCTCCACGGCGGACGCTTCCGCTCGGCCAATCGCCCGTGTTCATGCGCGGCGACCCTCGCATCATCGACGCGTGGCAAACCGGTCGAACCGGCTACCCGGTCGTCGACGCGGCGATCGTCGAGGTCGTGCCGGTTCGCGGTCCGCGGGCGCGTCGCACCAGCTCACAACTTCCGGCTGGATGCACAACCGGGCGCGGATGATCGCCGCATCGTTCCTCACCAAGCATCTCGGCGTCGACTGGCGGGTGGGCGAGCAGTACTTCATGGAGCACCTCCTCGACGGCGATCCGGCCAGCAACAACGGCGGCTGGCAATGGGCGGCGTCGACGGGGACGGACGCACAACCGTGGTTCCGGATCTTCAACCCGACGCTCCAGGCGATCCGCCACGATCCCGACGGGGCGTATGTGCGTCGATGGGTCCCCGAGTTGGCCGGAATGTCGCGCGAGGTGATCCATGCACCGCCACCCGGGGCCTACGTCGGGCCGATCGTCGAGCCCCGTGAGGCCCGAGCGCGATCGCTCACCACCTATCGCGACGCATCCGGGTCGCTAACCCCGATCCTGGCCAGGCCGCTACTGGGGACAGGGCTCCACATACCGGCGAAGCGTGCGACCGACTGATCGCCGACAGAACTGAGGCGATCGGCCTCCTTCCGCTCGACCCAGACCCGGACAAGTGATCTCGCCCTCCAGGCGCCCGACGCCGAAGATCACGTCGGAAGAGCCCTTGGCCCGCCCTCAGCCCGGCGGACGGCCTGCTCCGCGAGGACGCGGAGCGTCCCGCGGAAGATCAGACCGTGCACCGGGTAGAGCGCGTACCAATAGGCGAGACCAGGCAGCCCCTTTGGCTCGAAGAACGCCGTCTGGACGAGACGGCTGCCGCCCTCGGTCGCGATCACCTCGTACTGGAGCCACGCCCGGCCGGGGACCTTCATCTCCGCCCGCAGGCGGAGCAGGGTCGGCCGCCGGACCTCCTCCACCCGCCAGAAGTCGAGCGCGTCGCCGACCCGGAGATGGTCGGGGTCGCGGCGTCCGAGGCGCATCCCGACGCCGCCGACCAGGCGATCCACGAGTCCCCTGATCCTCCAGAGCAGGTTCGCGTACGGCCAGCCCGCGTCGCCGCCGAGGCGCTCCACCTCGGCGAAGATCTGCTCCGGCGGCGCGGCGACGACCCGCTCCCGACGTTCGACGATCATCCCCTCGCGGGAGGTGACCGACGAGAGGCTCGCCCGATCCGATGCGGCGAGCGCGTCGAACCAGGTGGACTCGACGTCGTTGCGGGTCGAGTCCGATCGATCGCCTGCCCGAGCGCCTCGACATAGGAAAGCGGCTCGAGGCCGAACGCGGCGGCCGGGCCGGGATCCCTGGACGACGACCTCGTTGCGAAGGCCCTCGATAAGCGGCCGGGCGATCCGTGCCGGCACCGGCGAGATCAGATTCACCCAGTACGACGAGAGCCGGGGTGTGAGCACCGGGACCGGGATCATCAGCCGACGGAGGCCGCGGAGGCGGGCGTACGCCCGCATCATGTCGCCGTACGAGAGGATGTCGGGACCGCCGATCTCGACGATGCCCGTCACCTCCGGGTGGTCGAGCGCGCCGACGAGGTAGTCGAGCACGTCGGCGATCCCGATCGGCTGGCAGCGCGTCGCCACCCAACGGGGCGTGATCATGATCGGCAGGCGCTCGGTCAGGTGGCGCAGGATCTCGAACGACGCGCTGCCGGATCCGATGATCACCGCCGCCCGGAACTCGGTGACCGGCACGCCGTGTGCGGCGAGCTGGGCGCCGGTCTCGTGGCGGCTGGCCAGGTGGTGGGAGAGGTCGGCGGAATCGTCGCCCAGACCGCCGAGGTAGATGATCCGCGACACGCCGGCACGCTTCGCCGCCTGGGCGAAGTTGCGGGCTGCCTGCCGGTCCCGCTCGGCGAATCTGCCGTTCACCCGCACCCATCGAGTGCGCCAGGTAGTAGGCGACGTCGATCCCCTCGAGCGCCGATGGCAACGTCGAAGGGTCGAGCAGGTCGGCGACGACGACCGTCGCCTGCGGGAACCGGGCGGCGAGGGGCCGCGCGTCGCGGCTCATCAGGACGAGCTCGTGTCCCCGCGCCGCGAGCAGCGGGACGAGCCGCCCGCCGATGTAGCCGCTCGCGCCGACGACGAGGATCCGCATGACGCGAGTATGAGAACTAGGCCAGGAACCGGTCGATCACGGCCGCGGTCTCGTCCGGCTGCTCCAGCTGGGGGAGATCCCCGGCGTGCTCGATCGTGATCCGTTCCAGGTCGCCGTTCGCGGCGACGAGCGCTTCCGCGGCCGCGGGGTCGGTGAAGCGCGGATGATCCCCGAAGAGGAGGAGCGTCGGGTTCGCGAGCCGCTGGTAGGCGCCCTCCGCCCGGGGGTCATTGAGCAACCCGGAGACGAACGCCAGCGGAGCTCGGAAGGCGCCCGGCTGCTGGCAGGTCCGCCAGCAGTACCGCTCGTACTCCCGCGGGACCTGCTCCGGATCCGCGAAGATCTGCCGGAGGAACCAGCGGATCACCTGGCGCCGAGCGAGCACCGCGAACAGCAGCCGACCGATCCCGGTCAGGCGCAGGAACCGGTAGATGTTCCGGGAGGTTCGGCCGGCAGTGCCCTTGAAGCGGCCGAATCCGGTCGGACTGATGAGGACGATGCGGCCGAAGCGCTGCGGATGCTCCGCGGCGGCGACGACGACATACTGCCCCGGCAGCGAGAGCGCGACGACATCGACGGAGGTCTCGCCCGGCTGCAGCGCGGCCACCCGGATGCGCTCGAGCTGCTCGCCGTAGAGTGCCCAGCCGTAGGGCGCGTCGGGCCGATCCGATGTGCCGAATCCGAGCCAGTCGACGAGCACGACTCGTCGGTGCTCGGCCAGCCGTGACGCCAGCGGAGCGAGCTCGATCCCGGAACCGGCCGCGTTGAAGCTGTGCAGGAGCAGGACCGTCCGACCCTCGCCCAGCCGGTAGCCGGTGACCCGGCCGGCGGCGGTCTCCAGATCGAACGGGACACCCGCGACGGGAGGGGGCAGGGGGATCATCACGCCCGTGCCCTGAGCGCTTCGATCAGGTCGCCGAGCCCTCGCGGATCCGCGACCCACCCGTCCGCACCGAGATCGAGCGCCACGCGTTCGTCCGGAACCGCGTTTCCGCCGACCAGGCGCGGAACCGACGGTCGTTCCCGACGCGCGGCGGCCAAGAGGCGTCCGGCTGCCGGACGACGCTCGATGTCGACGACACTCACGACGACCGCTGCGAGAGGTCCCGCATCGCGCATGGCAGCGGCGAGCGACGCCGTCGGCGTGTCGGGGCCCAGGTTGAGGACCCCGTATCCGGCGTCGGTCAGGATGTCGGCGAGCATCGCGACCCCGAGCCCGTGACGCTCTCCGGGCGGCATCGCGACGATGACGACGCCCTTCTTGCGGCCGGGGTGCACGAACCGGGGGCCCAGACGTCCGATCAGCGTCGTGGCCACACTGCTCGCGAGATGCTCCTGGTCGACGGAGATGCCACCCGATTCCCACAGCGCCCCGATGGCGTGCAGCGACGGCGCGAGGACGCGGACATAGATCTCGCCTGGCTCGAGCCCGAGGCCATGGCAGCCTCGATGACCTGCCAGCTCCCGGCGACGTCACCGCTGAGCATCCGCGCCTGGAGTCGCTCCTGCCACATCGATACCCGCGGATGGCTTCCGCGGCGGCGGCGACCACGGTCGGGCGTTGTCGTGGCCCGCTCGAGATCGGCAGGATCGACCATCCACGTGCCGCCGATCTTCCGGGCCGGCAGGATCCCCAGCCGGACGCGACGGTAGATCGTCATGTAGTGGACCCCGAGAAGATCGGCCGCCTCGTGCAGGCTGAGATGGCCGGCAGCGTCCGACGGGATCAACCCGCCAGCGTCCCCGCGAACACCTGCCAGGCGAGCGCCGACTTCGCGACCAGGCTGAGCATGAAATAGGCCCTCTCGCCGAAGACGTACGACTTCCACCGACCGACCCGCCGGTACTGGAGCCACATGTTAAGCGCGAAGATGTTGAAGAAGACGAAGAGCGAGACGAAGATCGCGTAGACGAAGGCGGGCGGCTCGGCGGTACTACCGGGCGACCAAAGGTAGACGCCCACGGCCAGCCACGGCGCGATCCCACGACGCACCCGAGCCAGAACGGCCACAGCGAGCCGCCCGGTCGCTCGTATCGTTCCTGGACCGCTCCGAAGAAGATCATGGCCGCATTGGCCGCGAAGATGCCGATCAGCGCCGCGACATCGCTGATCCCGGTCAGCATCGCGATGAGCACGATCATCACCGACGACGAAAGCGAGTACTCGGCCCAGCGAAAGTAGTTGTGCTGCGCCACCAGGCCGGAGGTGTAGCGCCCGAAGACGCCGGGCAGCGCCACGAGCCAGTGGAAGACGGCCGACAGCAGGAGGAAGAGGGCGACGCCCCACGCCACGGAGACGTCGAACAGGGTGGTCGGCGCGCCGGCCGCAGTGCCCGGCGGCCCCTCCATGAACGTCGCCGTGACCGGCAGCGCGAAGGCGGTGGCGAGCGCCAGGACGGCGACGGCCTGGACGGCATGGACGAGGCCGAGCCCGATGTTCCAGCGCCGCAGTGACGCGGCCCGCGACGCAGGGAGCTCGACAGTCGGCGTGGAGATGAGTCGGTCGGTGGCGATCAAGCGGCAGTCCTTCTCGGAACGAGGGTGGGGCCCGGAGGAGACAGGGCCCCACCCTCGGGTGGCATGCGGTGGTCTGTGGGATCAGTCGGTCGGCGGCAGGATGACCTTGTCGATGACGTGGATGACGCCATTCGACGCCATCACGTCGGGAGTCACGACCTTGGCGCTGTCGTTCAGGTAGACCATGCCGTCCTTGACGGCGATGGCGATCGGCGAGCCCTCGACCGACATCGGCGGAGGTGAGTCCGACGACCTGGTCGGATGACACGGCCCCCGAGACGACGTGGTACAGCAGGACCTTCTTGAGCGCCGTCCTTGTCGGCGAGCAGCCCGTCGAGCGTGCCGGCCGGCAGCGCCGCAAAGGCCTCATCGGTCGGCGCGAACACGGTGTAGGGACCCTCGCCCTGGAGCGTCTCCACGAGCCCGGCGGCCTTGACGGCGGTCAGCAGGGTGGAGAAGGAGCCCGCCTCGGTGGCGGTCTGGACGATGTCCTTGGCCATGGCGGCTGCCGAAGCCGAAGGCGCCGCGCTTGGGGATGCGGCGGTGGTGGATGCCGGGCTCGGCGTCGACGCGCTGGTGGGTCGCCGCGCTCGGTGATGCCGCGGCGGAGCAGGCCGCGATCGCGATCGCGAGCGCTGGCACGAGGAAGGCGATGGATCGTTTCATGACTGATGACTTCCCTTCGGGCTTTGGATTGGATGTGTCGGGTCGGGTCTGACTCGACTCGGCGCATTATTTAGCACTAAATCCATTCTGTCAACCAGGGGCAGCGTCGGCCGCTGTTCCCGCGACGCCCGGCCATGCGCCTCCGCGCTTGCCGGCCGCAGTGTGTCGGACTTGTTGCCGTAGGCCCAGGTCGACGCGGTCGGCCGGCTGAGCGCGCTTAGCATCTGCTTATGAGCACCCGACTCCCGGCACTCGGTCCCCGTGGCGAGGGTTGGGTCGTCGCCCAGGTCGTCCTGTTTGCGATCATCGCCATTGCGGGCTTGAGCGACCTGGCCGGGCACGGGTCCGTGGCCCCGTGGGGACCGGTCGTCTCGGTCGTCGGGATGGTGGCGATCGTCTCCGGTGGTGGCCTGGCGGCGCGAGGCATCTGGGACCTCCGATCCGGCCTGAGCCCGTTTCCAAGGCCGATCGCCGGAGCCCCGCTACTCGAATCCGGCGCCTATCGCCTGGTCCGTCACCCGATCTATAGCGGCCTCGTCCTCGGAGCCATCGGCTGGGGGTTGGTCACGGGCTCGATCCTCGCGATCGCAACGGCCGGCCTGTTGTTCCTTCTCTTCGCCGGAAAGTCTCGTCGCGAGGAGGCCTGGTTGGCGGCTATCCATCCCGGGTACGGCGCCTACCAGCGACGAACGAAGCGCCTCATCCCCTGGATCTACTAGTGGGATCGTTCGCCCCAGTTATCGCGGACCGGGTAACCTCCGACCGTGACGCACCGCTACACGCTCCTGGTCGGAGGCACCGTCATCTCGGGTCGCGACGAGCCGGACGTCTCGGCGATCGCCTGGGCCGCGGATACGGTGATCGCGCTTGGGAGCGACGACGACGTGCGCGGGACGTCGCGCGGCGACTCGCACGTCATCGACCTCCGGGGCGCGAGCGTCGTGGCGCTCGGCGAGGGTCCGGACGTCCTCTGGCCGCCAGACGCGACGCTCGAGGTCGGCGGACGCGCCGACCTGGCCGTGTTGCAGGGCGACCCGCGTCGGATCGACGCTCCCGCCGGGCGGCGGTTGTCGGCCCTCGCCCTCGTCCGCGGCGGACGCGTCACCTCCGGAAGGTTGCCCGGGGAGGTCTCCCGGCGGCGCACGACGTGACACCTCTTGCCGCCGGTCACGCCCAGACCGCGCCTCAAACCCGTTGAAACGAGTCGCGTCGCGCTAACCTTCAGGCGCTTCGGGTGGTGACCCGCTGGCCAAGGGCATCGGGGCTCTCGTTGGGACCCGTGACGACCACTTCGCCGTAGCGCTCCTCGCCGTCAGCGCCGTGGACGAGGTAGGCGTGACGGATCTCGGCCACGCCGGATGCCAGGTTGCCGGTGACCGTGCAGTACTTCGTCGCCGACAGCTCGATCGCCCGGCGGACCGCTTCGATCTCGACCGGCCCGTCCACGACGTGGACGATGTGCACCCGCCCGAAGACGTGGGGCGGCGGATCGTCGCGCTGCTCCGCCGACGCGCGCACTTCGTAGCGGGTGAAGGCCTGTCGCTTCTTGCGCAGGATCGAGACGACGTCCATTGCCGTGCAGCCGGCCTGGGCGACGACGAGCAACTCCGCAGGCCTCGGCCCGCTGTCCCCCTCGGCGTTGTCCATGACGATCGTGTGGCCGCTACCCGTCAGGGCGACGAACCGTGATCCGTCGCCATCCAGGCTGACCGTGACTGTCTTTGTTGCCATTTTGGATCACCTGCGTGGTGGAAGCCGAAACGGGGTCCGAGGAAAGGGACTCGGGCCCCGCGGCGGCTCAGCTGATCAGACCCGGCCCTTGGGGACCGTGTGCCAGTAGGTCTTGTTGAAGACGATCTTGCCGAGGTGCCAGAGCTGGTTCGGCTTCGGCGGCCGGGGCGGGTGCTCGTAGTCGAACTGGAGGAGCGTGCCCTTGCCGTCGCCGATCTCGAAGAAGCACATGACCTTGCCGAGGTAGTCGCCGTGCTTGTGATCGACCTCACGACCCTCGATCGCGGCGACGATCCGCTCGGTCACGACGGGCGCCTCGAAGTGGGCCGTCGAGCCGGCCTTGGACAGCGGCAGGTCGGTGGCGTCGCCGAGGGCGAAGACGTTCGGTCGCCCGCCCACCTGGAGGGTCGCCCGGTCGGTCGGCAGCCAGCCGCCGGGCGCCGGTGCGAGGCCGGAGTCGATGAGGAACTGCTGGCCCTTGTGCGGCGGCACGAGGATGAGCAGGTCGTACGGCAGCTCCTCGCCCTCGAGGCTCTGGACGACCTTGCGCCCGGGATCGATCGCCTCGACGTTGAAGAACGTGTGCACCTCGATGCCCTTCGCCTCGAAGATCGGCGTCGCCATCTCGGACACGCTCTCGATCGTGAACGCGCGCCCGATCGGCGAGCAGAAGTGAACCTCGCTCTGGTCGCGCAAGCCACGCTGGCGCAGCTCGCTCTCGATGAGGAACGACACCTCGAGCGGCGCCGGTGGGCACTTGTAGGGCATCCCGGCGATCCCGATGACGATCCGCCCACCCGTGAAGGCGTCGAGCGCGCTGTCGCAGCTCGAGTGCGGCGTCGGCGGAGTAGAAGTGCTGGGCCTCGGTGTCGAAGTGCTCGATCGCCTCGGGCACGATCCGCGACCCGGTGGCCAGCACGAGGTAGTCGTAGCCGAGGCGCTCGCCGTCCTTCAGATGGACGGTCTGGGTCGGCTCGTCGACCTTCTCGACCTCGCCGACGACGAGGCCGACTCGCGAGTCGAGCAGGCCGCGCTCCGGGCGCTGCAGCTTCTCGGCGCGCTCGCCGCCCATCGCGATGTACATGAAGCCCGGCTGGTAGGTGTGCTGGCCGGTCTGGTCGACGACGGTGATCGTCACCTCGCCGGCCTTGACCTGGCGGCGGAGCTTCTTGACGAGGAGGTTGGCGGTGAGCGTGCCCCCGACACCCCCACCGAGGATGAGGATCCGCTTCATGGCCTTACCGCGTCTTCTCGACGACGATCTCGTCGTAGCCGTCGCGGGCGTCGAGGGCGACCAACCGATGGCCGGCCTTCTCGACCCACTTCGGGATGTCGGTCTTGGAGCCCTTGTCCGAGGAATAGACGGCGATGACGTCGCCGACCTGTCCCTCGCGGATGGCCCGGATGAGCTCCATCAGCGGTCCCGGGCAGAAGCTGCCGCGGGCGTCGACGGTGCGGTTGATGGCGACGGCGGTGTCGGTCATGGCGAACGGTCCCTTCCTTAGATGAACAGCGGAGTGGAGTTCTCGGTCATCAGGCCGATGACGGTGGCGGCGCCGGCGGGCTCGCCCATGCCCGTCGATCATGTCCTCGGGCTTGAGGCCGAACATGTCCATGGTCATCTGGCACGGGATGAACTCGACGCCCATCGCCTGGGCGGCCTCGAGGAGCTCCTTGGGGCTGGCGACGCCGTACTGCTTGGCAAGGCGGCCCATCATCCACGGACCCATCCCGAGGAAGTTCATCTTCGAGAGCTTTCGGTGGCTGATGCCCGGGCGCTGCATCGCGGACAGCATCCTCTGCATCCAGTTCTCGCCGGTGATCCGCCTGGAGTCCTTGACGAACACCTGGAGACCCCAGAACGTCACGAACACGCGGGTCTTGACGCCCATCGCCGCGCTGGTCGAGGCGAGGATCATCGTCGCCCAGACCTTCTCGAGGTCGCCGCTGTAATCGATGATCAAGAGATCCTTGGTCGCTACCTGGCCGTCGTCCGCCGGCGAGGCGACCGGAGTCGGCGCCTCGGTCGTGCTTGCAGCATCGGGCCCGCCGTCGACGGCGGAGATCGCCACGGCGAGGGGGTCGAACGGGGCGAGTGTCTCGGTGGTCATGGCGGGCCTCACTTCCGGCGGATGACGAAGCGGTAGACCGCGCCATCCGATGTCTGCTCGATGAGCTCGTTGCCGGTCGCGCGGCACCAGGCCGCGACGTCCTTGATCGACCCGGCGTCGGTGGCAAGCAGCTCCACGACGGCCCCGGAAGGCAACGGCTTGACCGCCTGGGCGGTCTTCACGATCGGCATCGGGCAGGACAGCCCGCGGGCATCGACCGTCCGAGTGATCTCGACGACTGGCATGGGAGTTCTCCTTTCGGACTTCGTTGATCAGATGAAGACGACCTGGCCCTCGCCGGCGTTGAGGTAGAAGGCGGTCACGCCTTCGACCCCGTCGACGAGCGGGTCGAGATCGGTCGATTCGAGATGGAGCAGGTCCATCGACAGCGAGCACGCCTGGATGTCCACGGCGCCGAGGTCCTTGGCCTGGCGCAGGGTCTCGGCCCACGTCGCCTGGCCCGCCTCGGCCAGCGCATCGACGGCGATCCGGCCGGCCGGGCCCGCCTCCGGCGCCAGGCCATGGTCCTCGCCGATCCTCGCCGCCCGGAAGGCGTCGAGCGCCCAGTACTGCAGGAAGATGTTGACCGGCTTGCCGAGCGCGGCCGCGCCGGCGGTCAGGACCGCGGCGGCCTGGAGCTTGTCATCGGTGCCGGAGAAGAGGACCAGGTTCAGGGGCTCGTCCATGGCTATCACCTCGATGTTGCGTTGATGGAAACGGCTGTCCGCGTCGTCGCTCCGTTGGAGGCCATCTCGCCGAGACGGATCAGGCGCCGCTCGAGAACCCGCCGCATGACGCCGCAGGCGACCATGACGTCCGGATCAGCCAGCCGGTACCGAACTTCACGGCCATCGCGCTCGGCCTCCACGATGCCGGCCGCGCGGAGCACACCGAGGTGCTGCGACACATTCGGCTGGGTCGCCCCGATGAGCTCGGCCAAACGACCGACCTCGATCGGGCCGCGGGCGAGCACGTGCAGGATCTCGAGCCGTCGTGGGCTGGCGAGCGTCTTGAGGACCTCGGCCTGGAGGATCGTGATCTCGTCCATGGCCTGACTATCGACATATGCGCAGGCGCTGATGAGTGCCGGCTGGCCCCCAACCAAGGGCCACAAGTCACGAGCCTTCCGGGCGCGTTAAGGGATCCCGACTTCGTGTCTCCAGTCACACATTCGCCCGCTGGCCGCGGCTGAGACAGGCCCGAACGCTTCTGCCGACCCTGAGGCTGATCTCGTCGAAGTCCGGAGCGTCCTCTCAGCGCTCGATCAGCGGCGGCTGCGAGTTCTCGGCCGGATCGCTCGGAAGGTGGCATACGCCAGCCTCGCTGCTGTGGTCGGAGTCGGAGGCCGAATCACGACTGCGAGGATCCCGGCAATCGACGCTCCGGCGAGGATCGGAACGGCGGCCTTCGCCGCCCGCGGCGGCAGCACGAGCTCGAAGAAGGGCACGGGGTCGCCGAGCTGCGCCTGGAACGGCCCCATCGGGCACTCACCGCCGCCGATGTTGAGCCCGACGCCCTCCATCGAGCTGCGGGGCCTCACCCCATGCTCTCCGTTGCGCCGTGCCGAATCGCCATCGGCCCCGCCGAGGCGCCACTGGGCTGGCGGCGCACACAGCAAGCGGTCAGTGACCCCGCGGTGCGAGCCCAAGGGCTTTCAACCAGACTCAGGGGACACCCGCCAAGTGCTCCGGGCCCCCAGTCGCATCGCGTGGGTGTCCAGAAACGTCGATCCGGAAGGCAGTGCGACCTCGACGCTCGTGCCCGGTGGTCGAACAAGCGTTCTCATCCCTCGGGAGACCCTGACTCTCTGGCTCAACAGTTATCAGCTATTCGAGCGCTGTGCTAACGGTCTGAGCGTGATCGAAGCTGATCGAGCACGGAGGCGAACCGCTGCGGCGGACAAGCAGCACCTATAATCGTGCGGCGCCGACATAGCTCAGCGGTAGAGCAGCTGTTTCGTAAGTCTCCCGCCCTCTGCGCAGTGCTACAAGCGTGGAAGCCCGATACAAACGGGCACACTTATCAGCTGTTCGTTTCGAGGGGATGCCCGTCTGGGATCGACGCTGCGGGTCGCCAGCGCCAAGGCTGACCCTAACCACCCGAAATCGTCGCACGAACGAGTCGAATCGTCCAGACTCAAGCGGTCCCGAATCGCTCGGAAGACCTGATTGAGCTTGACCCGGTGGTTCGTCCGCACCTCGTTCCTTGACGAGTAAGGCGCCGACGTCAGGGAGCGCCTTCAGGTGTCATCCCGAAACCAGAGCTGATGATTCTCAGGGCTCCAAGCGTGGAAGAGCTGATGAGTTAGGCATCCGAGGGTCACGTCCCGTCAAGTGGTGTAAGTCGACTTCCAGCTGAACGGAACCTCAGGCGGCGACGCACTCCTTGAGCAGGTCGCCGAAGGTCGGGTTGGGGCCGCCCCCGAGGAGCCGGTTGAGCGAGACCTGGGGCAGGTACCGCTTGTCGGCCGTCGGGCGACGAGGGCGCCGACGCCGTCCGTGACGCTTATCCGGCGCCCTCCTACGCACGCCTCCGCGAGCTCAAGCGTCCTACGATCCCGACAGCGGCTTCCTCGCCAACCACAACATCAGCCCGGCGTAGCGCTGACGATCCTGAGCGGCGACGTCACCGCCGCCACGCCGGACGAGATCCGCGCCATGAGCGTCGTCGCCACGATCGTCGGCGGGAACGCCGCCTACTGCGCCGACTCGGCGGTCTGCACCCGGCTCGGGGGTTGACCGCTTCCGTGGCGACGCCACGGCCCAAGATTGAACCAACAGGCTGGCCCGGGCACTCTTCAGTCCGATCGCGTCCAGATGGGCGCGACCTGAGACCTCGGTTCGGAGGGGCGGGTGCACGCAGCACTGGTCATCCAGGCGAAGCAAGGGGATCGAGAGGCCTTCGACGCCCTGGCTCGCCTGACCGGCGACCGATGCATGGCGATCGCGTTCAGGATCCTGCGCGACTTCGACCACGCAGACGACGCCGTCCAGGCCGCGCTGCTGACCGCGTGGCGCGAGATCCGCGCCCTGCGGGATCCCGAGCTCTTCGAGCCCTGGCTCCACCGGATCCTGACCAACGCCTGTTACGCCGAGGCTAGGCGTCGCCGGCGCTGGACGGAACGCATCCGGGCCCTGCCCGTCGAGCCCGTGCACGGGCCCGACGATTACCTGACCGTTGAGACTCGCGACCAGCTCGAGCGCGCCTTCCGGCGGCTCACCGTCGAGCAGCGCACCGTGCTGGTCTTCCACCACTACCTCGGGCTCCCGCTGCCCGAGGTCGCCGAGCGACTCGGCGTTCCCCTCGGGACGGTCAAGTCCCGCATGCATCACGCGAAGCAGGCGCTCCGGGCAGGCCTCGATGCCGATGCCCGGGCGTCCTCGGATTCGCAGGAGCGAACCGCATGACCGCCCCGCACGACCTCGACCGACAGCTCAACGCCTTCCTGCTGGACGGCCCGTCCGAGCTGCCCGACCCGTCGTTCGATGCGGTCCGAGATCGCATCGAATCGACACGTCAACGGGTCGTCATCGGCCCGTGGAGGATGCCCGACATGAACAAGCTCGTCCCCCTCGGCGTCGGCATCGCCGCCGTCGCCGTGGCTGCCGTCCTCGGCACCCAGCTGTTGGCGGCGCCGGCTCCCGGAGGCGTCGGGGCCGCACCGTCGGTCCAGCCGTCGCCCACGCCCGCGCCGACGGCGACCCCGGCGCCGACGGCAACCCCGGCGGCAGACGCGACGCCAGCTCCCATCCCGGCCGACGGGTCCATGCGGCCGGGCACCTACGTCACTCACCCGTTGCCGGCGCCGGATGACGCGCTGACGCTGACGTTCACGGTGCCTGCGGGTTGGCATGGGTTCGGCGACCTGACCATCTTCCCGGACGGAGCGGATGGCACCGCCCTCCAGTTCATCGGCGTCACGGCCCTCAACAACGACCTGTGCCATTGGGCTGACCCGAAGGGCGAAGTCAACGTCGGGACGACGGTGGACGATCTGGTCGCGGCGCTCGTGGCCCAGACCAAGTACGAGGTCTCCGATCCGGTCGACGTCTCGATCGGGGGGTACAGCGGGAAACGCGTCGACGTCGTCTATCCGGCGGAGCTGTTCAAGGAGAAGGGCTCCAGCGAGGCCCCCGGTTGCGACGAAGGATTAACCCGCCTGTTCGGCGACGGGGGCATCTACGGGCAGGGCCCGGACGAGCGCTGGCAGACGAACATCCTCGACGTCGATGGGACGCGGTTCGTGATCATCCTCCAGGACGACCCCGACACGTCCGCGGCGGACCGCGCGGGGACGGCCGCGATCGTCGACTCGATGGTCATCGAGCCGTGAAGCCCGCCCTGTAGACACATTCGCGGGACGGCCCTCGCGGGCCGCCCCGCGTTCCCGCCAACTCGAAGGAACCGTCCATGACCGCCCCACGAGTCCTTCCATGCGCGCGGTTCCGTGCCTCGCTGCCGGCCGCGCTGATCGCGCTCGCCGTCGTCACGGGCTGCACCCTGGGCGGCCCCGGCACGGCATCGCCACCGGCGTCGCCGCCGGGCGCCTCCCCCGTGGCGAGCACGGCTCCATCGCCGACGACGCCTCCTTCCGGCAGCCTCGTCGTCGTCGGCCGGATCGTGACCATGGATCAGCCACCCATCGCGCAGGCGCTGTTCATCGAGGACGGGGCCGTCGTCGTCGTCGGCAGCCGGGGCGAGGTCCTGGCGGCCGCCGGTGACCAGGTGCCGGTGATCGACATCGGCCAGAACGTCGCGTACCCCGGGTTCATCGATGCCCACGCCCACTGGATCGGGGACCGGGAGCACTACCACATCGAATCGCCGGAGGCGGCGATCGACGCGGCCGCGACCCGGGGCTGGACCTCGATCTCCGAGCAGTGGGTCAACCCCGAACGCCTCGAGGAACTCACCGCGCTTGCCGAGGACGAGGCCCTGCCGCTGCGCGTCGACGCCTACCTCGCCCTGAACTTCGACCGCGAGTTCTTCGGGGACTGGTACACCGACCGCGAACCCGGCCCGACCGACGACCACCTACGCGTCGAGGGGCTGAAGATCCACCTCGACGACGGCTGGGGCCACACCATCAACTGGGAGCCGGCCGAGCTCATCGCCACGATCGGCCGGGCGGACGAGGCCGGCTGGCAGGTCTCGGTCCACGCGATGAGCTCCGCGGCGATGGAGCTCGTCCTCGACGCCTACGAGGCGTCGCTCGGTCCCAACGGGCCCAATCCCCTCCACCATCGGATCGAGCACGCCATGCAGGTGACGGACGAGCAGCTGGCCCGCCTGGTCGCCATGGACATCACGATCGTGACCCATTTCGACGGCGTCAACGACTGGCTGCTTGACGACGAGGTGGTGGCCGAATTCGACCGGGACGATCCCGGGGACCAGCTGCCACTGCTCAACCGCTGGCGCGACTTCGTGGATGCGGGCCTGCACCTCGCCTCGGCCACCGACGCGCCCTGGACGTTCGAGGACCAGGCGCTCCTCGACGCCATCGGCCGGCCTGTCGACCACGTCGCGGCCGGGATGGACGGGCGTGTCCGCACCCGCCCCGAGGTGCCGGTGTGGGCCCAGGGGCAGCTGCTGACGGCGGCGCAGGCGCTGCTGACCGTGACGCTGGATGCCGCCTGGGCCGTGGGCGACGAGGAGCGGCGGGGCCACCTGGCGCCCGGCACGCTCGGCGACGTCACGATCCTGAACGGCGACATCACCACCTCGACACCGGACGAGATCCGGGCGATGGAGGTGGTCGCGACCATCGTCGGCGGCGTCCCCGTCCACTGCGCCGACGCGGCGGTCTGCTCCCGACTCGGAGGCTGACTCGACCTCGCTGCAGCACGGGGGCAGCGCCCACCCGCATTACCTGCTACTCATTGATAGCTTGCAGCCTATCTGTCTCCCGATGGCCGTCGGCTGGCAGGGGGATTTGGAGCGCCCGGCCGACGGGGCGAGGAGCCACTGGCGCGCCCGGAGGGACTTGGCCGCGCCATACCAATCGCGCGTCCACGAGACGCTTGTAGGGCGCCTTTCACGTGGTCAGGTGCCTTCCAGCCGTCACATCAACGGGAAGCTCGCCCCGTAGCATCCGACTCGAGCAGGTGTCCGTCATCGAACAAGCGTTCCCATCTTCGCGAAGACCGTGACCTCTGGTCTTCTACAGTTATCAGCCATTCGAGCGCTGTGCTAACGATCTGAGCGTGCAGCCCGCAGATCGTACGAGAGCACGAACAGCTTCTGCCCAAAGAGCATCACCTATAATCGTGCGGCGCCGACATAGCTCAGTGGTAGAGCAGCTGTTTCGTAAACAGCAGGTCCTCGGTTCAAATCCGAGTGTCGGCTCCACACCTTCGTCTTGTTGTGAGGCCAGCCGCACACGAGCGACGGGCGTCGGAATCCCGCCGAGAACACCTTCATCGTGGCCTGCCTGAAAGCTCGAGCGACGGAACCGACCTCACCCCCGTTCCTTCCGTCAGGGACCCGAGATGCCGCCAGTCAACAGCCCGACGGTTGCGCGGATTCGCTCGGCCTCTATCCGTCCCGGCTTCGCGGCGGTCATCGCCAGACCGAACAGGACCGCCAACAGCACGAGCGCGGCGTCCTGTGGGACGACCTCCGCGCGCACCCGACCGAGTCCCTGTTCCGCGGACAGGTAGCTGGCGAGCGCCGCCGGAGGGCCACCGGGCATCGGGCCATCGGTCACCAGAGCAGCCCGCCGCATCGCGGACAACTCGGGGTCGGCCTGGATCGCGATCTCAAGCGGGAACACGAGGTCGTACAGCTCGGCCAGGCGACACAGCGCCTCGGTCAAGTTGTGCGCGACGGTGGCCGTGCCGACCTTGGCCGGGAGTCCGGCGACGAACTCCAGGACGGACGCATGTGGGGTGAGAGCAGCGGCGAAGAACAGCGATGTCTTGTCGGGAAAATGCCGGTAGATCGTGCCCTCGGCCACCCCCGCCGCCTGGGCGATCGCGCGGGTCGAGGCCCGGGCATAGCCGACGTCGGCCACGACGTCGAGCGTGGCCTCGATGAGCTTCGCTCGAGTGCGCTCACCCCGCTGCGTCATCGAGCCGATGCCTAGTCGGTGACATCGCGACGGGTGAAGATGACCGTCGCGACGCAGAGGCCGATGACCACGTACACCGCTGCCAGCCCGAGGGCGCTCGTGAAGGCCACCGACGCCGTGCCACCGCTGGCGACCGCATGCAGCGTGCTCCCCAGCAGCCAGTCGGTCGGTGCGTCACCGACCAGCGTTATCATCGGCTCAACGACCAGCACGTAGCCGATGCCGATCGCGACCGCGACCATCGCCGATCGCGAGGCGATCGCGATCACCAGGCCAAGGATGCCCCAGACGACGAGCGAGAGGTAGGACTGGATCCAGGCGGCGGCAAGGACGGCGACGGCGTCGGTGCCCCAGGCCGCGGCCGAGATCCCGCCCGCGACCAGCATCGGCGCAGCGACAAGATTGGCCAGAGCGGCCACGGTCGTGGCGAGGGCGGTCACGCCGAGCAAGGCGACGACCTTGCCGGCCAGCAGGCGCCAACGTCGAGGCTCGGCCGCCACCAGCAGCCGGATGAGCCCGCTCGAGTAGTCCTGCGCCGCGAACATCGCCCAGAACGAGAGCGTGACGATCCCGAACAGGTTCGACGCGGCCATGAGGCCGGCCATCACCCCGGATGGTGCCTCAAGCTCCTCGCGCGTCGGGAAGGTGACACCAGGACTCGGCAACCCGGAGACCGCTGCATCGGCCGAGACCGTGACCATGACCGTGTTGATCATGACGGCGAAGAGGGCCATCAAGCCCATCCACGCCGCAAGGTGCCGGCGCTGTCCCAGGCGGGTGAGCTCGCTGCGGACGACGCGCAGCATCAGGCGATCTTCCGGTCGGCCGTGGCGCGGGCCCTCGCGAGTTCGCCATCGTCGCGGCCGGTCATGTCCAGATAGAGGTCCTCGAGTGACTCGTGCACCACGGCGAGTCGGCTGAGCGTGACCCCCGCCGCGGTGGCCGCCCGATTGAGATCGGCCGCTCGGTCGGCGTCGGCGACGACACGGATGCCGTCACCGTTTCGGGCGACCTCCCAACCGGCACTCGACAGTGCCCTCATCAGCGTCTCGAGGTCCTCGGCGCGCTCCGCCGACGCATCGATGTGCGCCGTGGTCCGCCCCAGCAGGTCGCTCATCGGACCGTCGAACACCAGTCGACCAAATCGGATGATGACCAGGTGGTCGCAGATCGCTTCGAGTTCCGACAGCAGATGCGAGGACACGACGACCGTGCGTCCATCCGCTGCCAGATATCGCAACAGGTCGCGGATCTCGACGATGCCGGCGGGGTCGAGCCCATTCGTCGGTTCATCAAGGATCAGCAGTCTCGAATCGGTGAGCAGTGCAGCCGCGATCCCGAGCCGTTGTTGCATGCCAAGGGAGAACGCGCGGACGGGCTCACGATCGCGTCCGTCAAGTCCCACCACGCGAAGGACCTCGTCGGCGCGCGTCGGCGCGACGCCGTAGAGGTGCGCGAGCGAGACCAGGTTGGTGCGCGCCGACAGGCTCGCGATGAAGGCCGGTCGCTCGATGAGGACGCCGATCCCGGGCGCGTAGTCGGCAGGCTTGGTGATCGACTCGCCCAGGACCGTCGCCTCGCCACTCGTCGGCCGGATGAGGCCCAGTAGTGTTCGGATGAGCGTGGACTTGCCCGAACCGTTTGGCCCGACCAGCCCGATAATTCGTGCGGGCGGAAGATCCAGGGTGACATCGTCGAGCGCGGCGACGGACCCGAACCGCCGTGTAAGCGACCGCGTGGAGATGATCGACATCCAGCCCTCCGATGTGAGCAAGCGCTCACATCGAGAATAGCATCGTCATGCCTGCACCGCTGACTCGAGCTTCGCCCCGATCCCTTCGCGTGGCTGGCAGACGAGGCGTCCGCAAGCCAGCCATGGCGCCCTCACCGGATGTCCGAGCCGACCTCCACCCGACCGTGCTCGCCGTCGTCGTATTCATCGCCACTGGCAGCGGCGGCGATGATGCCGACAAATCGTGCGACGCGATTGCCGGGACCGGCCCAGTACTCAGCCTCCTGGATGCGGACCTCGATGACCCTGATGGCCGGGTCCTCCGGTCCGTCCCACCAAGCCTTCATGATCGGGTTCCATACCTTCTTGACCAGCGCCTGGTCGATCCGGCTGGTGGCGATCCCGGAGACCGACACGTACTTCGCTCCGTCGTTGTCCGAGTAGGCCAGGTTGACGGCCGGGTCACGGCCGATATCGTCGAGCAACTCGGACCCGTCGTTCCCGAGGAAGACGAGGGTGTCGGCCTGCTCGTCGGTCTCGATCGTCGTCATCGGGCGCGAGCGCATCCGATCCCCCGAACGCGTCGCGAACATCGTGTAGCGGATGCCCTTGAGGTATCCGTGCAGTTCCGTGATGTCGATGGTCTTGGTTTCGGTCATCGCCTCATTCACTCTGTCTCGGTTCCTTGCGTCCAGGCGTTCCCCTGTCGACTAGTCCGGCGGGTCGTGGCCGATGAGGCCATCCACCGATTCACGGATCAGGTCCGCGTGGCCGTTGTGGCGGGCGTACTCCTCGATCATGTTCGGCAGGATGTAGCGCAGCCTGGGCGCGGCACTGCTCACACTGTCCGTCAGCGCCTGATCCATGACCGCGCGGCAGCGAGCGACTGCATCCGTCCACGCCGCGTAGAGCTGGCCCGGCGTATCCTCGCGAGCGCTCCGCCAGTCCCGATCGTGGTCGGCCTCCCAATCGACGGCATCCCATGGCGGTACTTGCCCGCGTTCGAGCAACCATTCGTTGGACATGTCGTCCTCAAAACGCGTCAGGTGCTTGATCCCGCCCAATGTCATCGCGGATGGGCCAAGCGTCGCTCGAAGTCCCCTTGCATCAAGGCCGCCGATCTTCCAGGCGAACGTGGCGCGCTGTCGCTCGAGAGAACCCAGTAGCGTCACGATCTCGCCGGCACCCATCGGCGGTTCCGGCCGGCCCTGACCCGCTCGGTATCGGCCATGCTCGTCCAGGTACGTTCTGCCTGGCTCGGGTCGATCGTCCGGCAGCATCGTGGATCGTTGGTCGCGCGAGAACCCTGACTTAGCGGTCCTGGCCGGCCTCCCGCACCTGGTCGTCGTCGGCGGGCCGGCCCTCGCGATGGCCGCTCGGCTCGGGCGTGCCTTTCGGACCGACCTGCGTCGAGTGCGCGCCAACCCGCTCATCACCGGGCTGAACGCCGCCCGGGATCGACTCCTCCTCGAGCTCCGGCTCATTGCCGATGTATGCCCCACGATCCCGCCGCTCGGTCTTGGCTTCGCCCATGGTCGTACCTCCTATCGATCGGGATCAGTGAATCGAGGGAGCGCGGCCCTCCCGCTCCCGATACGGATGGTGTCGCCACGCCGCGATGGGCCGAGATTCCCCTCGTCGCCGCACCATCGCATCGGCATCTCAATCGGACGTGCCGAGCATCAGGACCTCACCGGCGCAGCCGTCGTCCGAGAACGGCGATCGCCATTGCGGCCCTCGACATAGGCATCGGTGCGGCCTTGCGATGGTGCGCACCCGCGCCGGACCGCGGAATCGGTACGCTTCGATCGGGAGGCAGGGATGGGCATCGTCTTCTTTTACATGACGGTCTCGCTGGACGGCTTCATAGCCGGGCCGAACGACGAGGCCGGCCGGTTGTTCCGGTGGTACTTCAGCGGCGACACCGAGATCGCCGTCCCCGGCTCGCCGACGCTCAGGGTGTCGCGGGCGAGCGCCGAGCTAATGGAGGCATACGAGCGCTCCGGCGGCGCCGGGATCGTCGGCCGTCGGACCTTCGACATCGCCGGAGCATGGGGCGGCGATCCGCCGAGCGCGCCGTGCTTCGTGCTGACGCACGACCCACCCGCGGAGTGGCTGACGCCCAGTTCACCGTTCGTCTTCGTGACCGACGGGATCGAGAGCGCGGTCCGCCAGGCGAAGGCCGCAGCCGGCGACAAGGACGTGCAGGTCTGGACCGGCAGCGCGTTCCGCCAGGCCCTCCGCGCCGGCCTGCTCGACGAGATCCACATCGCGCTGGCGCCGATCCTCCTCGGCTCGGGCGTCCACCTCTACGAGGGCCTGGGGCCGGACCCGGTCGACCTCGAGATCGTCCGCGTGGTCGACACGCCAGAGGTCACCCATCTCCGATACCGGGTCGTCCGGGGCGGCGTCGAGGGATAAGTGCCCGTCCCGGGGCCGGCATGACAACGCGCCTTGGCACTCGATGGCAAGTTGACTTGATGTCGCGTCCAGCATAGATTGTGGCGCCACGACAAGTCCTTCCGTCAGCATCGGTGTCATCAGAGCGTGTTCGCGACCTTCGTCATCGGCCTCCGGGAAGGCCTTGAAGCTGCCCTCGTCGTCGGGATCCTCGTCGCGTTCCTCGTGCGATCCGAGCGACGCGACGTGCTCCCCCGGCTCTGGCTGGGCGTCGGGTTGGCGATCGGCCTGGCCCTGGGCGTCGGGTTCGTCCTGACGTTCGGCGCCTACACGCTCAGCTTCCAGGCGCAGGAGGTCCTCGGCGGCACGCTGTCGATCCTGGCCGTGGCCATGGTCACGTGGATGGTGTTCTGGATGCAGCGAGCCGCCCGCGGGTTGCGCGGCGAGCTCGAGGGCGGCATGGCCAGCGCGGTCGCGACCGGTGGCCTGTGGGGCGTCGTCGCGATCGGGTTCATCTCGGTCGCCCGCGAGGGCGTCGAGACCACCCTGTTCCTGTGGTCGATGGTCCGCTCGTTGGGCGGCGGCTCGGACGCCCTCATCGGCGCGGTCGCCGGCCTGCTGGTCGCGACGGTCCTTGGCTACCTCATCTACCGCGGGATGGTCCGCATCAACCTGCGCACGTTCTTCACCTGGACGAGCGTGTTCCTCATCATCGTCGCCGGTGGTGTCCTGGCGTACGGCGTCCACGACCTCCAGGAGGCGGGCGTCCTGCCCGGGCCGTACACGGCCGCTGCCCCGATCGACCCGGCCACGGGCGCGGTCATGGTCGGCCTCGCCGCGTTCCCGTTCGGCTGGGCATTCTCGATCGGCGAGGTGCTCTCGCCCGCCAGCCCGCTCGCGGCCGTGCTCAAGGGCACGATCGGCCTCACCCCAGAGATGTCCTGGCTGGAGGTCATCGCCTGGGCCCTGTACATCGTCATCGTCGGCGGGATCTTCCTGCGCCGCCATCGCGCCGCGTCGGCCCAGCCCCGCCCCACCGCCGCCCCGAACACTCCGGCCCCCGTCAGCCTTCCCAGAGGAGAGCCATGAACCGCGTCACGCTGGTCCGCCCCGCTCTCGTCGTCGCGTCGATCGGCGCCGTCGCAGGGCTGACCGCCGCCTGCGTGCCGAACCAGTCGGCCGAGGGTGGCGCCATCGCCGTGACATCGACCGAGGACGCCTGCACCGTGGCCACGAACAGTGCGACGAGCGGCACGCTCGCGTTCGACGTCAAGAACGACGGGACGCAGGTGACCGAGTTCTACCTCATGGCCGACGATGGCCTGCGGATCATCGGCGAGATCGAGAACATCGCCCCCGGCGCGTCGCGGACGCTGACCGCGACGGTCCAGCCGGGCAGCTACCAGACCCTCTGCAAGCCCGGCATGGTCGGCCTGGGGGTCGGGCGCAGTCCGTTCACGGTGAGCGGCGAGCGGGTCGCGCTTTCCGGGCCGGATGCCGAGGTCAAGCAGGAGGCCGTCAACCTCTACGCCGCGTTCGTCAAGGAGCAGGTCGCTCAGCTCGTGCCGGCGACCCAGGGCTTCGTCGACCTCTACGTCGCCGGCGACGACGAGGCGGCCAAGGGCAAGTTCGCGGACATCCGCACGCACTACGAGCGCATCGAGCCGGTCGCGGAGGCGCTCGGCGACCTCGACCCGCGCATCGACTATCGCGAGGTCGACGCCAAGGCCGAGGGCCTCGAGTGGACCGGGTTCCACCGGATCGAGAAGGACCTCTGGGAGCCGGCCAAGGGCGCACTCAACTCGGACGGCGAGACCGACGCCTGGCAGGACTGGCAGCCCTCGACCCCCGAGCAGCGGGCCGAGCTCGGCAAGCAGCTCGTGGCCGACGTCACCGAGCTCTACGACTTCGTCCACTCCGACGACTTCACGGACCTACCTCGACGACCAGGGCGTCGACTGGCTGAGCAACGGCGCCATCGCCCTCCTCGACGAGGTCGCCAGCGGCAAGATCACCGGCGAGGAGGACTGGTGGTCGGGCACCGACCTGTGGGACTTCGCGGCCAACGTCGAGGGCTCGAAGATGGCCTTCACGCTCGTCCGGGACTACGCCGCGTCGAAGGGCGACGACGGCATGGCCCTGGTCGAGCAGATCGACAGCGGGTTCACTGCCCTCGAGGAGAAGCTCGCGACGTACGGCAACCTCGAGGACGGGTTCGTCACGTACGGCGAGCTGACCGACGACGACAAGCGGGACCTGACGACCCTCATCAATTCCCTGGCCGAGCCCCTCTCGCAGTTGACGAGTACGATCCTGTCGTGACCAAGGCCGAGCCCGCCGCGCGCCCGGTCCCGGACGGAGCGTCCGAGGCATCTCCGGGGCTGTCGAGGCGGGCCCTGCTCGGGACCGCCGCGGCCGGGGCGGCCGGTCTCGTGGTCGGCAGCCTCGCCGGCCCGGTCGTCGGTCCCATCCTGACCGGCCAGACGCCGGCTGCCGATCAGCCCGGTACGGCGAAGACCTACCCGTTCGTCGGGGCGCACCAGGCCGGCATCACGACGCCGGTCCAGGACCATCTCCACTTCGCCGCCTTCGATCTCATGGATGGCACCGACCGCGACGCCCTCGTCGGGCTCCTGCGCGATTGGTCGTATGCCGCGTCGCGGATGACCCAGGGGCTCGAGGTCAGTGCGGCCGGCGCGATCGGCGGCGACCCGGAGGCGCCACCGGACGACACCGGCGAGGCGCTCGACCTGCCGGCCAGCGGGCTGACCGTCACGTTCGGCTTCGGGCCGGGGCTGTTCGAGCGGGAGGGCGTCGATCGGTTCGGGCTGGCGGCGCAGCGCCCGCCGGACCTCCAGCGTCTGCCACCGTTCGTCGGCGACGCGCTCAAGGCCGAGTGGAGCCACGGGGACGTGTGCGTCCAGGTCTGTGCCGACGACCCGCAGGTCGCCGTCCATGCCATCCGCAACCTGTCGCGGATCGCCTTCGGTCGGGCCGCCATCCGCTGGTCGCAGCTGGGCTTCGGCCGAACGTCGAAGACGACCACGGCACAGGTCACGCCACGCAACCTCATGGGCTTCAAGGACGGAACGAACAACATCGTGGCCGAGGACGGCACCTCGCTCGACCAGCACGTGTGGGTCCCGGCGGACGGCTCGCCGGCCTGGCTGGCCGGTGGGAGCTACCTCGTCGTCCGCAAGATCGAGATGCTCATCGAGTCGTGGGACCGCGTCCGGCTCGCCGAGCAGGAGACGATCATCGGTCGGAACAAGGGGCCCGGCGCACCGCTGAGCGGCGGCGAGGAGTTCACCACGCCGGACTTCGCCGCCAAGAAGGGTGGCGCACCCGCCATCGACGTGGCAGCTCACGTCCGGCTCGCCCACCCGACGGCCAACGACGGGACGCGGATCCTCCGCCGCGGCTACAACTACGTCGATGGCAGCTCGCCGTACGGCCGCCTCGACGCCGGCCTGTTCTTCATGTCCTTCCAGCGCTCGCCCGGCCAGTTCATCGCCCTGCAGCGTGCCCTCGCCCCGGACCTGCTCAACGAGTACATCCGGCACATCGGGTCGGCGATCTTCGCGATCCCGCCCGGGGCATCGGCCGGTGGCTTCGTCGGCGAGACGCTCTTCTAGGACACGGCGTTCGGATCGGGCGCGTAGAACGTCGTCGTGTTGGCGACGTTGCGCGCGACCACGTCGGGGTCGACGCCCGCAGCCTGGCTGGCCGCGCCCCACGCCTGACTGCTGCGGGTCGCGAAGTCGCGGCCCTCCGGCGCCAGCTGCCACGCCTCCGGGTCCGCGATCGAGCCGCCGCGCAGGTGGAGCCCGAGCCCGAGGAGGCCCATGTCCCAGCCCACGCCGACGGCGCCCGGCCCGAACTGGTCCCACATCTCGTCGGGTACGACCGCGGTGTGCTCGAACCGGAACCTCGTGACTCCCGCGTCGACGGTCGAGAGACGGACCTCGACCTCCGATGCGACGGCGTCGCTGGTCGCCTCGCCGTATTCCCAGGTCACCTTCAGCCGGTCGGGTCGCTCGCAGGCCACGATCTTTCCGCCGGCGTTGCCCTCGAACTGGTAGCGACCACCGAGGCGGTAATCGCCGGAGATCGGCAGGAACCAGCGACCGATCCGGTCGGGGTTCGTCAGCGCGTCCCAGACGTCCTCGATCGGCGCGTCGAAATCGCGCTGGAGTCGGACGGCGTGGCCAGGCCCGGCCGGGGTCTGCCCCTCGCCGACCTCGCGCTGGATGGCTTCGATCTCGCGCACGATGTCGATCATCGGGGTGCTCCTTTCGGACTGTCTGTGGCGGCCGCCCGGAGGCGGCGTTCGCGCTTGCCGCGCGCCAGCTCGGTCGCCAGCGAGTCGAGGCGCTGCTCCCAGAACCCGCGGAAGTGTTCGAGCCATCCGTCGAGCTCGCGGAACGGCGCGGCGTCGACCGCGTAGAGGCGGCGGGTGCCCTCGGGCCGGACGGTCGCGAAGCCGCTGTCGCGCAGAACCTTCAGATGTTGCGAGACGGCCGGCTGCGAGATGCCGAACTCCGCCTGGACGACCGCCGTGATCGCCCCGGACGAGACCTCGCCGTCGGCGAGGAGCTCGAGGATGCGGCGACGGACGGGGTCTCCCAGGACGTCGAAGGCGTGCACATCCGGCATATTACAAGTTTCAACTTATATAAGTCAACCCTGTAGTACTCCGGTGCATCAGGACGCGCGACGCAGCCGCTCTAGGCCGTCGAGGATGAGGTCCAGCCCGAACGCGAACTCGACGTCGTCGTCGCACGCGCCGAGACCGCCGTCGTGGCTGACGGCGGCCGCCAGCTCCGAGACGTTCGGGAACGACGCCGCCATCTGCTCTGCGATCGCGGCCGTGGCCGCCGGGTCCGGACCGCCCTCCGAGTCGTCGAACAGGTCCTGGTTGAACCCGAAGATGCGACTGCCGAGCACGTGGAGCGCATGGTGGGTCAGGTCGAGCGAGAACCCGCCCGTTCGCAGCATCCCCACGACGTCGTCCATGTAGTGCAGCGTGGCCGGACTCGGTGCGGTTCGCGTTTCGATGATCCGTGCCGCCCACGGGTGGCGGAGCATCGTCGCCCGGGCGGACAGGATCGTCGCTCGCGTCGCCGTCTTCCAGCCACGACCCGGGGACGGCAGCGGCCCGATCTCGCCGACGACCACGTCGACCATCCCATCGAGCAGGTCGTCCTTGTCCCGGACATGGTTGTAGATCGACATCGGGTCCACGCCCAGCTCCTGACCGAGCCGGCGCATGCTCACCGAGCCGATCCCATCGCGGTCGGCGAGGGCGACGGCAGCCTCGAGGACGCGATCACGATGCAGCGGCTTCGCACCGCGCGGCCGGCGCCGGGTCTCGAGGGCGGTTCGCCGGGGCATGGACAGATGGTAGCCGGTCCGGGGCTTGACGTCCTACGGTGTAGACGACTAATCTACGCCGTAGGTCTACACCGTAGATGTCGAGGAGGATCCAGCGATGAGCACCGACCCGACCCCGGACCGCACGCCGTGGCTCCCGCCGCGCTGGTTCATCCACACCGCGTGGATCGCCCACCGCACCGCGTACCGCGTCACCGGCGGACGGCGAGGCCTGTCCCTCCCGACCGCCGACGGCAAGTTCGGCCAGATGCGGCTTCGGACCGTCGGGCGCAAGTCCGGCAAGGAGCGCATCGCGATCCTCGGCTACCAGGAGGACGGTCCGAACCTCGTGACGCTGGCGATGAACGGCTGGGGCGACCCCGAGCCGGCGTGGTGGCTGAACCTCCAGGCACAGCCCGACGTCGTGCTCGACCTCAAGGACGGGACGCGGGTCGTGCGCGCCCGCGCCGCCCAGGGCGAGGAGCGGGAGCGGCTGTGGCGCAAGTTCAACGAGTACCGCGGCTGGGGCAGCGACGTTGATGCCTTCGCACGGCGGCGCTCGCGGGAGACCGCCGTCGTGATCTTCGAGCCGCGCCAAAACGAGGGCCGACCCGGGTGATAGGCTGACCCGCGCCCCACGGTGCGGAAGCCCCGGGGTCGCGAGGGGAGGTCACATCAAGTTGACGGCCGAAGCGACGGTCAGTGCGCCCGAGACGGGAGCGCCCGCGGTCGACATGCGGCTCGCGCTGCGGCTCGCGGCCGCGATGTTCGTCCTCGTCGTCGACACGTCGCTGATGAACGTGTCGATCTCGGCCGTCGTCCAGGACCTCGGGACGACGGTCAGCGGCGTCCAGTCGGCGATCGCGCTCGAAGCCCTGGTCTCGGCCGCCTTCATCCTGATCAGCAGCAAGGTCGGCGACCTCATCGGCCGCAAGCGCGCGTTCACGCTGGGCTTGCTCGGCTACGCCATCGGCGCGATGTCGATGGTGCTGTCACAGACGCTTGTGCCGATCATCATCTTCTGGGCGATCTTCGGCGGACTGGGAGCATCGCTCCTGCTGCCGTCGATGCAGTCGCTCATCCACGGCAACTTCGAGGGGGCGGCGCAGAAGCAGGTATATGCGTTGGTCGGCGCGTCGGCGGCGATCGCCGCGGCGGTCGGCCCGCTGGTCGGTGGCTTCATCACGACATTCCTGTCGTGGCGTGTCGGGTTCGCGCTCGAGGTGGTCGTCATCGCCGTCGTGTTGCTCGGCATGGGGATGATCAAGGACGTGCCCTACACGGGCGATCGGCACATCGACTTCGGCGGTGCGGTCCTGTCGGTCCTCGGGATGGGTGGGATCGTGCTCGGCATCCTGGCCTGGCAGGAAGGCGCCGAGGCGGTCGGCGCCCTCATCGCCATCGGCGCTGTATCGCTCGCGGCGCTGGCGTGGTGGCTCCGACGACGCAAGCGCGAAGGGAAGGTGGCGCTGATCGATCCCGACCTGTTCACGTCACCGAACTTCCGGCTCGGGATCTCGGGTCAGACCCTGCAGCAGGTCGCCCTCGGCGGCCTGATGATCTCGCTGCCGATCTTCCTGCAGATGGTCCTCGAGTACAACGCCCTCCAGGCGGGCCTGTCCCTGGCCCCGCTGTCGCTCAGCATGTTCTTCATCGCGCTGCTGGCCGGGCGGCGGGCAGGCGACCGGAAGCCGAGCACGATCATCAGGGTCGGCTTCGCGCTGGTATTGATCGGCGTCCTGGTGATGATCCCCATCGTCCCGAGGGCGGACTCGGGGCTGTGGCTCGCCATCCCGCTCATCGTGGCCGGCTGCGGCCTCGGCCTCCTCGTCTCGCAGCTCAACAACTACACGCTCGCACCCATCTCCGAGGAGCGCATCAGCGAGGCTGCCGGCGTGAACTCGGCCGGCGGGTCGTTCGGCCTGTCGTTCGGCCTGGCGATGGCCGGCGGCGTCATGCTGGCGGCCCTCGCCTTCTCGTTCACCAACCTGGCCGAGTCGAGCACCGTCCTCGATCCGGCAGAGCAACAACAGGTCGCCCAAGGGCTGGAACAGGACGCTCAGATCATGAGCAACACGCAACTCGCCGAGCTGATCGTCAACCAGCCGCCTGACGTCGAGGCGGAGATCATCCGGATCAACACCGAGGCCCGCCCGCTATCCCTCCAGATCGCGCTGCTCGTGCCCCTGCTCGCCGGCCTGCTCGGTCTGCTCGTTTCGTTCCGGATGGTGCAGGTCGGCGACGTCAAGCCGTCGGCGTCGCTCGAAGGACTCGCGTTCGACTGACCCGTCTCAGCGGGTCGGCACCGGTCGACCGAACCGCTCGTCCAGCAGTCCGTGGCGAAGGCCACGGTCGCAGACGGTCAGGGTTTCCTGCCCGAGCTTGTCCATGACCGTCCGGACGATGCACGCGCCGGCCAGGATCACCTCGGCCCGCCCGGCCTGCAGCCCGACGATCTCGCGGCGCGCGGGCGCGTCCATCGTGCGATACATCTCGATCTGGCGGTCGAGCTCGGCCCGATCCAGGACCGTCATGTGGACGACGTCCGGGTCGTACACCGCGAGCTGGTGCCGGACGGCGGCCAGGTTCGTCGTGGCGCCACCCATCGCGATGAAATGGTCGGTCACCGAGCGGCCGTCGAGGCGGGCGAGATCGGCGGCGATGGCCGCCCGTGCTTCTGTGAGCACGTCGGTCGTGACGGCGTTCGCGAGCCCGAACCGCTCCGTGTAGCGCACGGCGCCCACAGGGACGCTGAACCGTTCATCGACCTGCGTCCCGTGGCCGAACGTGAACTGCGAGCTGCCCCCGCCCGTGTCGAAGACCACGACCGAGCCCGTGGCCGAGCCGGTGGTCGCGATTGCCGCCAGGTACGCCAGCCTGGCCTCATCGTCACCGGTGACGACCCGGACGGTGATACCGGTGCGCACCCGGATCGAGTCGATCACCTCAGCGCTGTTGTGGGCCGCTCGTAGGCCCTCCGTGCCCACCGCCGCGATCGCCGCGGCCCCGAGCGCCGTGGCCTCATCGACCATGCCGGTGATCGCCGCCAGCGTCCGGTCGCGCGCAGCCGGCTGGATGTCGCCGCCGGCCGCCTCCATCCCCTCGCCCAGGCGGGTCACCTCGGCGCGGTCGACGACCGTGTGCCATCCGCCATCCCGATGCTCGCCGACATGGAACTTGACGGAGTTCGTGCCGACGTCGATCACCGCGTAGCGCTCGGGCCGGCCGTCGAGCAACGCCCGCAGTCCCTTGGGGTAGCTGGTATTGACGAACCCGTCGAGCCCGACCATCCGGATCGCCTCGACGACGGCCGCCGCGTCCTCCGACTCGATGGCGATGGTTCGCGTCGTCAGCCCGTCGGCGACGACATCGCTGACCTCCGACGTGCAGCCGTTGACCTTGTAGCGCACCCGGCGCTTGTGCACCTCGACCGGTCGGATCGTCCCGGAGGGCCGGGCGATCTCGTCGAGGAACTGATCGAGCGTGTACTCCTCGCGAGCCAGCGCGGGCGCGTCGACGTGCAGCGCCTCGAAGACGCCGGCGAGGACAGCTGCGGGGATCGGGAAGTCGGCCTTGAGCACCGGTTCCCAGCGCTCGAGACCGGCCGCATCGACCTCGCGCAGGCGCTTGACGTCCATCAGATCTGCCCTGACCTTGACCGTGTCCCCGGCCGGCGACAGCAGGTACAGCTCATCGCTCTCCTGCACGCCGGTCGACGCCAGCTCGGCGAAGGCTCCCTCGGCAGATCCGAAATGGTCGCCGAACGTCCGCCACTCCCAACGCGGCACGATGGCGGTCATGCGAGTCCTCGCGCCATCAATGGATGATCGCGACCTTGAGGCCGACGATCAGGATGCCGAGCGCGCAATCCACGACCGCGACCGCCAGCGCGAGGTGCCAGCTGCCGTGTGCAGCACGCCCGACCGCGAGCCCCCATACGAAGAGCTGCGCGATGCTGACTGCGAGGGCGGTCCCGATGGCGACGTCGACGGACATGCCAAGCGCCGGCCCGAGTCCCAGGATCAAGCCCGGCACGACGACCGCGGCCAGCATCGGGGCCTCGTCCCGGGCGATGGTCAGCAGCTCCGCACCCGCGATGGGACCATGCAACCGGCTGTTGACGACGGCCGCCCAGACATGCGCCAGCCAGAAGACCCCGACGCCGGTGACGAGCGTGAGCCCGATCAACGCCGGGACCGCATCCGCTCGCCATTGGACCGCGACCAACGTCGTGACCAGGAGGGCCCCATAGATCGACGACGTGTAGTCGGGGACCACCACGTCGTCCAGGGGCTCGCGCGACCGCACGTCGACCATCGTCCCGGCCGTCATCGAGCAGTCGACGCGTTCGTCACGACGGCTGGCTGGCCAGTTCGGGCTGCGCGATCGGGCCGGCACCGACCAAGCGTCGGCGCCGGAAGAACTTGCGGATCTCCGCCACGACGATGATCGACGCTGCGACCGCGATCGAGATGGCCCACTGGTCGACGGAGAGCTCGACCGTGTCGAGCAGTCGCTGCAGCGGGCCGAACGTGGTCGCCAGAAGGATCGTCAGCAACGACAGCCCGGTCGCCTTCAGAAGCGTTGGGTTCTCGATCAGCTCGCTGCTGAAGATCGTTCGATCCTCGTCGGCCGTCTCGAGCGAGAAGAAGACATGGAACAGCGAGAACGTGACGAGCGCCATGGTGTGCGCGATCGCCTCGTCATAGGCGCTGCTGGCCCAGACGATCACGCCGAGCGTCGCGGCGGCGAACACCAGCCCGACGAAGAACAGCCAGATCGCCAGTGGCCTCGGCAGGATCGGCTGGTCCTTCGAGCGGGGTGGCTCATCCATCAGTCCAACCCGCGGCTTGCTGTAGCCGAGACCCACCGCCTGGAACACGGTGACCGTGAAGTTGATCCAAAGCGTCTGGAGCGGCAGGAACGGGACGCCGCCGAGGATGTTGAAGATGCTCGCGCCGAGGAACGTCCCGATGAACCCGAACAGGCTCGCCATCTGGAAGCGGATGTAGCGCATCAGGTTGTCGTACAGCGAGCGTCCGAGCTCGACCGCTCGCACGATCGTCGCGAAGTTGTCGTCGGTGAGGATCATCACGGCGGCTTCCTTCGAGACCTCCGTCCCGGTGATGCCCATCGCGACGCCGATGTCAGACTTCTTGAGCGCGGGCGCGTCGTTCACGCCGTCGCCGGTCATCGCGACGATGTGACCCTTGCGACGCAGGATATCGACGAGGTGGACCTTGTCCTCCGGGGCGACCCTCGCGATGACGCCGATGTCATCGATGCGCTTGTCCGCCTCATCGTCGGACATCGCGGCGAACTCGGCGCCCGTCATCGCCTTGCCCTCGATTCCGAGCTGCCGGGCGATCGCCTCGGCCGTGATCGCGTGGTCGCCGGTGATCATCCGGACCTGGATGCCGGCGGCCTTGGCGCGGGTGATCGCGTCGCGCGCTTCGGCTCGCGGCGGATCGACGATGCCGACGAGCGCCAGCAGCGTCAGGTCGCTCACCAGGGGCAGCAGGTCGGCGCTGGGGTCGAACGAGCCAGGGTCGAAGTCCCGCTGCGCGGTCGCCATGACGCGCAGGCCCTTGCCGCCGAACTCCTCGTTGAGCGCGAGGTACCGCGCGCGGAGCTTGTCGTCGACCTGGAGCTTGGTGCCGTCCGGGCCCTCGGCGGCGGTGGCGCGGGCCAGCAGCTGGTCCGGCGCCCCCTTGACGTAGCTCCGGATGACGTCCTTCCCGGACGCGTCGGTCATGCGGTGGAACGTCGCCATGAACTTGTAGGCGGCGTCGAACGGCAGCGTCGCGACGCGCGGGTACTGCTCGCGGGTGAGCGTCGGATCGACACCGCCCTTCGCGGCGAGCACGACAAGGGCGCCCTCCGTCGGGTCGCCGACGAGCCCGCCGTCCCTGATCTCCGCGTCGGCGCACAGGGCCATCGGCAGCAGCAGACCGTCGAGCGGCACGTCCGGCTGGCCACCGACATGGGTGATGGCGCCGTCCGTCGAGTACCCCTCGCCGGAGATCGCGTATTGCCGCCCGACGACCGCCATCTGCACGGCGGTCATCTGGTTGAGCGTCAGCGTGCCGGTCTTGTCGGAGTTGATGGCCGACGTGGAGCCGAGCGTTTCGACGGAGCGCAGGCGCTTCACGATCGCACCGGCCGACGCGAGCGTGGTGGTGCCCATCGACAGGATGGCCGTGACGACCGCGGGCAGGCCGGTCGGGATCGCCGAGACCGCGAACGCGATGGCCGTGATGAACAGCTCGCTGAACGGCGTGTTGCGCCAGAGGCCGAGTCCGATCGAGATGAGCAGCGCGACGCCGGCGATGACGAGGATCTGGTTGGTCAGGGCGTTGAGCTGGCGGGTCAACGGGGTGACCTCGTCCTCGGTCGTCTGCAGCATCCCGCTGATGTGCCCGACCTCGGTGGTCATCCCGGTGTTGGTCACCAGGAGCGTGCCGGCCCCCCGCGTGACCTGCGTGTTCATGAACGCGAGGTCGATCCGGTCGCCGAGCGCGGCGTCCTCCGCGACGGCTTCCACCTGCTTGGGGACGGGGACGCTCTCGCCGGTCAGCGCCGACTCGTCGATCTCGAGCGTCGCCGCCGTGAGTAGCCGTCCGTCAGCCGGGACGAGGTCGCCCGCCTCGATGTTGACGATGTCGCCCGGGACGAGCTGCTCCATGGGCAGCGTCGCCAGGGCGCCGTCCCGGCGGACCTTGGCGTTGACGACCATCATCTTCTGGAGGGCCGCGACGCTCGCCGAGGCCTTGCCCTCCTGGTTGAGGCCCATGGCTGCGTTGAACAGCGTCAGGGCGATGAGGACGACCCCGGTCGGGACCTGGCCCGGGATGAAGAGACTCAGGATGCCGGCCGCCAGCAGGACGATCTGCATCGGGTCCTTGTACTGGCGGACGAACGCCTGCCAGCGGGGTTCCTTGGCTGCCTCGGCGAACCTGTTCGGCCCGTACGTGGCGCGCCTGGACTCGGCCTCGGCCGTCGTCAGGCCGTGTTCGACGGTGACACGCTGGCGCTCGAGCGCGGCGGTGGTGTCGAGGGCGTGCCAGGCGAGGTCAGGCCCAGGGGCGACGGTCGCTTGCTCGGTCATCGGTCCGGTACCTCCGTGGGCCTGGCCTCTCGATCGACGTCAGACCTGCGAGTCGGCCTCGCTGAAGGCCGCCTTGACCTCGGCGCCGTTGAGATAGAACAGGATCAGCAGCGGCATGAGCGACATCGTGAACCCGATGCCCGTCCCCGGGAACTGGAAGAACGCCAGGACCGCCTCGAACAGGCTGAATCCGGCCACGATCATCGCCACGGTGCGGGCCCACGGCTGGAGCGCCCACAGACCGAAGGCGGTCAGGATCCAGGCGACCGCCGCGGCGATCATCAGCCAGCCCCACAGGCCGACCGACTCCAACGCCGGCAGGTCGCCGAGGGCACCGAACCAGTCGAACCCGAGCGCCCGCAGGCCCACGAACAGGAACCCGAAGCCGGCCAGCAGCGCGAAGAAGCCGATGACCGAGATCAAGATCGGGGGATTTCGCATGTCGTTTCCTACCTCCTATGCGACCGGGCGACGCACCCGGTCCTGGCGATCACACCGGTCACGACGGTCATCCCTGCAACAGGACCCCACCGGTGAGTACGACGATGGTCAGTACAGCGAGCAGTATCAACACTGGCCAGACGAATTTCAGCCATGTTCCGTAGCCGACCCGCGCGATCGCGAGGCCGCCCATGACCACCGCCGACGTCGGCGTGACGAGATTGATCAGGCCGTTGGCGGCCTGATACGCCGTCACGACGAACTGCGGCGGGACCTCGGCGAAGCTGGCGAGCGGGGCCATGATCGGCATCGCCACCGTCGCCAGCCCCGACGATGACGGGATCAGGAACGACAGCGGCAGGAACAGGCCGTACATCAGGATGATGAAGGCGACGCCGCCGAGGCCGGCGACCGCCAGCTCGGCGGCATTGAGCACGGTGTCGGTGATGAGTCCGTTGCTCATGACCACGGTGATGCCGCGGGCGACGCCGATGATCAGCGCGACCCCGAGCAGGTCGCGGGCACCGTCGACGAACGTCGACGTGAACGTGCCCTCGGACATCCGCGCCACGACGGCGATCAGGATCGAGAACAACAGGAACGAGGCGGTCATCTCGGGGAACCACCACCACAGCGTCGGTAGGCGCGATGCCGAGGTCCTCCCACGGGATGACCCCGAAGATCATCACCAGGAAGGCGAGGATGAACAGGGCCAACGCCCCCTTCTGACCGGCCGTCATGGCCTCGTCGGCGTCCGCCGAGCCGGACTGGAACTGCGCCTCGTTGTCGGACTTGAGGTCGTACACGAGCGAAGCCGTCGGGTCCGCCTTGACCCTGGCCGCGTAGCGCATGACGTAGACGATCCCGATCGCGGTGCCGACGACGAGGATCACCAGTCGACCGATCAGCCCCTGGTCGATCGACACGCCGGCGAACTCCGAAGCGATCCCCGTCGCGAACGGGTTGATCGTCGAGCCGAGGACGCCGATGCCGCAGCCGAGCAGCAGGATCGACGCGCCGACGAGCGCGTCGAACCCTGCGGCGATCATGACCGTGATGATCAGCGCGTAGAACGCGAGGCTCTCCTCCGACATCCCGAAGGTCGTACCGCCGATGGCGAACACGATCATCAGGATCGGGATCATCCAGCTCTCGCGGCCGCGCAGCCGCTCGACGATCCGGGCGATCCCGCCCTGGATCGCCCCCGTCTTCATCGTGACGCCGAGGAAGCCGCCGATGACGAGGATGAACAGGGCGACATCGATGGCGCCGAACAGCTCGCCGGAGTTCCAGACGCTGATGCTGCCGTCCTCGGCGCTCTCGATGCCGTACAGCCCGTTGATCGGCGCCATCAGCGAGTCGACGATGATCCGCTGCGGGTTCGGCTCGACCTGGTGGTACGTGCCCGGGATCGGCTCGCCACCCTCGTCGGTGTCGTACTGGCCAGCCGGGATGATCCAGGTGAGCGCCGCCACGATGACGATCAGGACGAACAGGATCGTGTACGCGGACGGCAGCGCGAACCCGCGCTTCGGGGGCGCCTCCTGGCTCGCCGCCGCGGTCACGCCGCGCTTCCTTCCGGGGACACCGTGTCAGGGATGCCGGGGCCACCGTCGCCGAGCGTCTCGGACGGTGGCACGTGTTCGATGTGGAACCCGGTGAAGCCATAGATCAGCGAGATCAACGGGCTCAGCAGGTTGAAGAAGCAGAACGGCAGGTACGCCACCGTGGCCACGCCGAGGACGCCGGCCATGTACGCGCCGCAGCTGTTCCACGGCACGAGCGGCGACGTCACGGTGCCCGAGTCCTCGACGGCTCTCGACAGCATGCGCGGCGCCAGCCCGCGCCGGGCGAACTCGAACCGGTAGACGCGGCTCGGCATCACGATCGAAACGTACTGGTCGCCGGCGATGATGTTGAGGCCGATGCAGGTCGCGATCACCGAGGCGAACAGCCGCCCGGTCGACTTCGCCCCGGCGATGACCGGCCGGATGAGCCGCTCCAGGAAGCCGGCCTCTTCCATGATCGCGGCGAACGTGAGTGCCGCGAGGACGAGCCAGATCGTGTTCAGCATGGAGGCCATCCCGCCGCGCGTGAACAACGCGTCGATCGTCTCGTTGCCGGACGAGGACACGAAGCCGGTCGCCATCGCCGCGTAGATCGCGTGGACGCCGGTCGCCAACGGCCCCAGCTCGGGTCGGTCGACGAAGGCCGCCACCGCCTCGGGCTGGGTGAACAGCGCAAGGACGCCGGCGAAGAGCGCGGAACAGAAGATCGACAGGAACGGCGGGAACCGGCGGACCGAGAAGACGACGAGGAGGGCGAGTGGGACCAGATTCAGGAGCGTGATGTTGAACTCCTCGGCAAGCGCGGCCTGGGCGACGGCCGGGTCGAAGCCAGGACCGGTGACCGGTGTCATGAAGCCGAGGATCGTGAAGATCGCGAGCGCGATGATCACGGCCGGTCCCGACGTCCACACCATCGCCCCGATGTGCTCCTGCGTCGTCACCTTGCCGACCATCGTCGGGACCAGGACGGTGGTCTCCGAGACCGGCGTCATCTTGTCGCCGAAGTAGGCGCCGGAGATCACCGCCCCTGCGGCGATCGCCGGGTTGGCGCCCACGAGCGGAGCCAGCGCGACGAACGCCACGCCGAGAGTCGCCGCAGTCGTCCACGAACTGCCGATCGCGAGCCCGACCAGCCCGCACACCAGCGCGGTCGCCGGATAGAACCAGGTCGCGCTGAGCAACCCGACGCCGTAGTAGACGACCGTCGGGATCGTGCCTGCCATGTTCCACGTGCCGATCAGCGCACCGACCGCCATCAGGATGAACAGCGCGCTCATCCCCGACGACACGCCGCCGACCGCCGCCTCGCGCACCTGCGCGGACGTGTAGCCGTTCTTGAACGCGATCAGACCGGCGACGACGGCGCTCGTGAGGAGCGCCACCTGGAGCGGGCCCGCGGTCGCGTCGGTGCCGAACAGGGCGATGGTCAGTGCGATGAGCGTGACCAGCGCGACGACGGGGATGACCGCGTCGAGCAGGCTCGGTGGTCGAGGGGCGGTCATCCGCTCCGCCTCACTCGAGGACACTGATCACCGCCGCTGCAGCCGGTGGCGGTTCGCCGTGCTCGGGTTCGCCGCGGGCGAACGCAACGAGCGCCGCGATGGCGATCGCGACCACGATCGCCACGAGCCAACGGGGTCCGTCGTCCATCAGCGGCCTCCTCAGATCGGGTCGCGGATGACCGGACAGGTCATGCAGTGGCCCCCGCCCCGTCCCTTGCCGAGCTCGAAGCCCTCGATCGTGATGACCTCGACCCCGGCCTCGCGCATCTTCGAGATCGTGAAGGTGTTGCGTTCGTAGGCGACGACCACGCCCGGCTCCAGAGCGACCACGTTATTGCCATCGTCCCACTGTTCACGCTCCTGCTGGTAGACGTCCCCGCCGGTCTCGACCACGTGGAGCTTCGGCACGCCGAGCGCGTCGGCCAACGCCGAGATCAGGTCCTTGTCCTCGCGGACGTCGAGCGTGCCCGGCTTGGGGCCCGGCCGGAGGCTGATGGCGCGGACGCCGCCGATGACCTTCGGGTACGCCGTCGCCTTGTCGCGGTCCAGGAGCGTGAACACCGTGTCGAGGTGCATGTGCGCGCGATCCTTGGTCATCACGACGGCGATGACGCGCTCCGCGGCCTCCTTCTCGAACAGCGCCAGGGCGATCTGCTCGATCATCCGCCCCGTCGTACGCTCGGACATGCCGATCGCCACGGTGCCCTTCCCGATGATCTCGACGTCGCCACCCTCGAGCGATGCACGCCCGAAATCCTCTGTCCGGAACCGGTCGTCTTCCCCCATGGACGGATACCAGAAGTCGAACTCGGCATCCTTGAACATCGGGTGAGCGCGGTAGATCGCGGCCATGTTGTAGGCCTCGCGTCGGCGCGCCGGCCAGTACATCGGGTTGATCGATACCCCGCCGTAGATCCAGCAGGACGAGTCGCGGGTGAAGAGCGAGTTCGGCAACGGCGGCAGCACGAACGTCGAGTCGTCGTCGATGGCGGCACCGATCAACGACGTCTTGGACAGCCGTCCCAGGTCGAGGCCCGACTCGGCCACCGTGAGACCACCGATGAGATGCCGTGCAAGGTCGTCGGGAGCGAGGCCCGCGAGGCATGCCCGGACCTCGTCGACCAGGCTGGCCCCGACGACGGACTCGGACGCGACCAGTTCGATGAGGCGGTGCCGTCCGTTGTCGCTGGCCGCCAGCGCCTCGGTCAGGAGATCCTGGACGTAGAGCACCTCGACGCCCCGCTCGCGCATCCGAGCGACGAACTGGTCGTGCTCCCACTGGGCGCGCTCGACCCACAGGACGTCGTCGAACAGGAGCTCGTCGTGGTTGCCGGGGGTGAGGCGTTTGAGGCTGAGATCCGGCCGGTGGACGATGACACGTCGCAGCTTGCCGACCTCGGAATGGACACCCAGCGCTGTCATCGTCGATCCCTCCTTCACGCCGAGACGACGTTCGTCCCGGCCGTGCCGGCGACGAGACCCTCGATCTGTTCCAGCGACCCGATCGCCGACCGCTGCCCGGTCGCGCGGACGAACTCCGCGGCGGCGGCGACCTTCGGGCCCATCGAGCCCGCCGGGAAGTCGATGGCCTCGAGCTCGTCGGCCGTCGTGCGCTCGATGCGCCGCTGTGTCGGGGTACCCCAGTCGACGTACACGCCGTCGACGTCGGTCGCGATCACCAGCAGGTCGGCCTCGAGCTCGCGCGACAGCAGGCTGCTCGCGAGGTCCTTGTCGACGACGGCCTCGACCCCGACCAGCCGACGGTCCTCGCCCGGCGCGTACATCGTCGGGATGCCGCCGCCACCCGCGCAGATCACCACGGCGCCCTTCTCCAACAGCCAGCGCATCGGGCGGATCTCGAAGATGCGCGTCGGTCGGGGCGACGCGACGACCCGCCGCCAGTGGTCGCCGTCGGGCTTCACGATCCAGTCCTTCTCGGCTGCGAGCCGCTTCGCGGTCGCCTCCTCGTAGACCGGTCCGACGAACTTGGTCGGGTCCTTGAACGCCTGGTCGTCAGGATCGACCTCGACCATCGTCAGGATCGTGGCCAGCGGCTTCTCGAACGGCAGCGCGTTGCCGAGCTCCTGCTCGAGCAGGTAGCCGATCATCCCCTCGGTCTCGGCGCCGAGCACGTCGAGAGGGTACGCCTCGACCTCCGGATACGCCTCTGCCTGGAGCGCGAGCAGGCCGACCTGCGGTCCATTGCCGTGGGCGACGACCAGCTCATGCTCGTTCGCGATCGTGGCGAGTGCACCGGCGGCGCTCGCGATGTTCGCCCGCTGGTGGCCGGCCGTCATCGGCTCGCCCCGCTTGAGCAGGGCGTTGCCGCCGAGCGCGACGACGATCCTCATCGGCTTCCCTCAGTCGCCGATCGTGGCGACCATCACGGCCTTGATCGTATGCATCCGGTTCTCGGCCTGGTCCCACACGACCGCCCGCTCGGACTCGAAGACGTCGTTCGTGACCTCCATGCCGTCCATGCCGAACTTCTGGTACATCTCCTCGCCGACCTCGGTCGCGCGGTCATGGAACGCCGGGAGGCAATGCATGAACTTGACGGCCGGGTTGCCGCTCTTCTCGATGAGCTCGGCGTTGACCTGGTAGGGCTTCAACAGCTTGATCCGCTCCTCCCACACGGAGTCGGGCTCTCCCATCGAGACCCATACGTCGGTGTAGATGAAGTCGACGCCCTTCACGCCTTCCGCTGGATCCTCGGTGAGGGTGAGGCGGGCGCCGGTCTGCGCTGCGACGTCGCGGCAGGTCTTGACCAGGTCCTTGTCCGGCCAGAGGTGCTTCGGAGCGCAGAGCCGGACATCCATCCCGAGCTTTGCGCCGCCACTCATCAGCGAGTCGCCCATGTTGTTCCGCGCGTCGCCCATGTAGCAGAACGAGATCTGGGAGATGGGCTTGTCCGCATGCTCGGTCATCGTCAGCACGTCGGCCAGGATCTGGGTCGGGTGGAACTCGTCGGTGAGCCCGTTCCAGACCGGGACCCCGGCGTACGCCGCCAGGTCCTCGACCGTCTCCTGGGAGAAGCCGCGGTACTCGATCCCATCGAAGATGCGACCGAGGACGCGGGCCGTGTCCTTCATCGACTCCTTGTGGCCGATCTGCGACCCGCTCGGTCCCAGGTAGGTCACGTGCGCACCCTGGTCGTAGGCAGCGACCTCGAACGCGACGCGTGTTCGTGTCGACGCCTTCTCGAAGATGATCGCGATGTTCTTGCCGCGGAGCCGCTGCCGCTCGTAGCCGCCGTACTTCGCCCGCTTGAGGTCCCGTGACAGGTCGAGCAGGAACCGGATATCTCGTGGGCTGAAGTCGAGCAGCTTGAGGAAGCTGCGGTTCTGCAGGTTGTAACCCATGGACTGACTCCTGATCCGATGCGATGGGGCGGCGCGTGGGACCACTGACTCCTCAAGGTCCCGACGGGGAACGGGTCTCAATGACGGCGCCAGGTCCTCTCCGACGCCAACCCTCGATGGTCTGAACGGTAGTGTCAACGATTGTCACACCATCGGCATGGCGAATCACACGCCTGCCCGCGCCCTAGGTGGCAGACGCCGGCGCCCCCTATCCTTCTGGCGAGCACCCGAGTCGTGCTCGGGAGGATGGTGTCCTCGGTGTATCCGCGTCTGGTCCGAGCGCGGTCCTCACCGGTGAGGGCGGCACGCTGACCTTCAAGTAGGAGCGCTCGCCATGGCTCGCACGTTCGACCCCGTTCCGTCCTGGCGCGCCGCCACGCCCGCGATCCGTGTCGAGACCGACATCCCGGCCGGCGCCTCCGTGATCGGCATCCCGGTGGCGTCGGACGGCACGGTCCCGAAGCGCGTCGGGTTCGACCGGGCGACGCTCGAGGCGTCCGATTTCAGCGGCGCGGTGGGCCAGACCCTGGCCCTCCCACAGGTCGAGGGACCGCTGGTCATCGAGACCGGCCTCGGCCCCCGCGCCGACGTCGGGCGCCGCGGCGATCCGCGACGCGGTGGCATGGTTCGCCCAGCGGGCCCATCGCCACGGCGAGCTCGTCGTCGACCTGCGCGGCATCGACGACGTCGACCCCGACGCACGTCGGCCAGGCCGTCGTCGAGGGCGTCGTCCTCGCCCGCTACCGCTACCGCGTCTTCGCCGACCGGCCCAAGGACGCGCCGCTGACCGCCGTCACGCTCGTGGTCGACCGGAAGCGCGCCGACGCCGCCCGGACCGGCGCCGACCGCGGTCTGGTCACGGCCCGCGCCACGAACCTCGCCCGCGACCTGTGCAACGCCCCGGCGACCCACCTGACCGCGACGCGGATGGGCGAGGTCGCCGAGGAGCTCGGCGCCGGACGTCGGCCTCGAGGTCGAGGTGTTCGACCAGGCGGCCCTCGTCGAGATGGGCTGCGGCGGCCTGCTCGGGGTCAACGCCGGCAGCGCCGAGGAGGCGCGGCTGATCAAGCTGACCTACCGACCGCCGCGGCCGGTCGAGCGGGCACCTCGCCCTGGTCGGCAAGGGGATCATGTACGACGCGGGCGGCATCAGCCTCAAGCCGTCCGACGCGATGCATGCGCTGATGAAGCTCGACATGTCGGGCGCCGCGGCGATCTTCGGGGCGATGGTCGACGCTGCGCGACCTCGGCTGCCGGGCGACCGTCACCGGCTACCTGATGTGCACCGACAACATGCCGTCGGGCACGGCGACGCGGCTCGGCGACGTCCTGACGATCCGCGGCGGCAAGACCGTCGAGGTCGTCAACGCCGACGCCGAGGGACGGCTCGTGATGGCCGACGGCATCGTCCTCGCGGTCGAGGACGGGGCCGACGCGATCGTCACGATCGCCACCCTGACCGGCGCGGCGATGCGGACGTTCGGGATCGGCGCTCGCGCCGGTCCTCGGCAACGACCCCGGACCTCGTCGACCAGCTCGCGCGCCGCCGGTGACGCGACCGACGAGCCGCTCTGGGAGCTGCCGCTCGTGCCGAGGCTACCGGCGCAAGCTCGACTCGAAGATCGCCGACATCAAGAACATGGGCGGCGAGAACGCCGGGACGATCACGGCCGGCGCTGTTCCTCGAGGACTTCGTCGACGGGACCCCGTTCGGCCACCTCGACATCTGCGGTCCGATGGTCGACGACACCGACGACGGCTGGCGACCGACCGGCGCCACCGCCTTCGGCACGCGCCTGCTGGCGACCTTCGCGATCGACTTCCGGCCGCCCGAGGGCTGACGCCCGGACCGCCTGAGAGGGAGCCGACCCGATGACCGAGGCCGACCGCGCCCGCAGCACACGGCGATCGGTCGGCTGCTCGACGTCATCGAGCGGGCCGGGAACAAGGTCCCGCACCCGGTGCTGATGTTCCTGTACCTGATCATCGGCGTCATCGTCCTGTCGGCCGTCCTCGTCGTTCGCGGGCGTCAGCGTCACCGACGAGATCGCCGTCCCGGACACCGTCGAGGTCGTCCCCGACTACTACGAGGACACCACGCAGCCGATCCTCGAGCCCGAGAGCCTCGACTACGAGGGCGGATGGCACCTCGAGACGGTCACGATCCCGATCAACAGCCTGCTCGTCGACCGAGGGCATCCGCTTCATCTTCACGTCGTTCGTGCCGAACTTCGCCGGCTTCGGCGTGGTCGCGGTCACGTTCGTCGCGCTGATGGGCGCCGGCGTGGCCGAGGCCAGCGGCCTGATGGCGGCGCTCATCCGGCTGCTCGTCGGGGCGTCGCCGCGCCGCCTCCTCGTCGTTCATCCTGATCTTCGTCGGCGTCCTCTCGAGCGTCGCCTCCGATGCCGGCTACCTCATCCTCGTGCCCGCTCGGCGCGGCCGCGTTCCTGAGCATCGGGCGGCATCCGCTGGCCGGCATGGCCGCGTGCTTCGCCGGCGTCGGCGCGATCTTCGGGGTCAACCCGATCCTCGGTCCGATCGACGCGATGATCACCGAGATCACCAATGAAGCGCTCGCGGCCGCCGGTGCGGACGCCGCTGACGATCGTCGCCAACTACTGCTTCAGCATCGTCTCGTCCGTCGTCCTGGCGATCGTGGCAGCGGTCGTCACGGAGCGGATCGTCGAGCCGCGCCTGGGGCCGTACGAGCCGGCATCCGCGGGTGGCCCGACCGGGATCAGCATCGAGGACGAGGCGGACGCGGTCCAGGACCCGGCCGCGGAGAAACGCGGTCTGCGGTATGCGCTGTTCGGGTTCCTGGCGTTCCTCGGGCTCATCGTCCTGCTCACGTTCCCGGAAGGCGCACCGCTGCGCGATCCGGAGACCGGCGACATCATCGGCACGACCCCGTTCATGGACAGCCTGCTGTTCATCATCGCGATGTTCTTCCTGATCGCGGGCGTCGCCTACGGCATCGGCGCGAGGACCTTCAAGCAGCGCGAACGACGTCATCGCGGCGGTGACGAAGACGTTCGCCGGCCTGGCCGGCCTCGTCTTCATGCTGCTGATGATCAGCCAGTTCATCGCCTACTTCAATTACAGCAACATCCCGAGCGTGCTCGCGATCGCGCTCGCCGAATGCGCTGACAGCGGCCGGCATCGGGGCGCTGCCGCTGCTCATCGGGATGATCGTCGTGATCCTGCTGCTCGACGTCATCATGCCCGGGCGTCGTCCCGAAGTGGGCGATCTTCGCGCCGATCTTCATCCCGCTGTTCATCCAGCTCGGCGTCCCGCCGCAGACCGGGCTGGCCGCCTACCGTGTCGGCGATTCGCCGCTCAACGTCGTCACGCCGCTGATGGTCTACCTGCCGTTCATGGTCACCATCGCCCAGCGCTACCAGAAGGACGCGGGCATCGGCACGATCATCGCGCTGATGATCCCGTACGTCGTGATCATCGCGACCTCGTGGATCATCCTGTTCGTCCTCTGGTTCCTCCTGGGGTTGCCGCTCGGGCCCGGGTATCCGGTCCAGGCCTGACGGTCGGGTGCCGCCGGTCAGGTCGCCGCGATGAGCGACATCGCGATCACGTTCGCGGTCATCGCGGCGCTCGTCGTCCTGTTCGTGTGGGGCCGCCTGCCGGTCGAGGTCGTCGCGATCGGCGCCGCGCTCGCCCTGTGGGCGACCGGCGTCCTCGACGCTCGACGCAGGCGCTGGCCGGGTTCGGCGACCCGGTCGATCATCTTCATCGCGACGCTGTTCGTGGTCAGCGAGGCGCTCGACGCGACCGGCGTCACGGCGTGGGCCGGGCAGCAGCTCATCGACCGGGCCGGCGACAGCCGCACGCGGCTGCTCGTCCTGATGATGCTGCATCGTCGCGGCGCTGACGGCGCTCGTCACCGTCAACGCGCGCGGTCGCCGCGCTGCTGCCGGTCGTCGTCGTGATCGCGGTCCGGCTCGGGATCGCTCGCCGTCGCAGCTGCTGATCCCGCTGTGCTTCGGCGCGCACGCGGGCTCGCATGCTGGCGCTCACCGGCTCGCCGGTCAACCTGCTCGTCTCCGACGCGCGCCGCGAGTACGGCGGGCGCGCCGTTCGGGTTCTTCGAGTTCGCGCTGGTCGGCGTCCCGCTGCTGCTCGGGACGATCGTCGTCGTCGTCCTGCTCGGCGAGCGGCTCCTGCCCGTCGCGCACGCCCGCAGACGATCTCGCGCGACCTGAGCCGAGCACGCCCGGACGCTCGTGCGACGCAGTACGGCCTGGACGACGAGGCGCCTCGGCGGCTCGCTCGAGCCGCGAGCTCGGGCCTCGCCGAGGTCGTCATCCCGCCGCGCTCGCCGTTCGTCGGCGAGCGCGTCTTCCCGGGCATGATCACCGACAGGCGGCGACCTCGTCGTCGCGGCCATCCAGCGGCGCGGGCGAGGACCTCGGCGACCGGCGAGGTCGAGCTGGCGGCCGGCGACGTGCTGCTGCTGCAGGGCACGTGGGAGGCGCTCGACGACGAGCGCCGACGACCCGGGCGTCCTCGTCGTCGACCACCCGGAGCTCGTCCGCCGCCAGGCCGTCCCGCTCGGCCTGCGGCGCCTGGGAGGCGCTCGCCGTCCTGGCCGGCGATGGTCGTGCTGCTCGTGACCGGGCGTCGTCCCGCCGGCCGTCGCGGGCCTGCTCGCCGCGGGCGCGCTGATCGTCCTGCGGGTCGTCACGATCGAGCGGCGCGTACCGGTCGATCACCTGGACGACGGTCGTCCTCGTCGCCGGCGATGCTCCCGCTGTCGACGGCGATGTTCGAGTCCGGGCGCGGCCGACCTGGTCGCCGAGCGCCTCGTCGACGTCGTCGGCGGGCTCGGGCCGTACGGGCTGCTGGCCGGCCTGTTCGTCGTCACGGCGCGTCTTCGGACAGCTCATCAGCAACATGGCGACCGCGCTGATCATGATCCCGATCGGGGTCGCCGCGGCCGGCGAGCTCGGCGTCGACGTCCGGCCCGGTCCTGATGTCGATCAGCGTCGCCGCGTCGGCGGCGCTGCTGACCCCGGTCGCGACGCCGGTCAACCTGATCGTGATGGGCGCCGCCGGCTACCGGTTCGGCGACTACTGGAAGCTCGGCCTCGTGGTCATGGCCGTGTTCTTCGCCGTTGCGGTGCTGCTCGTCCCGGTCTTCTGGGCGTTCTGACGCACCGATGCGCGTCCTCCTGCTCGGGGCCACCGGGCGCATCGGGAGCCTCTGCCTGAGCACCGCACTCGCCGATGGTCACGACGTGGTCGCCCTCGTGCGTCAGCCCGAACGCGTCGCGTCGGACGATCGCCTCAAGCTTGTCGCCGGCGACACGCAGGATAGCGTCGCGCTAGCGCGCGCCGCTGACGGCGTCGATGCGGTGCTCGCGGCGATGGGTCCCCGAGCGAATACTCCGGAGGAGGAAGCGGCCCTCGAACAGGGCATGCGCACCGTCGTCGCGACGATGCGGTCGCTGGGGATCCGTCGCGTGGTGACACTGTCGGGCGCGGGCGTGAGCATCCCGGGCGACGAGAAGCCGGTCGTCGATCGCCTGATGTCGAAGCTCGTCGGGCGCTTCGCCAGGCACGTGCTGGGCGCGAAGCAGCGCGAATACGAGGTCCTCGCGGGATCCGATCTGGAGTGGACCGCCCTCCGCCCACCACTGGTGACCGATGGCGCCACGGCCGGCTATCGGCTGGACCTGCGGTTGACGCCCGGTGCGCGTGTCAGGCGCGCCGACGTCGCGCAGGCGCTCGTCGACCAGCTCGAGGACCGAACGTATCTCGCACGGGCCCCGTTCGTGCTACCGCGTCGCTGACCCGCGGTCGTATCCGGCGCCGGACATGAAGACCGACCGGCGGAGCCGGTCGGTCGGTGTGGCCTGTGGGATCCGCCCGATGGGCGGAGCAGGTCAGCCCGCGGGCGTGGTGTCGTCAGGCGGGGCGGCGGGTGGTGCCGCCGGTGGGGCTGCCGGTGCGGCCGGTGCAGCCGCCGGAGGCGGAGCTGCCGCCGCCGAGCCCGCAGCGCCCGCGGCGCCGGCCTGGGCGTAGGCGTTCTGCGCGGCCTGCATCTGCTCCATCGCGGCCCGCTGCTCGGGCGTCAGGAGCGACATCTCCTTCTCGTAGAACTGGTCGCGGACGCCCGGGTAGTTGAGGTACAAGAAGATGCCGCCGGCGAGAAGCCAAGGGATCGTCTCCGCCTCGACAGAGGAACCGAAGAGCACCGCGAAGAAGCCCCAGATCAGGGTGAACAGCGCGATGAAGTTACCGAAGCTCCAAGCGTAGGCGCGCACATTCCAGAAGCCGGTCGCGACCCAGAACCAGATGGCGGCGAGGATGAACGCCCACAGCACCTGGCCCCATTGCGGGTTCGGGAACGAGACGGTCTCGCCCACGAAGTTGAAGCTGACGATACCCATGAACACCAGGGCGCGCCAGATCTGATAGAGGCCGACCAGCCCTGCCCCGACTGCGAGCAGGGTGACACCGATGGGTCGTTGCATCCGTTCCGAGCCCTCCTAACGGCCACCGAGGGTGTGCGGCAAAGCCTGCCGACACGCCCCGACTCGGTGACGCGTTGCCATCCTACGCTGCGCTACAAGCGTTGATAAGGCGTGTCGGCACGGTGACCTGCCGGGTCGGGGACGGATGGCACTCAGTCGGCGGTGCCGGGAACGCGTGTGGGCGCACTGGTCGGCGGCCGCACCGACTGTATCCTCGGCCGAACGAGTATCGCCCGCTCGGGCTCCGGACGGAGGCAGCCATGTACCGCTGGTTGATCAGGTCGATCGCGATGGCGTGTGTCGCCGGCCTCGTGGCCGTCGCGTGCGTCGCCCAACCTCCGACTGCGCCCGTCAGCCTCGACCCGAACGCGCCCGCCATCCATGGCACGCCGTGGCTCTGGACGAACTCGTCGATCGCGGGTGCCGAGGTCATCGCGGACCCCACCAAGTACACCATCACCTTTACCAGCGACGGCACGTTCACGGCACAGGTCGACTGCAATCAGGTGTCGGGTACGTTCACCGAGACGGAGGCGAACGGGATCACGATCACCCCTGGACCCTCGACACTGGCGGCCTGTCCGGAACCCTCCATGGCCGACATCTTCCTGGCCGGACTATCCGGGGCGACCAAGTACCAGATCGCAGCCGACCGGCTCGTGCTCACGGGCCCCGATGGCGATATGGAGTTCGCCCCGACCCCGCCCTCGTGACGGCAGCCTTGATGCCGGTGTTCCAGGGCCCTGACGCTCAGCCGGCAGCCCCCGCCGCGACCCGGTGACCCTCCGTCACCTCGCCCTTGTGGGCAGCGAACGCCGCGAGGACCTCGTCCTTCTCGGTCGGCGGGATCCCGAACGAATCGAGCGTCCGGGCCAGCTCCGCCGCCACCTCGTCGAACTCCTCGGGGGCGATCCGCAGCTCGCGGTGCGCTTCCTCGAGACCGAGCACGGTGCTGCCCGGCTTGGTGGCCGTGAACTGGAACGGGCCGCCGGCGACGTTGCACACCCACAGCGTGCGCATGAACTTGAGCCCCGGCAGCCGGTCGAGGCTGTTCGTGTGCCATTCGCGCAGCTCCGGGTTCTGCGAGCCCTGGCCGACGATCGGGTTCTTGATCAGCGCGTCGCTGAAGCGGTCGACCACCGCGGCGATCGCGAACGCACCCCCGAGCCGGTCATAGAGACTGGTTTCCGCCATGTCCTCTACCTCGCTTCCGACGAGCCGTCGATCAGGACACGGGTCCGTCCAGGCACTCCGGGACCGGCGGCGCAGCCACTATAACTAGTACGCCGCGGTATTAGAAGTGGTTCTTTCCGCGGGTCAGACCGCCGTCCGAGCGGCGGCCGTCGCCCTCGCCGGATCGGCCAGGGCAGGATCGGACACGACCAGCGTGTGCCGGCCCGGTCCCAGGTCGACGACCGGAGCGGACGCCCGGCTATCGACCGCCACGCTGGAGCTCGGTGTCACCGGTGCGGTGAAGGTGGCCGTCGTCCCGACCGGCAGCTCGACGTCGACGGTCATCTCGCCGGCCACGATGCGCCAGCTGGTCCGGATCGGGCCGTAGGCGGACTCCACCGACGCACGCGCCGAGTCGATGCCGACGCACGGCCTTGGCGCGAGCACGACGTGCCGGTAGCCCGGCTGCCGCGCGGTCCGGTGCAAGACCGGCCAGGTGCCGGTAGACCCAGTCGATCACCGCGCCGTAGGCGTAGTGGTTGAACGACAGCATGTGCTCCTCGTCCGAGCCGGTCATGTCCGGTGGCGGGGCCATCGTGCCGGGGTGGATGGAGCCGTCGGGGCGGATCGCGTCCCAGCGCTCCCATACCGTCGTCGCGCCCTGCTCGACCTGGTACAGCCACGACGGGTCGTCGCGCCGCAGCAGCATCAGGTACGCCTCGTCGAGGTGGCCGAACTCCGCGAGGGCGGGCAGGACGAGCGGCGTGCCCAGGAACCCGGTCGCGACGCGCCCGTCCGCGTCGCGGACGAGACGGGCCAGGGTGGCGGCGACCGCCGGGCGGTCCGCGTCGGGCGCGACGCCCAGCCGGAGCGCGACGGCGCAGCCGGTCTGCGTGGTCAGCGCGTGGTCGCGCCAGCGTTCCCAGGTCCGCGGCGCGACGTCGTCGGCGAGCCACCGGGCTCGGGCCTCGAGCGCGCCGTCGCCCAGCGCTCGGGCGGCATCCGCCGTCAGGTGGGCGCTGTGCACGAGGAATGCGTTCGCGATGTAGGTCGAGTCGGCCTTGGCCTTCCACGGGCGATCGGATGGAGCGTCGGGGTCGAGCCAGTCGCCGAACTGCATCGAGGGTGGGAGCAGGCCGTCGGCTCCGCGCCGCGCGGCGAGCGACTCGAGCCACTGCGCCATGCTGTCGCGCTGGTCGGCGAGCACGCTCGGGTCGCCGTACGCCTCGTACACCGACCACGGCACGATCGTCGCCGCATCGGCCCAGCCGGCGCGCCCGAACCTCGGTTCGCCGTCGATCACGACGTCCGGCACGACCGTCGGCACCCCGAGCGTCGGGTGCTGGTCGAGCGCGAGGTCGCGCAGCCAGCTGCGCCAGAACGCCTCGGCGTCGAACAGCGTCGACGCGGTGTCCGCGAACGCCTGGGCGTCGCCCGTCCAGCCCAGTCGCTCGTCGCGTTGCGGACAGTCCGTCGGCACCGACACGAAGTTGTCGCGCTGCGACCACACCACGTTCTCGTGGAGCCGGCCGAGCACCGGATGCGAGCAGGCGAAGTCGCCGCGACGGGGCGTGTCGCTGCTGATCGCCACCATGGCCGCGTCGAGGATCTCGTGCCGTCGTCTCGACCTCGGCGTAGCGGAAGCCGTGGAAGGTGAACGCCGGCTCCAGCGTGACCGGCGCGGTCGTCCGCGAGCACGTACGTGTCGGTCGCCCTCGCCGATCGGAGCGCCCGCGTGTGGAGCGAGCCGTCCGGCTCGAGCACCTCGGCGTGGCGGACGGTGACGGTGTCGCCGCGGTGGCCGTGGACCGTGAGCCGGACCCAGCCCGAGATGTTCTGGCCGCCGTCGAGCGCCCAGCGGCCGTCGCCCCGCGGTGAGCGGTCGGCCGGCAGCGTCGCGACGACGCGGACCGGCGGGGCGGTCCGTGGCTCGATCCGGCTGGCGTCGAACGGCACGATCGCGACGCCTGGCCAGGCCGAGTCGTCGAACCCGGGACAGTCCCAGTCGGTCTGCCGTTCCCGGAGGTCGATGACGCTCCCGTCGTAGAGGTCGGCGGATCGGATCTCGCCGGTCGATGCCCGCCAGTCCGGGCCGGTCGCCACGGTCATGCGCCGGCCGTCCGAGCACTCGACCTCGAGCTGGGCGATGCAGCCCGATCTCGTCGCCGTAGTGGCAGCGTTCGTGCCCCGGCTGCCAGCCGAGACGGCCGCGGTACCAGCCGTCGCCGAGCACCGCCCCGATCGCGTTGACGCCGGGCCGCAGCAGTGCCGTCACGTCGTAGGTGTCGGCGAGCAGCCGGTGGCGGTACGTCGTCCAGCCGGGCGCCAGGAGATCGGCCGACACCGGTCGTCCGTTGATCGTGACGCGCTGCAGCCCGAGCGCGGTGACGTACAGGCGCGCCCGGGCCACGGGCGATGGGACGTCGAACTCGCGGCGGACCAGCGGGGCCGGCGCCTGCTCGCGGCTGCCGGGGTCGTCGGGGAGCGTGATCGCCTGGCCGACCCAGTCCGTGGCGCGGACGAGCCCGGCCTCGACCAGGAGCGCCTCGCTCCAGTCCGACCAGCCCGAGGCGTCGCGGACCCGGACCCGATAGTGGCGGACCTCGCGGCTGGACAGCGGCCCACCCGGCGCCCCCACGGCGACCTGCTCGTCGCCGTCGACGTCGCCGGTCGTCGCGAGGATCTCGTCGAAGCCGGCGGAGGCCGCGGCGTCGACCCGGTACCCGAGCTGGACTGCGCCCGGCGCGTCCGCGACGAGACGCCACGTCAGCCTGACCGGCCCGTCGCCCGATAGCGAGGACGCCGTCGGGGACCTGGCAGCGCAGCCGGTCGACGGCGAGCGCTCACCCCTTGACCGCCCCGGCTGCCATCCCGGACACGATCTGGCGCTGGAAGAAGATGAACATCACCAGCGGCGGGATCGTGATGAGCAGCACGTCCGCGAACAGGAGGTTCCAGCGCGTGTTGAACTGGCTCTGGAACGCGAACAGCGTCAGCTGGGCGGTGGCGTTCTCGTTCCCCGGCAGGAAGTACAGCGGGTTGACGAAGTCGTTGTAGATCGCGACCGACGCGACCACGATCACGGTGATCACCGCGGGCCGCAGCAGCGGGAAGATCACGTGGACGAACAGTCGCAGCGGCGACGCGCCGTCGATGATCGCGGCCTCGTCGAGCTCGCGCGGGATGCTCGCGACGAACGTCCGGAAGATCAGGACGGAGAACGGCAGCAGGAACGCGACCTCGACGAGCGTCAGGCCGATGAGCGTCTTGAACAGCCCGATCGACTGCAGGACGTAGATGGTCGGGACGATGGCGGGCGGGATGATCAGCCCGGCCAGGACCAGGGCGCTCACGACGCGCGCCACCCGGTCGCGCCGGCGCTGCAGGACGAACCCGACCATCGACGCGAAGACGACGATGATCGCCACCGACAGGATCGTCAGGATGAGGCTGTTCCGGAGCGCCGTGACCATCAGGTCGTTCCTGAAGCCGATGACCTCGAGGATGTTCGGGATCAGCTGCCACTCGGTCGGTGGCGTGAACTGGAGCCGCGATGCCTCCGCCCGATCCTTGGCCGCGGTGAACACGATGAAGATGAACGGCACGACGAACACGATGCCGGCGATGAGGAACGCCACGCCGTCGAGCCACCAGCTGCGGATGTCGCGAACGCGTCTCACAGCTCGATCTCCCGTCTCGAGAAGAACCGCTGCAACGGGTAGACGAGCGCCGTCACGGCGATGAACAGGATCACGTTGCCGGCCGTCGCGAGCCCGTAGAAGCCCGCCTGGTACTGCTTGTAGATCGTCGAGGTCAGGACGTCGGTCGTGAACCCGGGCCCGCCGCGGGTCATCGTCCAGATCAGGTCGAACGTGCGCAATCCGCTGATGAACGAGAGCAGGATCACGGTGAACGTGGCGTTGCGGCTGAGCGGCACGATGATGTGCCGGAACCGGACCCACGCGCCACCCTCGAGCTTGACGGCGTCGTTGTACTCCTCGGGGATCGACAGGATCCCCGCGATGAAGATCACGAGCGCGATGCCGACGCCCTTCCAGACGTCGACCAGCGCCACGGACAACAGCGCGATGTCCGGATCGATCAGCCACGCGGGGCCGTCGATCCCGACCGCCGCGAGCGCGGTGTTGATGAGCCCGCGCGACGGATGCATGAGCACTGCGAACGTGATGCCCACCGCGACCGTGCTGACCAGCACCGGGAAGAACACGACCGCCCGGAGGACGTTGCGTGCCCGGATGCTGGACGTGAGCAGGACCGCCAGCAACATCCCGAGGACGACCTTGAGACCGCTGGTCACGAAGGCGTAGACGAACGTGTTGCGCAGCCCGTTCGTGAGCGACGGCTCACGCGATGAACTGGACGAAGTTGTCGAGCCCGATGAACTCGGTCTCGAACAGCGTCCAGCGGGTCAGGCTGTAGTAGAACGAGAGGATGGTCGGCAGGACGAAGATGACGCCGAAGACGATCGCCGCCGGCAGGTAGAACCAGTAGGGGTAGGCGCCCAGCGCCGAGACCGAGCGATGGCGGCGGCCGACGACGGCGTGGTCGGCCGACCGCGCCCCGACGGGACCGGCGGCGGGAGTCGATCGCGCCTGATCGACTCCCTGGTCGTGCTCCGTGCGGAGTACGCCCACGCCGGTCGGCTTACCAGCCCGGAAGACCGAGCTGCTTGGCCTGCTTCTCGACGTCCTGGTCGTACGAGCTTGGCGCCTTCCTCCGCGGTGTTCAGGCCCGAGCCCACGGCCACCGTGATGTTGCTCGAGCGACGGGACCCTTGACCGGCGACAGGAACTCGAGCGCCGGACCGGCCGAGTCGCTCTCGAGATAGGTCTGGATGTCCTTGACCGCCGGCAGCGCGTCATCGGGCAGCTTCGAGCCGTTGATGACGTACGGACCGGACGGTGCGATGGCCTCGGTCAGGACCTCGGTGCCCTCGACGGATGCGATGAACCCGAGGAAGTCCTTGGCCACGTCCTGGTTCTCGCTCGACTTGGCGATGTAGGTGGCCGCTGGCATCCAGATCGTGGCGCCGTTCTTGGCGGCGTCCTCGCCGGGCTGGCCGAAGAAGCCGATGTCCTGGATCTTGTCAGGATGGTTCTCGGCGATGGTCCCGAGCGTGAAGGTCAGCATCGGGTACTGCGCGATCGTGCCCTCGGCGAGCGCGTTGAGCCCATCGTCGAGCTTGGCCGCGCCGAAGTCCTCCTGGTACCAGCCCTTGTCGAAGCCCTCCTGCAGCCGCTTGAAGCCGGCGAGTGCGGCGGGCGTGTCGGAGTAGTGCGCCTTGTTCGCCGTGTACTGCTCTGCGAAGTCGGGCACGGCGCTCTGCACGTTGTAGAAGTCGGCCAGCACGAAGAGCTGCGACGTCCACGTGTCGGCGTACGTCGCCCCGATCGGCGCGACGCCGGCGGTCTTCAGCTTGTCGTTGTTCGCGCCGAACTCGGCCCACGACGTGGGGACCTGGAGTCCGTTGTCGGCGAAGACCTTCTTGTTGTACAGGATCCCGCCTCCCATGGCGGTCTCGCTCGGGACGCCGAAGATGGCGTCGTCCTGCGAGACGGTCGGCAGATACGACTCGTCGATGTTGGCGATGTACGGCTCGCCGGAGATGTCGACGAGCGTCTCGGTCGGGTTCAGCGCCTGGAGGAGCGAGCCCGAGTTGTACCAGAAGATGTCGGTCATCTCGCCGGTCGAGAGGCGGGTCTTGACGATGTTGTCACCCTCCGTCCCGCCCGGCCGGGTCTCGACGTCGAACGTGACGTTGGGGTGCTTCTCCGTGTAGGCCGCGGCCAGGGCGTTCGCCCTCGCCTGCGTCGCGTCGGTGTCGTCCACCAGATAGGTCAACGTGACGGGCTCCGCCGCGGCGCTCGCCGACGCCGAGGGCGCGGCCGACGCGGCCGCACTCGCCGATGGCGCGGCGCTCGCACCACCGAAGCCGCCGCTGCACGCCGAGGCGGCGAACGCGGCGAGCATCACGAGGACAGAGCCTCGCTTCAGATCCCAAGAGCGCATGAGCAGCCTCCTCGTAAACCCGGTCCGGCTCCTCGCCGGGGCGCCGATAGGCGAGGGGCCGGTCAGGTCACGATGGCTCACACGGGGTGGGCGGACTTGACCCCTGTTGACTTGTTCTTGGACGTCATTGCGCTCACGCGGCGGGCTGGTCGTGCGTGTCGAGACCCGGCGGATCCTGTCGGTGGCGCTTGCGGTAGACCCGCGGGCTGATGCCGAACACGGCCCGGAACCGTCGTGAGAAGTAGGGTGGATCCGGCCATCCGACGGCCGCCCCGATCGACGGCGATCGGCAGGTCCGTCGACGTGATCATCGCCGCCGCACGTTCCGCGCGCAGACGCGCCAGGTAGTGCATCGGCGGCATGCCGACGCACTTGGCGAACGTCCGCGCGAGGTGGAAGCGGCCGACGAACATCCGCCGGCTCAGCTCGTCGAGCGTCCAGGGGTGGGCGATGTCGCGCGACATCAGCTCGAGCGATGCCGCGACCACAGCGGGCGCCGTCGCTCGCGCGTCGGTCGGGTCGTTCGCGCGCCGCGCGGTCGCGACCACGTCGAGGGCCAGCAGCAGGTGTGCCAGCTGGCCGGTCCGCGTCCGCGCGACGGGCGTGCCGGTCCGGATCGGCTCGAGTGCGTCGAGGACGGCCCGCAGCTGATCGCCATCGAGCTGCACCGTCACGGGCGGTCGGTGCGCGCGGTCGCTCGACTGGCTGTCGGGGTTGAACAGGACGCTGAGGTGCCCGTCGCGGAAGGCCCACATCAGCTCTGCCTCGTCCAGCTCCGCCCGGAACAGGCAGTTGACGACGATCAGGTCCTCGCAGCCACGGTACTCGTGGCTCACCCCGGGCGGGATGAACACGACCGTGCCGGCCTCGACCGGGACGATCCCGTGCTCGCTCTCGTGCAGGCCGCGTCCGGTCGAGATCACCGCGAGCTCGTAGAAGTCGTGCTCGTGACGGCCGATCGTCGGGAAGTGGTGGGCGACGAAGATCGCGACCGCCGTGTCCCGTTCGAAGTAGCGGCTGCCGGCCTCGAGGCGCATCGCGGGAGCGATGGTGACCCGGGACGGGGCGTCCGGATCCCGACCGGCCGCCCCTCGGAGGATGGGGCCGCGCAACGGTCCCGCGAGCTCGCGCCTCGTGCCGGGCGCGCCCATCACCAGCTCGCGGCCACGCCGCCCACGCGGGCGGCGGCACGCTCCTCCGCTTCGCCACTCTCGAGATAGGCGCGGTACGGATCGCCGGGCAGACCCACCTCCTGCCGGAGCTCGGCGAGCATCGGCCGGACGTCGGTCTGGAACGCGTCCTGCAGCTGGCGGTTCGCCTCGAGGACGTCGCCCGCGGCCTGCGCCGCCCGCAGCGCCTCGTGGTCGACGAGCAGCGCCCGCGCCATCGTCTCCTGGAGCGTCATGACCGAGCGGATCATCGCCGGGATCTTCGGCTCGACGTTGTGGCACTGGTCGAGCATGTAGACGACGCGATCCGCGGTGGTGCGGGCGACATCGTCGGACCCGTCCTGCATCGCGCTCACCAGCTCGTGGAAGATCCGGAACAGCTGGTACGGGTCGATGCTGCCGACGATGAGGTCGTCGTCGCCGTACTTCTTGTCGTTGAGGTCGAACGCGCCGAGGCGACCCTCCTGGAGCAGGATCGCGACGATCTGCTCGATGTTGACGGCCATCGCGTGGTGGCCGGTGTCGACGCACACCTGTGCCCGCTCGCCGAGGTGCTGGCAGACCGACAGCGACTGGCCCCAGTCCTGCACGTCGGTGTGGTAGAAGGCCGGCTCGTACAGCTTGTACTCGAGCACCATCCGGGCGTCGTCGGGCAGCGCCGCGTAGACCTCGGTCAGCGCGTCGATGAGCCGCCGCCGGCGCGCCCGGAAGTCGTCCTGGCCCGGATAGTTCGTGCCGTCGGACAGCCACACCTTGACGATGTCGGATCCGGTCTCGCGCGCGATCTCGCAGCAGCCGACGATCGCGTCGATCGCCTTGCGTCGGACCCGGGCGTCCGGATGACACAGCGAGCCGAGCTTGTAGTCCTCGTCCTGGAACGTGTTGGAGTTGATGCCGCCGATGCGGATGCCGCGCTCGCCGGCGAACGACGCCAGCGCCGTGTAGTCGTCGACGGCATCCCACGGGATGTGGAGCGCGACGGTCCGGGCGATCCCGGTGTAGCGGGCGACGGTCGCCGCGTCCTCGATCTTCTCGAAGGCGTCGCGCGGGACGCCCGGCTGGGGGAACACCCGGAAGCGGGTCCCGGTGTTGACGAAGCCCCACGACGGGATCTCGACGGCGAGGTCCGTGGTCGCCCAGCGGATCCGGTCGAGGTCGCGCGACGGGCTCGCCATCGGGACCGTGGGGCTGTCGCTCATGCCGTCTCCTCCGTCCGGACCTTACTCCTCATCCGGTCAGCGGCCCTCACTCGAGATGGAACACCTCGTCGAGCCGCCGGTGGAAGCCCGTAGCCGGGTCCGTCAACGGGTCGATGAGATCGGCCATCTCCGGCTGCCAGCGGGCATTCGCCGCGCTGGCGGCCATCGTCGTCGTGAACCGTTCGAAGTCCTCGACCTCCAGGTAGGCGAACAGGTCGTCGCCCCGCAGGAAGATCGAGTAGTTCCGTGCGCCGGCCGCCTTCAGGTCGGCCAGCAGTTCCGGCCAGACGGCCGCATGTCGACGCCGGTACTCGGTCTCGGCCCCGGGCCGAAGCCGCATCGCGAAGCCGATCCGCTCCATCCGGTCCTCCGTTCGACGGGGCCCGAGGCGTTGCCCCTGGCCCCGTCGCAAGCGCAGTGGGCGTCGGTCAGGACGGGCCCCACTGCTGCTGGTCGATGTTGTCCGCGTTGAACGTCAGGGGCGGGCCCAGGATGATCGTGTTGTTCTCACCGATCGTGTAGGGCGATCCGTCGAGGCCCTCGACCGTGAGCTCGTCGCCCACGGCGCCGGTGATCGTGCCCTTCACGAGGGCATCGGCGACGAAGAAGGTGAGGTAGCCGAGGTCCGGCACGCTCCACAGCCCGAACTCGGGTGTCGTGCCGTCCTTGACGAAGGCCGCCATCTGCTTCGGGAAGCCGAGACCGGTGACCTTGATGTCGGCAGACTTGCCGGCCGCCTGCACGACCTTGGCCGCCTCGAGGATCCCGACGGTCGTCGGGGCCACGATGACCTTGAGATCCGGATGAGCCTGCAGCAACGCCTGGGCCTGCTGCGTGCTCTTCTGCGGGTCGTCGTCGCCGTAGACGGTGTCGACGAGCTTGAGACCCGTGTACTTGCCGCCGGCGATGATGCCCGTCATGCCCTCGATCCAGGTGTTCTGGTTCGACGCCGTGGCGGCCGCCGACAGGATCGCGATCTCACCGGTGCAGCTCGGAGCGAGGTTGCACGCCCAGTCGGCCATCGACTGGCCGATCAGGCTGAAGTCGGTCTGGTTGACGAACACGTCGTAGGCACCGACCGCCGGGCTCGAGTCGTAGCCGACGACCTTGATGCCGGCTTCCTTGGCCGCCGTCAGCGCGGGCACGACCGCGTTGGGGTCATTCGCCGAGATCGCGATGGCGCTGACGCCCTGGGTGGTGGCGTCCTGGATGTACGAGGCCTGCGCCTCGGTCGCCGCGCTCGGACCGACCTGGGTCACGGTGCCACCCAGCTCCGTGGCCGCCTTGTCGGCGCCCTCCTTGGCCGCATCGAAGTACGGGTTGTTGATCTGCTTGGGGATGAAGGTGACCGACGTGGCGCCGCCGGCGGCGCTCGCCGACGCCGAGGCGCCTGCCGACGCCGACGCCGACGGTGCCTCGGACGTCGCGGCAGGTGCCGACGACGTGGCCGTGGTGCCACAGGCCGCGACCACGATCGCCGCGGCGGCAAGCAGGGCGGCGAACCGCCCGGATCGTTGCGAGATCAATGCACATCCTCCTCTACTCAGGGACTGACCACCTCACCTGGACCTCCGACCGACCCGGTCGGCAGACGCCGACCTCCTTGAGCTCGGTCGTATGCCTCCTTGACCCGGCGAGCAAGGGTGGGGATGACCACCGACACGATGAGCAGCAGTCCGACGACGATGCTCTGGATGTCGGAGGACACGTTCGTCAGCCGCAGGACATTGCCCAGCACGGCCAACGTGAAGAACGCAAGGACGACGCCAGGGATCGTGCCCCGGCCGCCGAAGATGTCGATGCCGCCGAGCAGCACGATGGTGACGACGACCAGCGTCAGCCCGACGCCGACGTCGGCCCGGGCGCTGGCGAAGCGGGCCGTGAGGATCACCCCGGCCAGCGCGGCCACCGTCCCGGACAGCACGAACAGCCACAGCTTCATGCGCGCGACGCGCACGCCCGAGAACCGGGACGCGGCCTGGTTCTTGCCGATGGCGTAGATCTGCCGGCCGATCCACGTGCCGTGGAGCAGCACCGCGAGGACCAGCGCGATTCCGACGTACACGACGAACGGCCACGGGAATGGCATCCCGGGTACGGTCCCGAACCCGAAGGTCGTGAACCACGTCGGGAATTCGCTGATGCCGCGCGACTCGAGGACGACGAGCGCCAGGCCGCGATACAGGGCCAGCGTGCCCAGCGTCACCACGAGCGACGGCAGGCCCATGCGGGTCACGAGGACGCCGTTGAGCAGCCCGCCCAGCGCGCCGACGACCAGGACGATCGGGATCGCGAGCTCGATCGGCACGCCCGCGGCGTAGAGGTAGCCGAGGATCGACGCCGACAGGCCCACCATCGACTCGACCGACAGGTCGATCTCGCCGGCGATGATGATCAGCGCCATCGGCAGCGACATGATCGCGACCTCGATGACGGCCGAGATGAGGTTGGCGAAGTTGCGGCCGGACAGGAACACCGGCGACATCGCAGCCCCGATCGCGATCAGCCCGACGAGGACCACCGCGAGCAGCACCTCCCAGCGCGCCAGCGCACGTACGAGACCCCGCCCGGTCACCGTCGACGCCTCCCGGTCGCCGATCTCTGGAACTGGCGCACGAGCACCGCATCGAGCGCGACGGCGATCAGGATGACCAGGCCGTAGAACGCCTGGAGCCAGAACTGCGAGAGCCGCAGCAGGATGAGCGCGTTCGAGATGAACCCGAGGAACAGGGCGCCCAGGGCGGCCCCGACCACCGTCCCCGAACCGCCGAAGATGTTGACGCCGCCGACCACGACCGCGGCCACGACCTGCAGCGTCACGCCGGTGGCGGCCGTCGCGTTGATCGTGCCGAACAGGATCCCCCACATGACGCCCGCGATCCCGCACAGGAGACCGCACACCGAGAACACCACGAACGTCACGAGACCCGTCCGGATGCCGAGGATCCCGGCGGCCTCCGGGTTGCTGCCGACCGCATAGACCGACCGCCCGAACCGGGTCTGGCGCAGCACCACGGCGCACACCGCGACGATGACCACCGCGATGAGGACGAACACGGGGATCCCGACCAGCGTCGAGCGCGCGGCGCTCGTGTAGCCAGCCGGCAGCTCGGTGAGCGTGACCTGCTTGCCGCCGGCGAGCAGGAAGTCGACGCCCCGGTAGACGCTCAGCGTGCCGAGCGTCGCCACGATCGACGGCACCCGGAACACCGCCACGATGATCCCGTTGATCATCCCCAGCACGAGTCCAAGGGCGACGCCGAACGCCATCGCCAGGGGCGTCGGCATGAGCTGGTCGGCGAGGACCGCGGCCACCGCGAAGGCGACGAGACCGATGATCGCCTCGACCGACAGGTCCACGTTGCGGGTGATGACGACCATCGCCTCGCCGACCGCCGCGATCGCGATGATCGAGGCCAGGACGGAGACGTCGGTGAGGTTGCTGATGGACAGCACCTGCGGCGCCCGGATCGCCACGAACGCGCCCATCGCCAGCAGGACCAGCAGCAGGCTGAGCTCGCGCTGACGGGCCGCGGCCCCGAGGACCCGGCCGACCGCGCCGGACGTGGGTGCCTGGACGACGGCGGCCGCGTCAGACATCGGCGGCCTCCGGCGCGGCCGTGCCGGTCTGGGCGGTCGCGGCGAACATCACCGACTCCTCGGTCGCGTCGGCACGGGCGATCTCGGCGGTGACGGCGCCCTCGTGGAGGACGAGGATCCGGTCCGACATCGCGAGGACCTCGGGCAGGTCGCTCGAGATGAGGATGATCGCGAGGCCGGAGGCGGCGAGCTCCGAGATGATGCGGTGGACCTCGACCTTGGCGCCGATGTCGATGCCTCGCGTCGGCTCGTCGAGGATCAGCACCCGCGGCTCTGCCGCCAGCCACTTGCCGAGCACGACCTTCTGCTGATTGCCGCCGGACAGGGCGCTGGCGAGCTGGTCGGCGCTCGTCGCCCGGATCCTGAGCTGATCGACGTAGCGCGTGCCGATCGTCCGCTCCGTCGACTGGCGGATCAGCAGCCTCGGGAACAGCCGCGACAGGATCGGCAACGTGACGTTGGACGCGATCGGGAAATCCAGGACGAGACCGTCCTGGTGGCGGTCCTCGGGCAGATAGGCGATGCCCGCCGCAAGCGCCGCCGAGGGGCTCGTGAACGACACGGCCTCGCCGCCGAGCCGGATCACGCCGGCATCGGCACGATCGACCCCGAACAGGACCCGGGCGACCTCCGTGCGGCCGGCGCCGACCAGCCCGGCCAGGCCGACGATCTCGCCGGCACGAACCGCGAAGCTCACGTCGTGGAATGCCTCGCCACGCGTCAGGCCCTCGACCTCGAGCAGCACGTCGCCGATCGGCGACTCGACCTTCGGGAACAGCGACACGGTCCGACCCACCATGTGGCGCACCAGGTCGGCCGGCGTCAGGTCCGCGGTGGCCGCCGTGACGACGTGCTTGCCGTCACGGAGCACCGTCGCCCGGTCGCACAGCTCGAAAACCTCGTCGAGCCGGTGGCTGACGAACAGCACGGCGACGCCCCGGTCGCGCGTCTGGCGCACGATCGTGAACAGTCGCTCGACCTCGTGTGCCGACAGCGAGGCCGTCGGCTCGTCGAGGATCAGGACCCGCGCCTCGATCGACAGCGCCTTGGCGATCTCGATGAGCTGCTGGTCGGCCATCGACAGCCCGCGGACGATGGCGCCCGGCTCCATCCGGACGCCGAGACCCGCGAAGATCTCGGACGCCTGGCGGCGCATCGCACCCCAGTCGATCGTCCCGAACGCGCCACCCGGCGCATGGCCGATGAAGACGTTCTCCGCGACCGTCAGGTCCGGGAAGAGTCGCGGCTCCTGGTGGACGACGGCGATGCCCAGCGACCGGGCCTGGGCCGGACCCTGCAGCGCGATCTCCTCACCGTCGAGCAGCAACGTGCCGGTGTCGGGCTGATGGACGCCGGCCAGGATCTTGACGAGCGTGCTCTTGCCGGCGCCGTTCTCGCCGACGAGCCCGTGGACCTCCCCGGGCCGCAGCTCGAGCGAGACGTCGTCGAGCGCCTGGGTCGCGTCGAACCGCTTCGAGACCCCGACGAGCGACGCGCGGGCGGCCGGGGCGACGGGCTCCGCGATCGTCATCGGTCGGCCGTCGCGGTCGTGTCGACGCCCGGCGCGCCATCGCGACCGGCCGCGAGGTGCACCTCGATGCCGCGCCCGTGCAGCGCCGTGATGGTCGCGGCCGGGGCGCCGTCGTCGGTGATGACGGCCGACAGGTCGGACAGCCGGCAGAACGTCGCGAACGCCGAGCGGCCCCACTTCGTGCTGTCGACGATGCCGATGACCTGGCGCGCGGCGTCGGCCATCGAGCGCTTGATCTGCGCCTCCTCCTCGGTCGCGTCGCTCAGGCCGGACTCGAGGCTGAAGCCGGCCGCGCCGAGGAAGGCCCGCTGGACGTTGACCTTGCGGAACAGGCCGTCACCCAACGGCCCGACGACTGACAACGCCTCCCAACGGACGAAGCCACCAGGCATCGCGACCGTGATGCCCGGGATGCCCGCCAGCTCCTGCGCGATGCGCAGGCCGTTGGTGATCACCGTGAGGTGCACCCAGCCGCCGCGAGCCCGCAGGTGGCGCGCCGCGGCGAGGGCCGTGGTGCTGGCATCGAAGGCGATGCTCTCGCCGTCGGTGACCATGCCGGCGGCGAGCCGGCCGATGCGGTCCTTGGCGTCGGGCTGCACGCGCTCGCGGACCTCGAACGCGCTCTCGGGGCGGTTGCCGGCCGCGGCGATCGCGCCACCGTGGGCGCGGATCAGCCGGCCCTGCGCCTCGAGGGCCTGGAGGTCCTTGCGGATGGTCACGGCAGAGACGTCGAACCGCCGGGCGAGGTCGCCGACACGGGCTCGGCCGTGCTCTTGCACGAGCCGGGCGATCAGCTGCTGCCGTTCCGAGGCGAACGGGGCACGGGTCTCAGACCGAGGATCCATTGGCGCGGACGGTCCCTCGTCGGGGGGTTTCGAACCCTTGCGAGAAGGCAAGGTAGTTGACGCGTTCTTCGCAATGTCAAGAATGTTATTGAAATCAATCGAAACCTGTGCCACGCTGGATAGGCATCCCATCCGGGGCGCCGGCCCGGAGTACGCTTCGAACGTCGATGAGCGAGACCCGCACCCGCGCCATCAGCCCAACGCCGCCCGGGCTCACCTCCTCCGAGCCCGGGCGGCGCTCCCCCTCCGTCGTCGACCAGCTCGTCGAGCGGTCGCGGCGGCTGGGCGCCGACCCGCGCACCACGAACTACGCGGGTGGCAACACGTCCGCGAAGGGGTCGGCGACCGACCCGGTGACCGGGCGAGACGTCGAACTGCTGTGGGTCAAGGGGTCCGGCGGCGATCTCGGCACGCTGACCGAGGCGGGACTGGCCGTGCTTCGCCTCGACCGGCTGCGGGCGCTCGTCGACGTCTACCCGGGCGTCGACGGCGAGGACGAGATGGTCGCGGCGTTCGACCACTGCCTGTTCGGACGCGGCGGCGCGTCCCCGTCGATCGATACCGCCATGCATGGACTCGTCGATGCCGGCCACGTCGACCACCTCCATCCGGACTCGGGCATCGCGCTGGCCACCTCGGCCGACGGCGAGCGGCTGACCCGCGACTGCTTCGGCGATCGGGTCGCGTGGGTCCCCTGGCGGCGGCCGGGCTTCCAGCTCGGCCTCGACATCGCGGCCATCCGTCGGCAGCGGCCGGATGCCATCGGGGTCGTGCTCGGTGGCCACGGCATCACCGCCTGGGGCGACACCTCCGAGACCTGCGAGTCCAACTCGCTCGACCTCATCCGCACGGCCGAGCGCTTCATCGCGGAGCACGGGCGTCCCGAGCCATTCGGGCCGGTCGTCGCCGGCCACAAGCCGCTCCCAGTGGACGCGCGACGCGAGCGCGCCGCCGAGCTGTTGCCGTTCCTGCGCGGTCTCGCCTCGACGGACCGACCGCAGGTCGGCCACTACACCGACAGCGACGTCGTGCTCGACTTCGTCGCCCGCGACGAGATGCCCAGGCTGGCGCGACTCGGGACGTCATGCCCGGACCACTTCCTGCGCACGAAGGTCCGCCCGCTCGTCCTCGACCTGCCGGGCACGGATGCGCTCGAGGACGTCCAGACCCGCCTGCGCGACCTGCACGCCGCGTACCGGGACGACTACCGCGCGTACTACGAGCGCCACGCCAGGCCCGACAGCCCGCCGATGCGCGGGGCCGACCCGGCGATCGTCCTCGTGCCGGGCGTCGGGATGTTCAGCTTCGGCGAGACGAAGCAGACCGCTCGGGTCGCCGGCGAGTTCTTCGTCAATGCGATCAACGTGATGCGCGGCGCCGAGGCACTGTCCAAATACGAGCCGATCCCGGAGTCCGAGAAGTTCCGGATCGAGTACTGGTCGCTCGAGGAGGCCAAGCTCGCCCGGCTGCCCAGGCCCAAGCCGCTCGCGACCCGGGTCGCGTTCGTCACCGGCGCGGGCTCGGGCATCGGCCGCGCGATCGCCCACCGGCTCGCCGAGGAAGGCGCGTGCGTCGCGGTCGCCGACATCGATGCCGCGAACGCCGAGTCGGTCGCGCGCGAGATCGGCGGGCCCGATGTCGCCGTGGCGATCGCCTGCGACGTGACCGACGAGGAGCAGGTCGCGGTAGCCTTCCGCGACGCGGTGCTGGCGTTCGGCGGGGTCGACATCGTGATCAACAACGCGGGGCTGTCGATCTCGAAGTCGCTGTTCGACACGACCGTCGACGACTGGGACCTCCAGCACGACGTCATGGCCCGGGGCTCGTTCCTCGTGTCGCGCGCGGCGGCGCGGGTGATGCGCGACCAGGCGATGGGCGGCGACCTCGTCTACGTCGTCAGCAAGAACGCGTTCTTCGCAGGGCCCAACAACCTCGCCTACAGTGCGTCCAAGGCCGATCAGGCCCACCAGGTCCGGCTCCTCGCCGCCGAGCTCGGCCAGTTCGGCATCCGCGTCAACGGCGTCAACCCCGACGGCGTCGTTCGAGGGTCCGGGATCTTCTCGAAGGGCTGGGGCGCCGACCGGGCGAAGACGTACGGGATCAGCGAGGACAAGCTCGGCGAGTTCTACGCGCAGCGGACGCTGCTCAAGAAGGAGGTCCTGCCGGAGCACGTCGCGGCGGCCGTCTTCGCGCTCGTCGGCGGGGACCTGTCGCAGACGACCGGTCTGCACATCCCGGTCGACGCGGGAGTCGCCGCCGCGTTCCTGCGGTGACCGGCGGAGCCGTCGCCGCCGTCGACCTGGGCGCATCGAGCGGGCGGGTCGTCGTCGGACACGTCGGGCCGGACGAGCTCCGGCTCGAGGAGGTCCACCGCTTCGTCAACGATCCGGTGACGCGCTCGGACGGGCTGCACTGGGACGCCGGCGATGCTGCGCCGCGAGGTGATCGAGGGACTTCGACGGGCCGTGCGCGTCGCGCCGGACCTCGTCGAGCGTCGGCGTCGACGGCTGGGGCGTCGACTACGGCCTGCTCGACGCGACCGGCGCGCTCGTCGACGAGCCGTTCCACTACCGCGACGAGCGCACCGCCGATGGGGTCGACGCCGTCCACGCGATCGTCGACCGGGCCGAGCTGTACGGGCGCAACGGTCTCCAGTACCTGCCGTTCAACACGCTCTACCAGCTGGCCGCCGATCGGGCGCATCCCGCGGCGTCGACGGCGACGACCATGCTGCTGATGCCCGACCTCGTCGGCTACTGGCTCGACGGCGTCCGGCCGCGGAGCGGACGAACGCCTCGACGACCGGCCTGCTCGACCCGGCCACCCGCGACTGGGCGTGGGACCTTGTCGACCACCTCGGCTTCCCGCGCGACCTCTTCGTCGGCCTGCGCGACGCCGGCGAGGTCCTCGGCCCGGTCACGCCCGACGTCGCCTCGGACGCGGGACTCGGCGACGTCGTCGTCACACTGGTCGGATCGCACGACACCGCCTCCGCGGTCGTCGGCGTGCCGCTCGAGGACGACCGATCCGCGTACATCTCGTGCGGGACGTGGTCGCTTGTCGGCGTCGAACTCGACCGGCCGATCCTGACTGACGCCAGTCGCGCGGCGAACTTCACGAACGAGGGCGGGGTCGACGGGACGGTCCGGTACCTGCGCAACGTCGCCGGCCTGTGGCTGCTCCAGGAGTCGATGCGGACGTGGGAGGCGTCGGGCGCGCCCGAGGAGCTGGGTGACCTGCTCGTCGCGGCCGGGGCGCTGTCCGCCCGGCGGCCCGGTCATCGACCCGGATGACGCCGCGTTCCTGCCACCGGGCGACATGCCCCGTCGCATCGAGGACGCGTGCCGCAGCACGGGCCAGCCGGTTCCCGCCACGAGGACGGCCCTCGCGCGGTGCATCCTCGACAGCCTCGCCGCGGCCTATGCTCGGACGATCGACGACGCGAGCCGGCTGTCCGGCCGGGAGGTCCAGACGATCCACCTCGTCGGCGGCGGCGCCAACAACGACGTGCTGTGCCGGCTCACCGCCGAGGCATGCGGCCGGCCGGTGATCGCCGGCCCGGTCGAAGCGACTGCCGTCGGGAACATCCTCGTGCAGGCACGGTCCCACGGCCTCGTGTCCGGCGGCCTTGCCGACCTGCGGGCCCTGGTCCGCGCCACGCAGCCGCTCCGCCGGTTCCAGCCATCCGTCCGAGCGTCCGCGGCACACCCGGCGGTTCGACCTTGACCTTGCCCGACGAGGAACGCGAGGCTAGGCACATGACCGAGGCAGCGATCGCGGAGCTGGCGGCGCGGGCCGGTGTCGCGGAGGCGTTCGCCGAGCGCCTCGTCGCGGAGGGGTCCGGTCGAGCTCAAGGGCCCGGCGGGGCCGCTCAACCTGCACATCGCGCGCCGGGCGGCCTGACGCGCATGCGGATCGCGCTGTTCATCGCGATACATCGGCTTCGGTGCTCCGAGCCGGCCGCGCGTGCTGCCGGCACGACCGGCGGACGCGCGTGACCGACCGCCGCTTCCCGCGCCCCTCCGAGCTTCGGCCCTACCTGCGCACGGGCCCGATCCGGCTCTCGCCGGTCGAGCGCCGGCTGGCCGGGGCGGCCACGATCTCGGACCTGCGGTCGGTCGCGCGCCGGCATGTGCCCCGCGCCGTGTTCGACTACACCGACGGCGCGGCCGAGACCGAGACCAGCCTCCAGCGGTCGCGCGACGCCTTCGCCCGGGTCGAGTTCGTCCCGCACGTCCTGCGCGACGTCTCGTTCGTGGACCTCTCGACGACCATCCTCGGGCGGTCGGCGGCCATGCCCCTCGTGTTCGCCCCGACGGGCTTCACGCGCCTCATGCACCAGGCGGGTGAGCCGGCGGTGCTCCGCGTCGCGGACCGGATGGGCATCCCGTACGCGTTGTCGACCCTCGGCACGACGTCACCCGAAGACCTGGCGACGGTCGCCCCAAACGTCGATCGCTGGTTCCAGCTCTACATCTGGGACGATCGCGAGGCCGTCACGGATCTCGTCCGGCGAGCCCGCGACGCCTCGTTCCGCGTCCTCGTCCTGACCGTCGACACCCCGGTCGCTGGCGCCCGGCTGCGCGACGTCCACAACGGCTTCACGATCCCGCCAACCCTCTCGGTGCGGACACTCCTCGACATCGCGCTCCACCCGGGGTGGTGGTTCGACAAGCTCACGACCGAGCCGCTCCGATTCGCGGTCTTCAGCGAGACGCGCGGCACCGTCGCGGACCTGATCAACCGGGTGTTCGACCCGACCATCACGGTCGAGGACCTGCGTTGGATCCGGGACGCCTGGGACGGACCGATCGTCATCAAGGGCATCCAGACCGCGGAGGATGCCCGCATGGTCGTCGACGCCGGGGCCGACGGGCTGGTCGTATCGAACCATGGCGGCCGCCAGCTCGACCGGGCACCGACGCCCCTCGAGCAACTCCCATCGATCGCGGCGGCCGTCGGCGACCGGGCGGAAGTCTTCGTCGATGGCGGGGTGCTGAGCGGCGCCGACGTCATCGCCGCCGTGGCGATGGGCGCGCGTGCGGTCCTCGTCGGTCGCGCCTACCTCTACGGGCTCATGGCCGGCGGGGAGCGTGGCGTCGAGCGGGCCGGCGCGATCCTTCGGACGGAGGCGCTCCGTACGATGCGACTCCTCGGCGTGACGTCGGTCGCGGAGCTCGGTCCGGACTGCGCTCGCTTGCGGGCGCCGTAGGGCCTCGGCCTGGTCAGTCGCGGAGCGCCCGCCGGATGCCGTCCACGTCCGGGCCGCTGAGCACCAGCCGGCCGTCGAGGGTCGTGTACAGCAGGTCGATGTTGACCTCGGCGTCGGCGATCCGGCGCAGCAGCGCCGCCCCGGCGCCCGGCCGGTTCTCGACCGGCGCGATGACGACCCGCCGCTCGTCCTCGATGACGAACCCCGAGTCGATGAGAGCCCGGCGGGCCCGCTCGGCGTCCGCGACCAGCACGTGGTAGACGCCTCGTCCCTCGCAGACGAAGCCGGTCGCGGCGTCGATGTTGACGCCGGCGCGCCCGAGGACGTCACTGGCCTCCGCCAGCGTGCCGGGTCGGTCGAACAGCCCGACCGTCAGATCGGTGGGCATCGAGGCCCTCCCCTGAGATGCGATGGGGCGATGCTAGCGCGCCGCCGTCGGCGTCAGAACACCCCCGCGATGAGACCGATCACGAACAGCAGGTAGCCAAGGTAGAACACCCCGCCGACCATGAGGTGGCGCGCCTCGAGGCCGCCGCGCCGGCGAGCCGGGACGAAGATGACGGCCGTGGCGATCAGCGCGATGGCAGCCGACGCGAACGCGGTGTACGAGCCCTCCTCGATGACCCACGTCTCGGCCGCGAACAGGAGCCCGAACACGGTCGGGATCGCGGACTGGAAGACCATCGCGCCGGTGATGTTGCCGAGCGCGAGCGTGTCCTTGTTCTGGCGGACCCAGATGATCGAGTTGAACTTCTCGGGCAGCTCGGTCGCGATCGGCGCGATCACCAGCGCCAGCAGCACCTCGCTCACCCCAAGCGTGTGCGCCACGTTGTTGACGGCATCGATGAAGAAGATCGCCCCGACGATGATCAGCAGGATCGCGGCGACGACCTGGAGCGTGATCACCCGCAGCCGCGGCTCGCTCGGGTCGTCCCGGTGCGCGATCCGGTCGAGCCGATGCATCCGCAGCGGCGCCAGATCCGAAGCATGCTCGGCGGCGTCCGCCTCGAGATGGCCCTTCACGTACCAGGCGTACATCCCGACCAGCACCACGGCGACGACGAGCCGGACCCAGCCGATGTCCGGTGGCACGAACGCCGTCCCGATCGCCAGCCCGTAGGCGAGGAAGAAGTAGCGCAGGTCATGCGCGAGCACGCCGGTGTCGACATCGAGCGTGAGCCCCGTCGACCGTCGCCGGCGGAACGCCCAGACACCGACCCCGGTCACGAACATCGCCAGCGTCGAGAGCATGAACGGCGCGCCGAGGATCGCCCCGACGCCGACCTCGTGGGCTCCCTCGGCGGTCGCGAACACGATCGCGATGATCGGGATGAGGGTCTCGGGCAGGGCCGTCCCGACCGCCGCCAGCACCGAGCCGACCGCGCCCTCACCGAGGCCGAGCTTGCGGCCCATCCACTCGATGCCGTTGGTGAACAGCTCGGCCGCGAACAGGATGAGGACGAGGCTAACGAGCAGGATGAGGACGTCGTTCAGCATCGACGCCCTCCGGAGGTCGGGGTCACGCCTTCGAGGATGTCACATCGAGGACGAACGGGCCGCGCGGTTCTCGTCGACGGCCGATCCAGGCCACGAGCGGCAGCGCCAGCATCGGCGCCTCGAGCGCCGAGTACAGCAGCCCGGCGCCGCGCGCGTTCACGACCGTCGTCAGCCAGTCGGCCCACATCGCCCCGAACGGCAGGCACAGCGCGACGAAGACCGCCAGCCCGATCCACCACGCCCGCTGGCCGATGCCGAACAACGCGAACGGGAACAGGCTCGGCTTGAGCAGCGCGAACGGCGCCCCACCGCGCCACACGATCGACACGGCCATCGCCGCAACGGACCAGATGACCGGGTTGCCCGTCCACACCTTGAGCGGCGTCGTCGGCCAAGCGAGGCACAGCGCGATGAGCGGCCACACGAGCGGCGTCGGGCGGACCCGGTAGACCGCCCACGCCGTCAGCGCGATCGGGATGCCCCACCACAGGACGAGCGCCGGGCACCAGCGGCAGGATGGCCAGCGGGGCGAAGATCCACAGCCCGACCGGCGGATACAGGATGTCGCCATGGGCGACCTCGTACGGGCCGGCCAGCTGGCGCGGCTCGTAGAACGGGCCGCCGGCCAGCCAGCGGCTCGCGGCGTCGCGATACAGCAGCGCGTCCTTGCCGAACGGCTGGCCGAATGGATCCGGGATGGCCAGCACGAACAGCACCGGGAGCAGGACGGTCGCCAGTGACAGGCCGAGCGCGACCCCCGGACGATCGAGCGTCGCGACGAGCCGGGCGAAGGTCATCGCCGACCGGCTAGGGCTCCAGGTCCTCGAAGACGTACACGACCCGCTTCTTGGGGCCGGGGTTCCCCTCCAGGATCCGCGTCGGGACGGTCGGCGCGAACCACGACAGCACCCGCTCCTCGGGGATCATGTGGTGGATGTTCTTCGGGTCGCCCATGTCCCAGCCGATCGGCAGCGAGATGATCGCGTGGCGGGCGACGCGCCGGACCTCGCCGAACGCCTCCGGCTGGCGCTTGCCGAGATGCTCGAACACCTGCAGCGCGATGAACAGCCCGAACTGCTTGTCCTCGAACGGCCACGGCACCTTGGTCGCGTCGTGGACGGTGATGTCGACGCTCGGGTCGAGCTCCTCGCGCAGCCGGTAGTCCATGACGTGGGCCCCGGTGAGGATCGGCTTGACCGGCGCCCCGACCTCGAGCGCGGTGCGCAGGTCGTCGCGGACGATGAGCTTCGCGGCCTCGGCCAGGCGACCGACGTGTATCGCCAGCGACCCTTGTAGTACGGGTCCGCGGCGGCCATCGCGTCGAACTCGCTGCGCAGGATCGGACGGACCGGTCGCCCGCTCATGTCGATCGCATCGAGCACCGCGCTCGCTGAGCTGGGGACCGCTCCCACCGGAGTCCAGCAGGCGGCGGTAGATCGGACGCAGGACGGGGCGCAGCGGGCCGAGCGGGCCCTTCAACATGCGAGCGATCGGGTCCCTCCTTCGCGGGCGAAGTGCCTCCGACGAAGGGTATATCAGGAGGGGCGCCCGGAAGCCGCATCGCCGGTGACGTCGTCGAGCCGGCCCTCCAGGAACGCCCGCTCGGTCCGGTTCTCGGTGAGCGCGAGGGCGCGCCGATAGGCGTCCGCGGCCTCGGACCGACGGGCGAGGCGACGCAGCAGCTCGCCGCGCGCGGCGTGCAGGTACGGGTAGTCGTCGAGCGACCCGGTCTGGTCCAGCCCGTCCATCATCGCCAGGCCGATCGCGGGACCCTCCGCCATCGCGACCGCGACGGCCAGGTTGAGCTCGACGACCGGCGACGGATCGATCTGCCACGAGTCGGCGGTACAGCCCGGCGATCTGCGGCCAGTCGGTCGCGGACCACGACGGCGCCTCGTCGTGCAGCGCCGCGATGGCGGCCTGGAGCTGGTACGGGCCGACCCGGCCGGAGGCGAGCGTCCGCGCGATCAGCACGCGTCCCTCCTCGATGCGGTCGGCGTCCCAGCGCTCGCGGTCCTGGTCCTCCAGGAGCACGAGGCGACCGGCCTCGTCGACCCTGGCCTCGCGGCGGGCGTCGTGCAGGAGGGTGAGTGCCAGCAGCCCGGCCGCCTCGGGCTCGTCGGGGAGCAGCGAGACCACCAGCCGGGCGAGGCGGATCGCCTCGCCGCTCAGCTCGCGGCGGATCGAGCGCGTCGCCCGACGACGCCGAGTAGCCCTCGTTGAACACGAGGTAGAGGACCCGCAGCACGCCGTCGAGGCGCTCCGCCAACAGCTCGCGGGGCGGCACCCGGTACGGGATGCCGGCGTCGCGGATCTTGCGCTTGGCCCGGACGAGGCGCTGCGCGAGCGTCGACTCTGGGACGAGGAACGCGCGGGCGATCTCGGGCGTCGTCAGGCCGCCGAGCGTCCGCAACGTCAGCGCGACCCGACCCTCCAGCGGCAGCGCCGGGTGACAGCACGTGAAGATCAGGCGAAGGCGATCGTCGGCGATCGGCATGTCGTCGTCGGTTCCGATGTCCGGCTCGATGGCCGCCAGGTCCGCCTCGATCACGGCGTCGCGCGCGAGCTCCTCGGTCTTGTCACGCAACCGGCGGCGCCGGCGGAGCCGGTCGATCGCCCGGTTGCGGGCGGTCGTCGTGATCCACGCGCCGGGGTTGTCCGGGACGCCCCGCTCGGGCCAGATCTCCAGGGCGGCGATGAACGCGTCCTGGACCGCCTCCTCGGCGAGGTCGAAGTCGCCGAGGACGCGGATGAGCGTCGCGACCGCCCGTCCCTGCTCCTCCCGGAACAGGCGGTCGACGAGCTCGTGGGTGGTCTGGGCGGCGATGCTCAGTTCGTCGACGCAGCGCCGACCGGCGGCGACGCGTCGGCCTGCGTGAAGTCGATGATCGGCCGCACCTCGATCGATCCGAAGCGGATCCCCGGACATTCCTCGCCGTACCGGAGCGCCGCGTCGAGATCGGGCGCCTCGATGAGGTAGAACCCGCCGAGCGCCTCCTTCGTCTCCGCGAACGGGCCGTCGGTCGTGATCGTCTGGCCGTCCTTCTGGCGCAACGTCGTCGCGGTCGTGACGGGCTGGAGCGCCTCGCCGGCGACGAACACGCCCTTGTCCTTGAGCATCTGGGTGTAGGCGTTGTACGCCTCCATCATCGGACCCCAGACCGCGGGATCCGGCGGTTCGGGCGACGGGTTGGCCGACTCGGCGTCGTAGATGAGGATCAGGTACTGCATGGGACACCTCCTGCGCTACGACGGCCGCGATCGTCGGCCGTCATCCTCCCGACGAACGGGCCGACGTCGAATCGACAGCTCCCGGGGCAATGTAGCGCGCCCGTCGATGGCCGACGGCCGGTATCGTGTCGGGATGGCCACGCCGAAGGAGATCCTCGAGATCGGCGGCCGCGAGGTCTCGATCTCGAACCCGCAGAAGGTCTACTTCCCGGACGCCGGGTACACCAAGCTCGACCTGGTCCAGTACTACCTCGCGGTCGCCGACGGTGCGCTGACCGGCATCCGCGGCCGGCCGATGGCGCTCAAGCGCTTCGTCGACGGCATCACCAAGGAGCCGTTCTTCCAGAAGCGGGCGCCCGACAACACGCCCGACTGGATCCGGACCGCCGAGCTGACGTTCCCGTCCGGTCGGACCGCCGACGAGATCGTCGTCGACGAGGCCGCGGCGCTCGCCTGGATCGTCAACCTCGGCTGCATCGACCTGAACCCCCACCCCGTCCGCGCCGACGACCTCGACCACCCCGACGAGCTGCGGGTCGACCTCGACCCGGTGCCGGGCATCGAGTGGCCGCAGATCCGCGACGTGGCGATGGCCTGCAAGGCCGCGCTCGAGGACGTCGGGCTGGTCGGCTGGCCGAAGACGTCGGGCTCGCGCGGGCATCCACATCAACGTGCGGATCGAGCGCCGCTGGACCTACCCGGAGGTGCGTCGGGCGGCGCTGGCGCTGGCCCGCGACGTCGAGCGCGCGGATGCCCGGCAAGGCGACCTCGAAGTGGTGGAAGGAGGAGCGCGTCGGCGTGTTCCTCGACTACAACCAGAACGCCAAGGACCGGACGGTCGCGTCGGCCTACTCGGTCCGGCCGCTGCCGGACGCCCGGGTGTCGACGCCGCTGTCGTGGGACGAGGTGCCCGACTGCGTCGCCGAGGCGTTCACGATCGCGACGGTCCCCGAGCGGTTCGCGACGACCGGCGATCCCGGCGCCGGCATCGACGAGGCGGTCGGCTCGCTCGACGCGCTGCTCGAGCTGTCCGCGAAGCACGAGGCGGAGGGCGAGGGCGACGCGCCGTGGCCGCCCAACTACGCCAAGCAGGCCGGCGAGCCGCCGCGGGTCCAGCCGTCGCGCAAGCGCCGCCCGGACTCGGAGTACGAGGCCGGTCGTGGCGAGGCCGGTGGTCCGCCACCGGAGGTCGCGGCGGAGCGCGCCGCGGCGGTCGCGGCGGGCGACCCCAACGCCGGCCTGCCGACCGAGTGGGAGGGCTCGCGCCCGACGCCGACCGGCCGGCGCAAGACCAACGTCCCGGTCATCGAGATCTCGCGCGCCGCGTCGAAGGCGGAGGCGCTCGAGGGCCTCGAGCGCTGGAAGGTCCGCCACCCGGAGGCGGCGACGACGCTCGAGCCGGCCGACGTGCTGGTCGACGGCATGCGCGGCCGGTCGTCGCTCTGGTACCGGGTCCGGGTCAACCTGACGCACGTCCCGGAGGCCGACCGGCCACCGCAGGAGCAGCTCGACCCCGACTACGACCCGTGGGCCGGCTACGAGTGGCCGGACCGGGCCGGCCAGCTCGAGCGCGCGCCGCGGAAGCAGTCGACGCAAGAGAAGCCGAAGGCCGGCTGATCGGCGTCGGAAATCAGCGGGGGCCGACCTGGGCGAGCGCGACTCGCCGACGGCGGTCGCCGTCGAGTGAGCGGCGGACGAGCGGCAGCCAGGCCAGGCCGATCAGCGCCTGCACGAGCACGGCGATGACGATCAGGATGCCGGGCACGGTCAGCACGAGGGCGGGCACGGCCCATTCGAACCCGCCGAGCGCCACGTTGCCGGCGTCGAGCTGCACCCCCGCGCCCGCGTCGGGGACCGGCACGATGAATGCATCGACGGGCGGCGAAGCCGCGGCGCCACCGGATGGCGGCGCACCGCTGGCCGAACCGCTCCCGCCCGACGAGCCGAGCGGACCAGCGGGCGCGCCGAGATCGCCCGTGGCCGATGGCGAGCTCGCAGGGGTCGGTCCGGGGCCGTCCGGCGGCCGCCGGACGGGCGCTCGGGGTCGGTGTCGGCTCGGGCGTCCGCGTCGGCAGCGGCAGGGTGCTCGGAAGCGGGATCGACGGCAGCGGGAGTCGACGGCAGCGGGATCGAGGCGTCGGCAGCGGCAGGATCGGTCGAGGCGTCGGCGTGGGAGTGGGCCGTGGCGTGGGCGTCGGGGTCGGTCTCGGCGTCGAAGACGGCCCCGTGACCGTCATCGTCACGGTCACCGTGTTCGACCACGCGAACCCGTCCCACACTCGATAGCGCCAGGTGTCGGTCCCGGAGAAGTCGTCGTCCGCCTTGTACCGGAAGCTTCCGTCGTCGTCCTCGTTGAGGTTGCCGTGCGCGGGCTCCTGGGCGACGTCCATCGTCAGCTCGTCGCCGTCGGAATCGTCGTCGTTGCCGAGCACACCCGGGGCGTTGACGGTCTTCTCCACGTCGGCGACCGCCGTATACGCATTCGGAGCGGCGACCGGAGGATCGTTGGTGACCGTGATCGTCACCGATGCGATGTTCGACAGGCCGAGCAGGCCACCGTCGACCCGATAGGTGAAGTGGTCGGTGCCCACGAAATCGGCGTCGGAGCGATAGGTGAAGCCGCCGTCCGGATCGAGGTCCAGCGTCCCATCGTCGACGTCGTTGATCAGGTCGGCGGTGAACCCGCCACCGAGCTGCAAGTCGTTGCCGAGGACGCCAGGCGCCGCCACGGTCCGGAGCTTGCCGTGGACCGCTGCGTAGGCGTCGTTCACGGCGACGGGCAGGATCCCGGCTGCGGCCGGGGAGGCCGCAGCGAACCCGGACGCCACGACTGCCAGGCCGAGCAGCGCCCTGCCCGACGACTGCCTCACGCGACGCGCCGGCCGGGCACCCACAGCGCCTTCGCATGCGCGACGACGCCGGGCAGCGGCGGGTCGGCGTCGTGCTCGATGCCGTCGATGAACGCCTGCACCAGCCGCTCCTCGAGCTGCGTCCCGGCCGCGTCGCCCAGCCGGTCGAGCGCCTCTCGCACGTCGAGCGCCTTGCGATACGGGCGGGTCGTCGTCATCGCCGAGAACGCGTCGGCGACCGCGAGGATCCGCGCGATGAGCGGGATCGACTCGCCCTCGAGCTGGTCGAGGTAGCCCGCGCCGTCCCAGCGCTCGTGGTGGTAGCGGATGCCGGCGCGGACCGCGGCGATGTCGGGCAGGTCGCGGACGATCATGTCGCCGAGGGCCACGTGCTGCTTGACGACGGCGTATTCGGACTCGGTCAGCTTGCCGGGCTTGCGCAGCACCTCGTCCGGGATGCCGATCTTGCCGATGTCGTGAAGCAGACCGGCGACCCCGAGCGTGCGGATCTCGTCCGCCGGGAGCCCGATCCGCTCGCCGATGAACGTCGCGTAGCGGGCGACGTCCTCGGAGTGGCGCTTCGTGTAGCGGTCCTTCGTGTCGACCGCGATGACGAGCCCCTGCAGCACGTCGAAGCTGGAGCTCGTGGCGGCGTCGTCGTCGGCTCGATCGGCTGCATGACGGACCGTGTCGCCGCCGCTCGCCTTGGCCTCCTCGAGGACGCCCGCCGCGACCGCCAGCAGGCCGGTGCCCGAGGTCGCGTGGTCGGGATACGTCGCGATGCCGACGCTCACCGTGATCGGCAGGCGCTCGGTCTCGGCGAAGCGCAGGCTGAGGTCGACGAGGTCGGTCCGCAGGCGATCGACGGCGGGCTCGAGCTCGGCCACCGCGCTCGGCGAGGCGATGAGCAGGAACTCGTCGGGGCCGTAGCGGCCCATCTCGATGCCCGCCGGCAGGTGATCGGGCGAGCGTCGCGGCAACCGCGACCAGCGCCAGGTCGCCCGCGTCGTGCCCGTGGTTGTCGTTGAGCAACCGGAAGTTGTCGATGTCGACGAGCGCGATGCCGATCGGCCGCACGTCGTCGCGGGCGCGTTCGATCTCCTGCGCGAGCAGGCCGACCAGCGAGCCGTGGTTGAGCGTGTCGGTCAGCGCGTCGCGGCGGGTCGACTCGAGCAGGGCGGTCGTCTGGCGCGTCAGCCGTGCCTGTGCGGAGCGGAACACGAGGAACAGCAGCCCGGCCGCGACCAGCGCCGCCGCCAGCGTCACGATGACGATCTCGCGGCGCATCCCGTCGAGGCGGGCCAGGATCGGGACCGCGTCGCGCCAGATGCCGACGACGCCGCGGACCTCGCCGTCCACGCTGAGCGGCAGGAACTCGCGCAGGACCGTCGGCGATGCGAGCGTCCCCGGCCCGGCTGCGGCCTCGCCGACCGGACCGATGGCCGCCTGCGGGGTCCCGCCGAGGGCGAGCGCGACGTCGCCGTCGACGGGGGTCGCGACGCCGCCAAGGCCGGGCTCGCTGGCGGCGACGATCGTGCCATCGGGTCGCCGGAGCTCGACGCGCAGGATCTCGCCCGGTCGCGGGAGCGTCGCGAGCTGGCCCTCGAGCCGGGCGACATCCGCCGCCGGCGGCGGGGTCGTCGGACTCAGCTGGGCCGGTTCGACGTAGGCGTTGACGAAGGCGCGGATCGTCGCGGCGTCGCTGCCGACCAGGCCGGTCAGGGTCGACGTCGAGAAGTGCGCGCCGAGCAGCACCGACTGCGCGGTCGCGGCCGCCCCGACGATGGCGAGGAACGCGCCATAGACCAGGATGAGCAGGACCGGACGTGGCGGTCGCGCGCGCGAGCCGAACATGCGCCGACTCTATGGAGCTGGATGACGGGCGCCCCATGAGACGATGGTCCCGCCGCCGACCACCGACATGCGGAAACGTGGTCTGGATGCACCACGAATCGACGCGTGGCGGGTTCAGACGGTCGCTGGTCCCCGCTCGTACAGCACGACCCGCCAGAAGAGCGTGGTGCGTTCGGTGCTCGGACGCAGGCCGGCCTCCGCCACGATCGCGTCGACCCGGTCGTTCGAATGCGTGAAGGTGCGGTACGTCATGCCCCGGATGCGGTACCAGACGTTCACGAGCGCGACGGCCAGGCGGTTGATGGCGTTGTTGCGCGGCAGGACGAGCCCGTACAGCGACTTCGCCCGTGCCGCGGACAGCCGCACCAGCGAGTCCATGTCCGGGTAGCAGCACACGACCCGATCGAGCGTCACGATGTCGGCCGGATCGATCGACGGCGCGCGCGACACGAAGTCGCCGTCGACGAAGTCGACGCGGTCGAGATGGCCGCGGCGGCGCGCCTCGTTCCTGGCCGCCTCGAGCGACGGCGGCGATGCGTCGACGAGCACGGCATGGCCCGCGCCCTCGCGCAGCAGCTCGTGGTCGATGACGCCGATGCCCGAGCCGATGTCGAGCACGGTGGCCCCGCGGACACCGCGGGCCTTGATGAGGTCGAGCAGCAGCTGCGTGGACCCATCCGGCCCACCCTTGCGGTAGCGCGCGAGGTCTTCCTCGGCCGACTGCCGGTCGAAGATCTCGAAGCCCTTGTCGCAGCCGCAGCCGTCCATCAGCTCCCGAAGATCGCCTCGAGCTCGAACGGGACGCTCGTCTCGAGCTGGTCGTACCGGCACTCCGCCGGCGGCTTGTCGGGGCGCCAGCGCTTGAACGTCGTGGCGTGCCGGAAGCGGCTCCCCTGCAGGTGGTCGTAGGCGACCTCGACGACACGCTCGGTGCGGAGCGGTTCCCACGACAGGTCCTTGCCACGGTTCCAGCGCGACGTCGCGCCGGGCAGCCGCTGCCCCGAGGCCTCGGCGTCGCCCGCGCTCGCCCACTCGGCCCATTCCTGCCAGGGGTGACCCTCGATGGCGTTGTCGCGGAGCGGTGCCAGCTCCTCCGCCAATTCGGCACGCCGGTCCCACGAGAACGACGATGTGATGCCGACGTGGTTGAGCTTGCCGGTGTCGTCGAACAAGCCCAACAGCAGCGAGCCGATGTGCGTGCCCGGGCCGTTCTTGTGCCATCGGAACCCGGCGACGACGCAGTCGGCCGTGCGCTGGTGCTTGATCTTGAGCATCGCCCGCTTGCCCGGCTGGTACGGGGCATCGAGCCGTTTCGCGACGACGCCGTCGAGCCCGGCGCCCTCGAACCGGTCGAACCAGTCGGCGGCCGTGGCGCGGTCGCGGGTCGCGGGCGTCAGGTGGACCGGCGGCTGCACGCCTTTGAGCGCCGACTCCAGCCGGGTCCGCCGCTCGCCCTGGGGAACATCGCGCAGGTCCTCGTCGCCGAGCGCGAGCAGGTCCCAGGCGACGAAGCTGGCCGGTGACTCCGCGGCCAGCATGTTGACCCGCGAGGCGGCCGGGTGGATCCGCAGCAGGAGCGACTCGAACTGGAGCGCTCCGTCCTTGGCGATGACGACCTCGCCGTCGACGACGCAGCGCTCCGGCAGCGCGGCCTTCAGCGGGTCGGCGAGCTCCGGGAAGTAGCGATCGAGCGGCTTGAGGTCGCGCGACTGCGTGTACACCTCGTCGCCGTCGCGGAACACGATGGCCCGGAAGCCGTCCCATTTCGGTTCGAACAGCCAGCCGTCGCCCTCGGGCAGGCCGTCGACAGCCTTGGCGAGCATCGGCTCGATCGGTTGCGCGACGGGCAGGTCGATGGCCATCGACCGAGTGTAGGCCAGCGGGTCAGCGCAGCGTCGCGAGCGCCTCCTCGGCCCGCTCACGGCCGAGGTTCCACGCGAACGGGCTGGTGTACGCGGGGTTCTCGGAGAGCTCCGCCTTGCGGTCCAGGAGACTCGCGCGGAGTCGATCGGCATCGGCGGGCGGCAGGGCAGGCAACGCCGCGACGAGCACCGGGATGGCATCGTCGGGCAGGGCCGCGAGGTAGTCGGCATCCAGCGTCGCCTCGCCGTCGGGTGGCACGAGGCTCGGGTCGATGACCCGCTGGATGTTGCGCTCGGCGACGAACGCGGCTGGCGCCAGGACGTTGAGCCCGACCAGCGCCAGCACCCCGATGACCGCCATGGCGTGACCGAGCCAGCGCGTGCGATCGGCGGCCAGGAACAGCGCCATCGTCACGAGCGTGGCGGCCATCGCGACGATCGACACTGCGACGTACAGCCGCAGCTCGGTCCAGCCGTAGGCGTCCTGATACAGCCGCAGGCGGAGGACGGCCGATGCCAGCACCACCAGCGTCAGCGCCACGAGACCGATCGCCAGGACCACGTACCGCCGCGTGCGCGTGATGACCTGGTACTCGAGAAAGACCAGCAGGGCGCCGGCCAGCGCGGCCGCCGCGACGAGCTCGAAGTAGCCGCGCCGGGCATAGGCGCTGTAGGTCATGCCGGCCGCCGCGAGCGTGTCGAGCCCCCCGAACAGGTAGGCCACCTGGAGCCCGACGAACAGGCCGACGATCAGGTCGACAGCGACGAGGACGACCAGCGCCTCGGTCGTGCCGAGCGAGCGGGTGATGCCGATGGATGCCGGCGGCGCGGCGGCACCGAGCGACGAGACCTCGACCGCCGGGATGCCACGAGCGGCGACCGCCAGCAATCCGGCGACCAGCCAGGCGATGCCGGCCGCGAACAGCACCCGACCCGGCAGGTCGCCGAGGTCGATGCGGAAGCCGAGCAGGTCGTCCATGCCGCGCCGGAAGATCGGGTCGGCGGAAGCGAACAGCACCGCGAAGATCATCACGAGCGGGATCGCGAGCACGAGACCGCGGACGACGGGGGCGAACCAGTCCGGCCAGTCACGCGGTCCCTCGCGTCGGGTCGGTCGCCCGGCCCGAACGAGGCGGCCGGCCCCGACCAGCGCCGACTCCATGACCCAGACGCCCATCAGCAGGACCAGGCTGAGCGAACGGCGGGTGACGGCGAGGCCCGAGAAGGCCGCCACGCTGGCTCCGGTGAAGACGGCGACACCGGCCAGATCGAGCAGCGCGAGGAAGGGATCGGCGCGGATCCCGTTGCCCGCGGCGAGCACGATCGCGGTGACCGGCAGCCAGGTGTCGATCGGGTCGGGCGCGCGGCCGGTTCGACGGGCGAGCCACGCTCCACCGAGCACGGCGAGGGTCATGAGCAGCACGTTGATCCCCGGCGCCGGACCGTCGAGTGCGATCTCGCCGAGCACACCGATCGCGAGGGCGAGGACGAGGAGGAAGCGGGCCGACGAGCGCGGATCACGATGGGGCATTCGGCAGACCTCGTTGAACCGGGCGGGCGCAGGCGTCCTCGTATGGACGTGCGCCTGCACGGCGGTGTGGCGGGCTTCGGTCGTCTACGGAACCGCCGGTCGCCCGCGGACGTCCGCCGAGTGCCGGGCCGACCATGCCGGTCGACGGGCCTCACGGAGGTCGCGCGATGCGTGCCAACCGACGTTCGTTCCTTCTGCCGATCCTGTCCCTCGTCGCCGTCATGACGCTCGTCGCCTGCGGTAGCACCGGCAGCGCCGCGTTGTCACCGGTCGGTGCGCCGGTCGGACGGGGCGTCACCGATGGAGGCGGTGCCTCGGCCGCGCCGTCCGGGGCGCCGGCCGCGCCGGGCGAGGAGCCCGCGCCGCCCGACGAAGTCGGCAACCAGGTAGACGACGCCAGGATCGTCCGCACCGGCGAGATGGAGCTCGAGGTCACGGACGTCGCCGTTGCGCTGACCAGGGCACGCGACGGGATCCGGGCGATGGGCGGCTACATCGGCGCGTCCGAGACGCAGACCATCGACGACAGCCCGTTCGCCTCGGCCACCTATCGCATCCCGGTCGACCGTTGGGAGGACGCGCTCGACCTGCTGCGCGGGCTGACGGGCGGTGGCGGCAAGGTCCTCAACGAGCGGACGAACGCGGTCGAGGTCACCGGCGCGGTGGTCGATCTCGAAGCTCGGATCCGCAATCTGCGCGCCAGCGAGGCTGCACTCCAGGACATCGCGGCGAAGGCGATCCGAATCACCGACGTGCTCGAGGTGCAGGCCCAGCTGACGACGGTCCGCGGCGAGATCGAGCAGCTCACCGCCCAGCTGACCCAGCTCGAGGACCAGGCGGCGTACGCCACGATGACCGCGCGGTTCAGCGCTCCAGTCGTGGCGGTGGAGGTCGCGGCACAGAGCTGGGAGCCAGCCAAGGTCGTCGACGAGGCGACCGCGAGCCTGGTCGACATCCTCCAGGCGCTCACGACGGCCGGCATCTGGTTCGCCATCGTGTGGCTGCCGCTGCTGCTCGTGTTCGGCCTGATCGTGTTCGCGGTGATGACGATCCTGCGGCGTATGGGCGTGGTCGGTAGTCGTCCCAAGGGCGACGTGCCTGCGGCGAGCTAGGTTTGGCCGCAGGCAGGCCGATCGGCGTCGATACGGCGGCCGACAGTCGATCCTGCGCTAAGCCTCCAGATGACCGCCGCGGGGCGCACGGCGCGCGAGCGGTGTCAACCGCTCGGCTGGTCCTTGCGACGGCCGCCCCGCATGACATCGGCCAGCACCACCAGCGCACCGATCTCGATCAGGAGGAGGGCCATGTGTCGCCTGGCTCGAACGGTGGCTCGCCCGTCCGGAAGAGCCCCTCGAAGTACCACGCACCGATGACGGGCATGACGAGCGAGACGATCGCGAGGCGCACGCCGGCGACCATCCGCGAACGGTCGCCCATACGCGCGCCGCGAAGGAGCAGACCACCTCCCGCGGCGGCCGGGATCAGCGCCCAGGCGTACGCCCATGACTCCCAGCCCCCGTTCGGTCCATGGTCAACAACAGCAGTCCGATCGTAGTCACTATGGCCCCTGCGATCGCGAGACCCTCACCGGCCGGCCTGGTCGTCGCCAGGCCGGCCCGAGTAGGACGACGCCTGGCACGAGGCGACCAGTCCGACGGCGATCAGCACACCTCCGAAGAGGAGCGGGCCGGTTCGGTTCGAGGCTTCGCGCAACCACCAGTGCCGAAGGACCCGCTTGGCGCACCCTGTCGGCCCGTCGGCCGGCCATCGCGGGGTATCGACCGACCAGGCACCGATCCCGATCCATCACGACAGGCGAGTCGTGAGCGACACTGCGCGAGATGGCGGAGAAGCGACCGGCCCGGGGGATGGCCGTCCTGGCGCGCTATGAGCGAGGCTGGCTCGGGCCGGACGTCGTCGCCGGGGTCACGGTCGCCGCATATCTCGTACCCCAGGTCATGGCATACGCGCAGCTCGCGGGACTCACCCCGGTGGTGGGCTTGTGGTCGGCGATCCTGCCGGGGATCGCCTATGCGCTGCTCGGTACGTCACGACACGTCTCGATCGGGCCCGAGTCGACGACGGCGATCATGGTCGCTGCAGCCGTCGCGCCGCTCGCGGCGGGAGACCCGGCGCGGTACGCCGCGCTGGCCTCGGGGCTAGCCCTCATGGTCGGCGTGCTGTGCATCGCCGGCGCTTTGCTCCGGCTCGGCTTCCTGGGCGACCTCCTGTCGCATCCGCTACTCGTCGGCTACATGGCCGGCGTAGCCATCCTCATGATCGTGTCGCAGCTGTCGAACCTGACCGGCATCCCCATCGATGGCGAGTCGGTCACCGACGAGCTGTTCGCGTTCGTGACTGGTGTCGGATCGATCCATGGCCCGACGCTCGTGCTGGGCGTAGGGGTCGTCGCCTTCCTGCTCATCGCCCACCGCCTCGTACCGTGGCTCCCGGGACCGCTGATCGCAGTGATCGGGGCGAGTTTGCTCGTCGCCCTCCTCGGGCGCTCGGACCAGGGCGTGGAGCTGGTCGGATCTATCCCGAGCGGACTTCCATCGCTCGGCCTGCCGGTGATCGCTCCGTCCGACCTCGGCGCGCTCGCGGCCGCCGCGGTGGGCGTGGCACTCGTGGCCTACACGGACGATCTGCTGACGGCGCGGGCATTCGCCGTCCGCCACGGCGACGCGATCGACGCGAACGCGGAGCTGGCAGCGCTGGGCGCCGCCGAGCTGGCGGCCGGGATCTCCAGCGGCATGCCGATCGGCAGCTCGGGCTCGCGTACCGCCATCGTCGACAGCGTGGGCGGCCGGAGTCAACTCGTCGGAATCGTCGCAGTCGGCTGCGTCGTCATCGTCCTGCTCGTGCTGGGGGGAGCGCTCGAGAGGATCCCGACGGCGGCCCTCGCGGGGCTCGTGGTCTACGCTGCGCTTCGACTCATCGACGTCGCCGGTTTCCGCCGCCTGGCGCGCTTCCGACCCAGCGAGCTCGGCTTGGCGCTGGCGGCGGCCGGTGGCGTGCTGGTGTTCGGCGTCCTGATCGGCATCCTCCTCACCATCGCACTGTCGGTGGTCGACCTGTTCGCCCGCGTCGCTCGACCCCAGGCGGCCATCCTGGGTCGGCCACCGAATGTCGCGGGACTCCACAACATCGAGGACTATCCCGATGCGGAGACGGTGCCCGGACTGGTCGTCTTCCGCTACGACGCCCCGCTCTGCTTCGCGAACGCGAACGACTTCAGGACCCGTGCCCTCGAGGCGGTCGATGGTCAGCCGACGCCCGTCAAGTGGCTGCTCCTCAACGCGGAGGCCATCGTGGACATCGACCTGACAGCCGCCGACGCGCTCGGTGAGCTCCATGACGAGCTCGAGCGACGTGGGATCGTGCTCGCGATGGCGCGCGTGAAACAGGATCTGCGCGATCAGTTGGAACGCATCGGCCTCATCACGCACATCGGGCCCGATCGGCTGTACCCGACGTTGCCGGTCGCGTTGGAAGCGTTCGCGATGGTTCGGGAGGACGGCGAGAACGGCGTACCGGGAGCGGCCGGCCCTTGACGTGACGAGCGCGGACCGGATCCGTCGCCAATGATGGGAGCCCGAATGGCCCGAACCGGGTGTGCGTGTGCACAGTTCGGTCCGGGCGGCATGCGCCATTCGAGCCCCATGGCTCTGGGCGGCCCACGCCGCACGCGGGACACTCGCGAACGCCGGGACAGTGGGTCCTGGACGCGCCGACCTCGGTGCGGCCCAGCTGTCCCCCGGAGGTGGTTCGATGACACTCATGAGACGGCCGTCCGCTCTGCCCGAGGTGGTGTCCCTGCGCGATGCGTTCGACCGGTTGTTCGACGACCGGTTCTTCCGCCCGCTGTTGACGTGGCCGCTCGAGGCGGAGACGGACATCGTCCCGCCGCTCGACCTGTACACCACGCCCGACGCGGTGATCGCCAAGGTGGCTCTCCCGGGCGTCAAGCCGGAGGAGGTCGACATCTCGATCGCCGACGGGTTGGTGACGATCAACGGCTCGTTCGAGGAGACCAAGGAGACGACCGAGGCCGGTTACGTCCACAAGGAGCTGCGCCACGGGTCGTTCCGACGCGTCTTCCCGCTGCCGGCCGCCGTGAAGACGGACCAGGCGAAGGCCGCGTTCAAGGATGGAGTGCTGACGCTCACGCTCCCCAAGACGGAGGAGCTCAAGCCACAGCACATCAAGGTGGAGATGGCATGACCACGCCCCGTCGGGGCGGACACGGCTAGGCCGATCCGACGCGGGGGGTTCGCGCGACCGCACGAGCCCTCCGCGCTCGGTGTTCAGGCGATCGGAGGACCAGATGGACTACCAGTTCAGCATCCACGAGATCGATCCGCAGCCGATCGCGTCCATCCGCCAGCGGCATGCGACGGGTGAGATGCCCGAGTTCCTGGGGCACACGTTCGACATCCTGTTCGTGCGGCTTGGCCAGCTGGGGATCCCGAGCGCCGGCCCGCCGTTCGTCATCTATCACGAGTTCGGCCCGGACACGATCGACGCCGAGGTGTGCGTCCCGATCGACGAGGTGGTCGCCAGCTCGGATTCCTTCATGTCGCGCGAGCTTCCGGCGGTGACCGTCGTCCGGACGCTGCACGTCGGACCCTACGAAGGGCTCGCTGCGGCCTATGAAGCCATGACGGACTGGATCCGCGCGCACGGGACGGAGGCCGTCGGACCGGTCCGGGAGCGCTACCTGCACGGCCCCGGCGACGGCGTCGTACCGACAGCCTATCGGACCGAGCTGGAGATGCCCGTCATCGCCGAACGGATCGCCGTCCGCGCCTGATCGCCGGCCGCAACTCAGCCGGCTGCAAGTGTCCGGGATCGACTGGCCCGATTGCCCTGGGGCCAATACCCGCCCGAGCGGATCGTGGTTCAAGCTCGGCTTCCCTTCGGGCTACGTCACGGACGTGCTCCAGAACCTCGAGGTCCTCGGCGAGCTGGGGCACGGCGACGACCAGCGCCTCGGGCCGGCCCTCGAGTGGCTGCTGTCCAGGCAGGACCGGCTCGGTCGCGAGCGGAACGAGTACGCCTACAACGGGAAGACGTGGGTCGACTTCGAACCCCAGGGCCACACCAGCAAGTGGGTCACGCTGCGGGCGGCTCGTGTGCTGCGCCTCGCATCGGGTGACGTTGCTGTCGGGATCCGCGACGCGCGCGAGGACTGAACCTCCGACCGGCTCACGAGAACGGGCCGAACAGCAGTGTCGCTGACGGCCGGCCCCACCCTAGTCTCCGGTGTGGAGGTGACCTCAGATGACGATCACCGAACGAACCGGCCGACGCGTCGGCTCGAACCCGCCTACCGGAGCGGCCCCGTCGAGCGCAGTCGTATGGATCAACGGGCGCCGCGCGATCGTCGCGCGGATGAGCGAGGAAGGACGGATCACCACAAGCACGATCGAGCGCGCGCTCGATGCTGAGTCGCCGTACCTTGCCAACGTCGTCCACGCGATCGGCGACTGCGAGCGAGTCGTGATCCTGGGCCCGTCGTCCGTGCGTCTGGTGCTCGAGCGGGAGTACGTGGCGATCCACCATCGGCCGGACCATCTGGTCGACGTGGAGGACGCGGCAGCCATCGATGAGGCGAAGCTGGTCGAGCGGCTGCGAGTGCTCGCCGGTCCTGCGGCCGTCTGACGCGCGACGGTCCGGATCCTGTCGGCCGACCCGGCGTTGCCGGCTTGGCCGAGTAGGTACGGCCCTCGACCCCGATCTCACCGAACGGCGGGCGCATCGTGGACGCCCGGATCCGCATCGAGGCGTCCTGACCGATCCGCGGCCACCCACCCGACATCGGCCCGACCGACCGCTGGCCCGCATCGTCCGGTGCCAGTCGACCCCGCTCCTACGGTCCGTGTGGCCGTGTCATCCGGCGATCACCGGCACCATGCTCGACCGATGAGGGTGCGATCCGTGTCCGACGGTGATCCATCGGCCAGTCCGAGCGACGTCCTCGACGCACTGGTCGTGGCGCCCGTGGAGGCGGTGTTCCACGACCTCGGTACCAGCCGCGAGGGCCTCTCCGTGGATGAGGCCGCGGCGCGGCTGGTCGCTATCGGACCGAACGAGCTCCCCCACGCGCGTGGCCCCGGACTGGGCCGCCAGCTGATCGACCAGTTCACCCACTTCTTCGCCGTCATGCTCTGGGTGGCGGCTGTCCTCGCCGTCGTGGGCGGCATGCCGCAGCTCGGCATCGCGATCGTGGTCGTGATCGTCGTGAACGGCATCTTCAGTTTCGCCCAGGAGTATCGGGCCGAGCGAGCGGTCCGCGCGTTGACCGCCCTGCTGCCCGACAGCGCGATCGTCCGACGCGGCGGGCTGCGAACGACGGTTCCCGCGTCCGAGCTCGTGCCGGGTGACGTCGTCCTCCTCCGCGAGGGCGACCGGATCTCGGCCGATGCACGGGTCGTCCGCTCGGCCGGCCTGAAGGTCGACATGGCGACGCTGACCGGCGAGAGCGAGCCGGTGGAGCGGATCGCCGAGCCGCTCCCGGCGCGTGCCGACGATCCTCTCGCGGTGGCCAACCTCGTCTTCGCCGGGACATTCGTGACCTCCGGCTCTGGCCTGGTCGTGGTCGCCGCGACCGGCTCGGCCACGCGCCTGGGCGCGATCACCCGACTGACCGGCGAGGTCGTCCGCCGGCCGACGCCCCTGCGGCTCCAGCTCGATCGGGCTGTTCGGGTCATCGCGGCTTTCGCGGTCGTCACGGGCGTCGTCTTCTTCAGCTTGGCGCTGGGGCTGGGCATGTCCACGCGGGACGGGTTCCTGTTCGCGGTCGGCGTGATCGTGGCGCTCGTGCCGGAGGGCTTGCTGCCGACGGTGTCGCTGTCGCTCGCCATGAGCGCGACACGCATGGCCCAGCGGGGAGCCCTGGTCCGTCGGCTCGAGTCGGTCGAGACCCTCGGCTCGACGACGGTGATCTGCACCGACAAGACGGGGACGTTGACGACGAACCAGATGACGGCCAGGGCGATCGTGCTGGCCGACACCAGGCGGCAGTTCCGGGCCACCGGGACGGGCTACCACCCGACGGGGACGCTCCTCAGCGTCGACGGACGACCGCTCGATCCGGCCACTGCGGCCGACACACGCGGTCTGCTTCACGCCGCGGCCCTGTGCGGTGACGCGCGGATCGAGCATGACGACGATCGCTGGCGGTGTGTCGGCGACCCGACCGATGGCGCGCTCATGGTCCTCGCCGAGAAGGGTGGCGTCGAGCGGAGCGCCGAGGAGCGTCGCGCCCCACGCGTTCGCGAGTTCCCGTTCGAGGCGGTTCGGCGTCGGATGAGTACCGTCCACATCCTCACGTCCGGAGCGCACGAGGCCCTTACCAAGGGGTCGCCCGAGGCGATCCTGCCGCTGTGCCGGACCGCTCGCCTCGACGGCGACACGGTCCCGCTAACCGCGGAGCGGCTGGATGCGGTGATGACCAGCGTGGACCGGCTAGCCGAGCAGGGTCTGCGAGTGCTGGCGTTCGCGCGACGCGAGCTCGATCGGCTTCCCGAGACCGCTGCCGAGGCCGAGAACGCGATGGAGTTCCTCGGCCTGGTCGGCATGGCGGACCCAGTCCGACCCGAGGTGCCCGACGCCGTCGCCCGATGCCGGCGGGCCGGCATGCGCATCGTGATGATCACGGGCGACCACCCGGCGACGGCCCTGGCGGTCGCCCGCGAGGCGGGCCTCGACGCCGATGGTGCCATCCTGGGCTCGGACCTGCCCGACGATGATGACGCCCTGGCCGCGCTCCTCGGTGCTCGCCACGTCGTCCTCGCGCGCGCCGCTCCGGAACAGAAGCTGCGCATCGCCAAGGCGCTGCAGGCGCGCGGCGACGTGGTGGCGATGACCGGCGACGGCGTCAATGACGCACCGGCGCTCCGCCAGGCCGACATCGGCATCGCCATGGGCAAAGTGGGCACCGACGTGGCCCGTGAGGCGGCCGACCTCGTGCTCCTCGACGACAACTTCGCCCACATCGTCGAGGCGGTCCAGGAGGGTCGGACCTCCTACGACAACATCCGCCGTTTCCTGACCTACCACCTCACCGACAACGTCGCCGAGCTCGCTCCGTTCGTCCTGTGGGCGCTGTCGGCCGGCACGATCCCGCTGATGATCTCGGTCCTCCAGGTCCTCGCCCTCGACATCGGCACCGACCTGCTGCCCGCGGTGGCGCTCGGCGCGGAAAAGCCGGAGCGAGCCGTGATGGAGCGGCCGCCACGGCGGAGCGGGGCCCGGCTCCTGAACGCCCGGGTCCTGGGCCGGGCGTTCGGCTTCCTGGGGCCGGTCGAGGCGGCAGCCTCGATGGCCATGCTTCCCATCGGCGCTGCACTGTTCTTCGGCTGGCCCGACCAGCCGCTCGTGGGGGCGACGGCGGTGGCGACACTCTCGACGATGGTGTTCGCGGCCATCGTCGTCATGCAGATGGCCAACGCGTTCGAGTGCCGCAGCGATCCAGCCTCGCTGTTCGCGATCGGCCCGTTGTCGAACCGCCTCCTCGTCGGTGCAGTGCTCATCGAGGCGCTGGCTCTGCTCGTGTTCGTCTACGTGCCGGTGGTCGCCACGGCCCTCGGACAGGTCCCGCTCGGGGCGCCACAGTGGGCGCTCGTGCTGTGCACGCCGTGGGTCCTGCTCGCCGCCGAGGAGGGCCGCAAGGCCGTGGTCCGGGCCCGGCTCGCCAGGCGCAGAGGCGACCACGTGACGCCGGGGACCGCGCCATCTGCCCAGACGCCGTCCGTCAGCGGAGCTTCCTGAGGACGCGGACGAGCAGCACCAGGGTCAGCCCCTGGACGATGAGCCAGAGTCGACCGCCCGGGTCGGCCGGGCCCGCCGCCAGACCGGTCGCGCGGATGCGCACCAGCGGCAACGACCGCCACAGCGCGTCGCGTCGCGCTGCATCCGCCACGTCAAGGTCGCCGATGGTCAGGCGGCCGATGACGCCGAGGGACCGGACGAAGCGGGGGAAGATGCGGTCCCACTCGGCGCGGTCGGTGACGGTCTCGGCGATGCCGGAGACGGACATCGTGGGGAGGATGACGTCGACCCGTGGGTCTGCGCACAGGTTCCGATACCATGCGGCACCCGAACCCATGCCCGCGCAGCAGTACACGGCACCGTCGGCGATGAGGTAGCCGAGCGGCACGTCTCGGCGCAGCCCACTCGTACGCCCGGTGGTCCGCAGAAGCATCAACGATCCGGTGACCGGCGTCGACAGCAGTGGGCCGAGTCCTGCCCGCAGCGCCGGCACCGCGAACCAGCGGTTCAGGACGAGGAAGAGGCGGTGGATCGCGGGGAGTCGCCGGGTCATCCATGGTCCATACGGCTGCTCCGCCCCGGCCGCTGGTCGCAGCGGCCGGACGGCGGACGACACGCCGGGCTGATGGCACCGGGTCGGTGTCATCGACGGGCTGAGAGGATCAGCGTGCCGCCGAGCAGCAACAGGGCGACGGGCCAGACGAGCGACCAATCGATCCCGTACAGCTCGTTGACGAGTGCCAGCACTCCGACGCCGATCAACACCGCCCCGACGACCAGTCCGGCCGAACCGGGCGTGACGACCGGGCCCGTCGCGTCAACGGGGAGGGCGTCATCGCCGCGTTCCGGGATGAGGATCGCCATGATGAGATAGATGACGAGCACCGGCACGAAGCCCGTGAACACGGCGAGGATGACGGTCAACAGTCGGATCGCCGTCGGGTCCGACCCATATCTCACGGCGAGGCCGCCGCACACACCGGCGATGACTCGGTTCGACCTCGACCTGAGTAACCGGGTCGGCCCGGCAGCGGAGGAGGGCCCAGGCGGCAGCAGGGCCGCCTTGTCGATGTCTGGCGACGCAGTCATGGTGGTTCTCCTTGCAGTGTCCGTGGTGCGGCCAGCCGGGCGACCGCGATCGCCCGGCTGGCACAGGCCGTCGACCGGCGGTCAGCTGGCCATCGGCGCCGGTGCGGCAACGGGCTGAGTGCCCGATCGCCCCGACGTCAAGACGCGCCAAGCCACGACGAGCACCGCGCCGAAGCCGAGCAGGCTGGCGATCGCCGTCACGATCCCTACGACCGGGACGAGGCCGGTCAACTGGAGCAGCACCAGCCCGATCACCGCTGCCAGATATGGGCGCTCACGCGCCTGGGGTGCCTCGGACCGCGTCAGCAGCCATTCGCCGATCCAGATGCCGGCGACGAGGTAGCCGACGTACGCGAGGAGCGGCCAGAGCCCGAACAGGACGCCCAGCCCGAGCGGAGCCCCGACGATGGTGACCATCAGGAGCACCGCCGCGACCGGGAAGACGACGATGCCGAGCAGACCGCCCAGGAAGGCCAGTGCGGGCTCCCGGGAGATGACCTGCTCCGTCATGCGGACCTGGCGGCTGGCCAACCCAGCCAGGAGCAGCCCGGCGATGATCGTGGCCAGCCCCATGCCGAGCCAGAACAGCAGGAAGGCGGGGGCCAGCACGGCGCCGATAGCGAAGAGCGACGCCTGGATGTCGCTGACCTCGCCCTGCACCGCGGCGTCGCCGACCAGTTGAACGGGTGAGTCGAGCGTCCGAACGTCGCCGGTGACGACCGTTCCGGGGCCGAGCTCGACGTCGCTGCGAATCGCCCAGATCGTCCCGGCCTGGGCGCCTTCCAGCACCGCGGAGCCTTCGATGACGACCAGGGTGCGGACGTCTCCGGCGATGGTTGCCACCCCGTCGATCACGACGACGACGTCGGCGCGGTCATCGGCCGGCAGCGTGATATCGCCGCGAACCGAGAGGACGACCCGTCCTTCGTCCGCGGCCGGTTCGGCGGCCATCGCGACCGGCACGAGCATCAGGAACGCGGCCGCCAGCGCGAACGCGGCGCCAAGGATGCGCTTCATGACTCGACCTCCCTGTCCCGGGCCATGAGGCGCGGGGCGACCTTGACGAAAGCCGTGGCCAGCAACGACATCGCGATGCTGACCGCGATCGACAGTGCGATGAGCGTCCAGGTTCGGTTCATGCGATATCCCTCCAGCAGGCGGCACTCGCCAGGACGGCCAGTGACGCGGGCGCTAGTGATGGGCAGGATCGCCCCGGATATCACACCGCTCCGCGTCGTTCGGGTGGAAGGGCCATCGGGCACGGACTGCGTGTGCCAGGCAGCCCAGCGAGGCAGGCGCGAAAGGGTCAGCGGCTGCACCTCGATCGGCGTGGCACGATGGCGCCATGACCGACCAGGTCGAGCGCTACGACCGGATCGCCGCCGGCTACGAGCGGTGGTGGGCGCCCGTGCTCGCGCCGAGCGCCGTCGTCGTGCTCGACGAGCTCGACGCCGACGTGCGCGACGGGGCGACAGAGCTCCTCGACGTCGGCGTCGGCACCGGCAACCTCAGCCGGCCGGCGCTCGCGCGATGGCCGTCCGTGCGGGTCACAGGCATCGACGCCTCACGCGAGATGGTCGACGCGGCCGAGGCATTGGTGGTCGACTCCGGCGACGGCCTGCGGGACCGGTTCACCGGCCGCGTCGCGTTCGCCGCGGAGATGCCGTTCCCGGACGGTGCCTTCGATGCGGCCATGTCGTCGTTCGTGCTGCAGCTCGTGCCGAGCCGGCCGAAAGCGCTGCGCGAAGTGCGGCGGGTGCTGCGGCCCGGCGGTCGCTTCGCCCACGTCACGTGGATGGTGGACGAGCGGGCGTTCGCGCCGGACCGGATCTTCGACGCGCTGCTCGATGAGTTCGGGTACGACGAGGACGGGGACGAGGATCGGCGGACCGGCGACATCCCGTCGGTCGAGCGGGCTGCCGGCGAGCTGCGCGCTGCCGGGTTCCGGGACGTGACGGCGTCACGGGAGGTGCTCGATCACCCATTCACGGTCGACGGCTACATCGCGTTCCTCACCGAGTTCGACGAGCAGACACTGTTCGAGGACATGGGCCGCTCGGACCGGCGCCGGTTCCTCGGGCTGTTCCGCGAACGGCTGATGCGGCTCGACCCGGACGAGCTCCATTTCCGGGCCGCGATCGTGTACGCGTCGGGGGTGCGGTCGGGGTAACCCTCAGACGACCTTGTCCTCGGGCAGGGCCTCGACGAACTCGGTGCCGAGCCGCGCCGCGTCGTAGGCCTTGCCGACCAGGTGGTGGTACGGCACGCCGCTGAACTGGTGGTGGGAGCGGGTCGGGAAGTCGGCGGTCGGGTCCCACTCGCGCCGTTGCAGCTCGATGTAGCCCTGTTCCTGTCGTTCGGACATCGCCGCGAGCAGGGTCGACAGGCCATGACCGGTCGCGTGCTGGCCCCCGAGCGTGATGAAGATGAAGCCCACGCCCATCTGACCGAGCTCGGCGAACGTCATCGCGTCGGGCTCGTTGAACCACTTGAACGAGCTCGAGTAGTTGAACGCGAAGCGCGCCTCCGGGAAGCGCTTGCGGATCTCGGTCGTGAACGTCTCGACCGGCTCGCGGTCGGCCGTCGGAAACTCGCACCACAGCAGGTCGGGGACGCCACTGTCGAGGTAGCGCAGGCCGCGATCGACCGCGAGGTCCATGCCGCGCTCCGGCTGCGGCGCGTCGATCGCCGACAGGCCGTCGGTCCGGGCGATGACGACGAAGTCGGGGTTGCCGAGGTCGTCGGCGACCGCGCGCATCATCCGCAGCTTGCCGATCATCTCGGTCGTCGGCACGAGCGCCTTCCCGCCGATGTGCCCGCAGCGCTTCGGCAGGACCTGGTCCTCGAGGTGCGCTGCCGCGACGCCGGCGGTCACGAGCAGCTCGGTCTGGCGCTGGACGTTGAAGATGTTCCCGTAGCCGGCGTCCATGTCGACGATGACCGGCGGGATGTCGAGCAGCCGCGGCCCGCACGCCCTTCTCGGGGTCGCCGACGGCGGCGGTCAGCTGGTACTTGCGCAGGGCGGCGACCGTGCGTCGCGCCCCGTCGGCGATCTCCGGGCCGCTGTAGAGGTCCATGTCGGTCGTGCCGAGGTGGCCGATCGCGAACGAGTAGCCCGAGAAGTACACGGCCTTGAACCCGTGGTGCATCACGAGCTGGGCGCCGAACGGGTCGTAGACACCCGGGCCGAACAGGTACGGCTCGGTGCGCAGCAGCTCGCGCATCCGGACCGAGGGGTGGGTCCAGCGCGACGGCGGGACGCCGTAGCCGTCAGGCAGGAGTGGGGTGGGGACGACGTCCGGCTGGCCGGTCGTCGGCCGGGGCGCGAGGGCGGTCATCGTGGCGGTTCCCCTATTCGTTCGCGTGGTCGCGTTCGCAGAAGTCGGGGCAGACGCACTCCGCGACGACCGCGGCAAGGGCGACCGGGAGCGGCCGCGGAGTGGCATCGCTCGTCGGCGCGCCGTCGAAGGCGATCAGCTCCATCCGGTCCGTGGCGGCCTCGTCGACGCCGAGGATCCAGGTCCTCGATGGAAGGGCGGCGTCCCGGAAGTCGATCGTGATCCGGGTCGGGACGGCGGTCGGAGTCATCGCTGGTCTCCTCGTTCGCACGCCGCTGGGGCCGGCGAGGGAGCAAACCTAGCGGCAGGTCCGCCATCAGTCCAATCGAATGATGTTATGTTGTCCATCGATCTCGTTGATATCTAGAGGCGACTTGGAAGGCGATGCTGCTCAGCCAGGTCGAAGGCTTCCTCGAGGTAGCCGGCCACCGCAACCTCAGCCGCGCCGCGGGCGCGCTGCACGTGACCCAGCCCGCCCTGACTGCGCGCATCCAGTCGCTCGAGGCCGAGCTCGGGACGAGCCTCTTCTTGCGCGGCCGGCACGGCATGGAGCTGACCGATGCGGGCCGGGCATTCCTGCCCTATGCCGAGCGGGCGGTCGCCGCGCTGGACGCGGGGGCGAGCCTGTTGAAGGAGCTGGGCCGGGGCCGGACCGGCGAGCTGGTCCTCGGCGCGGCGCCGGCGGTGAGCACGTACGTCCTGCCGGCGCTGCTGGTCCGCTACACGCGCCGGTTCCCCAACGTTCGCCTGGTCGTGCGGACCGGCCACTCCGAGGAGATCCTCGAGCTCGCGCTCCGGCGCGAGATCGACCTCGGGCTCGTCCGCGAGCTGCACCACCCCGACATCGAGTCGCGGTCCGCTGTACGACGACGAGCTGGTGCTGGTCGCCGGCGGCAGCCATCACTTCGGCGACCGGACGACGGTCGGCATCCACGAGCTGGCGGGCGCCCGGCTGATCCTGTTCGACCGAACGTCGAGCTACTACGAGCTGACGAACGCGTTCTTCCGCGAGGCGGGCGTCGCGCCGGGCGGAGTCATGGAGCTCGACAACATCGACTCCGCGAAGCAGATGGTCGGCCAGGGGCTGGGGGTCGCGCTGCTGCCGCTCACCTCCGTGGCCGCCGAGCTGGCGGACGGTCGATTTCGCGCGATCGACATCGAGGGCGCCGCACCGATCAGGCGACGCATCGTCGCCATCAGGCGGCGCGACATCGGTCCCGCGACGGGCCCCGTGGCGGGGTTCCTCGACGTGCTCGGCGAGGTCGACGAGGTGCTGCCGCATGACACGGATACAGGCGACCGATCGGAGACCGGTCGCCTGTAGGAGGAGGAGTGGCGCGGGTCAGGTCGCCGGGGTCACCGTGCTCGGGTCGGCGGAGCTGCCGTCGGAGCCGGACGAGCCCGACGTACCGCCGGACCCATCCCCGTCATCCGGGCACGGCTGCCCGTCGTGGGTGCGCTGGCCATCGTCCGACGGGGCAGTGGTGCCACCCGGATCCGTCGACGGCGCGGCGCTCGCCGACGGCTCGGGGCTGGCGGCCGCCACGACGGCGACGCCACCGGTCACGAGGAGGATGCCCGCGATGCCGGCGATGAGCACCGCCCGGCGGATGCCGTCGGGCCGGTGTCCGGCAGGGGTGGGGTTCGGGGCGGGCGACGCAGGGGGCGCGCCCGCGAACTGGTCTTCCCAGGTCATGCTGCTGTCTCCTTGTGTGCTGGTTCGATGCGCGGGGGCTCGGTCGTGGGGTCAGGTCATCGACACTCCGATCCGGGCGTTCCTCGTCGTGCTCATGGGAAGCGGTTGAACCAGTGCGCGGCGAGACCGGCACCTGCCAGCATCAGCGCGAGAGCGGCAGCGGCGAACCACTGCGTGACCTCCTGCGGCTCCTGGCGCGTGCCGACCCGCGAGCCGAGGCTCTCGTAGATGGCCGTGAGGTCGGTCGCCGTCGGTGCCTGGAACGACCGTGCACCGGTCGTCTCGGCGACGGCCGCGAGCGTGTCGGTGTCCGGTGGGACATCGATCGTCTGCGGGATGCCGAACTCGTCCGGCACGGTCACGACGCCGGTCGGCGTGCCGAGCGCGATCGTGTAGACCGGGACCCCGGCTGCGGCGGCCTGGCGGGCCGCTTCGTCGGGCTCCAGCTCGCCGGTCGAGTTGGCGCCGTCGGACAGCAGCACGGTCGCGACCAGCGGCGGCTCACCGCTCTCGGGCGCGGCCGAGGGATCGGCCGACGGCGCCGGGGGGGCGCCCGTAGCCGACGCCGCATCCGGGTCGATCACGGCCTGCGCGAGCTCGGTCGATCGCGCGATCGCGTCGCCGAGCGCGGTGCCGCCGTCGGCGGTCAGCCGGTCGATGGCCTCCGTGATCCGAGCCCGGTCGGTGGTCGGCGTGACCACGACCTGTGCGGTCGTGCTGAACGTGACCAGCCCGACCTGGAACGTAGGCGGCAGCTGGTCGATGAAGGTCGTGGCCGCCTCCCTGGCGCTGGCGAGGCGGTTCGGCGCGACGTCGGTGGCCAGCATCGAGCCCGACACGTCCATCGCCAGGACGATCGTGGCGTCCTCGCGCGGGCACGGCCATCATCGCGGTCGGCCGCGCCAGCCCGATGACCAGCGCACTCATGGCCAGCACGTACAGCGCCGGTGGCACGTGGCGCCGCCAGGCCGGGGTCCGGGGCACGAGGTTGGCGAGCAGGTCGACGTTGGTGAAGCGGACGACGTAGCGCGAACGCCGGCGCTGGACCAGGAGGTACCCGATCACGACCAGCGGGACGGCCAGCAGGAGCAGGAGCAGGAGCGGCTCGGCGAACGTCATGACGCCCTCCCGAGGGTCCGCAGCTGACCGGCGAGGTCGTGCAGCCAGCTGGTCGAGGTCGACAGCACGACGTGCCCGACGCCGAGACGACGGAGCTCGAGCGCGAGCGAGCGGCGCTCGTCGGCGGCGGCCTCGGCGAAGCGGTCGCGCAGCCCGGCCGACGACGTGTCGACACGGATCTCGCGGCCCGTCTCGGCATCGACGAGCGTCAGCTCGCCGACGTCCGGCAGGTCACCCTCGCGGGGATCGTCGATCTGGACCGCGACGACCTGGTGCTTCGCCGCGATCGCCGGCGAGTGGCTTGAGCCAGTCGCGCGGGCCGCGGAAATCGGACACCACCACGACCAGACCGCCACGGCGAGCGGTCGCGGCGACGAACCGCAGCGCGGTCGACGCCGTGGCGACGGCCGTGCCCGGAGCGTGGTCCGTGACCTGCGCTTCCTGGGCGACGAGCAGCGTCGCGAGCAACCCGTCCCGGCCGACGGTCGGCGGGACGCGGCGGTCGGTCGCCCCACCGAACGTCACGATGCCGAGCCGGTTGCCGCGCTGGGTCGCGAGGTGGCCGACGGCGATCGCGACGCCCTCGGCGACGTCGGCCTTGCGCCGCTGCGCGGTCCCGAACGTCATCGACGGCGACGTGTCGAGCACGAGCCATGTGGTGAGCGCCCGCTCCGGGACGTGCACCCGGACGTGCGGGACCGTGGTGCGGGCCGTGACGTTCCAGTCGATGCGGCGAACGTCATCGCCGGGCTGATACGGACGGACCTGCGCCAGCTCGAGCCCGCCGCCCAGGTCGTGGGCGCGGAACTCGCCGGGGACGAGGCCGTGGATGCGCCGCCCGATCGTCAGGTCGAGCGCGCGGAGCAGCGCGACCGGGGTCGGGCCGGGGCCCGGTGCCTCCTTCGGCCGCTCCTTGGGTCGGATGGCCGCGATCATGCTGTCTGCTCCGTCGCGACGAGCTGCGGCACGGCGACCGTCGGCAGGATCCGGTCGAGGATCATGTCGGCCGACACCTCCTCGGCGAGCGCCGAGAAGCTCGGCACGATCCGGTGGCGGAGCACGTCGGGCGACAGGTCGACGACGTCCTGCGGCAGGACGTAGCGGCGGCCACGCACGACGGCCAGCGCGCGGGCGGCGTGGATGAGGTTGATCGAGCCGCGCGGGCTCGCGCCGTAGGCGATGTACGGCGCGACGCCGGGCAACCCGACCGCCGCCGGCTCGCGCGTGGCGCGCGCCAGCGCGACCGCGTAGTCGACGATCGCGCGGTCGACGTAGACCTGCGGCGGTCAGCGCCTGCAGCGCGGCGAGGTCGTCGGCGGTGAGGATCGGCACCAGCTCGGCTGCGCGGGCGAGCGAGCGCTCGACGACCGTGGCCTCCTCGGCCGCGCTCGGGTAGTCGACCTTGACCTTCATCATGAAGCGGTCGACCTGCGCCTCGGGCAGCGGGTAGGTGCCCTCGGCCTCGATCGGGTTCTGGGTCGCCATCACGAGGAACGGGCGCGGGACGGCGAAGGTCTCGGGGCCGATCGTGACCTGGCGCTCCTGCATCACCTCGAGCAGGGCGGACTGGACCTTGGCCGGCGCGCGGTTGATCTCGTCGGCCAGCAGGAAGTTGCAGAAGACGGGCCCGAGCTCGGTGTCGAACGTGCCCTTGTCGGGGCGGTAGATGCGGGTGCCGACGAGGTCGGCCGGCACGAGGTCCGGCGTGAACTGGATGCGCCGGAACGATGCGTCGAGCACGTCGGCCAGGGTCTTGACGGTGAGCGTCTTGGCCAGACCGGGCACGCCCTCGATCAGGAGGTGGCCGCCGGACAGCAGCGCGACGAGGACGCGCTCGAGCATGGCGTCCTGGCCGACGATGACGCGGCGGATCTCGAAGAGGACGGCCTCGCTGGCCGTCCGGCCATCGGTCGGGTCGTTGACGGGATGGAGCGCACGGGTCTCTGACATGGGTGTCCTCGCGGGACCCGTGGGCTCGGGAACCGTCAGCTACTGGGGATGGCTATCCCTCCTGGTAGCTGGGCATGCTCGCGAGACGCCCTGAGATGTGCATGAGAGTGCGGTCGGTCGACCGCCGACAGCGTCACCCGGTGCAAGAACGCGCGGAATCAGGTGCGCGGAGGCGGGTCTCAGCCCTCCTCGCCGCTCCCCTCGGACGGGCCCTCGCCCTCGGCGGCACCCTCGGCGCCCTCGCCCTCTTCGCCCTCGAGCTCCTCGCCCTCGGCGACGACCGGCTCCTCCTCGACCTCGATGCGCGGCGCCTGGACCTTGGCGATGATCTCGTCAGGGTCGGTAAGCAGCGTCACGTCGTCGGGGATGGTCAGGTCGCGCACGTAGATCGACGCGTCGAAGTCGACCAGCGACTCGACCGAGAACTCGATCGACTGCGGCAGGTGATCCGGCAGCGCCTTGACCTTCACGGTCTCGGCCGGGTGGAGCAGCGTCCCGTTGAGCTGCTCGACGGCGTGCGACGTACCGGTCGCCACGAGCGGCACGTCGACCGTCAGCTCCTCGGTCATCCGGACCAGGAACAGGTCGGCGTGGAGCGGACGCCGGTTGACCGGATGGATCTGCACGTCGTAGATCAGGACAGGATCGGCCTTCTTGCCGTCGACCGACAGGTCGACCAGCGCGTTCGACCCGACCTGCCGGCGCAGCAGCTCGAAATCGTGCGTGCTGACCGTCACGTTGGTCGACTCGACGCCGTGCCCGTACACGACGGCCGGGAGGCGGCCGGCCGCGCGCAGGTGCTTGACGGCCTTGCCGGTGATCTCGCGCGGCTCGGCGGCCAGCGTCGGGCGGGCGGTTGCCATGGATCGGACCTCGAGTGATGGTTCGTCGTTTGGGTCGGGCTGCGACTCGCCGGCGGGGCCGGTGTTGGCGAGGCGCCCGGAGCGGGAGCGCAGGATACCACGATGCGAACGACGAACCGAGAATCCCTGGGGCGGGCCCGATTGCCCGCCTCGCTGTAGCATCCGGCCGTGGCAGCCACGATCCTCATCGTCGAAGACGAGTACGCCGTCGCTCGCGGCATCCAGTACGCCCTCCAGCAGGAGGGCTACGACGTGGGCGTCGCCCATTCCGGCGAGGAAGGGCTCGAGATCGCGACCAAGGAGGCGCCCGACCTCGTCGTCCTCGACGTGCGCCTGCCCGGCATCGACGGGTTCGAGGTCCTGCGCCGCATCCGCGCGGCCGGCGCGAAGATGCCGATCCTCGTCCTGACGGCCCGCGACGACGAGGTCGACAAGGTCATCGGCCTCGAGCTCGGTGCCGACGACTACCTGACCAAGCCGTACGGCCTGCGCGAGCTGCTGAGCCGGATCAAGGCACTCCTCCGCCGCTCGTATGGTGACCTCGCCGACGCCGGCGGTGGCCGGGTCCTCCGGCACCGCGACCTCGTCATCGACCTCGAGCGCAGGCGCGTCCAGCGCGGCGCGCGGCGCATCAGCCTGACCCCGACCGAGTTCGAGATCCTCCGCCACCTCGCGTCGCGGCCCGGCCGCGTCTACACGCGGAGCGAGCTGCTCGAGCTGTTGCGTGACTACGAGGCGCTCGACCAGGACGAGAAGACCATCAACGTGCACGTCAGCCACCTGCGCGACAAGATCGAGGACGACCCGGCGACGCCGGCGTTCGTCCTGACGGTCCGTGGCGTCGGCTACGCGTTCGCGGAGCGATGAGGAGGCCGTGACCCGGTTCGCCTGGCCGGGTGGGCTGCGGCGCCTCATGCCGCGCACGTTCCAGGCCCGCCTGACGATCGCGTTCCTCGCGGTCATCGCCTTGACGCTCATCCTCGTCGGGATCCTCGTCGTCAACCGGCTCGACGACTACTTCAGCCGCCAGCAGGACGCCGACCTCGCGGAGCGGCGCAAGACGGTGGCCGCGCTCGTCACCGCCTTCATCGATCCGCTCCGCGGTCCGGCGGTCGACGACACCGGCACGATCAACCCGGTCGTCGAGGCCGTCCTGCAGGACGAGCGTGTCCGCGAGCTCATCGCGGACCGTGCTGCACAGGCCGACGTCGTCATCCAGCTTGGTCGCACCGAGATCACGGACGAGGGCAACCGGTTCGTCGCGGCGTCCAACGGCTCGTTCTTCATGCCGCGCCGGGCGGTGCCGCTGCCCGGTCAGAGCCGCGAGCGCGGCGCCTCGGCGACCGACTGGTTCGCCGGGGGCGAGGTCAATGAGCAGTACACGTTCCAGGTCACCCTTGCCGACCCGTACACGTTCCGGGCGACCGCGATCGCCAATGTGACGGGCCTGCTGATCGCGGTCGGCCTGTTCGCGCTGGGCCTCGCGGTCGTCGTCTCGGCGGCACTGGCCCGCCGGTTCACGACCCCGCTTCGGCAGCTGACCGACGCTGCGAGCGCGCTCGCCGAGGGCGACCTGACGCGACGCGTCCCGGCATCGCAGATCAGGGCCGGCTCCTCGGAGCTCGGCGACCTGGCGATCCAGTTCAACGCCATGGCCGACCGGCTCGCAGAGAGCGTCGAGCTCATCCGCCGGGACCGCGACCGCAGCCGCGACTTCCTCGCCGACGTCTCCCACGAGTTGCGCACGCCGCTGTCCGCGCTGCGCACGTTCAACCAGCTGCTCATGGAACGTGCCGGCGACGACCCCGAGGCCCGCGCCGAGTTCCTCGAGTCGAGCGCCAGCCAGATCGACCGCCTCGACTGGATGGCCCAGAACCTGCTCGAGCTCTCGAAGCTCGACTCCGGGCTCGTGCTGCTCGACCTGCGGCCCGAGGACGTGCGGGCGGCGGTCGAATCGGCCACCCACCAGCACGACGCCTTGGCCGCCCGCCGCGGCGTGTCGGTCGAGCTGGACCTGCCGGCCACCCCGATCCGCATCCGCCACGACCCGCCGCGCATCGGCCAGGTCGTCGCCAACCTCGTCGGCAACGCGGTCAAGTTCACGCCGCGCGGCGGCTCGGTCCGGGTCTCGGCCCAGCCCACGGCCGACGGCGCGCGGATCGACGTCGTCGATACGGGCGTCGGCATCGCGGCGTCCGAGCTGCCGCACATCTTCGAGCGGTTCTACCGCGGCTCGCGCGCGCACGAGGCACGCGGCGCCGGAAGCGGGCTGGGACTCGCCATCGTCCGCTCGATCGTCGACATCCACGGCGGCTCGGTGACCGTGGAGAGCGGACCGGGCGCCGGCAGCCGGTTCACGGTCCTCCTGCCGCAGGACCCGCGCAACGTCGCCGACTCGCCCGCCGCGAAGCGCGAGGACGTGGCCTCGGCGGCCGAGGGATCGGAGCGGATCGCCGCCGCTCTCCCATCCGCGACCGACCTCCCACGCTCAGACGGGTCTCAGGATCCCCGGCGCAACATGACGGAAACTTCATCGTCCGAGTCCCCGCACGTGAACCCTGCCTCGGCACCCTAGTCGTCACAAACCGACAAGACCGCCGAGGCCGCTCACCGGCCGGGCCCGATCAGAGGAACCACGAACCACATGACGACCCCGCGTTCTGACGACCCCGACATGACACAGCGCAACGAGGTGCCCGCCGACCCCGGTCGGGCGCCCGTGATCCGCGCCTCCGGCGAGCCCGAGCGCTACTCGCCGCCCGCCGAGGGCCGCCCCGACTGGGCACGCCAGGAGACGACCGTTCCCGCCCAGCCGACCCCCGAGCGCTGGTACGAGCCAGCCGCCACGACCCCGGCCGCACCGGTCGCAGCCGCGCCGGTCACCCCGACCAAGTCGAGCCGATCCGGCGTGGGCACCGTCGTGGGCGCCGCCCTGCTGTCGGCCGTGCTCGCCTCGGGCGGCACGGTCCTCGCGCTCAACGCGACCGGCGTGCTCGACGACTCCACCCCGACCGGGACCCGCACGACCGGGACCACGGTCGGCGCCAACAACCAGCCCGTCACGATCGACGAGTCGTCGGCGACCATCGCGGTCGCGTCGAAGGCCAGCCCCGCCGTCGTGAAGATCAACGTCAACGGGAGCGTCGACACGTCCCAGGGTGTCATCCCGCCGACTCGGGCGTCGGGTCCGGCGTCATCTTCGACACCGCAGGCTGGATCCTGACCAACCGCCACGTCGTCGAGGGCAGCGACACGCTGTCGGTCGAGCTCAACGACGGCCGCGTCCTCAACGGCACGGTCTACGGCATCGACACGCTGACCGACCTGGCGATCGTCAAGATCGACGGCAGCGACCTGCCGGCCGCGTCGCTCGGTCGCTCGAGCGAGCTCAAGGTCGGCCAGCTGGTCGTCGCGATCGGCAGTCCCGCTCGGCACGTACTCGAACTCGGTCACGAGCGGGATCGTGTCGGCCACGGGCCGAAGCCTCCTCACCGACGGCAACCAGAACCTGAACAACCTCATCCAGACCGACGCGGCCATCAACCCCGGCAACTCGGGTGGCCCGCTGCTCGACGCCGGCGCCAACGTCGTCGGCATCAACACCGCGATCGCAGCCGACTCGAACGGCATCGGCTTCGCCATCCCGATCGACATCGCCCGGCCGATCATGGACCAGGCCATCGCCGGCGAGCCGCTGGCCCGGCCGTACATGGGCATCGTCTACCACTCGATCGACCGCCAGTTCGCCGAGCAGGCCGATCTGCCGGTCAGCGATGGCGCGCTCATCCAGGTCGGCGAGGGCGGGACGAGCCCAGCGGTCGTGCCGGACAGCCCGGCCGACAAGGCGGGCATCCGCGAGGGCGACATCGTCACCAAGGTCGACGGTCAGGCGATCGATGGCGACCACCCGCTCGATGCGACGCTCAGCCTGCACGCCCCGGGTGACACCGTGACGATCGAGCTGCTGCGCGACGGGGACACCGTCACCGTCGACGTGACGCTCGGGACCCGACCAGCAACCCGATAGCCGCCGGCCACCCGCCCGAGCACCGATCGCCCGGCCCGCGTCAGCGGACCGGGCGGTTCGCTATCTCGGGCCCGGCCGTCGCCAGATCTCGACCGCGGCGTGGTCGAGCGGGCCGCCCAGCTTGACCTTCGGCTTGCGCACCCGGACGCCGACCTCGCGCACGTCGAAGGCGAGCAGCACCTCGTGGCTGATCGCCTCGGCGATCGCCTCGAGCAGGCGGAACGAGGTCGACTCGACGACCTGTCGGGCGATCGCGTAGACGCGGCCGTAGTCGATCGTCTTCGTGAGGTCGTCGTCGATGCCGGCCGGCTGCAGGTTCATGACCAGCTCGACGTCGACCTCGAACGGCTGCGCCGTCTGGAGCTCCCAGTCGTAGTAGCCGTGCTTGCCCTCGAAGCGCATGTTGGCGAGGACGATCCGATCGCTCAGGCCGGGCCTCCCTCGGGTCCGCTCCGCCAGTGGCCACGCACGATGGCGTCGCTGACGCGGGCCGCCCGGACGTTCGGCCGGACGTCGTGCACGCGCACGATATCGACACCGGCCGCGATGCCGAGCGCGGTCGTGGCGATCGTGCCCTCCAGGCGTTCCTCGGGCGGCAGGTCGAGGATCCGACCGATGGTCGACTTGCGCGACGTCCCGAGCAGGATCGGTCGGCCGAGATCGCGCAGGGCGCCGAGGTCGCGGAGCAGCGCGACGTTGTGGTCGGCGGTCTTCCCGAAGCCGATCCCGGGATCGACGATGAGCGCGTCCCGCTCGACACCGACCCGCTCGGCCCGCTCGAGCGCGGCGGCCAGGTCGGCGACGACCTCGGACACGACGTCGTCATAGCGGGCCTCGGCTCGGTTGTGCATCACGACGAGCGGCACGACCTGCCGCGCGGCGAGCGCGGCCATGTCCGGGTCCTGGCCCGTGCCCCAGATGTCGTTGAGCAGGTTCGCACCGGCCGCCAGCGCCGACTCCGCGACGATGACCTTCGTGGTGTCGATGCTGATCGGCGTGCCTGGCAGCGCCTCGCGGACCGCGGCCACGACCGGGATCGACGCGACCGATCTCCTCCGCGGCGTCGACCGGGGCGTGGCCCGGACGGGTCGACTCGCCGCCGATGTCGAGGAGGTCGGCGCCCTCGTCGACCATGCGGCGGGCCCCCTCGACGGCCGCCGCGACGGGATCGACCGCCCGGGTCAGCCCATCGCCGGAGAACGAGTCGGGGGTCACGTTGAGGATGCCCATCACGAACGTCCGTTCGCCCCAGGCGAACGTCCTGTTCCCGATGAGGGTGGGCCGCGGGGTGGTCATGGGCTCGGCGGGTCGCGCAGCTCGGGGTCGTCGACCAATGCCGCCCGGACCTGCCCGACGAGGTACAGCGAGCCGGCGACGACGAGCGGCCCGGCTCGCTGCCGCGCCCAGTCGACGGCCGCCAGCGGCTCCGGGACCGCGATCACTTCGGCGAGCGCCGGCGCCCGGTCGCGCCAGCGACGCGGCCAGCTCGCCGGCCGGCATGGCCCGCGGCCCCTCGACGGTCGTGGCGATGACGGTGGCCGCATCGAGCGCGGTGGCCCCGGCCAGCGCGTCGACGATCCCGTCGACGTCCTTGTCGGCCATGGCGCCGATGACCAGCGTCAGCGGACCGGGAGCGAGGTGCGGCCGCAGATCGTCGAGCGCTCGGGCGAGCGCCGCGGCGCCGGCCGGGTTGTGGGCCCCGTCGAGCAGGATCTCGTCGCCGTCGACCGTGAGCAGCTCGAGCCGCCCTGGCCAGACCGCGCTCGCATAGCCCTCGCGACGGGCGTCGGGCGTCGGCCGTCGCGATCCCGGCGATCTCGAGCGCGTCGAGCACCGCGTCCGCGACCGCCACGTTGGCGGCCTGGTGCCGGCCGCGCAGGCCCACGCGCGTCGCCCCGAGCCGTGGCAGCTCGACGGTCAGCCCGTCGCGGTCCCAGCCGAGGAGCGGCGCCGGCTCGACCTCGGCCAGCGGCACGCCCATGCGGCGCGCCCGCCGGCGGACGACCGCGAGCGCCTCCCCGTCGGCACCCGTCACGGCGATGTCGCCGCGCTCGATGATGGCGGCCTTCTCGCGGGCGATGGCCGTGATCGTCGAGCCGAGGCGGTCGGTGTGGTCGAGCGCGACGTTGGTGACCGCCGCGACCCCGCCATCCCAGGCGTGGGTCGCGTCGAGGCGGCCGCCGAGCCCGACCTCGACCAGCGCGACATCGAGGTCCGCCTCGGCGAAGTGGCGGAAGACCACCGCCGTCAGCAGCTCGAACTCGGTCGGCTCGCCGTGGCGGCGCGCGACCCGGTCGGCCACGGCCAGCACCGCCTCGACATGCCGCGTGAAGTCGGCGACCGAGATCGGCCGGCCGTCGACGACCACCCGCTCGCGATACGTGACGAGGTGCGGCTTGGGGGTCTCGCCGACCCGCAGCCCGGCGGCCCGCAGCGCGCTGCCGGCGAGGGCCAGCACGCTGCCCTTGCCGTTGGTCCCGGCGACGAGGGCGCCGCGCACGGCGAGCTGGGGGTCGCCGAGGGCGGCGAGCAGGGCGCGCGTCCGGCCGAGCCCGAGCCGGATCCCGAACCGACCCCGCGCGGCGAGCGCCGCCAACGCCTCGTGGTAGTCGGTGGAGCGCGAGGTGACCGTCACTCGCGGGTCAGCTCGTCCTCGTAGAAGACGCACTGGTTGAAGCGCGGCGTCAGGCACACGTCGTTGACGTAGCCCTGGTCGAGGTGGACGCCGCCGCGCAGCTGGCAGCGCGAGACGTTGGCGTCCTGTCGGATGAGCGCCTTGAGCAGGTGCGGCGCCTGGATCGGGATCGCCCCGCGTGACCCGGTCATGTAGAAGTGCGGGCAGACGTTGCGCCGCAGGTTCGGCAGCCCGAAGCCCGGCGAACCGACCGGCATCGCGGGGAGCGTCGGTCGCGCGACGAGCGGCGACGGCGTGACCCGGGCGATCGGGCCCACGCCGAATGCCGGGCGGCCGGTGGCGGACCGGCCCGAGGTCGAGCCCGGTCGGCTCGGCTGGCCCGGACCCGAGCCGCCGACAGGTCGTCCGGTCCGTGGATCGCGGGCCTGCACGCATCCTCCATCCCTGCGGGCGCCCGAACGGGCGCCGTGCGGTCGACGTGCCGTGACGTCCGGCCACGCTCGACCGCGCCAGAGTACAACGCACCGCCGCGCTCCGACACAGCGGCCACCCAGGCGACGACGCCACCGCCGCGTCCCATCGACACGGCCGGACGGCCGTGCTGGCCATGTCGTGCGACAATCCCCCGCGATGGCGACTCGGCGCACCACGCGCCCAAACCACGTTCGGCCCCGCCCCCCGTCCGGCGGACGCCCCTCCCCCGTCAAGGTCCGACCCCGGGCCCCCGCGCCCGGGCGCGTCTCCGTCCACGCGCCGGTCCGGCGCAGCCGAGGTATCCCGCTCATCGGTCGACTGGCGCTCGGTGCCGGCGTCCTGGCGGTCGGGGCCCTCGTCCTGTACGTCGGTGCCGGCGGGATCGGCGTCGTCGCCAACGGGCTCGGCACGACCATCTCCGCGTTCGTGCAGGGCGTCACGGCGACACCCGTCCCGTCACAGCTGACGGCGACCGTGCCCGACGCCCCGACCATCCAGTCACCGTCCGAGCCGTACACGAACCAGGGCCAGGTCGACCTCTCCGTGACCGTGCCGACGCACCTGGCCGGCAACCCCGAGTACCTCGTCCGGGTGTACCTCGCGCTGAAGGACCAGGCTTCGGCACCGATCGACGAGAAGCCACTCGCCCCGACGCCGGAGATGATCATCCCGGTGACGCTGACCAAGGGCGTGAACGACTTCAGCGTCACGCTCATCGGACCCGGCGGCGAATCGGAGCAGTCGCCGCTCGCCCGCTGGGTGCTCGACAACGATGCGCCGGCGATCCGGCTCGCCTCGCCCAAGGACGGGGCCACGGTCAACCGTAAGGCCGTCACGCTGCAGGGACGTACGCAGGGTCGCTCGACGATCAACGCCCGCAACAACAAGACCGGCGACTCGATCGGCGGGACCGCGGACAGCGATGGCACGTTCTCGCTGAGCCTGCCGCTGACCGGCGGCTCGAACCCCATCAAGGTGACCGTCACCGACCCGGCGGGCAACAGCTCGACCCAGGAGCTGACCGTGCGGCGCGGGAGCGGCAAGCTGCGCGCGTCGCTCAGCGCGTCGAACTACTCGGTCAGCCAGCGGAACCTGCCGTACGAGATCCGGCTGGTGACCATCGTCGACGACCCCGACGGCCGCCCGCTGCCCGGCGCGCGCGTCACGTTCACGCTCAGCGTGCCGGGGGTGCAGCCGATCACCGGCGACGCGGTGACCGACGAGAACGGCGAGGCGTCGTTCACGACGCGGATCCCGAAGGGCGCCGACCGGGGCGGCGGCAACATCGGGGTGCTGGTGCGGACGGACGACTTCGGCACCACCACCGACCGGTCCGTCATCACGATCAAGAAGTAGCCGCCGACCGCTGCGCTCGACAGCGTCGACACTCGCAGCTACCATCGCGGCCATGCCGATGTGGCGGTGTCCGCATTGCGGGACTCCCCAGGCCGAGACGGCGCGGTGCTGGGTGTGTCGGCGGTCCTCCACCTCCTGCGCGACGTGTCGCCACTACCGGCGCTCCGTGGCCGCCCAGCTCGGCTACTGCGGGCTGGACCGCACTCGCCAGCCGCTCTCCGGTGAGGAGATCCGCGGCTGCTGGGAGGAGGCGTGGGCGTCGGGCGCAGAGGCCGCCACCACGGTCCCGCTCACCATCGTCGCCGCGCGCACCGACGCGGAGCGCAAGCGGCCGCTCGAGTTCGTCGAGGTCGACGGGGTGTCAGAGCCGCTCGAGGACGAGGAGGTGGCGACGGTCGCGCCGCTGGCCCGCCCGATCGCGCCGACCGCCGAGCCCGGCTGGAGCCTCTGGGGCGAGCTCGACCCCTAGCGATCAGCTCGGCGCGGCGGTGGGCGTCGGCGTTGGCGCGGGAGTCGGTTGCGGTGTCGGCTCGGGTGTCGGCTCGGGTGTCGGTTCCGGGGTGGGCTCCGGTGTCGGTTCCGGGGTGGGCTCCGGCGTCGGCGACGGGGTCGGGGTCGGCTCCGGTCCCTTCGAGATCGTGTAGTCGACCGGCGTACCCTTGACCACCACCGAGCCCGGTGCCGGCGTCTGGGTCACCACGAGGCCGACCGGCACGACCGGGTCGAACGCCTCGGTCTTCGTCCCGGGCTCGAGACCTGCGGTCACGATCTCCTGGACCGCAAGGGCCTCGGTCTTGTTGCGCAGGTCGGGCATCGCCACCTGCTCCGCGCCGGCCGCGACCGTCACCTGGACCGTCGAGTCGACGGCCACCATCGTCTCCGCCGGCGGGGCCTGGGTCAGGATCGTGCCGACCGGCTGCTCGGAGGTCACCTCGGTCGACTTCGATCGTGAGGCCGATGGTGTCGGCCTCGCGCGTCGCGTCGGCGAGGAGCGTGCCCACGAAGTTGGGCACCGCGACCTGCTGCGTCGGGGTCGAGGGGGACAGCAGCTGGAACACCACGAAGCCGATAGCCGCCAGCAGGGCGATCGCGAGCGCACCGGCGACCCACACGATCGGGTTCGCGCCCTGGTCCTCGTCGTCCGCGGCCGCGGCCGCCGCGGCGACGCCGGCACCGGCATAGGCCTCGTCGGGGTACGACGTGACCGTCGGGTTCGAGCGCGCCACCCCGGCCGACGCGGCGACACCGGCGCCGACCGCCAGACCCGCGGCGCCGGCAGCCCCGGCTGCCCCGGCGGCAGCGGCAGCTCCGGCCATCGTCCGCGAGGTCTCGAGCGCGTCGGCCATCGACGCGGCGGACGCGAAGCGGTCGATCGGCAATGGCGCGAGCGCCTTGCGGGTGATCGCCGCCACGTCGGGCGGGACCGACGGCCGCACCAGGGCCGGATCGGGGACCGGCCCCGACAGGCGGGCCAGCGCCACGCCGGCGGCGCTGTCGCCCTCCCACGGGCGCGTGCCGGTGAGCATCTCGTACAGGACGATGCCGAGCGAGTAGATGTCGGACTCGTTGGTCGCGGACTCGCCGCGCGCCTGCTCCGGGCTGAAGTAGTGCACCGACCCGAGCGTGGTGCCGGGCAGCGTCATCTGCGCCTCGGCGACGGCGCGGGCGATCCCGAAGTCGGCCACCTTGACCCGCCCGTCGCGACCGATCAGCACGTTGCCGGGCTTCACGTCGCGGTGGACGATGCCCCGCGAATGGGCCGCCGCCAGCGCGTGCGCCACCGCCGCGGCGATACGGGCGGCCTGGGCGGGCGGCAGCGAGCCGTTCCGGCGCAGGATCGTCGCGAGATCCTCGCCGTCGACGTACTCCATGACGATGTACGGCCCGGACGGGTCCTCGCCGTAGTCGTACACGCCGACGATGTTCGGGTGGTTCAGCGACGCGGCGTTCTGCGCCTCCTGGCGGAAGCGCGACGAGAAGTCGGGGTCGCGCAGGTACTCGGGGCGGAGCAGCTTGATCGCGACGTCGCGTCCGAGCTGCGTGTCGACCGCCCGGAAGATGGTGGCCATGCCGCCTTCACCGACCAGCTCCACCAGTCGGTACCGGCCGCCGAGGATCGTCCCGATCTCCGCCAAACGTGCCCCTCGTACATGGATGGGCGCGTCGCCGACGTGCGACGCGCTCCGGCCGGCATGGTACCCCATGCCCTCCGCGTCAGAGCTGCAGCCCGGCCAGGTAGCTGCGGAACTCGCCGGCCAGGTCGGGCCGCTGCAGGGCAAGCTCGACCGAGGCCTTCAGCCAGCCCATCGTCGTCCCGGCGTCGTAGCGGGTGCCCTCGAACTCGTAAGCGTAGACGCCCTGCTCCTCCATCATCGCGCCGATCGCGTCCGTGAGCTGGATCTCGCCGCCGGCGCCGCGCTGGGTCTGCTCGAGCTTGTCGAAGATCTTGGGCGTCAGCACGTAGCGGCCGATGATCGCGAGGTTCGACGGCGCATCGGAGGGCTTCGGCTTCTCGACCAGCCGCGACACCTTGTGCAGGCGACCGTGGTCGAGCGGGTCGTCCGAGCGCTCTGCGGCGATGACCCCGTACCGGCTCGTCTCCTCGTTCGGGACCTCCATGACCGCCACGACCGATCCGTGGGTCTGCTGGTAGGCATGGATGAGCTGGCCGATGCACGGCCGGTCGGAGATGACGACGTCGTCGGGCAGGATCACCGCGAACGGCTCGTGACCGATGAGGTCCTTCGCCATCAGCACGGCGTGCCCCAGGCCGAGCTGCTCCTTCTGGCGGACGTACGCCACCTGGGCAAGGTCGCTGATGTGGCGGACCTGGCGGAGCTTCTCGATCTCGCCCTTCTCCTCGAGCAGGTGCTCGAGCTCGTAGGACAGGTCGAAGTGGTCCTCGATGGCGCGCTTCTGGCTCGAGGTGACGATGATGACCTGCTCGATGCCGGCCGCGACGGCCTCCTCCACGGCGTACTGGATGATCGGCTTGTCGACCAGCGGCAGCATCTCCTTGGGCTGCGCCTTGGTCGCGGGGAGGAAGCGGGTACCCCACCCGGCAGCGGGGAAGACGGCCTTTCGAACGCGCATGGAACCTCAAGGCTGGAGATGGGGTGGGTCGAGCCAGTCTAGCACCGGGCCCCGTCAGGACCGGCCGTCGAGGCCCTCGACGAAGCGACGCACGGCGAGGCTGAATGCCGCCGGACGGTCGAGGTTGGCGAGGTGCGTCGCGCCCCGCAGCCGCACCCGGCGAACGTCCTGGGCGACCCGCGCGAAGCCGCCGGCGCCCAGCCGGAACAGCGGGTCGAGCTCGCCGTTGAGGATCAGGACCGGGCCCGGGTACGCAGCCAGGCGGGGCGAGAACCGCTCGCCGATCAGCGTGCGGATCGCGTCGGCGCCGGCCGATGGGTGGAAGCCGCCGGCGACGATCGGATCGGCGAGCGCCGTCGGATAGCGCCGCCGGAAGAACCAGGCGTTGACGGCCGAGAACCGGCGGCGCTCCGAGTGGTCCATGACCCACGCGAGGGTCCGGTAGGGCATCGCCCGCACGCCGACCGGCTCCTGGGTCGCACCCGACAGCACGAGGGCGCGCACAAGCTCCGGGCGTCGCGCGGCGAGGTCCATCGCGACGTAGCCGCCGAGCGACAGGCCGACCACGACCGCACGGCCGCCGGCCGCCGTCTCGATGACGCGGGCGAGCTCGTCGGCGGCCGCCGCCAGCGTGAACGGCCGGTCGGCGAGCGCACCGTGCCCGGGCAGGTCGATCGCGATCACCCGGTACGTGTCATGGAGGTCGTCGACCTGGGCACGCCACGACATGCGGGTCAGCCGCGTGCCGTGGACGAACACGATCGCGGGAGCACCTTCGGGTCCCGCGACGTCGTAGCTCTCTGGTGGCGACGTATCGGTCATGGCGCCTGGCGATCAGGCCTCGCGGTCGAGACCGTGCTGGACCGCGAGCAGCGCCGCCTGGGTCCGGCTGGCGAGCCCGAGCTTGGCGAGGATGTTCGAGACGTGGGTCCGGGCGGTGCGCTCGGTGATGCCGAGGTCCTCGGCGATCTGCCGGTTCGGCAGCCCGCGGGCGACCCGCGCCAGCACATCGCGCTCGCGCGCCGTCAGCGACTCGATGCCGTCGCCCTCACCGGCCGCCCCACCCCCGGTCGGCCGGCCACCGTCGCGCAGCCGGCGGGCGACGATGCCCGCGATGGCCGGGTCGAGATGGACCTCGCCGGCGTACGCGGCGCGGATGGCGCCGGCCAGCTCGTCGGCCTCGGCGTCCTTGAGCAGGAAGCCCGACGCGCCGGCCTCGATGGCGGCGACGACGCGCGACTCCTCGACGAAGCTGGTGATCGCGATGATCTCGACCTCGGGGACCGACGCCTTGATCCGGCCGGTCGCCTCGATGCCGTCGATGCCGGGCATCATCAGGTCCATCACGACGACGTCGGGCCGGAGCTCCGTCGCACGCTCGATGGCGTCGCCGCCGTCGACCGCCTCGCCGACGACCTCGAGATCGTCGTGGAGCTCGAGGAAGTCGCGCATGCCGCGCCGGACCATCGCGTGGTCGTCGACGAGCAGGACGCGGATCCGCTCGTCCGACACCGGCGCCGGACCTCCCTCGGCGGTCATGGCCCGCCCGGCACGACGACGGGCCGAGCGCCGTCGGGTTCGTCCGCGACGGGCCCGGCGCCCGGCGACCGCTGCAGCATGAGCGCCGCCCCCAGGACGGCGATGGCGCCGACGACCTGGATCGGTGCAAGCGGCTCGGCCAGCAGCCACGCCGCGAGCGCGACGCCCACGACCGGCTCGAACAGCATCAGGATCCCGGCCCGCGTCCCGCCGATCAGGCGAATCCCGGTCAGGAACGCGAACGAAGGCAGGGCCGCGGCGACGACGCCGGTGAAGAGCAGGAGCGGGAGCACGTCCGGCGCGGCCAGCGGCTGGGCGAGCGAGCCCACCCCGCCGGCGAGCAGCGCGACGGCCAGCGCGCCGAACGCCGAGACCAGGAGGACCGTGGTCATCGCCTGCTCTGTCGGGACCTCCGGGTAGCCGTCCCGCGCCAACAGGACGAAGATCGTCTGGCTGAACGCCGCCCCGAGTGCGAGCCCGATGCCGATGACGTCGAGGCGGATGCCGGCCGCGGGATCGAGCTGCGATGCCACGACCGCGACCATCCCGCCGATCGCCAGCGCGAGTGCCAGGCCTCGCCACCAGTCCATGCGCTCCCGGCCGAGGACGACGTTGGCGACCGCGACGAGCGCGGGATACGTATAGAAGCCGAGCAGGGCGAGCGCGATCGTGATGCGGTCGAAGGCGATGAACATGCACAGGTTGAGCACCGTGCCGGCGAGGGCCGCGGCGAGCAGCGCCGCGCGGGCCCGGACCGGGATGTCACCGAAACGCACGAGCAGGGTGTCGCCCCGTCGCACGCGCCACGCGACGAACAGGCCCAGCGCGGCGAACCCGATCGTCGCCCGCCAGGCGACGAACGCGGGCGGCTCCATCCCCGCGTCGTACGCGGCTCGCGACAGCACGCCGAGCATCCCGAACAGGGCCGCCGCGCCGATCACGATCGCGAAGCCGCGCAGCGGCAGCGCCGAGGGGGTCATGGTCGGGGTGGACACCCGCGCATGGTAGAGGCCCGACAACAGACGCGCCGAGGTGGCCGACCGGTCGACCGCGCGGCTGTCAGGCGAGCCGGTCGGCCGTCTCCGCGGATCGGGCCTGGACCATCGCGGCAGGCGCCTCGCGGCGGGCGGTCGCGAGGCGGATCGAGGTGAACGGGACGCGGATCTCGCGGAACACCTCGATCGACACGAGGAACCCGATGAACAGGAACACGACGCCCAGGAACTTGCCGAGCTGGAACAGCTCCGTCGCGCCGAAGCGGTTCAGCGAGTCGGTCAGGGTCGGGATGAACGCCCCGATCGCGATGAGGATCGTGGCCGGGACGCGGCTGTGGATGCGGCCCGTGGCGAGCGCCGCGCACGGTGCCCGGCAGCGACGCCACGAAGTTGACGAGGATCGCCACGGGCGCGATGAGCAGGTTGAACAGGAACTGGTCGCCGGGCTGGTTCGGGTCGAGCGAGTACGGCAGCACGCGCCGCTTGGGCATGAACACGTAGGTGCTGAAGATCGCGCCGAGGATGAGCGCGAACGCCCCGGTGATGTTGAGGAACGGGGTCAGCAGCCGGAGCTGCGGCGGGAGCAGCGTCGCCGACCGGCATCCCGGTCGTCGCGTCGACGGCGTAGCCCGGCGCCGGGATCACGGTGACGGCCATCAGGGCGACGCTCAGGACCGTGGCACCGACCACCGCGCCGGCCGCGAGCGACGGCCAGCGCTCGTTCTGGAAGTACGTCTCGACGGCCACCGCGAGCGCGAGCAGACCCGGCGGCGATGAAGTACAGCAGCGGCAGCGTGCCGGCGCCGGCGTACTCCGGCCGGTTGCGGACGAGGAACGTGAACAGGCCGGCCAGGAACAGGCACAGCGCGAAGCAGTAGCCGAAGCGCGTCCGCCCGAGCAGGAACGCGGTGCCGAGCCCGAGCCAGCCGGCGGTCCACACGGCGCCGGTCAGGTACCACGTCCGGTAGAGCGCCTCGTTCCAGCCGCCGATGCCGGCCAGCGCCTCGCAGCCGGCGGCGATGCCGTAGAACAGCATCCCGATCGCCCAGATCAGCTGGAAGCCCTGCCGCCGCTCGCGCCACTGGTCGAGCAGCGCGAGGCTGAACACGAGGGCGAGGATCGCGGTCAGGGACGGCAGCAGGACGTCGAGTCGCATCGGTCAGACGGGCGACCGCTGGCAGGTCTCGATGAAGCGGAGCAGCAGGCGGTCGAGCAGCGCTGAGGCGTCGTCGTACAGGTCGGCCAGCCGGCCCGGGTCGAGCGACCGCCGCCGGCCGACACCGGCCAGCTCGGCCAGGAACGGCTGGCGGGCCGCCACGAAGGACGACACCGCCTCGGTCAGGCTCGCCCCACCGGCAACGAGGCGCCTCGCCTGGTCGTCGACGATGGCCTGCGCGTCGGCCTCGAGGAGCTCGCGCGGTGGCGGTGCGTCCGCGGGAGCAGCCTCGAGGAACGCGATGAGTGCGGCCACCAGCCGCCGGCCGTCGCGTCGGTACGCCTCGCGGTCCCCGTCACGATCGGCATCGACGACGGGGGCGGCCGCCAGTGCGCCGGCGTAGTGCCGCCGATAGACGCGGGTCATCCGCGCCGGCGATGCCCCGAGGCTCGTCAGCGATCGGAGCGCCGGCCCCCGCCGCTGGGCGGCAAGGCGCTCGAGCGCCGTCCGGTCGAACCGGCGGTGGCCGCCCGGCGTCGTCCACGCGCCGACTCGACCGTCATCGGCCCAGCGCCGGAGCGTGTCGGGATCGACGCCGAGCAATCGGCTGGCCGGCCCGAGCGACATCCAGCTGCGACTCGGCGTCGGGGCGGGAGCGGATCGCGGCAAGTCGGGCCTCTCGGATGCGCGACAGGATCAGGCGCCGACGGGCCGGCCAGGCCGTGGGGGGAGACGGCCGGCGGCCCGTCGGCATGAAAACCTAGGTAAATCTGGGTGCCAGATTCAGCCCGGGCGTGCGGAGGATAGGTCCGCCCCGAGCGGGGGTGTCAAATGCCGCGCGGCGACGCGACCGGGTCAGGCCGGGACGAACTCGTGATCGTCGCGATGGATGCCGTCGCACAGGCCCCACCGACCGCCCTCGGGGTCCTCGCCGGGGCCAGGGATGGGGACGGGTCGCATGATCTCGCGGACCTCGCCCTTGCGACAGAACAGGAGGTCGCGATCGGCCATCCAGCGACGCACGCACCCTGGATCGCCGTGGAACTGGAACGGGCCCGGGTTGACGATCGGACGATCCGTCCAGCTGACCGGCGTCTGGGACGCGACGATGTCGAGCAGGTTGATCCGCCACGGTGTGCCGTCGACGACCTCGCCGCAGCCCGTCGCAGCGCTTGGCGACGTTGTCGCTGATGATCGTCCGGATCTGGACGCCCATGATCTCCATCGGTCGCGATGGTAGCAGGGCAGTGGTGCCCCCAAGGGGATTCGAACCCCTGATCTCCACCTTGAAAGGGTGGCGTCCTAGGCCTCTAGACGATGGGGGCGCTCGGTCGGACCGGGGGCCGAGTCTAGCAGAGGGTCCCGTTCAGCCCGACCCGGTGGCGAGCTGGAACAGGATGATCGCGGCAGCCGTGAACCCGGCCGCCGCCATGGCCGCCAGGCCCCCGACGAGCCCCGTCACCAGCATCCGGCCGCCATGCCCCGGCTCGGTGCCGGACCGCCAGATCGACCGGACGCAGAAGGCCGCCAGCGCCGCGAACACGATGGCCAGCATCACCGCACCCGAGGCCAGCAGCGGGATCTGCGTGGCCTCGCGCACGGTCAGGACGTACGCCATGTAGGCGATCGAGCCGACGATCGCGACTGCGAGGAAGATCGCCACCGGGGAGATGCGCCGGCCGCGGCCGACCGGTTCGTAGCCCGCATCGACGTCGTACTCGTCGGTGTAGCTCCGGCGGCGCTGGTCGGCGTATGGGTCCTTGGCGCGTCGGTCGGTCACGACGGCTCCTGCGCGAGGGTCCGATGGTAGACCGCGACGTTGTACGAGAGTCGCGGTCGCGTCAATCGCCCGGCGACGGTCCGGCCCGCCTCGCCGAATGCCGCATCGAGGAACGCTCGTGCCTCGTCGAGCGAGTCGAACGTCCACCAGCAATGGAGCACGCGGATCTTGAAGCCCGAGCCCGAGGAACGGCCCATCGCGGCGTGTCCAGCTGCCGTACTCGGGCAGGTCGCCACGAAGCTCGGCCACGTCGTCGCGTCCGTAGTCGTGGACGACGAGGAGGCGCCCACCGGGTCGCAGGAGCCGGACCGCCTGGTCGATGTCGGTGGATGGCGACCCGCGGAACGCGGACCACAGGCCGACGACGACGTCGGCCGAGGCGTCGGGCGCGTCGAAGGGCGCCGGCCCGCTCGAGTCGACGAGCGTGACGCGGGCACCGAGCGAGGTGAGCTGCCGAGCGCGCAGACCCGCGGAGCCATCGACGACGACGACGTCTCGTCCCTCCACCGGACCGAGCGCTTCGATCGCCCGCGGGATCTTGCCCTCGACATCCAGGATCCGGGCGAGATGTTCGGACAGCCCGGTCTCCAGGTCGATGGGGAGATCAGCCACAGGCCGGGAAGTATAGGGCGCGGCCGGGTTCGGCGCTCAGCCTGGGGCGATCCGGAACGCGATGCCTGTGCGGGCCTCCAACCGGATGCGGGCACGACCGTCGGTGACGTCGACCGCCGACCCGGCGGCGCCCGACCCTTCGAGTGCCACGGGTTCCAGCCGGCCCGTGCCGATGCCGTCGAGGGTCACCGGCAGCTCGGTCGGCTCGTCGCCAGGGTTCAGCGCCAGCACGATCCGCGTCGCGTCGAGCCGCCGCTCGATGGCCATCGCCGGCCCCTCGGCACCGATCGCCGTCGTCGCGCCGTGGCGCAGCGCGGGCTCCGATGCCCGCAGCCCGATCGTCGAGCGGACGAAGGCACGCAGGTCCGCCTCCCAGGCCGCCTCGTCCCAGGGGAAGGCCGCGCGGTTCGTCGGGTCATTGCCACCGGTCAGCCCGATCTCGTCGCCGTAGTAGATGCACGGCGCGCCCGGCAGCAGGCACTGGAGGAGCGTCGCCATGCGCACGCCGGCGAGGTCGCCGCCGAGCACCGATCCGCACTCGTGGGGCGTCGTGCGATCCGAGCAGGTTCAGCTGGACCGCGACGACATCCGCGTCGTAGACCCCGAGCAGCTCGACGAGCCGCGCCGCGAACCCGGCGCCGTCGAGCCGGCGGACGTGGCGCCGGTACTCGTGGTGCCCCTCGACGACGGCCATGTCGAGGCGAGACCCGCCGACGTACCCGAGGATCGCCTCCGCGAGTGGGTAGTTCATCAGCGCGTCGAACCGGTCGCCGGCGACCCAATCCGGCGCGGTCTCCCAGATCTCGCCGACGAGATAGGCATCGGGCCGGATCGCCCGGCAGCGCTGGCGGAAGGCCTGCCAGAACGGCGGGTCGTCGATCTCGCCCGGGACGTCGAGCCGCCAGCCGTCGATGCCGAAGCGCAGCCAGTGCTCGGCCACCGACAGCAGGTACTCGCGGACGTCCGGGTTGTCGGTGTTGAGCTTCGGCAGGGCGGGCAGGCCCCACCACGCCTGGTAGCCCAGCGCTGTGCCGGGCGGCGCGTCCCGCGGTGGGTATGGCATGAACTCGCGACGACCCTCGATGACGTCGAGGTCGATGTGGAACCAGTCGCGGTACGGCGACCCCGGTCCGTTCTCGAGGATGTGATGGAACGGCCAGAAGCCGCGACCGGTGTGGTTGAAGACGCCGTCGAGGATGACCCGCATGCCCCGCTCGTGCGCGAGATCGAGCAGGGTCCGCAACGCCGCGTCGTCGCCGAGGAGCGGGTCGACCCGGAGGTAGTCGTAGGTGTGGTAGCGGTGGTTCGAGGCCGACTCGAAGATCGGCGTCAGGTAGATCGCGTTGACGCCGAGATCCTCGAGGTAGTCGAGGTGCTCGGCGATGCCGAGCAGGTCGCCGCCCTTGAAGCCGTGGTACGTGGGTGGCGCGTCCCACGGTTCGAGCGGGCCGGGCTTCGACACCCGCTGGCTCGCGGCGAAGCGGTCCGGGAAGATCTGGTAGAAGACCGCGTCGCGGACCCAGGCCGGCGTGTCGACCGTCACGACGGCCGTCCCGGCGACCCGATGCGATACTCCATCCGATGTCCTCCCGTCCTGTCGCGGCCACCCTGGCCGCCGTGCTGCTGGTGGTCGCCTGCGCCGGGCCGGCAGCCGCCCCGAGCGCCGCGCCCAGCGTCGCCGCGGCGACGCCGGCCGCATCGGCGTCCGCGTCGAACGTCGCCTGTGACCGACCGGCCGCGAGCCCGTCGCCGGGCGGGTGGTGGCGCGACCGGGTCTTCTACGAGGTGTTCGTCCGCAGTTTCGCCGACTCGGACGGCGACGGCATCGGCGATCTGCGCGGCCTGACCGCGCACCTCGACGACCTCAACGACGGCGATCCGGCCACCCACGACGACCTCGGCGTCACCGGCCTGTGGCTGATGCCGATCGCCGAGTCGCCGAGCTACCACGGCTACGACGTCGTCGACTACCGGACGGTCGAGCAGGACTACGGCACCGCCGACGACCTGCGGGCGCTGGTCGACGCCGCCCACGAGCGCGGCATCGCGGTGATCCTCGACCTCGTCATCAACCACACGTCGCGCGAGCACCCGTGGTTCCAGGACGCGCGGGTGCGCGGCTCGGCCCACGAGGACTGGTACGTGTGGTCGGACGAGCACCCCGGCATCGCGCGGCCCGACGGCGCGCGCGTCTGGCACCCCGACGGCGACCGTTTCTACTACGGCTACTTCTGGGAGGGCATGCCCGACCTCGACCTCGAGAACCCCGCGGTCACCGCGGAGCTCGACTCGATCGCCGACTTCTGGCTGGCCGACGTGGGCGTCGACGGCTTCCGGCTTGACGCCGCGCGCCATCTCATCGAGGACGGCCGCCAGCTCGAGAACGTCGACGCGACGTTCGACTGGCTGCGCGACTTCCGCGAGCGCATCAAGATCCGCCACCCGGACGCGCTGGTGCTCGGCGAGGTGTGGGACGCATCGTCGATGTCGTCGCGCTACGTCCGCGACGGCGCGCTCGACCTGGCGTTCGACTTCGGCCTGGCGAGCGCCACGATCACGTCGCTGCGCTCCGGCGAGCGGGGCTCGCTGCGCGCGGCGTGGCAGGAGGTGACGGAGCTGTACCCGGCCGGTGGCCTCGCGACGTTCCTGACCAACCACGACCAGGACCGGATCATGTCCGAGCTCGACGGTGACCCGGCCGCGGCCGGCTTGGCCGGAGCGCTGCTGCTCACCGGGGCCGGCACCCCGTTCGTGTACTACGGCGAGGAGATCGGCATGACCGGCCGGAAGCCGGACGAGCGCATCCGCACGCCGATGCGCTGGGACGCGACCGAGCCCGGGCGCCGGGTTCACGACCGGCACGCCGTGGCAGCCGCTCGGCGACGACCCGCCCGGCACCGACGTCGCGAGCGAGACGCGCGGAGCCGGCCTCGCTCCTCGCCCGATACCGCGACCTCGTCGGCGGTGCGCGCCGCCCACCCGGCGCTGTCGCGCGGCGCCTGGCGGTCGTCGACGCCGACGCGCCGTCGGTCATCGCCTACCTGCGGCACGACCCGGGGACGGCCGAGACGGCACTGGTCGTGGCGAACCTGTCCGCCGAGCCCGTGTCATCGCCGACGCTCGACCTCGCACGAGGGACCGCTGTGCGAGGTCACGGGCGTCGACGTCCTGTACGGGGCCGCCGCCGCGGCCACGCCGCCGTCGTCACGGCGGCCGGTGGCTTCGAGGGGTACGTGCCGGTCGAGCGACTCGGGCCGCGCGAGCTCGTGGTGCTGGAGCTGGCCGGATGAGCGACGAGCGCCCGCCGCTCCCCGAGACCGCGGACGAGGTGCCGGCCACGGCCGGACCGGCCGGGAGGGGTCGAGCTGGCGGCGGCCATCCTGATCGTGACGGGCGCGCTCGGGCTCTTCGCGGCGCTCGGCGTTCTCGCGTGGCCTGCCGGCCGGTGCCGAGCTCGTGTTCATCAGCACCGTGGTCATCGGTGTCGGGTCGATCGCGCTCGGCGCGCTGATCCGCGTCGGCCGAGCGTGGCTGCTGGCGATCAACTTCGCGGCCGTGCTCGGCTTCCTCGACCTGCTCAACTCCGGCGGCAGCCCGCTGTCGCTGATGCTCGGGCTGAGCGACCTCCTGGTCGTCGCCCTGCTCGTCGCGAGCAAGCCGTGGTTCGACGCGATGCGGGAGTGGCGGGCCGCGCTGCGGGCCGACCCGGACGCGAAGACGCGGGTCAGCCCTTGACGCCGCCCACGGCGAGACCGCCCACCAGGTAGCGCTGGAAGACGAAGAACACGACCGACACCGGCAGCGCGAAGAGGATCGCGAAGGCGGCGAACTGCCCCCAGTTCGTCGTCCGCGCGAACTGGCCGACCATGCTGTTGAGCGCCAGCGACAGCGTCCAGTCGTGCACCTCGCTGATGAACATCGCGACCGTCAGGTACTCGCTCCAGCCGCCCAGGAAGCCGAGGAACCCGGTCACCGCGATCGCCGGCACCGAGAGCGGCAGGATGATCTTGCGGAAGACCTGATTCTGGGTCGCACCGTCCACCACGGCCGCCTCCTCGAGGTCCCTCGGGATCGTGTCGAGATAGCCCTTGAGGTTCCAGATCGCGAACGGCAGCTGGGCGGAGATCACGGCGAGCGTGACGCCGACGAGCGAGGCCCGCAGGTTGAACGACAGATCGCCGAAGTTGATCTGGAACTGGTTGAGGAAGATGAACAGCGGGATGATCGTCGCCACCGACGGCAGCATCAGCACGCCGAGGACCGCGATCATCAGCGGTTCCCGGCCCCGGAACTTGAGCCGCGAGAACGCGTAGGCGGCGAGGAGACCGATCGCGACCGCCACGGCCGCGCTGGCAAAGGCGATCTTCATGCTGTTGAGGGCCAGGTCGATGAAGCTGATCGGGTTACTCGTCGGCTGTGCGATGACCTTGGCGAACGAGTCAAGTGATGCGCCGGGCGGGATGAGGTTGAGCCCATCCGGCCGGGCCAGGTTGCGCGGGTCGAGCGCCATGCTGACGATCCAGACCAGCGGGAACAGCACTGTCGCGGTGATGAACAGCAAGATGAGCTGCAGGACGATCTGCCGGCCAAGTGGCAGGCGCCGGTCACCCGACGTCCGTTTGAAGCGGATACCCCGGGTCAACAGGCTCCGGGTCGTGGCCGTGGTCGCGGGCGCGGTCATGGGCGGATCTCCGCTGCTGGTCGGCGGTCAGTCCGCATAGCTCTTGGTGGCTTTCGCCATGCGGTTGGTGATGAGCGTGATGATCAGGAGCAGGAAGAAGAGATAGACCGCGAAGGCCGCGGCGACGCCGAACAGGCGACGCTCATTGGCCAGCCGGTACGCCTGGGTCACGAGGATCTCCGTCCGCCCGAACGGCTCGCCCTGGGTCATGAAATACGGCAGGACGAACAGGTTGAACGTGATGACGAACCCGTAGATCGCGTACGGCAGCATCGCCGGTCGGAGGAAGGGGACCGTGACATTGCGGAACTTCTGCCACCAGCTCGCGCCGTCCATCTCCGCCGCCTCGTAGAGCTCGCCCGGGATCGACTGGAGAGCACCCGTCGCGACCACCGCATTGAGCGGCCAGCCCAGCCAGGTGTTAGTGGTGATCATCGCGAAGAAGGCTAATGACAGCGGGATCCACGATATCGGATCGTCGGGCTGGCGGATCCAGTCGAGATTGAATGCCGGATGATCTGCGGAGATCCCGAACAGGCCACCCAGACCCTGGAGGCCGAGGTTCACGGCACCCACATCGGGATCGAACATGTTCCGCCAGACCGTGGCCACGATGATCGACGGGATCACGACTGGCAGGATGAAGATCGCGCGGTAGATCCCCTTGAACCACAGTCCCTAGTGTTGAGGATCACGGCCACGAAGACGCCGATGACGACGTGTACCACGACGTTGCTGAACGCCCAAAACAGGTTGAACAGCACCAGCCGGACGAACTCGAAGTTCGGGATCTGCAGCTTGGAGGTGGCGATGCGGACGTAGTTGTCGAGGCCGACGAACTCGGCCGGGACCGGGTTGCGCACCCGGAAGTTGATCTGCCCGAAATCGTGGAACGACATCCAGACCTGGAAGGCCAGCGGGTAGAACGTGATCACCGCCATCACGGCGAAGGCCGGCACCAGGTACAGGTACGGCTGGACCTTGCGCGAGATCCGGGCTCCGCGGCTGCGCTGGGGAACCGCGGCTGCGGCAGTCGCCATGGGCGAGGTCTCCTTCGTCGGTCGACATCGAACTCGAAGGGCGGGGAGAGTGTATGACGGGGACGCCCCGCTGGGACGCCCCCGTCGGTCCTTGCGAGGGAAGGGCCTACAGGCCGCTCGCCTCGTTCATCAGGGCGCAGGCGTCCTTGACCGCCGTGGCCGGGTCGGCGCCCGTGTCGATGACCTTGTTCAGCGCGTCACCGAACGGGCCCCACCAGTTGGCGAACTGCGCGTTCTGGGGGCGCGGCAGGCCGGCTTCGGCCGCGTCGGCGAAGCCCTGGGTGATCGGGTCGGTGACCTGGACCGTCGGGTTCGCCGGGACATGGCCGGCATCGTCGACGAAGGTCTGCATCGCCGCGGGCGACGTCAGCGCGAGCGCCACGTCGACCGCGAGCTTCGCCTGCTCGGGATCGAGGTTCGGGTTGATGTACCAGCCGTCGGTCCCGGTGAACGGGTTGGCGGCAGCGGCCGGACCCTTCGGGATCGGCGCCACGGCCAGCTTGTCGCCGAGCGAAGTGCGGAAGTCGGCGGTCTGCCACGGCCCGTCGATCATCGCGTTGATCGCGCCGGTCTGGAAGGCGGACTTGAGCGCGTTGCCGTCCGTGTTGAACGTGGCGCCCGCGTCCTTGAGCTCCTTGAGGTAGCCGAATGCGTCGGCAAAGCCGGCCTGGTCGGCGACGCACTTGCCGGCGTCGTCCATGAGCGTGCCACCGAAGGCGCCCGACCAGCCGAACTGGTGGTAGACGCCCTGGTTGACGCCGAGCTTGATCGAGCCGTCCTTGACGCCGGCCAGGAGCGCGGCGCTATCGGCGGGTGGCGTCGCGATGGCGCTCTTGTCGTACCAGAGCGCGACTGCCTTGAGCGACTCGGGGACCATGTAGAACGAGCCGTCGACCTTCGAGCCGTCGATCGCGACCGGCAGGTAGCCATCGAGCGCCGCGTTCCCGCTGAGGAACTCGTCGAGGTTCATGAGCGACTCTTCGCGGGCGTCCTGGCCCAGGCTGTCGTTCGGGGCGATGAACATATCGGCGCCGCCGCCGGCCGCGACGTCGGTGCGCCACTTGAGGAAGATCTGGTCGAACGGCTGTTCGATGACTTCGATGTTCAAGTCGGGGTTGTCGGCCTTGACCTTGTCGAGGACCGTGGTCAGGGCGCCGGTCTCGCCACCGCCCGAGCCATACGAATGCCAGAACGTGATGTCACCGGTGAGGGCGGCCGGAGCCTCGGAACCGGCCGGGGCTTCGGAGCCGCTCGGGGCGGCCGAGGGTGCGCTGCTGGCTGGAGTGCTCGCGCTCGGACTCGCGCAGGCGGCGGCGATGATCGCCGCCCCCGCCACGATCGAGGCGAGCCGAAGCTGCTTCTTCATCGTCTGTCGTTGTCTCCTTCTCGAACCGGTCGGACCTCTCCGTCCGGTCCACAACACCTCTGTCGGCTCGACGCCGACCTTCGCATCGCCGGGGACCCCGGCTACATCAGCCTTGGTCCTCGGCCACCTCCCTTCGGTTCGCGGGCACCGGCCCGGTCGAGCCGCGGATGATGAGCCGCGTCTCCAGGCGCCGGTGCTCGGGCGTGGCTTGACCCCGTCGTTCCACGACGGTCAGAAGTGCACGGACCGCCTCCTCGCCCTTGCGACGGATCGGCTGATGGACCGTCGTGAGCGGAGGGTCGACGTGCGGCGAGAGATCGATGTCATCGAAGCCCACGACGCTCACGTCGGCGGGCACGTCGAGGCGCATGTCACGCAGGGCGCGCATCGCGCCGATGGCCATCGCGTCCGACATGGCCAGGACCGCGGTCGGCCGCAGGCCGTCGTCCCATGCGCCGGTCATGGCGGCGATGCCGCCGTCGATGCTGGCCGGTCCGACGACGACGCGATCGTCCGGGATGTCGACGCCGACCGTCGCGAAGGCCGCGCGATAGCCGCGCAACCGGCGACTCGTCACGCCGTCCGGATCCGGTCCACCCGGCGCCGGCGGCTCCACGCCCAGCACCAGAACGTCGCGGTGGCCGAGCCCGGCGATGTGCGCCGCGGCCGCCTCCGCGCCGCCGGCGTCGTCGATCTCGACCGAGCCGTGCTCGGGCAGCGCCACCGAATCGACCAGGACGATCGGCAGGCCGGCCCGCCGGATCTGCTCGACCTCGGGGTGGCCGTCCGAGAGACCGATGGCAACGACGCCGTCGACGGTCGCGCGGGTCATCGCGCGGACCAGGCTGCCGTGCAGCGGCGAGATGAAGTGAAGGGCGTAACCGTGCTCTTCGGCCGCGAGCGCGACGCCCTCGCTGAATGCCCCGAAGAACGGGTTGCTGAAGATCACGCTGAGCGCTTGTGGCGTGAGCACCCCGATCGTCATCGTCTGGCGCTGGGTGAGCATCCGGGCGACGGGGTGGGGGACGTAGCCGAGCTGGTGGGCGATGCCGCGGATGCGCTCGGCCGTCTCGGGCGCGAGACGGTCGGGCGAGTTGAACGCGAACGACACGGCAGTCTTGCTGACGCCGGCCTCACGGGCGACGTCGGCGATGCGAGGTCGTTGGGTCCGAGGCTCCACCAAGGCGACTCCCGGGGTGATCGTGGGCGATGCGGGGCCCCGCAGGAGGAGGAGTGGCGGAGGCCCGGCATCGTGCAAACCGGTTTAGCAAACCGGTTTAGTGGACTGTAGGGCGTGGGTCCGGCGGGTGTCAAGACCCGAACGTCCGCGCTCGCGCGCCGGCTCCGACGTCGTCGGCCGTACCATCGCGGGGCCGTGACCGAGCGACCGCCCGACCCGTCCCCCGCCCGCGCCCGCATGCCCCTCGGGATCCGACTGTTCCTTGTCTACGCGCTGCTGATCCTCGCGGGTATCGGGCTGAGCCTGCGCTTCGTCGTCGACCAGGCCATCGCGGCGCCGGTCAGCCCGCACGGGGATCGTGGTGATGATCCTGCTGGCCTACACGATCTTCACGACGACGCTCGTCCTCCAGCGCAAGCAGGCGGCGTTCGGGCTGGCGGTCGGCCTGGCCAGCCTGACCGTCCCGCTCGTCGTGCTGCTCGCGATCAGCCCGGTCCATCCGGCGTTGCCGGTCTTCGTCGCGGCGTTCGGGCTCCTGCTGTTCCGCGGGCTGCTCCGGCCCGACGTCCGCACGTACCTGTCGGAGGCCTGAGGCGCCACTTCGCGCGCGTGATCGGAGCAGGCCGGGTACCCTCTGCGCGCGCGGCCCATCGTCGCCGCCGGGTCTGACATCGATCCGGCGACCCATCGACCGCACCGAGGCATCCACGAGTGAGCAAGGAATCACGCCGGCGTCAGCGCATGGCCGGCCAACCGTCCGCGACCGGCCAGGCCGCTACGACCAAGCCGGCGACCGAACCCGCGAGCGCGCCGGCGCGCCCGACGTCCAGCGCGGGCACGTCCAAGCGCGCCGGGCGGCGGGAGCGGTCGCGACCCGCGGCCCGCGGCTCGTTCCTGGAGCGATACCGGACATGGCTGATCGCCGCAGTCGTGGTCGCGACGGTCGCCGTCGTCGGCGTCGGCGTGTTCGCGGCCGCCACCCAGCCCGCGTACGCCTGCTCCGCCGTCTGGCAACCCGAAGCGACCGCCTCGCCGGCCGAGGGTGCGTCGCCGCAGCCGGGCTACGTGCAGCCGGACATGGGCCACGTGCACGTCGAGCAGGGCACCCAGGTGCGCTACACCTACTGCCCGCCGGCATCGGGGCGGCACTACATCGGCGCCGACATCGGCCCGATCCCCGCCCGGCCCTACGGCCCAGGTGACGGCATGATCCCGCAGGGCTGGGTGCACAACCTCGAGCACGGTGGCCTCGTGATCCTGTATCGCGACGCCGACGCAGATCAGGCGGCGCTCCGGGCGTTGTTCGACGCCGTGCCGAACAGCCCCGTCTGCGACTTCCCGCCGGGCGGCCAGTCGCCCGGGCCGCTCGTCGCCCGGTTCGAGCAGATGGCGTGGCCGTACGCGGCGCTCGTCTGGGATCGTGTGCTCCCGATGGAGTCGATCGACCAGGCCGCGGTCCTCGACTTCTACGCGCGCTACGGCGAGCAGACGAACCCCGAGAAGCTGTGCCAGGCGTCGCCGAGCCCCTCGGGCGACCCGGGCGCGAGCCCGTCGGCGTCGCCGAGCGAGTCGCCGGCTGCGTCGCCGAGCGCCTCGCCGAGCGCCTCGCCGAGCTGATCGGCGGCTCGCGATGCGCCGGTTCCGGTTCCATGACGACGACGGCGTGCGGGCGGGTGATCTCGACGGCCGGACCGTGACGGTCGGCACCGAACGGCACGACATCGCGTCGCTTCGCCCGGCACCGGCGATCGAGCCTCCAGGCAAGATCGTCTGCGTCGGGCTGAACTACCGCGAGCACATCGCCGAAGGCGGCCGCGACGCGCCGGCCCGCCCGGTCCTCTTCTCGAAGTTCGCGAACGCCGTCATCGCCGATGGCGAAGCGATCGTCCGGCCCGAGGGCACCCGCGCGCTCGATCTCGAGGTCGAGCTGGGCGTGGTCATCGGTACGCGCGCCCGACGCGTGTCGCCGGCCGACGCGATGGACCACGTCGCCGGCTATGTCGTCGTCAACGACGTGAGCGCCCGCGACTGGCAGGGCGTCCCGGCCGCCTTGGCGCCCGGCGAGCGAGGCGACGGCCAGTGGCTGCGCGCCAAGGGAAGCGACACGTTCCTGCCGATGGGTCCGGTGTTCGTGACCGCGGACGAGATCGATCCGTCAGCCGGGCTTCGACTCCGCAGCTGGCGGATCACGCCGGACGGTGAGGTACACCCGATGCAGGACGGGTCGACCGCGGACATGGTCCGGGATATCCCGACCCTCATCGCCTATATCTCGACGACCATCACGCTCGAGCCGGGCGACGTCATCGCCACGGGTACCCCGTCGGGCGTGGGCGTCTTCCGGGACCCGCCGGTCTTCCTCGAGCCCGGCGACCGCGCTCGATGCGAGATCGAGGGGATCGGACGCGTAGAGAACCCGATCGTCGACTGGTCGGAGGTCGACTAGGGCTGCCCGGCCGGGTCGACTCGTACGACTTCCTGCCTAGTCGCGCGGTGACTAGGGCGACGGAACGTCGCTAGTCCCCGGAGCGACTGGCCGAGAGCAGAATGGCCGAGCCGCCGCGGGCCGCCGCCGGCCGCGGGCCGCCGCCGCCCGGCGCCCGGCACCGCGGTACGCTCCGCCCATGCAGGCCCTCGTCAAGACCACGGCCGGCCCGGGCCTCGAGCTCGCCGATGTCCCCGAGCCGCCGATGACGATCAACGACGTGCGCATCCGCGTCCGCAAGACCGGCATCTGCGGCACCGACCTGCACATCGTCGACTGGGATGCCTGGGCCCAGCGCACGATCACGACCCCGCTCGTCGTCGGTCACGAGTTCGTCGGCGAGGTGCTGGAGGTCGGCAGCAACGTCCACGACATCGCCCCGGGCGACATCGTCAGCGGTGAGGGGCACGTCGTCTGCGGCCGCTGCCGGCATTGTCGGGCCGGGCGCTGGCATCTGTGCGCCAGGACCGTCGGGCTCGGCGTCCAGCGCGACGGCGCGTTCGCCGAGCAGGTCGTCCTGCCGGTCACCAACGTCTGGCATCACTGGCCCGGCATCGACGAGGACGTCGCCGCGATCTTCGACCCGTTCGGCAACGCGGTCCACACCGCGCTCGCGTTCCCGGTCCTCGGCGAGGACGTCCTTGTCGTGGGCGCCGGCCCGATCGGTCTCATGGCGACGGCCGTCGCCCGCCACGCCGGCGCTCGGTTCATCGTCGTGAGCGAGCCGAACGCGACCCGTCGCGAGCTGGCCACCCGGATGGGAGCCACCCTCGTGGTCGACCCCAGGGAACGCGACCTCAAGGGCGCCCAGGCCGAGCTCGGGATGGTCGAGGGCTTCGACGTCGTGTTCGAGATGTCGGGCAACGGTGCCGCCCTGCGCGATGCGCTCGCGAACATGGCCCACGGTGCGGGCATGGCGATCCTCGGCATCCCGACGGAGGACATCCCGATCGATGTCGGCCGGGTCGTCTTCGACCAGCTGCGGCTGCAGGGCATCTACGGCCGGGAGATGTACGAGACCTGGTACAAGATGTCGGTGATGCTCAAGTCCGGCCTCGACCTCCGGCCGATCATCACCCACCGCTTCGCGTACCGCGATCACGCCGACGCGTTCGCCGCGGCGCGGACCGGCGAGTCGGGCAAAGTGGTCATGGACTGGACCGCCTGACCATGACGACCACCCCACGCCCCGATCCGCTCGCCTTCCTCGACGACGAGGTCGCCGCCCTGCGCGAGCGGCACCTGTACCGCGCGCTGCGGATCATGTCGTCGGCGCAGGGCCCGATCGTGTCGGTCGACGGTCGCCGGGTCATCAGCCTCTCGTCCAACGACTACCTCGGGCTGACCCATCACCCGCGCCTCCGCGAGGCGGCCCTCCAGTCGGTGCGCGACTTCGGGGTCGGGTCGGGCGCGGTCCGGACCATCGCCGGCACGATGTCGATGCACGAGGCGCTCGAGGCCGAGCTGGCCGAGTTCAAGGGCACGCAAGCGGTGCTGACCTTCCAGTCCGGCTTCACGGCCAACACCGGGGTCATCCCGACGATCACCGGCGAGACCGACCTCATCGTGAGCGACGCCCTCAACCACGCCTCGATCATCGACGGGATGCGCCTGTCAAAGGCGCCGCGCAAGATCTTCCCGCACGCCGATGTCGAGGGACTCCGGGCCGTCCTCGACGAGGCCGTCGAACACGGGCGGGAAGGCACCGGCGAGCCCTACCGGCTCATCCTGGTCGTCACCGACGGGGTGTTCTCGATGGACGGCGACATCGCGCCGCTGCCGGGGATCGTCGAGGCGGCCGAGGCGGCCGGCGCCGCCGTGTTCGTCGATGACGCCCACGCCTCAGGCGTGCTGGGCCGGCACGGCCGCGGCAGCGTCGACCACTTCGGCCTGCACGGTCGCGTGGCGATCCAGGTCGGCACGCTGAGCAAGGCCGTCGGGTCGCTCGGCGGCTACGTCGCGGGCTCGACCGCGCTGCGCGAGATCCTGACCCAGCGCGCGCGACCGTTCCTGTTCTCGACCAGCCATCCGCCCGCCGTCGTCGCCGCGTGTCGCGAGGCGCTCAAGGTGATGCAGGAGGAGCCCGAGCTCCTCGAGCGACTCTGGTCGAACACGAAGCGCTTCAAGGGCGAGCTGGTCCGGCTCGGCTTCGACACGGGCCGATCGGAGACGCCCATCACCCCGGTCATGATGGGCGACCCCGAGACCGCGATGCGGTTCAGCGACCGGCTGATGGGCGAGGGCGTGTTCGCCCAGCCCGTGGTCTTCCCCACCGTCGCCCTCGACCAGGCCCGCATCCGGACGATCGTCACGGCGGCGCATGCCGACGACCAGCTCGATCGGGCGCTCGAGGCCTTCGCCACCGTCGGTCGTGAGCTGGGCGTGATCGCCGGGTGATCGACCGACGGGGGCGCCACCTGCCGGTCGACACCCACCTCCACACTGACCTCTCGCCCGACAGCGACGTCCCGATCGACGCGTTCGCGGAGGCGGCCGTCGAGCTCGAGATCGCCGAGATCGCGATCACCGACCACGTCGACTTCGAGCGGGGTGCGCCCGCCTACGGCTTCACGACGTTCGAGCAGCGCGAGCGGGTCGTCCGCGAGGCCGCGGAGCGCTGGGCCGATCGCGGCGTCGCCATCCGGTTCGGTGTCGAGCTGACCTACGACCGGTCGTGGGAGGACGACATCCGCGAGCATCTCCGCCGCCACACCTACGACTTCACGATCGGGTCGTGGCACGACCGCTTCGACTCGCAGTACAGCGAGTCGCGCGTGGCGGCATGGATCGCCGGCCGGTCCTTCGCGGACATCGTGGCACCGGCATTCGACGAGGTCCTGGCCGCCGCCCGGTCCGGGCTGTTCGACGCGATCGGCCATATCGACGTCGTGAAGCGCTACACGCATCCGCATCTCAGGGCGGCCGACTACGGCGCGGCACCCGAGCTATACGAGCCGATCCTGCGGGCGCTCGTGGATACCGGCACCGCCCTCGAGGTCAACACCAGCGGCTACCGGCACGGGGTCGGCGAGGCGTATCCGTCGCCGGCGATCGTGGCGCGCTACCGGGAGCTGGGCGGGCTGGCCGTGACGATCGGCTCCGATGCCCACCGCGCGCAACACTTCGCGTGGGCGCTGCAGGACGGCTACGACTCGGCGGCCGCCGCGGGCTTCGACGCGATCACGTTCCGGCGCGGTGGGCCGTCGGTCGCGGTGCCGATGGTCACCGGCCACCGCTGACCGTCCCCATCCGGCGGGTCGCCGTCGGCTACATTCCCGTGATGCCACCGGACGGATCCACCGACCTCCAGCTCGACGTGCTCGGCGCGGGCCCGGCGTACACCGACAAGCCGGGGTCGGCCGGCGCGTCCTACCTGCTCCGCTCGGGCGCGACCGCGATCGTCCTCGACCTGGGCCAGGGGTCCTTCCCGCGGCTGGCGGCCACGATCGAGCCGAGCACCGTCGACGCGTTCGTCATCAGCCACCTCCACCCCGACCACTTCATCGACCTTGTCGCGCTCCGTCACTACCTGCGCTGGCAGTTCGACCCCGTCCGCCACGTCCGGATCATCGCGCCCGATGGCCTGGAGCGGCGGCTGGACGCGCTGCATGACGAGCCAGGGTTCAGCGCGCAATCGCTCGACATCGAGGAGGTGGGCCTCGGCACCTCGGCGATCGACGGGATCCGGCTCGAGGCGGCGCGGGTCACGCACACGGCGGACAGCCACGCGTACCGCGTGTCGGCCGGCGACGGCGTGGGCCTCGTCTACTCCGGCGACTGCGGGAGGGCGTCCGACCTCGACGTGCTGGTCCGGCCGGGCGACACGCTGCTGTGCGAGGTCTCGTTCGGGCCCGGACCGATGCCGTTCGACACCGTGCACCTCGACGGTCCCGCCGTCGGCGCCCTGGGGGCACGCACGGGGGCCGGACGGATCCTGCTCACCCACCTCCAGATGGGCTACGACAGCGACGCCACGATCGCGTCGGTGGCGGCCCGCTTCGATGGCCCGGTCGAGCTCGTGGAACCCGGGGCCCGGTACCGGATCTAGACGTGAGGACGCCCGCCGCCCCGGTGGGGCGACGGGCGTCGTCGGCTCGGGGCCGGGTGCGCGTCATGGCACCTCGGGATCAGCGAGCTCAGTCGTCCTTGCGGACCGCGGCCCGGGCCGGCGTGAGGATCAGGGTGGCGGCCAGGGCGCCGGCGATCGCCAGGAGCACGAGCCGCCAGCCGTCACCGGCCGGGGTCGCGGCCTCGCCCTCGATGGTGTCGGTCGGTGGCAGGGTCGCCCGACTGCTGGCAGCGGGCGTGCCGGTCGCGCCACCGACCTCGCCGGTCGGCTCGGGCGCGGCGGGCGTGGCCGTCGGCTCGACGTCGGTGGTGGTCGGCGGCGTCGGCGTGGGCTCGGTCTCCTCGATCTGCGGCGTCGGCTCATCCTCCGGCGTCGGCGTTGGTGTCGGGGTCGGCGGCACGGGCGTCGGCGTCGGGGTCGGTGTCGGCTCGACGCAGGCGTCGATGCTCAGCTCGAACGTCCGGGTCCAGCCGCGGTTGCCGTTCGGATCGTCCCAGGCGGTGACCGCGACGCTCGCCGTGTGGGCCTCGCGTCGGCGGCTCGACCGCGAAGGTCTGCGAGAACGAGCCGCTGAACGTGAACGGCGACCCGGCGACCGGGGCTCCGTCGATCGCCACGGCCACGCTGTTGGTGCCGTTGCCGTTGTACTGGGTGAGGTTGACCCTGAGCCCGTCCTCGCAGGTCAGCGAGACCCTCGGCGTGTGGGCTGCGACTGCGGCGGGCGCGACGAGCGCCGCCACGGTCAGCGCGACGACGGCCAGCCACGAGGCGCGCCGGGTCAGGTGGGTGCGAGCACCGGATGCACGAGACGACATGTGACGGTCCCCAGGTAGGAGGCTCGCGCCTCGATCGATTGGTCCCCCCGGCCGGTGTCGTCACTCTGGGATCTGTCCGTGCACCGATCGAGGCCCGGATGAAAGCACGAGGGTCCTGCCCGCACCAGTACCGAGGACCGCACCGCTCCCATGCGCTCCGCCCAACCGATCGACCGCGCGGTGCGACCGGGCACCGTTCCGGTACCCCCGGACCCCGGGACCCACGACCCATGACCCGCACCGGTACGATGGGTCGCAGCCCACCCGGTTCCCCGACGGAGGTCCGACCACCCGTGATCCCGGCCCCGCTGCGCACCCAGGTCCGCGACGCGGTCGACCGTGCATGGGCGACGGCGACCGATTCGGGCGCGCTGCCGGACATCCCCGCCGACGATACGCGCCCGACGGTCGAGGTCGAGCACCCGGCCAAGCCGGAGCATGGCGACCTCGCCAGCAACCTCGCGCTCAAGCTCGCCCGGCCAGCCCGCAAGTCGCCGCTCGAGATCGCCACGCTGCTGGCAGCCAAGCTCGTCCGCGATGGATCGGACGACGCGTCGCCGGTCGAAGCGGTCGAGGTCGCGCCGCCGGGGTTCCTGAACGTCCGTGTCAAACCAGCCGCGTTCGAGGCGATCGTGGACGGGATCCTCGCCGAGCCCGACGCGTGGGGACGCGTCGCGCCGATCTCGACCCGCGCGGTCAACGTCGAGTTCGTGTCGGCCAACCCGACCGGCCCGCTCACGATCGGCAACGCCCGCGGCGCGTTCATCGGCGACCTGCTCAGCCGGGTCCTCGAGGCGGGCGGCCAGCGGGTGACGCGCGAGTACTACTTCAACGACGCGGGCGGCCAGATCGACCAGCTCGGCGCGTCCGTCTGCGCCATCAGGCGTGGCGAGCCGGTGCCCGACGACGGCTACCGCGGCGACTACGTGAACGACCTCGCGGCCGCGGTCCCGGACGACGTGTGGACGGCGGCGACGGCGGAGGGCGCCGACGCCGCCGCGATCGTCGGGCGGTGGGCGGCGGCCGAGGTTCGGGAGGGCATCGAGGCGAGCCTCGAACGGCTGGGCGTCCATTTCGACGTCTGGACGACCGAGGCCACGCTGCACGACGACGGTTGGGTCGACCGGGCCGTCGAGCGCCTGCGCGAGCGCGGTCACCTCTACGAGGAGGACGGCGCCACCTGGTTCCGCTCGACCGCGTTCGGCGACGACAAGGACCGGGTCGTCTATCGCTCCAATGGCCAGCCGACGTACTTCGCCGCCGACATCGGCTACGTCACGGAGAAGTTCAGCCGCGGCTTCGACCACCTGATCTACATCTGGGGCGCCGACCACCACGGGACGGTCGCCCGGGTGCGCAACGCGGCGGGGGCGATGGGCTACGACGTCGAGGCCGTCCAGGTGCTCCTGTACTCGTGGGTCCGCTTCGTCCGCGACGGCGTCGAGGTGTCGATGTCGAAGCGCGCCGGCGAGTTCATCACGCTCGACGAGCTGCTCGCCGAGGTCGGCGTCGACGCCGCGCGCTGGTCGTTCGCGTCACGCGCCGCGACGTCGTCGATCGACTTCGACATCGAGCTCGCGAAGACAGCAGTCGAACGAGAACCCCGTCTACTACGTGCAGTACGCCCACGCCCGCATCGCGTCGATCCTGCGCAAGGCGGCCGACGCCGGTCTGGCCCCGGCCGCGAGCGTGGCGGGCACGCTGGCCGATGGCCCGGAGGCCGCCCTGGCACGTCGGATCGTGCGGCTGCCCGAGGTGATCGAGGACGCCGTCGTCGACGAGGAGACCCAGGGCATCACCGCGTACGCGACGGAGCTGGCGACGGCGTTCCACGCGTTCTACCGCGATGCCCGGGTGGTCGACGCCAAGGAGCCGGAGCGATCGGCGTCGCGGCTCGCCCTCGCCCGGGCGACGCAGATCACGCTCGCCCGGACGCTCGGGCTGCTCGGGATCTCCGCGCCGGAGTCGATGTAGTCGGTCGACCTCGCTAGCCGGCCAGGCCGAGGGCGTTGGACACCGTGCCGAGCGTGGCGTCGTCGCTGCCGATGACGACCCAGCGGGTGGTCCCGCCGATGCCCGGCAGTACGGCGCCCGGGCCGCCCGCCCTGGTGACTGCCGTCTCGGCGACCGTTTCGAACTCGGTCGCATCGGCGGGGCTGTCCCAGATCGTCCGCCAGGCGATCGCCCACGCGCCGTCCGGTCCGGACATCGTCGCGATACGGTCGCCGCCCCAGCCGGCGGCCCCGTCGGTCGCGGCGGCGATGTCCGGCGCTCCGAGCCAGATCGAGGTCTGGTATTCACCCATCGTGTCCTCGAGGACGAGGCTCCAGCCGGATCCGAGCGTCTGCGCCAGGTCGTCCGGCAGGTCCACCGCGACGGGGTCCTCGCCTCGGGCATAGATGTCGGGGTGGAGGATCTGCTCGGTCGACTCCGGGAGGTTGCCGTAGGCCTGGTCGACGGCCGGCCAGCCGCCGGTCGATTGCATCCCCATCACGAACGTCATGCCCTGGATGGCCGCGAACAGGATCTGCGCCTGGACGATCGGCGGCGTCCCCTCGAGCGCGGCCTGGCCCTCGGGATCGAGCGAGGCCGCGATGACCTCGCCGATCTCGGCCGGCGTGAGGTGCTGCTGCAGCCACGCGGTCATCAGGACGTACGCGTCGCCCTCGACCAGTGACTGGCGCGCCATCGCCCGGTCCGACTGCCCCTCGAGACCGGACTGGATGGCCTCGAGGTCGAAGTTCTGGTCCTGGAGCGCGTGGTCGTACTCGTGCGAGTAGAACACCTTCTCGACCGGGCCGACGCCGCCCTCCTTGGAGAGCACGTACAGCTGCTCGTTGACGGGGTTGTACAGGCCGGCCACCTGGCTCTCGAGCAGGTCGACGTACGCGTCGGCCAGCTTCTGGTCCTTCGGCAGCAGCCCGAGGCCGTGGTAGAGCTGCTCGTCGGCGGCCACCTGCTCGGCCGGGTAGTCCTCCGCGAAGGACGTTCGGATGACCTCCGCCAGCTCCTCCTGCGACACGATGTTCGGTGTGACGGGCGTCTTCTCCTCGAGGCCGCGGATCGCGCGGACCTGTTCGTTGATCTCGGCGTAGATCGCGTCGAGGTCGGCCGAGCCGCCGGGGCTCGGGGAGGCACCCGAGCGGCGAGGCGGTCGGGGACGAGGTCGCGGACGGTGACGGACTCGCCGACGGGCTGGCGCCGCCGCAGGCGACGACGACCAGCGGGACCGCGATCGACAGAAGGAACAGGGGATGGCGCGGACGGGCTCGATGCATCGGCGGATTGTCACACGGCTGCCATAAGCGCCCCATAAGCACGGCCACGGTCCGGCGTGGATGTCGCTTTCTTAACCGCTTCACGCCTAGACCGTGAATCAGGGCGACGTAGCGTATCGATCGGACGAACCCCTCAGGGTTCCATCCTCCCTCCCTCCGACCGGGGGCGCCGATTGGGCAGGCGCTCCCGGTCTTTTCGTTGGCGAGGCGATGAGCGCCCGTGCAGGGCGCTATGTCAGAATCCACCCACATGGAATTGACCTGGTATGGGCGCACCTGCGTCCGGGTGCGCGGCAAGGAAGCGGTCGTCGTCGCGGACCCGTATCAATCGGTGGTCGGGCCCGACCGGGCGCGGGATCACCGGCGACATCGTCACGTTCAGCCATCCCGACGACGCGCCGGTCGCGCGCGGCAAGCCCAAGGGCAAGCGATCGCGCGACGGCTCGACGCTGATCCCGTCCAGCCTCGATGCGGCGTTCGTGCTCGACGGCCCGGGCGAGTACGAGGTCAAGGAGGTCCTCGTCACCGGCGTGCGGACCTACCGTGACGACGCCAAGGGGGCGGAGCACGGCAAGGGCGTCTCGTTCGTCGTCGAGGTCGACGGCGTGCACACCATCCACCTCGGCGAGATCGGCCACCTCCTGTCGGAGGAGAAGCTCGGCGACATCGGCCCCGTGGACATCGCGTGCGTGCCGCTCGGCGGGGCGCTGAGCCCGACCAAGGCGGCGGCGCTGATGGCCCAGCTGGACCCCAAGATCGTCGTGCCGATGCCGCTGTGCGAGGACGAAGCCGACTGCGCCGAGGCGCTCCGGAAGTTCTTCCACGAGATGGGCGCGGAACCGGTGACCCAGCCCAAGCTGTCGGTCACGGCGTCCAGCCTGCCCGCCGAGACGATGACCGTGCTCCTCGAGTCGCGCGGAAAGCAGGCCTAGGGGCGGTCGAGGACGACGCGGCCGCGCTTGATGACGGTGCGGACGAGATCCGCGCCCGGGTGATACGCGATGCGGGCGCTCGACGGCACCCGCCAGATCACGAGATCGGCGGCCTTGCCCGGCTCGATCGAGCCGACGTCGTCCTCGAGCGCGAGCGCGCGGGCGGCGTTGATCGTCACTGCCGCGAGCGCCTCGTCCGGGGTCATCCGCAGGTTGATGCAGGCGAACGACATCGCGAGCGCGAGGTTCGGGGTCGGCGAGGTCCCGGGGTTGAAGTCGGTCCCGATGGCCACCGGCACGCCGGCGTCGATGAACGCGCGGGCCGGCGCGTGGTGGTCCTTCATCAGGAACCACGTCGTCACCGGCAGCAGCGTCGCCACGACCGGGTCGTCGGTGTCCGGCGGCCGCGGCCAGCGCGGCGATGCCGTCGGGTGACGGGGTGGCCAGGTGGTCGGCCGACGCGGCGCCGAGCTCGGCGGCCAGCTCCGCACCGCCCGACGGGGCGAGCTCGTCGGCGTGCAGCCGCGGCAACAGGCCGAAGGAGCGTGCCGCCTCGAGCACCCGTCGCGACTGGTCCTGGCTGAAGACGCCGTCCTCGCAGAACACGTCGGCGAAGCGGGCCCGGCCATGGGCGGCGATGCCCGGCAGCTGTTCCTCGACCAGGTGTCGGACGTAGGCCTCGACGCCGTCGGGCCGGGTGCGGAACTCCGGCGGCACGGCGTGCGCCCCGAGCCACGTCGGGACGACGTCGATCGGCCCCTCGCGACCGAGCCGGTACGCGACGTCGACGAGGCGCAGCTCGGTCTCGAGATCGAGCCCGTAGCCGGACTTCGCCTCGATCGTCGTGACCCCGTGCGTGAGCATCTCGTCGAGCCAGCGCCGCCCGTGCTCGAGCAGCTCGGCCTCGGACGCGGCGCGCGTGGCCTCGACCGTCGAGAGGATGCCGCCGCCGGCCGCGAGGATGTCGAGGTACGACGCGCCGGATTGGCGCAGCACCAGCTCGTCCTCGCGCGACCCGGCGAACAGCAGGTGGGTGTGCGGGTCGATGAGCCCGGGCGTGACCGACCCGCCGGCGGCGTCGACCCGCGCGAAGCGGGCGAGCGGCAGCCCGTCCGCGTCGATCTCCGCCTCCACGGCGGCCCGCGGTCCGACCCCCGCGATGCGGCCCTCCCAGACCGCCACGGTCGGCGCGTCGGGCGCGGTCCGGTCGTCCGCGACCAGCCGGCCGACCTCGCCCTGATCGGCGCCGCGTCGGACCCCGCCGGCAAGCGTGACGACCTCGCTCGCGCCGACGATGAGCAGGCCCGGTGTCGGCTCCCCCGTCCGGCCGCCCTCGATGACGCGGAACGGCCCGCCGCTCATGTCGGCCGCGGGCCGTCGTCGCGCGCCGGGTCGGCGCCGCCGCGCACGGCGTCGAGGCGCAGCTCGAGGACCTGCATCGGGGAGTAGTCGCGCAGCTTGATGTAGTCGGCGGCCGCCGCCAGGCGTTCCTCGACCGGGCCGTCGGTCGGGGCTCCGGCGTGATCGGCGACCGCGAGGAAGGACGCGAGCGGCGCGAGCCCGATGAGCTCCGACTCCGCGGGCCGGATGCCGTCCTCGGCGGCGAGGTCGCGCACCGCGTCCCACACCATCCACAGCGGCGTCACGGTGAAGTCGAGGAGGTTCATCGACACCTGCGCGCGGAGCGGATGGCCGCGCTCCGGCTCGCGCACCTCGAAGCCGTTGGCCTGCAGTCTCGGCAGCCCGCCACCGACTCGCGGACGCGCCGCGCGATGCGCCTGGCGAGCTCGACGTCGTCCGACTCGAGGTTGATGTTGTAGGCGATCAGGAACGGTCGGGCGCCGACCGCGACAGCGCCGGCGGACGGGTGCATGCGCGGCGGGCCGTAGTCGGGCTCCCGTCCGCGCTGGCCGATCTCGGCCTTGAGACCCTCGTACTGGCCGCGCCGGACGTCGGCCAGCTTCTCGCGATCCGGGCGGCGCGCCGCCCGGGCGTAGAGGTAGACCGGGAGGTCGAAGCGGGTCGGCGATCCGTTCGCCGAACGCGCGGGCGAGCTCGACGACGTCGTCCATCGTGGTCGTGCCGAGCGGGATGAACGGGATGACGTCGACGGCGCCGATGCGCGGGTGCTCGCCGTCGTGGGCGTCCATGTCGATCTCGTGGATGGCCGCGGCGACCAGGCGCTCGAGCGCCGTCGGCGACGGCGTCGTGCTCGCCGGCCAGCGTGAACACCGAGCGGTTGTGGCTGGCGTCGCTCGTGCGGTCGAGGAGCGCGACCCCGGGCACGGATCCGATGGCGTTCGTGAGCCGGTCGACGACCTCGAGCCGGCGGCCCTCGGAGACGTTGGGGACCGATTCGACGAGCATCCGGTGATGCTACCCGTCACATGTCGGCCCGGAGCGGCCCGCGCGAGCGGTCGGCGAGCCGTCAGGAGCCGTCGAGCATCGGCACCCGGACGCCGCGCTCGCGTGCGACCTCGATCGCCCGGTCGTAGCCGGCGTCGACATGGCGCAGGACGCCCATCGCCGGATCCGTCGTCAGCACCCGTTCCAGCTTCTGCGCCGCCAGCGGGGTGCCATCGGCGACGACGACCATCCCGGCGTGCTGGGAGAAGCCGATCCCGACGCCGCCGCCGTGATGGATCGACACCCACGACGCGCCGGCCGCGGTGTTCACGAGCGCGTTGAGCAGCGGCCAGTCGGCCACCGCGTCGGTCCCATCGGCCATCGCCTCGGTCTCGCGGTTCGGCGAGGCGACGGATCCCGCGTCGAGGTGGTCGCGCCCGATGACGATCGGCGCCGAGACCTCGCCCGACGCGACCAGCTCGTTGAACGCAAGGCCGGCCCGCGACCGCTCGCCGTAACCAAGCCAGCAGATCCGGGCGGGCAGGCCCTGGAACGGCACGCGCGCCTCGGCCATCTCGATCCAGCGGCGCAACCCGGCGTCGTCGGGGAACAGCTCGAGGACGGCCCGGTCGGTCCGGGCGATGTCGGCCGGGTCGCCCGACAGCGCCGCCCATCGGAACGGGCCGCGGCCCTCGCAGAACTGCGGGCGGATGAACGCCGGCACGAACCCCGGGTAGTCGAAGGCGTCGGCCACGCCCAGCCTCGAGCGCCTGGGCACGCAGGTTGTTGCCGTAGTCGAAGACGATCGCGCCGGCCCGCTGGAACGCGAGCATCGCGCGGACATGGGCGCCCATCGCGGCGCGCGACCGGCGCTCGTATTCCTCCGGCTGCGTCGCGCGGAGCGTGAGCGCGTCGGCGAGCGTCATCTCGGCCGGCACGTAGCCGCCGAGCGCGTCGTGCGCGGAGGTCTGGTCGGTGACGAGGTCGAACCGCTCGCCGGCCGCCGCCCAGGCCGGCTCGATCTCGGCGGCATTGCCGACCAGCGCGACCGACACGGCCTGCGCCGTCGCGCGCGGCCGTGCGCGACCAGTCGAGCGCCTCGGCCGGATCGTGGGTCAGGCGGTCGGCGTAGCCGATCTCGACCCGCCGGCGAGCACGGGCCTCGTCGACCTCGATGGCGAGGCAGACGCCCTCGTTCATCGTGACGGCGAGCGGCTGGGCGCCGCCCATGCCCGCCGAGACCCGCGGTCAGCGTCACGGTCCCGCGCAGCGACCCGCCGAAGTGCTGCCGCGCGGCCTCGGCGAACGTCTCGTACGTGCCCTGCAGGATGCCCTGCGTGCCGATGTAGATCCACGACCCGGCGGTCATCTGGCCGTACATCATCAGGCCGCTCCGCTCGAGCTCGCGGAAGTGCTCCCACGTCGCCCAGCGGCCGACCAGGTTGGAGTTGGCGATGAGCACGCGAGGTGCCCACTCGTGCGTCCGCAGCACGCCCACCGGCTTGCCGCTCTGGACCAGCAGCGTCTCGTCGTCGGCGAGGGCGCGCAGCTCGCGGACGATGGCGTCGAACGCCTCCCAGCTGCGTGCCGCGCGGCCGGTCCCGCCGTAGACGACCAGGTGGTCCGGGTCCTCGGCCACGTCGGGGTCGAGGTTGTTCATGAGCATCCGCAGGGCGGCTTCCTGCGCCCAGCCGCGGCACGTCAGCTCGCTGCCACGAGCCGCCCGGACCGGGCGCGCACCGTCGCTCGGCCGGTCGCTCGTCACCATCGCGTCAGGCTACTCCGTCAGACCGCTCACGACGCTTCGACCCATGTCGAGCGGGCCGGCGCCCTGGACCGACACCACCGTGTCGCTGTCGGGCAGCCAGACGTGGTAGATCGCGACCCCGCCGTTGCAGGCGGACCGGAAGACCTGGCGTCCGCCCAGGTCCAGCTCGGAGTGGCCCGCCGCGACGCCGCCAGCCCCCGAGCACACGCCCTCGTCGAACGTGTCCCGCCAGCTCCGGAACCGGCCGTCGTCGAAGGCGTCGGGACGCAGGCGCGCGACGGTCGCCACTGCGTAGTCCGCCTCGGACGGGTAGATCGCGACCGCCAGCCCCGACAGGATCGCGTCGAGCAGCGGCTGGCCGGCGATCTCCGCGGCGGTCTCCGGGTCGGACGTGCGCGGGATCCCCGCGATGTCGGGCGGCAGGTGGGCGAGCAGCGTCGGGTCGACCACGATGCCGTCAGCGGTCGACGCCGACGCGGCCGGGGTCGGCGATGCCGCGTCCGTGCCGGTCACGGTCGGCGCGCCCGTCGCGTCGGGCGGCGCCCCAGACTGGCCGTCGCTCGCGCGGGGTGGGATGCAGCCTGCGAACGCTGCCGCCATGACCACGAAGACACCCGCGACCAACCCGGAGCGGCGTCCGCGTCCGCGATCGGTCACGCGAGCTCGCGGCGCATGACCGGGAAGCGCTCATCGAGGGCCGCGACCGCGAAGCCGACCGACTCCCAGAAGCCCGGTGTCGCCGCGCTCGTCGCGTCCGGGCGAGTACCGATCTCCGGGTACGTCTCGACCGCCGCGAAGCCGCGCCCGCCGAGGTCGTCGCAGACGGCCTCGACGAGCGTCCGGGCGAGGCCCAGGCCGCGGGCCTCGGCGGTGGTCGCGATGCAGGTGATGACCGCGGGCAGCGGGGCGTCGGGCAGGGCGGGATACAGCTCGCGGGTCCGCTGCGCCCGGGGGTACGCGGTCAGCGGTCCGAACTGGCAGTAGGCGGCGGGCGCGTCATCGCGCAACAGGACCTTGGCGTACGACCCGGCGACGCCCAGCCCGCGGCCGAGCAGGCGGAGCTTCGGGAGCGCGTCGCCGCCCACGGCCGGCCGGGGCGCCCGCCGCGGCGCGAACGGGTTGTCCGCGTCGGCGTCGTCGTCGGCGAGGAACGGGTTGGACGACCCGCCACCGGTGCCCGGGGGCGCGAACGGGTTGGCGGCCCCGCTCCCGAGGTCGGCGAGGAACGGGTTGGCGGCGGCGGCCGGCGGCGGCGGCGGGTCCACCTCCGGCGGCGCCGGCTCGAGCCAGGCGAGCCGGATGGCCTTCGAGCCGCGATCCGCGTCCTCCCAGTAGTCGCACGAGCGATGGTCGAAGGTCGGGTCGGCGCACGGCGGCAGCAGAGCGAACGACGAGGCGTCGGTGACGTCGACGACGGTGATCCGGCTGGCGCGTGGTCGTGTCATGCGACCCGGAGTCTACGGCGCGCGCGCCCTCAGCCCGGTCGATCCGCGCCCTGCGGCGTCGGGTCCGGGCCGGCCAGGTCGACCAGCGCGCCGTCATGGACGAGCGCCGTCGCGGCGGCGAGGTCCGGGCCGGGTTCACGGTCGCGGTCGAGGTGCGGAACCTGGGCGCGGATGCGTTCGTGGGCCTCGACTACGCCGGAACCGGGCGTCGGAGCGGCGCCGTCGGGTCCGGCCATCGAGGCCAGCCGGAGGTCGAGCGCCTGGGCGCCGACCACCAGCTCGATCGCCACGATCCGCTCGACCCCTTCGAGGACCATGCGTGCGTGGCGCGCCGCGATCGACCCCATCGACACGTGGTCCTCCTGGTTGGCCGACGTCGGGATCGAGTCAGCCGAGGCCGGGTGAACGAGCACCTTGTGCTCCGAGGCCAGGGCGGCGGCCGTGTACTGGTAGATCATCATCCCGGACTCGACGCCGGACGACGACGCGAGGAACGGCGGCAAACCGCCGTTGAGCCTGGCATCGACGAGCAGCGCGGTCCGTCGCTCGCTGATGGCGCCGAGCTCGGCGACCGCGAGCTTCGCGTAGTCGAGCGCCAGCGCGATGGGCTCGCCGTGGAAGTTGCCGCCGCTGATGACCCGGCCGCCGCCGGTGGCGACCGCATCCGCGTCGACGACCCCGCCACCCGGGAACACCAGCGGGTTGTCGGTCGCCGAGTTGAGCTCGATGTCGAGCACCCGGCGGAGGTGGTCGAGCGCATCGCGGACGGCGCCGTGCACCTGTGGCACGCAGCGCAGCGAATACGGGTCCTGGACCTTGTGGGTCGAGCCGTGGTGGGCGCGCTGGACGCCGCTGTCGCGCAGGAGGTGGCGGAGCTCGGCTGCCACTGCGACCTGGCCCGGATGCGGCCGGGCGAGCTGGTACGCGGCGGCGAACGCGACGTCGGTCCCGAGCAGCGCCTCGACCGATTGGGCAGCGGCCACGCTCGCGGTCCGGACCAGCCTGTCGGCGTCGGCGAGGAACAGCGCGGCGAGGGCGCCCATCATCTGCGTCCCGTTGAGCAGCGCCAGCCCTTCCTTGGCCTCGAGCTCGAGCGGCTCCAGGCCGGCCGACCGCAACGCGTCGGCGGCCGGCACGACGCGATCGTCGAGCTCGACCGCGCCGCGCCCGATGAGCGGCAGTGCGAGGTGGGCGAGCGGCGCCAGGTCGCCCGACGCCCCGAGGCTGCCGTGCTCGGGGACGACCGGGTGGATGCCGAGCTCGAGGAAGCGGAGCAGCCGGTCGACGAGGATCGGCCGGCAGCCGCTGTGACCGAGCGCGAGCGTGTTCGCGCGGAGCACGAGCATCGCCCGCACGACCTCGCGCGGGAACGCCGGCCCGACCCCGGCCGCGTGGCTCATCAGCAGGTTCTCCTGCAGGCGACCGGCCTGCGCCGGCTCGATGAAGGTCGTGGCGAGGTCGCCGAATCCGGTCGTCACGCCGTACACGACGGCACCTTCGGCGACCAGCGCGTCGATCACGTCGCGCGCCTCGACTCATCCGTCCGCGGGCCGCGTCGTCGAGCCGCACGACCGCCCCGTGGCGGGCTACGGCCTCGACATCGCCGATCGTCAGATCGGCACCCGTCAGGACGATGGGGTCGGTCACGGTGCGGAGGATAGTCCGCTAGACTCCCGGCCGTGTTCGACTTCCTGAACGGGCCGGTCCGCGACCTCGTCACCCAGATCTACGAGGCGGTCGGCTACCTCGGCGTCGCCCTGTGGGTCGCCATCGAGAGCGTCGTGATCCCGATCCCGTCCGAGCTCGTGCTGCCGTTCGCCGGCTTTCTCGTCGGCACCGGCGACGCGACCGAGCCGCTCACCGGCCAGCCGTGGTCGTTCTGGCTGGTGGTGCTGGCCGGCACGCTCGGGGCCACCGTCGGGGCGCTCGTCGCGTATGGCATCGGTGCGTGGGGCGGACGACCGATCATCGAGCGCTGGGGCCGCTATCTGGGGATCAGCGCGACCGACCTCGACAAGTCGGAGACATTCTTCGCCCGGTACGGCGAAGCGGCCAGTTTCTTCGGCCGTATGATCCCGGTCGTCCGCTCCCTGGTGTCGTTCGCCGCCGGCATCTCGCGGATGCCGCTCGGGCGGTTCACGCTGTTCACGTTCCTCGGCTCGCTGCCGTTCACGGCCCTGCTGGTGTTCGCCGGCGTCCAGCTCGGCGCCAACTGGGAGTCGGTCGGCGCCGTGCTCAAGCAGTTCGAGTACGCGATCCTCGCGATCCTCGTGGTCATCGCGCTCGCCTGGATCTGGATCCGGATCATCAAGCCGCGTCGGTCGGCCCGCCATGGGCCGAGGCCCCGTAGACACACCACGCGCCGCGCCACCCTCCTCCGGCGGTCGGACCGCCCGGAAGTCGCGATAGATCAGCAGGTCGTACACGATCTTCAGGCCGCCCGCGATGAAGAACGGCAGCGCCGCCGTCGCTGCGCCGGCCACCAGCACGCGTCGAGATCGAGGGCGAGATCGCGGCACCGACGGTCCGGGCGATGCCGGTCACACCGGCGGCCGCGGACCGCTCGTCGGGCTCGACGACGGCCATCACGTACGACTGACGCGTCGGCACGTCCATCTGGCTGAGGCTGAACCGCAGCAGCAGGACCGCGACCGCCAGTGGCAGCGTCGGCATCAGCGGGACGAGCATCAGCAGCACGTTCGACGGCAGGTGGGTGAACACCATCGTGTTGATGAGCCCGAACCTGGCGGCGATCCGAGCCGCCGACAGCGCCGACACCGCGGACAGCAGGTTCGAGGCGAAGAAGATGGCCCCGAGCGTCGCCGGGCTCACGTCGAATCGCAGCGTGAACCAGAAGGCCATCAGGCTCAGCGGGACGAACCCGCCCGCGAAGGCGTCCAGCGAGAAGAGCGCGGCCAGGCGGAAGACGACCGACCGCGACCGGCCGAGCCCCAGCCGACGGGCGATGCCATCATCGACCGGCGGGGCATCGACCTCGATCGCCGAGCCGAGCCGCGATGCGATGGCCGCCATCGCCAGCCCGATCACCGCGTAGCCGACGACGACCGCCCGATAGGCGTCGACCTCGACCCAGCCCGCCGAGATCAGCGCCTGCCCGACGCAGGCCGGCGGCGAGCGCCCCGGTCGCCGTCGCGACGTAGCCGGCGACGTTGTACCAGGCGAACGTCGCGGTCCGCTGTCGCCCGGGCACGACCTCGCTCAGGGCCGCCTGCTCGACAGCGAGGAACGGGCCGACTTCGTTGCCGGTCGGCGAGATGACGCCGACGATGCCGGCCACGACGAGCAGCGGGAGCCAGTCCGTCGCTGCGAATGTCACCCCGGCCGCGAACACGAGCAGGCTGCTCACGATGAGCACCCGGCGACGGCCGAACCGGTCGGCGTGGGTCGTCAGCCACAGCGAGATGACGGTGTCGCCGACGAGCGTCAGCGTCAGCACGGCGCCGATCGCGAGCGGATCGAGGCCGCTCGCGTCCAGGTACAAGACGAGCACCACGGCCAGGAAGCCGTAGCCGAACATCCGCAGCGTGCGGATCCCGAAGAGCGTCCGACCATCGCGCCCGAGACCGCGCAGGCTCGCGATCAGGAGACTGTCGTCGTCGCTTCCCGGCGGGTCGGAGCGGGCCGTCATGTCGGCCGAGTCTAGAGGGCCCAGGAGAGCACCGGTCTGCCAGAATGGGCAGGCGATGACGACCTCCGGGCAGGATCGACGCGACCGACGACCACGGTGAGGAACACGGCCACGACGATCTCGCGCACGAGGTCGTGATGCCGCTCGGGCCCCTCGACATGTTTGCGTGGGGTGCCGGCCTCCTGGGCATCGTCCTCGGGCTCGCCGTGGTCGGGGCGTTCGCGCTGGCGACCGGCGGGATCGCCTGAGGGTCGCGGCACAAAATCCCGGCCGGCGGCGTCATCCCGGCATGCGCCGACGACGCCTCGCATCGCGAACCATCCTGATCGCCGTGATCGCCCTGGCCGGGCTCGCGATCCCGCCGGCAGTTGCCGCGTGCTCCTGTGCGATGCCGGGTCCGATGGCCGAGTATCGCGACGACCCGGACGCCGTGGTCCTCACCGGGTTCGTCGACCCTCGGGATGGGCAGGGCTACCCGGTCAGCGTGTCGCGCTGGTTCCAGGGCGGCGGGCCGCTCGAGTCCCGGGTCTGGTTCACGGCCGCCAGCTTCAGCGGGGACGGTGCTTCGTGTGGGGTAGCGCCACTGCCGGTCGGGACCGAGTGGATCTTCGTTGCCTATAGGACGGAGGGCATGTACGGGACGGGCCTGTGCAGTCCGCATGCGGCGCTGGCGAGCGCCGAGGGTGATGCGATGCTGGCGGACGCAGTCAGGACGTTCGGCGCTGGCGCGCCACTCGGGACCGGTCCGCCGACCGGACCCGGACCGGCGGTGATCGATCCGGGTGCCGCTGCGGGCGTGGTCGGGCCGTTGGCCGTCGTGTTGCTCGTCGGCGTGGCGTTCCTGCTCGGCCTCGTCGGCGTGCTGCGGCGCGTGCGCCCGGAGCGCGACTAGAACAGGCCGACGACGTTCCCCTCGGCGTCGATGTCGATCTTCTCGCCGCCGGGCTTCGACGGCAGCCCCGGCATCGTCCGCATCTCGCCGCACAGCGGCGTGATGAACCCGGCCCCGGCCGACAGGCGGATCTCGCGGATCGGCACGGTGAAGCCCGACGGCGCACCCTTGAGCGCAGCGTCGTGGCTGATCGAGTACTGGGTCTTCGCCATGCACACAGGCAGCGTGCCGAAGCCCATCGACTCGTAGAGCTTCAGCGACTTCTGGGCTGCCGGCGTCAGCTCGATCCCGTCTCCGCCGTAGACCTCCTTGACGATCGTCAGGATCTTCTCGCCGAGCGGCGCGTCGTCGGGATAGAGCAGCCGGAACTTGCGCGACGGGTCCTCGGCCGCGGCCCAGACCGCCTCGGCGAGATCCGTGGCGCCCGCGCCGCCGTCCGTGAAGTGGGTCGCGACGACCGCGTCGCGCGCACCAGCCGCGAGCGCGACCTCGCGGATGGCCTCGACCTCCGCGGGCGTGTCGGTCGGGAACGAGTTGATCGCGACCACCGCCGGGATCCCGAACCGCCGCACGATGCCGATGTGGGCGGCCAGGTTCGAGGCGCCGGTCCGGACGGCCTCGACGTTCTCCTGCAGCAATGCCGGGTCGAGTGGCTTGCCCGCCACGATCTTGCCGACGCCGCCGTGCATCTTGAGAGCCCGGACCGTGGCGACGACGACGGCCGCGTCGGGCGCCAGCCCGGACGCGCGGCACTTGATGTCGAAGAACTTCTCGGCGCCCATGTCCGAGCCGAAGCCCGCTTCGGTGCAGACGATGTCGTTGGTCACGAGGGCGAGTCGGTCGGCGATGATCGAGTTGTTGCCGTGCGCGATGTTGCCGAACGGCCCGCAGTGGACGAACGCCGGACCGCCCTCCAGCGTCTGCAGCAGGTTCGGCTTGATCGCGTCGCGCAGCAGGACCGTCATCGAGCCGGCCACCCCGAGGTCCTCGGCGGTCACCGGCGACCCGTCGCCGCGCGTCGCGAGGACCATCCGCCCGAGACGCGCCCGGAGGTCGAACAGGTCGGTCGCGAGGGCGAGGACCGCCATGACCTCCGACGCGACCGTGATCACGAACTCGGTCTCGCGCGGGACGCCATCCTGTGCGCCGCCGAGCCCGATGACCACGTGCCGCAGGGCGCGGTCGCTGATGTCGAGGACGCGTGGCCACAGGATGCCGTGCGGGTCGATCCCGAGCGGGTTCTTGTGGTGGAGGCTGTTGTCGATGAACGCGGCGGCGAGGTTGTGGGCCGCGCCGATGGCATGGACATCGCCGGTCAGATGGAGGTTGAAGTCCTCCATCGGGATGACCTGGCTGTAGCCACCGCCGGCAGCGCCACCCTTGATGCCGAAGACCGGCCCGAGGGACGGCTGGCGGATGTTCACCGAGGCCTTCCGGCCGATCCGGTTCAACCCCTGGGCCAGGCCGACGGTCGTGGTCGACTTGCCCTCGCCGAGCGGTGTCGGGGTGATCGCGGTGACGACGACGTACTTCCCGCGCGGCCGCTCGGCCTCGAGCCTGGTGATCGCCTCGAGCGTCACCTTCGCCTTGGTCGGACCGTACAGCTCGAGCTCGTCGGGGCGGATCCCGAGCTCGGCGGCGATGTCGACGATGGGCCGCGGCGTGACGGATCGGGCGATCTCGAGGTCGGACGGGAAGGTCATCGCGGCTCCTCGGCTGGTCGGCGGTCGGCGGCCTGCTTCTCCGCGGCCCGGATGAGGTGCGTCAGCAGCAGCGCGTTGGTGAGCGGCCCGACCCCGCCGGGGACCGGGGTGATGGCCGATGCGATCTGGCTGGCCGAGTCGAAGTCGACGTCACCGCGGATCTGGCCCTCGACGACATTGATCCCGACGTCGACGACGACCGCTCCGGGCTTGAGCATCTCGCCGGTCACGAGGCCGGGATGGCCGGCCGCGACCACGACGATGTCGGCCCGGGCGACGTGCCCGGGAAGGTCCCGTGTCCGAGAATGGCTGACCGTGACCGTCGCGTCCTCCTTGACGAGCAGGAACGCGGCGGGCATGCCCACGACGGCGGAGCGGCCGATCACCAGCGCGTCCGTTCCGGCGATCTCGATGCCCGAGCGACGCAGGATCTCGACCGCCGCGTGGGCCGTCGCCGGGAGGAACCCGTCGTACCCGAGTCGCAGGAGACCGGCATTGAGTGGGTGGATGCCATCGATGTCCTTGGCCGGATCGATCGCATCGACGATGGTCCGGAGGCGGATCGTCGGCGGAAGGGGCAGCTGGACGATGACACCGTCGATCATCGGGTCCGCGTTCAGATCGCGGATCGCGGCCACGACCGCGGTCTCGGTCGCGGCACCCTCGAGCTCGGCGAACCGTGCGTCGATGCCGACCTTGGCGCAGCCCCGGAGGATCTGTTCGAGGTAGACCGTCGACGGCGCGTCACGGCCGATGATGACGACAGCGAGGCCGGGCGGCCGGCGCTGGGTCTTCGTGAAGGCCACGACGTCCTCGGCGACCGCCGCCCGGATCTCGACGGCGATCGGGCCCCCCTCGAGAAGGCGCGCGGTGCCGGTCGACGCGTCGATCACGCCCGTCCGCTTGGCTGCGAGCGGTTCCCGCACGTCGCCCGACGCGACCGCCTGGTGCGCCTGCGATGCGAGGTCCTCGATCGCGGCGAGGAGCTCGGTCACGCGCACGGTCATCGTGCCCTCGAACTCCGGATCGCCGGTCGAGCCGAGGTTGATCAGCACGTTCGCGGCTGCGCCGCGGGCCGCCGCCTCGCCGAGGAGCGCGGCCACGTCGACGTCGCTCGCGGCGTTGGGGTTGCTTCGCCCGGCGAGGGCCTCGGCGGCCCCGACGAGATCGAGACACGCCTCGACGCAGGCGAGCGGGACCTCGGATGCGCGCCGGGCGGCCGCCCGCATCGCGCTCGTCCGCGCCGCGATCTGGTCGTCGGATTCGCGCGGCAGCTTGAGGGCCGCCGAGAAGCCGCCGTACGCCACCGCGTCCTCATCGGCGAGCGTCAGGAAGCGCTCCGACAGTCGGCGTCCCGTTTCGAGCGCCCACGCCAGCATCGGCTCGTGGTCGGCGTACTTGGCGCGACCGGTCGTGAGCGACGCGACCATCGTGACCAGGTTCGCACCGAGCGCCGCCGCGACCGCCGAGGCGCTGCCGCCGCCCGGGACGGGGTCGGACGAGGCGAGCCTGTCGGTGAAATCGGCGATCGTGAGGTCGCGGAACCGCCCCTCGTCTCCAGTGGCATCCACCGCGCGATTGTAGGTTGCCGTTCGGTACCTCGGCGCGGGTTCCGGAACGCGTCGAAGGGGCGGGTGCGGTACCGGCGCACCCGCCTCACTCCGACGATTCGCCAGCGAGCGTCGGGAGGGCTGACTCCGCTGGCCTTCGGTGGTTAGGCCGCGCGGGCCTCGTCGAGCGCGGTCACCGTCCAGCGCTTCGAGCGGTGCTGGTACGACAGCGCGAGGCGCGCCTTGCGGTGTCTCGACCTCGAAGAGCGTGCGCGGTCCGGTGACGACGGGATAGGCGGCCGCCTCGTCGCGGACCGCGGAGACCTGCGTGATCGGGAGTCGTTCGGTGCCCCAGCTGACGTCACGCGGCCGACCGCTGAACCAGTCGGTCCTGACTTGTACCGGGACCGGCTCGACACGGATGAATGCCATCCGATGCTCCTTCCTGGGGGCGGTCTAGCCGTCGTCCAGGGCACTCGGACGACAGAACATCTGTTCGATGTGATGACACTAGACCGAACAAGTGTTCGATGTCAAGCGTCGTCGGGTGGAATGTCGTCGACGCTCCGTGTCACCTAGGCTGTCACGACCCTCGCACCTTCGGTCGCGGACGGATCCGGGTCGCTGTCCACGCCACGCGCCCGCCGGTCGAGCGGATTGCGCGGGTCGCGCTCGAACGGCGCGGGCAGCCCGGCGCCGACCAGGCGTCCGCGGGTGACCGCACTGGATCCGTACCGGCGCCGGATCGTGTCCGTCGCCTCGATGGCTCGCCGGCGTCGCGGGTCGTCGTCGGGGAACAGCCCGAGCTGTTCGCGCTCCCCGAGGTTCGAGGCGGTGACGCCGAGCAGGCGGACCCGGATGCCGCGCACCTCCGGGCGCGCGAGCTCGAGCGCCGTCCGGTAGATCGGTTCGGTCAGGTCGGTCGGCTGGCGCAGCGTGCGCTGGCGGGTGATCGTCCGGAACGACGAGTCCCGGACCTTGACCGCGATCGTCGAAGCGCGGACGCCCGCCGACCGGAGACGGCCGGCGACGCCCTCGCTGAGCGCGAGCAACGTGCGCTCGATGACCTCAGGGTCCGAGCTGTCGACATCGAACGTCGTCTCGTGGCCGACCGACTTGGCCGGATCGCCCTCGTGGACCGCGATCGGCATCCATGCCCGTCGCCCGCGTGGCGAGCGAACCGCCGTGCTTGCCGAACCGCCGGACCAGGAGGTCGGGCGACAGCGCGGCGAGGTCGCCGATGGTCCGGACGCCGTACTCGGCGAGGACCGTCGCGGTCTTCTCCCCGACCCCCCACAGCCGCCAGATCGGCAGCGGCGCGAGGAACATCGCCTCGTCGCCGGGCGCCACGACGACCAGCCCGTCGGGCTTGCGCAGGTCGGAGGCGATCTTCGCGACGAGCTTGGTCGTCGCCACGCCGACCGAGGCCGTCAGCCCGACCTCCTCGCGCACCGCGGTCTTGATGCTGCCCGCGATCGTCGGGCCGTCGCCGAACAGCGGCCGCGACCCGGTCACGTCGAGGAACGCCTCGTCGATCGAGATCGGCTCGACCAGCGGCGTGAACGACCGCAGGATCGACATCACCTCGCGCGACGCCTGCTGGTAGCGCCGGCCACGACCGGCAGGAAGACGCCGTCGGGGCAGCGTCGCAGCGCTTCGGTCAGCGACATCGCGGAGCGGACGCCGAACGCCCGTGCCTCGTAGCTCGCGGCCGACACGACCCCGCGGCCGCGCGGGTCGCCGCCGACGATCACCGGCTTGCCGCGAAGCTCGGGCCGGTCGCGCTGCTCGACCGCGGCGAAGAACGCGTCGAGGTCGACGTGCAGGATCGTCCGCTCGGCCATCGCCCGACACGCTACGCCACGAACGTGCCGGCGCTGGAACTCCCGGACGAGGATGCCGAGGAACAGCACCGACGTGATCGCCCACGCCAGCCGGACGCGCTGCCACGGGATGAGCGCGAGGACGACGAACGCCGGGAAGATGCACCAGCAGGTAGCGGCTGGTCGACGTCAGCGGCGTCGGCTGGATGCGCGTCGCGAGCAGCACGAACTGGGGCAGGGCGAACAGCGTGTACGCGACCGGCAGCCGCTTCGATCCCGATCGCCAGCAGCACCCCGAACAGCGAGCAGCAGCACCAGGTTCAGGCCCTGCAGCGGATCGGCCTGCTCGATCGTCCAGCGCAGCGCGGCATCGACGACCTCCCACGGCGGGAAGAACTCCTTGCCGCCCCACGCGTCCTGCGTGTCGAGCGGCGTCATCCCCGACGAGGACGGCGCTGTAGGCGAGGAAGCCCAGGAAGCCGAGCGACCGGGCCGAGCGACAGCGAGGGCGCCCCACACGAGACTGCCGGCGATCCACGTCGGGCATCGCCTCACCGCGCCACGGCCGCCAGGCGCCGAGGCCCGACGCGACGAGCACCTCCCAGCCGATCGGCAGGACGAGGAAGACGCCCTGGATCCGGGTCAGCGCCGTCATCGCACCGAGGATCGCCGCCCAGCCCCAGCGGCGCTCCCGGGCGGCGACGATCGTCCAGACCGCGAGGGCGAGGAACAGCGCCTCGGTGAATGGTGCGAACAGGAAGAACGCGCTCGGGAAGATCGTGATGAACAGCATCGTCCGACGGGCGACCTCGCGGTCGATGTCGCGCCCGACCAGGCGGTACAGGCCGAGCATCGCGCCGATGTAGGCGATGCCCGACACGATCAGCCCGCCGAGCGCGACCGATCCACCGACCCACGGCGCGATGCCACGGGTCAGCATCGGGAACATCGGCCAGAAGTTGATGCTGATCTCGGCCGGTTCGTACCCGAACGCCGCGATCTTCGAGTACCAGCACGCGTCCCAGCGCTGCCAGACGCCGACCAGCGGGAACGCACTGCCCTCGTCGGCCAGCGGCGGGATCGTCAGCCAGCCGTTGCGCGCCACCTCGAAGTGGCACGGCCCGGGCAGCCCGCCCCGCCACCACAGGTAGATCGCCACGAGCCCGAGCGCGACGCGCATCGTCAGGAACAGCGCGAGGGCGTCGGCGAAGCCGGGCGGAAGTCGATCGAGGAGTCGTGACGGCGCGGACATCGCACCTCACCTGTGTGGCTGGGCTCGCCCCATCGCCGGGGACCGGCGAGGCGGCCAGAGTGTATCGTCGCGTGGGATGGTCGAGCGCACGCCCCAGTCAGCGACCACGCCGGTCGGTGGCCCGACGGGGGCCGTCGCGCCGCCCCGCGGGAACTCGCTCGGCGCGCATCTCGAGCGCTCCGAGCTGGCCGACCTGCTCCGCGGGTTCGGCGCCCTCCCGGGTTCCGTGTCGGCCGCGATCGTCACGCTGATCGCCGCCGGGGTCTTCCTGCTCACGACGTCACGCGAGCCCGATCACTTCGACTACTTCGTCCGCCTCGCGGACGCGTTCCTCGACGGCCGGCTGTACCTGCTCGAGGCGCCGTCCTGGCTCAACGAGCTCGTGCCCGGCGGCGGTGGCTGGTACGTCGTCTATCCGCCGGTCCCGGCGGTCATGCTGGTGCCGTTCGTCGCGGCCTTCGGGCCGAGCTTCCCGCAGAACGTCGCGTCGTGCCTGTACGCCGGGGTCTCGGTCGGGCTGGCCTGGCTGTTGTTCGGCCGGTTCGCGCTGACGCTCCCGCGTCGGCTGATCCTGACCGCGGTGTTCGGCTTCGGGACGGTCCTGTGGTACGTGGCCGAGGTCGGCTCGGCCTGGTACCTGGGCCACGTGTGCGCGGTGATGTTCGGCACGGCCGCCGTCCTGCTGGCACTCGACCGCCGCTGGCCGGTCGCGGTCGGCCTGTTACTCGGCCTGGCCGCGATCTCGCGACTGCCGGTCGCGCTCGCGTTCGTCGGCGTGTGGCTGCTGCTGCTCGGCATCGGCTGGCCGATCCGGATCCCGACCGACCGCGCGCTCGCCATCCGCCGGACGGTCGGGTTCGCCGGCGGCATGGCCATCCCGGTGCTGCTGTACTTCCTGTACAACCTGGCGCGCTGGGGCACGCTGCTCGACCAGGGCTACACGCTCATCCCGGGCGTCCTCGAGGATCCCATCTACGCCAAGCACGGGATCTTCGCCATCGAGTACATCCCGCGCCACCTGTACGCGATCTTCCTGCAGTCGTGGCGGTACGTCGACGACCCACCGTTCCTGCAGGCCGACTGGCGCGGCCTGGCCCTGTTCCTGACCACGCCGCTCATGGTGTGGCTGGTCCGGGCGCGGCTGCAGGATCCGCGGGTGCTCGGGTCGGCCGTCGCGATCGCCCTCGTCAGCATCCCGATCGTCACCCACGGCAACATCGGGCTGGCCCAGTTCGGCTACCGCTTCAGCCTGGACGTCCAGCCGTTCCTGTTCGTCGTCCTGGCCACGGTGTTCGAGCGCGGGATGTCGCGGCTTGCGTGGCTGGCCGCGATCGCGTCGATCGCCATCTGCGCCTACGGCGTGTGGGTGATCTCGATCGACTTCGTGTCGTTCTGAGTCGGCGCCGTCAGCCGGGGCTCAGCCTTTCGGTTCGACCACGATCGTGACTTCGGGCGTCATGCCGGTGAAGACCTTGATCGCGACCTTGTAGGTGCCCAGCGACTTGAGCGGCTCCTCGAGGTCGATCTTGTGGCGGTCGATCTCGATGCCGCGGCGGGCCAGCGCGTCGGCGATGTCCTTCGAGGTGATCGAGCCGTACAGCTTGCCGCCCTCGCCGACCTTGACGCCCATCGTGAGCGTCGTGGACGCGATGCGGGTCGCGGCGATCTCGGCTTCCTCGCGTTCTCGCTTGCGCTTGTCCTCGCGGCTGGCGATGTCGTGCTGCCAGGCGCGGTAGGCGCCGCCGGCCGCGGGCACGGCCAGTGCCTGGGGGATCAGGTAGTTCGTGGCGTACCCGTCGGCGACCTGCTTGAGATCGCCGCTCTTGCCGAGCGTCGGTACGTCCTTGGTCAGGATGACCTTCAAGTGGTGGGATCCTCCTTGGTGATCCAGGCCCGCGTGCGCGGCACGACGCCGGATCGGTCGATGGCGCGTCCAGTGGCCGCGACGAGGCCGGGGATGCGGCGGATGGTCCGACGGACCGGGCCCGGCGTCAAGCGCCGGATCTGGGCGATGTCACGGTAGAACGACGCGCGGTCGATGGCGAGGTCGTCGAGCTTCTCCTCGAGGAGCTCGGGCGGGACGCCATCGAGGAACAGGTCGACCGCGAGGACGACGACGACGAGGTCGTCGAGCCCGCCGATGAGCGGGACGTTGTCGGGGATGATGTCGCGGCCGATCACGATGTAGCCCGCCGCCGCGCCGAGCATGACCTTGCGGTCTGGTCGGCATCCGCTCGTCGATGACGAGCGCGCCGATGAGCCGTGCGTAGTCGGGCACGCGGCTCGCGACCGGCAGGAACGCGAGCAGCGACACCATCCGGGCGACGCTCGCGCGACCGGTGCTCCGCTTGCTGGCCATCGTCCGACCTGCCCTCCTCGCGACTCGGCCGGGAGTCTACCAGCGATGCGCGGCGGGGCTACGGCGCGACGCCTTGACATCGAACGTTCGTTCGGTATGATGCCGAGCAAGGAGGCGCGAGTGACGAAGCACGACGCCGAACGCAAGGTCAGGATCCTGGACTTCATCGCCGCCACGCTTCGCGCACGCGGGTATCCGCCGTCGGTGCGCGAGATCATGACCGCGGTCGGCCTCGCGTCGACGTCGGCCGTGCACCACCACCTCCAGATGCTGGAGCGAGAGGGCTATCTCGAGCGCGGTGAGGGCCAGAGCCGAGCCATCCGGCTGACCCCGACGGCCGCCATCAGGCTCGGCCTGTCGAGCGAGCTCGTGCCCCAGGCGACGACCGCGGATTCCCGCGTCGTGCCGGTCATCGGCGAGATCGCCGCGGGTGGCCCGATCGAGGCGTACCAGGACGCGTCGGAGACGCTCGCCGTACCAGACATGCTCGCGCCGAGCGGCGACGCCTACGTGCTGCGCGTCCGTGGCGACTCCATGATCGAGGCGCACATCGCCGACGGCGACTTCGTCCTGATCCGTCCGCAGACCACCGCCCGCAACGGCGACATCGTCGTCGCGCAGGTGGAGGAGAACGCGGTCACCCTCAAGCGCTTCTTCAAGGAGAAGGACAAGATCCGACTCCAGCCCGCCAATCCGGAATACCCCCCGCAGTTCTACGACGACGTCCGGATCCAGGGGAAGCTCATCGGAGTCATCCGCAAGCTGGACTGATCACCCGCCGCTGTGGATATCCACGGAGACATCCACAAGCCGCCCACATCCGGTCTGATTCCGTGGACCGTCGGCACGCCGGGACGGCGCGTTCGTTGACCGGATCCCGACGGTCCCGCCCAGACAATGACGCCCCCTCCATCGCCGCCGGAGCGAGCGTGATCGACCGCCTGCCGCCCCAGAGTCTCGAGGCCGAACAGTCGGTCCTCGGCGCGATCCTGATCGACCGCGACGCGGTGGTCGAGGTCGCCGAGTTCCTCCGGCCGGACGACTTCTACCGCCAGGCCAACGGCCGGATCTACGCCGCCATCCTCGACCTGTTCGAGCGACGCGAGCCGATCGACATCGTCACCGTCGCGGAGGCCCTCGAGCGGAGCGAGGAGCTCGAGGCGATCGGCGGACGTGCCTACCTGTCGAGCCTGAGCAACGAGACGCCGACCGCGGTCCACGCCGCCCAGTACGCCCGGATCGTCGAGCGCAAGGCGGTCCTGCGGAACCTCATCGGCGCGGCCGGACGCATCGCCGGCATCGGCTACGAGGATCCGGCCGAGATCCAGGAGGCGATCGACCGGGCCGAGGCCGAGCTGTTCGCGGTCAGCCAGAAGCGCATCGATGCCGGCTTCAGCCCGCTCAAGGCGCTGCTCCACGACGCGTACGACCGCCTCGACTACCTCCACGCCCACCGCGGCGAGATCTCCGGGGTGCGCACCGGCTTCACCGACCTCGATGCCCTGACGACGGGCCTCCAGCCGAGCGACCTCGTCGTCGTCGCCGCACGCCCGTCGGTCGGCAAGACGAGCTTCGCGCTCAACATCGCCGAGCACGCCGCCGTCAAGGAGGGCAAGAGCGTCGGCGTGTTCAGCCTCGAGATGAGCAAGGAACAGCTGGTGCTCCGCCTGCTGTCGAGCGTCGCCAACATCGACTCGCAGCGGCTCCGGACCGGCTTCCTCGAGGAGCTCGACTTCGCCCGGATCGCCCCGGCGATGAACTCGCTGTCCGAGGCGCCGATGTACATCGACGACACGCCGAACATCAGCGCGATGGAGCTCCGGACCAAGGCCCGCCGGCTCCAGGCGGAGAGCGGGCTCGACCTCGTGGTCGTCGACTACCTGCAGCTCATGCAGGCGACGACGACGAACCGGGATGCCAACCGCGTCCAGGAGGTCTCCGAGATCTCGCGCGGGCTCAAGGCCCTCGCGCGCGAGCTGTCGGTGCCGGTCATCGCGCTCTCGCAGCTGTCACGCCAGCCGGAGATGCGCGAGTCGAAGGAACCGCGGCTGTCGGACCTCCGCGAGTCGGGCGCCATCGAGCAGGACGCCGACCTCGTGATGTTCCTGTGGCGTGACAAGGAGCGCGGCGGCGACGACCAGGACGCCGAGGGCGAGGTCATCAACCTGAAGCTCGCCAAGCACCGCAACGGCCCGACCGGCGAGGTCCAGCTCTGGTTCAAGAAGCGCCAGACGCGCTTCGTGTCCTATGCCGGCGAGCGGTTCGCCGAGGTGAGCTAGACGCTAGCTCTCGTCGTCTGGCAGGAGCGGGCGGAGCGACATCGTGTAGAGCCTGTCGTCGGTGCCCTGCAGCGGGAGCCCGGCGAAGCCGCCCTCGTACGCGTCGACGTCGAGCTGGTCGACCTCGTCCGGCGTCATCGTCCGATGCGGGAACGGCGATCCCGTTCGGGTCGGCATCCGTCGTGAAGTCCGCGACCGTCAGGTCGGCCCACGGCCACTCGCGCAGGTCGGGCGCGTCCATGTCCGGGCTCTCCAGCAGCACGCCGCGATAGTGCGTCGGGTACGTAGACGTCGGTCGGGATCGAGCCGCCCTGGTCGAAGTCGTTGAGCGTGTCGGCGAGCTCCTGGAATGCCGTACGCGCCTGGGCGTCGGCGCCGTTCGGCGCGTCCATCCCGAGCGCATACACCGACACGGTCTTCTGGATGCCGCCGGCATCGATGGTGAACTCCGCGGTCGAGGCATCGGCGACCATGTCGTTCCCGTAGTTCTCGCGGGCGGCGGCGAGGCCACCCTCGCCGAGGGCCAGCACCAGCAGCTCCTGGATCTGCTCCTCGCTGAGCTTGGCGGTGCGCATCGGGTTGGCCGTCATGACCGAGCCCTGCGGCGCGGGGACCTCGAGCATCGGGTTGCGGAAGATGACGGTCCCGTCGCCGTACAGGGTGAAGTGCGGGACCTGCGTCGCCGCGGCGCCGGCCATCATGAAGCCGCCGCCCTCGCCGTAGCGGAGGAGGACGTCGGTGGCACCGGTCTTGTGGTCGATGCCACCGCCGATCGGCGAGCCGGACGGGGCCTCGCTGGGCGACGCCGAGGGGCTACCGCTGGGGACCGCCGATGGCGCGGTCGATGCGCCGGCTGCGCTGCAGGCGACGAACGTCACGGCCAGCGCCGGGGTGATGAGCAGGGACGCCAGACGGCGTGGAAGGTGTGTCATGGCGGCCGGACGCACGCATGGCCGGAGCGGTTCCACGACCACGGATCTCGTCCTGCACGGAACGCATGACGAAAGTACTTGACGGCGCGCGTATCTTCTCGGCAATGGCTCGGGCTGACGCCCGGACCGTACCGGGCGCGCGGCCCCCAACCATGCCCCCCAGCGCACCCGGCTTCGGCTCCGGTCGTAGCTCGTTTGGCCGTCCGTCACGGCGTCCGAGCATGGAGGGTCTGGAGAGGGTGTACCAGGACCGATCGCTGACTTGTCGCGACTGTGCGGAGGAGTTCACCTTCTCGGCCGGCGAACAGGCCTTCTACGCCAGCAAGAGTCTGGTCAACGACCCGCAGCGCTGCCCGTCGTGCCGCGCCGCGGCCAAGCGGGCCCGCAACAATGAGGGTCCGCGCGAGTTCCACGCCGCGGTCTGCGGTGCGTGCGGCGGTCAGGCCGTGGTGCCGTTCGCGCCACGCAACGATCGACCCGTCTACTGCAGCTCGTGCTTCGACAAGGTCCGCGCCGGGACGCTGGACACGCCGGCGCCCGTCTGACCCGCGCTAGCGGGGACCCATACCGCCACGACGAGGTCGACCCGAGCGAGGGTCGGCCTCGTGGCATGATGACCCGGCCGAGCCTCGACCGAGGCACTGCCTGGAGGTGCACCGTGGGCGTCATCATCATCCGCGAGATGGTCGGGACGAGCCCACGGTCGTGGAGCGACGCGGCGCGCCAGGCGGTCGCCACCGCCTCGAGGACGGTCCGCAACATCCAGACGGTCGAGGTCGTGAAGTCGACGCGCCGTGGTCGAGGACGGCGAGATCGTCGAGTACCGCGTCGAGCTGAAGATCGGCTTCGAGTACGAGGGCTGACGCCCTCGCAGCTGAATCGTGGGATGAGCGCCGCGGGCCACCATGGGGCCCATGCCCGACCGCCCACGGACCGGTTCCGTTGACACCCCGCGCACGCGGTCGATATCGTTCGCGCCGCCCGGAGCGAGGGCACCGCTCCGGCCCGTCGTCGATCGATCCGCCGTCGTCGTCGACCCGGGACCACGCGCCCCGGCGACGCCGTCCAGGAGTGCCCTGCTGAGCGACGAACCCAGCGGCTACCCGATCCAGATCGCCAAGGTGCAGCGTCCGGCGCTGCGCGACGAGACCCTGGAACGGCCACGCCTGCTCGACTGGCTGCGGGTCAAGATCCACGGTCGGGTGGTGCTGGTCCTGGCCGACGCCGGCTACGGCAAGACCACCCTGCTCGCCGATTTCTCGCGGCGGAGCCGGCTGCGGACGCTCTGGTATCGGCTCGATCCGGACGACCGGGACTGGGTCACGTTGCTTCACCACCTGGTGGCCGCCGGCCGGGAGCACGACCCGACGTTCGCGCCCGAGACCGTCGGCGCTGCTGGCGGAGATCGGCACCACCGGGCCGAACCGTGACGCGGTGCTCGACACGTTCATCCGCGAGCTGCCGACGATCGTCGTCGGTGGCGCGGTCCTGATCTTCGACGACTTCCACCTCGTCGACGACGCGCCTGACGTCCGGCACGTCGCGAGGGAGCTGCTGACCCGGGCGCCGGAGCGCTTGACCATGGTGTTCGCGAGCCGCCGAGCGCCGGCAGTCCCGCTGTCGCAGCTGCGGTCGGTCGGCGAGGTCGCCGAGCTCGGGACGGACGACCTGCGGTTCGACGCGGCCGAGACGGCCCAGCTGTTCACCGAGACGTACGGTCGACGGCTGGACCCGGACGTCCTCGAGGACCTGGCTGTCCGCACCGAGGGCTGGATCGCATCGCTGCAGCTGGTGCAGGCCGCGCTGCGTGACCGCTCGCCGGCCGAGATCCGGCGGTTCGTGCGAACGCTGAACGGCGCCGACCACGACCTGTACGACTACCTGGCCGAGGAGGTCGTCGGCGACCTGCCGGACGAGCTGCAGCGGTTCCTCATGGAGACCTCGATCCTGCAGGTCGTCACACCCGAGCTCGCCGCCGTCGTGTCCGGGCGCGAGCCCGACGACGTGGCGCGGCTGACGGCGGCCGCCGAACGGCTGACCCTCCTCAGCCGCCGGTCGGGCGGGCCGAGGACGCACGAGCGCTACCACCCGCTCGTCCGTGAGTTCCTCGAGGCTCGACTTCGCTCGATGGACGGGCCGGAGGTGGTCGCCGCCCTCCATCGACGGACCGCAGCCGCGGCCGCAAGCAGCGATTGGAAGACGGGCGCCCACCACTACCGCGAGGCCGGCGACACCGAAGCGATGCTGGGCGTCATCGCGGGCGCGATCCCGACGATCATGGGCAACGGCCAGTACGCGCTCGCCGAAGCGTTCATCGGCCCGATCTCCGTCGACCAGCGACCGCCCGGCTTTGACCTGATCCTGAGCCGGGTCGACATGCAACACGGCGACTACGAAGCGGCGATCGCCGCCAGCCAGGCGGTACTCGACTCCGGCGTCACGGACCCCGTCCAGCGCGACCATGCCCTACTGAACCTGGTCACGCTAGCGATCAACTACGGAGATGGTGATCGTGCCTTGGAGCTGTCACTCGAACTTCAAGGTTCAAGTAGCGATCCCAACCTCAGAGCAATCGCTGACGTCAGCGCCGCGGTCCTCGGCGTTTCGAAGCGAGCGCGATCTAGAGGCAATCAATCGACGACTCAGGGCGATGGCGCAGGCGCAGCAGGCGACGAGCTCACACCACTTCGGCGTGACGATGCTCAACCTTGCTCTGAACTCCGTCGTTCAGGATCGCCCAGCCGACGCGCTAATTGAGGCTCGCGAGGCGCTCGAGGCCTTGGCTCTGACATCGGGTCTTGTTGAACACTCGGCGGCGCGGGTTCTGTTGGCTTCGGCACGCTGCGAGTGGGGCGGAGCAATGAGGCAGACGAGCTAATCAGCGGATTGGTGTCCGACGCATCGACCTACATCCCGAACGAGGCTTTTGCCGATGCAGCCGATGCTTTCGATTCGTTCGGGTCCCGACTCACCGCAATCAGCCTGTTGGACCAAATAGGCGATGAATCGACTCACACCTTGGCCGATAAGCGACTTCTCGCCCTTTGCACAGGTCGGATGCTATCCGGGCTCGTGATGCTGACGCCGCTGAAATCGCTCTGTCCTCCTATCCGCCCGGTACTCCGACCGTCGTCGGGGCTGCGGCCGCATTTCGTCTGGCCAAGGCACACCTGTCGCTAATCCGTGGCGACGGGAATGCACGGCAAGAGCTGCGGGAGGCTACTCAGTTCGCGGCCATCCAGGGAGCAACCGCAATCCGACGACTTGGTGAACTGTTGCAGGCCACCATTGCATCAGCGCCCAGTCTCGATCGTGTGATCTCCGTAACCGGCCAATCCGCTCCATGGCACCTTAGCTTCCTTGCCGAAGACATCAGTTCGCAGTTGCCGCGAATGAGCGAGAGCGCCCTTGAGGTTGTCCACGGCGCCGCGCGCACGCATCCAGAACGGTGGCGCACCGCCACACGCCAGATCCTGGATGACGAGGTTCGTGATCTGAATCTCCCAGCGGCACGTCTGCTGGAAGCCATCGGCGACAAATCCGATGTCGTTCGCCTTCGTCGATACGCCCGATCGGCCCGACGACGGCCCGCCGCAGCGTACCTTGGCAAGGCCCTGGCACGTCGGGTAGCTGACGCGGTTCGAGTCGAGGACCAAGGGCGGATATCACTCGAGGTCGGTACACGAACTGTCATTGGTTCGACGGTCCGTCGAAAAGTCCTCGCAATGCTCTGCTACCTAATCACCAGGCCGGATTTGTCCGCCACACGGGATCAAGTTTTGGACGCACTCTGGCCCGAGCTGGATCCCGAGGTAGCGGTCAACTCCCTTAACCAGACGATCTACTTCTTGCGGCGTGTATTCGAAGAGAACTACTCGGACGACCTATCGCCCGGGTATGTGCATCACGACAGTGACGTCGTGTGGCTCGACGCGGAGCTCGTCTCAAGCCGAAGCGTCGAATGCCGGCAACTGATACGCGATCTGCCCAGCAGACCCAGTCCCGACGACGTCGACCGTTTGACCCTTCTTTATCGCGGGCGATTCGCCCTTGACTTCGAGTACGAGGAGTGGGCCGCTTCTTATCGAGACACGCTCCACGCTGCGTATCTCGAGATTGTCGAGCGATCAGTGCTGGACGACTTCACCATGGGCCACTACGACCGAGGGATCACCGTCGCAAGGCGAGCGCTGGAGGTCGACCCATCCGCAGAGCAAGATCGAGGTATGCCTGCTTCGCCTGTATCGAGTGACCGGCGCCCACTCCGCGGCAGCCGAGCAGTACGCCCACTACGCAACGTACATGCGGGATGAACTGGGCCTTGAGCCGCTTGCCGCTGGAGTCTCTATAGGGATAGGTAAGGTGCCGTATTGACCGGTTTAGTCCGAAATCCCTAAAGTCCGGGCACCTTCGCTAGTACCCCAGTACTAGGAAGAACAGTCAAGACGCTCGGACGCGGCGATGCCTCACCTGAAATGGGCACTTAGGGTGAGGCGGAGCGACTAGTGCAACCGACCGACTCGGAGTCAGGTCGGTTTTCGTGTTCCCCAGAAGCACGAAAGCCGCAAAGGAGGAACGAGCGTGGCACCCGAGTCCGCGAAGGCCTGGTAGAGGTTCTGCAAAGATGAGAGACCGAGTAATGCGCATCGCTCTGGCGCTATCGAGCGTCGCGATGATCGCACTCGCCGGAGGGGCTTCCCTTAGGGGCTTCTAGTACGGTTGGCCCATTACTGATCTCACGGCATCGGCCGTAGAGTTGAGGTAGGTGGCCAGCTAGGAAACGATGCCCAGAGTCCCTCAAGCTCTACATCGCCACGGTCGTGGTCATCGGCGCCTTCGCGTTGGTGACCGCGACTTTTGTATTCCCGCCGAAGCCTGCGATCGCGATCCCACTACCGGGTCAGTCCGGATCGCCAACTTCCGTCGAGTACCTGCTAGGGATCGCCTACTGGACCTTGTTGACGCTGATTGGGTCGGCGTTTCCCGTTCAGCTTCCTCGGGGTACTCAACAGGCCGTCGCGATTGCCCCGATCATGGGGTCCCTATTCCTCGGAGGTCCCGCGGTCGCGGGTTGGGTGGCCGCGATTGGCACGACAGAGGTTCGTGAGCTTCGAGGTCGTATCCCTTGGTACGGAACACTGGCAAATCACGCCGCATTGGTGCTGCCCGCAGTTCTCGCCGGGACCCTCCGTGAGTTCCTCTTGCCTCTCGGCGCTGGCCAGGCTTGGGACTTCGTATCAGCGATGGTCGCAGCCTTGGTCTTCATCGCGGCGAACCTGACACTTGTGTCTCATTGCGCTCGGACTTCGGACTGGGCAGTCGCCACGCGACGTGCTCTTCGGGGACATTCGAGGGATCTTGGGCAGCGTAGTCGCGCTCGCTCCGTTGGCGTGGCTGATGACCGTGGTCTATGCCGTCCAGTGGTGGGCCACTGCGCTGTTCGCGGTGCCGCTGTACTCGACCCGCCTGGCGTACCAGCGCTTCATCGAGATGCGCGAGATGTTCACGCAGACGATCGGTGCGCTGGCCGAGGCGGTCGACAAGCGCGACCCGTTCACGGCCAAGCACAGCCATCGGGTCAAGGAGATCGCCGTCGACATCGGCCGCGTGATGCACGTCAACGACGCGGAGCTGGAGGCGCTCGAGTGGGGTGGCCTGCTCCACGACGTCGGCAAGATCGGCGTACCGGACCGCGTCCTGCTCAAGCAGGAGCGCCTGAACAAGGACGAGCGGATGATCATGAACGCGCACCCGGTGCTCGGTGCCCAGATCATCGCGCCGGTCACCAAGCTCGCCCCGGAGCTGCCGATCATCCGCCACCACCACGAGTGGTACAACGGCTCGGGCTACCCGGATCGGCTCATCGGCGACGAGATCCCCAAGCTCGCCCGTGTCCTCCACGTCGCGGACGCGTTCGAGGCGATGACCGCCGCCCGCCCCTACCGCATGACCCCGCTGACTGCCGAGCAGGCGCTCGCGGAGCTGCGCAAGTTCGCCGGCATCCAGTTCGACCCGGTCGTGGTCGACGCGTTCGTGCGGACCCACCACGTCGAGGGTGTCGCCGATCCGGGGCGCACCGTCCAGCCACGACCGATCCCGCTTCTCGGCCAGGCCGCCGCAACGCGCCTCGCGGAGCCGCCCGTCACGAACCCCGCCCCGAACGCCGCCCACGCCACCGAACAGGCCTGACGACAGCCGACCCCGCTCCAGCATCATGACGCGGTGCTGATCGGCGGGATCCTGCTCGGCCTGCTCCTCGGCCTCCTGGCGGGCGGCCGGCTCGCAAACCTCGCCCACATCCAGCTGCGCTGGACCTGGCTGCTCGTCTCGGCCGTGGTGGTCCGCTTCGCGACCGAGGCGGCCCTCGGCGCCCAGATCGGCGTGGTCGAGTCGTTCCGACTGCCATTGCTCGCCACGGCGTTCGGCCTGCTGCTCGTTGCTCTCTGGGTCAACCGGTCGTACCCGGGCCTGAGCCTCGCATTCCTGGGCGTCCTGTCGAACGCCCTGGTCATCGTCGTCAACGGCGGCTACATGCCGATCCTCGAGCCCGCCCTCGGCGCGGCCGGGCTGACGACGGGGGACGTCGATCGGGCATTCCACGTCGTCGTCGAGGCGGACGTCCAGGACTTCCTCGGCCGCCTGCTCATCCTCGGCGACATCATCCCGGTGCCGATCCCGGTCATCCGGAACGTGTACTCGCTGGGCGACCTGTTCCTCGGGCTCGGTCTCGGGTTCTTCCTGTTCGCCGGCGTCGTCCGCGTCCCGACGCCAGCCGAAGAGCAGGCGGACGCCGAGCTGCGGCGCCGGCTCGGCCGCGAGGGCGTCGCCCTGCCGCCCCCGTCCGGTCTGGCACCGGGCCTCGAGCAGTCCGCGTCCTTGAACCGGCCGACGGTCCTCGGGGCGGGCCGCCAGCGGCTCGCGGCCCCAGCGGCACCGGCCGCCACGGCGACGGGCGCGCCGACCAGGGATGCCACGGCACCGCCGCCGACCATCCCGGTCCCCAGGCCCTCCCCCGAGATCCTCGCGCGCCTGCGGCGCCACCCGTACGTCCGTCTTGCGCTCAACGGCTCGTTCAGCGCCCTGTGGGCGGGCCAGCTGATCTCGCTGTTCGGCGACCGCGTCCATCAGGTCGCCATCGCCGCCTTCGTCTTCGTGATCACCGGCTCGCCGGTCGCGGTGGCGGCCGTGTTCGTGGCAGCGACCCTGCCGAACCTGTTGCTGGGACCGGTCGCCGGGACCCTGGTCGACCGCTGGGACCACCGCGAGGTCATGATCGTCAGCGACGTCCTGCGCGCCGCGACGGTGCTGTTGATGCCGATCGCTGCCGCGACCAACGTCCTCCTGGTCTTCCCCCTCGTCTTCGCCCTGACGTCGATCTCGATCTTCTTCCGGCCGGCGCGGGTGGCGATCCTGCCCCGGCTCGTCCGCGAGGACGAGCTGCTGACCGCGAACTCCGCGTTGTGGGTCGGCGAGACCATGGCCGACGTCATCGGCTTCCCGCTGGCGGGCCTGTTCGTGGCGCTCGTCGCGGACGCGGTGCCACTCGCCTTCTGGTTCGATTCGGCGACCTACCTCGCCTCCGCGCTACTCCTCAGCACGCTCGCCGCCCGGCCGCTCCCTCGGTCCGCCACGGACGCCACCGACGGGTCTGCGGCGAGCGGCTTCCGGAGCGAGATGCTGGCCGGCTGGCGGTTCCTTCGCAACGAGCCGGTCCTGCTGGCGAACACGCTCCAGGGCGTCGTGGCACAGCTGACGATCGGCGTCCTGATCGGCCAGACCCCGGTCTTCGCCGAGGAAGTGTTCGGCAGCCAGGGCCTCGACTGGCGGGCTGCCTACGGCTTCATCGAGGGCAGCCAGGGCGCCGGCAACCTGGTCGGCGGGTTCGTCATCGGCCTGATCGGGGCACGGCTCGCCAAGGGCCGCATGATCATCGCCGGCTACGCCGCCCTCGGCCTGTTCACCACGCTGATGGCCCTGTCGGGCAGCCTCGGGGTCGTGCTCGCGATCGCCTTCGGCATCGGCATCGCCAACATGGTGTTCATCATCCCGAGCCAGACCCTGTTCCAGGAACGGACGCCGCCCAACCTCATCGGACGCGTCGTCTCGTTCCGGTTCTCGCTGGTGTTCGGCGCGATGACGCTGTCGATCGCGCTGGGCGGCCTGCTGGCGCAGGCGATCGGCGTGACGACGGTGATCGCCGCGTTCGGGTTGGTGACGATGGTGGCCGGGCTGGCGGGCTGGTTCGTGCCCGCGGTCCGCGAGGCATGACCGGCTATCCGGTATCCTTTCGCCCGCCTGCGGCGCCCGACCGTCGGCCCCCGCCGAGCCCAGGAGTGATGACGCACCGGTGACCGAACCCCGTGACCGCGCGCCTGACGACGAGGTCCAAGGCGAGCTCGAGCCCACTGCCGACGAGATCGACGACGAGACCGTCGAGTCGCTCGATGACGACGAGGACGAGCTGCTCGACGAAGCCGACGACGCCGATGCCGACGACGCCGACGCGATGCCACCACCATCGACGACTACGACGCCGCGGTCCGCGAGATCGCCGGCGAGCCCGTCCCGCCGCCGGCCGCAGCTCCACGCCAGACGTCCGCGCAACGACGAGCGACCACCACCACCGGCCGCACGCGCGCCCCATCGCCGTCGGAGATCGCGGTCCACGTCAAGGAGAACGTCTCGAAGTACTTCGTGATCGCGACGGTCGCGGTGTACAGCCTGATCCTCCTGAATGGGCTGCTGTTCGGCACGGGCGGCATCTTCCGACCGCTTCCGACGCCAGCCCCGAGCCGACCGCCGGTCCGTCGGTGAGCGCGAGCCCGAGTGCGACCGCCTCGGCGAGCGCGTCGCCGTCGCGCCTCGCCTGCGACGTCGCCGTCCGCCTCGCCGTCGGCGTCGCCGTCCGCGAGTCCGTCCGCCAGCCCGGCCCCGTCCGCGTCCTAACCGTCCCGGCCGCGGCGCCGGGGGCTACTCTCTGTCCATGGGCGCTGACGACGATCGGCGGCGCATGGTCAAGGACCAACTCCGCGATCGGGGCATCCGCGACGAGCACGTGCTGGCGGCGATGGCGGGGATCCCCCGCGAGCTGTTCGTCGATCGAGATCAACGAAGCCGGGCGTACGCCGACGAGGCCGTCCCGATCGAGGCCGGGCAGACCATCAGCCAACCGTGGGTCGTCGCGCGCATGACCGAGCTGCTCGCGCCGCAGCCGGGCGACCGCGTCCTCGAGCTCGGTACGGGTTCCGGCTACCAGTCGGCGATCCTGGCGGCCCTCGGCGCTGACGTGACGAGCCTCGAGCGCCACGCGGTCCTGGCCGACAGGGCGCGTGGCCGGATCGATGCGCTCGACGTGCCCGGCCGCGTCACGATCCGCATCACCGACGGCAGCCTCGGCGACCCGGCCGGTTCCCCGTGGGACGGGATCATCGTCACGGCCGCGGCGCCGTCGATCCCGACCGAGCTGCGCGAGCAGCTGGCCGACGGCGGGCGACTCGTCATCCCGGTCGGGCCCCGTGACCACCAGATCCTCACGCAGGTCGTCCGTCACGGCGACGACTGGCGCGATACGCCGCACGGGGCCGTCGTGTTCGTACCGCTCATCGGGCCGGGCGGGTTTCCCGGACGAGCCTCGCGGACGCCCATCGGCCGCCACCGCGGCTGGTTCTGATCCCGGGCAGAACCCGCTCGGTATACTCGCCCGGCCATGACCCACGTCTTCGTCGCGCCCCATCCGGACGACGTCGCCCTGTCCTGCGGCGGGCTCATCGCCAGCCTGCGCGAGGTCGGCCAGAACGTGGCGATCATCACGGTCTTCTCGGGCAACGCCGGGACCGATGGGACTGACCAGCTACCAGCGCGAGGCGCTGGGGTTCGGGTCGAAGACGTTGTGGCCGTCGACCGAGGCGTTCAACCGCAGCGCGATCCTGCCCGACTACCCGCTGCTGACCAGCTGGGCGGCCGACGACGAGTCGCTCGAGGCGACCCAGGTCGATACCGATGCGGCCGCCAAGCGCTTCTGGCAGCGGTCGTCGTGGTACCGACGTGCCAGCATCCGCAACGAGTCGCTGGCCGGCCAGCCGGTCATCGACGAGCTCTCGACGCAGGGCGCGGTGCTGACCGAGGAGGTCGTCGACGCGGCGTCGGCCGGCGACCTGATGGCGCAGCGCCGGCTCGAAGACGAGCGCTACGCCTACTTCGCCGAGGCGTCGATCGTGTTCCTCGACCTGCCCGACGCGGTCTTCCGCGGCTACCAGGGCGACGACGCAGCTACTCGGTGCGCCGCTCGAGGGCGACATCCGGCCGTCCGAGCTCCTTCGTCGCGAGATCGACCGGCTCGAGCCGCAGCAGATCTACCTCCCGCTCGGCATCGGCGGGCACGTCGACCACCGGCTGTGCCGCGATGCCGGCATCGACCTCCTGACATCGGCCGAGCGCTGGATCATGCCCGGTCCGGAGTACGCAGGCGCCGTCGTCTTCTACGAGGACTTCCCGTATTCGTGGTGGAGCGACTTCCGGACGCTCGACGACCTCGACGCGGGGGCCTTCAGCGGCATGCCGTCGAACGTGAGCATGTTCCCGGCGTACGCCGACATCAGCGACCAGATCGAGCGCAAGATCACCGGCATCGACATCTACAAGAGCCAGATCGAGCGCCTGTTCGACGGGACCCGCGAGATGGCCGACGCCGTGCGCAGCTGTGGGGCGGCGCTGGGGCTCATCGGCGAGATCGCCGGCCCCGCCGAGCGCTACTGGCGGACGAGCCGCGTCTAAGTCGGTGATGGCCGGCTGGCGTCGGGCCGACCGGATCGTCCTCTTCGGGGCGCTCGCCGCGGGTGTGCTGATCCGCCTGTGGCTGCTGCCGCTCGAGGGCCTGCGCGGCGACCTCGACCAGTTCGTCGGCTGGGTCCACCACATCGCGACCGAGGGCCTCGGGACGCTCTACGGCGGCACCGATGCCGGGCCGGTGACGTTCGGGCCGGTCATGGCCTACATCTGGGCGTTGCTGGCCCTCATCCAGCCGGCGTTCGCGACCGTCACCGATGCGTCCGACCCCGGCGATCCGGGCGCTCATGAAGCTGCCGGCCACGCTCGCCGACTTCGGGCTGGCGGCGCTCGTCGTCTACGGCTGCGCGCCCGCCCGGGCTGGGCGGCGATCGGCGCGGCTGCGGTCATGCTCCACCCGGTCGTGTTCGACGTGAGCGCCTGGTGGGGCCAGTACGAGTCGATCTTCGTCCTGAGCGGCCTCGGCGCGACCATCGCCGCCATCAACGGCCGCAACGGGCTGGCCGCGGCGCTCCTCGCGGTGTCGCTGATGACCAAGCCGCAGGCGATCCCGTTCATCCTGCCCTTCGCGGCGTGGTTCTGGGCGACGGGCGGCATCCGCCTGACTCGCCCGTGCCGCGGCCATCGGCCTCGCGGTGATCGTCGTGCTGTGGCTGCCGTTCATCCCGTACGGCGGGCCGGCCGACTACCTCGCGTCCGTCCGGACCTACTCGACGGAAGTGTTCTCGATCCTCTCGCTCCGGGCGTGGAACCCGTGGTGGATCTTCCAGGAGGTCGCCGCCGGGGGGATGTTCGTCCGTGACGATGTCGCCGATCATCGGCCCGATCACGTTCCGGCAGATCGGCTACGTGGCGACGGCATCGGTCGCCGGACTGATCGCCCTGGCCATCGTCCGCGACGCCCGACCGGAACGGCTGGTGCTCGGTCTGGCGGCGTCGGTCATGACGTTCTTCACGTTCATGACGCAGATGCACGAGCGCTACTCGTACGCGGCCGTCGTGATCGTGCTGGTCCTCTTCTACGAGCGACGCATCAGGCTCGTCTGGGAGGTGCTCGGCTTCGTCGTGATGCTGAACTTCTTCAGCGCGATCCCGCCGAATGCGGCGACGGAGCGGACCATCCCGGGGCACGGTCCCGTGACGATCATCGGATCGCTGGTGCTGACGGGGTGCACGCTCTACCTCGTGCACATGGCCACGCGCCGGGAGCCGACGACGTCGCCCGCCGACCCGTGACCGCGCGGACGGGCCGCCGCGTCTTCGCGGTCCTCGCGCTCGTCAGCTTCGTCGTCGTCATCGGGCTCGGTCTCGGCATGACGTTCTTCTCGGACGAGTGGGCATTCCTCGCGGAGCGGTCGCTGACGGATCCAGCGTCGTGGTGGACGCCCCACAACGAGCACTGGGTGACGCTCCCGGCGATCGTCTACCGGCTCATGGTCGAGACGGTCGGGATCGGGTCGTACGTCCCGTATCTGGTCGTGGTGGAGCTGCTCCACCTGGTCGTGGCAGCGCTCCTCTACCTCCTGCTCGAGCGATCCACCGGCCCCCTCGTGGCCGTGCTCGGCAGCGCCATCGTGCTGTTCTTCGGGTCCGGGTTCGAGAACCTCTACTGGGGTTTCCAGACCGGGTTCGTCGCGTCGGTCGGCCTCGGTCTGGCGGCGCTGCTCGTGACCGACCGCGACGCGAGCCTCGGCCGGGCAGGCACCGTCGCGGCGCTCCTGCTCGCCTCGCTGGCGTGCTCGGGCATCGGCATCGCGATGTCGGTGGCGGTCGGTCTGGAATGGCTCATGACGCCACGCTGGCGACGGTTCGTCCTCCTGCTGGCCCTGCCGGCGGCCGCGTACGGGGTCTGGTTCCTGACGTCCGGCCGCACCGGGCTCGAGACGTTCCGCGACCCGATCACGGCGGCGGCCCTGCTCGACGTGCCGGCGTCGGTGCTGGACGGCCTGAGCAACGCGGTCGGCAGCGTGCTGGGCCTGCCCGGGGTCAAGGAGATCGCGCTGGCGGCGACGGTCGCGGCCGCGGCCTGGTGGTCGTGGCGACGGCGGCGGTTCCCGGTCCGGGCCGTCGCCATCGTGGCGGCCATCGCTCTGCAGTACGCGCTGACCGGGCTGGTCCGGGCGCAGCTGTTCGAGGGCATCATCGACTACACCCGCTACACGTACGCGTCGGGGATCCTGGCGCTCGTCGCGCTTGGGGACGTCCTCGGGCCGGTCGAGCTGCCACGCGCCGGGACGCGACGGCTGGCGGCGATCGCGGCCCTCGCTGCGTGGGTGGCGATCGCGCTGACCGTCAACGTCGGGCTGCTGGTGCTGGGCCGGGAGATCTTCCTCGACCGGGCCGACATGACCCGCGCCCTCGTGACCGTGGCGATCGACCCGGATCGTCCTGACGGCGTCGACCTCGACCGGTCGCTCGTCCTCGTGCCGTCGCCGAACCGGCTCGATCAGATCGTGGCGTCGTACGGGGATCCGCGCTCAGACGTACTCGCGCCGTGGGCCGTCCGGCCCATCCCACCCGACATCCTTGCCGAGGCCCGGCGCCGGCTCATCGAGGGCGCGCCCATCCCCGGGATCAGCGACTGACGGCCAGGGCAGCCGCGCTCGCCATCGCGGCGCTCGCTCGTCGAGGACGACGATGATCGCCAGCGCGATCACGACGAGCGGCGTCATCAGCACCATCGGCAGCGCGAACAGGGCGGCCACGACCGGGCGCCCGACGAGCGCCGGCAGCGCCATCGCCACGTAGTAGAACTGGGTCGCCGGGAAGAGGGCCGGGACCACGAACCACTCGGCGCCCTTGCCGGCGCAGGACCCACAGCGCCGCCACGACGAACGGGATCAGGACGGGCAGGCGCCAGGCGCTGCCGTTCCAGGCCGTCTGCAGATGGCCGCTGATCGCCTGACCCTGCTGCAGGTACTCCTGCCAGGGCACGATCGGCAGCGTCACCAGCAGCACGACGGCCGAGGCGACGATGGCCCTCGGCCGGAAGACCAGCGGCGAGCGCCGTGTAGAGCTTGAGCGCGACACCGGCGGCGGCCGCGAGCGAGCCCCCGACGAGCAGGAGCGCGAGCGCGATCGACTGCGGGTTGCCGTTCCACATCGCGTGCAGCGCGGGCGGGAACAGCATCCACCAGAGCGGCAAGCCGAGGCGTCGGATCGTCCACGCCGTCGCGACGACGCCGAGCCCCATCCAGAGCGCCGCGGAGACGGCCCGAGCGGGAGCAGGCTGGTCGGCGCGTAGAAGAGCAGCGTGTGCGGACCGGCGAGGTACGGGATCCCGCCGACGGTGACGGCCTACGGGTCGCCGCCCGCCAGCCAGGCGTCGGTGGCGCGCTGGTAGTGGAACGCATCGATCGCCAGCGCGTCCGGCTTGGCGATCCACAGCAGGTCGATGACGATGAACCAGGCCGGCAGCCCGATCCGCCCGATCGCGAGGCGAAGGCGCCCGATCATCGCGTTGCGCGACGGGCGGACCCGAACCAGCGGCCGACGAACGCCTCGCGGTACCAGTGCAGGTAGTGGGGCAGCCACTTGCGCAGCTTGAAGTTGCTCTCGCCGGCGGTCCGGTCACGCCAGGTGGTCGGGACCTCGGCGACGCCCCGGCCCTGGAGCGATCGCCTTGACGGTCAGCTCGAGCGCGAGCTCGAAGCCGGCGGTGCTCTCGATCGTCACCGCGTCGAGGAAGCGGCGGGCGTACAGCTTGAAGTTGTTGGTCGGGTCGTGGGTCGGGACGCGGGCGAACCAGTGGAGGGTCAGTCCGGCGGTCCGGCTCATCAGCCGCTTGAGGAACGGCCCACCGACCTGCCGGCCGCCGCGCATGTAGCGCGAGGCCGCGACGACGTCGGCGCCGCCGCGCGCGAGATCGACCATCGAGTCGACGATGTGCGGCTCGTCCGAGCCGTCGGCCATCGTGATCAGCACGTACGGCGAGCGCGATGCGGCGATGCCGGCCTTCATCGCGTTGAGCACGCCTCGGCCGAGGTCGTTGCGCAGGCCGCGGACGGCCGGGTGCGCGGTCGCCAGCCGCTCGATGACCGGGCACCGTCGGGTCCTCGTCGAAGTCGTAGACGACCAGGATCTCGTGGCTCGTGCGGATGTCGCGCTCGAGCGCCTCGACCGCCGGCACGATCGCCTCGCCCTCCTTGAAGACGGGCATGACGATCGACAGCTCCGGGCCGGTCACTGCCCGCGCCTCGCAGACGAGGAGCGTCTGCCGGCCGAGCAGCCCACCACGCCGGGCGGAAGCGCAGGTAGGCCCGCACGAGCCGCGCGCCGGTCGGCAGCCGGCCCTTGGTCGAGTACGGGATGAAGCGCGTGATCAGCTCGACCGTGTGCAGGTTCGCCAGCTCGGCCGCCTCGAGCAGGCTGCGCTCGGTCAGCGCCACCTTGTGGTCGATGAAGTCCCAGTAGCGCGGCCCGACGAGACGGATGTTCGGCTGCAGGACGATCGCGCGACCGCCCGGCCGGAGCAGGCGGCGCACGACCCGGAGCTGCTCGATGACCGCCTCGCTCGAATCCAGGTGCTCGAGGTAGTTGCTCATGAAGACGGTCCCGAAGTAGCCGTTCGGGAGGTGGTCGGCCAGGTCGAGCCCGGACGCCTGGACGAACCGGATGTCCTCGGGCAGCGCGTCGCGCATGTCGCGGATGTCGGTCGCCCACCGGTCAGGGGCGTGGATCCAGCGGATGAAATGGCCGCGGTCGCAGGCGAGGTCGAGGATCGGAGCGTCGTGGTCGATGTAGCGGTCGAGGAAGCCGACGATCTCGCGCCAGACCGCGTCCTTGGCGCTGACCTCGCGCTCGTCGAACCGGGCCCCGTACAGCTCCGGCAGGAGCCGGCTCACAGCCGGCCGGCCTCCACCTCGTCACGGATCCAGGGGATGACCTCGTCGAGCATCGTGTCGAGGGTCGTCGTGGCCTCGAAGCCGAGCAGCTCATGGGCCTTGCGAACGTCCGGCACGCGCAGCTGCACGTCGTGCTCGAACGGCGGGTCGGACACGTACCGGAACTCGCGATCGGGGCCGTGGATCTTGTGCCAGATCGCGTCGACGCCAGCTCGAGCACCGTCGTCGATGCGGCCGTCGAGAGGTTGACGTCCTCGTTGACGAGCCGGTCGGACTCCATCGCCAGCCGGATGCCGTGGGCGAGGTCGCCGCCGTACGTGTAGTGGCGCACCTGCGAGCCGTCGCCGAGGATGTGCAGCGGGTCCTGGCCCTTGAGCACCTTGAGCACGAGGTCGGGGACGACGTGGCGACAGGGCGAGCTTCACGTTGCCGGACATGATGTCGGTGTCGCGCAGCGCACGGCGCTCGCCGATGCCGACGCAGTTGAACGGGCGGACGATCGTGTACGGCAGCTCGTACTGCTCCCACGCGCCCTTGGCGAAGTACTCGGCCGCGAGCTTCTGGAAGCCGTAGGTCGAGATCGGCGGCGGCGACGTGAGCTCCGCGCCCTCGGGCGTCGGGAAGACCGTCGCCGACTCGTAGACCATCGACGACGACACCACGACGATGCGCTGGAGGTGCCCGTCGCGGTGGGCCGCGATGGCCGCGTCGAACGTCGACGCGAGGATGCGCTCGTTCTCGGCGATGCAGGTCGTAGGCGAACTCGTGGAAGTAGCTGATCCCGCCGATCATCGCGGCGGAGGCGACGACCTGGTCGACGTCGGCCGCCAGCTCGCGCATGAGCGCGGTGTCCTTGGCATCGCCCTCGACGAAGCGGTAGCACGGATGGTCGTCGTACGACTTCGTGAGGCGACCGTACTTCGAGAAGTCGTCGAGGCCGACGACCTCGTGGCCGGCCTCGAGCAGCTCCGGGACGAGGTAGCCGTTGATGAACCCGGCGGCGCCGGTGACGAGGACGCGCATCAGAGCCGGATCCCGCCGCCGAGCACGCCCCACACGTCGATGACGTCCTTGCCGCCGACGTCGAGACCGCGATACGCGCGATGCGGGGCGCCGAGCACGATGACGTCGCTCTCCTCGAGAACGCAGTCCAGCGTGACGAGGCGGTCGTCCTCGACGTACGGGTCGGTGCGAGAGCACGTCGGCGCCGGCCCACGACAGGAGCTTGCGCAGCTTGTACGAGAGCGACGCGCGCGTGTCGTCCGACTCGGCCTTGAACGCCATGCCGAGGATCCCGACGGTCTTGCCCTTGAGGCCGCCGTAGCGGCGCTCCAGGCCGCGACGATGTACGCGGGCAGCCCCTCGTTGACCTGCATCGCGGCCTGGCCCATCGGGAAGTGGTCGCGTCGTGAACGCCGCGAGCTGCATCGCGTCCTTGAACAGGCACGGACCGGCGGCGAACCCGGGCCCCGGCAGGTCGGCGGCGCGCGGATAGTCCTCGCGGATCGCCCGCAGCACGTTGGTGTAGTCGACGCCGGCCTGGTCGGCGATCATGAAGAACTGGTTCGCGACCGCGAACTTCATGTACCGCCACGTGTTGGTGAAGAGCTTCGCCAGCTCGGCTTCCTTGGTCGAGGTCCGGACGGTCTTCTCGACCAGGTGCCGGAACAGCGCGGTCGCCCGGTCCGCCGCCCGGTCGTCGTCGGCGCCGATGATCTGCGGCAGGCTGTGCAGCTCCTCGAGCGCGTGCCCCTCGGCGATGCGCTCGGGGCAGAACGCCACGTCGACCTCGCAGCCGGCCTCCTCGAGGTGCTGCCGGACGTAGGCCGTGGTGCCCGGATAGACCGTGCTCCGCATCACGACGAGCGCGCCCTTGCGCAGGTGCGGCGCGACCTGGTCCACGACCCGTTCGAAGACCGTCATCGACGGGCCGAGGAACTCGTCCACCGGCGTGCCGACGACGACGATCAGCGTCTCGGTGCGCTCGATCATCTCGCCCGACGTGCCCGAGCTCGAGGCGCCCGGTCGCGAGGACCGACCGCAGCAGCTCGTCGGCGCCGGTCTCGAGGAACGGCATCTCGCCGGACGCGATCCTGTCGAGCGTCGCCTGGTTCGTGTCGTACACGCCGACGCGCAGGCCGGCGTCGGCGAGCGTCAGGCTCAGTGGCAGCCCGACATGGCCGCCGCCACCGAGGACGACGACGTCGAGTTCCATGGGTTCGTGGGTCATGCGGACGAGTCTAGTCGCCCGGTGCGCGCCGTCACCGCACCGATGGTCCTAGTCGCGGGTGAGGATGAGCGCCGTCCGGACCCTCGTAGTGCGTCCCCCAGCCGGCCGCGATCAAGCGGTCCGCGAGCGCACGCTGGGACGGCATCGTGACGACGAAGCGCACGTCCGAGGCGTCGAGCCACTCGGCCCAACCGTCGCCCGCGGCCTCGACCGCGTCGACCTCGCGCCAGACGCCCGGGCGGGAAGAACTCGACGCGCGAATCGATCGCGACGAGGGCCTCCGGGACGGCGTACTCGATCCACGAGCCCCAGCGCTGCGGGTTGAAGATCCGGTCGCCCGCGGTGACCGCCGATCGCAGCGCCTCGGTGACGCCCGGCGGGGCATCCGCCAGCACGCCCGGCGGGCACCCCGGTCCGCGGCTCGATCGGGCGCCACACCGGCAGCAGCGCGACCCCGGCGACGACGATGACCGCGGCCACCAGGGCGTTCGCGCGGCGGATCGTGGTCGACTCGGTTCGCGCCGTCACCGCCCGTGGCTCGAGCAGGCCGACCACGGCGACCATCGCCGCGAGCGGCCACCAGGCGACCCCGCGCTCCGCGTACGCGCCGATCGACGAAGAAGACGGCCAGCCAGGCGAGCGTCGGCCATGGGGTCGGGCGGCCCCGTCGGGCGAGCAGCGCGACGACCGCCCCGGCCGACGCGAAGAACAGGATGCCCGGGACGCGTGCGGAGCGATGTCGGCTGCCACTCCGTGACGCGGGTGCTGACCTCCGCGTTCGACGACAGCCCGATCGCGTACAGCCAGACCGTCGGTCCGAACGGTGTGAGGCAGGCCGCGAGCGGCGCTCACCAGCGCCACGGCCAGCGTCGTGTTCGCCCGCGCGGACCGATCGTGGAGGTCGGCGAGCCACGCCAGGCCGAGGCTGACCGGCCCGAGGAAGAAGCTGCCGTGGACGTTCGCCCAGATCGCGACGAGCAGCGGCGCCGTCCACAGCAGTCGAGGCGTCGTCCGCCGCCGGTCGATGATGACGAGGAGCACGGCGAAGAAGGCCATGCCCGAGCAGCTGTGGCCGGAGCGCCATCGCCGGTGCGGCCACGACGAAGGCCGCCAGCGTCAGCAGCGCGGCGACCCGGGCGTCGAGCCCGCGATGCCGGGCGATGCTGAACAGCGAGCCGAAGATGACCCCGGTCAGGGCCGCCCGCAGCACGGCCAGGCCCGTCCACCCGCCGATCGCCTCGGTCGACGCGCAGGATCACCTGCGCGCCCCACTGCTGGTCGAACCATGGCTCGCCCGCCGCCGGTGAAGGTCCACGTGTCGACCGTCGGGATCGACCCGCTCGCGGCGATCTCGGCACCGGCGCGCAGGTGGTACGTCAGGTCGACCGTCGACATCGGCGCGAGGAGCGCCGCCAGCATCGGCAGTGAGATCGCGAGGAACGTCCAGAGCGCGCCGAGGGACATCGCGGGAATGCTATGCGCCGCGGTGCCAGCCGGCACCGGGTCGATGGTCCCGGTCCCGCGCCGGTCGTCAGACGGCGGCCGCCACCTCGGGCAGCTCCGACGGCCGGACCGTGCGTGCGCCCGTCTCGTAGATCGCCTGGACGGCATCGACCATGAGGTCGATGCAGAAGCGGTCGTGGACCATGTCGTGGCCGCGTCGACCCAGCGTGTCGGCCAGCGGGTGGTCGCGCAGCAGGCGGACGATCGCCGCGGCCAGTGCGTCCGGGTCGTGCGGCGGGACGAGCAGCCCGTTGACGCCGTCGGTGATCATCTCGGGGATCCCGCCGACGTTCGACGCGACGACCGGCCGCGACAGCGCCAGCGCCTCGAGGATCGACAGGCCCTGCGCCTCGCGATACGAGGGCAGCACGGCCACGTCGAGCGCGGCCGTGACCGACGGCACGTCGTCGCGCCGCCCGGTGAAGACCACGCGATGGGCGATGCGGAGCTGGCGCGCGAGCGCCTCGAGTGCCTCCCGCCGCGACCCTTCGCCGACGATCAGCAGGTAGGCGTCCGGCACCGCGCGAAGGACCGCCGGCCAGGCCTCGAGCAGGGTCGGGTGGCCCTTCTCCGGCTCGAGTCGGGCGACGACGCCGACGATCTGCGAGCCCGGCTCCAGCCCGTACTCCTCGGGCAGCGTGCAGCACGGCTCGGTGTGGTCGTACGACGACAGGTCGACGCCGTTGTAGATGAGGCGGATGGGCGCAGTCGTCCGCCCCTCGCGCTCGAGCTTGTCCTCGATCATCCTCGAGACCGCGATGAGCTGATCCATCTGCGGGGTGAGCAGGCGCAGCATCTCGCGGTCCTCGTCGGACCGGACGCGGCTCGAGTGGACGGTCGACACGATGTACGGGCGCCGATGCCCGATCTCGCCCAGGGCGATGGCCGCGCGCGTGCCGACCAGCTCGGCGCGGTACATGTGGTTGTGGATGACGTCGGGCCGCACGTCGACCAGGTGCGCCGCCAGCGCGCCGACGGCGATGGCGTCGTCCGGCTCGTCGATGACCAGCACGTCGAACCCGGCCCGCTGCAGCTTGCGGACCGCGCTGCCGTGCGACAGCGCCACGATCGAGACGTCGAACCGGCTCGGGTCCATCCGGCTCACCAGCCCGTGGAGGTGCTCCTGGGCGCCGCCGTTCGTGCCGGTCGAGAGGACCTCGACGACCCGGATGCGGTCCGCCAGCGGCGCCGGCCGCACGACCGTCTCGAGGCACGGATCGAGGCGGCCGTGGTGGCCGATGCCCATCAGACGGCCCGCCGCAGGAGCAGGCGCTGGATCGGCTCGTCCACCGCGCCCCACTCGTACTTGTACGACTCGTTGCCGCGCAGGAAGTCGAGCCGCCGGAGCCCGTGGTCGAGGGCGCGCTGGACGTAGGCGTAGGTCAGCAGCACGCCCGGCGACAGGTCGCGCGCGTCCGGGATCGATGCCGGCGTTGTAGAAGAGCAGGTCCGTCATCGGTCTCGAAATGGACGCCCGCGGCGACCTGCCGATCGCCGACGAACAGCTTCGTCAGCCCGAGCGGTCCGCCGGTGCCGAACAGCTCGAACAGCCGGCGGAACATCACCCGGCTCTGCTCGCCGCCGGCGGTCGGCGGGAACAGCCCGTCGGCGCCCCAGCGTCGCTGGTGGAGGTCGATGAACTCCTCGAGGTCGGCCAGCGGGTCGGTCGAATCGACCATCCGGACCGGCACCGCTGGCCTCGGCCCGCCGGACCTTGCGGCGGATCTCGTGGCGCTGCTTCTTGCCGAGCGTCGCGAGGTAGCCCGTCCATGTCGACGCCCTCGGGGAACGTGACGACCGGGCAGACGTCCTCGCGGTCGACGTTGAGCGTCCAGCCGTTGGCGACCTCGCGCGTACCGAACGCGGCCGCCAGCGCGACGCCGGTCGGGTCGGCGCAGCGGAGCCGGCGCAGGTCGACCACGTCCCAGTCGCCGCTCTCGGCGCTGGCCACATAGTCGGCGACGGCCTCGGCCACCGCGGGCAGGTCGGCCGGGTCGGCCAGGACCGTGGCGTAGTCGGCGTGGTACGAGGCGGCGAACAGGATGGCCGTGGCGGTCGGCGACACGGGCGTCAGGCGCAGCCCCGCCCCGGGACGGATGGTCGTCTGCGTCTCGGCGTCGGTCGGCTCGACCTCGTGGCGGTGCATCAGCGGCACGATCGCGACCGGTTCAGGGTCGGTCGTCGCGTCACCGCGGCAGACGACGAGGATCTCCTCGTGGGCGTTGGGGCCGTAGCCGTCCCACCACGCTCGGTGGAAGGCCCACGCGGAGAACGGCGTCGCCCACGGGCTGAGGTCGGCGAGCCGGTCCCACGTCGAGCGCGGGATGGCGTCGAACGGGCGCTGCTCGGCATGGAGCGGCGCGCGCGTCGACGGTCGTGCGTCGGGGAAGGGCCTCGACAGGCCCGGGACACGCGGGCTCGACGTCGAGTGTGGGGACGGACATCGGCGCGAGGATAGCACCGGGCGCCGGAAGTGGTTGTGGACGCAACTGGCCGCGGTCGCGCCCGTCGCGTCAGCCGATCCCGAGCCAGCGACGGAGCAGGAAGTACTCGGGCCGGGGGCGGTCGTCGGTGATCAGGTGGCCATCGCCGACGTAGGCGCGGGCAGCGTCGTCGGTGAACCACGTCTGGCGATCGATGACGTCGAGCCAGCCGGCGACGGTGTCGGCCGGCGAGTCGTACGCCGACGAGATGTCCTCGAGGACGCCCGGCCGCCCGAGGACCTCGGTGGCGACCTCGGGATCGAGGACGATGGGCTCGTCCGAGCCGAGCATGTAGAACCCGTACCCGCCGGCGCCGCGGACCAGAAGGACCTCGTCGAACACCGCGGTGAACGTCCGGATGTGCTCCTTGAGCTCCGCCTCCGGGGCGCCGAACGGTACCCACTGCATCATCACCCCGCCCGGCGTGAGATGGTCGCGGCCGGCCTCGTAGTACTCGCGCGACGAGATGACCGACGCGCCCGAGCTCTCGATCGGTGGCGGCGGGTCGGTGACGATGATGTCGAACGCCTCGGTCGCGAGCTCGAGGTGGTTGCGGCCGTCGGTCGACGACCAGCCGGCCGTCGGGATCGGCGAGGACCTGGTCGGCATCGGCGTAGTACCAGCCGAACATCTGCGGCACGGACGGGACGAGCTCGACGACATCGGTCCGCATCCCGGCGATCAACGCCGAACGGAACGCGGTCCCCATGCCGAACGCGACGACCAGCGCGCGATCCGAGTCGGGCCGCGCGATGAGCGGCAGGATCGGCATCAGCTTGGCGTCCACGGTCAGCAGCGTCATCGACGTGCCGGCCACCCACAGCTCCGGCGTCGACGACTTCTGGCCTGCCTGTACCGACGCGATCTCGTCCTCGTCCGACGCGAAGATCGTGCCGCCGAGCGACGTGATCAGGGCGACGTTCGGCTGGTTGATCGCGCCCGGGCGCGCCGCGACGACGCCGATCGCCACGGCGACCGCGACCCCGACCGCGGCGAGCACGCGACGCGGTGGACGGGCCAGCACGGCCAGCACGACGCCCAGCGTCGCGTTGGCAAGGGCCAGCACCACGATGATGGCCGGCGAACCGATCGTCGGCATCAGGACGAACGGGATCACGAGGCTGCCGACGATCGCCCCGACCGTGTTGGAGGCAAGCAGCGCGCCGGACTCGGATCCGGCCTCGCCGAGCTCGTCGCGCAGGAGCGCGGAGGCGGTCGGGAAGGCGAGGCCGAGGATCGTCGCGACCGGCAGGACCACGGCGATGGCCGACGACGACGAGCGCCTGGACGGAGCCGAGCGGGTCGCCCGGATCGAGCGGCCGCGGCGACCCGATGATCAGCACGAGACCGAGCACGGCCAGGACCGCCACCGCCAGCTGGGAGATCGCGAGGACCCGGATCGGGCTGCCGATCCGGCCGCGCAGGCCCGTGAACAGCAGCGCCCCGATGGCGAGGCCCGTCAGGAACAGGGCCAGGACGGCGGTGAACACGTACGTGTAGCCGCCGGTCCCCGAGGTCAGGAGACGCGTCCACGTCACCTGGTAGCCGAGCGACGTCAGGCCCGACAGGAACGAGATGGCCAGGGCGAGCGCGATCGAGCGCCGCTGGAGCGTGCCCGGCGCCCGCGACCGTCGACCGGCCGGGCTGCCCGCCTCGGCATCGCCCCGGCGAGCGAGCCAGATGGCGATGACGCCCGCGATCCCCGAGCAGGCCGCGCCGAACAGGAGCGCCCCGGACAGCCCGAGCAGCTCGACGAGCACGAGGCCGGCGACCAGCGTCCCGACGACGGCGCCGATCGTGTTGGCCGCGTAGAGCCGCCCGAACGCCTCGCTCAACGCCCGCGTCCGGGCGATGTGGCGCACGAGCGCCGGGAACGTGGCGCCCATCATGACCGTCGCCGGCGCGAGCGCGAGGACGGCCAGCGCGAGGCGGGTCAGGACGAGGAACGGCGTCCCCTCGATGGCCGGATAGGCGGCGCGATAGACCTCGTGGATGAGGCGGAACGACAGCGGCGTGACCAGCACGACCACGACCAGGAGCAGCTCGAGCACGCCGTACATCCGCAGCGGCGAGCGGACCCGGTCGGCGATCCGACCGCCGACGGCCGCCCCGATGGCCATGCCACCGAAGAACCCGGTGAGGATGGCCGAGACGGCCTGGGTCGTGTTCCCGAAGACGAGCACGAGCTGCCGCGACCACACGATCTCGTAGATGAGGCCAGCGGCGCCGGACAGGATGAAGATGCCGAAGACGGCAGCCGTTCGACGCATCGGCGCAGTCTCGCATGCCGCTTCGCCCCCCGTCGGTTCACCTACCATCGCCCGGAGATGTGGGCGCGGCTCGGGCGAGTGCTGGTCGATGACGGGCCGATGGGCCGATCCCTGGCGTTCGTCCTGCTCGTCGGGGCGTGGGTCGCGACGTGGCGTCCCCAGGTCGACCCTGACGCCTGGTGGCACATCGTCACGGGCAACGTCATCGCGACCAGCGGAGCGATCCCGGCGACCGAGCCGTTCAGCTGGCTCACCGAAGGCGACCGGTTCGTCGCCCACAGCTGGCTGTGGGACGTCCTCATCGGCCGGGCGTTCGACGCGGCCGGCGCGACCGGGACGAGCCTGCTCGTCCTGCCGGTCACCGCGCTGATCGTCGCGCTCCTGTGGGCGCTCATCGCGACCGCGGCGCCGGCCATCCCACCGCTCGGACGGAGCGCGCTGGTCGTCCTCGCCGTGGTCGCGTCACTGCCGCTGTGGGCACCGCGCAGCCAGACGCTCGACGTCCTGTTCGTCCTCGCGACGATGCTGGTCGCGACCCGCTACCTGCGGCTGGGCGAGCGTCGCGGACTCGCGGCCATCCCGGTGATCGCGATCCTGTGGGCGAACCTCCACGGCAGCGCGATCCTCGCCCTGTTCGTGGCGCTGGTCATCGCGATCGTGGCCGCCCCCGTCGGTGCCCGCATGGGCGCCTGGCCGCGGCGATCCGTCGGCCCGCTCGTCGTGGTCGGTCTGCTGTCGGCTCGCGGCGGCGTCGGTGAACCCGTACGGGCCGGCGCTGTTCGCCTACCCCTTCGACCGCGCGGTCGCGAGCGCGTTCACCCGCGAGATCGTGGAGTGGCGGAGCCCCGAGTTCGGCACGCCCGAGCTGCTCGTCGCCCGCCTCGTCCTCGCCGGCGCGCTCGTGCTCCTGGCGTGGCCCCGCCGCAAGGGCGACCCGTTCCTGTCGCTCGCGGCGGCCGCCTGGACGTTCGCCGCGCTGGGCTCGGTCCGGTTCCTGCCGATCGCGATCGCGACGCTCGTCGTGGCGCTCGCGGCGGCCGTCGGGCCGGCGGTCGCCGGATGGCTGGCGACGGACCGTGGCGACGATCCCGCGCGCGCCGGTCCGGCCCGCAACCCGGCGCCCTTCCTCGTCGTCGCGGCCGTGGTCGCGATCGGCGTGTGCCTCGTGGGCTGGACGTTCATCGCGCCGCCGAGCCAGGCGGCGGCCATCGGGCACCGGATGCCGGTGGCGGCGGTCGAGGCCCTCGAGCGCGCCACCTGCGCGGCCGACTGCTGCCGGCATACGACTGGGCCGGCTACGCCATCCATGCGACCGGCCGCGAGGTCGGGGCGTACGGCAACTCCGCCGAGGGGGCCGTCACGGAGCAGGCGGCCGTCGAGTCGGTCACGACCGACCCGCGGCCGTGGCTCGACCAGCACGGCGTCGAGGTCGCGATGATGCCCGCCGGTGGACCGCTGTCGCACTGGTTCGACGAGGCCGAGGAGTGGCGCCTGGCGTACCGCGACCCGCAGGCCACGATCCACGTGCGCGCGACCGGCACGGACTGTCAGCTCGAGGTGGCGGACCGCCGTCCCAGCATCTCGAGGAACCAGCGCGAGACCGACGTATCGTCGCGTCGGGTCGAGCACATCCAGGCGACGATCGGCAGGAACAGGAACGGGTAGTTCCCGAGGGACCGCGTGATGTCGGCGCTCGAGTTGAGCGTGATCGTGAAGAACTGCGGCCAGTACGCCCAGAACGGCAGGCTGAGCAGGCCCAGCACCGCGGCGGCGATCCACCACCGTCGCGACAGCACGCCGACCGCGCCGAAGAGCGCCAGCGAGGGCTTGATCGACACCAGGACCCCCGGCCACGACCAGCGGACCGCGCCGGCGACGAACGCGGCGATCCACATGTCGGTGTTGCCGAACAGGATCTGGGCCGGTCCCTTCGGCAGCGCGAGGAGCAGCAGCAGGATCGGCCACGACCAGATCGCCGGCCGGCACCACCAGACGATGTAGGCGAGGATGCCGAGCGGCACGACGTACCACAGGACGTCCGGCAGGTACAGGAACGGGACGAACAGGTACAGCGCGTGCGGCGGGTACAGGTTGTGGACCTGCGTCTCGACGACGTACGGGCCCGCCAGCTGCTCGGGCGTGTACAGCACGCCGGTGGTCAGCCAGCGCTCGGCGACGAAGCGGTAGTACTGCAGGTCGGTCCCGATCGCGCCCTGGTCGCCGATGATGCGCGCCAGCCCGACCGTCTCCCAGACGAGGAACAGGCCGATCAGCAGGCACAGCCCGAGCGAGACGATGCGAACGAGGCGATCGCGGCTCACAGGTTGTACGCCCAGTACACGCCGATGGCCATGACGGCGATGCCGAGCGCGATCAGCGCCTTCCAGCCGGTCCCGATCCCGCGCCGGTAGGCGGCGGCGAGACCGCACAGCGCCAAAACGAACGGCACCGAGTCGAGGAAGTAGCGGTAGCCGTACTGCAGCCAGCCGCCGCCGTAGTAGAGGAGCGTCGGGACCAGCACCGCGCCGGCGGCCGCGGCCAGCCACCACGTGGTCGAGCGCCGCCAGTCGGCCCGGACCGCGAACAGGAGGCCCGGGCTCGTGATCAGGACGGACATCCCGAGGCCATCGGGCTTGAGGAACGGCCAGCCGGCCACCGGACGCGGCAGATGGAGCAGGAAGTAGTCGATGTTCATCGGGACGTGGGCCAGCGAGAACAGGCCGAGCTCCCGCTGGCGCGCGAGCCACTCGGGCAGGGTGGCGAGGGCGTAGCCCGATTCGAGGGCGTTGCCGAAGCGCGCCTGGTTGTAGCCGAAGAAGAGCAGGATGGCCGGCGCGACGCCGAGGCCGAGCGCGACCCACTGGCGCCACGGGATGCCCGGACGCTCGATCCTCCGTCGGGAGCAGCAGCAACGCGTAGAACGGGATCGCGAACGCCAGCGGTGCCCGGGTCAGGAACGCCGCGCCGGCGATCAGGCCGATGAGCCAGGCCCGCCGTCGTCCGAACAGCTCGATCAGGCAGGCGAACGTCAGGATCGTCGCGATGAGGTGGCCCGTGTGCCACACGCCGCCGCGGGTCGTGACCCACAGGATCTGCGTCGAGAAGCCGAACAGGGCCGTCAGCCAGGCGCGATCGGTCAGTCGTTCGACGCCGACCCGGCCGAGCATCCACCAGCAGGTCGCCACGCCGAGCCCGGCCAGGATGGCGTTCACTCCGGACTCGACCTGGTCCGCGGTGACCGGCCCGGTCAGCGCGACGAGCGGCATCAGGGCGATCGCCGGGAACGGGGCGAACGGGACGTAGAAGCGTCCGTCGATCGGGATCACGTCGTGCGGACCGAGCTGGACCGTGAGCCACGTCCGGCCGTGGAGGAAGGCGTCGGCGAGGTAGAAGAAGTCGCCCCGACCCGCGTCGAAGAGCCGGTTCGCGAGCCAGTACAGGATCATCGCGACCCCGGCGAGGGCCAGCCCGACCCAGGTGGCTCGATCCGGGCGGGCGGTCACCTCGCCCACGCCTCGCCGAAGTTGAGGCGAGGATCCTTCGCGGCACGGCCGACCTGGAACGTCAGGATCAGGGTGACCCAGAACACGACCGGGTACACGACCGGCGGCGTCACGCCGACGAGCGGCCACGCCGTCACCAGCGGGATCACCGCCGCCCACCACCGGCCGGCCGACAGCAGGTACGCGACCGGCAGGAGCAGCAGCACCGCGTAGTGGTCCCACAGGATCGGCGACACCAGCTGGCTCGCCACCACGGCCACCATGTACGACGCCTCGTCGGTCGCCCAGCGGACGGCCGCGACGACGGCGACCAGCGCGGCGATCGTGCTGACCAGCTGGAGCCCGGCACCGACCTGCGCGGGCAGACCCGTCTGGAAGGCGATCGCGCCGGGCGTGAAGTTGTGCTCGGTCGTGATCGGGTCGCTCACGGTCCGGAGGAGCACGAGGAAGTCGCTCCACGCGCCGAACCCGGCCATCGCGGTCGCGGCCACGGCCAGCACGACCAGCACGGCCGCCCCCACGACCACCGCCCGGAACCGACCGGTCAGCAGCGCCCACACCAGGATGAGTCCCGGCTGGATCTTGATGGCCGCCCCGAGGGCGCTGGTGACGCCGAGGCCGACCGGGCGGTCCATCCACTTCCAGCCCATCGCGAGCAGGCCGAACAGGATCGGCCCGACCTGCCCGAGCTTGACCGCGTAGACGAACGGGAACGACCAGCCGGCGAGCAGCAGGATCCACCAGCGAACGGTCCTCGAGGTGGGCAGCACCGCGACCCCGACCAGGAACACCACGACCGACAGCGCGATCCAGGACCACGTCGCGGTCGTCGCCGACAGGAGCCCGAACGGGATGAGGAGCGGCGCGAACGTCGGCGGGTAGTAGAAGAGGCCGAACCCGCCGGTCTCGGTGTACGACATGTCGTAGAGCGGCCGGCCGTCCAGCAGCCGCTCGGCCGCCTGGTGGTAGGCCAGGAAGTCGAACCCGAGCGTGTCGCCCGCGGCGGCCAGCGTCGCGGCGAGCCCGAGCGCGAACGAGAGGATCGCGACGATCGGCAGCGCGGTCCGCGCCAGCCGCGCGGCCATCGCGCGGTCCATCACACCCCTTCGGTGGCGCTGCGGCGACTACCTCGGTGCATGAGCGGGATCCGGAACAGGTCCCAGGCGACCCGCAGCGCGAGGCTCGGTCGCGCGCGCATCCGGGACCCGCGCTTGTCGAACCAGCGGATCGACACGATCGCCATCCGATACCCGCGACGGCGGGCGAGGTAGACGACCTCGACATCGAACACGATGCTCGTGATGCGCTGGCGCCCGAACAGGTCCTGGGCGGCCTCGCGCCTGAACCCCTTGAAGCCGCACTGCGTGTCCTGGACCGGGCCGACCACCCACAGCGAGGCGAGCAGGTGGAACGCCTTGCCGAGCAGCCGGCGATAGCCCGGCTGGGTGGCGCGCATGTCGGACCCGTCGGGCTGGATGCGCGAGCCGAGGGCGACCTCGTGGTCGGCCAGCGCCGCGACGAGGACCGGGATCTGGTCGGGCGGCGTGGCCATGTCGGCGTCGGTGAAGATCGACGAGCTCGCCGTCCGCCGCGAGCATGCCCGCCCGGACCGCGGCGCCCTTCCCGCCGTGGGGCACGCGCAGCACCCGCAGCGTGATGCCCGGGACGGCCCCGGCGGCCTCACGTCGGGCCTCGACGCGGGCGGCGGTGTCGTCGGTGCTGCCGTCGTCGACGACGAGGACGTCGATGTCGCGACGGCAGGGCGGCCGCGCCGAGGGCTCCGTCCCGGGCGCGGTCCTCACGCCGGGCCAGGTAGCCGAACAGCTCGTCGAGCGCCGAGTCGATCCGTCCCGCCTCGTTGTAGGCGGGCAGGACGAGCGTGAGGCTGCGGGTCATGGCACCCAGTACCCGCCGAACGAGAGGATGGCGACCACCGTGAACAGGGCGACCGAGATCATCGGCCAGGTCCGGCGGGCGAACAGCGAGCGCCGGTTCGCGAGGATCCAGACGAGCGGGAAGGCGGTCATCGTGATGCGGCCGACGGCCTCGAGCGTGCCGCTCGCCATCTCGGCTCCCACGAAGAGGAGCGGGATGAGCGCGTACTCGATGGGCATGCGATCGACCCGGACGAACACCAGCAGGAACACCGTGCCGAGCAGGGTCAGCAGGAGGGCGCCCTGGTAGGGCGAGAAGTCGGAGCCGATCGTCTTGCCCGGCGCGGCCCCGCCGATGCCCTCGCGGCCCCACGCCTGTTGTGCATCGAGGAAGGCGGTCGTGCTGCCGGTCACCATCGCGATGTAGCCGAAGAAGGCGGCCGCGGCCAGCGGGCCGAGGAGCAGCCACAGGAGCGACGGCGTCGGCCGCCAGCCGTCCTGGCGGAGCATGAGGATGCCGAGCGGGAGGACGAGCAGGACGCCCTGGATCCGGCACAGGACGGCGAGGGCGAGGAAGATGCCCACCCATGCCCGGTGGCGGCGCTCGGCCGCGAGGAAGGCTGCGAGCATCAGCAGCAGGAACAGGCTCTCGGTGTACGCCATGGCGAACGCCGAAGCGAACGGGTAGATGACCAGCAGGCCGGCCGCGAGGCTGGCACGGCGCCGACCGAGGTACGGGGTGCCGAGTCGCACGAGCAGGCCGAGCGCCAGCAGGAACGCGACGTTCGACACGAGGATCGCGACGACCCCGGCGTAGGCCGGGAACGGGAACGACAGGATCGACACGATGGCCGGGAACAGCGGCGGGAAGGCCACGTTGGAGTACGCCCCGGCGACCGGATCGGCCTGGTAGCCGTTGGCGACGATGCCGAGGTAGTACCAGCCGTCCCAGCTGGTCAGGCTGCGCAGGATCGGGCCGTCGGCGCCGGGCGTCAGCGCCGGGTTGCGCGGGATCAGGTACTCGGCGACGAGGGCGGCGATGAGGATGACGAACCGCGACGCGACGAAGATCGTCACGAGTCCGGCATCGATCCGGAAGTTCTCGGCGAGGTCGCGGATCCCCGTGCGCCAGCCCCTCGAGGCAGGCACGGAACCGGCGGCGGTCAGGGTCGGGCTGGACATTTCCGACGAGTCTACGCGGTGCGCTGCTGGTGCCCGGATGCACCGATGGTCCTGCCGGCAGGGGGACCGGCGAGCGACGGTGGGCCTACCCGCGAAGCGACTAGATTCGCAGTGATGGCACTGACGGACGACATCGGCGACGCCGTCAACGCCGACGGCCCGACACTCCCGGCAGCACGGATAAGCGGATTCGCCCGTCTTACTCGCGATTTGGCGGTCTTCGCCACGGGGGCGATTGCCGGCAAATTGGTCGGGCTCTTGCTCCTGCCCATCATCACGCGGGCGCTCGGGCCGGTCGAATATGGGCGGCTCGACCTGCTCTCGACGATGGGCAGCGCCTCGATCACGATCCTGTGGCTCGGAACCGATGTCGCCCTGGTGCGGCTCCTCGCCGAACTTCCCGATGGGTCGCGCGCCAGGACGGTTATCACGTCATTCTTCGCGCTGCTCGGCGGGCTTCTGCTGCCATGGATCGCTGCGCTCGTGCTATTCGCGGCACCTCTCAGCGAAGCGCTGTTCGGGACTACGGCATACGCGGGCGCGATGCAAGCGGTTGCGCTCGTGATCGCCACCGGGACGTTTCAGATAGCCACGCTCACCGTATTTCGCGCACGGCGGCAACCGCGCGAGTACGCCCTCGTGGTTGGTACCAGCTTGGTGGTAAACGGCATCGGTGTCATCGCGCTGCTGGCGTTCTGGGCCCAGGACGCCCAGACAGTCCTGCTCGCTTGGGCTGCCAGTCAGGGGATCGCCGGGGTCATCGGCTTGCTCGTTCTCGGGCGATCGACGTTCGGTCCGCCCTCCAGGGACCTCGCGAGGCAGCTGTTGTGGCTCGGACTGCCGCTGGTTCCTGCCGTAGCCCTGACGTGGGCTGCGGAGTTCGTGAACCGCGCTATCTTGTCGACTGGTGCGGGATTGTCTGAAGTCGGTTACCTCTCAGTCGCCGTTCGGATCGCGTCGCTAGCGACGCTCGTCGTCTCTGGGTTCCAGCTCGCGTGGCAGCCACAGGCATTTGCGATCGGAACGTCGCCATCCGGGCTCCATCGCACCGCTCGCGACGGCGAACGCATCCTCGTCCTCCTGAGCTTGGTGGTCGCACTCATCGGCGTCGTCGGGCCAGAGCTCGTGCTTGTTCTCGCCGGGACGCCGTATGCACCTGCGATAGCGGCCGTCGGGCCGATGCTCGTTGCAGCGCTCGGAACCGGTCTTGTCATGGTTGCGGCCATGCCATGGGCTCTGGCGAAGCAGATGAGCGTCATCGGGGTGGCCGGCGCCGCGGGTGCAACCCTCTCCATCGCGCTCAATCTGGTCCTTGCGCCGTCGTTCGGCAGCGGGGGCACGGCGGTCGCGATCGCGCTCGGCCAACTCATTGCCGCAACCGCCATGTGGTGGGCGCCAGGTCGTCGGTTGGACCTACCCGTGGGTTGGCCCCGAGTACTCGTCGTCATGATCGGGGCCGCGGCTGTCGCGGTCCTTTCAACGGCGATCGCCATGCCTCTGCTGCTTCAATTCAGCGTGTTCGTCGCGTTGATACTGGCGACCGTCGCGCTCGGTTATGCCACGGATTGGATCGCTCTTCTACGACGGTGGCGCCGTCGGACGTGACACCACGGGCACGCAGGCGATCGCGTCTCGGACCCGCCGACCGATCCGCATTCCCGAACCTTCCTTGACGAGAACGGCGTACGGAACGCCCGTTGGTCGGAAGCCGCGCTTGAAACGCGCGACGCCAGGAAGGCCGGCGCTCGCCCCGAGGTCAAGGAGGCGATGGCCTCGTTCTGCAGAAGCCAGGATTGCCGTCCCCCCGTACCATTGCCCCGCGGGACAGGAACATGGACGCCCACGGGCATTCCAGCCACGCTCGATCCCCCTCCTGGCGAGTCGCGGACCGGAGCGCGAGGCGTGGCGTCCGTGTGTTCGGCACCAAGCAATCCTCCGTCCAGCGTCGGCATTAAGGGCGGAGCCCGACCGGTACTCTAGTGTTTCTGCGACCAGCCTCGTCCGAGGGATGGATGACTGAACAGGATCGCGCCACGAACGTCGAACCGGGACTCGACACATACCAGGGCCTGTTCTGGTCCGAGCGTGCCCGAATTCGGACCGCTGCGAGCGGGACTCGACCCTCACGACGTCTCCAACCGTCGAAACACCTGCATCGACGCGGTCCAGCGTGTCGCGGTCCAATGGGCTCTCGGCTCGTCGATACCGCCACCGGTCACCCGTCGGCGACTACTCGACTTCGGCTGCGGTGCAGGCCGGCTCGTCGACGAGTTCGTGCGCTTCGGCGATGAGGTTTGGGGATGCGACCGAATCGCGGCGATGGTCGTAGAGGCCACCGTATCAGGCATCGTGCCAGCCGACCGCCTGTTCGTGATCGTCGCTCGCGACGCCAAGATGCCGGGCTGATGCCCGATGGCGACGTAGCGGTCGGAGGCGAGCCGAAGCCCGAACCCCTCCCGGAGTACACATGACGATGGACGCCGGCGAGGACCCCGAGCCGCTCGTATCCGTCGTCCTCCCCGTGAGGAACGAGGCGCGGTCCATCGACGCATGCCTTAGCTCGCTCGTGGCGCAGGACATCGATCCGAGCATGGTTGAGATCTTGGTGGTCGATGGGGGTTCCGAAGACGAGACGCCCAAGATCGTCATGCGGTGGGCAAGCCACGATCGGCGCATCAGGCTGTTGCGCAATCCAGCGCGCATCACGCCTTCGGCACTCAACATCGGCATCCGAGCTGCGCGCGGATCGGTGATCGCCCGCATGGATGGTCATGCCGAAGCAAGTCCGGACTACTTGTCGTTGGGTACAGTCGATCTTGCGGAAACTGGGGCGTGGTCCGTCGGCGGGCAAATGCTCCGCCGCGGCTGGGATCCGACCGCCCGCGCCATCGCCTCGGTAACCATGAGCCCATTCGGAGTGGGGGACTCGAGTCACAACTACTCCAGGGACCCGATGTGGGCGGAGACAGTGTTCCTTGGAATGTGGCCTCGCTGGGTGTTCGAACGGATCGGCCTGTTTGACGAGGAGCTCGTCCGAAATCAAGACGATGAGTTGAGCTATCGCATCCGGGAGGCAGGCGGCCGGATCTGGTTCGACCCGCGGATCGTGGTCTCATACCGGCCCCGATCGAATTTGCCTGGCTTGTACAGGCAATACCGGCAGTACGGGATGTGGAAGGTCCGAGTCCTGCAAATGCACCCTCGGGCTCTTCGCTGGCGACACTGGGTCCCGATGCTGTGGATCGGGACCCTGGTCGGCTGCACCCTGCTCGGCTTCGCCGCTCCCGAGGCGTGGCTTGTCGGACTGCTCGCCGTCATCAGCTATGTATTGGTGATCGGCCTCGCATCGATCAGGACGGCCTCCCCCGAAGTTCCATCGTGGCGTTTGTTCGCGACTTTCGCGACCCTTCACGTCGGGTATGGCATCGGGTTCTGGCAGGGGTTGGTGCGTTTCGCGCCGAGGTGGTTGAGCCGACGGGCGGGTCGGCCCGCACGACTCGAGACACCGGCGAGTTGACGACGTCGATGGGCGACCCCGGTCGCGACGTCGAGATAGAACGCGTGCGTTCGACATATGCCTCTTACGCGAAAGGACGGGGCGACCGCTGGCGTGACGCACGGCCGGGAAGCCGGATCGCCAGGGCTGAGCGCGATGCATGGCTCGTCGGTGCACTGTCGCCGACTCGAGGCGCTCGGGTGATCGACCTCGGATGCGGCGATGGCAACCTTGCACGCACGCTGGACGCGGCCAATGAGCGGCCCTCTGAATTCCTCGGTGTCGATCTGATCCCACAGCGCGTCGAATGGGCTCGCGACGCCGCCCCCTGGGCCCGGTTCGAGGTCGCCAGCGCCGATCGATTGCCAGTCGGCGATGGTTGGGCGGATCGGGTCGTAGCCGTCACGTTGTTCAGTTCGGTAGCCCCCGCATTCCATCGCCCCATCGCTGACGAGATCCGGCGCGTACTCGCGCCCGATGGTCGCCTAGTCGTCTACGACCTCCGAATTTCCGATCCGCGTAACCCTCATGTGCATCCGATCGGTGTGGCGACGACTAGCGAGTTGTTCCCGGGTTGGTCGATAACTCGCCACACGCTCACGGTCGCGCCCCCATTGGCTCGGACCTTCCTGGCCGGTGGCCGACGGCGATACGCGTTGTTGCGAACCCTTCCATTGCTCCGGTCACATGTTGGACTGGTCGTGACCCCAACCTGATGTCACGATGAAGGTCTTGCTGGTCGGGGACTTGGAAAGCGTGCACGTGCACCGTCTCGCCTCGGGACTGCGTGACCTCGGGCTAGCAGTATCCGCGGCCGGATTCGAACGCGGGCCAGTGGCTTCAGTCGCCCCAGTTGATCTGCAGGTCGGCAGAATCCGAGGCGACGCCCGATTCGCCGCCGGCATCCCCACGCTTGCGCGCGCGATCCGCGCGATTCGCCCAGACGTTGTCAACGCCCACTACCTGTCGTCGTACGGCTTGATGGCGGCGACCTCGCATCTGCTCGCGTTCCCACGTCGGCGGGGCGCGAAGCTCGTTCAGACGGCTTGGGGTACCGACCTCCTCGTTACCCCTGATGATTCGGCCATCCGCCGCGTCATGGCAAGGCTCGCGCTCGGCCAAGCCGACCTCGTGACCGGTGACAGCGCCGATGTCGAGCAAGCCGCCGCAGCGCTTGCACCACGAGTGCCGTTCCATCGGTTCATATTCGGCCCTTCAGCGTCGCTGTTTGCAAGGGAACGGGATCCGCAGCGGATCGTCATCTCGACTCGCCGCCTGGATCCGGACACACGGGTGCCCTTGATCATCGAAGCCTTCAGGCTGGCTGCAGCTGCCGAGCCAGACCGTTTATCTGGATGGCGGCTGATCATCGCGGGCGCAGGAAGCGAACAAGCGCACGTCGAGGCTGCAGCAGCTGGCGTTGCAGGCGTCGAGCTCGTCGGTCAACTCGCGGCGGAGGACTTGCAGGCGCTACTGGCCCAGGCCCAGATTGCGGTCTCGGTGCCCGTGAGCGATGCGACCAGCGCCGCGGTGTTGGAAGCGATGGCGATGGGCGTTCTGCCGGTTGTCAACGACTTGCCTGCGAACCGGGAGTGGATCGATACGAACGACGGGATCATCGTATCCCGAGACCCTTCGGCGGCCGAACTGGCGCAAGCGCTGATCGCTGGGATCGCTCGACCTATCGATGTGAATGCCTTGCGTGGCCGCGTCCGCGAGGTCGCCTGGGAACTCGAATTGACGAAGCTCGTTGAACGATGGCGCGCGCTTTGACTGCCGCGGTCGGCGCCCTTGACGCGTGGTGACGCCGGGCCGCAACTAGACGACACGGCGTGGATATAGTTGCGGAGCTCCGCCTGAAGCGTGTGCCCAGAAATCACTCGTCGACAGGAGCTGCTGCATGCGCCGCAGGATCCGCATCTACGTCGCAGGGAGCGCGGACTCGATCCTCACCGACGTTGCCCTTGCTACGCTCATCAAGAACGAATCGGTCGAGGTAGTCGGGGTGGCATTTGCCCCGATGCGGCTGGACGAGCTTGAAGCGGCGCGGCCTGACATCCTCCTCTCGGCCGCGCACAGATTCATGATCCCAGCGAGACTCACCACGGTCGCCCGCATCGCCGCCCTTGGCATCCATCCGTCGAAGTTGCCGCGCAATCGCGGCTCGTACCCGCTGTGGTGGGCGCTGCGTCGCGGGTACTCCGACACGGCACTCACCCTCTTCCACTTGGTCGATCAGGTCGACGCGGGCCCGATCGTCGACCAGCGCGTAGTCCCGATCCATCGCGATGACACGTTTCGGACGCTCTACGAGCGGGTCGCCGAGGAAGTCGCGCCTGCGCTCGACCGCCTTGTGAGCATCGTCGTCGAATTGGGCGAGGTCCCGAAAGGACATCCGCAGGACCCGACGAGAGCGATCGTCGTTCGTACTCCGCACCGCTGGCAACGCGCGATCATGCGCGTGTACTGGCAAGTCCGACGTTGGTCGTATGGGCTCGCCACATCCCTCAGCTCCCGGGGCAGATCGAGGGGTGCCAACAAGTCGGACCAGTCTCCAGACTGAGCGCCGGTCCCCGCTTCCGTGCCACAGTTCTGTGGTTGAGACTGAGCTCGCCGTATCGGTCTCATGTAGTCGGGGTCGCTCGCGAAGTTGCCCTATCCGGTTCAGCGCTTCCTGGCCGCCCTAGCCCTAATCCTGGTCGGGCCGTTGGTACTCACCCTCGCGGTCGCCGTCCGCATGACGTCGTGGGGTCCGGCATTCCATCGCACGACCCGAGTCCGACCTGGCGGGACGTTCACGCTGTATAAGTTGCGGACAATGCGCGCCGGAGCGGCCGAGAGTGGCCTGGGAATCACCGCGGCCGGCGACCCGCGGGTTACCCGACTCGGCAGCGCGTTGCGACAGACGAAGCTGGACGAGCTGCCCCAGCTGTGGAATGTCGTGAAGGGCGACATGGCACTCGTCGGACCCAGGCCCGAGGATCCGCGCTACGTGAACCTTGCCGATCAGTTGCATGCGCGCGTATTCAGTGTGCTGCCTGGTATCACGGGCCCCACAGCGCTCGCCTTTCGTGACGAGGAGTCGATCCTCGCCATGGCCGCCCGCCATATCGCAACGTCGGAGGGTCGCCACGAGACGAAACCGGAGGACATCGATCGCGCCTACAGGCTGGTCGTGTTGCCGGCGAAGCTGGCCCTAGACAGGATCTATCTCGACACGCGTTCCTGGAGGGGTGACATCGAAGCGCTAGCCGCGACGGTTGGACGACGATCCAGACTGCCAGAGTCCGGGGCACTTGGAGCACGACCGCTTGCGTACTACGTCGAGTGGGGCGGCTTTCCGTGGACCGAGATGGTCAGCGAAGCGCTGGCGCTCATGGGAGACATTCGCGGTAAGCGCGTCTTGGATATCGGCAGCCGAAGCGGCCGGATGGCGTGTCTATTCGCCACGCTGGGAGCCGAGGTGGTCGCCATCGATGTCTCGGACCATTTCGTAACCGCGGCCTCAGCGGAAGCTCGTGAGCTTGGGCTTGAGGATCGAATTCGCTTCGTCCAGGACGATGGAAGACTCGGTTCAGTCGCGGGTGAGCAGTTCGACGTGGTCTTCACGAAGAGCGTCATGGTTGTTGTGCGTGAACGCAAGGAATACCTGCGCACAGTGCGAGGCATCATGGCCCCGGGGGCCATCCTCGTCATGATCGAGAATGGCCGAGGGGGGATCCTATGGTCGTTGCTCCGTAGGTTGAGACGGCCTGGATGGGATTACCGGGCCATCGACTACCTCGATGGACCGAGCGATCCGAGAATTCGACGCCGGATTCAGCCGGATCGCTTTGATCCATCGGCGGGTTCCACCGATCGTCCTATTCGCGGGGCGCGCCCACTTGCCGGCCGAGTAACCATCGGGTGGATGGAGCCGATACTCCTGGACGGGGGTGTGGCTCGTCGGCGAAGCGGGCAATTTGCGGTGAAACCGAGTCCGACTCGTTGGCGATGGCCCGACTGATCCAGGCGGTGAGCGGGACAAGGAGGAGAGGCAGGCTGCGTACGCTGTAATCGAGCGGCAGTGCGTATTGCGGATGACCGTGATGTAGTCGGCCCACATCGGCAGCGTCGACGCAGCGAAGGCTATTAGGACCAAAGCGGCAAGCCAGAATGAACGTCGGCGGTAACCGACTATGGCGAACAACGCCAGAGACGGCTTGATGGTCAAGACCATGGCCGGCCAACCCCAACGTAAGCCAGCAGCGACGCCTGCCGCCATCCACATGTCGGTGTTGCCCCAGAGGAAGGAGCCGTGTGCACGTGGCCAGGCGAGCAGGAACAGCATGGCGGCGACGGCCCATAGGCCCGGGCGCCAGCGAACCATCACGTACGCCAACACTCCGATCGGCACGATCCACCAGACGATCGGGGGCAGGACAGCCGCACCGACGAATAGCGGCAGGGCGGATGGCGGGTAGAGGTTGTCGCCCATGTTGATGAAGTCGTGGGGATCGAGCTGGTACGGCAGGTAGTACGGCACGCCCGCCAGCCAGCGCGCGCCGATATCGGAATAGAAGTCGTAGTCGTCGCCGATGTTCCCGGCGAAGCCGATCGTCGTGACAGACACGAACGCGACCACGGCCAATAGGGAACCCGCGGCCACCACCGCCCTCGAGCGAGCGATCGCCATCGCAGCATCCCGGGTCCTAGGACGGGAACCGGCCTTGATCTCCGCGTGCACGACGTACCCCCCAGCACCCCGGACCTCCTCCGAGTCCTCGGAACTGTACCTGAGCGGTGTCGCCGACGAGCACACCATGACCATCGGGCAGGTGCTCGCGCGCACCGGGCGCCCGCTAGACTGGCCGCCATGCCCGCGCTCGGCGGCCTTCGCGGCCGTCACCTCTTCGTCATCGACCTCGTCGTCATCGCGCTCGTCGATCGTCGGCGCGATGGTGCTGCGCTTCGACTCGCTCCGGTTCGCCGAGGAAGCGCTGATCTACTTCCCGGCGGCGCTCTTCCCGCTCGTCGTCCGGCCGCCGATCAACGTCGCTCGGCGGCCTCTACTCGCGGGCGTGGGCGTACGCGAGCGTCGGCGAGCTGGCCCGGATCGTCGTCGTCGTCGTCGTCGGGCTCGATCGTCGGGATCGCTCGTCTTCTACGGCGTCCTCGTGCCGCTCGGCGTCCCGGGCACGACGACGCCGGTCGGGCACTTCCCGCGCTCGTTCTTCGTCCTCGAGGGCCTGCTGACGCTGGCCGGGATGGGCGGCGTCCGGTTCCTGATCCGCGCCTCGACCGAGTGGAAGGGCTGGCGGCCGGGCGATCCCGGACCGGCGCGGCCGGGGCCGGCGCCGGCGGCGGTCGGGCCCGTGTCCCGACGCTCGTCTACGGCGCGGGCGACGTCGGCGCGACCGTCCTGCGGACGATCGGCGCCGCGCGCGACGGCCTCGGCATGCGCGTCGTCGGCCTGCTCGACGACGACCGCGCGCAAGCGGAACCAGATCCTGCGCGGCCAGAAGGTCCTCGGCGCGCTCGACGAGCTCGCGGACGATCGCCCGCGTGACCGGCGCGCGGCGGCTGCTGATCGCGATCCCGTCGGCGTCGGGCGACGTCGTGCGGCGGGCCGTCGAGGACGCGACGCGCTCGGGCTCGAGACGCGGACCGTCCCGGCGCTCGACGAGCTCGTCTCGGGTCGGCTGGGCGCCGCGGCGATCCGCGAGGTCGCAGGTCGAGGACCTGCTGCGGCGCGAGCCGGTCGTCATCGACGAACCCGGCCTGCGGGACCTCGTCGCGCGGCGAGACCGTGCTCGTGACCGGCGCCGGCGGCTCGATCGGGTCGGAGCTCGCCCGCCAGGTCTTCGACCTCGATCCGGCGCCGGCTCGTCCTGCTCGACCGCGCGGAGGGCCCGCTCTACGACATCGAGCGCGAGCTGACGCTGCTCGGTGAGCGCGACTCCGGCACCGCGGCGCGCGACGGCCGGCCGCGGGCCGAGCTCGTCGACGCGGCTGGCGAACGTGGCGTCGCTCGACACGATGCGGCGGATCGTCGACGACGACCGGCCGGTCATGGTCCTCCACGCGGCGGCCTACAAGCACGTCCCGATGATGGAGCACCACCCGGCCGACGCCGTCTACACGAACATCGGCGGGACGCTCGCGGCGCTGCGCGCCTCGCTCGACGGCGGCGTCGAGCGCTTCGTCCTCGTCTCGACCGACAAGGCCGTCGAGCCGTCGCTCGGTCATGGGCGCGACGAAGCGGCTCGCCGAGCTCGCGGTCGCGCGGTCGCGCGCCGGTCGGGCCGCCGCTACGTGGCGGTCCGGTTCGGCAACGTCCTCGGGCTCGTCGGGCAGCGTCGTGCCGCTCTTCCAGCGCCAGCTCCGCGAGGGCGTCCCGCTGACGATCACCGACCCCGAGATGACCCGCTACTTCATGACGATCCCGGAGGCGTCGCGGCTGATCCTCGAGGCGTCGCTGCTCGGCGAGCCGGGCGACCTGTTCGTGCTCGACATGGGCGAGCCGGTCCGGATCGTCGACCTCGCGCGCGACCTGGCGCGGCTGGCCGGCCGCGACCCCGACTCGGTCCCGATCCAGTACATCGGCCTGCGGCCCGGCGAGAAGCTCCACGAGTCGCTGTTCTACGACGCCGAGGCCATCGAGCCGACCGCGCCACCCGAAGGTCCTCCGGGTCCGCGTGCGACCGCGCCGCCGAGCTCGACCCGGCCGACGGTCTTCGACGCGCAGCTCGACGAGCTGGTCGCGATCGGCGCGACGCGGCGACCACGACGCCAGCCGCGCGGCGCTGCACGGCGACGCTGGCGCGGCTCGAGCCGGCGCGCCGGCGCCGCGGTCGACCGCGTGACGCGACGAGCCGCATCCCGTTCCACCGGCCCAGCCTCGGCGACGGCGGAGCGCGACGGCGGTCCTCGAGGTCCTCGACTCCGGCTGGCTGACGACCGGGCGCGCGGACCGCGGCGTTCGAGGAGGCGTTCGCGGCGTACGTCGGCGTGCGCGCATGCCGTCGCCGTCAACAGCGCGACCGCCGCGCTGCACCTCGCCCTCGAGGGCCTCGGCGTCGACGAGGGCGACGAGGTGATCGTCCCGACCTACACGTTCGCGGCGTCGGCCGAGGTCGTGCTCTACCTGCGGCGCGCGGCCGGTCCTGGTCGACGTCGACCCGGTCACCGCGAACGTCGACGCCGGCGGCGGTCGCGGCCGCGATCGACCGACGCACGCGGGCCGATCGAGGTCGTCCACATCGCCGGCCTGCCGGCCGACCTGCGCGGCGTGCTCGACGTCGCCGGCGACATCCCGGTCGTCGAGGACGCGGCCCACGCCTTCCCGTCGCCGGATCGCGGCCTTCGGCGGCCGGTTCGCCGGGACGATCGGGCGCGCCGGGGCGTTCAGCTTCTACGCGACCAAGACGATCACGACCGGCGAGGGCGGGATGCTCGTCACCGACGACGCGGCGCTGGCCGACCGGGCGCGCACGATGCGGCTGCACGGCATCGGCCGCGACGCGTGGAAGCGGTACACGGCGGCGGGCTCCTGGTACTACGAGATCGAGGCCGCCGGGTTCAAGGACAACCTGACCGACCTCGCCGCGGCGATCGGGCTGGTCCAGCTGGAGCGGGCGGCCGAGCTGCGCGCGGCGCGGGCGGCGATCGCCCGCGCGCTACCTCGACGGCCTGGCCGGACCGGCGGCGCGACGGGCGCCTCGTCCTGCCGCCGCCGGCGCCGACGACCCGGCGCACGCCTGGCACCTGTTCGTGATCCGGCTCGGTCCCGAGGCGCGGCCGGCGACGGCGAGTCGACCTCGACCTGCCGGCGTCGCCGGCCTGCCGCCCGCGCTGCGACCGCTCGCGTCGCGGCGGGCCCGCGCGATCGACGCGCTCGGCGCGGCCGGGCATCGGGGTCGAGCGTCCACTTCATCCCGCTCCATCTCCACCCGCTGTACCAGCGGATGGGCTATCGGGCCGGGCCAGTTCCCGGACGCCGAGGCGGCCTACGCCGGCGCGATCAGCCTGCCGATCTGGCCCGGGATGACCGACGACGCAGGTCGACCGGGTCGATCGACGCGGTGACGCCGCGCGGTCGACGCCGACCTAGGGCTTCGGCCGGAAGACCGGCTCGATCGTGATGAACCCGTCGATGTACGGACGCTTGGGACCGTTCCGGCCGGACGACGCCTGCGGCCAGCGCGGCAGGCGCATCGAGTAGTCGGCGTCGACCCGGCCGTCGAGGACGAGCTCCATCGGCGGGATCGGCACGTTGAAGTACAGCGGCACCGACACGGCGCGGACGGCATCGAGCAGCGGCTGCGACCCGGCCTCGAAGCCGAGCATCCACAAGCACGTTCTGGAGGCCGATCGATCCGGGCGCCTCCCGCAGCAGCGACACGCGCGGCGTCGAGGTCGACGGGCGCTCCCGACGCCGTGGCGTCGAGCAGGTCGAGCGCCCGGCGTTCCGGACCGTCGGGCAGTGCCTGCCGGAGCGCGGTGGCGTCGTCGTCGAGCCCGGCGAGGAGCGCGACCGCAGCCGCCGTGGCCGGGTCCGTCGACGCCGATCGCCGCGATCGCCGTCGCCTGTGCCGTCGCCCACGTCGCGTCGTCGAAGAGCGTGGGCGGCCGATCGGAGTAGACGAGCGTCGGGACCTGGACCATCGCCGCCGCCAGGTCGCGTGCGGCGGCCGCCGGGTCCGTCGCGAAGCGCTGGGCGGCGAGGTTCACGGCCGCGGTCGGGTCGTACGGACCGGCCGCATCGGCCCGCGCCCAGAGCGGCGCCGGGTCGGCCGCGAGCGCCGCGCGCTGGACCGTCGTGAAGGTGAACGGCTTCGTCGCGGTCCATCGCCTCGAGCGCGCTCGCGGCGCCGGCATCGTCGCCCAGCGCCGCGACTCGCGATCGCCAGGCCGAGCCGATACGCCGGCAGCGGGTGGAGCGCCACCGCGGCATCGAAGTCGGGCAGGGCGGCGCCCGGATCGCCGCGATCCAGCGCGGCGTTGCCGACCGCGGCGCGGACCATCGCGACGTCGATCGGGACGAGCAGCAGCGCGCCGATGAGGACGCCGATGGCCGCGGTCGCGACGGCCAGCCGCCCGGGCTGCCGGGTCGCGGGTTCGGGGTCGAGCGGCGCGGCGAGCTCGAGCCGGGCGACGAGATGGAGGACCAGCAGGACGATCGCCGGCAGGTGGAACTGCGTGTCGACCACGGAGTGGACGAGCGCCGCGGCGAGGCTCGCCAGCGCGACCGCTGCGAGGACCCGGTCGTCCGCATCGCGACCGCCGATGACCGCTCGCCAGCCGACCCGCGCGACGGTCACGACGATCCAGGCCGCGGCGAGCAGCCCGATGACGCCCGACTCGGCGAGGACCTGCAGGATGCTGTTGTGGCTCGTGGCGAGGACGGCGAGGTTGTCGTCCGAGATCGGCGTGAAGGCGCGCAGGCTCGGCCAGGCGCCCGGGCCGACACCGACGATCGGCGAGCTCGTGAACATCGACCAGGCCGCCGTCCACAGCTCGACGCGACCGGCGTCGCCACTGAGCATCCGCGTCACGAACGTCGGCACCAGCAACACCGCACCGATCGCGAGTCCCGCCGCGAGGATGCGACGCGTGCGCGGCGTGCCCAGCCTTGCGAGCGACAGCCCGCTCGTCCGCCAGACCAGCGCCGCGAGGATCACCGCTCCGGCCGCCGCGCCCAGCCAGGCGCCACGCGATCCGGTCACGAGGAGCGCGAATGCCCCGAGCGCGCCGAGACCGGCGCTGAACGCCGTCGACCGCCAGCGGGCCCACGACAGCCACACGGCGATCGGGACCAGCAGCTCGAGGTACAGCGCGACGGCGTTCACGGTCCCGACGGTCAGGCCCACGTCGCCGGGGCGGAGTGGCGGGATCGACGGGCCGGCCACCGACCACCACGCCAGCCACTGGGTCAGTGCCTGGACGAGGTACGCGATCACGAACACGGTGGTCGACGCGACGATCAGCCAGTCCATGCGCGGTCGGAGCATCGGGTCGGCCAGGACCGCGCGGACGAGGTAGTAGGCGGGCGCGCAGATGAGCAGGAGCGCGAGCGCCTCGAGGCTGGCGGCCGGTCGCTGGCTCGTCGCGGCCGTCACGGCGACCGTCGCGACCCAGGCGACGCCCGGCCACGAGGAACGGCGTGCGCAGGTCGATCCGGCCGCGCAGCGCGAGGACCAGGAAGACCGCCATCGACCCGACCACGATGAGCTGGTTGAGGATGCGCGACTGGGGCGAGGCGAGGAAGTTGGACGCCCCGCTGAAGAACGTCAGGTCGATGAACGCGAGCGCGACGACGATCCAGGCGATGGTGTCGCGCGGTCTCACCCGGTCATCGTAGTCGGCGGGTCGCGGTCGGCGGCCGCCGGTCAGCCGCGGTCGATCGGGCGTTCGGACTCGGCGCGGAAGCGGCGGACCGCGACCTCGTGGCGGAGCAACCACAGCGTGGCGTACGCGACGCCGAGCGCCGTGAACGTGATCGCCGCGGTGGTGAAGCCGTCTGCCATGGGTGCAGTGTCGGCGCCCGACGCGCCCGCCTCGACCACCCAGAAGGACCATCCGGCGACAGGCGATGGTCCGATACGCGCTGGGCCCGTGCTCGCGGCGTCTATCCTCAGCGCACGCCCATGACTATCGGGTGAACGACGACGGAGGGCCCGACCGCTGAAACTGCGCCTCCTAGCACGACGTGGAGGACCCATGCATCAGCACGAGCACGCCGCCCATGGCATCGACCTCGAGGCCGGTTCCGCGGCCTGGTCGGAATGGGTCAAGGACTACTACCGCGACGTCGAGACCTACGACTGGGTCGACGTCGCCGACAACCTCCGCGGCCTCGAGGCGTTCTTCCACCGCAACCGTGCCCGCGTCGTCCGCAACCTGATCTCCAAGTACGCGACGCCGGACGCGCCCATCCTCGACGCCGGCTGCGGGACCGGCCTGAACCTGCGCCACCTGCCGGCTGGATCAGTCGGCGTCGACATCAACCCCCGCAACGTCGACCTGCTGCGACACCGATTGCCAGACCACGTCATCGTCGAGGGCGACGTCGAACAGCTGCCGTTCGCGGACTCGAGCTTCGGGACCGTGCTGTGCACGGAGGTCATCGAGCACATCCCCGATCCCACCGCGGCGCTGGCCGAGTTCCGACGCGTCCTGCGGCCCGGCGGCGTGCTCGTCGGATCCGTGCCCGCCCGGTCGATGATCTGGAAGCTGCGCTTCCTCTCGAGTACCTGTCCGCACAGCGAACCGTTCCACAACGAGTACCTCCCCCACGAGGTCCGGGAGATGCTCGCGGGCTGGGACCTCCAGCAGCTGGGCTACTCGCTGCTGCATTTCAACGTGCTGTTCGTCGCTCGCCGGGTAGGCTGACCGGGCGAGGACCTATGGTCCTCGGACTAGGTCGTTCGTACCGGTCGGAGGGGCCAGGACCCGGTGCTACGCTGCACCGGCCGTGCGTATCCCCATCGTCCTATACGGCCTTGCCCTGGTCGTCCGACTGCTGCTCATCTGGCACTTCCCGGACCCGGCATACCCTGATTCCTTCTACTACGTCGACGTCGCGCGGTCGCTCCACGATGGTCAGGGATTCTGGATCGACCTGATCTGGATCTTCCCGGAGGTCGGCGGCGGCATCCCGGCGGATCCCACCCTGCCGATCCCGTCCAACGCGCACTGGATGCCACTGGCGTCGATCGTCCAGGTCCCGTTCATGGCCGTCCTCGGCCCGACCGCCTGGGCCTCGGCGCTGCCATTCGCGCTGATCGGCGCCCTCGCCGCCCCGACGACCTGGTTCATGGCGCGCGACGCCGGGGCACGGGACCGTGTCGCGCTCAGCGCGGGGATCCTCGTCGCCGTTCCGGTCCTGTCGGTCGTGTACATGGTCCAGCCGGACAACTTCTCGCTGTACCAGCCGCTCGTGCTGGGGGCGCTGTGGATGGGCGCGCGCGGCCTCAAGGGGTCACCGCGCTCGTTCGCGCTGGCGGGGCTGCTGGCCGGCCTCGCGACGCTCTCCCGCAACGACGGCCTGCTGGTGCTGGGAGCGCTCGGTCTGGCATTCCTGTGGGACCGCTGGCGCCGCAAGGCGATCCCGTGGTCGGCGGCCGCCGCCTGCGTCGGGCTCTTCGTGCTGGTCATGGCCCCGTGGTGGGTGCGCCAGCTCGCGGTGTTCGGCTCGATCTCGCCATCGACCGCGTCCGGAAAGGTGTTCTTCATCCGCGACATCGGCGAGTGGAACAGCATCCTGACCCCGGCGACCCTCGATCACCTGCTCGGGATGGGGATCGGACCGTTCGTGCTCAGCCGGCTCGGCGGGCTGGTCGCGGCCGTCATGATCTTCACGACCCTGGTCGCGGGCTTCGTCCTCGTCCCGTTCATGGTCGTCGGGGGCTGGGCGCGCCGTCGCTCGCTGGACTTCGGCCCGTTCTTCCTGTACGCCGCGGCACTGCTGGCGTTCTCGGCCGCCATCAGCGCCATCCACGTGCCGGGCGGCACGTTCATCCACTCGGCGGTGGCGCTGGCGCCGCACGCCTACGTGCTCGCCTTCGAGGGCATCGCCATCGCGGTCGCGTGGATCGCCGCGCGACGCCGGACATGGGACGCGGAGACGGCGACCGCGGCGTTCAGCGGCGCAGCGGTCGTCTTCGCTGTCGCCGCCGGCGCGATCGGGTCCCTCTTCGTCCACGAAGTCTGGGAGGGGAGCCGGGCCAAGTTCCAGCAGGTGGCGAGCGCCCTCGCCACGGCGAGTGCCGCACCGACCGATCGCGTGATGTCGATCGACGCCGCGGGGACGAAGTACTGGACCGGCCGCGGCGGCGTCGTCCTCGTGAACGATCCGCCGGAGACGATCCATGACGTCGCCCGGGCCTACGACGTGGACTGGCTCGTCCTGGACCGTGACGACAGCGTCGAGTCGATGGCGCCGGTGCTCGACGGCGGCCCGATGCCGACCTGGCTCGGTGCGCCGGTCATGACCGACGGTCAGCCCCCCGCACTGGCGGTCTATCCGGTGGTGACCGCGCCATGACCCGGCGCGAGGCGGTGCTGTCGGCCGGACTCGTCTTCGCCGTCGCCCTGGTGGTGCGTGCGTTCTTCGCCGCCCAGATCGTGTTCCCCAAGCCCGAGGACACGGCGTACTACGTCGGCGTCGCCCGCAACCTGCTGGAGGGACGCGGTCTCGTCTCCGACGCCCTGTGGAGCTTCCAGACGCCGCCGCTCGTGTTCCCCCGGCCCGCCTTCGAGGTGTGGCTGCCGCTCCCGACGTTCCTCGCGGCCATCCCGATGGCCCTCTTCGGCCAGTCGTTCGCCGCCGCCCAGGTGTCGAGCGTCGCTGATCGGTGCGCTCGTGCCGGTGCTGCTCTGGCAGCTCGCCCGGGACGTATCCGCCGAGCGGGGGTTCGACCCGGCACGCACCCGCTGGGTCGCGCTCGGGGCCGGGCTGACCGCCGCGGTCTACCTCCCGTTGGTGCTCAACTCGGCCCTGCCGGACTCGACGATGCTCTTCGCGGCCATCGTGCTCGCCGCGACGATGCTGATGACGCGCATCGCCGCGGACCCGCGCGGCGCCCGTCCGACCGACCTGCGTCTGATCGCCCTCGGGCTGCTGCTCGGCTTCGGCGCTCTGACCCGCAACGAGACGGTCTGGCTGGCACTGATCTGGGTCGTCGTCGCGTGGCGCGCCGGCGCGGACCTCGGCCAGCGCGTGCGGCTCATCGGCACCGTGGCGGTGACGGCGCTGATCGTCTTCGCCCCGTGGGCGTATCGCAACATGCGCGAGTTCGGCAGCCCGCTGCCCGGTCAGGCCGTGACCAACGCCCTGTACCTGAGCGGCTACGACATCTTCGCCTGGAACGATCCGCCGACCCTGGCGCGCCACCTCGCGCTCGGTCCGTGGGGCCTCATCGAGCTCCGCCTCGTCGGCCTCGGCCACAACCTGCTCAACGTCCTGCTGTTGCTGGGGATGCCGGTGTCGCTGCTCGGCCTGGTCGCCCTGCCGTGGCAGGGCCGGGACCGCGCGGTCCGGCCGTTGCTCGCCATCAGCCTGATCATGTTCCTCGTCACGAGCCTGCTGTTCCCGGCGGCGACCCAGTGGGGCACGTTCCTCCACGCCGCCGGACCCGTCCACGCGCTGCTCGTGCTGTCGGCCGTCCTGGCGATCGACGCCGGCGCACTGCGCCTCGGCCGCCGGCATGCGCTGGGAGAAGTCGGTGGCATGGGTCGGGATGGTCGGCGCCGTGGCCGCATCGATCCTCTTCTCGGCGGCGCTGCTGCCTGGGTTCGGCAGCGGATCGCGCGCGACGGCCGCGACGTACGAGCAGCTCGGGGCGCGCATGGCCGCGGCGGGCCATCCACTCGATGAGCCCGGCGTGCGCCTCATGAGCAACTTCCCGATCTGGGTCGCCGAGACGCAGCGCGTCCCGACGCTCGCCCTGCCGGATGAGCCGCCGACGGATGTGCTCGATCTCGCGGCGTCCTTCCCCGGCACGCGCTACCTGATCCTGACCAGCCCCGAGGGAACGCACTGGCCGGCCGACCTCCAGAACGGGGCCGCCGGCGCGGAGTGCTTCCAGCCCATCGACCTCGGTCCGTACACGGGCGACGGGGCCGATCCACTGGCCACGACCGACGTCTACGAGATCGGTTGCCCCGGAGATGCACCATGACCGACGCCTATACTCCGAGACCGATGGAGGCCAAGACCCTGGACCTCGACGCGCTCGATGCCGAGCGGGCCAGGATCGGGCGCGAGATCCATGACGGGCCGGCCCAGGCCCTGACCAACGCGATCTTCGAGGTCGACGACATCGAACGACTGGTCGAGCGTGACCCGGCCGGAGCCATGGACGGGCTGCGCCGCCTGCGCGCGCTGCTTCGACGCGACCTCGCGAACGTTCGCGAGTTCATCTCCGAGCTTCGCCCACCGGCGGTCGATGCCACCGGCCTGGACGTCGCGATCGAGGATGCGGTCGAGTCCCTCCGGGCAGCCAAGCGGCTGTCCGTCACGACCGACCTGCAGGCCCCGACCGACCGACTCGAGGACCGACAGCGGACGGTCGTCCTGCGCGTCGCGCAGGAGGCCCTGCAGAACGTGCGCAAGCACGCGGCCGCAATGTCGGTCTGGGTCAGCACCCAGCTGACCCCTGATGGATGGACCCTGGAGATCCGCGACGACGGTCGCGGATTCGACACAGGCGCGGTGGCCGCGCACGGCCACCGGAACTTCGGCATGACGGTCATGCAGGAGCGAGCTGACCAGATCGGCGCCCGCTTCGACGTACGCTCGCGACAGGACGGCGGTACCGTGGTCCGACTCGCGATCCCGACGGGCGCCCTCGTGGGAGCAAAGGAGAACGGATGACTGCGATGGAATACGGCGGACCCGAGCGGCGGCGGGGTGGACCCGATCGTCGAAGCCCGGGCGAGTCGACCCGGATCCTCATCGTCGACGACCATGCCCTCTTCCGGGTCGGGATCGCCAACATCCTCTCGCGCGAGCCGGACCTCGACGTCGTCGGCGAGGCCGAGGACTCGCGCAGCGCGATCGATCGCGCGCTCGAGACGTCGCCCGACATCATCCTCATGGACCTGTCGCTGCCGTCGCCGGGCGGGATCGAGACGACCCAGCGCATCAAGCGCGAGCTGCCCGCGACCGGGATCATCGTCCTCGCCGTCAACGAGGACGAGGACTCGCTGTTCGACGCCATCAAGGCCGGCGCTGCCGCCTTCATCCTCAAGGACGTCGGGCCCGACGACCTGGTCATGATCATCCGCCGTGTCGCCGAGGGCGAGTTCCTCATCAACGACAAGGTCTTCTCCAAGCCGGCGGTCGCCACGCGGGTCCTCAAGGAGTTCCGCGAGCTGGCCGTCTACGGCCAGGAAGCCGCCCCGATCTTCGCGCCGCTGTCGCCGCGCGAGGTCGAGATCCTCGACAACATCGCGCAGGGCATGACCAACAAGCAGGTCGCCTATGCCCTGACGATCAGCGAGCAGACGGTCAAGAACCACATGAGCTCGATCCTCCGCAAGCTGTCGGTCAACGACCGGACGCAAGCCGTGGTGTACGCCATGCGCCAGGGCTGGATCCGGATGCCCGAGGATTGATGGCGAACGACATCGCGACGCAGCCCGCAGGGATCGAGGCGTTCTCGACCCGACTCGCCGACGACCTCATCACGCTCGACAAGGAGTTGGATGAGATCGACCTGCTGATCACGCAGGCCAGGGCCGAGGCGACCCGGCATGAGGGGCGCCGCTCGACCGCGGCCGAAAAGCTCGCGTCATTCCCCGGCGGGACCGACGTCAACGACCGGCTCGAGCAGGCGACCGCACTCGTGACGCTGACCAAGCGGGCGGCCCTGATGGAGACGCAGGTCGATGTCCTCGAGGGCAAGCGTCGGGCGCTCGCCCGGTACCGCGATGCCGTCGCGGGCTACCTCGACCAGCTCACCGGGGACGCGGCGGCGAGCGCTGCCGGCGCAGGGGGGATCGACGCGCCGATGGACCCCGCGGTCGCGCGTGTCCTCAAGAGCTCCCAGGAGGACCTCCGGCGCGAGATCGCCCGGGCGATGCACGACGGCCCGGCCCAGAGCCTGACGAATATCGTCCTGCAGGCCCAGATCGTCGAGCGGCTCGTGGCCAGCGACCCGGCGTCGTCGGCCGGTGAAGTGCGCCAGCTCGTGGCGATGGTCCAGCAGACGCTCGATGCGACGAAGACCTTCATCTTCGACGTCCGGCCGATGGTCCTCGACGACCTCGGCCTCGTCCCGACCCTCCGGCGGGCGACGCGCGAACGCAGCAAGCGGTCCGACGTGCCGGTCGAGTTCGAATCGCTGGGACACGACCGCCGGCTGCCGATGGACCTCGAGAGCGGCCTGTTCCGCATGCTCGACGAGGCCCTCGCCGGGTATCTGACGGCAGGCCCGGACCAGGTGTCGATGCGGCTCGACTGGAGCGAACGCCTGACGGCCGATGTCGCCGCGACGCGCGCGGTGGTGGAACCCGTCCCGACCTCGGACATCGAGATCCCGACCGAGGAAGCCGGCCGAGGATCTGCCACCGGCGCTGGCAGCGCTCGTCGAGGAGCGGCGGGTGGCGAAGCGCAAGGCGTCCGAGGCTGCCGTCCAGGCTGCGGTCGTCATCCTCCCGGCGGCGACGTGGCGCGAGATCCAGGACCATGCGGCGTCGGTCGGCGTGGAGGTAGAGCTGCAGGACGGGGGCGCGCGACTCCACCTGGCCGCCGACCTGCCCGCCGCCGAGGTACCTTCGGCCGCGGGCGCGGCGTCGTGAGCGGACGCGCCGGTCAGGGCCTGGTCGAGTACGGCCTCATCCTGGCGATCACGAGCGTGCTGACGGCGGTCTGGTTGGTCGTCTTCGGGGGGACCGTGTCCGACGCCCTGACGGCCATCGGCATCGCGATCGACCGGGCGACGGGCGGCTGACCGTACCGGTGCACGCAGGCGACCTTCGGTACCATCGTCTCAGTTCCGCCGCGCGGGGCGCCTTCCTATATTGACGCAGCCCTCGACCGAGGGTGAGTACTCATCCAGGAGGCACCTAAATGGCGCTCTTCAATTCGTTCCTCGCCTCGCTTCGCAGCGACGAGGATGGCCAGGGTCTCGCGGAGTACGCGCTGATCCTCGCACTCATCGCGATCATCGCGATCGTGGCCCTGATCTTCCTGGGCAACCAGGTCAGCGGCATCCTGAGCACCGTCGGCAGCTCGGTCTAGCACCGACCTCTCGACAACGTCGGACCGCCGGTCGGCAACGACCGGCGGTCTTCGTTCGTCCGGGGCGTCCGTAGGTACATCAGGTCATTTGACAGATTCGATGACCACCCGTACGTTGGCCGCCGCCTCCGCTCGCCGGGGAGCTTTCGAGGAAAGGAGGAACCACCTCACATGACACAGCTTCTTGCTCTTATCGACTCGTTCCGTCGCGACGAGGGCCAGGGTCTGGCCGAGTATGCGCTGATTTTGGCGCTCATCGCGATCATCGCGATCGTCGCGCTGATCTTCCTGGGCAACCAGGTCAGCGGGATCCTGAGCACCGTCGGCAGCTCGGTCTAGTCCGGGCCGCTTTCGTCGAGACCGCCGGCCCGAAGTGAGGCGCGGCGGTCTCTTCGTCTCTGGTGCACCGACGCCCGCATGTGACCCGAGGGGCCTATTGACATCGGGCCGCCGGTCCTAGACGGTGGTCACACCTTCATGAAAGGAGGTGAAACACATATGACGACTCGTGTCGCATCCTTCATGGAGCGACTTCGTGGGGACGAGCAGGGGCAGGGCCTCGCTGAATATGCACTCATCTTGGCGTTGATCGCGGTGATCGCGATCGTCGCACTCATCTTCCTGGGCAGCCAGATCAGCGACAAGCTCAGCGTCATCGGCAACGCCGTCTGATCCTTCGCTCCGAACCACCAGCGCCCCGTCACAGGACTCATCGCGGGACCCGTCCGGACCACCGTCCGACGGGTCCTTCTCATGTCCGCCGAACCTTGCAGCGAACCTTGCAACGTGCGGGGATTCCTGCCGATACCTACCAGAGGGTCCTAGCCCATTGGTATAGGTGCGCGGACAAAACACGATGCTACAGTGGTGCCACCTGTCACACCACGGCTCGGGAGTTTTCCTTTGAAGCGCTCTAATCGTCTCGTCCTGCTCGTCGGAGTTTTTCTGGCGATCGTGGCATTCATCGCGATCGTCTTTCTCCAAGGCGGCAGCTCCACGCCGCCACCAGTCACCGAACTGGACACGGTCGTCGCGACGGTCGACATCCCGATCGGTGTCCAAGTCACCGCGGAGATGGTCACCGAGACCAAGCTGCCGGCAGAGGGCCGGAGCACGACGGCGTTCGGTGACGTGACGCAGGTCGTCGGCCAGACGGTCCGCCAGCAGGTCGCCACCGGTGCGCAGCTGACGGCCGACACGTTCGGGACCACCGGCGGTGGCACGATCCTTGATATCGACGTGCCCACGGGCAAGCGCGCCATCACCGTCCAGGTCGACCAGGTCACGGGCGTCGGCACGGTCATCAAGACCGGCGACTTCGTGGACATGGTCGTGGGCATCCGGGCCGACAAGTTCCCCGTCATCACGACCAACCCCGCGGACGACACCTTCACCGTCGTCTCCGGCATCAACGGCACCAGCGTCAAGCTGCTCCTCCAGGGCATGCAGGTCCTGGGCACGCTGCTCCCGCCGCCCCCGGCGCAGGCGCAGGGCCAGGAAGGCCAGCCCACGGAAGGTCAGGGCGGGACCGCGCTGACCGGCCAGCAGCAGATCGTCGCCCTTTCGGTGAACGCAGATCAGGCCGAGGTCATCAAGTTCGCGCAGATGGACGGCGAGATCAGCCTGGTCCTGCGAGCAGCCGAGGACTTCATCGACCCCACGACCGGTCAGCTGCTCGAACCGCAGCCGCTGCCCGATGCGACCACCGGCATCATCCTGAAGTCGCTCGTCGACCGCTACGGCGTACTGCCGCCGGAGCTCATCGAGACCGTCCTGCCCGCGCAGGCCCGCTAGCACCGCTGCTCGGCAGCACGCCGAGCCGGTAATACCGACCCAGCGCGACGGGCGCGATGGACCACCCGGTCCCGCGCCCGTCGAGCGTCAAACCTAGATAGAGGCAAGAGCCAGACCATCCCGATGGCCGACCAGATCCGTGTCCTGATCGTCGACGATATCCCGGAGACGCGCGACCACCTCTCGAAGCTCCTGGGCTTCGAGGGTGACATCGACGTCGCCGGCGCTGCCGAGTCCGGTGCCGAGGCGCTCAAGATGGCGGCCTCGCTCCAGCCGGACGTCGTCCTCATGGACATCAACATGCCGGACATGGACGGCATCGCCGCGACCGAGCTCATGTCGCGCGAGGTCCCGACGGCCTCCGTCATCATGATGTCGGTCCAGGGCGAGGCGGACTACCTGCGCCGATCGATGCTGGCAGGCGCCCGCGAGTTCCTGGTCAAGCCCTTCAGCAGCGACGAGCTCACCGCGTCGATCCGCCAGGTCTACGAGCGCGAGCGCGAGAAGATGAACCGCATGGCCGTCGTCGCGGCCGAGGCATCGGCGGGTCCCAACCGGACCGTCACGAGCTCCAATCCATCCGGCGAGCCTGGTCAGGTCGTCGCGGTGTTCAGCCCGAAGGGTGGCGTCGGCAAGACGACCCTGGCGGTCAACCTCGCCGTCGCCGCGGGCTCTGAGCTCGGCAGGAAGGTCGTCCTGGTCGACGGTTCGTTCCAGTTCGGCGACGTCGGCGTCCTGCTCAACCTCAACCCGAAGAACAAGTCGATCGCCGACCTCGTACCCGAGCTCGAGCAGGCCGGCGACGGCGTCGAGTCGATCGACACGTTCGTCATCAACCACTCTGCCGGCATCCGGGTGCTGCTCGCCCCGCCGACGCCGGAGATGGCCGAGCTGATCACCCCGAGCGGCGTTCGCCGCGTGCTCGAGGCGCTCCGCCTGACCCACGAGCTGGTCATCGTCGATTGCACGGCGTTCTTCAACGACACCACGCTGGCGATCCTCGACGCGGCAGATACGATCCTTACGATGCTGAGCCTCGAGATCACGAGCATCAAGAACATGCGCCTCTTCCTCGAGGTCGCCGACCAGCTCGGATACGACGGCCGCAAGGTCCGCCTCATCCTCAACCGCGCCGATTCGGCGCTGGGCATCAAGGTCAGCGACGTCGAGCACTCCATCGGCCGCAAGGTCGACGAGACCATCGTCAGTGACGGCCGCAGCGTCGTCTACGCGTTGAACCGCGGCGTCCCGTTCTTCCTCAGCAACCGGGAGGCACAGGTCTCCCAGGACATCCTCCGGCTGGCACGCACCGTCACCGGTGAGCGGACGCAAGTAGCGTCGGCCACCGAGGACGCTCGCAAGCCCGCACCGAAGAAATCGTTGTTCGCATGGCGCTGATCGTCGTGATCGATCAGGCCGCACAGCTCCGGCCCACTGGTCGAGAAGGGGTGTAGGTCATGTCCCTGTTGAAGCGGATCGAGAGTGCTCGACCGGGTAGTGCCGGAGAGGCACCGCCCGCTGGGCGCTCCGGTCTCGAACCTGCCGGCACCGGCCGCCGGTGGTCCGCCCGCGGCGCCGGCCGCCCCGCGTCTCCAGACGCAGGCGCCGGTTCGCGAGTCGTTCCGGGACGTCAAGTTCCGGATCCAGAGCCGGGTCATCCAGGACCTGGATCCGAAGCTCGACCTGTCCAACCAGGTCGAGGTGCGGCGCCAGATCGAGGAGATCTTCGGCAAGGTCATCGACGAGGAAGGCCTCGCGCTGACGCGTGCCGAGCGGGTCCGGATGCTCGAGCAGATCACGGACGAGATCATCGGTCTCGGTCCGCTGGAGCCGCTCCTGCGCGACGAGTCGATCACCGAGGTCATGGTCAACGGACCACGCCAGGTCTACATCGAGCGCTCGGGCAAGCTCGAGCTCACCAACGTCGTCTTCCAGAACGACGACCACGTCATGCGCATCATCGACCGGATCATCGCCCCGATCGGCCGGCGCGTCGACGAGTCCTCGCCCATGGTCGACGCTCGCCTCACCGACGGCTCCCGCGTGAACGCAATCATCCCGCCGCTGTCATTGGTCGGCCCCGTCATCACGATCCGGAAGTTCTCGGCATCCCCGTTCACGGTCGACGACCTCGTCCGGTTCGGCACCGCGACGGCCGACATGTTCGACTTCATGCGGGCATGCGTGGAGGCCCGACTGAACATCTTCGTGTCAGGCGGCACCGGCTCCGGCAAGACCACGACGCTCAACGTCCTCTCGTCGTTCATCCCGAACGACGAGCGCATCGTGACGATCGAGGACGCCGCCGAGCTGCAGCTCCGCCAGGAGCACGTCGTGACGCTCGAGTCGCGACCGCCGAACATCGAGGGCAAGGGCGCGATCCCGATCCGCGAGCTCGTCCGCAACGCGCTGCGCATGCGGCCCGATCGCATCATCGTCGGCGAGTGCCGCTCGGGCGAGGCGCTGGACATGCTCCAGGCCATGAACACGGGCCACGACGGCTCGATGTCCACCGGCCACGCCAACTCGCCGCGCGACATGCTCGCCCGCCTCGAGACCATGGTCCTCATGGCCGGCGTCGACCTGCCGCTGCGGGCCATCCGCGAGCAGGTCGCCTCGGCGGTCGATCTCATCGTCCACCAGAGCCGGCTCAAGGACGGGACCCGAAAGATCACCAACATCACCGAAGTCCAGGGCATGGAAGGCGATGTCATCGTCATGCAGGACGTGTTCATCTTCGAACAGACCGGCGTCGTCGAAGGCAAGATCCAGGGTCGCCTGAAGCCGACCGGGATCCGGCCCAAGTTCGTCGAGAAGTTCGAGATCATGGGCATCAACCTGCCGCCTGGCCTGTTCGGCTTCACGTACTGAGGCGGGAGGGAGCAACGTGGATCCTGTAACGCTCGCTGTCGCCGCGGTGGCGGCCCTCGCGATCATCCTGATCGCGTTCGGGATCGCCAGCTCTGGCAACTCGGGCATCTCCGACCGGCTCGAGCGGTATGCATCCGCTCGTCCCGAGGGGGGCACGCCCGCCGCCGCGAGCGGTCAGGGCCCCATCACCGATCTCATCGCCCAGAGCCAGGCGCTCGCCAACCTGAACAAGGTGGTCGAGGGTCGGGACTTCGGTGCGAACCTCGCTCGCGAGATCGCGCGGGCCGACCTCCGCCTCAAGCCGTCCGAGTTCCTGTTCATCTGGCTCGGGTCCATCGTCGGCGTTCCGGTCGCGATGTTCATCCTGAGCTTCTTCTTCACGGCCCTCGGCTCGCCCATCGCCCTGCTGGTGGGTGCGCTGATCGGCTTCCTGCTGCCGCGCTTCTGGCTGAACCGCCGCAAGAACGGCCGCCTCAACGCGTTCAACAAGCAGCTGCCGGACACGATCACGCTCATCGCCAACGCGCTGCGCGCCGGGTCGTCGTTCCTGCAGGCCATCGAGCTCGTCGTGCGTGAGTCGCGCCCGCCGATCTCGACCGAGTTCGCCCGTGTCATCCGCGAGGTCAACCTCGGCCTGCCGTTCGAGCAGGCGCTCGAGAACATGGTCCGGCGTGTCCGGTCCGACGACCTCGAGCTGATGGCCACCGCGATCTCGATCCAGCACCAGGTCGGTGGCAACCTCGCCGAGATCCTCGATTCGATCGCGTACACCATCCGCGAGCGCGTCCGGATCAAGGGCGAGATCCGGACCCTGACGGCGCAGCAGCGCCTGTCGGGCTACGTCGTCGGCTTCCTGCCGATCGCCCTGGCCGCGTTCCTGTTCGTGGCAGCACCCGGGTTCATGGACCCGATGTTCGCGAATCCTCCCGCCGTCGCCGGGCTGCCGGCGGGCGTGATCATCCTGTTCTTCGGCGGCGTGATGATGTTCATCGGCTTCATGCTCATCCGCAAGATCGTGGACATCGAGGTCTAGCCGATGGAACCAATGTCGATCCTGGTCGCCGCGCTCGCTGCCGGCGCCATCCTGCTCATCGTCATCGGCCTGGCCGGAGGCTCGGCGGTCGATCCTGTCCAGGCTCGCCTCACCCAGCTCGGGTCGATGCAGGCCAAGAACCTCGAGGAGCTCGAGCTCCAGCAGCCGTTCCTCGAGCGCACGCTGCGCCCGCTGATGGCCAACCTGTCGGTCCGGATGTCGCGCACGGCATCGTCGTCGTTCACGGAACGGACCGAGAAGCGCCTGGCCCTGGCCGGCAACCCAGGCGACCTCCGTGTCGCCGACTGGCTCGGCATCAAGGCGATCGGCGCGATCGTCGGCGCCATCCTGTTCGTGGTGCTGTTCGGGATCATCAACATCCTCAACATCCCGTTCCCGATCGGCTACCTGCTGGGCATCGCTGGTGCCCTGTTCGGCTACACGATCCCTGAGTTCTGGTTGGGCAACAAGGTCAAGGCGCGTCAGAAGGCGATCCTCCTGATGATCCCGGACACGCTCGACCTCCTGACGATCTCGGTCCGGGCCGGTCTCGGCTTCGACGCCGCGCTCAACAAGGTCGTCGAGAAGCTCAAGGGCCCGCTGTCGGACGAGTTCCGACGGGCGCTGGCCGAGGTCCGGGTCGGCAAGGCACGCCGCGACGCGCTGCGGGACATCGTCCCGCGCACCGAGGTCGGGCCGCTGACGAACTTCATCGGCGCGATCATCCAGGCCGAGCAACTCGGTGTGTCGGTGTCGAAGGTGCTGCAGGTCCAGTCGGAGCAGCTCCGGATCGAGCGCCGGCAGCGAGCCGAGGAGCAGGCGGCGAAGGCGCCGATCAAGATGCTGTTCCCGCTCGTCGGGTGCATCTTCCCGTCGCTGTTCATCGTCATCCTCGGGCCGGCGATCATCCTCATCGTCCAGAACCTGGGCGGCTAGGCCCGGCGGCCGATGACCGCCGCACGCAATCGGACCCGCGCGAGCGAGCTCGCCTCGGACGTCGAGGTCGCAGCGTCGCTGTGGGCCAAGTTCATGGGCCTCATGGGCCGGGCGTCATTGGCGCCCGGCGCCGGCCTGTGGCTGCCCGACTCGAACGGGATCCACATGATGTTCATGCGCTTCCCGATCGACGCGGTGTTCGTCGGACGTCCCGACGCCGATGGGTCCCGGCCCGTCCTGAGCGTGCATCGCGCGCTGCGAACGTGGATCGGGCTCGTGCCGCTGGTGCGCGGGGCGCACGGCGTGCTCGAGCTGCCGGTCGGCACGATCGACGGGTCGGGCACGCAGGTGGGCGACCTGGTCGACATCGGGTAGCCACAGACCGGCGCGAGCCCGAGCCGCCCGCGAGCCGCCAGCAGCCGCGCTCGACTTCACGCCTAGTCCCCCTGGGACTACCGATCGAGCGAAGTGGCCATTCCCCTTCTCGGGCAGTCCTCCGGCGACTGAGCGAGTCGCGGATCGAAGGATCGGGGTCTCAGGGCCTTGAGCGCTAGTCCCACCAGGACTATCCGTGAAGGTCACCCGCCCTCGCCCCGCAACGCCTCGCGCGACACGAGCCAGACGCCCGCGATCGGTCCGCGTGGTCGCCGGATCCAGGCACGGATCGCCGGCGCGTTGGCCGGAAGCGTCGCCTCGAATATGGACGCATGGCGGGCGATCACGTTCCGGTTCTCCGACGTCCCCGGTGCGACCACGACACGTCCGATGGCGACGGCATCCCAGCCCAGCTCCCGGCGGGCTTCCTCAGGTACCAGCCGCAGCTTCCGACCGAGCGCTAACAGCAGCTCCTGCAGGTCGGTGAATCGCGACTTGACCTCCACGATCAGCAACGTGCGGGTCGCTGCGTGCCACGCGAGCACGTCGACCGATCCGCGTTCGCCGAACACGTTGAACGAGAACTCGAGGTGCGTTTCCCAGCCGGCGGTCCGCAACGCGGACACGACGAGCTCGACGACCGCAGCGTGCGCCCGATCGATGAGCCGGTCGGCTCGGCCGCCCTGGTATCGGATGTCCACGGCCAGGTATGCGTCGAGTGCCGTGACGATCCGGTCGAGCGTCACGAGTTTGAGATCGACGATCTCTCCCCGTTCGGCGCGCGAGTACGTGGTCTGGCTCACACCTGCTCGCTCGGCGACGGCCGTCTGCGTGGCACGAGCCGACCTCCGGATCGCCCGCAGCGTCCGGCCGAACCGTCGTGGATCCATCGCGCAAGCATGGTCGGCGCCACTTGGCCAGCACTCATCCCGCCGTAAGGCGAGGTTGACTCGCGGGTGAGCGCCGCAGAGCACCATCCACCCATGGCCCTACTCACGACCCTCGTCCGGACCACCGCCGCCCGCGCGCTCGATGCCGCCCTGCCGGCGAACTGCGTCGGCTGCGGCGCCGAGGGACCACCGCTCTGCGCGAACTGCGAGCCCGCGCTGGATGCCCGGCTCGCGCGCCCGGCCGGCGTCGCGATCGGGCTGCCCGGCGACATCCCCGAGCCGCTCCTCCAGCTCGAATGGTGCGCGCCATTCCACGGTGTCGTGCGCGACGCGCTCCACGCCATCAAGTACGGGAGCGAGCAGCGCCTCGCCGCGCCGCTCGGCCGCGCAATCGCCCGCCGGTGGGCCGCGGCCGGGGTCGGTGCCGACCTCGTCAGCCACGTCCCGGTGCACGCCGACCGCGCCCGGCAGCGCGGCTACGACCAGGCCGAGCTCATCGCCCGCCACGCCGCGGAGGCGCTCGGCCTGCCGTTCACCTCGCTGCTCACCCGGTCACGAGCGACGATCGCCCAGTTCGACCTGGACCGGCGCGACCGCGCCCGCAACGTCACGGGTGCGTTCGTCCTCGACGCGCGAGTCCCGCCCGACGCCCTCGCCGGCCGCTGGGTCCTGCTCGTCGACGACGTCATGACGACCGGCGCGACCCTCGGCGCGTGCGCGACGACCCTGGAACGGGCCGGCGCCGTCGGCGTGTCGGCGATCACCGTCGCCCGGGAGCGCTGACCCCCCGTACCCGGGGGCAGGCACGCCTGACCCCGCGGCTATACTCGGGCCACGACCCCGAGAGCCCGGAGGTGATGCATGCGGACCATCGTGAAGGGCAAGAACGTCGAGGTCCCTGACCGGGTTCGCAGCTACGCCGAGCGCAAGCTCAATCGACTCGAACGCCTGCTCGATGACCGCACCGACGCCATCGTCGAGTTCTCGAACGAGATGCATCGGAGCGCGTCGGACGCCCACATCGCCGAGGTGACGCTGGTCATCGACGGGCGGACCCTGCGCAGCCATGCGGTCGGCAGCAGCTACCAGGCCGCCCTCGACGACGTCGTCGACAAGGTCGAGCGCCGGGCGGTCGACTACAAGGAGAAGCCGCGGATCCGGGCCCGACCCGTCGAGGAGAAACGCATCCTGCGCGACCTCGCCGACGGGACCGCCGAGCCAGGGCACGAGCGCCGGATCGTGAAGACCAAGCGCTTCGCGATCGAGCCGATGTTCGAGGAGGACGCGGTCGCGGCGATGGAGGAGCTCGGGCACAAGTTCTTCGTGTTCGTCAACGCCGAGACCGAGCGCGTGGCGATCCTCTACGCCCGCGATGACGGCGACCTCGGCATGATCGAGCCGGTCGTGGCCGGCAAGTACACGAAGGGACGCGACACGAGCGACGGCCGGCGGCACTGACCGCCCGGATGCTGCCCGACGGTCGACGGCTCGGCGCGCACCTGCCCATCGCCCAGGGGCCGCTGGCGGCGATCGAGCGCGCCGGCCTCATCGGCGCGAGCGCCATCCAGGTCTTCGCCGACAACCCGACCGCGTGGCGCCGGCGCGGCGAGCCGTCGCCCCAGCTCGAGGCGTTCCGTGCTCGGTCGCGCGAGCTCGACATCCGGCCGATCGCGATCCACGCCTCGTACCTCGTCAACCTGCCAGGCCCCGACGAGGTCACGTTCGAACGCTCGGTGGCGATGCTTTCCGCCGAGCTGTCCAACGCGTCCGACTTCGGCGCGCGCATGGTGAACGTCCACATCGGGTCGCATCGCGGCGCCGGGGCCGAGATCGGCATCGCCCGGCTGACCGACGGGATCGAGGCCGCCCTGGCGGGCGCGAGCAAGCACGTGGCGACGCTCGTGCTCGAGAACTCGGCCGGGGGCGGCGGCGGCCTCGGCACCGACCTGGACGAGCTCGCCGCGATCGCGGCCAGCCTCGACGCGCGGGGGATCGCTCGCGGCGACGTCGCGTTCTGCCTCGACACCGCCCACCTGTGGGGTGCGGGCCTCGATGTCGGCGACCCGGCGGCGTTCGACGCGTTCCTTGCCGGGTTCGACGAGCGCATCGGGCTCGACCGGCTCGTCCTCGTCCACCTCAACGACACCCGGTCCGCGCTCGGGTCGCGGACGGATCGGCACGAGCACCTGGGTGCCGGGTCGATCGGCGCCGTGGGCCTGGGCCACGTGCTGCGCGATCCGCGACTGGCGCACGCGGTGTACATCATCGAGACGCCGGGGATGGATGTCGGGTACGACGCGGTCAACCTCGATCGGGCGCGCGCGATGTGGGCGGGCGAGCCGCTCGAGCCGCTGCCACCGGAGGCGTTCGAACTGGCCGGCAGCGCCCGTGGCCGGATGGCCCCGGCGTGACCGACCGCCTCCGAGCCGCCGAGCGACTGGCGCTGCCGGGTCTCCTGCTCCTCGCCGCCCTGCTGCGCCTCCCGAACCTCGCCACCCGCGGGACGTGGGACGGCGACCAGGGCCACGACATGCTCGTGCTCCGTGGGCTGGTGCGTGACGGAGTCGTGCCACTCCTCGGCCCTCCCACCTCGATCGGCGACTTCCACCACGGCGCCTGGTACTACTACCTGCTCTCGCCCGCAGCGGCGCTGACCGGCGGCGACTCGCCGCTCTCGGTCGTCACGTTGATCGCGCTGGTCGGGATCGCCGCGGTGGGCGTCGTGTGGTGGCTGGCCCGGTCGGTGGCGGGGCCGGTCGCCGGGGTCGCGGCGGGCCTGGTCATGGCGGTCTCGACCGCGGCCGTCGACGAATCGACCTTCATCTGGAACCCGAACCTCATCGCCCTGTCCAGCGCCGTCGCGCTCGCGGCGGCATGGCGGGCGTGGTCGGGTGGCGACCGCCGCTGGTGGCTGGTCGCGGCGGTCGGCACGGCCGTCACGATGCAATGCCACGTCCTGGGCGTCGCCCTGCTGCCCATACTCGCCGTCCCATTCCTGCTCGACGCCGCCCGCCGTCCGATCGGTTGGATCTCGCTGGGCATCGCGGCGACTTTCGCCCTGGCCTACCTGCCGCTGGCGATCAACGAGCTGACGACCGGCTTCTCCGAGCTGCGCGGGGCGACGGCCTATCTCGCTGCCGACCGGGCAGCGGCCGAGGTCGCGATCCCGGTCCGCTTCGGCATCGCCGGGCTGCGTGTCGTCAGCTGGCCGCTCACCGGCCTGATCACGGACGGGTTCGTGGCGGGCGCCCTCGCGACGGTCGTGGTCATCGCGATCATCGCCTGGCGATGGCGATCGACCGATGAGGACGAACGCTTCGTCGTCCGCTGGTTCGGCCTCGGGCTGCTCTGGTCGGTGGCGTTCCTGACCGTGGCGGCGCCGAGCCTCGCGGTGGTGGTCCGCGGGTTGCCGAACGACCACTACCACGCCTTCGCGGACCCACTCGTGTTCGTGCTGGTGGGGATCGGCGCGGCCGCCCTCATGCGCGAGCTTCGGGCGCCCGCCGGATCGATGGCGGCCGCGGCGATGGTGGTCGTCCTGGTGGCGTGGAACCTCACGCATCTACCGCCCGCGGTCCACCCCGACGGTGGATTCCCGGCGGGCGAGATGTCCGGTGCGCGGGTGGACGCGGCCCTCACCGGTGCCGGCGTGGATCGGGCGGCCGTCGCCCTGCTCCGATCGCTCCCGGACTTCAAGTCGACGGAGGCCGTCGCCTACCCGCTGGTTCGGCTCGGCCGGTCCGTCCAGGCGGAGACGCCGCAGGGCCTCGCGCCGTGGTCGGTCGCGGCCGCATCGCCGCCCGCGGCGCTCGTGCTCCTTTGCGACGACCTGTTCCATGAGGCGATCGGTGCCCACTGCGGCGGGGCGGCCGAGAACGCCACCGCGTCCGACGAAGGAGGGCCGGTCAACGGCCCGCTGCTCGAGCGGTTCGAGGCCGCCCCGGGACGGTGGGTGTCGGTCTACGGACCGCCCTCGTGAATCGCGAACGCCGGCGCCCCAGACGCCGGCGTTCGCTGTCCCCGAGACCCGGACGGTGGAGGGCTATCCGGGTCGTACCCTGAAAGCGCTAGAAGCGGCCTTGATTCCGGCCGGAGCCTCGTGTGACGGATCGGACGGTGCTGACGGCGGTCACGCCGACCTGCCCTGCCGAGCCCATCCCGCCGACGTGTCCCGTGGCGAGGGGTCGACTGCCCATGCTGGAACCCATGGGTCGGTCGGTGCGATCGGTGCCGCGGGCACCGGTCTCGGTGGTGGCGTTGCCATTGCCGTTCGGGAACGAGCGGCCGAAGCGGCGCATGCGCACCGCGAGGTAGTACTCCATGATCTGCCGCACCTGTGGCTCGGACAGCAGGTCGTCGGCGCGCAGCGCGTACTCGACGCGCGCGGTCGGGTTGGTCGCCCCGGCCGCCACCAGCCCCAGGTACTGAGGGGTGTCGGCGTCGTCGCGCAGCTCGCGGAGTCCGCGAGCGAGCTTGGTTGCGGTCCCGAGCGACGGCATGCGGTCGCCCCGGATCAGCCGGGAGATCGTCGAGTGATCGACGCCCGACTGCTGGGCCAGTTGCCGCTGCGACATCTTCTTGGCCTTGAGCTGGGCTCGAAGCCATTCATTGAACGCTCGGCCGTTTTGCGTGGTCATCCTGCCTGGGCGCTCCTACGGGCGTGCCGCTGGCGGTCCAACCCCGCTCGTTCGGTGCCTCGATAGGGCGATGATGCGGGACCGGTGCACCACGCCTGTATCACCCGTTCGTACCAGTCACTGGTGCGAGCACCGCCCGCCGGGGCGGGCCGGAGCGGTGGTGTCGATGTCGGTGCGATGGAGTCGACGAACCAGCATCACCCGGGACGAAAGTACCCCCCACCGATTCGAGCCCCCGACGGGGACGGCGGTCAGGCGGGCGTGGAGGCGGCGGACGCCGTGTCGGCCGGAGCGCCGACGTGGCCGAGGCCACGTGGAAGCGGCGAGACCATGTAGGCGATCGAGCCGAAGATGATGATCGAGAAGACGCTGATCACCCGATCGAGCAGCGCGATGGCGGTCGCCTCCGGGAGCGGCACGCCGTAGGCCACGGTCAGCACGCCGACGACGCCCGCCTCGACGATGCCGAGCCCGGCCGGGCTGAGCGGCACCGCCGTGAGCAGCGAGCCGATGAGCGCCACGAACACCGCGCCCGAGATACCGATCGAGACGTCCTCGAACCCGAGCGCGAGGATCACGAGGTACAGGCGGAGGCCCTCGGTCATCCAGATCAGGCCGGTCAGCGCGCCGAGCTTCGGCAGCTGCCGGGTGACCAGCGCCCCGAACACGCCCTCCTCGAAGCGGTCGTACAGGTCGAGGACCTGGTGGGGCAGTGGCATCCTGACGATGATCCGCCGCCCGAAGTTGCGCATCGTGAACAACGCGCCGGCCAGGCCGACCACGACCACGACGCCGATGCCGAACACGATCTGGATGGCCGGCGGCAGCCCGCTCCGGAAGCTCCAGTAGCCCGCGGCCAGCCCGAGCGTGGCGATGGCGAAGATGTCGAGCACGCGTTCGATGAAGACGGTGCCGAACGTACGCGACAGCGAGGCCGTGCTGTTGATCTTGAGCAGGTAGGCCCGGTACACGTCGCCGAGCTTGGCGGGCACCACGCAGTTGACCAGCCAGGACAGGTAGATGATCTCGGTCGAGTCCCGGGTGGAGATGCGCTCGCCGGTCCCGCGCAACAGCAGCGCCCAGCGGTGCCCGCGCAGTGGGAAGCCCGCGTAGAACACGAGGAACGCAGCGAGGACGAGCGCCGGGTTTGCCGCCAGGATCAGCTGCGGGACCGTCGCCAGGGCGGCCCGGTTGAGGTAGAAGAAGACCCCGATGATGACGATCGGGACGGCGATCGACAGGATCGTGCGCGGCTGGCGCAGCCGGCGCGCGAGCGACATCTGCTCTGCTTCGGGGTCGCCCTCGATGACCGCCGGGACGCTGGCAGTGGGGACTCGGGGCGGGTAGGCGGACACCCCGGGGACTGCGGAACGTGGGTCGATCGCGGGTGTGGCCTCCATCGCACCCGAGGCTACGTCTCCAGGCTCGCCATCGACCATCCGCCGATGGTCCTGTCCGGGGCTGGTCATGCCTCGGCGCTCGGGCGGATCCGCACGTTGCCGCGGAGGCGCTGGACACCTTTGGCGACCGGCGTCCACAGCCTGACGACATAGCTCGCGCGGCCCACGACGAGCTCGGCGCCCGGCAGTGCGGCGAGCAGTCCGGCCGGCGTCGAGGGATCGCCGTCGAGGGCGGTGTACGCGACGCCGACCTCGGTGATCGTGTGGCTGTCCGACACGGCGACACCGGGCTTGTCGTGCTCGCGCGCGAACTCGGCCGCACGCTCGTTGCCACTCCCGACGAGCCGGGCATTGTGGACCTCGACCCAGTCCACGAGCGGCGCCAGCGACGCCATCCGCGCGTCCTTGAGAAGCGAGCCACGGAACCGGTCGAACGGGTGCGGGATGCCGGCCAGACCGCCCTGCTCCCGGATGGCGGCGACCGTGTCCGCGGCGGACAGCCCGGGCGGCACCGGGCGCTCGAGGTAGGCCGCGATGAGGTCGCCGTCCGCGGTGCGCACCTCCTCGCCGACGATGACGGTCAGCCCGTCGGGAGCCGCATCGCGGGCGCGCAGCGCGCCATCGATCCGGTCGTGGTCGCTCACGACGAGGTGCGTCAGGCCGCGCGAGGCGGCCGTCCGAGCGACCTTGGCCGGGTCGGCCAGGCTATCGAAGGATGCCGACGTGTGGCAGTGCAGGTCGATGAAAGCCCGGGAACCCGACCGCGACGCCGTGGCCGGCTGCTCGACGCGCTCGCCGGGGAGCATCGCTCAGATCTGCTGCACCAGGGACTTCTTGAAGAAGTCGAAGTGTTCGAGCGCCAGCCCCGTCCCGAGCGCGACGCAGTCGAGCGAGTTCTCCGCGACGTGGCAGGGCACGCCGGTGACCTGGGTCAGCAGCTTGTCGATGTTGCGGAGCAGCGCGCCCCCGCCGGACATGACCATGCCCTTGTCGATGATGTCCGACGACAGTTCCGGCGGCGTCTGCTCGAGGACCGAGCGGACCGCGGCCACCAGCTGCTGGAGCGGCTGCTCGATCGCCTCCATGACCTCGGACGACGTGATCGGGATCGTTCGCGGCAGCCCGGCGATCAGGTCGCGGCCGCGGACCTCCATCGTCAGCTCCCGCTCGAGCGGCAGCGCGGTCCCGATCTGCATCTTGACCTCTTCGGCCGTCCGCTCGCCGATCATCAGGTTGTACTTCTTGCGGACGTAGGTCGCGATCGCCTCGTCGAACTTGTTGCCGCCGACCCGCAGCGAGTGCGACACCACGATCCCGCCCAGGGCGATCACCGCGATCTCGCTGGTGCCGCCGCCGATGTCGATGATCATGTTCCCGGACGGCCCGCTGATCGGCACGTTCGCCCCGATCGCCGCCGCGAGCGGTTCTTCGATGAGGTAGGCGTCGCGGGCGCCGGCCTTGAGGGCCGCGTCGCGGACGGCCCGCTTCTCGACCGAGGTCACGCCTGCCGGCACGCTGATCATCACCTCGGGTCGGCTGAAGCCGATGCGCCCCTTCGTCGCCTTGGCGATGAAGAAGCGCAGCATCGCCTCGGTGATGACGTAGTCGGCGATGACGCCGTCCTTCATCGGCCGGATGGCCTGGATGTTGCCGGGCGTGCGCCCGATCATCTCGCGCGCCTCCTCGCCCACGGCGACGATACGGTTGTCATCGGACACCGCGACCACCGACGGCTCGGTGATGACGATGCCCTTGCCCTTGACGTAGACGAGCACGTTTGCCGTGCCCAGGTCGATGCCGATCTTCATGGGGAGGTGGTGTCGTTCCCTTCTGCGAGGCGCTCGATCCTGGCGCCGAGCTCCAGGAACTTGCGTTCGATGTTCTCATAGCCTCGGTGAACGTGGTGCGCGCCGCGGATCGTGCTGGAGCCGTCGGCGGCGAGGGCGGCGAGGATCAGCGACGCCCCGGCACGCAGATCGCCGATCTCGACGTCCGCCGCGCTGAGGCGTGAACGACCGGTGATGACGGCCCGGTGCGGGTCGACGATGTCGATGTCGGCGCCCATCCGGCGCAGCTCGGACATCCACTCGAGGCGGTCCTCGAAGATGGTCTCGTCGACGTGCGAGGTGCCTTGGGCCTGGGTCAGCAGGACCGACGTCGGTGGCTGGAGGTCGGTCGCGAGCTCCGGATAGGGCCCGGTCGCGACGTCGACCGCCCGGAAGCCCGGGCCGTCGAGCGCGGTCCCGTCGACCTCGATCGTGTCCTCGCCGCAGGCGATGCCGACGCCGGCCCGCCCGACGACCTCGATGAACGCGCCGAGGTGCTCGCACGGCGCGCCGGTCAGCGTGATCCGGCTGCCGGTCACGCCGCCGGCGACGACGAACGTGCCGGCCTCGATCCGGTCCGGGATGACCCGGTGGTCGGCGCCGCGCAGTCGCCGCTTGCCGTGGACCTCGATCGTGTCCGGATGCGTGCGCTCGACGTCGGCGCCCATCTTCTGGAGGAACCCGATGAGGTCGTCGACCTCCGGCTCCCGGGCGGCCGGCCGGATGACCGTGTGGCCGTCGGCGAGCGTCGCGGCGAGCATCGCGTTCTCGGTGCCCATCACCGACACGAACGGGAACTGGACCTCGGCGCCGCGCAGCCGGCCCGGCGCCGTCGCGAAGTAGTAGCCGTTGCGGTACTCGATCTGCGCACCCAGCGCGCGCATCGCCTCGACGTGGAGGTTGACCGGCCGCCGCCCGATCCGGTCGCCGCCCGGGTTGCTGATGATGACCCGCCCGAACCGGGCCAGCAGCGGGCCGAGCAGCATGAACGAGGCGCGCATCTTGGCCGCGGCCTCGAGCGGCACGAACTGCCACTCCACGTCGCCCGCGGCGACCTCGTAGACGTTGTCCGACGGATGGTCGACGACGACGCCCAGCTCGATGAGGGTCTGGGCCATGACCCGCACGTCCTCGATCTCGGGGACGTTCTCGATGCGACAGCGCTCCCCGGTGAGGGTCGCCGCCGCGAGCATCTTCAGCGCGGCGTTCTTCGCCCCGCTGATCGCCACCGAGCCGGACAGCACGTGGCCGCCCTCGACGCGGAACACCTCCGGCGGCACGAGGCTCCGGGACGTATTCCCAGTGGAAGGGACGCGCATCAGCCACTTAGACCTCCGAGGTCCGAGCGCGCTCGGCGGAGCGCATCGGTCCGAGGATTCGGGCGTCAGCCAATGGGCTATCCGCGATGCCGCGGACCCTCACGGTAGCGGCGCTCGGCGACACGGATCCGGAGCAGCGCCTGCTGGAGGGCGGCCCGGGCCGCGGCGAGGTCCGCTCCCTCGTGATAGCCGGTCTCGAGCGCACGCTCGGCCTCGCGTCGGGCCTCCTGCGCCCGCTCGAGGTCGATCTCGCTGGCCAGGTCGGCCGTCTCGGCCATGACCACGACCTTGTCCGGCCGGACCTGGAGGAACCCGCCGACGATCGCGAACGACTCCTCGGTCCCGCCCTTGCGGATGCGCAGCTCACCGACGCCGAGCGTCGAGACCAGCGGGGCGTGATGCGGCAGCACGCCGAGCTCGCCCTCCGAGCCCGGCAGCTGGACCGAGTCGACCGTGTCCGAGTAGGCGAGCCGCTCGGGCGTGACGATCTCGAGCTCGAGCGACATCAGGAACCGAGCCTCTCGGCGTTGGCGCGGACGTCCTCGACGGTGCCGGCCAGGAAGAACGCCTGCTCCGGCAGGGTGTCGGTCTTGCCCTCGAGGATCTCCTTGAACGAGGCGACCGTGTCCTTGATCGACACGTACGCGCCGGGCCGGCCGGTGAACACCTCGGCCACGAAGAACGGCTGGCTGGCGAAGCGCTGCAGGCGGCGGGCCCGGGCGACGGTCGCCTTGTCGTCCTCCGACAGCTCGTCGATGCCGAGGATCGCGATGATGTCCTGCAGGTCGCGATAGCGCTGCAGCACGCGCTTGGTCTCCTGGGCGACCTCGTAGTGGTCCTGGCCGACCACGAGCGGGTCGAGGACGCGCGACGTCGAGGTCAGCGGGTCGACCGCCGGGTAGATGCCGAGCTCCGCGATCGAGCGCTCGAGGCGGATCGTGGAGTCGAGGTGGGCGAACGTCGTGGCCGGCGCCGGGTCGGTGTAGTCGTCGGCCGGCACGAACACCGCCTGGAGCGAGGTGATCGAGCCCTTCTTGGTCGACGTGATGCGCTCCTGCAGGCCGGCCATCTCGGTCGCGAGGTTCGGCTGGTAGCCGACCGCCGACGGCATCCGGCCGAGCAGCGCCGACACCTCGGAGCCGGCCTGGGTGAAGCGGAAGATGTTGTCGATGAACAGGAGGACGTCGCGGCCCTCCTCGTCGCGGAAGTACTCGGCCATGGTCAGGCCGGTCAGCGCGACCCGCTGGCGCGCGCCGGGCGGCTCGTTCATCTGGCCGAACGCGAACGCGGTCTTCGCGAGGACGCCAGACTCGGTCATCTCGTGGATGAGGTCGTTGCCCTCGCGGCTGCGCTCGCCGACGCCGGCGAACACCGAGTAGCCGGCGTGCTCCTGGGCGACGTTCCGGATCAGCTCCTGGATGATGACGGTCTTGCCGACGCCGGCGCCGCCGAAGATGCCGATCTTGCCGCCCTTCTTGAACGGGCAGATGAGGTCGATGATCTTGAGGCCCGTCTCGAACACCTCGACGTCGGTCGACTGCTGGTCGAACGCGGGCGCATTGCGATGGATCGGCAGCGTCTGCTCGGCCTCGACCGGGCCCTTGTTGTCGATGGGCCGACCGAGCACGTCGAACACGCGCCCGAGGGTCGCCTCGCCGACCGGCACCGTGATCGGCGCGCCGGTGTCGCGCACCGACACGCCGCGCGCGAGGCCGTCCGTCGTCGTCATGGCCACCGAGCGGACCCAGTTGTTGCCGAGATGCTGCTGGACCTCGCAGACCAGCGAGTCGAGCCCCTCGCGCTCGATCTCGACGGCGTTGAAGATCGCCGGCAGCTTGCCGGCCGGGAACTGGATGTCGACGACCGGGCCGGTGATCTGGATGACTCGACCGGTCGCGGTCGGTGCGGCGCTCGCCATGGGTCGGTTGCCTCCTGCGTCGGTGCGCGTCAGCGGGCGTTGGCGCCCGACGCGATCTCGATCATCTCGCGGGTGATGTTGGACTGGCGGACCTTGTTATACGAGAGCGTCAGGTCCTCGATGAGCTCTTCGGCGTTCTCGGTGGCGTTCTTCATCGCGACCATCCGGCTCGACTCCTCGCTCGCCTTCGACTCGAGGACAGCCTGGAAGAGGCGCGTCGCGACGTAGCGCGGCAGCAGCTGCTGCAGCACGGTCGCGGCGTCGGGCTCGAAGATGAACTGGTTGCCGGGGATGCCGGCGGTGTCCTCGGACGGCTGGATCGGCAGCACCTGGTCGAGCATCGGGCGCTGCGTGAGCGTCGTCACGAAGTGGCTGTAGATCAGGTCCACCCGGCCGACCTTGCCCTCGAGGAAGTCGTCGGTGATGAGCCGTGCCAGCGGGATGACGTCGGCGAACGAGGGACGGTCGCCGAAGCCGGCGAAATGCGCCTCCATCGGCACGCCGGCGCGGCGCATCGAGTCGCGCCCCTTGCGGCCGACGGTCACGACCGTGAGGTCGTCCGGGTACTCGGTGATCTCGCGAGCCGCGAACCGGATCGTGTTGGTGTTGAGCGGGCCGGCCAGGCCGCGGTCGGTGGTGATCAACACGATCAGGCGCTTGCCGCCCTCCCGCTCGGCGAGGAGCGGGTGATCCTCGCCGCCGAGCACGGTCGCGAGGTCCGCGAGGACCTCGTCGATCATGTCGGCATAGGGTCGCGATGCGAGCGTCGCGTCCTGGGCACGCTTCAGCTTCGACGCAGCCACGAACTGCATCGCTCTCGTGATCTGTTTGATGTTGCGGACGGCGCCGATACGGCGCCGGATATCCCGCTGGCTAGCCATTAGGCAGTCACCGGCCTCAGGCCAGGAAGCTCTTGCGGAATTCGTCGACGGCGTCGTCGAGCGCCTTCGCCAGCTCGTCGGTCATGGCCCTGGTCTCGCCGAGCTCCTTGAGGATCTCGGGTCGTTCCGTCTCGAGATAGCGATAGAGCTGGGTCTCGAACTCCTTGACGCGCGGCGTCGGGACGTCGTCGACCTTCCCGGTCGTGGCGACGTACAGGATGGCGACCTGCTTCTCGACCGGCAGCGGCTGGTACTGCGGCTGCTTGACGATCTCCGACAGCTTCTCGCCGCGTGTCAGCTGGTCGCGGGTGGCCTTGTCCAGGTCGGACGCGAACTGGGCGAACGCGGCCAGCGCGCGGTACTGGGCAAGGTCGAGCTTGAGCGGGGCAGCGACCTTCTTCATCGCCTTGGTCTGGGCGGCCGAGCCGACGCGCGAGACCGAGATGCCGATGTTGAGCGCGGGCCGCTGGCCGGCGTTGAACAGGTCGGTCTCGAGGAAGATCTGGCCATCGGTGATCGAGATGACGTTGGTCGGGATGTACGCGGACACGTCGCCGGCCTGCGTCTCGATGATCGGCAGCGCGGTCAGCGAGCCACCGCCGTTGTCCTCGTTCAGACGGGCGGCGCGCTCGAGCAGGCGGCTGTGCAGGTAGAAGACGTCGCCCGGGTAGGCCTCGCGGCCGGGCGGTCGGCGGAGCAGCAGCGCCATCTCGCGGTAGGCCCAGGCGTGCTTCGAGAGGTCGTCGTACACGCACAGGGCATCCTTGACCAGGCCCTGACCGCCGACCTCGACGCCGTTCTCCATGACCTCCTCGCCCATGGCCACGCCCGAGTACGGCGCGAGGTACTGGAGCGGCGCGGGATCCTCGGCGCCGGCCACGACGACGATCGTGTGCTCCATCGCCCCGTTCGCCTCGAGGACTGCGACCGTGTTCGCGACCGTCGAGAGCTTCTGCCCGATCGCCACGTAGATGCAGACGAGGCCCTTGCCCTTCTGGTTGATGATCGTGTCGATGGCGATGGCGGTCTTGCCCGTCTGGCGGTCGCCGATGATCAGCTCGCGCTGGCCGCGGCCGATCGGGATCAGCGCGTCGATCGCCTTGATGCCCGTCTGGACGGGCGTGTCGACCGACTGACGCACGATGACGCCCGGGGCGATGCGCTCGACCGGGCGGGTCACCTTCGCGTCGATCGGACCCTTGTCGTCGAGCGGACGGCCGAGCGCGTCGACGACGCGACCGAGCAGGCCGGCGCCGACCGGCACCTCGACCACGCGGCCGGTGGTCTTGACCGTGTCGCCTTCCTTGATGGACGCCGCGTTGCCGAGCAGCACCGCGCCGACGGTCTCCTCCTCGAGGTTGAGGGCCATGCCCATCACCCCGTCGGGGAACTCGAGCATCTCGGACGCCAAGGCGCCGTCGAGGCCGTAGATCTGGGCGATGCCGTCTCCGACCTCGACGACCGTGCCGACGCTGCGCGTCTCGACGGCCGAGTCGAACGAGTCGATGGCGGACTTGATGATGGTCGTGATCTCGTCGGAACGGATGGCCATGGGGATCTCCTAGAGGGCGCCCGAGATGAGCTGGTTCCGCAGCCGCTCGAGGCGACCCCGGACGCTCCCATCGATCAGGCGGTCGCCGACGCGGACGACGAGGCCACCCAGCAGGCTGGGGTCGACCTCGACGTCGAGTGCGATGGAACCGCCGGTGGACTGCTCGAGCCGCGCGGTGAGCGCCCGGACCTCGTCCGGGGTGAGCTCGGTCGCGGACGTGGCGACGGCGTTCGTGATGCCCTGGCGGTCGTCGTCGAGTCGACGGAACTCCGCGGCGACGCGCGGCAGGTCCTCGATCCGACCGCGCCGCAGCATCAGCTGGACGAGGTTGAGCACGGGTCTCGACAGGCGCGTGTCGAGCATGCTCGGCGACCGCCGTCGACCGGCGCTCGACTGGGCACGGACGGGTTGGCGAGGACGTCGAGCGCCCGCTGGTCGCCGACGATGCCAGCGGCAATGTCTAGCTCCGATCGCCACGCCTCGAGCGTGCCGTCACGCATGGCGACCTCGAAGGCCGCCTCGGCGTATCGGCGCGCGCCGGTGTCCCGTCGGGCCATCAGTTCCTCGCGTCGCCGTCGTCGACCGAGGCGAGGAACTCGCCGACGAGCCGCCGCTGGCGGTCATCGGTGAGCGACTCGCCCACGACGCGGCTGGCCGCGGCGAGAGCCAGGTCGGCGACCTCCCCGCGCAGCTCGGCGATGGCCCGCTGCTTCTCGGCCTCGATGTCGCCGGCGGCGCGCTGACGCATCCGCTCGAGCTCGTCGCGGGTGGCGGCGATGTCGGCGTCGCGAGTCTCCTGGGCGACCCGCTGGGCGCGAGTCAGGATCTCGTTGGCCTCCTTGCGGGCCTCCGCGAGCGTCGCGACGCGTTCCGCCTCGGCGTTCTCGCGGTCGCTGCCGCGCCTGCTCGGCGTCCTTGAGGCCCTGCTCGATCCGGTCGCGCCGGTCATCGAGCATCCGGGTGACCGGCTTGAACGCGAACGTCCAGATGATCACGAAGAAGACGATGAAGTTGAGCGCGCTGACGATCACCCAGAACAGGTTGACCTGGAACAGCGCGGTCTCACCCTCCTCCGCGGTCAGCTGGGCTACCGCGCGCCCGACCTCGGACGCCACGGCGAGGACATCCACGATGGTCTCTCCCTGCCGGACGGGCTAGGCGGGCTGGATGAAGATCGCCAGCAGGCCGACCACGATGGCGAGGACGCCGAGGCCCTCGGCGAACGCCGCGAGGATGATCGCGATGCCGCGGATCTGGCCGGCGGCGTCGGGATTGCGACCGATCGCCTGGGCCGAGAGGCCGCCGATGAGGCCGACCCCGATGCCGGGGCCGATGACCCCGAGGGCGGCGAGTCCGGCGCCGAAGTAATCCATGTCGTGACTTCCTCCTACTGCCCGGACGCGTCGCCCGGGGACGTTGTTGGGACCGTGGTGTGGCGGCCCGTCAATGGGCCGGCTGGAGCTGTCGCCCTTCGCCGTCGATGGCGTCGACCGCCTCCTCGGCGATATGACCCTCCTCGTGCTCATGACTCTCGATGGCGAGCGTGATGAAGATGAGCGTCAGGACCGAGAAGATGAGGGCCTGGATGGCGTTCAGCATGACCTCGAGCCCGAGCAGCGCCACGGGGACGAAGGCGATCGTCAGCGCGGTGATGACGCCGAGCGCGACCTCGCCGCCGTAGATGTTGCCGAAGAGTCGCATCGACAGCGTGACCGGCTTGACGAACTCGAGCATCAGCTCGACCAGGCCCACGAAGAGCGCGATGATCCCGGCCCCGATGCCCTTGCGGAACTCGTAGAACGGGAAGAACTTGCCGAGATAGCCGCCGACCCCGAGCCGGCGGAACCCCTGGTACTCGAAGTAGACGAAGCTCACGAGCGCCAGGCCGATCGTGACGTTCACGTCGCTGGTCGGGGCGCGGAGCTGCTCCACGCGGCCGACCGGCGGGATCAGTCCGCTCCAGTTCGAGAACAGGATGAGGATGAAGAAGGCGACGAACAGCGGGACGTACGGGCGGGCCGCCGGCCCGGCGATGCTGACCCCGAAGTCGCCCATGGACTCGTAGAGGAACTCCACGGCGTTCTGCGCCCGCCCGGGCAGGAGCCGGCTGCCGCGGGTCATGAGGATCACCACCACCAGCACGATCGCCATCACGATCCACATCGTGAGGATCGTGGAGCTGATGCTGGGCGTGAAGGTCACCAGCTGATCGGCCGGGGCGTCGGGGCCGATGATCGTATGCGGGGCCGGGAACTCGAGCGTGCCGTCGATGAAGCAGACCGGGAAGGCACACGGGTCGCCCGGCGCACCCTCGCGCGGGAACGGCGGGACGAGGATGAAGGCGACGAGGTTCCCGATCAGGACCAGGCCGATCAGCATGAACCAGCGAGAAGAGAGCCCGCGACGCGCGGGCGTCGGCTGGGCCTCCGGGGTGTCCTGGGGGACGACCTGCTCGCTCGACAAGCTACTCCGCTCCACACACAGGAGCGCGGCGTTCCGCCGCGCTCGCTTCCGTCCACCGGTCGGTCTGATCCGACCTCACTCTGTCGACTCGAGGAACCTCATGACCAGTCTGTAGATCATCAGCGTCCCGGCTCCGGCGCCGACGAAGAAGCCGACGAGAACGAAGATCGGGATGGTCCCAAGCCGGGTATCGGCCCAATAGCCGATCCCAACGCCCACCAGCGTCGTTACCAGGAGTGAGAGGCCGATCTCCGAGAAGAGGACGAGGTATGCGCCACCTCGGCCGGGCTCGATCATGGGCGACCTGTCAAGGCGGCGCCAGTGTAGCAGGTGGATCCGGGAGGCCGCCACAGCGGCGGGCGGCGTCGATGGCTACGGGGCGGTGGGCGGCGCGGGACTCGGCGAGGCCGACGCGTCGTGGGTCGGCGCCGGCGTGGCGGTGACCGACAGGACCGCGCCACTGCTCTCGCGGGGCCAGATCCCGACGACGACGAGGACCACCACCGCCAGGCCGAGCGTGGCCGCCAACAGCTCGACCGACAGCGTCGAGCGCGCCGGTGTCACGACCGCGACCGGGGCGCCCGCGCCCGCCACGACCAACCGCTTCGGACCGTGGGCCTCGGGCACGCCGGGCCGTCGACGACGGGCCTCGTCCGCCCGCGCGATCGCGGCGACCCGCTCCGCCTCGGCACGCTCGCGCCGGGTCAGCGTCGAGGCGCCGAACCATGATCGGACCGTCGCTGCCGCGACCGACTCGTCGAGGGCGTCGAGGAACGGCCCGAGCGGTCCCGGTCGCCGGCCGTCCGGGTCGGACGGTCGCCCGGATGTCAGCTCGGCGTGTTCTACCGCCCGCTGCGCGGCGACGGCCGCGACCACGACCGCAGCGATCGCGATGAGCATGATGACCGGCACGTCGATGGGCATCGTCCGCTGGATGCTAGCACCGGGTCCGTTCGCTACAGTCGCCGGCCCACGACATCCTGGTGGGCGTTCGCCCCGGCCGCCGTCGGTGCCCCGCGCGCGGACTCCGCGCGACCCTCATCATCGGCGTCGTCGTCGGGCTCGTACGACTCGGCATCGAGCTCCTCCGGCCGGTCGAAGGCGCCCCGGGTCGGGCCGAACAGCAGCAGCCCGGCCAGGATGAAGATGCTGATGAACGCGTACGCCTGGGTCGCGCCTTGCACGAGCAACGACAGCACCGCAAGGAAGGCGCAGATCCCGTAGATGACGAGCACGGTGTTCCGGTGCGACAGGCCGAGGTCGAGCAGCCGGTGGTGGATGTGCGACCGGTCCGGCGTGAACGGCGACCGACGCTGCGAGAGCCGCCCGACGATGATCCAGAACGTGTCGATGATCGGGACGCCGAGGACGAGCAGCGCCACCGCGACCTTGGCCGACCCGAGGATCGCCAGCACGGCCAGGGTGTAGCCGACGAACTGGACCCCTGTGGTGCCGGTGAAGATCTTGGCCGGGTGGAAGTTCCAGCGCAGGAACCCGAGCAGCGCCCCGGCCAGCGCGAAGCACAGCACGGCGATCAGCGGCTGGCTGACCTGCGTCGTGAGGCTGATGAGCCCAAGCGTGACCGAGGCGATGAGCGCGACGCCGGTGCTCAGCCCGTCGAGACCGTCGATCCAGTTGATGCTGTTGATCATCCCGACGATCCAGAACACCGTGAACCCGACCGAGAACACCGGGACGAACCGGATCACGCCGGGCCCGAACGGGTTGTTCACGACGGTGATCGCGACGCCGAGGGCCACCGCGACCAGCGCCAGCACCACCTGGCCGAGGAGCTGCCAGCGGGCGCGCAGGTCGTAGAGGTCGTCGAGCGCACCGAGGATCGCGGCTGCGAGGCCGCCCACGAACAGCGCGATGAGGTCGGACGGCTCGATGTTGAGCGGCATCGGCACCCAGCCGTTGGCCTCGTTGAGGAGCACGAACGGGACCGCCACGCCCAGGAACGCCGCGGCGATGGCGATGCCTCCCGCGCGCGGGATGGGTCGCGTGTTGACCCGCCGCTCGTTGGGGCGGTCGACGATACCGTGACGACGGACCGTGCGGCGGACGAGCGGCGTCAGCAGCAGCGCGGCCAGCGCGGTGATGACGAAGACGATGACGATCGGGACGACGCTGTCCCCGACCCCCTCGATGAACGTCACGGGCGTCGCCCGACCGTGTCGGTCGTGGTGGTCACGCCGCGGGCAGCCCCGGAACGGGGAACCGGGCCACGATCTCGGCGACCTCGCCGGCGAGATGGCCCTGGACCGCCTCGTCGTCGCGTGAGCGGATCGCCTCGATGATGATCCGGCCGACCCGCCGCATCTCGTCCTCGCCGAAGCCACGGGACGTCGTGGCCGGCGTGCCCAGGCGGATGCCGGACGCCGTGTTCGGCGGTAGCGGGTCGAACGGGATGCCGTTCTTGTTGACGGTGATGCCGATCTCGTCGAGGAGGTGCTCGGCCTCCTTGCCGGTCACGCCGAGGGGCGTGACGTCGACCAGCAGCAGGTGATTGTCGGTGCCACCGGAGACGACCCGCGCGCCCTCGTCGGCGAGGGTCTCGGCGAGGACCGTCGCGTTGCGCACCGTCCGGCGCTGGTCCTCCCGGAAGGGCTCCTCGGCGGCGAGCTTGAAGGCGACCGCCTTGCCGGCGATGACCTGCATGAGCGGCCCGCCCTGGACCCCCGGGAACACGGTCTTGTCGATCGCCGCGCCGAGCGAGCCCTTGAGCGCCGGGAAGTCGGCCGGGTCGAGGCTCGGCGGCAGCTCGTCGCGCGAGAAGATCATCCCGCCGCGCGGACCGCGGAGCGTCTTGTGCGTGGTCGTCGTGACGATGTCCGCGTGCGGGAAGGGGCTCGGGTGGACGTCGGCCGCGACCAGCCCGGCGATGTGCGCCATGTCGACGAACAGGATCGCCCCGACCGAGTGGGCGATGTCGGCCATCCGCTCGAAGTCCCACAGGCGCGGGTAGGCGCTCGCGCCGCCGACGATCAGCTTCGGCCGGATCTCGCGCGCCTGCGCCTCCATCGCGTCGTAGTCGATATGTTCCGTGTCCTGGCGGACGCCGTAGGCGTGGACCTCGTACAGCTTGCCGCTGAAGTTGAGGGCCATGCCGTGGGTGAGATGGCCGCCGTGGGCGAGGTTCATGCCGAGGATGCGATCGCCCGGCCGCAGGACGCTGAAGTAAGCCGCCATGTTGGCCTGGGCGCCCGAATGCGGCTGGACGTTGACGTGCTCGGCGCCCGGGTAGAGCGCGAGCGCGCGCTCCCGGGCGAGGACCTCGGCGACGTCGACGTACTCGCAGCCGCCGTAGTAGCGCTTGCCCGGCAGCCCCTCGGCGTACTTGTTGGTGAGCCAGCTGCCCTGGGCCTCCATGACGGCCGCCGACACGTAGTTCTCGCTGGCGATCAGCTCGATGTTCTCGTGCTGGCGCCGCCGCTCGCCCTGCATCGCCTCCCAGAGCGCGGGGTCGAGCTCGGCGATGGACTCGAGCGCGAGGCCGCGCGGCTGCGAGATCGTCATGGCGTGGCGGCTCCTTCCTGCCGCGTGCCCGCCACCCGGCTGCCCACCTCGGCCGGCAGCACGCTCGGGGTATCTTCCCACGAACGTCATCACCCCCGAGCCGAGGCCCGCCGATGTCGACCCGCGCCGCGCCGATCGAAGCCCCGACGCTGTCCGATGACGCACGCGCCGCCATCGACACGCCGGCCGTCATCGTCGACCTCGATCGGATGGACGCGGCGATCGACCGGATGGCGCGCGCGATGGCGGAGCGCGGGGTCGCGCTGCGGCCACACGCCAAGACCCACAAGTCGCTCGCGGTCGCACGACGCCAGCTCGAGGCGGGTGCCGCAGGTCTGACCGTCGGGACGATCGGCGAGGCCGAGGTGTTCGCCGACGGCGGTGTCGACGACCTGTTCATCGCCTACCCGCTGGTGCCGCTCGGTCCGAAGGCGGGGCGTCTCCGGGCGCTCGCGGCGCGGTGCCAGCTGCGACTCGGTGTCGACTCGGTGGTCGGGGTCCGGGCCATCTCTGACGCCCTCGGCCCCGAGCGCGATCGCGTCGGGCTGGTCGTCGAGGTCGATTCCGGCGGCCGGCGCAGCGGCGTGGCACCGGCCGGGGCCGGCGCGGTCGGACGGGCGGCCACCGACCTCGGGCTGACCGTGCTCGGTGCATTCACCCACGGCGGCCATGGCTATGCCGGCCCGGACAACCGCTCCGGCGCGGCCGACGACGAAGTCCGCTCGCTGACCGCGGCAGCGGCGTCGCTGCGAGCCGAGGGCATCGAGCCCTCGGTGATCAGCGCCGGCTCGACGCCGACCGCGATCCAGTCCGCGCGTGGCGCCGTCACCGAGGAGCGGCCCGGGACGTACGTATTCGGCGACCGCCAGCAGGTCAACCTCGGGTCGATCGCGCCGGATGCGGTCGCCGCAGGCGTCGCGGCCCGGGTCGTCAGCGTCAACGCCGGCGAGGGCCGGTTCGTGATCGATGCCGGGGCCAAGATCCTCGGCAAGGACACGGCCGCCTACATGCCGGGCCACGGCGAGATCCCGGAGCTGGACGGAGCGGTCGTCGCCCGCGTCTCCGACTACCACGGGGCGGTCGACGTCGCTCCCGGCGCGGCGCTGCCGGATGTCGGGCGGGTCGTCACGGTCGTGCCGAACCACATCTGCCCGGTCGTGAACTACGTCGACACGTTCCTGATCGTCCGCGGCGGCGACATCGTCGACCGGTGGCCGGTCGACGCCCGCGGACGGAACGGCTGAGGTCGAGCCTCTAGCCGGACCCCGTCTCGAGGTCGTGCTCGACGCCTGCACGATCGAGGATCGCGGCGACCTCCCCGACCGGCACGGCGCCGACCCGCAGGATGACCGGGAGCGTGCTCGTGCAGTCGACCACGGTCGACGCCGGGCCGCCGAGTGCCGGGCCGCCGTCGAGCACGAGGTCGATGAGCTCGCCGAGCTGGTCGACGATGCCCGCAGCGTCGCTCGCCTCGGGCAGCCCCGACACGTTGGCCGACGTGGTCGGCAGTGGCCCGACGCCACGCGCCAGCGTCCGCGGCGCCCCGTGATCCGGGACGCGCAGCCCGATCGTGGCCGCCCCGCCGGTCAGCACCGACGGCCAGCGCACGTCCGCTCGCTGCGGCACGACCACGCTCAGCCCACCGGGCCACGCGGCGGCCGCGAGGGCCGCGGCGGCGGGCGTCATCTGGCCGGCCCGGGCGGCCTGCGTCGCGTCGTCGAGGAGCAGCATGATCGCCCGGTCCGGTGGTCGCCGCTTGACCTCGAACAGCCGCTCGATGCCGGCGGGCGTGGCGATCGCGACGGCGATGCCGTAGACGGTGTCGGTCGGCAGAGCGACGATGCCGCCCGCCTTGAGCACGTCGACCGCCTGCGCGCGCCCGCTCGCGTCGTCCGCGACGACCCGGGCGGTCACGAGGCGGCCGCTCGGGCCTCTCGCTCGAGGCGCGCGGCGTTGCCGAGGGCCTCGGACGGCGAGACGAGCACGAGGTCCTCGATCATGCGCGCCGCGCCGTCTTCCTCGAGCGGTTGTGCGACGTAGCGGGCGGTCGCGCGGACCGGTCCGGGCGCGCTCGGCATCGCGGTCCCGTGCCCGACCTCGGCGATCATCTCGAGGTCGTTCCACTGGTCCCCGATCGCGAGCGTCGCCGCAAGCGGGATGCGCAGCCGCCGCGCGAGGTAGCGGATCGCCCGGCCCTTGGACACGCCGGGCGCCACGAACTCGAGGAACCGCGGGTGCGAGATCGTGACGTCGGCCTGGCCGCTGAACTCGGCCCGCGCGGCCGGTGCGACATCGACCGGCAGCGGCGGCTCGCCGACGGCCAGGATCTTCGTGACGGGGTGGTCGATCGCCTCGTACAGGTCGGGCACGAGCTCCGCCCGCGCGCCCATGAACGCCGAGTAGTCATCGGCCTTCGGGTCGTCGGCGCGGAGGATGAACCGCTCGAGGTGGTTGACGTGCGGGTCGAGCCCCCGTGCCCGCGTCCACGTCAGGATCCGGCGGGCGACGGCGGCCGGCAGCGGCGTGTGCAGCAGCAGCTTGCCGAGGCGCCGCGTGTCGGGCGCCGGCATCGCCCGGATCAGCCCGCCCTGGTAGCCGACCACCGGACCGGTCAGACCCAGCTCGAGCGCGAAGCGCATCGCCGACGACACCATCCGCCCCGTCACGAGCGATACCGCGACGTCGCGCTCCATCGCGCGGCGCACCGCCGCGACCGTGCGGGCCCCGACCTCGTGGTCGTCGCCGATGATCGTGCCGTCGATGTCGAGGGCGATGAGACGGATCGGAAAGGCCGGGGCGGGGGTCGTCGGGATCGACGCCGGCAGCAGCGACGGTCGGGCGTCGGCGAGCATCAGGCGGTCCCGCGGCGCAGCACGGCGACCCGCGGCCATTCGGCGAGGTCGGGGACGACGTCGCAAGCCCAGCCCGGCAGCCGCTCCGCGCACAGATCGCGCATGGCCTGACTCTGGTCCGAGCTGATCTCGAGCAGTGCGGTCCCGCCTTCCGCGAGCCCCCAAGGCAGCTGGTCGAGGAGCCGGGCGATCACCGCCAGGCCATCGGGTCCGCCGTCGAAGGCGAGGCGCGGCTCGAACGCTGGGCTCGAACGCTGGGCGACGAGCTCGTCGATCTCGCTCGTCCGGAGGTAGGGCAGGTTCGCGACGACCATGTCGAACGGCCCCGACCGCGCCGTCGGCGGCAGCAGGTCGGCGTTCTCGAAGGTGAGCCGATCGCCGACGGCGTGGCCGACCGCGTTCTCCCGGGCGAGATCGAGCGCATCTGGCGAGACGTCGACGGCTGTGATCGCCACGTCGGACGGAGGGACGCCCCGCTTCCGCAGCGCTACCGCGAGCGCGATCGCCACCGTCCCGCCCCCGGTGCCGACGTCCACGACCCGCAGCGGCGCGGCGCGGACGGCACCACGGGTGAGCGCGGCCATGATCTCGTCGATCGCCTGGTCGACCAGCAGCTCGGTCTCCGGGCGCGGGATGAGCGCCCGAGCGTCGACGGTCAGGGCGATGCCGTGGAACTCCTTCATGCCGCGCAGGTAGGCGACCGGCTCGCCGCTCTCGCGACGCGCGATCAGGTCGAGGTAGGCGGCCTCGGCGTCGATGCCGACCGGGGCATCGCCGTGGGCGATGACCGCCGTCCGGTCGACGCCGATCGCGAACGCGAGCAGCAGCTCGGCGTCGAGCCTGGGGGAGTCGGACCCGGCCGTGCGGAGGCGCTCGGCGCCGGTCTCGATGAGCGTGCGGGTCGCGGTCATCGGGTGGTCGTCAGAGACGGATCGTGACGGCGACGTCGCCGACCTTGCGCAGCACCTCGGCGCTCGTCGTGCCCCGCCAGCGGTGGAACAGGAGGTCGACGGACGCGTCGCCGACGCGCAGGTCGGTCAGCGTGACCTTGCCCAGCCAGTCGGGCAGGTGCGGGTGGAGCAGCTCGAGCTCGCCGCGGTCGGCGTGGGCGCGCAGCCCGAGCATCGTCTCGAGGAAGAGGAACGACGAGCCCGCCGCCCAGGCCTGCGGGGAGCAGGCGACCGGGTAGGGCACCGGCGTGTGGGCGTCGGTCCGGTCGAAGCCGCAGAACAGCTCGGGCAGTCGGTAGTCCTGGAAGCCTTGGGCCGCCTCCATCATGTGGCTGACGAGCCGGTTCGATGCGTCGTCGAAGCCGTAGCGCTTGAAGCCGGCCGCGATGATCGACGTGTCGTGCGGCCAGACCGTCCCGGTGTGGTATCCGATCGGGTTGTAGCCCGGCTGGTCGGCGGCGAACGTGCGGATCCCCCAGCCCGAGAACATCGAGGGCTGCAGCAGGTGCTCGACGACGTCGCGAGCGCGCTCCGGCTTGACGATGCCCGACCACAGGCAGTGCCCGACATTGCTCGCGATCGCGTCGGCCTGGCGCTTGTCGCCATCGAGCGCCATCGCGTAGAACCGGCGGTCCTCCATCCAGAACGCGGCCTCGAACCTCGTGGCCAGCTCCTGGGCCTCGCTCTCGAGCCGGGTCGCGAGGTCCGCCTCGCCGCGCACGCGTGCGAGCCCGGCCATCCGCCGCTTGGCGTCGAATACGTAGCCCTGGACCTCGGCGAGGGCGATCGGCGGCACCGCCTCGCGACCGGTCCGGTCGCGGATCGCGTCGCTCGAGTCCTTCCAGCCCTGGTTGAGGAGACCGCGCTCGGAGCGTCGCTCGTACTCGATGAAGCCGTCGCCGTCGCGGTCGCCGTACGTGTCGATCCAGTCGAGCGCCGCGAGGGCGTTCGGCCACAACCGGTCGACCAGGCCCCGATCGCCTGTCCAGTCGAATGTCGCGGCGAACAGGATCAGCCACAGCGGTGTCGAGTCGACGGAGCCGTAGTAGGGCGTGTGCGGGAGCTCGCCCGAGTGGGCCATCTCGCCCGTCCGAAGCTCGTGCAGGATCTTGCCCGGCTCGGCATCACGGAAGGCGTCGTCCTCGGTCGCCTGGTAGGTGGCCAACACGTCGAGGATCTCGACCGCGATCTGCGGCCGGAAGGCGAGCGCCTGCATGGCCGAGATCAACGAGTCGCGCCCGAACAGCGTCGCGAACCAGGGCACGCCGGCCGAGACGTAGCGCTGGTCGGGGCCCGGGCCGTCGTTCACGAGCAGGCGCAGGTCGGACACGGTCCGCTTGACGACGAGGTTGAACAGCTCGTGGTCGCTCACGACCGACGCGGTCCCGCGCTCCCACGCGTGGTACGCGGCCGCGCCCTCGTCGGCCGACACGCGCGGCGGCGGCGGGAACAGGACGTCGGCGTCGACCGCCGGCGCGTCGCCGCCGCCCGGCTGCGCCGGTCGAACCGTGCACCAGGTCGTCCATTGCAGCTGGCGGGTCTCGCCGGGACCGAGCGACAGCGTCCAGCGCAGCCGGACCGAGGCGCCGGTGTCGGCGAGCTCGGGCGGCAGGTCGTCGATGCCCTCGACGGCCTCGGCCGGGTCGGAGAACGCCAGGTGGGTGGATCGCTCGATGTCGTCGAGGCCGACGTAGCGGAACGTCACCCGACGATCGTTCACCGCCAGCGGCAGCATGCGGCCGCGGCCCCGGCGCGGATAGCCGCGGACCTCGAAGATGTCGGCCCCGTCGCTGCCGAGCTCGATGTCGACCGGCACGTCGGCCGGCGTCGACCCGTGGTTGACGATGCGGACCCGCTCGGACACGGCCTCGCTGCCCATCAGCCGCTCGCGGCTGATGCCGACCGTGCGGCCGACGAGCTCGTCGAACGGGTGGACCTTGGCGTCGGGGTTGCGGTCGGCCGAGGGGTTCGTCATCTGGATCCCACCGCGGTAGTTCGCGCCGACCGAGGTCTGGAGCAGGACCGGCCGGATGCCGCCCACGCGCAGCACGGAGCACGACACGATCCGGGTGTCGCCCTGGTACAGGCCGAGCCCGCGCGAGTCGGGGTGGATGTCGCCGAACGAGTCGGTCAGCAGGTACCGGTTGGCATGCTTGAGGACCTGGACCGAACCGAGGTCGGTCGCCCTGACGATCGGCATCTCGCGGACCGGCAGGAACCGCACGGGCGGCGCGTCAAGCTGCGTCATCGTTCCCCAGCTCGGCCAGGCGGTCGGCCTGGTCGGCCATGATCAGCGCGTCGATCAGGTCGTCGATGTCGCCGTCCATGACGCTCGGCAGGTTGTGGACAGTCTTGTGGATCCGATGGTCCGTGACGCGGTCCTGCGGGTAGTTGTACGTGCGGACCTTGTCGCTCCGATCGCCCGACCCGACCATCGATCGACGGGTCGCCGAGTCCGATGCCCGCTGCTTCTGGATCTCGAGGTCGAGCAGGCGTGAACGCAGCACCGACATCGCCTTGGCCTTGTTCTTGTGCTGGCTCTTCTCGTCCTGGATCTCGACGACCAGGCCGCTCGGCAGATGGGTGATGCGCACTGCAGAGTCGGTCGTGTTCACGGACTGGCCCCCCGGCCCGGAGGAGCGCTTCACCTCGATGCGCAGGTCATTGTCCTCGTCGATGTCGACCTCGACTTCGTCTGCCTCGGGCATGACGATGACCGTCGCGGTGGAGGTGTGGATGCGCCCCGACGACTCGGTCGCCGGGATGCGCTGCACGCGGTGGACGCCGCCCTCGAACTTGAGCCGGCTGTACGCGCCATCGCCTCGGACCTGGACGATCGCCTCCTTGACGCCGTCGATGCCGGTCTCGTTCAGGCTCAGGACCTCGGTCGCGAACCGATGTCGCCCGGCGTAGCGCAGGTACATCCGGAGGACCTCGGACGCGAACAGCGCAGCCTCCTCGCCGCCGGCCCCGGCCCGGACTTCGAGGATGACGTCGCGCTCGTCGTTGGGATCGCGCGGCAGGAGCAGGACATGGAGCTCGTCGAGCAGCCTCGACTCCTCCGCCTCGAGCCGTGTGATCTCATCGTGGACGAGCGCCCGCATCTCGACGTCGCCTTCGCTGATGTCGCGCAGCTCGCGCGCGCCCGCCAACTCCTCGCGAGTGGCCTGCAGGGTGCGGAACGCGCCGACCGTGGGCTCGAGCCGGGCCAGCTCGCGGCCGAGCCGGCGGATCTCGTTGGGGTCGGAGACGACCTCGGGGCGGGCCAGCTCGGCGTGGAGATCGTCGTACTGCCCGGCGATCCCCGAGAGCTTGGCGTCGAGGTCGCTCATGACACCGCCGGTGGCTCGTTCGGGCTGGCCGCGACGACCGGCTCCGCCGCCTCGGCGACGGCGTCGGTCGCGTCGAGGTCCAGCGGGTCGTGCTCGAACAGCGTCGAGCCGTCCGGGACGGGGTTGCCGTCGGCGACGAGCGCTTCCTGCATCGACGAGATGGCGACCTCGATCATGTCGTCGGTCGGGCGCTTCGTGGTGATCATCTGGACGAGGATGCCGGGGAACATGATCGCCTTGACGATCGGGTTGTGGCGGTAGCGCGCTCCCAACTTGAGGACCTCGTAGCCGACCGCCGCGAGGATCGGGATGCCGAGCAGCCGCGTGGCGATCATCACCAGCGGCTCCTGCTTGCCGACCAGCGAGAACGCGAAGATCGACAGCAGGACAAGGATCACGAGGAACTCCGTCCCGCATCGATGGTGCGCGGTCGGGTACTTGCGGACCTCGTCGACCGTCAACGGGTCGCCCGCCTCGAGGGCATGGATCGTCATGTGCTCGGCGCCGTGGTACTGGAACACCCGGTGGATGTCGGGCGCGCGCGAGACGAGCGCGAGGTAGCCGAGGAACAGCGCGACCTGGATCAGGCCCTCGATGGTCGGCTGGAGCCAGCCCTGGCTGGCGCCGGACGTCGCGACGCTCGACACGAACAAGGGCAGCAGGCTGAACACCGCGATCGCGACGCCGAACGTGATGATCAGCGTGATGATGATCGGGCCCTTGCCGAGCTCGACGTCGTCCTCCTCGGCCTGGACGTTGGCGCTGCGGACCAGCCACTTGGTGCCGATCACGAGCGTCTCGTAGAGCACCACGAGTCCGCGCATGAACGGCCACCTGGCGGCGCGCGTGGCGCGGATGCCGCGGTCGAGCGGCTCCGTGGCGGTGACGATCCGGCCGTCGGGGTGACGCAGGGCGACGGCGATCGCGTCGCGCCCGCGCATGAGGACGCCCTCCATCAGGGCCTGTCCTCCGTAGGCGAACGCGGGTCCGCCGCCCGGTCGGCCGGTGGCGGCCGTCGCCGGTGCGGGATTCGCTGACATCGCGGCAAGTCTACCGGCGAACCGCACGGGTCGGGGTGGACGAGGGGCTGACCTTCGGGTCAGCCGGGTGCAGACGTTCGGCTTGGCGACGCTAGCTGCGGACCTGCCGCTCCAGGCGCTTCTGGAACCGCTCGACCTGCCCGGCCGTGTCGATGATGTTCTGCGTCCCCGTGAAGAACGGGTGGCAGTTGCTGCACACGTCGACGCGCAGCTCCTCGCGGGTCGACCCGACCGTCCATTCGCGGCCGCACGAGCCGCAGTGGACCTTTGCTTCGTGGTACTTGGGATGGATGTCGGCCTTCACGGGTCCTTCTCCTCCGACGTCGTCCGTGCCGGGTCAGTCGCCCAGCCGGTGATCGCCGGCTACGTCCGTCGCCGGTCGCCTGCGCGACCTAGGCGGTCGTCGATGCCTCGACGCGGATGCGCTTCTTGCTCTTGGTGGCGTGCTCGAACTTGACGGTCCCGTCGACGGTCGCGAACACGGTGTAATCGTGACCGAGCCCGGTGCCCGGACCGGACACGAAGGTCATGCCGCGCTGGCGGACGATGATCGAACCGGCCGTCACGGACTGTCCGTCGCCGACCTTGACGCCGAGGCGCTGGCCGACGCTGTCGCGGCCGTTCTTGACGCTGCCGCCTGCCTTCTTGTGTGCCATCGCTATCCGTCCTTCTTGGTCGTGCGCGGCTTCGCGGCGCTCTTCCTGGCCGCCGGCTTGTCGGCCGTATCGGCCGCTGGCTTGGCCGCCTTGGTCCGGCTCGACGAGGTCTTCTCCGGGGCGGCGTCAGCCTTCCCCTTGGGCTTGGCCGCTGCCTTGGACGTGGTCGCGGCCTTGGCCTCGTCCGCCTTCGCGGGCTTCGCCTCGGCCTTCGCGGGCTTCGCCTCGGCCTTCGCGGGCTTCGCCTCGGCCTTCGCCGCGGTGCTCTTCGGCTTCTCGGCCTTCGGCTTCGTGGCCGGAGCCGCCGCGCCAGCCGCCAGCTTCGCCGCGAGCTCGGCATCCTTCGTCGCCTGCGCCGCAGCGGCCTCCTCGAGCCGCTGGCGCTCGGTCTTGGCGTCCGAGGCCGTCTTGGCCGAGGCCTTCGCGGCGCTCTTGCCGTTGAGCGTGATGTCGCTGACGCGCAGGATGGTCAGCTCCTGGCGATGGCCCTTCTTGACCCGGCGGCGGGCCTTCGGGCGGTATTTGAACGAGATGACCTTGTCGCCGCGCCCCTGGCGGACGACCTCGGCGCTGACCGCGGCGCCATCGACCATCGGGCGACCGATCGACGCATCCTCGCCGTCGACCACGAGCAGGACACGGTCGATCGTGACGGCCTTGCCTGGCTCGACGTCGAGCAGCTCGACCTCGAGCTCGGTGCCGACCTCCACGCGGTACTGCTTCCCGCCGGTCTCGATGACTGCGTACATGGTTCCTCAGGGCTTCTTGACGACGACGGGCGACGCACGGTGCGATCGGGCTGTCGGACATGGGGTGGCGCTCGGCGAGGACCGAGTCGCGGACGGTGGAGTCTACGGCCGAACGGCGATTCCGGTCAATCGAGGCGGCGTGCCGATGGCTACGCTAGCGCGATGCGGGCGATCGCGGTCATCCCGGGTCAGCCGGACAGCGCCGGCGTGATCGACATCCCCGAGCCGCCGCTGTCCGACGGGTCGGTGCTCGTCCGGACGCGGCTGATCGGCATCTGCGGCACCGACGCCGAGATCGCCAACGACGGCTTCGGCTATCCGCCGCCGGGCGAGGAGCGCCTCGTCATCGGGCACGAGTCGCTCGGCGAGGTCGTCGAGGCCCCGGCAGGCGCGGGCGCGGAGCCGGGCGACCTGGTCATCGGGGTCGTGCGACGCCCCGACCCGGCGCACTGTCCCGCCTGCGCGATCGACGAGTGGGACATGTGTCTCACCGGCGGGTTCGTGGAGCGCGGCATCCGCGGCGCGCACGGCTACGGGTCCGAGCGCTTCCGGCTCGACCCGCGGTTCACGATCCGCCTCGACCCGTCGCTGGGCGACCTCGGCGTGCTGGTCGAGCCGACCTCGGTCGTGGCCAAGGCCTGGGAGCACGTCGAGCGGATCGGCGCGCGCGCCCACTTCGACCCGCAGGTCGCCCTCGTGACCGGGACCGGGCCGATCGGACTGCTCGCCGCGCTGCTCGCACGCCAACGCGGCCTCGAGACGTATGTCGTCGGCCGCAGCACCGAAGGCGTCAAGCCGCGCCTGGTCGCCGACCTCGGGGCGACGTACCACCCGCGGCCGGTCGCCGACCTCCCGGTCGAGCCGGACATCGTCATCGAGTGCACGGGCGTCGGACAGGTGGCCATCGATGCCACGCTCAAGGCCGCCCCCAACGCGATCATCTGCCTCACCGGCCTGTCGGTCGGCGAGCCGGAGCCCGCGACCCGGCCGGACGCGATGAACAACGCACTCGTCCTCGGCAACAAGGTCGCCTTCGGCACGGTCAATGCGGCGCGACGCCACTACGACCAGGCCGCCGATGCGCTGGCTCGGGCCGACGGCGACTGGCTCGGGAGGCTCATCACCCGGCGGCTGGCCATCGAGGACTGGCCCGCCGGGCTGCGCAAGGGCCGGGACGACGTCAAGGTCGTCGTCGACCTGGCGCGCACGTGACGGCCGCCCGCCTGCCGATCCCGACCTTCATCCGGGCGCTCGACGCCGAGCCGGGTCAGTTGCGGGCCCTGCTCGTGGCGTTCGTGTCGCTCGGCGCCGTCGGCCTGAACCCGATGGTGACCTCGCCCAACCTGCCGAGCGTCCAGTCGATCATCCGGGCGCAGCCCGAGGTCAACTCGCTCATCCTGCTGGTCACGCTGATCGCGGCGGGTCTGCTGTTCGTCGGCGGGATCCTGGGCGACACGAACGGGCGGCGGGGCGTGCTGCTCGGCGGATTGGCCGTGCTCGCGCTCGCCAACCTGACGGGCCTCCTCGTGAGCAGCGGTCCGGTGTTCGTCGGCTCACGGCTGGTCGCGGCCGCGGCCGCCTACGCCGTCCTGCCATTCGCCCTCGCGCTGGTGGCGACGACGTATGGCGGGCTCGTCCGCGCCACCGCGATCGGCATCGCGTACGTCGCCTACGCGGGTACGACCGCCGTGACGCCGGTCCTGTTGACGCTCTTCGGGCCGAACAGCCCAACGTGGCCCGCGTTCGTCGTGGCGGTCCTGGCGGCCGGCTTCGCCCTGTGGTTCGCCTGGTCGCGCGCCCCCGACCTCCCGGCGATCGCCCGCGACGATCGCCCCTACGTCGTGTCGACCGCGGTCTGGGCGTTCGCGATCGTGATGATCAGCGCCGGGGTCGTCGGGTTCGGCGACCGCATCTCGACGGCCATCAGGGTCGCGCTCGTCGTGATCGGGCTGCTCCTCGTCGCGGCGTATGCGGTCTGGGACCGGTCGTTCCGCGATCGGTCGCGCCGCCACCTCCATCACGTCGATCGCCGCCCCGTGACGGTCGCGATCGCGGCCGGCGTGCTCGTCAGCTTCGCCCAGGCAGCGCCGCTGTACCAGCTGCCGCTCTTCTTCAAGCTCGTCCTCGACTACGGGCCGCTCCTGGCCACGGTGGCCACAGCACCGTTCATCGCCGCGCTCGTCATCGCGGGACCGCTGGCCGGCCTGCTCCTCGCCCGGTTCGGCCCGCGCACGCTGTTGGCCGGCGGTCTCGCGACGGTCGGGCTCGGCAACATCGCCGCGGCAGCGGTCATCGGCCCGCAGGTCGTGTACATCGGGATGGCCGTGTCGCTGGCCCTGATCGGGGTCGGCTTCGTGGTGGCGACGACCGTACGGACCGCGGTGATCTTCGCGAGCGTGTCGCGCGGGCTGCCGGCCACGGCGGCCGCCCTCAACGAGGCGTCGGTGCTGGTCGGCACGCGGATCGGCCTGGCCACGCTGACCGCGCTGATCACCCAACGCGCGCTGGACACGTATGCCGCGTCGTCGGGCATCGTGGATCCCGCCGAGCGCGAGGCGGCGATCGCGACGTTCCGGGACGTCCTCGTCGCGGCCGGGACGCCGGGGTTCGCCGAGGTCGCGGGTGCCGTGAACCGGGCGGACGTCGCCGGCTACGTGGCGGCGGTCGTCGAGGCATACCGGCTCAGCCTGTTCGGCACCGGCCTGCTCGCGCTCGTCGCGGCGCCCATCGTGTGGTTCGCGCTCGGCGCGCGTGACCCGCTCTCGACGATCTGGGACCACCGCGACGAACGGACCGAGTCGGCCGTCCGCCCGACGGGCTGAGATCAGGGCAGGTCGTCGACGAGGAGCAGCCGTTCGCGAACGATGGTGTCGACGCTGAGCGCGACGCCGATGTGGTCACCCAGCGCGGCGACCACCTCCTCCGGTCGCCCGGTGCCGAGCTCCGGGTGGAACCGCGTCCGGGCCCGGATGATCGGCGGCGGACCGGCTTCGACCGCGATGTCGGCCAGCAACGGCCGGAGGTCGTAGCGCACGGTGCCGCCCCCCTTCGACCGCTCGCGCGGCAGCCGGTCGGCGCGCAGCAGGTCCTCGGCCGCGCGCCGGACGGCGTCGATGTCGGCGAGCGCATCCCCGAGAGTGATCCGATAGTCGGCGGCCGCCACCCGCCCCGCGAGCGGCGGTCCCGCCAGCCAGACGTCGTACAGATCGACGAGCCGCCAGCCGGCCGGCACGTGACCGTCCAGCGACGCCCGCACGCGCCACGCCGGCCAGCGCTCGACCAGCACGACGTCGATCAGCTCACCCTCCGCGGGCATGCCGACCTGCAGCGGCGCGCCGAACGAGACGCGCGCCCGGGCAGCCGGCGGCGGCGTCCGAGCGAGCGGCAGGTCGGTCGACTCGAGGCGCCGCCACCCACGCGTCCGTGACGTCGCGATGCGCTCCGGCCGGCGCGTCCACCGCGCGACCGACCACGAGCCGCCAGCGCTGGCGCGGCTCGACCGCGGGGCCTGGGGCGATCCGCTCGGGTTCGGGGATGGGGGCCGGCCCGGACACGTCTGCTAGTCTGCCGGACGATGGACGTGCCGGATCGGACCGCCAGCGTGGTACCCGATCGGTCCGAGACCGCCGCACCCACGCCCACGCCCGTCCCGACGGCCGAGTGGGTCGCGGCGCTGCCCCCTCCCCCGTTCGTCGACCCGGCATCGCCGCGGAGCCAGCCGGCGTTCGCCGCCATCTCGCCGCGGGTCGCGGTGCTGATCGGGGCGGCCGTCGTGATCGGGCTCCTGCTGTGGATGGCCCGCGACGCGGTCAGGCCGTTCATCTTCGGCCTGCTCATGGTGTATCTGCTCGATCCGCCGGTGCGCTGGCTGGCCGCGCGCGGGATCCGCCGGACGTTCGCCATCCTCATCGTGTACGTCGTCGCGCTGGTCCTGTTCATCGAGTTCCTGAACCTGACGCTCCGACCGCTCGTCGAGGAGCTCGTCCGCCTGCTCGAGGACCTGCCCGGCCTCGCCGCCCAGCTCCAGGTCCAGGTCGAGCGGCTGTCGGAGTTCTACGCGCGGCTCGCCATCCCGCAGGCCGTGCGCGAGTGGGTCGACGGGATGATCGTGTCGATCACCGAGGGTGGCGCCGGTGGCGGCTCGACCCTCGACCCGACCGATCTCCTCCCGATCTTCACCGGAGCGACCAGCTTCATCGGCGCCCTGTTCGCGTACGTGATCCTGCCGGTCTGGGTCTTCTACCTGCTGAAGGACCGTGTGGCGTTGACCGCGACCTTCGACCGCAGTCTGCCGGCGACGTGGCGGTTCGACGTGTGGGCGACGATCCGGGTCGTCCGGCGCGTGTTCGGACAGTGGGTCCGTGCACAGCTCGTGCTCGGCGTGACGGTCGGCGTGTTCACGTTCATCGGGCTGCTGTTGCTGAGCCGCTTCGTCGACCCGGTGTTCGGTCGCTACGCCGTGCTGCTGTCGGTCACGGCCGGCATCCTCGAGCTGGTACCGATCATCGGCCCGATCATCGCGGCCGTGCCCGCGGTCCTGCTCGCCGCGACCGCGGGCCTCGAGGCGGTGGTCGCCGCGTTCCTGCTCTACCTCCTGGTGCAGCAGGTCGAGAACAACGTGCTGGTGCCCAAGATCCAGGGCGACGCCGTCCAGCTGCATCCGGCCGTGGTCATGTTCGCGATCGTCATCGGCGGCTCGCTGGTCGGCCTGCTCGGGGCGATCCTCGCGCTGCCGGTCGCAGCCGCCCTGCGCGATGTCACTCGCTACCTGTTCCGACGCCTCAGCCCGGACGAGCCAGAGGCCCTCGCCGCCTCGATCTCCGGGCTCGGGCTCGAGATCCACCCGGGGATCCCGGGCCGGCCGGCGCCGTGAGCGATCCGGGCCTCGATCCGTACCGGACCCTGCAGGTCGTCCCGGAGGCCGATGACGAGGTCATCAGCGCCGCCTACCGCCGGCTCGCGCGCAAGTACCACCCCGACGTGTCCCCCGGTGGCGAGGCGGCCGCGCGGATGGCGGCGATCAACGCGGCGTGGGAGCTGATCGGCGAACCGTCGCGGCGCGCGGCCTTCGACCGGGAACGCGCGCTCGAGGCGGCGATCCGGCGGCGTGACGCCGAGGCCGGACCGACCGCCACGGAGCGCAGCGCGCGAGTGCAGGCGCCGGCGAGGCGCCCGGCGCCGGCGCGACCCGACCGCCCGAGACCGTCTCGCGCGACTGGACGAGCGGTCGGTCCTCGACGGGCGGTGGCTATGCGCCGTCGATGCGGACGGCCGACGGCGAGGGCGCGGCCGGTCGGCCGCCCGGCGAGCCGTCGGGCAGCGTCGTCACGTTCGGGCGGTACACGGGTTGGTCGCTCGGCGAGATCGCTCGCACGGACCTCGAGTACCTCGAATGGCTCGACCGCATGACGATCGGCCGGCCGTACCGGGACGAGATCGACGCGATCCTGCGGCGGACCGGGCGCCGGCGATCGGCCGATGCCGATGCCGCCGACCGGCGCGGCCTATTCCGCCGGCGCTGACGCCGGGAGGAGCCGGCCCACGACGGCCGCCGATGGTCGTCGCTTGCACGAGCATCGTGAACAGGACCACGCCGAAGGTGATGTCCTGCAGCAGGGCCCGCTGCGGGACGTCCTCGGGCAGGGCGAGCGCCGCTGCGACGGCGACCGCGCCGCGGAGTCCCGACCAGAACAGCACGTGAAGCCAGGTCGTCGGGATCCGCGCGGCGAGCCCTGGCAGCGGGGCTGCCCGCGACAGGCCGCCGAGCAGCACGTAGACGATCAGCGCCCGGCCGGCGAGCGCCCCGAGGATCGCTAGCGGCGATCGGCCAGAGCGCCCCGGCCAGCCGATCCGGCGACATCGCCACGCCGACCAGCAGGAACACGAGGCCGGTGAGCAGGAACGCGAGCAGCGCCCACGCCGTGTCGATGACGTCGGCGCCGCTCGCGTGTCAGCACGTGGTCGCCGAAGTTGCTGACGATGAACGCCGCGGTGACCGTGGCGAGCACGCCCGACAGCCCGAGGCGGTCCGCGACGAGGAAGCTGCCGTAGGCGAGCACGACCGTGATCGCCAGCTCGACGAAGGGCTGGTCGATCCGGCGGACGACGACGGTCGCGAGCGCACCGGCGCCCACGCCGATGGCGACGCTGATCGCGATGGCGCCGACGAACCCCAGGACCGCGTCCGCCGCGCCGATCGGCGTCGCGAGAGCGGCGACGGCCATCGAGAAGAGGACCAGGCCCGTCCCGTCGTTGAGCAGGCTCTCGCCATCGACGATGGTCGCCAGCGACTTCGGCGTCGGGATGCGCTTGAACGTCGCGACGACCGCCGCCGGGTCGGTCGCCGACACGATCGCACCGGCGATGAACGCCAGGTCGAGCCGGAGGCCGGTGAGCGCGGTCAACGACGAGCGCGACGACCCCGGCCGAGACGATCACGCCGGGGACGGCCAGCAGCGCGAGACCGGAGATCCATCGGCGCACGACGTCGAGCTGCAGGCGGTACGCGGCCTCGAAGATGAGGCCGGGCAGCAGCACGAGCAGGACGAGCTCGTGCGGGACGTCGATCGGGCCGGCGCCGGCAAGCCGGGCGACGCTGCCGATGACGAGACCGGCGACGACCAGCGTGACCGTGCCCGGCAGCCTCGTGGCGAGCGCGTCCACGGGTCCGGGCGTTCCATCGGGGATCGGGAGGCCCGCGGGCCTCACCACTCGGCGCGGGTCTGCCGGATGTTGATGCTCTGGAGGATCCCGAGGCCGATGGCGATGCTGACCAGCGAGGCGCCACCGTGGGTCACGAACGGCAGCGGGATGCCGGTGATCGGCATGATGCCCATCACCATCCCGACGTTCACGAACAGCTGGAACAGCACCATCGCGGCGATGCCCGACGCGAACAGCGACCCGAACGGGTCACGCGAGCGCCAGCCGGCGACCAGGACGCGCCACAGCAGCAGCACGAACAGGACGAACAGGACCATCGCGCCGATGAAACCGAGCTCCTCCGCCAGCACCGAGAACACGAAGTCGGTCGACTGGACCGGCAGGAAGTCGCCCTGGGTCTGGGTGCCGTTCGTCAGGCCCCGGCCGAACCATCCGCCCGAGCCGACGGCGATCTGCGATTGGTAGAGCTGGTAGCCCGAGTCGGTGACGTCCGGGTTCGGGTTGAGGAACGAGGTCAGCCGTTCCTTCTGGTAGTCGCGGAGGATGTATGTCCACGCGATCGGGACCATCGCGATGACCCCGGCCGCCAGCACCGCCAGCCACTTCATGCTGGCGCCGGACATCCAGAGCATGCCGGCCAGGATCGCGGCGAACACCAGCGAGGTGCCGAGGTCGGGCTGGAGCATGACCAGCACCCAGCGGCGGGATGACCAGCAGGCACGCCCCGATGATCGTCCGCGGCGACTCGAGCTGGTGGTGCCGACTCGTGAGGTAGTTGGCGAGCACGACGATCATCAGGATCTTGGCGAGCTCGCTGAACTGGAACGTGAACGGGCCGACGGTGATCCAGCGTGCGGAGTTGCCGACGCCGTCGCCGATCGCCAGCGTCACCACCAGCAGACCGAGCTGGAACGCGTACACGGGCCACGACAGCGTCTGGAGCCAGCGGTAGTCGAACGCCGTCGCCAGGATGAAGGCGATCGCCGCGATGCCGGCCCACATGAGCCCGCGCGTGAACGTCGTGCCCGCCTCGAGCGGCGTGGACCCGTTCTCGACGCTGTTCGTGTAGGCCATCACGAGGCCGATCGCGACGAGCAGCGCGGCGTACACCACGAGCTGCAGGTCGAATGCCCGCCATGCCGCACCGACGGATCGGGCCGCCCAGTCGGTGACGCGCGCGGGCTCGGCTCGGATGACGCCCATCAGTCGTTGGAGTAGAAGTTGCTGCGCACCATGTTCTCGAAGAGTCGGTAGTCCTTCTTGATGCCGTACTGGAGCTGGAAGAAGTACTTCACGATCTCGGTCGCGGCGTTGCCCCTCGTCCGGGAGTCGTGGGCGAAGGCCATGACGATCAGGCGCGAATCGTGGTCCTCGAACGAACCGCTGCGCGGGTCCTTCGGGGTGAAGCCGACGAAGAACGACGAGTACGGCAACCGGCCCTTCGAGTCGGGGGTGCCGAACTCGGCCGTCCCGGACTTGCCGGCGATCTTGATCGGGAGGTCGACGAGGTTGTAGGTGTGGCGGAGCGTCACGGTCTCACGTGCGGCGAGCCGCATCGTGCGCAGCACGCTGGGCTTGACCTTGAGCTTGTGGAGGACCTTCGGCTTGAACGGGCGCACGATCTCGCCATCCGGCCCGATGACCTCGCGGACGATCTGCGGCTGGTACAGCTTGCCGCCGTTCGCGAGCGCGGCGTAGGCGTTGATGAGCTGGAGCGGCGTCACCGCGTCATAGCCCTGGCCGATTCCGGCCTGGTAGGTCTCGCCGGCGAATACCGGCGCGCCGAGCGCGTTCTGCTTCCAGGCGTTGTCCGGGACGATCCCGGCGACCTCGCCGGGCAGGTCGACGCCGGTCGGGGCGCCGAAGCCGTACTGCCGCGCCCAATAGGCGAGCCGGTCGATCCCGAGCATGCCGGCCACCTGGTAGAAGTACGTGTCGCTCGAGTGGCCGAAGCCGCAGTAGATGTCGCAGCCGCCCCAACCGCGCCGGTTCCATTCGTAGAACTTCGTGTCGCCGAGCGTGAGGAAGCTCTTCGTCATCAGGCGGGTCCCCGGGCGTGATCTCCCGGTCGGCCAAGCCCCCGGTGCCCGTGACGAGCTTGTACGTGGACCCCGGCGCGTAGTGCGCCTGGATGGCGTGGTTGATGAGCGGCTTGTCCTTGTTGTCGAGGAGCTTGTCGTAGTCCTTGACGCTGATTCCGCGGGCGAACTTGTTGTTGTCGTACGTGGGCATGCTGACCATCGCCAGGATCTCGCCGGTCTGCGGGTTCATCGCGATGACGACCCCACGCTTCATCCCGATGCGGTCCATGGCCCATCGGAGCGCCTTCTGGGCGTTGCGCTGGGCCTTCGTGTCGATCGTGAGCGTGAGCGACGCGCCGGGCACTGGCTCGCGGACGGTCTGCAACACCTGCGTCCGGCGCCCCGTCTTGTCGCGCGCCACGCTCTCGAGCCCATACGTGCCGCGCAGCTCGGTCTCGTACTGTGACTCGAGGCCGACCTTGCCGAGCAGGTCGTCGGGCTGATAGCCCAGCTCGCGGAGGTCGGGCAGCTGCTCCGCCGACACCGGACCCGTGTAGCCGAGGAGCTGCGACATCAACGGTCCGTCCGTGTACTGGCGGCGAGCTTCGACGGCGACTTCGATGCCGGGCAGCTCGTAGCCGGCTTCGGAGATCAGCTGAGCGGTCTCGCGGTCGACGTCCTGCGCCACGCGGACGAGATCGAACGCCGACCCCGGGTTGCCGTCGATCGTGGCGTTGATGTCCGACGGATCCATGCTCAACAGGGCGGCCAGCCGGTCGACGACCTCGTCGCGCACCTCATCCGGCAGGTCGGCCGGGCGCACCTTCACGGCGAACGTGGGCACGTTCTTCACGAGCAACCGTCCGTTGCGGTCGTACATGAAGCCCCGCGGCGCCGGGATCGGCTCGTTCACGGTCCGCTGCTGGTTCGAGATGGCCGCGAACTGTGTCCCGTTGGTGATCTGGAGGTAGAACAGGCGGGCGGTCAGCGTCCCGACCGCCAGCACGACCACCAGCCCGAACACGAGGAACCGCGAGAACCTGCGTTCCGGAAGCGGCCGCCCGTCAAGCGATGCGTTCACCAGTCCACCCGTTCCTGCTCGACGCGACGATCATGGACCGCGACCGTCAGCGGACCGATGATCGCGGCGAGCACAGCGTCGTACACGGCGCCGGGGAAGACGGCCGCGAGGGGGTCGGCGACGGGTGATGGCGCACCGAGTGCGCTGAAGGTCACGAAGAGGATCATCGAGTAGGCCAGGCTGAAGAGGAAGACCGCCACGATCGGGATGATCGGGCGGAGCTGGACGAGCGAGCGAGCAAGGACGGATGTGCCTCCGACGCAGAGCAGGAGTGCGAACGCGGTCGAGCCGAGCGGACGCTGTGCCAGGACATCAAGCGCGAGCCCTCCCACGAAGGCCCAGACCAGGCCGGCCTCGAGGCCGAAGGCGATCGTCACGATCACCGCCAGCACGAGCACCGGGTGGGGTTGAGCCGACCCGATCCGGAGGTATGGGGTCACGGTCAGTTCGATCAGGGCCGTCACCACCGCGCCGACCGCAGCGAGCAGCAGGGTCATCGGACGGGTCGTTTCCTCGGCGAAGCGGCCAGAAGGTCGCGCGCCCACCTGCCCGGCACTCGTTCACGACCGAATCGGCGGCGACTCGGGGCGGAGTATCCCACGGACCGTCGGAACCGGCAACGACCCCGGTCTCGGAGGCAGGTGTTTCACGTGAAACGGCCACCCGCCGATACGTCGCAGCTAACCGCCGAGTGGCACAGTCGTCCGCACGCACCGACACGCGCCGACGACCGAGGTCGAACGGGGTTCGATGGTAGAATCAACTTCCGTGAAATCAGTCCGAGCGGATCGCTGAGTGGGGCGGACGATCGCCTGCGCGAACCAGAAGGGCGGCGTCGGCAAGACCACGACGGTGGTGAACCTGGCGAGTCTGCTGGCCCTTGCAGGTGACCGGGTCCTCCTCATCGATCTGGACCCCCAGGGCAACGCCACGAGCGGCGTCGGCATCGACCGAACGTCGCTCGAGCGCTCCACGTACGACGGGATCATCGACGGCGTCGACCTGCGAGACCTGATCGTGCGTGGCACCTCCGAGGGTGTCGACGTCGTGCCGTCGGCGATCGCGCTCGCCGGCGCCGAGGTCGAGCTCGTCGGGGCGTCGTCGCGTGAGCGGCGTCTCCGCCGGCTGCTCGAGCCGATCACGGATGCCTACGACGTCATCTTCATCGATTGCCCGCCATCGCTCGGGCTGCTCACTGTCAACGCGCTGACCGCCGCCGATGCGGTCCTCATCCCGCTCCAATGTGAGTACTACGCCCTGGAGGGATTGACCCAGTTGCTGGCTACCATCGAGCTCGTCCGGGATCACCTGAACCCACGCCTCGCCATCGACGGCGTCGTTCTGACCATGGCCGACGCCCGGACCAACCTGTCCGCCGACGTCGAAGCGGAGGCGCGCCGCCACCTTGACGGCACCGTGTACGAGACGGTCATCCCGCGGAGCGTGCGACTGTCCGAGGCACCCAGCCACGGCCGGTCGATCGCGACGTACGCGCCGGGCTCCAGGGGCGGGATGGCCTACGTCGCGCTCGCGGCAGAGTTCCGGGCGCGAAACGCCCGGCGTGCGATCAACGCTCCGGCGAGGGATGCGGTGGGTATCGCGGTCATGCGTGAGCCGGACGTGGCGGTGGTCTCATGACCGTGCGCCCCGAGCGGTCCCAGGGACTGGGCCGCGGTCTCTCGGCGTTGATCCCGCAGCGCAGCGACGGCCGGCCGGGTCCGACCGAGATCGCCATCGCCAGCATCCGTCCGAACCCCAGTCAGCCGCGCCGGCACTTCCGCGAGGCCGAGATGGCGACGCTGATCGAGAGCATCCGTGAACACGGCGTCCTCCAGCCGGTCCTCGTCACGGAGACGCTCGATGGCTACCAGCTGGTGACCGGCGAGCGCCGCCTGCGCGCCGCGGCCGCGGCCGGCCTCGAGCGCATCCCGGCCATCGTCCGGGATCTCGACGACCAGACCCGCCTCGAGCTGGCGCTCGTCGAGAACCTCCAGCGGGAGGATCTCGACCCCATCGACGCCGCCCATGGGTTCCGCCGGCTCATCGACGAGTTCGGCTTCAGCCACGAGCAGATCGCGACCCGCATCGGGCGTGCCCGGTCGACGGTCGCCAATACGCTCCGACTGCTCGACCTGGCGCCGGTCGTGCAGGCGGCCGTCGCCGATGGCCGGATCAGCGAGGGCCACGGCCGAGCGCTCGGCGGCCTGTCGGTGGAGCACCAGGAGCACGTTCTCGGCGCGGTCATCGACCAGGAGCTCTCGGTCCGCCAGACCGAGGAGCTCGTTCGCCGGCTCCGCGAGCCGAAGACGCCGACCGCCGCCGGCGAGGACGCCGTCGTGCGCACCGACCGCGACCCCGACCTCGAACGGGTCGAAGAGGACCTGCGCAGGGCACTGGGCACCAAGGTGAGCCTCGCACGCTCGCGCCGGGGCGGCCGCATCGTGATCGAGTACTACAGCGACGAGGATCTGGGGCGCCTGTACGAGCGCCTCATCGGAGGGGCGGCGTGACGCAGGAAGCACGCAAGGTCGTCACGCCCGCAAGCGGCGGACGCGGCAAGCGCGGCGGCAAGGCCGGCGGCGACTACACCGCCGCCAGCATCCAGGTCCTCGAGGGTCTGGAGGCGGTCCGGCGCCGGCCCGGCATGTACATCGGCTCGACCGATGAGCGTGGACTGCACCATCTCGTCTGGGAGGTCGTCGACAACTCGATCGACGAGGCGATGGCCGGCCATGCCACGACGATCCTCGTCAACATCAAAGCCGATGGCACGGTCATCGTCCAGGACGATGGCCGCGGCGTGCCGGTCGGCAAGCACTCGACCGGCAAGGACGCGCTGGAGGTGGTGCATACCGTCCTGCACGCCGGCGGCAAGTTCGGTGGCGGCGGCTACAAGGTGTCCGGCGGCCTCCACGGTGTCGGCGTCAGCGTCGTCAACGCGCTGTCCGAGTGGATGCGCGTGGAGTCGGCGCGCGACGGCAGCGTCTGGATGCAGGAGTACGAGCGCGGCAAGCCCAAGGCGTCGGTCAAGAAGCTCGGCCCCCAGGGCGACCGCCGCGGAACGCTCACGTCGTTCCGTGCCGACTCGCAGATGTTCGAGACGACCGAGTACTCGTTCGATGCGATCAGCCAGCGCATCCGCGAGTCGGCCTACCTCACCAAGGGCGTGTGGATCACGCTCGTCGACGAGCGGGTCGACCGCGAGCGCTCGTTCTACTTCGAGGGCGGCCTCGAGTCGTTCGTCCGACACCTGAACCGGAACAAGGAGACCCTCCACAACCGCCCGATGTACGTCGAGCGGAAGGAGGGGTCGACGGCAGTCGAAGTGGCCCTCCAGTACAACGACTCGTATACCGAGAACGTCCTGGCGTTCGCCAACAACATCAATACGGTCGACGGCGGAACCCATGTCACCGGCTTCCGGGCCGCGCTCACGAGCTCGCTGAACGACTGGGCGCGCCGCTCCGGCGTGCTCCGCGACAGCGAGGGCAACCTCTCGGGCGACGACGTCCGCGAGGGCCTGACCGCGGTCATCAGCGTGAAGCTGACGGATCCCCAGTTCGAGGGACAGACGAAGGCCAAGCTCGGCAATGCCGAGGTCAAGGGACAGGTCCAGACGGCCGTGGCCGATGCGATCGGCCAGCACCTCGACGAGAACCCGGCCGACGGCCGACGCATCATCGAGAAGTGCCTGACGGCCGCGCGTGCGCGGGAGGCCGCCCGCAAGGCCCGCGACCTCGTCCTGCGCAAGGGCGCGCTCGAGGGGATGTCGCTGCCGGGCAAGCTGGCCGACTGCCAGGAGCGCGACCCGGCCCGCAGCGAGATCTACATCGTCGAGGGCGACTCGGCCGGCGGCTCAGCGAAGGCCGGTCGTGACCGTCGCTTCCAGGCGATCCTGCCGATGTTCGGCAAGATGCTCAACGTCGAGAAGGCACGCCTCGACAAGGTGCTGTCGAGCGACAAGATCCGACCGCTCATCATCGCCCTCGGGGCGGGCATCGGCGAGGGCTTCGACGTCGCGAAGGTCCGCTACCACCGGATCATCCTCATGAGCGACGCCGACGTCGACGGCGCCCACATCCGAACGCTGCTCCTGACGTTCTTCTACCGGCACATGCCCGAGGTGATCCGGGCCGGCTACCTGTACATCGCGCAGCCGCCGCTGTACCGGGTCAGCACGGGCAAGCAGACCCGCTACGCCCAGAGCGAGAAGGAGCGGGACCGGATCATCAAGGAGTTCAACGTCAAGAACCTGTCGGTCCAGCGCTTCAAGGGTCTCGGCGAGATGAACGCCGAGCAGCTCTGGGAGACCACGATGAACCCGGAGACGCGCACGCTCCTGCGCGTCGACATCGAGGATGGCGCAGAGGCCGACGACATCTTCACCCGGCTGATGGGCGAGCGGGTCGAGCCCCGCAAGGAATTCATCAAGGCCGAGGCACGCAAGGTGCAGAACCTTGACGTCTGAGGCCATGGTGGTCGACGTCGCGGGCGTCCCGCGCCTGGAGATCGCCCCGCACCACTGCTTCGCCTGCGGCACGCTCAACACCAGCGGGATGGGCCTCGTCCTGCACGTCGAGCCCGGCCGCTCGTGGGTCGAGCTGACCCTCGAGCCACGCTTCCAGGGCTGGGACGGGATCGCGCACGGCGGCATCGTCACCACGATCCTCGACGAGGTGATGGCCTGGGCGCTCGTGGGCGAGGACAACTGGGGCCTGACCGCGCGGATCGCGGTCGACTTCAAGCGCCCGGTCCAGGTCGGCCAGGCGCTGCGTGCCGAGGGCTGGATCACCCGCTCGCGGCGCCGGATCGTCGACACCGAGGCGCGCCTGATCGACCCGGCATCGGGCACGACCCTGGCGACCGCGACCGGCGTGTACGTCGCCGCCGACGAGGGGCGCAAGCGGGAGCTCCGCCGGCGCTACGGCTGGACCCCGCTCCCGGCAACCGATACTCCCGACACTGTGGACGGCCAGGAATGAGCCCCATCGCCGAGGCGGCACGGCCGCGCAGCCCCGTCACCGAGCGTGCGGTCGCCTTCGTGGCCGAGCGCAAGCCGTCGGCAGAGGCACTCGGCGGCGCCCTCGCCGACCACGTCAACGACCCGGACGCCTTCGTCAAGGCCCTCGATGCGGGGCTGCGGGCGCTCGCGGACCCGGAGTACCTCGAGGGGCAGCATCGCGTCGCCCCCGGGCTCGGCCCCGTGTACGGCGTCCGCTGGCCGCTCCTGGCGGCCATCGTCCGCGGCTTCCGGGCCGCGACGCGCCACGATCGCCCGACCTCGCTGCTGTTCCTCGCCGATCGCCTGTTCCACGAGGACCGCCTCGAGATGCGCTGGTTCGCGTTCGCGCTCCTCGAGCGGACGCTGGCCGCGGATCCCGAGCGGACCTGGCAGCTGCTCCGGCGCGGCGCCCGCGAGGCGGCCGACTGGATCACCGTCGACGACCTCGCCCACCCGTACGGCACCGGCATCGCCGCGGAGTCATACCGCTGGGCGGAGCTCGATCAGCTCGTCTTCTCGCCGTCGCGCTGGGAACGGCGCCTCGTGGCGTCGACGATCGCGACGATGACCCACGGCAACCGGCGGACCGGTCGTGGCCCCGACGTCGTCGACCACGCCCTGCCGCTGCTCGGCCAGCTCATCGGCGACGCCGAGCCCGATGTCCAGAAGGCGCTGTCGTGGGCGTATCGCTCGCTCGCCGGCATCGACCGCGCCCGCACGACCGCGGCGCTGGCCGCCGAGACCGAGCGCGCGGTGGCGACCGATGACGGTCACCGCGCATGGGTCATCCGCGACAGCCTGTCCAAGCTCGACCCGGCCGATGCCGATCGCCTGCGCGACCGGCTCACGGGGATCCGCCGGCGACCCGGCGCCCCATCGACCTCCAGCGCCGCCGAGCTGGCCGAGCGCTTCGGCGGCCTGCCGGACCCGGCCGTGCATCCCGAACCCCCGCTGACCTGATCAGGAGTAGCCGACCGTGACCGAGAACCTGGGCGACGTCCGAGCCATCCGGATCGAGGAGGAGATGCGCACCTCCTACCTCGACTACGCGATGAGCGTCATCGTCGCGCGCGCGTTGCCGGACGTCCGCGACGGCCTCAAGCCGGTCCACCGCCGGATCCTGTACACGATGGGCGAGATGGGCCTGTCGGCGACATCGTCGTTCCGCAAGTGCGCGGCGATCGTCGGCGAGGTGATGGGCAAGTACCACCCGCACGGCGACGGCGCCATCTACGACGCGCTCGTGCGCCTCGCCCAGGACTTCTCGATGCGCTACCCGCTGGTCGACGGGCAGGGCAACTTCGGCTCGGTCGACGGCGACGACGCGGCGGCGATGCGCTACACCGAGGCGCGCCTGACGGCCATCGCGTCGGAGCTGCTCGCCGACATCGACAAGGAGACCGTCGACTTCGTCGACAACTACGACGGCACCCAGAAGCAGCCGTCGGTGCTGCCGGCCAAGCTCCCGAACCTGCTCGTCAACGGCTCGTCGGGCATCGCCGTCGGCATGGCGACCAACATCCCGCCGCACCACCTCGGCGAGATCGTCGACGCCACGGTCGCGCTCATCGACGACCCCGAGCTGACGTCGGACGACCTGTGCAAGTTCGTCCTCGGCCCGGACTTCCCGACCGGCGGCACGATCTTCCGCTTCGACAAGCAGCGCACCCTCAACGGCGAGTGGGAGACCGTCGACGCGATCCGCCAGATGTACGCGCACGGCCGCGGCCGGGTGGTGATGCGCGCGCAGGTCTCGTTCGAGGAGGTGCGCGGGGACCGGACCGCGATCATCGTCACCGAGCTGCCGTACCAGGTGAACAAGGCCTCCCTGCTCGAGAAGATGGCCGACCTCGTCAAGGACAAGAAGATCGACGGCATCGCCGACCTGCGCGACGAGTCGGATCGCGACGGGATGCGCATCTACATCGAGATCAAGCGCGACGCCAACCCGCACAAGGTGCTGAACAACCTGTTCAAGCACACGCCGATGCAGCTCGCGTTCAACATGAACATGCTGGCCCTGGTCGACGGCCAGCCTCAGACGCTGCCGCTGCGCAGCGTGCTCGAGCACCACATCACCCACCGCCAGGAGATCGTCCGGCGGCGGACCGAGTTCGATCTCGGCAAGGCCCGGGCCCGGGCACACATCCTCGAGGGTCTCAAGATCGCCCTCGACCATCTCGACGCGGTCATCAAGACGATCCGCGAGTCGGCCGATGTCGAGGTCGCGCGCGAGAACCTGATGGCGCGCTTCAAGCTCACCGAGGTGCAGGCGCAGGCCATCCTGGACATGCGCCTGGCCCGCCTCGCCGCGCTCGAGCGCAAGAAGATCGAGGACGAGTACCTCGAGGTCATCCAACTCATCGCCGAGCTCGAGGACATCCTCGCCAATCCGTCCCGCGTGCTGGGCATCATCAAGGACGAGCTGGCCGAGCTGAAGCGCAAGTACGGCGGCGAGCGGCGGACGCGCGTCGCCGACGACTCCAGCCGCGAGATGACCGACGAGGACCTCATCGCGGACGAGGACGTCGTCGTGACGATCTCCGGCCGCGGCTACATCAAGCGCCAGCCGGTCGCCACGTACCGCCGCCAGCACCGCGGCGGCAAGGGCATCATCGGGCACGTGACCCGCGAGGAGGACGCAGTCGAGCACCTGCTCGTCGCGAACACCCACGACTGGGCGCTGTTCTTCACCAACCGCGGTCGCGTGTTCAGCGCCAAGGTCCACGCCATCCCCGACGCGTCGCGCCAGGCCAAGGGCATGCCGATCATCAACCTGCCCGGCGTCCAGGTCGACTCGGGCGAGGTGCCCGTCGCGACGATCGTGCTGCCGAACTTCGAGCCGGGGCATTACCTCGTGATGGCCACCCGCAAGGGCATCATCAAGAAGACGCCGCTCGAGCAGTTCGAACGGGTGCGTGCGACCGGGATCCGCGCGATCACGATCCACGACGACGACGAGCTGGCGTGGGTCGGCGTCTCGAGCGGGGCCGACGACATCATCCTGGCGACCGCGCAGGGCATGCTCGCGCGCTTCGAGGAGGACGAGGTCCGGCCGATGGGCCGCGACGCCGCCGGCGTGATCGGTATCCGCCTGCTCAAGCGCGAGGGAGACAGCGTCATCGCGATGAGCGTCGTCGAGCCTGAGGCCGACCTGCTCGTCCTGACCGAGACCGGCTATGGCAAGCGTGTCGCGATCGGCGACTTCCGGCGGAAGCATCGCGGTGGCCAGGGCGTCCGGCTGATCGCACTCGAGGGTCGCAAGACCGGTCTCGTGGCCGCCGTCCAGCAGGTCACCGAGCAGGACGAAGAGCTCGTGCTCATCTCTGAGGGTGGCCAGGTCATCCGCACCGAGACCAACACGATCAACCGCTATTCGTCGAGTGCCCGGGGCGTGATCGTGATGCGCCTGGCCGAAGGCGACCGGGTCGCGGCCATCGCCGCGTTCCGGCCCGGACTTGCGGACCGCGACGGCATGGGCGACGATGACGCCCCCGCCACGGGTGGCCCCGGTCAGGCAGATCCGAGCGGCGGCGCGGAGTGACGGTCTTCGGCCAGCGAGAGGCGGCGCCCTTGTACGCGGACCAGTTCGAGATCTACCACGGCAACGCGAACCCCGAGCTCGCGCGCAAGATCGCGCGCTATCTCGGGATGGAGTGCGGCAAGGCCGAGGTGTTCCAGTTCGCGAACGAGAACATCTTCGTCAAGATCCTCGACAACGTCCGCGAGAAGGACGTGTTCCTGGTCCAGCCGACGTCGCATCCGGTCAACCAGTCGATCATGGAGCTGCTGATCATGATCGACGCGTTCAAGCGGGCGTCGGCTGGCCGGATCACCGCGGTGATCCCGTTCTACGCCTACGGCCGGTCCGACAAGAAGGACCAGCCGCGCGTCCCGATCACGGCCCGGCTGATCGCCGACATGATCACGGTCGCCGGTGCCGACCGAGTCCTGTCGATGGACCTCCACCAGGGCCAGATCCAGGGCTTCTTCAACATCCCGGTGGACGAGCTGACGGCGGTCCACCTCCTGTCGCGCTACTTCATCGACAAGCGACTCGACGACTGCGTCATCGTGACCGACCTCGGTTTCGCCAAGCGCGCCCGCACCTTCGCCGAGATCCTCGACGCGCCGCTGGCGATCATCGAGAAGCGCCGGGTCGGGAACCTCGACCGGGCCGAGCTGATGAACGTCATCGGTGAGGTCAAGGGCAAGCGGGCGATCATCGTCGACGACGAGATCGATACGGGCGGGACGCTCATCGAGGTCGTCCGGGCCCTCGAGCGCGAGGGCGTGACCGAGATGTACGCATGCGCCACCCACGGTGTGCTGTCGGACCCGGCGATCGAGCGGATCCGCGACAGCGTGCTGCGCGAGGTCGTCGTGACCGACACGATCCCGCTGCCGCCGTCCAAGCGCCTCTCGAAGGTCACCCAGCTGTCGGTCGCGCCGCTCATCGGCGAGGCCATCAAGCGCATCCACCGCGGCGAGTCGGTCGGGGCGCTGTTCTCCAGCGAGGTCTCGTTCACGCAGGAGATGCTGCTGTGGGACGAGGGCGGCGACGGGAGTCCGCCCGCCGACGGCGGTGACGACGCGGAGCCCCCGATAGCGGACCTCGCGACGGCCATCCGGGCAGATCGATGACGCTGCAGCTCCACCGACCCGACGGCGAGGGCGGGCTCGAGCCGCGCCCGGCCGAGCCCGACTGGCAGTCGCAGCTGCGGTCGACGCGCTGGGGCTCGACGCTCCGTCGCGAGCGCCTGCCGGAGCTCAAGAACACCGAGATGTACCCGACGTCCCGGGTCATGTCGATCCTGTTCTGGGTGGGCCTGGCGGCCCTGACATTCGTGCTGCTCGTCGCGGGCTACGCCACCGGCTTCTGGGGGTAGGGGAGCGGCAGCGCTCGTTGCCGCGCGCAGACTTCACGGATAGTCCCGCTGGGACTACGGATCGAGCGGTCAAGGGCGGAACCCGTGGATCTGCTTCGCGCCGAGTCACCGGGGGACTGGCTCGGAAGCGGATCCACTGATCGGCGCTATCGCCAGTCCCACCAGGATTGAACGGGAAGACGGCCGCCGAGCGGTCTCGGCCTATACTTCACGCTCCCATGAAGTTCCTCTCCCGTTTCGTGGACTCGAACGACCGCGAGCTGCGACGCATCCAGCCCTGGGTCGACGAGGCGAACGCCCTCGAGGCCGAATTCGAGGGCATGTCCCAGGAGGACATCCGCGCCCAGTTCGCGGAGCTCCGCGAGGAGGTCCGGGCGGCGACGCCGCCCGAGGACCCGTCCGACGACGAGCTCCACCACCCCGACCTCGAGCGCCGGCGCGAGCTGGCCAAGGCGCGTCGCAAGCGCGAGAACGAGCGCCTCCAGAAGGCCCTCGACGACGTCCTGCCCGAGGTCTTCGCGATGACCCGCGAGGCGATGAAGCGGACGCTCGACATGCGCCACTTCGACGTCCAGCTGATCGGCGGCGCCGTCCTCCACCAGGGCCGTATCGCCGAGATGCGCACCGGCGAGGGCAAGACGCTCGTCGCGCCGCTCGCAGCGATCCTCAACTCGCTCGGCGGCCGCGGCGTCCACGTCGTGACCGTCAACGACTACCTCGCCCGCCGCGACCCGCAGTGGATGGGCCCGATCTTCCACTTCCTCGGCGTCAGCGTCGGGATGATCATCGGCCAGCAGTCGGATGGCGGCGCGGCGTCGTACCTGTTCGAGCCCGGCTACCCGACGAGCGACGAGCGACTCATCAACCTCCGGCCGGTCGAGCGGGCCGAGGCGTACGCCGCCGACGTGACCTACGGCACGAACAACGAGTTCGGGTTCGACTACCTGCGCGACAACATGGTGGTCGAGCTGAACCAGCGCGTGCAGCGCGAGCGCAGCTTCGGGATCGTCGACGAGGTGGACAACATCCTCATCGACGAGGCGCGCACCCCGCTGATCATCTCCGGGCAGGCCGAGGAGTCGGCCGACCTGTACTTCACGTTCGCCCGCCTGGTGCCGCGCTTCAAGGAGCGCCCCGAAGGCGCCGAGGAGGGCGGCGACTTCTTCATCGATCTCAAGGACCGAGCCGTGAGCCCCACCGAGGAGGGGGTCCACAAGATGGAGGGCTTCCTCGGCATCGAGAACCTGTACGACGCGGACCCGCGGCTCGCCCGCCACTTCGAGCAGGCGCTGCGCGCGCACGCCCTGTACAAGCGCGACCGCGACTACATCGTCAAGGACGGCGAGATCATCATCGTCGACGAGTTCACCGGGCGCCAGATGCCGGGCCGGCGGTGGAGCGAGGGCCTGCACCAGGCCATCGAGGCCAAGGAGGGGCTGCGCGTCCAGCGCGAGAGCGTGACGCTCGCCACGATCACGTTCCAGAACTACTTCCGGCTGTACGACAAGCTCGCCGGCATGACCGGCACCGCGATGACCGAGGCCGAGGAGTTCCACAAGATCTACAACCTCGAGGTCGTCGCGATCCCGACCCACCGCGACATGGTCCGCGACGACGATGCGGACCTCGTCTTCCGGGACGAGAAGGCGAAGTTCAACGCGCTCATCGACGAGATCGCCGAGATGCAGGATGCCGGGCGGCCGGTGCTCGTCGGCACGGTCAGCGTCGAGAAGTCCGAGATCCTCTCGGCGATGCTGAAACGGCGCGGCGTCAAGCACGAGACGCTCAACGCCAAGTTCCACGAGAAGGAGTCGGGCATCGTGGCGCAGGCCGGCCGGACCGGCGCCGTGACGATCGCGACGAACATGGCCGGCCGCGGCACCGACATCCTGCTCGGCGGCAACCCGGCGGGCCTCGCATCGGAGGCGCTCCACCGCAAGGGCCTCAACCCGGCCGAGGTGGACGCCGAGACATATCGGGCGGCGCTCGACGAGGCCAAGACGCAGACCGAGGAGGAGCACGGCCGCGTGGTCGAGGCCGGCGGGCTGCACATCATCGGCACCGAGCGCCACGAGTCGCGCCGCATCGACAACCAGCTTCGTGGGCGTGCCGGCCGCCAGGGCGACCCCGGCTCGTCGCGGTTCTACCTATCGCTCGACGACGACCTCATGAAGCGGTTCGCCTCGGACCGCGTCACCGGCCTGATGGAGCGGCTCGGGCTCGAGGAGGACGTGGCCATCGAGTCGCGCCTCGTGTCGAAGACGATCGAGAGCGCCCAGAGTCGTGTCGAGGGCTTCAACTTCGACATCCGCAAGCGCGTCGTCGAGTTCGACGACGTCATCAACAAGCAGCGCGAGACGATCTACGCGGAGCGCGACAAGGTGCTGCACAACGAGGACCTGACCGAGACGGTCCGCGCGTTCCTCGACGACGAGATCGACACGCTCGTCGACAGCCACCTGACCGGCGACGATCCCGACGCCTGGGACGTCGACGGGCTGTCGCAGCAGCTCATCGCGATGGGGCTGACCGGCGACGCGACCTCGGCCGACACGATCTGGGAGCAGGGCGGGCGCGAGGCGATCGCCGAGTACCTGCGCGAGGTCGCCGACGAGCGCCTCGCGACGCGCGAGGCCGAGGTCGGCGAGGACGACTGGGCGCAGGTCGAGCGGATCGTGCTGTTGCGCACGATCGACTCGCTGTGGGTCGAGCACCTCACCGAGGTCGACGACATGCGCCGCGGCATCGGCCTGCGCGGCTACGCGCAGCAGGACCCGCTCAACGAGTTCCGGCGCGAGGCGTTCCGGATGTACGAGGAGCTCCGGGACCTCATCCGCCACGGCGTCGCCTCGGCGATCTTCCGCGTCACCGTCCAGAAGCAGCCACCGCCCGATGCCGCGCTGACCCAGGCGCTCGCCCGGGGCGCGGCCGCCCTCACCGGCTCGTCGGGCGACGGCAACGGCGCTCCCGCGCCGGCCCGACCACCGGTCGCAGCGGCCGCCGGATCGGCGGTCCTGCGCGGCGGCGCGACGCCGGCGGCACGCAACGTGACCGAGTCGCTGGGCGACACGCCGGTGGCCAGCGGCGACGGGGCGAGCGGTGGCGTCCGCCCCGGCTACACGCCGGCCGGCGCCCGCATCGGGCGCAACGACCCGTGCTGGTGCGGCTCGGGCGCGAAGTACAAGAAGTGCCACGGCCGTTGATCGACTGATCCTTCCGTGCGTACGCTCGCTCGATTGACCCTCGCAGGACTGGTCGTGGCGACGGCAGTGCTCGGCTATGCGGCGTTCCGGATCTGGGATCAGGGCAATCGGGACGATCGGCCGGCCGCCGACGCCATCGTCGTCATGGGCGCCGCCCAATACGACGGCCGGCCGTCACCGGTCTTCGCCGCCCGGCTCGACCATGCCATCGACCTGTACCACGAGGGGATCGCGCCGGTCCTGATCGTCACCGGTGGCAAGGCCGAGGGCGACCGCACGACCGAGGCGGCCAGCGCCCGCGCCTACGCGGTGCGGCACGACGTCCCAGATAACGCGATCCTCGCCGAGGACCGGAGCCGGACGACGCTCCAGTCGATCCGTGGCGTGGCCGGCCTGATGCGCGACCACGATCTCGGGAGCGCGGTGTTCGTGTCGGACCCGAGCCACATGTTGCGCGTCCTGCGGATGGCGTCCGACGAGGGCATCACCGGTTTCGGCTCGCCGACCCGCACCAGCCCGCTCGAGCATGACGCGCTCCGGCGGGTCGACGCGATCGTCCACGAGCTGGGTGCGCTGGCCGTGTACTTCTTCTCGGGGGAGTCGTCGCCCTAGCCCTGGAGTCGTCGCGGGGTGTGACGGCGCCCCTCCGGATGGCGAGTCCACCGGTTATGGCGACACGCATCCGTCCGATTACCCTCTTGGCGCTGGGGGATTGGCCGCATATACTGGGCCAACCCGCCGATACAGGACCGCTCGCGTCCCCTGGCAGGTCGCTCTCCCAGCCCCGCCCGCTCGTGCCCCAGCGTCGCAAATGGAGGGAGTCCGTGAAGCAGGCAGAGGATGCCGCGTTCGTCGATCTCATCGCGTGCGAGCGCGATTGCCGGTCCTGCAGCTACGCGGCTGCCCTCGACTGTGACGGCAACTGTGGCGTCTGTCCGCACAACAGCTATTGTCCCTGCGTGAACCCCGTCGTCGCCCGAAGCAAGACCGCGCTGCGGCTCATCGAGCTGCGCCCGATCCTGCTCCAGGATCTCCAGGACCGGAACTAGGTGGACACAGCCGCCATCCGCGACCTGGCCGAACGGATCCGGTCGACCTCGGGGCGCCTTTGACCTCGACGCCAAACGCGAGCGCGTCGCACAGCTCGACGCCCTGACGCTCGAACCCGGGTTCTGGGACGACCAGCGGGCCGCACAGAAGGTCCTCCGCGAGGCCGACGGGCTGCGCACCGAGATCGACACCTGGGCGACGCTCGGGTCGCGCGCTGCCGACCTCGAGGCGGCGGTCGAGCTGATCGCCGAGACGGCCGACGCGGAGCTCGAGGCCGAGCTCGAGCGCAACGCCAGCGCGCTCGACGCGGACGTGGCCCGCGAACGCACCGCCCTGCTGTTCTCGGGTGAGCACGACGACCGCTCGGCGATCCTGACGATCAGCGCCGGCGCGGGCGGGACCGAGGCGACCGACTGGGCGGAGATGCTGCTCCGGATGTACCTGCGCTGGGCCGAGCGCCATCGCTTCGCGACCGAGATCATCGACCAGCAGGAGGGCGAGCAGGCTGGTCTCAAGAGCGTCACCGTCGAGGTCGAGGGCCGGCGGGCCTACGGCTGGCTTCGCGCGGAACGTGGCGTGCACCGGCTCGTCCGCATCAGCCCGTTCGACTCGCAGAAACGTCGCCAGACGACGTTCGCGCTGGTCGAGATCCTGCCGGAGGTCGACGACGACATCGAGATCGAGCTCGACTGGGACGAGATCCGCGTCGACACGTACCGCTCGCAGGGCGCCGGCGGGCAGCACGTCAACAAGACCGACTCGGCCGTTCGCCTGACCCACGGACCGACCGGCATCGTCGTCCAGAGCCAGAACGAGCGGTCGCAGACGCAGAACAAGGAGAACGCGACGAAGGTGCTCAAGGCCAGGCTCCTCGAGCGTGCGCTCGAGGAGAAGGAGGCCGAGATGCGCGCCCTCAAGGGCGTGCACGTCGAGGCCGGATGGGGCAACCAGATCCGGAGCTACGTCCTCCACCCCTACCAGATGGTCAAGGACCTGCGGACCGCGCACGAGACCGGCAACACGACGGCGGTCCTCGACGGCGACCTCGACGCGTTCATGCAGGCCGAGCTCGAGCGGCTCGCCACCGGCGGGGAGTGGCGTGGCGGCGCGGACGAGGGCGACGCGGCGTGACGACGATCCCCGGGCTGGCGGTCCGGGACGACATCGACTACCGGCCGGTGCTCGCCTCGGAGCTCGAGACGTGCGCCGAGCTCTGGCGCGTGTCGACCAACGACTACGTCGCCCGGCTCAACCAACCGCCGCTGACCGAGACGGCGGCCGTCGTCCGTCTCTACGGCCATCTCTACGCGACCGACCCGGAGCGGTTCGTGGTGGCCACCCAGGGGGACCGGATCGTGGCATTCGCGGCGGCTGTCCTGCGGGAGCGACTGTGGTTCCTGTCGATGTGCTTCGTGCTGCCCGAGTCGCAGGGTCGTGGCATCGCCCGGGCGCTGCTGGAGCGCATCGCCCCGACCGACGAGGCGGTCGTCCGCGCCACGGCCACCGACAGCGCCCAGCCGATCAGCAACGCGCTGTACGCCTCGCTCGGCATCGTCCCGCGCCTGCCATTGCTGAACCTGATCGGCACGCCGACCCGGGGGGATGCCTTCGGCGAGCTGCCGTCCGGCGTGCGCCCCGTCGCGTTCGCCGACGTCGCCGCCGACGACCACCGGCGGCTCGCCGACGCGGTCGACGCACTGGATCGCGACACGCTCGGCGTCAGCCATCCCGTCGACCACCAGCACCTGCGTCGCGAGGAGCGTCGCGGCTGGCTCTACCACGGACCGGACGGCGCCCCGATCGCGTACGGCTACGCTGGAGAGGCGGGTCGGGTCGGGCCGGTCGCAAGCCGCGACCCGGAGCTCATCTCGCCGATCCTCGGCCATCTGACGGGCGCCGTGACGCCGCGTGGCGCGTTCGCGATGTGGCTGCCCGGGACCGTGGACCGGGCCATCATCGGCGCCCTCCGGGCCGGCTTCCGGCTCGAGCCGTTCCCGGTCCTGCTGTGCTGGGACCGCCCCATCGTCGACCTGACGCGCTACCTGCCGATCTCCCCCGGACTGCTCTAGACCCGACCCGACCGGACCTTCGTCCGGGGGGTCGCTGGGCCGCCGGTCCCGTTTGCCGCGTCCCATGGCCGGTGATAGCCTCGGGGCCGACGTGGCTCCTGCTGCCGTGCCCGCGGACGGGGTCGAACCGAACCTCCATCGATGGCGACCGTCGATCGCCATCCGTTTCCGCCCGCGGAGTCGCCTGTGACCATCGCCTCACCGCCGTCGGCGGCGCGCTCGCTCCGGCGCCGCATCCTGGAGCGAGGCCGTCCACACGCCGTCCCGGAGCGGTCGGTCCTCGTGCTCCACGACGTCACCAAGCAGTACCCGAACGGGAAGATCGCGCTGCGCGACGTCGACCTCGTCATCCCCGAGGGCGATTTCGTGTTCCTCGTCGGTCCGTCGGGTGCCGGCAAGTCGACGCTCATCAAGCTGCTCATCCGCGACGAGGTCGCGACCCGCGGGGACGTCGTGCTCGACGGGCATGACCTCGCCCGGCTGCCGCGCCGCCAGGTCCCCAAGATGCGCCGCAAGATCGGGATCATCTTCCAGGACTTCAAGCTGCTCCCGACCAAGACGGTCTGGGAGAACGTGGCGTTCGCGCTCGAGGTGACCGGCCACCCGCGGCGCCAGATCCGGCCGGCAGTCGACCGGGTGCTGGCCATCGTCGGCCTGACCGCGCAGGCGCGCCAGGTGCCCGCCCAGCTGTCCGGCGGCGAGCAGCAGCGCACGGCCATCGCCCGCGCCCTCGTCCACGACCCGCGCCTGATCATCGCCGACGAGCCCACGGGCAACCTCGACCCGCTCATCAGCTGGGAGATCATCCAGCTGCTGCTGCGCATCAACGAGCTCGGTGTCACGGTGCTGATGGCCACCCACAACGCGGAGGTCGTGACCGCGCTGCGCAAGCGCGTCGTGGCGCTCGAAGAGGGTCGGATCATCCGCGACGAGGTCGGTGGGCTACCACCGCGAGGACTGACCGGCCGTGATCACGTTCCTCTTCTTCAGCATCAAGCGGGCCTGGCAGGGCTTCTGGCGCAATGCCCTGATGAGCCTGGCGGCGACGGCCACGATGGTGCTGATGCTGCTGCTCCTCGCCGGGTTCTGGATCATCCAGACCGGTCTGCTGGCGGGTCTGTCCTTCACCGAGCAGAAGGTCGAGGTCGTCGCCTACCTTCAGCCCAACGCGACCGAGTCGCAGATCGACGGGCTGGCCGCCGAGATCGGAGCGCGCGACGACGTCGCGGAGGTGGAGATCGTGACCCGCGACGCGGCCCTCGAACGCTTCCGCCAGTCCATGGAAGCCCAGGGCCGCACCGACCTCACCCGGCAGCTCGAGAGCAATCCCTTGTTCGCGAGCATCGAGGTCAAGCTCAAGGACCCCGCGGCGCTCAAGGCCGTGGGCGACGCGCTCGACCCGAAAGAGCAGCCGATCGTGCGCAACGTCATCAACATCGAGGACCTCGTCGACCGGCTGTTGACCGTGACCAACATCCTGCGCACGGCCGGCACCGTGCTGCTCGTCTCGGTCGGGCTGATCGCGCTGTTCATCATCGTCAACGCCATCCGCCTGGCGGTGGTCGCCCGGTCGGAGGAGATCGAGATCATGCGGCTCGTCGGCGCGTCGGATGCGTTCATCCGCTGGCCGTTCGTGTTCGAGGGCGCCTTCGTCGGGTTCCTCGGCGCGGTCGCGACGCTGGCCATCCTCGCCGCCGCGGCCGACCCGATCAACGGGTTCATGGTCGAATTCTTCCGGGTCCTGCCGCTCCAGGTCGGCTCGATGACGCGCGACCTCGTCACGCTGGTCATGGGTGCGGGCGTCGGACTCGGGATCATCGGCTCGTGGGTGTCGGTCCGGACCTACCTCATCCGCTAGGACCTTCGGGCCGGGGCCGGCGGATCGAAGCCGGTGTAGATTCTCGATCCCAGAGCGCGCGCCCCGTCAACCGTCACGCCTCCGTCTTCAGGGGAAACCGGATACCGCCATGCAGTCCACATCCATCGATCATCCGGATCGGCAGGCGGAGTCCGTCGCGCCGGTCGACGCCGTCCCGTTGACCCCGGCCGGCAGCGGCCCCGCGCGCGCCCGGCGCCGGCTCCCGATCGTCCCCGCGGCGATGACATTGATCGCCCTGCTGGGCGGCAGCACCCTGTTCCTGAGCGGCTACTCGATGGGTCGGCAGAGCGCCGTCGAGCCGGGCACGCCGAGCAGCGCCGGCGCCGAATTCCGCCCGTTCTGGGACACGTACCACACCATCCGCGATCGCTACGCCGGCGGCGCGGTCGACCGCGGGGCCATGGTGCAGGGCGCCATCCGCGGGATGATCGACTCGCTCGAGGACCCGTACTCGTCGTACCTGACCACGGAGCAGTACAGCTCCAGCCTGCAGAGCATCGGCGGCCAGTTCGAGGGCATCGGCGCCGAGATCGCGACCCAGGCCGACGACGGCACGCAGGGCTGCTCGACGCTCGGGCCGTCCTGCCGGCTTGTCATCATCGCGCCGATCGGCGGCTCGCCGGCCGAGAAGGCCGGGCTGCGTCCCGGCGACCTCGTCCTCGCGACCGACGGCGTGACGGTCGACGGCCTGACGGTCGACACGGCGCGCGAGCGGATGCGCGGCCCGAAGGACACCGTCATCGAGCTGCAGATCCAGCGCGGGACCGACGCGCCGTTCCCGCTCCGGATCACCCGCGACATCATCCAGGAGCGCGAGATCGAATCGCGCGAGCTGGTCGAGGGCAGGCTCGGCTACGTCCGGCTGATGGGCTTCTCCGACCGTGCGGCAGAGGATCTCGCCACGGCGGTCCGCGGTCACGTCGCGGCCGGCCGGACCAAGCTGATCCTCGACCTGCGCGGCAATCCGGGCGGCTACGTCACCGCCGCGCGGTCGATCGCGAGCCAGTTCATCGCCTCGGGCCCGATCTTCTGGGAGCAGGACGCCCGGGGCAACCAGACCGCCGTCGACGCCACGCCGGGCGGCGTGGCCACCGACCCGAGCATCCGGCTCGTCGTCCTCATCGACAGGGGCAGCGCGTCGGCGAGCGAGATCCTGGCCGCCGCGCTCCAGGACTCGGGCCGGGCGCTGCTGGTCGGTCAGCGGTCCTTCGGCAAGGGCACGGTCCAGCAATGGCTGGAGCTGCCGGGCGAGGGTGGCGCCTTCCGGATGACCATCGCACGCTGGCTGACGCCCGAGAAGCGCTGGATCCACGACGTCGGCATCGAGCCTGACGTGCCGGTGACGCCGCCGGCGGTCGGGCTGCCGGCCCAGGACCCGGTCCTCGACCGCGCGGTCGAGGTCCTCGAGCCGAGCGTCCGGATGTCGGTGGGCGGGCCATAGCGGGATCGTCTTGCGCACATCTCGCCCGTCGGGTACGGTTTCGTTGAACGAAAGGAGGTGATGTGCAGTGATCGACAGTACGCGTAGCTGCACCACCTCGCAGGAGATGGCCGTCTAGTCGGACACCCTGTGGGTGGGTAAGCACTCGAACGCCGGTCCGCATAGGACCGGCGTTCGTGCGCCCGGGGCCACGTGCCCCGCCTATCCTTCCGCCACGACCCCGCAGGAGCCATCCCATGAGCGACGACAAGACCGTCGCCCTCAACCGCAAAGCGCGCCACGAGTTCAGCATCGACGAGACGTTCGAGGCGGGTCTCGTGCTGACCGGCACCGAGATCAAGTCCGTCCGGGCAGGCAAGGTCAACATCAGTAATGCCTATGCCCGGATCGAGAAGGGCGAGGCCTGGCTGATCGGCGCCGACATCGCGCCGTTCGAGGGTGGCAACCGCTACAACCACGACCCCAAGCGGAACCGCAAGCTGCTGCTCCACCGGCGCCAGATCGACGAGCTGCTCGGGCGCGCACGGCAGAAGGGCCAGACGATCGTCCCGCTCCGACTCTACCTCACCCGCGGCAAGGCCAAGCTCGAGCTCGGTCTGGCGCGCGGCAAGCAGCTCCACGACCGGCGGCGGGACATCGCCGACCGGGAGTCGAGACGCGACATCGCGCGCCAGCTCGCGGACGCGCAGCGCGGTCGGTAGCCGCCTCAGCGCAGCAGGTAGCGCCGGCTCAGCGGGACCTCGGCGACCGGTTCGACCGCGAGCGGCCGGCCGTCCAGCGTGACCCGACCGTCCGCGACGTCGACCTCGATCTGGGCGACGGCCCGGTTCAGGGCCAGTGAGTCGCGGGTGAGCCCCCGGGTGCCGCGGACCGCGATCAGCTCGCGGCCGAGTCGTCGGAGCTCCGGGGAGCCCGTCGCCGAACCCGACACGAACGTCGCCGACAGCGACGCGGCCGGCCGCGGCAGCCCGCCCCAGTCCGGCCGGTAGCGGGTGGGCTCGGCCCCTTCCACCGATGCGTTGCCCTCGCCGAGCGGTGCCCACGCCATCATCCCGCTCTTGAGCACGACCGTCGGCTTGACCCCGAAGTAGGCCGGGTCCCAGAGCACGATGTCCGCCAGGCGTCCCGGCCGCAGCGATCCGACGTGGTCGGCGATGCCGTGGGTGATCGCCGGCTCGATCGTGACCTTGGCCAGGTAGCGGAGCACCCGGGCGTTGCCGTCTGCCTCCACGACCGTCCCCGACCAGCCCGCCATCACGTGGGCCAGCTGGAACGTACGCCGGACCGTCTCCATCATCCGGCCCATCCCCTGCGAGTCGGAGTTGACGATCGCGATCGCGCCGAGCTCGTGGAGCGGGCCCTCGGCCGCCATCGTCGTCGCGTGGACCCGCTCGCGGACCAGCGCGACGTCCTCCGCCACGCCGAACGACGCCCCGTGGTTGAGGACGATCATCGGCACCTGCTCGGCCGCGGCGTTGACCCCGAACGGCACGGTCGGCGTCGTCGAGGAGCAGATGACGTTCGGCTCGCGGACGAGGCCGATGACGTCGGGCACATGGCCACCGCCGCTGCCCTCGACGTGATAGGCGTGGACCGTCCGGCCGCCGATCGCGGCGACGGTGTCCTCGAGCTCGGCGCTCTCGTGCAGCCCATCGGTGTGCAGCGAGACCGAGACATCGCGAGCCTCGGCAAAGCGAAGGACGTGGTCGATGAGCTCGGGATGGGCGCCGTAGTCCTCGTGGATCTTGAAGCCGCACGCGCCGGCGTCGAGCAGCGCGTCCAGCGGGCGGTCGTCCTCGGCGCGCGCGCAGGCCTGGAGTCCGACGTTGACCGGCCAGTCGGCGACGCCGGCCAGCGTCCGCGCCATCTGCCACGGCGGCTCCTCGAAGCCGGCCGTGATGAGCGTCGTGACGCCACCCGACAGCGCGGCCGGCAGCAGCTCGGGCGAGATCAGGTGGACGTGGCTGTCGACCGCACCGGGCGTGGCGATCAGGCCGTAGCCCATGATCGGCTGGGTGTGCGGCCCGATCGGCAGCTCGATGCCCTCGCTGATGCCCGGGTTGCCGGCCCGCCCGACCCCGACGATGCGGCCGTCCTTGATGCCGATGTCCGCCTTGACCACGCCGACGACCGGGTCGAGCACGAGCGCGCCCGGCGACGACCGCGTCGAGCTCCGACGGCGACGCGCGGCCCTGCGTCGACCGGGGCCGCAGCGTCTTGGCGTAGCCCCAGATGGGCTCGTCGCCGCCGCCTGGCGGTCCTCGGTCACGCGGATCCACAGGTCGGTGTCGCCGAGGCGGACGCGATCGCCGGTCGTCGGCCCGTAGCGGGCGAGGCGCTCGGCGGGCGAGAGGCGGTTCACCGGACGCGGACGAGGCGCACGGTGCGCGTCTCGCCGGGCGCCCAGCGCTCGGTCGAGCCGGCGTCGATGTCGAGCCGGCAGCCGGCGGCCGCCGCCCGGTCGAACTCGAGCCGCTTGTTGACCCGCTCGAACGGGTAGTGGCTGGTCACCCGCACGACCCGCCGCGAGGTGTTCCGGACCTCGAGGTCGAGGCGGGCACGCCCGTCGATCCGGTCGGTGACCGGCGCCTGCACGACCGCGCCGGGCGCGTCGGCGCCGGCCGGTCCGAGCGGCTCGGTCAGCACCACGAGACGCGTGCCGTCGTCCATGAGGACCTCGAGCCGGACGTCGGGGATGAGCGCGGGAACGCCGGGGACGACCTGCGTCGGCGGTCACCGCGCTACGTCCGGCCGCCTCCACGTCTTCGTACGACGCCCCGGCGCGGGCCGCCTCGAGCATCGCATCGCAGATCAGGGCGACCGCCTCGGGTGCGTTGAGGAGCAGGCCGCGGTCCCGGTGCCGGCGAGCCAGCTCCGCGGCCGCGAAGATGAGGAGGCGCTCCTCCTCCCAAGCCGTCAGCTTCACGGACCCGGGCTCGCCTCGATCGACGCGGGTGCGGCCTCGACGGGCGCCACGACGGTTGGACGGCGTCGGGCGAGCCAGATGATCAGGACGTTGAGCAGCGCGACGTAGCCGACGATCGCCAGCAGGGCGCCGGTACCGAGCCACAGGATCCGGTCGATCGTCACGTGGACGTCGGCGATGCGGATCTGCAGGTCCTCGACCGCCGTCCGCAGCGTGCGCGCGGTGCCGACGGCCGACGTGACCGTGTCGCGCAGCGTCGTTGCGGCCGCGGCGACGTCGCCGGCGGTCGCCCGCGCGGCACCGCGCATCCCGCTGAGCGCCGCGTCGAGGCGGGTCAGCCGGTCGTCGGCCTGCACGAGCGTGTCCGAGACGCCGGTCGGCAGCTGGACGCCGGGAACGAACCGAGCGGCCGACCGCACATACCCCAGCGCGGTCTGCGCCTGCTCGCGCGCTGCGACGAAGCGATCACGGGCCGGCGCGTAGGCCTCCAACACCGACGACACCTTCGCGGCCACGGATGCGGGGACCGCGGCCGTGGCCGGCAGGGGGCCGAGGTCGCCGATCAGCTCCTCGAGCGTGCCGGCCCCGCCGGTCAGCCGGTCCCTGGCGTCGTCGATGCTGGCGAGGCCGTTCGAGATCGACGTGTCTGCGGTGACGAACACGTCACCGACCGCGACCGCCACGTACGACCGTCCGAGGAGGATGCCGACCGCCAGGACGATGCAGACCACGAGGCCGACGAACCCCAGCAGCTGGAGCAGCCTCGAGCTCCATCGTCCGAGTGCCATCCGCCTGCCCTCCGCTCCGTGTGGTCAGGTGGAGGGTACCCCGACGGGTTCGTCGTCAGGCGGCGGTCGCGCGGGCGGGGGCGATCTCCCAGGCGCGGCTCTCGACCGGCACGCCGGGTCGGGCGCGTGCGTACAGGGCGACGCCGATCGCGGATGACGCCGCGCACAGCAGCAGGCCCGTCGTGACGTCGACCACGCCGAGCTGGAGCAGCGCGCTCATCAGGAACGCCGCGACGATGCCACGCGCCCCGGTGAACGCGTTCCAGCCGGCCATCGCGGCCGAGCGAGTCGCGAGCGGGGTCTGGTCGCTCACGACCGCGGCGATGCCGACGTCGATCGAGGCGCTCGCGGTGCCGGCCGCGACCGCGGCGAACCAGAGCACGGCGACGTGCGGAGCGAACGCGTACGCGACGAGCGACGTCAGCCCGATGGCGCCGCCGATCCGGAGCGCCATCAACGGGCCGTGACGATCCGCGACCGCGCCCCAGACGAGGAACGCGACCGTGGTCGAGGCAGCCGACAGGATGCCGATGACGCCGACCTGGGCCATCGTCAAGTCGAGCCGGTCGACATGGACGAGCGCGTAGAGCGGCGCCGCAGCGATGAGGCCGCCACCGAAGAAGCCCTGCGCAAGGGCGAGCCTCGTGAGGATCGGGCGTTCGCGGAGGGCTCGCAGCGAGTCACGAGCCGAGAACCACGGCGCCCGTTCGTCGGACTGGGCACGCAGGCCGGCCAGGGCGATCGCGCACCCGACGCCGACCAGGCCGGCGATCGCGACGGCGCTCGGCCCACCGAGCCGGTCGGCGAGGACGCCGCCGGCGAACGCGGCAAAGGCGGCCGCCGCGGCTCGGCCCATCCCGACGAACCCGAGGACGCGCCCTCGCAACCGGGATGGATACATCGCGCCCCACAGCCGCAGGTGGAACGGACCGCCGAAAGACAGGCTGATCCAGAACACCACGGCCACCGCCACCATCGTGATCGGCGAGGGCAGCACGAACAGCAGCACCAGCGACGCGGCCCCGGTCGCGCGGATCAGGGCGAGCTGTCGCGGAGAGCGTGGCCCGAGCCGGCCCGCGAACGCGCTCAGGAGGTTCGCCACGAACGGTGCGGCGGCGAGCGCCGACAGGCCGAGCGGCTCGAGGCCCCCGCGGCGAGCGATGGTGGGCAGCAGCGCACCGATGAGCGCGGTCGTCACGCCGACGCCGACGGCGGCGGACAGGTCGAGCGCCAGGTTGCGTCCGACGGCGCGCCGGGACGGCGTGGAGATGCGTGACGGTCGGAACACGAGTACCTCGAAGCAGCCCTGTCGGCCTCCGAGGTCAGCTGTCGGGCTCGGCGTGGGTCCGCCGGCGCGGTCGATCCGCGTTTCGCCCCAGGAAGTGGGTCCCCCGTCCTCGATCGAGGAGGTTCGGCCGAGGAGGATGATACCGGCGGGGGCCCGATCCCGCCCTGGACCGAAGGTCCCGGGTCTCCGGGGGTTCGTTCTGCGCCGGCGTCGATCGGCCCGGAACGCCGGCTCGTGGTAGCATGATCAAACCGAACCGACGTTCGGTCCTGTGGGGATGCGTGGTTTCGACAGGGCTTGGTTGTCGGAGAGTGCGAGCCGAGGTGCCGTCAGGCCTCGTTAAACAGGCGGCAAAACGAAGTACCTGGCAACCGCCAGTCGACTCTCGCCCTCGCCGCTTAGGCGGTAAGGTGAGCGTGGAAGCTGCCTCAGTCCCGCGGGTAGTGGAAGCGTCATGCAGCGGGGCTGCGATCCGGATCAGCGTCGCGTAGTCCGGAGTCAAGCCCGATCTAGGGGCACGTGACTGGACCGTCCGGCAGGGTGCCGATGTTCGTCCGGGCGGTCGACGACAAACCATCGGACACGCTCGTAGTGGTCTCCGGTGAAGGGTTCTGGACGGGGAGTTCGACTCTCCCCCATCTCCACCAACGTCACGTTGCGGCTGACGCGCCTCCTACGGCGTCACGTCGAACTCGCCCTCCAGCGGCGGCATCGAACTCGGCTCGACCACCAACACCACCCGGTGATGGCCCGGCTCGGACACGGGCACCGTGCCGTGGATGCACGGCACGGCCTCGTCGAACGTGATGCTGTCACCGAGATCGGTGAGCTCGACGCCGTCGCGCTCGATGCTCACGGTCACGGTGGCGCCGGCCGGCAACTCGGGCTCGAACTCAGCGACGAAGCGGATGGTCTCGCTGACCGCGAACGTATCGGCGACGTTCGCGAGCTCGCATTCGGATCCGCCGGTGCCGAACCCGAGGGACTGGATGTTCGGGCCGGGATTGACCTGGCTGAACAGGTACACCGCACCCAGGCTCATCGCGACCAGGATCACGGGCACGGCCAGCAGACATCCGACCAGCACGATCCGACGACGCGGGTGGTCGGGACCGGGCGTCACCCAGCCGGATGCCGTTGCGGGCGGCGCGCTGTCAAGCGCGTCCGGCGGAGTCGGTTCGACCGGAGGCGTTGCGCCTCCATCGGTCGTCACGGGGCAAGTCTAGGCCCCATGTTCCCGTCATCTGCTCGACCGGCTGCGCGTCTGACGAGGAACGGTCGCCGGCCTTGGCGTGCTAGCCTCCCGCACACCCGCCCCGAGGACGCGATGCAGGTCTTCCGCCCGGATGACGTCGATCTCGCCACCGCCCCCGCCGACCCCGGATTCGCGCGCCCGACGGGCAGCGACGCGCCGGTGACGCACTCGGCGGCGAGCATCGAATCCACCGATGGCGGCTTCCGCACCGGCGTCTGGGAGAGCGGACCGGGGACCACCGACTACACGCACCCGACCGACGAGTGGGCCTACATCCTCGAGGGCGAGGCCAGCGTGACCGCCGCCGGCCGGACCCACGAGCTGCGGCCGGGGGACGTGTTCTTCACGCCGGCCGGTGAGCGGATGACGTGGGTCGTCCCGGCCCACATCCGCAAGGTCTGGGTCCACCGCCGCACGCCGCTCCCCGGGCGCATCCGACGCAAGCTCGCGAAGGTCCTCGGCCGAACGACGTAGGGCGGCTCGCTCGTCGGGTATCTTGGGGCGGCCACCAGCCGTCGTTCTGGCACGGACCCGCGCCAGTCCTGCGCAGCACCCCCGTCCTCCGGGAGGAGCCATGGACCACGAGCCCGTCTTCATCACGACCCTCGCCATCGGCTTGACCGCCGCGTTCATCGGCGGGTTCGTGGCGCGCCGGATCGGGCTGCCGGCGATCGTCGGCTACATCCTGGCCGGCGTCGTGATCGGCCCGTTCACGCCCGGGCTGATCGCCGACGCCGCGATCGCGACGGAGCTGGCCGAGCTCGGCGTGATCCTGCTGATGTTCGGCGTCGGCATCCACTTCTCGTTCCGAGACCTCCTGGCGGTCCGCTCCATCGCCATCCCGGGGGCGATCGTCCAGACCGTCGTCTCCGTCGCCCTCGGCATGTGGCTCGGTGCCGCACTCGGGTGGGACCCGGGCGGCGGGCTGGTCCTCGGGCTCGCCGTGTCCATCGCCAGCACCGTCGTCGTGCTCCGGGCGCTGGACGATCGCGGTGAGCAGGACACGGTCCAGGGCCACATCGCGATCGGCTGGCTGATCGTCGAGGACCTGTTGGCGATCGTCGTGCTGGTGTTGCTCCCGACCATCGCGCCGCTGATCGGCGGTACGGGCGAGTCCTCGACGACCGGCGCGAATCCGGTCGTGGAGATCGCCGTCGCACTGGGCAAGGCGGCCATCTTCGCGATCCTGATGGTCGTGGCCGGGGCCCGGATCGTCCCGTGGCTGATGCTGGCCGTCGCACGGGAAGGCTCGCGCGAGCTGTTCTCCCTGGCCGTGCTCGCGATCGCGCTCGGGCTGGCCTACATCGCGTCGAGCGTCTTCGGCGTGTCGTTCGCGCTCGGTGCCTTCCTCGCCGGCGCCGTCGTCGGTGAGTCCGACATGAGTCACCAGGCGGCAGCGGATGCCCTGCCGTTCCGGGACGCGTTCGCCGTGCTGTTCTTCGTGGCGGCCGGGATGCTGATCGACCCCGCCTACCTCCTCGCCAATCCGCTCCCCGTGCTGGCGCTGGTCGCACTGATCATCGTGGGCAAGGCCGTCACGAAGGTCGTCGTGATCGGCGTCGCGGGGCTATCCCCCGCGGGTGGCGCTGACCGTCGCCGCCGGACTCGCCCAGATCGGCGAGTTCTCGTTCATCATCGCCACGCTGGGTCGGACCCTCGGCCTGCTGCCCGAGGACGGGTTCCAGCTGATCGTCGCGGGCGCCCTCGTCTCGATCGCGGTCAACCCCCTGCTGTTTGCGGCGATCGGGCCGCTCGAACCGCGTCTGCGCGACAACCCGCTCGTGCTGGCCCTGCAGCGGCGACGCATCGGCGAGCTCGGCACGCTCGACGAGGCGGAGACGACGTCGCTGGTCAACCACGCCGTGATCTGCGGGTACGGGCGGGTCGGCCGGCTCATCGGCCCTGCGCTCGCGCGGCGCGGCTTTCGGTACGTGGTCATCACCCAGGAACGCGACGAGGTCGACCGCCTGCGGTCCGAGGGTGTCACCGCGCTCTACGGCGACGCGGCGAACCCGGAGGTGCTCGAGATGGTCGCCGTGGCCCACGCCCGGGTGGTCGTCGTCGCGACACCGGAGCCGAGCGCGACGCGCCTCATCGTCGAGCGCGTGCGCGCGCTGGCCCCGAACATCGACCTGGTGGTCCGGACCCACAGCGACGTGGAGGCCGCGCACCTGCGCTCCCTCGCCGGGAAGGTCCAGGCGGTCCACGGCGAACGCGAGCTGGCCGTGCAGATGGCGCGCTACGCGCTGCGACGCTTCGGTCTCAGTGCGACCGAGGCCGAAGCGATCGCCCAGGGGCTGCGCGGTCGCGCCGTGGCCGTGCCGGAGCCGCCGTCACGCGGGGTGTCGGACCGGATCGGCCGGGCGTGGACCCGGTTCCGCGGCCGGGAGGAGGCCTAGGACCGCCTCAGCGACCGATCAGCGTGATCCCGGTGATCCGTGCGTAGTTCGAGAACCACGTGTCGCGGTGGAGGACCTTGCCGCTGCGCTCGCGCACGGTCCGGGTCACCGAGACCTGGAAGCCGTTCACCGGGTACTCGATCCGCTTCGACGAGCCGGCAGGCAGGCTCGAGGTGTACTGGACCGAGTCGGTGCCGTACCGGAAGTTCTGCTTCGGCCCGGTCGCGAACGACACTCGGCGCCCGGTCGGGACGCTGAAGATCTCGAACTTCACATAGCCGCTGCCACCGCTGCGCCAGCCCATGCCACGGATGAGGAGCGGGTAGTTGGTGTCGTTGGTGAACGACATCGTCTGCTTCGAGCCGCCGGCGCTGATGAACACCGTCGCGTCGAGCCCGACCGGGTAGCGGTCGATGTAGTAGTAGTGGTTGCGCCTGGCGCCCATCTCGTAGCCCGCCCGGGCCGCCGCGTTGAACAATGTCGTCGAGCAGGAGCAGATGCCGCCGGCGAGGGCGCCCTGCGGTTCCGTGCGACCGTTGATGATCGCGCCGCCCGAGCGATAGCCCTTGGCACGGTTCACGGGCCCGACGGCATCCCAGAAGTCGAACTTGGCGCCCGGGGCGACGACGTAGCCGTTGATCAGGCGAGCGGGGATCCAGATGTTGGCGCCGAAGCCGTTCTTCTCGCTGATCGGGAAGTACGTCGTCCACTGCGAGATCTTGCGCATCTTCGGCCGGGCGGCCTTCGCCTCGGCGGTCGTGAGCGCCGGCTCGATCACCTTCAGGGTCGGCTCGAGCGAGGCGGTGGCGGCGCCGGCGGCGCGCGCGTCGAGCAGGTCCTGGACCTGCTTGCGGGTCGCCTTCTGGTCGAGCTTGAAGCCGCTGCGACTCGCGGTCACGCCCGTGATGCGGCCGTTGCTCGACGAGTACGACGCGTTGACCGGCGAGCGGTCCACGTTCCTGGCGATGGTCTTGAGGACGGTCGGGAGGGCGGCCGTGTCGAGGCTGACGCCGTACCCGCCATCGGCGGTGGGCGCGAAGCTCAGCCACGAGCGCAGGCGCGAACCGGTGATCTTCTGGTCGTTGTCCTTGACCGCGATCGCGATCGGCGCGCTGATGCGGTCGGCGTCCTCCTTGGCGGTCGTCGCCTCCTCGGTCGTGACCGTCGGCGGCATGATCCGCAGCGGCATCTCGTACGTGAGCTCGGCCGGTGCGTCGAGCGCGCCGAGCTCGGCCAGCGCGGCCTCGACCGCCGGGGCCGGCTCTGCCAGGCGGCCCTCGACGGCCGGCACCACCGTGAACGCCTGGTCGACCTGCGCGACGAGCGAGTCACGTGGCTCGCGCGCGAGCGAGTCCGCGAAGTCGACCGCGCGCTGGGCGAGCGCGTCGGCGTCGAACGTGATCTTCGGTGTCAGGCTCACGCCGCGGAGCGCGGTCCGCGCGTCGGCGACGAACCGGTCGACGGCATTGCCCTCCCGCCCGATCCCCATCGCCTCGGCGACCATCGCCTCGACGTCCGGGCCGCGACCGATCTCGGCGAACGTGATGGTCTGCGCATGCTCGCGGGCGCGGAACGTCACGGATCCCTCGCCGAGGTAGCCGTAGGTGGCGCGGATGGCCGCGGCGGCGGCGGCTGGGTCCTGACCCGACAGGTCGACCGAGCCGATCGAGACGCCCGGCAGGATGCGGCCCGCGTACTGGCTGTCGTAGGCGACCGCCGCGCCGACGCCGATCGCAGTCGCCGCGATGAGGCCGATGAGGAACGCCACGGTGAACCGGAAACGCAGCGACGGCCGGCGCGCCTCGGGCACGTCGGAGGTCTGGAGAGCGACGGTCTCTGGGGTGGTCGTGGTCATCGGGTGCGCAATCCTATCAGCCGGAGCAAGCATCCCTTGCGCTGCGGGCTCCCTGATGGACGCTGGCAGGCGTCCGGTCGTGACGCGGAGCGTCAGCCGCCGCGCGGGACGAGCACGACCCGGCGGTTCGGCTCCTCGCCGATCGACTGGGTCGCGACGCCCTCGTGGTCGCGCAGGGTCAGGTGGATCCAGCGCCGCTCGAGCGCGGGCATCGGCTCGAGCTGGAGCATCTTGCCGGTCTCCATGACCCGTGCGGCGGCGCGATCGGCGAGCTCGCGGAGCTGGCGCTCGCGGCGGCCACGGTAGTCCTCGACGTCGACGAGCACGCGCGTCCACGAGCCCATCTCCTTCGAGAGCATCAGGTTTACGAGGTGCTGCAGGGCTGACAGTCGCTCACCCTTGCGCCCGATGAGGGCGCCGAGCGCATCGCGGTCGTCGCCCTGGGCGACGACGTTGAGCCGGCTGGTCTCGCCCGCGGCGACCTCGACCTTGGCGTCGAAGCCGAGGTGGCCCATCAGGGTCTCGAGGATGCGCTGACCGGCGGCGAGCGCCTCGGGCGACGCCTCGGAGGCCTCGAGGTCGGCGCGTTCCGCGGCGAGCGAGCCACGGGCGGCAGCCACCTCGGCCGCCTCGGACGCCGACACGTCGGCCCCGCCGCGCTGGGGGCCACGCTGTCCACCGCCGTCGCGCGGACGGTCGTCCCGGCGGCCCCGGCTCCGGTCGTCGCGGCGCGGTGGGCGGTCGCCGTACTCGCGGGGCGGTCGGTCTTCGCGACGCGGCGGGCGGTCGTCTTGGCGCGGCGGGCGGTCGTCGTACTCGCGGGGCGGTGCGGCCGGCAGCGGCTGGGACGCCGCGGCGTCACGCTTGGGGGCGGTCCCGCCGAGCGCCGACCGAGGGGCGGCCACGATCCGCGCGGGCTCGGCGCCCATGCCCAGGACGCCGCGGCTGCCCGGGGTCAGGATCTCGAAGTCGAGGTCGTTGAGCTCGGCCCCGAACTCGTCGCGGGCCGCCTTGAGCGCCTCCTCGACGGTCTTGCCGGTGAATTCCTTGTACGCACTCATGGTCAGCGTCGTCTCCCTCGTCGGCCCTGACGTCCACGTTCGCGCTTGCGGATCGTCTTGTCAGCCGTCTTCTTCTTCTCCGCGTCGGTGAGGATCGCGGCACGCTTGCTGGGCTCGGGTGGTGGTGGCATGGCGACCGGGAAGCGGGGCGTGTGGTCGACCGCGAACGCCGGCGTCCAGCCGAAGATCGGGAACATCGAGCCCCAGCCCACGATCAGGTACTGCTGCACGATCGAGAAGATCGTCGCCACGATCCAGTAGATGAACAGCCCGGCCGGCAGGAACCCGCCGTACACGACCGAGATGATCGGCAGGAAGAGCATCATCTGCCGCTGGACCCGGACGTTCGGGTCGTCGTTGGTGGGGTCGGCCGCCGGGAGCATCATCCGCGACTGGACGAGCTGGAGCAGGGCCGACAGGATCGCCAGGATGCTGATGCCGAAGCCCGCGACGGCGAAGATCGTCGACGGTTGGCTGACGTCGATGGACGTCCCGAAGAACGGGATGACCGTGTCGATGCACGGTCCGAGCGCGGCATTCGGCATGCCCGTGGCCGGGTCGATGTTGGTGCAGGTCAGGGGGACGACCTGGACACCGGCCACCGTCAGCATGGCCGTCGGGTCGACGTTGGTCAGCCCGTTCTGGATGACCGAGTACATGATGAACAGCAGCGGCAGCTGGAGCAGCAGCGGCAGGCAGCCGGCCAGGACGTTGACGCCCCGCTCGCGCATCAGCTCCTGCTGGGCCATGCGGATCTTCATCGCGTCGCCCTTGAACCGCTTCTTGATCTCATTCAGCTCGGGCTGGAGGAGCTGCATGCGGCGCTGCGAGACCAGCTGCTTGCGGTAGAGCGGGATGAGGACCGCCCGGACGACGAGCGTCAGCGCGACGATCGCCCAGGCGATGGCACCCGGGAACCCGATGGTGTAGAGGAACTCGTAGACCGCGACCATGATGATGAACATCGCCTGGAAGATCGGCGTGAAGAGCCACGCCAACAGGCTGATCGGGTCCGCGCCGGGGGACGCCGGCGCCAGCGGCGGCGCGGCCGGTGTGGGCGAGGCCCCGGGCGCGCCGGGGACGCCGGGGACGCCGGGGACGCAGGCGATGACGAGCGGGATGATCGCGAAGAGCAGAAGCCCCGGCAGCATGCGCCGCAGGGCGGGCGACAGGGTCACGGACGCCTGCCGCCGTCAGCGGACGGGGTCATACCCACCCGGGTTCCATGGATGACATCGCGCGATGCGCTTGGCGCCCATCCAGCTTCCCTTCAACAGCCCGTACTTGCCGATCGCCTGCTCGGTGTAGTGCGAGCACGTCGGCTCGAACCGGCAGGATGACGGGAGCCAGGCGAACACGATCCGGTAGAGCCTGATGAGCCCGATCCCGATCTGTTTCATCGACTGGTCCCTCCGAGCACGCCGCCCCGGGCAAGCGTCCGGCGCAACGCTCCGACCAGCGCGTCGTGGTCGGCCTTGACGATCGCAGGCCGGGCGATGATGAGGACGTCCCAGCCGGGCTGGAACGAGGGCGCCATCACCCTGAGCGCCTCACGAAGTCGGCGGCGGACCCGGTTCCGAGCCACGGCACTTCCGAGTGCCCGGCCGGTCGCGAGGCCGAAGCGCGTCGTCTCGAGTTCGGTCCGCAGGAATCGCGCGGAGAGCAAGCTGTGGGAGCGTGTCGTTCCCGCCTCCTGGATCGCCGCGAAGTCCTGCGGTCGGGAGAGCATCACGATTCGCGGCGTCGCACTGCCGCGATCGCTGGTCAGGCCGTCAGTCGCTTCCGACCCCGAGCCCGCCGAGCGGCAAGGATGCGCCGACCCGCCGTCGTCTTCATGCGGGCGCGGAAACCGTGCTCCTTGGCGCGGTGGCGCTTCTTGGGCTGATAGGTCTGCTTCATCGGGACGGTCCAGTGATCCTCTCGATCCGACCTCGGGGACGGTTCGCTCCGTCTACCCCTAGAGGCACGCAGACGCGCCCGGCGCCCCTCGGGGCACGTGGCGCGTCGTCGTCCGGCGGATGATATGGCCTCGTCCGAAGGAGTGTCAAACGACGGAGGGGCCGGCCGGACACGTGGTCGCGCACGCGCGCGAGGGGTCTCGCCGGCCGAGCGACGGCGCCACGACGGCTCCCGCACGGATACCCCCAGGGGGTATGTGCGAATCGCCTTGCGACGCCGTCGAGCCCGGTGCTATCCTCTCCGGGCCCTCGGCGCCGGAGACGTTCGCGGGAGACGCCAGCAGCCCCGTGGAGGTGGCGAAAGCAGCGGTCATCCGGCCTCGTCGGATGGACGTCCGTCGTGACGCTCCGCCGCCCTCGCACCCCCCGGGACCCGTGGCTGTCGCAGGTCATCATCGTGGTCAACCGCACGTAGGTCCGATCGAACGAATGGACGCCAAGCAGGTCTGGCGAGCCGCCCTGGGCGAACTCCAGGTCTCGCTGTCGCCCGCCAATTACGAGACGTGGCTGCGCGACACCGAGCTGGTCGACGTCGACGAGCAGCGGTTCCGGATCGCGGTCCCCAACGGCTTCGCCAAGGACTGGCTCGAGACCCGCTACCGGTCGCTCATCAGCCAGACCCTCGCGCGCATCGTTGGCTACAGCGTCCAGGTCGAGTTCGTCATCGGCGCATCGACCAACGGCACTGAGGCGCCCGCCCGCGACGCCGACGCCGACGCCGGCGCCCCCGCCGAAGCCGCGACCGCGCCGAATGGCCAGCAGGTCCGTGTCGAGGCGACCCGGGTCGGCGGCGACGGCGGCGCGACCAACCTCAACCCGCGCTACACGTTCGCCAACTTCATCGTCGGGTCGGCCAACCGGCTCGGCCACGCGGCCAGCCTGTCGGTCGCCGAGCGACCCGGCCACGCCTACAACCCGCTGTTCCTGTACGGTGGGGTCGGCCTCGGTAAGACCCACCTGATGCACGCGATCGGCAACCAGGTCATCGCCCGGTTCCCGCGCAAGCGGGTCGTGTACGCCACGTCCGAGAAGTTCACCAACGAGTTCATCACGAGCATCCAGCAAGGCAAGATCGACGAGTTCCGGGCGCGCTACCGGCGGATCGACCTCCTCCTCATCGACGACATCCAGTTCATCGCCGACAAGGAGCGGACCCAGGAGGAGTTCTTCCACACGTTCAACGCGATCCACGAGGACGGCAAGCAGATCGTGCTGTCCTCGGACCGGCCGCCGAAGGCGATCCTGACGCTCGAGGAGCGGCTCAGGTCCCGGTTCGAATGGGGGCTGATCGCCGACCTGACCGCCCCGGACCTCGAGACCCGCATCGCGATCCTGCGGGCCAAGGCCGAGGAGGGAGCGGTGCCGATCACCTCGGACGTGGTCGAGTTCATCGCCCGCAAGGTCGTGTCGAACGTGCGCGAGCTCGAAGGGGCGCTCAACCGCATCGTGGCGTTCGCCAGCATGGGCGCCACGCCGATCAGCATCGAGCTGGCCCAGGCCGTCCTGTCCAACGTCCTCTACAACCCGAAGAAGCGGCAGGTCACCCCGGAACGCATCGCCAAGGCCGTGTCGGACTACTACAGCGTGCCGATGGAGGCGCTCCAGGGCCAGAAGCGCGACAAGGCCATCGTCATGCCCCGCCAGATCGCGATGTTCCTCATGCGCGAGGAGACCGACGTGTCGTTGCTCCGGATCGGGGCCGAGCTCGGCGGGCGGGACCACTCGACCGTCCTGCACGCCTGCGACAAGATCACCCGCGAGGTCGCCGTCAACGACGAGCTGCGCCGCGAGGTCGCCGCGGTCCGCGAGCTGATCTACGCAGAGTAGGCGAGCGCCAGGGGAGGACCGGGCGATAAGTGGTCCCGGCACGTGGACGACATGGGCCGGATCGGCCCGTCGCCGCCGGACGGGCGCCGGTCGTCCCCAGTCCATCGACCACCGCATCCCCAGCGGACGACCGCTCGTACACGCCTCCGACCCGTCCGTCCACGGCCGGCTGCCGCACGTCCCCGCACGGCCGTCCACCGGTTCCACAGCGTTACTACGGTGATGACGGAGCAAGAAGAAAGAGAGAAGATACCCACGAGTCCTCCGACCGGTGGCCCGCAGATCGTCGCCTCGGTCGTCTGGAGCGGTCCTGGCCAACATCGCCTGAGTCGGAGTGTGCCCACGTGAAGCTATCGGTCATGCAGGAGAACCTGGCGCGCGGGCTGTCCATCGTCAGCCGCGCCGTCTCGAGCCGGAGCACGCTGCCGGTCCTCGCCAACGTCCTCCTGAAGACCGAGGATGCCGGCCTCAAGCTGACCGCCACGAACCTCGAGATCGGGATCACCTATTGGGTCCCCGGCAAGATCGACGAGGATGGCGCGACCACGGTCCCGGCCAAGCTGCTGACCGACCTCGTCAACTCCCTGCCGGCGGGCGACAAAGTCGAGCTCGAGGTCGCGCCGGGCGACACGCTCCACGTCAAGGCGGGCCCGTTCCAGACCCACATCAAGGGCATCAGCGACGAGGAGTTCCCCGCCATCCAGACCGCCGGCGAGCGCCCCACGACGCGGATCGCCCAGAACGTCCTGCGCCGGGCGCTGGCCGAGACCGCCTTCGCCGCCGCCAGCGACGAGGCGCGCCCGATCCTGACCGGCGTGCTCGCCCGGTTCGAGGGCGACCAGCTGACGCTGGCGGCCGCCGACAACTACCGCATCGCGGTCAAGACCGTGCCGATCCTCGACCCGGTCCCGGAGACCAGCGTCGTGATCCCGGCCCGCGCCCTCAACGAGCTCGCCCGGGTCCTGGCCGACATCGACGACCCGGTCGACGTGGTCCTTGCCGGCGCGCGCAACCAGGTCCTGTTCCATCTCGACGGCATCGACCTCGTGAGCCGGCTCATCGACGGCCAGTTCCCCAATTACCAGCAGGTCATGCCCCAGGCCCACGCCACCCGGGCCATCCTCGATCGTGAGGAGCTGCTGCGCGCCGTCCGTCCGGCCGCGCTCATCGCCCACGAGTCGGCCAACATCGTGAAGCTCCAGATCGGCGGCGACGGAGAGGCCGGGATCACCGTCAGCGCCAACGCCGAGGTCGGCGACCACGTCGGCCAGGTCGAGGCCGCGGTCGAGGGTGACGGCACGACCATCGCCTTCAACGCCCGCTACCTCGCCGACGTGCTGACCAACGTGGCGGCCGACCAGTTCGCGCTCGAGCTCAACGGCCCGCTGTCCCCCGGCGTGTTCAAGCCGGTCGGCGACGACCGCTACGTCCACGTCGTGATGCCCGTCAGGACGACGTCCTAGCATCGCCTCGCTCGATTCGCTCTCGGCCCTCGATCTCCGCGGATACGCCGCGCTCGACGTCCGGTTCGACCCCGGCGCCCACCTCATCTGGGGTCCCAATGCCGCCGGCAAGACCAGCCTCCTCGAGGCCATCGCGCTGCTCGGGTGGGGCCGCTCACACCGCACCAGCGCCGACGGCGAGCTGATCCGCTGGGGCCGCGACCTCGCGCGGGTCGAGGGCCGGGCCGGCGGCGACACGATCGAGGTCGCCATCCAGCGATCGGGCGCGGACGGGTCGGGCGGGCGCAAGCGGATCCGCGTGAACGGGGTCGGCCGTCGTGCGAGCGGGCTCGGGCGGCACCTCCGCGTCGTCCTGTTCGCACCGGAGGAGATGCTGCTCGTCGTCGGCTCCCCGTCGCTCCGGCGGGCGGCGCTGGACGCCCTCGCCGCCGCCCGCTTCCCGGCGTATGCCGACGACCTCGGCACGTACGGCCGAACGCTCCAGCAGCGCAACAGCCTGCTGCGTGCGATCCGCGAGGAGCAGGCGAGCCGGGACGAGCTGCGCTTCTGGGACGAGACCTTCCTCGAGACCGGTGGGCGGGTCGTCGACGCCCGCCTGGGCCTGCTCGACGCCCTGGCCGCGCCGCTGGCGGCCGCTCACCGCGAGATCGCACCGGACGAGGCGGCAGCCGGCGGCCTGACGGCCCGCTACGTCACCAACGCCCCGGCGCAGCCCGGCGAGACGCCACGCGACGCGCTGGCTCGACGCCTGGCCGACACGGCCGAGAAGGAGGTCTGGAACGGGTCCACGGTGATCGGACCGCACCGCGACGACGTCGCGTTCGACCTCGGCGGCCGCGACCTGGCCGGCTTCGCCTCGCGCGGCCAGCAGCGGACGGCCATCCTGGCGTTCAAGCTCGCCGAGCTGGACCTGCTCACCGAGCTCGATGGTCGGCCGCCGCTGCTCCTCCTCGACGACGTGTTCAGCGAGCTCGACCCGGAGCGGCGGTCGCATCTCGTGCGGCGGATCGCGGCGTTGCCGCAGGCATTCGTGACGACGACGACGCCGGACGACCTCGACCCGGCGCTACTCGAGATCGCCCACGGCTGGGAGGTGCGGCCCGGCACCGGCGGCGCCGAGCTCCGCCCGACCATCGCCGTCGCCCGATGACGACCCCGCGCCGTCGCCCGATGCGGCGGATCGGCGATCTCATCCCCGACGCCGCCCGGACGCTCGGCCTCGAGGACGAGCTGCGCCTTGCCCGGGCGATGGCGACGTTCGAGGCGATCGTCGCCGAGCGCGTGCCGGCCGCGGCGGGCGCTTGTCGCGTGGTGCGACTGGAGGGGTTCGCGATCGACGTCGAAGCCGATGCACCGATCGTCGCGCAGGAGCTGCGGCTGCGTTCGAGCGAGCTGCTGGGGGCCTTCGCGGCGGCTCCCGGAGGCGTCGGGATCCGCGATCTGCGAGTCCACGTCCGTTCCGGAGGACCCCGCGTATAATCCACCGGGCCTGCCAGCCAATACGGGACGATCCGTCGCCGACCCGGGCCATGGTTCGTCCCCATGTCCGACCAACCCTATCGAGAGGCCCGGATGGCCGCCCGACTCCAATTGAAGCTTGGGATCGTCGCCGAGCATGACCGGCTCGACGACTCGCCCGACACCCTCGTCGTCGTCGAGCCGAGCGTGGGTTCGGTCGCCCGTTCCAAGGGCAACCTGTACCTGCTGGTCACCTCGCGGACGAGCTCGCGCCACGCCCTGGAGGCGACGCGCCTCGCCGCCGAGACGATCCGCAACGAGTATTACTACGACGAGTCGGCCGGCATCCGCGTCTGCCTCCAGAAGGCGATCGCGACGGCCAACAAGCGGCTGCTCCACCAGGCGGACCGCCTCGGCCTGCGCGCGACCGACGCCAACGGGCCCATCGGTGTGGGCGTCGGCGTGGTGCGCGGCAACGAGATGTACGTCGCGACCGTGGGACCGGCGGAGGCCTATCTCATCCGCCAGGCGCGCCTCTCGACGCTGCCCGATCCCCACCGCGAGCGTGGGCTGCCCACGAGCGACCTCGAGCCCGAGGTGTGGCGAGGAGAGGTGACGGTCGGCGATTCGCTGGTCCTGATCTCGCCCAACATCGTGGCGCGTCTCGGCGTGGACGAGCTCAAGGACGCCATGGTCACGCTCCATCCGCAATCGGCCATGGAGCACCTCCACCAGCGCTTCCGGGCGGCGGACGGCGCCGGCAGCGACGGGGCCATCGCGTTCGAGGCCACCGAGGTGGCCCCGACGACCCGTGGCCGCTCGCTCGTGCCGGTCCGGCCAGCCGAACCGCTGGCCGGGGCCCCCGACCGATCGCCGATCCCCTTGGCGGACAACGTCCAGGCCGCGGGCGTCGCGATGACCGCAGCCGCCGAGGGCGCCCGCGTCGCGGCGGGCACCGCGTTCGAGCGGGTGGTCGGGCGCATGCACGACCTGATGCCCCAGCGCAAGCCCGCCTACCGGCGGGTGACGCCGCTCGCCTCGCGCCGCGAGACCCAGCGCCGCGCCGCGATGGCCCTCATCGCGCTGCTGGTCGTCGTCGGCAGCCTGGCGATGTCGGTCTGGGCGTTCGGCGGCCAGCGCCAGCTCGGCGCCATCAGCTCGGTCAACGCCGGCCAGGACGCGCTCGCCAAGGCGCGCGCGAACATCGAGCTCGTCGACGGCCCGGGCATCGACCTGATCGAGGACGACCGCGAGGAAGCCGTCAAGCTCCTGACCGAGGCGTACGACCAGCTCGACGTCGCCGAGGAGGCGAACATCAGCCAGCGCGTCGTCGCTCCCGTGCGGGAGGACGTGGAGGGGCTGCTCGACCGCGCGTACGGCGTCGTGGAGGTCGCCTCGACGCCCCTCTACCGGTTCAAGCCGAAGAAGGGTGCGGACCCGATCGACCTGCGCACGGTCGTCCGCGGCTACGACCAGGCACCGTATGTCATCGACCGCTCCACGCGGTCGGTCTACCGGGTCGACCTCAAGCGCAAGCGCGCGACCGTCATCGCCCGGATCGGCCGGAACGTGGGCAGCACGAAGCAGGCGACGCCGGCCTTCCTCGCGGTCGGCGGCCGCGACCTGCTGATCCTCGACGCCAAGAACCAGCTCTGGCGCTGGCGGGCCTCCAACGACGCCGGACGGGGCACGACCAACCGGGTCACGGTCAACGGGGCGAGCCAATGGGGCGACGACATCCTGGCCATGGGCACGTACGTCCGGAACCCCAGCCAGAACCTCTACAACCTGTACGTGGTCGACCCGTCCGAGCAGCAGATCCGGGCCTATCCGCCGGCCAGCGACGGCGGCGGCTTCCCAGCCAAGTCGTCGGCCTGGCTGGCGACCGCCCGCGACGTCGCCAAGATGTCGTCGCTGTACATCGACGGCGACATCTACATCACGGAGAACGGCGTGCTCGACCGCTACACGTCGGGCAAGAGCGATGGCTGGGACGCCGGGGCGCCGGGCGACGAGCTGCTCCGCCCGACGTCGGCTGCCCAGATCGTGGCCGGCTCGGGCGGTCGGAACGAGGGTCGGATCTACACGTACGACAAGCCGAACGCGCGCATCCTCGCCTACGACAAGCGGTCCGGCGACTTCGCCGGGCAATACCGCCTGGCCGAGGGCGATGGCTGGAAGGACCTCCGGGCGATGTACGTCATCCCCGGGGTGGAGGACGCCCCGGACACGCTGATCTGGCTGTCGAACGACACGGTGCACCAGACCGTGCTGCAGGCGGTGCCCGAGCCTGACCCCTCGGCATCGCCCTCACCCGGCGCGAGCGCGCGCCCGTCGACCACGCCGAGCCCCTAGCCGGGGCGGCCGGGCGTGATCCCGCTCCGCGACGCCAATCCGACCCGGCGCACGCCGGTCGTGACGCTGGCCCTCATCGCGGCGTGCTCGATGGTCTTCGCCTATCAGCTCGTCCTCGCGACGTTGCGCGGGGACGCGTCGCTCGACGCGTTCGTGACCCGCTGGGCGCTGGTCCCGGCCGAGCTCGTCGCGGCCATCTCGGCCGGAGCGGTCGTCTCGCCCGAGACGCTCACGCTGGTGTCGAGCCAGTTCCTGCACGGCGGGTTCTTTCACATCGCCGGCAACCTGCTGTTCCTGTGGATCTTCGGGAACAACGTCGAGGACCGCCTCGGCCGCGTGCCGTTCCTGGCCTTCTACCTTGCCGGCGGGATGGTCGCGGGGCTGGCCCAGGTCGCCATCAGCCCGGGCTCGACCATCCCGATCATCGGCGCATCCGGCGCCATCGCGGCGACGCTCGGGGCGTACCTCGTGCTGTTCCCGCGCGCCCGTGTCACGACCGTCATCTTCCTCGTGTTCTTCTACCAGCTGATCGACCTGCCAGCGGTCTTCGTGCTGGCGTTCTGGTTCCTGCTCCAGATCGTCGACGGCCTGGGCTCGCTCGGCATGACCGCCGCCTCCGCTTCGGGCGGGGTGGCGTTCTTCGCCCATATCGGCGGATTCGTGTTCGGCGCGGTCGTCGGCTGGCTCGTCAGGCTCACGGGTGCCGGCTGGCGTCCCGTCGGGCGCACCGTGGGATAATCCGGCGCATGGACGACGGGTTGATCGAGATGGTCGTCGAGAGCGTCCGCGTCCACATGCTCTCCAGCCGGCACGTGGTGATCCTCAAGGAGACCGGGCGGGAACGCTATCTGCCCATCTGGATCGGTCCGTGGGAGGCAAGCGCCATCGCGATGCGCCTCCAGGGCCTGACGCCGGAGCGGCCGCTGACCCACGACCTGTTCGCGAGCACGCTCGAGGCCGTCGACGCCCGCGTCGCACGGGTGATCATCTCGGATCTCGCCGAGGAGACGTTCCACGCGCGGCTGTTCGTGGAGCGCGACGGCCGGGTCGGCGAGATCGACGCCCGACCGTCCGACGCGCTGGCCCTGGCGGTCCGTGTCGGGGCCCCGATCTTCGCGGTGCCATCGGTCCTCGACCAGGCCGGGCTCGGGGCCGACGGCGGTCTAGGCGACGAGGGCGAGGGCGAGATGCTCGAGTCGACCGGCGAGCGCATCGTCGACCCGCGTCTCGACGTCTTCCGCGACTTCGTGAACTCGCTCGACGTCGATCCCGAGAGCGAGGGCCGGCAGAGCTAGTCGGTATCGGACACGATCGGTCGGCCGCGGCCGAGCGCCCGGTCCCGGTTCGCCCACATCTGCAGCCGCAACCGCCAGAAGTCGCGAACCGCCCGCAGGATGACCCGCGGCCTGGCGCCGGTCGGCGAACCGGCCGTGCGCGGGTAGTGCGGCACCCCGACCTCGACCACCGGCCGGCCGGCCGCCTGCAGCTTGATGAGCAGCTCGGCCGAGAAGAAGGCCCCTTCGGAGGCCACCCGCACGCCGTCGAGCGCCTCTCGCCGGAACAGCTTGCACGCGCAGTCGACATCGGTCACTTCGAGGCCGAAGAAGATGCGATTGGCAAGGCGGTAGATACGGGCGTACACGGTGCGCAGATGGCGGGTCGGCACGGCGGATGCGGTACCCCGCGACGATATCCGGCGTGTCCGCCTCGGCGAGCCGCGCCGTCAGCCGGGCGACGTCCTCGATCCGAAACTGGCGATCGCCGTCGGTGAACGCGACCAGCTCGTAGCGCGCCGCACCGAAGCCCGATCGCAGTGCGCCGCCGTAGCCGAGGTTGGTCGGGTGGTGGACGGCCCGGACGATGCCCGGGTGGCGGGCCGTGAGCTCGTCGGCGAGGGCCTGCGTCCGGTCGCGCGAGCCGTCGTTGACGGCGATGATCTCGAAGGTCTCCGCGATGGCGGGCAGGTGCGCCATCGCCTCCTCGACCAGGCCCTCGATGTTCGCTTCCTCGTTGTGGGCCGGGAAGAAGTACGACAGGCGCGCGACGCGGGCGGGCGCCGGTGCATCGGTCATCGCGCCGCTCCGGGCACGGACCCGCGCCGACCGATGACCTTCGTGAGGTGCGTCACCGCGTTCCCGTCGAGCTCATAGCGCTCGCGGAGCCCGATGAGGTCGTCGGGCTCGATGCGGATCACGTACACCGGCCGGTGCCCCAGGTTCGCGTCGATCACGTCGTAGATGTCTCCGAGGTTGCGGTCGAGGCGGGTGCGGTCGTCGATGATATCGATGTCGGGCCGGCGGCCCTCGATCACCTGCGCGTACCACAGCGGCGTGGAGTAGCTCCACCAGCTGACGACGACGCCGTCGGGGTCGACCGTCGCCAGCGCCTCGTCGAGCCATTGGCGAGCGGCCACGTCGCGGCTCCGGTCGACCGCGCGGTAGCGATCCGGCAGTGCCACCATCGTCGGGATCAGCAGCACGAGCGCGAGCCCCGTCGCGACGACCGCGTTGGGGCGACGCTCGCCCTCGACCGTGTCCCCGACGAGCGACGCGACGCCGGCGACGAGCAGCGCGAGCCAGGTCCAGGCGATGAGCGCGGGACCCAGGTAGTAGCGGTCGATCATGGCGTTGACGTACGACGCCGCGAAGAAGCACGTGATGAGGACCGCGCTGCCGCTCAGGAGCGCGTAGCGCGGTCGCTGGATCGCGGTCGCCACGAACGCGAGCGGCAGCAGCACGGCCAGCGGCCCGAACGCCCCGGCCGTGCGGTCGACGAGCGCGGCGAACTTGCCGGCGAGATCGTCGAACGGGCCGACGAGGCTGCCCCGGAACTGCTCGGCCAGGGCGACGTACCAGAACCCGTCCCACGTGGACGGGTCCCCGTACACGAGCGGGGCGCGGAACGGGCCGGCCCGGAGCGGCAGCTCCAGGTAGACGAAGACGACCGTGATCGCGAGGGCCACGGCGCAGGCCGCGACCAGCCGTGGGCGGCGCAGGATGTCCCGGTCGACGGCGAGGACGTAGAACGCGATCGCCGGCGCGAGCAGCAACATCAGCGAGTGGTTCCCGAGCGCCAAGCCGAACACCACCGCGGCCGCGACCAGCGACCGGTCGCGGCCGCTGTCCTCCCACGCGAGGAGCAGGCGGAGGAGGATCGCCAGCAGCGCGAGGTGGAGCGCGTGCGCCTCGGCGTGCGTGCCGATGCTCCACACGAGCGTAGTCAGCGCCAGGCCGAGGCCGGCCATGACGCCCAGCGCGACGGATCGCGTCAGCGTTCGCGACAGATCGACCGTGACCGCCGCGGCGACCCCGACGCTGAGGGCCGCGAACAGGTTCATGCGCAGCGCCGGCTCGCCGAAGGGCGTCAGCAGGATGTTCGCGACCCAGCCCAGCAGGACGTACGTCGGGAAGCCGGTCGGGTGGGCCGTGCCGAGCACCGGCGCGACCGCCTGCAGCTCGGCGGTGTCCCAGAACCCGAGACCCGGCAGCACCGCCAGGCGAGCCGCGACGAATGCCACGACCCCGACCAGCACCGGCGGTATCCAGGTCACCAGGGCACGGGTCACCACCCGAGGAGACGCCCCCACGCCACACCCCACGCGTTGACCGCGATCGAGACCGCGACCAGGGCGACGACGAGCGGCATGGCCCAGCGCCGGGTGGGCACCCGGTCGACGAGCTGCGAGAGTCCGATGGCGACCAGCACGAGCGCGAACGGTACCGTGTCGTTCGCGAATCGGTAGCCGAACTGGACCCAGCCCTGGCTGAAGTGCATGAGGTTCGCGAGCGACACCAGCACGATCGCCAGGATCGCTGCCAGCACGATCCGTCGCCGGCCGCGGTCGAGCAGGGCCGGGATGGCGAGCAGGAACGCCGGGCTCGTCAGCAGGATGCTCATTCCGGTGTCGCGGGGCAGGGAGATCGGGCACGAGACGTCGAACAGCCCACGGGTCGCGCCGGGCGCCGTGCACAGTGGCTGGTCGATCGTGCCGAGCGTGTCGCGCAGCCGCTCCGGCAGCAGCTCAGGCGCCGCGAAGAGCATGATCCCGAGGTTCTGAGCGATGTAGCGCGGGTCCTCGGCCGCCCAGTCGAGGTGGTAGCCGAGGTTCGTGTAGGCGCTCGCCTCGAGCCGGTAGAGGTGGTCATACGCCGGGTGGAAGAGCTGCCCGGTGGTTCCGACGTTGTAGGCCAGCAGCGCCGCCACCGGGATCGCCGTCCCGAGCGCCACCGACCATGCGCGCCGCCAGCCGCCAGGCCCGACGAGCACGAAGAACGGTGCCGCGAGGATGACGGTGAGCCGGGCGGTCGTCGCGAGACCGAACAACAGCCCGATCGCGAGACCGCGACGGTCGATCGAGCGTCGTCCGCCCGGCGGGGCGGCTGATCCATCGGTCTCGAGCGCCAAGCCGACCGCGAGCATCGTCAGCCCGACCGCGACGATGTGGGCCTGGTACCAGGTCGTCGTGTTCTGGGCCGTGTACCAGAAGGCGGTCCCGAACGCGAAGAAGAGCGTCGTGACGACCCGGACGGCGCCCGACACCCGCAGCCGGCCGATCATCCACCAGCAGATCGCGACGTCGACCGCGGCGAGCGCCGTGAACAGCAGCTGGTCGTCGGCATCGAGGCCGAACAGCGCGACGAACGGCACGAGCAGCAGCGCTGGCAGCGGCGGGAACGGGATCAGCCCGCGCATGACGCCGTCGATGCGCCCGATGGGCAGCACGTCCTGGAAGAACCAGTTGCCGATCCGGTCGGCCGTCGTCCCGACCGGATACCGGATGGCCGCCTCGCCTTCGAGGAACGCGGACGCCTGCCACACGAAGTGGTCGTAGAAGCGATCGACGTGGGTGACGAGGTACACCCCGAGCGCGATGATGGCCAGGGCGAGGCCGCCCAGCACGGCGATCGCCATGTCGGAGCGGCCGGCTGACGCAGGTGGCCGTTCGGGGCCGTTCGGGCGACCCTGTGCTACGCTCAGATCCACCTTCCACGCTCGTGCAGGAGCCGATCTACCCGGTGACTGGCCCCGATCCCGGTGCGTACGAGCGAGGCACGGGAGCGCCGCCTCGGTCGACCGGGATACAGGGGGCCGTCGGCGCGGTCCTGATCGTCCTCGCCCTCGGACTCGCCCTCCGGTTCGTCCTTTTATACCTGCTCCCGGGCTCGGGCTTCCCGTCCGACCTCGTGTCGTTCCGCGCCTGGGCGGGGAACCTCGCGCAGGAGGGGCTGTACGGCTTCTACCAGCGCGACTTCTTCCACGACTACACGCCGGGCTACCTGTACGTCCTGTGGCTGGTCGGGATCGTCGGCAACGCGGCAGGCGGCATCGGCGACCTGATCAAGATCCCGCCCGTCCTCGCCGACCTCGCCATCGGCTGGCTGGTCTGGTCGATGATCCGCGAGCTGGGCGGCCGCCAGCGCCTCGCCCTGCTGGGTGCGGCGGTCGTGATGGTCAACCCGATCTTCTGGTTCGACAACGTCGTCTGGGGCCAGGTCGATTCCTTCGGCGTCGTCTTCCTGCTCCTGGGCCTGCGGTCGCTGTGGCGCGACCAACCCGAGCGCGCGGCGATCTTTACGGTCATCGCGGCCGTCATCAAGCCGCAGCTGGGCATCCTCATCCCGATCGTGGCGGTCGTCACGATCCGGCGGGCGCTGCGCCCGGTGACGCCACCGGGCGAGCCGCCGGCCGACGCCGGCCGGCTGCGTCGCCTCGAGGCTCGCACCGATCGCCCGATCCGCATCCTCACCACGGGACTGGCCGGCTACCTGACCGCGCTCGCGCTGTGCCTGCCGTTCGGGCTGACCGTGCTCGGGTTCTCGCCGGTCCCGCCGTTCATCACGTCGGGGCTGCTGGAGCAGATCGCGCTGGCGGGCGGTGGCTACCCGTACCTGACCGTGAACGCCTACAACACGTGGGCGATCATCCCGAGCGATCTCGGCAACAGCCTCGCGAACAGCGGCCTGTGGGCATGCGACGCCGCCACGACCCCGGCGGACCGATGTGGCGCCGGGATCGTCCAGTTCGGCGCGCTGCCCGCGGTGGTCGTCGGAGCCGCGTTGCTGGTGCTGGTCATCGTCACGGTGCTGTGGGCGATCTGGCGGCGCCCCGACCGGCTGACGATCCTCGTCGGGCTGGCGATCATCGCCCTCGCCTTCTTCGCCGCTCCGACCCGCGTCCACGAGCGCTACGGGTTCCCGTTCTTCGCGCTCGGGGCGATCCTGTTCGCGGTCTCCCCGCGCTGGCGCATCGCCTACGTCGTGCTGGCTATCGCGACGTTCCTGAACATGTACGTGGTCCTCACGACGATCTACCCGCCGGACGACCCGGCGACGAACCCGGTCCGCGACTGGCTGGGCATCGGCTCGCTCATCCGGTCCGAGGTCGGCGTGACCGTGACCGCGCTCCTGCACACGGTGGCCGTCGCCTGGGCCTGGCTCCAGCTGCGGCCACGGGCCGGGACGAGACTCGACGAGGAGATGCGGGCCGCGGCCGATACGGGCTTGGACGACGGCGCCCCGGCGCCGTCAGGCCGGCTGTGGTCGCCGGCGCCGACCGCGGTCTCGCTGGCCGCGGCGGCGCCCGGTGCGCCGGCCGTCGCTACGATGCCGACGTGGACCGAGCCCGCGCCGTTCGCCGAAGTGGGACTGACCCGCTGGGTGGGCGACCGGCTGCGTGCCTCGCCGGTGCGCGCCGACCGCAGCGCGTCGCTTCGGAACGAGCGGGGCGGCCGTCTCGACCGGCTCGACGTCTGGATCCTCGTCGCGCTGATCCTCGCGACGCTCGGCATCCGCCTGTTCCGTCTCGCCGAGCCGTACCAGATGCACTTCGACGAGGTCTACCACGCGCGGACCGCGACCGAGTTCCTGCAGGCGTGGCGGTACGGCGAATCGCACGAGATCTACGAGTGGACGCACCCGCACCTCGCCAAGTACGCGATGGCCGGCGGTCTCGTGCTGTGGGGCGGCGACCGTGTGAAGGCCACGGCCGAGCTGGGCGAACCGGTGCGCGCCGCGGCCGTCGAGGGCCGCCGCGACGAGGGGACCGGACAGGCGGCGGGCGGGCGCCTCCACATCGCGACCGGCGAGGTCATCCGCACCGAGGACCTGCGGACCCGGCAGAGCGTCGCGCGGACGCCGGCTCCCGGCGTGGGCGCGCTGGCCGTCGATCCGACCGAGCCGCGACTGGTCCTGGGCGCGGACGACGGGACGATCTCGATGCTCGACCTCGCCACCCTCGGCACCGACGGGGCCGGAGAGGCCGAGCCCGCGTTCCTGCTGTCCGTCGACTACCCGATCCGCCACCTGCTCGTGACCGACGACGGCACCATCGTCGCCGCCTCCGACCTCGACGTGACCGCGATCGACGGATCGACCGGGGAGATCCTCGGCAGCGCCGAGTTCGAGGGCATCTCCGGGCTCGCGAACGGTGGCACCGGGCCCGTCCTCCAGGGCGACCCGGCGGCCATCGCCGACCCGGTGGCCGTGGCGAGCGTGCTGGTCGACCTCATCGGCGGCGACTCGCTCGACTACGAGTCGCGCATCACCGCCGCCGCGCCCGGCACCGAGGTCCTGTTCGGCAGCCCCGGCAGTGGCGAGGTGCGCACGTCGGTCGAGGAGGCCATCGCCGACGGTCGCCTGCCGGGGATGGAGATCGTCGAACGGCCGCGCGTTGCGGTCGCCACAGCGGAGGGGGTCTCGTTCATCGACCCGGCGAACGGCGACACGTCGACGACGCTGCCGCTGGAGGGCGGCGCACACGGGCTGGCCCTCATCACGGGCGTCGATGACCCGCGGCTGTACGTCACCAGCGGTACGGCCGAGGCGCCGACCTACCACGTGATCGTGGTCGGCGGCGACGACGCGGCGGCCGGACCTGTCGACCGTGGCGACGAGCCGTTGCCCGGTCTCGGCTCGTGGGTGGCGTTCGACGCTGCGACCCAGCAGGTCCACATCATGGGCCTGGCGCCCCCGGCACCGAACGCGACCCCGGTCACAGACCGGTGGACCGTCTACGTCGTCGAGCCGCACGGGAACGCGGTCTACGCCGACGCGCTGCTGCCCGAGGGGTTCGAACCGGCCGCGTGGGCGATGGACGTCGAGCCCGAATTCCAGGCCGAGGATCGCCAGCAGCTGCTGGTGTTCGACGCCGGGGGCACGACCGCCGTCATCGATGTCGGATCGCACGCCTTCGCCTGGCGCCTGCCGGGCGTGCTGGCCGGCGTGCTCATGGCCGCCTGCCTGTACCTGCTCGCGCGGATCCTGTTCCGGCGCCGGAGCGTAGCGGTCGCGGTCGCCGCGCTGACCGTGGCCGAGGGGATGCTGTTCGTCCAGTCGCGCATCGGCATGAACGACGTCTACGTCGGGCTGTTCATCGTCGCGGCCTACACGGTCTTCGCCGCTGTCTGGACCGGCTGGTGGCGCGGCAGGGCGGCGTTCTGGCTGTCGATGCCGGTGATCGGCGTGCTGCTCGGCCTCGCGCTCGCGTCGAAGTGGGTGGCGGCCTATGCCATCGGCGCGCTGGTGCTGCTGCTGCTCGTGCGCAGCGCGCTCGGCCGGGTCGTGTCGATCCTCGGGCTCATCGCCCTCACCGGCGTCCTCGGCTACCTGGCCATGTCCGGGCAAGGGTTCGGGAACCTGCCGTTCCTCGTGCTCATGATCGCGCTAACCCTCATCGCGGTCGTCGTCGCGGTGTGGCACCCGATCGCCTGGACCGACGAGGAGATGTGGCTCGCGCTGGCGGCGCCCACGGCGGCCGGCGCGGCCCTGTTCTTCGGTTCGCTCGCGCTCGGGCGGCTCGACCAGGCGATCGTCATCGGACCCGTGTCGGTGACGCCGCTGCTCGCCGCCATCGCGCTCGCGCTCGGATCGGTCGTCGTCTACGGCGCGTTCCGGCTCGGCGGCCGGCTCGGCTACGGCCCACTCGCGGCTCCGCCGCCCCCGGGCGACCCGGCGCGGCTCCTGCCGCCCCCGGATCCGGCCCCGACCGGCTGGTTGCGACCGGGCTGGCTGTTCGGGCTGCCGATCGTGTGGGCCGCCATCTGCCTGCTCGCCGTCCCGCTCGCCGTGTACGTGGTCAGCTACCTGCCGTGGGCCGCGATCGAGAACCATCGCCTGTGGGACGGGTTCCCGGCGGGTCACACCGGCCAGCTGCTGACCGATCTCACCCGCCAGATGTACGAGTACCACAACGACCTGACGTCACCCCACCCTGCGTCGTCGCCGTGGTGGGCGTTCCCGTTCGACCTCAAGCCCGTGTGGTTCTACCAGGAGGGCTTCGCCGCGGGCACGAGCGGCGCGATCTACGACTCGGGCAACATCGTCATCTGGTGGCTCGGCCTGGTCGGCATGGCGTTCGCCTCGATCATGGCGTTCCGCCGCCGCTCGCCGGCGCTTGCGCTCATCGCCATCGGGTTCGCCGCGCAGTGGGTGCCGTGGGCTCGCATCGATCGCGCCGCCTTCCAGTACCACTACTACACGGCGTTGCCGTTCGTGATCCTGGCCCTTGCCTACCTCTCGGCCGAGCTGTGGCACGGCGCCTCGCGGCGGACCTGGCTGTGGGTCCGCGTCGCGGCGGCGGTCGCCATCGTCGCCCCCGCCGCGATGTGGCTGCTGTCGCGGCCGCTGTGCGCGCTGGTCGGGGTCACGATCGCGAACCCCGGCTCGCAGGCGTGCCCGGCGGTCATCCCGGACCTCGTCATCACGTACCGGACGCTGGTCCTGCTCGGCGTGGTCGCGCTGGGTGCGGTCGTCGTCGCCCGGGCGGTGTCGACGCTGCAGGCATCCGCGGACACCGACGAGGGCGCCCCCCGGAGGGTGCCGTGGGGCCTCGTCGGCGGCGTGGTCGCGGTCGGGCTGGCGCTCGCCGTGGCGGCGCTGGTGCCGGACACGGCGATCCAGACCTTCCGCGGGATCCCGGTCGAGCCGATCGCGCTGGTCGTCCTGCTGCCGTTGCTGTACCTCGCGGGCCAGGCCCTGGCGGCCAGGGACGCCCGCCGGTTCGTGATCGGCCTCGGCGTCGCCGTCGCGGCGTGGTTCGTGTTGTGGTACCCGAACCTGTCCGCCCTGCCCCTGCCGTCGGCCGTCGTCAACGCGTACCAGGGCTTCCTGCCGACCTACCTGTACGCCTTCCAGTTCCCGGTCAACACGACCCCGCGCCCGGATGCGCCGCTGCTCAGCCCCATCCCGCTGGCGTTGACGCTGGCGGTCGGGGTGACGTGCCTGGTGGTCGCCTACTCGGCCTCGGTGTGGCGGCTGGCCATCGCCGAGTCGAGGGCCAACGCCGCCTCGGGCAACCCGCCCGGCGGCTCGCCCGATCCGTCCGGCTCGCCCGGCCCGACCGGCAGCGGCATCGACGGCCTCGCGCGGAGCGGCGGCGACGCCTGAGGGATCGCCGCGCTGAAGCCCTCCGGCAGCGAGCCGCTGGCCGCGAGACGCCGGATCACGAATCCGTAGTACTCCTCGACCTTGGCCGTGACCCGCGGCCACGAGAACTCTTCGGCGCGTGTCCGACCGGCGTCGCCCATCCGGTCGCGCAGCGCGGGGTCGCGCAGGAGCCGGTCGATGGCGACCGCGAGCTCGCGTGGCTGCCGGGGCGGCACGAGCAGGGCCTCGCGGTCGCGCCGGACGACGCCCTTGTAGCCGTGGATGTCGGAGCAGACGATCGGCGTGCCCGCCGCCATCGCCTCGAGCAGCACGATCCCGAACGACTCGCCGCCGGTCGCCGGCGAGGCGTACACGTCGACCGTGCGATACAGCTGCGCCTTCTCGGTGTCGGTCACGCGGCCGAGGAATTCGACGCCGTTGAGACCGCGCGTGGCGACGTACCGCCGGGCCTCCCGCTCCTGCGGTCCGGAGCCCACGATGAGCAGCCTGGAGTCGGAGCCGGTCTTGCGCAGGATGCGATGGGCCTTGAGGAGGTCCAGCAGCCCCTTGCGCGGCTCGTGACGGCCGACGAACAGCACGTTGGGTGTGCCGTCCTGCCAGCGGGCGATCGGCACCGCATTCGCGAAGCGCGGCACGTCGACGCCATTGGGGATGACCTTGTAGTCGCCCGGGAAGAACCGGTCGATGAAGTGGCGGGCCGCCGCGCTCACGGCGATCCGGCCGTGGAGCTTGCGCGCGTGGCCGCGCAGCGCACGGCTGCCGAACTCGTACGACGGCGAGAAGCCCGCATAGGCGTGGAACGTCGCGACGTTCACGCTCGTCGACTCGCGCAGCAGGAACAGCGACAGGAACGGCACGAACGGCTCGTGGAAGTGGAGGATGTCGAACCGCTCGCGCTCGAGCATGTCGCCGATCTGGCTCAGGTAGCGCGGCGAGAACGTGAGCGTCCCGACCGACGCGTTGATCGGCACCGAGAAGCCGACGCCCAGGCGGATGATGTCGCCCTCCGACGAGCGTTGCGGCCCGTGGCTGGCGGTCAGGATGCGCACGTCGTGGCCGCGCAGCCGCAAGTTCTCGTACAGGAACTGGACGTGCTGGGCGACACCCCCGCCGGCCGGGTAGATGTACGGGCAGACGAGACCGATCTTCATGGAGTCTCGCGCTCCCCGGACGGGCCGGATCCCGGCTCGTAGCGCGGCGGTCGCGCACGGCCGCCGGGGTAGCCGTGGTCTCGGCCCATGCCGCTCCGCCGGACTCGGCCGGCCACCTCGTCCTTCGCGTCGACCGCCCGCTTGCGCAGCTGCCGGCCGAACACGCCGACCTGCCCGGTCGCGCCGTGGAACGATCCGCCGTGCTCCGTGGCACGGGCGCCGATGGCCGCACGCAGTTCCTCAGCCGAGCGGCCGGGGAACGTCGTCCAGCCGGCACCGATGGCGTCGAGTGCGTGCGCGTCGCTGTTGCCGATATGGGCGAGTCGGTGGTCGTCGGCGAACCGCACGACGCGATCGTGCCACGGCCGCCCGAGCGCCGTCGGGTTGAACGTCTCGATCGCGTCCGGTCGGACCGCCTCGTCGGGGTCGTCGAGCAGCCGGCGCAGCACCCAGCCCTGTGCGCACAGCGGGTACGGCACGAGCGGGTGGGCGGGGATGGCCAGCCCGCCGGCCTCGTGAACGTCGGCGATGCTGCGGCCGAGCGGGCGGTACGGCTGGATCCGCCGATCGACGAACAGCGCGAGCAGATGGCCGCCCAGCGTGGTCACCTCCTCGCCGACGACGACGTCGATCGCGCAGACCGCGGTCCCGGGCGATGGTGCGCCCGGCCTCGGCGGCGTCGATGCGCTCGTGGTCGGTGATCGCGATGACATCGAGGTCGTCGCGCGCGGCCGCGTGCTCGACGACCGCCACGACGTCGGCGATGCCGTCGGACGCCACGGTGTGGATGTGCAGGTCCGCGCGGCCGGGTCGGTCGGCGGTCACGCGGCGATCTCCACAGCGGGTGCATCGGCATCCGGTTCGGCCAGGTCCGGCCAGATCGGGAAGAACACCGCCCACCACTGCTCGGGGGCGTCCTCGATGACCCGCTCGAACGCCCGCGCGATCGACACGGTGGCGGCGGTGGCCCGCTCGCGGCGCGACCCCTCGGTCGGGATGTCGACGCGTTCGACGCGGCCGAGATAGCGACCCGGCGACGAGCGACGGACGGCCGCGACGTAGGCCGGCGCGCCGGTCTCGGTCGCCAGCAGCGCGGGCCCGAGCGGGAGCCTCGCCGACGCCCCGAAGAGCTCGGTCGGCACGCCGCCGCCGGTCAGGTCGCGGTCGCCCACCAGCCCCACCGACGTCCCATCGCGCAGCGCTGACGTCAGCTCCCGCCGCGCCTCGCGCAACCCGACGATGCGCACGCCCACCGAGCCGCGCGTCCGCTCGAACCAGGCCTGCAGCTCCGGGTCGTCGAGCGTCTCCATCGGGGCGACGGCTCCCCCGACGCGGGCGGCGAGGAACAGCGCGGGCAGCTCGATCGCCCCGAAGTGGAGGCCCACGAAGATGGACGGGCGACCGGGCGTGAACGCCTCGGCGACGGCCTCGGGCGTCTCGACCTCGATCATCGTGCGCAGGTCGTCGACCGTGAGCGCCGGCGTCCGGGCGACCTCGAGGTAGTAGCGGGCCGCGTGCCGGTACGAGAGACGGACCAGTCGCTCGAGCGCGCGTGGGTCACGCGCCGCCGCCCGGGCCAGCGGCGTCCCGCGGTCGTGCGCCTCCAACCAGCCGGCGACCCGGCGCAGGTTCCGGCGCGCCTGCTCGGCACGCTGCGGGGTCGCCCGGTACCAGAGGTCCCCGGCGAACTCGGCACCCGCGACGAGCGGCCGCTCGGGCAGGCGGCAGGCCACCCATGAGGCCGTCCGCAGGGCGCGACCGCGGAGCCGGCGGCCGAGGCCGGCCACGGTCAGGCGAACTCGGGGGCGGGCCCCGGGTCAGCCACGCCGGACTGCATGAGGGTGGCCCGCCGTTCGAGGTCGGCCGCCTCCTCGGGCGTGGCCGGCCAGATCGGCTTGAAGCTGTACCACTGGTCGGGCGCGGCGGCGATCGTGGCGGCGAGGGCATCGGCCATGGCCTGCGTCGCGCGCTGGAGCTCTGCCGGCTCGGACGATGCGACGTCGATCGGCGCCGGCCACGAGACGTGGAACGTGCCGTCCGGCTGGCGCCGGATGGTGATCGGCAGGATGCGCGAGCTCGTCTTGCCCGCCAGGGTGGCCGGGCCGGCCGGCAGCGTCGTCCACGCCCCGAACAGGCGCACCGGGATCCCGTCCGAGCGGTATCCCCAGTCGACGAGCAGACCGAGGATCTCGCGCCGGCGAAGGACCCCGAAGATCTCGCGCAGGTTGCGCCAGGCGATGATGTGGACGCCCCATCGCTCCCGTTGCTCGCGCAGGAGCTCGTAGATCTCGGGGAACGACGAGTCGTCGGCAACGACGCTGATCGGCATCCCGTGGTGGGCGACGGCCGCGGCCACGGCCTCGTTGTTGCCCACGTGGCCGACCGCCATGATGAGACCGCCCCCGGGCGCCTCGTGCCAGATGCGCCGGACCTCGTCGACGTCGAGACCGGGGACCAGCGCGAGCACCTCGTCGGACGGGCGGGACGGCAGGCGCATGAGCTCGACGAGGTAGCGCCCGTACCCGAAGTAGGCCTTCAGGGCCTCCGCACGGACGCGTGGGTGGTCCGGTGGCAGGCCGAGCACGTGCCCGAAGTTGCGGTTCGACCACCGCCGCTTGGTCGGCCACGCCAGGTACGACACCTGCGACAGCCGGCCGATGACCGCCGCCGCCGGACGGGGCGGGACGGTCGCGAGGACCCACGAGGTCGCGCGATAGCCCAGGACCGCGACGCGCTCGACGATGCGCGGGGCTGTGGCGCCGCGTCGATGCGGCGCCTCGAGGCGGCGTCCGTCGGAGCGCGCCGCCTTGTCGACCCGGGTGGACGCGGTGCTGGTGGTCCGGGACTCGGAACCCTCGCTCGCCGTCACCGGCCCGCGCTGGTGGCCACCCGGGACCTGCTGCCGGCCAGCTTGCGCAGCTTGCGTGCGACGGGCTTCTCGTTGCCGACCAGCGTCTCCGAATCCTCGCCGCGGATGAACGCCTCGACGCGCTCTCGTCCGACGTCGTCGGGGATCTGCTGCGGCGGGCTCTTCATGAAGTACGCCGACGGCGCGACGAGCGAGCCCTTGAGCCCGCGGTCGAGTCCCAGCTTCAGACAGCGGATGGCGTCGGTGATGACGCCGGCGCTGTTGGGACTGTCCCAGACCTCGAGCTTGATCTCTGCGTTGAGCGGGACGTCACCGAAGGTCGTGCCCTCCATCCGGATGTAGCACCACTTGCGGTCCAGCAGCCACGGCACGTGGTCCGACGGGCCGACATGGATGTCGTCGGGGTCGAGCTCGTAGTCGAGCATGCTGGTGACGGCGTTGGTCTTGCTGATCTTCTTGGACTCGAGGCGCTCGCGCTCGAGCATGTTCAGGAAGTCGGTGTTGCCACCGAAGTTGAGCTGGTACGTCCGGTCCAGGCGGACGCCACGGTCCATGAACAGGCGGGTCAGCACGCGATGGCTGATCGTCGCGCCGACCTGGCTCTTGATGTCATCGCCGATGACGGGCAGCCCCTCCTCGGCGAAGCGGCGCTGCCAGTACGGCTCGCGGCCGATGAACACCGGGATGGCATTGACGAAGCCGACGCCGGCACGGAGCGCCTGCTCGGCGTACCACTTGGTGGCCTCCTCGCTGCCGACCGGGAGGTACGACACCATCACGTCGACCTCGCGCTCCGTGAGGATGCCGACGATGTCGGCGGTCTCGCCCGGTGCCTTCTCGATGATCTCGCTGAGGTACTTGCCAAGACCGTCGTGGACCATGCCGCGCTCGACCGTGACGCCGAGCTTGCCGGTCTGGTGGAAGACGATCGTGTTGTTCGGCTTGGAGTAGATCGCCTCGCCGAGGTCCTTGCCGACCTTGTTCTTGTCGACGTCGAAGGCAGCCACGAACTCGATGTCGCGGACGTGGTAGCCACCGAGATTCACGTGCATGAGGCCCGGCACGAAGTCGTCGTCGTTGGCGTTCTCGTAGTAGTAGCGGCCCTGGACGAGGCTGCTCGCGCAGTTGCCGACGCCCACGATCGCGACCCGGATCTTGCCGTCGCCGCGACGCCCGGCGCCCGCCCAGGTATTCGACGGCGTCGCGCGGTTGCCGTTGCTGCCGTTCTTGCTCACTGTGGCTTCTCCGTAGCTCCGTAGTCTGGCTGCGTGGTGGGAGTGGACTGCTGTCGATCCTCGCGGCGGACGAACAGGATCCTCTGGATGACGGTGACGACAGCCCCGATCAGGATGACGCCGAGGGCCAGCTGGATGGCCGTGAGGCCGATGCCCGTGCCGGTCAGGATGATGCCGAGCGAGATGAGGACGAGGCGGATCTCGCGTGGCATGAGCCCGACGGCCGCCAGGCCCATCCCCGAGGAGTAGCCGAGCCCGTCTGACTTCGCGCGGGCGTAGCTGACCATGATCGAGGCGCCCATCGCGGCGGCGCCGACGAGGACGGGCACGTCCGTGGCGCCCGCACCCTGCATGCCAGCGATGACGCCAAGGAAGACGATGATCTCGCCCGCCTTGTCGAAGGTCGAGTCCATGAACGCTCCGAACGAGTTGGCCTTGCCGGTGGCGCGCGCCAGCGTGCCGTCGAACATGTCGAACACGCCGCCCAGGAAGACCACGAGGCCGCCGACGATCCAGAACTGGAGTCCGACGAGGATGGACCCGACGACGGTGATCGTGAACCCGATGAGGGTAAGGCCGTTCGGCGTCAGGCCGGCCCGGCCCATCGCCAGGGCGATCGGCTCGAAGACGGCCTTGATGCGCGTGCGCGACTCGTTGGAGATGCTCAACTGGCGAGCCCCAGGATGGCGCGCTCGCGCTCGGCGACCTCGTCGAACGCCTCGGAGCGGAGGCGGCAGACCGTCTCGCGACCGACTCGCCGCGACTCGACCAGGCCGGCCACGCGAAGTCGCTTGAGGTGGTGGCTCACGAGCGGCTGCGACAGGCCGACGTGGGCGATGAGCTGGGCGACGCTGGCCTCGCCCTCGGCAAGGCGGCGGACGATGCGCAGGCGGTTGACGTCGGCGAGCGCCTTGTGGAACGCGCGCAGCTCGCGCAGGTCGTCGGGCTGGATGACGATCGAGGCGAGGGTCGAGCGGAAGCGGGCGGGCGTCGGCATGGTGCGGGCGGGCCTCCTCGATCTCGACGGTGCCGTCGCATCAACGACGGTTGATATCAACGGGCGTTGATGCTAGGCCCCGGCGCGAGCGCGTGTCAAGACGGTCCACTCAAGGACGGCATTTGCCGTCCGCGCGGTTCGCGATGGCTGGAGCCGCCTGCCCTTTGGGTACGGCGCGCGCGATCGGCGACTGGCTCTCAGTCGCCTGCAGGATGGCCGAAGCGCTATCCCCCCACGCGATCGCGGGCTGCAGTGCGACAAGGACGCGCCTCATCGTCGGGGCGAGGCGATCCGTCGCCGGCTGCAAAGACGAGAGGCGCTTGCCGAGCCACTCGAGCGCATCCGGGAGCGCAGCGAGCTCCGCGGTCGCGAGGACCGAGGCGGCACTCAGCTTGATGATGCCGCGCAGATAGGCGTCCGAGATCCGCGCGTCGCCGGGTTCGAATCCGATCAGTTCGACGATGCGCCGATGCTGTGGTTCCAGGGTAGCCAGGTCGCGTTCCAGGTCGCCGCTGGCCATCTCGAGGGGGTCGATCTGCGCTTCGTAGCTGGCAGCCAATCGTTGCTCGACCTGATGCCGGATCGACGGCGACCGCAGGAACGTAGCCTGGGCGGCGTTGAGCTCGCCGACAACGGAGAGGACCGCCGAAGCGGCACGGTTCGCCCGGCCGATGCTTGCGGTCCCTGCCTTGACAAGCTGACTGAGCTCGGCCGGGCCGGGTTTGTCCATTGGGCCACGGTAGCAGGGCGGCCGAGCGACGCCCGCTGGGGCGATTTCCTCGCTGGCACGGTGACGGGCCCGAATCGCCGCCGCCACTACACTTCCCGGCCATGGATCCCCGGTCGAGGCCCGTGCTCCTCGCCGTGTTCGGGACCGGCGTGTTCCTCGCCGGCCTCGAGCTGATGATCACGGCCGTCGCCCTGCCCTCGATCCTGGCCGACCTCGTCACCGCCGACGGCACGTCGGCATGGGTCGAGCTGCGCAAGGCGAGCTGGATCATCAACGGCTACCTGCTCGTGTACATCCTCATGATGCCGCTGGCCGGCCGCCTGGCCGACCTGTGGGGCGCCCGCCGGCTGTTCATGGGCGCGTTGGTCGTATTCACGGTCGGCTCGGCCCTGGCCGGCCTCGCCCAGACCCTCGACCAGCTCATCGCGGCGCGCCTGGTCCAGGCCGTCGGCGGCGGCGTCCTCGTGCCGGTCGGGACGGCCGCCGCGGCCCACCTCTACGGTGGCCACGGCCGCGCGCGCGCACTCGGCGTGATCGGTGCGCTGACGTTCCTCGGGATGGCCGCCGGTCCGTTCCTCGGCGCCGCGATCCTGTCGGCGGTCCACCCGGAGGCGGTGCTCGTGGGCGCCGGTCTCGGCACCTCGAGACTGGCCGCGGTCCTGGAGCCCGCCTGGCGCTGGATCTTCTACGTGAACGTCCCGATCGCCATCGTCGCGCTGATCCTGGCGTGGGCCGTCGCGCCGGGCTGGGAGACGCCGCGCCGGGCCGGGCGGGTCGACGTCGGCGGGGCGTTCCTCTTCGGCGTGGCGCTGGCCAGCGGCCTCGTGGCCTTGACGCTCATCGGTGCCCAGGGCGAGACCGGCGCGATCCTGGCGCCCGAACAGCTGACCATCGTCCTCGCCACGATCGCCATCGTCGCGACGATCGTGTCGGTGGTGCGCGCCGTGCGCCGGCCGGACCCGTTCCTCGACGTCCGGCTGTTCCGCGACGTCGCATTCAGCGCCGCCGCCCTCGTCTCGCTGCTGACCGGCTACGCCTTCGCGACGGCGATCATCGGTGGCGCGGTGTTCGTCGACCGCGTGCTCTACGGCGGACCCGACGAGCAGCGCCTCGCGCTCGGGGCGCTGGCGGGGGCCACGGCGATCGGCGCCCTCGCATCCGGGTTCGCGGTGCGGATCGCCAGCTACCGCATCGTGACGCTGATCGGGCTCGTGGCCGCGGTGGCCGGGCTGCTGGCGATGTCCCGATGGACGGCGTCGACCACGGTCGGCGAGGCGTCGCTCGCCCTGGCCGTTTTCGGGCTCGGCTTCGGCCTGTCGGTCACGCCGCGCTCGAGCGCCGCGGTCGAGGCGGCCGGGAGCGCGGCGTTCGGGGCGGCCTCGTCGGTCGTGACGGTCGCGCGGATGCTCGGCATGGCGGTCGGCCTCGCGGTCCTCACCGCCTACGGCTCGACCACGATCGACCGCCTGTCGACCGACATCTACGCGACGCCGACGGCCTACCTCGCGTACATCCCGGAGAACCTGCAGGACCGCCCCCTGCGCGACCCGCTGGTCGTCGAGGCGCTCGAGTCATGGGCCTCGCGCGAGGCGGCGGCGATCATGGTCGGGCTGTACCTCGTCGCGGCCATCGTGACGATCGCCGCCGTGCCGCCCGCCCTCGCCCTCGGTGGCGGCGCCGGACGGCGCCGGTCGGCCACGCGTATGCTGGCCGGCGATGGCGCTCCGGACCCCGGCCTCATCCTCTGACCGACCGACCGGCGGGGTCGGCGAACCGACCTCGCGCCGGCGGGCACCGATCTCGTCCGGTGAGCCGGGGGAGATCCGCGTCGCCGCCCTGACCGACGGCGCTTTGCGCGAGTACGGCGGGGATGTCGGCGTCGAGACGCTGCCCGACCTCCTCGCCCGGCCCGAGTCGTCGGTGTGGGTCGACATGGCCGACCCGTCGCCAGCCCAGGTCGAGGCGATCGGCGCTGTCCTGCGGCTGCACCCGCTGATCGTCGAGGACGTGCTCGAGGGCAACCAGCGGGCCAAGATCGAGACGACCGACGGGGTCGTCCACATCGTCCTGTTCGCGCTCGATCGCGACGCGAAAGTGGTGGCCAATGAGGTCGACCTCGTGCTCGGCCTCGGCTTTCTGCTGACCGTGCATGGCGCGGGCTGGGACCCGCGCCACGGGAGCCACCTGCGCAGCGGGCTTGGCCAGGTCATGGCGCACGGGCCGGACCACCTCCTGTGGGCCATCGGCGACGACATCGTCGACGGGTACTTTCCGTACGCCGACCGGCTCGGCGACGCGATCGACGAGGTCCAGGACGCGGTCATCCGCGACCCGTCGCCGAGAGCGCTCGAACAGCTTTTCGATCTCAAGCGCGAGCTCATCGAGGTGCGCCGCTCGTCGAGCCCCACGCGCGAAGTGTTCAACCAGCTGACCAACCGCGACGTCGCGCTCATCGACCCCGAAGAGGTCGTCTACTTCCGTGACATCTACGACCACGTCATCCGGCTCACCGACGAGATGGACGCCTACCGCGAGCTCGCCGCATCGACGCTCGAGGTCTACCTCACCCAGATCAACAACAACCTGTCGGTGATCATGAAAAGGCTGACCGGCGTCACCGTCATCCTTGCTGGCATCGGCGCGGTGGCGGGCATCTTCGGGATGAGCGAGGCCAACGTCGAGGCCGGCAACTTCTGGATCGTCACCGGGATGATCGTCGTGCTGGCCGTCGTCGCGGTGGCGCTGCTGCGCCGGATCGGCTGGATCTGAGGAAGACCTCGTCTCAGCTGCAGTCGACCGGCCGTGCCCTCGGGTGCGCGGCGGCATGCTCGGCCGGGAGGGCGTCGATCGGCTTGGCGACGACCTGGGTGTAGCCGAACGTGCGGTTCGGCCCCTGCGAGGTCTGCAGCCACAGCTCCTCGCCCGTGGCGGCGGCCGGGGCGTCGAGCCCGGTCTGGTACGGCGCGTCGCGGATCACCTTGGTGATCTCGTAGCGGTACAGCCAGTCGTCGCTCGTCCACACCTCGACGATCTGGCCACGCTGTTCGCGGGCCTTCGTCCGGAGCAGCGGGAGGAACATGCCATCGCGAGCGTGGGCGTACAGGTACGTCGCCTTGCCGAACCCCGGCTGGGAGAGGGCCGGCAGGTACATCGCGACGTTGCAGTACGGGTAGCCGTCGTTGCCGCGCACGACCGGCAGGTCGATGTCGAGGCCGCTGACGCGGACCCGCGTCGCGACGCGGTCCGCCGGCGGGGTCGCGAGCGCGCCGTCGGGCGACGGCCTGGCGGACCCGAGCGGTGGCAGCGTGATGAGCGGTGTCGGGGTCGCGACGACCGCGCTGGACGGCCGGGGCGTGGCCGACGGCGCCGCCGCCGGCACGGCCTCGACCGGCACCGTGTACGTCAGCAGCCCCGCGGACAGGATCGTCACCCCGAACGCCGTCAGGAACGCGGGCAGCAGGCGGGTGCGGAGCGATTCGCTGGGGCCGGCCATGGGAGCCGCATCGTAGCGTGAGGTCGGCGGACACGCCCGCGACCGTCCGTACTGGTACCCTCCGCGCCAGCATGTGGCCCCGAGTCTCGATCGTCGCCGGTCTGCTGACCGGCGTTGCGGTGGCTGCGCTGGTCATCGGGGGGATCCTGGCCTTCTCCCCGGCGCCCGGCGCCGCACCGACGCCCCCACCGCAGCCATCCGTCACGCTGACCTCCCCGTCGCCGTCCCCGTCGCCGACGGCCAGCGCGAGCGCTTCACCGGACGGGTCGGGGTCGCCGGGCGCATCGGCGTCGGCGTCGCCGTCGGGCGATGGCGGCGCGCTGTTCCACGTCGGCGAGGTCGCCCCGTCCCTCGTGGTCCCGCAGGTGGGCGGTGGGACGATCGACCTCGCCGACCTGCGTGGCAAGCCGGTGTGGGTGAACTTCATGGGCACGTACTGCCCGCCGTGCGTCGACGAATTCCCACTCATGAACGGGTTCGCGACGCGCTATGCCGACGAGGGCCTCGTGGTCGTGGCGGTCGACGTCAAGGAGGAGGAGGGCGTCGTCGCCCAGTTCGCGGAGCGGCTCGCCGCGACGTTCCCGCTCGGCCTCGACGGCGACGGCTCCGCGGCGCTGCGCTGGGACGCCATCGCGCTGCCGGTGCACTTCTGGATCGACAAGGACGGGGTGATCCGTGACGGCGCCCTGGGCGGCATCGGGCCCGACATCATGGCCCGCGGCCTCGAGTCGATCATGCCGGGGGTCGACGTCACGACATGACGTCGGCGGGCGGGCCGTCGGCGGCGGTCTCCTCCCGCGCCGAGGTCGCCGCGGCGCTCGATGCCCTGGCCGCAGCCCGCGCGCCGCTGCTGGTCATCGCCGACTTCGACGGGACACTCGCCGTCGGTTCGCGCGATCCGGCCGTGGCCCGCATCGAGCCGCTCGCCCAGCGGGCGCTGCGCCGGCTCGCGGGGATCGCGGCCGCCCGGCCGGGACGGCTGCACGTCGCGGTGCTGACGGGCCGCGTCGTGGCCGACGTCGCGGGGCGGGTGCGGGTCGGCGGCATCGAGTACCTGGGCGACCACGGCCTCGAGCACGGGAAGCTGCCACGCGGCAGCCGGGCCGAGCGGCTGACCGTCACCGCGGACCCTGCCTACGACGTCCATCGCGACCCCGCAGAGGCCCTCGCGTCGGGGGTCGCCGCCGAGCTGGGTGCGCCGCCGTGGCTGTTCGTGGAGCGCAAGGGCCCGTCCGTGGCCTTCCACGTCCGCCAGGCCGACGACGTCGCGGCGGCGCGGGCGGCCGTGGTCACGGCGATCGAGGCGGTAGAGCGACGCTCTGGGCTGGTCCACGGGCTCGCCCACTACCGGGGGCGGTCCGTCGTGGATCTCCGACCCCGGGACGCCGGCGGCAAGCGCGAGGCGGTCGAACGGCTGGTGACGGCGTACCGGCCGGGCGGGATCGTGGCGCTGGGCGACGAGATGAGTGACATCGACGCCTTCGCGGCGGTCGCGGCGTTCCGTGCGGCGATCCCGGGTTCGGTCGGTGTGGCCGTGGCGGTCCACGGCGCGAGCCGGCCGGCACCGGCCGAGCTACAGGACCTGGCCGACCTGCGCATCGCAGGCGCGCACGAGGTGGGTCGGTTGCTCTCGGGCGTGGCGCGTCGCGTGGCGGGCTGACCCGGGCGGTGTCTTTCCGGATATTCCCGGTGGGACTCGGATCGGAGCGTCCTCGTGCTGATCCGGGCGATCTGCTTCACGCCGAGTCGCCCGGCGACTGCGCAGTAAGCGGATCGGCGTTCCTCCGTCAGCGCGAGTCCTGTGGGGAATACGCGAGAAGCTGTCGGCCGAGGACACCCCGGGCCTTGCAAATCGATCGAACGTCACTGGGGGCGCGACGCCACGGCCGCGCCGACCGACCCCCGGCTGACTACCCCCCGACCGGCACCGCGGCGATCGCCGATGCCGCGTGCTGGACGATCTCGAACACCGACGGGAACAGCCCGAACCCGAGCGTCAGCGCGGTCGCGGCGGCCAGCCCGCCCCACAGCAGTGCGCCGTGGGAGAGCGGCGGTGCGTCGGTGACCGGGTCGCGCATCCACATGTACACGACCACCCGCAGGTAGTAGAACGCCGCGGCAGCCGCGTTGAGCACGACGATGACCGCCAGCACCGACAGCCAGCCGCCGGCCTGCACCGCGGCGAGGATCACGTACATCTTCGCCCAGAACCCGGCCAGCGGCGGGATGCCGACCAGCGACAGCAGGAACACGGTCATGAGGATCGTGAGCACCGGCTCGCGGCGTACCAGCCCCGAGAACGTCTGGAGCGACGACGTCACCCCCGCCCGCTTCTGGAGGGCCGACACGACCGCGAATGCGCCGAGGTTCATGAACGTGTACGCCGCGCCGTAGAACAGCAGCCCCTCGAGCCCGAGGGCCTGGCCCCCGGCGAAAGCGGCCAGCCCGACCAGCATGTAGCCGGTATGGGCGATCGAGCTGTAGGCGAGCATCCGCTTGACGTTGTCCTGGGTCAGCGCCACCAGGTTGCCGAGCGTCATCGTCAGCGTCGCGAGGACCATGACCACCGGCAGCCACCATTCGGCGAGCGGTGCGAGGGCCTCGAGGAACAGCCGCAGGATGAGCGCGAACGCGCCGATCTTCGGCCCGACCGAGAGGTAGCCCGTGATCGGCGTCGGGGAGCCCTGGTACGCGTCAGGCGTCCAATAGTGGAACGGGACCGCCGCGATCTTGAACGCGACGCCGGTCGTCAGGAACGCCAGCCCGATGGCCAGACCCGCCGACAGCGGCGCGGCGCCGGCGACCACCGCGGCGAGTACCTGGGCGACGCCTGGCCGGGCCGGGTCGGTGTTGCTGATCAGCGTGGTGCCGGTCAGGCCCCACACGAACGCGACGCCGAACAGGAAGATCGCCGAGCTGAACGACCCGAGCAGGAAGTACTTGATCGCGCCCTCGGTCGAGTACGCGTCGGTCTTGTGGTACCCCGCCAGCAGGTAGCCCGGCAGCACCATCAGCTCGAGGCCGAGGAAGAGCAGCAACAGGTCGGCCGAGGCGGCGATGAGCATGGCGCCGCTCATCGCGAACAGCAGCACGACCGCGAACTCCGCGACCGGCAGCTCGCGTGGCAGCAGGTAGTCGGGCGCGAACACGATCGTCATCGCCACGATGGCGATGAACAGGACGTCCAGGAACGTCGCCAGCGCGTCGACCTTGTAGGAGCCGCCGAACGCGATATGCGTCTCGGCCCCGACCGCGATGGTCACCACGGCCGTGATCGCCAGCCCGATCAGCGCGGTCGCGATGGCCGGCTCGTTGCGGCCCGGCCAGATGAGGTCGACGATGAGGACCGCGAACGCGGTCAGGATCGCGAAGATGAGCGGCGCGAGGGCGATGAGGTCGGCCGAGGTCAATGCGCGGCCCCGCCTTCGGGGACGACCGCCGGCTCCGCCCGTCCGCCGGTGAGCGCGGCGATCGTGCGGACCGCGACGAGGATGACCACCAGCCCGACGCCGACGGCCACGACCTCCGGCGGCACGGCGATCGGCGCGCCGGCCTCGACCGCGGCGAGGGTGTCATCGACCGAGCCCTGGATAAGGTCCAGCAACAGCCCCGGCTGGATGCCGAACACGACGATCAGCGTCGCCAGCGGGACGAGCGTCAGGATCTCGACCGGCGTCATGTCGGTGAGGTGGCCGCCGAGCCGCTCGAGGAAGTCGGACACCTCCCCGAACGCGATGCGCTGGAACATCCACAGGAGGTAGCCGGCGGCGAGGATCATGCAGAACGTCGCGATGGCGGCGGCGGCCGGACTCACGAGGAACGTGCCGACGAGGCTCAGGAACTCGCCGACGAACCCGGACAGCCCCGGGAGCCCTGCCGACGCCAGCACGAAGAAGCCCATCGTCGCCGCCCACACCGGGGTGCGCGCCGCGAGGCCGCCCATCTTCGCGATGGTCCGGTCGTGCGTGCGCTCGTAGATGACGCCGACGAGCAGGAACAGGCCGCCCGTGATGAGGCCGTGGTTGATCATCTGCAGGATCGCGCCCTGGATGCCCTGCTCGGTGAACACGAACGTGCCGAGCGTGACGAAGCCCATGTGGCTGACCGACGAGTACGCCACGAGCCGCTTGAGGTCGGGCTGGACGAGGGCCACGATCGCGCCGTAGATGATCGCGATCAGCGACAGCACGATGATCGTCGGGGCGAAGGTATGGGCCGCGTCCGGGAAGAGCGGCAGCGCGAATCGCAGGAAGCCGTACGCACCCAGCTTGAGCAGGACGCCCGCCAGGATGACCGAGCCCGCGGTCGGGGCGTCGGTGTGGGCATCGGGCAGCCACGTGTGGAACGGGAACATCGGCACCTTGATCGCGAAGGCGAGGAAGAACGCGAGGAAGGCACCTAGCTGGAGGGCCGGCGCGAAGCCCGTGCTCGTGGCGAACTCGCGCAGCGCGATGAAGTCGAACGCGCCGGCCCACGACCCGGTCGCCGACTGGTAGGCGAAGGCCGTCGCCAGGATCGCCACCAGCATCAGCAGCGAGCCGACCAGCGTGTACAGCACGAACTTGATGGTCGAGTAGATCCGGTTCGCACCACCCCAGATCCCGATGATCAGGTACATCGGGACGAGCACGATCTCCCAGAAGATGTAGAACAGGAACAGGTCGAGCGCGAGGAACACGCCGATCATGCCGACCTCGAGCACGAGGAAGGAGATCATGTATTCCTTGATGCGGGTCTGGATCGGCACCCACGAGGCCAGCACGCAGATCCACGTCAGCGTCGTGGTCAGCACGACCAGCGCCGCCGACAGCCCGTCGACACCGAGCTTGTACTGGATGCCGAACAGGGGGATCCAGTCGGCGGTCTCGATGGACTGGAACTGGTCCCCCTCGCCGCCGGGCAGGTAGCCGATCAGCAGGCCCAGCGAGACGACCCACGTCGCGAGCGCGACGACGAGCGCGAGCAGCCTCGCCCAGCGGCTCGGCAGGATGGCGATGACGATCGCACCGAGCAGCGGCAGGAACGTGACGATCGACAGGATCGGCAGGCCGTTCATCCGCTGCTCCCGGCCAGGAGCAGGTACGACCCGGCCATGACCAGCAGGCCGAGCGCGATGCCGAGGGCGTAGTTCTGGACCCGCCCGGTCTGGACGCGGCGGAGGCCGCGACCGGCGCCGACGGTGGCCCCACCGACGGCATTGACCGTGCCGTCGACGACCTCGCGGTCGAACCACCAGGTCGCCTGGGCCAGGCGCCCGCCGATGACCATGAACAGGAGGTGGTTGAGCTCGTCGAACCACCACTTGTTGAGCGACGCGCGGTACAGGAACGACAGGCCGGGACGGGCGCTGATCTCGCGCACGAGCTCCGGCCAGCCGAGCAGGTTGACCGGCCCGATCTCGACGCCGAAGTAGCGCCACGCCGCGACCATGCCGATCGCCGCGACCGTGACGCTGGCGAGGATCAGCCAGCCGTCGATGCCGAACAGTGCGTACGGCTCGTGCGGCAGCGCCAGCATCACCTGCGCCTCCTCGAAGACCGGCTCCAGCCAGTGGTGGAGCGTGCTGTCGCCGAGCGGCAGCCCGATCGCCGCGCCCAGCACGACCGACGGGATCGCGAGCAGGATGAGTGGCACCGTCATGACCGCCGGCGACTCGTGGATCCGTTCCCAGATCGCCTTCGGACCGCGGAAGCCGCCCCAGAACGTCAGACCCATCAGCCGGAACATGTAGAACGCGGTCAGGAAGGCCACGAACAGGCCGATCCCCCAGACCCACAGGAAGCCGAACTTGAACGCCTCGCCGAGGATCTCGTCCTTCGAGAAGAACCCGGCCAGCGGGGGGATGCCGGCGATGGCCAGCGAACCGATGAGCATCGTCATGTACGTGATCGGGATCTTCGACTTGAGCCCGCCCATGTGGCGCATGTCCTGCTCCTCGTGGACCGCGTGGATCACCGAACCCGAGCCGAGGAACAGCAGGCCCTTGAAGAAGCCGTGGGTCATGAGGTGGAAGATGGCGGCCGTGAACGCCCCGACCCCGAGCGCCGCGAACATGTAGCCGAGCTGCGACAGCGTCGAGTAGGCGAGGACCCGCTTGATGTCGGTCTGGGTCATCGCGATCGACGCCGCGAGGATCGCGGTGAAGATGCCGATCGCCGCCACGACGAGCATGGCCGACGGCGCCGAGGCGAACAGCGGGTTGGCGCGCGCGACCAGGTACACGCCGGCATTGACCATGGTCGCCGCGTGGATGAGGGCCGACACCGGGGTCGGGCCCTCCATCGCGTCCGGCAGCCAGACGTGGAGCGGGAACTGGGCGCTCTTGCCCATCGCGCCGGCGAACACCAGCAGCGCGACCAGCGTCAGCGGGATCGGGTTGGCATCGCCGCGCTCGAGCAGCATCTCGATCGAGGCGCGGATGTTCAGCGTCGGCTCGCCGGCCGACAGCGTGTTGAAGAAGATGGCCATGATCCCGAGCGCGAACCCGACGTCGCCGACGCGGTTGACGATGAACGCCTTCTTGGCTGCCAGCGCCGCCGAGCGCTTGCGGTACCAGAAGCCGATGAGCAGGTAGCTCGAGAGCCCGACCAGCTCCCACGCCACGAACACGACCAGCCACGAGTCCGACAGGATCAGCAGCAGCATCGAGAACATGAACAGGTTGAGGTAGGCGAAGAACCGCCAGTACCCCGGGTCGTGGCTCATGTAGCCGATCGAGTAGACGTGGACCAGCATGCCGATCGTCGTGACGACGATGAGGAGGCACGCCGTCAGCGGGTCGACGAACAGCCCGAGGTCGACGTGGAACTCGCCGGCCGGGATCCAGGTCCACGGCCCGACGACGTAGCCGTGGGTGTGCTCCGAGCCGGGCAGCAACGGCGCGCTGCCGGACAGGACGTCGAACACCGCGAGCATCGCGATGAGCCAGACGATGACGATGGCCCCGACCGGGACCCAGTGAGCGTTCGTGCCGAGCCGCCGGCCGATGAGCCCCGTGAACAGGAACCCCGCCATCGGCAGGATCAGCAGCAGCGGCAGCAAGCCCGCCACATTCATTGGCGCATCTGGTCGTATTCGTCGACAAGCGGCGTCCGCTTGTTGCGATAGATGGCGATGACGATGGCCAGCCCGACCGTCGCCTCGGCGGCGGCTACGGCCATGACCATCAGCGCGAACACCGCGCCCTGGGCGACCGAGTCGGCGTACGGGCCGAACAGCCCGAAGGCGACGATCGAGAGGTTGACCGCGTTGAGCATCAGCTCGATCGACATCAGCATGCTGATCGCGTTGCGCCGCGCGAGGAACCCGAACGAGCCGATCGCGAACAGGAGGCCGGCGAGGATCAGGTAGGTGTCGAGGCTGTCGCTCACGATGGCCCGCCCGGCTCGCGCTTGGCCAGGAACACGCCGCCGATGACCGCCGCCAGTAGGAGCACGCTGACGACCTCGAACGGCAGCACGAACTGCTCGAACAGGACCCGTGACATGACCTCGGTGCCGAGCCGCGCTCGCCGGGTCACCTCGCCCCAGTCGGTCGCGCCGACGGCGAGGGCGATGACGATGGCGATGACCACCGCGGCGATCGACGCAGGGCCCGCCTGGGCGTGGAAGACCAGCTGGGTCGGGGCGGCGTCCTTGGTCTGCGTGAGCATGATCGCGAACAGCACGAGCACGCTGATGGCACCGATGTAGACGATGACCTGCGCGGCGCCGAGGAGCGGCACGCCCATCAGCACGTAGATGCCGGCGAGGGCGAGGAAGCACACGATCATCGCCAGGCCGCACCGGATGATGTCGCGCATCGTCACGACCAGCAGGCCCGAACCGATCATCACCGCCGCGAGCAGCCACAGCAGGACGTCCTCCCAGTCCTGGTGGAGCACGACGAGCAACAGCCCCGCGATGCCGAGCACCGCGCCCATGACGACCAGGGCGAGGATGATCTGGGGGAGCTTTGCGAGCACGGCTACTCGTGCCGGCCGGGGCCGAGCGCAGCGACCGCTCCGTGCCCGTCGTGGGCGTGACCGTGGCCGTTGCCGGTCGCGCCCCCGTTGCTCGGCACGCCGTCGATCGCCGGCGGCAGCATCGGCAGCAGCCGCGACTGGTCGACGATGCGGCCCTCGGCCAGCGCCCGGGTCATCCAGTCGCGCTCGCGTCGGATGTAGGTCACCTCGGTCTCGCGATCGATCGCGGCGAGCGCAATGAGGTCGATCGTGGGCTCGCTGCGGCCGGTATGCGCGAGCTCGATGTCGGCGCCGTCACGGAGGGCGTCGTAGGGGCAGGCGTCGACGCAGATGCCGCACAGGATGCAGCGGCTCTCGTCGACCTCGTACTTCTCGAGGATGCGCGGCTTGGGCATGAGCGCGCCGGTCGGGCACGTCTCCGCGCAGCGACCGCACGACACGCACGGCGTGTCGTTGAGGCTCATGTCGAGCGGCGTCGTCACCAGCGTGTCGAAGCCGATGCGCATGAAGTCGTAGCACGCCGCGCCCACGACCTCGGAGCAGACCTGGGCGCACCGTCCGCAGTCGATGCAGCGAGACGGCTCGCGCAGGATGTACGCGTGGGAGTCGTCGCGGATGTAGTCGTGGTTGATGCCGGTGAAGCGGTTCTCGGTGACGCTCCGGAAGCCGGCGCCCTGGTGGTGGTTCGGCTCGAGCGTCTGGAGCGTGGTCCCGTACTCGATGCCCAGCCGCCGCAGGTCGCAGAACCCGATCGCCTCGCAGGTGCACTGCAGGCAACGCGTCGACTCGGCCATCGCGGCCTCGCGGGTGTACGGCAGCTCGTACTCGATGTAGTTGTCGTTGCGCTCCTCGGCCTTGAGCGGCGTCATCCGGTAGCGCGGCTCCTTGATCTCGGCCGTGAACGGCACGATCGAGAGGAACTCCGGCTGCGGCTCCGCGAGCGTCTGGCGGGTGCGGATCGCGTCGAGGTCCATGCCCTTGAGGTAGGCGTCGACGGCGTACGCCGCGCGGCGTCCCTCGGCGATCGCCTCGACCACGGTCGCCGCGCCGATGCGCACATCGCCCGACCCGAACACCGCGGGCCGGCCGGTCGAGAAGGTGACGGCGTCGGCCTTGAGCCGGCGGTTCTTGGTGGCCCCGACGCCCTCGTTGCCAGGCGTCTCGAGCCAGTCGAGCTCGGGACCCTGGCCGATCGCCAGCAGCACACGGTCGCACGGGATCGTGAACTCGGTACCGGGCGCGGGCTCGGGCCGTCGCCGGCCGGACGCGTCGGGCTCGCCCAGCTGCATGCGGATGAACTCGACGCCGGTCACGACGCCGGTCGCCTCGTCGGTGATGATCCGTGTCGGGCCGGCCTGGAAGATGGCGGTGACGCCCTCCTCGATGGCCTCGTGGACCTCGTCGGCCGCGGGCATGTCCTTCATGTCGCGCCGGTACACGAGGGTCACCTCGCTGGCGCCCTGGCGGATCGACGTCCGCGAGCAGTCCATCGAGGTGAACCCGCCGCCGATGACGACCACCCGCGTCCCGGCATGGCCGGGATACGGCAGGCCGAGCGTGGCCGTGCGCAGGTACTCGAGGCCGTCGATGACCCCGTCGGCGTCCTCGTTCGGGATGCCGAGCTTGTTCGTGTCGTAGCAGCCGATGGCGACCACGACCGAGTCGAAGCCCTCGTTGGTCAGGTCGTCGAGCGTGAAGTCGCGCCCGAGCTCGCGGTTGCAGACCATCTTCCCGCCGAGCCGGCCGATCGACTCGTATTCGGCCTCGAGGACCTCGACCTTGGGCAGTCGGTACTGCGGGATCCCGTAGCGCAGCATCCCGCCGGGCGCCGGGTCGCGCTCGAACACCGTGACGTCGTGGCCGGACAGGAGCAGGTAGAACGCGGCGGCCATGCCGGCCGGGCCGGACCCGATGACCGCCGCCCGACGGCCGGACGGTGCCTGCCGCTCGAAGGGGAGCGGCGGGTCGACGCCGTCGTCGAGCATCGACTTGATGACCTGGTCGCCGGCGTAGCGGTGCGAGTCGCGGATGGCGATGGCCTCGTCGACCTCGTCACGCCGGCAGTGCTCCTCGCACGGGGCGGGGCAGACCCGCCCGAGCACCGAGGGGAACGGGATCGTCCGCTTGAAGATCCGCGTGCTCTCGCGCCAGTCCGCCTCGGCGTTGGCCTTGAGGAAGCCCGGGATGTCGATGTGGCTCGGGCACTTGTTCTGGCAGGGCGGCAGGCAGTAGGCGTTGTGGTCCGAGAAGATCAGCTCGAGGTTGGTGCGGCGCAGCCGCCGGACCTCTTCGGTCTGGGTCTGGACGCGCATGCCGTCCTCGCACGAGCGCGAGCACGAGATCGGCGGATGCTCCTCGCCCTCGACCTCGACGACGCACATCCGGCACGCGCCGAAGCCCGGCAGCTTGGGCTCGTAGCAGAGCGTCGGGATCTCGATGCCGTTGTCGCGGCAGACCTCGAGGATCGTCTGGCCCTCGTAGCCCTCCACGACCCGCCCGTCGACCTCGATCCGGATGCGCGGGGTGGACTGGGGGCGCTGCGGCGACTGCGTCTCGAGCAGCTGGTCGGCGAGCGACCCCTCGGGCGTCGACGGCTCCACCCCGGCGGGGGTGCCCTCGGGTCGGATGAGGGTGTCGGTCATGGGGCGGCCTCGGTCGCGACCGGCGGGGGTCGGTTGGCGGGGTCGAAGGCGGACCCGAAGTATCGCAGACCGCTGGTCAGCGGCAGCGTCGCCAGGCGCTCGTGGTCGCACAGCGCCGACGCCACGATGTCGTGGGCGAGGTCCTCGGCGAGCTGCCCGTCGACCGGCCGCAGCAGGCCCTCCTCGCGGCGGCCGACGAGCTCGGCCAGCCGCTTGGTGCCGATGCGGCACGGGATCGACTTGCCGCACGCCTCGTTCGAGCAGAAGCGGGTGAGGACGCCGACCAGCTCGAGCAGGTCGGTCCGGTCGTCGACGGCGATGAGCGAGCCCGAGCCGACATGGGCGCCGGCCTCGCGCAGCGTCGCGAAGTCGTACGGCGTGTCGAGCGCGTCCGGCGGCAACAGCCCGCCCGACGGCCCGCCGATCAGCACGGCCTGCAGCGAGCGATCCGCCGGCAGCCTGCCGCCGAGCTTGACGATGTCGCGCAGTGGCGTGCCGAACGGCACCTCGGCGATGCCGATCTTGCCGGGTGTCCGGACCTGCACGAGGACCGTGCCAGGCGAGTGGGCCGTGCCGGTCGCCCGGAACGCGTCGACACCCTCGCGGATGATCCACGGCACGAACGCGAGGGTCTGGACGTTGTTCACGACGGTCGGGCGGTCGAACAGGCCCTGGACCGCGGGATGCGGCGGCCGCTGCTCGGGCTGGCCGCGCTTGCCCTCGAGGGCCTTGAGCAGGACGGTCTCCTCGCCGAGCATGTAGGCGCCCTGCACGGGCCGGACGGTGACCGACAGGTCGCGCCCCGAGCCCAGGACGTCCGCGCCCAGGAAGCCGGCGTCGGTCGCCGAGCCGATCGCTTCCGACAGGCGCGCGACGATGTCGGCGTCCTCGCCGCGGACGGCGATGAACGCCTCCGTGGCGCCGATCGCGAACGCGGCGATGGCCGCGCCCTCGATCACGGCGTACGGATCGCGGAGCATCAGCGTGCGGTCGGTATGCGATGCCGGGTCGGCTCCGTAGCCGTTGGCCACGACGTAGCGGCGGTCGGCCTCGGTCGTCGCGGCGGTGCGCCACTTGTCGCCGGCGGCGTAGCCGGCGCCGCCGCGCCCGCGCAGCCCAGCGGTCGAGATCGCCGCGATCGTCGCCGTGCCGCCGAGGTCGCGGATCACTCTGCGCAGGGCGTCGAAGGCGCCGGCGGCGACCGCCGCGTCAAGGTCGGCCGGGTTCGGGGCGTCCGCCCGGGCGAGCAGGATGCGCGGCCAGGCGGCCGGCGTGCGGAGGAGGTTGGCCACGGTCAGGCGCCCGCCGCCGCGCCCTGGCGGCCGCCTCCCTCGAGCGCGGAGCCCAGCGCCGTGAGGTACGCCCCCTCCGCCGGTCGGTGGTCGTCGACGGCCGCGCGCTGGTCGGTGGCGGTCGGCGGCTCGAAGCGGAGGTGCCCGTAGTAGCTCGCCGTGCCGTAGATCATCGCGTACCACGCGCCCGTCACGTGGCTGATGCGCTTGAGTGCCGCGATCGGCAGGTAGTCGTAAGCGGCCTGGGTCGCCTCGAGGATCTGGAGCATCCGCGCCGGATCGTGGTCGTGCTCGTCGAGGATCCGGTCGAGCTCCGCGAGGTCGATGGCCTCGAACGGGCGATAGGCGGGGTCGGGCACGGGTCGGCCGGACCGCCGCAGCGCGGACTCCTCGCGCCGTTCGCCGTAGGTCTCGGGGGCGCCCCAGTGGACGTGATAGCGGCCGCGGGTGTCGATGCCGCCCATGTCGATGCACTCGATCGGGCACGCCTGGGCGCACTGGAAGCAGGTCTCGCACTTGAGCGTGCCGTACTCGTCGTACAGGAGCTGGAGCCGGCCGCGGAACTTGTGCGGCACGTCGAGCCGCACCTCCGGGTACATGACCGTCACCTTCGGCTCGAAGAAGCGCCGAAGGGTCAGCGCCATGCCCTTGGCGATGCCGAGACCCGGGATGAAGGTCATGCGGTCATGCCCCTGAAGGCGACGATCGCGGCCGCGGTCACGAACAGGTTGAGCAGCGACGCGGGCAGCAGCCACTTCCACGCGAAGCCCATCAGCTGGTCGATGCGCACGCGTGGCAACGTGCCGCGCATCCACACGAAGGTGAACACGAACACGTAGGTCTTGAGCATGAACCAGAGGATACCGGCGACCCAGTCGAGCCCGACGTACGCCCATGCACCGAGCAACATGATGATGAACAGGTTCGCGAGGACGAAGCCGGCGATGAGCGCCTGCCACCATTTGATGCGCGAGTTGAGCACGTAGAACGGGGCGCTGAACAGCAGCGTCAGGACCACCGGCGCGACCATCGCGATGATCAGCAGGCCGACGTTGAGCGACGCCGGGTCGAGGCTGACCTGGACCGGCCACGGCCACGGGAACGGCGCGTTCCAGCCGCCGAGGAACAGCGTCACGAACAGCGCCGAGACGATGAACACGTTCACGTACTCGGCGAAGAAGAAGAAGCCGAACCGCATGCCCGAGTACTCGGTCGCGAAGCCGGCCACGATCTCCGAGTCGGCCTCGGTCAGGTCGAACGGGGTGCGGTTCGCCTCGGCGGTCGCGGCGATGAAGAAGATCAGCGCCCCGAGCGGCTGTTGGAAGATGTACCAGTCCGTGAACCAGCCGCTCTGGTTCAGCACGAGCTGGTTGAGGCTCATCGTGCCCGCCAGCAGGAGCAGCCCGACGACCGACAGCGTCAGCGGGATCTCGTAGCTGATGACCTGGGCCGCGGCGCGCAGGCCGCCGAGCAGCGAGTACTTGTTGTAGCTCGACCAGCCGGCCATCAGCAGGCCGACCACCGACAGGCCGCCGATCGCGAAGAAGTACAGGAGCGCGAGGTTGATGTCGACGCCGAACAGGCCCGGCGCGAACGGGATGACCAGCAGGGACATGACGCTGGCGAGGTAGACCACGACCGGCGCCCAGGTGAACACGAGCGAGTCGGCGCCGGTCGGGGTGAAGTCCTCCTTCATGAGGACCTTGAGCCCGTGGACCACCGACAGGAGCGACCCGAACGGCCCGACCCGGTCCGGTCCGATCCGGAGGTTCATCAGCGCGATGACCTTCATCTCCATGTAGATGATCAGGAACGCGGTCGGGATGGTCATGAGCAGGATGACCGTGACGGCGACCACGAAGCGAACGATCGGTAGGTTGTTCGCGAGGATGTCGATCACCACCGGGCCGAACAGCGACGATGGCCGCGATCGCCGCGATCGTGAGGACCAGCAGCAGCGGGACGACCGTGAACACGATCTTCCCGGGCAGGGTCAGCCGGTTCCAGCTCTTCCCGACGACGGTCACTTGTCGACGCCGCCCATGATCGGGTCGAGGGAGGCCATGATGGCCATGGTGTCGGCGACGAGGTGGCCCGGCATCATCAGGCCGACCGACTGGAGATGCAGGAACGACGGGTCGTGGATGCGCATCCGGAACGGCTGGTCGGTGCCGTCGCTGATGACGTAGCAGGCGTACTGGCCGCGCGGCGCCTCGATCCCGGCGTAGGCCCGGCCCGGTCGCGGCCGCAGCAGCCGCGGCAGCTTGGCCATGACCGGCCCGTCGGGCATCTGGTGGAGACACTGGTCGATGATCCGCAGGCTCTGCTTGATCTCGTCCATGCGCAGCAGGTAGCGGGCCAGGCAGTCGCCCTCCGACCGGGTCGGGATGTCGAAGTCGAGCTCCGGATAGATGCTGTACGGGTGGGCCCGCCGCATGTCGAACGGCACGCCCGTCGCCCGCAGGTTCGGCCCGCTCATCGTCATCCGCAGCGCGGTCGTCGAATCGATGGTGCCGAGGCCGCGCATCCGGCGGACGAAGATCTCGTTCTCGTTGAGCAGCGTGTTGCCGGCTTCGATCTGCTCCGTCGCGCGGCTCATCCAGTCGCCGAGACGGCTCATGAACTCATGGTTGAGGTCGCCGTTGACCCCGCCGATGCGGAAGTAGTTGAACAGCATCCGCTGGCCGGTCAGCGACGCGAGCATGTCGACGATCTCGTCGCGCTCGATGAACGACCACAGGATCGGCGTCAGCCCGCCGAGGTCGAGCGCCATCCAGCCCAGGAACAGCGAGTGGCTGGCGATCCGGTTGAGCTCCCCGGAGAGGACGCGGATGTACTCAGCACGGCGCGGCACCTGGACGTCGAGCAGCTTCTCGAACGCCATGACACCGGGCCACTCGCAGAACAGCGAGCTGACGTACTCGAGCGGGTCGAGGTAGCAGATCGCCTGGTGGTAGTCGGCGTTCTCGCACAGCTTCTCGACGCCGCGATGGAGGTAGCCGAGGACGGGGTCGAGGTCGACGACCTTCTCGCCGTCGAGCTTGAGGACCACCCGGAGCACGCCGTGCGTCGACGGGTGCTGCGGGCCCATGTTGAGGAACATCTCGCCGTCGCGCAGCGTGTAGAACTCGGCCTCGCGCTCGGTCCGTGGCGGGTACGGCGGGATCGGCTCGAACACCCCGAGGTCGCGGTCGAGCTGGACGCGCGGGTCGTCGGGCGCGCCCGCGAACGTGCCCGCGTCGGTGTCGCCCAGCGTGCCGCCGGGGCGGGGCGTCGTCGCGGTCATCGGGTCACGCCCCGACCCGCGGGAGGTCGACCGTTCCCGGCGTCTCGCTCGGCTTCTGGGTGCGCTCCATGTGGCGCACGCCGCCACCCGGTGAGCGCGCCGCGTCGTCGGGCAGGTAGAAGTCCTTGCGCAGCGGGAAGCTCTGGTAGTCGGGCGGCATGTAGATGCGGCGCAGGTCGCGGTTGCCCTCGAACGTGATGCCGAACATGTCGTACGCCTCGCGCTCCATCCACTCGGCACCCTTCCACATGAAGGTCACCGACGGGACGCGCGGGTCGTCGCGCGGCAGGCCGTCGGCGATGACGCGCAGCCAGTCGGGCGTGGTCTCGCTCCACAGGTGGTAGACGACCTGCATCACCTCGCCGGTGTCGACGCCGCACAGGTCGGCGAGGAACTCGAACCTGAACTCCGGCTCATCGTGGAGCATGGTCAGGGCCTGGGTGACATCACCGGCCCGGATCCGGATCTCGGTCTCGTCATGACGCTGGCGGACCGGACCGGTCAGCCGGTCACCGAAGCGGCGCTCGAGGCGCGTCTTGAAGGCTCGGTCCACGTCAGACCTGGGCTGGCACGGTGGGCCCGATCGGACGGTCGGGCCATTGGCCGCGGCGGTCCTTCACCAGCTGCTGGAGCTTCATCATCCCGTAGATGAGGCCCTCCGGCCGGGGCGGGCAGCCCGGGACGTAGACGTCGACCGGCATCACCCGGTCGATGCCCTCGACCGTGGAATAGCTGCGCTTGTAGCGTCCACCAGAGCACGTGCAGTCGCCCATCGCGACGCACCACTTGGGCTCGGGCATCTGCTCCCACAGGCGCACCAGCGGACCGGCCATCTTGGTCGTGAGCGTGCCCGCCACGATCAGGACGTCGGCCTGGCGCGGGCTGGCCCGGAACGGGAACATGCCCCAGCGGTCCATGTCGTTCTTCGAGGTCGCCGTCGACATCATCTCGATCGCACAGCAGGCGAGGCCCGACAGCAGCGGCCACAGGCTGTTCATCCGGATGAGGTCGAGCACGTAGTCGGCCTTGGTGGGAATGATCTCGAGCACGCCGCTCCAGCGGGCGTCGTCGCGCCGGCCGGCGCCACTCGCCTCGAGCTCGGCGAGATGGGTGATGTCGGCCGGGCGGCCACCGTCGTACGCCGACGGGTCGGCGGGCTGCCAGAGCGTGTTGGGCACGACGATCGGCGTCGCCACGGCATCGGATGGGCGCGTCGCCGGCAGCGGCGGCTGGGCCGCGACGTCGGACGAGATCCCGGTCTCGTCCGTGGGACCCGTGCCGAGACCGTCCGGGTCCGTCTTCACCGCCATGTCAGGGCTCCCTTCCGCCAGGCATACGCGAGCCCGAGCAGGAGGATCACGACGAACACCAGCATGCTGATCAGGAGCACTGCCGCGTTGAGCGCCGGGTCCTGGAACACGAGCGCCCACAGGTAGATGAACACGACCTCGATGTCGAAGGCTACGAACAGCAGGGCGTAGATGTAGAAGGACAGTCCGAACCGGCCGTGGGTGTCGCCGTACGTGTCGATGCCCGATTCGTACGGCAGGCCCTTGTGCGCGTCGCCGCGGTTGCGGTGGGATACGACCCACGCCGCCGCGATCGTCAGGAAGACGAACGTCACCCCGGCGAAGGCGAAGCCCACGACGTACCAGAGCTGTTCCAATCGAACTCCCTTCGGGATGTCGGGAGGCGGCAGGCAGGGTCGGCTCCGCGGAGCCTCCACGCACGGGCATTCTATCAGCGGGCACGGTCGCGAACGGGTCGTCGGGCCGGTCGTGGGCGATCGTCGGCGGTGGGTCCCGCGACACGGATCGGCCGAGGAGTGGTGCCGATCCGGATCGGTCGCGCGGCGAGTCGGGATGCCTGGGCATCCGGGCATCGCTGCGGGGAACGCGACGCGCCGAGCGCGCGTGCAGGATCACGTCGCGTTCCCCGTATCGATGCGGTCGTGCGACGACCATGCTGAGCGTGACGCCCGGCCGCTCGACGGGGCAATACGGCATTCGCCCTAGTCGGGTGCTCTCGACGGCCGCCCGGGAAGCCGGTAGCCGAGCAGGCTGACGGTCGCTGTCGCGGGCCAGTCGCGGCCGAAGACCATGACCCGGAACCGGCCCATCGCGGCCGGGTCGAGCAGGCGTAGCAGTGCCGCGCGCAGGAGCGTGTAACCCTCGATCGTCGTCGCGGGATCGACCTGGATCGCGCGGAGGCGGTTTTCGATGCCCAGCCCCATCAAGGCCTCCGCCTGGGTCGTGACACCGAGCGTCGTGAGGCCGGCAGCCTCGGCGGCCGCCTGCACGGCGGTCACGTCGACATGCGCAGTGAGGTCCTGCCGGCCGACCATGCGGTACGGGTCATCGCCGACCTGGTGGCGGACGTACGCCCGCAGCGTGCCGTCGCGGCGGCGGACGGGGTCGTAGAGATCGGCCGCCGGGTAGCCGTAGTCGATGAGGACGACGAGGCCGCGCTCGAGGTCTGCGGCGGCCGATGCCATCCATGCGTCGAGGGCGAGGCAGATCTCGGCGGTCTGGCCATCCACGAGCTCGATGCCTTCATCGGTCAGGCGACCTGCGAGAGCCGGTGATGTCGGTTCCACCTCGACCTCGACGAACTCGCCGTCCTTGCCCAGGTCGACCGCAAGCTCGCGAAGCGCCCGCCCGACCTGGCGGACGCGATGGACGGGCAGCGCGTCGAGCACCTCGTTGCCGATGACGACGCCCTCGAACGGTTCGGTCGCCTCGACCAGCCGGTCGGCCAGGTCGGCCGTTGCCAGTCGATCGCGCAGCGTCGCCAGGCGGCGCTCGTCGACCTCGAGCGGCGCATAGCCGATGGACGGCGGGAGGGCCGCCAGCAGCGCGAGCGCCAGCGCGCCCTCGCCGGCGCCGTGCTCCCGGACCACGAACGGGCTCGGGCCGGCCGAGCGCGACCCACGCGTCCTCCACGGCCCGAGCGAGCATCTCCCCGAAGATCGGGTGCAGCTCCGGGGCAGTGACGAAGTCGCCGCCCCGACCGGGCCGTGCCTCGGCGGCCCGGTAGTAGCCGCCGTCCGGGTCGTACAGCGCGAGCTCCATGAAGCGGGCGAACGGCATCGGGCCGGCACTGCGGATCTCGTCGCGGATGCGAGCGGCCAGCTCGGGATGCTCGGCGAGGTCCGACAGGTCGGTCGGGGCCTCGCGGCGCAGCTCGGGGCGGAGCTCGTTCACCGGTCGATGCTAGCGTCGGCGCGCGAGCGGCCAGCCGCAGGCCGGGTCCGACCAGCGTGTGGCCACCGAGCAGGACCGGGATCGGTGCGTTGGCCGCCGATGCGGTCAGCTCGCGCAGCCACGGGTCGTCGATGCGGGCCGGCGCCAGCAGGTCGGACGCGAACCGGTCCTCCGCGACCGGCCAGTGCGTCTCGTCGGCGCCCGACCGATGGGCGACCAGGACCCGCGTGTCGATGATCGCGGCCTCGCCCAGTCGCGCGAGGTGGTCGCCGAGCGACGCCGGACCGTCGCGCTCGAGGAGTGCGCCGAGGACGGATGCCGCCGGCCGTTGGCCGGGGCGCCGCGTCCGCAGCCCGCGCTCCTCGACGAGGGCCCGGGTCCGCGACGCGGTGTGCACCTCCAGCCAGGCGAGATTGGCTGCCGGGACGCGCCCGGCGACCACCAGCTCGGCAGCCGGGTCATCGACGACGGAGCGGATCGAGCCGAGGATCGCCCGCACCCGCGCGGTGTCCTCGCCCGACAGGTACGCCTCCCATCGCCGACCCATGAGCACCAGGTCGAGCGGGCCGTCGATGTCGACACCGAGCCTTGTCCGACGACGGCGGTCGTCGACCGCGACCCCGGCGTGCTCATCGAGCCAGCGCGGCAGGGCGTTGTCGGTCGGGAGGTCGGGCACGTTCGCGAGCACGTCGCGGGCGCGGGCGATGGCGACGACATCGGCCGAGTAGCGGTTGTTGGCGAGGGCGCGTGGGGACTCCGCCGCGGCGGCCGCGACCAGCTCGCGGCGATCGGCGTCGGTCGCGAGCGGGATGGCCCCGGAGCCCAGCACGATCAGCCCGCCGTCGCCGAGGTCGACGACCAGCTCGCGGAGCCGGGCCCCGAACGGTCGATGGTCCGGCGGTCCCGACACGATCCGGGCGGTCGACGCTCCGGCGGCCAGGAACCCGGTGACGTGGCGCTCGGCGGCGTCGAGGCGCGCGGCGACGACCGCCCGTGTCAGCGGACCGGTGTCGCCGGCCGCATCTGCGTGGAGGATCGCGACGTCGACGTCGGTCACGGCGATCCGAGCAGGCGCGCCGGCAGCGCCGTCTCCACGACCTCACCAGCCACGAGGTCCACGCGATAGGCGGTCGGATCCGCTTCGGCGGTCACCACCTCGACCAGCTCCGGGCCGTCGAAGATCGCGGCGGCGAAGTCGTCGACGGCCAGGCCCGGCGGCAAGTCGCCCGAGCCGACCATCTCGTGGTAGGCCGGGCGGCGCTCGGGCTCACCGTCGTAGTGCGGACAGTGGCTCCCGGGAATCAAGCCGAGCCCGTCGCGCAGGGCCGCCAGTCGCGGGCCGAACGAGTCGGTCGTGCCGCCCTCGAACCAGCACAGCCCGCCGGCCGACCGGCCCGCGAGCAGGACGCCCGCGGCGTGCGCCGACCGCAGCGCCTCGTCGACCCCGTGCGCCCGCCAGACCGCGAGCATGCTCGCGGTGTTGCCGCCCGAGACGTAGATCGCGTCCTGGCCGAGCAGGAAGGCCGCGATGTCCTCCACCGTCCGATCGAACAGCGCGAGGTGCGACGTCTCGGCGACGCCACCGAAGACGTCATGGAAGTGGCGGATGACGCGCTCACTGTCGCCGCTCGCCGTCGGGATCAGGCAGACCCTCGGCACATCGCGGCCGTGGATCCCGCGAGCAAGCGCGAGCCAGTGATCCTCGAGCAGGCCACCGTTCGTGTCCGACCCGAAGGCGCCACCGCCGACGACCATGATCGGGCGCTCGAGCCGGTCCTCCATCGCCGGATAGTAAGGTCGGTCGGTGAGTGCCCGGACGGTTCGCGCATACATCGGTCTCGGCGCCAACGTGGGCGATGCCGCCGGGACGCTCGCCTGGGCGGTCGGGGCCCTCGACGCGCTGTCGGGCGTGGCCGTGCGCGGCGTGTCGCGCCTGTACGCCACCGCGCCGTGGGGCGTCACCGATCAGCCCGAGTTCCGAAACGCCGTCGTGGCCGCCGACGTGCGGCTGACCCCGCTCGACCTGCTCGCGGCGCTCAAGGAGCTGGAGCGCGAGGCCGGTCGGCGGCGCCGTCGACGCTGGGGGCCGCGCGAGCTCGACCTCGACCTGCTCGTCTACGGGCGACGGCGCGTCGATGTCGAACGGACACCGGAGTCGCGCTCCGTCGACGCGGACATCGATCCGGCGAAGGCGGCCAAGCGCCTGCAGGTCCCGCACCGCGACCTTGCGGAGCGGTTGTTCGTGCTGGCGCCATTGGCCGACCTCGCGCCGCGTCTCGTGCCGCCCGGCTGGTCGCAGACGGTCGAGACCCGCCGCGGTCACCTCGCCGCGACCGAGCCGCCGGACAGCGTCCGTGTCGTCGGGGGGTGGGATCCGGTCAGGCGCTCGTGGCGGCGGCGCGGCCTGTTCGCGAGCTGGGCGCCGATCGCCCGCGACGCCGATGTGCACCTGAGAGGCTTCGGCGAACGCTGATCGTCCGAAACGAGACCCACTAGCCTTGGGGTCGATCCTGCCGTCCAGGAAGCACGCAGCGCGGCCGAGCGGTGACTCCCAGTCAGCACCGGGACCCTGAACGGCCCGAACGGGAGCGCTGCGACAGCGATTCGTGCCTGAGAGTCACAGAAAGCCTGTGACGGGCCGTGCTGGACGAGCTTCAACCCGCCGGTGCTGACTGCCAGTCACATACGGCCGGTCAGGCCCCGGCGGCGACCTTCGCCTTCCCACCGAGCTTGAGGGTCGGCAGCACCTCGCGCCCGAACACCTCGACGAACTCGGCCTGGTTCCGCCCGACGTTGTGCAGGTGGACCTCGTCATAGCCCATGTCGACGTAGTGCTGGATGTGCTTCGCGTGGGCCTCGAGGTCGCTGCTGATCATCACCCGGTTCTCGAAGTCCTCCGGGCGGACCAGCTTGGCGATGCCCTCGAAGTCCTCGGGGTTCTTGATGTCCTGCTTGGGGAAGAAGGCCATGCCGCCGTTGGGCCACTCGACGAGGGCGTTCTGCATGGCCTCCTCGTCGGTCCGCGCCCACGAGATGTGGATCTGCAGGAACCTCGGCCCGCCGGCGGGCTTGCCGACCTCGGCCCGGCCCTCCTCGTACTTGCCCCAGATGCGCTCCATCTTCTCGTCGGCGGCGCCGACCGTGATGAGGCCGTCGGCGAACTTGCCGGTCCGCTTGGCGTTGACCGGGCCGGCGGTCGCGACGTAGATCGGCACCGTCTGGTCGTCGGGCGGGCGGGTGTACAGCCGGGCCCGCTCGAGCGTGAAGTACTTGCCGTCGTGGCGGACGGAGTCGCCGCTGAACAGCTTGCTGATGACCTCGATGGCCTCGAACATCATCGCGCTGCGGATCGGCACCTCGGGCCAGACCGGGGCGATGACGTGCTCGTTGAGCGCCTCGCCCGCGCCCAGCCCGAGATAGAAGCGGCCCGGATACATCGCGCCGAGCGTCGCCGCGGCGTGGGCGATGACCGCCGGGTGGTAGCGGAAGCCGGGGCACGTGACCGCCGTGCCGAAGCGCAGCGAGGTCCGCTGGCCGAGCGCGCCCATGAACGCCCACGCGAAGCCCGACTGGCCCTGCTGCGGGGTCCACGGGTGGAAATGCTCGCGACACCATGAACCCGGCCTCGAAGCCGGCGTCCTCCGCCTGGGCGCACCAGTCGAGCAGGTCGGTCGGGTGGAACTGCTCCATCATCGCGGCGTAGCCGATCGTGGTCATCGGGGGCTCCTCGGGGTCGTATCGGCCAGGGCACGCGCGGTACGCCACGCGTCGTGGTACGAGTTGTACAGCGGCGTCGGTGCCAGTCGGACGATATCGGGTTCGCGGAAGTCGGCCACGACGTCGAGCGCCTCGAGCGCCTCGAGTCGCGCCGGGGCATCGGGGAGTCGGACGGACAGCTGGGCGCCGCGGGCGGTCGGGTCGCGCGGGGTGAGGATCTCGGCGTCGGGAACGAGCGCGTCGATGGCCGTCTCGAGGTAGGCCGTCAGCGCCACCGACTTCTCGCGCAGCGCCGCCATGCCGACCTCGTCGAACATCGCGAGCGAGACCCCGATCGGCGCCAGCGACAGGATCGGCGGGGTCGACACGCGCCAGCCGGCTGCACCGGCCGCCGCGTCGATGGTCTCGGCCATCTCGAACCGTGTCGACTCGTCGTTGCCCCACCAGCCGGCCAGCCGCCTGTCGCGCATCGGCTGGTCGTGGCGATCGGCCACGAAGATCTGGGCCAGCGCGCCCGGCCCGCTGTTGAGGTACTTGTACGTGCACCAGGCGGCCGCGTCGACACCGGCGGCGTCGAGGGCCAGCGGGACGTTGCCCGCGGCGTGGGTCAGGTCCCAGATCGCGAGCGCGCCGGCGTCATGGACGGCCGCGGTCAGCCGCGCGATGTCGAGCAGCTGCCCGGTCGCGAAGTTGACGCCCGCCAGCAGCCCGATGGCCAGCCGGTCGCGATGCTCGTGGATCGCGCCCTCGAGGTCCTCGAGGCGGAGCGTGGCCTCGCCGTCGCGCGGCCGGACGACGACCAGGTGGTCGGCGGGATCCAGGCCGTGGTGGCGCAGCTGCGACGCCACCGCGTAGCGGTCGGACGGGAACGTCGGCGCGTCGATGAGGATCGCCGTGCGGCGGCCGACCGGCCGGTAGAACGCCGCCAGCAGGAGGTGCAGGTCGATCGTCAGCGTGTTGAGCGTCGCGACCTCGTCCGGGCGGGCTCCGACGATGCCGGCCGTCATCTCGCGAACGCGCCCGTCGGCCTCGAGCCAGCCGTCGTCGGCGTCGAACCAGCCCTCGACGCCGCGGCGCGCCCACCGGTCGAGCTCGCGCTCGACGGCCTCGCGGGCGCCGACGGGCTGGGCGCCGAGCGACATCCCGGCCAGGTACGCCTTCGGCCGGCCGTCGCGGCCGGGTGGCAGCAGGAACCGCTCCCGCCAGCCCGCGAGGCGGTCGGTCCCGTCGAGGGCCCGCGCACTGGCTTCGCCGAGCGCGGCCTTGACGACGGTCATCGAGCGGACGTCGGTTCAGGGTCGGATCCGGTCGCCAGGTCCGGCGCGCCGCCCGCGGCCATGAGCCGGACGTCGAACCCGGCGGCGTCGAGCATGCTCGCGGCGATCGACGCCCGCGACCCGGTCTTGCACATCACGGTGATCGGGGCGTCGCGCGGCAGGACCTCGAGCCGGCTCGCGAGGTCGCCGATCGACAGCTCGATCGCGCCGGGGACGGTGCCGTCGTCGCGCCACTCCTGCGGGTAGCGGACGTCGAGCAGGAGCGGGCGCGACCCACTCGCGAGCTCGCCCGCGATCGCCCGCGCCGAGGTGACCGGGTATGACGACACCGACCCGCCGGCCGCGGTCCACGCCTCGACGCCGCCGTCGAGCCGTCCGACGATCCGGTCGTAGCCGATCCGGAACAGCTGGGTCGTCGCCTCCACCAGCGCGTCCTCGGCCGGGTCCGGCAGGACCAGGACGACGGCCGCGCCGAACGGCACGAACCAGCCCACGTACGACGCGAACGAGTCACCCAGCTCGATGCTCTGCGAGCCCCTGATGTGTCCGGCCGCGAAGTCGCGGCGCGATCGCGCGTCGACGACGTGTGCGCCGCCGGCGATCGCCGCCCGGGCCGCGTCGACGTCGATCAGCGGGACTTCGGGCAGCCGACCCACGACCGGCGGCCCGGCCCGGTTGATCGCGCCCATCTCGGCGTAGTAGCGCGGATACGGTCCGAGCCCGTCGAGCAGCGTCGTGCGGAACCGCTCCTCGTCGTCGACCGCGAGGAGCGGGTTCGATCGCCGCTCCCGTCCGATCGTGGTCGTCCGTTCCGCCTCGGCCGCGCCGACCGAGCAGAAGCTGCCGGCGCCGTGGGTCGGCAGCACGACGACGTCGTCGGGCAGCGCCGCGAGCGCACGCAGCGATCGGAACTGGGCGCGGGTCAGCTCGTCGGTCCGGTCGGTGCCCAGCAGGTCGGTCCGCCCGGCGCTGCCGACGAGCAGGCTGCCGCCCGTGGCGACCGCCGCCGGCCCGTCCGACCCGTCGGTCGCGATCTCCCACGCCAGGTGCTCGGGCGTGTGGCCGGGCGTCGACAGCGCGGTGAGCCGCAGCCCGTCGATCTCGAGCGTGTCGCCCTCGTCCATCGCCCGATGCGCGAAGGCGTACCGGCCGCGGGCGGGCGCGAGGATCTCGGCACCCAGTGCCGACCGCAGCTCCAGCGCTCCCGACAGGTAGTCGTTGTGGACGTGCGTCTCGACGACGTGGGTGATCCGCCAGCCACGCGTCTCGGCCGCGGCGATGACCCGCCAGGCGTCCCGCGGCGGATCGACGACGACCGCCTCGCGCCCGCCTGACAGCAGCGACGCGGTGTTGCCGAGACCGGGTGTCGGGACGAGCTCGCGATCCATCGGACTAGCCATGGTAGACCTGCGCGAGGAGCAGCCCCAGCAGCGCGATCACGACCCACATCGACGCACCGAGCAGGAACGGGCGGGCACCGACCCCGAGCATGGCCCGCAGGTCGGTCGCCATGCCGACCCCGGCCAGCGCGACGAGGATCAGCAGGCCGGCGAGCGTCGAGCACAGGTCGGCGAGCGTGCCGCCGGTCGGGAGCGCGAGATCGAGCAGCCCGAGCGAGCGCAACGCCGCGAAGACCACGAACCCGATGACGAACCATGGGACCGCGCGGGCGACCATGCCGAGCATGGAGCCGCCCGTCGCTGCTGTCGGCGTCGAGCGCGCGACCAGCCAGGTCGCGCCGAGCAGCACCGGCAGGATCGCCAGGTTGCGCGTCAGCTTGACCACCGTGGCCACGTCGCCCGCCGGCGCCGAGTAGGCATAGCCGGTCGCGACGACCTGCGCGGTGTCGTTGACCGCCAGCCCGGCCCACGTCCCGAACGCGGGGTCGGACATCTCAAGGAGCCGACCGAGCACCGGCAGCACGAGCACGCCGACCAGGCCGAAGATCGTGATCGTCGACACCGCGTAGGCCGTCTCGCGGTGCCGGGCGCCGATGATCGGCGACAGCGCGAGGATCGCGGAGTTGCCGCAGATCGCCATGCCGACCGTGATCAGCGCCGACAGCGGCGGCACGAGCCCGAACCTCCGCGCCAGCCAGGTCCCGAGGAGCAGCGCCGTGGACACGGTCACGACGATCGCGACGGCGCTGCCCAGCCCGGTCCCCAGCAGCTGACCGATCGTCAGCCGTGCGCCGAGGAGGGTGATCCCGATCCGCAGCGCGTAGCGCGCCGCCAGCGACGCCCCGGGCAGGAGTCGCTCGCGGAACGCGGCCGGCGCCCCGATCGCCAGGCCGAGCAGCAACGCGACGGCGGTCTCGAGACCGAGTTGGAGCGCGCTCCCGGCCAGCCGGGCGACCCCGGCGACGATGACGCACGCGACCAGGCCGGTGATGACTCCCAGACGCGCCGGTGGGGCCGTGGTCAGAGTCGGACCCGGGGCGGGCTGTCGCGATCGAACATGTGCACGGTGTCGACGAAGCGGACCTGCTTGGTCCGGTACGCCATGACCAGCGAATGCGTCCGGGCGCCGCCACCGAAGAAGCGGACGCCCTGGAGCAGATCGCCGCTCGTGACGCCGGTCGCGGCGAACACGAGGTTCTCGCCGGGTGCGAGGTCATCGGTCGTGTAGACGCGCTCCTCGTCACCGTGGCCCATCCGCGCGCCGCGCTCGCGTTCCTCCGGACTGCGGTACCGGAAGCGGGCCTGGATCTCGCCGCCGAGGCAGCGCAGGGCGCCGGCCGTGATGACGCCCTCGGGCGCGCCGCCGATGCCCATCACCGCGTGGACGCCCGTGCCCGACACCGCGCACGAGATCGCGGCCGACAGGTCGCCGTCGCCGATGAGCTTGATGCGGGCGCCCGCGGCCCGGACCTCGGCGATGAGGTCGTCGTGGCGCGGCCGCTCGAGGATCACGACCGTGATGTCGCCGACCTTGCGGCCGAGGGCCTCGGCGATCCGCCCGAGGTTCTCGGTCGGGCTGACCCGGATGTCGACGGTGCCCGCGGCGACCGGGCCGACGCACAGCTTCTCCATGTAGGTGTCGGGTGCGTGGGTCAGGCCCCCGGCCTCGCTGGCGCACAACACGGTGATCGCACCGGCCTGGCCGTGGGCGACGAGGTTGGTGCCCTCCAGCGGGTCGACCGCGATGTCGATCTCGGGCACGTCGGCCCGCTCGGCGCCGGTCCGGCCGACGCGCTCGCCGATGTACAGCATCGGCGCCTCGTCGCGCTCGCCCTCGCCGATGACGATCCGGCCGGCGAACTCGATCTCGTCCATCGTGGCGCGCATCGCGGCGGTCGCGGCGGCATCGGCCCCGTCGCGCTCGCCGCGGCCCATGAACCGCGCGGATTCGAGCGCGGCCGCCTCCGTGACGCGGACCATCTCGAGGGCCAGCAGCTGTTCCACGGGCGTCGCCTAGTGCCGGAAGTGCCGTCGGCCGGTGAACACCATCGCGAGGTGATGGCGGTCGGCGACCTCGATGGCCATCTCGTCGCGGATGGAGCCGCCCGGCTGGATGATCGCGGTCACGCCGGCCGTCGCGGCAGCCTGGATGCCGTCCGGGAACGGGAAGTACGCATCAGACGCCATCACCGCGGTCTTGGCCCGGTCGCCTGCTCGTCGCAGCGCGATCTCGACCGACACCTGGCGCGACGCCTGGCCGGCGCCGACGCCGACGGTCGCCGCGTTGCGCGCGAGGACGATGGCGTTCGACCGGACGTGGCGGACGGCCCGCCAGGCGAACAGCAGGTCGGTGAGCTCCTCGAGCGTCGGCCGCCGGCGGGTGACGACCTGGAGCTGGCCGCGGTCGAGCCCGAGGTTGTCGAGGTCCTCGACCAGCAGGCCACCGGCGACGCGCTTGAAGTCGAGGTTGGCGATGCCGTAGTCGCGCATGCCGTCGGTCGGATCGGGTGGGACGGCCAGGAGCTCGAGCCCCGTCTTCCCCTTCAGGATCCCGACCGCGGCCTGGCTGAAGCCCGGCGCGACGACGGCCTCGTACGAGTTGGCGGCGATCTCGCGCGCGGTCGCGCCGTCGAGCTCGCGGTTGACGCCGACGATCCCGCCGAACGACGCCACCGGGTCGGTCTCGAGCGCGTGCCGGTACGCCTCGACGAGCTCGTCGTGCGACGCCAGCCCGACCGGGTCGGTGTGCTTGACGATCGTGACGGTCGGCGCCGTGTAGTCGCGGGCGATGCGGTAGGCCGCGTCGAGATCGAGCAGGTTGTTGAACGACGGGCGCTCGCCCTGGAGCTGCGTCGCGTCGGCGAGCGTCGCGCTCCGGTGCGTCGTCTCGCGGTAGAACGCGGCACGCTGGTGCGCATTCTCGCCGTAGCGCAGGTCGTCGACCTTCTCGAGGACGAGGGCCAGCCGTCGTGGGTAGAGGTTGCCCGAGATCTGGTTGAGGTAGGCCGCGATCTCGGCGTGGTAGGCGGCGACCGTGCTGAACGCCTCCGCCGCGAGCTGGGCCCGGGTCTCCGCGCTGACCATGCCGTGCTCGCGGAGCTCGTCGACGATGCGCGGATAGTGCGACGGGTCCGACGCCGCGGCGACCCCGGCCGAGTTCCGGGCCGCCGCCCCGAGCAGCGCCGCGCCGCCCACGTCGATCATCTCGATGGCCTCGTCGAGACCGACGAGCTTCGCCCCGACCGACGGCGCGAACGCCTTGACGTTGACGACGACGAGGTCGATCGGGACGATGCCCTGCGCCTTGAGGTCCTCCATCTGGTCGGGCACGTCGCGGCGCGCGAGGATGCCTGCGTAGACCGCGTGATGGAAGGTCTTGACCTGGCCGCCGACCGTCGTCCGGCCGTTGATCAGGTCGTTGACGGATGGGACGTCGATGCCCTCCCCGGCGAGGTGCTCGCGGGTCCCGTCGGTCGCGAACATCTCGACGTCGAGCGCTCGCAGATCGCGGGCGAGCGCGGCGATGCCCTCCCGGTTGGCGACTGACAGCAAGGCACGCACCCCGGGCCCGTTCCTCCCATCCCACGCGCGTCCGGCGGGGCGGAGCGCTGCGGCCGAGTATAGCGTCCGCCATGGCATACTCCGGCCGACGAATCCACCGCCCGCAGCGAGGCCTCCGTGACCCTGGCGCCCTGGGACTACCTGTTCACGTCCTTCGACAGCCACAACTTCCCCGACCTGTTCCATCCGACCTGGATCGCGTCGGCGGTGCTGCTGGTCGTCCTGCTCGTCCTCTACAACGTCCGGACTCGGGCGCTCCACCGGCACCAGCCGTACGTCGATCTCTGGGAGTGGCTGTGGTGGACGGGGCTGATCACGTTCAGCCTGCTGATCATCGAGGCGCTCTTCGTCTTCGATTTCATCCTCGTGCTCGCGACCGCCATCGTCGGCATCGGCGCGCTGGTCTGGATCCGGTTCTTCCGGTTCCCCCCGATCCTGCGCGCCCACGAGCAGCGGCTCGCCCGACAGCGGTACTTCACGAAGCAGAAGTTCGCCGATCCCGAGGCGACGATCCGTCGCCGTGGCGGGCCGCGGCGCCAGCGTCGCCGGCGGCGCTAGGGTCGGTCGATGCCGATCGAGGTCCGACGCTTCGGGGTCGGCCACCGGCGACCCGACGGGCCACCGGGCACAACGGGCGTGACCGGGCAGCCGATCCACTCCGATGCCCGCGGCGCCGTCACGGAGCTCGCCTTCACCCGCGCCGCGGCGATCGAGCCGCACGCCAACCCGAACACGTCGTGGTTCATCGTCATCGAGGGTGGCGGCTGGGTCGGCGTCGGCGAGGAGCGGACCCGGGTCGCGGCCGGCGAGGCCGTCCTTTGGCCGGCGGACGTGCCGCACGCGGCATGGACCGAGCACTCCGAGATGCGCGCGTTCGTGGTCGAGTTCGAGGGCGCCGACGACCGGGCGATCCGCGGCGTGCTGGAGGGTCGGGCGAGCGACGCGGGCGCGCTCGACGCGCCGGTCGAACGGGGCATCGGCAGCCTCGTCGAGGACGGGCTCGGGACGCGCCACGACCCGGAGGCCGGCGAGCCGGCCTGACCGGGCCGTGACGGCGGGTCGGGACCTCCTCCCGTCCGTCCCCGCGGGGGCATTCGACGGGGTCGCTACCGGTCCATACGGACAGCGCGGCCCGGCAGATCCCCGAACTGGCTCTCCCGGGCCACGGAACCGGAACCGCTACTTCTCGCCCCCGATGACCGCACCGAGCTGGCTCAGCACCCGCGCGGTGGCTCCCCACACCGACAGCCCGTCGACCTCGTAGTGGCCGTACCTGACGTGCCAGCCGCCGATCATCCGCTCGACGGTCGCGATCGGCGCGTCGGGCAGGAAGCGAGCGAGCGGCGGCTCGAGGATGCGCGACGACCTCGGCCGGCGCGGCCACGAGCTCCGGCCGTCCCGGCGCGACGGCCACGATCGGGGTGACCGAGAAGTCGCTGACCGGGATCCAGAACCGATCGAGCGACCCGATCACGCGCACGCCGGCGACATCGGGATCCAGGCCGACCTCCTCGGTCGCCTCGCGCAGCGCGGTGGCGACCGCGTCGGGATCGTCCGGCTCCGCCTTGCCGCCCGGGAAGCTCACCTCGCCCGAGTGGTGCCGGCCATCCTCGGTCGGTCGCTCGATGAGCACGACCCGCGCGTCACCCGACGCGTCCGGGTAGAGCAGCACGAGCACGGCGGCCGGCCGGCCCGGGCGCGTCCGCGGTCGGCGTCCTCCAGCGACGCTCGATGCCGTCGACCGGCATCGGCATCAGGACGTCGAGGGGTGCCGGCAGCGGATCCGGCAGGGTCTCCAGCCGTGCCTCGACGGTGTCGAACCGCACGCGCGCTGCCGCCGCCCCGACCCGTCCAGGGCCGCTAGTTGACGAGCTCGCCGTCGTCGCGCTTGCGACGCGTCGGCGGCAGATCGAGCGGCGACGCCGGCCGGCCACCGCCCGCCCCGGCTCCGACCGCGGTCTCCTCGGCCGCCGACCGGCGCGCGTCGCGCCGGCCCGTATCGGCCACGACCGTGGCCCCCTCCGACGAGAACACCAGCGTGCCCGACACGACGTCGGCGTCGGCCGTGATGCGGTCGCCCGGCTTGAACTCGCCCGAGACGAGCGCCCGAGCGAGCGGGTTCTCGACCAGCCGCTGGATGGTCCGCTTGAGCGGCCGCGCTCCGAACGCGGGGTCGGTGCCCTCGCGGACGATGAGCGCCCTGGCCGCCGCGGTCAGCTCGAGCGACAGGTCCTGGCCGGCCAGCCGCCGGTCGAGGTCGGCCAGCAGCAGGTCGACGATCGCCGCGAGGTCGGCGTCGGTCAGCGCGTGGAACACGATGACCTCGTCGACGCGATTGAGGAACTCCGGCCGGAACTGCGACCGCAGCGCCTCGGTGACCTCGCGCTTCATCCCCTCGTAGGCGTCGTCGCCGCCTCGCGCGTTCGTCGCCGCGATCGCGGCCGATCCGATGTTGCTGGTCATGATCACGACGGTGTTCTTGAAGTCGACGGTGCGGCCCTGACCGTCGGTCAGGCGGCCGTCGTCGAGCACCTGGAGCAGCACGTTGAACACGTCCGGGTGTGCCTTCTCGATCTCGTCGAGCAGCACGACCTGGTACGGGCGGCGACGGACGGCCTCGGTCAGCTGGCCGCCCTCGTCGTAGCCGACGTAGCCGGGGGGCGCGCCGACCAGCCGCGACACCGAGAACTTCTCCATGTACTCGCTCATGTCGATGCGCACCAGGGCGGCCTCGTCGTCGAACAGGAACTCGGCGAGTGCGCGCGCCAGCTCGGTCTTGCCGACGCCGGTCGGGCCGAGGAACAGGAACGAGCCGATCGGGCGGCGCGGGTCCTTGAGCCCGGCACGCGCCCGCCGGACGGCGTCGGAGACGGCCTGGATCGCCTCGTCCTGGCCGACGACCCGGTCGTGGAGGCGCTCCTCCATCCGGATGAGCTTGGCGGTCTCGCCCTCCATGAGGCGGCTGACCGGGATGCCGGTCCACGCGCCGACGATCTCGGCGATGTCGTCGGCCCCGACCTCCTCCTTGAGCAGCGTGCCCGGGCCCTGCAGCGCGGCGAGCGCGGCCTCCTGCTCCGTGAGCGTGTCCTGGAGCTGCTTGTGGGTGCCGTACTTGAGCTCGGCCGCGGTCGCGAAGTCGGCCTCGCGCTCGGCCTGCTCGATGCGGGTCGCGAGCGCCTCGAGCTCAGAGCGCGTCTCGCGGATGGCGGCGATCGCCGCCTTCTCCGCCTCCCAGCGCTGCTTGAGCCCGCCGGATTCCTCCTCGAGGTCGGCCAGCTCCTTCTCCAGGACCTCGAGCCGGGCCTTCGAGGCGTCGTCGGTCTCCTTGCGCAGCGCCTCGCGCTCGATCTCGAGCTGGATGCGGCGCCGCTCGAGCTCGTCGATCTCGATCGGCATCGAGTCGATCTCCATGCGCAGCCGCGACGCCGACTCGTCGACGAGGTCGATCGCCTTGTCGGGTAGGAAGCGGTCGCTGATGTAGCGGTCCGACAGGGTGGCCGCGGCCACGAGCGCCGAATCGGTGATGCGCACGCCGTGGTGCACCTCGTACCGCTCGCGCAGGCCGCGCAGGATCGAGATGGTCTCCTCGACCGTCGGCTGGTCGACCAGGACCGGCTGGAAGCGCCGCTCGAGCGCGGCGTCCTTCTCGATGTGCTTGCGGTACTCGTCGAGCGTCGTCGCGCCGATCGTGTGCAGCTCGCCGCGCGCGAGCATCGGCTTGAGCAGGTTCGAGGCGTCCATCGCGCCCTCGGCCGCCCCTGCCCCGACGACGGTATGGAGCTCGTCGATGAACAGGATGACCTGCCCGTCGCTGTCCTTGATCTCCTTGAGGACCGCCTTGAGGCGCTCCTCGAACTCGCCGCGGAACTTGGCGCCGGCGATGAGCGCGCCGAGGTCGAGCGACACGACGCGCTTGCCCTTGCAGGCCCTCCGGGATGTCGCCGCGGATGATGCGCTGGGCGAGGCCCTCGGCGATGGCCGTCTTGCCGACGCCGGGCTCGCCGATCAGGACCGGGTTGTTCTTCGTGCGCCGGCTGAGGACCTGGATGACGCGCCGGATCTCCTCGTCGCGACCGACGACCGGGTCGAGCTTGCCGGCGCGGGCCTCGGTGGTCAGGTCGCGCCCGTACTTCTCGAGGGCGGCGTAGGTGCCCTCGGGGTTCGGCGAGGTCACGCGCTGGCCACCGCGAACGCTCTGGAGCGCCTGGAGGATCGCCTCCTTGCCGGCGGCGTGGCGTTCGAGCAGCGCCTGCGCGTCACCGCCGGCCTCGGCGACACCGAGCAGGAGGTGCTCGGTCGAGACGTACTCGTCACCGAGGCGACGAGCCTCCGCCTCCGCGCGATCGATGGACGCCTTGGCCCGCGGGTCGAGGCTCAGCGAGCCGCCCTGGATCCGGGCGCGCTTTGCCAGCTCCGCGGCGAGCTCGCCACGGAACGCGGGTAGGTCGACACCGAGCCGGCGCAGGGTCTCGGCCGGGATGCCGTCGTCGGCCTCGACGAGCGCACTGAGCAGGTGCTCGGCGTCGAGGATCGGGCTCTGCAGCCGCTGGGCGGTCTCCTGGGCGGCGACGACGGCCTCCTGGGCCTTCTGGGTGAAGCGATCGAGTTGCATCGGTCAGGTCTCTCGTGCGCGGGGGTCGGGCTGGTCGGCGAGGTCGAGGAAGCGCTCGGCGGCGGTCCGGGCGTCGGGCGACAGGTCGGCGGGCAGCACGACCCTGGCCTTGACGTACAGGTCGCCGAACCCGTCCGCCTTGAAGCGGGGCATGCCCTGGCCGGTCAGGCGGAACGTCTTGCCGGGCTGCGTGCCGGCGGGGACCGTCAGGAGCACGCGCCCCTTGAGCGTGCGGACGTGGACGTCGGCGCCGAGCAGCGCCTCCCTGAGCGAGAGCGGGAGCTCGCGTTCGAGGTCGGCGCCACGGCGGGTGAAGACCCGGTCGCGGTCCTGGCGAATGACGACGAACAGGTCGCCGCCGCCCGGAGCCTTGCCGGTGAGGCGGATGCGGGTGCCGGTGTCGGCGCCCTTCGGGATCGTGACCTCGAGTCGCTTGCCGTCGACCTCGACCAGGCGCGTCGTGCCGTGGTAGGCCTCCTCGAGGCTGATGTCGGCGACCGCCTCGGCCGATGCTCGACGCGGCGGCGGAGCCGCGGTCCGTCCGGTGGCGCCCACCGGCCGGCCGTCGGCGGCGATGCCCATGCCCGCGAGGATCTCCTCGAACGTCGCGCCGCCGCTGGCGCGGCGACCGCGGCCGGGCCCACTGCCACCCAGCGGCTCCGATGCACCGGCGAAGAAGGTCTGGAAGAAGTCGCTGAACCCGCCCGGATCGCCGGTCGTGTGGAACTCGTATCGGACGTTGCCGCCGGGTCCACCGAAGCCGGCGAACGGGTCACCGGTCGGCGCACCGCGCGCGCCCGAGGCGGATCCGGCGGTCGCGCCGGCCCGGGCGTACGCCTCCCAGTCCTTGCCCAGGCGGTCGTACAGGGCGCGCTTGTCCGGATCCGACAACACGGCGTTCGCCTCGTTGACGGCCTTGAACTTGCGCTCGGCCTCCGCATCGCCCGTGTTCGTGTCGGGGTGATGCTTCCGGGCGGCCTTGCGGAAGGCCTTCTTGATGTCGGTCTGGGACGCGGTCCTCGGGACGCCGAGGACCGCGTAGTAGTCCTGGTATTCCATCGGCAGGACCTACAGGGCTCGGCGTCCTGGCGTCCGATGCGGGCGTTGTCGCCTGCGGTGCTCGCTCACGCACCTCGGGGTGCGCTCGCTCCGCTACTCGACGACGCCTTCGCATCGAACGCCATCCTGCCGGCCAGGGCAGTTCAAACCTCGGTCAGCCGCTGACGACGACCGGCGGTTGGTCGGTCGGTGGGAAGTTCGTGCGGCGCACGCGGGTCTGCGGCTCCGGATCGATCTCGTCGCCACCCTTGACGATCTTCGGCGGCTCGGTGCTGAGGGGCTTCGGCTTGCGCCGGAGGGCCGCCTCGAGCACCTGGTCCATCGTGTCGACGAGGATGAGCTTCATCGACTTGCGGATCTCGTCGGGGATGTCCCGCAGGTCCTTCTCGTTCTTCCTCGGGATGATCACCATCTTCGCGCCCGACAGGTGGGCCGCGAGGATCTTGCTCTTGAGCCCGCCGATCGGGAGCACCCGACCGCGCAGCGTGATCTCGCCGGTCATGGCCACGTCCTTGCGGACCGGGATGCCGGTCAGTGCGCTCACGATGGCAGTCGCCATCGTGATGCCGGCCGACGGCCCGTCCTTGGGGATCGCGCCCGCCGGGACGTGGATGTGGAGCGTGTTCTTCTCGAAGACCTCGCGGTCGATGCCGAGGTCGCGGGCGTTCGCGCGGGTCCAGGACAGGCCGGCCCGAGCGCGCTCGCGCATGACCTCGCCCAGCTGGCCGGTGAGGATGAAGTCCTCCTTGCCCTCCATGCGGGTCACCTCGATGGCGACGACGTCGCCACCGACCTCGGTCACCACGAGACCCGTGGCCGACCCGGTCTGGTCCTCCGCCTCGAGCTCGCCGTACTCGAACCGCTGCGGGCCGAGGAACTCGGTCAGCTTCTTCACGTCGACGACGGTCTTGCGCTTGCGACCCTCGGCGACCTGCCGGGCGACCTTGCGCATGACGTTGGCGATCTCACGCTCGAGGTTCCGGACGCCGGCCTCGTGCGTGTACGAGCGGACGAGCTCGGTCATCGCCGCGTCGGTGATCTCGATCGTCTTCGCGGTTCAGGCCGTGGTTCGTCATCTGCTTGGGGATGAGGAACCGCTTGCCGATCTCGATCTTCTCCTGCTCGGTGTAGCCGGGCAGCTGGACGATCTCCATCCGGTCGCGCAGCGGCGCCGGGATGGGATCGAGCAGGTTGGCCGTGGCGATGAACAGGATCTTGCTCAGGTCGAACGGCACCTCGAGGTAGTTGTCCTGGAAGGTGTTGTTCTGCTCCGGGTCGAGGACCTCGAGCAGCGCGGACGACGGGTCGCCCCGGAAGTCCATGCCGATCTTGTCGACCTCGTCGAGCATGAACACCGGGTTGTTCGTCCCGGCCGTCTTGATGCTCTGGATGATGCGACCGGGCAGCGCGCCGATGTAGGTGCGCCGGTGGCCGCGGATCTCGGCCTCGTCGTGGATGCCGCCGAGGCTCATCCGCACGAACTTGCGGCCCATCGCCCGGGCGATGCTCTTGCCCAGCGCTGGTCTTGCCCACGCCGGGCGGTCCGACGAAGGCGAGGATCGGGCTGCGGATCTCGTCGGCGAGGGTGCGCACCGCGAGGTACTCGAGGATGCGCTCCTTGATCTTCTCGAGGCCGTAGTGGTCCTCGTCGAGGATGCGGGCGGCCTCCTTGATGTCGAGCTGGTCGTCGGTCGACGACGTTCCACGGCAGGCCGACGAGCCAGTCGACGTACGTCCGGATGACACCGACCTCCGGCGACGCCGACGGGATGCGGCTCATCCGGTCGATCTCCTTGATCGCCCGGGCCTTGATCTCGTCCGGCATGCCGGCGGCTTCGACCTTCTCGCGCAGCTCGTTGATCTCGGCCTGCTGCGGGTCGTCCTCGCCCAGCTCGCGCTGGATGGCCTTGAGCTGCTCGCGCAGGATGTACTCGCGCTGGGTCTTGTCCATCTCGGACTTGACCTCGGACTGGATCTTGCCCTTCAGCTCGAGGATCTCGACCTGGTGCGCGAGGAAGTTCGAGACGAGCTTGAGTCGCTCGGTGACGTCGATGGTCTCGAGCAGCTCCTGGCGCTGCTCGGTGCTCATGTCGGGGCTGTACGCGACCATGTCGGCGAGCAGGCCGGGCTCGCTGATGTTGCGCGCGGCGACGGCCGCCTCCGGCGGGACCGGGGCGCCGTTCGCGACGTACTGCTCGATCTGGGCCTGGACGGTGCGCATCAGCGCCTGGACCTCGAGCCCGTCGGGCGCTTCGTCGGGGAGCTCCTCGATGGACGCCCGGAGGTACGGCTCGGTCTGGCTGAAGCCCTGCAGGCGCAGCCGCGACTGGCCCTGGACGATCGCGCGGACGGTGCCGTCCTGGAGCTGGACGACCTGGGCGATCTTGGCCAGCGTGCCGATGCCGTACAGCTCGGACGGGATCGTCGATGTCCTCCTGCTCGGCCTGGCGCTGGGTGACGAGCGCGATGGGGCCACCCTCGGCGACCGCCGCGTTGAGCGCGTTCGACGCTCTTCTCGCGGCCGACCTGGAGCGGCACGATCATCTCCGGGAAGATGACCGTCTCGCGAAGGGCGACGAGCGGCAGGTCGCGCGGGACCGTCGCGGTGTCTTCCTGTTCCTCGACCGGTGCGGACGGTCGCTTGGCCATCGGGATCTCCTAACGCGTGGTGGTGTCGGCGGCGGTCCGTGCCGCCGTCGATGCGAGGGTGGATGCAGGCGGACGGGCGGCTTCGGCGTCGCCCGTCCCCTCTGCGTAGAGGGCCTCCAGGATCCGGGCACCGAGGCGCTCCTCGAGCTCGAACAGGATGCGGATGCCGGCGAGGTTCACGCCTCGCTCTCGGGTCAGGTGGCGGATCCACAGGATCCGCCGGATGTCGTTCTCGCTGTAGAGCCGGATGTTGGTGGGCGTCCGGGCCGGGCAGAGCAGGCCCTCGTCCTCGTAGATCCGCAGCGTGCGCGGATGCGCGCTGACGATGCTCGCCGCCACGCTGATCACGTAGACGGGTCGCTCCGGGTCGCGCTCCGGCCGAGGGGACGCCACTCGGTCAGGCCTTGGCGTCGGTGCCGGCGTCGACCGGCGTCTCGGCCGGGGCGGCGGCCTCGGGCGTGGCGAGCGCGTCGAGGGTCGGGCTGATCGCGATCCGGCGAGGCTTGACCTCCTCCGCCCGGGGGATGCTCAGGTGGAGCACGCCGTGCTCGAACGTGGCGGTCGCCTTGTCGGCCTCTACGCCGCGCGGCAGCGTGACGCTCCGGCGGACCGAACCTCGGCGGATCTCGTTGACGAGGGTCTCGCCTTTTGCTTCCTGGTGCTCCTCGCGGGACGCCGCGCTGATCGTGAGCGTGCGGTCCTCGACGGTGATCTCGACGTCCTCCGGCCGGATCCCCGGCAGGGCGGCGTCGATGACGAGCGCGTCCGGAGCGCTGCGGACATCGAGCGGCAGCGCGTTCGCGCCGAGGGGCAGGCTCCACTGCCGGGGGTGGATGAAGGTGTCCTCGAGGATGCGATCGAAGGTCGGCCGCAGCGTCAGGAAGTCGGCGAACGGGGAGGGTCGACGGGTGTGCGTCATGGGATGCAGCTCCTTGGTCATCGGCTGTTCGGGCCGCTGGTGGCGGCGTGATCGAAGGTGTGATGGCGTCCGGTGACCGGACACAGGTGCATGCTAGAACCCTGACAATGGCGTTGTCAAGAGAGTTGCCGGATTTGGCCGTTGAGCACGCTGATCGGGATGCACCGACCGAGCGCCCAGAGCGAGGAGCCGTCAGCCGGCGGCGGCCGCCTCCGGATCGCCGATGAGCTGGCCGTGGAGCAGGTCCTCGCACTCCTGCTTGCCGATGGCGATGACCTTGTCGCCTTCGCGCAGGACGCTGTCGGGCCGCAACGGCGAGGCGATACCGTCGCGGATGACCGCGAACAGCGAGCAGCCCTCCGGGATCTCGAGGTCCCGCGGCGCACGGCCGATGGCGGGCGATCCCGGCTGCAGGTGGGCCTCGATCAGCTCGAGCTCGCCCTCGCCCAGCGCCGCGAGATGGAGCAGCTCGTGGACCGGGATGTCCTGCTCGATGGAGCCGAGGATCATGCGGGTCGGGCTGATCAGCTCGTCGACGCCGAGGTGCCGGAACAGGGTCTCGTTCTTCGGGTTGTTCACGCGGGCGATGGTCCGCGGCACGTCGAAGTGGTGCTTGGCCATCTGGCAGATGACGAGGTTGTCCTCGTCGTCCCCGGTCACGGCGGCGATCGCGTCGGCGCGGTTGGCGCCGGCCTCGCCGAGGTACTTGCCCTCGCACCCGTCATGCGCGATGACGATCGACCCGATCTCGTCGGCGATCTGCCGCGCACGTTCGGGGTCCTTCTCCATGAGGGCCACCTCGTGGCCCGAATCGAGCAGTTCCTTGGCCAGGTAGTAGCCGACCTTGCCACCGCCGACGACGAGCACGAACACGATCAGGCCTCCCCGGCCGCGCCACGCGCGGCCGCTACCGGATCCGAGGTCGCCGGCGCCTCCCCGTCCTCGCGACCTTGGACGTGGTGGTCGCCGCCGGGGTGGTGACCGCTCGGCGCGAGCATGCCGGCGCAGACCCGACGGCGGGAAGCCGAGGTGCGCGTTCATCGCGTCGACCATGAGCCCGGTCCGACAGATGGTCGCGATGCCCAGCTCGGCGTACGCGGCGGCCCGCACCGGGTCGTTGATCTTGGCCACGACCCGGCGGGACCTCGAACGCCTCGACCGCCAGCTGCGCGGCCATGATGTTGCGGTTGTCGCCTTCGGTCAGCGCGAGGAAGATGTCGGCGCCGTCGGTCGCCGGCCCGGCGGAGCACGTCCTCGTCGGTCCCGTCACCGCGGATGGCGGACCCGCCGAACGCCGAGGGCAGCCGTTCGAATGCCCGCGTCGACATGTCCAGGACGATGACCTCGTGGCCGGCCGCTGTCCCACAGCTCGGCGACGGATGCACCGACCCGGCCACAGCCCACGATCACGATCTTCACGTCGGTTCCTCGCTCATCGGCTCGCGCACGACCCACACGGAGCATGGCGCGTTCTGGAGGATGTAGGGGATCGTCCGGCCGATGGCGAACTCGCCCCCGAAGCGCTTGCGGTAGGGCAGCCCGGTGACGAGCAGGTCCGCCCCGCGCTCGGTCGCCTCGTCGACGATCGCCGCGGCGACGTCGCGAGCCTGCAGCAGCACGGGCTCCATCGTCACCTTGAAGCTGCTCGGCAGATGCCTTCCGCCGAGTCGAGCACCCGCTGGACCTCGTCGGAGCGGCTCGCGATGTCGGCGTCGAGCGGCAGCGTCCAGTCGATCTCGACGACGTGGACCGCGATCAGCTCGGCCTTGGTCTTCGTGGCGAGGCTGGCCACCAGCCGGACGATCCGCGCGTCGCTCGGTCCGCCGTTGAGGGCCACGACCGCGCGACGGAAATGGTCGGTCTCGATGTCCGGCATGGGCGGCCACGATACCACCGCGCGGGTCGCCGACCGGCCTCCGCCGTCACTGGTCGCGACGGTACGGGACGTCGGCGATGACGGTGTGCTCGCGGCCCAGGATGGCCGCCTTGAGGCGCCGCGAGGTCTGGTTGTAGAGGAGCCGTTCCCACCAGTGTCGGGCCACGTACTCGGGCAGCACGACGATCGTGATGGGCGCCTCCTTGTCGGGCGGCCAGGCCTGGTCGAGCACGTCGAGGTAGGCGAGCACCGGCGAGATGACCGCCCGGTATGGCGACTCGACGATGACCAGCGGCACGCCCGGGATCTGTCGCTCCCAGCGCTCGCGCAGCGCCTCGCCGACCTCGGGGTCCTCGGTCACGAACACCGCCCGTACGTCGCGGGCGAGCGTCCGTCCGAAGTTGACCGCCTGGATGACCGCCCGGTTCACGCCGTTGACCGGGATCGACGACCCGCTGCTCGCGATGCGGGCCCTCGACGACGAACTCGTCGCGGACGCGGAGCTCGCGCTCCTGGTCGTCGTACTCGCGCCGGATGAACAGCATCATGCTGACGAGGACCGGGATCAGCACGATGACGAGCCAGGCGCCGTCGACGAACTTGACGCCCGTCACCACGACCGCCACCACGGCCGTCGCGACACAGCCCACGGCGTTGACCGCCAGCCGGTAGCGCCAGCCCGGCGCGTGGGTGCGCAGCCAGTGCCGGATCATCCCGGCCTGGCTGATCGTGAAGTCGATGAACACGCCGACCGCGTAGAGCGGGATGAGCGCATGCGTCCGGCCGCCGGCGATGATCACCAGTGACGCGGCGATGAGGCCGAGCAGCAGGATGCCCATCGAGAACGCGAGGCGGTCGCCGCGGAGGGCGAACTGGCGCGGGAAGAAGCCGTCCTCGCCGAGGACCGCGGCGAGTCGCGGGAAGGCGGCGAAGCTGGTGTTCGCGGCGAGGAACAGCAGCAGCGCCGTGAACGCCTGGAAGAGGTAGAAGAACACCGTCTGGCCGAAGACGGTCTCGGCCACCTGGGCGATGACGGTCTTGTGCTCCACGTCGCCGAACAGCTCGGGCACCGTCGGGTACACGGCGAAGTTCGTGGCGAGGAACGTGACCCCGACGAACAGGACCGTCAGGACGCCCGCCATCACGAGCAGCGTCGTCGCCGCGTTGCGCGCCTCGGGCGGCTTGAACGCAGGAACGCCGGTCGCGATCGCCTCGGTCCCGGTCAGCGCCACCGCGCCGGAGGCGAACGCGCGGAGGAGCAGGAAGACCGACACCGCGCCGGCGGTGTTGGCGGTCGCCTCGACCACCTCGGGCGGCGGTGGGTGGACCTCGCCGAGGACGATGATCCGGTACGACCCGATGGCGATCATCGCGAACGCGCTGAACATGAACAGGTAGGTCGGGACCGCGAAGATGTTGCCGGCCTCGCGCACCCCGCGCAGGTTGGCCAGCGTGATGAGGCCCAGCGCCCCGACGCCGATCCAGCACCCGCACGTCGCTGAGCGCCGGGAAGGCCGACACGATCTGCTCGACCGCCGACGACGTCGAGACCGCGGCGGTCAGGTTGTAGTCGATGAGCAGCGCCGACGCCGCGACCAGCGACGCCATCCGCCCGAAGTTCGCCTTCGACACCGAGTACGAACCGCCGCCCGTCGGGTAGGCGATGCACACCTGGCGATAGCTGAAGGCCACGATCGCGAGCAGGCCGGCGATCGCGATCGACACCGGCAGCGACCACTGCAACGCGGCGAGGGCGGCCCCGCCCAGGATGAAGGCGAGGATGATCTCCTCGGTCGCGTAGGCCGACGAGCTGATCGCGTCGGAGCTGAAGATGGCCAGCGCCTTGGTCTTGGACAGCCGCTCGCCGAGCTCCTCCTCCTGGTGGAGCGGACGCCCGAGCAGGACCGCCCGGACCCGGGCGATCGCCCGTGCCCCGGACGTGGTCGGGACGCTGGCCGCCTCCTTGGCGGTGAGCGTGCCGCTGCCCGTGTACCGGAAGTACGGCGCGTGCGGTCGATCGACCCGGACGCGTCGGTCGCCCGGTTTGCGCCCCTGGAGCGGACGACGACCGCCGATCACGCCCGACCGCCCATCCCGATCCCGGCGGTCATACGCCGACCGCCAGGCGCGCCGCCAACCGGCCGGGGAGACCGGCCGCACGGATCGCCGCCTGGACCGGGGCAACGTCGTACTCGACCCGGTGCCACGTCGCGCGGCCGAGCTCGAGGTCGAGCACCAGGTAGGCCGCCCGCGGGTCGCCGTCTCGCGGCTGTCCGACGCTGCCCGGGTTGAGCATCATCCTGTTCGCGCCGAGGTCCAGCGCAGTCGCGTCCCGGGCATGGACGAGGGAGAGGCGGTCCGGCGTCGCGATCCACGCGACCGGCACATGCGTGTGCCCGTGCAGGCCGTGGCGGGTCTCGAGCAGGTCGAGATTGTCTGCCGCGATGTCGCTGTCGGTGATGTACTCGCGCAGCGGGTCGCGCGGGCTGCCGTGGACGAGCGTCTGATCGTCGATGGTCCGGCGCTCGGGCAGGTCGGCCAGCCACCGCCTCGTCGACGCCGACATCGCCTCGCGGGTCCACTCGGCGGCGGCGCGGGCGTCGGCGTTGAACCACTCGATCTCGTCGCCGCCGATGGCCGCGGCATCGTGGTTGCCACGGACACCAGTCGCCTTCCGCTCGCGCAATCGATCCACCACCGCATCGGGTTCCGGGCCGTAGCCCACGACGTCCCCGAGCTGCCAGATCGCATCGACGCCGCCCGCGTGGCCGAGGACCGCATCGAGGGCCACGAGATTGCTATGGATGTCCGACAGCACGGCGATGCGCATCGGCGAAGAGGGTAGCAGTCGGCCCCGGGCCGCCGAGGGTCCGTGTCACCACGGTCGACGCCGGCGGACGGCCGGATCACGAGGGTATGCCTCCGGCACCGGTCGGTCGCCGCGGGTGGCCACCACCAGCCGGTGACCGGGGAGGCCCTCGACGTCGACCTCGACGACCTCGATGTCCCCGTCCCCGAGCGCCGCCGTCGCGTTCCGGGCGGTGACCAGCTCGGCCTCGAGATCGCCGCGCTTCCAGGCGATGAGCGAGCCGCGCGGTGTGAGCAGCGGGAACGCCAGCTCGACGAGGTCCGCCATGGTCGCCACCGCCCGCGCCGTCACGACGGGCCAGCGACCGCGGTGCCTGTCGTCCCGGCCGAGCTGCTCCGCGCGTGCCGTGACCGTCGTGACCCGGGCGTCGAGCGCAGTCGCCTCGGCGACCGTCCGAAGGAAGCGGGTCTTCTTGGCGATGGGCTCGAGCAAGGCGACCTCGAGCCCCGGCACGGCCGCGGCGAGCGGCAGGCCCGGGAAGCCAGCGCCGGACCCGAGGTCGAGGATGCGATCGATCCCTCGCGACCGCAGCCACGACACCGCGGCGAGGCTGTCGACGACGTGGCCGCGGGCGACGGCCTCCGGCTCCCGGATCGCGGTGAGGTTGATCGCCGGCGTCCACGCGAGGAGTAGCCGGACGTGCCCCTCGATCGTCGTCAGGGCGTCGGCCGGGAGGTCGAGGGCGAGATCGATCAGCCCCGCCCGCAGGGCATCGCCGAACGCAGCCGGCAGACCTTGGGTGTCCTGGACGCGCGTCGGGAGCGGCTCGCGTCTGCGATCCATCGGTACGCCTCCTTGGAGGTGCGTACCCGCGGCGCGGCACCGCTCCCGGCATCGACTCGTCTCGCACCAGTGGCGATGGGTCGTCCGGTCTTCCGCGATCCATCCGGTTCGTGGCCGGGTCTCCCCGAGCCCCTCGTGGACCGCGGTACCCTCGCGTTCGCCCCAGTGCGGGAAGGGACCGTACGAGCCACGGCCCCGGAGCGTCAACCGGGTTATCCACGAACTCCCCGCCGTCCGGGGGTTTGGTGGATAAGTAGTCGCGAGCGGCTAGCCCAGGGCCGCCGGGACCTTCGGGCTCGGGGTCCCTCCGGCCGGTCGTGGTGCCGCGCCGGCGCCGCCTGCGGCGCGGACCGCGGCGATCGCCTCGAGTCGCTCGGTCTCGGCCGCGATCGCGGCCGCCGTTGCCGTCTCGATCACGGCCGGGTCGACCGGCGCGCTCGGACCGGGCAGCACCAGCAGGAACGCGGAGCCGACGCCGGGCACGCTCGCCACATCGAGGTCGCCGCCCATCGCCCGCGCGAGGTCGCGCGAGATCGACAGCCCGAGACCCGTGCCGGTGACCCGTTCATGGTCGGCCATCCGGTAGAAGCGGTCGAAGATCCGGGCGCGATCCTCGGCGGCGACGCCCGGGCCCTCGTCGCGGACCGCGACGATCGCGACCTGGCCGTCGAACCGGCCCACCAGCTCGACCTCGCCGCCATCGGCGCCGTACTTGAGCGCGTTCGCGGCCAGGTTCGTGAGGATCTGCTCGACGCGCCGCCGGTCGGCGGTCGCCGTGCGGATGCGGGATGGCGGGGTCGTCACGAAGTGGACGCCGCGGTCGAGGGCGATCGGCAGCAGCCCTGACCCGACGGTGTTGAGCGCGTCGGCCACCGAGAAGGGCGCGCTCTCGAGCACGAGCGAGCCCGACTCGAGCCGGGACAGCTCGAGCAGGTCGCCGACCAGCGCGGACATCGACTCGACGATCGATCGCCCGCGCTCGAGGAACTCGCGCTGGATCGCCTCGTCGGCGACGTGCCCGTCGAGGATCAGGTCGAGGTAGCCCGACAGGCCGGTCAGCGGGGTCCGCAGCTCGTGGGCGACCGTCGACACGTAGCGTGCGCGTTCCGCCTCGGCCGCGCGCAGGGTGGCGAGCTCGCGCTCGATGCTCATCGATTCGGTCACCAGGGCCAGTGCGACGGCGGCGTGCCGGGCGAGCTTCGGCGGCAACCGCTCCCCGACCGTAGCGGCGTCCTCGGTACGGGCGAAGGTGAACCCCAGCGTGACCTCACCGGCCCCGGGGACGGGCAGCCACCCGTAGTGCGGCTCGGCAGTGGCCTGGCGCCGGCGGGCCGGTGCGAGCCCCGGCGACCGGGTCGCCACCACCACCTCGGCCGGGCCTGCTGCAGCCCGCCGGGCGCGGCTGCGCGGCGCGGCCGCGTCGAGCCATGTCGCGAGGTCGGTCGCAGAGGCGGTGTCGCTCGCACCCGAGGCCGCAACGGCCACGCGTCGCTGATCGCCCTCTGTGACCACCGCGGCGCGCTCCGCGCCGACCGTGTCGGCCAGGATGTCGAGCAGGCCGGCCAGGCGCTCCTCGGCCGGCCGGTCGGAGGCCAGGACGTCGAGCGACAGCGCGAGCAGTCGCGTCTCCTCGTCGGCCAGGCGGTCGGCCGCGCGACGCGAGCGCCGGCGGCGCTCGACGAAGGGCGGCGGGGCGGGGACGCGTGGCGGTCGCGGCGTGGTCGGTCGGGTTCGGTTCGGTTCGGTCATGTGCAGACAGATGGTCGTGGCGGACTTGGTTCGAACGTCATCCCCCGAGCGGACCTCCGATGGCGCCGAAGGTACCGGACACTCAGGTGGAGCGAGCGGTGCTCCGTACCGGACGGCCCAGGGTCCGACGCACCACGTCGATCACCTCGTCGACGTACTGGTCCGCCTCGCCTCGCTCGGCCGCGGTCCGGACGCACCCCTGGACGTGATCCTCGAGGACGAGGATCGACAAGGCGTCGACGGCCGCACGGAGCGCAGCGGTCTGCTGGAGGATGTCGACACAGTACTCCTCCCGCTCGATCATCCTCGCGATGCCGCGGACCTGGCCTTCCATGCGTGACAGGCGGCGCATGAGCTGGGCCGAATCCTTCGCATAGCTGTGACGGAAGTGGCTCGGATCGGGCGGCGCGCTGCGCCGGGACGAGGTGGTCGCCATGGCGCGCATGATAGCGCATGTCGACTCATACCCCCAGGGGGTATGGCGACATCGGCCTGACGGCCGCTCGGGTAGACTGGCCGCCGATGGAGTCTCGTACGCCGTTCGCCCACGCCAGCGAGGCGGAGATGGCCCGCATCCTCGACTTCTATGCGGTCCGCTGGGAGTACGAACCCCACACCTTCCCGATCATGTGGAACCTCGACGGCGCGGTGGTCGAGAGCTTCTCGCCGGACTTCTACCTGCCCGACCTCGAGCTCTATCTCGAGATGACGACGCTCCGGCAGAAGCTCGTGCGCAAGAAGAACCGCAAGCTGCGTCGGCTCCGCGAGCTCTACCCGTCGGTCAACATCAAGCTGTTCTACGCGCGCGACTTCCGGGCGCTGATGCTCAAGTACGGCAAGCACGCGCTGGTCGACGGCCTGTCGGGTTCGTCGGGCCAGGTCGCCCTGCCGCACGCGCTCGGCGAGCCCGCCATCGCCGATCTCGCGGAGGGGACGGCGGCCACGGCCCCGCTCATCGCCGCGCCGCGCGTCGCCAGCGTCATCGGCACCGGTCGGCGGCGCGGCCCTCGGGCGGCGAGCGCCTCTCCCGGTCCTGAGGTGCCCGGCAGGTGAGCGTCCGGCCGGTCGACCTCCAGGGCGACATCGCCGACGTCCTGCTCACGGAGCAGCAGATCGCGACGAAGGTCGCGGAGCTCGGCGCACGCATCACGGCCGACTACGCGGGCCGGCCGCTGACGCTGGTGTCGGTGCTCAAGGGGTCGCTGCCGTTCATGGCCGACCTGATGCGTGCCATCGACCTCCCGCTGCGCATCGACCTCATGGAGGTGAGCTCGTACGGCGGCAGCACGACCGAGTCCTCGGGCCTCGTGCGCATCCTCAAGGACCTGTCCGCCAGCATCGAGGGCGATGACGTCCTGATCGTCGAGGACATCATCGACACCGGCCTGACCCTCAACTACCTGATCCGCTACCTGCGCGGCAAGAACCCGCGGACCCTGCGGATCTGCACGCTCCTGGACAAGCCCGCCCGTCGCCTCGTCGAGATCCCGGTCGACTACATCGGGTTCGAGATCCCCGACCAGTTCGTCATCGGCTACGGCCTCGACTACGGCGAGGTCTACCGCAACCTGCGCTTCGTCGGCGTGCTCAAGCCCGAGGTCTACGGTGCCGGGGCGGGGCAGGAGGAGGCCGTCGAGGCGTGACCATGCACCGGCGGCCCCTCGGCGGTGGCCGGACGCTGGCGGCCATCGGCGCCGTGGTGATCCTCGTCGGCTGCGTCCTGCCGTGGTGGCAGGTCGCCCAGCCCGGCGGCCTGCCGCCGCTGTCTGGTAACGCGCTCGAGGGCAGCGGCATCATCGTGCTGCTGGTCGCCATCGCGACGCTGTTGCTCGTCGCTCTGCCCTACGCCGTCGGTGACCGGCCGACCGCGATCGACCGGTGGGAGGCGTACGCGTTCCTCGCGATCGTCGGCTGGGTCGGCTTCGGCTGGAGGATCGTGCAGCTGCTGGCCGCCGGCGCATTCCGCTTCACCGAGCCCGCCCAGGTGCTCACCAACGGCCCTGGGCTGTGGGTGGCCGCCATCGGCCTCGGCATCCTGTCGCGCGCGGTCTACCGGATGACCCGGGAGCCACACTACCGCTAGGCGGCGGACGCGGCGACGAGCGCCGGCAGGTCGAGGCGGTCGCTGGCGGCCTCGATGAGCGCCGGATCGTGGGTCGTGGCGAGGACCGTCACCCGCCCGTCGTCCAGCCCGGCCAGCAGTCGAGCCACCGACCGTGCCCCGGCCCGGTCGAGGGCCGCCGTCGGCTCGTCGAGGATCAGCAGGTCGGGCCGGGGTGCGAGGGCGCGCGCCAGCGCGACCCGGAGCCGCTCGCCCGCGGACAGCCCGTCGGGCGCCCGGTCCAGGTGGTCGCCCAGCCCGACCGAGCGGAGGGCCTCCTCGGCCCGCGGTCGGGCGTCGTCGGGTGCGACACCGCGGATCGCCAGGCCGAGCTCGACGTTCTCGCGGGCGGTCATGAACGGGACGAGGTCGCGGACCTGGTCGACGATGCCGATGTGCGCAGCGCGAAAGTGTGCGAGCCCGTCGCGGTCGAGCGTCGCGAGGTCCGTGCCGAGCGTCACGACCCGGCCGTCGGTCGGACGGTCGAGACCGGCCACGAGGCGCAGCAGCGTGGTCTTGCCGCTGCCCGACGGACCGGTGACGACGTGGAAGCGACCGGCCCGCAGCGCGACACTCGTCGGCGGCAGCCCGAGCATCGCCGTCGACCCCGCGCCGTAGCGCCGGGCGGCCCGCTCGAGGACTACGGCATCGCTGCCGTCGTCGGGCCGGACGGCCGGCGAGAGCGGCGTGGACGGCTCCGGCAGCGGCGGCGCGAGCCAGCCCTGGGCGTCGCGGACGGGCAGGGGCGGGGAGCCCGGACCGCCGACCCGCTCGGCGACCGCCCGTCCGTCGGCGACGTGGATGACCCGGTCGGCGACCCGTTCGACCAGCTCGTCGTGGGTGACGACGAGGCAGGTGCTGCCCTCGGCCCGGACGAGGTCGCGCAGCACGCCGAGGATCGTCTCGGCGGTGACCGCATCGAGCTCGCCCGTCGGCTCGTCGGCCAGCAGGAGCGGCGGTCGGGTGGCCAGCGCGACCGCGAACGCGACCCGCTGCTGCTCCCCGCCCGACAGCTCGTGGCGGAGCGCGCTGCCGCGGTCCGGCAGGCCGATCCGCTCGAGGAGCTCGCCGACCCGCCGCGACCGCTCGACCGTCGCGACGCCGCGCAGGGCCAGCGGCAGGCCGATCGCCGCGGCGACCGTGAGGTACGGCGACAGGGCCCGCCGGTAGTGCTGCTCGACGATGCCGACGTGCTCGCGGCGGTGCCGCTCGAGCTCCCGGTCGGAGGCGAGCGCGAGGTCCTCGCCGAGGACCGAGAGCCGGCCCGCGGACGGGCGGTCGAGACCGGCGACGAGACGCAGCAGCGTCGACTTGCCCGAGCCCGACGGGCCGATGACGGCGGCGACCTCGCCGCTGCCGACCGTGATGTCGAGGCCGCGCAGGGCGGCCACCGGACCGGCCGGCGACGCGTGGATGCGGATCAGTCCGGTGCCGACGATCGCGTCAGCCATCGAGCCGCTCCGGCCCGGTCGCCCACGCCCGCTCCGCCCGCCGGTTCGCGGGTCCGCCCCGCCGCTCACCGAGCGTCGCCCGGCCGAAGGTCCGGGCGGCGAGCAGCGCGACCGACCCGAGCACGACGACGAGCACCCCGCCGACGACCATGGCGATCTCGAGCGGCGGCAGGACGACGACGAGCGGCGGGATCGGCGACTGACCGCGGGCATCGATCGACAACGCCCCCGTCACGAAGACGGCCAGCGCGAGACCCGCGACCAGTCCGGCGATGCTGCCGCCGATGGCGAGCCACGCGCTCCGCGCCAGGGCGTGCCAGCGCAGCGACGAGGGTGGCACGCCCTGCGCCTCGAGATCGGCCAGCTCCCCGCGCTCGTCGCGCAGGTCCGTGATGGCCCCGATGACCAGCGCGGCGATCGACAGCGTCAGCCCGGCGAGCGCCGCCACGACCTGGGCCCACACGATCGCCTGGCTCAGCGGATCGGCAGCCCCCTCGGCGACGAGGTCGGACCGCGACGCGACCTGCGCGAAGCGGAACGGCGGCGTGGCCAGCGCGGTCCGGACCTCGGCCTGGCGGGCCGGGTCGGGGACGCTGAGCCACATCTCCGACGGCCGGCCCGAACCCGGCACGGCGTAGGCGACCGCCACCAGGAACGGGTCGAGTGGGACGATGACGAAGCGCGGCCGCGGGTCGACGAGCGTCGGCGCGCGGTCGGCCGTCCCGACGATGCGGATCGGGATCGTGCCGCTGCCGACATGCAGGTCGAGCGTGCCGTCGGGCCGCGCCTCGCCGGCCAGGTCCGGGCTGACGATCGCCGGCAGGACGACGCCGTCGGTGACCTGGGGCGCCTTGATCATGACCGCGCTCACCGTGAACACCTCGAGACCGATGGTGCGGTCGTCGACCAGCCCGTCGAGGCCCTCGAAGCTGACCGTCGAGCGGAACACGCCATGCTGGTGGCCGGACCCGGCGACGATGCGGTCGTTGTAGAAGACGAGCGTCGTCAGCCAGCCGCCGATCGCGCTCTTGGGCAGTGGCGCGGTGGCCCGGGTCATGCCGTCCCGCATCGTGCCCAGCGGGATCCGCGTCGAGTCGCCGTCCTGCGTCCAGACGACGGCGTCGAGCCGAAGCGGCTCGCCCGCGTAGCGCAGGCGCACGTCGAGGCGGGGCACGCCGGCCGGCAGCCGATGCCCGCCGACCTGCCAGCCGCCGGGCGGGGCGTCGACGCGCAACCGCTGCGCAAGCTCGTCGACCGGCGTCGACGAGAAGTCGCGGCGCCAGCCCGGCAGGGTCGGCAGGACGGCCGGGTCGATGCCCATGATGTCGACCCGGCTGCCGGGCTGGGTCGTGCTGCCCTCGCGGTAGACCGGCACGGCCGTGACCCCCGGGCCGAGCGCGGCGTAGCGATCGACCGGCACGACCGAGGGCGCGATCGACAGCCCGGTGCCGAGCTCCGTCACGCGCAGGTCCAGGCCCGACCGATACGCGGCTGCGTCGCCGATGCCCGCGCGCAGCGTCGCCGACCAGCAGGTCGCGAAGACGATCGCCCCGATGCTGAACGCCAGCAGCGTCATCGTCGCGGCCGGGCGACCCGGATCGCGTGACAGCGACAGCAGCGACAGCCGGAGCGCCAGCGGCGCGCGGGTCGACCGCCGGGTGATCGCCCGGAGCAGCGGCGGCATCGCGGTCGCCAGCAGCAGGGCGGCCACGAACGCGAGCGCCGGCGGCAGCAGGACCACGATCGGGCTGCTCACGGACCGCGCCAGCGCGGCCGCGTCGAGCGGACCCGCGGCGGCGAGCTGCCACGCGAGCACGACGATCGCGGTCAGCACCATCGCGACGATCGTCCGGACGCCGCCGCCCCACGAGCGCCCCGGCATGGTCGCCAGCACGGTCGTCACGATGGCGACGACGATCACGATGACCGCGGCCAAGAGCGGCGTCGGCGCCAGCGTCGCGCCCGCCAGGATCGCCCCCGCGTCGGCCGACGCCCAGCCGGCCAGGATCGCGACCACGACGGCCCCGCAGGCCCAGCCGATGACGCCGCCGATGACCGCCGGGATGGCGGCCTCGAGCACGAGGAACCGGAGCCGGTCGCGCCGGCGGGCACCGACGGCGTCGAGCCGTGCGACCTCGGCGGCCACGTCGTCGCGGATGACGAGGGCCAGGAACACCGCGAAGGCGAGCAGGATCGCGACGCCCAGCGAGCCGATCAGGAGCAATCGCGCCGACGACGCGTCGGCGAGGCCGAGCGCGACCCCGATCGCGGTCAGCGGACTCTCGACCCCGTAGGCGGGGTCGGCCGCCGCGAGGTCGCGGGTCAGGCCCTCCACCGCGCCGCTGAACGCCCCGGCCGTCCACGGGTGGAGGGCGTCGACGTCGACCGGCGCCGCCCACACGTAGGTGCGGCCGGTGAGGTCGAAGGCGGCGGCGCGGGCGATCGCTTCCACCCCGTCGACCATCAGCACGGCCGGGCTCCGTCGGCCGGTCTGGTAGTCGCCGCCGCCGATCGTGATCTCCCCGAACGGTCCCCGCTGGTCGAGCGCGCCGAACGGCAGCGCCGGGTCGATGAGGCCCCGGCCGACGATCGTGAGCTGCAGATCGGCCGCGGGGCGGGCCGTCGTGAACTCGAACTCGGGGGCGGTCTCCGAGAGGAGGATCGCCTCGCACGCCCGGCCGTCGGTACATGGCCTCGGCAGCCGGCCCTCGACGACGGTGACCAGGGGCGTCGGCTCGTCGACGCCGACGACGAGCTCGAACACCGGCAGGTCGAGGTCCTGCAGCTCGCGGGTGATGACGCCCCGCACGCGCGGCTCGGTCAGCCCGCCGAGGTGGGTCGCGATCGTGTCGTCGGCGCGGCTCGTGACGGTGTCGTAGTCCGTGGCGGTCGCGGCGAACCGGGAGATCCGGACGAGCGGCCGATCGGCGCCGGCGCCGTTGAGCGAGCGGGCGACCGTGGCATCCGCCGCGACCAGCCCGATGCCGGACACGATGGCGATCAGCGCGGCGGCCGCCCCGACGGCCGCCATGGAGATGAGCGCGGTCGCTCCCCGCCGGCGGAGTCGGGCGAGGACGAGCGAGAGGATCGGTCCGGTCATGCGGGCGGATGGTAACGTATCAGCACCGATGAATGGCGTTACCTTTCGGTTGGACGCGGGGTCGGCCCTCGGGCTCGCCAACAGCCTCCATGAGCCCGGTGCGCACTACCGGCGGCGAGCCCGACCCGGCGAGTCCGCGCACGACCATCTGGCGTCGCCGGCATCGGCGGTCGAGTTCCTCGTGACCCACGATATCCCCGATCCGGGCAGCACGCCGACCGACGCCCACCTCGACCGGCTCACCTCGCTGCGGGCGCTCATCCGCTCGCTGGCCGACGACCCGGCGCTCGACATCGATGCCTGGCGCGACGCCGTCCAGGCGATGCTCGACGGGGTCGTCTTCCGCGTGACCCGCGACGGCACCGTCCGATCCGCCGCGGCGGGCTGGGACGGGATCGCCGACGACCTGCTGCCCGCGACGCTCGACCTGGCGGCCGACCGCGCGCTGATCCGACGCTGCGGCAACCCGCGCTGTCGGTGGCTGTTCGTCGACCGTTCGCGCCAGGGCAACCGGATCTGGTGCGAGGCGTCGGTGTGCGGCAACCGGATGCGCGTCGGGCGCCATCGGATGCGACCGGCGGCCATCGCCGCCGGGTAGCTAGGTGCCGAGATAGGCCTTCTGGACCTCGGGATTGGTCATCAGCCGCTCGGCGACGTCCTGCAGCACGATCTCGCCGGTCTGGAGGATGTAGCCGCGCCGGGCGATGCCGAGCGCCATCAGCGCGTTCTGCTCGACCAGGAGGACGGTCGTGCCCGCCGCGTTGATGTCCTTGACGATGTCGAAGATCTGCTCGACGAGGATCGGCGCCAGGCCCATCGACGGTTCGTCCAGCAGCAGGAGCTGTGGGCTGCGCCATCAGCGCCCGGCCGATCGCCAGCATCTGCTGTTCGCCACCCGACAGCGTCCCGCCGTTCTGCGACTCGCGCTCCTTGAGCCGCGGGAACAGGGTGAAGACCCGATCGAAGTCGGCGTCCATCTCCGCGCCCTTGGGTCGCTGGAAGGCACCCATCTCGAGGTTCTCGCGCACGCTCATCCGCGGGAAGATGCGGCGGCCCTCGGGAGACTGGCAGATGCCCTTGCTTCACGATGTCGTGGGCAGGGGTGCCGTCGAGACGCTCACCGTCGAACCAGATCTCGCCCTGGCGAGGCCGCAGCAGGCCGCTGATGGTCTTGAGCGTCGTCGACTTGCCGGCGCCGTTCGAGCCGATGAGCGTGACGATCTCGCCCTTCTCGACGGTGATCGAGATGCCCTTCAGGGCATGGATGTTGCCGTAGTAGGTATGGACGTCGCGGAGCTCGAGGAGGGCCATGTCAGCCCGCCTCCGCCGCGCCGCGGCCGAGGTACGCCTCGATGACCCGCGTGTTCTGGCGCGGACCTCGGCGGGGGAGCCCTCGGCGATCTTCTCGCCGTGGTCGAGCACCGTCACCCGGTCGCTGATGCCCATCACCACCTTCATGTCGTGCTCGATGAGCAGCACGGTCAGGCCGAGCCTCGTCCGCAGCTCGCGGACGAACGACGGTCAGCCGACTCGTCTCCTCGGGGTTCATGCCGGCCGTCGGTTCGTCGAGGAGGAGCAGCTTGGGCTCGGTCGCGAGCGCCCGGGCGATCTCCAGGCGACGCTGGTCGCCATACGGCAGGTTCCGGGCCAGCGTCTTGGCTCGGCCCTTCAGCCCGACGAGGTCGAGCAACTCGAGCGCCCGGGCGTGGGCCTCCTCCTCCTCGCGGATGATCGACGGTGGGCGAAGGATCGCCCCGAACCAGCGGCCCTTGAGCCGATGGTGGAGACCGACCAGGACGTTCGCCTCGGCCGACATGTTGCCGAACAGCCGGATGTTCTGGAACGTGCGAGCGATGCCGACCCGGACGACCTCGTGGGGCTTGCGCCCGGTGATGTCCTTGCCGTCGAACGAGATCGTGCCCTCCGTCGGGACGTACAGGCCCGTGATCATGTTGAAGAAGGTCGTCTTGCCGGCGCCGTTCGGCCCGATGAGGCTAACGATCGAGCCGCGCGGGATCGTGAAGTCGATGTCGCTGACCGCCACGAGCCCGCCGAACCGCTTGGTACAGCCGGTCGCGACCAGGAGGTCGTCGGCGACCCCGGATGCTGCGGTCGGCTGCGCCGTCACGACGGTGCTCCCGGGCCGGCGTCACGCGGCTCGGCCGGGGCGTCGGATGGGTACGCGTCGGGCGGTAGCGCATCCGGGTCGGGCAGCGGCGCATCCTCGAGCTCGATCTGCTCGAGCTCCTCGAGCGCGGCGAGCTCGGCGTCGCCCGCGGCTCCGGTCACCTCGGCCGAGATGCCGACGCCGTGCATCTCGGCCTTGGCGGCCTCGTCCGGGAAGAGCCCCTCCGGGCGCTTGATCATCATCACCGCCAGCACGAACCCGAAGATCAGGTAGTTGTAGGTCGTCAGTCGGAAGTCCCGCAGCAGCTCGATCCCGGTGGCGCTCGCCGAGCGATTGGATCGGGTCGTTGAGGACGTTGTCGCCCGAGGAACTGCAGCAGCGTGCGATCGACGTACAGCACGGCGAACGCGCCGATCACGACGCCCCGGAGCGAGCCGATCCCGCCGATGATGATGATGATCACGACCAGGATCGACACGTTGTAGCTGAACGTCTCGGCGAAGATCGCCGTCTGATAGGCGCCGCTGAACGCCCCGGCGAACCCCGAGAAGCTCGCGCCCAGCGAGAACGCGAGGAGCTTCGTCGTGACGGTGTTGATGCCCATCGCGGCCGCGGCGGTCTCGTCCTCGCGGATCGCCATCCATGCGCGACCGAGCTTCGAGTCCCGCAGGCGCATGCAGATGAAGAAGGTCAACGCCAGCAGGGCCAGGACCAGGTACCACGACGCGATGGCGTTCTGGTTCGAGAAGACGAGCGTCGGGCCCCACGGTCCGGCGATCGGGATGCTCGGAGGATCGATCGGGTTGATCCCGACGTTGCCACCGGTCAGGTTCGCGTTCGGACCGATGAGGATCGCCCCGCCGAGGAAGGCCGGCAGCGCCAGCGTGAAGTCGCCCAGGTTGCGGAACACCAGCCGGACGATCTCGCCGAAGCCGAGGGTCACGATCGCGAGGTAGTCACCACGCAGCTTGAGCGTCGGGGCGCCGAGGAAGATCCCGAACATCGCGGCGACCGCGACGGCGATCCAGACGACGATCCACCAGCTGATGTGGACGCCGAAGTGCGGCGACGCGAGGAACGCGGTCGTGTACGCGCCGATGGCGTAGAAGGCGACATAGCCGAGGTCCAGCAGGCCGGCGAAGCCCATGACGATGTTCAGGCCGAGGGCGAGGATCGCGAACATCGCGCACGTGATGAGCACCGCGACGCCCGGCCACGGGATGAACGGGAAGGTCGCCTCGAGTGCGCGATAGATCAGGGGATAGATGAGGGCGATCGCTATCACGATCAGGAGGTAGATCAGCGAGCGCCGCCGCGGTTCCATGTCCGCCAGCGGGTTCCGGATGGTTCGCCGGGGGGCCTGCGCCATGGTCGTCATGTCAGGCTCGCTCCGATTGCTGCTCTGCGATCAGGCCGGTCGGTCGGAAGACCAGGACGAGGATCAGGATCGAGAACACGATGACGGACGTCCACTTCGCCTCGATGAACCGATCCGACATGGCGGCGATCAGGCCGATCAGGAGGCCACCGACGGTCGCCCCGGTCAAGTTGCCGATGCCGCCGACGACGGCCGCCGTGAACGACAGCAGGCCGAACTGCAGGCCGTACTGGAAGAAGGTCTGGCCGTAGTAGAGGGCCACGACGAGGCCCGCGGCGCCCGCGAGGGCGCCGGCGATGATGAAGGTCAGCGAGATCGTCCGGTTGACGTCGATGCCCATGAGGCCTGACGCCTCGCGATCCTGCGCCGTCGCCCGCATCGCCTTGCCCTGCCGGTGCTGGCGACGAACCAGCGCAGCAGCAGCAGCAGCGGGACGGTGACGGCCAGGACGGCCACCTCATCGACGCCGAACCACTCGTTGCCACTCGGGAAGTGAACCAGGTCCGTGCGCGGGAGGATCGGTTCGACCGCCTTCTGCGACGGGCCGAGCAGCAGCAGTCCGACGTTCTGGAGCACGAACGACATGCCGATGGCGCTGATCAGCGGCGCCAGCCTCGGCGCGTTGCGTAATGGCCGGTAAGCCAGCCGTTCGATGCTGGAGTTGATGAGTGCCGTGAGCGCCATGACGATCGGCAGGGCGAGCAACGTGAGGACGAGCGCCGTCGTCGACGCGGCCGGGATGCCCATCGCCACCACGATGATCTCGGTCGCGAAATAGGTGAACGCCGTGCCCAGCATGAACACGTCGGCGTGGGCGAAGTTGATGAGCTCGAGGATGCCGTACACGAGTGTGTACCCGATCGCGATGATCGCGATGATCAGGCCGTTCGTGACCCCGATGGTCAGCGCCTTGAGCAGCTCCTCCAAGGCCCATCTCCTTCGAACGCCGCGGGAGGTGGATGATGCGCGACCGGCCGTCCAGCGAAACCGCTGAACGGCCGGTCAGGTCGTCCTCTCCGAGGGAGGGGACTACTCGATGACGGAGTCGAACTTGAACTCGCCGCTGGTGACGATCAGCCCCGACATCGTGGTCGCGCTGGTGTCACCGTCGGCGTCGAAGCTCCACTTGCCGAGGACGCCGTCGTAGTCCTTGGTCGCCTTGACCTCGTCGAGGACGAGGCCGCGCAGCGCCAGGACGTCGGCCGGGTTCTTGGCGGCAGCCCGCTCGATGGCCGAAAGGACGACGTTCGCCGCCTCGTAGCCGTAGGCCGTGTAGCCCTCGATCGGGTTGTTCGGGTACTTCTCGGTGTACTTCTTGACGAACTCGGCACCCTTGCCGGTCAGCTGATCCGGCGGCACGCCACCGAACGTGATGTAGCTGCCCTCGGCGGAGGCCGCCGCAGCCTCGATCCACTCGGCCTCGTAGATGCCGTCGGGACCCATCAGCTTGACGTCGGGCATCGCGTCGCGCAGATCGCGCCACAGCTGGCCCGCGTTGTTCTGGGTGATCCCGCCGTAGTACACGAGGTCGGGGCTCGTGCCCTTGACCTTCTGGGCGAGTGCCTTGTAGTCGGTCGCCTTGCCGTCGATGCCGTCGCGGCCGAGGATGGTCAGGCCGTACTCGCCCGCCTTCGAGTTGAAGACGTCGGCGATGCCCTTGCCGTAGACCTCGGTGTCGTCGAGCAGGTAGACGTTCTTGACGCCGAGCTTCGAAGCCCACAGCGCGCCCGCGTTGCCCTGCAGATTGTCATTCGGGATGACGCGCGTGTAGTTCTTCTTGCACCCGTTCGGGTAGTACTTGTCCGGCTCGCCCTCTTCGAAGGGCTTGGTCAGACCGACACCCGTGTTGGCCGGGCTGACCATGACGATGCCCTTGCCGCAGAGGACCGGGATCGACAGCTTCGCAGCACCGGAGTTGAACGTGCCGATGTACGCCACCAGCTTGTCGTTGGCGACGGCGTCATTGGCGTTCTTGATCTCGGTCGCCTCGTCCCACTTGCCGGCTGCGGCAGTGGAGTCGTCGACGTCCTTGTAGACGATCTTGTAGCCGCCGACGACGCCGCCGCGCTCTTCGATCGCCATGTTGATCGCGTTGACGATGGTGTCCGTCTGGGCCTTGCTCGAACCCTGACGCGGCAGCGAGGACCAGATCTCGATCTCGCCCTTGCTCGCGGCGCCACCACCCCCGCCGCTGCACGCCGCAAAGGCGAGCATGGCGACGGCAGCGAGTGCACCGACCCTGGCTTTCTTCATGAACACTCCTCCTGGATGATCGGGTCGCCCGGATCCACCCGGGACGACCGTCGGTCAGAGGTCATCCGACCCGGCCCGTCCGGAACCACGGTGCCCCGTCCACGCTGATGCGCTTCGTCCCGTTCGACGGTGCCCTCCCAGGGCGTCGGCGGGGGCGAGCGATGATGCGTGACGGAGGCGACGCAGGACCAGCCTCGGGCGGCGCGCAGGTGACCGCCGAAACGATGCCGTATCATATGCACTGGCGACCCGAATGCAAGGCCGGTCGGTCCCATCCCTCGCCGAGGCCCAGCGCCAGACGGCAACGGAGCGATGGCTTGACCGGTCCCGACACCGTCGGCTGCCCCGGTCGAGGGGCGACGGTCGCCGTCCTGCGAGGTGCGAACCTTCGGCGTGGAATATGTGGTCCGAGCCGCCCGAATCACGGATATCGATCGTCTCGTCGCGCTCAGCGACGCGGATCTTCGTGCCGCCCGTGGCGCGAGCACGCTCGACGCCGCGGACCTGCTCCGCCAGCTCGTCTACCTGCCGCAGGCCAGCATCTTCGTCGCCGAGACGCAGCGACACGTCGTGGGCGGGGCCGTCCTGGCCCTTCGCCCATCGGTGAGCGCCGGCGGCTTCGTCGGGACCATCGATCTGCTGGTCGTCGATCCCGACCACGACGGCGACCGGGTCGCCGATGCCCTCATCGAGGAGGTCATCCGCTCGGCCAGCAACAAGGGCTGCACCGTCGTGGAGGCAGCACGCCCGGACGACCAGGCGGCCCTCGGCCGATGGGCGGCCATGGGGTTCACCCAGGCCGGTCCGCGCATCCAACGAAACGTGGCGGCGGTGGGAAGCACCGCGCGCCGCACCTGATCAAACGGCCTCGCCGAGCAGCGGATCGCGCCGGCCGGGCACATCCACCAGGACCATAGGAGTCACAGTTGGGCAAGAACGTCGCCGTCTTCGTGGACGTGGCGAACATCTTCTATGCGGCGAAGGCCGCGGGCGTCGACATCGATTACGTGACGCTCCTCAAGTCGGCCGGTGCCGGCCGCGACCTCGTCCGGGCATACGCCTACACGGGCCTTGACCCGGATAACGAGAACCAGCGGAACTTCCACGACTTCCTGCGCCGCCACGGGTACAAGGTCGTCAGCAAGGACATCCGCAAGTACGGCGACGGGAAGGTCAAGGCCAACCTCGACATCGAGCTTGTCGTCGACATGATGAAGACCGCGCGGAACCTGGACATCGCGATCGTCGTGTCCGGTGACGGCGACTTCGCGCCGGCCATCCGGGCCGTCCAGGAGATGGGGATCCGCGTCGAGGTCATCAGCTTCCGCGGCAACACCAGCTCCGACCTGATCGAGGTCGCCGACCTGTTCACCGACATCACCCAGCTCGCGCGCGTCGAGAAGGGCTCACGCTCCGGGCGGCGCGTCGCCGACGACGACGCCGACCTGTCGATGACGGAGGTCCCCGACAAGCAGACGGAAGGCACCGGCGTCGGCCGCGGCGCACGTGGCGGCAGGGGGCGCGGCCGCGGTCGCAGCGGGGCGGCCGAGCCGGCCGCCGCGAGCTCGTCGCGCGGCCGGGGGCGCCGCACGGCTGCCGTCTCGACCAATGGATCGGGCGCGGCGGCCGATGGCGTGACCGCTCTCCCGGGTGAGCGGCTGGCCAAGGTCGGAGGCGGCCTCTCCGAGGCGGAACTCGCCGCGGCAGAGGTGTTCACGCTGGACGATCTCGATGCGCCGGCGGGCGGTGAGAGCGCCGACGCCGGCGAGCGCGACACCGATGCGCGTGACGACGGTGGCCGTCGCCGCCGCCGCCGTGGCGGTCGCGGTCGCGGCCGTGGCCGCGGGCGTGAGGACGGCGCACCCGAGGACGGCGCACCCGCCGGATCCGCCGAGGAAGCCCCGGAGGATGCGTTCGTCGAGGGCGAGGAGGACGAGGAGCCGCTCGAGGCTCCCCGGCCGCCGAGGAGCACCCCGTTCGGGTCCGTCTGGGATTCGCAGCTCGGCACGACGGCAGCCCCGTCGAACCTGGCGCCCCTCGCCGACGACGAGGATTTCGACGAGCCCGAGATCCCCGAGTACCTCATCGCCGAGCAGCGACGCGGCGGCCAGGGTGGGCAAGGCGGTCGCGGCCAGGGTGGTCGCGGCCAGGGCGGCCGCGGCGGTCCGCGCGGCGGTCGATCGGCCTACCAGTCGGCCATCGAGCGCGAGCGCTACGGTCGCGGTCGGAGCGGCGGCATCAACCGCTATCCCGACGTGAGCGGCCGGACCGGTGGTCGCGACCAGCGTCCCCCGGAGGATCGTCCACGCGAGCCCGCCCGGGCATCCGGCTCGACCGAGCCGTGGAGCGAGGTCCCGCCCGAGCTCGAGGCAGTGCTGCGCGCCCAGGTCGGTCAACGGCCGACCGCGCCGTCCCGCCAGGCCACCGAGACCGTCCCGGGCAAGGCCTCCGTGGACGTCGACCGGGCGTCCGCCGAGGCCGTGACCGAGGCTCCGGCCGAGGTCGCCGCGCCGAAGCGCCGGACCACGAAGGCGTCGACGACGAAGCCGCGGACGACGAAGGCCAAGGCCGCCGAGGCGGCCGGGGACGACGCCGCGCCGAAGCGCCGGACGACCCGCAAGACGACGGCCAAGGCCGACGCCGACGCGGCTCCCAAGCGCCGCACGACGCGCGCGAGCGCCTCCGCCGACGACGCACCGGCGACGCCGGTCGATGGCGCCGACGCCGCCGCGGCCACCGACGCCGAGGCACCGAAGCGCCGGACGACCCGCAAGACGACGGCCAAGCCCGCCTCCTGACCGGACGCGCATGAACGGGGCCCGGACCCGGGGACATCCCGCCGCGCTTGCGGCGACCGATGCGCTGGTCCGGGCCGGGCCACCTGGGGCCGTGCTGCTGGTCGGGCCCGAGGGTGTCGGCAAGACCACGCTAGCGCTCGACCTGGCGGCGGCGCTGCTGTGCTCCGCGGACGACCCGAGCGTGCGTCCATGCGCCTCGTGTCGCGCCTGCCGACTCGTGCTGGCCGGCGTCCACCCCGACGTCCATCGGCTCGGCGCCGGACGGACCGGGCCGCCAGGTGGTCATCGGCGGCGCCGGATCGAAGGTGCGCGGGATCCGCGACCTGATCACCGAGCTGGCGCTCCTGCCGGTCGAGGGCGGGGCCCGCGTCGCGATCGTCGAGTCGGCACATCGGATGAACGAGGACGCGCAGGCCGCGTTGCTCAAGACGCTCGAGGAGCCACCGCCCGCGACGACCATCGTGCTGTGCGCCGACGCCGAGGAGCCGCTGCTGCCGACGATCCGGTCGCGCTGCGCCCGGATCCGACTGGGACCCGTCGGCGTCCGCGACATCGAGGCGATCCTGGGCGAGGCGGGTGCCGCCGAACCGCCGGTCGCCGCGCGGGTCGCCCGGATCTCCGGCGGACGACCTGGCGTGGCGCTCGCCTGGGTGCATATGCCCGATGCCCTGCGGGAACGCGACGCCATCGGCCGTTCGTTGATCGACCTGGCCGACGCGCGCCCGGCGGAGCGGCTGGCCGGCGTCCGGGCGCTGGCAACGCAGGCGACGACGGTGGCGCCGGTCGGCACGGGCGCGAACGGTGGCGCGTCTCCCGCCGCCGCCGACCCGCCCAGGCGCGGTAGCAAGCGACGGATGCCCGACACCCCCACCGACGAGACGGAGTCCCCGGACGATGCGACCGACGAGGCCGGACCGGTCCGCACGCCCGCGACCGAACGACGCCGAGCGGCGGAGAACCTCGTCGCGATCTGGACCGACGTGACCCGTGACGTCGCGCTCTGCCAGCGCGGCCTGGAGCGATCGGTCCGCGACACCGCCCGCCTCGACGACGCCCTGGCCCTCGCCGGCCGCCTGGACGCAGCGGTGGCGCCGGCCTTCCTCGACCGGCTCGGACGAGCCTCGGTCCTCATCGCCACCAACGTCTCGCCCGAGCTGGTGCTCGACGATCTCGCGCTCGCATGGTCGACGGCGGACCGGCCCGGCGGATGACCACCGAGCGGCTGGACGCCACCGTACGCGGTCGCGTCCAGGGGGTGGGCTTCCGGTACTTCGTCGTGCGCCGGGCGATGGACCTCGAGCTGACCGGCTGGGTGGCCAACGGCGCCGACGGCTCCCTGCGCTGTGTCGCCGAGGGACCGCGACCCGCGCTGGAGTCGCTGCTGGCGTCGCTCGAGGTCGGGCCGGCCGGCGCGCTCGTCGAGCGGGTCCTCACGAGCTGGGAGCGCGCGGCCGACGCCTTCACGTCGTTCGAGATCCGCAGCGGCGCGCACCGCGGTGACTGACGGTCTGGCCCCTATGGCGGACGTCGGCCGGGACCCATGGCCTATTCCCACCCCGTTGGCCGAAGTCCAAGGTGGCGACGATGGAGCCGAACTCTCCCGCCGAGGAGCTCCCTGCCCTGTACCGCGCCATCCTCGATCGCGTCGCCGCGCTCGAGATCGCCGGCGAGCGCGTCCATGCCGCCCGGTTGCGGACCGAGGCGACCGACGCCTACTCGCGCGCCTGGGACGAGCGAGCCCGGCGACGGCTCGAGTCGATCCTTCGCCGATCCGGCCACGACGCCGTGATCGATCGGGGCCGCGGCCACGCCACCCGGACCGTCACGCCGGCGCGACGGGCGATGGCCACGCGGGAGCGCTGACCACCCGACCCTGACCGCGCCACTTGGGTGCGGCGTACGCTTCGGCCATGACCGATGCGACCGGATCGACCATCGAGGCCGCCATCGGACGGGCGCTGACGGCATACGACGCGCTCGTCGAACTCGCCGAGAGCGTCGACGACGAGTGGTCCTACATCCAGGACCTGTCCGAGGCCTGGCGCGACCATCTTGGGGCGGTCGCCGCCGAACGAGCGGCCGAGTCGATCGATCCAGTCGTCGCCGCGGCGCTCGACGCCGCGAGCGAGGAGATCGGCCGCATCACCGACCCCCACCGGGCCATCGACTGGCTGTCGACCTACCCACAGGTCGCGCTGCTCGCCCTGGACGAGCCGACATGAGGTTCCAGGATGCTGCGCGTGACGGCCGTGCCGTGGTCTACGCGGGGATCCAGGCCGACCCCCTCGTGGCCCGGGCGGCCGAGCTCCTCGCCGGCGCCGGCCAGCCCGAGCGCGTGCTGGCCCGGGCGGTGATGAACGGCGAGTCGACCGAGGCGTCGACGTGGACGGCGATGTTCCCGACGCTGCTTGGACCTGACGTCGACGCGGCCACTCGCGGGCGGGCCGAGGCCGTGCTCACCGTGGCGCTCGAGGTCGCCGGACGCGGCGAGGCGGTGCGCAGCCAGTTCCGCGGTGCCATCGTCGAGGAGCTGACGGCGCGGCTGCTCGCTCGCCGGGTGGGGTCGAGTGTCATCGCCCGAGAGCGCCGGATCCTGTTCGACGGCGTGCGCGCCGAGATCCATCCGTACGACGTCACGGTCGAGCGCGATGGCGCGCCGGAGGCGTACGACTGCAAGTGGGGGGCCCGAGGCATCAACGACGACGTCCTCCACCAGCTCGACGACGCCCGATCGCACGCGGCCGACGAGGACGAACCGCTCCGCGTCGCGCTCGTCGTGTTCGATGCTCGGCGATCGTGCGACGTCCGACTGGCCAGGGCCAACGCGCCGACGGGCGGGACGACGGTCGTCGCCCTCGAGTCGCTCGACGACCTTGCCGCCGGATGATCGAGGACGAGCGTCAGCCCGACACCTGCTCGGCGCCCTACCGGGTGCGGTTCGACGAGGCGGCGCCGGACGGCCTCCTGCGAACGTCGGTGCTGCTGCGCTACGCGCAGGACCTCGCGTGGTACCACTCAGCGGAGCGGGGCTTCACCCGGGCGTGGTACCGGGAGCGCGGCCTGGCCTGGCTGGCTCGGGCCGCCGAAGTCGCCGTCCTCGGCGAGATCGGCGTCGGCGACGAGCTCGTCGGCACGACCCGGGTCGTCGGCTGGCGGAGGGTCTGGGCACGGCGCCGCACCGACTTCGTGGACGCCGCCGGGGCGGTCGTGGCGTGGACGCACGTCGACTGGGTGCTGCTCGACGCTCGCGGGGCGCCCACCCGCGTGCCGAAGGACTTCGACCGGGATTTCCACGCGCCGGCCGCGACCTTCCCGCTCGGTCGCGTCGCGCTGGACGCCACGCCCGGTGACCGGGCGACCGGTTCGATCCACGTGCGGCCGCAGGAGCTCGACCCGATGGACCACGTCAACAACGCGGTCTACGCGGACTGGCTCGACCAGGAGGTCATCCGGGGCGGCGGGACGGATGCGGTGCGGGCCATCCCGCGGACGGTCCGGCTCGAGTACGTCCGCGCGGTCGACGCCGACGCCACCGTCGCCACGGAAGCGTGGGCGGACGGTGGCCGCTGGTCGTTCCGCGTCGTCGGCCCGTCGGGCGACGACATGCTGCGAGCGACGCTCGAGGCGGCGGCTACGCCGGCGTGACCACCACCCGCCCGCGCATGTCGCGCGGGTGCAGCGAGCACTGGTAGGCGAACTCCCCGGCCGCGTCGAACGTGTGGCTCGCGCTCGCACCGGGGGTCATCGTGAGCGGCGGGCTGCCGTCCAGCGTGACGTTGTGCGTGAAGTCGTCGTGGTTGGTCCATGTCACGGTCGACCCGGCGGTCACGGAGATCGCCGCCGGGACGAACTTGTAGGACTTCGGCAGGTCGACCTCCGTCGCCGGCACGGGGCTGGCCTCGGCCGCCGCACCGCCCCCGCCACCGCAGGCGGCGAGGGCGAGGGCGAGGGCGGGCAGCGTCGCCCAGAGGGCGCGGGTCATCGAGCCGGTGCGCCCGATCCCACCAGGGCCCGCTGCGTCGCCGCCACGAAGACGAGGACGAAGGCGAGCAGGTCGAGCACCTCGCTGATCGTGTGCGCGAACAGGAACACGGTCCAGTCGAGGTGGTACGTCATGTAGCTGATCTCGGCCAACGCGAACAGGCTGAACGCCCAGCCGAGCGTCGTCGCGCCGGCGCCGAACGAGCGCCACGCGAAGTACGCGCCGGCGAGGAAGGCGACGAGATGGATGAGCAGGAACACCGGTGCCGGGATCTGGTTGACGAAATCGCCGAAGGGCATCAACGGACTCCTTTCTCGTCGCGCCGGACACCCGCGTGCGGCGCCGGACGCGACCCTGTCGGACGCCGTCGATCACGACGCCCACGAAGATGACGACCATGCTCACGAGACCGGCGAGGTGGGCCGCCGCCTCGGTCGCCGTGTGGGTATGGAGGTGACCGGCATGGTCGACGGCCTCGAGGTGCGCCATCACGTCGGCCAGACCGGCCACCACCATCACGCCCAGCCCGACCTTCACCAGGACCGGCAGCCGCCCCAGACCCATGCGCTCTATAGTGAGCATGCATTAGTCTTACAACGCGCACGGTCCGACTGTCAATGCATGAACAACCGAGGTGCTCTTTAGAATGGCGGCCAGCATGGCCCGGACGACCGACGACATCGAGACGATCGCCCTGCTGGACGAGCCCGTCCGGCGGTCGCTCTACGACTGGGTGGTCGCCCAGCGCGAGCCGGCTGGTCGGGATGCGGCGGCGGCCGGGGTCGGCGTGTCACGCGCCCTCGCCGCATTCCATCTCGACCGGCTGGCCGAGGGCGGCCTGCTGGCGGTGGAGTTCCGGCGCCTGAGCGGGCGAACGGGGCCGGGCGCCGGTCGCCCCGCGAAGCTCTACCGGCGGGGCCCGCGCGAGGTCCGTGTCTCGCTGCCTGACCGACGCTACGACGTCGCCGCGGCGATCATGGCCGACGCACTCGAGTCGATGAGCGAGACCGTCCCGCCGGACACGCTCCGGGTGGCCGCGCATCGCGTCGGCGAGGCGGTCGGGCAGGCCGCCCGGACCGCGGCCGGCCGCCGGCCGACGACGGCTCGGCGTCGAGCGGCGCTGATCGAGACGCTCGCGGCGCGTGGCTATGAGCCCCACGACGTCGACGGCGCCATCCGCTTCGGCAACTGTCCGTTCCACGCCCTCGTCGAACGGCATCGCGATCTCGTGTGTGGCATGAACGTGGCGCTGGCCGAGGGCCTGGTCGAGGGGTTCGGTGCGGCCGGCGCGACGGCCCACCTCGACCGGCGACCGGGCCTGTGCTGCGTGGCCATCGAGCTCGGGTGAGCCGCGCGTGACCGACGCCCGCGACGTCGTCGTCATCGGTGGCGGCGTGATGGGCGGTGCGGTCGCGACCTTCCTGCTCGACGACCCCGCGTTCGCCGGCACGGTCACGGTGATCGAGCGGGATCCGACCTTCCGCCAGGCGTCGTCCGCGCTGTCCGCGGCCGGGATCCGGCAGCAGTTCTCCACGCCGGAGAACATCCGGATGTCGCGGTTCTCGTTCGAGTGGATCCGCGACGCCCTCGGCATCACGATCCACGAGGGTGGCTACCTCTATCTCGCGCCGCCCGCCTCGGTCGACACCCTCGAGCAGAACCATGCGGTGCAGCGCGCCGAGGGCGCCGACGTCGAGCTGCTCGATGCCACCGAGCTCGTCCTGCGCTTCCCGTGGATGTCCGCTGACGGCGTGGGGCTCGCCTCGCTCGGCCGCTCGGGCGAGGGCTGGTTCGACGGCTACGCGCTCCTCCAGGCGCTGCGGGCCCGGGCTCGCGCGGCCGGCGCGGCGCTCGTGACCGGCGAGGTGTCGGGGCTGGCGGTCAGGGACGGGCGGGTCACGTCGGTGCGCCTCGGCGATGGGACCGCGATCCCGTGCGGCGCGGTGGTGAACGCCGCCGGACCGTGGGCCCGGTCCGTGGCGGTGATGGCGGGCATCGCCCTGCCGGTCGAGGCACGGCGTCGCTCGGTGTTCGTGTTCGACGTCGAGGCGCCGCCGCCCGGCTGCCCGCTCGTGATCGACACGTCCGGCGCGTGGTTCCGGCCCGAGGGTGGCGGCATTCATCACGGGCTGCGCCCCGGCGGCCGGGGACGACCCGGCGGACCTGCCGCTCGACGTGGACCGCGACCTGTTCGAGACCCGGCTGTGGCCGGCGCTGGCGGCGCGCGTGCCGGCGTTCGATGCGATCCGGGTGACCAACGCGTGGGCGGGCTACTACGAGTTGAACACGTTCGACCACAACGCGATCATCGGCGCGCATCCGGACGTCCCGAACATGCTGTTCGTCAACGGCTTCAGCGGGCACGGCATCCAGCAGGCACCGGCCGCCGGCCGCGCCGTCGCCGAGCTGATCGTCCACGGGCGGTTCGTCACGCTCGACCTGTCGATCTTCGGGTTCGACCGGATCGCGGCCGGTCGCCCCGTCGTGGAGCGCAACGTCATCGGCTGAGCGCGCGGTTCAGCGGCGAGGGCCGCCCCCCGGTACCGGGTCGTCGCCCTCGAGCCTGGGCGGTTCGCTCGGGACCGGGATGTCCCAGCGACCCGAGCCGATCCCCTCCGCGGCGAGCGCCGCCGCCAGGCGCGTCCGCAGCTCGCTCGCGAGCTGCCACCAGGCGGTCGGCAGGACGCGGATCTGGACGCGCACGATCGCGCCGTCGACGGTCAGCGCGCTGACCCACGTCTCGACCGGTCCCTCCAGCACGTGGGGCGCCCAGTCGGCATCCCGTTGCAGCTCGATGCCGACCCGGTTCGCCACCGCCATCGCCCGGTCGAGGTCGTCGGTCCGCAGGACCTGGACCTCGGTGCCGGCCATCGAGTAGACCCGGGTCAGGTTGGACGACTGGCGGATGAGCCCGTTCCCGACCGCGTGGACGACGCCGTTGCGGTCGCGGAGCACCGTCCGCCGAAGCCCGATCTCCTCGACCTCGCCCTCGACCAGGCCCATGGGACCCGGGATGCGGACCCAGTCGCCCCGGTAGAAGGGACCTTCGATGAGGATGAGCACGCCCGTCAGGTAGTCGAGCACGATCGCCTGTCCGGCAAGGGTGATCGCCGCTCCCACCAGCCCGAGGCCGGCCAGCAGCGGCCACAGGCCGAGCGCGTCGAATACCAGCACGACCATGACCAGCAGCACGGTCGCGCGCAGGAGCCTGCGGATGACCTCCTCGAGGGTGACCGCCCGCTTCTCCAGCTCCTCGGCCGGGGCGCTGCCGACCGGCAGCGTCGCCTGTTGGAGGCTCAGCATGCCGATGACGAGGCGGTGGATGGCCGGCGAAGCGAAGCGGTAGATCAGGAACAGGACGACCGCAGCCACCAGCAGTCGCACCCCGTTCGAGGTGAACCAGTCCAGGAACCCCTCGGTGTCCATCAGCGCGGCGGTCCGGGCGCCATCGGCGAACAGTAGCGCGTCCCTTGTGGTGTCCGCGCCCTCGCGCGACGGAGCGCGACGTCCGAGACTCGGGACGTGCGTCCGACCGGCGCCCGACCCGCCGCAGGCGGGTGCACCCCGAGCGGGGCGCCGGCGGACGCCATGTCACATGCCGACCTCGCCACGATGCGGTAGGGTGCGCCGATGGACACCGACACCACCCGACGAGAGCACGCGGCGGCCGAGTGGGCCGCCCTGCGGGCGCGTCTGCGAACGATCACCCCGCAAGCCGTGGGACGGTCGATCCTGACGGTCGCGGTGGGCGTCGTCGCCATCGCAGTCGCCGTCGGGACGTGGCCGGCACTGCTGCCGTTCTTCGTCGGCGGGATCATCGCGTACGGGCTCCTGCCGGTCGTCGACGTGCTCGACCGGTTCATGCCTCGCGCCATGGCCGCGTTGCTGTCGGTGTCGGCCGCCGTGCTTGCTGTGGGAGCGGTCCTGGTCCTCGTCCTGCCACCCCTGGCGAACGCCTTCGTCCGCTTCGCTCTGGGACTGCCGACGGCGGTCGAGATCGATGCGGCCCTCGCCAGCCTTCAGGATCGACTGGGCTCGCTGCCGGAGGGCACGGCCGCGGTCGCGGCCCCGATCCTCGGACAACTGGCCGTAGCCGTGCGCGAGACCCTCGCAGGAGCATCCGGTGGACTCGACGACATCGTCCGGTCGATCGTGCCTGCTCTGCTGGGTGCGGTGGGCGCGCTGCTCGGTCTGATCGTCCTTCCCACCTGGATGCTCACCGTCATGAGCGAGAAGCACCGGGCGCGCATCGCGGTCGACAGGCGACTGGCCGGGTGGCTGCGAACGGATGCCTGGGCGATCGCTGCGATCGTCGATCGTGCGGCCGGAGCGTACGTTCGCGGGTACGTCATCGTCGCGGGACTCGTCGGGCTGCTGACCTACGCCGGGCTGAGCCTGTCATCGCGCGTCGGTGGCCCAGTCTTCCAGGAGCCGCTCGCTCTTTCGGCGTTGGCCGGCGCCGTGCAGGTCATCCCCGTCATCGGGCCGCTGCTCGGCTTCTTGCCCGTCCTGCTGCTGTTGGCGATCGACCCTGCCAGGGCGGGCGTCTACCTCGCCGTCTACCTTGGAGCCCGGTTCATCGGAGCGTCACTCCTCGGAGCCCGTCTGATGGAACGCAAGCTCGGGGTCCATCCCGCCATCCTCGTGCCCGGCGTGGTCATGATCGGCCAGGCCGGCCTCCTGGCGCTCCTGTTGTCGGCGCCGATCATCGCGATCGCGGTGAACGTCGTCAGGTACGTGCATGGCCGGCTGTCGGAGCCAGCACGGCCCGCGGGCGTGTTGCCGGGATCGCCCGTGCGGGCGCGCGCGCTGGGCCGGCGACCGTCGCGGGTCGCGTCCGTCTACCGACCTGGCGTGCCGCCGGCTCCCGTCCGGCGAACGACGCCGTCGACGGCACCGGCCCCCACACCATGACGATGCAGGTGGACGCGCATGGCAGATGATCCGGCAACACAGGCAGCCCAGCCGGAGGGTTCCACCGCCGCCCCGCCGCCGCCGATCGTCGCGCCACAGCTGACCCAGGCGCGCGTCCCGATCGATGAGACCGCCGAGGCCCTGGCGACCCCCGACAGCGCCGGGCATTTTCCGATCGTCGTCTTGCCCGAACACGCCCTCCGGATCCGGAACGAGTTCGTGGCGGGCGGGATCATCGCCGTGGTCGTCGGCTTCTTCCTCGACCTCGACCTCGCCCTCCGCAGTGGGCTGATCGCATTCGGCGCGATCCTCGTCGTGCTCGGGTGTCTTTCGTTCGTTCAGGGTGCCGGTGCCCGAAGGCTCCCAGGCCATCCTCCTCCGCGGCGGGCGGTTCGATCGCACGCTCGGCCCGGGCATCCACTGGGTGCCGCCGTGGATCATCGCCAGCCACTTCGTCACCAGCCGTGAGACGCCGTTCGATGCGCCAGGGATGGAGATCCAGACCCGGGACAACGTCCGTACGAACGTCGACATCCTGATGACGTTCAAGATCGCGAACCCTGAGCGGTTCGTCTTCACGATCGCCGCGCCCGACTTCGACCAGGTGTGTCAGGCGACGTGCCAGGAAGCCCTCCGGCTGTTGGTCAGGGAGAAGGATTCGGACGAGATCCTCGACATGGGCGAGGCCGAGGCCGAGCGTCTGCGGACCGCCATCGGCGAAGCGCTCGCGCGCTACGGGGTCGAGGTGGTCCGCGTCGTCCTGACCCACGTCCTGCCGCCGCTGGAATTCGTGGCGTCGCGCGAGTCCCGCCGACTGGCCACGTTGCTCCGTGCCGAAGAAGAGGCGAACCATGCACTGGCCGTCCTGCGCCAGTCTGATCGTGAGGCACTGGAGCGACAGACGATCACATCGCGCCAGAAGGCGATCGAGCTCGAGGCGACCAACGAGGTCGCCCGGCTGGAGCGCCTCGAGAGCCGGATCCGCGAATACCCGAAGGCCATGCAGTGGGACGTCGAGAGCCGGCGGCTCGATGTCGCGGCTGCCCTCGCCTCGAACACGCGAGCCATGGTCCAGGTCGGGCCGGCGGCCGACGTCGCGGCGTCGTTGCTGATGCACACCGTGTCCGACGACGGCGTGCAGCAACCACCGACCTCGGACACGCCCGCCGGGAACGACCGGCGGACGAAGCCCTCGCAGCCGAAGGCCTGAGCCGCCCTACGGTCCTGGCGGGCGCGTGGGCGGCGGCCCGGCTTCGTCCGGCGCATCGGCAGCCGGCTCGCTGGCCGTCGCCGGACCGGCGTCGGCCTCGGCCGTCGAGTCGGGCGGGGGCGTGGAGTCGGTCTCCGCTGCTGGCGTAGCCGACGGCTCGTCGGTTGCAGCCTCGGCCTCGGGTCCAGCTTCCTCCGAGTCACCCCACGTCGGCGGTTCCTCGGCCGGTGCCGGCTCCTCGGCCGACCAGCCGGATGTCGCCTCTGCACCCTCGGACGTTCCGACCGCGGCGGCGGCAGCCGCTCCTTCGGGTTCTGGCTCCGGTGGCCGGCGTGACCTCATGTACAGGATCACCACGGCCACGAGCGCCAGCAGACCGATGACGGCGGCGATCCAGCCGAACGGACCGAGCCCGCTATCGGGCGGCGGGACGGCCGCGCTGACCGGCACGGTGACGTCCGCGACCGGATTGCCGTTCGTGATCACCGGGACACCCGTTCGGTTCTCCCAGCGCTCCTCGCCATCGACGATCCCGGCCGCCACGACGTACGTCGCTTCGTGGTCGATCGTGGACGGGTCGAACGGGACCGAGAAATCGACCGGCACCCCGTCCCCGGCCAGGCGGACGTCGATGCCGACCGTCGCGTCGTTCTCGATGTCGAGCAGGACGGCTGCGGACAACGCCTGCGGCGTGAGTTCGATGCCGACGCCGGTGATCGTGCCCGTCACGTTGCCCTTGAGGAGGTCGGCACGGTAGGTCAGCACGAGGTCCAACCCGGACGTCGGGTTGTCCTTCGTGATGACCGGCGTCCCCATGCCGGTCGCCCATGTGCGGTCGACATCGACGATCGTGGCCTGGACCGTGTAGGTCACGGCCGGGTCCAGCGCCACGTCCGAGTACGAGAGCCTGAACGCGATCGGAACCTGGCCTGGCTCCGTGATGATCTCGCTGGCCACGATCGATCCGGCGCTCGGCTTGCCGGCCCCTTCCACGAGGACGATCACCGCCTGGGCGGAGTCCGAAAGCTCGGCCGTCTCGTTATACGTGAGGGTCCCTGTGACCGTGCCGGCAGCCGGCGGTGCAGTGGGGGTCGGTGATGCAGCCTCGGTCGGCGAGGGCGTCGGACTCGGCGTCGGCGAGGGCGTCGGACTCGGCGTCGGCGTCGGTGAGGGCGTCGGACTCGGGGTCGGAGACGGTGTCGGACTCGGCGTCGGCGAGGGCGTCGGACTCGGGCTCGGCGCCGGTGTGGGGGTAGGCGCCGGTGTGGGCGTCGGCGCGGGCGTGGGGGTCGGTGCGGGTGTGGGCGTCGGCGCTGCCGTCGGGCTCTCGGTCGGCTCGACGCTTGGCGCGGCGCTCTCCGATGGCGCGGCGCTCTCCGATGGCGCCGCGCTCTCGGACGGAGGCGGGCTCTCCGACGGAGGCCCACTCGGTGTTGGAGCGACCGGGATGTCCTCCGACAGTGGCACCACCGGCACGCTGAGCGCGGAGGCCGCCACGCCGCCGGTGATCGCGTCGACAGCCTCGGGCGCACCCCAGACATCGGCCCCGTCGACGATGGCGGCGCGCACCACATAGTTCGCGGCAGGATCGATGAGGTCCGGCTCGTAGCCGAGGGCGAACGGCACGGTGGCGTCGGTCGCGATGTCGATGTCGGTCTCGATGTCGACGAGCGTCCCGGTCTCCACCTTGATCAGCGCGGCGATCGCGACCGCGTCCTCTGTGAGCGCCTGGCGGGCCGGCGCCACGATCTCGCCGGTGATGGATGCGGGGTCCTCGGCGTCAGGCTCGACCGACAGCTCGACGTTCGTCGATGGTCCGCCAGTGATCACCGGTACCGGGACCGGCGTCGACCATTCGGTGTCGCCGTCGACGACCGAGGCGATCGCGGCATACGAATGCGTCGGATCGATCCGAGCGTCGTCGTAGAGGACCTCGAAGGCCGCCGGGAGGGAGGCTACGCCGTCGATCCGCTGCTCCCCGATGATGGCGCCCGATTCCGGCGTCGCGGTCTGGTCCACGAGGGTCACGACCGCCACGGCGTCGGGCGACAGGGTCACGGGCTCGGCCGATACGATCGTGCCGTTCAAGACGGTCGTCGCCGCCGCCACTCTCGCTGCGACCCCCAACGTGGCGAGGGCGATCGACGCCACGACCGCGGCCGTGACGACCTTGCGGGTCATCGGACTCCAGGACTCGAGCACGCCACCGAACATCGACTACCTCCTCGGGCTCGGCACGCCGAGCGGGTTCATCACGGTACCGGCGCTCGCCGGCAGGCGTATGTCTTCGGGGATCTCGCGGGCCCTGCGCAGCAGGATGACGCTCAGCACCGCGACACAGGCGGGGAAGACGAGGATGAGCGCCGGTGTGAGGGTAGCGCTGAATAGCAGGAACAGCCCGACCGCGAAGCCGGTGAGCGCGAACCAGCGTGGCGTGAACACGAACCTGGCCGCCATCCGCATCGCGAAGAACAGGATGACGGTCCTCCCGAAGATCGGGAACTGGCGGGCGGTCATCGGGTCGACCGGGCCGTCGGCAGTCATGGCGTCGGTCCTGGTGGATTGTGCGGCGGGGAGCGGACCTCCCCGACCGCGGCCGCGACGGATGGATAGACCGTGGCCGCGTCGGCATCCTGCGTGCGGAGCACGTCGCGGACCTGGCCGACATCGCGAGCATAGACCAGCGCCACGCCGCGCCCCGCCAGGTCCTCGCGCGTCTCGACCAGCATCGTCGCCGCAGTAAGGTCGACGTCGGGCAACAGGGCGGGAAGCGGCAGGCCACTCGACACGGCACCGATCACGTCGCGAGGGCCAGGATACCGAGGATGAGTGTCGCGACGTCGATCTCACCCAGGCCAAGCGCGATCTGGGTCGCCTCCTCCGGGAACGAGCCATGCACCCCCGGGATCCCGAGGATCTCGGAAAGCTGCCCGGTCAGGATCGTCAGGCCGAGTCCGAACATGAACCCGACCTGGACCGCAGTCGGGATGAAGCGGGCGATGAAGCCGATCTTGGCCAGACCGAGGACGACGAAGACGATCCCGACCAGGATCGCGAGGGCGGCCGACAGCGAGCCGATGCGGGCGGCGTCTCCGGCCGTGATCGTCCCGACGAGGGCGAACGAGATCGCTACGGTCGACGAGGTCGGGCTGACGAGCAGCTGCTTCGATCTCCCGAGCAGCGCGTACCCGACCAGGCCGGCGATCTCCGCATAGGCGATCGCCTGGGGCACGATCAGCGCCCACGAGGTGACCGCGGCGATGAGGTCGCCGCGCAGGCGCGCCGGCTTATAGCGCGGCAGCCAGGCGAGGATCGGCAACCATTGTCTGAGGTCGCCGGCGGTGGCCGCCGGCCCGCTCACTCCGACTGGTCGGCGAAGACGGTCGACCAGTCGCTCTTCACGCTGATGACGGTCCACCCTTCGGCACGTGCGCGTTCGAGCGCGGTCTCGGCGCCCTTGACGTAGTCCGCCTCTCGCTCCGCGTCGTCGTGGAGGACGAGGAGTCGGAGACCCGGACGGGCGCTGCGTGCCGGCGAAGGCGAGCATCGGGATGTCGCCGTTGGAGTTACCGCCGGCGATGAGCGGGCGTCGACCGATCCGACTCCAGATCCGGATCGGCTTTGCCGGCCCGTCGTCGAAGATGTCGGGCGCGGCCGCATAGACGACCGAGCCGTCGCCGTCCTCGACCCAGGTGAGCTCGTTCGAGGAGCCGACGATCCGCTCGGGCGGGATGCCGTAGATGTCGGCGGCGAAGCCGCGCATGAAGTCGCGGTTACCGCCCGACGCGATGTACGTCGTGAACCCGTTCGCCTCGAGGTAGCGCAGCAGCTCGACCATCGGCAGGTAGCCGACGCTTCGGAACGGCCGTTTCAGGGTCGGATGATGGGCGCTCGCGGACGAACGCCGCGGCAGCCGCCCCGTACGCCTCGACCTCCATCCCGGCGAACGCTCCGATGACGCCGCCCATGAGCACCTTCACGTCCGAATCGTCGCCGGCGTAGTGCTTATCGATGGCGCCGGCGAGGAAGGCGTAGTCGCGCTCGACCGCCGCCTTCCACGGCTGACGATCCCGAAGCGATGGGTCGGCCTCGGCCATCTCGCCCCAGCGCTTGAGGATGAACACGAGCTCGACCGGCATCGGCTTCTCGGTCCAGAGGGTGCCGTCGTTGTCGAAGACCGCGATCCGCTCCTCGGCGGGGACGGCATCCGGACCCGAGGTCACACGCGCGACGAAGGCCGTGATGGCGGCCTTCGTCGGCGTGTCGTTCCAGGACTGCAGGTCCGCCGGCATCAGTTCTTTCCGGCCGGCGCGGTGACCTGCTCCATCACCCGTTCCAGGCTGAACGACCCCGGCTTCATCCGCGGCGGGAACTCGCGGAAGGACATCAGCCACTCGGCGGCGAGGGCCGCGGCCGGCACGACGATGAACAGGTGCTCGGCCTTGAACGCGCCGTAGTAGATGCCCTCGGGACCGCGCTCGAACGGATCCGATCGGATGTTGAACATGTGCGGCGCGCGGAGCTCGACGAATGGCTCCTCCCAGACCGCCAGCCCGTGCGCCCGCTGCTCCTGGAAGACGACCTTCCAATGCTCGTAGCGCAGGGCCAGGAACTCGCCGTCGTCGCCCCAGTACGGGAAGAGCTTCCGTGGCCACGCGTCCGTCGGAAGTGGATCCTTGAGGGCCGGCAGCAGGTTGTAGCCGTCGAGGTGGACCTTGTAGGTCTTGTCGCCGACCTTGTGGCCCTTCAGGCACGACTCGACGATGTCCGGCTCACCGGCTGCCGCAACGAAGGTCGGCAACAGGTCCTCGTGGGCGCAGATCTCGTTGTTGATCGTGCCGGGCTCGATGACGCCCGGCCAGCGGATGACCATCGGAACGCGGAAGCCGCCCTCCCAGTTCGTGGCCTTCTCGCCTCGGAACGGCGTCGCGCCGCCGTCGGGCCAGGTCATGACCTCGGCGCCGTTGTCGGTCGAGTAGAGGACGATCGTGTCGTCGGCGATGCCCAGCTTGTCGAGCTTGTCGAGGAACTTCCCGACGTGGCCGTCGTGCTCGACCATGCCGTCGGGGTAGACGCCGAGACCGGTCACGCCCCTCGACCTCGCCTTGAGGTGGGTGAAGACGTGCATCCGCGTGGCAGTTCCACCAGACGAAGAACGGCTTGTCGTCTGCGTGCGCCCGGTCGATGAAGTCCATGGCGCCGGCGAGGAACTCCTCGTCGACGGTCTCCATCCGCTTCTTCGTCAGCGGACCGGTGTCCTCGATGCGCTGCTTGCCGACCCGGCCGAAGCGGGCATCCTCGGTCTTGTCGTCCTTGTCGGTCGCCCAGGTGTGGAGGACGCCGCGGGGGCCGAATCGGTCGCGGAAGTTCGGGAAGCGCTTCGGGGTCGGGGTAGTCCGGGTGCTCCGGCTCCTCCTCCGCATTGAGGTGGTAGAGGTTGCCGAAGAACTCGTCGAAGCCGTGGACCGTCGGCAGGTGCTCGTTGCGGTCCCCGACGTGGTTCTTGCCGAACTGGCCGGTCGCATAGCCGTGTTCCTTGAGCAGGTCGGCGATGGTCGGGTCCTCGGCGGTGAGGCCCTCCTTCGCTCCGGGCAGGCCGACCTTCGTCAGCCCCGTCCGGATCGGCGACTGGCCGGTGATGAACGCCGCTCGACCGGCCGTACAGCTCTGCTGCCCGTACCAGTCGGTGAACATCGCTCCTTCGCGACCGATCCGGTCGATGTTCGGCGTCCGATAGCCCATCGAACCGTGGTTGTAGATGCTGGGATTCCACCAGCCGATGTCGTCGCCCCACAGGACGAGGATGTTGGGCTTGCCATTGGGCATCTCATGCTCCTTGGTGCTGGGGTCCCAACTCTGACCGAGGACTGACGACGTGCCCATGGCGCGCGCACGCCTACATCCGGGTGGCGTGCTGGCGGGAGGGATCGGCGGCGCTACGCCTACGCTGCTCGGACGATGCAGCGGAAGCCGAGGTGCGCCATCGACGTCTCGATCGACTGCGGCTGGCGGGCCGCCGGGCGGTAGCGCAGGCAGTAGTTCGGCGCGCACAGGTGGGAGCCGCCCTTGAGCACGCGACGCGGGAACTGCTCGCCGGGCTGCCCGACGTTGTACGACTGGTCCGGCGCCGATGACCCGTGGGTTCGCCGGCACGCAACAGGCGATGGCCGGCGTCGTCGGGGTGGCGCGGCGTGTAGAAGTCGGTCGTCCATTCCCAGACGTTGCCCGCCATGTCGAAGAGCCCGTACCCGTTCGGTGGGAACGACTTGACCGGGGACGTGCCCTCGTAGCGGTCCGTGCGCAGGTTCTGCCATGGGAACTCGCCCTGCCAGGTGTTCGCCAGCATCCGGCCGTCGAGGTCGTAGTCGTCGCCCCACGTGTAGATCGCGCCATCGAGACCGCCTCGCGCGGCGTACTCCCACTCGGCCTCCGTGGGCAGCTCCTTGCCGGCCCACGCGGCATAGGCGTTGACGTCCTCCCACGCGACGTGCACCACCGGATGGCGATCCCGCGTGCCGAGGTCGCTGCCGGGCCCCTCCGGGTGTCGCCATTGTGCTCCGGGGACCCAGTGCCACCAGTTCCGGTAGTCACTGAGATCGACCGGCCCTCGCGTCATGCGGAACACGAGCGAACCGGGCTGCAGGAGGTCCGGGTCGGCAGTCCGGATAGTCCGACGGATCGAGCGGGCGCTCGGCCACCGTCACGTACCCGGTCGCCTTGACGAACCGGCGGAACTCGGCCGCGGTCACCTGGTGCTCATCGATCCAGAAGCCGTCCACGGTCACCCGATGGACCGGCCGCTCCTCGGGATAGAACTCCTCCGAGCCCATGCGGAACGTCCCACCGGCGATCCACACCATGTCGCGATCGGGCGGTGCTCCGGGCGGCGAGAGGAGGTCGCGAGTGTCAGGCATCGTCGCTCGGGGACTACTGCCGCGCCATCGCGATCCGATAGCGCTCGTCGGGCGATATGAGGTGGTCGGCGTCCTCGGCGTCCTCATCGATGTCGAGCTGGACCCATCTGACCCGACCCGTGAACCCGCCTTCCCTTCCTCGAGATCGTCGGTGACCGGCGTCGCGGTGTCGTCGCCGACGTCCGCCGTCTCGTCGGCGGAGAAGGCCATCGGCACCGTGGCATCGACGCGACCCTCGCCGACCTTCGCCCCGTCGACGAAGAGGCTGGCCGTGCCACCCTTGCCGAGACCACCGCCGTCGTACGCGAATTCGACGCGCACCTGGTGGTCGCCGGCGCGCGACCGGGTCGGCGCCGTACGTCTTGAACTGCTGGAGCCCGAACAGGTTGTAGCAATACGCCGGTCGTCCATCGATGCAGTACAGGCTCCATCCGCCGAACGCGCCGCCCTGGGCCACGATGGTCCCGGTGGCGCCACCCTCGGGGACGACGATCTCCGCGGTCACCGCATGCGACTTGTTCTTGAGGACGAGCAGCGAGTTCTCGGACAGCCGGCCCATGCCGCCGAACAGGATCTGCGCGTTGCCGGCGATCAGCTGTGGTCGGCCGGCGATATCGGCGTTGAATCGCTCCACGCGCCGATCGTCGAGGGGAAGGACGTTGTACTTCCCGGCCTCGATGAGGAACTGGCGCTGCAGCTTGGCCAGCTGCTCGGGCTGCTCGACTGCCAGGTCTCGGGACTGGGTCCAGTCATCCGGTCCGTACAGCTCCCACACGTCGTCGTCGATCGGTTGGCGACCCGTCGTCGAATCCCATGGCACGGAGTGCCGGGTGACGGCGGTCCAGCCCCGGTGATAGATGCCCCGGTTTACGAACATCTCGAAGTACTGCGTGGTGTGCCGGTCGTCGGCGTCGGCGGCATCGAAGGTGTAGGTCATCGACACACCCTCGAACGGGGCCTGCTGGATGCCGTTCACGAAGGTCGGCGCCGGGAGTCCGGCGGCCTCGAGGATGGTGGGCGCCACGTCGATGACGTGATGGAACTGGTGGCGGATCTCGCCCTTGGCCTTGATGCCGTTCGGCCAGCGCACGATCGTCCCGTTGCGGGTGCCGCCCCAGTGCGAGGCGACCTGCTTGGTCCACTGGTACGGCGTGTCCATCGCATGCGCCCAGCCGACCGCGTAGTGGTTGTAGGCCTTCGGCGTGCCGAACAGGTCGATCCGCTCGGCCATGAACTCGGCGGTCTCGAGATCGTTCGCCCCGTTCAGCACGAGCAGCTCGTTGAACGTGCCACGCGGCGTCCCCTCGGCCGAAGCCCCGTTGTCGCCGATGATCGCGTACACGAGCGTGTCATCGAGGATCTCCAGCTCCTGCGAGCGCGTCGATCAGCCGCCCGACCTGGTGGTCGGTGTGCTCCATGAAGCCGGCGTAGACCTCCATCTGACGGGCGAGGACCGGCTTGAGCTCGTCGGGGATCTCCTCCCACGCCGGGATCTCCGCGGGTCTGCGCCGTCAGCTCCGCATCCTTGGGGATGACCCCGAGCTCCTTCTGGCGGGCGAACGTGCGCTCGCGCTGGGCATCCCATCCATCGTCGAACCGGCCCTTGTACCTGTCCGACCACTCGGTCGGGACGTGATGCGGAGCGTGGGTCGCGCCGGGCGCGTAGTACACGAAGAAGGGCTTGTCGCCCATCAGCGCCTTCTGCTGGCGGATCCACTCGATCGCCCGATCGGTCATGTCCGCGGTGAAGTGGTACTCCTCGCCGGGCACGACCTCCGGCTCGACGGCGACGGTGTCCCTGTAGATGGCCGGTGCGTACTGGTTGGTCTCGCCGCCGATGAAACCGTAGAAATGCTCGAACCCGTTGCCAGGCGACGGCCAACGGTCGAACGGCCCCATCGGGCTCGTCTCCCAGACGGGGACCTCGTGGCACTTCCCGAACTGCGCCGTCGCAGTAGCCGTTGAGCTTCAGCGTCTCGGCCAGCGGTGCCATGCTCTTGGGCCGCAGGGAGCTGTAGCCGGGCGCGGACGTGGCGATCTCGGTGATGCCGCCCATGCCGACGCTGTGGTGGTTGCGGCCACTGAGCAGGGCGGCGCGCGTGGGCGAGCACAGCGCCGTCGTATGGAAGCGCGTGTACTTCAGGCCGTCGGCCGCGAGCCGCTCGAACGTCGGCGTCTCGCACGGGCCGCCGAACGCGCTCGACGCACCGAACCCGACGTCGTCGATCAGGATGATCAGGACGTTGGGCGCCCCGTCCGGCGGTCGCACCGGGGTGATCGGCGGGAACTTCGTGTCCGGGTCCTTCGCGTCATACGTCGTGACCCCGACCCACTGCGGGTCGGGGATCGGCAGGTGCGAACGATCGAGCGTGTCGCCGGTAGCCATGCGGTGCTCTGTGCCTCCTGTTGCCCGTGGCGCCCGACGGCCGGACGCGCCGGTCAGCGCCTAGGCCTGGAGTGCCGAAGGATCGCTTGGTGCTCGGGAGCAGCGTGTAGCCGAAGATCGCGAGGTTCAGCAGGAAGCTCGCGGTGAGGTCGGTGTACGTGGTGTTCGCGGCGATCATCGTGAAGAACACGAAGATCAGGTTGAACCCGCTGACGATCAGCAGGAAGATCCAGGCCGACGGGTCCTGCATGAGCAGCGCGCGGCCGACCCACCACCAGACCCAGACCATCAGTCCCCACAGGAGCGCGTACCACAGGTTGAAGTCGCGGATGGCGATGGGTCCCACGAAGTAGCGCAGGATCCCCAGCGCCTGCAGCAGGTGCACGACCGCCAGCACCAGCGCCACGAACGCGAGGGCGGCGAGGATCGTGATGCCCACCGGGCGGGTCCTGTGACGGGTTCATGCTCCCTCCTGTAGCGACTCGGCGGCCAGGCCTGGCTGCCGATCAACAGCCTCACTCACGCGCAAGCATCGCAGCCGCTTCCTTCTCCAGGTCCTTGTACTGGTCGTCGCCGACGTTGACCTCGACCTGGTGGATGGTGCCGCCCGTGAATCTGTTCGGGGATCGTGTACTCGCGCGCTCACCGCGTCGCCGGAGTCGCGGCCGATGCACAGGCCGTCGCCGCACAAGCGTGAACGTACCGATCTGCGTCCGCATCGACCCGGTCGCGACGACGTCGTCGTTGACGTACAGGTTCGTGGTCCCGTGCGCCTCGTGGTACTGGCCCATCGACTCCTTCGTGAACTCCATGCCGAGCACGTACTTGCCTGGTCGGAGCTTGTCGGAGACGAACTGCTGCTCGGGCGGGACGCCCAGGAAGTTGTAGACGTACCAGAGCTTCTGGTGCTTGAGGAACAGGGCGTGACCGCCGAACCGTGAGCCGTGAGCGAAGATCACGCCACTCGCCTCGGGCGTGTCGATCGTCACGTCTGCGAGGATCCTGAACGAGCGGCTCCGCAGTGTTCACCGCGACCGACTCCGGGACGTCGGCGGTGTCCGGGTAGTACACGAAGTGTCGAGCGGGGCGCCTCTGGCTGCGGTCGCGGATCGTTGATGATCTCGTACGGGAACCGATCGTCGAGCGGCAGGACGTTGAACTTCTCCGCCTCCTCGAACCAGGCGTCGATCAGCTGCTTGAGCTTCTCGGGCTCCTGCGCGGCGAGGTCGTGGGCCTCCGAGCGGTCGACGTCGGTGTGGAAGAGCTGCCAGACGTCATCGTCGAAGTGGCCGAGGCCGGACGTCGGTCCGTGGACGGTGACGGCCTTCCAGCCCTTCTCCCACATGCCGCGCGTCCCGAGCATCGCGTAGTACTGGCGCTCCTTCGGCGTCGGCGCGTCGGCGTCGTCGAACGAGTACTTCATCGAGTTGCCGGGCAGCGGCACCTGCTCGTGACCGTTGAGGGTCTTGGGGAACTCCAGCCCGACGCACTCGAGGATCGTCGGCACGATGTCGGTCGAGTGGTGGTACTGGTGGCGGACCTCGCCCTTCGCCTTGAAGCCCTTCGGCCAGTGGATGACCATCGGGTCGCACACGCCGCCCTGGTAGCTGTAGCGCTTGAACATCCGGAACGGCGTCGAGAAGGCCATCGCCCAGCCGGTCGGGTAGTGGTTGTAGGTGTTCGGGCTGCCGAGATCGTCGAGGTGCTTGAGGTTCTCGGACATCTCGTCCGGCCAGCCGTTGAAGAACTTGTTCTCGTTGACCGAGCCGTTCGGCGTCCCTTCGCCGACGCGCCGTTGTCGGCGCAGTAGAAGATCAGGGTGTTGTCGAGCTGGCCGGTCTCCTCGAGGTAGTCGACGATCCGGCCGACCTGCGCGTCGGTGTATTCGGAGATGCCGGCGTAGACCTCGGCCATCCGGCGAGAAGAGCGCCTTCTCGTCCGCCGACAGCGAGTGCCCACGGCCGAACGTCGTCACCTGGTGCGTGCGTTCCCTCGGGCATCGGGTTCATCGGCGTCAGCTCCGTCCCCTCGGGCAGGATGCCCTTATCGATCATCCGCGGCAGGACCCACTCGCGGTAGGCCTCGTAGCCGTCGTCGAACTTGCCCTTGTACCTGTCGATGTACTCCTGCGGAGCGTGGTGCGGCGCATGGTTGGCGCCCGGGCAGAACCACTGGAGCCACGGGCGCGACGGCGCGCTGGCCTTGACGTCGCGGATCATCTGGATCGCCTGGTCGGCCAGGTCCTTCGAGAGGTGGTAGCCCTCCTCGGGCGAGTACGGCTGGTCGATGTAGTGGTTGTCGTTCACGAGGTCCGGGTACCAGTTGTTGGTCTCGCCGCCGAGGAAGCCGTAGAACCGGTCCCAGCCCTGGTGCAGTGGCCAGGTCTCCTTGGTCCCGCCGGTGGCGAGGTCGTCGACCGGGCACGTCATGGTTCTTGCCCAGCCAGAACGTGCTCCACCCGGCCTGGCGCATGACCTCGGCCAGCGTCCCGCACTCCGGCGGGATGTGGGCGCTCGCACCGGGATACCCGATCGAGCCCTCGGTGATGCAGGCCATGCCGTTCTGATGGTGGTTGCGTCCGGTCAGGAAGGTGGAGCGTGTCGGCGAGCACAGGGCGGTCGTGTGCCACTGGCTGTACGTCAGGCCGTTGTCGGCGAGCTTCTGGAGCGTCGGCATGTTGATTCGCCCACCGAACGGCGACCACGCCGCGAGGCCCGTATCGTCATATAGGACGATCAGGACATTGGGTGCGTCCTTCGGAGGCTTCGGGGGGACGAACGGGTCCCAATCGGGGGTCGAATCCCGAACGTCGAGCTTGATCGTGCCCTTGAACGGTGTCGCCATCACTGCCTCCTTGAACGGCTTGGTTCGCTGACATTCGTCTGTCATGAGCTCAGCACCGGAGCCCCGGCCGGGTCTCGTCGGCATCGGCTCCTCCCATCGCAGGCGTCGAGCGAGGACGCGGAAGGGGAAGCCCGACCGCGAACGCGAGCAGCGTCGCCGGCCAGATCGTCAGGCCGAGACCTGCGTCCGCGATGATGTAGACCACGCTGGTCAGGACGGCCGTCCCGACGAACCACTCGCCGCGGACGAAGTGCTGCGGGGTGACGCCCGACGTGATGTCGATCAGGAAGCGGCCGGCCGTCGGGCCGACGACGCCGATGAGGATGCAGGCGAGGTACGGCAGGCCATGCCTCGAGTGCCTTGTTCGCGCCGACCGCCGCATACCACGGCAGCGAGAACGCCGACATGAAGTCGAACAGACGCGCGCTTCGCGCGGCATCGAGCTCGCCCGAGATCCGAAGCGCGAGGAAGCCGGCGACGGCGCACAGGATGAGGTACCAGGCGTTGGTCAGTGCCGACGGGATGTCGTTGAGCAGGACGTCGCGCGTCACGCCGCCGCCGATCCCGCCGAAGACCGCGATCAGCAGGATGCCGACGACGGTGTACTTGCGATAGTGCGACGGCTGACGCGCGAGCAGCGCGCCGTTGAACGCGTTGGTCGTCGCTGCGATCAGGTCGATGATCGTGAAGTCGCCGAGACTGAAGTCGGCGAACGCGCTGAGGTCCACGGATCACGCCCTCCGTTCGAACGCGCGGACGCGAGGCGGGCTGTGCATCAGCTGGCCTGTCGGCGATGGCTGGGGCGATGGCGTCGGCGAGCGGGCGAGCCGTCGACGCGTCCTGTTCGCGGTACGCGGCGAGCAGCCGATGCTCCTCGTCCAGTCGCGGGAACTTCAGGAAGACCAGCGCGGCGCCGAGCAGGACGGCGATGATGCCCGCCAGGTACGCCCATTGGTCGCCGGCGAGGAACGACTCCTTCGCGGCCGCGATGATCTGGGCGCTGTACTGCGGATACTGCGCGGCGATGTCGGCAGCGCCTGCGAAGGACATCGTGAGCTGGTTCTGGACGCTCGCGGTGAGGTCCGGGTTCGGCGGGACGCCGGCGAGGGCTGCCGCCGCGGCGGTCGCGTACCCGGCGGTCAGCAGCGCGCCGAAGATCGACTGCATGATCGCGCCGCCCAGATCCCGCTGGAGGTCGGCGGTGCCCGATGCCATCCCGGCACGCGTGACCGGCACGGATCCAGTCAGCGAGCGCGAGGCCGGCGTGCCGGCAAGGCCGACGCCGATCCCGACGAGACCGTAGCCGAGGCCGACCACCGGGTAGCCGCTGGCCTCGCCCCACAACAGGAGCATGGTCAGGAATCCCGCCAAGCACGAACACGTAGCCGAGGAGGAGCGTGAATCGGGCCCCACGCGCCTCGACGATGACCGCCGAGCGCGGCGCGACCAGGACCATCGCCAACGCCGCCGGGATGATCGCGAACCCGGCCTGGAACGTCGTGTACTGGAGGACGTTCTGGAGGTATTGCTGGCCGATGAACATCGCGCCCATGAGCGAGCCGAAGACGATGATGCCCGCGCAGGCCGCGACCCAGAACGTCGGCCGGGCGGCGATGTCGAGGTCGTACAACGGGTTCGTCGCGCGTCGCTGGCGGATGACGAATGCGACCGCCGCCGCGACCGCGATGAGGGCAAGGCCCACCACCAGCGTCCCCATGTTCGGCACGGGTGCGAAGTTGATCGCCAGGATCAACGTCCCGACGAGCAGCGCCGACAGGATGCCGCCGAGATTGTCGACGGGATCGACGGTCTCGTTGACGTGGGCGGGCACGAACCTCCACGCCATGTACAGCGCGAGGACCGCGAGCGGCAGCGTCACCAGGAAGACCGATCCCCAGTCGAACGACTCGAGCAGGAAACCGGACACCAGCGGGCCGAGCGCCGCGATCGCGCCACCGAGGGCCGACCAGAGAGCGATGGCATGTGTCCGCGCGGGTCCGGGAGCCCAGAGGGCCGTGATCAGTGCCAGCGTGGTGGGGTAGGCCATCCCTGCAGAGACCCCACCGACGATCCGGGCGACGATCAGGACCTCGATCGTCGGCGCGAACGCGGCCACCAGGCAGGCCGGGATCGACAGCCCGATCCCCAGCAGAAGCAGCATCTTGCGGCCGTAGTGGTCGCCCACGGCACCGAGCCACAGCACCGAGGCGGCAAGACCGAGCGAGTAGCCGACGGCCACGAGGTCCAGCGCGGTCTGGGACGCCGTGAACGCCACACCGATCGACGGCAACGCGACGTTGGCGACCGAGAGGTTGAGGTTCGCGACGGCCGCGACGACGATCAGCGAGGCGAGGATCCGCTCGCCATTCGCCGGGACGTCGCCGGTACCACTCCCGGTCGTCACACCGACTCCTCTATTGGCATCCGCCAGCGAGCATCGCAGCCGCCCACGGGACGGGCGATGGCGCCGACCCGCGTTCGCACGGCGTGCGCGCACTCCACGGCGCCCCGCGCCCCCGCCCCGCGCGGCGGTCAGCGCGTTCGTCCATCCGCGTCGAGTCGCACCACGTCGTCGGCCATGGCCACGAACCCCGGGCTGTGCGACACGATCAGCACCGTGCGCCCCGCCAGGAATGGACGCAGCGAGCGGATGAGTCGTCGTTCCGTCAGTGCATCGAGGTCCGCCGTGGGCTCATCGAGAACCACGATGGGCGCGTCCTTGATGATCGCTCGCGCGATCGCCAGTCGGCGTCGTTCGCCACCGCTCAGCCGGACGCCGTCCTCGCCGATGCGCGTCTGGTAGCCGTCGGGCAGCGCGGTGATGGCATCGTGGATCTGCGCCTGCCGGGTCGCGGCTTCGATGCGCTCGTCGGTCACGTATGGGTCGGCCAGGGCGAGGTTGTCGCGGACCGTGGCGTCGAACAGGTCGACGACCTGTGGGACGACGGCGATGGACCGCCGGACGTCGTCCGCGGCGTAGTCACGCAGATCGCGCCCTCCGAGTCGGATCTCGCCCGTGTCGAACTCCCAGAAGCGAAGGAGGAGATTGACCAACGTCGTCTTGCCCGACCCGCTCGGGCCGACCAGCGCAAGCGTCCTGCCGGACGGGATCGACAGGCTGGCGCCGTCGAGGGCGAGGCGGTCCGACGGCCCATAGCGGAACTCGACCCCGACGACCTCGAGCGAGTGTTCGGTCGGCGGCGAGGCCGGATCGTGACGGTCGACCACGTGCGGCCGGACATCGGTCAGCTCGACCAGCCGGCCAGCCGCGGCCCGGCTCATCTCGAGCGATTCGTAGGCCTGGGACGACGTCTGAACAGCCTCGAACGTGGCGACGGCGGCCAACGGCAGCGCAGCGAGCAGGACCACGTCGAGCGCGCCGTTCTCGACGAGCGAGATGGCGATCGCCAGTACCGCCACGCCGCAGAGGCCCGTCAGCAGCGAACCGATGGCCACGTTGGTCCCCCGGGAGATCGCCAGGCGTTCGCCGGACCGGTCGAGCTCGCTGCCCTCGGTCAGGGTCCGGGCCAGGTGTCGTCCGGACTGATCGAGCGCGACGAGGTCGGCGAGACCTCGGATCTGATCGACACACATCGCCCCGAATGCAGCGCGTCGGGCGACGAGGGCCGCCGCCGGAGCCCGTGCGAGACGACGCGTGGCGAGCGGCAGCACCACACCGGTCGCCAGGAGGACGCCGGCCAGGACCAGACCCGCAGCTGGATCGATGAGAGCGATGCACACGCAGGCGACAACGGACACGATCCCGGCCGTCAGGAGGGGCGCGATCGTGCGGACCGGGAACCGCTCCAGCGTGTCGATGTCGGCGACGATGCGGCCCACGACATCGCCGCTTCGCTGGGCGACGAGCCCGGCCGGCGCGAGAGGCTCGATGGAGGCGTAGAACCACACCCGAAGGTCGGCCAAGCTCCGAAGGACCGCGCTGTGCGTGACGTAACGCTCGAGGTAGCGGAAGCCCGCCCGGGCGATCGCGAGCACCCGAACGGACGTGATGGCCAGCGCGACCTCGGCCACGCTGCTCGCCAGGGCCGCCTTGCTGATAAGGAAGGCCGACACGGCCACGAGGGCGACGTTCGAGCCGATCGCCACCGCCCCGAGCAGGGCTCCGGCGACGATCCACCGTCGACGAGTAGCGGCAAGTCCGGCCAGCCGGCGGAGCGTCATGCCACCGGACCCGAGGCGGCGAGCTGGACGCGTTCGAGCCGGCTATACGGCCCGACCCGGCGGCGCAGGTCGGCCGGGACTCCCGCTTCGACGACGCGGCCACGGTCGAGGACGACCACCTGGTCCGCGCCGCGCGCCAGCCGCAGTCGATGCGCGACGACGATCACCGTGCGGCCGCTCGTCAGCTGCTCCAGGGCATCCGCGACGGCGCTCTCGCCCTCGAGATCCAGATGGGACGTGGGCTCGTCGAGGAGCACCACTGGCGCGTCGCGCAGGAGCGCCCGGGCGATGGCCAGCCGCTGTCGCTGCCCGCCGCTCAGCCGCACGCCGCCTTCGCCGATCGGCGTCGCGAAGCCCCCCGGAAGCGCCTCGATGAAGTCGATCGCGCAGGCGCCCCGTGCGGCCGCGATGATCTCGGCGTCCGAGGCTTCCGGCCGGCTCATGCGGATGTTGTCGGCGACGCTGCCGTGGAAGAGGTGGGCACGCTGGGGGACCCAGGCGATCCGCGCCCGCCACTCGTCGGCGTCAACGAGCGACGCCCCATCGACGAGGATGCGACCTCGATCGGGCTCGCAGAACCGGAGAAGGAGGCTGAGGACCGTCGACTTGCCGGCACCCGTCTCGCCGACCAGGGCGACGCGCGAGCCGGCCCGGATCGTCAGCGTGAGAGCGTCGATCGCTGGTTGCACCCGATCCGGGAAGGTGAACGCGACATCGTCGAAAACGATCTCGGGCGCTCGGGGCGCGACAGGACGGGCCGAGCGGCCATCGTCGCGCGCTGCCCTGACTGGTGGTGCCGGCAGGTCCAGGACGGCGAAGATCCGTTCGGCCACGGCCCGTCCGTCACTACCGGCGTGATAGCGCAACGCGAACTGGCGGAGCGGCAGGAAGAACTCCGGCGCCAGCACGAGCACTGTCAGGGCGCGCTCGAAGGGGATCGCGTCCTCGATCAGGCGCAGCCCGACCTCGACCGCGACGAGCGCCATCGCGACAGCCGCGCCCCAGTCGAGGACAAGACCCGTCTGGAAGGCCGTCCGCAGGAGGCTCATCGTCGCATCGCCGTATCGACCGCTGATGGTCCGCATGGCATCGACCTGTTCGCGGCTTCGGCCGAACATCTTGAGGGTCGCGATGCCCCGGAGCATGTCGAGGAAATAGGCACTCATCCAACGCAGGTCGGCGAACCGGCGCTCACTCATCGACCGGGTGCGCTCGCCGATGAGCACCAACAGGAGGAGCAAGAGCGGACCAGTCACCAGCAGGACGAGCGCCGTCGGCGGGTCCAGCAGGAACACCGTCACGACGACGAGGATCGGGACCGCGGCGGCCAGCGCGCGAGCTGGCAGGAAGGCGGTCACGTAGGTCTCGACGGCCTCGAGACCACGCACGAGGACCGCCGACAGCTCACCGGTGCGCTCCCCTTCAATGTAGGCCGGGCCCAGCGCGGCGAGGTGCGAGAGCAGGTCGTGTCGTAGCCGGCCGACCAGGCGGCTCGCGGCATGTTGCGCGATCCACTCCTGCGCGAACGACAGCGCCGCGCGGATGGTGGCCAGGACGACGAGCACCCCCAGGAGCGGCATGGTCGCGACGAGACCGGCCTCGCCATGGAAGACGCCTGCGACGGCGAGGCCGAAGCCGATCGCCGTGCCCACGGCCGTCATGGCGGCGAGGACGCCCGCCCCGACCGCGAGGACGAGCGTGCGTCGTGCTCGCGTGTCGTATGCGCGAAGTCGAGCCTCAGCCGTCGGCCGACGCGGGTCGGCGGTCGTCACCGTTCAGTAGCTGTCGGGGGCCACGACGGTCTTGCCGCGGAAGAAGTAATAGACGCCCGCGGTGTACAGGAGCACGAACGGGATGCCGATCACGGCGACGATCAAGGCGACGGTCAGCGTGTTCTCGGCGGCGGCTGCGTTGGTGACCGTGAGGTTGTTGGCCGGGTCGGTCGTGGAGATCAGCAGGTTCGGGTACATCCCGATCGCTCCGGAGACGAGCAGCAGGCCGATGGTCGCGGCCGAGGCGACGAACGCACGGAATGGTTCGCCTCGGCGCAGGGACCACCAGGTGACGGCGAGTGCGAGCAGGGCTGCCGCGGGGAAGATCACCGGCCAGATGTCGGTCGTGTATCGGGCGGTGATCTGCTGGCGGAACAGCACCATGGCGACGACCACCAGGGTGTTGAGGACGAAGAACGCGCCGATCAACCGGGGCAGGCTGCGCTCGATGCGGGCGAGCAGCTCGCCGTCGGTCTTCATCGTCAGGAAGATCGCTCCGTGCATCGCGAACATCGCCACGGTCGTCGCGCCGACGAGCAGCGAGAACGGGTTGAGCAGGTCGATCAGCGACACCCGCATGTTCCCGTCGGCGTCGATCGGCACCCCCGACAGGACGTTGCCGAAGGCGATGCCCAGAAGGAGGGCGAGACCCAACGAGGCAGCCCAGAAGATCGCGTCCCATGCCGATCGCCAGCGCGGTGACGGCTCCTTCGAGCGGAACTCGATGGCGACCGTCCGCAAGATCATGACCAGCAGGACGAGCATGAACGCGAGATAGAAGCCCGAGAAGAGCGAGGCATAGACGAGCGGGAAGACCGCGAACAGGACGCCACCGGCGATGACGAGCCAGACCTCATTGCCGTCCCAGACGGGCCCGATGCTGTTGAGGAACGTCCGACGCTCCGTGTCGTCGCGGGCGAGCGGCAGGTGCAGGATGCCGACGCCCATGTCGAAGCCGTCGAGGATCAGGTACCCGGCGACGATGAGCACGAAGAGGATGAACCAGACGTCACCGAGCGTCATAGCGGCTCTCCCGGGTGGGCCCGATCGCGTCGCGTGAAGATCTCGCGGAAGGTATCGGGCAGGTCCGTGACGTCCGTCGTCTCGACCTCCTCCAATTCCTCGGGTCCCGCCTGGATCTTCGCGTTCAGCAGGTACAGGAAGAGCACCAGCAGCAGGGCGTACAGCACGATGAACATCCCGAGGGACAGGAACACATCCGTCGCCGTGAGGAGCGGCGACACGCCGTCCGCGGTCAGCAGCACCTCGTAGACCACCCACGGCTGTCGGCCGATCTCGGCCGTCCACCAGCCGGCGATGATCGCGACCTCGACGAAGAAGACCGTGACGACGAACAGCCGCAGCACCCAGCGCGCGTCCCAGATGCGTCGTGGCCGATCGGGGTCGCCCTTTTCGCCCTTCCTGAGGATGTAGAAGAGACCGCCCATCAGACCGATGGGCACGAACAGCGAGCCCAGCATGAACATCAGGTGGTAGACCTGGAACAGAAGGGCGATCGGCGGCGTCGGTTGGCCAGGGAAGTCGTTGATACCCGTGACGTAGGCCTGCGGGTCGAAGTACGCCAGAACGCTGAGCAGGCATGGGATCGAGATTCCGTTGGTCGTCTGGGTCTCCACGTCCACCCAGCCGGCGACGTAGAGGGGTGCACAGGTCGTGCCCTGCCACAGGCCCTCCATCGACGCCAGCTTCAGCGGCTGCTCGTGCGTCACCTCGATGGCCTGGTTGGCACCGAACAGGACGACGTTCGAGATCGTGAAGACGATGAAGAACGGCAGCGCGAGCCGGAAGTTCGCCATCGCCAGGTCGAGGTGCCGCTTCTTCAGCAGATACCAGGCACTGACGCTGAGCATCAGGGCAGACCCGGCGGTCCACGAGGCGATGAAGACGTGCAGGATCCGCGGCCCGAATGACGGCGTGAAGACCACCTCCCAGAAGTCGGTCATGACCGCTCGGGCGGGGGCCGGATCGCTGGCGATCGTGTAGCCCTGCGGCGTCTGCATCCAGGAGTTGGCCATGATGATCCACAGGGCGCTGAAGTGGGCTCCGAACACGACCATGAACGTGGCGAAGAACCACAGCTTCGGGCCTAGCCGGTTGCCCCCGAACAGCATCAGGCCGAGGAACCCACCCTCGAGCATGAACGCGAACACACCCTCGGCGGCGAGCAGGCTGCCGAAGACGTTGCCGACGAACCGCGAGTAGTCGGCCCAGTTCATCCCGAACTCGAACTCCTGGACGACGCCCGTCGCGACGCCGAGCGCGAAGATCAGGCCGTAGACCTTGGTCCAGAAGAACGCCAGGCGGCGCCACTTCGGGTCCTTTGTCCGCAGATAGGCCCCGGACACGACCAGCAGCATCAGGCCCAGCCCCATCGAGAGGGGCGGGAAGATGAAGTGGAAGCTGGCCGTCAGCGCGAACTGGATGCGCGACAGGAGTTCCGCGTCCATCGCCGTCTAGAGCCCGACGCTCGCCTGCATCATGCCGCCATCCGCCACGAAGGTCGTGGCTGTGCTGTAGGACGCCTGATCCGACGCGAGGAACGCGACGAGCCGGGCGATCTCCTCCGGCTCGGCGACCCGGCCCAACGGGATCGCCCCCTCGAGCTTCGCCCGCGCGGCCGGGTCGGCCAGCGTGACCTCGTCGATGGGTGTGTGGACGGCTCCGGGTGCCACGCCGACCACGGTGATGCCATGCGGAGCCAGCTCCACGCCGGCCGTCCTCGTCAGCATCCGGACGCCGCCCTTCGCGGCGCAGTACGGGGCATTGCCCGGCATCGGCCAGTCTTCGTGGATCGACGAGATGTTGATGATCCGGCCGCCCTCGCCCTGGGCGATCATCTGCCTGGCTGCCAGCTGGACGCCGAAGAAGGCGCTCTTGAGGTCGACGCCGATGACCATGTCGAATTGGCGCTCGGTCGTGTCGAGGACGGAGGTCCGCGTTTCCATGCCGGCGTTGTTGACCATCACGTCGAGCCGGCCGAACGACTTGACGCTGGCGTCGACCAGGCCCTGGAGATCGGCGATCGACGACACGTCGCCGTGGACGGCCTGCGCCTTGCCGCCCGCGTTCGTGATCGCATCCACCGTCGCCTTGGCGGCCGCTTCGTCCTTGTGGTAGTTGACCGTGACAGCGGCCCCCTGGCGTCCCAGCTCCAGGCTGATGGCATGGCCGATCCCGCTGTCGCCGCCCGTGACGATCGCGGCCTTCCCGTCCAGGGTCATGTCCTGCCTCCTGGTTGATCTGCCGGCCGATGGCTCATGACCGGCCGATGACGACGCCGCCGCGTTGTCGTGTGGAAGCCGCTCGACCCGCGATGACGACGAACGAGAGCACCCCCATGACGACGGCGACGGCGGCGGTGGCGCCGTAGATCGCTGGCAGCCCGATGCCGATCCGTTCCACAAGGGGGCCGACACCGAACGCCGCGAGCCCGTACCCCATCTGGTAGAACGCGATCAGCAGCCCCGCCAGCGACGCGCCGAGCGCGACGAGCTCCCGTTGGCCGAAGCTGATCGTCAACGGCAGGAGCGCCGAGCATCCCAGACCCGCCAGACCGAAGGCCAGGATGCCCGCCGAATGGGCGCCCGTCGGGAGGATCGCCAGGATGGCCAGCGCGGCGGCGGCCACGAACGGCAACAGCCGGTACGTCCGAGCCTCCGGAACCTGTCTCTCGATGGCGGCGAACAGGACGCGTCCGACCGTGACCATCGCCCAGAAGGTGGTCAGTGCGATCGAGGCCGTCGCGGTCGAGGCGCCGAGGTCGCCCGTCATGTACAGCGTGGCCCAGTTCCCGTTCGTGGTTTCGACGACCCCGTAGAGCAGGGCGAAGCCGGCGAAGATCCAGAAGCGCGAGGGCAAGGCCGCCCGCCCGCCCTCGCCGGTGTCCGCGTCGACCGATCCGATGCCCAACGGAAGGCCGAGGCTCACAACGAAGAGGGTGGCGAGGAGCACAGCGACGACGACCGGCAGACCCCACCACAGGCCGAGACCCAAGAAGACCGCCACCAGGACGGGCGCCAGCGCGGTGCCGAGCCCCAGCAACGCGTTCAAGTAGAGGACCGCGCGGTCCGCAGCCGCGGGGAAGAACGCGACGGCGAGCGTATTGAGCGCCGGGACCGTCAACCCGAAGCCGACGCCGAGGCTCGTCGTCGCCAGCAGGAGCATGGCGTACGGCAGGGAGCCTTCCCCGATGAAGAACTGGCTGCCGACCAATAACGACATCGCCGCGAAGTCGCCGAGGAGTCCTGCAAGGAACATCCGTTTGACGCCCAGCCGGCGGGTCATCCCTGCCCCGGCGAGGGCGGCCGAGATGGCGGCGATCGCCTGCGGCAGGAACAGCCCACCGTACGCGGTGCTGGTCAGGCCGTAGTAGTCCGGGCTCGTCAGGATCGAGCTGGCGGCCGGGAACGTGACGAGCGCCACGCCCTGTATCAGGCCGGCGCCATAGACGGCGCCGACCTCGCGACGAGCGGCCATCGGCTCGCGCCACGCCCGTCCGGGCTTAGGTCGCGGTCCGGCCGCCGGCGCCGACGACCTCGCGCGCACCCGGGCCGCCGAGCCGTTCCAGCAGGTGATCGCCGACGCGGAGCGCGTTCGCGATCGCCGTCAGGGCCGGGTTCACCGCCCCGATGCTCGGGAAGAAGCTCGTGTCGACCACGTATAGATTGTCGAGCTCGTGCGCCTTGCAATCGGTGTCGAGGACGGACATGGCCGGATCGGTCCCGAAGCGGACCGTGCCCGCCTGGTGCGCGACGCCGGCGATCGGGATGTCGTTCTTGAGATACGTCGTTCGCGGGATCAGGTGGTCGGGGTGCATCCCGAGGTGGCCGAGCATCGACTTGAGCTGGTTGTAGAGGCGCTTCTTCGGCTCCTGGTTGTTGAAGGTATAGCTCAACGTGATGTTGCCGTCGGGGGCCAACGTCACCCGGTTGTCAGGGCTCGGCAGGTCCTCGGTCGACAGCCAGAAGTCGATCGCGTGCTTGGCGACCTGGTCGAGCGTGAACTCCGGCGCCAGCTTCGTTTCGAGCGGCTTCTCGCCGCGGAACATCGGCGCCGAGGACTTGCCGACCATCTGGATGTTGCCCATCGGGTACTCGAAGTCCTTCATCCCGAAGTAGAAGTCATTCAGCCCAAGGGTCTTCTGGAACTTCGTCGGGTTCTCGTCCTTCGAGATGGCGAGGACCGCCGTGCTGTTGTGGAACATGTAGTTGCGCCCGACCTGGTCGGAACCGTTGGCCAGCCCGTTGGGGTGTCGGTCGGTCGCGGACGCGAGCAGCAGCGCCGCCGAATTGGCCGCGCCGGCCGAGACGACGACGATGTCGCCGCCGTAGGTGGCCGTCGCGCCATCCTGTTCGACCTCGACGCCGGTCACCGTCGTCCCGGCTGCGTCGGTGACGAGCTTCGAGGCCCTCGCGCCAGTCATGAGCGTGACGTTGTCGTGGGCCAGCGCCGGCCGGACGCCGAAGATCTCGGCGTCGGACTTGCCCATGACCAGCGACGGGAACCCGTCGCACGTCTGGCAGCGGATGCAGATGCTGTTCGGCATGTCGTTCTCGAGCAGCCGGATCCCGCATGGGGCGTGGAACGGGTGATGACCGGCCCGCTCGAGGTCGTCCGACAGCTGCTGGATGCGGGGCTCGTGGGACACGGCGGGGTAGGGATAGGCTCGGCTCGCCCTGGGCTCCGTCGGATCCTCGGCGTGGTTGCCGTGCACCTCGTACAGCTGCTCGGCCCGCGTGTAGTAGGGCTCGAAATCGTCGTATGACACCGGCCAGGCGGGCGAGATCCCGTCGTGATGGCGCAGCTCGCCGAAGTCTTCCTTTCGAAGCCGGTACAGCGCGGCGCCATAGAACTTCGTCTGGCCGCCGACGTAGTAGTGGATGCCGGGTTGGAAGGCCTTGCCCTTCTCGTCGTACCACGTGTCCTTCGACACGTAGCGGTTCTTGACGAACACCTCTCCGGCGTCCCAGTTCTCGATCTCGCGGGGCAGCCAGTCACCCCGTTCGAGGATGAGGATCCGCTTGCCGGACGGCGCCAGATGCCCGGCAAGCGTCCCACCGCCCGCACCGCTGCCGATGATGATGACGTCGTAATCATGGTCGCTGGGCATCACGTCCCTCCCGTTCCACTCGTCGCGCCAACGGCGGGACTGATGTCGTCGGCGTCCTCGCCCCAGTCGATGCGCGGGTTGTCGCTGCGGTCCAGCATCTGTGGACCGCGTGCCGTTCCGAAGTAGTCGCCGGCCCAGGACACGAAGGCGTCGGCCCGGTTCTGGCCGCCGGTCATCAGGGCCGCGTGGACCGCGAGCCATCCTGCGAACGCGAGCTTGCCGTGGATCTCGACGCCCTTGACCTGCGCCACGGCCGCACCCCGGCCGATCATCGCCATCGTGCCCTTGTCGAGGTAGTGGAACGGCTTGCGCGGCTTGCCCTCGATGTCGGCCCAGATGTTCCTGCCGGCCCACTCGCCGCTCTGCATCGCGACGGATCCGAGCTGCGGGAACGTCTTGCCCTTGGCGTCGGGGATGTTCGCGACATCACCCACCGCGAACACACCGGGCAGATCCGGCACGCTGAGGTCGCGATCCACGTCGATGCGCCCGCCGCGGCCCTGGGAGATCCCCGCCACGCCGGCGACCGGGGCCGCCTGCAAGCCACCGCCCCAGATGAGGCACCGGGTCGGCACCCGGGAGCCATCGGACAGCGCCACATGCCCCGGTCCGACCTCGGTGACGCCGGTCCCAAACCGCAGTCGGACGCCGTCCTTCTCCAGGACGCCTTTCGCGTAGTCATGCCCCTTGTCGGCGAACATCGCCAGGAGGGCGTGGCCATGATCGACGAGGTCGACCGTCGCGGTGTCCGCGGGGAGGTCCGGGTACTCGTGCGGGATGACCCGCCTGATCAGCTCGGCCAGGGCGCCCGCTGTCTCCACCCCGGTCGGTCCGCCACCCACGATCATGAACGTCAGGGCGCCCTCGTCGATGACGCTTCGGTCTCGGTCGGCTTCCTCGAAGAGTCGCAGGATGCGGCCACGCAGGCGCTGCGCATCGTCCACCGAGTACAAGGGAAACGCGTGCTCGGCCGCGCCGGGCGTGCCGAAGAAGTTGGGCTGCGAGCCGGCCGCCAGGACGAGGACATCGCCGGTATACGAAGCACCGTCCGCAGTCGTGACGGTTCGGCTCGCCGGGTCGATCGCCGTGACGTCGCCGAGCTTCACATCGAACGTATCGTGCTTGGCCGCGATCCGCCGGAGCGGATAGGCGATGTCACTCGCGGCCAACATCGACGTGGCTACCTGGTACAGCAGCGGCTGGAACTGGTGGTACTCGTTGCGATCGATGAGCGTCACCTCGACGCCGTCGTGCTTGGTGAGCTCTCGCGCACAGCCGACGCCGGCAAAACCACCGCCGACGACCAGCACGCTCGTAGTGGCGGATCGCGTCATGCCCGACGCACGCCGGTCGTGGGCGTCCGGCGGCTTCGGGTCTGGCCCTCCAGGCGGACCCGGCCGCGGCCGAACGCGTCGATCCGCCCCCACCGGCCGGGGATGTCGAGGAGCTCGAGGTGCCCGATCGAGTCGGGCAGCGACGGGTCGACCACGAGGTGGTCGCCCAGCGGCTCCAGGCCCAGCATCGTCCGGATCAGCAGGAGCGGCGCGCCGGTCGACCACGCCTGCGGGCTGCAGGCGGTCGGATATTGGACCGGGTACTTCGTCAGCGAGCGTTCGTAGCCGCCGAACGCCTCGGGCAGGCGGCCCTCGAAGATCTCGGCAGCATCCAGGATGTCCGACGCGATCCGGGCGGCCTCCTCCTTGTAGCCGTAGCGCCGCAGCCCCCAGGCGATGATGGAGTTGTCGAACGGCCAGACAGTGCCGAGGTGGTAGCCGATCGGGTTGTAGCGGCCCTCGCCCTCGGCCAGGGTCCGGACGCCCCAGCCCGAGTACAGCCGTGGACCCATCAGGTGGTCTACGATCGCCGCCGCCCGCTTCGATTCGACGATCCCGCTCCACAGCAGATGGCCGATGTTCGAGGCGAGGGCGTCGACCTGGCTGCCGTCGGCATCGAGCGCGAGCGCGTAATACTCGCGATCGGGAATCCAGTAGTCGCGGTCGAATCGCCGCTTCAGGTCGGCTGCTCCCTGCTCGAGACGATCCGCGAGCGCGGTGTCCTTCCACACGAGCCGGGCCAGCCTGGCTCCGCGGATCTTGGCGTCGTAGGCGTAGCCCTGCAGCTCGCAGGTCGCTCGCGGGAAGTCCGGCAGCCGTCCGTCGCTGTACGAGATCGAATTCCAGGAGTCCTTCCAAGCCTGGTTCTCGAGCCCGGATTGCTCGTTGCGGCGTTTGTAGGAGACGTATCCGTTGCCCATGAGGTCGGCGTAGTCGTCGATCCAGGTGAGCGCAGCCCGCGCTTCGAATTCGAGATCGCGGACGAGCTTGCGATCGCCGGTCCAGCGCTCGTATTCGTCGAGCAGGACTACATAGAGCGGCGTCGCGTCGACCGAGCCGTAGTACGGCGAGTGCGGTCGCTCCTCGAACGCGGCCATCTCGCCATAGCGCATCTCGTGCAGGATCCGCCCCGGGTCCTCATCCCTGAAGTCGTCGCGACGGCTGCCCTGCCAGTCGCCCAGGACGCGGAGGGTCGTGGCCGCCAGCTCCGGTGCGAAGGGCAGCGCCTGCAGGCTGGTGAAGATGCTGTCTCGGCCGAACATCGTCATGAACCACGGCAGCCCGGCTGCCGGCAGGCTCTTGCCACCGGCGACGGGTGGTGAGAACCGAAGGGCTGCCAGGTCGACCAGGCTGCGGTGGTAGGTCGACCGAAGTGGTTCCCAGTCGCACTCGAGCCTAGGAGCGTCGGCGATCCACCGCTCGAGACTCCGCTCCATATTCGGGCGGGCCTGCTTGCGACCCCGCTCGTATTTTGGTCGTTCGTACATCTGTTCATCCTCGCCGGCCATCGAGGTGACGACATCCAGGTCGGTGGTCCAGCTTGCGTGCGGGTCGATTCGGATCTCGAAGGTCAGGCCCTTCTCGTCGACCTTGGCCGGCGCGCTGGAGGTGATGCGCGTCTGGCGGACGAACGATTCGCGCTGGTAGCGGAGGTGGAGGTGGCCATCGTCGACGCGGGTCTGGTAGGTGCCGAGCTTCTTGAGGGCGTCCTTGACCTCGAACAGGTCGGCGAAGTCCGAGGCCGCGTCGATGCGGATCACCAGATCGACGGGCTCGTTCTCGTGATTGACGAGCGTCAGCTCCTCGTGGAAGCCATTGCCCACGGCGCGCAGACGGATGACCGACAGCTTCGCGTCGATGTAGACGGTGCCGGTGCCCGGCACCAGGAAGAATCGGGATTCGAAGTACTGCAGGTCGTCGATCGACAGCGGGTTCAGGGCGTGGCCGTTGATGGTCAGCACCCAGTGCGACAGGTACCGCATGTCGAACGAGAAGAGGCCGGTGGGATCGGCGGGTGACGCCTGGATGTCGCCCCGTTCGTCGCAGACCACGAACGTGTTGCCATCGAGGATCCTGATGAGTCGGCCGGCCATCGACTACCCTCGGCGTCTGCCGACGACGCGGCTCGAGTCGGTGGCCCGTCGCCCGGTCGGAGTGGGGAACAAGCGCTGGACCCGGACAAGGAGTCGCGGGTCGCCCTCGACCGACACTTCGCCGCGGAGCATCGCCGTCAGGGCGTTCGCGCGGCCGCTCGCGAGGTCGTCCAACACCTCCGCCGTCGCCCGGACCACACAGTCCGCCGGGCCGCCACCGCGCGTCAGGACGATCTCGCCTCGGCGGATCTCAAGGCGCCAGCGGGCGGTGCGGCCCTGGCGATCCACGTCGAACCGGACGCTACCACTCGTTCGCTGGAGCGCTGGCTCATAGCCACGTCGCTCGAGCGCGCGCAAGAACTCCGCGATGCCCACCGACGGGGTGCGGGTGACGGTCGTGCTACCGCTCATGGTCCGATCGCTGCACCGCAGTGATCCGGACTCGCCGCGTCACGCAGGACGACTTGCGACGTACATCGCGAACAACCGGGCGAAATGACCGAGACCAGCGACGAGCAGGGCCAGGAAGATGGGACCGCCGATGGCCGCGAGCGACGCACCGAGCGCCTGGAGGACGTTGAATTCCTCGGTCGAGGTCAGGCTGATCCACCAGAAGATGCCCGCGATGACGGCATAGATCACGGTGAACCAGCCGACCCAGATGAAGATGGTGGCCACGGTGGCGAGTCGCCGGGCTTCCGTGCGCAGGTCCATGGTTCTCTCCTCGGTCGCGGGCGGTGGGGTGGACCTCATGGTGCGCGGGTCGACGCCGTGACGGGATGGCGCGGACAGGTCGGCCGACGGTGCGCGCGCCAGCGTCTTTCTTCAGCCCGGCCGGCCGTGATCGGCCCAGATGTCCCGCAGCGTGGCGGGGCGCAGGCGGTCCTTGCCGATCAGGGCCACGGCCGAGCACGCCCCGGCGTCGGCGACCCGCACCAGCTGTTCGGCGGAGGTCGTCAGGACGACCACGGTGGCTGGGTGCGCCGCCACGATGCGCCGGCTGGCCTCACACCCGTCCATGTCGGGCAGCCGGAGGTCCATCAGGACGAGGTCGGGGCACAGCCGGTCGGCGGCATCGATCGCCTCGTGGGCGGTGGTCGCTTGACCAACGTCCTCGAACCCGTCGGTCGCCGCGACCAGCGCATGTGCTGCATCACGGAACGACGCGTGATCGTCGACCGTGAGCACAGTGACCACGACTCTAACCTCCGGCGTGTTCAGGCACGGCTGGAGGCTGGCCTGCGCCGACCGTCATCGCAACGGCGCGGGCTGGCGTGTCGGGCTGCTGCGCACCGCCGCGATGTCGGGTGTACGCACCGGGCGCATCGATCAGGCGGGGATCACGCCCTCGGCGACCCGGCCTCGGCCAGGTACATCAGCACGGCCGTGACCCGTCGGCTGACCACCTCGTCGTCCTCGAGGCTGAGCTTCTGGAAGATCGCCCCGACGTGCTTCTCGACGGCGCGTTTCGTCAGGACAAGCGACTCGGCGATCGCAGCATTGCTCTTGCCCTGGGCCATCTCCCCGATGACCTCGCGCTCGCGTGCGGTCAGCTCGGCCAACGGCGAGGGCACCGGGTGGCGGTCGACGGCGATGAGCTCGTCGATGAGCGTGGGGTCGATCGTCGTCCCGCCCTGGCTCACGACGTGGATCGCCGCGAGCAGCTCACTGCGATCGTGCACGCGCTCCTTGAGCATGTAGCCCCTGCCCTCGGCGCCGTCCTCGAGGAGCGCCAGGGCGTACGCGGGGCCGGCGTACTGGCTCAGGACGATCACGCCGACGTCGGGGTGGGTATCGCGCAGTCGACGCGCGATGAGGATGCCCTCGTCATCGCCGGACGGTGGCATCCGGATGTCGGTGATGACCACATCGGGTCGTTCGGATCCCACGGCGGCGAGCAACGCATCGCCGTCGGCGGCGACCGCCACCACCACGACGTTCTCAGCCGGCGCCAGGACCTCGCCGAGCGCCTCGCGGATCAGGTATGAGTCGTCGGCGATGGCCACCCGGATCGGGCGCCCGCGGGCAGCCGGCTCACGGGCGAAGCCCTGGCTTTCCTTCGCCCGACGGATGACGCTCCGGATGCTGGTGGCCCGCTGATCCCGGGCAACGGCCATGTGGCTCCTCCACGGATCCCGCGCTCATCGCCACCATACGCGATTGTGGAAGACCGACAAATGGGCGGAGCGCCTGACGAGCCGCCCGTGCGTGACGGGCGGCTCACGGGGTGCGACGAGTCGGGATCAGCCCCCGAGCAGCTTGGCCTTGGCGGCCTCGAACTCCTGGTCGTTCAGGACGCCGGCCGCCTTCAGGTCGGCCAGCTGCTTCAGCTGCGACGTCAGGTCGGATCCGCCGGCTGCCGGAGCAGCCGCCGGCGCGGCGGCGGGCGCCATCGCGGCTTGCGCCTGCTGGGCCTGCATCGCCGCCATCTGCTGCTGCATCTCGGCCATCTGCTGCTGGCTGTCGAAGGCCGCCTGATCGGCGGCGGACGCCTGCGACTGGGCCTGCTGCTTCTTCTGCTGGTGACCGACGACCGCGCCGCTCACCGCGGTCGCGGTCCCCGCGATCACGGCGGTCCGCGCCATGGTCCCTACAAGTCCCGGGCCGCGCCGGCCGATGCCACGTCGCATCCGTTCCTACCTCCTGTCGATTCGATCTGTCGCGTCGATGCGCCCGGTCAGCCTGCGGCGACCGGCTCGTCCGCCTCCTGGGCGGCGAGCAGCTCCTCGATGACCCTGCGCGGGATCCGTTCGTTGAGGACGACCTCGCCCTTCTCGGCGGCCACCGCGTCGGCGAACTTCGACGCCCACGTGTTCTCGAACAGCATGACGGCGGCCGACGTCCCGGGCTCGAGCCCTGCGGTCATCTGCTTGACGTCGTCGTGGTTGATCAATCCGGTGATCTCCGCTACGACCGGATCGAAGAACCCGTACGCGTCCTCGAGCTCGTTGATCTCGAAGATGCGGGTCTCCTCCTCCGAGACCTTGTGGGCGAAGATGATGTCGACGACCCGGATCAGGCCCTTGTCGACCAGCTCCTGGAGCGCGCGGGCCGGTCCGCCAGTCATCTTGTGCTCGGGGAACTTGAGCACGAGCAGCTCGACAGGTCCCATCGCTGTTGACCTCCTTGTAACGGGGGACACACTCCACGAGCCGTGTCTCGGCGGCGTCGAGCGCGCGCTGCGTCGACTCGCCGATGATCGGTGTCACCACTTCGAGCCTGACGTCGCCCCCGAGGTCGAGCTTGCCGCTCCGGGCGAGCTGGGCTCGGACGTGCTCGTCCACGCCGCTCCGGTACAGACGCCCTCCCGCGTCCGCCAACCGCCCGGCATACCGATCGATGACGCGGATGAACGTCGCTCCGACCTTCGTCCGGCCCCGGATGCGCAGGATCACGACCGGCCGTTCGGTCCCCTCGGGCGCGGGCAGCATCCGAGCCAGCGTCTGGGCGCCCGCGTAGAACATGCTCCCGTGGATGTCGAGCACGGTCGCCTGGCCGGAGGACAGGCGATCCGGAGGCGGCCGTTCCTCGATGCGACCGTCGGGCAGCTCTACCCATTCCGTGACGGCGATGTCCATCGACGCCTGATTGAGGTACAGCAGTGTCGACAGCGCGACCCCGGCCGACCGCCGCCTGGATCGGCAGAACGCGTCGTGGCGGGTCGTCACGATGCATGCGGCGCCTCGCCAGATCGCCTCACGACCGGAGCGACGCAGCCCGCCGACGAGTGGACCCATGGCACTCGCGTACAGACCGTGGATCGGGTTGACGCCGGCGAGCACTGCCGACGCCATGCCGTCCGGGACGCTGCCGATCGCCCCGACGAGGCCCGCGACCGCGTCGTCGCGGACTGTCGCTCGCTGCGGTCCGACCCGCCGGGCGACGCCGATGACCCGCCGCAGCGGGCCGGTCCCGACGTCGGGGCCGGTCGGCGGCGATGGCCTCGTCGCCGGGATCGCCGACGTCTGCACGGTCTGGACGCTGCGGCCGAACCCGACGGCGATCGCCGATGGCCGCCGCAGCGGCCCCGGTCGCGCCGTCGGAGGACGATCGGCGGCGATGGCCTCGTCACCGGATCGAGCGGCACGGGCTCGGTCATCGGCCGATGCTAGTCGGTGGATCCGGCAGCGCCCAGCGGGCGGACACGCGCGCGGGCCGCGTGCCGCCCGCACACGGCGCGGGCAATTGTGGTTCACCCACAACTCGGCATTGGCGCGCGCCTGCCGGCGTCGTACCATGGCCTGCGGAAGTAGGCCAATGTCCGAGCGCGCCTGAGGAGACGCGTGCCCATGTCGGGACGCACGACGACTGAACCGGTCGCTGCGGCGGTCCCGCTCCTCAGCGGGACGAAGCTTCATGCGCCCCGCCTGCGCCGGGACACGATCCGGCGACCTCGACTGACCCAGATGCTGGTATCCGCGCGTCCCGGGCTGCTGCTGCTGGTTGCGCCGCCCGGGTTCGGCAAGACGTCGCTGCTGTCAGATTGGATCGACCGCGACGACCGTCGATTCGCGTGGGTGTCGGTCAACGCCCAGGACAACGACCCGGCCGTGCTGTGGAGCTACATCGCGGCAGCGATCGCCGGGAAGGATCCGGGCACGACACCGCGTGACGAGCTCGTCGCCCTCGCCCGCGAGCGCGATCCCGTCGACGCAGCACTGACCGCGGTCGCCGAGTCTGCGACCGACACCGTCCTCGTCCTGGACGACTACCACCTGATCCAGAACCAGGCGTGCCACGCGACGATCTTCCGATTGATCGAGGGCGCTCCCCCGAACCTCGAGATCGTCATGTCGTCGCGAGCCGACCCGCCGCTCCGGGTCGCCCGTGAGCGCGCCCGCGGGCGTCTCGTCGAGGTCGGTCCAGCCGAGCTGCGGTTCACGCCGGACGAGTGCGACGCGCTCCTGAACGGTTCGCTGGGTCTTGGGCTCGACCGGCAGGATGTCGAGACCCTCCACGAGCGGACCGAGGGCTGGCCGGCGGGCATCTACCTGGCCTACCTGTCGCTCCGCGGGGCCGATGACCGCAAGGCGTTCGTGGCGACGTTCGGCGCCTCGAATCGACACGTCGGCGACTACCTCAGTGAACAGGTGCTGCCGGCTCTCGAGCCGTCGGAGCTCGAGTTCATCCTGGCTACGTGCGTCGTCGACGAGATATGCGGATCGCTCGGCGACGCGCTGACAGGCTCGAAGGGATCGGCCGACCGACTGCTGGAGCTCGAGCGGGCGAACGTATTCCTGACACCGCTCGACGATCGGCGCGAGTGGTACCGCTACCACCCGCTCCTGGTCGACATGCTCCGCCTCCAGCTGCGGCGCGACGCCCCCGACGCCGAGGCAGCCCAGCATCTCCGCGCGTCGATCTGGTACGAGGACGCCGGCGATGCCGACAGGGCGATCCGCCATGCGATCGATGGCGGATATATCGAGCGTGCCGCGCGGCTAATCAGCGCCTCGTACCTTCAGTCCCTCGAGCTCGGCCGCATCACGACGATCACTGCGTGGCTTGAACGGATCGGCGAAGATCGCATCAGAACCGACCCCCGGCTCGGCATCGTCCGGGCGTGGATCATGCACTTCCTCGGCTTCCACGCCGAGGCGGCGGCCGCGCTCGCGGCGGCGCAGCAGTCGAATTTCGAGGGTGTGCTTCCGGATGGGGCAAGCTCGATCGAGGCGAGCGCCGCCCTGATGGGCGCCGCCTTCCCGGGCGGCGACGTCGGCCAGATGCTGCGCGACGCCCGCCGGGCGTTCGAGCTCGAATCCCAACCTGGGTCCCCGTGGCGCACGTCGGTCTACGTGCTGCTGGGCTTCGCGCTCGTCCGGAACGGCGAGTTCATCGAGGCGGAGCGCCACCTCGAGCTCGGCGGCGAGCTCGCCGCCCGCGCGGGGATGTGGATGGACGCGGTCGGTGCGGGCACGCTGCGCTCCCTCGTCGCGATCGAAACGGGCGACTCCGGCGCGGCCGAACGGTTCGCGCGCGAAGCGGTCGCGCTGTCGGACGCACACGGGGTCACCGCGACGTCGACCGGGGCATTCGCCCGGGCGGTCCTGGGCGAGGTGCTCGTCCGCAACGGCGACCCGGCGGAGGGCGATGTGATCCTCGCCGAGGCGATCCCAGCGCTGCGGACCCTGCGCGAGCCGCTGCCGCTCGCCGAGGCGCTTCTCGCCAGGGCACAGTCGAGCCAGGCGCTCGGCCGTCGCGCCGAGGCGCTGGCGGCGTTGGAGGAAGCGGATCGGCTGATCGGCGAGATGACCGACCCCGGCTATCTCGCGACGATGCGGCGAGCGGTCGCGCGCGAGCTGCATGGCCACCCGCCGACGCCCGGCGAGCCACTCTCGAGCCGCGAGGTCGAGGTGCTGCGCCAGCTCGCCGACGGACTGTCGAAGCGAGAGGTCGCATCGGAGCTCTTCGTCTCGTACAACACCGTCCACTCCCATGTTCGTGCCATCTATCGGAAGCTCGGCGTGGCGTCACGCGACGCGGCGATCGATCGGGCACGCGACGAGGGTCTCCTGTCGTGAGCGAATCACCCGGGTGAAACACGCGTGGAGGAGATGACGCGGCGGTCCCGCCGCCGCACACTCCTTGTCCACGCACCTCCTGGTTCGTTCGGGGGCTAGAGGGACGCCGGTGACGCGACCCCTCCACCCGAGCGCAAGGCTTGGGGGATGGAGGGCGAGATGCTTGCAGACGGCCGGCAGGCCAGGGCTCGACGGATCCCGTGGATCCGGAAGGCGGTGCCGTGGCGCGACCTGCCCGCCGCACGATGGATCCTCGCCACCGCCCTCGCCGTCGTCGCCATCGCGATCTTCGTCATCTCGCCCGAGTGGGTGGTCGTCGGTCGCCCGTCGATCCTGGCCCTCGTCCTGGCCATCGCCGTCGGCCTGCTCGCCTTCCTCCAGCTCGAGAGCCGCGTCCTGCAGCGCGACCTGCGGTCCGCACGGGTGCGTTCGGTCGACGCGCGGGATCTCGAGCGCCAGCGCATCCAGCGGGACCTGCACGACAGCGCGCAGCAGCGGCTGGTCAGCGTGCGCATCCACCTCGGACTGCTCGCGGAAGGAGCCGACGATCCGGCCGAGCGTGCGGCGATCGATCAGCTCGGCGGCGACCTGGACGTGGCGCTGCGCGAGATCGGGGCGGTCACGCGGGACGGCACGCCGGAAGTCCTCCGGCTGCAGGGCCTCGGGCCGAGCCTCCGATCGGCGGCCCTGCACTCGGCGGTACCGGTCACGGTCGATGCGGGAGGCTTCGGCCGATATCCCGAGCACGTCGAACGCAACGTCTACTTCTGCTGCCTCGAGGCCCTCCAGAACGTCGTCAAGCACGCGGGCCGCAACGCCGTCGCCGGGGTCAGGCTCTCGGGGACGCCGTCGAGGGTGATCTTCGAGGTCGAGGACTCCGGTGTCGGGTTCGACACCGTCCGTGTCAAGCGCGGAGAAGGGCTGGTGAACCTCGCCGATCGCGTGTCGGCGATGGGCGGCCGGTTGACCGTGGACTCGCGGCCCGGGATGGGCACGCGGATCCGCGGCGAGATCCCGGTCGGGTGATGCGAACATCCCGCTTCCTCCGGCACGCCCCGACGTCATGTCGCCTGGGGGCAGACATGGCCGTCGGGGCGAGCCGGCTCCCGCGATCGGTCTGACGTCCGGCCGTCGCACGGTTGCCGACCCCGCGTATCATCGGCACCGGTCGCGAGGGAGGCCTCCCCCAGGGCCCGCGGCTGAGGTGAGGTGAACCGCATGTCATACATGGATTACCCGTCCGACGAGGCGATCTCCAGTCGCTGGAAGTGGTTCGTCGGGATCGGCATCGTGATCGCGATCCTCGGTCTCATCGCGCTGATGAACGTGGCCGACGCGACGCTCGTGACCACGGTCCTGGTTGGCTTCCTGCTCGTGTTCGGCGGGATCGCCCAGATCATCGCGGCATTCGCGACGGAGACCGGGATGGGCTGGCGGGTCCTGATGGGCATCCTCGGCGTGCTGTACATCCTGGTCGGGCTCGACATCATCGCCGACCCGCTACGGGGCGCCATCGCCCTGACGCTGGTCATCGCGATCGTGCTGATCGCCGACGGCATCATCAGGCTGTACCACGCGATCACCGGTCCGTCCGGACACAAGCTGCTCAACGGCACGATCGGGGTCATCGACATCCTGCTCGGTTTCTGGCTCTGGACCGGGATCCCGATCAGCGGGCTCGCGATCGGCTTCTTCGTCGGCATCCAGCTGCTGATGGCCGGCATCCTGTGGGCCGCACTCGGGTGGATGGCGCGGCCGCGACCGGAGGCCACGGCACCGCCCTCGGCCGCCTGAGCCCACCGGGGGGCGACGCCACCCCTACCCGGCGGACGCGCGCGGCGCGCTGGCCGCGGCGTCCGTCCCGGGTCACCTTCCCATCGGGCGACGACGCCATCGCGCCCGCCGCCGCGCCCGAGCGCGCCCGGGCGCTGATGCGGCTGACGGCCATCCGCCGGCGCGACGAGGCCATGTCGTTCGCCCCCACGACGGTCACCGGCGTGGAGCCGCTCGTCCACGGGTGGCGCTACTTCCCGCGCATCCTCGAGGACATCGCCGCCGCCCGCCACCACGTCCACGTCCTGATCTACGCCTTCCGCCCCGGGCACATCGGCGGCCAGGTGCTCGAGGCGCTGCGGGCAGCGGCGGCGTCCGGGGTCGAGGTCCGCGTGGCGGTCGACGCGATCGGCAGCGGGATCGATTTCGGGAGTCGTCGGCTGTACCGGCAGATGCGCGATGCCGGCATCGAGGTGGTCGCCAACGACGGCATCGCGGTGGTCCGGGGCGGCAGCCTCGGCGGTCGACGTCTAAGGCTGCATGCCGAGGACGCGTTCCACTTCGACCACCGCAAGATGATGGTCATCGACGGCGAGATCGCCTATGTCGGCGGGACCGGCATCGAGGACCATTTTTACGACACCCGCTTCACCGACCTCATGTGCCGGGTCACCGGGCCGCTCGTGGCCCAGATCCAGCTGGCCTACGTGACGAGCTGGGTCAAGGATGGTGGCGAGAAGCCGGCGGTCATCGACGGGCTGTTCCCGGCGTCGGTCGCCGCCGACCCGGGACCCGCGGCGCTGGACGGCCTCACCGCCACGCTGCTCATGAACGTCCCGGGCACCGGACACCACCCCATCCGCGACGCCATCCACCAGTCGCTGGCGCGCGCGACGACCGCGATCGACGTCGTCAATCCCTACATCAGCAACCGGGCGGTCATCCTGCGCTTGATCGCGGCGGCCCGACGCGATGTCGGCGTCCGCATCATCATCCCGGCCGAGCCACGGCCGCCGTACCCGATGGCGGCCTTCCGGGCATGGCTCCCGAGGCTCCTCGACGCGGGCGCGGAGGTCCTCGCCCATCCCGGGATGGCCCATGCCAAGGTGTACCGGATGGACGACCGGCTGCTCATCGGCAGCTGCAACCTCGACGACCTGTCGCTGTATCGCAACGACGAGCTCGACGTCCTGTTCGAGGGCCCGGCCGTCCCGGGTCTCGCCGCGATCGTGTTCGACCAGCTGGTCGCCGCGTCCTCGCCGGCCTCCGTCAGCACGAGCCGGCGGAGTCGCGCCTGGGAGCGGACCATGGCCCGCGCGTCCCGGCTCCTCTGAACCGGGGCTACGCCCCGACCGGGGCCGTCGCCTCAGGCTCCGGGTCCGGTGGGGCACTCGGCTTCGTCGCTGTCGCACCCGACGCACCGAGCGTGATCCCGATCGACTCCAGCCAGCGTCGCAGGTTGCGGTAGATGGCCGGCGCGCCGACCGGCTCCGCCTCGTCGAGCTCCCAGTCGGCGGGGTGCAGGATGAAGGGGTGGTTCTGGGGACCACCCAGGCCACCGTGCGATCCGATCAGCTCCTCGAACGCGGCGACCTCCCCGAGCTCGGGATCGTACTGGCTGATCAGCAGCAGGTCGGGGGCGTGGGTCATCGCGTCCTCGATCCGCAGGCTGAGCAGCGTGTTGGGCCCGAACTTCGCGGTCGGATCGGCGCCCTCCACCCGGCCGTCGTCGAGATAGCGGAGGCCATCCGTCCCGAAGACGATCCCGCCCCGCGTCCCGGAGCGGACCAGCACCATGCTCACGCCCGGATGCGCGGCCAGGTTCGAGACCAGGTCCGGATGGATCTCCTCGAGCTCCTCGAGGGTCAGGCGATGGTCGGTCCCCGTGAAGTAGACGAGCCCCAGGTTGCCCGATCCGACGACAGCGATCGAGCTCTCCTCGGCTGCCTGGTCGACGGGCTCATCGTCATCGAGGTCGACGACGCCGTCCGACGTCCGGCTCGACAGCGCCGCCCGCGCGACCGTGGGGCCGGCGCCGTGGCCGCGCGTGATCTCGGACAGGAACGCATTCACGAAGGCGGAGCCCTCTGCGGTGGTCGACGTCTGGGCGACCGACGCCCGTCCACCGATGAGCCGCCGGATCATGTCCGCGAGGCTTTCGCCGTAGCGCTGCTTGAACGTCGCGCCGAGGCTCTGGCCGTGGTCCGACAGGACCACGAACCGATACGGTCGCGGCGTATCGTCCGTGGCCTTCTCGAGCATCGCGAGCGCGGTGTCGATCCCGTCGATGGCCTGCAGCGCCTCGACCCGCTCGGGGCCGGAGTGGTGGGCGATCTCGTCGTAATCGGTGAAGTCGGCGTAGATGACGTTCGCGCCGCGATACATCTCCTCGATGATCAGCGAGACATTGATATCGCGCAGGAGGACGTTGCTTGCTGCTCGCATGCCCGCGTACTTCATGCCGCGGTGGAGCTGCGGCGTGATCCCGGCACGCCGCGTGCGACGCGCCTGGTAGCGCTCCTTGATGAACTCTGCGAAGAACAGGGTCACCGAATGCAGATAGCCACTCGGGCTGAGGAAGAACTTGTAGAACGCCCGGCTGTCGCCGAGGCCCTTCGAGCCCTCCGCGAGCGCCGCCGTGGTGAGATAAGACCGCGTCGCGTCCCCGTTGACGAGGTTGCAGATGCTCACGCCGTCGTTCGAGAGCAGGCCCTCGCCGTTCGACGCTCGGCGGACCATCTCCGCAGCATCCTTGGGGTTGCTCGACACCATCAGCTTCTGGCGGTCGCGCTCGTACCAGCGGAAGGCCGGGATCCCGTCATTGGTCCCATGGAGGATGCCCATCTGCCCCGCCGACGTCATCGAGGGCAGCAGCGCTTCCCAGCGGGACAGCTTGTGTGAGCCGGATCGCATCCAGCCGGCCATCGTGTTGACCGATCCCGCCCGGATGCGTGCGGCGAGGATGGGGTGCGCGAGGCCGTCGATCTGGATGATCACGACACCGGGGTCCTGTCGGGCCGGCCCGGCGCCGCGGGCACGCAGGGTCTGCACGAGCGTGCCGTAGTAGGACCCGCCACGGTCGACGCCGAGGAGGGCCGTCAGGGCACTGTTGATGACGGCGTAGACGAACGAGGCGATCACCGCCCACGTGATCGAATCGAGCACGACCCCGGGTGACCACTGGGCGACCACGTAGAACGCGGCGACCTGGAGAACGAGGACCAGGATCGCGGTGAGGATCAGCGAATAGGGAGCCACCAGCGCCAGCAGGACGGGTCGGACGAGTGCGTTGAACAGCGCCACGAGGACGATCGCGATCATCGCGTCCGACAAGCGTGCGATCGAGAATCCGGGAAGGAGCGCAGCCGTGAGCAGGAAGGACACCGCCACCACGGCGAACGTGATGACCCCCCGCTTCACCAGGGCGGCCGGTCCGCCCTTCCACTCCCAGATCAGTCGGATCTGCGTCTTGTAGAAATCGACCACCCGGCCCATGACCCCTCCTGCGACTGCCGCGGTCATGGTGATGCGCCGTGACGCGTTGTCAATCGTGCGCGCCGCGCCGCGCGCCTTCGTCAGTCCTCGGCGCCACCCGGACGGACGACGCCCGACTCGTACGCCCACATGACGAGCTGCGCCCGATCGCGTAGGTCGAGCTTGAGGAGGAGGTGGGAGACGTGCGTCTTGACGGTGGGCTCCGCCAGCGTGAGGCGCTCGGCGATCTCCCGGTTGGACAGGCCACCGGCGACCAGACGAAGCACCTCGACCTCGCGCTCGGTGAGCTCGCCGAGCGCGGTCGCGAAGACCGGGTCGGTCGGCGCCGACGCCCGCGCGAAGCGCCCGAGCAGCCGGCGCGTCACCGACGGGGCGATCAGCGCGTCGCCCGCGGCCACGACCCGGATCGCCCGGACGAGGTCCGCCGGGGTCACGTCCTTGAGGAGGAACCCGCTTGCCCCGGCACGCAGGGCGTCGACGACGTGCTCGTCCGCATCGAACGTCGTGAGGACGAGGATCCGCGGCGCCGACGCGGCGCCGTCTGCGGCGAGCCGGCGCGTCGCCTCGACGCCGTCCATCACGGGCATCCGGACGTCCATCACGACCACGTCCGGGCGGGCTCTTCGCGCGAGGTCGATGGCCTCCCGGCCGTTGCCGGCTTCGCCGATGACCTCGATCCCGTCCTCGTCGGCGAGGATCATCCGGAACCCGGTGCGCACCAGCTCCTGATCGTCGACCAGCAGGACACGGATGCTCATGGCGCCGCTACCGCGTCGTCGATCGGGAGGGTGGCCGACACACGGAAGCCGGTCGCCGTCGGTCCGGCGATGAGGTCGCCCCGGAACATCGCGACCCGCTCCCGCATCCCGACGAGTCCGCGACCGTCGTGATCGGGTTCGACAGGCGCGGCCGGCTCGGATCCGCGCTCGTCCTCGAGGATGATGGCGAGCGACCTCGGCTCGTAGCGAACGGTGACGTGGGCCCTCCCGCCCGAGTGCTTCAGGGAGTTGGTGAGCCCCTCCTGGATGATGCGGTAGGCCGACAGCTCGAGCCCGGGACCGAGCGGCCGTGGCGTCCCCTCCACGTCGAGTCGGACGTCGAGCCCGGCCGAGCGGACCTGGACGAGCAACGCGTCGAGCTGGCCGAGCCCGGGCATCGGCTCGGGCGTCCCGCCCTCGCCGAGGATGCCCAGCATCCGGCGCATGTCGGTCAGCGCCTGGCGGCCGGTCGCGGCGATGGCGGTCAGCGCGGACCGAGCCTCGACGGGTCGCCGGTCGATGGACCGGAGGCCGCCATCGGCCTGGATGACCATCACGCTCACATGGTGGGTGACCACGTCGTGCAGCTCGCGGGCGATCCGCTCACGTTCCTCGAGGATGGCCCGACGCGTCCGTTCGTCGCGCTCGCGCTCGATGAGCGCCCGCTGCTGCTCGAGGCCCTCGGTGTAGAGGCGTCGGATGCGGGCGGCGTCGCCAACGAGCCATGCCACGCCGATGATCAGCTCGGTCTGGATGAGCGCCTGGAGGGCGGCCGGGAGCCCGCCTTTCGCCGCCAGCAGCACGCCGAGGATCCCCACGGTCAACAGGGTCAGCCCGAACGACGTCAGGCGATCGAGCCGTTCCCCGATCGTGTAGATGGCCACGAGGACGCCGAGTCCCGACTGGACGTCCTGGCCCGCCGGTAGCAGCGCGATGTGGACGATCGTCGCCGCGACGACGACCAGCATCACCTCGAGCGGGAACCGGCGACGGAGGATCAGCGGCAGGCTCTCGAGCAGGAGCAGGCCGACCGCCAGCGGTCCGGGGGGCCCGACGTCCGGGGTGCCGTCCACGAACGGGACCATCGAGAGCGCTGCGAGCCCGATGGCGACGGCCACGTCCACCGGCCTGATCGGTTCGCTCGGGATGGCGCGGGTCCGGTCCATGCGGCGAACGGTAGCGCCCGCCGATCGGCGTGGCATCCGTCCGGAGGATGACCCGGACCGATACCCGGGTACCGCTCTCGTCGGCGGGGATGGGCCGAGGGGACCGTCGAGTTTCCGACCATGGATGGACGACATCCGGAGCGGTCGGTCGCACGCTCCTTGGGCAGGCGGGCACCCGGCCCGCCACCCGACAACGAAAGGCAGACCACACGATGCGCTCCATCGCCCGACGGCATCCGTTCGCCGTCTTCCTGTCCATCGCCTATGGCGCCAGCGCCGCGATCTTCGCGCTGCCGCTGCTGTCGACCGCCGGTCTCGGCATCATCGATGTCGAGCTGCCGGGCGCCGCGCCATTCATCCTTCTCTCGGCGTTCGCGCTGGCGGCCGCCGCGTTCATCACCACCGCGCTCGCCGACGGCCGCGCCGGGGTGCGCGACCTGCGCCGGCGCATGTTCCACTTCCGCGTGCACCCGGTCTGGTACGCGGTCGGGCTGTTCCTCCTGCCGGCGACGGCGTTGGTCGGCATGACCGTCGTCGCCGGGATCGACCCCGTCATCGAGCTGGTGACGAACCCGTCGATCGTGCTCGGCACGGTCGTCGCCGGTGCGCTCCTCGCGTTCGCACTCGTGAACCTGTGGGAGGAGGCGGCGTGGACCGGCTTCGCCCTGGACCGGTTGCAGCATCGGATGGGTCCGATCGGCGCGAGCGTCGTGACGACCTGGCTCCAGGCGCTCGTCCACGTGCCGCTGGTGTTCATCGCCGACGGCGTCACGACCGGCCGCGTCCCGGCCGACCAGTTCCCTGTCTATCTCGCCGCGCTGTTCGTCCTGCCGATCCCGGTCCGCATCGTCCTGACCTGGGTCTACAACGGGAGCGGACGCAGCGTGCCGATCGTCGGGTTGGCGCACGCCGGTCTGGGCGTCGCGACCGGCGCCGCCTTCATCCCGGTGCTGGCCCCGGGCGTCGACCCGGTCATCGCCTACGCGAGCTTCGCGGTCCTCGCGGCGGTCATCGTCGTCGCGACCCGCGGCCGCCTCGGCCTCGCGCGCTCCGAGCCCGACGAGATCGCACACCGGATGGCTGCCATCGCCTGACCGTCGTCCACCGCCGAGCTCCAGCCGGGCGCCCGTCCTCCGACGGGTGCCCGGCGTTCTGGTTTTTTGTGTGTTGTCGTTCTTCGACGCTTCGGCATGCAAGAACACTACGGTTGTGCCAAACTATGTGGCGATGCCGAACCAACACGCACGCCCGGCGGTCCAGCGGGCGCTCGACGCCTTCGAGGAGCTGCAGCAGCTGCTCATGACCGTCCACGCCCCGGAGTTCGCCGCGATCGACATCACGATGTCGCAGGCGAAGCTCCTGTACGTCGTCGCCGCCGCGCCCGGGTCGAGCATGTCCGAGATCGCCCAGCGGCTCGGCGTGGCGATCTCGACCGCGAGCGGCGCCGTCGACCACCTGGTCCTGGGCGGGTTCCTGACCCGCCTCGACGATCCGGCCAACCGCCGGCAGGTGCGCGTGTCGGTCACGCCGCACGGGCTCGACACGCTCGAGCAGATGCGCGAGCTCGGGACCCACCAGCTCGGCGTGATGCTCGAGCGCGTGGGTGACGAGGACCTCGCGACCATCGAACGGGCCATCCGCGTCCTCGCGAACGCGATCGCACGACCAGCCGTCGACGGTCCACCCGTCGCCACCCCATCCCCAGTCACACCCGGGAGCACCGAATGAGCCGCCTCACCGAACTCGCCGTTGGAAGGCGGAGCGTCACGCTCCTCCTCGCCGCCGCCTTCTTCATCGCGGGCATCGCGGCCTGGGGCAGCCTCAAGCAGGAGCTCCTGCCGGACGTCTCGTTCCCGGTCGTCTCGGTGATCGCTCCGTACCCCGGTGCGGGCGCCACCGACGTGACCGAGCAGGTGGCCAAGCCCATCGAGCGGGCGATGAGCGGCGTACCCGGGCTGACCCAGCTGCAGACGACGTCCGCGAACTCGCTCGCCTTCGCCGTCGCCCAGTTCGATTACGGCACGAACCTCGATGAGGCGGTCGCCACGATCGAGGAGAACCTCCGCAGCACGACGTTCCCCGAAGGTGTCGATCCGACCGTCGGCTCGTTCGACTTCAACGCCGCACCGGTCGTCGTCGCGTCCGTCTCGGCCAAGGGCGAGACCAGCCTCGACGAGGCCGCCGAGATCGCCCGGACCGAGGTCATCCCCGAGATCCAGTCGCTCCCCGGTGTCGCGTCGGCCGACCTCGCCGGCGGCCTCGAGCAGCGCCTGACGATCACGCTGGACCCAGCGCGGATGTCGGAGGCCGGCGTCTCGGTCCAGCAGGTGGCCGGGGTCCTCCAGGCCAACAACCTCACCGTGCCGGGCGGCCAGCTGTCGACCGACGACGAGGAGATCCCGGTGTCGACCATCGGGCGCTTCGATTCGGTGGAGCAGATCGAGAACCTCGTGGTGGGCGTCCGGATGCCGACAGTGCCCCCCACTCTCCCGACCGCGCCTCCAGGCCCGCAGCCGCCGACGACGCCGACCGCGCCCGTGCCACCCCAGCCGATCACCATCGACGACGTCGGCACGGTCGAGCTCGCCGATGAGGCGACGACCGGCTACGCGCGGACGAACGGCCAGCCGGCGGTCACGATCTCGGTCAGCAAGACGAGCGCCGCAAACACCGTGTCGGTGGCCGATGCGGTCCAGGCGAAGCTCGACGAGATCGCGGCGCGCCACCCGGACGAGATCACGATCGTGACGATCGCCGATCAGTCCACGTTCATCCTCGAGTCGAGCGAGGGACTGCTGCGCGAGGGCGGCCTCGGGGCAGTCTTCGCGGTCATCACGATCTTCCTGTTCCTGGGCAACCTGCGCTCGACCTTCGTCGCCGCGGTCAGCATCCCGCTGTCCATCCTGGCCGCGCTCGTGATCATGCAGATCGGCGGCATCACGCTGAACATCCTCACGCTCGGCGGTCTCGCCGTCGCGGTCGGGCGCGTCGTCGACGACTCGATCGTCGTGCTCGAGAACATCTATCGCCATCGGGCCCTCGGCCACGATCGGCTGACATCGGTGATCCAGGGTCCGCGGGAGGTCGCCAGCGCGATCACCGCCAGCACGCTCACGACCGTCGCCGTCTTCCTGCCGCTCGGCTTCGCCGGTGGGTTCGTCAGCCAGTTCTTCCTGTCCTTCTCGCTGACGGTCACGTTCGCCTTGGTGGCGTCGCTGATCGTGGCGCTCACGGTCGTCCCGGTCCTCGCCTACTTCCTCGTGCGGCGGATCGGCGGCGCCGTCGATGAGACCGGGGAGCCGAAGAACTCGTTCTGGCTCCGTCTGTACGACCCGGCCATCCGCTTCGTCCTGCGCAACCGCTGGACGCGGGTCGGGACGGTCCTCGTCGCCGCGGCGCTGTTCGTCGCGTCGCTCGCGCTCGTGCCGCTCCTCCCGACCTCCTTCATCGACTCGGGCTCGGAGAAGATCGCCCAGGTCACGGTCGCACCGCCGGTCGGTGCCAGCTCGGAGCAGGTGCTGGAGCAGGCCGCGAAGGCCGAGGAGATCCTGCTGGCCGACCCGGATGTCGTGCTCGTCGCAACGACCGTGCCCGGCGAGGGCGACACCGGGTTCCAGACGGTCCTTGCCGCGCAGCAGGGCCAGGCCGCGAACAGCGCCCGGATGATCGTGCGCCTCGAGGATTCGGTCGATCTCCAGGTCAAGACCCAGGAGCTCGCCGAGAGCCTTGCTCCCGTCGCCGTCGACGGCTACGAGGTGACGGTCGGCCAGCAGGGTGGCTTCAGCTCCAACAGTCTCAGCCTCATCATCAGCGCCGAGGACGCCGACGTCGTCGCCCAGACGTCCGAGGCGGTCCTGGCCGCGCTCGAGGCGGAATCGGGCCTCGCGAACCTGTCGAGCGACCTCGTCAAGGCCTCGCCGGAGATCCAGGTCAGGGTCGATCCGACCAGGGCCATCGCTGTCGGGTCGACCGCGGCCCAGGTGGGCGGCGAGGTCCGCAGCGCGCTCACCCCGCAACCCATCGGTCGCGTCCAGTTCGACGACGCGGATCCGGTCGACATGGTCGTCCGGGTGGACCCTGAGAGCGTGACCTCGCTCGAGGACCTGCGCAGCCTGCCGGTGGGGACCACGAGCAAGGCGCCGCTCGGCACGGTCGCCGCTGTCGACCAGGCCGACGTGCAGGGACGGATCACCCGGATCGATGAGGCGCCGTCCGCCACGATCTCGGCAGAGATCACCAGTGGCGACACCGGTGCGACGTCGGCCGCCGTCCAGGGCGTCATCGATGATCTCGAGGCCGACGGCACGATCCCACCGAGCGCCCAGGTCCGCCTCGCCGGCGTGACGGCGCAGCAGAACGAGGCGTTCAGCGGTCTGTTCACCGCGATGGGGGTGGCGATCCTGCTCGTCTACCTGATGATGGTGCTGACGTTCAACTCGCTGATCACGCCGTTCATCATCCTGTTCAGCCTGCCGCTGGCGACGATCGGGGCGTTCCCGGCGCTGCTCATCACGGACCGTCCCATCGGGCTCAGCGCCCTCATCGGGTTCCTGATGCTGATCGGCATCGTCGTGACCAACGCGATCGTGCTACTCGACCTCGTCGAGCGGCTGCGGGCCGATGGCCACTCGACGCGCGACGCGCTGATCGAGGGTGGGCGGACCCGACTCCGGCCGATCCTCATGACCGCCATCGCGACGATCCTTGCGCTCGTCCCGCTCGCCGCGGGCTTCAACGAGGGCTCGATCATCGCGGCCGAGCTCGGCACCGTCGTGATCGGCGGCCTGCTCAGCTCGACGTTCCTGACCTTGCTGGTCGTACCGGCGGTGTACTCGCTGGTCGACGGCCTCAAGCAGCGGGTGAGTCGGCGCTCGGCGCCGCGATCGGAGCCGGTGCCGGCCGGGACCGGTTAGGGGTACAAGCCTCGCAGGTGCGTCGCCTCGGCGACGCGCTCGACGGCGATGGCGTGGGCGGCCAGGCGCGGGTCGATGTCGTCCGCGGCGGCGCGCTCCCAGACCACGTCCGCTGCGGCGAGGATCTGGCGGCGCAGGCGGCCGTTGATCTCATCGAGGGTCCAGGCGAGCGCGGCGCGGTTCTGCGCCCACTCGAAGTAGCTCACGATCACGCCGCCGGCGTTGCACAGGATGTCGGGCAGGACCATGACGCCGTTCCGGCGGAGGATCGGGTCCGCGTCGGGGGTCACAGGGCCGTTGGCGGCCTCGGCCAGGATCCGTGCCCGCACGGTGTCCGCGTTGGCGTCGGTGATCTGGCCCTCGAGTGCGGCGAGGACGAGGACGTCGACGTCGAGCGCGAACAGCTCGTCGTTGTCGATGGGTCGCGTGCCCGGCGCGCCGGCGATGGTGCCGTGCTCGGCGAGGTGGCGGCGCAGGTACGGGACGTCGAGACCGGCCGGGTTGCGTCACGCCGCCGTGGACGTCGGTGATCGCGACGACCCGGGCGCCCGCCTCGTGGAGCAGCCGCGCCGTGGCCTCGCCGACGTTGCCGAAGCCCTGGACGGCGACGCGGGCGCCCTCGAGCTTGAGCCCGATCCGGCGAGCTGCATCCTCGATCGTGTAGACGACGCCCTGACCGGTCGCGTCGGCGCGACCGACCGAGCCGCCGATGGCGATCGGCTTGCCGGTGACGACGCCGGGCACCGAGTAGCCACGATGCATCGAGACGGTGTCCATGATCCACGCCATCGTCTGGGCGTTGGTGCCGACGTCCGGCGCCGGGATGTCGCGAGTCGGGCCCGATGATGCCCTCGAGCTCGGTCGTGAATCGGCGCGTCAGCGCCTCGAGCTCCTTCGTGCTCATCGCGCGGGGATCGCACGTGACGCCGCCCTTCGCGCCGCCGAACGGCACGTCGACGAGCGCGCACTTCCAGGTCATCCACATGGCCAGGGCGCGGACGTCGTCGAGGTCGGTGCTCGGGTGGAAGCGCAGGCCGCCCTTCGCCGGACCGCGGGCCACGTTGTGCTGCACGCGGTAGCCCTCGAACACCTCGACCGAGCCGTCGTCGCGCTTGACCGGGAAGTGCACGGTGAACTCGCGCTGGGGGACGCGCAGCACGGCGCGCAGCCCCGGCTCGAGAGCGAGGTGGTCGGCGGCCGCGTCGAACTGGGTGCGCGCCGCGGCCAGCGCATCTGCACCGGCGGACCGCGTGGTCCGCGTCGAGGGAGCAAGCATCGATCGTCTCCAGGGTGGCGTCGCTTCGAGGCGACTGGACAAGCGTCGCGGACCGAGACGAACGAGCGCGTTGACGGACATGAACAGCACATGAACACGGACCCGATCCGACGCGTGTTCATGCGGCGTTCATCCGCGTTTCGGAGCGGGTACAGGTCGGCTCGATAGCGTCGGGGCACGTCCACCGCTCCAGCCGCCGAGGTCCATGCCATGTCACGCCCGAAGCCCGATCACGTGTTCGTCTGCGTCAGCTGCGAGATGGCGCCGGCCGGCGCCCCCGTGTTCCACCTCGGCCTGCCGTTCTGCTGCTCGGGCTGCGTCGCGGGCGGCCCGTGCACCTGCTCCTACGACGAGGAGCCCTCGATCGTCGTCGAGCCGGGGCCGGTCACCGTGCCGGTGCGATCCTGGCCGCCACGGCCCGAGTCGTATCCTCCGAGCGATGACTACGGATGGCGCCGCGAGCTCGCCGTTGGCCGCGGCGGCGCTCGAGTTCGTTGGACCCGGAGCGACCGTCGAGGATCTCGAGCGCCGCTTCTCGGCTGAGGGCGCCGACCTGCGGACCGGGACCGGGACGGCCCTGGTCGCCGAGCTCGAATCGCTCGGCCTGATCCGCGTCGCGCGCGGGGCACCCGCCCCCGAGTACGTCCTGACCAGCCTCGGTCAGCGCCTGGTGGATCGTGCGTCGTGGACCGATGCCGCGGTGCCGTTGAAGGACCTCGAACGGATGCGCACCGACTTCCTGTCGGTCATCGCCCACGAGCTGCGCACCCCGATCACCGTGATGCGGACGCTCAGCGGCCTGCTGCTCGACCCGTCCTCCGAGCCGACCGACGAGCAGCGCCGGACCATGCTCGAGACGATCGAACGCAACGCCGAGCGGATGCAGGACCTGATCGGCGAGGTGCTCGACCTCGCCCGCTATCGCTCGGGCACGATCAGCCTCCAGCTCCGCCAGTTCGACGCGAGCGAGCTCGCCGCCTCGTCCGTCGCCACGATCAAGCCGCTGGCCGAGCAGCGCCGCCAGACGGTCGCGCTACGGGTCCCGCGGGGGCGGGGTCCGCGCGTGTACGGCGACCGGCCACGCCTCGACCGGGCGTTGCTGAACCTCGTCGCGAACGCCCAGCGGTTCGCGCCCGACGAGGGCCATGTCGAGGTCCGCCTCCAGCGAACCCGGGACGGGCTGGTCCGATGGTCGGTCACCGACGATGGGCCGGGAATCTCGACCGAGGATCAGGCCCACCTGTTCGAGCGCTTCTTCGTCGGCCGGCGCGGGTCGAAGGAGGCGCAGGAGGGCGTCGGTCTCGGGCTGCCGCGGGCGCTCGCGATCGCCCAGGCGCACGGTGGCACGATCGAGGTCAGGAGCCGGCTCGGGCACGGCAGCACGTTCAGCATGGTGGTCCCGGCCGCCGGTCCGCGCGAGGAGGCATGATGCGCATCCTCGTCGTCGACGACGAGCCGGACGTTGTCGAGTCGGTCCGCCTCGGGTTCGACCTGCAGTGGCGCGACGTCGAGGTGCTCGGTGCCGGCGCGGCGGAGTCCGCCCTCGACATCGTCGAGCACGAGCACCCGGACATCGTGCTGCTCGATATCGGTCTGCCGGGCGACGACGGGTTCGAGGTGCTGCGCCAGATCCGCGCGTTCTCGGACGTCCCGGTGGTGATGCTCACGGCGCGTGACGACGCGATGGACAAGGTCAAGGGACTCGAGCTCGGCGCCGACGACTATGTGACCAAGCCGTTCAACCACCTCGAGCTGATGGCCCGGGTCAAGGCCGTGCTGCGCCGGCTGGCGATGCCGGCCCCGACGAGCCGGGCGCCGTCGTTCCGCTCGGGCGACCTGGAGGTCGACTTCGAGAAGCAGGAGGCCCGCCTGCGCGGCGAGCGGCTCGACCTGACGCCGACCGAGTACAAGGTCCTGTACCACCTCGTCCGCAACGCCGGCCACGTGCTGGGTCACGGGACGCTGCTCGCCAAGGTCTGGGGTCGGGAGTACGTCGACGAGGTCGACTACATCCGCGTGTACATCCGCCGATTGCGCGACAAGCTCGAGGACTCGACCGAATCACCGCGCTATATCCGGACCGAGCGTGGCCTCGGGTACCGCTTCATCGCGCCCGCCTAGGGCGGCTCCGACTACGACTCAGCTCGGGGCTTCGACCACCGCCAGGGCCGTCATCAGCGTCACGACGCCGGCCTGGGTCGCATACGCCTCGTCGGCCGCGGCGCCGCTGGTCCACAGCGACAGCGTGCCGGCGGACCGGACGTCGATGAAGTAGGCGAACCGTGCCGTCCCCACCGGGATCCCGGCGGCATCGGTGAGGGCGGTCGCCTCGACGACGGTCGCCGGCAGGTTGTCGACGGTCAGCTCCTGGCGCGTGCGTACGTCCCAAACGGCCGCGTCGGTCGCCGCCGCGACCGCGTCGGCATACGGCGTCGCCTCGATGGACGCCTGGACGACGGTCTCGAGCGTCGCCGGATCCGACGGCACCACGATCTCGTCGGGGTCGAAGTACCGGCACGCGAGCTCGGGCGGCGCCTCGAGCGTGAACCATGTGCCCGGGTAGACGATCGCGGCGAGCGTGGCGCCATCGGTCGTCCGCAGATCGCAGACCGTCGCGGTCGGGATGACCGGTGGCGGCGAGATCGTCGGCGCGGTGGTGGGCGCCGCGGTCGGCGCCGCCGTGGGCCGAGCGGTCGCCGTCGGTTTCGGCGTCGCGGTGGGCTCCTCGGAGGGTGAGGGCTCCGCTGACGCGCTCCCCGACGCCGTCGCCGACGCGCTCGCCGATGGCGACGCGGATGGGGCAGTTGCCGGGCTCGGTCGCACCAGCGCGACGAGGATCGATCCGGACAGGTCGGTCAGGTTCACCCGATCGGCGCGGCTCTCGATGAGCGCGGCGCCCTGGAGCGCCTCGAGGAACGCGGTCTCCTGCGCCATGACCTCCTCGGGACACGCCTTGCGCGTCGTGGCGAGGCGGCCGACCCGGACCACGTTCCCGTTCGTCCCGTACGTGCCACTGAAGGAGTTGCAGCCGGCGAACCCGCCGACGCTCGCGATCCCGAACACGGCCTCGATCTCGGTCCCCTCGAGGACCGCCGACACGGTGTTCGGCGATGCAGCGAAGGAGTCGACGCGCCAGGTGCCGCGAAGCGGGTTCCGTGGGGCGGCGTCGAAGACGAGGATCGTCGTCAACGACCCGTCGTAGATCGTCAGCGTGTCGCGCCGCGCGCTGTAGAAGCGGCTCCGTCCCAGCAAGCCCAGGAAGGCCCGCTCGAAGGCCATGTCCTCCGAGCCACAGGCCATCAGGGTGACGGCGGCGCGAGGGGAGATCAGCAGCGTCCGGCCGCTGGCGCGATATCGCGCGTCGTACTCGTTGCAACCGCTGAAGCCGCGGACCCGGCTTGCCGAGAAGGCGGCGTCGGCGTACTGGGTCTCGGGGACCAGCGTTAGGGCGCCCCTCTGCTCGTACGAGCGCAGGACCCACTCGGTGGCCTCGAGCTGACCTCCCCCGCTCGGCCCGGCCGTGCATGCCGCGACGATCGACACGACCGCGACGAGGATCGCGATGGATCGGGTTCGCATCGGACCGCCCTCAGAGACGCTTGCTATCCGGTCCTGGTCCCGACGTACAGCGCGAACAGGCGCAGGAAGTAGCCGACCCCGCCCACGAGGAACGCGGCGAAGATCGGGAGCGCGACCGCATTGGCCGAGATCGCGAACGCCTCGAAGACGTTGAAGGCATCCCGGAGCGCAAGGTCGAGCCACCACAGCACGCCGGCGATCGACGTGTAGATGATGCCCACCCAGCCGACGATGATGAAGAAGGTCCCGATGTTGGCCAGGCGGCGCACATCGTTGGCGATGTCCATGCGACGAAGCCCTCCGAGCGTGACGGCGATCTCGACTGGGGACGATACCCCAGCGGCCCTCAGCCGATCGTCAGATCGGGAGCGCGACGGCGACGATGGCGACGGCCAGGCCGATGACGAGGCTCGCGAGGCCGATCTGTCGCGACCGTCGACGGTCCGCGGCACGCGCGGCGTCGTCGACGACCGACTCCGTGGTGCCGACCTCGCCGAAGTTGAACACGCCCGCCGACCCGAATCCGGCGCAGAACCTGAGCCGCGCCTGGAGGTAACCGGATGCCGCCACGGCGACCGGGATCACGAGGACGAGCCTCGCGATCGGTGGTGCGTCGATCGCCACCAGGACCGCCAGGAGCGCGATCGTCGCGATCACGCCGGTATGCCCGGCCCGGCGCCGTCGGGCGATCTCGGCTGGCCCGATGTTGCAGACGCCGGGCTGGTATTCGGGAGCGGCGATCGCGCCTCCGGGCGAGCCGGCGGCGGCGAAGGCGAGGCGGGTCATGTCGATGTCCTCCGGGTGATCGTCAAGCCAACGGTGACGCATATCGCGAGATCGTGTCGGCGACGACCGAGGCGTCGATGCGATGATGCGGCCGGATGGCCGACCAGACCCACGAGCACCTCGCCGCGCGCGTCGGGGCGGACCCTGCCTACGTCGCGCGGCTCGTCGATCTCGGGATCCTGCCGGGCCGTTCCGCGGGCGACGTCGGGATCGCGGACATCCGACGGATCCGCGTCGTGCAGGGCCTCGTAGCCGGCGGCATCCCGCTCGAGGTCATCGGGGAGGCGGTGCGCCAGGGTGCCGTCTCGCTCGATTTCGTCGAGCAGCCCGCGTACGACCGCTTCGCGGCCGATTCGGACCACACCTTCCAGGAGCTGAGCGACAGCCACGGTATCCCGATGGCGGTGCTGGTGGCCGTGCGGGAGGCGATGGGCTTCCCCCCACCCGGGCCGGACGACCGCGTCCGGGAGACCGAGCTGGGAGTGGTCCCGCTCCTGGAACGACTCGCGGAGGCCGGGATCCGCCTGCGATCGGTCGAGCAGCAGCTCCGTGTGGCCGGCGACGGGATGCGCCGCATCGCCGAGACCGAGGCGCACTGGTGGCGCACCGAGATCCTCGAGCCGCTCTACCGGGCGGGTGCCGGTCCCGGCGAGATCGGGATGCAGACGGAGGCGTTCGGGCGCGCGGTCGGTCCGCTCACCGACGAGGCACTCGTCGCGATCTTCCATGGCCAGCAGAGCCACGCCTGGATGCGCAACATCCTCGAGGGGTTCGAGGGGCAGCTGGCACAGGCCGGCCTGCTGGATCGCCTCGAGCGCATGCCGGCGATCTGCTTCTACGACGTCACCGGCTACACGCGACTGACCGAGGAGCAAGGCGATGCCCAGGCCGCGGACCTCGCGGGACGCGTCGCCCGGCTCGTCCAGCGCGTGGCCCTCGAACGCGGCGGCAAGGTGGTGAAGTGGCTCGGGGACGGGATCATGTTCTATTTCCCCGAGCCGACGCCCGCCGTCCTGGCCGCGCTCGACATGCTGGACGCAGCGGAGGCGGAGCAGCTGCCTCCGGGACATGCCGGCGTCCATGCCGGCCCCGTCCTGTTCCAGGAGGGCGACTACTTCGGCAGGACCGTCAACGGCGCCGCCCGGATCGCCGACCACGCTCGCCGAGGGCAGGTCCTCGTGTCGGCGCAGGTCGTGGAGGCAGCGGACGACCCGGGCCTCTCGTTCGAGGCGATCGGACCGGTCCCGCTCGAGGGGCTCCTCGAGCCGTTGATCCTGCACGAGGCGAGCCGATCCGACGGATGAGAGGGAGCGCGGGCGACGGAAAGGGTTGATAGTCGGGCCATGCCCCGTTTACCGTGGCGAGGTGAAACGGCGACTGGTCATGGGAGCGTTCGTGGCGGCCACCTCCATGCTGGCGCTGGCCGCGCCGGTCCTTGCCCACGGTGACCACGATGCCCGGCCGTTGGCCCGCGACCTCGCGGCAGGGCCGTACGTCGTCTCGCTCTGGCAGGTCTACCCGGATGCTGGCGCGGCGATGACGCCACACCTGATCGTGATGCTCGATGGCGCAGCGCCGGCCGACGTCTCCGTCACGGTGGACTCGACGCCGATGGAGGTCCGGCCCTCGAGCACGACCGCCAACGCGTGGGAGACCGTCGATGGCATCATGGAGGGGGACGTGGTGGCGGTCGCGATCTCCGACGGGACCCGGGTCTGGGACCTCGATCCGGTGGTCGTCCCGCCACCGCCGACCTCGATGATCCCGATGACCGAGCTGATCTACGCGTCCATCGTGTTGACGGCAGGGACCGCGTTGTGGGTGGCGCGGAGGACCACCCGAGCCTGGCGACGACCGGTGGTCGCACCGAGCCGAGCCACGGCGTACTGAACGGAGGGGATCCGAGATGACGGTGACGACGGAGACCAGGCCGGGCTTCATGGAGAAGCTCAACGGCCAATGGCACGAGCGGGCCCTCTGGGTCTACCTCGCGGTCGTGATCATCCACTGGGTCGAGCACCTGTTCCAGGCGGCCCAGATCTGGATCCTCGGGATGCCGCGCCCCGAGGCACTCGGAGCGCTCGGGTACGTGTTCCCCTGGCTGGTCAAGTCCGAGGTGATGCACTTCACGTACGCCGTCCTGATGTTCATCGGGCTGGTCCTGCTCCGCCCCGGGTTCCAAGGGGCCGCCCGTGGATGGTGGACGGCCTCCCTGGCCATCCAGGGCTGGCACCTGATCGAGCACACGACCCTCCAGCTCCAGGCACTCGCGGGCCAGAACCTGTTCGGATCGCCGGTGCCCACCAGCTTCCTCCAGGTGGTCGTCCCCCGGCCGGAGCTGCACCTGCTCTACAACCTGGCCGTGTTCGTCCCGATGATCGTGGCGATGTGGCTGCACACCCGCCCCGACCAGGCGGCCGCGAACGCGTGCACCTGCGCCGACGCGCCGATCGGCGTGGGGCAGGCGGGCCTGACCGGGGCCTGACAAGGAGTCTCACCCGGGGCCGCCGTCGCGGCGGCGTCGCGCCCTGACGGTTTCGCCAGACCACGCTATCCTCCGTCGGCCGTGCGACTGCTCATCGTCGAGGACGAGGTCGACCTCGCCACCGCTCTTGCCACCGGGTTGCGCCGCGAAGGCTACGCGACCGATACCGCCGCGAATGCCGCCGAGGCACGCGAGCGCCTCCAGGACACGCCGTACGACGTCGTGTGCCTGGACCTCGGGTTGCCCGACGGCGACGGCCGCGACGTCTGCCGCGAGCTGCGCGCCGGCGAGCTGGTGCTGCCCGACGCTACGCCCCCACGCGTCCTGATGCTGACCGCCCGCGACCATCTCGACGATCGGGTGGGGGGACTGGACGACGGTGCCGACGACTACCTGGTGAAGCCGTTCAGCTTCGTGGAGCTCGCGGCACGGGTCCGCGCACTCGCACGCCGCCCGACGACCAACGGCGGGGCCACGATCCGGCTGGGGGGCCTCGAGCTCGACGCCGCGCGGCACGAGGCCCACCGGAGCGACCGACGTCTCGACCTGACGCCCAAGGAGTTCGCGCTCCTGCGCTACTTCATGCTCCATCCGAGCGAGGTCCTGACACCGGAGCGCCTGCTCGAGCACGTCTGGGACGACCGCGCCGACCCGTTCACGAACACGGTCCGCGTCACGGTCAGCAACCTCCGTCGCAAGCTCGCCGAGGCGGGGACCGGGCAGCCCATCGAGACCGTCGTGGGCGTGGGCTACCGGCTCGCGGAGGCCATCGCGTGAGTCGGTCGCCGCTCCGACGCCTCGCCGGGTCCGTTCGATCGGTCCGCTTCCGGCTCGCGATGCTGGTGACGACGGCCCTGATCGTGACGGCCGGCGTGCTCGTCCTGGGCATGAACCTGGCCCTCGACACGGTGGTCGCGACGAGCCCGGTGGAGCAGGAGGCCACGACCCTCGAGGAGGAACTGCTGCGGATCCTCGGCATGAGCCTCGCGGAGCTCGATGGCAGCAGCGGTGCCGGCGCGACCGACGCGCTCCTGAACGTGGAACAGGCCGTCCGCGACCAGACCCTCCAGCTGGTCCGCACCCTCTCGATCGCGGCGCTCATCGTGCTGGTCCCGGTCGGCCTCGCGATCGGGTGGGCGGTCGCGGGCCGGGTCGTGCGCCCCGTCGGCACGATCGCCAGTGTCGCCCGGGAGATCGAGGCCACCGATCTCTCGCGTCGGATCCGCCTCGGCGGTCCATCCGACGAGATGCGCGATCTCGCGGACACGTTCGACGCGATGCTCGACCGGCTCGATCGGGGTGTGCAGACCCAGCGTCGCTTCGTCGAGGACGCCTCGCACGAGCTGCGGAACCCGCTCGCGGTCATCCGGACGACGCTCGACGTCGCGCTCGCGGAACCGGACGACATCGAGGGCCTGCGCCGCGCAGCCGAGGTGGCTCGACGGACCGCCGACCGGATGTCGACGACGGTCGACGAGCTCCTTGCGTTCGGACGGACGAGCGTCCAGCCCGAGCGCCTGGTCCCTGTCGACCTGGCCGAGGTCGTCGCCGAGGTCGCCCAGGAGTACGACGCCGTGGCCTCGACCCGTGGCGTCCGGCTGTCCCGGCTCGCCCCGTCCGGGCTGGTCGTCGACGGTGACCGGTCCGCGCTGAAGCGAGCCCAGGCGAACCTCGTCGCGAACGCGCTCCGTGTAGCTCCCCCTGGCTCGGTCGTCCACTGCCGTGCCGGACGGGTCGGCGGATGGCTGTGGTTCGGCGTCCGCGACGTCGGGCGCGGCATCGCGCGTGACGACCAGGCCCTCGTGTTCCGCCGCGCCTGGCGCGACGGGGCCCCGACGCCGGACGGCGACGGGCAGGGCCTCGGGCTGGCCCTCGTCCGGCAGATCGGCGAGGCGCACGGCGGCACGGTCAGCGTGGCCTCGGTCCCGGGGCAGGGCGCGAGCTTCGTCGTGTGGCTGCCGGATCGACGGGCCGAGGCGGATGCGGTCCCGCTGACCGAGCTCGGAGCGTTGGCCGACCCGCTGTGGACGGTGGACGCGGCCTCCTGACGACGCTTTAGGTCGTCCTTACACCGTCCGTACGCCCCCGTTATCCCCGTTCTCCTAGCCTCCGGATCACTGGTCGGACCGGCTTCGGTCCGCCTCCAAGCGACCGCATACCATCCGGAGGTCCGCACACGTGGACGATCCCTTCGCCGGCGACGAGCGTCAGCACAAGAGCTGGCGCGACCTGCCGCCCACCCCACCCCTCGTCTGGCCCACCGCCGCGCCTGCCTTCGCGACGGCGACGGCCGTTGCCGGGGCAGCGCCGGCGCCCGCTATCGGCCGCTCGAAGCGGCCCCGGCGCAGGCTCGTCGTCGGGAGCGTGCTGCTGGTCGGAGCGATCGCCCTGGTCGGCACCGGGATGCTCGCGATCGGCGACCGGCTCGGGGCATTGCAGGCGGCGATGGCCATGGCCATGCCAGGTGGCCCGTCCGCGCCCGATGAGGCGGCCGCGGTCATCCCGCCGAGCGATGAACCGCTCGCGGACACGGCCTCGAGGCTCCTGCCCTCGGTCGTCCAGATCGAGGCGGGCGGTGGAGTCGGTTCCGGGTTCGTGGCGGCCGAGGGGGGTTTGATCCTCACCGCGTCGCATGTCGTCGGTGGAGCGGACAGCGTCACGCTCAAGCTCCACGACGGCACGAGCATCTCCGGTGCCGTGGTCGCGGTCGACAAGTCGATCGACACCGCCGTCATCCGCGCCGAGGAAGGCGCCGCCGCCGATCTGAAGCCGTTCGTGCTCGGCGCGCTCGCCGATGTGCAGGTGGGCGAGACGACGATCGCCGTCGGGAGCCCGTTCGGCCTGAGCCAGACGGTGACCACCGGCATCGTGAGTGCGCTCGGACGCACGGTGCCCACGCCGATGGGCGAGCTGCACGACCTGATCCAGACCGATGCAGCGATCAACTCCGGCAACTCCGGCGGTCCGCTGGCCGACCGAGAGGGTCGGGCGATCGGCATCAACACCGCCATCGCCAGCGCCTCGGGTGGCAGCGACGGCATCGGCTTCGCCGTGCCGGTCGACCAGGCCGCCAAGATCCTGGACAAGGTCAAGGACGGGACGTGGAAGGCCGAGGACAACGACCCGGCCGACAGCATGGACCCGCTCGGCGGGATGCTCGACGAGTTCCTCGGTCCCGAGGGGCTGGACGGCCTGCGCGACCTGTTCGGACTCGGGCCGGACGGATCGCAGACACCCGACGGCAACTCCGGCGGCTCGGACATGGCCGACCAGATGCTCAACCAGCTGCTCGACATGTTCATGCGCGAACTCCAGCGGGAGCTCGCCCCCGGGAACCCGGCGCCACAGCCGGCGCCGGACACCGCACCCGCCCCCGTACCTACCCCAGCGCCGAACGGCGCCGATGATCCGACCGCCGATGCCATCGAGGGCCTGATGGAGCAGCTCCTGAACGACCTGCTGCAGGGTTTGAGCCCGAACGGGACGACGGATCCACTCGCCCCCGATGCGGGCACCAGCGGCCAGGGAGCTTGACCGTGATCGACCTCGCCACCACTCGCCTCGCCCACGTCCGGCACGAGCTGGGCTCGGTCATCGTCGGCCAGGACCGGGTCGTCGATCGGCTGCTGGTCGCCGTGCTTGCCGACGGGCACGTCCTGCTCGAAGGCGCGCCCGGCCTGGGGAAGACGCTGCTGCTCGCCACGCTGGCACGCATCCTCGGCGGCTCGTTCAACCGCATCCAGTTCACGCCGGATCTGATCCCGTCCGACATCGTCGGGACCCGGATCTTCCGGCCGTCGTCGGAAGCGTTCGACGTCGAACCCGGGCCGATCATCGCCAACATCGTCCTGGTCGACGAGATCAACCGGGCGCCCGCCCGCGTCCAGTCGGCGCTGCTCGAGGCGATGGCGGAGCGGCAGGTCACGGTCGGCGGTCGCACCTTCGCGATGCCGCGGCCGTTCCTCGTGGTCGCCACCCAGAACCCCGTCGAGTCGGAGGGCGTGTATCCGCTCGCCGAAGCACAGCGTGACCGATTCCTGATGCGCATCCCCGTCGACTACCCGACCCCGAGCGAGGAGCGGGCGATCGTCGCCCGCATGGCGGACGAGCCACCTCAGGCGGCGCGGCTGCTCGACGCTGCGGACGTCGTCGACCTGCAGCTCGCCGCACGGCGAGTCGTGATCGACGAGGCAGCGACCGACTACGCGATCCGCCTGGTGCTCGCCACCCGCGATCCCGCGGCCCACGGCCTGCCGAAGCTGGTGGGGCTGCTCGAGTACGGCGCGAGTCCGCGAGCGTCACTGGGGCTGGTCCGGAGTGCCCGGGCCATGGCCCTGCTGCGCGGACGCCAGCGTGCGGTGGCGCAGGACGTCTACGATGTCGCCTACGACATCCTGAACGCGCGTCTCGCCCTGTCCTACCGGGCACTGGCCGAGGGGTTCACGATCGACGACGTCCTCGTCGAGCTGCTGACGACGGTCCCGGCGCCGGGTGTGACCGCGTCGCCGACGCCGGTGCCGTCGGCACCGACGCAGGCGGCGCCCGCCGATGCCGACACCTCGACGTACGTGACCGCATGGGCCGCGCCCGCGCCGACACCGCCGATCGTCCTGCCGGGCGACCCACCGGCCACGCGGTGACCTCCGAACCGCGCGCCGGCCTCGACCTGCCGGCACGGCTCCGCCGCATCGAGCTCGCGGTCGGCCGCAAGGTGGTCGGCCGCCGCGACGGCCGCCATGCCTCGGTCGTGCTCGGCCACGGCGTCGAGTCGGGCGAAGCCCGGCCCTACGAGCCGGGCGACGACGTCCGCCGGATGGACTGGGCGATCCTCGCCCGGACCGGTGAGCCGCACGTCCGGGACGCGATCCAGGAGCGCGACCTCGACGTCGCCGTCCTGATCGACCGGTCCGGCAGCCTCGACTTCGGGACCGTCGGGTGGCGGAAGGCCGACCTGGCCCTCAGCGTCGCATCGGCCGTGGCGGGGCTCGCGGTACAGGGCGGTGACCGGATCGGAGCGGTCGTCGCGACCGCCGGCGGACCACGGATCGTGCCGATCCGCGGAGGTCGCCGGCACCTGACGGGCCTCGTCGGCAGCATCGCGCGGTCACCGCTCGGGGGCGAGGTCGATCTCGGTCGCGCCATCGACGGCCTCGGACGCCTCATGCGACGAGGCGGCCTCGCGATCGTGATCTCGGACTTCATCGCGGCTCCCGAGACGTGGAGCCCGGCACTCGCCCGCCTCGGACGCCGGAGCGAGGTCATCGCCATCGAGGTCCTCGATCCTCGCGAACTCCGACTGCCCGACGTCGGCCTGCTGGTGATCGAGGACCCCGAGACCGGCCGCCAGCGCACGATCGATACCAGCGACGACCGGTTCCGTGCGCGACTGGCTGAAGGTGCCGATCAGCGTCGCGCCGCGCGGTCGACCGCGATCCAGCGCGCGGGCGCGACGCACCTGCGACTTCGGACGGACCAGGAGTGGACCGGTCCGCTCGCCGCCTGTCTCGACGGACGCCGGCGCTCGCGCGGGCTGGGTCGGCACATGGCGTCCCATCCCACGACCGGAGCTGCCCGATGATGCCGTTCGCGCCCGATCTGACGTTCCTCTCGCCCGAGCGACTTGCACTCCTCCTGGTGCCGCTCGTGTTCGCGTCGCTCTATGTCGTGAGGCAGCGCCGGCGCCGGGCCTACGTGATGCGCTACACGGACCTGGCCCTGATCGACGCGGTAGCGCCGCGACGTCCGGGCCTGCGGCGCCATCTGGTCGCCGCGGTCTACCTGGCGTCCACCGCCCTGCTCGTCGTCGCGGTTGCTCGCCCCGCCCTGGCGACCGAGGTGGCCAACGAGCCGACGGTCGTGCTCGCATTCGACACGTCGCTGTCGATGGAGGCCACGGATGTCACTCCGAGCCGGATCGTGGCGGCCCGTGGCGCGGCCCACCGGTTCATCGAGGTCGTCCCCGCGGGCGTTCGGGTCGGCCTGGTCGCGTTCGACAAGACGGCACGGGTCGTCATCCCGCCGACGACGTCGAAGATGGTCCTCGACCGAGCGATCGATCGGCTGTCCCTGGGCCAGGGAACCGCGATCGGCGAAGCGATCTATACGTCCCTGGACCTGCTCGAGTCGGACGTGCCCGCCGACGCGGAGGCCGCCGGGTCGGGGTCGGTCGTGCTGATGTCGGACGGCGACACGACCACCGGACGACCGGAAGGGGACGCCGCACGTGATGCCGAGCGCCGTGGCGTCAAGGTCAGCACCGTCGCCTTCGGCACCGACCATGGGTCGGTCGTGGTCGACTTCCTGCCGGTCCCCGTGCCGGTCGACCGGGAGGCGCTGCGCGAGATCGCCGAGACCACTGGTGGCAAGGCGTTCGAGGCCGAATCGGCAGAAGAGGTCGTGTCGGTGTTCGAGGATCTCGGCCAGGGTGTGGGCACGCGGACGGAGCCCCGGGAGATCACCGATAGCCTGGCCCTTGCGGCGCTCGTCGCGGCAGCCATCGCCGCCGGCGGCTCGCTCCTCTGGTTCGCTCGTATCCCGTAGCCGGGGACGCGTCAGGTCGTGGCGACCTCGATCGTGATCGGGATCGGTCGCTCGAGCGCGTCGTAGACCGGGCAGTGCTTCACGCCCCAGTGCGCGACCTCCTCCAGCGTCGCCGGTCCGACGCCTGCGGCGGTCAAGCGGACCGAGACCCGTCCGCGTAGCGGGCCCGCCGGGACGTCCTCGGCGATCCCCAGGAGCCCACGGTCGTCCGATTCCGAATCGACGGTCACCTCGACGGCATCGAGGGTGATGTCCAGCATGGCGGCCCGCATGGCGATCAGCGTCGCGACGCAGCTCGCGCCGGCCGCTCGCAGGAGCCAGCCGGGAGACGGTGCGGTCGCCGTGCCGCCGACGGACGGGACCATGTCGGTCGTGAGACTCGCGCCGCCCGAGCCGGTGACCTGCACGACAAGGCCGTCGACGAGCGTCGCCACCGCGGCATCGTCGGTCGATCGCGCCTGCTCCGGGTGCTGTTCGAGGAACGTGCTCGCGTCACGGATGGCATCCCGGATCGGATCTCCGCCCACGTCGGCCTCCTTGGTGCTCGACCTCCGCGAGGTCCGACTGCAGCATGGCGAATCGGGTCGTCGTTCGTCGCGCAGCGGCGCATCGACGGATCGCTCGCGATTGCAACGGCGCTGAAGCGCCGGATGCCATCGCGTCGGTGTCAGACGCCACCAGCTCTGACTAGCGTCACGGCAAGACCGTCGCCCGGGTCCTTCCCGACCCGCGATCGCGGCAGGAGGCACCGAAGATGGACACCTCGCGCATCTCGTGGCGCGTCATCGCGCTCTTCACCGTCCTGATCCTGGCGACGACCGCCTGCGGGACCAACGATGGGGCGGGCTCGAGCCCTGCGGCACCCGACGCGAGTGGCGCGCCGGCGGCCTCGGCCGGAGCCTCGGCCGCGACGGACCTGAGCGGCGAGCTCACCGTCTGGGCGATGGGCAACGAAGGCACCAAGCTCGGCGTCATGGCCGACAAGTTCATGGAGGCCAACCCGGGCGTGACCGTCAACGTCACCCCGGTCGACTGGGGCCAGGCCGTCGCCAAGCTGCAGACCGCGATCGGTGGCGGCGAGACGCCGGACGTCAGCCAGATGGGCACCGACATGATGGGCCAGTTCGTCGAGACGGGCGCCCTCGAACCGGTCGGCGCCGGCATCGATCCGAGCAGCCTATTTCGAGAGCGCGTGGCAGACCGGCGTCGTCGACGGCCAGGCCTACGGCGTCCCGTGGTATGTCGAGACGCGCGTGCTCTATTACCGGACCGACATCGCGGAGAAGGCCGGGATCACGGCAGCCCCCGCGACCTGGGACGACCTCAAGGCGATGGCCCAGGCGATGCAGTCCAAGGGCGGCGCCGAAAACGGCATCGCGCTCGGGACCAAGAATGGCCAGGAGTACCTGCCGTTCGTCTGGTCGAACGGCGGCGATGTCCTCGGTGATGACGGCAACTTCACGCTCGGTTCCCCGGAAGCCGTCGAGGCGCTGACCTTCTACGACTCGTTCTTCGAGGAGGGCCTCACCCCGAAGTCCGTCCCGGAGGGCTTCGACATCACGCCCGGCCTTCGTGGCCGGCACGCACCCGATGTTCTTCTCGGGCCCGTGGCACCTCGGTCTGATCACCGAAGCCGGCGGGGCCGACATCGAGGGCAAGTGGGCGATCGCCCCGATGCCCAAGAAGGTGACCGGGACGTCCTTCGTCGGCGGCAGCAACCTCGTCGTCTTCAAGGACAGCCCGAACAAGGACGCCGCCTGGGCGTTCGTCCAGTTCATGTCCGATCCGGCGAACCAGGTCGCCTGGTACACCGAGGCGACCGTGCTCCCGGCCGTGCAGAGCGCCTGGGACGACCCGGCCCTCGCAGGCGACGAGAACGTGGCCACGTTCGGCACGCAGCTCGAGGACACCAAGGCTCCGCCGCCGATCCCGACCTGGAACGAGGTCTCGACCTCGATCAACGACAACCTCGAACGGGTCACGACCGGGGATCTCGCCCCGGCAGACGGGGCGAAAGCGATGGAGGAGGAAGCCACCGCCATCGGCACGGGCCAGTAGCCGTGACCCAGCGAGTGGATCCGGTCGGGCCGCCCCGCCCGACCGGATCGGTCCGCGACGCTGGGGCAGCCCCGGCGCTCGCGGGTGCCATGGGCGGGGTGGCGACGCGAAGTCAACCCGGCATCAGTCTTCGACAGAACCTGATCGGCTGGGCGTTCGCCCTCCCGTTCCTGCTGATCTTCCTGCTCTTCATGGCGGGTCCGCTCCTCGCTTCGTTCGTGCTGAGCCTGACCGACTTCGGTCTGCGCGATCTCCGCAACCCGCTCGGTGTCAACTTCATCGGGCTCCAGAACTACGTCGAGCTCCTCAGCGACAGCACCTTCTGGACGGCCCTCGCCAACACCGCCTACTTCGTGCTAGTCGGCGTGCCCCTGACCCTGGTGCTCGGCCTCGCGGCCGCATTGGCGCTCGACCGCGGCATCCGCCGGTTCCGCACCGTCTACCGGGTGGGCTACTACCTGCCGGTGGTGACGAGCATCGTCGGGATCGCCGTGGTCTGGCGGTTCGTGCTCAACCCCGACTACGGGCTGCTCAACATGACCCTGGGCGCCGCCGGGATCGAGGGCCCGAACTGGCTCGGTGATCGAGATCCTCGCCATGCCGTCGCTCATCGTGATGGCCGCGTGGCGCAACCTCGGGTTCGCGATGGTCCTGTTCCTGGCCGGACTGCAGACGATCCCGGTCCAGCTCTACGAGGCGGCGTCCATCGACGGCGCGGGCCGCTGGGCCGCGTTCAAGTCGGTCACGTTGCCGTTGCTCCGACCGACGCTCCTGTTCGCCGTGGTCATCACCACGATCGGGTACCTCCAGGTGTTCGAGGAGCCCTTCGTCATGACCGACGGTGGGCCACTCGACCGGACCCTGTCGATCTCGATGTTCATGTACCAGGAGGGCTTCGAGTTCTTCCATCAGGGCTATGCCGCGGCGATCGCGTGGGTCCTGTTCCTGATCGTCGCGGTCATCGCGGTCGTCCAGTTCCGCACGTTGCGGTCGCAGACATGACGGAGGTGTGCGCGTGACCGCCCTGACCCGCCCGGCGCCCCAACCCGCGGCCGGCGCAGCCCCGCGCAGTCGAGCCTCGATCGTGCTGTACGTGGTGCTGACGCTGGGACTCATCCTGATGATCGCGCCGTTCGTCTGGATGGTCCTGGGCTCCTTCAAGCCCCAGGGCGAGTTCCTGCGCCTGCCGCCGACGTGGTTACCGGAGCAGCCGACCTTCAACAACTTCCAGCGCCTCATCGACCAATTGGACATGCCGCGCTTCTTCTTCAACTCGATCGTGGTCGCGGCGGCCGTCACCGTCGGGACCCTGATCTTCGCCCCGATGCTCGGGTATGCGCTGGCCAAGCTCCAGTTCTCCGGCAAGGGCGTGCTGATGGGCCTCGTCCTTGCGACGTTGATGCTGCCGGGTGCTGCGATCCTCGTGCCCCAGTTCGTCCTGATGAGCGCCCTCGGGCTGGTGAACACCTACCCGGCGCTGGTCCTGCCGTTCCTCGCCGGACCGTTCGGCGTGTTCCTGACCCGCCAGTTCTTCTCCGGCCTGCCGGACGAGCTGCTCGAGGCCGCCCGCATCGACGGAGCGAGCGAGTTCCGGATCTTCTGGACGATCGCGATGCCGCTCGCGGGGCCGGTCCTGGCGACGCTGGGCATCCTGACGTTCCTGGGCTCATGGAACTCGTTCATCTACCCGCTCGTGATGGCCCAGGAGCCGGAGATGTACACGCTTCCGGTGGCCCTCGCGACGTTCGCGACGGGGCAATACCAGGCCGACCACGGGATGCTCATGGCCGGCGCCCTGGTCCTCGTCCTGCCGATCCTCGTCATCTTCATCCTGCTTCAGCGCTGGATCACCGAGGGCATCGCCACGACCGGCCTGAAGGGCTGACCCATCGCCGGCGGCAGGAGGCCGTCAACCACGAGGTGTCGATATGCGCCAGCGCCGTCCCCACCAGGTCCTCGCACTCCTCGCGGCGCTGGTCATCGCAGCAGCCGCCTTCCCGGCCACCGCCGCGAGCGCGACCTCGGGTCACCCGAGCGCCGCCCAGCGCCAGACGCTGCTCCGGTACGCCCGCGCACACCTGGGCGTCGTTCGTGGCGATGACCGATGCCGCCACCGGCCTGCCGGCCGACAGCCTGGCGGCCGACGGGACTCGCAGCGTCCAGACGTCGACGACCAACATCGGGGCGTACATGTGGAGCACGGTCGTCGCCGACGAGCTGGACATCATCGGTCACAGAGACGCGGTCCGGCGGCTCCGGCGAACGCTCCGGACGCTCGCGACGATGGAGCGCCACGAGCCGAGCGGCCAGTACTACAACTGGTACGACCACACCACGGGCGAGAAGCTGACCGCCTGGCCGCCGACCGGCGACCCGGTCACGCCGATCCTGTCGTCGGTCGACAACGGGTGGCTCGCGACCGGCCTGCAGGTCGTCGCCAACGCCGTGCCGGAGGTGGCCGATCGGGCCGGCGCGCTGTTCGACAGCATGGACTTCGGCTTCTACTACCGACCCGAGGTGAACCGGATCGCCTTCCACTACACGCCGAGCACCGGTCAGTTCACGTGCTGCTACGACACGATCGTGAGCGAGAGCCGCATCGCGAGCTACATCGGGATCGGCAAGGGCGAGACTCCCGGCCAAGGAGTACTTCGGCGCGTGGCGGACGTTCCCGGACACCTGCGACTGGAGCTGGCCGGAGACGAAGCCCGTCGGGTTCCACCGCACGTATCTCGGCGTCGACGTCTTCGAGGGCGCCTACCCGTACGAGGACTTCCGGGTCGTGCCGGGCTGGGGCGGGAGCATGTTCGAGGCGCTCATGCCGGCGCTGTTCGTGCCGGAGGAGCAATGGGCTCCGCGCAGCTGGGCGGTCAATCACCCGCTGACGATCGCCGCCCAGATCCACCACGGCCTCGATCGAGGCGGAGTACGGCTACTGGGGCTTCTCGCCCGCGAACATCCCCGAAGGCGGGTACTCGGAGTACGGCGTCGACGCGATCGGGATGAACCCCGAGGGCTACCCGTCGAACAAGGACAAGACCTACGTCGACCGGGGCTTCGCGGGTTGTCCCGGCCGCGAGCCGAAGCCCGATCCGCCGCCGTCCGCCTACACGAACGGCGTGGTGACGCCCCACGCGGTCTTCCTCGCCCTGCGCTGGGCGCCCGACGCGGGTGCTCGCCAACCTCGCCAACCTGGAATCCGACTTCGACATGTACGACAAGTGGGGGTTCCGCGACTCCGTCAACGTCCAGACCGGCGTCGCGTCCGGCTTCTACCTGTCGCTCGACCAGGGCATCGTCATGGCATCGATCGGCAACGAACTCGCCAAGGACGTGCTGCGCGACGCGTTCGCGACCAAGGAATTCCGGAAGATGCTCCGGCCCGTCATCGGCATGGAGCGATTCAACGCGGGTCCACGCAGGGCGGCGGACAAGTACCTCCGCCCGTGACGACCGAGACCGGGCGGGGGGCCGTCCCGCTGGGGGCGGCCGGGTCCGCCCGGATCGCCTGGTTCGAGAGCGTCGGCGCCTCGACCGAGCGGGACCGGCCGGCGCCGGACGTCGTGCTGCCGCCACCGGCCGAGGTCCGGGCCGAGCGGGGCCGCGGCCAGGTGACGGTGTGGTGGTCGCCGGTCTCAGGCGCCGTCGGGTACCTCGTCCATCGCGGCCAGCCCGGTGGACCGCTGACGCCCATCGACCACAAGGGCGGTGACGTGCTCGCGGTGCCGCACGGGCCGTACGTCGACACCACCGCCGGCGTCGAGCACGAGAACGTCTACGCGGTGGCCAGCCTTTCCAGCATCGATGCCGCCGCCGGCCTGCTGTCGGCGCCCGTCGGCCCCGGGCCCACCGAGCGCGAGGGCGAGGTGGCTGTCGCGGTCGATGCCGCGCGCTTCATCGGCCCGGTCCACCGGCCATGGCGGCCGATCATCGGCTCCGAGCACCTCGCGATGCTACTGCGCGGCGCGGGACCGGGCGGGGTCGATGTCGGCGAGGACCTCGGCGCTCGCGTTCCGGATCGTCCGGGCCGAGCTCGGCGTCGAGGCGGTCCGGGCGCATGCCATCCTGCACGACGTCCTGGGCGTGTATCGCGAGACCGCCGACGGGTCACCCGAGCACGACTTCGAGGCGGTCGATCGCGTCATCGATGGGCTCCTGGCGACGGGGCTGCGGCCGCTCGTGGAGCTGTCGTTCATGCCGGAGGCCCTGGCCGCCGATCCCGGCCCCCGGGTCTTCGACTACGTCGGGCACATCTCCCCGCCACGCGACATGGCGCGCTGGGCCGACCTCGTCGAGGCCCTCGTTCGGCACCTCGTGGCACGGCACGGCCTCGACGAGGTCGCCCGCTGGGGCTTCGAGGTCTGGAACGAGCCGAACATCCAGGTCTTCTGGTCCGGCCGGCAGAGCGACTACTTCGACCTCTACGACGCGACCGCCCGGGCCGTGAAGGTCGTCGACGATCGACTCCTGGTCGGTGGGCCGTCGACCGCCGCCGCCGGCTGGGTCGACGACCTGCTCCACCATGCCGACCAGACCGGCGTCCCGGTCGACTTCGTGACGACCCACACCTACGGCGCGCCGCCGCTCGACCTGCGCCCGATCCTCGAGCGGTACGGGCGGCCGGATCTGCCGCTGTGGTGGACGGAATGGGGCGTGAGCCCGACCCATCACGGGGCGGTGAACGACAGCGTCTGGGGCGCCCCGCTCGTCGCTCGCGGGATGCGGTCGGCAGCAGGCCGGCTGGACGCGCTCGCCTACTGGGTCGCCTCGGACCAGTTCGTCGAACTGGGCGTACCCGAGCGGTTGTTCCACGGCGGGTTCGGTCTGCTGACGATCGGCGGGTTGCGCAAGCCGCGGTTCTGGGCCATCGCCCTCCTCGAGCGCCTCGGCGAACAGGAGCTGGCGATCCAGGTCGCTGGTGACGGCGGCGGCAGTCTCGTGGAAGCCTGGGCGAGCCGCGACGCGGACGGGGACCGCGTGGCGGTCGCGATCTGGAACGGGACGCTCGACCAATCCAGGACCGAGGGCGACGAAGCCCTTGGCCGCCACGTGACGCTCGAGATCACCGGCCTGGCGTCCGGTGCGTACCGGGCCGAGCACCTGCGGGTCGACCACCGGCACTCCGACATCGTCGGGGTCTGGGACGCGCTCGGCGGCGGCGACTGGCCCACCCCGGAGCAATGGGAGCGGCTCCGGGCGGCCGACCGGCTCGAGGCGCTCAGGCCGGACGAGCCCGTGGAGGTCGGATCGGATGGCGTGGCGCGTCTGGCGTTCGACCTGCCGATGCCGGCCATCTCGTTCGTGGAGCTGCACACGGCGACGCACACGCCGCATGACTGAAGGGCTTCCCTCATCGGCGACGTACGCCCTGATCCCGGGGGGCGGGGGCGACCCCTGGGAGTGGCACCTGCTCGTCCGGGAGCTCGAGGCACGCGGCAGCGAAGCGATCGCTGTCCGGCTGCCGTCGGAGGATGACGCCGCCGGCTGGTCCGAGTACGCCGACGCGGTGATCACGGCGATCGGCGGTCGCGAGGAGGTGGTCGTCGTCGCCCATTCACTGGGCGGCTTCACCGGCCCGATCGTCTGCGCTCGCCGTCCGGTCCGATTGCTCGTGCTCCTGAGCGCGATGATCCCGCGATCGGGTGAGACGGCGAACGCCTGGTGGTCGGCTACCGGATCGGGTGCCGCGATGCGCGAGTACCACGCCAGCCTCCACCTGGGTGAGGACGCGGACGACGATGCGATCCTCTACTACCACGATCTACCGGCCGATCTTGCCGCGGAGGCACAGCGGCGAACCGGGCAGGGCCAGTCATCGACACCGATGGACCAGCCGTGGCCGCTCGACGCGTGGCCCGATGTGCCGACGCGCGTGCTGGCCTGCCGTCATGACCGCCTCTTTCCCCTCGCGTTGCAACGGCGAGTCGCGCGCGACCGACTCGGCCTCGAGGTCGATGAGATCGACGGTGGGCACATGGTCGCGCTCAGCCGCCCTGGTGAGCTGGCCGATCGACTGGAGAAGTACCGCCTCGAGGTGCGCGACCAGCAGTGACGACCAGCTGTCTGCCCATCGGCATGGCACGCCTGATCCGCAGCCACGGGATAGCCTTGCCCGATGCGCCACCTCGCAGTCCTGGGAGCGCCATCGAGCATCGGCCTCCGGCCGCACGATGAGACCGGTGCGCCGCAGGAGGTGGATCGCGCGCCCGAGACGCTCCGGGACATGGGTCTGATCGAGCGGCTGGACGCGACGGACCTCGGCGATGTGCCGCCGCCGCCCTACGAGGACTTCGAGCGTCCGCCTGGCACGGCCCGGAACGAGAGGGGCGTGGCCACCTACAGCCGGTCGCTCGCTGATCCAGTCGCCGCCGGGATCGACGACGATCGGTTTCTCGTCGTCATCGGCGGCGATTGCAGCATCGTGCTCGGCTGCCTCATGGGCGCAGATCGCGCTCGTCCTGGAACGGGTTCCAACCCAGGCCGGATCGGGCTCGTCTATGTCGACGGGCACGCCGATTTCGCGAGCCCTGCGGAATCCATGACCGGGTCGGTCGCGAGCATGGGCCTCGCCCTCGCCGTGGGCCGCGGTGACTCGCAACTCGCGAAGCTGGCCGGTGCGGTGCCGCTCGTGCGCGGTGAGGACGTCGCGCTGATCGGGCGGCGCGACGAGGGCCAGTGGTACGGTCACGAGGCGCTCGCGGTCTCAGGCATTCGCGACCTCCCCTGGGCAACGATCGCGCCCGACGGGACCGCTGTCCGTCCGACCGCGCTGGCTGAGACAGCATCGACCGTTCTCGACCGTTTTGCCGCGAGCGAGGTGAGCGGGTTCTGGATCCACGTCGACGCCGACGTGCTCAACCCCGAGGTCATGCCCGCGGTCGGGTCGCCCGAGCCGGGCGGCCCCGACATCAACGAGCTGGTCGCGCTGCTCGCGCCCTTGGTCGACCACCCGAAGGCGCTCGGCCTCGCCCTCGCGCTGTACGACCCCTCGCTCGACCCGGATCGATCGTCCGCGGCCAGGCTCGTGGAGCTGCTCGCGCAGTCGCTCCTCGGGCGGGGACGACATGCCGCGCCGGCTTGAGATCGTCGGCGCGCCAAGCAGCGCTGGCGCGTACGCACCCGGCCAGGAGCGGGCGCCACAGGCCTATCGAGCCGCCGGGCTGCCTGGCTTCCTTCAGGAGCGCGGGATCGCGGTCACCGACCGGGGCGACGTTCCCGGCTTCCGCTGGCGGCTCGACCGGGAGCACATGCGGGCCATGAACGCCGACGCCGCGGCCGGCGTGGCCAGCGCGGTCGCCGATCAGGTGGCCGCGAGCCTGTCGGACGGTTCGGCGCTGCTCGTCCTCGGCGGCGACTGCACCGTCGAGATCGGCACCGTCGCCGGTGCCTCCCGTGGTACGCCGGATGTCGGCCTCGTCTACATCGACTACGACACCGACCTGAACACGCCCCAGAGCGTCGAGGATGGCGCACTCGACTGGATGGGCGTCGCCCACCTGCTCGGCCTCCCGGACACCGTTTCCAGCCTCGCCGGGGTCGGCCCGCGGACACCGATGCTGCGCCCCGATCAAGTCCTGCTGTTTGCGAACGGCAGCTCGACCGACTTCGAACGACGGACGATCGCCGACCTCGGGATCGAAGAGATCCGGTTGGCGCAGGTCACGTCCGACCCCGTGGGCTCCGCGCGCGGCGTCGCCGACGGCTGGGCGCGACGCTTCGAGCGCCTCCTCGTTCACGTCGACGCGGACGTCCTGGACTTCCTCGATCTCCCGATCGCCGAGGAGACTCGTCGGTCTCGGGGACTTCGTTTCGAGCAACTCGTGGCCGTCCTTCGGCAGCTCGTCGCCGCGCCCAACTGGGCGACACTTACGATCTGCGAGGTCAATCCCGACCACGACCCAGACGGCTCGTCCATGCGCAGGCTCAGCGAAGCCCTCGCCGACGTCCTGTCCGGCTCCCCTGGCCTTGCCGGTCGACCGCCTTGGCGCACGTAGAACGTCTGGGCTGGCGCGCCCGACAGGATTCGAGCGGGCAGATGCCATACGAATTCGGATCCCGATCGGGGAGGCAATCAACAAGGGGTTGCATATCCTCGAGGGCGTGGACACGCTGGTCGACGTGATCTGCCGGATGCAGAACCATCAGACCAAGAAGACCTCGCGGATGCGGGCGCTCCGGTCGTGGTGAAGGATCAGGCGACCCTGTCGGAGCAGAACCTGCATGTGGTCGCCGGTCTGGGACCCGTCGGTCGGGCCGTGATCGACGAGCTGGTCGGTCAAGGCCTACCGGTTCGGGCCATCGCCCGACACCCGGTCGCGGGCCTGCCTCGCGAGGTCGACGTCGTCGAAGGGGACATCACGGATCCCGACGCCGTCCGCCGCGCCGTGACTGGCGCAGCGGTCATCTACCACACCGCGGGAGCGCCATACGATCGTTGGCCGGCGCTGCTGCCACCGCTGATGAACGGCATCCTCGGTGGGTCGGCGGCGACCGGGGCCAGGCTCGTCTACGCCGACAACCTCTACGCCTACGGACCGATCGATGGACCGCTCACCGAAGGCCTCGCGTCTCGCGCCACAGGCCCCAATGGTCGTGTCCGCGCGACGCTCGCCGACCAGGTGTTGATGGCTCACGCGGCGGGCACGGTGCGGGCGACCATCGGACGAGCCTCCGACTACTACGGGCCGTGGGGTCGGCAGTCGACCGCCGGTGAACGGCTCTTCGAGCCTGCCCTCGCCGGCAAGTCGACCCAGGTCCTCGGCGATCCGGATCTGCCGCACACCTTCACCTACCTCCGTGACTTCGCGCGCGGGCTGGTGACCCTGGGCTCCCACGACGAGGCGCTGGGCCAGGCCTGGCACGTGCCCAGCGCCGAAACGATCACGACGCGGGAGTTTGCTTCGCTCGTGTTCGAGGCAGCCGGGCGGCAGCCCAAAGTCAGGGCGATGCCTTCGGCGATGCTGACCATCCTCGCTTCATTGAGCCCGACCCTGCGCGCCGTCCGGGAACAGCAGTACCAGAGGGTGGCGCCATGGGTGGTCGATCACACGAAGTTCGCAAGCGCGTTCGGCGCCCACGTCACCCCCCATCGGGAGGCGATCGCGACCACCCTGGATTGGTACCGCGGAGCTCAGCAGTCATGATCAGCCCGACTGTCGTCCGCGGCTCGAACGTCGCCGAGCGCGGTACCACGCGAGGTACTCAAGCAGTTCGTCCCGCTCGTCGTCGGTCAGGTCGGCGAAGAGCGCCGAGCCGATCGAGTGCGCAGTGTTGTGGTCGGGTTCGTGCGGCAGCGGATACCCGCTCAAATGGAGGAGATCGCTGTAGGGCACGTTGAGCACCTCGCTCAGCTTGTGGAGCACATGCGGCGAGGGCTTCTTGACCGCGTCATTCTCGAGCCGGTTCAAGTAGGCGGCCGAGATCTGCGCGGCGCGAGCGGCATCGCCAGCGGACAGTTGCCGGACTGCGCGCGCCTGCTTGAGCACGCCGCCGATCGATGGTGTCAAGGCCCTATCTCCAATAGTTGATATACGAACCTACAGTTGACAATAGCATGGTCCCGTGGTTCACTGCAAGCACGGCAGTGGCCGGAGCGTCGCCTCGCGGCCCCGCTTCCACCGGGCAGCGCGGCCTCAGCCCCGGCTGACCGGAGCCTCTGCTCGCCCGCCTGCAGCCTCGGAGACCATCACGTTCGGCCGGGCCGACCTTCCAGGTCGCCCCCGTTCGGCTGATCAATAGGGCGGTCGCTCCGCCGGCGCGGACCAAGTGATGACACCAACAGCAGGCAGATCAGGAAAGTAGAGGTCGGACCATGAACGGACGATTGCAGCGAGTCGGCATCGGGCTCGTACTCATCGGTATCGTGTTCTTCGCCGCTGGCGGGTTCACGCTGTATAAGACACAGCAAGGCGCGAGCGCGCTCCAGACTTTCAGTGCGGCGCAGAACGTGACGCTGAGCTACAACGATCAGGGCCAGCTCGTCGATCGCGGCGAGACCGCCGGCGCCGAGAAGATCATGTCGCTCCTCGTCAACGACTGGGGCTACTCCGTCGACAAGAGCGAGCTCAACCCGAATGACCCGCTCGTCAACACGGCCAGCGAGTACATGTACCAGATGGCCACGATCTCCTATCACACCCTCAACGCGACGACAACCGTCACGATCCCCGAGGACGTGGTGGTCGACGGCCAGGTCGTCACCAAGGCTGGCGACTACGAATTCGTGAACGACGGGCGCTACTGGACGGGCTTCGACCGTACCGACCCGATCGAGGGCGGGGCACGGGAACAGATCTGGACCGGCACCGCTCACGCGCTGATCGCCGAGCTCGGCGTCGGCAGCGTGACCGCCTCTGCTCTCGCGATGGGCCTCGGCATCGCGGCGCTCTTCGCCCTCGTCGGACTAACCGTGGTCTTCTTCGGACTCGGGCTGGTGTGGGCGACCCGAGCCGCGACGGAGAAGGTCAGGGTCCCCGTCCTCAAGCAGGCGACCAGCGCCGCCTGACGAGTCCTTCCGCGGTTCGACCGGACCGCACACACACGAACGGCGAGGGCCCAGCCCTCGCCGTTTCGCGGTTCCCGTCCGAGTCCCTGAGGGCCATCAGGCGTCATAAATCACGAGCACGCACCCACAACGAGCACGGCTGCTGGTACATCCCTACCGCCAGGTACTACCGTTTCGACAAGCGGTTGCAAAACCACATCGGAGGGAGTCCCCGTGCTGAGGCAGGTCGCGGAGGGTGTGCTCGTCCACCAGAGCGAGTTACTCCAGAACAACGCCGTTGTCGTGCAAGGCCGGGCCGGCGTGTTGCTCGTCGACCCGGGGATCACAGGCGACGACATGGTCTGCCTTGCGAACGACCTTCGCGATCTGGGCCAGCCCGTCGTGGAGGGGTTCTCGACGCATCCTGATTGGGATCACGTGCTCTGGCACGTCGAGCTAGGCGAAGCTCCCCGGTACGGAACGGCGCGCTGCGCAGCTTCTGTGCGAGATCTGCTGTCGAACGCTGACTGGCAGGTCCGCGTCGCCGACGCGTTACCGCCGGAGATCGCCGAGGAGGTCCCGCTCGACCTGTTCGGACGCATCACCGGTCTTCCCGCCGAAACTGCGCAGATCCCTTGGGATGGTCCTACGGTCCGGATCATCGAGCATCCGGCGCATGCCCAGGGCCATGCGGCCCTGTTGATCGAGGAGCGCGGCGTTCTCGTCGCCGGCGACATGCTGTCTGACATCCTGATCCCGTTCCCCGACCTGGACGCCGCGGATCCGATCGAGGACTACCTCGTCGGGCTGCGGCTGCTCGAGGACGTGGCGGACGACGTCGATGTCCTGATCCCGGGTCATGGGTCCGTCGGTGGAGCTGATCAGGTACGCGCACGGATCGAACAGGATCGCGCGTACGTGCATGCCTTGCGTGACGGCGAAGCTCCCGATGACCCGCGCATCGGCCCATCGGCCACGTTCGGCAAGGACTGGCTGCCGGGCGTGTATGAGTGGCAACGACAGCAGTTCGCCCAACGCAGCGAGCGCGACCCGACGCCAGGCTAGCGCGCATGATCGGCGCTGGCGCTGCCCGAACAGGTTGCGATGATCCGTTCCGCACCCGCTCGTGCGTCCTCATGTCGCTGGGCGGAGCAGCCAGAGTTGCCACGCCGATCGGCGGGGCGCTTGCCCTCGGCCTGGCCGTCATCCTGACCTCAACACGACCGGTGATCGCGACGACACTCAGCCCCAACGTGGCCGCGCTCCTGCTGGTGTCGGCCGCCCCGCTACCTCAATCGATCTTCGAGAAGTGGGGGTGCGGAGTCGACGCGAGCTTGTCGCACAGCTCTTCATGCAACACGTAGCCCCGAGGCTCGCGGTGGGCGCCTCGCTTGGTGCCGACGGCTGCTTCGTCGAAGGGGAAGCCCCGGCGCGGCTCTCGTTCCCTGCCAGCGTCCGCTGAGGGACGCGGCTCGGCCTGTTCCACTCGACCGTCAAGCACCACTTGGCGAACGCCCCTTCCAAGGTGGCGTGACGACGACGGCGCAGCTCGTGTGGATCCTCGCCCCGCGCCTGCCGAACCCGATCGAGCCGACAATTGCCCCGTCGTGATCGGGTAGATGACCGGCCTCCTGCGTGCCGCTGCCGCGGCCTCCTCGGGTCTAGTGGAACCAGCTGCCTTCGATCGGGGTGATCTCTCCCCGCGGCGCCTCGCACGTCCAGGTCATGACCCCGCTGATGGCGTCGGGGACCACGTCAGAGAAGCCGCCCTCGCGGGGCGACTCCACGGCACGGGGGATCTCGATCAGCTCGGCCCGACCGGCACCTGCCTGCCCGTCGATCCGGATGTCGAACGTGGTGTTTCCCTCCACGTTCGTATCCCAGCGAGGGCCCGCACCGCTGTTCGGTTCCGCGAACAGCTCGAAGTACTCCCGATCTTGAGCGGCCGGACCGGGACCTGAGAGGTAGTAGTAGACCGGCGTACCCGCGAGCGAATGGACGGGATCCGCACCGACCGAGAAGGAACCATCGGAGCCCGTGCTGCACGATGCCGCGCCGCTCGCGATACCCAGCGCAGGGATCTGGAGGTCGAGTGTGACCGTGCCCGGACTCCAGTCTGGTCGATTGGCCGATGGGGCGACCCAGGCGCCGATCCGGAACCCGACGACGAACACGACGGCAGACGCGGCGACGAGGCCGGCCCACCGCGATCGTCTCACCAGCCACCATGCCCCGGCGACCATGGCGATGACGATCGCCAGCATGACCGGGATCGCAGCCTCGAGCGCGGCGTTCGCGTGCCATGCGCGGTAGTCCAGCACTCCACCGATCGCCGCGCCGATGGCCAGCAGGAGGACCAGCACCACGCCGACGCCGACGAGTTGACCGCGACGATGGATCGGCGGCGTCTCATGCATTCGCGGGAGCATACACAAGGGCG
>CAWDFY010000003.1:0-150329 GCA_963801745.1 uncultured Chloroflexia bacterium | reverse complement strand
CCGATGGGTCCGCGCCCGGACCCGCCATCGAGTCTCTGATCCGTGTCCTGCCGCCCGCCGGCAGGCCACCGACCAGCGGATCGCTGGGCGACGATCGATGTCCGCATCGAGCGTCGGGGGTCCACTCCGGTGGGCCGCACCTTTACAACTGGATAGTGTTCGGCAGAAATGAAGAATCTTCGATTTCGCCGAGTAGTCAAGGAAATGATCCCGATCGATCCCATCCGTCGACTGACCGCCTGGTCAGAGGCTGGAGGGGGTCAAGCTACAAAGGGCACGGGGTGGATGCCTTGGCGCCAAGAGCCGATGAAGGACGTGGCAGGCTGCGAAAAGCTTCGGGGAGTCGCGAGCAGACAGTGATCCGGAGATGTCCGAATGGGGAAACCCGGCTGGGGTCATGCCCAGTCACTCCTGGCTGAATCAAATAGGCCAGGTGGAGGTAAGCCAGCGAACTGAAACATCTCAGTAGCTGGAGGAGAAGAGAACATTCCCCGAGTAGTGGCGAGCGAAAAGGGAAGAGCGCAAACCCAACTCAGCGCGATAGGTTGCCGCCGTTTCTGAGTGGGGGTTGTAGGAGTCGATCGTGGAGGCCCGGCAAGGCGTCCGCGGAGTTACCAAGTCGATCGTTAGTCGAACTGCCCTGGAACGGCAGGCCAGAGAGGGTGATAGCCCCGTAGGCGAAAGCGACCGACCTCCGTGATCGACCACCTGAGTACCACGTGGAAGGTCTCTCATGTGGGAACCTGGGCGGACCACCGTCCAACGCTAAATACTCTTGGCGACCGATAGTGAACGAGTACCGTGAGGGAAAGGTGAAAAGCACCCCGGAAGGGGAGTGAAACAGTACCTGAAACCACGTGCCTACAAGCAGTCAGAGGGTGTTGCCGGTTCGCCGGTAGCCTGATGGCGTGCCTTTTGAAGAATGAGCCGACGAGTTACGTGTGTGTGGCGAGGTTAAGTCCGAGAAGGACGGAGCCGGAGCGAAAGCGAGTCTGAATAGGGCGATCAGTCGCACGCAGTAGACCCGAAACCGAGTGACCTATCCATGGCCAGGTTGAAGCGGGAGTAATGTCTCGTGGAGGACCGAACTCACTAGCGTTGAAAAGCTAGGGGATGAGCTGTGGATAGCGGTGAAATGCCAATCGAACTCGGAGATAGCTGGTTCTCCCCGAAATAGCTTTAGGGCTAGCCTCGGGCGTTCAATCACGGGGGTAGAGCACTGGATGGGCTAGGGGGCTTCCCGCTTACCAACCCCAACCAAACTCCGAATCCCGTGATTTCAGAGCCCGGGAGTCAGACTGCGAGGGCTAAGCTTCGTGGTCAAAAGGAAAACAGTCCGGACCGCCAGCTAAGGTCCCTAAATCCAAGCTAAGTGGTAAAGGATGTGGATTCGCTCAGACAACCAGGATGTTGGCTTAGAAGCAGCCTTCATTGAAAGAGTGCGTAACAGCTCACTGGTCAAGTGGATCTGCGCCGAAAATTCAGCGGGGCTCAAGCTTGGTACCGAAGCTGCGGATCAGGTGATCGGTTCGCCGATCGCCTGGTGGTAGGGGAGCGTTCCGTCAGCAGTGAAGGCCGACCGTGAGGACGGCTGGAGCGGGCGGAAGTGCGAATGTCGGCATGAGTAGCGCAATGTGAGTGAGAATCTCACACGCCGTAAGCCTAAGGTTTCCTGAGGAAGGCTTGTCCGCTCAGGGTTAGTCGGGCCTAAGCCGAGGACGAACGTCGTAGGCGATGGACATCCGGTTGATATTCCGGAACCACTAACGATCATTTGCACCGCAAGGTGTCGCCTGGGGGTAGGAGAACGGAGGAGGCCGGCGCAAGCCGGTTCAAGTCCCGGATCTGATCCCAGGTGGGAGCGATGGCATGACACGGTGTGGTAGTTCGAGCGCGTTTTGGCTATACGCGTCTAAGCCGGTAGGGGGATCGGACAGGCAAATCCGTCCGGTCATTCAACCCCGAGCAGCGAATGAAAGGGGCTTCTGCCTCGATTCGAGTGAGCCACGCTGGCAAGAAAAGTGTCTAGCGAGATCAATAGTGTCCGTACCGCAATCCGACACAGGTAGGCGGGTAGAGCATACCAAGGCGATCGGGAGAACCCTCGTTAAGGAACTCGGCAACATGGCCCCGTAACTTCGGGAGAAGGGGCGCTTCGCGGCTGCTTGCTTGCAAGTGGTCGATCGAAGCCGCAGTGAAATGGCCCAGGCGACTGTTTAGCAAAAACACAGGTCTCTGCGAAAGCGAAAGCTGACGTATAGGGGCTGACGCCTGCCCAGTGCCGGAAGGTTAAGAGAAGAGGTGCAAGCTTCGAATCGAAGCCCCGGTAAACGGCGGCCGTAACTATAACGGTCCTAAGGTAGCGAAATTCCTTGTCGGGTAAGTTCCGACCCGCACGAATGGCGTAACGATCTGGGCGCTGTCTCAACGAGGGATCCGGCGAAATTGAAGTACCTGTGAAGATGCAGGTTACCCGCGGCAGGGCAAAAAGACCCCGTGGAGCTTTACTACACCCTGACATTGGATTGGGATTTAGCTTGTGTAGGATAGGTGGGAGGCTGAGAAGCTAGGGCGCTAGCCTTGGTGGAGCCAACGTTGAAATACCACCCTTGTTGGATCTCGGTTCTAACCGCGACCCGTGATCCGGGCGCAGGACAGTGTCAGGCGGGTAGTTTGACTGGGGCGGTCGCCTCCTAAAGAGTAACGGAGGCGCCCAAAGGTTCCCTCAGGCTGAATGGAAACCAGCCGAAGAGTGCAAAGGCATAAGGGAGCTTGACTGCGAGACCTACAAGTCGAGCAGAGACGAAAGTCGGGCTTAGTGATCTGGTACCTCCGAGTGGAAGGGGTATCACTCAACGGATAAAAGCTACCCCGGGGATAACAGGCTGATGGTGCCCAAGAGTTCACATCGACGGCACCGTTTGGCACCTCGATGTCGGCTCGTCGCATCCTGGGGCGGAAGTACGTCCCAAGGGTTTGGCTGTTCGCCAATTAAAGCGGCACGCGAGCTGGGTTCAGAACGTCGTGAGACAGTTCGGTCTCTATCCGCCGTGGGCGTAGGGAACTTGAGAGGAGTTGCTCCTAGTACGAGAGGACCGGAGTGAACGAACCGCTGGTGTGCCAGTTGTCCCGCCAGGGGCACCGCTGGGTAGCTATGTTCGGCTGGGATAAGCGCTGAAAGCATCTAAGTGCGAAGCTCGCCTCGAGATGAGGTTCCCCACCGGGTCAACCGGGTAAGACCGCAGGGAGACCACCTGTTTGATAGGCCGCATGTGGAAGTTCGGTGACGGATGAAGCTGAGCGGTACTAACGGTCGAGGGCTTGACCTCTTCAGCACCTGACCAGGGGTCAGTGGCTGGGGGATCGTGATCGATCCTTGACGACTCATTCCGAGATCGAAGATCTCTTCCGGCGCCCGCCGGGTCCCACGCGGACCCGCTGCGTGCCGCTGCCGACACGTCCAGACGCAACGAATCCCGGTGACTCTAGCGGAGAGGCCATACCCGTTCCCATCCCGAACACGGAAGTCAAGCTCTCCAGCGCCGAAGATACTGAGAGGGCAGCCTTTCGGGAAAATAGGTCGTCGCCGGGATTTTTGCGTTTCCCGGGGGAACCGAATCGCTCGGGTCCATGACCGTTTGCGGGTATCCTCTCGGCCGATGACGGAAACCGCGGTGCCGGGATACGCCGCCTCCGCCGACACGCCTGATACGGCTGCGGTCTGTCCCTACCTGCTCGCGGCCAGTGGCGAATGGCGCTCGTCCACGGCGGCGCGCGATCACCGCTGTCACGCCGTCACCCCGCCGGCCGTCCTGGCCACCGAGAAGCAGCGCCGCCTGTGCCTCGTCGCCGAGCACGCCGACTGCAGCACCTACCGAGCGGCCATGTCCGTCCTCGCAGAGGCGCACTCGCCGGCCGCCGCACCACGCCCCTTCCACCGTCCGGTCACCAAGACCGCCCCGCTCGTCCTCGACCGGGGCCGGATCGCGCTGTCCATGCCGATCCTGCCGGTCCTGCCGGGCCTGCCCGAGCGCGGCGTCGCCCAGGGCGGCCTCGTGGCGGTCATGGCGGTCGCGTTCGGGGCGCTCGTCGTGGCTCGCATGGGCGCGGGCGGACCCGGGCTCATGCCCGGTGGAGGTCCGGCCGGATCGCCCGGCCCGAGCGTGGCCGCGACCGCGCCCGCCGGGTCGGACACACCCGCGAGCGCCGAGCCCGACCCGGAGCGGACGCTCGTGCCGACCGAGGTCGAGCCCAGCGCGGAACCTTCGGCCGAGCCGACCGCCGAGGGTGGTGCGACCCCGCGCCCGACGGCCCGGCCGACCGCCGATGCGCCGGCGACCTACAAGGTCAGGAGCGGCGACACGCTCAGTGGCATCGCCAGCGTCTACGGCACGACGTGGCAGGAGCTGGCGGAGCTCAACGGCATCGACGACCCGCGCCGCCTGCGCGTCGGTCAGGAGCTCAAGCTGCCCTGAACCTGCCTAGCGCTGGCAGCCGCGGCAGTACGACGTCACGAACCCGCCGGCCTTGACCTCGGTGATGCGCGCGCCGCAGCGCGGGCACGGCTGACCGCCCTTCATGTGTACCGCGAGGAAGTCGCGGACCTGCGTCTCGAACGTCGGCGGCACCCGCGCGCGCAGGACCTCGATCGCGGCCGAGAGGGTCGCGCGCGTCCCCTCGTACAGCGCATCGATCTCCTCCGGTGCGAGCGTCGATCGCTTGCGGAACGGCAGCAGCCGCGCCGCATGGAGGATCTCGTCGCTGTACGCGTTGCCGATCCCGGCGACGAACGCCTGGTTGCGGAGCAGGTTCTTCAGCTCGCCTGGGTGCCGCCGGATCCGCTCGCGCCAGACCTCGAGCGTCAGCGACGGGTCGTCGGCGTCCGGCCCGATCTCGTCGACCCCCAGACCGGGCACCGTGCGGTCGACGCCATCGGGCAGCACGTACACCTTGCCCATCTGCGTCGGGTCGCGGTAGCGGATCTCGGGCGTCGCGTCGTCGGCCGGCAGCCAGGCCGCCCCCCGGGTCCAGGCTGCGGGTTTGAAGCCTCGCGTGCGCCCGCGCCAACCCAAGCCGAGGACCACCGCGGTCTTTGTCGGCAGCTTCGTGCCGGGCGGCGCGAGCTGGAACCTGCCGGTCAGCATCGGATTGACGACGACCCGGTCGCGATCGAGATCCAGCTCGAGGAACTTGCCCCGCTGGCGGATGCCGGTGACGGTCTGGCCGACGAGTGTTGCGAGCTCGTCCGGCGTTCCGCGGACCGCGAGCGGACCGGGCGCCTCGACGGCCGTCACCGGGCGACCTCGGAGCGCGGCGTCGAAGGCCTCGGCGACGATCGTCAGGTCGGGCAACTCGGGCACGGCTGCCGATCGTAGCCGATTGTTGCGTTGCGGAACCCCTGTGCTAGACTCTCCCGGCCCCAGAGGGCACGACAGCTGAAGAGCGGAATCAGGCCACAACGAGCGCGAAGGAGCGGACCGCGGAGTAGAGCACCACGGACCACACCCGAACGGATCCTCGGACCCGGCCTGAGCAGCGCTCGGGCCGTTCTTGATTCTCTGGAGGCGAATCCACGACAGGAGATACCGATCCATTGACCGAAGAGAAGCAGGGCGGCACCACGCCTGAGTCCGAGGCCAGCGCCTCCGAGACACCAGGGACCGCTGACCGACCCGCAGGGGCGATCGCCGTCGCCGACGACCCGGCCGAGCCGGCCACCGCTGACACCGATACCCCCACCACCGAGGCCACGGCCGAGGCTGCCCCCACCGACGAGCCCGAGGCGGCCACCGCCGCCGAGGCCGGATCGGACAGCGAGCCCGCGACGGCCGAAGCAGCGCCTGCTGCGGAAGTCGAGACGACCGAGGCTCCTGCGCCAGCAGCCGAAGCGGCCGAGGCTCCTGCGCCAGCTGCCGAAGCAGCGCCCGCGGCAGACGCCGAGACAGCCGAACCGGAGACAGCCGAGACCGAGGCCGCGCCAGCCGCCGTAGCCGAGACGACTGTCGCTGATACGACCGAAGCCGAACCGGCTGCAGTCGGCGAAGCGGAAACGGCCGAGACGGAGCCCGCGCCGGAAGGTGCCGCGGACGCCGAGGCCGCGACCGCCGAGGAGCCCGCACCGCCCCCACCCCCGCGTGAGCTCGGCCCGGAGCCGACCACGATGGAGGAGCTGCTCGCGGAGCAGGAATCCGACATCAAGAGCTTCAAGCACGGCGACGTCGTCGAAGGCACGGTCGTCCGCATCGACAAGGACGAGATCCTCGTCGACATCGGCGCCAAGAGCGAGGGCGTCGTCAGCAATCGCGAGCTCTTCGGCCGCCACGGCGGCGAGGGCCAGGCCCCGCTCGCCATCGGCGACACCGTCCTCGTCTACGTCCTCCAGCCCGAGTCGCCGGAGGGCCACGCGGTCCTGTCGCTGCGCCGGGCCGGCCTCGAGCGCAAGTGGCGCGCGATGCAGGAGCAGTTCGAGGCGGGCGTCATCATCGAGGCGCCGGTCATCGACCACAACAAGGGCGGCCTCATCGTCGACTGCGGCATCCGCGGCTTCGTGCCGATCAGCCAGATCGTCGACTTCCCCCGCCGGCCCCAGAACGACCAGCCGCGCGACGCGGCCCAGGAGATCGCCGAGAAGCTGCAGCCGTTCGTCGGTCGCAAGCTCCGGCTCAAGATCCTCGAGGTCAATCGCAAGGCCAACCGCCTGATCCTGTCGGAGAAGGTCGCGTTGTACGAGGAGCGCCGCGAGAAGCGCGACGAGCTCTTCAGCAGCCTGCAGGTCGGCCAGAAGGTCAGCGGCACGGTCCGCTCGATCGCGCCGTTCGGCGTGTTCATCGACCTCGGCGGCATCGACGGCCTCGTCCACAAGAGCGAGCTCTCGTGGAACAAGGTCAACAATCCCGAGGCCGGGTACAAGGTCGGTGACGAGGTCGAGGCCGAGGTCATCGACATCAACCACGAGCGCGGCCGCATCAGCCTGTCGATCCGCCGGCTCCAGCCGGACCCGTGGCATTCGACGGTGGCTGACTTCAAGGTCGGCGACGTCATCGACGGCACGGTCACCAAGCTCGTCAACTTCGGCGCGTTCGTGCGCGTCCGCGACGGGCTCGAGGGCCTGATCCATATCAGCGAGCTGTCCCACCAGCGCGTGGCCCATCCGGGCGACGTCGTCCACGAGGGCCAGCAGCTCAAGCTCAAGATCATCTCGCTCGACTCCGAGCGTCATCGCCTCGGGCTCAGCCTCAAGCAGGCCGAGGAGCCGCCGGCCCGGCCGGCAGCCGAGCCCGGCCAGGCTGGGTCGCCCGCGGGCGGTCCGCGCCAGGAGCGCCGGCCGCGCCAGGAGCGCAGTTACTCGCCGAGCGACGCGGTCCAGGAGCCGGAGGGCGGGATCGACAACACGCTCGCATCCGCCTTCGCCCAGGTCCGCCAGCAGCTGGCCGAGGCCGAGGGTGCGGGTGACGACGGCGCGACCGACGCGGTCGCCGAGGACGTCGCCACGGACGACGCGTCCGCCGAGGCGGTCGCCGAGATCGTGGAGGCCGTCGCCGTCGACGAGGCGATCGAGGAGGCCGTTGCCGCCGAGGCGATCGAGGAGATCGTCGAGACCGTCGCGGCCGACGAGGCCGTCCTCGAGGCCGCCGCCGCCGAGGAGATCGAACAGCTCGCCGACGCCGCGGCTGCCAACGAGGCCAACGAGGAGCCCGCCGCCGAGGCGGTGGCCGAGGTCGTCGAGACGGTCGTCGCCGTCGAAGCGGTCGAGGAGGAGGCTGCGGCCGAGGCGATCGAGGACATCGTCGAGACCGTCGCCGCCGACGAGGCTGTCGAGGAGGCCGTCGCCGCCGAGGTGATCGAGGAGATCGAAGCCGCCGCGGAGCCCCCGCCCGCCAAGGGCAAGGCCGCCGCGGACGCCGCGTCTGCCAAGGGCAAGGCCGCCGCGGACGCCACCGACAGCAAGGACGACGCGAAGGCCTGACCGGGCCGCTCACGCTCAGCCACGCACCCGAACGACCCGCCGAGACCGGCGGGTCGTTTCGATTCCTTATCCGATTCCGGCATCCGCCGACCTGTCGACCAGCGATTCCATCTACAGCAGACTGGTACTCATGGCACCGGTCTGCCGCCACGGACGGCGTGCTAGCATGGCCTCAGGTCGGCGTTTCGAGAGCTGACGAAGGGAACAGGCGTTCGAACTCGATGGACCGCTTTGACAAGTTCACGGATCGCGCGCGCAAGGTCCTGACTCTGGCGCAGGACGAGGCGCAGCGGTTCAACCACAACTACATCGGCACGGAGCATCTGCTCCTCGGCCTCGTCCGTGAGGGCGAGGGTGTCGCTGCGCGGGTCCTCGAGAACATGAACGTCGAGCTGGCCAAGGTCCGGACGGCCGTCGAGTTCATCATCGGCCGCGGCGATCGACCGGTGGTCGGTGAGGTCGGGCTGACGCCACGCGCGAAGCGCGTCATCGAGCTCGCCATCGACGAGGCGCGCCGCCTCGGCCACAACTACATCGGCACAGAGCACCTGCTGCTGGGTCTCGTCCGCGAGGGCGAGGGCATCGCCGCCGGCGTCCTGGAGTCGCTGGGCGTCAACCTCGACAAGGTCCGCCACGAGGTCATCCGCGTGCTGTCGCAGAGCTCGTCGGCCGGTCCGAGCGCCCAGGAGACGAAGCGCGCCAGCAAGACCCCGACCGTCGACCAGCTCGGCATCAACCTGACCGAGGCCGCCCGGGCGGGCAAGCTCGACCCGGTGATCGGTCGCGAGAAGGAGATCGAGCGAGTCATCCAGATCCTCGGGCGCAAGACCAAGAACAACCCGGCCCTCATCGGCGAGCCCGGCGTCGGCAAGACCGCCATCGCGGAGGGCCTCGCCCATCGGATCATCGCCGGCGACGTGCCCGACATCCTGCTCAACAAGCGCGTCCTGACGCTGGACATCGGCTCGCTCGTGGCCGGCACGAAGTACCGCGGCGAGTTCGAGGAGCGGCTCAAGAAGATCATCGAGGAGCTGCGCAACACCAACGACGCGGTGCTCTTCATCGACGAGCTTCACACGCTCGTCGGCGCCGGCGCGGCCGAGGGCGCCATCGACGCGGCCAACATCCTCAAGCCGCCGCTGTCGCGCGGCGAGCTCCAGTGCATCGGGGCGACGACGCTCGACGAGTACCGCAAGTACATCGAGCGCGACGCGGCCCTCGAGCGGCGGTTCCAGCCGGTCATGGTCGAGGAGCCGACCATGGAGCAGACGGTCGAGATCCTGATGGGCATCCGCGAGCGCTACGAGCAACACCACAAGGTGACGATCACCGACGAGGCCGTGCGCGCCGCCGCCGACCTGTCGATCCGCTACATCACCGACCGCCACCTCCCGGACAAGGCCATCGACCTCATCGACGAGGCCGCGTCCCGCGTCCGCCTGCGTCACGCCTCCGCCCCGCCGGCGCTGCGCGAGGCCCAGCGCGAGCTGGATCGCATCACCAAGGAGAAGGACGCGGCGATCAACAACCAGGAATACGAGGAGGCGGCCACGCTGCGCGAGGCCGAGGCGACGGCCAAGGAGACGGTCGACACGCTGCGCGCCGAATGGCAGGCGACGATGTCCGGCGACCAGCCGAGCGTCGGTGACGAGGAGATCGCCCAGGTCGTCGCGATGTGGACGGGCATCCCGGTCACCCGCATCGCCCAGGAGGAGTCCGAGCGGCTGCTGCACATGGAGGACGCCCTCCACAACCGCGTCATCGGCCAGCAGGAGGCGATCGACATCGTGTCCAAGGCCGTGCGCCGCGCGCGCGCCGGTCTCAAGGACCCCAAGCGTCCGATCGGCTCGTTCATCTTCCTCGGCCCCACCGGCGTGGGGAAGACGGAGCTCGCCAAGGCCCTCGCCGAGTTCATGTTCGGCAGCGAGGACGCGCTCATCAAGATCGACATGAGCGAGTTCATGGAGCGCCACAACGTGAGCCGGCTCGTCGGCGCACCCCCCGGCTACGTCGGGTTCGACGAGGGCGGGCAGCTGACCGAGGCCGTGCGGCGCAAGAGCTACGCGGTCGTCCTCCTCGACGAGGTCGAGAAGGCCCACCCGGAGGTGTTCAACATCCTCCTGCAGATCCTCGAGGACGGGCACCTGTCCGACGCCAAGGGCCGCCGGGTCGACTTCCGCAACTGCATCATCATCATGACCTCGAACCTCGGGGCGAAGCAGCTCCAGACGAACTCGAGCCTCGGCTTCCGGGTCCAGGGCACGACCGACGAGGCGCGCGCCGAGAGCTCGTACGAGCTCATGAAGGAGAAGGTCGCCGCCGAGCTGAAGAACAGCTTCCGGCCGGAGTTCCTGAACCGCATCGACGCGACCGTCGTCTTCCGATCCCTGACGATCGACGAGATGGCGCTGATCGTCGACCTGATGCTGGCGCGGGTGCGCGACCAGCTGCGCGCGCAGCAGATGTCGCTCGAGGTCACCGAGGCGGCCAAGGAGCACATCATCAAGCTCGGGTACGACGTCGCATACGGTGCCCGACCGCTCCGCCGCGTCATCCAGAACATGATCGAGGACGTCCTCGCGGAGCACCTGCTCCTGGGCCGCTACGAACCGGGCACGACGATCGTCGTCGACAAGGACCCGGAAGCCGGCCTGGAGATCCACGCCGCCGAGTCCCGGACGCCGGTCGAGGCGCACTGAGCCTCACGTGGCCAAGGCCACGAGTCGGTTCGTCTGTCAGAGCTGCGGCGAGGCCTTCCTTCGCTGGGAGGGCCAGTGCCGCGCCTGCGGCGAGTGGAACAGCCTGGTCGAGACGGTCGTCCACGCCACGTCATCGTCCCGTGCCGCCCGTCCCGGGCTCGCCACGACCGATCCGGTCCCGCTGCGCGACATCGGCGAGCCGGCCGTCCCGCGCCTGCCGACGTCGATCGGCGAGCTCGACCGAGTCCTGGGCGGCGGGATCGTCCCGGGCTCGCTGATCCTGCTCGGGGGCGAGCCCGGCATCGGCAAGTCCACGCTGCTGCTCCAGGCCGCCGCCGGCATCGGTCGTCCGGTGCTGTACGCGACCGGCGAGGAATCGGCCGCCCAGGTCCGCATCCGGGCCGACCGCCTCGGCCTGCTCGAGGCCCCGGCGGGATCCGCCATCGAGGTCCTCGCCGAGCGCGATGTCGGCCGGATCGTCGACGTCGCCCGATCGACCCGGCCGGCGATGCTGGTGGTCGACTCGATCCAGACCGCCACGATCGAGGAGCTCGACGGCGCGGCGGGCAGTGTCGGCCAGGTTCGCGAATCCACCGTGCGGTTCATGGAGTTCGCGAAGGGCGAGGCGATCGCGGTCGTGCTCGTGGGCCACGTGACCAAGGACGGGTCGATCGCGGGGCCGAAGACGATGGAGCACCTCGTCGACGCCGTGGTCGCGCTCGAGGGCGAGCGGTTCGCGGCCCTGCGCCTGGTCCGCGCGGCCAAGAACCGGTTCGGCTCGACCGATGAGGTCGGCGTCTTCGAGATGGCCGGTGACGGCCTGCGCGAGGTCGACGACCCGGCCCGCGCGTTCCTCGCCGACCACACCGAGGCGGCGCCCGGCAGCGTGGTCGCGCCGACGATGGAGGGCAGCCGTCCGCTCCTCGTCGAGGTCCAGGCGCTCGTCGCGGCGGCCGGCTACGGGACGCCCGCCCGCAAGGCCAGCGGCATCGACCCGAACCGCCTCGGCCTGCTCGTCGCGGTGCTCGGCCGTCGGGCGGGTATCGCCCTGGGCTCGCACGATGTCTACGCCAACCTGGCCGGCGGTCTGAGCGTGGCCGAGCCCGGGCTCGACCTGCCAGTGGCGCTGGCCCTCGCCTCGTCGATGCGCGATCGCGCGGTCGCCGGCGACAGCGTGGCGATCGGCGAGGTCGGGTTGCTCGGCGAGCTGCGCCCGGTCGCCGGGCTCGAGCGCCGGCTGCGCGAGGCGGCCCGGCTCGGGTTCACGGCCGCGATCGTGCCTCGACCGCCGCGCGGAGGCGCGACGCCGGACGTTCCGGGCATGCACGTGATCGAGGTCGCGACGCTCCGCGACGCGATCGCCCAGGCCCTCGGCGACGCTCCGCGCACTCGTGGCGATGCGGTCCCCGCGATGCTAGGCTGACGCCCCGTCCAGGCCTTATCCGGGTGGACGACCGACCTTCATCTCGAGGTTGTCCAGGTTGATCCGCTATATCCGTCTACTGGGAGCCGCCCTCGGCGGTCTCGTGGGGCTGGTCCTCGCGGGGACCGGCGACGGCCTCTTCCGCGACGCCAGCTACGCCGGGTTCCTGCTCGCGCTGTGGGTCGTGGCGTGGGTCGTCGTCGGGTTCGCGATCCTGCCATACCTGACGGTCGTCCCGGCGGCTTGGCTGATCTCGCGTGTCGAGGACCTGTCGACCGCGGAGTTCGTGACCGCGGTCATCGGTCTGACGCTGGGCCTGTTGATGGGCCTGCTCCTCGGAGTCCCGCTCGCCAACCTCCCGCCGCCGTGGGGCGACATCCTCCCGCTCGGCGTCTCGCTGTTCCTCGGGCTCGGCATGCTCGGCCTGACCGTCGCCAAGCGCCGGGACCTGATCATGGCCGCGCAGGCGACCGGATTGCTCGGCCGGCCGGACGACGGCAAGGCGACGCCCGAGCGGACCGGCGATCCACGCATCGTGGTCGACACGTCCGCGATCATCGACGGCCGCATCGCCGAGATCGTCGAGAGCGGCTTCATCTACGGGACGCTGGTGGTGCCGCGCTTCGTGCTCGATGAGCTCCAGCACATCGCCGACAGCTCCGACACGCTCCGCCGCAACCGCGGGCGTCGGGGTCTCGAGATCCTCAACCGCATGCAGAAGGAGCCGGGCACACCGGTCGAGGTCGTCGAGGACGCCGTCCCATCCGAGACCGAGGTCGACGCCAAGCTCGTCGCGCTGGCGCGCGCCCGCAGCGGGGTCATCCTCACGAACGACTTCAACCTCAACCGGGTGGCCGAGCTGCAGGGCGTCCGGGTGATGAACATCAACTCCCTCGCCAACGCCGTGAAGCCGGCGGTCCTGCCCGGCGAGGAGCTGCGCGTGCGCGTCATCCAGGAAGGCAAGGAGGCGGGCCAGGGCGTCGGGTTCCTCGACGACGGGACGATGATCGTGGTCGAGGGTGGCGCGCGACACATCGACAAGGACCTCGACGTCGCGGTCACGCGGGTGCTCCAGACCGTCGCCGGTCGGATGATCTTCGCGCAGCCGCGGCTCGATTCCTCGGCCTGATCCTTGAGCGTGGCAGCGCGGAGCGCCGATGCCATCGTCGTGGCGGCCGGGACATCGACCCGGATGGGCGGCGTGGACAAGCTGCTGGTCACGATCGGCGATCGGCCCGTCCTGGCCCATGCCATCGCGTCGCTGGCCGCTGCCCCGGAGGTCGACGGCATCGTCGTCGTGACCACCGACGCCCGGCGCGATGCCCTCGTCCTGGGGGGCTGGGTGCCCGAGGTCCGGACCTGGTTCGCGGCGGGTGGCGAGCGTCGCCAGGATTCCGTCCGGGCGGGCTTCGCTGCCCTCGAGACCGCACGCCCGGACCCGGGCGGTGATCGCGTGACGCTCGTCCATGACGGGGCACGCCCAGCCGTGTCGCCGACGCTCGTCCGCGACGTGGTCGACGCAACCGCACGGCATGGCGCGGCGATCCCGGCCCTGCCGGTCAGTGAGACGCTCAAGCGCATCGACGGGGATCGCGTCGGATCGACGGTCGACCGGTCGTCGCTCGCTGCGGCACAGACGCCGCAGGGCGTCCGCCGCGGGATCATGCGCGACGCGCTCGGCAGCGCCGTTGCCGCGGACGGGACGTGGACCGACGAAGCCGCGCTGCTCGAGGCGTGTAGCATCGACGTCCATGTCGTGCCCGGCGATGCCGCCAACCTCAAGGTGACGATCCCGGCCGATCTCGAGCGGGCGGCTGCGCTCCTCGGCGGGGCGAGCCCGGCTCGGCGAACCGGGATCGGGCACGACGGGCACCCGTTCGGACCTGGTGGGCCGCTGCGGCTCGGTGGCATCGAGATCCCCGGCGCGCCGGGCCTGTACGGCCATTCCGACGGCGACGTCGCCCTCCACGCCATCGCCGACGCGCTCCTCGGCGCGGCCGGTCTGGGCGACCTCGGCCGGATGTTCCCGGCCGGCCCGTCGACGCCGCGCGGCATCGAGAGCCGCGACCTCCTCGCCGCCGTCTTCCATCGGCTGGCGGAGGCGGGCTGGCGACCGGCCGGCGTCGACGTGACGATCGTCGGTGCCAGACCGCGGCTGGCGTCCCACCTCGAAGCCATGCGTGGCGCGATCGCGGTGCTGCTCGGGCTGGAGGTCGACACCGTCAGCGTCAAGGCCTCGTCGGGCAACCTCGATGGCGCCGACGGCGCCGGACGGTCGATCTCCGCGCTGGCCCTCGCCACGATCGAGGCCACCCGATGAGCGGCGTCCGGTTGCACGACACGCTGACCGGCGAGACGCGCCCGCTGGTCCCGCTGCGCGACGACGGCGTCCGGATCTACTCGTGTGGCCCGACCGTGTACGGCCCGGCTCACATCGGCAACTTCCGGTCGTTCCTGTTCGCCGACCTCCTGGTCCGCCATCTGCGCTGGCGCGGTCACACCGTCCGCTGGGTGATGAACATCACCGACGTCGATGACAAGATCATCCGAGGCGCCGTCGACGCCGGCGCCTCGATCGGCGAGCTCGCCGGGCGGTACCTGGAGCGGTTCCTCGCCGACGCCGAGACGCTGCGGATGACCCGGCCGGACGTGCTGCCCCGCGCGACCGAGCACATCGACGAGATCGTGGACCTCATCGAGACCCTGCTCGAGCGCGGCCACGCGTACCGCACCGACGACGGATCGATCTTCTTCCGGATCTCGTCGTGGCCGGCCTACGGCCGCCTCGCTCGGCTGGACCCCGACGGGATGCGCGTCGGCGAGCGGGTCGAGGCCGACGAGTACGGCAAGGACGACGTCCGCGACTTCGCGCTCTGGAAGGGGCCGAAGCCGGGCGAGCCGTCGTGGTCGACGCGGATCGGCGAGGGCCGGCCGGGCTGGCACATCGAGTGCTCGGCGATGAGCATGGCCCACCTCGGGCCGTCCTTCGACATCCACACCGGCGGCGTCGATCTGGTCTTCCCGCACCATGAGGACGAGATCGCCCAGAGCGAGGCCGCGACCGGCGAGCCGTTCGTGGAAACCTGGCTCCATTGCGCCCACCTGCGATCGAGTGGCGCGAAGATGGCCAAGTCGACCGGCAACATCGCGCGTGTCGCGGACGTGCTCGAGACCGGCGCGTCGCCGAGGGCGCTGCGCTATGCGCTGCTGGCCGTCCACTACCGGGCCGGCCTCGACTTCTCGGAGGCATCGCTGGCGGCCGCGGGCGCGGCGGTTGACCGGCTCGACACGCTCCTCCTGGCCCTCGAGACCTACCGGGGGGACGGCCCCGGCGATCCCGGTCTCACCGGCTCGCTGGATGCCGCCCGGACCGCGTTCGGTGGAGCCCTTGACGACGACCTCAACGTGTCCGCGGCGCTGGCCGCGCTGTTCGAGCTCGTTCGCGACCTGAACCGGCGGATCGAGACCCGCTCGCTGTCGACCGACGACGCCGCCATGGCCACCGCGGCGGTGCGCGACCTCGACCGTGTGTTCGGCGTCCTGCCGGAGGCGGCGATCGAGACGCTCGAGCCGGCCCTGCAGGCGATGCTCGACGACCGCGCGGCGGCGCGCGCCGCGCGTGACTGGGCCGCGTCCGACCGTCTGCGCGACGCGCTCGCGGATCGAGGCGTGGTCGTGGAGGACACCCGGGACGGGCAGCGCTGGCGGCGCGTCGCCGAGGTCAGTCGTGGCTGATCGCCCGCGCGACGATCGCCGTCGGGATGGTGGGCAGCACGGCGGCCGCGGCGGTCACGGCGGCAGCGGCGGTCACGGAGGCCACGGTGGTCACGGCCCGCGTCGCGACGCCGGCGGGGACCACGGGCGCCCGCCCGGGCCGCGCCGCGGTGGGCCGCCGCCCGGCGGCCAGCGTCGGTCGTGGCAACCGGGCCCGCCCGACGACCGTCAGCGACCGCCCGGCCCGCGACCACCCGGCCCCCGGCCGCCGTCGGCCAGGCCGCGCGGTGCGCCGCCGTGGCCCCGCCAGACCGGCCCCCGGCCGCCCGGCCCGCGTCCGCACCGCGGACCACCACCGTGGGTCGCCGGTCCCGACGGACCGCCGCCGGTCGACCGTGACCGAGACCGCGACCAGCGTCCGCCCGGACCGTACCGCCCGCTGGGCAGAGACCGCCCGCCGGGCATGTACCGCCCGCCCGACGCGCATCGCCCGCCGCCCGGGCGCCACGTCCCTCGCCCTCCGACGCTGCCGCCGCCCGAGCCGCTCGGTCCGGACGAGGAGCTGGTCGCGGGCCGTCGGCCGGTCGAGGAGGCCTTCGTCGCGCGTCGCGCCGCGATCCGCCTGCTGGTGGTGCCGCACCGGCGGGCCGCGCTCGAGAAGCTCGTCCTGCATGCCACCAAGCTGCGCATCCCGATCGAGGAGGTCGAGGGTGGCTCGCTCACGGCGCTCGCCGGCTTCGACGGCCACCAGGGCATCGCCCTCGTGGTCGAGCCACGCCGGTTCGCGTCGCTCGATGACATCCTGGTCCGCGCGGCGGAGCGCTCCGAGCCCCCGTTCATCCTCGTGCTCGACTCGCTCGAGGACCCGCACAACGTCGGCTCGCTGCTGCGCAGCGCCGAGGCGGCCGGCGTCCACGGCATCGTGTTCCCGACGCATCGCCAGGCGCCACTGAGCCCATCCGCGGTGAAGGCATCGGCGGGCGCCATCGAGCACCTCCTGCTCAGCCCGGCCGACGACCTCGCGGCTGCGCTCAGCGACCTCCACGCGCGGGGCGTGCGCATCGCCGGATCCGACGGTGACGCGCCGCTGGCCGCGCGCGAGGCGGACCTGCGAGGACCGCTGGCGATCGTCGTCGGGAGCGAGGGCCAGGGGCTCGGTCCGGCCGTGCGCCGGCGGTGCGACGTGTTCATCCGCATCCCGATGAAGGGCGCGGTCGGCTCGCTCAACGCCGCGGTCGCCGGGTCGATCCTGCTGTTCGAGGCGCTGGCGCAGCGGGACGCGACGGGCGACGCCGCGCCGGAACCCGGATCGACGGTCGCGCCGCCGCCGGCGGCCGCTGCGCCGAAACGGCGGTCGCGCACGCCACGATCCGACGTGACGTCGACGTCCGCTCCTGGCGCGGCCGATCCCGACCTCCTGCCAGCGGACGCGACGCCCAAGCCGGCGACGCGACGGCGCGCCCGGAAGGCCGACCCGGAGGACGGGGCAGGGGAGCCGACCGACCCCACCCACGCTTGACCCATTCGGGGGGTCGGCCCTATCATCTCCCGGCGCCGAATGGGTCATCCTGCGGTATGGCCCTGCCCGTCGCGCCGACGTAGCTCAATTGGTAGAGCAGCGGTTTTGTAAACCGCCGGTTTCGGGTTCGAGTCCCGCCGTCGGCTCCAGCGAACATCCATCCGGTGGTCGGATCCTCCACGAGCCCGCAGCTCGATCCGGTGCGCCGCTACAGTGGGTCGGTTGAGCAACGGCGGCTCGCCTGGCTGTAGACCAGGTCCGAAAGGCATGGGGGTTCGAATCCCTCCCGGCCCACCACTTCGACACCACATCCCGCGATCGGATCCGGGCCCACATAGCTCAGCTGGCAGAGCACTTCCTTGGTAAGGAAGAGGTCATCGGTTCAAGTCCGATTGTGGGCTCCACCACCCGATCATCCGGCACCTGCGGCTTCGGTCGCGCATGACAAGGAGTGAGTCCGTCTCGTGGCCAAGAAGAAGTTCGAGCGCACCAAGCCGCACGTCAACATCGGCACGATCGGCCACATCGACCACGGCAAGACGAGCCTCACCGCGGCGATCACCAAGTACCTCGCCCTGAAGGGCGAGGCCGAGTACCGCGCGTTCGAGTCGATCGACAACGCGCCCGAGGAGCGCGAGCGGGGCATCACCATCGCCATCGCCCACGTCGAGTACGAGACCGACGCCCGCCACTACGCCCACGTCGACTGCCCGGGCCACGCCGACTACATCAAGAACATGATCACCGGAGCCGCCCAGATGGACGGCGCCATCCTGGTCGTGGCCGCCACCGACGGGCCCATGCCCCAGACCCGCGAGCACATCCTGCTGGCCCGCCAGGTCGAGGTGCCCTACATCGTGGTCTTCCTCAACAAGGTCGACATGGTCGACGACGAGGAGCTCCTCGACCTGGTCGAGCTGGAGGTCCGCGAGCTGCTCTCCAAGTACGAGTTCCCGGGCGACGACATCCCGGTCATCCGCGGCTCCGCGCTCAAGGCCCTCGAGGCGCCCGACAACCCGGCCGACGAGGCGTACAAGCCCATCCAGGAGCTGATGGACGCGGTCGACTCGTACATCCCCACGCCCGAGCGGGCGGTCGACAAGGCGTTCCTCATGCCGGTCGAGGACGTGTTCGGCATCAAGGGCCGGGGCACCGTCGCCACCGGCCGCATCGAGCGCGGCATCGTCAAGGTCGGCGACGAGGTCGAGCTGGTCGGGGTCAAGCCCACCCGCAAGATCGTGGTCACCGGCGTGGAGATGTTCAAGAAGCTGCTCGACGAGGGCCAGGCCGGCGACAACGTGGGCTGCCTCATCCGGGGCATCGAGCGCGACGAGATCGAGCGCGGCCAGGTGCTGGCCAAGGCGGGCTCGATCAAGCCCCACACCAGGTTCACCGCGCAGGTCTACGTGCTGACCAAGGACGAGGGCGGCCGGCACACCCCCTTCTACAACGGCTACCGGCCCCAGTTCTACCTGCGCACCACCGACGTGACCGGCGCCATCGGGCTGCCCGACGGGGCCGAGATGATCATGCCCGGCGACAACGTCGAGATGTCGGTCGACCTGATCACCCCGATCGCCCTCGAGGTCGGCCAGCGCTTCGCCATCCGCGAGGGTGGCCGGACCGTCGGCGCCGGCGCCATCGTCACCATCACCGAGTAGGGACGACATGGCGAGAGTCGAAGCGCGTCCGACGATCCAGCTGGCCTGCACCGAGTGCAAGCAGCGGACGTACACCACGCGCAAGAACAAGAAGAACGATCCCAACCGGATCGAGCTCATGAAATACTGCCCGCGCGAGCGACGGCATACACTTCACCGGGAGGCGAAGTAGGCCGACGGCCTCGCCGCCGCAGGGGTGTAGCTCAATTGGCAGAGCACTGGTCTCCAAAACCAGCGGTTGTAGGTTCGAGTCCTATCGCCCCTGCCACAACCCCACTCAAGGAAGCCGAGAGTAGAACGAGAACGTGAAGCGACTTCGACGCTATTTCGATGAGGTCTGGTCCGAGCTGAAGAAAGTCAGCTGGCCGACCCGTGAGCAGGTGCGCAACCTGACCGTGCTGGTCTTCGCGATCAGCGTCGTGGTCGGGCTGTACATCACCGTGCTCGATCGCATCTTCATCGGGTTGCTCGATCTCGTGACCCCGGGCGCGGCGTAGGACGACGATGACCGACCTCAGCAGCACCACCGAGACCAAGGCGACCGAGAAGCGCTGGTACATCATCCACACGTACTCGGGCTACGAGAACAAGGTCAAGACCAACCTCGAGCACCGCATCGAGTCGATGGGCATGGAGGACAAGATCTTCCAGGTCCTCGTCCCGATGGAGGACGAGATCGAGATCCGCCAGGGTCAGCGCCACACCGTCCAGAAGAAGGTGTACCCGGGCTACGTCCTCGTCGAGATGATCCTCGACCCCGACAGCTGGTTCGTCGTTCGCAACACGCCGGGCGTCACGAGCTTCGTCGGCGGGGCCAACATCCCGGGTGTGCGCAGCGAGCCGATCCCGCTGACCGACACCGAGGTCAAGCAGATCCTGCGGCACATGGGCGTCGAGACCCCGAAGTACCGCGTCGCATTCACCAAGGGCCAGAGCGTCCGGGTCACCGACGGGCCGTTCGCCGAGTTCATCGGCACGGTCGAGGAGATCAACCCGGAGCGCAACAAGGTCAAGGTCCTGGTGAGCATCTTCGGCCGCGAGACCCCGGTCGAGCTCGACTTCCTGCAAGTCGAAAAACTCTAGGAAAGGAAGTCCGAGACACCCGTGGCCAAGAAGATCCGCATCATGCTGACCCTGCAGCTTCCCGCCGGCGCGGCGACGCCCGCCCCGCCGGTCGGCACCGCGTTGGGCCCGCACGGCATCAACATCGTCGAGTTCACCAAGTCGTACAACGAGAAGACCCAGGACAAGCGCGGCCAGATCATCCCGGCGCAGATCACGATCTTCGAGGATCGCTCGTTCACGTTCATCCTCAAGACCCCGCCCGCCGCCGACCTGCTGCGCAAGGCCGCCGGCGTCGAGAAGGGGTCCGGCCTGAGCGGACGCGAGAGCGTCGGCCGCGTGACCCGCGACCAGCTGCGCGAGATCGCGACCATCAAGATGGCCGACCTCAACGCCAACGACATCGAGGCCGCCGCTCGGCAGATCGAGGGCACCGCCCGCTCGATGGGCATCGACGTCACCAACTGACCGTCGAGTCGGAGCCCCGCGGCCGCACCCCGGGCCGCGGAGGGGACGAACCGGGGAAGGCCGGACCGCCGGCCGCACGGAGGAACGACACCATGACCGATCGCGGCAAGAAGTATCAGGACGCCGCCAAGCTCGTCGACCGCGAGCAGCTCTACACCCCGGCCGAGGCCGCCGATCTCGCGAAGCAGACGACCACGGTCAACTTCGACGCCACCATCGAGGCACACGTCCGCCTCGGCGTCGACCCGCGCCACGCCGATCAGATGGTCCGCGGCACGGTCGTGCTCCCGCACGGCACCGGGAAGTCGGTGCGCGTGGCGGTGTTCGCCCAGGGCGAGAAGGCGCAGGAGGCGCTCCGCGCCGGTGCCGACGAGGTCGGCGGCGAGGACCTGGTCAAGAAGATCGAGGCCGGCTGGCTCGAGTTCGACGTCGCGCTCGCGACGCCCGACTCGATGGGCCTGGTCGGGCGGCTCGGCAAGATCCTCGGCCGTCGAGGCCTGATGCCCAACCCGAAGGCGGGCACCATCACCTTCGACCTCGAGCGGGCCATCAAGGAGGTCAAGGGCGGCCGGGTCGAGTTCAAGGTCGACAAGGCCGCCATCATCCACGTGCCGGTCGGCAAGAGCAGCTTCGAGGCGCAGGCCCTGGTCGACAACCTCGCGGCGCTGGTCGACGCGATCAATCGCGCCAAGCCGTCCGGGGCCAAGGGCCAGTACCTCAGGACCCTGACGATCGCCAGCACGATGGGCCCGGGCATCCGGGTCGACGTGCCGGCCACCCTGGCGGCCGCGGCCGCCTGACCCCCGCCGGCGGGTCGCCGGCACACCAGATGTGATGGCCGTGGAGACGCGAGCCATCTGATCGAGAACTGACGGACCGCCGCAGACAGCCTGCGTCCGTAGTGCGCGACCTCCAACGGTCGTCGTGCCGGACTTGATCCGTCGCACCGGACCGGCCGGTCGCCCGCGAGGGCGGCGTCGGGGACGACGACGAGCACGCCGAGGCAGTCGGTGCTTCCACCTCAGTCGGTGGGCGCGCCCCTGCGAGCCGGGGTCGACCTCCCCAGGAGGTTGCCATGGGATCCGTCGCAGGGGAGACGCGGACAGCGCGTCCGGTCGACCCACCGCCGCACGCCGGTCCGCGTGCCGTAGCGATAGGAGGCACATGCCCACCGAGGCCAAGATCGCCGAAGTCGCCGAGCTGCGCGAGGAGATCGCGAACGCTCGGACGATGATCGTGTCCGAATACCGTGGCCTGACGGTGAAGGAGATCGCCGAGATCCGGCGCGCCCTGAGCAAGCAGGACGTCAAGTACCGCGTCATCAAGAACCGCTTGATGAAGATCGCCGCCGCCGACACGGTCGGCACGGCGCTGGACCCGCTCCTCATCGGGCCGACCGCGATCGCGTTCGGCACCGACGAGGCGGGGACCGCCAAGGCCGTCATCGACGCCACCCGTCCGTACAAGATCGTGCGGATCACCGGTGCCGTCCTTGGCGACAAGGCGATCGATGCGGACGCCGTGACCCGACTCGCCGCCCTCCCGTCGCGCGAGGTGTTGCTGGCCAGGCTGGCCGGCGGCATGCAGGCGCCGGTCGGGACGCTGGCCGGTCTGTTCGTCGCGCCCCTGCGCAACCTGGGCTACGCCCTCGCGCAGGTCGCCGAGCAGAAGCGCCAGGCCGAGGCCTGATCCCTTCACCGACCAGCCGAACCGACACCACCGACTAGGAGACACCATGGCAACCCTGACCCAGGACGACCTGCTCGAGGCCATCGACAAGATGACCGTGCTCGAGCTGTCCGAGTTCATCAAGCGCTTCGAGGAGCGCTACGGCGTCACGGCCGCCGCTCCGGCCGCCGCCGCCGCGCCCGCCGCCGCCGCGGGTGGTGAGGCGGCCGCTCCGGCCGCCGCCGAGGAGCAGACCGAGTTCAGCGCCGTCCTCACCGAGGTGGGTCCGAACAAGATCCCGGTCATCAAGGTCGTTCGCGAGCTGACCGGCCTCGGCCTCAAGGAGGCCAAGGACCTGGTCGACGCCTCGCCCAAGCCCGTCAAGGAAGGCGTGGCGAAGGACGAGGCCGACAAGATCAAGGCGGCCCTCGAGGAGCAGGGCGCCAAGGTCGAGATCAAGTAAGCGAGTCCATCCGACGGACGTCGCCCGGCCGCGTTTTCTCCGAACGCGGTCGGTGCCCGTCGGCCCCAATACCATGTCCGGGGGTATTTGACAACCCTGAAAATCGCGATATCCTACTCAATTCTGTGAGCGCGGCCTCCCATTCCTCCTTCCTCCTCCGTCAAGGAGCGGTATTTCATGCTGTCTTCCGCTGAGTCGTCGACTCGCGCCGTCACCCCCTCGGGTCGCATCTCGTACGCCCGCATCGACAAGAAGGTCGACGGCGTCAGCTACGAGAAGTTCGAGATCCCCAACCTCATCGAGCTGCAGCTGGATTCGTTCAGCTGGTTCGTCGAGAAGGGGCTGCGTGAGCTGTTCGACGAGATCAGCCCGATCAAGGACTTCACCGGCAAGGTCATGGAGCTCCAGTTCCTCGACTACGAGTTCGGTGAGCCCAAGTACTCCGAGGAGGAGTGCCGGACCAAGGACCTGACGTTCAGCAAGCCGCTGTACGTGAACGTCGAGCTCCTGATCAAGGAGACCGGCGAGATCCAGCGCCAGCGCGTCTACATGGGCGACTACCCGTGGATGACCGACCAGGGCACGTTCGTCATCAACGGCGCCGAGCGCGTCGTCGTCAGCCAGCTCGTCCGGTCGCCGGGCGTGTACTACAGCGAAGCGGAGGACCTGGCGTCGGGCCGCATGCTGTTCAGCGCCAAGGTGATCCCCAACCGCGGTGCGTGGCTCGAGTTCGAGACGAACAACAAGGACCAGCTGTGGGTCAAGGTCGACCGCAAGCGCAAGATCGCGGCGACGACCCTGCTGCGCGCGGTCGGCTACGAGGAGAACGACCAGATCGCCGCGCTGTTCGGCTCGATCGACACCGACGCCGACCACCCGTTCGTCGCGAGCACGCTGGACAAGGACCTCACCCACACCCAGGCCGAGGCCCTGATCGAGGTCTACAAGAAGCTCCGCCCGGGCGACCCGCCCACGGGTGAGAACGCGCGTCAGCTCGTCGAGAGTCTCTTCTTCAACTTCCGCCGGTACGACCTCGGTCGGGTCGGCCGCTACAAGTTCGACAAGAAGCTCGACGGCGTCGCTTCGCGCATGGGCCTCGAGCTCCAGCGCGAGCAGCGGACGATCACCAAGGAGGACATCGCGGCGATCGTCGGCCACCTCATCGAGTGCAACCGCGGGCTGCACCCGAAGGACGACATCGACCACCTCGGCAACCGGCGCATCCGGGCCAACGGCGAGCTGATCCAGAACGCCTTCCGCATCGGCCTGCTCCGCATGGAGCGCGTGGTGCGCGAGCGCATGACGATCCAGGAGATCGACAAGGCCACCCCGAACGCCCTCATCAACATCCGCCCGGTCGTGGCGGCGATGAAGGAGTTCTTCGGCGGCAGCCAGCTCAGCCAGTTCATGGACCAGACCAACCCGCTCGCCGAGCTGACGTCGAAGCGGCGCCTGTCGGCGCTCGGTCCGGGCGGCCTGTCGCGCGAGCGCGCCGGGTTCGACGTCCGCGACGTGCACCACAGCCACTACGGCCGCATCTGCCCGATCGAGACGCCGGAAGGCCCGAACATCGGCCTGATCGGGTCGCTAGCGACCTACGGCCGCATCAACAGCTACGGCTTCATCGAGACCCCGTACCGCAAGGTCAAGCGGACGGTCGGCTATGACGAGCCGGGCCTGACCCAGTTCCAGGCCGGCCAGGACGTCGTGTCGAAGAGCGGCTCGGTGGTCCTCAAGGCCGGTGAGACCCTCACCACGGCGGCGATCTCGGAGCTCAAGAAGCAGAAGGCGCACGCCTTCCCGATCCGCCCGGTCGTGACCGACGACATCGAGTACCTGCCGGCCGACGAGGAGGAGGAGCACGTCGTCGCGCAGGCGAACGCGCCGCTCGACGACGAGGGCCACTTCGCCGCCGACCGCATCCCGTCGCGCTACCGCGACACCTTCCCGGAGGCGCGTCCCTCGCAGATCGAGTACATGGACGTGTCGCCCAAGCAGGTCGTCTCGGTCGCCACGGCGCTCATCCCGTTCCTCGAGCACGACGACGCCAACCGCGCGCTCATGGGCTCGAACATGCAGCGCCAGGCCGTGCCGCTCCTCGAGCCCGAGTCGCCGATCGTCGGCACCGGCATGGAGGAGCGCGCCGCGCGCGACTCCGGGCAGGTCCTCGTCGCCACGCGCGGCGGCGTCGTCACCAGCGTGACGGCCCAGCGCATCGCGGTCGAGACCGACGCCGGCGAGCTCGACGAGTACCGCCTCCAGAAGTTCGTCCGCTCCAACCAGGGCACGTGCATCAACCACCGCCCGATCGTCAACGTCGGCGACCGCGTGGCCGATGGCCAGGCCATCGCCGACTCGAGCTCGACCGAGATGGGCGAGCTGGCGCTCGGGCGGAACGTCCTCGTGGCGTTCATGAGCTGGGAGGGCGGCAACTACGAGGACGCGATCGTCATCAGCGACCGCCTCGTCCGCGACGACCTGTTCACGAGCATCCACATCGAGAAGCACGAGATCGAGTCGCGCGACACGAAGCTCGGGCCCGAGGAGATCACCCGCGACATCCCGAACGTCGGCGAGGAGTCCCTCAAGGACCTCGACGAGGAGGGCATCGTCTACATCGGCGCCGAGGTCCGCCCCGGCGACATCCTCGTCGGCAAGATCACGCCCAAGGGCGAGACCGAGCTGACGGCCGAGGAGCGCCTGCTCCGGGCGATCTTCGGCGAGAAGGCCCGCGAGGTGAAGGACAGCTCGCTGCGCCTGCCCCACGGCGAGCGCGGCAAGGTGGTCGAGGTCCGCGAATTCCGGCGCGAGCTCAACGACGACCTCCAGCCCGGCGTGAACCGGCTGGTCCGCGTGTCGGTCGCCCAGAAGCGCAAGATCTCGGTCGGCGACAAGATGGCCGGCCGCCACGGCAACAAGGGCGTCATCGCCAAGATCCTGCCGGCCGAGGACATGCCGTTCCTGCCCGACGGGACGCCCGTCGACATCATCCTCAATCCGCTCGGCGTGCCGAGCCGGATGAACATCGGCCAGATCCTCGAGACGCATCTCGGCTGGGCCCTCCACAAGAAGGGCCTCAAGGCCGCGACGGCCGTCTTCGACGGCGCGACCGAGGCGCAGATCCAGGACGAGCTGCGCGACGCCGGCCTGCCCGAGACGGGCAAGATCGATCTGCGCGACGGCCGCACCGGCGAGCTGTTCGATCGGCCGATCACCGTCGGCTACATCTACATGCTCAAGCTCCACCACCTGGTGGAGGACAAGATCCACGCCCGGTCGACCGGTCCGTACAGCCTCATCACCCAGCAGCCGCTCGGTGGCAAGGCCCAGTTCGGCGGCCAGCGCTTCGGCGAGATGGAGGTCTGGGCGCTCGAGGCGTACGGTGCCGCCAACATCCTGCAGGAGCTGCTGACGGTGAAGTCGGACGACGTCCTCGGACGCGTTCAGACCTACGAAGCCATCGTCAAGGGGGAGGAGATCCAGCCGCCTCGGGTGCCCGAGTCGTTCAAGGTCCTCATCAAGGAGCTGCGCAGCCTCGGGCTGAACGCGGAGATCCTGGACCAGAACGAGGAGGAGATCCCGCTGGCGGAGGACGACGCTTCAGGGTACCTCCTCCCCGATCTCGGCGGGATCAATCTCGCCGGGTTCGAGGATTGATCGCCATCACCGTCACCCGAACACCCACACCGTTCCCGCGGGGTCGCGTCCCGGCCGGCTCGACCCCGCTCGCCCACGGTCCGCATCACGTCGCCGAGCCAGGCGGTGGCGTCGAGGAGAACCATGCTCGAGGTCAATAACTTCAGCGCGATCCGCATCTCGCTCGCCAGCCCGGACCAGATCAGGGAGTGGTCCAAGGGCGAGGTGACGAAGCCCGAGACCATCAACTACCGCACGCTCAAGCCGGAGAAGGACGGCCTCTTCGACGAGCGCATCTTCGGTCCGACCAAGGACTGGGAGTGCTACTGCGGCAAGTACAAGCGGATCCGCTACAAGGGCATCATCTGCGACAAGTGCGGCGTGGAGGTCACCCGCAGCAAGGTCCGTCGCGAGCGGATGGGCCACATCCAGCTGGCCAGCCCCGTCAGCCACATCTGGTACTTCAAGGGCACGCCAAGCAGGCTCGGCATCCTGCTCGACATCAGCCCGCGCAACCTCGAGCGCATCCTGTACTTCGCGCTGTACATCGTCACCCACGTCGACGAGGACGCCCGCAAGCGCGCCCTCGCGACGATCGAGGAGGAGGCCGAGGGCCGCGGCGGCGAGGCCGGCGAGCGTCTCGCCGAGCTCGAGGACGAGCTGCGCACGAAGGTCAACAAGCAGAAGGACGAGCTCAACGAGGAGCTCGCGAAGACCAAGGCCGACCTCGAGGCGCAGCGCGCCGCCCGGACCGAGGAGATCGCCGAGGCCGCCCAGGCGACCGAGGCGCTGCTGTCCGAGCTCAAGTCGGGCGTCGCCGAGGACACCATCGCGTTCGCCCCGACCGGCGAGGTCGTCGTCGCCGCCGGCGACAAGGGCGGCAGGGAGGCCACCGCGCGCCTGCGCAAGGTCGTGGCCGCCTACAGCGAGCAGGTCAACGCCGACCTCCAGCAGCGCGAGGCCGACGAGGCCCGCGCGGTCGAGCAGAAGATCGCCGACCTCTCGGGCGGCGTCGACGAGACGCTCCAGCACGAGCGTGCCGGCCTGCAGGAGCAGGCCCAGGGCCTCAAGGACGAGCTGCGCGCCCGGCGCGACGAGCTCGAGGGCATCAAGGCGATGCAGACGCTCGGCGAGACCGAGTACCGCATGCTCGACGAGAAGTACGGCTCGACCGCCAAGAGCGGCCGCGTCTTCGGTGCCGGCATGGGCGCCGAGGCGGTCCGCGAGATCATCAGCCGGATGGACCTCGAGGAGCTGGCCCGCTCGCTCCACGTCGAGGTCCGGACGAGCTCGGGCCAGCGCCGGAAGAAGGCGATCAAGCGGCTGCGCCTCATCGAGGCCTTCCGCCGCAGCGGCACCCGGCCCGACTGGATGATCCTGTCGGTCCTGCCGGTCATCCCGCCAGACCTGCGACCGATGGTCCAGCTCGACGGCGGCCGCTTCGCCACGTCCGACCTCAACGACCTGTACCGCCGCGTCATCAACCGGAACAACCGGCTCAAGCGGCTCCTCGAGCTCGGCGCGCCCGAGATCATCATCCGCAACGAGAAGCGGATGCTCCAGGAGGCGTGCGACGCGCTGATCGACAACGGCCGCCGCGGTCGAGCCATCGCCGGCACCGGCAACCACCGCCTCAAGAGCCTGTCCGACATGCTCAAGGGCAAGCAGGGCCGGTTCCGCCAGAACCTGCTCGGCAAGCGCGTGGACTACTCCGGTCGGTCGGTCATCGTGGTCGGCCCGGAGCTCAAGCTCCACCAGTGCGGCCTGCCGAAGAAGATGGCGCTCGAGCTGTTCAAGCCGTTCGTGATGCGCCAGCTCGTCGAAAAGGGCTTCGCCCACAACATCAAGAGCGCGAAGCGCATCGTCGAGCGCGTGCGACCGGAGGTCTGGGACGTCCTCGAGGACGTCATCAAGGACCACCCGGTCCTGCTCAACCGCGCCCCGACGCTGCACCGCCTCGGCATCCAGGCGTTCATGCCGGTCCTCGTCGAGGGCTCGGCCATCCAGATCCACCCGCTCGTCTGCACCGCGTTCAACGCCGACTTCGACGGCGACCAGATGGCGGTCCACGTGCCGCTCTCGACGGCCGCCCAGGAAGAGGCGCGGACGATGATGCTGTCGACCGCCAACCTGCTCTCGCCGGCCGACGGCAGCCCGGTCGTGGCGCCGACCCAGGACATGGTCCTCGGCTGCTACTACCTGACGATGGACACGACCGCGCCGAAGCCGAGGAAGGCCCGGCCGATCCGCACGTTCGCGAGCGAGGACGAGGCGATCCTCGCGTACCAACTGCGCGAGAAGACGAACGCCGCCCTCCACGAGGTCATCGACGTCCTCGTCAAGGCCTGGGACCCGGACGCCGAGGAGCTCCGCGAGGAGCGCCGCCGGACGACCATCGGACGGGTCATCTTCAACCAGATCCTGCCCGATCAGCTGCGCTTCCACGACACCGTCATGAAGCGCAGCGACCTCAAGGAGCTGGTCGATCGCTGCTATCGGGACCTCGGTCCCGAGGAGACCGCTCACCTGGTCGACGGCATCAAGAGCGTCGGGTTCGAGTTCGCGACCCGCGGCGGGATGACGATCGGCCTGTTCGACATCGAGATCCCGAAGGACAAGGCGGAGCGCCTCGAGGCGGCCGATGACTCCGTCTCCGAGATCGACCGCCAGTTCCAGCGCGGCCTCATCACCGAGGACGAGCGCTACGAGCAGGTCGTCGGCGTCTGGCAGGAGACGACGGCCAAGATGTCGGACGAGATGATGAAGTCGCTCGACCCGGAGGGCCCGGTCACGATGATGACCGCGTCCGGCGCCCGAGGGAACAAGGGCAACATCGGCCAGCTCGGCGCGATGCGCGGTCTCATGGCCGACCCGTCCGGGCGGATCATCGACGTGCCCGTGCGGAGCAACTTCCGCGAGGGCATGTCGGTGCTCGAGTACTTCATCTCGACCCACGGCGCCCGCAAGGGCCTCGCGGACACCGCGCTGCGGACCGCCGACTCCGGGTACCTCACCAGGCGCCTCGTCGACGTCGCCCAGGACGTGATCACGCGGGAGGACGACTGCGGCACGGAGGAGGGCAGCTGGATCATCCGCTCCGAGTCGAGTGATGAGAAGGGCGCTTTCCAGCGCCGTCTCACCGGACGACTCGCGGCGGCCGCGCTGCCCGACCCGACCGTCAAGGTCAAGAAGGGCCAGGACGCGCCGATCCTCGTCGAGCGCAACGAGATCATCACCGAGGAGGTGGCGGCCCGCATCGACGAGGCCGGCATCGACGAGGTGCTCGTTCGCTCACCGCTGACCTGCGAGGCCCGCTACGGCGTCTGCCGGGCGTGCTACGGCCGCAACCTCGCCACCGGCGGGATGGTCGGGTCCGGCGAGGCGGTCGGCATCATCGCCGCGCAGTCGATCGGCGAGCCCGGCACGCAGCTGACGATGCGGACGTTCCACACCGGCGGCGTCGCCGGCCTGGACATCACCGCCGGCCTGCCGCGGGTCGAGGAGCTGTTCGAGGCGCGCATCCCCAAGGGCAAGGCCGAGATCAGCCACATCGACGGCGTGGTCGAGATCATCCGGGGCGACGGCATGACCAAGGTCAAGGTCGTCTCGACGGAGGTCTACGACACGTCGCTCGCCCTGCCGAAGGGCGCCGAGCAGCTGGCCGCCGCGGGTGACACCGTCACGGCCGGCCAGGTCATCGCCCGCCACGGCAAGGACGGCTCGGCGGTCGAGGTCACCGCGCCGGTCGCCGGCTTCCTCGTCTCGTCGTCGGATGGCATCGCCGTCCGTGCCGAGGACGTCGTCGAGCGCGAATACCTGATCCCCCACAACGCCAAGCTGCTCGTGGAGAACGGCCAGGAGATCCGTGCCGGCGACGCCATCACGGACGGGCCGATCAACCCGCAGGAGTACCTCGACACCCGGGGCAAGGACGCCGTCCAGCGCTACCTGGTCCGGGAGGTCCAGAAGGTCTACAAGAGCCAGGGCGTCACGATCAACGACAAGCACATCGAGATCATCGTCCGGCAGATGCTTCGCAAGGTGCGCATCGACCAGCCGGGCGACGTCGACCTGCTGCCGACCGAGCTGGTGGACCGGCTCGAGTTCGAGGAGCACAACAACCAGGTCCTCGCCGAGGGCGGTGAGCCGGCAACGGCGCAGACCGTCCTGCTCGGCGTGACCAAGGCATCGCTCAACACGTCATCGTTCCTCGCCGCGGCGTCCTTCCAGGAGACGACCCGGGTGCTGACCGAGGCCGCCATCAACGGCGCCAAGGACCACCTGATCGGGCTCAAGGAGAACGTCATCATCGGCAAGCTCATCCCGGCCGGCTCCGGGGCCCCGGCGAACGTCGCGGCCCGCAAGGCGCGCGAGCGCCAGGCCGCGCTGGAGGCGCTCGCCGGCGAGGCCCTCGAGGGTCTCGGCGAGGCCGAGTACAACCCGTTCCTCGAGGACGGGCGACCGGTCGACCGGGACGAGGAGACGGCCGGTCTCGCGCTCGCTGCCGAGATCGCCGGTGGCGATGGCGCGGACGACGACGACGCCGAAGCGAACCCGTTCCTGGCCGAGGGCTCCGCCCCGGCCAAGGTCAAGGCCAAGGATGAGGCCGAGGCCGAGGAGAACCCGTTCCTCGCCGAGGCCGACAAGGAGGAGGCGCCCGCCTGATCGCGGGATCTTCCGCCGCCTGATCCGTGACCCCGGGGCGACCCCGGGGTCACGTCATGTCCGGGTGGGAGGGCCGAGCCCCGAAAACGCCTCCCCGCACGTTTGACACTGATTCCGGGCCACCGATATACTCCGCCTTCGTGGCCTCGGGAGGGGTCCGCCTTCGGCGCCTGCGCCGGGGACCATTCCGCCACCATCACAGACATCACCGGTCCCGACCGGACCGCCTGCGGGCGCGACCGGCGCCGCGGGACCGGCCCCCGCGGTCGCAGCCGACCGCCCCGTATCGACAGAGTAAGGAGCAGCGTCTTCGTGCCGACGATCAGCCAGCTCGTGCGACACGGTCGCCAGACCAAGGTGAAGAAGGTCAAGGCGCCCGCCATGCGCAAGAACTGGAACAGCCTGCGCCGCCGACAGGTGTCGATCCCGGGCGCCCCGCAGAAGCGCGGCGTCTGTCTCCAGGTGCGCACGATGACGCCGAAGAAGCCGAACTCCGCGTTGCGCAAGATCGCGCGCGTGCGGTTGTCGAACCAGATGGAGGTCACGGCCTACATCCCGGGCATCGGCCACAACCTCCAGGAGCACTCGGTGGTCCTCGTCCGCGGCGGCCGCGTGAAGGACCTCCCGTCGGTCAAGTACCACATCATCCGCGGCACCCTCGACGCCGCCGGCGTGCGCGACCGCAAGCAGGGTCGCAGCAAGTACGGCGCGAAGGCCAAGTAGGGAAGGCCGACCAGCATGCCGCGTCGCACCAGCATCCCGCGCAAGACCAAGTACGAGGTCGTGCCGGCCAACCGCATCACCGCCCGCTTCTCCGCGAAGCTCATGAAGGGCGGCAAGCAGAACCTCGCCGAGCGGATCCTCCGCCAGGCGCTCGCCCGCGCCGAGGCGCAGGCCAGCCGACCCGGGCTGGAGATCCTCGAGGCGGCGATGCGCAACGCCACGCCGATCATCGAGGTCAAGCCGCGCCGCGTGGGCGGCGCCACCTACCAGGTCCCGGTCGAGATCCGGGGCGACCGTCGTCTGTCGCTCGGCGTCCGCTGGCTCGTCCAGGCGGCGCGCAAGCGCAGCGGAAAGAGCATGAGCGAGAAGCTCGCCGCCGAATTCGTCGATGCCATGAACGGTCTCGGCGCGGCAGTGAAGCGACGCGAAGACACGCACAAGATGGCCGAGGCGAACCGCGCCTTCAGCCATTTCAAGTGGTAGACCCGGGAGCCTAGGACACCGTGGCACGACAGGTTCCGCTCGCCAAGACGCGGAACATCGGCATCATCGCGCACATCGACGCCGGCAAGACGACCGTGACCGAGCGGATCCTCTTCTACACGAAGAAGATCTACAAGATCGGCGAGGTCCATGAGGGCGCGGCCACGATGGACTGGATGCCCCAGGAGCAGGAGCGGGGCATCACGATCACGGCTGCCGCGACGACGGCGTTCTGGGGCGATCATCGCGTCAACATCATCGATACGCCCGGGCACGTGGACTTCACGGTCGAGGTCGAGCGGAGCCTGCGCGTGCTCGATGGCGCGGTCGTCGTCTTCGACGGCGTGGCCGGCGTCGAGCCCCAGTCCGAGACGGTCTGGCGCCAGGCCGACCGCTACGGCGTGCCGCGCATCTGCTTCATCAACAAGCTCGACCGGACCGGTGCCGACTTCTGGCGCGGGGTCGAGTCGATCAAGGAGCGGCTCGGCGCCAACGCCGTGCCGATCCAGATCCCGATCGGGCGCGAGGACCAGTTCCAGGGCGTCATCGACCTCGTGGACATGCAGGCCATCTACTACCGCGACGACCTGGGCAACAAGGTCGACGTCGTCGACATCCCGGCCGAGCTCCAGGCCGACGCCGACCAGCACCGCCACATTCTGGTCGAGGCCGTCGCCGACATGGACGACGAGCTGATGCACAAGTACCTCGAGGGCGAGGAGCTGACCACGGCCGAGATCAAGCGGGGTCTCCGCCTGGGCACCCTGACGACGAAGATCATCCCGGTGCTGACCGGCTCGGCGCTCCGCAACAAGGGCATCCAGAAGGTGCTCGACGCGGTCGTCGACTACCTGCCCTCGCCGCTCGACGTCCCGCCGATGATCGGCATCGACCCCAAGTCCGGGTCCGAGGTGCTGCGCACCCCCGACGACAGCGAGCCGTTCAGCGCGCTGGCGTTCAAGATCGCCGCCGACCCCTTCGTCGGCAAGCTGGCGTTCTTCCGGGTGTACTCGGGCACGCTCAAGTCCGGCTCTTACGTGCTCAACCCCACGAAGGGCAGGAAGGAGCGCATCGGGCGCATCCTGCAGATGCACGCCAACCACCGCGAGGAGATCGACGTCGTCTACGCGGGCGACATCGCCGCGGCGGTCGGGCTCAAGGACACCTTCACCGGTGACACCCTCACCGACGAGGCCCATCCGGTCATCCTCGAATCGATGTCCTTCCCGGAGCCGGTCATCGAGGTCAAGATCGAGCCGAAGACCAAGGCCGACCAGGACAAGCTCGCGATCGCCCTGCAGCGCCTGGCCGAGGAGGACCCGACGTTCCGCGTCCACACCGACCCGGAGTCGTCCGAGACGCTCATCGCCGGCATGGGCGAGCTGCACCTCGACGTGCTCGTCGACCGGATGGTCCGCGAGTTCAAGGTCGCAGCGAACATCGGCAAGCCGCAGGTCTCCTACCGCGAGACGATCAAGCGCGAGGCGCAGGGCAACGGGCGGTTCGTCCGCCAGACCGGCGGCAAGGGCCAGTACGGCCACGCGGTCATCCGGCTCGAGCCGGCCGAGAAGGGCTCGGGCTACGAGTTCGTCGACAAGATCGTCGGCGGCACGATCCCGCGCGAGTACATCAAGTCGGTCGACCAGGGCATCCGCGAGAAGCTCGAGACGGGCATCTACGCGGGCTACCCCGTGGTCGACGTCAAGGTCACGCTGTTCGACGGGTCGTACCACGAGGTCGACTCGTCCGAGATGGCGTTCAAGATCGCGGGCTCGATGGCCGCCCAGGATGCCTTCCTGAAGGGCGATCCGGCGATCCTCGAGCCGATCATGCGGGTCGAGGCGACGATGCCCACCGAGTTCATGGGCGACGTCATCGGCGACCTCAACAGCCGCCGCGGCCAGATCGAGGGCATCGAGTCCCGCTCGGGCACCGAGGTCGTCCGGGCGTTCGTCCCGCTCGCCCAGATGTTCGGCTACGTGACCGACCTGCGGAGCATGTCCCAGGGACGCGCGACGTCCTCGATGGAGTTCAGCCATTACGCCGAGGTGCCAGCCAACCTGGCCTCGGAACTCGTCCAGAAGTCCAAGGTCTAGGGAGCAGCACGATGGCCAAGAAGAAGTTCGAGCGCACCAAGCCGCACGTCAACATCGGCACGATCGGCCACATCGACCACGGCAAGACGAGCCTCACCGCGGCGATCACCAAGTACCTCGCCCTGAAGGGCGAGGCCGAGTACCGCGCGTTCGAGTCGATCGACAACGCGCCCGAGGAGCGCGAGCGGGGCATCACCATCGCCATCGCCCACGTCGAGTACGAGACCGACGCCCGCCACTACGCCCACGTCGACTGCCCGGGCCACGCCGACTACATCAAGAACATGATCACCGGAGCCGCCCAGATGGACGGCGCCATCCTGGTCGTGGCCGCCACCGACGGGCCCATGCCCCAGACCCGCGAGCACATCCTGCTGGCCCGCCAGGTCGAGGTGCCCTACATCGTGGTCTTCCTCAACAAGGTCGACATGGTCGACGACGAGGAGCTCCTCGACCTGGTCGAGCTGGAGGTCCGCGAGCTGCTCTCCAAGTACGAGTTCCCGGGCGACGACATCCCGGTCATCCGCGGCTCCGCGCTCAAGGCCCTCGAGGCGCCCGACAACCCGGCCGACGAGGCGTACAAGCCCATCCAGGAGCTGATGGACGCGGTCGACTCGTACATCCCCACGCCCGAGCGGGCGGTCGACAAGGCGTTCCTCATGCCGGTCGAGGACGTGTTCGGCATCAAGGGCCGGGGCACCGTCGCCACCGGCCGCATCGAGCGCGGCATCGTCAAGGTCGGCGACGAGGTCGAGCTGGTCGGGGTCAAGCCCACCCGCAAGATCGTGGTCACCGGCGTGGAGATGTTCAAGAAGCTGCTCGACGAGGGCCAGGCCGGCGACAACGTGGGCTGCCTCATCCGGGGCATCGAGCGCGACGAGATCGAGCGCGGCCAGGTGCTGGCCAAGGCGGGCTCGATCAAGCCCCACACCAGGTTCACCGCGCAGGTCTACGTGCTGACCAAGGACGAGGGCGGCCGGCACACCCCCTTCTACAACGGCTACCGGCCCCAGTTCTACCTGCGCACCACCGACGTGACCGGCGCCATCGGGCTGCCCGACGGGGCCGAGATGATCATGCCCGGCGACAACGTCGAGATGTCGGTCGACCTGATCACCCCGATCGCCCTCGAGGTCGGCCAGCGCTTCGCCATCCGCGAGGGTGGCCGGACCGTCGGCGCCGGCGCCATCGTCACCATCACCGAGTAGGGACGACATGGCGAAGCAGCGGATCCGGATCCGCCTCAAGGCCTACGACCACCGGCTGCTTGATCAGTCGGCGGCGCAGATCGTCGAGACCGCCCAGCGCACGGGCGCGGACGTGCTCGGCCCGGTCCCGCTGCCCACGCGCATCGAGAAGTTCACGGTCCTGCGCTCGCCGTTCATCGACAAGGATTCCCGGGAGCAGTTCGAGATCCGTACCCACAAGCGCCTTGTCGACATCCTGGACCCGTCCTCGAAGACGGTCGATGCCCTCATGCGGCTGTCCCTGGCAGCCGGCGTGGACATCGAGATCAAGATGTGATGGCGATCGGACTCATCGGCCGCAAGGTCGGCATGACGCAGGTGTTCCAGGACGACGGGACGATGGTGGCCGTGAGCGTGCTCGCCATCGAGCCGAACACCGTGACGCGCCTGCGCACGAGCGAGCGCGACGGCTACACCGCCGTCCAGCTCGGGGCCGAGCCGGCCAAGAAGCTCAACAAGCCCGAGACGGGCCAGCTCGCAGCGTTGCCCAAGGCCGCCCAGCAGCTCGCCACGCTGCGCGAGTTCCGGGTCGACAGCGTCGACGACTTCGAGATCGGCCAGACGGTCTCGATCGATGACCTGTTCACCGCCGGCGACGACGTCGACGTGTCGGGCGTGTCCAAGGGCAAGGGCTTCGCCGGTCACATCAAGCGCCACCACTTCCGCCGCGGGCCCAAGACCCACGGCTCGGACCATCACCGCGAGCCCGGCTCGATCGGTCCCGGCACGACGCCGGGCCGCGTCTACAAGGGCGTCGGCATGGCCGGCCACATGGGAGCCGAGGGCGTGACCATCAAGAAGGTGCGCGTCGTGCGCACCGATCCGGAGCGCAACCTGCTGCTCGTCAAGGGGAGCCTCCCCGGCGCGCGCGGCTCGCTCATCCTCGTGAAGAAGGCCTGACGATGCCGTCGACCCCGCTCTACGACCGCACCGGCAAGACCGTCGGCAACGTCGAGCTCAGCGACGAGCTCTTCGCCGCCCCGGTCAACACCGCCGTGCTCCACCAGGTCGTGACCGCCCAATTGGCCGCGCGCCGGATCGGCACGCACGACACCCGCACCCGCGGCGAGGTCCGCGGTGGCGGCGCGAAGCCGTACCGCCAGAAGGGCACCGGCCGCGCCCGCCAGGGCAGCCAAGAGTGCGCCGCACTACCGCGGCGGCGGCGCGGTCTTCGGTCCGCACCCGCGCTCGTACGAGCAGCGGTTGCCACGCAAGATGAAGCGACTCGCCCTCCGTGGCGCGCTGACGGCCAAGCTCGGCGACGAGCAGGTCAAGGTCATCGACGCGTTCGGGCTCGAGGCCATCAAGACCCGCGAGCTGGCGGGCGTCCTGCGCGCGCTCGAGGCGACCGGCCGGATCCTCGTCGTGGCGCCGGGTCGCGACCAGAACCTCGAGCTGTCGGCCCGCAACCTGCCCAAGGTCAATGTCATCCTGGCCGACTCGCTGAACGTGGTCGACCTCGTCGATGCCGACCTCGTGCTTATCGAGCAGCCCGCGCTCGCCCGGATGGAGTCCGTGTACGGCGGCGCGACGACGGAGGTGCCGGCATGACCGCCCTGACCGCGCCCGAGATCATCATCCGCCCCGTCGTCAGCGAGAAGTCGATCGACGAGTCCGGGCGCGGCAAGTACACGTTCGCCGTCCATTCCGAGGCCAACAAGATCCAGATCAAGGCGGCCGTCGAGGAGCTCTACAAGAAGGAGGGCGTGACCGTCGTCGCGGTCAACGTCCTGACCACGAAGGCCAAGGAGAAGCGGCGCGGCACCCGGCGCGGCCGGATCGTTGGCCACACCACGCCGTGGCGCAAGGCGATCGTCACCCTGGCCCCCGGCCAGAAGATCGAATTCTTCGAGGGGGTCTGACCGATGCCGCTTCGCGACTACAAGCCGACCTCGCCGGGCCTCCGCGGGATGACCCGCTCGACCTTCGAGGAGATCACCACCAAGGAGCCCTACAAGCCGCTGCTCGAGCCGCAGAAGCGCGGGTCGGGCCGGAACAACCAGGGCCGCCTGACCGTCCGCCATCGCGGCGGCGGCGAGAAGCAGCATTACCGGCGCATCGACTTCAAGCGCAACAAGCCCGGCGTGCCGGCGCGCGTCGCGACCGTCGAGTACGACCCGAACCGCTCGGCGCGCATCGGGCTGCTGCACTACCGCGACGGTGAGAAGCGCTACATGCTGCTGCCGCACGGCCTCAAGGTCGGCGACATCGTGGTGTCCGGTCCGGAGGCCGAGGCGCGCGTCGGCAACGCGCTGCCCCTGCTTCACATCCCGCTCGGCACGACCATCCACAACATCGAGCTCACGCCCGGCAAGGGTGGCCAGATCGTCCGCTCGGCCGGTACGTCCGCACAGCTGCTTGCCAAGGAGGGTGGCTTCGCCACCGTCCGCATGCCGTCGGGCGAGATGCGCCGCATCCCGATCGGCTGCATGGCCACCATCGGCCAGGTCAGCAACCTCGACCACGAGAACCAGAACCTCGGCAAGGCCGGCCGCGCCCGGCACATGGGCAGGCGCCCGGAAGTCCGCGGCGTCGTCATGAACCCGCGCGACCATCCGCATGGCGGTGGGGAAGGCAAGTCCCCTACGGGGATGCCGCCCAAGACCCCGTGGGGCAAGCCCGCGATGGGCTATCGCACCCGGCGGTCGAAGACGACCGGACGCCTGATCGTCCGATCGCGGCATCGGAAGTAGGAGGAGGCGTCGATGTCCCGTTCCGTCAAGAAGGGCCCGTTCGTCGAGGCTCGCCTCCTCGGCCGGATCGAGGAGATGAACAAGCGCAACGAGAAGAAGGTCGTCAAGACCTGGTCGCGCGCGTCGGTGATCTTCCCGACGTTCATCGGCCACACCATCGCGGTCTACAACGGCCGCAAGCACATCCCGGTCTACGTGACCGAGAACATGGTCGGCCACCGGCTCGGTGAGTTCTCCCCGACCCGCAACTACCGCGGGCACGGCAGGCACACCGAGCGGTCGACGTCGCTGAAGTAGGCCGCCGATGCGTGTATCCGCCACCGCCAAGTACCAGCGCGCCTCGACGCGCAAGACGCGCCTCGTGACCTCCGCCATCAAGGGCAAGCGGGTCGAGGAGGCGACCGCGCTGCTGCGGTTCATGCCGCAGAAGGCGGCCTCCGATGTCGCGCGCGTGCTCAAGAGCGCGACCGCCAATGCCGAGAACAACCACAACCTGTCGGCGGAGGACCTCGTCATCGTCGACGCCATCGCCGACGAGGGGCCGACGATCAAGCGCTTTCAGCCGCGGGCACAGGGTCGGGCGTTCCCCATCCACAAGCCCATGACCCACATCACCATCGTCGTCGCGGACCAGGAGGCCTGACATGGGACACAAGGTCCATCCGTACGGCTTCCGCCTGGGTGTCTCGCGCACCTGGACCGCGAAGTGGTACGCGGACAAGGAATACACCGCCTCCCTCAAGGAGGACATCTCGATCCGGACGCTGATCGACAAGCGGCTCTCCAACGCCAGCGTGAGCGGCGTCGAGATCGAGCGTGGCATCAACCACGTCACGGTCACGATCCACACCGCCAAGCCGGGCATCGTCATCGGCAAGGGCGGGGCCAACGTCGAGGTCCTGCGTCAGCAGATCGGCGCGCTCAGCAACCGCAAGGTCAAGCTGGAGATCAAGGAGATCCGCCAGCCGGAGCTCGACGCGCACCTCGTGGCGATGAACATCGCCGGCCAGCTGACCCGCCGGATCGCGTTCAAGAAGGCGATGAAGCAGGCCATCCAGCGCTCGATGAAGGCCGGCGCGAAGGGCGTCAAGATCGCCGTCGCCGGCCGTCTCGGCGGCTCGGAGATGGGTCGCCGCGAGTGGGACAAGGAAGGCCGCATCCCGCTCGGCACGCTGCGTGCCGACATCAGCTACGGCCAGGTCCACGCCCACACGACGTATGGCCGCATCGGCGTCAAGGTCTGGATCTACCGGGGCGACATCGCTCCCGAGCCGACCCGTCGGCCCGAGCTCGCCGCTTCGTCGCCCGCCGGGCAGGGGGCCTGACGATGTTGATGCCGCGACGCGTCAAGCATCGCAAGGTCATGCGCGGGCGCATGTCCGGTATCGCCAAGGGCGGCCACACGGTGGCGTTCGGTGAGTACGGGCTGGCGACCCAGGAGCCGGCCTGGATCACGAGCCGCCAGATCGAGGCGGCCCGGCGCGCGATGACCCGCTCGGTCAAGCGCGGCGGCAAGATCTGGATCCGCATCTTCCCGGACAAGCCCGCGACCAAGAAGCCGGCCGAGACCCGGATGGGCTCCGGCAAGGGCGCGCCCGACCACTGGGTCGCCGTCGTCAAGCCCGGCCGGATCCTGTTCGAGATGGCCGGCGTGGACCACGACTCCGCGGTCGAGGCCATGCGGCTGGCCAGCCACAAGCTGCCCGTCGCGACCCGCGTGGTCGTGCGCGAAGGCGCCAAGGAGGCATAGGCGATGGACCTCAAGAAGATCCGCGCCATGTCCGACGCAGAGCTCGACGATGCCCTGCGCGAGGCCAAGCAGGACCTGTGGGGGGCGCGCTTCGCGCTCTCGACCCGACAACTCAAGGACTACAGCACGATCCCGCTGACGCGGAGGACGATCGCGCGGATCCTGACCGTCCAGCGCGAGCGCAAGCTCGACAAGACGGCCTGAGGGAGATCACGCGATGACAGGAGCGACCACGAAGGTGCAGGGAAAGCGGAAGACCAAGGTCGGCCGCGTCGTCAGCGACCGCATGGACAAGACCATCGTCGTGTCCGTCGAGCGGCTGGCGCGCCACCGGTTGTACAAGCGGGTCATCCGCCTGACGACCAAGTTCAAGGCCCACGATGAGGAGAACGAGGCCCTCATCGGCGACACCGTCCTCATCGAGGAGGCTCGCCCGATCTCGGCGACCAAGCGCTGGCGGCTCGTCAGCGTGGTCCAGCGCGCGGGCGAGCACGGGCTGCCCGGCGAGTCCGTCGTGGCCGAGGAGGAGGCGGTGACGGAGGCGATCCATGCCGCCGCGCACCCGGGCCGGACCCGCTCGGCCGACACCCAGGCCGACGCTGATGCGACCGAGTCGGCGATCGGCGACGTCGCCGAGGCGACCGACGCCCCGGCGACCGTTGCGGACGACACCGAGGCCAAGGCCCCGGAGGCCGGCTCGTGATCCAGCCCCAGACGCGACTCAAGGTGGCCGACAACACCGGCGCCCGGAGCATCCAGTGCATCCGGGTGATGGGTCGCTCCCTCAAGAACACGGCCGGCGTCGGTGACGTGATCATCGCCAGCGTCAAGCAGGCGATCCCCAACGCCGCGGTCAAGAAGGGCGACGTCGTGCGCGCCGTGATCGTCCGCACCAACAAGGAATACGGCCGCGCCGACGGGAGCTACATCCGCTTCGACGAGAACGCCGCCGTGCTCATCAACAACCAGGGCAACCCGCGCGGCACGCGCATCTTCGGCCCGGTGGCGCGCGAGCTGCGCGACCGCAACTACATGAAGATCGTGTCGCTCGCCCCGGAGGTGCTGTGATGGCCCTGCGAACGAGCGCCGGCCGGGCCACCAAGGTGCCCGAGATCCGCAAGGGCGACACCGTCGTCGTGCTGTCCGGCAAGGACGCCGGCAAGCGCGGCACGGTCGAGCGCGTCATCCGTCGCGACCCGTCCCCCACCGGCGGCCGCAGCATGTTCCGTCGCGGCTCGGCGGCGGGCGGCGTCACCGTGGTCGTCGAGGGCGTCAACATCGCCAAGCGCCACACCAAGCCGCGCCAGAGCGCCGGGGCGACCGACCGCATGCCGAAGATCCAGCAGGGCGGCATCCTCGAGATCGCCCAGCCGCTGCCGATCGGCAAGGTCATGGTCGTGTGCGGCAGCTGCGGCAAGCCCACCCGGATCGGCCACCAGACGCTCGACAACGGACGACGCGTCCGCGTCTGCCGCCAGTGCAACGAGCAGCTGGAGGTGAAGTCGTGACCAGCCGCCTCCACGAGCGCTATGCGGCCGAGATCGTGCCGGCGCTCACCAAGCAGTTCGAATACGCCAACCCGAACCAGGTGCCGCGCGTCTCCAAGGTCGTCGTGAACATCGGCCTCGGCGAGGCGCTCACCAACGCCAAGGCGCTGGACGCCGCGCTCGGCGACCTGGCCACGATCACTGGGCAGAAGCCCATCGTGACCAAGGCCAAGCGCTCGATCGCCCAGTTCCGCCTCCGCACGGGCAACTCGATCGGTGCCAAGGTCACCCTCCGCGGCGAGCGGATGTGGGACTTCCTGGACCGGCTGACGACGCTCGCCCTGCCGCGCATCCGCGACTTCCGGGGCGTTCCCGGCAAGTCGTTCGATGGGCGTGGCAACTACTCGCTGGGGATGCGCGAGCAGCTCGCGTTCCCCGAGATCGACTACGACAAGGTGGACCGTCTGCGCGGGCTGGAGATCAGCATCGTGACGACGGCCAAGACCGACGAGGAATCGAAGAAGCTTCTCGAACTCCTCGGCATGCCCTTTGCCTCGTAGGCGCGGGGAGGAGAGACATGGCCAAGAAGTCGATGATCGCGAAGACCAAGCGGACCCCCAAGCACAACGTGCAGGCGTATCACCGCTGCTTCGTCTGCGGGCGTCCGCGGGCCTACATGCGCCGGTTCGCGCTGTGCCGCATCTGCTTCCGGGAGCGAGCGCTCCTGGGCGAGCTGCCCGGCGTCACCAAGTCGAGCTGGTAGGGAACCGATGAATATCTCCGATCCGATCGCGGACATGCTCACGCGCGTCCGCAACGCGTCCCGGGCGCGCCACACCGAAGTGGTCGTCCCGGCGTCGCGCACCAAGCGCGAGATCGCCCGCATCCTCAAGGACGAGGGCTTCATCGCCGAGGTCACCGAGGAGCAAGACGGGCCGGGTACGGTCCTGCGCCTGACCCTCAAGTACGTCGACGGCAAGGTCCCGGTCGTGTCCGGCCTCAAGCGCATCAGCAAGCCGGGCCTGCGCGTCTACGCGCGCAAGACCGACATCCCGCGGGTGCTCGGCGGCCTCGGCATCGTCATCGTCAGCACGAGCAAGGGCATCATGACCGGCCAGCAGGCGCGCCAGGCGCAGCTGGGCGGCGAAGTCCTCGCGTACGTCTGGTAGGCCGGCACGATGTCGCGTATCGGACGCCTGCCCATCACCGTCCCGTCGGGTGTCGACGTGACGATCGACGGGCGGCAGCTCACCGTGAAGGGGCCGAAGGGCACCCTCAGCCGCGAGCTGCACCCCGACATGACGGTCGCCAGGGAGGACGCCACCATCGTCGTCTCCCGACCGACCGAGCAGAAGACCCACAAGCAGCTCCACGGCCTGACGCGGACGCTCGTCAACAACATGGTCATCGGCGTGACCGACGGCTACCGCAAGGGCCTCGAGATCAACGGCGTCGGCTATCGCGCCGCGCTCAACGGCAAGAAGCTGACGCTCAACCTCGGCTACAGCCACCCGGTCGAGATCGACCCGCCCGAGGGCATCACGTTCGAGCTCGACACGCCGACCCGGCTCGCGGTCATCGGCATCGACAAGGAGCTCGTCGGCCAGGTCGCCGCGCAGGTGCGCTCGACCCGCAAGCCCGAGCCGTACAAGGGCAAGGGCGTGCGCTACGCCGGTGAGCAGGTCCGCCGCAAGGCGGGCAAGGCCGGCAAGATCGGCGCCAAGAAGTAACCGCAGGAACGAAGGATTGACACGATGACGCAGGTCGCCAGCCGCGGCGCCGCCCGACGCAAGCGCCACGACCGGATCCGCCTCACCATGGCGGGGACGGCCGGGCGGCCGCGTCTGGCCGTATTCCGCAGCCTCAACCACATCTACGCCCAGGTCATCGACGACGCGTCCGGGAAGACGCTCGTGGCCGCCTCGACCCTGGAGAAGGAGCTTCGCGGCTCCACGTCCACCAAGTCGGAGGAGGCCGCCGTCGTCGGGCGCCTGATCGCCGAGCGGGCCAAGGCCGCCGGCATCGAGCGCGTGGTCTTCGATCGAGCCGGGTTCCGGTACCACGGGCGGATCAAGTCGCTCGCCGATGCCGCCCGCGAGGCCGGTCTCGAGTTCTGATCGGAAGGAGCATCGTGGCACGTATCGACCCGAACAAGCTCGCGCTCGAGGAGCGCGTCGTGCAGATCAACCGCGTCGCCAAGGTCGTCAAGGGCGGCCGGCGGTTCAGCTTCAGCGCGGTCGTCGTCGTCGGTGACGGCGCCGGTCACGTCGGTGCCGGGCTGGGCAAGGCCGGCGAGGTCCCCGAGGCGATCCGCAAGGGTGTCGAGGACGCGAAGAAGAACATCATCAAGATCCCCATGGTCGGTACCACGATCCCCCACGAGGTGAACGTCGAGTTCTCGGCCAGCAGGGTCATGCTCAAGCCCGCCTCGCAGGGCACCGGCGTCATCGCCGGCGGCTCGGTGCGGGCCGTGCTCGAGGCGGCCGGCGTTCGCGACATCCTGTCGAAGATCTACGGGTCGACCAACCCGGTCAATGTGACCCGAGCGACGATCGAGGCCCTGCGCGGCCTGCACTCGGCCGAGGAGCTGTCGGCCCGTCGCGGCGTGAAGCTCGTCAGCCGCATCTCCGGGCAGCCGGCCCCCACGCTGGAGGCCGCCGATGGCCGGTAGCCTCAAGGTCACCCAGACCAGGTCGACGATCAGCCACATCGCCCGCAACCGCGGAACGATCAAGGCGCTCGGCCTGCACGGCATCGGCAGCACGAGCATCGTGCCCGACAACGACGCCACGCGCGGGATGGTCCGCCAGGTCCGCTTCCTCGTCAGCGTCGAGGAGATCGCCGACGAGGGCACGGGCCGCTCCGAGGACCGAGGCGACGCCCCTGCGAGCCATCGCGTCCGAGGACGTCGAGGAGAAGGAATGAAGCTGCACGACCTGCGCCCCGCCGAAGGCTCGCGCAAGGAGCGCACCAGGGTCGGTCGCGGCATCGCGGCCGGCAAGGGCAAGACCGCTGGCCGCGGTACGAAGGGCCAGAAGGCCCGCGCCGGTGGCTCGATCCCGCCGTGGTTCGAGGGTGGCCAGACGCCGCTCCACGTCCGGATCCCGAAGCTGCGCGGCTTCAAGAACCGCTTCAAGATCGAGTACGAGGTCGTGAACGTCGGGGCCATCGCGGCCGCCGTCGAGCGCGGGGCCTTCGACGCCGAGATGCCGCCCAAGCCGAAGGGCAAGGGCAAGGCGGATGCGCAGGTCACGATCAACCAGGACCTGCTGCGCGCGGTGGGCCTCGTCCGCAAGCTCGACAAGCCGCTCAAGATCCTGGGCGCAGGCGAGCTCGACACGCCGCTGTTCGTCGTCGCCGACGCGTTCACGGCGTCGGCCCGCACCAAGATCGAGGCAGCCGGCGGGACCGTCCAGGTCATCGAGGTGCCGACGCGGCCGATGAAGGCCATCGGCGTCGACACCGAGACCGATGCGCCGGCGGAGCGCCCGGCACGCGGGCGCAAGGCGGCCGCGACCGAGGAGGTCCCGACCGCGGCCGCGCCCCCGGACGCAGACGAGGCGCCGGCACCCGACGAGACCGCCACCGCCGCTTCCACGGACACGGAGACCGAGGCTGCCGACGCGACCTCCGACGAAGCCGCGACCGAGTCCGGCGACGACGCCTAGAACCCCGTGTTCGAATCGCTGCTGAACGCCTTCCGGGCGCCCGATATCCGGCGCCGGATCTTCATCGTCCTCGGGCTGCTCATCGTGTTCCGGGGCCTGGCCGCCGTGCCGGTGCCGGGCATCAACCAGGAGCAGCTCACCGCCTTCCTGCAGGGCAACCCGCTGTTCGGGCTGCTGAACCTGTTCTCGGGTGGTGGACTATCGAACTTCTCGGTGGTGGCGCTGGGCCTGAACCCCTACATCAACGCGTCGATCATCATGCAGTTGATGCAGGGCGTCGTGCCCTCGCTCCAGTCGCTCAGCCGCGAGGGTGAGTACGGCCGCAACAAGATCACCCAGTACACCCGGTACCTGTCCGTGCCGATGGCGATCCTGCAGGCCTACGGCTTCCTCGCCCTGCTCAACGCGAACGGTGTCCTGCTCGGCCAGTTCGACCTCGGCAGCTTCGACACGCTCACCCAGATCGCCACGCTCACCGCCGGCTCGATCGCGCTGATGTGGATCGGCGAGCTCATCACCGAGCGAGGCATCGGCAACGGCATCAGCTTCATCATCTTCGCCGGCATCGTCAGCCAGGCGCCTGCCGCCATCGGTGCGTTCACGGTCAACCCGAACATCGCCGCGCTGATCGCGTTCGCCGTCGTGGCCATCGCCGCGGTGGCCGTGATCATCTACATCCAGGAGGGCCAGCGCCGCATCCCGGTCCAGTACGCCAGCCGCGTCCGTGGCCGGCGCATGTACCAGGGCGGTCAGACGTTCCTGCCGCTGCGCGTCAACCAGGCCGGCGTGATCCCGATCATCTTCGCGGTCAGCATCCTGCTGTTCCCGGTCCAGCTCGCGTCGTACTTCACGGCGTCGGACATCCCGATCGTGAAGAGCATCGCCGACGGGATCATCTTCCTGCTGAACCCGAGCTCGCTGCTGTACATCGTCCTGTACTTCCTGCTGACCGTCGGCTTCACGTACTTCTACACCGCGTTCACGTTCAAGCCGGACGAGACGGCCGAACAGCTGCGCAAGAACGGCGGCTTCATCCCGGGCATCCGGCCGGGCCGCCCGACACAGGACTACCTCGCCAAGGTCGTGTCGCGCATCACGTTCGCGGGCGCGATGTTCCTGGCCATCGTGGCGGTGTCGCCGTCCGTCGTCGCCGCCGCGTTCCCCGACCTCGGGGCGATCGGCCTCGGCGGCACCAGCCTGCTGATCGTCGTGTCGGTCGTGGTCGAGACCATGAAGCAGATCGAAGCCCAGCTCATGATGCGCAACTACGAGGGGTTCATCCGATGATGGGGGCGGCACCCCTGACCTCGCAGGCCGGGTGATCCACCGATGAGCGTGGTGGTCCTGCTCGGGGCGCCGGGAGCCGGCAAGGGGACCCAGGCGATGCTGCTGGCCGAGCGCCTCGGCATCCCGCACGTCGCGACCGGCGACCTGTTCCGGGCCGCGGTCCGTGACGGCACGCCGCTCGGGGCCGAGGCGAAGCGGTTCATGGACCGTGGTCAGCTCGTGCCCGACGACATCACGATCAGGATGCTGCTGGACCGCATGAGCGAGCCCGACGCGTCGAAGGGCGCGATCCTGGACGGCTTCCCGCGCAACCGTACCCAGGCCGAGGTGCTCGACGTCGCCCTTGCCGAGCGCGCGGCCCGGGTCGACCGGGCGGTCGAGATCATGGTGCCGAGCGAAGAGGTCGTCCGCCGCATGTCGGGACGCTGGGTCTGTCGCGACGACGGCCACGTCTACAACGAGACGACGAACCCGCCCCGGTCGCCGGGTCGCTGCGACATCGATGGCTCGCCGCTGATGCAGCGCGAGGACGACAAGCCGGACACGGTGCGAGCCCGTCTCGATGTGCAGCTGGCCAGCCTGCGCGAGGTCCTCGACCACTACGCCGCGCTGGGCATCCTCCGGACCGTCGACGGGGTGCGGTCCATCGACGCCGTCGCCGACGACGTGCTGGCCGCCGTCACCGACCCGGCGGAGGCGTGACGATGGTGACCCGGAAGTCACGCGCCGAGATCGCTCGCATGCGGCAGGCCGGCCGCATCGTGGCCGAGGTCCTGGCCCTCGTCGAGCGCGAGCTCAAGCCGGGCGTCTCGACCGCCCATCTCGACCGGCTGGCCGAGGCGCACATCCGCGCCGCCGGCGCGACCCCGTCGTTCAAGGGCTACCCGGGCATCAACCCGCGCCGGCCCTTCCCGGGGAGCCTGTGCATCTCGCTCGACGACGAGATCGTCCACGGCATCCCCGGCGAGCGCGTCATCCGGGAGGGCCAGATCGTGTCGGTCGACGCCGGCGCGATCGTCGACGGCTGGCACGGCGACGCGGCCCGGACGTTCTTCGTGGGCGTGCCGCCGGAGCCCGTCCGGCAGCTCATCGACACGACCCGCGAGGCGATGATGGCGGGCATCGCGGCGGCGGTCCCGGGCAACCACATCGAGGACATCTCGGCCGCGGTCGAGGACGTCGCGCGGCCGCACGGCTTCGGCATCGTGCGCCAGTTCGTCGGCCACGGCATCGGCACCGAGATGCACGAGGAGCCGCAGGTCCCCAACTACCGGACCGGCCGGCGCGGCCGAAAGCTCGAGGCCGGGCTGTGCCTGGCCATCGAGCCGATGTTCACGCTGGGCGACTATCGAGCCCACGTGCTCGACGACGACTGGACGATATCGACCATCGACGGTTCGATGGCCGCCCATTTCGAGCACTCCATCGCCGTGACGGAGGCAGGACCCGAGATCCTGACGAGCCCGTGACGCGCACGCCACGGTGGCCCGGGCCACCGAACCCGGGAAGTTGCCGGGAATGGCCACGTTTGATACGCTACGCGTTCGTGTGTCGGCCCGCCCGGGCCGGCATTCCGCGTGAGAAAGGGAAGCACACCAGCCTGTGGCCAAGAAGGATGCGATCGAAGTCGAGGGAACGGTCATCGAGCCGCTCCCGAACACGATGTTCGCTGTGGAGCTGGAGAATGGCCACCGGGTGCTCGCCCACATCAGCGGCAAGCTTCGGATGAATTTCATCCGCATCCTGCCGGGTGACCGCGTCCGCGTCGAGCTGTCGCCGTACGACCTCACCCGAGGCCGCATCACCTACCGACTCAAGTAGCCCACACGCCCGCATCACGATCGAGGATCCGTTGAAGGTCAGAGCTTCCGTCAAGGCGCGCTGCGACAACTGCAAGGTCATCCGCCGTCACGGCACGGTGATGGTCATCTGCAGCAATCCCAAGCACAAGCAGCGGCAGGGGTAGCCGATGGCACGTATCGCCGGTGTCGACATCCCGCGCGAGAAGCGCGTCGAGGTCGCCCTCACCTACGTCTTCGGGATCGGTCTGCCCACCAGCCAGAAGATCCTCGCCCAGACCAACATCAACCCCGACACGCGGGTCCGCGATCTCACCGAGGAGCAGGTCAACCGCCTGCGCGAGCTGATCGACCGCCGCTACAAGGTGGAGGGTGACCTCCGCCGTGAGACGGCGCTCAACATCAAGCGCCTCATCGAGATCGGCTCGTACCGCGGCCTCCGCCATCGGCGCAACCTGCCGGTGCGTGGCCAGCGCACCAAGACCAACGCTCGCCAGCGACGCGGACCGAAGAAGACGGTCGGCATCCGGCGCAAGAAGTGACGAGGGACTGAGCAGGCATGGCGGAGCGCAAGAAAGCGGTCAAGCAGCGTCGGCGCGAGAAGAAGAACGTCCCCCAGGGGCACGTCCACATCCAGGCGACGTTCAACAACACGATCATCACGATCACCGACCTCAACGGCGCGGTCATCAGCTGGGGCTCGGCCGGCGTGGCCGGCTTCAAGGGCTCGCGCAAGAGCACGCCATACGCGGCCGCCCTGTCGGCCGACGGCGCGGCCAAGCGCGCGATGGAGCACGGCATGCGCCAGGTCGAGGTCTACGTGAAGGGTCCAGGCGCCGGCCGTGAGCAGGCCATCCGCTCGCTCCAGGCCGCGGGCCTCGAGGTCAGCGCCATCACCGATGTCACCCCCATCCCGCATAACGGCTGCCGCCCGCCCAAGCGGCGCCGCGTCTAGCCCCGGAGATCCATGGCTCGTTACACCGAATCCGTCTGCCGGATCTGCCGGCGCGAGGGCGCCAAGCTCTTCCTGAAGGGCACGCGCTGCTACACCAAGAAGTGCGCGTTCGAGCGTCGACCCTCCCCGCCCGGCCAGCACGGCGTCCGTCGCCGCAAGGTCGGCGAGTATGGGCTGCAGCTGCGTGAGAAGCAGAAGGTCCGCAAGACCTATGGCGTGCTCGAGCGGCAGTTCCGCAACTACTTCATCGCCGCCGAGAACCGCCCCGGCGTGACCGGCGAGAACTTGCTCCGCTCGCTCGAGCTGCGGTTCGACAACGTCGTGTACCGCGCCGGTCTCGCGCCGTCGCGAGCCGCCGCCCGGCAGCTCGTCGCGCACGGGCATCTCGCGGTGAACGGCGTCAACACCGACATCCCGTCGTACCAGCTGAAGCAGGGCGACAAGATCGAGGTTCGCGAGACACGTCGGAGCCGCGAGCCGTTCAAGGTCGTCAAGGAGACGCTCCGCAACCACCAGGCGCCCGAGTGGCTGTCCATCGACGCGGGCTCGCTGTCCGCCTCCATCGTCACGCCGCCCACGCGCGACCAGATGCCGCTCGATCTCAACGAGCAGCTCGTGGTCGAGTACTACTCGAGGTAACTGACCCCACATGATCGAACAACTCGAGAACCCGCAGATCGAGTCTGTCGAGGAAGTCGGCACGTACGCCAAGTACGAGGCCGGTCCCCTCCAGGCCGGCTACGGCGTGACCCTCGGCAACGCCCTTCGGCGAGTCCTCCTGTCGTCGCTCGAGGGAGCGGCCGTCACGAGCATCCAGATCCGTGACGTCTACCAGGAGTTCTCGACCATCCCGGGCGTCAAGGAAGACGTCACCCAGATCGTCCTGAACGTCAAGAAGCTGCGCCTCAAGAGCTTCGCGGCCCATCCCGTCCAGCTGCGCCTCATCAAGAGCGGCGCGGGCGCGGTCACCGCGGCCGACATCGCCGAGTCGGCCGACGTCGAGATCATCAACCAGGACCTGGTCCTGATGACGATCGACACCGACGACGTGACCATCGAGATGGACCTGACGGTCGAGCGCGGCGTCGGCTACCTCGGCGCCGAGCGGGCCGAGGCGCTGCCGATCGGTGTGATCGCGGTCGACGCGATCTTCACGCCGGTCCGCAAGGTCAACTACTGGGTCGAGAGCATGCGGGTCGGTCAGGTGACCAACTTCGACAAGCTCACGATCGAGATCGAGACCGACGGGACGATCAGCCCCGAGGAGGCGCTCAGCCGATCCGCGGAGGTGCTGGTCAACCAGTTCCGCCCGTTCGTCACGGTCGGCATGGCCACGGTCCCGCAGGCCGCCGCGACCGGCGTCGCCGCGCTGCCGCCGAACATGCTCGACATGCCGATCGAGGAGCTCGACCTCCCGATGCGGGCCTACAACTCGCTCAAGCGCAATAACATCGTCAAGGTCGGCCAGCTGCTCCAGCTGAAGGACGACGACCTGCTGCGGATGCGCAACTTCGGCAAGAAGTCCCTCGACGAGATGAAGGAGCGCCTGCGCATGCGCGGCTTCATCGTTCCCGACACCGAGGGCGACGACCTCGACGAGCTCGACGGCGAGGAGCCGTTCGAGGACGACACCGAGGCCTGATCGATGGCGCACCGCATCGCCGGACGCAAGCTCAGCCGCAAGCAGGGCCCGCGTCTCGCGCTGTTCAAGAACCTGACGGTGTCGGTCCTCCGCTACGAGCGGGTCAAGACCACCGAGGCGAAGGCCAAGGAGATCAGCGGGCAGGTCGAGAAGGTCATCACGCTCGCGAAGCGTGGCGACCTATCGGCCCGCCGGGCGGTCGTGGCCCAGTTCCCGAACGAGCCGCTCGTCGTCAATAAGCTGTTCGACGAGATCGCGCCCAAGTACGCCGACCGGACGTCGGGCTTCACCCGCATCGTCCGCATCGGTCAGCGCCGCGGCGACGCAGCTGAGATCGTCCAGATCGAGCTGGTCTGATCACGCGTTGAGCAAGACACTCGAGAGGGTGTCACCGATGCGCTACCGCGCAACGGTCGAATACGACGGGACGGACTTCGCGGGGTTCCAGTCGAACCCGGGGAAGCGCACCGTCCAGGGGGTCCTGCAGGACGCGCTGGCACGCCTCGATGACGGGGCGGTCCGGCGGGTCGACGGGGCCGGACGCACGGATGCCGGGGTGCACGCCACGGGACAGGTCGTCGCCTTCTCGTACGGCGGTCGCCTGACGGCGACGGAGCTCGGTGCGGCGCTCGAGGCGATCCTGCCTCGGGACGTCACGATCCGGGACGTGCGCCGGGCGCCGGCAGGCTTCAACCCCCGCTATGCGGCGCGGTACCGGGAGTACCGCTACACCGTCTGGAACGGGCCGCGAAGCCCGCTCCGCGAGCGCACGGCGTTCGGGGTGCGGGACCCGCTCGACACCGTCGCGATGGCGCGAGCCGGGTCGGCCTTCATCGGCCGGCACGACTTCCGGGCTTTCGGGGCGGGGGACCGGACCCCGGTCCGGACCGTCCAGGCGGTCCGGGTCAGGCGATCGGGCCGGTACGTGACGATCGACGTCCGTGCCGACTCGTTCCTGCGGGGCCAGGTCCGACGGATGGTCGGCCTCCTCCTGGAGGTCGGTCTCGGCAAGACGGATATCGATGCGGTCCGGTCGGCACTCGCCGATCCCGGATCGGGCCTGTCGGGGCCAGCGGCCCCGTCGAAAGGCCTGTGCCTTCGGCACGTCGTCATCGGGCGGCGGACCGGCAACGAAACGAACGGAGAACACGAGGAACGATGAACGCGAAGACCATCGCGGTCCGGGAGAGCGAGATCGAGCGACGCTGGTTCGTCGTGGACGCGACGGACCAGACGCTCGGCCGCCTCGCGTCGCGCATCGCGCGCGTCCTCGAGGGCAAGCACAAGCCGACCTACCAGCCGAACCTCGACTCGGGCGACCACGTGATCGTGCTCAACGCCAAGCGGATCGCCGTCACCAGCGACAAGCTCGAGAGCAAGGTCTACGTCCGCCACAGCGGCTACCCGCAGGGCTACAAGGAGGAGACCCTCGGCCACCTCCTCGAGCGCCGGCCGGAGGAGGTCATCCGCCGCGCCGTCAAGGGCATGCTGCCGCACACCCGCCTCGGCGCCCAGCAGCTCCGCAAGCTGAAGGTCTACGCCGGATCCGATCATCCCCATCAGGCCCAGCAGCCTGAGCCGCTCGCCTGACGAGGAGCGAATCGAACATGTCCATCCCCGCCTTCTACTCCGGCACCGGTCGTCGCAAGACCGCCATCGCCCGCGTCCGGCTCCTGCCGGGCGAGGGGGAGATCGTCGTCAACGGGCGCTCGCTCGACGAGCATTTCGGCAACGCCGTCAACGAGGCCGAGGTTCGCATGCCGTTCCGGGTCACCGGGACCGAGGGCCGCTTCAATGCGATGATCAAGGTCGAAGGTGGCGGCGTCACCGGCCAGGCCGGTGCGATCCGCCACGGCATCGCTCGTGCGCTGCTCGAGGTCGACGAAGCGGCCAACCGGGTGCCCCTGCGCCAGGCTGGCCTCCTGACCCGCGATCCGCGGATGAAGGAGCGCAAGAAGTACGGCCTCAAGCGCGCCCGCAAGGCGCCGCAGTACACCAAGCGCTAGCTCGTCGTCCCGGTGCCCGGGCACGGGACTGCCACGCCCGTTTTTCGGGCTGAACCGTCGGCCTGACCTCGCCTGGGCCCGGGCACGGGACTGTCACGCTCGGTAGGAGCTGGACGACCCACCCGCCCAGGACCTTCCGGGGGTCCCGGCCGAGGACGGTCCACCGCTACAGTGGGGGCATGACGACCGCGAGCACCGACGCGATCGACCTCCGCGGACGCGATCTGCTCGGCGCCGCCGACCTGTCGACGGCCGAGGTCGAGCGGGTGTTCGCGACCGCGACCCGACTCAAGGACGAGTTCCGGGCCACCCGCCGGCACGCCGACCCACCCCTCCGCGGCCGCACCCTGGCGATGCTGTTCCAGAAGCCCAGCCTCCGGACCCGGGTCACGTTCGAGGCGGGCATGACCCAGCTTGGCGGATCGGCGATCCATCTGCCGGAGGACACGGTCATGGGCGCGCGCGAGGCGGTCCGTGACGTGGCCCGCAACCTGGAGCGCTTCGTCGATGCGATCGTCGCCCGGACCGGGCCGCACGAGGTCGTGCTCGAACTGGCCGCCCAGTCGTCGGTGCCGGTCATCAACGGCCTCACGCTGCGTGAGCATCCCTGCCAGGCCCTGACCGACGTGTTCACCATCCGCGAGCGCTTCGGACGACTTGGAGGCACCGTCCTGGCGTTCGTCGGCGACGGCAACAACGTCTACCACTCGCTGGCCCTGGTCGGCGCCGCGTTCGGGATGGAGATCCGGCTTGCCCACCCGCCGGGCTATGCGCCGGACCCGGGGATCGTCGAGCTCGCCGAGACCCGTGCCCGGCAGGCGGGGGGCAGACTGGTGTTCGGCCACGAGCCACGCGAGCTCGTTGCGGGCGCCGACGTCGTCTACACGGACGCGTGGACCTCGATGGGCCTGGAGGCCGAGACCGAGGCTCGCCGTGACGCCTTCGCCGCCTATCGCGTGGACGACGCGCTCATGGCCGCCGCCGGTCCCGCTGCCGTCGCGATGCACTGCCTGCCGGCGCACCGCGGCGAGGAGATCACGTCGTCGGTGATGGACGGGCCGCAGAGCCTGATCTTCGAGCAGTCGGAGAACCGCCTGCACGTCCAGAAGGGCCTGCTGGTCGAGCTGCTCGGGGATGCGCCATGACCGAAGCCCTCTACGAGCGCTATAAGGAGGCACTGCGGCGCGGGCACGTCGCCGCCCAGCGGGGCCGTCTCGACGAGGCCCTCGACGCCTACGGCGATGCTGCCCGGCTCGCGCCGGACCGCGCGCTGCCGCTCATCGGGATCGGTGAGGTCCTGAGCCGGCTCGGGAAGACGACCGAGGCCGTGGCGACGTACGACCGGGCGCTCGAGCGCGCCCCCACCGACGAGGCCGCCTTGCGCGGCCGCGCGGACGTCCTGCTGGCCAGCGGGGACCGCGCCGGTTCTGCCGAGACGCTCGACCGGCTGGCGGCCGTCCAGGACGCGTCCGGCCGGCGAGCGGATGCCCTCGACGCGGCCGGTCGAGCCCTCGACCTCGCCGAATCACGCGGTCGCCGGGCGACGCTCCAGGCCATGGTCGACCGCTACGCGACCGCCCCCGACGCGGCCGCCATCGCCGTCGATGCGCTGGCCCGTGCGAAGGACCTCCTCGGGAGCCACCTCGGCCCTGACGCGCCGCCTCCGGAACCGCCGTTCGATCCAGCCGCGGCGATGGCCGCGGTCGACGATGCCGCCGCGATCGGCGACCCGGAGGCCGTCCGGGAGGCCGCGCTCGCCGCGGCGCGCGGGCACCGCCGGGCGGGTCAGCCCCACGCCGCGATCGACGCCTGCTACCAGGCCCTCGCCACCAACCCGGCCGACCCCGGCCTGCACCTGGCCCTCGCCGAGCTCTACATCGACCGCGGTTGGCGAACGCCCGCGTCGGACAAGCTCGTGCTGCTGTCGCGGCTGGTCGACCTGTCGGCCGACGAGCCGACGCGGAGCCGGCTGTGCGAGCTGGCCGGTCGACTGCCCGACGATGCCCGACTCGAGGCCATCTGCGCCTGATCCGACGGCCCGGCGACCGCCGGGCTCGGAGGGGCGCGATGCTACACTCGGCGAACGATGTCGGAGCTCCTCGGATCGATCCTCGAACAGGTCCGCTTGACGACCATCGTCGACATCGCGATCACCTCGCTGCTGATCTACTGGCTGTTCAGCCTGATCCGTGGGACCCGTGCGGTTCGCCTCGTCATCGGCGTGAGCGTCCTGATCGTCGTCTACCTGCTGGCCGTCGCGTTCGGGCTGGAGCTGCTGACCCGGATCCTGCAGGCCGGCGCCGTCGTCGGGCTGTTCGCGCTGGTCGTCATCTTCCAGCCCGAGATCAGGCGGGCGCTCGAGCGGATCGGGCGGGTCGGCTCGCTCGGCTGGCTGCTGTCGGGCGCGGATTCGCGGGCGGTCGACCATGTCGCGTCGGAGGTGTCGCGGGCCGCCGCGGAGCTGTCCGCCGAGGGTCACGGCGCGCTGATCGTGCTCGAACGCGAGACGGGCCTCGAGGACACCGCCGAGACGGGCGTCATGATCCACGGTGACATCTCGGCCGATCTCATCCGGACGATCTTCGCGCCGCGGACCGCGCTCCACGACGGGGCGGTGATCGTCCGGGGCGAGACCGTCCTCGCCGCCGGCGCGCTCCTGCCGCTGGCCGAGACGACCGTCCAGGCCGAGCGGTTCGGGACCCGTCACCGGGCCGCGCTCGGGATCGCGGAACAGACCGACGCGATCGTCGTGGTCGTCTCGGAGGAGAACGGCCAGATCAGCCTCGTCGAACGGTCGCGCATCGTGCGCAACCTCAACGAGGCCCAGCTCGCCCGGACCATCCGACTGCTGCTGGATCCGAACCACGGTCGTCGCCGGCGTGCCCTCGGCGCCTGGCGATCCGCGGGGGAGCCCGCATCGACGTCGGCCGTACGGGCGCCGCGGTGACCCGACTCCTAGGTATCATCGTCCACAACTGGCCGCTCAAGCTCGCGGCGATCGGGCTGGCCACCCTCCTGTACGGCGGTCTGGTGCTGTCCCAGAGCACCGCGACCCTGACGGGAGTCGTGCCGGTCGACGTCCGCGAACAGCCGCCCGACACGCAACTGCTCGAGACGATCCGGCCGGTCACCGAGATCCGCTACTTCGCGCCATCCGGCGCGCGACCGATCGAGTCCGACTTCGAAGCGTGGGTCAACCTGAGCGACGTCGAGCCCGGCAGCGGGTCCGACCAGCGTCCCGGTCCAGCTTCAGTCCGTCGACCCGCGCGTCCGCGTCGTCGGGTTCGAGCCCCAGGTCGTGACCGTCGAGCTCGACCGGATCGACCGGCGGACTGTGCCGGTCGAGGTCGAGCGCGGGGACGTCCCGACCGGAATCGAGGTCGGCATGGTGACGGTCGAACCGGCCGAGGTCGAGGTCGTCGGCCCGGCGTCGGTCATCACCCGGGTCGTGGCCGCCCGCGCGAACGTGATCATCCAGTCGTCGGGCATCGACATCGACCAGGACGTCGAGCTGGTCCCGGTCGACAACGTCGGCGACGCGGTGGCGCAGGTCGACCTCGATCCACCCACGGCGCGCGTGACCATCCCGGTCTTCTCCGATCGCCAGACGCGGACGCTGCCGGTCAGTCCGCAGCTCATCGGCTCGCCGGCGGCCGGGTTCGCGATCTCGTCCGTCGAGGTCGACCCCACGGTGGTCACCGTCGACGGCGACGGCGACGAGCTCGAGGCGCTCGCGACGATCGATACCGAGCCGGTCTCGGTCGCCGGCGTGTCGGCGGCGACGACCGTGACCGCTGCGCTCGCGCTGCCCACCGGTGTCGTGGCGCTCGACGTCCAGCAGGTCGACGTCACGATCGGCGTCCGCGCGCTGACCGAGTCGCGGAACTTCGAGGTCGGCGTGCGCATGGTCGGGGCGCAGGCCGACCTGTCGTACTCCGCCGGCGTCGATCGCGTGCGTGATCACCGTCGGTGGCAGCCCGCCCGACCTCGATCGCATCAACGGCGCGACGCTGGCCGTCGAGCTCGACGTGTCCACGCTCGGCGCCCGGCACGACCGAGGTGCCCGCCACCGCGCCGCTGCCGGCCGGTGTCACGCTGGTGGGCGATCAGCCCGCCGACCGTTCCGGTGACCGTGACCACCCTGTCATCACCCGCTCCCTAGCGCCGTGGGACGCCTGTTCGGGACCGATGGCATCCGCGGGGTCGCCAACGTCGACCTCCGACCGACGATCGCGTACGCGCTCGGCCGCGCGACGGCGAAGCACCTGGCCGAGCCGGGTGCGGCGATCGTGGTCGGGCAGGACACGCGCCGCTCCGGCGACATGTTCGTGGCGGCCATCGTCGCCGGTGCGACCAGCCTGGGCATCGACGTCCACGTCGTCGGCGTGGTGCCGACGCCGGCCCTCGCCTACCTCGCGAGGAGCGGCCCGTACCGGGCCGGCGATCATGGTCTCCGCGTCGCACAACCCGGCCGACGACAACGGCCTCAAGGTGCTCGATGCCGACGGGCTCAAGCTCGACGACGCCATCGAGGACGAGCTCGAGGACCTGATCTGGCACGAGGCCGAGCTCGGCGGCGTCACCAACGCCGCGCTCGGGCGCCGGATCGACGCCGCCGACTCCGTCGAGCGCTACCTCGAGCACCGCCGGTCGCTGGCCGGCTTCGATCGACGCGAGCGGCCTGCACATCGTGCTCGACGGCGCGAACGGCTCGGGTGGGGCCGCGGGACGGGCGATCCTCGCCGCGACGGGCGCCCGTGTCGACGCCATCCACGTCGAGCCCGACGGCGTGAACATCAACGTCGAATCGGGGGCGACCTCGCCGGCATCGCTCGCCCGCGAGGTCGCGCAGCGCGGCGCCGACGTCGGGTTCGCGCTCGATGGCGACGCCGATCGGCTGATCGCCGTCGACGGCGACGGTCGCATCGTCGACGGCGACCAGGTCCTCGGCATCCTCGCGCTCGAGCGGCTGTCGAACGGCGCCCTGCCCGGCGGCCTCGTCGTGTCGGTCCTCTCGAACGGCGGGCTGCAGACGCGCCGTCGAGGACGCCGGCGGCGAGGTCGTGCGCACGCCCGTCGGCGACAAGTACATCCTCGATGGCATGCAGGTGGCGGGCGCGATGCTCGGCGGCGAGAAGTCCGGCCACGTCATCGTCCTGGAGCACACGACGTCCGGCGACGGGATCGTGACCGCGCTCGAAGTGCTGCGGGTGATGACCACACGCACCGCGTCACTTGCGACACTTGCGGCGGCGATCCCGCTCCTCCCGCAGCAACAACGGGCGGTCAAGGCTCGTCACAAGGACCAGTGGGAGGGCGACCCGACCCTTCGACGGGCGATCGACGATGCGACCGCCCGCCTCGGCAGGTCGGGCCGCGTCCTCGTCCGGCCGTCCGGCACGGAGCCCGCGCTGCGGGTGATGGTCGAGGGCACGGACGCGGCGCTCGTCACCGAGCTGGCCGACTCGCTCGCGACCCTCGCGGGGGAGCGTCTAAACTAGCGCCGCCTGAGGGTACCGGCCTCTCCGAGGGCGGAGGCGACGCCCCTGTGGGCCATCCGCCCGGTGATCCCACCGCAAGGCGGACTGAACGGAGAGCAACGCTGATGTGCGGCATCGTGGGCTACACGGGACCCCGGGAGGCCGGGCCGATCCTCATCGAGGGCCTGGCCCGGCTCGAATATCGCGGGTACGACTCGGCGGGCATCGCCCTGGTCGACGACGGCGGCGTCCTGTTCGTCGAGAAGAAGGCCGGCAAGCTGGCCAACCTGCGCGCCGCCATCGCCGACCGGACCCCGCACGCCGCGATCGGGCTCGCCCACACGCGCTGGGCCACCCACGGCCGGCCGAACGACCTCAACGCCCACCCCCACCAGGACTGCACGGGCGAGATCACGGTCATCCACAACGGCATCATCGAGAACTTCCGCGAGCTGCGTGACGGCCTCGAGGCGCGCGGGCACCGGCTGGCGTCGGAGACCGACACCGAGGCGCTCGCCCACCTGATCGAGGAGTGCTACCAGGGCGACCTGGCCGATGCCGTGCGCGGCACGCTCCGCCAGGTCGAGGGCGCCTACGCCATCGCGGTCATGCATCGCGGCGAGGCCGACCGGCTCGTCGGCGCCCGCAAGGACGTGCCGCTGGTCGTCGGCATCGCCGACGGCGAGTCGTTCCTCGCCAGCGACGTGGCCGCGATCCTCGCGCACACGGACCGGGTCATCTTCCTCGAGGACGGCGACGTGGCCGACCTGCGGCCGACGGGCGTGGCGATCACCGACGTCGCCGGCGCCCCGATGGAGCGCACGGTCACGACCATCGACTGGACGCCCGAGGCCGCCGAGAAGGGCGGCTACGAGCACTTCATGCTCAAGGAGATCCACGAGCAGCCCGAGTCGCTCCGCCAGGCCATCACGGGTCGCGTGACCCGCGAGAACCACATCTGGCTCGAGGAGCTGGAGGGGTTCGACGAGACGCTCGCCACGATCGACCGGGTCGAGCTGATCGCCTGTGGCACGGCCTACTACGCGTCGCTCGTCGGGGCGGCCGCCATCCAGGACTGGCTCGGCATCCCGGCCCGGGCGACGGTCGGCTCGGAGTTCCGCTACAGCCCGCCGCCGATCGACGAGCGCACGCTGGTCATCGCGGTCACCCAGTCCGGCGAGACCGCCGACACGATCGCGCCGACGCGCCTCGCCCGGGAGCGCGGCGCGCCGATCATCGCGGTCACCAACACCGTCGGCAGCGCGATCACCCGCGAGGCCCACCGGGTGCTGTTCCTGCAGGCCGGGCCGGAGGTCGCGGTCGCGGCGTCGAAGACGTTCGTGGCCCAGGTCACGACGCTCGTCGTCCTCGCGGCCGCCATCGCCAAGTCGCGCGGCGCGCTCGGGCTCGAGCAGGAGCAGGAGCTGGGCGCGGCGCTGCACGCGCTGCCCGGCGCCGCCGCCCGTGCGCTCGAGAACGCCACGGGCGCGGCCGACCTGGCCCGCCGCTACGTCAACTCGCGCGGCTTCATGTTCGTGGGCCGGGGCTACTCGTACCCGACCGCGCTCGAGGGCGCGTTGAAGCTCAAGGAGGTCAGCTACGTCCACGCCGAGGGCTATGCCGCGGGCGAGATGAAGCACGGGCCGATCTCGCTCCTCGACGCCGAGTGCCCGCTGGTTGCGGTCGCGACCCGGTCGTCCGTGTACGACAAGCTCATCTCGAACGTGATGGAGGGTCGCGCGCGGGATGCCCGCGTCATCGCGGTCGCGACCGAGGGCGACCCCCAGATCGAGCGCTTCGCCGACGACGTGTGCTGGGTGCCGGACACGCACGAGGCGCTCAGCCCGGTCCTCGCCATCATCCCGCTCCAGCTGTTCGCATACCACGTGGCGATCGCCCGGGGCACCGACGTCGACCAGCCCCGCAACCTCGCCAAGTCGGTGACGGTGGAATAGGCCATGGCCCCCCGGGATGTCGCCGCGGATCCGGGGCGGGCCGAGGTCGCGGTGCTGCCCGGCACGACCGAGCTGGGCGTCGACATCATCCGCGTCGAGCGCATCCGCGCCTCCCTGGAGCGGTTCGGGGCGCGGTTCACGAACCGGGTCCTGACGCCGGGCGAGCAGCGCTACGTGCGCGGCCGGCCCGAGACCATGGCCGGTCGCTGGGCCGCCAAGGAGGCCGTGTCGAAGGTGCTCGGTCTGGGCGTGCGGGGCATCGGCTGGCGCGACATCGAGATCGAGCGGCTGCCGACCGGTCAGCCGGCCGTCCGCCTGCACGGCCGCGCCGCCGCCCGGGCCGAGCAGCTCGGGATGGGCCGCATCGCCGTGTCGATCACCCACGAGTCCGACTACGCGGTCGCGATGGCCTTTGGGATCCGGACCGCCGGCGGTCGCTACCTGTTCCCGCCGGACATCGAGGATCGGCTCGACGACCGTGAGCGCCGGATCCTCGCCCGGATCGAGCGGCTCCGGGTCCAGGCGGAGTCGAACGGCGCGGCGGCGCTCGCCTCGGACGCCCCGAACGCCGGCGAGCCGCCTGATGCCTGAGCGACGGGCGCTCGGGTTCGGGCGCCGCGGCGGCGGCGGGGACTCGTCGCCACCGGGCGGGCCCGACGAGCGACCGTGGCCGGAGGGCGTGCCCCGCCTCGACGAGGACGCCGCGGTCGCCCTCCTGCCGGAACGACCGGCGCGCGGCCACAAGGGCTCGTTCGGCAAGCTGCTGGTGATCGCCGGCTCGCTCGACTACGCCGGCGCGGCCCTGCTCGTCTGCCGTGCGGCCGGCCGTGCCGGGGCGGGCCTCGTGACGCTGGCCGTCCCCGAGACGCTCCAGCCGCTGTTCGCTGCCAAGGTCGTCGAGGCGACGACGATGGCGCTGCCGGAGGACGACGTCGAGGAGATCGACCCGGAGCCGGCGTTCGCGCGGATCCTCGACCACGAGCACGACGCGCTCGTCATCGGACCCGGGCTGCGGCCGGGACTCGCCACGGCCGAGCTCGTCCGCGACCTCATCGACGGCGGTGGCGACGAGCGCGCGCCGCTGCTCCTCGACGCCGAGGCGCTGCGCTCGCTGGCATCGATCGACGGCTGGTGGGACGGTGACCGGCGCGCCGCGGTGCTGACGCCGCACGCCGGCGAGTTCGCGCGCCTGCGCGTCGGCAGCGGTCACGCCGCCGACGCGGACGGTGACCTGATCGAGGACGACGCCGCGCGCGTGGCCGCCGCCAAGGATGCCGCGGCGACGTGGCGGCAAGTCGTCGTGCTCAAGGGCGCCAGGACGGTCATCGCCGCTCCCGACGGCGAGGTCGCGATGGCACCGTTCGAGAACCCGGCGCTGGCGACCGGCGGCACCGGCGACGTGCTGGCCGGGACGATCGGCGCGTTGCTGGCCCAAGGCCTGTCGCCGTTCGCGGCGGCTCGTCTCGGCGTCTACCTTCACGGGAGCGCCGGCGACGCCATGCGCGAGCGGTACGGCGATGCCGGCATGCTCGCCTCGGACCTGCCCGACCCCATCGCCATCGCCCGACGGCGCCTGGCGGTCATCGCCGAGCGGCGGTCCAGCGGCAAGCGCCTGGGCTTCCACGTCGAGGAACCGGCCAGCCCCGCCGCGTCCGAGTCGACCGGCGCCCCGCCGGCGTGACGGGCGCGTCCGTCCGCCGGCCGGCACGGTGACGGCGACGACCGGGCCGGCCATCGAGGCGCGCCTCGCGAGCGCCGGGCTGCCCCCACTGCCCCGGCTGGCGTGGCTGGAGCTCGATCTGGACGCGCTCGCCGCCAACCTGGCCGCCCTGCGCGCGCTGGCCGGCGGCGTCCCGGTCCATCCCGTGGTCAAGGCCGACGCGTACGGCCACGGTGCCGTCCCGATCGCCGAGGCGCTCGAGCGGGCCGGCGCGGATGGCCTGTCGGTCGCCACGCTGGACGAGGCCCTCGAGCTACGCGACGCCGGCATCGACATCCCGATCCGCGTGCTGTACCCGATCCCGGTCGCGCTCGCGAGCGAGGCGGCCGCACGGGACGTCGCCGTGGCAGCCGGCGATCGCGACGCGCTGGACGAGCTGCTGGCGGCCATCGATCGAGGCGCCCCGGCGGCCGGCGCCCGCCCGCTGCTCGTCGAGATCGAGGTCGAGACCGGGCTCGGGCGCGGTGGCGCGCCGCCGACCGACGTCGACGCGATGATCGCCGCCATCGACGCCAGCCCGGGGGCGCGGCTCGTCGGGATCTGGACGCACCTCCAGGCCAGCGACGACGCGGCGATCACCGCACGCCAGCTCGAGCGCTTCGAGACCGCGTCGTCCGCGCCGGTCGACGGAACGGACGCGACCCCGGTGCGCCATGTCGCGGCCAGCGGCGGGCTGCTCACGGGGGTGGCCGGCTTCGGTGGGGTCCGGCCCGGCCTGTCGATGTACGGGATCGTGCCCGACGAGCTGGCCGACCACGACCTGCGGCCGCCCGGTCGCTCCGGCTTCCGGCCGGTGATGTCGGTCCATGCCCGCCCGGTCCGCGTCGCCGACCTGCCCGCCGGGCACGGCGTGAGCTACGGGCCGACCTTCACCACGTCCCGCCCCAGCCGGATCGCGACGCTGCCGCTCGGCTACGGCGACGGGATCGCCCGGGCGCTGGCGAACCGCGGCGAGGCGCTCGTCCGCGGCCAGCGCGTCCCGCTGGTCGGCAACGTGACGATGGACGCCGTGATGGCCGACGTGACCGACGTCCCGGGCCGCCCGGTCGACCGCGACGACGAGTTCGTCCTCCTCGGTTCGCAGGGCGGGGAGCGCATCAGCGCCGCCGACCTGGCGCGGCTGCGCACCACGAACACCTGGGAGGTCGTGGTCCAGATGTCTGCGCGGATGCCCCGGGTGTACCATGCCGCAGCCGGAGCGATCGGCCTGCGGACGCTCACCGGGTGGTGGAGAGGGTAGTTGGCACGGATCGAGCTCTGGAACGGCGATATCTGCGACCTCGAGGTCGATGCGATCGTCAACCCCGCCAACGTCTCGCTGTGGATGTCGACCGGCGTGTCCGGCGCGATCAAGCGAGCGGGCGGCGACGCGATCGAGTTCGCGGCCGTGCGCCAGGCGCCGGTGCCGCTCGGCGACTCGATCGTCACAGTCAGCGGCACCCTTGCGGCCGACGCCGTCATCCACGCCGTCTCGCTCGATCGTGAGCGGCGCACGAGCGGCCCGGTGATCGAGGCGGCCGTGCGCAGCGCGATGGCGCGGGCGCGCGAGATCGGCGCCCGGAGCGTCGCGTTCCCCGCGCTCGGCACCGGCGTCGGCGGCTTCCCGCTCGAGGAGTCCGCGCGCGTCACGGTCGAGACGGTCCGCGACGAGCTGCGCCACTCACCGGGCATCGAGCACGTCACGTTCGCGTTGCGCGGGGCGGCCGCGTACGAGGCGTTCGAGGTCGCCATCTCGGCGACGACGGGGGCGACCTCGGCCGGCACCGTCGCGTGAGCTTCCCGATCGAGCCGAACGAGGAACAGCGCACCGAGCTCGTCGAACAGGTCGCCCGTGAGATCCAGCTCCGTGGCCTGACGTCGTCGGCGGTCCACTTCCTCGAGGCGAGCCGCCCGTACCGGGCGCTCGGCGCGAACGCGATGCTGTTCTTCGACCCGGTCCTGCGCGGCGTGTTCGGCGGCGACCTCGCCTCGGCGAGCGAGATCCTCGCCGACGATGCCGGGATCGAGCTGCTGATCGCCCGGCTCGAGGAGCTCGACGACGAGCTGGTCTGGGACGGCTGAGCGCCGACCGCGCTGACCGACGGTCGGTCGCCCCGCACGAGTCCGGGTAGCATCTGGCGGTGACGACGCAGCCGCACGCCTTCCTCACGATCGACCACGGCTCCGCGACGGTCTCGGTCGCGCTGATCGGCCGTGCCGGCGGCTCGTGGCGGCTCATCGGCAGCCTCGCCGTCCCGGCCGGCGCCGACCTCGACCCGGCCGTCGACCTGCTGGTCGCCCGGGCGAACCGCGCCGACCCCGAGCTGATCGCGGCGCTCGGCGTCGCCGGCCTCGACGGCGACGCCCTGCCACGGTTGGAGGTGCGCAGCCGTCGACCCCGGCGCCTGGCCGTCGTCGCCGGATCCGAGCGGACGCTGACCGGCCTCGTCGCGACCGGCGGGCGGAGCGGCTGGCGGACGACGGGGGCGAGCACGGAGACGACCGACCCGCTGGCGATGACGCGGCTGCTGCTCGATCCGACCATCGAGGCCATCGTCGTCGGCGCGAGCGATCCGCCGCGAGCCGACGAGCGCGGCGGCATCCGGGAGCTGGGGACGCTCGTGGCGGCGGTCGCGACGCGCCGGCCGGACGTGCCGATCGTCCTGTCCGGCGCCATGTCCGAGGCGCTCGACGTCTTCGGCGACGTCGCAGCCCGACCCGGTCCGGTCATGCTCGCGCCGGCGGCGTTCGTCATGACGCCATCGGCCGATCTCGAGGCCCCCGATCCGCTCGCCGACCTGCTGCTCGAGCTGGCCCTGCCGGCCGATGACCCGCGGCGAGCGCTCGGCGCCGGGACGCGCACGCTCGCCGAGGTCCTCGACCGGCGCATCGAGGCCATCGTGCTGGGCCACGACGCGGCGGCACGCGCGGTGGCAAGCCCGGGCTCCGGCGGCGGCGCTTCGGCGTCCCGGCTGGCCGTCGTGCCGGACGCCGCGGTCGCTCCGGACGAGCCGGATGACGCGGTGATCGACGGCATCCTCGTGTGGTCCACGTTCCCGGCCGACCGGCACCGCGTGCGCGACCGGATGCGCGAGCTGCGCATCGCGCCGTGGGCGGACGCGGCCGGCGAGGGTGCCGCGCTCCGGATGGCCGCGGCGCGGGCCGCCCTCGTGCGGCTGGCGGCGGCCACGACCCACTTCGACCACGGCCCCGTGGCGGATCTCGTGGTCGTGGCGAGCGGGGTCTGGGTGACGGTCCCGGCGCCGGCTGCGGCGCTGGCCCACGTCGACGTCCTGCGCCGGCCGGGCGCCAGCCACTACGCGCTGGACCACGCCCGGCTGCTTGCGGCGCTCGGGGCCATCCCGGACGACGAGGAGCGCAAGGTCCTGTTCACGGACCTCGTCGACGACCTGCTCGCGCCGCTCGGCAGCGTCGTGACGCCGGCGGGCCTGCGAGCGGGCAAGTCGGCCGGCACCGTGGTCGTCCACGCCGGCGACGAGACGAGCGAGCTCGACCTCGTGCCGGGCGGCCTCGAGCTGGTCGACCTGCCGCCGGGCTCGACCGCGGTGGCCGAGTTCAAGTTCCGCGATCGCGTGCGCCTGGGCGCACGTGGCCGCCACTTCGCGATCGACGTCTCCGGCGGGCTCGCCGGGCTCATGGTCGACCTGCGCGACATCCCGCTGCGGCTGCCCGACCGCGCCGACCGGCGGCGCGACCTCCTGTCGGCCTGGCAGACGTCGCTGTGGGCGGGAGCCGATCCGTGAGCGGTCCCGAGGGCAACGGGCACGTCCCCGCAGCCGAGGCCGCCCTACCGGTCGCCGACATCGGGCTGATCCGTGTCCGGCGGCTGGCCCACGGCCCGGTCGATGCCACGATCCCGCTGGCGCCGGGCGATCGGGCCCTGGTAGCGCCGGGCGAATCGGTCGTGCCCGGGGCACCGATCGTCGAGCGTGTCCGCGACGGGCGGCTGACCGACGTCGTCGTGCCGGGCTCGGCGACACCCGTGCCCGGGGGCCGCGTCGCCGAGGGCGAGCTGCTGTTCGAATGGCGCGGCCGCTGGCGCGTGGCCGGCGGCGAGGTCACCGAACCGGTCGAGAGCCCGTTCGCGGGCATCGTCCGCGAGGTCCGACCCGGCAGCGGCATCGTCATCCGTGCGACCGGACGCGCGCTCGGTGGCATCGTCGCGCTGGGCGGGCCGACCCGCGGCCGTCTGCACGTCGCGTCGTGGGTGGAGGGCGAGCTGCGCAGCGGGGCGGTCGACGTCGGGCTTGCCGGGAGCATCCTCGTCGTCGGATCCCGCATCGACGCGGAGACCCTGACCCGGGCCCGGGCGATGGGAGTCCGCGGCATCATCGTGGCCGGGCTGGCGAGCAAGGAGCGGCGCGACTTCCTCGCCTCCGAGCTGCGCCAGCGGGCGGCCCTCCACCGGCTGCCCCCGTTCGCCGTGCTCGTCCTCGAGGGAGCCATCCGGCGACCCCTGGCGAGCCCGGTGATGGACATCCTCGAGGCGCTGGAGGGCCACGACGTCGCCGTGGTGGCCGATCCGCCGACGCTGATCTTCGACATCCCCGACCTCGAGCTGCCCGTCCCGCCAGTGGACCACGTCCGCGTCCGGGCCGGCCAGCTGTCGGGCCACGAGGGCACCTGGACGGGACTCGTCGGACCGCGGCGGTTCAGCGGCGGTGTCCACCTCGAGGCCGGCACGGTCCGCTTCGAGGACGGCTCGCTGGTCGCGGTCCCGCTCGGCGACCTCGAGCGGTTCGCGTGAGCCCGATGGCGACCCCGACCGCCGACCGGCTCGACCTCGTCTGCCCGGACCCGGCCGCCACCACCGCGCTCGGTCGGCGGCTCGGCGAGGTGGCCGCCGCCGGCGACCTCGTCTGCCTGTGGGGCGACCTGGGCGCTGGCAAGACGCACCTCGCCAAGGCCTTCGGCACCGGGCTCGGGGTGAGCGACACGATCACTTCGCCGAGCTTCATCCTCATGGCTGAGTACGAGGGTCGCCTGCCCCTGTTCCACATCGACCCGTATCGCCTGGCCAGCGCCGAGGACGCCCTGGCCGGCGGTCTCATCGACGAGCGCCAGTCGACCGGCGTCACGCTCGTCGAGTGGCCGGAGCGGCTCGGCGACGCGTTGCCGATCGACCGACTCGACATCCGCATCGACGGGACCGGCGATGCCCAGCGGGCGATCACGCTGGTGGCCTGGACCGAGCGCTACCGCCACTATCTCGAGGCCGCCCGATGAGCCGCGACGGCCGGCGACCGGCGATCCTCGCCATCGACACCTCGACGACGCAGGTCGTCATCGCGACGGGGTCGCCCGACGGCGTGGCCGACGGCGCGTCGACCTGGGCCGCGGGCCACCGGCACGGCGAGACGCTGCTGCCCGCGATCGGCCGGATCCTGGGCGAGGGGAACATCCGACGCTCGCGACTCACCGGCATCGTCGTCGGCACGGGTCCGGGCGCGTTCACCGGGCTGCGGGTCGGGATGGCGACCGCCAAGGGCATCGCCCACGGTCTCGGCATCCCGCTCGTCGGCGTGTCCACCGCGGAGGCGCTGCTGGCGGCGGCGGACGTCGAGCGCGGCGTGCTGCTGCTGCCGGCCGGCCCGTCGGACCGGCTGGTCGTCCGCGCCGGCGGCGCGCCGTCGCCGCTGCCGGCGGGCGTCGATCCGGAGCTGGCCGATGGCGAGACGCTCGTCGCACTCGATCTCGAGGGACGGGCGCCGGGCGACGCGCTCGAGCGCGGCGAGGCCGCCCGGCGGCGGCTCGGGCAGGAGCTCATCCGGCTCGGCGCAGCGCGGCTCGGAACGCTGGCGACGAGCGAGCTCGAGACGCTCGTCCCCGAGTACGTGACGTTGCCGCGCGGGGTCCGGGCGGCCGACGGGACCGTGGCATGGTCGCGCGACCACCGGTAAGGCTCGTGATCGGGCCGATGCGGCTCGAGGACCTGCCGGCCGTCCACGCCATCGAGCGGGTGAGCTTCACCGCCCCGTGGCCGCCGCATGCCTACCGCAGCGAGCTCGAGATCGAACCGCCTGGCGCAGTACCTCGTCGCCCGAGCCGGCGACACTGTGACCGCGTACGGCGGGATGTGGCTGATGGTCGACGAGGCCCACCTCACGACCTTTGCCGTGCACCCCGACTGGCGCCGGCGACGCATCGGCGAGCGCCTGCTGCTCGCGTTCCTCGACCTGGCGGTGGATCGCGACGCGCGCGAGGCGACGCTCGAGGTCCGGCTCTCGAACCTGCCGGCGCGCAAGCTGTACGAGAAGTACGGGTTCCGACCCGTCGGTCTCCGGCCGCGCTACTACAGCGACGACCACGAGGATGCGCTGATCATGACCACGACGCCGCTCGACGAGCCGGCGATGCGCGAGCGCATCGAGCGGCTCCGCGCCGAGCTGGATGCGTCGCCGGCGCCGACCGAGCCGGACCTGCCCGAGGACAAGCCGTGAGCGGCCCGCTGCTGCTGTCGATCGAGTCGTCGTGTGACGAGACCGGGATCGCCCTGGTCGAGGGTGGGCGGCGGATCGTCAGCAACGTCGTCGCGTCGCAGGTCGCACTGCACGCCCCGTCGGGCGGGATCGTCCCGGAGGTCGCCGCCCGGGCCCACCTGCGCTGGATCGTCCCGACCCTCGACGAGGCGTGGGACGGCGCGGGGGTCGAGTGGTCCGACATCGATGGCGTCGCCGTGACGTACGGCCCCGGCCTCGCGGGGTCCCTGCTGGTCGGCATCAACTTCGCCAAGGCGCTGGCCTGGGTGCACGACGTGCCGCTCGTCGCGGTCAACCACCTCGAGGGCCACGTCTACGCCGGGTGGCTGGTCGACCCGGGCGAGGACGAGGCCGCCCGGCCCGAGCCCGTCTTCCCCCTCGTCACGCTCATCGTGTCGGGCGGCCACACGTTCCTCGCCGAGATGACCGACCACCTGACGTATCGACTGCTCGGCACGACCGTCGACGACGCCGCCGGCGAGGCGTTCGACAAGGTCGGCCGCCTGCTCGGTCTCGGCTACCCGGGTGGTCCGGCCATCCAGAAGGCGGCCGAGGGTGCCGTGCGCCATGACGTGCGGTTCCCGCGGGCGTGGATGGGCGACACGTACGACTTCAGCTTCTCCGGGCTCAAGACCGCCGCCCGGCGCATCGTCGCCGATGCCCGCGCCGCGGAGGGCATCGCCGCGGACGACGCGGAGGCGCCGCTGTCGGCCGCCGCGACCGCGGAGCTGGCGTGGGGCTTCCAGGACTCGGTCGTCGACGTGCTCGTGAGCAAGACCGGCCGGGCGGCACGCGAGACCGGTGCCCGCACGATCGTGCTGGGCGGGGGTGTGGCCGCGAACAGCTGCCTGCGCGAGCGGCTGGCGGGCGAGGCGGACGAGCTCGGCATCCCGCTCATCGTCCCCCGGCCGGGGCTGTGCACCGACAACGGCGCGATGATCGGCGCGGCCGGCGCTCGACGGTTCGCGGCCGGAGAGCGGGCGGCGCTCGACCTCGACGCCCGTCCGTCGCTGCCGCTCGCTCGACGCTAGGCCGCGACGATGCGCCAGCCGGCGATCATCGATCCGGCCGACGTCCGTGCCACGCTCCGGGCCGCCGGGCTGCGCGCCCGCCACGCGCTGTCGCAGAACTTCCTCGCCGACGCCGACGTGCTGTCCGGCATCCTGGCCGAGGCCGCACCGGATCCCGACGCGCGAGTCCTCGAGATCGGACCGGGGCTGGGGCTGCTCACCGGCGGCCTGCTCGGCGCCGGCGCGGTCGTCACGGCCGTCGAGCTGGACGCGAGGCTGGCCGCGTTCCTGCGCGATCGGTTCGCCGTGGAGCTGGATGCCGAGCGCCTGACCCTCGTCGAGGGCGACGCGCTCGACCAGGACCTCGTGCGGCTCGTCGCCTCGCCATACGACGTCGTCGCCAACCTGCCCTACCACATCACGTCGCCGATCCTGCACGCGCTGCTCGGCGAGGCGCCGCGACCCCGGCGGCTCGTGCTGATGGTCCAGCGCGAGGTTGCGGAGCGGATCGCGGCGCCCCCCGGGAAGATGAGCTACCTCTCGGTGTTCGTGCAGTACCACGCGCGGGTCCGCGTCGCGTTCCGCGTCCCGCCCGAGGCGTTCGAGCCGGAGCCGGCGGTCGAGTCGGCGGTGATCGTCGTCGAGCCGTTCGACGAGGACGATCGCCTCGGCCCCGATGCGGAGGACGAGCTCTGGCGACTGGTCCAGGCCGCGTTCCGCGAGCGGCGGAAGATGATCCACAACGTGCTCGCGCGGCAGCTGCCGGTCGACGCGGGCCGGGTCGACGCCGCGCTGGCCGCGACCGGCATCACACCCGACCGCCGGCCGCAGACCCTCGACGTCGGGGAGTGGCTGGCATTGCGCGAGGCGCTCGGGCCGATCGGTCGGGATCGCCGCGGGCGTCGCTCCGACGAGCCGTCCACGTGACCGACGCGGCGCACCGGACGCCGGTCGTCCGCCTGGCCCCGGCCAAGCTCAACCTGTCGCTGGCCGTGGTCGGGCGCCGCGATGACGGCTTCCACGACCTCCACTCGGTGTTCGTGCCGCTCGACCTCCATGACGTCCTGACCCTCGCCCCGTCCGGAGCCTCGGCGCGCGGCGACACGCTCCACGTGACCGGGCTCGACACCGGCCCGATCGAGGACAACCTCGTGCTCCGCGCCATCGGCGCCGCACGTGCCGCCGTCGGTGCGGGCCCGGGACGGCCCCCGACGCCGTCGCTCGCGGCGCGGCTGGACAAGCGGATCCCGGTCGCGGCCGGGCTGGGCGGCGGGTCCTCCGACGGCGCGGCGGCGTTCGACGGCGCGCTCGAGGCGTGGGGCGCCGACCTCGACCCCGAGGACCGCCACCGGGCGGCCGCAGACATCGGGTCGGACGTGCCGTTCTTCCTCACCGGCGAACCGGCCCTGATCGAGGGGCGTGGCGAGCGGATCACGCCGCTCACCGGTGTCCACGGCCATCCCGGCATCCTGCTCGTCACCCCGAAGGTGGCGGTGCGCACGCCCGACGTGTTCGCGGTGTTCGACGGTGCCCACGGCGGGACCGGCGGCGACGGTTCGGTGCGGATGACGTCGGCCCACCTCGCGCAGGAGCTCGGCAACGGACTGTCGGCGACCGACCTCGTCGCACGGGCGGGCGTCCTCGCCTCGGCGAATGACCTGCTGGCGGCGGCCGCCCTCGTCGCCCCCGGCCTCGTCGGCGTGCGGCGCGCGCTCACGCGGGTCCTCGGGCACCCGATCGGGCTGTCCGGGTCGGGCCCGACGATGTGGACCCTCTATCCTTCGCTGGCGGAGGCCGAGGCCGCAGTGGGCGTCGTCGAGGCGGCCGTCGCGGACGGCAGGATCCCCACGATCGGTGACGGTCCGCCATCCATCATCGCGACGACCATCCGGACGCGGAGCCGGCCCGAGGGAGCGACCACATGACCCGCCAGGCGATCTCGACCACCAACGCCCCGGCCGCCGTCGGGCCGTACAGCCAGGCCATCGTCGTGGGTGACCTGATCTTCTGTGCGGGACAGGGCGCGATCGACCCGGCGACCCAGGAGGTCCGCCAGGGCACGATCGAGGAGGAGACCGAGCGAACGCTGCGCAACCTCGAGGCCGTGCTCGACGCCGCCGGGGCGACCTTCGCCGACGTCGTCAAGACGACGGTGTTCCTCGCCGACATCGACGATTTCGCCGCGATGAACGGCGTCTACGCCCGGTTCTTCCCCGACCCGCCACCGGCGCGCACGACCGTCGAGGTGGCGGCCCTGCCGAAGGGCTTCAAGGTCGAGATCGAGGCCGTCGCACGCAAGCCATAGGGCGCCGGCACGCGCTTGACGCTCCAGACAGGCGCCCATACCATCCGGCGGACCAAGCGATGACACCACCCTTCCGCCCGTCGGGCCATGGCTGCAGCGTGGGCGACCGCCGCCCCGCGCACACCCGACGCCGCGCATGAACCCCCCAAGTCCCGACCCCACGGGCTCGAGCGTGAGCACCCCGACCGGCCGCACCACCACCGTCGTGTTGGCAGCCGGCCTCGGCACGCGCATGAAATCGTCGCTGCCGAAGGTGCTCCACCCGCTGTGTGGTCGCCCGATGCTGGCCTACGTCCTCGACGCCTGGGACGAGGCGAACGGCGCCTCCGACGCTGCGGCCCCGTCGCGTCCGGTCGTCGTGTACTCGCCGAAGGTCGAGGCCATCCGCGCGCCGTTCACCGAGCGCGCCGACTTCGCCCTCCAGGACGAGCCGCGCGGGACCGGCGACGCGGTCCGGGCCGCCCTTCCGGCCGTGCCCGAGGATGCGACCGAGGTGCTCGTGCTGTCCGGCGACGTGCCGCTGGTCACCGGCGAGGACCTCCGGGCGGTGCTCGACGCCCGTCGCGAGGACGACGCGGCGATCGCCCTGGCCACGGTCTTCGCCGCCGACCCCGCTCGGCTCGGACGCGTGGTCCGCGGCGAGTTCGGCACGGTCGAGGCGATCGTCGAGGCCAAGGACGCGACCGACGACGAGCTCGTCAACAACGAGGTCAACGCCGGTCTGTACGCATTCGACGCCGACTGGCTCCGACGCCGGATCGGATCGCTCGAGCCGTCGTCGCGGACCGGGGAGCTGTACCTGACCGAGCTCGTCCGGCTCGCCCGCGAGGACGGCCGGCTGGTGATCGCCGTCGCGTTCGAGGACGACGGCCGGTTCGACGGCATCAACGATCGCTCGCAGCTCGCGGCCGCCGAATGGAACCTGCGCGTCCGGCGCAACGAGCAGCACATGCGCGACGGCGTCACGATGCGCGACCCCTCGACGGTCTACCTCGACTGGAGCGTGTCGCTCGCCGCCGACGTCACGATCGAGCCGAACGTGATCCTGCGCGGCGCGACGTCGGTCGGGGAGGGGACGGTCATCGGCGCCGGCAGCCAGATCGTCGACTCGATCATCGGCCGGAACGCGCGCGTGTGGGCGTCGATCGTCGAGTCGTCGACGGTCGAGGACGAGGCGTCGGTGGGCCCGTTCAGCCACCTTCGACCCGGCAGCGTGGTCGGACAGGGGCGCCGAGGTCGGCAACTACGCCGAGCTCAAGAACTCGCGCCTCGGTGCGGGCTCCAAGTCGCACCACATGAGCTACCTCGGCGACGCCGAGATCGGCGAGCGGGTCAACATCGGCGCGGGCACAGTGACGGCCAACTACGACGGGACGCGCAAGACGCGCACGACGATCGGCGACGGCGCGTTCATCGGGGTCGACACGATGATCGTCGCCCCGCGCGAGATCGGCGAGGGTGCCCGGACCGGCGCCGGTGCGGTCGTGACGAAGGACGTCCCGCCCGGCAAGCTCGCGGTCGGCGTCCCCGCGCGGATCCGCGAGCCACGCCCGAAACCAGCCGAGGAGGCGTCGGAACCCGCTGCCGGTGACGATCCCTCGTGAGCGGCGCCCTGCCCGAGCTCGGCCTCATCGTCATCCTCGTCGTGCTCAACGGGATCTTCTCGGCGACGGAGATCGCCCTCGTCACGCTCCGCCGCAGCCGGATCCAGCAGCTGATCGACGAGGGCAACGGCGCGGCCGTCCGGGTCCAGCATCTCAAGGGCAACCCGGGCCGGTTCCTGGCGGTCATCCAGATCGGCATCAACTTCCTGGGCTTCCTCGCGTCGGCGTTCGCGGCGGTCAGCCTCGTCGACGGCGCCGCCGACGTGTTGCGCCAGTTCGGTCCGCTGGCGAACGCCGCCGAGGGCATCGCGCTGGTGGTCGTGACGATCCTGCTCACGCTGTTCACGATCGTGTTCGGCGAGCTCGTGCCGAAGCAGATCGGGCTGGCCCACGCCGAGCGGGTGGCGCTCTCCACGTCGCGGTTCATGGAGGTCCTGGGGACGCTGCTCGGCCCGCTGGTCGGCGCGCTCACGACGGTCACCCGCTGGGTCAGCCGCCTGTTCCGCGCCGACGTCCCGGCCGACGAGCGGATCAGCTCCGAGGAGCTGCGCCTGATCATCGAGCAGGGCGGCGAGCAGGGCATCCTCGAGGCCGAGGAGGAGCAGATGATCCACGCGGTCATCGAGCTCGGCGACCAGCGCGTCCACGAGGTCATGGTCCCGCGCACGGCGATGGTCGTCGCTGACGGCCGACGCCACGATCGGCGACGCGATCGACGCGATCGTCACCGAGGGCCACTCGCGCATCCCGGTCTACGAGGGGACGATCGACGAGATCATCGGCATCGTCTACGCGAAGGACCTGCTGCCGTTCCTCAAGGCCGGCGCGCCCGACCCGCCGGCGATGCGGTCGCTGCTGCGGACGCCGGTGTTCGTGCCCGAGTCGATGTCGGTCGACGACCTGCTCCACGAGCTGCAGCGGCGCAAGGTCCACATCGCGATCGTGCTCGACGAGTACGGCGGGACGGCCGGCCTCGTGACGATCGAGGACCTGCTGGAGGAGATCGTCGGCGAGATCCAGGACGAGTACGACGAGGAGGAGCCGATGATCGTGCGCCTGTCCGACGACGAGGCGCGGGTCGACGGGCGGGCCGCGGTCGATGACCTGTCCGAGCTGTTCGAGACGCCGGTGCCGCTCGAGGACGAGGACGAGTACGACACGGTCGGCGGGCTGATCTACCACCGCATCGGCGGCGTGCCGAAGCCCGGCGACCAGGTGTCGCTCGACGGGCTGACGCTGACGGTGGAATCGACCGACGGACGGCGCGTGTCGCAAGGTGCTGGTCGTGCGCTCGCGCGAAGAGTCCGAGCTGGCGGACGACGAGGCGGATCGCTAAGCGTCCGGCCGGCGCGGGACTCACAGTCCACGAGAGCGGGTCGAAGCCCTCCGACGCCGGCCCTCAGCCCCGGCACTCGGCGTGGCAGTCCACGTTCCGCGTCGAGGCGCCACGTTGGGCACTGCTGGGCCTCCTGGCGTGGACTCCCAGTCCACGCCGCGCACGAACGGTTACGCCGAGATCACCCCGACGATGATCTGCTCGAGTCGTGCCCGGGCCGCCGGCTGGACGACGCCCGCGGCGTCCAGCTCGGCGAGGGCCTGGTCGCGGTACCGGCGCGCCGTGTCGCGCGTGTAGTCCCGTGCCCCGACCCGCTCGAGGATGCGCACGATCTCGGCCTGCTCGTCGGTCCCGAGGGCGTCAGCCGCGTACAGCTCCACCAGCCGCGCTCGATCCTCCGGCCCGGCATGCTCGACCGCATAGATGACCGGCAGCGTCTTCTTGCGGTGGGCGACGTCGGAGGCGGCCTTGCCGGTCGCCTGCTCCGCGCCCCAGATGCCCAGCAGGTCGTCGTTGACCTGGAACGCGATGCCGAGCGCCCAGCCGAACGCCCGGTACCGCCCGATGACCGCCTCGTCGTCGGTCGCCAGCAGTGCCCCGGCCTCGATCGAGGCGGCGATGAGCGCCGCCGTCTTGCGCCCGATCATGTCGAAGTAGGCGTCGATCGACATGACCTGGTCCGACTCGCTGGTGGCGATGTCGATGTACTGGCCCTCGCACAGCGCCAGGCACGTCTCGTCGAACAGCCGCATCAGCCGCAGCACCTTCGCGTCGGAGAAGCCGAGCTCGGTCAGCCGGTGGAGCGCGATGCGCGACAGGCTGAACAGCGTGTCGCCGGCGTTGATCGCCTGGGGGACGCCGTGGACCGTCCACAGCGTGGGTCGATGGCGGCGTTCGGTGTCGCCGTCCTCGATGTCGTCGTGGACGAGGCTGAAGTTGTGCCCCAGCTCGACCGCGGCAGCGCCCGGCAGCGCCCGCTGGTGGTCGCCGGCGATCGACGCGTAGGCGAGCAGGCCCGAGCAGCGGCCGGACGCGCTTGCCGCCGTTCGCGTTCTTGCCGTCCAGCGCGAGGTGGTACCGGACCATCTCGTACAGCCCGTGCGTCGACGGGTCGCGGTCCTGCACGAGGCGGACGATCTCGTCCTCGGTGTCGGCGATGAGGTCGGCGAGCTCCAGGTCCGGCGAGGCGGTGGTCATCTCCCCGTCAGTCTACACTGAAACGTGTCCGCCGGAAGTAGCCTGTTGATGACGTGCCACACCACCCCTCCGAACGCGAGCAAGCGCCGGCACGGGGGACGCGACCGCGCCGGCGCCTGATACGGATACGTCGCTCGCGCGTCTCCGGATGACGCCCGTGCTACCGTCCGGAACGAGATGCCCGTCCCCCGTCGCTACACCACGGACGCCATCGTGCTGTCGCGGTTCGACCTCGGCGAAGCCGATCGCGTCCTGACCCTCATCACCCCCGCGGGCGGCAAGCTCAAGGCCATCGCCAAGGGCATCCGGAAGCCGACGTCGCGGATCGGCGGCAGCCTCGAGCCGTTCGCCGAGCTGACCGTCGCCCTGGCCCGCGGCCGCACGTTCGATGTCGTGACCCAGGTCAGCGTGGGGCATGCCTGGCTCAAGCTCCGCGACGACCTCGAGAGCGCGGCGACCGCGTGGTACCTCGCCGAGCTCGCCGACCGCAGCCTCGAGGAGCGCCACGCCGCGGAACCCCTGTACGCGCTCCTCAGGAGGGCCTACGAGCTGCTCGACGCGGGCATGGCGCCCGGCCGGGTCGCGCGCTGGTTCGAGATGCATCTCCTCGACGAGCTCGGCGTCCGACCCGAGGTCGATCGCTGCGTCGAGTGCGACCGCGTGCTCGAGTCGGACGAGCGGTTCCGCTGGGTGCCACCGCTCGGCGGCGTCCTCTGCGAGCGCTGCCCGGGGCCGCCGCACGATCGGACGGGGCTCAGCCTCGAGGGGCTCAAGCTGCTCAAGGCCTACCAGCGCCTCGACATCGAAGCGCTCGCCGGTCTCCGCCTCGCGCCGGCGGTCGAAGCCGAGACGGAGGCCGCGCTGCGCGACTTCGTGCGGACCGTCCTCGAGCGCGAGGCCCGGTCGCTCGCGTTCCTCGACGAGGTCCGTACGGCCCCCTGACCTGCCGGGCCGTTCCAGGACTTTGGGGGCAGGACTTCCGGTGCCTCGCCGCCCCACCATCGGTGCAGTACGGTGCGCACTAGGGGTCATACGGCCGGTCTGGTGCGAAGGAATTGGTACTAGACCGCCAGGGCGCGCGCTGCCATGATGCGCCCGTCATCGTCATACGGATCGCGTCGGGGTATCCCGGGGTAGATCCACCAACCGGGCTTCGGCCCGGCCCCTCCAGGAGGTCTACATGCGGGGGTTCCGTTCAGGGCGCCGTCGGCGCATGCCGGCGACGCGGTCGGCGTCTGTCATCGTCGCCGGCGTCCTTCTCCTCACGGCGCTGGTCGCGCCGGCCACACTGGCCGCGGCGCCGAACCCGAGCCAGGGATCCGCGACCGTCGACGGCAACATCGACGACTGGTCGCTCGGCGACGACTTCTTCGCCGACATGACCGATGCAGGCAAGCCCGAGATGCCGGCCCGTGCCAAGCTCTATCTCCGCTACGACTGCGATTCGGAAACCCTCTTCGCGCTGGTCCTCGCCGTCGGCGATGAGCAGGCGCGTCAGGATCGACCCGACGAGGCCTACCTTCGGATCGACGGCTCGGGCAAGCTGATCAAGCCGGGCGAGGACTTCGCCTGGGTGAACGGCGACGGCACGCTGGCCGACGGTTGGGAGGGCTCGGGCGAGCTCGAGCCCGGCACGTACACGGCTCGCTCCCACGTCCTCATCGCCGACGACAGCGCGGACGGCTACACGCCGATGGATCCCATCGGGCGCGAGGTGCCGCTCGTCATCGAGTGCGAGGATGAGGAGGACGTCGAGCCGACCCCGACGCCGACACCCGACGACACGGACGACGTCGACCCGACGGACCCGAACGACCCGCCGGTCGACGGTGGCGTCCTTCCGACCACCCGGACCAACCCACAGACCACGCTGCCGCCGACCGACACCGTCGATCAGGCGACGGCGGCCCAGCCGGCCGCGGTGGGCACGGTGCTCCTGCTCCTCGGCGTGACCTCCATGGCGACGCTCGCCGTGACCGCCCGGCGCCGCCGGCCGATCGTGGCGACGGTCGAGGAGCCGACCGAGCGCTGATGAACCTGGACCGGTGGCGCGGCAGCTGAACCGCGCCGCCGACGACGCGGCGGGGGCCATCCGGTCCTCCGCCGCGTTCCTTGCCGGTCTGGTCGGCCTCGGTGCGTCCGCTTCGGCGGCCGTCGAGCGCCGGCGCAACCGAGTCCACCGTCCCGGGCCGTACCGAGCGCAGGCCCGGGCGGTGGACCTCCATTCCACCCTCACGGTCGTGGACCTCCACGCCGATTCGCTGCTGTGGGGGCGCGACCTGCGCCGCCGGGCGTCGATCGGCCACCTCGATGTCCCGCGCCTGATCGAGGGTGGCGTGGCGCTCGTCGGCCTGGCCGCCTCGACGAAGGTGCCGCGTAACGTCGATCTCGACCGCAACGACGACCGGACCGACGACGTCACACTCATCGCCCTCGGCCAGCGCTGGCCACGGCGCACGTGGGGCAGCCTGACCGCCCGAGCGCTCCATCTCGCGGATCGATTGCGGACCATGGCCTCGGGCTCCGACGGCGCCCTGACCCTCATCGCGTCCCGCCGTGACCTCGAGTCCTACCTCGACCGCCGGGCGGCGGACCGATCGATCACCGCGGCATTCCTCGCGGTCGAAGGCGCGCACGCCCTCGACGGCGACCTCGACACCCTCGACGCGCTCGCGGATGCCGGATACCGGATGCTGTCACCGACCCACTTCTTCGACACGCCGTTCGCCGGCTCGGCGCACGGCGTCGTGCAGGGCGGGTTGACCGACGCGGGACGCGACCTGCTGTCGAGGATGGAGACGCGGGGGATGATCATGGACGTCGCCCACGCCTCGTCGGCGACCATCGACGACGTCCTGTCGCTGGCCGCCCGGCCGGTCGTGGCGTCCCACACCGGTGTCCGCGCCGCGGTACCTGGCGTGCGCAACCTGCCCGACGACCAGGTCCGCGGCATCGCCGCGACCGGCGGCCTCGTCGGCATCGGGTTCTGGCCGGTCGCGTGTGGTGGCGACGACGCCAGGGCCATCGCCCGATCGATCGTCGCCGCGATCGAGCTGGCCGGCATCGACCACGTCGGGCTGGGCTCCGACTTCGACGGCGCCGTGCCCACTCCGTTCGATGCGAGCGGGATGCCGCTACTCACGCAGGCCCTGCTGGCCGAGGGGCTATCGGAGGCCGAGATCAGCGCCGTGATGGGTGCCAATGCCCTTCGGGTGCTTGCCGCGACGTTGCCGACTGGCTGATCGGCGAACCGCCGCCAGTCGCCGGCTCAGCCAGTCTGGGTCCAGCGTGGAGGCCTAGGGCTCGACGGCGGACGGGCTCGGGGCGGCGTCGGTCGGCGCGGGCGCGGCTTGGCTCGAGTACGCCATGCTCTTGAGGGAGGCGAACCCGCCGACGTAGGCGGAGGCGACCACCACCACGCGATCTGACGAAACGGCGATGTCGGAGCCGCGGTAGTCGTCCACATCCGCCATCGTGGGCAGACCGGTCTCGCGTCGCCAGCTGACGCCGTCGTCGCTCCGCCACAGCTCAAGATCGATCGGTTGTTGGCTTTCACCCAACGTCGAACCGATCGCGAACTGTTGCCCGCGAGTGGATGCGATCTCGTCGAGAGCGGATGCCCCGACAACGGGGACCGACGTCCACTCGCCGCCGTCGATGGATGTCGCAGCGACTCCTCCGCCGTTCGAGCTGACGCAGTCCGGCTGGCAGATCGTTCCGACGGCGACGAGGCCGGGGCCACCGGCCGTAACGGCCGAGAGTCGGCCGTCGAAGTCGAGCCCGTTGCTTGCCAACGTCCAGGTGAGCCCGTCGGGCGACGTCCAGGCGGCAGGCCGATGCTGGCCGGCGTTCCCGTTCAAGGCGTGGCCCACGGCGACGTAGCCCGTCGGCGTTGCCGCGACATCGAGCATCCCGCCGCAGCTCGGCTCCTCGCCCGTGTCGACGCACAGGCCGACGTCCATATCGTCGGAATCCGTCGCACGCGTCCAGTCGATGCCGTCGGGCGAGGTCCATGCGGCGGCGCGCGCACCGGTCGACCCGTCCCCGGCGAGCGTATGGGCGTAGCCGACCATGACATAGCCGCGAGGATCGGCCGTGATCGCGGCGACTGGCTGGTTGAACCGGTCGATGATGCCCGGCCCCAGGTCGATGTGGGCGCGCTCCCACGTCTGCCCATCGATCGATCGCCAGACGGCCGGACCGTTCGAGCAGGGGGCGACCGTGCAGGCGGAGCGTGGCGGGTCGTAGTCGTAGCCGATCGCGACGAGGCCGGCCGGACCGTTGGCGACGTCGTAGATCGACTTCTCCGGCCCGCTTGTCGGAACCGAGAGGCCCATCTCGAGGCCGGGCTGGTTCGGGGCCGCGGTCCAACCCGCACCGCCCACGTTCGTCCAGGCGGCTCCGTAGCATTCGGTGGGGTCGGTCGAGTTCGGGAGGCACTCGCCGCGGCCCACGCCGACGAGGGTGGAGCCGACGATGGTCACGGCCTGGATGGAGCGACTGGTCGGGCTGTCCTCGATGCCGACCGCTTCCCACGTCTCGCCGATCGTGATCGAGGATGCCTCGGGACCGGGCCGGACCTGGACGATCGGGACGCTCGGCGTGATGGTCGTTCGCAAGTCGTCGTCGGCCGCACGCTGGAGATAGCTGCCGACCGCGACGACCCCGAGGATCGCCAGGAGGACCAGGGCGGCGGCGGCCAGCAGGAGATGCCGCTGCGGCCGGGCACCAGTTCGCGCGATGGCCGCGGCGACCGCTCCGTCGACCCGGCTGCTGGGCAGCAGATCGAGCGGCTGGGCGAGCACGAAGGCATCAGTCTGCATCGCGGCCGCGAAGCGGGCGCAGGCAGGGCAGCCGGCGAGGTGAGCCTCGAGCTCGGCGGCATCGGAGGCCGTCAAGGGACCGTCGATGGTGCTGGCGGCGAGTTCCAGGATGCGGTCGTGGACCGGGCGATCGGTGAGAGTCATGACTGACCCTCCGCAGTTTCGAGGAGCAGGCGGAGCCGGACCCGCGAGCGACTCATGAGCGTCCGTGTGGCGCCCTCGGTCCGGCCGATCGAGGCGGCGATCTCGCTGCCCGCAAAACCCTGTGCGGCGAGGAGGAGGGCGACCCGTCCGTCGGGCTCGAGGGTCGCCAGTGCTGCATGTAGCTCGGAGTCCCGCTCGATACGAAGGGTCTCGCCCTCTGGGCGGGCCGGCTCCCGGCGATCGAGTAGGCGTGGCAGGAGCCGGGTCAGCCTGGCCCGGCGGCGTGAGCGGCTGATCGCTTCGTTCGATGACGTCCGGTAGAGCCAGGGCCTGACGCGGTCGGGCATCCGCCCGGCGTGGGCCTCGTCGATCAGGCTGATGAAGGTCTCCTGGAGGATATCTTCGGCGGCCTCGGGATCGCGGGTCATCCGTACGAGGAAGCCGAGGACCTCGGAGCGGTGTTCCTCGTACAACGCGGCGAGGGTCAGATCATCGGCGCGCCCGCCCTTCCGCGGCCGCTCGAGGGCGGGTCGATGGTCCGCGGGCGTCAGAGGGGCCGGCATGTCGGTCACGCACGTAGGACGAGCAGTCGCATCGATTGTTACCGGTCGCCGTCGCCGATCAGCCAGCCTCGATGAGGACGTCCCGGGCGCCACGACCGAACGCTACTGGTAGCCGCGCGCGGTAGCATCTGGGTCCACGCATCCCGCGCGGCCATGCCACGGTCGCGTATCAGCGGAGACCTCCCGTGACCACCCCCACCCAGCCGCCGGTCGACGCCGCGGACGACGTCGCCCCGGCCGTCGCCGACCTCGACACGATCGTCTCGCTCTCGAAGCGCCGCGGCTTCATCTACCCGTCGTCCGAGATCTACGGCGGCATCAACGCCGTGTGGGACTACGGCCCGCTCGGCGTCGAGCTCAAGAACAATGTCAAGCGCGCGTGGTGGCGTGCGATGGTGCAGGAGCGTGACGACATCGTCGGCCTGGACGCCGGCATCCTCATGCACCCGCAGGTGTGGATCACCTCCGGCCACGTCGGGTCGTTCAGCGACCCGCTGGTCGAGTGCCAGACCGACCATCGCCGGTTCCGCGTCGACGAGCTGCCCGGTGCCGAGGATCTCGGGCCGCAGGAGCTGCTCGACCCGGGCGTCGTCGAGCGCCTGGGGCTGCGCTGCCCGGTCGACGGCGGGCCGCTGTCGGCGCCGCGCCAGTTCAACCTGATGCTCAAGACCTACCTCGGCCCGGTCGAGGAGGATGCCGCCATCGTCTACCTGCGGCCGGAGACGGCCCAGGGCATCTACGTGAACTTCAAGAACGTCCTGCAGTCCTCGCGCAAGAAGCTGCCCTTCGGCATCGCCCAGGTCGGCAAGGCGTTCCGCAACGAGATCAGCCCAGGCAACTTCGTCTTCCGGATGCGCGAGTTCGAGCAGATGGAGATGCAGTACTTCGTCCGCCCGGACGCGGCCACCGCCGCCTTCGAGGACTGGCTGCCACGCCGTCGCGCGTGGTACGAGCGCTTCGGCGTGGACCCGGCGCGGCTGCGCACCCGGGAGCACCGCCCCGACGAGCTGGCCCACTACGCCAAGAAGGCGGTCGACGTCGAATACCGCTTCCCGTTCGGCTGGAAGGAGCTCGAGGGCGTCCACAACCGCGGCGACTTCGACCTGTCGCGCCATTCCGAGGCGAGCGGCGAGTCCCTCGAGTACTTCGACCAGGCGACCAACGAGCACGTCGTGCCGTGGATCATCGAGACGTCCGCGGGTGGCGACCGCGCGCCGTTCACGTTCCTCATCGACGCGTACCGCGAGGAGGAGGTCCGCGGCGAGACCCGCGTATCGCTGGCCCTCCACCCGGAGCTGGCGCCGTACAAGGTCGCCGTGCTGCCGCTGCTCAAGAAGCGGCCGGAGATCGTCGAGCTGTGCCATCGCATCAAGGCCGACCTGCAGCGCCACACGATGGCCGTCTATGACGACACGGCCGCCATCGGGAAGCTCTACCGGCGCCAGGACGAGATCGGCACGCCATGGTGCGTCACGGTCGATGTCGACTCGCTCGAGGATGGCGCCGTCACCGTCCGCGACCGCGACTCCATGGCCCAGGAGCGCGTGCCCGTGGAGGGCGTGACCCGGCTGATCCTCGACCGCCTCGAGGCCGCGCGGGCGGGATGACCGTCGCCGACGCGCTCGCGCGATCGGTCGGCGCCTGGCTCGAGACGCTCGACCCGGCGCAGCGCGAGCGCGCGACGTTCCCGTTCGACACCGAGGAGCGGTTCGTCTGGGCGTTCACGCCGGGCGAGCGCGAGGGCCTGGCGCTGCGCGACATGGAGCCTCGACAGCGCGAGACCGCGATGGGCATCGTGCGCGCGTCGATGAGCGAGCGCGGTGCCCGCGAGGTGGCCGATGTCATCGCGCTCGAGACGGTCCTCGGCGCGCTCGAGCTCGAGGGGGGCCGGGCGAACTGGCCGCGGCGCGACCCTGAGCTGTACTGGTTCGCGGCCTTCGGCGACCCGTCGGCCGGCGCCCCGTGGTCGTGGCGGGTCGGCGGGCACCACGTCGCGATCCACATGACCGTCGCGGAGGGTCGCGTCGTCGGGAGCAGCCCGTCGTTCCTCGGCGCCAACCCGGCCGTCGTGCCGGCCGGGCCGACCGCCGGCACGCGGGTGCTGACCGGCGAAGAAGGACTGGCCCGCGACCTGCTCTCCAACCTGACGCCGACGCAGCGGGAGATCGCGGTCGTCGACCCGGTCGCCCCGCCCGAGATCCTCACCGGCAACAGCGCCCGGGCCGATGCGCGCTCGGTCCCGCACGGGATCCGGTACGACGAGCTGGACGATGCCGGCCGGGAGCGGCTCGAGCGGCTCATCGGCCACTACCTCGGTCGGGCCAGCGACGAGATCGCCGCCGCCGACTGGGAGCGCATCGCGACCGACGGGCTCGGGGACACGCACTTCGCGTGGGCCGGTCCGATCGAACCCGGTCGCGGGCACTACTACGCGGTCCATGGCCCGCGTCTCCTGATCGAATACGACAACACGCAGAACGGGGCCAACCACATCCACGCGGTGTGGCGCGACCTCGCCAACGATTGGGGCGAGGACCTGCTGGCAGCGCACTACCGCACGGGCCACGCGGCGCGCTGATCGACCGGTCGGGTAGACAGTGTGCGTAGACTCCATCGAGTCCGCGTCGGCCGAGCGGTGAGCGCCGGTCCAGCCGTGGACGAGGGAGGGTGTCACCAATGATGGCGATCTTCGGAGCGCTCCTGCCCAGGTTCGCGCTCCTTGTCGGGTGGGCGAACGATCCCGGCTACTGGAACGCGGTATTCGGCTCGCAGCTGTTCCTGCTGCTCGGGTTCCTGGTCCTGCCGTGGACGACCTTGATCTATGGCTTCGTCTCGCCGAATGGCCTGACTCTGCTCAACATCATCTTCCTGATCCTGGCGTTCATGATCGACCTCGCCACGTGGGGCATCGGAGGCCTCGCCGCGCGCAAGCAGAGCTCGTACTACCGCGGTACCTGACGATCGTGGTGCCCTGAGGCACCGGGAACGAATCGGCCCACGCCCGACGACTACCATCTGAGCGCGACGACGATCGCCGCGCCGACGCAGTTGGTGGGCCGTGGACCAGCGAGAGCTCGTCGAGCGAGCGCAGCGAGGCGATCATGACGCCTTCGCGGTGCTGGCCGGCGCGTTCGTCGCGCGGCTGGATTCGGCGGCTCGCCTCATCCTCCGGGACCAGGACCTCGCGCGAGATGCGGTCCAGGAGGGCTTCATCCGGGCCTGGCGCAGCCTCCCCTCGCTCCGCGATCCCGATCGCTTCGAGGCGTGGTTGCGCAGTCTCGTGGCCCGGTCGTGCATCGACATGCTGCGCAGGCGCGGGCGGCGCCCGATCGAGGTGGAGCTGTCACCGGCCGACGGGCCGGCGATCGGCGACGTCTCGACGATGGTCGCCGACCGTGAGCTGCTCGACCTGATCCTCCGACGACTGCCGCCCGATCAGCGCGCGGTCGTGGTGCTCCGCTTCTACTTCGACCTCGAGGTGCCCGAGATCGCCAGCACGCTGGGGATCCCGTTGGGCACGGCGAAATCCCGCCTCCATCGGTCGATGGGGCTGATGCGCTCCGCGCTGGCCGACATCGATCCCGATCTCGCACCGGTGCCGAAGGGGCAGTTCGCATGACGACCTTCGAGCGCTTCGAGCGCACCATCCCGGAGCTCATGACCGAGCTCGCGCCGGCGCAGGTCCCCGACTACTTCGACGACATGCTCCGGCAGACCGCCGGCACGCGTCAGCGACCTGCCTGGAGCTACCCCGAAAGGTGGCTTCCCGTGGACATCGCCGTACAGCCGCTCGCGTCGCGGCGCTTCCCGTGGCGACCGCTCCTGGTCGTTGCGCTCATCGGCCTCCTGATCGCTGCGGGTCTCGCGGTCTACATCGGTTCGCAGCAGCAGCGACTCCCGACGCCGTTCGGACCGGCCCGGAATGGTCAGATCGTGTTCAGCTCATCCGAGGGCGACATCGTGTCCGCCGATCCCGAGACGGGCGAGATCACAGCCCTGATTTCCGGGTCGGAGCTTGATGCGAACCCGTGGTTCTCGAATGACGGGAGCCAGTTCGCGTTCGACCGGCGGACGGCCGGGGGCCCAGCCGCGCTGTTCGTCGCGAATGGGGACGGCACGAACCTCCGCCAGATCGCCGATCCCGCTCCGGAGATCGGATGGTTCGACTGGTCGCCGACCGGTGACCGCATCTCGCTCTCGCGGTCCGGTGACGCGCGCGGACTGGTGACGATCCTCGACCCTGCCGATGGCTCGACCTCGAGCTTCGAGCTGGACATGGACGTGGTCGAGGCGGTGTGGCGACCGAACCACGACCAGCTCGTGATCACCGGCGCGACGACCGGCGTCGAACGTGGGTACTACCTGGTCAGCCCGGATGGGACCGGCCTGAAGCCCATCGTGGTCATGCCCACGGCGGTCAACACGCCGGCCATATCGCCCGATGGCACGAAGCTCGCGTACGCCACGTGGGGGACCGACGGGGAGGGACGGATCCATGTCGTGGACATCGATTCGCGCACCGATATGGGTGTCGACTTCAGCCCGGACTACACCTTCACCGACCTCTCACCACGGTTCTCGCCGGACGGGACGAAGCTCCTCGTCGAGCGGTATGACGCCGAAGGCTACCGACCGACGATCCTCCCCATCGATGGCAGCGGACCCGTCGTTGGGATGGGGGATGCCCATCCCGAGCTGACGAACGGGGCGGCGGTCGCCTTCTCGCCCGATGGGACCACGGTCCTGGCGACCTATCAGGACGATGGCACGACTTGGCTGTTCGACGTCGCGACCGGGGAGGCCGAGCGGATGACCTGGACGATCCCGAGGTCGGCCTCCGGGAGCTGGCAGCGCCTGGCACCCTGAGCCTCAGCTGCCTGTGACCACGCCCGTCGGCCGGTCGTCGCCCGTCGCGATGCGAAGCGCAGCGGCCGTCCGACCCTGGGCGTGGTCGAGGGCCCAGCCGAGCAGCCGGGCGGGCATCCCGTCGTCGCCCGACACGGCGTCCGGCCTGGTTCGCACCGTTACAAGCGACGCGCAGTTGAGCGCGGGAAGAGCGCCCGTCCGCACGATGCGGGCGTGGATGACCACCGGATCGGCCGCGCGCTCCGCGAACTCCGGCTGCGGGCCCGATTGCGGCAGGTCGACGTCGCAGCTCGGGCGGGCGTCTCGCAATCGCTCATCTCGTCGATCGAGCACGGACACTGCTCGACGCTGTCGATCGCAACGCTTCGGCGGGTGTTCGGCGTCGTCGGCAGTGGGTTCGAAGGCCAGGTGCTGTGGCGCGGGCCGTCGCTCGATCGTCTTCTGGACGCACGCCACGCGGCGCTCGTCGATGCGTCGGTTGTGCGCCTTCGACGGCTTGGATGGGAGGTGATCCCGGAGCTGACGTATTCGGTCTATGGCGAGCGTGGATCGATCGACCTGTTCGGCAGCCGGGCTGACCGCTTGGCCGTCGTGGTCGAGGAAGTGAAGTCCGACCTGACGCGCGTGGAAGAGACGCTCCGGAAGCTCGATGAGAAGGTCAGGCTCGTCACCGAGCGGATCGGGCGGGAGCGGCTCGGCTGGGCGCCGACCGCTGTCGGGCGTGTGCTCGTCTTGCCTGACACGGATCGCGCTCGGCGCCAGGTCCGCGCCCATGCCGGGGTGTTCGACGTCGCGCTCCCCGCGCGGGGACCGGAGGTCCGCCGATGGCTTGGCGACCCCGTGGGAGCCCTGGCGGGCGTCCTGTTCGTCGCGGATATCGCTCCGGACGGTCGTACCGGCGTTCGTCCGGGGACCCAGCGGGTTCGGGTGAGCGCTGCGGCGCGGATGTGTCGCACACGCCGTCCCAGCTGATCTCCGCGACGGAATGGACCGTGAACGCCCGCGTGGGGCCGCGGAAGGCCGCCCCCATCGATGTTCGCGACGGATCTCCCGCGGGCCGGCCCTACTCGTCGTCGGCGGCGGCCGCGGCGTCTGCCGCGCCCACCACGCCGCGCGGTTCCTTGCCCTTGGGCCAGTACAGCTCCTTGTGGACGGCCTCCTCGGGGAAGCCCAGCTCTAGCAGCGTCGCCTCGGTCGTCTGGATCATGTCCGGGTTGCCGCACAGGTAGGCGACCGTGTCGTCGGGTCGCAGGCCCAGCTCCTCGATCACCGGTGCCACGATGGTCTCGACCCGGCCCGTCCGCCCGGTCCAACCGGCGTTCGACGGATCACCTGGCCGCGAGATCGTCGGGATGAACCTGACCGGGTACTCGCCGCTCGACTCCCAGCCCTCGACGATGTCCCGGTAGCCGAGGTCCCCGACATGCGACACGCCGTTGAGGAACACCGCTCGACGCGGACGGCCGTCGATCAACGCCTGGCGCATCATCGCGATGAACGGGGCGTTGCCGGTCCCCGAGCTGACGAACAGGTGCGTGCGGTCGTCGTCCGGCTGGAGCGTGAACTTGCCCTTCGGCCCGATCATCCGCATCCGATGACCGACCGGCAGGTCCCACAGCACCGGGGTGAACGTGCCGCCCTGGACGAGCCGAAGGTACATCTCGTAGCCGGTGGTGCCGGCGTCGCTTGGCGCCGAGGCCACCGAGTAGGGCCGCTGCACGATCCGCCCGTCGACGAACACGCCGATCGTCATGTACTGGCCGGGCTCGAACGGCGTCGGCTCTCCGTCGAACTTCACCCAGAAGTAGGCGAGGCTCTCGTGCTGGTCGACCCGCCGGATGAGCGACGCGTTGTAGCGCTCGTCCTCGGTGGCGATGAGGCCGGTCAGGGCGGCATTCGCGAGCTCGGTCACGCCACGATGGTACCCGCCGCCGGACGCACGGCGGGCGGGCCATTCGGCCCGCCCACACAATGACGACGGGCTGGACCGCCACACCGGCGCCCGGCACCGTCCCGCAACCGAGCGGTGCCCGAACGCGACGGTACAATCCGCGGACATGACCACGACCATGACCGCGGACCGGCCGCACAAGGCGGCCAAGCGCTACATCTACGCGTGGGGCGAGGGCGGGGCCGAGGGCAACGCCCAGATGCGCGACCTGCTCGGCGGCAAGGGCGCGGGCCTCGCCGAGATGACCAAGGCCGGCCTGCCGACCCCGCCCGGCTTCACGATCACGACCGAGGCCTGCAACGACTACTTCGCCAGCGGCGAACGTCTGCCCGACGGCCTGTGGGACGACGTCCTCGACGCGGTCAAGGAGGTCGAGCGGCGGACCGGCAAGGGCTTCGGCGACCCGGCCAACCCGCTCCTCGTGAGCGTCCGCTCCGGCGCCAAGTTCTCGATGCCCGGGATGATGGACACGGTCCTCAACCTCGGGCTCAACGAGGCGACGCTGCAGGGGCTCATCGCGCTCACCGACAACGAGCGCTTCGGCTGGGACGCGTACCGCCGGTTCATCCAGATGTTCGGGCGAATCGTGATGGAGGTCGGCGGCGAGCGCTTCGACCACGCGCTCGAGGCCGCCAAGGCGTCGGCACGGCGCTGCCCAGGACACCGACCTCGACGCGGCCGCGCTGCAAGGAGCTCGTCGCCGAGTTCAAGTCGATCGTCGGGCCGACACCGGCCGCGACTTCCCGGACGACCCGAACGAGCAGCTCGACCTCGCGATCAAGGCCGTGTTCGCGAGCTGGTTCGGCAAGCGTGCCCGCGACTATCGCAAGAACCAGGACATCCCGGACGACCTGGGCACGGCCGTCAACGTCGTGACGATGGTGTTCGGCAACATGGGCGACGACTCGGGCACGGGCGTCGCGTTCACCCGCGACCCGAACACCGGCGAGAAGGTGCTGTTCGGCGAGTACCTGACCAACGCCCAGGGCGAGGACGTCGTCGCCGGCATCCGGACCGCGCCGAAGATCGCGCAGATGCAGACCGACATGCCCGAGGTCTACGCCGAGTTCCAGCGCATCGGCCAGCAGCTCGAGTCGCACTACCGCGACGTCCAGGACCTCGAGTTCACGATCGAGCGCGGCCGCCTGTACATGCTCCAGACACGGTCCGCGAAGCGGACGGCGGCCGCGGCGGTGCGCATCGCCGCGGACATGGTCGACGAGGGCACGATCACCAAGGAGGAGGCGATCGCCCGCATCGAGCCGGCACACGTCGACCAGCTGCTGCGCGACACCGTTCGACCCGAAGGCGCTCGAGACCGCCACACGCATCGTGAAGGGCCTCAACGCCTCGCCCGGCGCGGCCGTCGGGCGGGCCGTGTTCGACGCCGACACCGCCGTCGAGTGGGTCGAGCAGCGGCGAGAAGGTCGATCCTCGTCCGCATCGAGACGTCGCCCGACGACTTCCATGGCATGGCCGTGGCGCAGGGCATCATCACGGCCCGTGGCGGCGCGACCTCGCACGCCGCGGTCGTCGCCCGCCAGATCGGCAAGCCGTGCGTGGCGGGCTCCGCGGACCTCGTCGTCGACTACGCGACGAAGTCCGCCTCGTGCGCCCGCACCGGCATCGACTTCAAGGAGGGCGACTGGGTCAGCCTCGACGGCTCGACCGGCGACCTCTACCTCGGCGCAGCTGCCGACCGTGAGCGCCCGGTTCGAGGACCAGCCCGAGCTCCAGAAGATCCTCGGCTGGGCCGACGAGATCCGGCGCATGGGCGTGTGGACCAACGCCGACAAGCCCGAGGAGGCCGCCCAGGCCCGCGAGCTACGGCGCCGAGGGCATCGGCCTGTGCCGCACCGAGCACATGTTCCGCGAGGGCGAGCGGCTCGAGATCGTCCGTGGCGCGATCCTCGTCGCCAACCAGGCGACGCGGGCCAAGGCCAAGGCCGCCGCCGGCGAGCCGCTCGACCGGCGACGAGCGAGGACGCCGTCGCCACGTTCGACGCGGCGATGGCCAAGCTCGAGGTGCTCCAGCAGGGCGACTTCGAGGGCATCTTCCAGGCGATGGACGGCCTGCCGGTCGTCATCCGGCTCATCGACCCGCCGCTCCACGAGTTCCTGCCCAACCTCGAGGAGCAGCTCGTCAAGGTCACCCGCGCCGAGTCCACCGGCGGCGCGTCGGAGGAGGACAAGGAGCTGCTCGCGACGATCAAGTCGATGCACGAGCAGAACCCGATGCTCGGCCTGCGCGGCGTCCGGCTGGGCCTGATGATCCCGGACTTCGTGAAGATCCAGACCCGGGCCATCCTCAACGCCCAGATCGCGGTCAAGACGAGCCGGCGGCAACCCGATCGCCAAGATCATGATCCCGCTCGTCGGTCACGCCGAACGAGCTGCGGCAGACGAAGGCAGCTGCTCGAGGCCGAGGTCGAGGCCGTCGAGGCGGCGGCCGGCGGCGTCGACGTCGACTACAAGTTCGGCACGATGATCGAGGTCCCGCGCGGCGCGCTCGACCGCCGACGAGATCGCCAAGGACGCCGCGTTCTTCAGCTTCGGCACGAACGACCTGACCCAGATGACGTTCGGCTACAGCCGCGACGACGCCGAGGGCGGCTTCCTGCTCAAGTACGTCGAGGACGGCATCCTGCCGGTCAACCCGTTCCAGACGCTCGACGATGCGGTCGCGGGCCTCATGAAGGTCGCCGTCGAGAAGGGCCGGGCGACCCGGCCCGACCTCGAGCTCGGCATCTGCGGCGAGCACGGCGGCGATCCGGCGTCGATCTTCAAGTGCGAGGCGCTCGGTCTCGACTACGTGTCGTGCTCGCCGTTCCGCGTCCCCGTCGCCCGTCTGGCCGCCGCTCAGGCCGGCGCTCACCGCGGCCACGGAACGCGACAAGTAGCACGAAGTCAACGAATTCTGTGTAAATTCTTGTGGCGTAACGCCGTATCGTCCGGTGTAGTCTAGGGTCCTGCAGGGGGCATAGGCGCGTGCAGTTCGAAATCGGCCACGTGGATCGAACGCCTTGCGACGCGGGATGGGGCAGGTCCCGGCCGCTCTTGTCGCCATGGTCCTGCTCGGCGGCCCGACCGCCGCGTGGCTGCTGTATCGCTTCGTCGTCCAGCCCCGGTCGAGCCGCTATCGCGGCGCCGACCCCTCGTCGATGTGGATCTGTGCCAGCTGTCGATCGGTGAACGACCTGCGCCTCCCACGCTGCTACCGATGCGACGCGCCCCAGCAGGACGTCGAGGTCATCGACCCGCATCCGGCCGGCCCCGTGCGTCTCACCCCGGTCGGCCCGGGCCTCGATCTCGGCGGTTCGAGCGTGATCGGCGGCCCGCGCCGCCATCACGCAGATCGGATCGGCCCCCGACGTGTGGGCGGTCGAGGAGGACGATTGGGGCGCGGAGGTCGAGGAGGACCAGGCGGCCGCGATGACCGAGGTCGCTGTGGCGCCCGGTGGTCGACGCGCCGCGCGCGCACCCGAGATGCCGGTCGCACCCGTCGCGACCCCCGGCCACGCCACCCCGCCGCGCGGTGGTCGCCGGTCCGACGACCGATCCTGACGGCACGCCCGCGGCGTGACCGCGGGCCCGAACGAGCGGGCCCGGCATCGGGTCCTCGTCGTCGGGGGTGGATTCGCGGGCCTGTACGCCGCCCGTAGTCTCAGGCAGCGACCCCGAGGTCGCGGTCACGCTGCTCGACCGGCGCAACTTCCACCTGTTCCAGCCGATGCTCTACCAGGTCGCGACGGGCGCCCTGTCGCCGGGCGAGATCGCCCAGCCGCTGCGCTCGATCCTGTCGCCGTCAGCGCAACACGACGGTCATCCTCGGCGAGGCGGTCGGCATCGACGTCGACCGGCGCGCGGTCCTCGTGTCCGACGGCGGGCCGATCGTCTACGACACGCTGATCGTCGCGACCGGCGCGCACCACACGTACTTCGGGCACGACGACTGGGCGACCGCACGCCCAGGGCCTGAAGACCGCTCGAGGACGCGCTGGAGATCCGCCGGCGCATCCTCATCGCGTTCGAGGCCGCGGAACGGGAAGCAGATCCGGAGCGGCGTCGCGAGTGGATGACGTTCGTGCTGGTCGGCGGCGGCCCGACGGGCGTCGAGCTGGCCGGCTCGCTCGGCGAGATCGCCCGCGACACGCTGCGGCGCGACTTCCGGGCGATCGACCCGACCGACGCGCGGATCGTCCTGGTCGAGGCGATGGACCGGGTGCTGCCGACGCTACCCGGCCGACCGTTCACGCGTCCGCCCGGCGAGCAGCTCGAGCGGCTCGGCGTGACGGTCCGGACCGACACGACCGTCACTCACATCGACGACCGCTGCGTGCGCGTCCGCCCCACGGCCGACGCGAAGGCCGCCCGAGGAGGTCATCCCGACCCGGACCGTGCTGTGGGGCGCGGGCGTGCAGGCCTCGTCGTTCGCCCGGAAGGTGGCCGAGGCCGCCGGCGCCACGACCGACCGGCAACGGACGGGTCATCGTCGAGCCCGACCTGACCGTGCCCGGGCACCCGGAGATCTTCGTCGTCGGTGACGCCGCCGTGCAGCCGTGGAAGCCGGATCGCGCGACGCCCGGCGTCGCCCAGGGCGGCATCCAGGGCGGCTCGTACGCGGCGAAGGTCATCCGGCGCCGCATCCTGGGCCGTCCGTACGAGCCGTTCCGCTATTCGCAACCACGGCGACGTGGCGGTCATCGGTCGGCTGTCGGGCGTGACCGACATCCCGTGGATGGGCCCGTTCGGCCGGCAGGGCGGGTTCACTGGCGTGGCTGCTGTGGCTCGGTATCCACATCGCCTACCTGATCGGGTTCGCCAACCGGATCGTCGTGCTCGTCCGCTGGGCGATGGTCGTTCCTGACCCACGGTCGCGCGACGCGCCTGATCACCGGCGGCCCGCTGCTCCCGCCGATCGAGGAGCCCGAGCCGCCGGTCATCGCGCCGTCGGAGGAGGAGGAAGCTGCAGCGGCAGAGGCGGAGGCCGGTACCGTCAGAAGGTCGATCACCTGGCGGGCATACCGCCCGCCGCGCATCGCCTCGAACGCGTCCTCGAGGTCGTCGAGGCCGATCCGGCGGTCGATCAGGCGGCTCGACCGGCAGTCGGCCCTCGAGCATCCACGCCGCGTAGCGCGACGAAGTCGACGGCCGGCTCGGCCGAACCCGTAGTTCGAGCCGAGGATCCGCCGCGAGCCGTCGACGAACGGGTAGACCTCGAACGACGCCCGCTCGCCGAGCGGGGTCATGCCGACCAGCACGGCCGTCCCGCCGACCGGCAGCGGCCTCGATCGCGAGCTCGGCCGTCGACGCCGGCCGATCGCCTCGAACACGAAGTCCGGGCCGCCGTCGGTCAGGTCGCGCAGCGCGGTGAGCATCGTCGTCGGCATCGTTCGTCGGCGAGCAGCGTGTCGGTCGCGCCGACCTCGCGCGCGACGTCGAGCTTGGCCGCCACCCGGTCGATCGCCACGATCCGGGACGCTCCGGCCACCGCGGCGCCCATCACGCACGACAGTCCGACTCCGCCGAGGCCGATCACCGCGACCGACGATCCGGCGGGGACCGTCGGCGGTCTTGAACACCGCGCCGACACCGGTCGTCACGCAGCAGCCGATGAGCGCGGCCACGGCCGGGTCGACGCCGTCGGGGAGCGGGATGGCCGCCGCGGCCGGCACGACCGACGCCTCGGCCATCGTGGCGATCGCGCAGTACGACCGGACGCCACGGAACGCGGTCTCGCCGTCGAGCAGCGTGTGCCGGTACGACGGGGAGTCGGGACACGCCCACACCGCGCCCCGCCGGCACGACCGGCAGCTCCCGCACGGGATCAGCCAGGACAACGCGACGAGCTGGCCGACACGGGGCGTGGTCACACCCGGCCCGACGGCCTCGACAACGCCAGCGCCCTCGTGGCCCAGGACGATCGGGGTCGGGCGATCCCACTCGCCGTCGCGGACGTGCAGGTCGGAATGGCACACGCCGGCGGCCAGCATCCGCACCCGGACCTCGCCGGCACGTGGCTCGATGAGCTCGAGCTCGCGGATCTCGACCGGACGCCCGACCGTCTCGAGCACCGCGGCGCGTACGGCGGTCGTCACGTCTCGGCCGACCGGCGCCGCTCGACGGGTCGGGCGGGCACGTACGGGACGTAGTCGGGCCACCACATCGCGGCGTCGACCGCCGCCTCCGGGTCGCTCGACCCGGCCTCGTGCGCCACGGCGATCGCGATGGCCCGTGACACCTCGCGCAGCGCGGCGACCGGCGGGTACAGGGCGCCCGCGGCCAGCCGCTCGTCGGTCACGGCGCCGGCCAGGGTCTCGCCGGCGAGCAGGAACATCCGGTCGGTGACCGCGGGTGCCTCGGCGACGATCGCCCCGAGCCCGACGCCCGGGAAGACGAACACGTTGTTGGCCTGGCCGATCTCGATCCGACGCCCGTCGGGCAGCACCACCGGCTCGAACGGCGAGCCGGTCGCGACGAGCGCACGCCCGTCGGTCCACGCCAACACGTCGGCCGGGCTGGCCTCCACGACCGAGGTCGGGTTGGACAGCGGGCAGCACGATCGGCCGCTCGCCCGGCCCCAGCGCGTCGAGCCATCGCGCCCACGACGTCGCGGTCGAACGTGCCAGCCACCCCGGTCGTGCCCACGAGGACCGTCGGGCGGACCCGGCGGATCGTCTCGATGAGGTCGGGCGTCGCACCGTCGACCGCCGCCGCAGAAAGCGTCGACTTCGACGGGTCGAGGTCCGTGCGACCCGCGTGGCACAGGCCCTTCGAGTCGACCAGCGCGATCGTCTCGACGCCGGCCAGCCGCAGCAGCCGGGCGATGCCGATGCCCGCCGCACCGGCCCCGCAAGCACGACCCGGGTCGTCGGCGAGCGAGCCGCCGGTCGCCCGCAGCGCCGGCCAGCACGCCCGCGAGCACGACCGCGGCCGTGCCCTGGATGTCGTCGTTGAACGACGGGACCCGGTCCTGGTAGCGGTCGAGCAGGCGCAGCGCGTTCTGCTGCTTGAAGTCCTCGAACTGGATGAGGCAGCCCGGCCACACCTCCTCGACGCCGTCGACGAACGCCTCGACCAGCGCGTCGTACTCGGCACCGCGCAGGCGCGGCGCTCGATAGCCGAGGTACAGCGGATCGTGCGAGCAACGCGGGGTTGTCGGTCCCCACGTCGAGCGACACGGGCAGCGTCAGCGAGGGATGGATGCCGCACGCCGCGGTGTACAGCGCGAGCTTGCCGATCGGGATCGCCATCCCGCCCGCGCCCTGGTCGCCCAGCCCGAGGATGCGCTCGTTGTCGGTCACGACGATGAGCCGCACGTCCTCGAACGGGCCCTGTCGCAGGAGCTGCGGGATGCGGTCGACGTCGGCCGGGGTGATCCACGTCCCGCGGGTGCGCCGGACGATGTGGCTGAACTCCTGGCACGCGCGGCCGACCGTCGGCGTGTAGACGATCGGCAGGAACTCCTCGAGGTGCTCGGTGAGCAGTCGATAGAACAGCGTCGCGTTGCGGTCCTGGAGCGCGGCGAGGCCGATGTACTGCTCGAGCGGGTCGGTCTTGACCCGGATGTGCTCGAGCTCGAGCTCGACCTGCTCGTCGATCGTCAGCACCCGCGCCGGGCAGCAGGCCGCGCAGACCGAACGCCTCGCGCTCGTCCGTCGGGAACGCGAGGTCCTTGGTCAGCAGCCGCGTCCCGAGCAGGGCCGGACCGGTCAGCGCGATGCGGGCCGGTCGGCCGGCGACGATGTCGTCGAACGGGGGGCGCAGGGGACGCACGGCGCCAGTATCGTTGGGCGATGGACCCTCTGCCCCCCGGTTTCCGCTGGCCCGACGGCTACCGCGCGGCTGCGATGTTCACGTTCGACGTCGACGCCGAGGCGGTCATGCTCACCGACCATCCCGAGGTCGTCGACTACCTCGACGTGATCGGTCACCAGCGCTACGGGCCGCTGGTGGCGGTGCCGCGGCTGCTGCGCATGCTCGACCGGCGGCAAGCTGCGCACGACGTTCTTCGTCCCGGGCTGGGTCGCCGAGACGTGGCCGGACGGTCGCGCGGTCGATCCGCGATGCCGGTCACGAGATCGGTCATCACGGGTACATGCACGAGAGCGTGCGCGGCACGGACGAGGCGACCGAGGAGGGCTACCTCGCTGCGCGGGCTCGAGGCGCTCGACGCGGTGCTCGGCCTGCGCCCGATCGGCTATCGACCGCCGTCGTGCGACATGAACTTCCGGACGCCCGATCTGCTGGCCCGGCACGGGTTCACGTACGAGTCCGGGATGATGGACGCCGACCACCCGTACCGGTGGGCGTCGGGGCTCGATCGAGCTGCCGATGCATTGGAGCCTCGACGACTGGAACCGATACAACTACGTGCCCGGCTATGCAGTCTCGCCGATCCTGCGGCCGTCGGAGGTGTGCGACGCGTGGGGCGAGGAGCTCGAGGCGATCGTCGAGGTCGGCGGACTGTTCGACCTGACGATGCATCCCTTCATCTCCGGTCGGCCGGCGCGTGCTGCGGCGTTGGAGGGGCTGATCGAGCGAGCGCAGTCGATGGATGGCGTGTGGGTCGCCGCGGGCGACGAGATCGCGGCCTGGGTCGCAGACCTGGACCTGCCGGGCGTGGTGCACGAACCGCCGGTCGTGTAAGGCGGCTCAGGCGGGCAGCACCTTCAGCACGCCCACCATCCCGTACGCCTCGTGGCCCGGGAGGTGGCAGATGAACCGGTACGAACCGGGCTCCGCGAACACCACCGTCGTCGACACCGTCGAACCGGCGGGCAACGACACCTCGGTCGGGCGCTGGCCGTGATGCGGTTCGGTGCCGGTCCGATGGCGGTCGTGGAACGCCTCGTCGCCGACGAGCCATTCGTGCTCGATCGGGTCGCTGTTGACCAGCGTGACCGTGACCGGGACACCGGCCGTGGCGACCACCTCGGTCGGCGTGAACCGCGAGAAGTGGATGCCGATGCGAGTCGACCGCGCCGCCTCCGGCCCGAGACCCGGCGCCCGGACCCACGCCGCGGCGATCCCGGCCAGGCCCAGCGACAGCACGATCCCGCCGACCAGGGCGAGGCGCCCGGGCCGGCGGGGGACGAGATCCATCACGCGGCCCGGTAGCCCGAGCCCATCTGGTGGCGGGTGATCAGGACGAGGATCGCCCCGATGCCGATCGTCATGAACGACACCGCCGCGAACCAGCGGATCGAGGCCATCACGGTCGGGTCGGCCGCACCGGGCATGTCGAGCCCAGCGTCGACACGGGACGGCGAACCGGCACCCGACGCATCGATCGCCAGGTCGTACCCCAGCTGCGGGGCATCGGCGTCGATCGCGACCTTGGTCAGCCACGCGGTCGACGGCACCCACTCCATACCGCGGTCGGAGCGCAGGTCGGACAGCAGCAGGTCGGACGCCTTCCCCGAGTGCTCGAGGCGCATGCCGTTGAACCCGTCCGGCGCCGGCAGCATGGCCGGGGCGATGTCGGTGAGCAGGTACACGTCGGCCTCGACGGTCTCGCCCTGGCCCTTGCCGAGGCCCAGGATCCGCAGCGGGACCCACGGGTTGTCGGTCGGGATCGTGATGTGGACCGGCGTGCCATCGCCGACGTTCTGGCCACGGGCCGCGGCCGCCTCGCCATCGAACGCCGCGGCCAGGAAGATCTCGCTGCGCTGGGCGTAGAAATCGAGGACCTCGGGCGCGTCGGGCGGGAGGCGGAAGCCGTGGTCGGTCGCCCACGTCCCGACCTCCTGTGCGCCACCGCGCAGGACCGTGATGTCGAGGGCGTCGATCGTGACCTCCATGAGGACCTCGGCCTCACCGGCCGCTGCGGACCGGGCCCCGAGGAAGAAATCGGCCTCGGGGGCCGGGTTCGTCTCGCGGATCAGGCGCTGGAGCGTCCAGTCGCCGCCCTTCTCGACGCTCGACGGCACCCCGGGGAGTGGCGTCAGGCTGCCGAAGGAGCCTCCGCCGCCGGCGAACTCGAACGAGGTCACGTAGTGCTCGACCCCGTCGTGGTAGCCCGCGAACGTCGTCGTCCGCAGGAGATTGACGGCCCCGTTGGGACCGATGAGCCCGCCGCAGGCCAGAGCGGGGGCCGCACTCAAGGCGACCAGGAGGACGCCGGCGGCGAGGGCCATGGAGCGCCTTCCGGCACGGGTGATCGATCGCATCGGAACGATCCTCCTGTGGACGGACCATCCCCCCACATGGGTCGGCTCCGTCAGGTCGGTTCGACGCGCGATGGCGGCCGGATGTTCCGTCCCGGTGCGTCCTAGCCCCATCGCCGGGTGGCGCCGGACCCCTCCGACCCGGCAGACTCCCCCCATGCGATCCCTGTCCGCGCTCCTTGCCGGCCTCCTGTTGCTCATCACGGCGATCCCGGTCGCCGCAGGCAACTTCCCCGCCAGAGACGCCCGCTACCACACGTACGCCGAGATGGTGGCCGAGGTGAACGACGCCGTCGCCGACCATCCCGCCATCGTCCGGAAGCTGATCATCGGGCAGAGCCACCAGGGCCGCGACATCGTGGCCGCGAAGATCTCCGACAACGTCGCGACCGACGAGAACGAGCCCGAGGTCCTGTTCGACGCGCTGCACCACGCCCGCGAACACCTGACCGTGGAGCAGGCCCTGGCGGTCCTGCGCTGGCTGTCCGACGGCTACGGCTCGAACTCGACCATCACCGGGCTGGTCAACGGCCGCGAGATCTTCATCGTGTTCATGGTCAACCCCGACGGCGGCGAATACGACGTGAGCCCGAGCGGTTACAGGGCCTGGCGCAAGAACCGCCAGCCCAACTCGGGCAGCTCCTACGTGGGCACCGACCTCAACCGCAACTACGACTACCACTGGCGGTGCTGCGGCGGGTCCTCGGGTGCGACGTCGTCGAGCACGTACCGTGGTCCGCGCGCCTTCTCTGCGCCGGAGACCCGGGTGATCCGCGACTTCATCAACAGCCGCGTCGTCGGCGGTCGTCAGCAGATCCGTGCCGCCATCACGCTGCACACGGCGGGTGAGCAGGTGTTGTGGCCGTACGGCTACACGCGGACCGACGTCCCGGCCGACATGACCCGGGACGACTTCGCGGCGCTGGCCGCGCTCGGTCGGCAGATGGCGGCCCGCAACGGCTACAGGCCGATGCAGTCGAGCTCGCTGTACGTGACCGACGGCGACGAGATCGACTGGGCGTACGGGCGCCACCGCATCTTCATGTACACGTTCGAGCTGTACCCGCGCGGGGTGAGCTCGACCAGCCGGTTCTACCCCGCGGACGAGCTCATCAGCCGCGAGACCGAGCGCAACAAGTCGGCGATCCTGTACCTGATCAGCGCCGCCGGCTGCCTGTACTCGGCGATCGGCAAGACGCAGACCCACTGCGGGCCGCTCAACGACGACTTCGAGGCGCCCCGCGGCTGGGCGGCGGACCCGCTCGGGGACGACACCGCGACGGCCGGTGCCTGGCAGCGCACCAACCCGAGCGCCACGACCTACCAGGCGGGGACCGTGACGTCGGGCTCGCTCGCGCTCGTCACCGGCGGTCCGGCGGGCTCGACGTCGTACTCGTACGACGTCGACGGCGGGTCGACCTCGGTCCGGTCGGCGCCGATCCGGCTCCCGAACCCGACCGGGCGGCTGACGTTCCGGTTCTACTTCGCCCACGGCTCGAACTCGAGCTCGGCCGACCGGTTCGAGGCGTTCGTCGAGGAGGCGGACGGGACGCGCATCCGCGTGCGCGGCGAGACCGGTGCGGCGAACGTCGACCGACCGAGCTGGTCGTCGGCATCGATCTCGCTCGCGCGGTGGGCCGGGCAGACGATCCGGATCGTGTTCATGGCGACCGATGCGGGTGCCGGCTCGCTGGTCGAGGCCGCGGTCGACGACGTGCGGATCACGCGACCGTAGCGACTACTGCATCGGGTCGGTCTGGCCGTACACCCTCGCGCTGATCACGTAGGCGTGCTCCTCCATCTCGAGGGCCAGCACCCGGATCTTCGCCAGCTTGGAGCCGTGGAGCGTGGCCATCGACTTCAATGCGAGTTCCTCGCGGGAGTCCGCCTTGCCCCGCCACCCTGTCCTGATCTCACCGACTCCACGAGCGTATGACTTGAGCTGGACGGCCCCCGCCTCGCCGTCGCTCGACTCCGCGATGCGCACGACATCCATGTAGCAGCCACGCGGGACGCAGTCCTCGAGGCCCGTTTCGTCGACCCGGCCGAAGTCGGACCACTCGACCGCCGGTGCCCAGCCCTGATAGTAGGTCTGCGTGTGGGTCGATGGGTCGGCGAACATCTTGATGCCCGGCCGTGCGCCGTCGATGCCGGCAAGCCACGTCGGCGCCGCGACGAATTCGCCCTCCTCGTACTCCTCCGGATCCTCGCCGAAGTACCAGACCGTCCCTTTGTCGTCCTGGGCGTAGAAAGCGATCTCCTTCTCGACGAGGGCGCCATCGGTGAAGTCCTCGACATACGCCACCACGGTGTCGACCCCGTTGATGGTCTTCGTCAGGTCGGTCACCGTGAAGGCGATGCGGTGCGGGATCCGCTCGCCGTCCTCGATCGTCACGCCGTCCACGATCCAGCGTCGACCGGGCCTGAGCGGCAGCCACACGTTGTCGATGGTCGTCGGATGCGAGAACTGACGGTGGTCGAAGTCGGCGAACGCGGGCAGGTCCGGGTTGAGCGGCCGCGGCGCGGCCGGCGGCTGAGCCTCGGGGGTCGCGGCCGGACCCGGACCCGTCGGCGGCAGCGCGGACCGTGTCGCCTCGGGCGTCGCGTTGGCCGGGGTCGCGACGACCGCCTGGCTGGGCTGTCGAGCCGACCCACAGCCGGTTGCAACCATCACGAAGAGGGCGACCGCGCACAGCGCGGCCACGTTCGATCGACGCATACCGGTGTCCCCCACGAGGTTCCCCACTGGACCGCCCCCGCGGTCGTAGTGGTACTTTCGTACTAGTCGGGCGTGTCTAGCTATCGCTTCTTTGACATGTGGTGCGTCCTCGCACCACCAAAATCAGCGCGGCAGCTCAACTGGGCAGGCTGATGCGGAACGTGGTGCCGGCACTTCCCGTGGCTTCGACCTCGAGCGTGCCGCCGTGGGCCGTCACGAGGTGCCGTGCGATCGCCAGGCCGAGCCCGGATCCGCCCGACCCGGCGCCCTTCACGAACCGGTCGAAGACGTGGGGGAGGAGGGCCGGATCGATTCCCGGGCCGGTGTCCGCGACCCGCAGCACGAGCCGATCGTCCGATGCCTCGCCGCGGACCGTGACCGTGCCACCGGCCGGGGTGTGCCGCACCCCGTTGGCGACGAGGTTGGCGAGCACCTCCCGGAGCCGGACCGGGTCGACGTCGACGATCGGGAGATCTGCCGCGACCTCGGCCGTGACGGTCACCCCGGCCGTGCCCGCGGTGCCCTGGAACGACCGCACGACCTCGTCGATCAGCACGTCCGGGTCGGTCGGCTCCGGGTGCAGCTGGAGCGTGCCGGCCTCCGACAGGGCCACCGTCCGCAGGTCGTCGATGAGCCGCGACATGACCCGCGTCTCCTCGAGGATCGGCCGACAGGTGCGCCTCGTCGGCCGGGTGGACGCCGTCGATCATCGCCTCGAGGTTGCCGGAGATCACGGTCAGCGGGGTCCGCAGCTCGTGGCTCACGTCGTTGAGCAGGGTGCGCCGCTGGTCCTCGTCGCGCTGGAGCCGCTCGACCATCGTGTTGAAGCCGCGGACCAGCTGGCGCATCGGGCGCCAGCCACGGGCCGGGGGCTCGACGCGGGTCGTGTAGTCGCCGGCCTCGACGCGCTTCGTGGCATCGACGAGCGTGTCGAGCGTCCGGGCCGACCGCCGGAAGCCGCCGCTCAGACCGAGGAGCACGGCGACGACCACGGCGATCGCGATCACCACGGGGAGTGGCCCGAGCTGCGCGAAGCCCGTGGCGATCGCCGTCACGATCGCCCAGGCCACGACCAGGAACACGAGCGCGAACAGGCAGCCGAAGAACGGGAACGGCCCCGGCCCACGGCCGGCCGTGCCACTCGCCCCGCCTGCGCCGGCGCCACATCTCGCGGCGCTTGCTCTCCCAGTCCTCGCTCATCGGTCGTCGGCCAGCCGGTAGCCGACCCCGTACACCGTCAGCACGTACCGTGGCTGGCGCGGATCGGGCTCGATCTTGCGGCGCAGGTTCTTGACGTGCGAGTCGATCGCCCGTTCGTAGCTCTCGAACGCGACGCCGCGCAGCTCGTCGAGCAGCTGGCTCCGGGTGAAGATGCGACCGGGCTGGCGGGCGAGGGTCGCGAGGAGCGTGAACTCGGTCGGAGTGAGGTCGACCGATGTGCCGGCAACCTCGGTCCGCATCCGCGGCACGTCGAGCGTCAGCTCGCCGACCCGGATCACGTCCTCGTCACCGGGCGGGCGATCGGCCCGGCGCAGCACGGCCTTGACCCGGGCGACCAGCTCGCGCGGCGAGAAGGGCTTGGTCAGGTAGTCGTCGGCGCCGAGCTCGAGCCCGAGCAGCTTGTCGAGCTCGTCGTCGCGGGCGGTGACCATGACGATCGGGATCGAGCCGTCCGCACGGAGGGCCTTGGTCACGTCCAGGCCATCGAGCCCGGGCAGACCGAGGTCGAGCACGACCAGGTCGGGCCGCTCGCGGCGGGCCGTCTCGAGGGCCTGGGCGCCGTCGGTCGCGGCGATCACGCGGAAGCCGGCGTGCTCGAGATAGTCGCGTGCCAGGTCGACGATCCGTGGCTCGTCGTCGACGACGAGGATCGTCCTCGTGGGTGTCACGAGCTGCATCGTAGCGACACGGATGCGCCCTCCCGGTCGATGCCGGGAGGGCGCGATCGATGCCGCGCCGGCGTCAGGCGCCGGGGTCCTTCGGGGGAGTGCCCTCGTGCGACTGCCGATGCAGCTCGTCGAAGGTCTCCTGGAAGCGGGCACGGTGGTCGTGGTTTCCCCATTGCCGTAGCCACCCGGTCCGCCGGGGCCGCCGTAGCCGCCCGGCCCGTAGCCGGCCCAGCCCCGGCCGCGCCACGTGGCGGCGCGGATCAGCGCGAAGAGCAGGAACAGGAAGAACAGGCCGGCGAAGATCCCGAAGAACGGGAAGCCGCCATGGCCCCAGCCCCAGCCGTAGCCGTACGGGACGGGTGCCACCGGGGTGACGACGGTGCCGGCAGGGGCGGTGGCGACGGCCGTGGTGACCGCGGTCGAGACCCCCGCCTGGTAGGCGACGCTGGCGACGATCCCGCCGCCGACGAGGACCGCCGTGACGATGAGGAAGCCGATGAACAGATTTCGCATGGTTGCGTGAGCTCCTTTCTGGGTCGTCATACTCAGGCCGGAATGTGGAATGGAGATGGAGGCGCGGGGGAGGGCTGGTGATGTCAGAAGCCGCCGCAGGCGACGCAGAGGTCCTGGGTGGTCGGAACATGCCGATGTGCCCGCTGTGCGGCAACGGCACGTTCCGGCGCGAGGAGGGCAAGTTCGACAGCGCCTGGGGACTCACTGCCCACCGCGTGCTGATGCTCATCTGCGAGCGCTGCTCGTACGTGCTGACGTTCTACGACGGCAACACGATCTTCGATTTCGACTGATGCCCACGGATCGACGCGCCGGACGACACCCGGGTTGACCGTGTAGTCCCACATCCATCGGGGGCATGCGGCCGGTCCGCGGACGCAATGCCTACCCACCGGGTGCATGTGGGACTACATGACGTGGACACGGGCGCCGGCCGCCTACCATCGCGGTGTGACCGACCACCCGCCGCGGTCCCTGATCGCGGCCATCGACCAGGGCACGACCAGCAGTCGATGCATCCTGTTCGACCACGCCGGCCGACACGGTCGCGAGCCATCAGCTCGAGCACGAGCAGATCACGCCGCGCCCGGGCTGGGTCGAGCACGACCCCGACGAGATCCTCGAGCGCGTCCTGTCGTGCGTGCGGATCGCGCTGCGCGAGGCCGGCGTCGATGCGAGCGCGCTCGCCGCGGTCGGCATCAGCAACCAGCGGGAGACCACCGTCGTATGGGACCGGCGCACTGGTCGGCCCGTCCATGACGCGATCGTCTGGCAGGACACGCGGACGGCCGATGCCGTCGCCCGCATCGGGGAGGTCGATCGCTACCGGGCGACCACCGGCCTGCCGGTGTCGACGTACTCGAGCGCGCTGAAGCTGCGCTGGATCCTCGACCACGTCGAGCGCGATCCGGCCGAGCTGGCGTTCGGGACAGTCGACACGTGGCTGCTGTGGCACCTCACGGGGGGCGTGCACGCCACGGACGTGACGAACGCCAGTCGCACGATGCTCATGGACCTCGAGACGCCTCGGCTGGGACGCGTCGATCGCCGAGCAGCTCGGGATCCCGATGTCGGTCCTGCCGGACATCCGCGGCTCGTCGGAGCCGTATGGGACCGGCGTCGGCGATCTCGACGGCGTCCCGATCGCGGGCATCCTCGGCGACCAGCAGGCGGCGCTGTTCGGGCAGGCGTGCTTCGACGCCGGCGAGGCGAAGTGCACCTACGGGACGGGCGCGTTCATGCTGATGCACACGGGCATCACGCCGGTGGCGAGCACGCACGGGCTGATCACCACGGTCGCGGCGCGGCTCGGCGGTCGGGGCACCCCGGCCACGTACGCGCTGGAAGGCTCGGTGGCGGTGGCCGGGTCACTCGTCCAGTGGCTGCGCGACGACCTGGCGCTGATCGACTCGGCCGACGAGGTCGAGACGCTCGCCCGTTCCGTGCCGGACTCGGGCGACATCGTGATCGTGCCGGCCTTCTCCGGGCCTGTTCGCGCCGCACTGGCGGCCGGACGCTCGAGGGGTCATCGCCGGGCTGACGCGGTTCACGACCAAGGCCCACATCGCGCGGGCAGCGCTCGAGGCCACCGCGTACCAGGTGGCCGACCTCGGGGCGGCGATGGCGGCGGACCTCGGGTCGCCACTCCCCGGGGAGCTGCGGGTCGACGGCGGGATGACCCGCAACGAGCTGCTGATGCAGATCCAGGCGGACATCCTGGGGAGCGTCGTGGTCGCGCCGCCGATGGCCGAGGTCAGTGCCCTTGGCGCGGCCTATGCCGCGGGGCTCGCGGTCGGGTTCTGGCGGGACCTCGACGAGCTCCGGTCGATGGCCGTTGCGCCGCGTCGCTGGGAGCCTCGGATGTCCGAGCGCGACCGCGCCGCCGGTCTCGCCCGCTGGCACAAGGGCGTCGAACGCTCGCTGGGCTGGGTCGGACCGAGCTAGCGGGTCGCGCTCGGGCCGTCCTGCTCGCGCGGCCGCGCCGATCAGCGACAGCAGGATCACGATCGCGCCCACCCCGATGATCGCGAGCGGCCACCACTCGCCGAGGCTGAACGGCACTGCGCCAGTCTGGAACACGGTCTCGAAGAACCACGCGCCGATCACGAGCATCGCCAGCGCGACGATGATCATCCGGACGCCGCCCACCATGCGGGGTCGGTCGCCGGTCCGGAACCCGTGGAGCATCAGGGCGAAGCCGACGGCGCCCGGGATCAATGCCCAGGCGTATGCCCAGCTCTCCCAGTGACCGGTCTGGTCCATGGCGAGCAGCAGCGCGGCGACCGTGATCACGATCGAACCCGCGATCGTCAGTGCCTGCGCGGGGTCGCCGCGGGACAGGAGCCCTGCCGCCAGGAGGATCACCCCCGGGACGAAGATGAACAGCGTCCAGCCGCTACCGCCGAGCCAGGTGCTCGGGTCGATGTCGGCCGACACCATGGCCAGGGCGAGGAGCCCGATGACGACGAGTCCACCTCCAGCGTAGATGGCGCCCCGGCGCTCGGGGTAGTCGCGCAGCGCGGTCATCGTGATCGCCTCCTTTCGCTTCTGATCCAAGCTCATTCCAGCGGTCGGGGACCCCTGCGACCAGTGCCGAATGGACTCAACCTCCCGTCGCAACGGCACTCGGCTTCGACTCGCACGGAGCGTTCACTGACGGTGAGCGCCCGCCCGGGCGCACGCGTCCGGAGGGTGTCCGATGACCAGCACGTCGAGGGTCGCGACCGTCGGCCTCGCGCTGACGGCCGCCATCGGGGCCGGGATCGCCTCGGCCATCGGCGTGTTCGCACGCGGCGACGGCTCGTTCGAGTTGGTGACGAGCGTCCGCGGCGAGACCTACCCGATGGCCACGACCGGCGTGTACGCCTCGAACGCCCTCCGCGTGGTCGCCGAGGGCATCGGCTGGGACGCCTTCACGCTGGTGATCGTCGTGCCGGCGATGCTCATCGCCGCGCTGCTCCTTGCCCGCGGCTCGTACCGGGCGCTGATCGTGGTCGGCGGCCTGTTCGGCTACTTCCTCTACATGTATCTCGAATACGCGGTGACCTGGGCGTTCGGGCCGCTGTTCCCGCTGTTCATCCTCATCGAAGCGACGAGCCTGATCGGGCTCGGGCTGGTCGCCGTCGATGTCGGTCGGGCCGGCGTCGCGGGGCGCATCGGTGATGGGTTCCCGCGGCGCGCCTGGCCGGCGCTGCTGGTCGCGATGAGCGGGCTGTTGACGCTGATGTGGCTGGGCCGCATCGCGACGGGCCTGACCACCGGCATCGACGGCCTGCTCCTCGGCGAGACGACGATGACCGTCCAGGCGCTCGACGTCGGGCTGGTCGTACCGATCTCTCTCGCGGTCGCCTGGCTCACATGGCGCGGGTCCGAGGTCGGCTATGTCATCAGTGCCGCGTACTCGGTCACGTTCGTGGCGATGTCGGCGGCGATCGCCTCGATGGTCGTGTCGGCCGCGCTGGTCGAGGGCGTCGCGGAGGTCGTGCCGATCGCGATCTTCGGTCTGGCCACGGCCCTCGGCGCTTGGCTGTCGATCCGGATGTACCGGTGCATCGCTCCTGCTGCCGCACGCGTGGAGCCGGCGATGGCCTCGCCGATGCCCGCCTGATCCGCCCTGCTAGGGAGGAACCACCATGGATTCCATCATCAGCACGCGGATCGAGCGACCCGCATATGCCTGGATCGCCGTCGCCCTCCAGGTGATCACGGCGTTGGGGGCCATCCCGGTCGGCCTCGACATGATCCGGAACGCGGACGGTGACCCGCTCGGGTTGCCGCAGGCGTGGATCGACGCAACGATCTTCGGGTCGTACCTGATCCCGGGCCTGTTCCTGTTCGTGGTCAACGGGATCGGTCAGCTCGTGGCCGCTGCCGCGATCGCGCTTCGCCATCCGGCCGCGCCGTGGCTGACCGGTGCGCTGGGCGTCGGGCTCATGGTCTGGATCGCGGTCCAGGTCGCGCTGATGCCGTTCCATGCGCTGCAGCCGATCTTCTTCGCGGTCGGGCTGGTCGAGTCGGCGATCGCGCTCCTCTGGCTTCGTCGGCTGGGCTGAACCCCCGCTCCGCTGTTATGCGGACGCAATGTCGCCCCGGCTAGGGTGGTCGCGACCCGGACACAACGCACGAGGACCAGTCATGACATCGACCCCTCGCCGCTTCGCCATGCTCCTCAGCCTCGTCATGGGGCTGTCGCTCGTCCTGGCGCCGGCGGTCTCCGCGCATCACCCCCGTGGCCTGCCGTCCCAGATCGACCTGCCGAACGGCTGGCAGCCTGAAGGCATCGAGTCGTGGGGCTCGAAGCTGTACGCCGGCTCGCTCGCGAACGGCGCGATCTGGCGGGGCAGTGCCATCACCGGCAACGGCCGGGTCCTCGTGCCGGGCGTGGCCGGGCGCGTGGCGGTCGGCCTCCATATCGACCACTGGGGTCGACTGTGGGTCGCCGGCGGTCCCGACCGGCGCCGTCCGCGTCTACAACGCGCGCAGCGGTCGGCTGCTCAAGACGTACCAGTTCACCGGTACGGGCTTCCTCAACGACCTCGACATCAGCCGCAACCGGGTGGTCGTCACCGACTCGCTGAACGCCCAGGTCGGGATCATCCCGCTGGGTCGCCACGGTCGGCTGCGCGGGTCATCCGCGGCGCGATTGCTGCCGCTCACGGGCGACTACGCCCACCAGCCGGGCTTCAACATCAACGGCATCGCCGCCCGTGGCGGCTACTTGATCCTCGTCCAGTCGAACACCGGCTTCCTGTTCCGGCTGAACCCGTCGACCGGCACCACCAAGCGGATCGGGACCGGCGGCTACCTCGTCGGGAACGGTGACGGGCTCGAGCTGGTCGGGCGGACCCTGTACGTCGTGCGCAACCAGCTCAACACGGTGGCCGTGCTGCGGCTGTCGCGGAACCTGCTCCACGCACGACTGCTGGGCGAGATCCACCGCGATCCGCCGATCCTGAACGTGCCGACGACCGCGACCGTGACGCTCGGCAAGCTGTACGTGGTGAACGCCCGGTTCGGCGTGCCACCTGGGCCGACCGTGCCGTACTGGATCACCAAGTTGCCGCTGCGACCCGACCCGCAGCCCTGACGTCGCCTCTGGCGAGCTGAGCCGGCTGACACACCGGATCGGGTCGGGAGCCCGATGTCGGCGGATTGCTAGCAGTCGCGTCGTACCCTGAGCCAGTCGGGCGCGCGAGCACGACGAACCGGGAGGGGGCGATGCCCAAGCAACTCGTGTACGTGCACGGCGCCGGGCGGCAGAAGCCGGCGCCGGCGCTCAAGCACGACATCGACATGGTGCTGTTCGGCAAGGACATGCCGACCTCGCGGATCGGGTACTACGCGAATGTCCGCTGGCCGTCCGCCGCGACTCCGGCCGGTCCCGCGGTCACGGCGATCGGCGCCGCGAGCAAGACGCGCCGCACCAGCGCGATCCGCGCCACGTTGGACCCGAACCTGAGCGCCAACGACGCCGCGAACGAGATCGTCGACGCGACCCTGCGCGGCCCGGGGGGCGGTGCGGTGGCGGCTGCGGTGGCCGGGACGACGCCGGCAGAGATCGCCCAGGCGAAGCGACTCGTCGCGCAGCTCTACCGCCGAGCGGACAAGATCGCCGCCCGTTCGGCGGCGCCCGCACCCGCCGCCGGCCTGGGCTTCGGGCCCGACGTTCCCGGACCCGATGTTCCGGTGGGTCGTCGGCAGGTTCGCGAGCGACGTCATCGACTACCTGTACGGGCCGTTCAAGCACGCGATGCAGGCGCCGGTGATCGCCGCCATCAAGGCGACGCCACGACCCAAGGTCGTCCTCGCCCACAGCCTCGGCACGATCATCGCGTACGACGTCCTAGCCGACCCGTCGATGACCGGGCTCAGCGACGTCAAGGCTGATCACCATCGGCTGCCCGCTCGGGATCGGCAACGTCCAGAACCGGCTGCGCAACGGCGCCGGCCGCCCGAACCCGATCCCGAACGGCGTCACGGGCTGGTCGAACTTCGCCGACCGGTGGGACCCGGTCGCGCTGGACCAGACGATGCGTGACGAGTTCGAGCCGCCGAAGAACATGCCGCGCGATGAGGGGGTCAACAACGCGGCCCCGGACAACCACGAGCTGATCGGCTACCTGTCGATCGCCCTCGTCCGCGACGCGATCGTCGCCGCGGCCGCGTAGGCGGCGAGGAGGCGGCGGTGGCCGGCCAGTATCGACCGCGAGCGGTGTTCCAGCTGAAGCGCGATCCGCGACATCCCGACGGGTCGCGGCTGGGCGGCGTCAACTGCAATCCGACCGCCGGCGCCATCCTGGTCGACCTCACGTCGTGCGGTGACCGGCGGACGACGGGCGCGGCCGTCAGGGAGCTGACGCACGACAAGGTCGGTGGCACGGTCCTCAGCGTCGTGGCATCCGCCCTGCGACGCGGCTACGGCGTCGACCTCGACATCGACACCGGGTCGTTCGACCGGGTCATCAGGGCCCTGCGCGCCGGCCGCGGCGTGTCGCTGTGCGGGTCCAGCGTCGCGACCCGCGGCACGCGCTACCAGGCGAGCGAGACGTTCGACGGAAACCATCAATGGGCGCTGACCGACATCCGTGCGGCAGGTGGTGGCCGGTTCGAGATCCTCGTGTTCGATCCGCTTGCCGACGGCCGACGCCGTGGCATCGCCACGTCGCCGATGTGGGTCCCGGCGGACGTCGTCCGAGCGTTCGCCGGCAAGCTCGATCTCAGGTCAAGGGCCGAGCGGGACGCGAAGCGGCCTCGCCGTCCCCTCGGCATCGGTCGGGCGACCTACGGCCTGACCGATGTCGTCGCGTGCGGCGCCGCCACCAAGGTGGTACCGGGTGTCCGCCTGCGCCCGGGTGCGTCGCTGGTGAACGGGCAGGCCGGCCGCGAGCGGGCCGTCCGGGTGTCGGTGGCCCGCATCCGCGAACGGCCGACGACGACGTCGGACATCATCGGACGCAAACGCGCCGGCGACCCGTTCCGCACGTTCCAGCGCATCAAGGGCCAGCGTGTCGCGGGCCAACGGCTCTGGCTGGGCGATCGCACGGGGGCACGCTGGATGCACGTGTCGTTGTTCCGTGCGCTGGGGGCGGTCGCCGAACCGGGACTCGACGACGTCGGGGAGGATGCCGAGGCGGTCGCGCTCCCGGATGCCGACGTCGACGAGGGGACCGACGACGAGGTACTCGAGGGGATCGAGGACGCCCTCGAGGACGAGGAGGTCGTCGACGAGATCGCGGCCGAGTCGATGGCGACCGTGCCCGGCTGACACGAGGAGACGGAGACCACGATGGCAGATGTTCGAGGCGACCCCTGGGAGCACGATCCCGGTCCGACGACGGCGAGCGGCTGGGCGGAGCTCTTCGCCGCTACCCCGAACTACCGTGGCCTCGGCGAGGAGGTCGTCGGGCGCGAGGCGTTCCGCTGGCACCACGGCCCGATGTTCTACCGCGGTCGCCTGGACGGTTCAGCCCGGGTGATGGTGGTGGGGCAGGAGGGCGCCCAGGACGAGTCGCTGGCGCATCGCTCCTTCACCGGCGGGACGGGTGCCCGGATGCAGCATCTGCTGCGGTTCCTGGGGCTCGATCGCTCGTACCTGTTCGTGAACTCGTTCGTCTACCCGATCTTCGGCCAGTACACCCTGGACCTTCGAGTGCTCGCCCAGGATCCTCGATCGCCGATCGTGCGCCATCGCCACGAGATCTACGACAAGGCGGTCGTCGACGGCGACGTGCGCCTCGTCATCGCGGTCGGTCGCGCGGCCAAGGAGTCCGTCGCCACGTGGATCGAGTCGCATGGCGGCTCTGCCCAGCCCGAGTCACTGCACACCGCATCGCTCGGCTCGCTGCCGAACCGGGTCCGGGTCGTCGGCGTCCTGCATCCTGGCGGCGCGGCGGGCGGCTCGACCAGCGCCATCAAGGCCGACTTCGTCCGCGCCATCGGGCGCGTCCGCACCTGGCTCCAGGCTGACCCGGGCTGGCTCCCGGTCGATCCGGGCATGACGCGGAACCTGTCGGCGACATTCCCGTACTCCTCGGCGCCGATCCCGTATCGGGATTTCCCATTCGGCACCTGCCCGCGCCTGGGACGGGGCGGGACCTCGAGCAACCGCAGCGACAACCAGCGGGCGATCCGCCTGTTCTCGGCGGCCGGCAAGTACAACGCCTCGGGCGCCCACCTGACCGATCCGTCATCCGCGACAGGCACCGACCAGGGATACGACGACGACCCCGGCGATCTGCCGTACGAGCCCCCGCGTGCCAGCCCACTCGGCTTCGACGCTGGCCCACCGACGGACCTCGCGCGGCTGTTGATGGGGGCCGAGCCGGGCTTCGAGTGGCCAGACTTCGCCTCGCTCGGCGTGACGGCGCATCCCTCGTTCGGCGTCGGGCCGATCTATCGAGGCCGGTTCAAGAGCCTGAGCCTCGTGATCCTCGCCGATCAGCGATCAGCGGACGACACGTTCACAGGCAGAGCGCTCTCCGGCGACGCCGGCCAGCGGTTCCAGGGTTTCCTTCGTGCCGCCGGTCTGACGAAGCGCTACCTGGTCATCCGCACGCTGCCGGTCGACACACTGGATCTCACCGCGGCGAAGCGCGCCACGCTGGTCGATCACGCGGAGGTCCGGGCGCTCCATCGAGAGCTCCTCCGCCGCATCCGCTCGTCGAACGCCGGGGTCACCGCGCTCCTGGCGATGGGGCCCACCGCCCGACGGCTCGCCCCGAACGTAGTCCCGGCGGGACTCGACGTGATCGAGCTCAAGGCGCATGGCGAAGCAGGAGCCCAGGCATCCTGGCAGGCGGCGCTGACACAGCTGTCGGCACGCACCTACACCAAGGACATCGCCGATCCGACCTTCGATGCCCCGACCGGCCGGAGCCAGATCCCCCGCATCGACCTGCCCTACGGCACGCCCAGGTGGGTCGGGACGTCGGGAGATCGCGGCGTGCGGCCGATCGACACCGACATCGACAAGCCATCGCCCGACTATCTGAAGCTGTTCCTGCCGGCATGGGTCGCGGGTCTCGCGGCGGCGCCGCTGAGCGCCGCGGAACAGGCCGCAGCCGACCAGCTCACCTGACGATGCCCGCAGCAGCGCTTCCCCGCTATGGGCTCCGCGGCCGAGTGGTCACGATGAACGCGGCCCGCGACGTCATCGCCGACGGCATCGTCTGGGTGGCCGACGGCTCGATCAGCGACGTGACGCCGGCGAACCAGACGCCCCCGTCCCACACCGCATCGCCGGTGTTCGCCGTCGCCGGGACCATCTACCCGGGCATGATCGAGCTCCACAACCACCTCGCCTACAACACGCTGCCCCTGTTCCGGATCCCGCGGCTCTACACCAAGCGGGAGGAGTGGCAGGGGACCCGCGGCTACCGGCGGTACGTCAGCGGTCCGGCCGGCGTCGTCGCCTCGGTGCCCGAGCTGATCCGGGCGACGATCCGCTACGTCGAGTGCAAGAGCCTCATCGCGGGCACGACGACGTCCCAAGGGCTGACGCTGCGCTCGACCCCGATCAAGCACCTCTACAAGGGCATCGTCCGCAACGCCGAGCAACCGGACGACCCGGCCCTTGACCCCGCGCGGCCCAAGATCGGCGACGTGGTGCCCGAGGGCCGTGAGGCGTTCCGCAAGTCCCTCGGCGGGAAGGGTGCCCGGATCGTGCACCTGGCCGAGGGGCTCCCGACGTCCAAGGCCCACGACCATTTCCTCGACCTGCGGGCGCCCGACGGGACGTGGGCGATCGGTCCGAAGTTCGTCGGCATCCATTCCACGGCGCTCACGCCGCCCGACCTCGGCGTCGTCGACCAGCACGGCGGGTCGATCGTCTGGTCGCCGTTCAGCAACCTCGCGCTGTACGGCGGCACGACCGATGCAAAGACCGCCATGGACCTCGGGATCAAGGTCGCGCTGGGCTCCGACTGGTCACCCACCGCGAGCAAGAACCTGCTCCACGAGCTGAAGATCGCGCGGATCTGGAGCGACGATCAGCAGCTCGGGTTCACCGATCGCCAGCTCATCGAGATGGTGACGGTGACGCCCGCGGAGATCCTCGGCTGGCATGGTCGCGTGGGCTCGCTCGAGCCGGGCAAGCTCGCCGACATCACCGTGGTGACCGGCAAGACCGGCGAGCCGTATCGGCACCTCGTCCGTGCGACCGAGTCGGACATCCGCCTCGTCGTCATCGGCGGGATCGCGCGCTACGGGACGCCCGCGCTGCTGGCGAAGCTCAGCCCGGTCGACGAACAGGCCGAGGTCGCCGGCAAGCCACGCGGGTTCCACCTCGACCTGGACGACCCCGATCCGGTCCTCGGGCCGGTCGGGCTCAGCGACGCGACGGCGACGCTCGCCGATGCCCTCGAGCACATGCCCGAGCGCGCCGCGTCGATCGGTTCGATCGAGCTCGGCATCGTGGCCGCGGGAGGCGTCGCCGGCGCGGACGGCGACGAGCGCTGGTTCCTCGAGCTCGACCAGCCGCCGATCGCCGGCGTGGAGGCCACCCTGTTCGACGGCATCGCCCCGGCCCTGCTGGACGTCGTGATCGGCGCCGAGAGCTTCGCATCGATCGCGGTGCCGCTGACGCTCGATCCCCTCGCGACCGAGGGCGACGACGCGTTCTTCGACATGCTCGCCAACCTCGCGAACCTGCCGGCAGTCATCCGGGAGGAGCTGCCGGGCCGCTATGGCGAGGAACCGCGCGCCCCGACGGAGGGCGTCGGGCTCGCGGACGACGACCTGTCGATCGCGCCGCTCCCGCTCGCGGAGCTGCTCGAGCGCGAGGGCGACCTGACCCTGGCCGACCGACGGCTGATCGTCGAGCAGGCGATCGTCCTGCTCGAGGGGGCGTACGTGCATCTGCCGATGAAGCGGGCGAGGTACGCGGTCGACCCGCTGCAGCGCCTGCGGCTGCTGCAGCACCGGCTCGACGCGCTGACGCCCAACGCGAGGCTCTATCCGGAGAGCCAGTTCCACGCCGAGCTGATCGAGATCTTCACCGCCCTTCGCGACCTGCACACCCACTACGTCCCGCCCGAGCCGTATCGCTCGCACACGGTGTACCTGCCGTTCCTCGTCGAGGAATGCAGGCGGGAAGGTCGGTCCCAGTACATCGTGTCCAAGGTCGCCCGAGGCGCCGACCTCGACCCGTCGTTCGTCGCCGGGGTCGAGGTGACCCACTGGAACGGCACGCCGATCCGACGCGCGATCCAGCGGACCGCCGAGAACCAGGGTGGCGGCAATTCGGCCGCCCGGATGGCGCGTGGGCTCGACGCGCTGACGATCCGAACCCTCGGACGCACGGTGCCACCGGATGAGGACTGGGTCGACGTGGCGTACGTGACCGCGGACGGTGAGGTGCGGCAGGTCCGCACCAGCTGGACCACGTACCAGCCGCTCGAGCCGTCGCCGTTCGGCGACCACGACCAGGCGTTCGCCAGCGCGGTCCCGGTCGGGATGGGGAATCGCGGTCGGCTCAGCGCGCTCGGTGTCGATGTCCAGACCGCGACGGTCAACCTGGTCCGGCGCGACCTCTTCGCCAGGGGCTGGCAGCAGGCGCCGGCGGCGGGATCCGACGAGCTGCCCACCGAGCTGCCGGGGATCCTGCGCGCGAGGGTCCGGCACACGAGCATCGGGGACGTCCTGCACGTGCGGATCTTCACGTTCGTCGTCCCCGATCCCGAGTGGTTCGTCCGGGAGTTCACGCGACTCGTCCAGGAGCGGGAGACCGTCGGCCTGATCGTGGACGTGAGGGGCAACGGTGGCGGCGACATCCGTGCGGCGGAGCGCCTGCTGCAGGTGCTGACCCCTCGCGAGATCGAGCCCGAACCGACGCAGTTCATCGTCAGCCCGATGGTCCGTCGGCTCCTGCGGGCGAACCTGGCCGACCCGATCGACCTCACGTCATGGATGCAATCCGTCGACGACGCCGTGGAGACCGGCGCCACGTTCTCGAGCGGGTTCCCGATCACATCCCCGGTCGATGTCAATGACCGTGGCCAGGGCTACTACGGTCCGGTCGTCCTGATCACCGACGCCCGTTGCTACAGCGCGACGGACATCTTCGCCGCCGGGTTCCAGGACCATGACATCGGGCCGGTCGTGGGGGTCGCCGAGCGGACGGGCGCCGGCGGCGCGAACGTGTGGACGCACTTCCTGTTCCGGGAGCTCTTGCCCGCCAAGGGGAATCCGCTCAAGGAGCTGCCGGGTCAGGCCTCCTTCCGCGTTGCGGTCCGGCGCACCACACGCGTGGGGTCGCACGCCAGCGAGCTCCTCGAGGACCTCGGCGTCGAGGTCGATACGGTCCATCCGATCACCGACAGGGATCTGCTCGAGGACAACCGCGATCTGATCGACGCCGCCGTCGCCGCGATGCAGGGACGCGCGACGAGACGGTTGCAGGCCGACGTGTCCAGGGCGGGCGACAGCGTCACGGTCGAGGTGACCTCGACCAACCTGGACCGGGTCGACGCCTACGTCGACGGCCGACCGATCGGCTCCCAGGACGTGCACGGCGACCGCTGCACGTTCGTCCTTCCCCATGGGTCGGTCGGCGACGACGGCGGGGAGTTGCGGCTGGAAGGCTTCCACGAGGGGGAGCTCGGCGCCGCACGGCGACTCGAGATCCCCGCGTGACGATGTCAGCCCTCGGGCTCGGTCTCCTCGCCGCCCCACGACCGTCCCTCGCCGATCCGCGTCTGGCGCGACCGCCGGAAGGCCGTGGACCGGCGCAGGTTCCAGGCGCTGACACCCATCCGGGCGACATCGTCGAGGCCGCCCAGGTCCTCCGGCACGAGGCCGTCGTACAGCGTGACGATCCCGGGCATCTCGGACGGCTCGGTCGCCGCCCCGTCCGGAAGCTCGACCACCATCGCCCGATCACCGTACGACTGGACGGATCGACCGCCGACGACAGCAAGCCACGCCCGGACATCGTCGGGAGATGCGGCGGGGCTCACGACCGCGAAGTACTCGGCCATCGATCGCTCGTTCGTCGGGATCACAGGACGCTCGGAGGATAGGCCATGGCGCAGCGTGCCGAGATCACCGGGCAGGGGCTCATCATCCTCGACGCGAAGGGGGTCGCCGACGTCCGCGGGACGGCTGGCCGACTCGAGGACGCCGGCGTGCGTGTCCTCCACCGCTACGGGTCGCGGGTCGTCGTCGGCGAGGTCCCGCGGGTCGGACGTCGAGGCGTCGCCGCCAGGCGGGGCGTGCGCTCACTCCACGCGGGTGCCGTGCGCGAAACGCCGCGCGGCCTGAGCGAGGGCGAGGCCGCCGGGCTCGCGGCGTGGAACCTGCGGACCTCGCGACGCTATGCGACGGCGAAGGCCAGGCGGCCGCGCGACGGTGAGCGGTGGGATACCACGGACAGCACCCCGCTCATGCCGCCCGACGGTCCGGACATGACGCACGTCGGCGAGCTGGGTCCGGCGCGGGCAGTCGGCCCGCTGAGCGACGACACCAGCCTCTATCTCATCGGCGCCGTCGCGCTCGGCATCATCCTCGTCGAGGGTCCGACGGCGGACCTGCAGTTCAGCGATGCCGAGCGCACCAAGGTCGTGGCCGAGGTCCAGGAGGGCCTCACGTGGCTCGGCGGCCGGGAGCCAAAGGCAGGCGTCTCGTTCGCCTATGACATCCGGGTCGTGCGGGTCGATCGAGCCGCGGACCCGACGCTCAGCGGCTACGAGCCACTCGAATCGCACTGGCGCGATCCCGCGATGGCGAAGCTCGGCTTCGCCGGGAACTTCGGCGGCGTCCGGGACTACGTCAAGGGCATCCGGACGAATCTCGCCACGAAGTGGGCGTACGTCGCGTTCTTCACCAAGTACCCGGTCCACCACTTCGCCTACGCCTCGAAGCCGCGCCTCGTCATGCACTACGGCAACGACGGCTGGGGACCCGACAACATCGACCGCGTCTTCACCCACGAGACCGGTCACATCTTCGGCTGTCCCGACGAGTACGCCGCCAGCAACTGCTCATGCGACACGAAGGCTGGCTACCTCCGCGAGGCGAACGGCAACTGCGAGCGGTGCGCGACCTCGTTCACGCCGTGCCTGATGGCCGCGAACACCTGGGAGATGTGCACCTTCACGCCGGCCCACCTCGGCTGGCGCGATACCGACGGCGACGGTTCCCTGGATCCGGTCGACCCGGTCGGGAACCCGAACCCGCTGATCGACCTCGGGCGCCTCTGCGCGAGGTTCCCGTTCCTGTGCAGCCTGATCGGCCGCGGGGCCGAGGTCGGGGCGGGGGAGGCCGACACGGTCGGCATGGCCGGCGCGACCTCCCGCGAGGCGCGGCCCGAGTCGGTCCCGGTCGAGCTGCTCCGCCAGGTCCTGACCGCCGACGAGATGGCGCGCGTCGAGGCCGCGGTCGAGGCCGAGGAAGACCGCTACCTCGAGGCCCTCGAGCGGAAGCTGCGGACGGCCGCGGACCAGATCGCCCGCGAACGGGCTCGTCGCTGATGGACGCCGCGGAGTTCGAGCGCGACGTGCTGGCGACATCGGCGGGCGGTGACGGCCCGGAGCTGACCGGCCCAGTGCAGATCCTCGAGCAGGTCGAGGGCGACGCCGGTGGATCGAGGTACCAGGTCTCGGCGTCGTACCTGGTCCCGATCGATGACGACGATCCGGACCTGACCGGGGTGACGATCCCTGTCCCGGTCACGGCCGCCGTCAACGTCGACGGCGAGGGAGCCATCGTGGGGATCGACGTGCCGGCCGACGCGGAGGCCGAGCAGCAGGCCCGGGCGTTCACCCGGAACCTGATCGCCCGGGGCGCCGTGAGCGGACTGACGAGTGGCGCCCCGGTGCGCCGCGGTCCCGGGCTCACCACACGCCCGACCCACGAGGTGACCACCGACGAGCTCGGCCGACGGGTGATCCGCCGGACCGGGTTCAGCGCGTAGCGACAAGGAGCGTCCCATGGCGAAGGTCACGTACGTCCCGAACGATCCGCTGGCCGTCGGTGGACCGCCCACTCGATCGACGACGCCCCGCAACTACCCACGCGGTGACATCGCCAAGTTCGACATCACGCCGAAGGCGGTCGCCGGCACGTACGACCCGCACACGCCGGAGTTCCAGTACTGGCAGGCCAAGCTGGGGCTCGTCGACGGGCTGCGGACGTGGCGCCAGATGGACGGCCGCTACCTGCGACGCTGGTTCGGCGACCAGAACGATCCTGCCGGTCCTCACGGACGCCGGCGACGACCTCAACGCGTTCTACGACCGCGCGAGCCTGCAGTTCTTCTCGCACACGTTCGACGGCGTGACGGTCAACTCCGCGGAGAGCGTCGATGTCGTGACGCACGAGCAGGGCCACGCCTTCCTCGACGCCATCCGCCCGGACTTCTTCGACGTCCCGTTCATCGAGGTCGGCGCGTTGCACGAGGCGTTCGGCGACTGCACGGCGATCGTCACGGCACTCGAGGACCGACTCGTCCGGGCGGCCGTCCTCGAGGCGACGCCCGACCTGGCGGCCAACCAGTTCGTCGAGAGCCTGGCCGAGGCGCTCGGCGACGCGATCGAGCGCGAGTTCGGACCGGGCAACGTCGATGTCGGCGCGCTGCGCCACGCCCTCAACACGTTCCAGTACGCCGATCCGACCACGCTGCCGCCGGATGCGCCGTCGGACCAGCTGTCGGGCGAGGTCCACAGCTTCTCGAGGGTGTTCAGCGGCGCCTTCTACGACGTCATCCGGAACATCTACGCCGCCGGCAGCCGGAAGGGGTCGACCGCCCTGCGGACCGCCTCGCGGAAGGCGGGCAAGCTGCTCGTGGCGGCCATCCGGGTCGTGCCCGCCGCCCCGAACACGTTCACCGCCCTCGGCCAGCGGATGCTCCAGGTCGACGTGACGTCGAACCGCGGGGCGAATGTCGCCGCCATCAGGGAGGCGTTCGAGGCGCACGGGATGACGCTGCCGGCCCCGGCGACGTCGCTGGCCGTGCCACTGGCGAGGCGGACCCGTGCCGGGGCGTCCCCGGAGCTGCGTCGCCGGCTGGCCGTCCCGCCCGGGCACGAGGATCGAGCTGACACCCGTCGATACCGACCTGCACGGCGAGATCAGCCACGTCAGCGCGTACCGGCCGATCCCGCTCGATGGCGTCGGGCTCGACGGCGTCCAGGTGCGCGTGCCGGGCATCGCCCGGGTCGCCAGCACCCGCCGCGGGCGGTCGATCACCGGCATCCTGGGCGAGGTCACCTCGTCCGAGGGTGAGGCCGCGACGCCAGGCGCGGGCCTTCGCGCGCTCGCTCGTCGCCAACGGCGACGTGCGCACCGCCCCGCGTGCGGCCCGACGGCTCGCCGCCGCACCGCAGCCACCGGCCGCCCGGGTGCCGCACCGCGCCAGTCACGAGATCCGGCTGGTCGGCGGCCAGCCGACGCTCGTCCGGGTCGGCTTCGCCGAGCGGCGCTGACCGTCAGCCGGCCTCCGGCTCCAGGCGGAGGGCCGGGTGGCCGAAGAACTGGTAGGCCATGTAGGTCGACGATGTCGTCTCGGGGGTGTCGCGGAAGGCGGCACGCTCCGTGCGCATGACCTCGGCCGGTGCCTCCCCGCGCATGGCGCGCTCGTAGAACCGGATCGCGATGTCCCGGGCGAGTCGGTCGTCGATGGACCACAGCGGCGCGATGACCCCCGATGCGCCGGCGAACAGGAACGCCGCGGCGAGACCGGCGTGGTCGCCGAGGATCTGGCTGCCGCGCCCCACCTGACAGGCGTTCAGGAAGATGAACGGGTGGCCGTGCAGCTGGATGCCCCGCACGGCCAGCGGATCGAGGGCGGACCCGTCGACGAGGATCAGGCCATCCCTGGGCTCCTCCGCGTCGTAGGTGCCGTGCACGGCGAAGTGGATGACGTCGGCCGCCGGTCGCCCCCGCAGCAGGTCGAGGATGCCGTCGATGGTCGCATCGACGGCCGTCGCCCGATAGACCCGCACGATGTCCGCCGCCTCGGCCTCGGCATCGGCCAGGCGCTGCCAGCCCGGCAGCTCGTAGACACCCGACACGGCGGCGACGCCCTGGACGGGCACGCTCATCGGCGGCGGGAGGGCGGGCCGTCGCTGGCCGAGGACCCAGCGCCCGACCGTCGCCTGGGCACGCGAGGAACGGCGGGAGGTCGGGATCGAGCGGCGGGTCCACGACCGCGAGCTCCCACGGCACGTACGGCTCGGCCGAGAGGAACAGGATCGTCGGTGGCCGGTCGCCGATCCGTGCGGCGACCCGCGTCAGGGCGTCCCAGAACTCGATCGGCAACTGTTCGGCGATGGTCAGCCCGATGCCGCGCAACGCCACGAACTGCGTCGGGCGACCCTCCACCTCCTGCATCTCGTCGACGATCCGCCGCAGGTCCGCCGCCGGGTCGCCGCCGATGTCGATGCGGATGGGCGCGTCCGGCATGTCGATCGACGGATCGGCCGCGAGCAGCTGGACGAGCAGCGAGCCGCTCGCCTCGGACTCCGCTCGTTCGATCCGCACGGTCAGGTCGGGCGCGACCTGGCCGGTCGGCAGCGACAGGTCGACGCCCTCGGCGCGGTGGCTGGGCCGGGGCCGTCGCGAGGAGGTCCGCCGAGCGGACCACGGCGACCGACCGCACGGCGAGCCCGATCGGGTTGCCGTCGATCGAGTACATCGCGCGGATCGAGGTCGCCAGGACCGGCGCGGTCTGCGCATCCGCGACCAGCTGCAGCGTGACGGCGGGGTAGGGCGCGTCGGCCGTGACGGGCAGGTCGATCCGCCACGACGCACCGGGGTCCGCGAGCCGCAGGCCATCCGCCACGAGCTGGATGGTCATCGTGTAGGCGCCGACGCTCGACGCCGGTCGGTGAAGCGGCTCGCCGCCGACCCGTGGGTCGGGGCGATCCGCGAGCCCCACGACGAGATCGAACGCCTGCTCCGCGACCACGGCATCCGGACTGGACAGCCGGGCATACGTCGTCCGCGGCGGGTCGGGCTCGCTGCCGATGGTCGCGCCGGCGATCTCGACGGTCGCGCCGCCCGCCGTGACGGGTACCTCGGGCCTCGGCTCGGCCTGAGTCAGGCCGCCGACGACCTGGTTGAGCACGCCGCTGATCGTCCCCGGGATGGCCGTCCAGAGGATCGCCGACGTCGGCGTGATCCCGGTCACACCGGACTGCTGGGCGAACAGCAGGAGGCCGATGCCGAACACGACGCCCCCGACGACCGCGAGCCAGCCGTTGCCGCGTCCGGCGGTCAGGAACGCGCGCACGGCGAGCAGGACACCGAGCACGATGATCCCGATCGACACCAATCCGGCCGGCGTCTCGAGCGGCGACCGGCCGGTGACCTTGACCCAGCCGTGGACCTCGCAGGCGTCGGTCGACGCGGTGACCTCGTACAGGCCCGACCCGAACCGCGCGTAGTCGGCGACGCGAAGCGACCCGGACCACTCGGTGGTGGGGGCGATCGGCTCGTCGGCGATCGTCCAGGTCGTCGGCCAGACGCCGATCGCGACGGTCGCCCGGGTCACGGGTTCGAGCGACTGCCCGACCACCGACGCGACGGCATCAGCGTCGATCGGGATCGCCCGATCCGGACTGTCGGCATCGCCGAGGCGGTGCTCGTCGATGAAGACGACGCACGGTCCGATCGTCTGGGCACCGACCGGGACAGCGAGGAGCAGCACGCCGGCCACGCCGAGCAGGAGCGCGGCGGCGGACCGCACGCGGGGATGGGGCCGCATCAGCCGGGCATCGCCGTCATCGCCAGCTCGGGTCGAGGCTGTTTCCTTCGAGGGACCTCGTCTCTGTCAGGTCCGTTTCTTTCCCGCTCGCAAGAACGCGGACGATCAGATGGAACACATCATCGATCGAACGATAGAACGCGATCCGCTCCCCGTCCGGTGAGTACACCGGGGCGCCCTCGTCGGCCGGATCAGAGGTGATCGGTGTCGCTTCGCGCGTGCCCAGATCGATCGACCAGATATCCCGTCGTCCATCCTCGACCGAATTGCGAGTGAACACGATCCGGTCCTCGGTCGGGTGCCACCTCGGGTTGCGGTCGACGGTCTCGCCGGTCGTGAGACGTTCCGCAGGACCACCCGGAAGGGTGATGTAGATCGCCCGTCCAGCGACATCATCGCGATCTGACGTGAACGCCAGGCGCTGGCCATCCGGAGACCAGGCCGGCGACAGATCGTCGACGTTGGGCCTGCCCACCGCCCTCTGCGGGTCACCCGCCTGCAGTGGAACCCGCCAGATGTCGTACGTGCCACCGGTACCCTGCCTCCGGTTGAAGTAGACGAAGCCCCTCGCCACCTCTGGCGACCGGTCGTCGTCGCCTCCGCTCGTCAGCGACCCCTCGATCCCAGCGTCGTCGATCGTCAGGATGTCTCCGGCCAGTCCGTCGAACCGGGCGAAGGCGAAGAACGTTCCATCGGGCGACCATCTCGGGAAGCGGTCGGCAACGAGGTTGTTCGTGATCCGCTGCAACCCCCCGCCATCCGGGTCGATGAGATAGATCTCGGACTCTCCTGAGAATGTGTTCGCACTGGTTCCGGGGAACGACTGGAAGAGGATCCCGCGGCCGCTCGCCAGAAGGTCCGCGGATAGCGACGGCGGAGCGTCGGATGAGCCTGTTCCCGACGGGGACACCGAAGTTGACGGGGACACCGCGGTCGATGGCGATGCATCGGACGACGAGCCTGACGCCGCTTTGGATGCGGCTGCTGAGCCGGAGCCGGTCGGGCTCGCGCTCTCGCCTCCGCCACCACCGCCGAGGATGTTGGCCGCCAGCACGAGGCCGAGCACGGCGGCGCCGCCGCCGGCGGCCAGGATGGCGATCGGAGGACGCCTCGGTGGCGGCGGCGGGGGCACCGCGATGGGTGGCTCGGGCGGTGGCTGCTCCGGTTCCGGAGTCTCGGTCGTGCGGACTGGCTCGGCCGTCGGTGGCTCCGGGGGCGGCGCTTCGATGGGCGGCGTCTCGACGGGCGGCGCCGCGGCGACGGGCACCGCGACCGCAGCGGCAGCCGCGATCGCCGGCGCGACCGCCGGTGCCGCGGCGATGTCGAACAACACGCCATCAGGCGCCTGCAGATACAGGACCGGCGTGCCCCATTCCAGCGTATCTTCGAACGAGGTCGCCAGCCCCTTCCGCGCCTCGGTCAGCGCGGTATCGACCGGGATGCCCCGGGCGACCGCCCCGTAGAACGATCGGCTCAGCTCGATCGCGGCGTCGTCGGTGATCTCGTACTGCATCGCCACGACCGCGGGCGTGCCCTTGCGGACGAGGGTGCCGGCCGTGCTGGAGAACAGGTCCGTGGCGTCCGTCCGACCGCTCTCGCACGCGTTGAGGACCGCGAGACGCAGCGGCTCGTGGTCGCCCAGCACACGTCCGACGCTCGTCGCCCGCTTGTAGTCGGCCTTGCCGTCCGGCCGGGCGAAGGCGACGATCCCCTCCTGGCGGTTCTCGTCGAAGCCACCGTGGCCGACGAAGTGGAGGATGTGCCAGGGGCCCTGCCATAGCGCTTCCTGCATGTCCGACCACGTCTGCCCCGGGATCCACTCGAGCTCGACGAGGCCCTTGGCCTGGAGCGGCGCGAGGGCGGCCGTGAGGCGGCTGCGCTCTCGCTCGATGTCGAGCCCGTCGAGGTCGGACGGACTGACCCCGATCGCGAGGATCCGGATCGGCGGCGTCACGCGGAGCGGCGGCATGCTCTCGGGCAACGGGATGTAGCGGACCAGCGGCGTGCCGGCCGAAAGCGCGACGAAGTCGCCGCGCACGGGGTCGTACAGGTACTCCCACGGGAGCGACGCGAGCTTCGGGTCGTCGCACCGGAACTTGATCCGGACGCCGGCCTCCTGGTGCTTCGCCTCCTGCCGGCTCGCCTCGTAGCGGGACAGGACGTCGCCGGCGAAGAGCGCCGTCCACAGCTCCTGGCCGAACTCCTGGACGGTCCGGCTCTCCGGTGACGCGATCCGGCGGCGCGTGACGCTCGAGCGGAGGAGGGCGAGCTGCAGGGCCTGCAGCCGATTGGTCAGGGTCGGCTGGTCGAACGGGAAGCGCATCGAAGAGGTCGCCTCGCCCGCCGGCGATCGGACATTGACCGTGTACGACCCTTGGTCGCCCCCGGTCACGTCGATCTCGAAGTCGAGATACTGCACTGGTCGCATCTCCCTGCGCACCCGCAGCCAAGGCTATCGCGGGGTCGCAAGCAAATCGGTGACAGGGGCGGTGCTATCGTGGCCACGCAGCGAGGTGGGGCATGCCTCCGGACGGACCCGGCTCCACGTCCTTCGTCGTCATCCGGACCGATTGGTCGGTCCTGACGGCCCTCCGGGCGCTCGACGCGACCGATGCGACGCACGTCATCCTGGCGCACCGCGGCGCCAGTGGGGACGAGTTGCACCTGTTCCAGGCGGACGACATCTTCTACGACCTCCAAACGTACGCGACCGATGCCGTCCTGACCTCCGTTTTGCCGCTAGCCGAATGGCCGCTGACGCCCACATTCGCCCCGGGCGAGGCGATCGGCGATGAGACACAGGCGATCGTCCTGGACGGCGGCGATCCAGTCGGTGTCGTCGATCTGGAAGCCCCGGGTGGGGGATACCCGGATCCGGCGAACGTGCAGCCAGGTGATGCCGGCGGTCCCGGCGGATGGACGGGCGAGCCAGTCGCCCCGCCGGTGCAGGCGCGGTGGTGGGCAGTACGCGAAGCCACCCGCCACGGCTGGGAACGGCGGGCCGGTCGCCGCGAACGGCGGCCCCGACGCCGGGGCCGGCGAGACGGAGCGATCGCTCGAGGCGGAGTTCCCCGAGTCGGTCGTGGTCGACACCGTCGAGTGGCTGCTCGTCTCGATCGTGAACGCCGCCCCGACCGACACAGGCCTCGCCATCGACGTCGCCGGCGGGCGAATCGATCGACGTGCTCGTCCAGCCGCGGAAGGGGTTCAGCGTGGAGGGTGACGCCCGCGGCACGCTCGAGGTGCCGGAAACGGGCGAGAGCCTGCCGCTCCAGTTCAAGCTCAAGGCCCTCGACAAGGGGAAGGGCCTGATCCAGGTCCTGGCCTTCCACCTCGGCGAGCCGCTCGGCGTCATCGACCTGGAGCCGACGGTCAAGGCCGCGCCGAGGAGCCGCGCCCGCGGACGGACGACCTCGGCACCTGCCGCACGCAAGGGCCAGGCGCTGACCGCACCGAGCCCGCAGATCCCGGACCTGTCGCTGTTCATCGAGGAGCATGAGGCCGGCGGCGCCCTCGAGTTCCTGATCCGTCTGACTGCGTCGGACCCTGCACTCGACCACAACCTGCGCCCGTTCGGGCCGTTCCGTCTCGAGGTCGAACCGACCAAGTTCTTCGAGACGTTCTTCCAGGAGATCGACGAGCTGCCGCTCGACGACGAAGGAACAGCGCGAGGTCGCCGAGCGAAAGCTGGCGGCGAAGGGTGCGTACCTGACCGAGTCGTTGATGCCCGCGGACCTGCGCGAGGCGCTGTGGACGGTTCGCGATCGGATCACCTCGGTCGTCATCCAGTCCGAAGAGCCCTGGATCCCGTGGGAGCTCTGCCGGCTCATGGGTCGTGACGGCGATCGGGTGATCGAGGGGCCGTTCCTGTGCGAGGCCTACGCGGTCACGCGATGGCTGCCCGGTCCGGGGTTCAAGCGGCCGCTCCGACTCACCAACCTGGCCCTGATCGTCCCGCCCGATTCCGGGCTGCCGCTCGCGACCGAGGAACGCGACTTCGTCCTGTCGCTGGCCGGTGACGGTCGCGCGGTGACGGCGATCGATGCGACGTTCGCCAAGGTCCAGGACGCGTTCGCGGCCGGCGTCTACGACGGCTGGCATTTCACCGGCCATGGCGTGGCGCGCGACGCGAACCCGGATCGCTCGTCGATCATCCTCGGTGGCGAGGAGTCGTTCACGCCGGAGGACGTCAGCGGCCAGGCGGCGAACGTGGGCATCCCGCATCCGCTGGTCTTCATCAACGCGTGCCAGGTCGGTCGCGGCGGGATGGGCCTGACCGGCATCGGCGGCTGGGCACGGAAGTTCGTCCAGTCGGGGGCCGGCGCGTTCATCGGCGCGTACTGGTCGGTCTACGACACCGCGGCGTTCGACTTCGCCAAGGAGGTGTACACGCGGCTCCTCGACGACATGCCGATCGGCGAGGCGGTCCGCGAGGCACGCGCCACGGTCCGTGCGGGTGGCGACCCGACGTGGCTGGCCTACACCGTGTTCGCCGATCCGCTCGCCAGGATCGAGGCCGGGTCCGCACGGGCTGACGGGTCAGGTCGGGCCGCCGGCGCTCCTGGAGGACGTGGAACCCGGCCATCGCGACCGTGAGGAAGGATCGCCCGCCGATGTACGAGCTCGTCGTGTGCGCCCGTCAGCTCCCCGTTGAAGACGACCACCGTCGCCAGCAGGGCGACGCCGTTGACGATGAACAGCCGAGCGCCCGTACGGATCTCGTCCCAATCGCGAGCGAAGGCCATCGTCCCGCACCAGACCGACCAGCCGAGGAACCACGCCGCGACGATGCGCGCGTCGAACGGATTGAGCTCCCAGGCCCAGCGCAGGGCGGCGAACTCCGGGTTGATCACCAGGAGCAGGCCGTGCATGAGCAGCAGCCCGGTCACGAGGACGAGGAACCGCTTGAACCACAGGAGGATGGGGCCGCCGCTCACCGGGGCCTCGGCTCGCAGGATCCCGCGTGGGATCAGGTAGATCATCACGACCGGCTCGAAGATGTAGAGGATCACCCAGATGTGCGCAGTGGGCGGCGTGAACTGCGACCAGTTGAACTCGTCGATGTGCCAGAACGTGGCGAGCAGCAGCGTGCCGGTGAAGGCGAGATTGCCCCACACGATCCAGCGGAGCCGGATCCAGTTCGCCTCGCGTGCGACGTAGAGGAAGAACAGCGTCCGGAAGATGTAGCCCGCCCCGATGAACGCCTGCGCGTAGCGCGGCTGGACGTTCCACGCGAAGTACTCGGGCACGAACTGTGGGAACACGAGCATCCATACGGCGAACCACGCCGCCGCGAGCGCGCCCAGGATCCCCCAGCCGACCTGTGACCGAGGCGGCCAGCGCCTCGGCGCGTCAGCGCTCGACATCGATCGTGAAGCTGGCCGTGTCGAACAGCCATTCCTTCGGGCGGCCGAACAGCCCGGCCTCGCGGACCCAGCCGGTGATGCCGACCCGCAGCTGCTTCGTTGCCTTGGGGACGAGCAGCGTCTGGAGCAGGGCCTGGTATCCGGCGATCTGCTTGTCCTGCGCGTACAGGCTCCACTCGGCGCCGCCGAAGCCGTCGCCGGGGCCGGAGATGACCTTCGGGACGGAGATCGTGAAGCTGATGGACAGCTTGGCGTTCTCGTCGAGACGGGCGCCGACCTTCGCTGCCGTCAGGGTCACGCCGGGGATGGTGCTGATCGCCGCCCCCAGGTCCTCGGGAACGCCGAGCGACCCGTCGAGGCCGATGTCGACGCTCGCCTCGGCCCCGACGTTGGCGACGTCGAGCAGCTCGGTCGATGGCTGGATGTCCACGGTGTCGGCCTGGACGTCGAACAGCTCGACCTTGTAGCCCATCCCCCAGACCTTCGCCGGCTTGCGGCCGGGCGCCGGCTGCGCCGTCACGCCATGCGAGAGCAGCACCGGGACCTTCTTCCCGAAGGCCGCCACGATCATCGGATCGGGGTCCTTCTGGGCGATCTTCCACAGCCGACGCAGGTCGATGGCGCGCGGCGCGGGGATGGAGAGGCTGAACGGCGCGTTCGACGGCAGGCCGCGCGTCGCGTCGTCGCCGCCCCGCCGGACCGGGCCCGCCTCCTTCGCGGCGTCGGCGGCCATCGCCTGGAGGACGTCGTCCTCGACGTCCTGCGGCGTGCCTCTGCCTCGAGCGTGCGTGTTTCGCGTTCCGCGGTCATCGCTCCCTCCCGAGTGACTGTAGACCGCATGTCGAGCGGCTCACCGGCGAGACACGATGCTCGCGATCGACTTCGCCACCTGGACCACGACCGACGCGATCACCTCGACGATCGGGTTGATCACGGCCTGGACGCGGCCCCACGGGCCGTACGGTCCCCACAGGTCCCACGGCCAGAGCCGCTTCCACTCGGCGAAGAACCAGCTCCGGATCCAGCAGATGATCACCGCCCAGCGACTCGGGGTCGCGTGGACGCACAGCGCGACCAGCCCGGCGTCGACGTCCTTGATCAGCTCGACCATCTCGGTCCACGTCGGGAAGAAGGTCTGCTGCTTGTTGAACTCGATCGCGAGGCCGGTCAGGCGGTTGTAGCCGCGGAACTCGCGGGTGAACGCCCAGTCGGCGCTCGTGCCCGAGGTCGGGTACAGGTCGAACACCTGCTGGCGGACGTAGCTCTGGCCGCGGACGGCCTGGATCGCGTCGCGCACGCACGCCGGCCGCCGTCTGGAGCTGGGGCAGCCGGGCGGGCGGGACGTAGTCGCGGTACGCGTCGTTGCGCAGCCCGCGCTGGCCGTTCCAGGTGCCGTTCTGGAAGTTGATGCGCCGGGTCGGTCGTCTGGTCCTCGTCGTCGCCCCACGGGTACAGGACGAGCCCGCTGTAGGCGTGGACGTCGACGAAGTAGCTCGCCCGCGGGAAGCGGTCGACCAGCCACTGCGCGTTGCGCGTCTCGGGTTCCGAGAACGGCCCGGTGCCGTGGTACGTGTCGATGCCCGGGTTGTTGGAGGCCGGCGACACGTTCGGGTGGAACGCCGTCGTGTAGTCCCACAGGAAGTCGTAGTTGCGGTTGATGTCGACGCCGATGCGGGCCGGGTTGCCGCTCGAGCTCGCCGTGTTGCGGTTCTTGCGCCACATCGACTGCTGCGAGCCGGGGGCCGCGGCCATGCTGTACGCGCGGCCGTCGGGGTTCTGGTCGGGGAAGACGACCACGTCGGTGCGGTCGACGAGGTTGGTGATCTCGGTCGCCGTGAACGACCTGCCGCCGTAGGTCAGGCCCGAGCCGGTCGTGTACGCCTCGAGCAGGTCGGCCGCGAGGTTGACCAGCGTGTCCGGGCCGCCCCATTCGCGGGCATGGACGCCGCTGACGAAGATCAGCGCCGGCCGGCAGGTGAACGTCGTGTTGGCGTGGATGACGAGGGCGTGGCTGCGTCGCCCCTCGAAGGTCAGGTTGGGGAGGGGGAGCAGCTCGGTCAGCCCCGGATACGCGTTGTTGAGGGCGATGAGGGCCGACTCGATCTCGACGACGTTGAGGAACGTCATGACCGGGTCTTCTCGCCGAGGCCGGTCGGCGGGATCTTGCCGCCCTCGAAGCGGTCGCCCTCGCCGACCTCGCTCAGCCGCTCGCGCGCCTGGGCGGACTGGTTCGAGACGATCCGGACCTCGTAGCCCTCGGTGCGCAGGCGCGAGGATCTGGGCCTGGCTGACGAACAGGTCGAGCTCGCCTGCACCGGTGCCCTCGCGCGGGCCGCTGAAGTGGGGCCGGTCGCCGTAGTCGAACTCGTCGCGCCGGATGAGCTCGTCGACCTGCTCGCGAGTCGCACGGACGCGGACAGCGAAGACGTCGTCGTCCGCCGGGTGGCGTCGCGTTCTCGTCAGCCATGGGGCACCTCGAACCGCGGCGCGCTCGGTCAGGGTCAGCCTACGCCTGTGGCTGATCGCGCGCGGGGTGCAAGCGCTCGCGACTGCGCCACCGTTCGTTGCCCGCTGATGTGTCCGCGATTTGCTACCACCCCGGTCGTACCCTGTAGGTGACGGCGCGCGTGCATGTTCAGGAGGGGCACGCCATGGACCCCGTCGTCCTGCGGCTCAGGCCGCGATCCCTGTTCGTCGGTTCGTTCGCCGACTTGAAGGTCGAGATCGACCCCAACGCGGGGCTGTCGATCGACGACCTCCGCTTCGAGGTCCCCAGCGGCCTCGCCGGAGGGTTGGTTTCGACGGCCCGCGGACCGGGCTTCGACCCGAAGAGTCCGACCCATCTGCTGCTGGCGGGCTTCGAGCCAGGAACACACGTCGTCCAGGCGATCGAACGTGCGTCGAACACGGTCCTCGCGGAGCTGAAGTTCCGCGTGCTGGGCACGTGGCGGGGCAAGACGCGTGGGCCGCGACTCTGGTTCAGCGGTCGACCGAGATCGCAGCTCGCTGGATCCGCCTGGGGCGGCGGCCCAGCCGGCCCGCAGAACGTCGCCACCGTCCCGGCGACCGGCACGAGGCGCATCGCCGTCCTGTTCGTCGACACGTCGACGCAGCGGTACACGACCAACGCCACGACGATGCAGGGCATCCGTGATCGCTGGATGAACGAGATCATCAACGGCGTCACGGTCGGCACCCAGACCCGGAGCGTCCGCCAGTTCTTTCGGGAGATGGCCTACAGCACGATCACGCCGAGTCCGAATGGCGCCAACTTCGATATCAGCGCCCAGACGTTCGGGCCGTCTCGCTCCCCGAACAACTTCGACTCCTACTTCAACGCCGATGGCTCGCCGATGGGGAGCTACTACCAGGCCTGCATCACCGCCGGCGACAGCCTCATCAACTACACCCAATTCGACACCGTCCTGTGCGTCTCCCAGAGCGCCGGTCGGCGACGCGGTTCGCTTGGCCGTACGCGAGCATCGGGCGGTGGGGCCCGTACACGACCGGGGACGGCAACCTCAACCTCGGGTGTCATCTCGATGCCGTTCGACTGGGACACGGTCGACGCGAGCCGGGCGCGAGATCCACGAGACCTCTGTCGCACGAGCTTGGCCACAACCTCGGCCTCGGCGATCAGTACACGCCGTCGGTCGCCGGCCGGAACGCCGGTGGCTGGGAGCTGATGGACTCGGAGAACCCGTATCCGTATCGTTTCGATCGCCCATCGGATGATGCTCGGCTGGGTTCCGGCGTCGTGGGTGCAGGCGTTCAACTTCGCGTCGAGCGGTGCGCCGCTCGATCAGAACGTCACGCTGCAGCCCGATCGAGCTGGGGCCGCCGCCGGCCGGCCGGATCGCCGCCGCCGAGGTGCGGATCGGCGACGGCCTCAACTACTACTTCGAGTACCGCAACGGCGAGAACCCGCAGATCGGCGATCGCGCCTTGCCGACCGACGATCGCGTGCTCGCTACCGATGTCGCGTCGCCCCCATTCGTTCCGCCCTTCTCGCGACCGACCGTGCTCCTGCTGCCAGCGACCGGAGATGACGACGGACCTGTCCTCGGCAACGGCGACTTCTACCGCGAGATCGACGCGTCGCCGTTCCCCGTCGAGTTTCGCGTCGACGCCTCGGGCATCACCGGCTCCAAGGCGGACCTGCGCGTCCGGTACGGCACGAATGGCCGTCCCGACCCGTCGATCCGACCGTGGCCGGCCTCGCCGACACGACAGTGGCAGTCACCCGACATCGAGGTCCGCAACGCCAAGAACCAGGCCGACGCGAGCTGGGCGAACGTTCCCTGGGTCGGCAATCCGAACACCGTGGTGGCGACCGTGAAGAACGGCGGGAACGTCCTCGCACCGTCCGTCCAGGTCGACTTCCTGCGTGAAGAACCTCAACATCGGCGGCGCGCCCGAGGTCTTCCTCGGGACCCAGTCGCAGGACATCCCGGCCGGCCAGACGCGTCGACTTCACGACGACGTGGGTGCCACCCTCGACCGGCCATTTCTGCATCATCGTGCGGATCCCGCTCTATGTCGTGCCGACCGCGCCGACCGTCGTCGAGATGACGGAACTCAACAACCTCGCCCAGTCGAACTACGACCGCTTCAACACCGCGACCTCGTCGCCGTCGACCCGGGAGGAGACCTTCGTCGAGGTCGGCAACCCGTACCCGGAGACGACACGAGTCTGGGTGATCGCCGAACAGACGAACCCCCTCTACCGAACGTACCTGGACACGACGTGGGTCATCCTCAAGCCGGGACAACGACGCCGCGTTCGCGTCAGGTTCGAACACATCCTCGATCCGAAGGCCAACGAGTTGCCGCCGGATGTCGACACGGGCTTCCTCGAGGAGGACGAACGAAATCGGCTTCGCCCGAACGACGTGGGACTGTTCTCGTACGCCGAGGACCCGAACGATTCACCGCGCCACGCCCTCGAACTTCTCGGTGGCGCTCAGGTCCAGGTCACCACCGGGAGGGCCACCGAGTTCGACCGCCTGACCAACGACGGCAACGTCATCGTCGGTCGGGTCTTCACTCCGGACGACGGGAACGGCGTACCGGATGGACGAGTGGTCGTGACCGTCGCCCCTGATCGCGATGACCCGATCTCCTACGTCAGCGAGGCGGGTGACCTCGACGACGGCCGATTCTTCGTCCGCGTCCCCACGGAGGACTGGCGGTTCATGCGCGCCGAGTACCTCGGCGCTCTCGGCTACAGCGCATCGGCGAGCGATTGGGCCGAACGGATCTCGTGATCTGACTGCCGGACATGGTGAAGCCCGGCGGATCGCCGGGCTTCGGGGCTGCGGACTGCGTCGGTTAGTAGCTCTTGACGCTGCGTCTGGAAGCAGTCGCTGCAGTAGACGGGCTTGCTGCCGTTGGGTCGGAAGGGGACCTGGGCCTCGCGGCCGCAGCTCGAGCACGTCGCGCTGAACATCTCCCGGGGACCGCGGTCGTAGCCGCCGCCGCCACCCGAGTAGCTGCTCCCGCCGCCGCCCGTCTCGCCACGCGCGGCCTTGCGGCTCGCACGACAGCTGGGGCAGCGACGCGGCTCGCTGAACCCTCGATCGGTATAGAACTGCTGCTCGCTCGCGGTGAACGCGAACTCCTGGCTGCAGTCCGAACAGGTCAGGGTCTTGTCCTGAGTCTCGAACATGAAAAACACTCCTACTCGTGCGACTCAGCGAACCAATCTCGCCGAGAACCAGAGAGGAGTGATCGTGTAGTCGCGCTATTGGGTCGGCGCACGTCTTCGGCGCCGGAGGCCAGTGTAGCACGTCGCGTGCCGCAACACGGTGGTGTTGACGGTGCGTTCAGACTGATGGCGACATCCGGCGGAGGGAGCGCCATGGCGATGACCGAGAAGGACATCGAGGCGAACGTCGATTGGGTGATCGAGGAGGCGCGACGCCAGATCGATCATCAGATGACCACGGCTGGCGAGATCGACGGTCGAGCGACCGCCCTACTCGGCCTACTGGGTGGTGTGACTGGCCTGCTTGGGATCTTTGGCGACCTCAATCTGGAGACGCCCCCACGGATGTTGTCCACGGCAGCCGCCGCTATCGCGGGCATCCTCGCCACAGGCCTATTCGCGGCTTCGATCTGGCCACATGGCGGCGCGTCGTATGGAGCCGGCGTTGAAGGCGCGGTCGCTCTGGCCGACTCCTATCCGACCCTGACATTCAAGCGGAGCCAGGCTCGCAGCCTCCGCGACGCGATCGCCGCGAACAGGGTGTACTTGGGAGCCCGCCAGCGTCTGCTGAAGCTTGGGACAACGTCGTTCGCGATCGCGGTGATCCTCGTCCTGGCCATGCTCTTGACCGGGGTGTTCGAGCCGACGAACGCCGGTGCGACCAGATGAACATGGACGACCCTCCCATCAACCCGCCGGGACGCGAGACGAAGTTGACGGGCGCGACCGAGCGCCGAGACCGCGGACGCGTGGGAGTCGGACACCGAAGAGGAGGCTGCTGAGGCGTCCGGCGATCCCGGTGACGACTCCCGTGGAATCGTCGAGGACGGGGTCGTTCTGGTTGAGGTCGACGCCGATGGCGAGCCCGACATCGTCGTCGTGGTCGAGCTCGAGGAGCCTCCGTACAACCCGCCAGACAACTCGTCGAAGGGTGGTCCCGAGGCCGAGAGCTGAGAACCTGTCTGACGACCTGATCGAGTCAGCCCCTCCGTATCCTGAGGCGACCGGGCGTGCGATCCCGACGGAGCAGAGAGGCGCCACGTGAGCGAGGACATCCTGCCAACGGCGGAGGGCGATGACCGCGGCGTAAGGAGGGAGCAGACCCTTGCCCGGCTCGCGGAGCAGATCGACTGGTACGAGCGAAGCGCTCGTCGCAACAACTTCGGTCATAAGACCTGCAAGATCGTCGCGATCATTTCGGCTGCGGCGGTCACGGTGCTGGCGGCCGCATCGATGCCCCCACTCCTCGTGGCGTCACTCGGCGCGGTGGTCGTAGCCGTCCAGGGCATCCAAGAGGTCGTGCAGTTCCAGGCCAACTGGATCAACAGCGGCAGGGCCAAGGAAGCGCTCAAACGCGAACGAGCCCTGTACATGGCCGATGCCGGGCCGTATGCGCGCGCGAACAACCCGGATCGACTGTTGGCCGAGCGGACCGAGGCGGTCGCCGCCCTGGAATTGGATTCCTGGACCGAATCACAGCTCTCTGAGGCGAAAGCGACGTCGTCCTGAGATACGACCGTTCGTACGGTCACATCGGCACGGCCACGCAGATCGATTGTTGGGACCCTTGGCGATTGTGCTAGCGTCTCGATTGTCGTTATCGCTGTCATCGGGAGTAGCCAGATCACATGCCAGCAGAACCTGAGCCCTACACGTACGGCAAGCCGTTCGCGATCGCCGAACTGAAGAAGAAGGCCGCGACCGAACGGCCGCTGAGCGAGCGCGACGCGGCCCTCGTCAAGGCCATCCGCGAAGCCGCTGCGGCAGCCGAATCCCAGGTCATCCCGTTCTATCTCGGGCCGAACGACAAGGTGCCGACCGCCAAGCTCGCGGCCAAGCGGCTGGCAACGCGGCTCGACCTGCCCGTGAAGGTCGGTACCCATCGGGCGTATCCAGGGGTGTTGCTGCTGACCCGCGGCAGCCTCCGCGGCACCGGGAAGAAGCGCTAGTCAGCCGCCGCCCATCGCGTCGGGATCCATCGGCGTCATGAGCTGGAAGTAGTTGTCGTCGGGGTCGGCGAACGTCGCGATCATCGCGTCGGGGTATCCCTCGAAGCCGTACGGCTCCTTGATGACGATCGCGCCGGCCGCCTTCATCCGGTCGAATTCGGCCTGGACATCACGCGTCTCGATGTTCCAGATGATCCGGCCAGGGTGGGTGCTCTTGCCCGTGACCTCGCTGTGCGCGCCGACCGAGATGTAGCCCGACCCGATCTGCCAGGTGGTGTAGCCGCCGTCCTCGTACGTCGGCTCGCCGAACAGCTTGCGGTAGTAGTCGGTCAGCCGCTGCGGGTCATCCGTGCCGATGAGCAGGTTGTTGAAGTCCATCGATGCCTCCTTCGTCGGGGACATTGTCGCGCGTCTAGCAGAGCCGCCCCGCCGGCTCGCACTATGCGAAGGGAAGTGACCGCGACGTCCACGTGGAATCGCGACGACCGCGACGACTGGAATTGCGTCCAGGGGCATGCCTTCGGTAGAAGGCACGAGCATGGCCGTCCCTGGAACCGCGACGGGTGTCTAGGTCGACGGGCTGGCCGAGCTCGGGAAGGTTCTCACTTCGAACTCGTCGCTCGCCTAATTGCGGAGGTCAGGCCCTGCGCGCTCATGGTCGCCCGACGTCACGGACCCGATCTGGACCGCCTTTGCTGAACGACCCGTCGCTCCCGACGACGGCCGAATCGGTGAGGACGCCGTCCAACAGGATGTCGACCGACTCGCCGGGCTGGAAGTCCGTGCCCGTGACCAGGACCTGGCCGGTCTCCCGCGCGCCGTCGACATTCACGTTGAGTGATCCGGTCGTACTCGGGCCCGGGGTCCGGCCGGGCGGTGCGTTCGCAAAGAGGCTCATCCCAAGAGCCGCCACGAGCAGGGCGCCGAGCGCGACCGCCAGCCAGATCACGCGCGGTACCCGCTGCGCCCGAGCCGGCATCGTTGCCTCGTAGTGGAGCTGCGTCACGGTGCCGGTGTCGGCGTCGGACGGGTGCAGCTCCAGGCGATCCGGGACTTGGTCCGTGGCGTCCAGATCGGCGGTCTGTGCGCCGGCGTCAAGTTCGGGCGAGACGCCCGCGTCGTCGGGCTTCGTCCGGTCGATCGGGACGAGATCGGGTTCCAACGGCGTCGCGAGTGCATCAGCCGGGCGCCTTGGCAGCGACTTCGCATCGGCGATGTCGAAGAGCCGCCCGTCAGCGACGCGCATGAACAACACGGGCGTCGCCCACTCGACATCGTTGTGGTCCGCGAAGATCGACAGGCGGGCCTCCGTGACCGCGGCGTCGACCGGTCGGCCCTCGGCGAGCATCGAGTAAAACTCTGCCGCGAACAGGATCGCCGCCCGATCCGTGATCTCGAACTGCATCCCGATCACCGCCGGGATCTCGCGCTGCACGAGGCTCGCGGCGACGCCGGAGAACGGGTCGGTGACGGAGGTCCGGGCCCCCTCGCACGAGTTGAGCACGACGAGCCGGAGCATCACCTTGCCGCCAAGGATCGTGGCTAGTTGATCCCCGCTCACTGGGCGACCGCGGGCCGCCTCATCCTCGAACAGCAGCGCGCCTTCGCCGCTCGCGTCGTCGAAGCCGCCGTGCCCGATGTAATGGATGATGTGGTACGAGTCGGAGCGGACGGCGCGGGCCAGCGCGAGGAGGTTGGCCGCCTCGAGCCAGTCGATCGACACGGCCCCGGCCTCGACGAGCGGCTGGAGCGCCGCCTCGAGCTTCGTTCGTTCCACTTCGGTATCCAGGGGCTGTTGATCGTCGGGCGCGCTCACGATCCCCAGGATCCTGAGCGGGAGCTGGACATCCAGCGGTCGCCTTGGTCGAGGCAGGTCGAGGTACCGGACGACTGGCGTCCAGGTCGAGATCGACAGGAAGTCGGGGGCGTCGTAGAGGTACTCCCAAGGGATCGCTCCGAGCTCGGGCACATCCGTGAGCGATAGCGTCACCCGTAGCCCTTCTCCAGCCGCTCGCGCCTGCGCGAAGGTGGCGCGATAGAGGTCCCTCACCGGGCCGTCCATGACGGCGCCGAACAGCTGCCCACCGAACGTCTTGGCGAGCTGCATCTCGGGCGATTCGATCCGGCGGACGCCGCGCCGCGTCCGTCCGACCTTGAGGATGAAGTTCTCGAGCTCCGTGTCGGTGAAGGGCACCTTGAACTGCCCTTCCTCCTCGCCGCCGGGCCCGCTCGCCTCGACGCGATAGGTGCGCCGGGACGGGCCGCGCTCGATCCGCAGCCGGAACGGTGAGTAGGCCGTCATCCCGCGACCAAGCCCGATGGCGCCATGGCTCCCCGACCTCCAGGCGACGGGTCCGCAGACCCTCGGGCGCCATCATAGGAGTGGGCGCAACTCGTCCCGTTCTGACCTCGATTCGATCGCTGCGATAATGGGTCGCCGCTACACGAGGGAAGGATGACCGCAGAGCTCCCGCGGGCCTCGCTCGGCGAGAACGTCCGCTTCACGCTGACGTACCGGCTGCCGAGCATGCTCCGGGGGGCACTGCTCCCGCTGCCGTTCTGGACCGAAGCGGCGATCCGGTTCGACAACGGGCGCGGCGTGGCGACGGTCGAGCGTCTGGCCAAACGCTACGCCGGGCGGCCGGTGATGCTTCGGGGGCAGACGCTCCTCGTCCTGGCGCCCGACGATGTCCGCCGGGTCCTCGAGTCGCCCGTGTCCGTCTACGGGATGAACGCCGGCGAGAAGCAGCGGCTGTTCGCCGAGTTCGCACCGGACGTGCTCAACGTCTCGCCACCGGATCTGCATGCCGAGCGCCGGCCGTTCAACGAGGCCGTGCTCGGCTACGGCCACGAGCCGCATCGGTTCGCGGAGCGATTCCTGGGCGTCGTCCACGAGGAGGTCGCGGCGATGCTGGCGGACGCCGAGGTCCTCGACTACGAGCGTTCGCTCGCGGCGTTTCGGAGGATCGCGCGGCGCTGCGCCTTCGGCGATGCGGCCGCAGACGACACGGAGTTCAGCGACGAGCACAGCCGCTTGCGCGAGGACGGCGACTGGCTGGGTCTCAAGGTCTGGCATCGACGCAGGAACGCACGGCTCCGCGCGTCCATGGTCGCCCGGATCCAGCGGTACGTCGCCGCGGCCGAGCCCGGCACGCTCGTCAGCCTCTTCGCGTCTGCGCCCAAGGAGGCGGAGACCCGACCTGACGGCCAGGCGCCGTTCTGGCTGATGGCGCTCGACGCGGTTCGCATCGCGGTCTTCAACGCGCTGGCGCTGCTCACGACCCATCCCGCGGCGCACGAGCGCGCCGTCGCCGAGGTTCGCGCGGCGGACACGGTCCACGGCGCGGGCACGCTCGCAGCCCTCGCCGAGCTTCCCTTCGTGCGCGCTTGCTTTGTCGAGAGCGTTCGGCTCTGGCCCGCCGCAGCCATGCTCGTGCGCGTGACGGCGGCCGAGACGGAGTGGTACGGCGAGACGCTGCCGATCGGCTCGCGGGTCGTCATCCCCGTCTCCGCCCACCATCGCGCGCGTCGGCTGCCGCATGCGCATCGGTTCGCACCGGACCGTTGGCTCGACGGCTCGGCAGAGGACGACTGGCTGATGAACGTGTTCTCGCGCGGCGGCGCGCAGTGTGCCGGCCGGAACCTCGCCCTCGTGCTCGGCACCGCCAGCCTCGCCGAGCTGCTCCGCCAGGGGGAGTTCGAGCTCCTGCGGCCGAAGCTGTCCCCGGACCGGCCGCTCCCGTACGGGATGAACCCGTTGAACGTCCGATTTGCCGTTCGCGGATCGGGACTCGCGTTTCGCCGCTCCGATGGATGCCGCGCAGTCGCGACCGTAAGTAGTCGGCTCCGAGCCACGTCACATGGCGTGACTGGCGGCAGATGGCCGCGGCGTTTCGGGGATCACGATGATCCGGAGCAGCGTCACCCTGGTCGTGTCGAGCGTTCTGGTGATCGGTTGCAGCGTGCCGGGCGGGACAGCGCCGCTCCGCCAGCCTCCGCAGCCGAGCCTGGCTGGCAACACGTTCACCTCGCGAGCGATACGGCTATTCGCTCGAGCTGCCGTCGGGCTGGTATCTCCGCGGTCAAGGGACTGGTTCGTGGACGGTCGATGACCTCAGCTACGTCGGCTCGGGCACGGACTCGTTCGAGCAGGACTACGAGATCCGATGCGACTTGCCTCGACTTTCCCGGCGTGACGTTCGAGCACTGTACGTGTCGGACCGCGAGGCCGCGTGAGGCCACCGATCTCGATCCGTGGACCGATCGCGCTGGCCACGACCATGGACTGTCAGTCCAGCTGTCACGGGTACGCCGCGATCGCGAGTCGACGACCGTTGCCGGGGAGCCCGTTCGCGCCCTCGTGCTACGACCTGGTCCGACCTGCGAGCATGACCGCCGACGTCGTGGTCGTCGGCGTCCTCCACGGGTCGCCTGGGCTATCGACTCTCCGCTGGCTGGCGAAGGCTGGGCAGGACGACGCTCGGCGCGACGACGTTCGAGTCGATCCGTCGCCAGCTGGGAGTCGGGTCGGCTGGACCCATCGCTCCCACCGCGCAGACCTCAGGTCGTGACACCCAAGCTGTCACGACGCCCGTCGAGGATCGGCACCTAGCCGGAGATCGACCGGGATCTCCGTGACGGTGGGAGGGCCTGCCGATGTTGCTTGACGCCGATGGCGCGCCGATCGTCTGCGCGTCGTGCGCGCCGTGCCCTGGACGGGCGACGACCCCGACGAGGACGCCACCGGCGACGCAGGTCGACCGATCTGCGGCGAACTGCGCGCGCGAGCGCGACTTCTTCGCTCGATGGACGAGGCCGACGGCCGGCTGGACGGCCACCTCGATGACTGAGGCGAGGGCTACCATGCCCGCGAGGCGTGTCGCGTCGACACGAGGGATGGGGCGATGACCGAGGGCACTGCCAGCCAGGGCGAGCTCGCCATGCGGCTTGTCGGTGGCGTGTGGGGTCATCTCGTCGGCGATGCGGTCGGCGTCCCGTACGAGTTCCGCGACGCCGACCAGATCGGCGATGTCCGCTGGGGCGAGACCGGCACGCACGACCAGCCGCCCGGGACGTGGAGCGACGACGGCGCGCTGATGCTCGCGCTGCTCGACTCGCTGACCGCGAGGCGTCGGCTTCGATGTCGAGGACCAGGGTCGACGTGCGCTGCGCTGGTGGCGCGACGGCGCCTACACGCCCGACGGCGACGGCTGCTTCGACATCGGCGGCACGACCAGCATGGCCCTTCGGGCGATCGAGGACGGGACGCCGGCCGCCGATGCCGGCCCGACCGACGAATGGAGCTGCGGCAACGGCTCGCTGATGCGCATCCTGCCGGTGGCGCTGGTCGGTCGCGACCTCGACGCGGCCGACCTGATCGACCAGGCATGCCGGGCGTCGCGCGTCACCCACGGGCACCCGCGCTGCCAGGTCGCCTGCGCGCTGTACGTGCTGGTCGCCCGCAACCTGCTCCGTGGGCAGCGCGATCGGGGCGCGGCCCTGGCGAACGCCGCCGACGAGCTCCGGGCCGCGTTCGCGAGCCAGCCCGAGATGCTCGAGGCGCTGTACCACCTGCTCGGCTACGCGGAGCGCGGCGGGAAGGGGCGGCGTGTGGGACTCGTTCTGGAGCGCGTGGGAGGCGTTCGCCGGCGCGACGAGCTACCAGGACGCGATCGAGCGCGCCATCGCCTACGGCAACGACACCGACACGACCGCCGCGATCGCCGGCGGCCTCGCGGGCATCTACTGGGGCATCGATGGGATCCCCGACGAGTGGCTCGACGGGATGCGCGGTCGCGACGTGGTCGTGCCGCTGGTCGACGCGCTGCTCGAGGGTGCGGGCTGGAGGACGTCGACCGGGAAGCCGCTGCGGGTCGATTGGGTCCCGGCCGAGGACGTGCCGCAGTTCGGTGGCCGGCTCGGCATGACGTTCCTGATCGGCAAGCAGCGCGACGGCTGGACCGGGATGCACTGGCGCGACCTCGAGACCGACGCGAAGCGGCTCGCCGGGGAGCATCGGGTCGACGCGTTCCTGCTGCTCGTCGAGGACCACGAGCTCGAGGCCGCCCGGGTCACGACGGATCGCCGAGGTCATGGAGGCGACCGGCATCGACCTCATCCGGTTCCCGATCCGCGACATGGACGTGACGAGCGACCGCGAGGCTCTGCGCGTGGTGCTCGATGACGTGCTCGCGCGGCTCGCCGCCGGCCAGCGCGTGGTGGTCGCGTGTCGCGGCGGCCTCGGCCGGACCGGGACGATCGTCGGCGTGCCTGCTGCGCGACGCCGGCCTCGACGCCGACGCCGCGATCGTCGTGACACGCAAGGCGCGACACGACACCATCGAACGAGGCTCCCAGAGTCGAGTTCGTCCGCGACTGGACGTGGCCTCGATGACGACGAAGGGCGAGATCGCCGAGCAGCTCGTCGTCGATCGACTGCGCGCCGTGCTGCCGGACCCGACGTCGCCGTGCTGCCGAACGTCCGCTGGCTGTCGCGCGACCGCGGCACCGAGCACGAGGGCGAGGCCGACGTCGTCATCGGCGACCCGGAGCGCGGGATCCTCGTCCTCGAGGTGAAGTCGGGCGAGGTCCGGCGCGACGGGAACGGAACGTGGTGGGCCGGGCCGCAGCCGCTCGAGCGAAGTCCGTTCACGCAGGCCTCGACAGAGCGAGCACGCGCTCGTCCGCAAGCTCCACGAGCTGCCCGACTGGCCGGCCGGCCTCAAGCCGATCAACGGCCACGGCGTCGCGTTCCCCGACGTCGACCTCGACACGATGCGCGGGCCGGCTCGGGCTGCTCGGGCCCGACGCCGACGCCGGACCTCATCGCCGACCAGTCGACGTTCGTCGACACCGACGACGGGCCGGCGCGAGCTGCGAGGCGTTCGTCGACCGCGCGTTCGAGCTCTGGAGCGGCAAGGCCGGCGACGCATCCGCCCGGGCGCGACGGCATCGACCTGCTCGTGGCGACGCTGGTCGAGCCGTTCGAGATCAGGTCGATGCTGCGCCACGAGATCGCCGGCGGCGAGGCGGAGGTCGTCGAGCTGACGACCGGCCAGTACCAGCTGCTGAACACGCTGCGGAGCGTGCGGCGGGCGGCGATCGTCGGTGGCGCGGGGACCGGCAAGACGATGCTCGCCGCCGAGAAGGCGCGGCGGCTCGCGCGGGAGGGCTTCTCGACGCTGCTCGTCTGCTTCAACGCGCCGCTGGCGCGGATGCTCGGCGGACGAGACCGCAGGACGTGGCGCGCGGCGACCGGCCGGCTCGACGGTCGACCACGTTCCACCAGCTGTGCCAGGACCTCGGTCGGGAGGCCGGCGTGCTGGGCGAGCGGCCGGACCCCGTTCCGCAGACGTGGTGGGACGAGACCCTGCCCGGCGCGCTCGACGACGGCGATCGAGCGGCTCGGGCCGCGGTACCACGCGATCGTCGTCGACGAGGGCCAGGACTTCGACGCCGGACTGGCTGGCTGTCGCTGGAGGCGCTGTCGTTCGGCGGCCGCGAGGACGTCCTGTACGTCTTCCACGACCCGGCGCAGGCGATCTACCGCGACGACGTCGTCGGGCAGCTCGGGCTGCAGGAGTTCCCGCTCGAGCAGAACTGCCGCAACGCCGCAGCCGATCCACGACGCTCGTGCGGCGGTTCGCGGGGGCGGGCTCGAGTCGAGTCGCGCTGCGCGACCGACGGCCGGGCGCCCGAGCTCATCGAGGCCGACGGACGACGCGGCGACGGTCGAGGCGCTGCGCAAGGTCCTGCATCGGCTGCGGGTCGAGGAGGGCGTGCGCGCCCTGGGACATCGCGGTCCTGACCGGCGTCGCAGCTCGAGGAGTCGGCCGTGTGGCGGCAGCGCCGGTTCGGCAACGAGGTCGCTCGGCAACCCCGCGGTCGACGACGCCGGCCAGCACCTGGGTCTCGCCGCCGACGCGACACGCCCGACCTCCCGAGCGACGTGATCCTGTGCGAGACGATCCGCCGGTTCAAGGGCCTCGAGCGGCCGGTCATCGTCCTGGTCGAGCTGCGCGCCGACGACGACGCGGCTGGACCGGCTGCTCTACGTCGGGGCGTCGCGGGCGCGGCAGCACCTGGTCGTCATCGGTTCGCCGGCCGTGCTGGAGCGCCTGCGATGACCTCGCGACGAGCGCCAGCACGAAGCGCAGGGCTGCGTCGACCTGGCCGATCGCCTCGCGGGCCGAGTCGGCCCAGGCGAGCCCCGAGCAGCGGCGTCGAGATGGCCGTCGACCTGCGTCGCACTCGCGCAAAGCCGTCGACGCCGTCGCAGGCCGCGCCTGCTCGACCGAGCGGCGTCGGCGACCGACGGTCGGCGTGCATCGGCTCCGCGAGCTGGTCGATGAGCAGCTCGTCGATGCGACGGTCGACGCTGGGCGTCCGCGACGGTCTGGAGCGATCGAGTCGCGTGCTCGCCAGAGTCGAACGCGACTGCGTCGATCGCGTGCGGCAACCGATCGGTCCGGCGCATCGAGCGCCGCGATCGGCGGTCGCGCATTCGGTCGCGGAGCCGACTCGAGCCGATCGCAACGTGGCTGGACGACGCCATGAGCTCGCGGCTCGCGATCATGGCGCGGTGCCATCGCCACGTCGACTCCAAGCGCCCGTCGCAGCGCTTCGCGTCCGTAGCGGCACGACGGCCTCGATGCGAGTCTGGCGCGACAGCGGCGATCGAGTCGCGCTGGCGCCGACGTCCGGCGAACGCCGCGGACGATGGCAGCGCTCGACCAAGATCGACGCGAGCGTCATGGCTCGGGACGCCGTCCGCAGCTCAGGTCGTGGCGATGTCCCGCATCGGGATGGGTCCGCAGCTCGACCGCTCGAGCGATGGCGCCGTCCGCGAGCAGCTGCCGAGCGGCACGACTCACTCGGCGCTCTGCCACGACCGATGGTCGACCGATGATGCGCCGGTCAGACGCTCGACGTCGACCTCACCGACGCGAGCAGCGCCGGATCGTCGAGTGGGGCGATGGGCCGGTCGTCGTCATCGCCGGGCGCCGGGACGGGCAAGACGCGGGTCATCGTCGAGCGCGTCCGGTAGCTGCTCGAGACGCACGAGGACCTGCTGCCCGAGCAGATCCTCGTCCTGACCTACAACGTCAAGGCGGCGCGCGAGCTGCGCGACGCGGATCGACGCAGGCGGTCGGGCCGGCCGACGCGCGCGCGGATGACCGGTCAGCAACTTCCACAGCTTCTGCCAGCGGATCCTGACCGAGAACGCGGCCGACGCCGGGCTGCCGCCGCGCCCGGACGTGCTCGACGGCGTCGGCCAGGTGCTGCTGCTCCGCGACATCCGGCCGGACCTCGGCCTCGTCTACCACGGCGACCGACTGGTGCGCTCGGCGACGTTCGTCCAGTTCATCAACCGGGCGAAGGACGAGCTCGTCACGCCCGGACGACTTCGATGCCTTCGTCGCCGAGGAGCGGCGCGTCTTCGAGGAGCGCTACGGCAGCTTCGAGGCCGCCGTCGACCGGCTCGCGGCGCAGGGCAACCTCGCGCCGCTCCGCGCGGTCCGCGGCGCGTACGCCGGGCTGCGCGCCGAACGAGCGCGCCGAGGCGCGCGGCGAGACGCCGCGAGTACGACCCCGACGCCGTCGACGAAGGCCGCCGACCGCGAGGCCCGCCGGACGGTCGCCGGCGACGGGCAGCGCCGCACGCCGCGGCCGGTTCGCCGCCGACGACCACCCGCGCATCGACGCGCTCGCCGACACCTACGTCGTCGACGGCGCCGCGCTCGAGGTCCTGCGCCTGACCGAGCTGGCCCCCGTCTACCACGCCTACGAGGCCGAGCTCGCGCGCCGCGGCGCCCTCGACTTCGGCGAGCAGATCGCCGCCGTCACCCAGCTGTTCAAGACCCGGCCGAACGTCCTGCGCCGCTGGCAGCGCCAGTTCCGCTACATCCTCGTCGACGAGTTCCAGGACGCCAACGTCGCCCAGATCGAGCTGATCGAGCTGCTCGGCCGGACGCCGGACCGGCCCGACAACGTCATGGTCGTCGGCGACGACGACCAGTCGATCTACCGGTTCCGGGGCGCCAGCTTCGCCGCCTTCGCCGAGTTCGACGCGCGGTTCGCGCGGCCGCCCGCGCACGACCCGGACGCGCCGCCGCCCGGGCCGCCGCCGCGCCTCCGGATCGAGCAGAACTTCCGCTCGGTGCGGCACGTCCTGACCGCCGCCAACCGGCTCATCGGCGACAACGAGACCCGCTTCGAGCCCGACAAGCGCCTCGACGACCGACGCGACCGGACGGCGAGCCGGTCGAGCTCGTCGTCTGCGCCGGCCCCGAGGACGAGGCGGTCGCGATCGTCGACGCCATCAAGGCGCTGGCGGGCGAGGGGACCGGCCGACGGCTGGACCGACGTCGCCGTCCTGTACCGCAAGCACAAGCACCGCGAGGCGATCGTCGCGCGGCTGCGCGACGAGGACATCCCGTACACCGTCGTCGGCGGCCTGTCGCCTGTTCGAGACGCCCGAGATCCGCGACCTCGAGCAGGCGCTGCGGGCGATCGCCGACCCGCACGACGACGTCGCGCTCGTCCGGATGATGACCGCCGGCCCGTGGCGGCTCGATGCGCTCGAGATCCTGCGCGTCACGCCGGATGGCGACGCTTCGACCGGCGCCACCTGCGTCGACGCGATCCACGAGCATCGTCGAGCGGGCCGAGCACCGATGGCACCGGAGCGACCGAGACGCCGACGACGTCGACGCCGCGCCGGCGACCCGCGCCAAGCTGCGCCGGCTGCTGCGGCGCCTCGACGAGCTCAACCCGCTGACGTGCCGCGAGGGCCCGTTCACGATCCTCGAGCGGTTCCTCGAGCGGACCGGGCCGGTGCTCGACCTGATCGCCGCCGACACGCTCGAGGCGAAGCGGACGGTCGCCAACATCGCGAGCTTCCTGCGCTTCGCGGCCGACTGGCAGGCGGCCAACCCGCGCGGGACGCTGGCCGGGCTTCGTCGACTACCTCGATGCCTACCAGGCGGCCGGCGGCGAGCTGCCGACGAGCGTCGAGCTGACCGAGGACGTCGAGGGCGTCCGGCTGATGACGCTGTACCAGGCGAAGGGCCTCGAGTTCCCGATCGTCTTCGTCCCGAGCCTGCTCGACGGGGAGTGGCCGGCGCGCGAGGGCGGCGGCGGCCTGTTCCCGCGCGAGCTGCTGCGCGAGGCCGTGCCCGACGGGCGACATCCACACCGAGGAGGAGCGCCGGCTCCTGTACGTCGCGATGACCCGGGCGCAGGAGCGGCTCGATCCTGACGACGCACGGCGGCGCCGGCGGCGACGAAGGCGCGCGTCGCGGTTCGTCGGCGAGGTGCTCGACGGGGCGGGCGACGGAGGTCCGGGTGATCGACCGGACCGGGGCGAGCCGGAGCCGAGGTCGACGCCCGAGCACGCGGCGTCGTTCGAGCGCGGACGACGACCGGACGCCGATCGGCGCCGACATCGAGCGCGCAGGTCGCCGCGGTCCGGCGGGTCATGCCGCTGCCGACGGCGCGCGAGCGCCGGCTCGCGCTGCGCCTGCGGGCGAGCGAGCTCGTCGGGCTGCATGGAGGCGACCGACGCGGCGCGACCCCGAGGCCGCGGCCGCGCGCGAGCGGCTTCGACGGCGGAGCTCGCCGACGATCGGCCGGGCCGCCGCGATGGCCGCGGACGAGGCGCGCGCCGCAGGGCCTCGACCCGCTGACCTTCCGGATCGGTCGCGCTCGACGACGGGCGCCGGGGCGAACCTGCTCCAGGTCGCGCCGCTGCCGCCGACGTTCAGCTACTCGTCGCTTCGACACGTACGAGCGCTGCCCGCTCCAGTACGCGTTCCGGTACGTCTACCGGATGCCCGCAGCCGCGACGAGCCGGTCGCCGGCGTTCAGCGTTCGGGTCGACGGCCCACGCGGCGTTCGAGGCGTTCACCAGGGAGCGCCGCGAGCGCGCTGGCGCGCGGCGAGCCGCCGCCGACGCGCGAGGACCTCGAGCGGCGTTCCGGGCGCGCTGGACGCCGACCGGCTTCGGCGACAAGGCGACCGAGGAGGGCTACCAGCGGCGCGTCGCGACCCTGCTCGACAACTTCTGGGACGGCGAGGTCGCAGCCGGTCGGCGAGGCGCTCGCACGAGGAGCTCGACTTCGAGCTGACGCTCGACCCCGGCGACGGCAGCGCCGCCCGTCGTCATCACCGGCCAGATCGACCGCATCGACCGGCTGCCGTCGGGCGGCATCGAGGTCATCGACTACAAGACCGGCAGCGTCTCGTCGCCAGAAGGGCGTCGACGAGAGCCTCCAGCTCTCGATCTACGCGCTGGCCTGCCGCGACGCGCTGGGCCTCGGCACGCCGGAGCGGGTGACGCTGTACTTCACCGAGTCGGCGACTGCGGCTGTCGCACGACGCGGACGGACGAGCAGCTGGACGCGGCCCGCGACGGACGATCCTGGCGCGGGTGTCGCGGATGCGCGCCGGCGAGTTCGCGGCGACGCCGCGGCAAGGCCGTGCCAGTGGTGCGACTATCGGGCGATGTGCCCGGAGCGGGTGTGATGGGGCGCTGACGACGCGGGCGATCTGCTCGCTCGCATCCGACGCGAGAACCAGGAGGTCTATCAGGCGAGTCCCATCCGGGTCACCGAGGATGTGACCCAGGAGGAGCAGATCGCTGGCGACTACCAGGGCCGGTTGATCTTCGAGCTCCTCCAGAACGCAGATGACGCGATGCATGCAGGCGCCGGGATTGGCGATCGGATCCTCTTCCGCCTGTCCGATAGATGACCTCGTCGTCGCCAACACCGGGCGCCCCCTCACCGAGGCCGACGTCGTCGGTCTGTGCGGGACGGGGGCCGGGACGAAGGCCGTCCAGGGCGGCATCCGTCGTGCCTCCATCGGCCACAAGGGGATGGGGTTCAAGTCGGTCCTCGATATCACGGACGCTCCCGAGGTCCAATCGGTCGTCCACGGCTTTCGCATGGACCGAGGCCTCGCGACCGCCGCCGTGACGAAGATCCTCGCCGACATCGATCTGCCAGCGCCGAGCCGGGTCCCGGTGATGCGTTTCCCGTGGCCGTTGCTCGAACGACTGGACGATTGGCCGGACCTGCACGCGCGCGGCTTCAACGTCCGCTTCCGCTTCCCGCTCCGCGAGACGGTGACGGCCGACCGTCGGGAAAACCTTGCAACGGGATTGCTCGACCTCCCGGTGACAGCGAGTCCTGTTCCTCAATCACCTCGAGCATGTCGAGGTGGAGGTCGTCCGGCCAGAGCGGACCGACCGCGTCGCCTGGCGGCTGACGCGCCAACGCCGCATCCGGGGGGCGTGGGAGCCCGTCGCCGGGCTCGGAGAGTCTGGCGTGTACCGCGTACGGATCGAGGTCAGCCGACCCGACCAGCCGGACGAATCGTGGCCGTTCCTCATCGCTCACGACGCGGATGTCGAGATCGGGCGATCACCGAGCGGGCCTCGTCGGCTATGCCTGGGAAGGCATCGAGTTTACCGAGGTGTCGGTCGCAACACCTTGGCCCACCGGGGTCGGCAAGGAGCTTGCGACCGGTTGGCCGCGCTTCCATGTCTTCCTGCCGACCGGCGTGCCCTCGCCCTACCCGCTGATGGTCAACGGCGCCTTTTCGACGGACCTCTCACGTGCAGGAGATCCGGGTGGGGTCCGACCCCAACAGCTACAACCGTCACCTCTTGGGCGGGCCGCGGTCGTGTTCCGCGATCAGCTCGCGGCGGCATCTGCTCGATGGCGGTGGGTCGGCCACTCGACCTCTTGCGGATGCTGGACCGCGTCGAACGGCGGGGTCGCGCAGCGAGGTCGGGGACTATCTGCACGACGCGATGCGACGCGAGCTTTCGAGCTTCTCTTTCATCACCTCGGAGACCGGGCAGCTCCTGACGATCGAGGAGTGCGTGGTACCGCCCCACTCCGCGTCGCGGGCAGGCCTCGGGAGCGACCTGCGGTTGCTCCTGCCGTCCGATGCGAAGGTCGACGGTCGGACCTTTCCGGCCGCCACGCTCTGCCACGCGGATGCCGCACGCGTCCTGGCGGATCTCGGCGCGCGGCAACTCACGCCCCTCGAGTGCGTGCCGCTACTCGAGTCCTCCGATCGGGACCGCTCCCGGGCGATGCCGCATCCGAGCCTTCCGGACGGCGCTGACTTGCGCGTCGACCCGGTCCTCGAAGTCCTCGAAGGCTTGCTGGACTGCCCGGGCGGCCGCGACGACGGTTTCCTGGGGCCGTCCGTTCCGCCGCCGTGTTCCCCGCCTTCGTCGACGACGACGGCCATGTCCACCGCATCCGGACCGCCGAGGTGAACCGGTTCTACCCGCCTCGATCGTTGACCGAAGAGGTGCCGCTCGGTGGCCTCGCGTTCATGGCGGCGGCGATCTGCTGGGGCTCGCTCAACCCGCGGCAGCGCAGACCGAAGTGCTCGGGAACAAGCTACCGCCTGGCAGACCCTGTTCGATATGCGGGAGTTCAAGTTCCCGCCGGTGATGCAAGCAAGCGTCCTGCCCGCCCTCGACCTTCCTACCGGCAACGTGGAGTCCGGCGCCCGCAAGGCGCTCCACGACCTGGATGTGCTGGCGGCGATATGTCAACTTGCTGGTCCACGCCCAACCCCGGGTCTCCGCTGCCGTACGAGCGGCTCGGGTCCAACCGGGCACTGTTCAACCTCAGTCGGCTGCCGGTGCCCTGTCGCCCGGTGACGGTGGTGACATCCGGTGGGTCCCCGCCTACCGGGCCTACTCTCGGCGCCGACTGGACCGGCGACGCGTCGGTGGAGCACGTCATCGACGCCATGCGAGTCGCCGGATCGGACCCGATCCCGGACATCCCACTCATCGTCGACCCGGCCTTGCTCGTCGACCGGCTCGCACAGTATTCATCTTGGCCCACGCGGTGCTCGAGGGTGACGATCCGGACTCGGATGAGGTCAGCCGCGACGAGGACGAGGAGGCGATCCTCGATACCGATGAGCGCGAACGCTGGATCCGGTTCCTCACCTGGATCGGGGTCAATCGGGTGCTACGCATGGTCAGCTTCCACGATGTCGAGGACCGTGGGACCGGTTGGGCGTCCACTGCCGGGATGGCTCGGCCGGACGGGCACGCCTTCCGAGGACTC
>CAWDFY010000002.1:0-380129 GCA_963801745.1 uncultured Chloroflexia bacterium | reverse complement strand
CGTCCTCCTCGCATTCCCGATCGGGGCGAACCTCGACACCGGCAACATCAACCTGCAGCTGACGCTGATGCTCTGGGCGGCGCAGTTCAGCGGTCCGCGGCTCGGTGGGTTGCTGTGGGCGCTGGCGACCTGGATGAAGTGGGTGCCCGTCATCGTGTGGCCGATCCTCGCCCGCGAGACCCGTCTGTGGGGCCTCGTCTGGCTGGCCGTGTCGATCGGGCTGAGCATCGCGCTGCTGCCGCTGACGATCGTCCAGTTCCAGGCGCTGTTCGGGTTCGGGGCACGCCCGATCCGGCTCGACTATCTCGTCTACCTGTGGGCGTTCGTCCCGTGGCTGTACCGGACGGGTCTGCCCGCCCTCGAGGCGCGACGTGCCGGTTCGACGGAGGCCGCTACGGCAGCGAGATGAGCCGGGTGCCGCGCACGAGCGCGGCGGCCGCCGACTTGAACACCGCGTTGAGGTCGCCCGACTTCGGCTGACAGAAGTAGTGGTCGCCGTCGAGGTTCTCGGCGGCCGTGCAGCCGTCGTCGGTCGAGTCGTTGGCCATCGCGGCGAGCGCCTTGGTGACCGACTTGCCGGCCCACACCCCGCTCGTCTCGCACAGGTCGCCACCACCGACGCCGAAGCCGACCGTGAAGATCTCGATGCCCGCGTTCTTCGCGGTCGTGGCCGCTGTGACCGCCGCCTGGCAGGTGTCGCCGTTCGGTGCGCCGTCGGTCATCAGGATGATGCCCTTGGTCACGCCCGTGCGGCCGTTCGCCAGCAGGTACTGGCGGGCACGATCGGTCGGCGTCGAGATGATCGTGCCGGTGCTCGACGTCGTCATGCAGTTGATCGTCTTGTACAGGAGGCTCGAGGTGTTCGGCGTGCCGGCCGCCGTCCGGAAGCGCTCGTTGACCGGGGCGCCGACGCCGGTCAGCCCGACCGGCAGCCAGGTCACCGACCCGGTCGTCGTGGTCGACGGGACGCCGAGTGCCGGCGCGTTGGCGCCCGTGCAGGTCGACGTCGTGCGGCTCGGGCCGAGGATCCCGAACGCGATGTGCTGGACCTCGGGGTCGTAGATCTTGAGGACCTCGTACGCGCCGTTCTTGGCGTCGGCGAGGTCGGTCGCGTCCATGCTGCCCGTCCGGTCGACGATGAGGGCGAGGTCGACGGGCACGGTCGGGGCGGCCCCGCACGGACCGACGCAGGCCGCCGACAGCACCTGCTGGGTGGTGCCGCTGCCGACGCCGATCGCCGGTCCGAACTTGTAGCCGATCGTCACGGTCGAGGTCAGCACGATCGTGTTGCACGACGTGCCGACGGCCGCCGGGTCGCAGGCCGCGGCGCAGATCCCGTTCGCGCAGCGCCAGCCGCCGGCCGCCCCGGCGCCCGGGTTGCACACCGCCGGGACGTCGCCCGCGTCGGGCGCGCCGTCGTTGTTGCGATCGCCGACGACGCAGCGGAAGCTGACGCCGATGGTCGCCGGGTCGAGCCCGGGATAGTTCTGCGCCGCGAACCGGCGGGCCGCCGCGGTCGCGGCCGACCCGTCGTCGGGCAGCGACACGGCCCCGGCCAGGGCGCCCGAGTCGAGCGAGTTCCACAGGTCCTGGTTGGCCTTGCGCAGGACGCCGGTGTCGATCACCAGCGCCGCCAGGCCCATCAGGACGACGAGGACCAGCGTGAACAGGACGAGGATCTGGCCTCGTTCCCGCTCCCGTCGACCGGAACGTCGGATCATCACCGTGCCCCCCGAGCTCGCACGCGTCTATTCGACCCGCATCTCGACGCTGCTCGACAACGGGAGGTTGGTCCCGAACGCGAGCGGCCAGATGAGGCGGTAGTTGTAGTTCGCGGTGACGACCATCGAGTCGCCCGGCTGCCAGCCGGCGCCCGTGCAGGCGACCCAGGCCGATCCCGACGGCGTCCGGCACGTGCTCGAGACCGTCAGGCGGGTGCCGTCGAGGGTGGTGGCCACCGCGCGCACGCGGGCCTCCACGGCGGCCGGGCTCGGGTTGACCGTACCCAGGCGCGCGCCTTCGCGCGCGGCATTCGACAGCGTGATCGTGGACGAGAGGGCCATGCCGAAGTCGACGATGGCCGCCAGGATGAGCAGGAACAGCGGCAGCACGAGCGCGAACTCGACGAGCGACTGCCCGCGGCGGCGTCGACGGTCACCGGACCGGCTCTGGGTGCTGGACCCTCGGGTGATCGACATGGGCGGAACGTACGACGGAATCCGTGCCGCCCAAGACATCCGATGGTACCGGTCGCAGCGGCGGCCTCACGAATACGGTGCTGGTCCGCAACGACCGACGTTCAGCCGACCGGCAACCCCGCCGGGCGGCGCTCGGAGCGTGGCGGCTCGATCACCGGTCGGAGCGTGAACGCCGCGATCACGTAGTACACGGCGCCGAGCAGGAAGGCGGCCCGTGGACCCGCACCGAGCCCGAGCCCGACGTTCACGGCGTCGAGGAGCAGCCCGCCCGTCGCCACCGCGATGACCGTCGACGACGTGGTCGCCACGTTCGAGAGGCCCATGTACCGGCCCGACGACGCCTTGGGGATGATGTCGGTCATCAGCGCCCAGTCGACCGCGAGGAACGTGCCGGCGGATGCGCCGAACAGCGCCCCGCCGACGATCGCGATCTCCTTGACGGGAGCCAGCGCAGCCAGCACGACGCCGACGAAGCCGATCGCGCAGCTCGCATAGATGACCGGCTTGCGACCGATCCGGTCCGACAGCCTGGCCGACGGGACGATCGCGATGACGGTCGTGAGCACGATCGTGACAAGCATGATCAGGTTCGTATTGTTGGCCTCCGCTTCGCCCATCCCGAAGGTCTGCTTGAGATACGTCAGGATCAGGTTTGCGAGGATCGCACCGCCCATGAGGAAGAAGAAGCGGGACACGAGCAGCCACACGTACGAGCGCTCCCGCAGGATGTCGGCGCCCCACACCTCACGAGCGATGGTCGTCCACGACTTGTCGTGCCGTGGCTTTGGCGGCTGACCCTCGCCGACCCTGGCGACGACGGCGACCATCGTCACGAGCTCGACGATCGCGACCGCGAAGATCGCGAGCTCGATCCGGCCCTGCGCGGCGGCGACCGAGACCAGCACGTAGCCGGTCACGTTGCCGAGGATCTGCATCATCCCGACCATCGCGCTCGCCATGCCGACTTGTTTCTCGGACACGAGGTCCGGCACGTAGCCCTGGAACGGGCCGCGCGCGATGTTCGTGCTGAACGCGAGCAGCGCCGCGAATGACGCCAGCATCAGGATGCTGCTCGATAGTGCGATGCCGGCCAGGAACACGAGATCGAGCAGCGAGCCGATGACGATGTATGGCTTGCGCCGGCCCCATCGGCTGATGGTGTAGTCGCTGATCGAGCCCGCGGTCGGCTGGATGAGGATGGAGATCAGCGCGACCGGGATCGACATCAGGAACAGGGTCCGGCCGACCTCGAGCGGATCGGGGGCGAACGGGCCGAAATTGAGCCGGTTTTGGATGAACAGGCCGACCGCGCCATCGATCGCCGTCAGGCCGAGCCAGTACAGCGAGATCCGAACGAGGTGGCCGACCGGCAGCGTGGCGGTCGGGCGGGCATCGACCGCCCCGCCGGACGGTCCGTCGCCTACGAGCGCGCCATCGACCTGCATCGCGTGCCCCTCCTTCGAACCTGACGGTGGATCCCGCGCATCCTAGGACGCGGGCATCGGGCTGCCGTTACGGTCCACGCAGAACGTGCGGCCGGCGCGCACGAGGCGCCGGTCGGTCGCGCCCGGTGCCACGAACGCGAAGAGCGAGCGATCGAGCGAGTAGATCCCGGTCGACACGAGGCCGATCCGTCCGAGCCGGAACGCGAACACCGGGTTCTCGGTGTTGCCGGCGTAGTGATGCGCGCTGCCATCCCGGGCGAGCAGCGCGAGGTTCGCCTGACCGCCGAATCGGGCGTGCAGGGCGCCCAGGAGCTCGGCCGTCGACTGGACGTCACGCCACTCGTCCTCGAGCCAGCGGGCGCCGACCTCGGTGTCGGCCCGGCCGTGGATGCGGCCGGCATCGGCGTAGCCGGCACGCGCGCCGCGCCAATCGCGGAAGTCGCCGTTGTGGCTGAACGAGAACCGCCCCGCGGGGTCGTCGAATGGCTGGGCATCGGGCAGCGCGAGCGTCGACAGCCGGGACGGGCGGCGCAGATGTACGAGGACCGCGGTCGTCTCCTGCGCACCGACGCGGTCGACGCCGTCGGGATCGTCGCGGAACGCGCAGGTCGTCCGGTGGCCGTGCAGCCGGCCGTCGTCGCCGAGCCACGCGGCACCCCACCCGAACCCGGCCAGCCCGTAGCGCTCGAGGCGCTCGGCGAACGGCCACAGCTCGTCGATCCGGAACGGCTCCGCGGCGCGGGCGACGAAGTGCTCGCACATGGCCCGCGATGATACGCGCCGGACCGGCCCGTCCTACGGCGCGAGCCGGCTCCGGATCTCGTGCTCGTACTCGGGGAAGTAGCTGCCGACCACGGTCAGGTCGAACGAGCGGAGGATCGACTCCTTGGGCTCGCGTTCGAGCAGGAAGTCGAACGTCTCGTAGACGAGCCGCTCGACGTCACCCGCGTCGGTCGGCCGCGGCCAGGCCGGCCGCGTCGTCCGTGCTGACGGTCACGTCGTGGGTGGTCGAGCCATCGCCCGTCGCGGACGGTCACGGCGCAGCGCCAGCCATCCGGCGCGGTCGACGCAGCGGACGTCGATGTCGCTCATGTCGATCCTCCCTGGCAGGTCGGGCACCAGTACGTCGTGCGCGGGATGTCGCCGCGGAGCGGTGCCGATCGGATCGCCGTACCGCACCGCGGACACGGTCGCCCCGTGCGGCGGTAGACGCGCATCGCAGCGCGCCCGGGCGCAACCCCGGCGCTCGCGGTCAGGAGCCGCCTGGCCGTCGCGATCAGCCGGTCCAGCGTCCGGTCGTCGAGGTCGCCGACGACCGCGAACGGATCGACCCGTTCCGCGAACAGCGTCTCGTTGCGCCAGATGTTGCCGATGCCGGCCAGCGCGCGCTGGTCGAGCAGCGCGGCGCTGATCGTCGTCTGTCGGCGGTCCGGCGCCCGGAGGCGGCGATGCGCTTCGGCCGCATCGAAGTCCGGATCGAGCAGGTCCGGACCGAGCCGCGACAGCGACGGGTGGAGGGACTCGGCGCGGGCCTCGAACAGCTCGACCACCGGGGCGTCGAAGCAGACCGCGACCGCGCCGTCGACCTCGAGGACGAGCCGGGCACGAGCGGGCGGCCGGCGCCACCGCTCGCCGGGTCGGTAGCGGTGCCACGAGCCGTGCATGCGCAGGTGCGTGCGCAGCTCGAGCCCGCCGTCGAAGCGGATCAGCAGGTTCTTGCCGTGCGCCTCGACCGCATCGACCCGCTTGCCGACGATGCGCTGGACCTGCGGCACCGGTCCGGGTCCCTGCGCCCGGGCGTTCAGCACGTCCCGACCGACGAGGTACGGCCGGAGACCGGCCGCCGTCCGGAAGAGCGTGTCGCCCTCAGGCATGTCGGGCGCTCATCGCGCGCTACCGGGCGCTCGCAGCGATCGAGCGCCGCGGTAGCCGGCGACGAAGCCGGCCTCGAGCAGCAGCCGGCCGCCACGGCGACTCACCGACGGCCACGCCGTCGACCTTGCGGAGCAACAGCTCGCGGAACGCGCCGCTCGCGCGACCAGCGAGGTCAGACCGCGGAGCGCCGACGGCGGCCACGTCGGGATCGTCGGCCGCAGGCAGCGTCTGGAGCGTCGAGCCGCCACGTTCGAGGTACAGCGCCGCGATCCCGTCGACCAGCACGACGTAGGCCCCCGCCGCGCGCTGGAACGGCCGTCGGTCGTCGTCGCCGCGTCGCGGCCACGGCAGCGCCGCTCCGTACGGGTTCGCCGGATCCGCCGCGGCCAGGACGTGCACGCCCGGGGCGGTCGAGCCCTCCTCGCCGTCGCGCACCGCGCGCAGCCGGTCGAGCGCCCCGGCCAGCGCGAACTGGGCGGCCCCGAGCCCGTCGACGAAGTAGCCGCGCCGGATCCGGCCCGCCTCCTCGAGGGCTCGAAGGACCGGGTAGACGCCGGCGAACCCGCCCTCGAGCCCTTCGGCCGCGACCGCCTCGCGGGTCAGCACGCCGTGCCGCTCCAGCAGTGCGAGCGCCTGGGCGTGCAGCCGTTCCGTCGGGGTGACCGCCTCGACCGGTTCGACCAGCGACCAGCGACCCGCGGCCTCGGGCGGGCCGAGCGCGGTCAGGCGGCTCGGCCGTCCGCGCCGCGCGCCCGCACCGGAGCCGGACGGCCGCTTCCAGCGCAGCGCCCGCAGCGGCGCGAACGTGTCGTTGGTGACCTCGCCGGCCCAGACCAGGTCCCACAGCGCGTCGAGCATCTCGCGGTCGGAGCCGCCGCCGGCGGCCGCGTGGATGGCACGGTAGAAGCTGGCGCCGCGTGCCGCGCAGGTGCTCGCGGACCCGGTCGTGGCGCTCGCCGGTGGGCCGGAGCGTCGGGTCATCGTTGGCGTCGATCGAGCCGGCGGGGCGCAGCGCCTCGCGGCCCGGGCGGTACAGCGCGATGCGACCGTCGTCGCGGCCCAGGCTGCCGCGCCCGATCCACGCGACCTCGCCCATCGCGCCGAGCTCGTCGAGCAGGCGCGGGGTGTAGCCCGGGACCCGTGCCGGCAGCACGTCCCGTTCCAGCACCGATGCCGGGATCGCCACGCCGGCCAGCTGGTCGACCACCTCGGCGAGGCGCTCCAGCGCGGCCGAGCCACGGAACGCGGGCGGGTCGGCGCCGGGCCCGGCGACCGGCGCGATGCCGTGCCATGCCGGCAGGAAGCGGCCGAGCGCCGCCGGGTCGACCGGCTCCACCTCGCGGCGCAGGCGCGCCAGCGATCGACGGCGGAGCAGGCGCAGCACGTCGGGATCGCACCACTCGCGCTCGGCGCCGCCCGGCCGGAACTCGCCACGCAGGATCGTGCCCGCGGCGTGCAGCCGCTCCAGCGCCTCGTCGACGATGCGCGATCGGGCAGCCCCCAGCGGGCCGCCGGCTCGGGGGTCAGGAACGGGCCGTGGGTGCGCGCGTAGCGGGCGAGCAGGCCGTCCAGCGCGTTCGCCGCGGGGGCGAGGAACGCCTCGGGCACGCCCGACCGGCGCCGTCACGCCGACGCCGTCGCGGTAGCGCGCGACGTCCTCGATCGCGATCCAGCGGTCGTCGCGGCGATCCGGACCTTGACCGCCCGCCGACTTGCGGCCAGGTCGGCGAGCCATGCGTCGGCCGTCGCGCGGTCCTCGAAGACGCGCGCAGCGACCTCCTCGTTCGACAGGTCGCCGAGGCGTCGAAGCAGGTCGTGCACCTGGTCGACGGTCGTGGCCTGGCGCTCGTCGATCAGGGCCTGGAGCGACAGCTCGAGGTCGGCCAGCGCCTCGGGGTCGAGCAGCTCGCGCAGCTCCTCCTGGCCGAGCAGCTCGCGCAGCAGGTCGCGGTCGAGCGTCAGGGCGCCGGCCCGTCGCTCGGCCAGCGGCGCGTCGCCCTCGTACATGTACGCCGCCACGTAGTCGAACAGCAGGCTGCTCGCGAACGGACTCGCCCGCGGCGTCTCGACGCCGTGGACCGCGATCTCGCGGCTCGCCACGCCGCCGAGGATCTCGCGCAACGCGTCGAGGTCGAAGACGTCGGACAGGCACTCGCGGTACGTCTCGACGAGGATCGGGAAGCTGCCGTAGCGGCTGGCGACCGCGAGCAGGTCGGCCGCCCGCTGGCGCTGCTGCCAGAGCGGCGTCCGGGTGCCCGGCCGGCGTCGCGGCAGGAGCAGCGCGCGGGCCGCGTTCTCGCGGAAGCGGCTCGCGAACAGCGCGGAGTTGGCGACCTGCCCGACGACGAGGTCCTCGACGTCCTCCGGCGACGGGAACAGCAGCTCCTCGATCCCGTCGAGGCTGCCCTCCCCTTCCGGCATCCGGATCGCGATGCCGTCGTCCGACCAGATCGTCTGGACCTCCAGACCGAGCCGATCGGCGAGCCGCGCCTCGATGGCGAGCGACCACGGCGCATGGACCCGCCCGCCGAACGGCGTGAGCAGCGTCAATCGCCAGTCGCCGAGCTCGTCGCGGAACCGCTCGACGACGATGCGCCGGTCGGTCGGCAGCGCGCCGGTCGCGTCGCGCTCGTCCTCGAGGTACGACGAGCAGGTTCTCGGCCGCGCGCTCGTCGAGGTCGTGGTGGTCGCGCAGCCGTTGTCGTCGCGGCCGCCCGGCCCGTGGCGCCGCGCGCGAGGTCGCCCTCGATCTCGCCGACGAAGGCCCCGAGCGCCCGGCCGAGCTCGATGGGGCGGCCGACCGCGTCGCCCTTCCAGAACGGCAGCTTGCCCGGGACGCCGGGCGCCGGGCGTGACCGTCACCCGGTCGTGGCCGATGTCCTGCACCCGCCACGAGCTGGCGCCGAGGATGATCACGTCGCCGTGCATGCCGGCGCGGAGCTCGTAGACCATCTCCTCGTCGAGCTCGCCGACCCGCCGACCCGGGGTCCCCGCCTCGCCCTCCATGAACACCCCGAACAGGCCGCGGTCCGGGATCGTGCCGCCGCTCGTGACGGCGACGACGCGGGCGTCCCGGCGGCCCTCGATCGTGTCGGTCACGCGGTCCCAGACGAGACGCGGCTTGAGCTCGGCGAACTCGTCCGACGGGTAGGCGCCGGCGAGCATGCCGAGGACGCCGTCGAACACCTCGCGCGTGAGCGTCTCGTACGGCGCGGCGCGGATGGCGGTCTGGTAGCAGGTCGTCGCCGGTCCAGCGGTCCATGACGGTCATGGCGACGAGCTGCTGGGCGAGGACGTCGAGCGGGTTGCGCGGGATGCGCGTCTGCTCGATCTCGCCCTCGTGCATGCGGCGCGTGACGACCGCGACCTCGAGCAGGTCGCCGCGGTACTTCGGGAAGATCACGCCCTTGCTTGGGGCGCCGACCTGGTGGCCGGCACGACCGACCCGCTGCAGCCCGCGGGCGACGCTGGTCGGGCTCTCGACCTGGATGACGAGGTCGACCGCGCCCATGTCGATGCCGAGCTCCAGCGAGCTCGTGGCGACCAGCGCCGGGAGTCGTCCGGCCTTGAGCTCCTCCTCGATCTCGAGGCGCTGCTCGCGGGCGATGCTGCCGTGGTGGGCGCGGACGAGGTCCTCGCCGGCCAGCTCGTTGAGGCGCTGCGCGAGGCGCTCGCTGAGGCGACGGCTGTTGGTGAACACGATCGTGCTCTTGTGCGAGCGGATCAGCTCGAGGATGCGCGGGTGGATGGCCGGCCAGATGCTGCTCCGGGCCTCGGGGCTGATCGCCGGGCCGCCGGGTTGCTGCTCCTGGGGCAGGACCTCGCCGAGGGCGGCCATGTCGTCGACCGGGACGACGACCTCGAGCTCGAGGGGCTTGCGCGTGCCGGCGTCGACGATCGTCACCTCGCGGTCCGGTCCGATGCCGCCGAGGAACCGGGCGATCGTGTCGAGCGGCCGCTGGGTGGCGGACAGGCCGATGCGCTGCGGTGGGCGTCCTTGGTCGTCGCGGAGTCGCTCCAGGCGCTCCAGGCGTCAGGGCGAGGTGGGCACCGCGCTTGGTCCCGGCGATGGCGTGGACCTCGTCGATGATGACGTGCTCGACGGCTCGGAGGATCTCGCGCGCCTGGCTGGTCAGGAGCAGGTACAGGCTCTCGGGGGTCGTGATGAGGATGTCGGGCGGGTGGCGGGCGATCTCGCGACGGTCCTCGGTCGGCGTGTCGCCGGTGCGGCTGGCGACGGTGATGCGGCGGTGGCTGCGTCGCCGTGCTTCTGGGCCGCGAGGCCGATGCCGGTCAGTGGCGCGCGCAGGTTGCGTTCCACGTCGTAGGTGAGGGCCTTGAGCGGGGAGACGTACAGGACGCGGACGTGGCCGGGGTCGGCGCGGGTCGGTTCCGGGCTGGGGTCCCGGGCGAGGCGGTCGAGGGCGTAGAGGAAGGCGGCGAGCGTCTTGCCGCTGCCGGTCGGGGCGTGGATGAGCGTGTGCTCGCCGCGGGCGATGGCCTCCCAGCCGCGGGTCTGGGCCTCGGTCGGGCGCCTCGAAGCTCGCCTCGAACCACGCTCGCACGGCCGGCGAGAAGGGCGCGAGTGGATCGGCCGGCGATGGTCGTCGCCACGGACCATCGAGTATAAGCCGTCGCAGGTCGTTTAGACCACCTGTTCGAAATCATCCCGAAGTGCGGCCGCGCGGGGTCGAGATCGGTCGCGAAGGAGTCACCCGACGATCGAACGGACCTCGTCGAGCGTACGGGCCTGAAGTGCCCGCGCGGCAGCGGTCGCGCAGGTGGCCGAGTCGAGCGTGCCCAGCAGCTGGCGCACGCCGCTGACGGCCCCCGGAGTGACGCTCAGCTCGTCGACGCCAAGCCCGACCAGCAACGGGACCACCGCCGGCTCGGCGGCCGCCTCGCCACAGACTGCGACGTGCCGACCCCGCGCATGGGCCGCGCGTACGACCCCATCGATGAGCCGCAGGATCGCCGGCTGGAGCGCCGAGGCCAGCTCGACGAGCTCGGGGTTGGTCCGATCAGCCGCCATCGTGTACTGGACGAGGTCGTTCGTGCCGATCGAGAAGAAGTCGGCCACCTCGGCCAAGGCATCGACCATGACGGCCGCAGATGGGACCTCGATCATCACCCCGACCTGGATCGCCGACGGTGGCCGGCCTCCGGCCTGGACTCACACCTGCAACGACTGCCTCGAGTCGGGCGCGGGCCGCGTCGAACTCCTCGCAGGTGGCGACCATCGGAAACATCACGCGCAGATCGCCGTCGGCAGACGCCTCGACCAACGCCCGCAGCTGGTCCTCGAGAAGCTCTGGCTGGCGCTGGCCGAGCCGGATGCCGCGCACCCCGAGGGCGGGATTCGCCTCGGCAGGCCCGCCCCGCCAGGTCACCGGCTTGTCGCCGCCAACGTCGAGCGTCCGGAACACGACCGGCCGACCGGCGACCGCCGACCGGATGCGGGCGTACGTCGCGCGCTGCTCGTCGACACCGGGGGCGGCGTGACGTCCGAGGAACAGCAGCTCCGTTCGGACCAGCCCGACACCATCTGCTCCGGCATCGACGGCGGCCTGGGCCTCCAGCGCCGACGCGATGTTGGCGACGACGCGCGTCCCGCTGACGGTGGCGATCACGGCCGGCGACGCCTGCGACGAACGGCCAGGAGCTCCAACGGTCGACCGAAGGGCGTCCACCGCCTCCGGCGCCGGCTCGATCACGACCCGTCCGCCAGTACCGTCAACGGCCACCTCGACGCCAGTCAGTATGGCGTCGATGGCCGCGCCCAGACCGAGGACCATCGGGATGCCGAGCGCCCGGGCCACGATCGCTGCGTGACCGGTCGGCGCCCCGCCGCCCAGGACGATCCCCGCCACGAGCTCCCGGCGGAGCGTCGCAACGGCCGAGGGATCGAGATCGTCGGCGACGAGGACCGCAGGATGTCCGTCGGGATGCCACAGGTCGGGGCGGCGTCCGCCGCGGATCGACGCGGCGACGCGGCGACCGACATCGCGGACATCGGCGGCCCGCTCGCGGAAATAGTCGTCATCGACGGCGGCCAAGCTGTCGGCATGACGGGCGGTGACGGCGAGGATCGCGTCGTCCGCCGCCGCTCCGTCGGCGATCTCGTCCAGGGTCGGATCGACGATGCCCGGGTCCTTCGCGAAGAGGGACTGCGCGACGAAGATCGCACCCACCTCCTCGCCGGCACGGGCGGTGGTGTCGCATAGCCAGCTGATCGAGCTCGGCGGCGGCCGTCTCGAGGGCCGCCCGCAGGCGCTCCGCCTCTCCCGCTGGATCGGCGGGATGACTGGCATCGGGAAGGACCGTGGCAGCGTTGGCGGAAGCGGGCGAGTCGACCCGCAACGCCCGCCCGACTCCGACGCCGGGTGACCCGGGGCGACCGGCCAAGGTCTCGCCGGCGCGCTCGGGGGTCGCCGGCCGCGGCATCGTCAGTCCCCGGCTAGGGCGTCTGCGAGTGCCCGCATCAGCAAGGCCGACGACGTCGCGCCCGGATCCTGGTGCCCGATCGAGCGCTCGCCGAGATACGACGCACGGCCCTTCGTCGCGAGCATCGGGATGGTCGCGGCTGCACCCGCCTCGGCCGCCTCGGCCATCGCGCGGGTGACCGACGAAGCATCGCCATCGGTGGCGCGCTCGTGGCCGGCGGCGACCGCCGGCAGCAGCGCGTCGAGCATGGTCTTCTCCCCGGCGGACGCCTTGCCCAGGGCCTGGATGCCACCGATCGCGGCGTCCAGCCCGGCGAGCATCGCGCCGACACCGGAGCTGTCGCCAGGCAGGGCCGCGACGGCCCCACCCGCGCGCACGAATGCAGTGCCGTACAGCGGACCGGCAGCGCCACCGACAGTGCTGATGAGGGTCCGCCCGGCCGTGCGCAGGCGAGTCGCCGCCATCGTCAGCTCACCGTCGCCCTCGGGCGGACCGTCGTCGATGCCCTGGACGATCGCCGTGAAGCCGCGATCCATGTTCGTTCCGTGGTCGCCATCGCCGATGGCCTGGTCGAGGGCGGTCAGCACCGCGGTCTGATCGTGCAGCCGGGCCGCCGCGAGACGCAGCCACGCGTCGATGACGTCGATCATGGATCCGATACCTCGACTTGCCGCTACTCGGGCGGAGTCTAGAAGAGCGTCGAGGCGACCGCCGCGCCGGAGGGAGGAGTGGCGCGGCGGCCGCTCGTGTCGGGTCGGTCTGTTCAGACGCCCCAGCGAATGGCCGGGGTGTGGACCGGCGCGTCCCACCAGCGGGTCAGCTCGTCATCGAGCCGGAGGAGGGTGACCGAGAACCCGGCCATCTCGAGGCTGGTGATGTAGTTCCCGACCAATGAGCGCCCGATCGAGATCCCCTGCCCACCGAGGATCGTCGCGACGCTGTTGAACGCCACGTAGAGCTCGATCAACGGGGTTCCACCCATCCCGTTTACGAACGCGAGGACGGTGTCGCCGCGGGCGAGACCGAGGTCCGAGACGATCGGTGACACGAGCCACTCAGCCATCTCGTCGACTGACGCCAGCTTCTCGCGGCGTCGTCCCGGCTCACCGTGGATGCCGATGCCGACCTCGACCTCGTCGTCGGGCAGGTCGAACGTCGGGGTGCCGGCGGCCGGAACGACGCACGAGGTCAGTGCCAGGCCCATCGAGCGGCCCTGGTCGTTGACCTTCGACGCGGTGGCGGCCACCTCGGCGAGCGACCCGCCGGACTCGGCATGCGCGCCGGCGATCTTCTCGAGCAGCACGGTCACGCCGACACCGCGCCGGCCAGCCGTGTACAGCGAGTCCTGGACCGCCACGTCGTCATTGGTGACGACCGTCGCGACTTCGATCTCCCCGGCGACCAACTCGGCCGCAAGCTGGAAGTTGAGCACGTCACCGGTGTAGTTCTTCACGATGTGGAGGACCCCGGCGCCGCCGTCGACGGCCCGGGTGGCCGCCTCCATCTGGTCCGGCACGGGCGAAGTGAAGACGTTGCCGGCGGCGGCGGCGTCGAGCATCCCGAGCCCGACGAACCCGCCGTGCAGCGGTTCGTGCCCGGAGCCGCCGCCTGACACCAGCGCGACCTTGCCCTGCCTGGGACCACCCGCCCGCAGGACGAGGTTGTTGGCGAGGTCGACCTTCACGAGGTCGGGGTGCGCCGCCTGGACGCCGCGCAGGCTCTCAGGAACGATGTCCTCGACGGCGTTGATGAGCTTCTTGACCCGACTGGGTGCGTTCGTGGCCATGGCCTTCGGTCCTCCGATTGGCTGATGTGACGTAAACGAACGATCTGGTGACTGGCGGTGCTCAGCCCTGGGCGCGTGCCTCGGCGCCGACCTGACTGGTCGCCGGGGCGGGCGCCTCACGGCCGATGAACTCGTAGAGGAAGGCGCCGACCAGGCCGCCGGCGATGGGACCGGCGATGTACACCACGGCCAACGCATCCCACGCGGGCGCTGCGCCGCCGATGAGCATCTCGAGGATGTCGGGGCCGATCTGGCGCGCCGGGTTCAGCGCGGCACCGGTGATCGGGCCGACCAGGATGATGATCCCGTAGACGATGAAACCGATGGCGATGCCGGCGAAGCCCGCCGGAGCCTTGCCGCTCACCGCGGCACCGAACACGGTGAACACGAGGATGGCCGTGCCGATGACCTCGGCGGCGAACCCGATGGCGAGGCCCGCGTTGGCGTTCACGCCGACGGCACCCAAACCGAGCGTCTGGGGATCGTTGCCGGTCAGGATGATGGCCGTCAGGCCCGCGCCGACGAACGCGCCGACCACCTGCGCCACGATGTACGAGCCGGCAGTCGTGCCGTCGATCTTGCGCGTGGCCAGCAGGGCGATGGTGACGGCAGGATTGATGTGGGCACCGCTGATGTGGCCCACGGAGTAGATCGCGGCGAAGATCGCGAACGCGAACGCGAACGAGATCGTCGACAGTCCGGCCGTGCCGTCGATGCCCGTGCCGCCGGCGCCGGCAGTCAGGAACACGGTCAGCGGCACGGAGCCAGCGCCGATGAAGACGAGGATGGCCGTGCCGATCATTTCGGCGACCAGCTTCTGGCTCAGGGTCGGGGACATCCGGCGTACCTCCTCAGGTTGATTGGGGTCAAGGCTGGCTGACGTACGGAGCGAGCTCCGCCGCGAGCGCGGCCAGCGCGGCGTCGGCATCGGGGCCATCTGCCGCGAGGGTGATCTCGGACTGAGGGCGGATGGTCAGGCCGAGCAGCGAGATCAGGCTCTTCGCGTCGGCCTCGCGGCCGTCCTGGCGGACGACTATGCGGCTGGTGAAGCGGGTTGCGGCCTGCACGAACCGTGCGGCAGGCCGGGCATGGAGCCCGGACGGGTCGATGACCACGAGGCGGACTTCAGACACCGGTCAGCTCCGTGGAAGCTTGGTCATGGTCGCCGCCGATCCGGCCGCGGCCACGACCTCGTCGATGCTGGCGCCGACGCTCGCCTGGACGGCCGCCAGGACCGCGCCCTCCACGAGCGGCGCCTCGGAGACGCGCACGCGCGCCCGATCGGGCTCCGAGAGCTCCTCGAGCGCGACCTCGAGGCTCAGCGCCGCGCTGCCCAGGTCGAGCAGGACGATCGCCTCGTCGGCTTTGTCTAGCACCTCCTTGATGGCCGTCGCGATGCGCGGCGCACTCGTGCCGAGCCGCCCGTCACCGGTGCCGCCGGCCGTGGCGATCGCCACGTCCGGACCCGCCACCTGGGCGACCATATCGCGCAGGCCGTCGACGAGCGTGCCGCTGTGCGAGACCAGGATCAGTCCCACCAATCGTGCCTCCCTTCCTCTTCGGGCTGCGGTGCATCCGGGTTGCGTTGCATCCGGCTTGCGGGTCGGCGTCGATGCTCCGTCGGGACTCGTCAAGAAGAAAGCAACGTCGCATCAAGAGGTGCGCAGAAGGTGGCGGGTGGGACGCGGCTCGGGTACGCGCACGGTCGCAGCGCGTTGCCCGGCGGGAGCCTACGGACTATCGTCGGCCGACCGTGTCCAGCTCGCCCTCGGTCGCCCCACGGGACGTCTTCGATGCCTTGGCTGTGCGCGCCGCACTGCGGCGCTGCCGGTTGGTCGTCGAGCGGCATGCCGACTACCTGACCCGGCTTGACACGGTCCTCGGCGATGGCGATCACGGCGACAACCTCGTGATCGGCTTCCGGGCGGTCGAGGCGATGCTCGATGACCTGCCAGCCGAGACGCCTCCCGGCGACCTGCTGCGCGCGGTCGGTCATCGCCTGGTCGCCGCGGTCGGCGGAGCCTCAGGCCCGCTCTACGGCACCGCCTTCCTGGAGGCCGGTGCGGCGGCCGGCGACGAGGCGTCGATCCCGGTCGAGGCCATCGGAGCGATGCTGGTGGCCGCTGCCGACGGCCTCGCCCGGCGTGGCCGTTGCGCCGTCGGCGACAAGACCATCCTCGACGCGCTGCGACCGGCCGCCGAGGCATATCGGGCGTCGTCACAGGCTGGCGAAGCGGCGCCGGCTGCGGCGAGCGCCGCAGTGCGGGCGGCCTCTCGGGGCATGCGCGGGACGCGGCCGCTGGTCGCCCGGCGCGGGCTGGCCCTCCGGCTCGGCGACCGGTCCGTCGGCCACCTCGACCCGGGTGCCGTGTCGTGCGTCCTGCTGTTGCGGGCGATGGCCGGTGACTGAGCGGAGCGCATCGATCGACCCGGAGGTGCTCCTTGACCGCATCGAAACGCTCGAGCGGGAACGGCGGCGTGCGTTCGTCGACGCCCAGCGGGAAGCGGACGCGCTGTTCGCGCAATACCAGCTCAGCCAGCTCATCGCCTCAGGCGGGACGCTCACCGACCTCGCGGGCTCCGTCGTGCTGGAGCTACTCCGCCTCGCCGACGCGGCCGGCGGCGCGGTCTGGATCGATTCGCCGGACGGTGGCCCGGTTGTCTGCATGGCGGCGGCCGGTGAGCCGGGTGGGGATGCGCTGCCCGCCGACCTCGCGGATCTCGCCGCCGTGCGGGCCTGGGCGGCGTCGCGGCCGGGTGGCCGCGCGGTGGCCCTGAGCGATAGCTCGCCGCAAGCGGCGGTGACGGTATGGCCACCGGCCGGACGGACGCTTGACGAGGATGGCCTGCGGGTCGCACTGCTGGCGCGGCACGAGCTGGTCGTGGCGTTCCAGGGGGCACGGCTGCGGGAGACGCTCGAGCACGAGCGGCAGGAGCTGGGCGCCATCGTGGATGGCGCCACCGACTTGATCGTGCAGGTCGATGGCGAGGGCGTGGTGGCCAGACTCAACCCGGCCGGCGAGCGGCTGCTCGGCACGACCGCCGAGGCAGCGATCGGGAAGACCTGCGGGGACGTTCTCGGCTGCGAGACCGCCGGCGGGCATCCGCTGGCCGATTGTCCACTCGCCGAGGTCCTTCGCGGTGGCGGGTCGATCGCCTACCGCGATTCGGTGGTCCGCGGGGCCGGCGGGACCCCGGTCCGAGTTGCCGGCAGCTACGCCGTGACGGCGGCTGACGTGTCGTCTCGCTCCACTGCGCGCGCGACAGCGATCCTGCGCGACATGAGCGCTGTCCAGGCCCTCGAGGAGTTGCGCGAGGGGTTCGTCGCGACCGTGAGCCACGAGCTGCGCACCCCGCTGGCACTGATCCGCGGCTACGCGGAGAGCCTGCTCCATCTCGACCTCGAGCCTGACCAGCAGCGTGCCTACGTCGAGCGCATCGACGAGGCGACGACCCGACTGGCCGCGCTGGTCGACCAGGTCCTCGATGTCACCCACCTGCAGGCCGACCCGCTCATCCTCGACCGTCGGCGGACGACATTCGCATCGCTCGTCGCGCGGTTGCGTGGCGATCTGGCGATGTCGGGCGGCGCCGAGCGGTTGATGGTTCACGCGGCGGACGACTTGCCACCCGTCGATGTAGACATCGCGCGCGTCGGCCAGATCCTCGCAAATCTCGTCGGCAATGCGCTCAAGTACGCATCCGACGAGAGCCCGGTCGTGATGGGCGCGACAGTCAGCGGCCGCTGGCTCGGCGTCACGGTCGACGACGAGGGTATCGGGATCCCGGAGACCGACCGCGAGCTGGTCACCGAACCCTTCCACCGCGCGTGGAACGTGCGTGAGTCACGTATCCCGGGGACGGGCCTGGGGTTGTACATCAGTCGGCGCCTGGTCGAGGCCCACGGCGGCGAGCTGACGGTCGGCGATCGCGTCGACGGCCGGACGGGGACCCAGGTGCGAATCACGCTGCCCCTGGCGAAGGCAGGCTCCAGGGATGGCCGTGGCTGAGACGGTCCTCATCGTCGAGGACGAGCCGGAGTTCGCGGAGCTGGTCGAGCTATGGGTCGGCCGGGCTGGCTATCGGACAGTGATCGCCCGGACCGGAACGGACGCGCTTCGCCGGTTCTACGACGAGCGTCCCGACCTGGTCGTGCTCGATGTGGCCGTCCCGGGTCTCGATGGCTGGCAACTCCTCGAGCGGCTCCGGGAGTTCAGCCGCGTACCGATCCTGATGCTCACCGCCCGCGGATCGGAGGCCGACAAGATCCGGGGGCTCAAGCTCGGTGCCGACGACTATGTCACGAAGCCCGTCTCGTTCCCGGAGCTCACTGCGCGCATCGAGGCGGCGCTGCGGCGCGCCGCGACCAGCGGACCGGCTCACAACCGACGCCTTCGGCACGGCGACATCATGATCGACCTCGATGAGCATCGAGCCCATCTCCGCGGTGAGGAGATCGCGCTGACGCCGACCGAATTCCGGCTCCTGACGTTCATGGTGGAGCACGGTGGACAGCTGGTGACGCACCGCCAGACGCTGAGCGGGGTGTGGGGCGCCGGCTACGACCGCGACGTACACCTGCTTCGCATGACGGTGCGGAACCTGCGCCTGAAGCTCGACGCTGTCGCTCCGGGCGAGACGCTGATCGCGACCGAGTACGGGCTGGGCTACCGGCTGGTGGGGCGATCAGTGCGGGGTGAGTCGCAGCTAAGCGGCCCTGCGTAGGGTTGGCCTCGACGCCGATCGATCGTCGCCCGCCGCGTGAGGTGTGTGGCATGCGTCGCTTGATCTGCATCCCGCTGGTCTCGGCCGGTCTGCTCGTCGCGGGGCTGGTCGCGCCGGCGGGAGTCCTCGCCCGGCCACCGGACGGCCCGGCCCGCGAGGTGGTCACGTTCATCAGCCGCGACGAGCTCGTCCGGACGGGGCAGATCAGACCGGCCGCGACGGTCGCCAGGCGCGAAGCCGTCAGCGCGCAGGCCGCTCCGTGCCTGTGGGACTGCATCTATGTCACGAATCGGAGGTATCTGCGAACCCTCAAGCCCTTCGTCACGATGGTCCAGGGCAACGGTCCGGCGACCATCGCCATCGATATCAGCAGGACCGTCGCGAACTCGTTCTCGGCGACCGTCGGCGTGAGCGCCCAGGTGGTCTCGGCCGGGGTCGGCTTCAACGTGCAGCGCTCGGAGAGCGTCGCGTATCGCTCGAGCACGACCGTTCCCAGCGGGGCGTGCTGGTCGATCCGCGCGTACAACGTGTTCTTCGAATACGGCTTCGAGGTGTGGCAGGAGCCGTTCATCGGCCCGGATCGGAGGATCGGGTCGGGCAGCGCCCGGGACTTCCGCGGCATCGAGTTCAAGCTCTCGCGGTTCTGCTGACCTCCCACGCGACCGTGACAGGACTCGCGCTGGCGGTGCTCGCGCTGGCGGTCCTCGCCTGCGCGAGCCCGCCGATGCCGGACGGGTCCGGGCCGGCCCAGACCGCCACGGTCGCCGCGACCTGGGCCGCCGATGACGGTTCGCTCGTGGTGCTGAACGTGGTCGTGGCGCCGCGCACCCGGCTCGACGAGCTACCGCAGATCGCGCGCGACGTCCGGGCGCGTCATCCGGCGAGCCGCGTCATCGTGCAGGTCTTCGCGTCGGCGGCCGGCCCGGAACGGTTCGTGATCGGGCACGTCCCGAGCGGCGCCGAGCCGCTCGCCGCCGGGCGACGACCGCCGAGCCTGATCGCGACCTACGACTTCCCGCCGACGCCGGAGCGCTGAGCCGAGATCGCGGTCGGGTCGATCGAGGCGATGTCCGGATCGGCGTCCGTGACGTCGAACCCGGCACGCGTCAGCAGTGCGGCGCGCGATCGAGGCACGCTCGCGGACATCGAGTGGATCGAACGGATCGCGCTCTGCGACGGTCACCTCGGCGGCGAGGTCGACGTCGCCCGGGCGCATCCCCTCGACATGCGCGCGCAGCATCTCGGTGGCGAGCCCGAGCCGTCGATGATCGGGCGCCACGCCGATCGCGAGGATGTCGGACCGTGGCGCGTCGTCGGCGTGCCGCGAGACGACCACCCCGACCACGCCAGACCCGACGACCGCGGCCGTGACCCGCGCGCCGTCGGCGAGGGCCGCCGCCAACAGGGCATGGCCGTCGGCGGGCGCCGCCGGCGGGACGACCCACGGAGCGAGCGTCAGCCGGGACCAGGTATCGGCGTCGACCGATGCGAGCACCGTCGGGGCGCCGCGGACCGGCCCGGCACCGTCACCCGACACCGGGACGGGGTCCGCGAGCGGATCCCACCAGCCGCGCGCCCGAGCCTCGCGGAGCAGCCGCGGCACCAGCGCCCGACGCACGACCTCCGCCACAGCCGTCGAACCGTCCTCGGCGGACGCCTGCGCGGCAGTGAACGGGACCCCGGCGTTCGGGGCATCGTCGAACGCCTCGGGGAGCGGCGCCTGCCCGTACCGTGCCGCCTCGGACGACCAGCGCTCCCGCCAGTCGGGCGACGTCGACGCCGGGACCTCCCGGTGCGCGCCGGCCAGCCACGTCAGCGCCCACGTCCGCGGCACCACCCGGTACGCGTCGTAGCCGCCGCCACCCGTCGCCAGCCATCGACCACCCGCGTACCGATGGGCCAACCGGTCGACGAGTCGCGCCGCGGCACCGTGGGCCGTCGTCGTGACGTTCAGGTGCGCCAGCGGGTCCCAGGCGTGCGAGTCGGCGCCGTGCTGCGACACGATGAGATCCGGCCCGAACGCCGCGGCCAGCTCGGGGAGCAGCGCCTCCAGCAGCCGCGACCCATGCCCCCTCCCCGGTCCCCGGCAGCAGCGGCACGTTCACCGACGTCCCTGCGGCGTCGCCCTCGCCGATCTCCCACGCCTCCCCGGTGCCCGGGAACAGGGCGCGGCCGGTCTCGTGGATCGAGAACGTCAGCACGCCCGGGTCGGCCCAGTGGATCGCCTGCACGCCGTCGCCGTGATGCACGTCGAGGTCGATGTACATCACCCGCAGGCCATCGCGCCGCGCCCGCGCCACGGCCAGGGCCGGGTCGTCGTAGATGCAGAAGCCCGACGCCCGGTCGGGCATCGCGTGATGCAGTCCGCCGCCGGGGTGGAGGGCATGCTCCTCGTCGCCGCGCAGGATCGCCTCGACCGCCCGGAGCGAGCCACCGGCCACGGCCGCTCCGGCGTCGTGCATGCCGGCGAAGGCAGGGTTGTCAGACGAGCCGATACCCGCCTCCGGAAACCCGAACGGGTCGTACGAGAACCGCCGGACGACGTCGACGTACTCGGGTCGATGCGACAGCAGCAGGTCGGCATCCGATGCCGGCTCGGGCGCGAGGCCCGGCGACGCCCCGACCGATCGCAGCAGGTCGATCCCCGGCCCGAACCGGCGCGGCGTGAGCGGGTGCTCCGGCCCGAAGTCGTACTCGGTCGAGCGCGGGCCGAAGACGAGCAGCATGCGTGGCACGATACCCGCCGATGGAACGCGTCTACACCACGCCGCTCATCGACAAGCTGGGCATCAGGCCGGGCATGCGCGTGGCCATCATCGAGGTCCCGGACGAGGTCAACGACGAGTTCCGCGAGCGCATCCGCGAACGAACGACCGACCTGACCGAGGGCTGGCCCGAGGCCGACACCGACGTCGTGCTGCTCGGCGCCGACACGCCCGACGAGCTTGCCCCGTTGTCCGGCCTCGTCGCACGCATCCGCCCCAACGGCGCCATCTGGGTCGTGTCACGCAAGGGCATGGCCGCGACGCTCCGATACGAGCAACTGCTCCACGCCGCGAAGTCGGCCGGTCTGGTCGACAACAAGGTCGCGTCGTTCTCCGTGACGCACACGGCGCTCCGGCTGGTGATCCCACGCGCCCTCCGCCCGACCGCCTGACCTCCGCTCGCACCGACGGCCGCGCTACCATCCCCGCATGCAGGACCTCGGCATCGTCCTCATCATCGTCCTCGTCCTCGTGCTGCTGTGGCGCGGCCCGAAGACGCTCCCCAAGCTCGGCAACGCGCTCGGGCGCGGCGTACGCGAGGCGCGCGACGAGGCATCGAAGGTGCAGGCCGACATCCAGAACCGCACGTCCGACGAGTCAGAGACGACATCAGACCCGACGGCGCCGGACTCGACCCCGACCGACCCGTCCGACCGCCCCCCACCGAGCGCGTGACGCCCGACGAGCTCGACGCCCTCACCCGGCGACCGGAGCCGGGTTCGCATCGGACGACCATCGAGGTCGACGGCATCGCGACCGATACGCTCGCCGACCTGCCGCCGACGCGCGATGGGCTGCTGTTCGTCGGGCTCAACCCGTCGCCGGTCAGCGTCGAGGCCGGTCACTATCACCAGGGCCGCCTCGGTCATCGGTTCTGGGGCCGCCTGAGGGAGATCGGCATCATCCCGGCAGGGACCGACCTCAACCTGGCGGACGACGCGCTGGTCGCGGCCGGCCATGGCATCACCGACATGATCAAGCGACCGTCGGCGCGCGACGAGGCGAGCGACGAGGAGCTGCGCCACGGTGTCGGCCCGCTGTGGCAGAAGATCGCGCTGTGGCGCCCCGGCGCGGTGGTGTTCATCTACAAGCGCGCGGCACAGATCGCCGCCGGCCGGCCCCTTGCCGAGCCGTGGGGTCGGATCGAGGGCGTGGCGCTCGCTGGTCGGCCGTGCTTCTTGATGCCGGGTCCGTACGCGTCGACCGAGCAGGTCGACGAGGGTCTCAACCTGCTGCGGAACCTGTCGGTGTCGCTGCCGGTGGATCGTCCGTAGGCGACGGGCAGCCCAAGCAGGAACGCCACCAGGAGCAGGACCCACGCGACGGTCGTGACCGCCACCAGGACCTGTGAGGCACCAGGCGGCGCGACGATCAGCAGGGCGCCACCGAGCAAGGGAGCCGCGTACAGCGCGGCCACCGCGACGGCACCGATCCTCCACGCACGGCGTGGCGCCTCACCCGAGAGCCAGCCGCCGACCAACGTGATCAGCAGGTAGGCCCAAGCGAGTGTCGCCAACAAGCTGAGGATGCTGCCGATCGCGAGCTGGACCAGGATCACTGGTGTCGCGATCGAACTCCATCTGCGTGAGGCTCGCGAGCGCGAGGATCTGACCGACGATCGACAGCGCCACGACCCAGATCAGGAGCGGACGCTCCGCCGGGGACCGTGCCCGCCGACGCGTCGCGGCCATCCCGGCTCCCACATAGAGGATCGCGAACAGCGCCAGCAAGGACGAGAAGACCAGGAACGCGACATCGGCCGGCGATGTCACCTCCTCCGGCGACGAGAGCGAGAGCAGGAACGTCCGGATCGGCTGCTCGAACGCCTGGAGCAGTTCGCTCGCGGTCAGGAGTGCGAGGCCGAAGACCAGCAATGGCATCGTCCGGTGCGCCCGCGGATGCCGCAGGAACAGCACCGCACCGAGCAGCGGCGCGACCACCGATGGCACGAGCGTCGCCACGAGGAGCCACAGGTTGGCCGGATCGAAGATCGGGAAGTCGCCGAGCCAGCGGCGGATGTCGGACCAGCCGGTGATGAGCGCGACGAGCAGGAACGCGTAGAACCCGGGCGCGACCCGGGTCAAGACGTCCGGCAGATGTGGCGGACGGGCCTCTGGGATCGGCTGTGACTCGGTGAGGCGGTCGTTCACGCGCGCAAGTCTAGCGAGGGTGTCCACCGAGCCACCGGGCGTCTGGCGCGACGGCCCGCAGCCGCTCGATCGATGCCTGGCGCGCCGCCTCGTCGACCGGACCCGGGATCGAGCGAGCCCCGCGCACACCGTTGAGATCACCCGTGACGACGAACTGCCCCTCCCCGACCACGAACGCCAGGTGGTCCGGCGTCGGGCCTGGCGTGGCCACGACCCGGATCGGAACGTCGACCGCCGGGATCGCTGCCCCGTCCCCGACCTCGACGACCGGGTATGGCAGGTGCCGGCCGCCGCCCGAACCGACCAGCACCTCGACGCCGAGCTGCTCGCGGAGCGACTCGGCCCCCGCAGCGTGGTCCGGGTCGGCGTGGGTCAGGGCGACCGCCACGATCCGTCCGCCGCGGGTCCGCGCCTCGTCGACCGCCCGGTCGAGCCCGGGACCGGTCGGGTCACCCGGGTCGATCTGCACGCACCGCTCGCGCCCGACCAGGAACGACTCGATCGGCTGGCCGGCGACGCCGCCGCCGGCCGGCATCTCGATTCGCACGATCTCGTCGGCGACGGCTTCGACCACGATCTCCCCGAGTCGACCCGGGGCCAGCCGCGTCCGGATCTCGTCGATCGACGTGACGTGCAGGAGCTGCGCGAGCGTCGTCGACGTCGGCAGCCACATGCCGAGCTCGCCGCGAGCCATCGACTCGAGGGCTGCGAGCGGTCGATGCCAGGCGTGTGCCGTCACCTCGGTCCCGACCAGCGACGCCTCTGCGCCGTCGGGCGTCATCGCCGCGAAGAAGCGCGCGTCGAACCTGCGCTCGAGGATCGGTGGCGTGACCCAGCGCGACAACGGCACGAGGAGATCGGTGCGCAGGGTCAGGTCCAGCTCGTCGGCGATCGACGCGAACGCGTCGGGCGAGGCCAGCAGCCGGTCGCGCGCCCCGACCAGGTCGATCCCGCGCGCGTGGTCCGCGAGCAGGATGCCGACCTCCTCGAAGGCCTCGCGGATGGCGGCGACGTGGGCCGCGAGCGCCTCGTCCGGTGGCAGGTCACCACCGAGCGCCACGGCCGCGTCCCGGGCGGTCGTGGTGCAGCGCACCAGCAGCCTTGGATCGGTGTCGGACCCATCGACGCGGCCGCCCGGAAAGACATGCACGTCGGGAGCGAACGCCATCGATGCCGGCCGGTGGGTCAGCAGCGCCTCGAGCCCGTCCGGGCCGTCCCGGAGCAGCACGACGGTCGCGGCCGGTTGCGGAGTGGGCACGTCAGCCATCGTACGAGGGCGCCCTCCGGCGGACATACCCAACACGATTGCGACGAAATCGGCGGATTCGGCGTCGAGCCGGGGTCATCCGTGCACGAATTCGGGCCAGCACGAGCGGGATCGACAGGCCGCCTGCACGGACGCGCGCGTCTCGACCCGGAAAGCGACGAAATCGTCGCATCGTCGGGGGGCGATCGAGTCCCCGGGGCTTCGATTCGGCGAGCGACGCCTACGGCGTGACGGTTAGCTGCTCGATCAGGCGTTCGGCGGTCGTGACCGGCAGCGCGCACACGAAGTCGCGACAGACGTAGGCGGTCGGCCGCTCATCGATCATCGGACGGTCGTGCAGCAGCGCGATCTCGGATGCGCCGGCGACATCGGGGGCAGCGGCCGCCAACACCTGGAACGGCCGCCACGCCGACCAGACCGGTTCGAGCAGCGCCCGGGTCGCGGGTACGGCCGGATCGCCGGCCACCGCGACCTCGACCGCATCGCCCGCCGCGAACGCCGCCGCCACGAGCCACTGGGCGAACCCGGTCGGATAGCGGGCCAGGTATGGCGCGACCGTGCCGATCGCCCGTTCCGCCGCGTCCCGGTAGCGGCCTTCACCGGTGAACGCCGCCAGCCGCAGCAGGACCGTCGTCGCCATCGCGCCACCCGAGGGCACCGCGTTGTCCTGCGGGTCCTTGGGCCGGGTGATGAGCCGCTCGTGGTCGGACGCCGTGTCGAAGAAGCCACCGGCCGGGTCGGCGAAACGGTCGAGGATCGCGTCGGCGAGGCCCCGGGCGAGCGTGAACCAACGCTCATCGAAGGTCGTCTCGTACAGCGCGAGGAGGCCCTCGGCGAGGTGGCTGTAGTCCTCGAGAACGCCCGCTCCGACCGCCCGGCCGTCCTTCCACGACCGCCGAAGCGAACCGTCGTCACCGAGCAGCCCACCCACGATCGCGTTGGCGGCGGCCACGGCCGCGGCCGTGTACCGCTCCTCCCCGAGCAGTCGACCGGCCTCCGCGAACGCCGCGATGGCCAGCCCGTTCCAGGCTGCCAGCGCCTTGTCGTCGCGGGCCGGCTGGGCGCGGCCCGACCGCCGCTCCAGCAGCGTCGCCCGCGACGCGGCCAGCGCCGCCTCGGCCGCCGCGTCACCGCGCGGCCCGAGCCGCGACAGGATCGTGACGTCCTCCCAGTTGCCCTCCTCGGTGACGCCGTACGCCGTGGCGAACGCCGTCGCGTCCTCCGCCCCGAGCGCCTCGCGGATCTCCGGCGCGCGCCACGTGAAGGTGAGCCCCTCGATGCCCTCGGTGTCGGCGTCCTGGCTCGCGGCGAACGCGCCATCGTCGCGGCGCAGCTCGCGGAGCATGTAGTCGAGCACGCCGACGGCGACGTCCCGATACCGCTCGCCGGTCTCGCCGTCGACCACGGCCGCGGCATGGAGGTACGTGCGCGCGAGCTGGGCGTTGTCGTAGAGCATCTGCTCGAAGTGCGGGACGAGCCAGTGGGCATCGGTGGCGTACCGATGGAAGCCGCCGCCGAGCTGGTCGCGGATGCCACCGTCGGCCATCCGGTCGAGCGTGAAGCGCACCATCGACTCGGGCGCACGATCCCCGGCCGCCATCCGTCGGAGCAGGTACTCGAGGGTCATCGGCTGCGGGAACTTCGGGGGCCCGCCCCACGACCCGTTGCGGGTGTCGAACGAGGCATCCAGCGCCGCGTTCACGCCCTGGAAGAACCCGGCGTCGATCACGACCTCGCCACCCGGCGCCGCCGCCCGCTGCTGCTCGACGAGCGCCGAGACCAGTCGCTGCCCGGCCGCCGTGACCTCACCGCGCTGGGTCCGCCACGCCTCCGACACCCCCTCGAGGACCTGCCGGAACGAGGGCATCCCGTGGCGCGGCTCGTCCGGGAAGTACGTCCCGCCGTAGAACGGGTGGCCGCCGGGCGTCAGGAACACCGACATCGGCCAGCCGCCGCTGCCGGTCATCGCCTGGACCGCGCCCATGTAGATCGAGTCCAGGTCGGGCCGCTCCTCGCGGTCGACCTTGATCGCCACGAACCGATCGTTGAGCAGCCGTGCCGTCGCCTCGTCCTCGAACGACTCGCGCTCCATGACGTGGCACCAATGGCAGGCGGCGTAGCCGATCGACAGGAAGATCGGGCGGTCGAGTAACGCCGCGCGCGCCAGCGCGTCACCTCCCCATGGCATCCAGTCGACCGGGTTCGACGCGTGCTGGAGCAGGTACGGGCTGGTCTCGCCCGCGAGGAGGTTGGGCATGGTCCGATGGTACGCCCGACGCCGTGGCGTCCCTCGGTGGTGCGTATCGGCACCGCAACTCACAGATATCGAACGGATACGCCGCAGATAACGCCCTTGAGATATGGTGTAGGTCGCTCCGCACGTCTAGGCTCATTCCGGCCAGGCGCGTTGATGGAGTGACCGCCGGTCAGTGGGGGCTGCCCGTGGTGGAGAACGCGCCGTCGTGAGACGGCTGATCATCGGACTCCTCGCCGCTCTGCTCGGGTCGGGCATCGCTGTGCCCGCGGCGCTCGCCGCGGCTCCGCCCACCGGGGTCGCCAAGGTCGTGCTGATCGTCGGACCCGCCGGCGCCGCCACCGACCGCTACCGAGCCCAGGCCCGCGAGGCCGCCAAGCTGGCCCGGCGCTACACCCCCGACGTCACCGAGATCTACTCGCCCGACGCCACCTGGCCGGCCGTCAAGCAGGCCCTCCAGGGCGCGAGCCTCGTCGTGTACATGGGCCACGGCAACGGCTGGCCGAGCCGCTACCGCGACGAGCTGTACCCGCCGACCCAGAACGGCTTCGGCCTGAACCCGTCGGCCGGCGGGGGCGACGGCACGCATCAGTACTTCGGGGAGGCGAAGATCGCCGAGAGCATCCAGCTCGCCCGGAACGCGGTCGTCCTGCTCAACCACCTGTGCTACGCGTCGGGCAACACCGAGCCCGGTCTGCCCGAGGGCTCGCTCGAGGACGCCAGGCAGCGTGTCGACAACTTCGCCGCCGGCTTCATCGCCGCGGGTGCCGCGGCCGTCGTCGCCGAGGCGTACGGGACGCCGAACCACATGGTGCGAGACGGTGCTCGGCGGTCGGTCGCGCATCGAAACGGCGTGGCGCAAGGCGCCGACCGCGAACGGCAACAGCTTCGCCTTCGAGAGCCTCCGAAGCGACGGGCTACGTCGCCGAGATGGACCCCGAGAACGGCGACTCCGGCTTCCATCGCTCGATCGTCCTCAAGCGCGGGCTGGCCGCGACCGACGTCCTGCGCAACGCGCGCGGCAGCGCGAGCCGCAGCGCCGTGTCGCGCGTCGACCCGGCCGAGCTCGTCCCGAGCCTGGCCGGGACCGGGCTGGCGATCAAGACGCCGCGGCTCCCGCGGAACGCCGCCGGCCGGCCGCTGTGGTACCGCATCCCGTACGCGATCGCGGACCGCGACCAGCTGCCCGACGACCTGCAGGCCAGCGTGCGCTGGGACCCGCTCGACCCGGATCGCGGCACCTGCCGATCCCGAGGCCCAGCCCGACTTCGGGCTCGTGATGGCGGAACGCGTCGGCGACGTCGTCGCCCCGGTCGGGCTCGAGGTGTCGAAGAAGTACCTGTCGATCAAGGTCACCGCCCCGGCTGCGCCCGGTCGCTACCGGCTGTCCGTCACGCTGCACGACAAGGACGGCGTGGCGTTCGACGACGTCAGCCAGGCGATGGTCCGGTCGCTCATCGTCCGGCTGACCGGTCCGCACGACGCCGGCGTCGTGGCGCCCGCGTCGGTCGACCTGGCGCCCGGCGACACGCACAAGCTGTCGGTCTGGGTGACGAACCTCGGCCGCGGCGACTGGGGCCACGCGGCGATCCCCGGCGAGCGGACCGTCGACAACGCCCGCAACCCGAGCACGATCGCCCAGGCGACCCACGCACGGATCGTCGGGACGTGGGTGCCGCTCGGTGGCGTCGACGATCCCGCCCAGGTCGAAGCCGCCGCGGCCGCGGCGGTCACGCCGACCGAGCTGCCGGCGGGCTTCGCGCCGCGCGACGTCATCCGGGCCGAGCTCGTGATGTACGCCCCGACCACGCCCGGCGACTACCTGCTGCTCGTCGACATCCTCACGCCGGAGATCGGCTCGCTCGCGGCACAGGGCGTCGAACCGACGGTCGTCCGGGTCCATGTCGCCGAGGCGCCCGCGGCCACGCCGGCAGCCGTCCGCCGAGTCGAGCGCGGCGCCGTCCGCCGCAGGCGAGTGCGGCCCCGGAGGCAGCGCCCAGCCGCCCCTGACACCGGCGCTCTCGCCGTACGATGCGCGACGAGATGCCCGTGTCGAACGCCGTCCGAGGCTTCCTCCCGTCGAGCAACGGGCTGCATTTCGCGAACCGGTTCGCGCCCGGCCCGACGGTCCGGCTCGGGTTCATCGACCCACGCGTGGTCGGTGTCGGTGACGCCGACGCCGGCCTGTGCGGCGGGATGAGCTGGTTCGTGCGCGAGCGCTTCGAGGCGGGCTTGCCGATCCCGTCGACGACGACCGCACCCGACAACGGTTCCCCGCTGTTCCGGTCGATCGTCCGCCGCCAGGTCCTGTCGCTCGACTGGATGCGCGGCCCGCTGCGGTTCTGGCTGGCGGCGTCGTCGTCACCGGAACGGCTCCAGCGCCGGACCCTCGACGTCGAGCTGCCCCAGATCCGATCCTCGATCGACGGTGGCCGATTGGCGCTGGTCGGCCTGATCCGGCACCACGGCATCAACCCGTTCCACCTGCCCAAGGACCACACGGTCCTGGCGTTCGGCTACGACGTCGACACCGCGTCGCGCTCGACCACCCTCCGCCTCTACGACCCGAACCATCCGGACCGCGACGACGTGTCGCTGACCCTATCGCGGAGCACCTTCCGCCAGTCGACCGGCGAGCCGCTGATGGGCCTGATCCGCCTCTGACCTGACGCGCCGTCGCGGTTGACACCGACCCCGCGCGCCCTATCCTAAGTCGTCAGACGACTGACGACCTTGCACTTCCCGGGAGGGCGCGCCGAACGGTGTACGCCATCGGCTGTGACGTGGGATCGCAGAGCCTCAAGGGCACGCTGCTCGATCCGTCGGGCGCGGTCGTCGCCCAGGCCTCGGCCGCGTACGACGTCGACTACCCCCACCCCGGCTGGGCCCAGCAGGACGTGCGCGACTGGCGCGTCGCGCTGGGCCGCGTCGTCGGTGGCCTGCTCGAGACGCGCGCACGTCGCGCCGTCGGACGTGGCGACGCTCGGCCTCGCCTCGCAGGTCGACGGTCTCGTCGCCGTCGACGCCGATGGCGAGGCGCTCCACCCGGCCATCATCTGGCTCGACCGGCGGGCGGTCGCCCAGGCCGGTGCCATCGACGGTCTCGACCCGGCATCGATCCGCCGGATCACGGGGCTGAACCTGGATGCCTCGCACGTCGCGCCGAAGATCCTGTGGCTTCGCGATGCGCATCCCGACGTCTTCGAGCGCGCTGTCGGACTCCTCCTCCCCGGCAGCGCGCTCGTCGCCTGGCTGACCGGCGAACGCGTCCTCGATCACGCGAACGCCTCCTCGACGCTCCTCTACGACGTGGCCGAGCGTGTCTGGTCGTCGCCGATGCTGGACGCCACCGCGCTCGACACGACCCGACTGGGCTCGATCGAGGCGGCCTCGACCGTCGTCGGCACCCTGCGGCCACCTGCGGCCACGGCGATCGGCCTGACGCCGTCGACACGAGTCGTCGTCGGCACCGGCGACGAGCATGGCGCCAGCCTCGGGGCCGGCGGCATCCGACCCGGGATCGTCATCGACATCACCGGCACCGCCGAGCCGGTGGCGGTCGCCGCGACCGAGCCCGTCATCGACGAGACCGGGCTGGTCGAGACGCACGGGCACGCCGACCCGCGCGTCTGGCTGGTCGAGAACCCGGGTTCGTCTCGGGCGGCAGCGTCCGCTGGTTCCAGGACCTGTTCGGTGGCGGCGTGACCGTGGCCGACCTCGACGCCGAGGCAGCCACCGACACCACCCCCGGCGCCGATGGCGTCACGTTCCTGCCGACCCTGTCCGGGGCCACCGCACCGCGCTGGAACGATCGCGCGCGTGGCGTCTTCGCCGGCCTCTCCCTGAACCACGGCCGGGCCGACCTGTACCGCGCCGTGCTCGAGGGCTGCACGTTCGCCCTGCGGGACATCGTCGATCGGCTCGACGAGATGGGGCTCGGCGGCGGACGAGATCCGCGTCGTCGGTGGCGGGGCGCGGAGCCGCCTCTGGCTCCAGATGAAGGCCGACGTGACCGGGCGGACGGTCCGCGTCCTGACCTCCGACGAGTCGACGGCGCTCGGCGCGGCGATGCTCGCCGGCGTCGGGGCCGGCACGTTCGCCGATCTCGACGAGGCCGTGGACCGCCTCGCCGACGCTCGGCCCGGTCGCGTACGAGCCCGACCCGACGACGACGACCGCGTACGCCGACGCCTACGGCCGGTACCGCGAGCTGTTCGACGCCGTCGAGCCCGGCTTCTCGGGGACGCCCGCATGACGAGCCGCGTCGGCCTCCCGGATCCGACCGCGCTCGACGAGCTGCGCGAGCGCGTCCGCGGCGGCGACCGCGCGTCCGATCGGCATCCGCCGCATCCGGGTCGGACCCGACGTCCTCGACTGCGTGGCCGATGACGTCGCCGAGATCCGTCGGCCGGGCGACGTCCTGGTCGTGATGGACCACACGCCGATGCAGCGTCGCGGCGACGACCTCAAGGCGAGGTCGTGGCCGCCCTGACCGATCGATTCCCGACGCGCACGGCGGTCCTGGGCGCCACGGGCGAGGACCTACATGCCGACGAGAGCGCGAGCGCCGAGCTCGACACCCACATCGCCGGCGTCGGCTGCATCGTGGCCGTCGGATCGGGGACGATCACCGACCTCGCCAAGGACGCCTCGATGCGGGCCGGGGACATCCCGTTCGTGGTCGTCCAGACGGCCGCCTCGGTCAACGCCTTCACCGACGACATGGCGGTCCTGCTCCGCGACGGCGTCAAGCGGACCGTGCCCTCGCGCTGGCCGGACGTCGTGATCGCCGACCTCGACGTGCTCGCATCGACGCCGCACGCGATGCACCTGGCCGGGTTCGGCGAGCTGTGCTCGATGTTCACCGCCCCCGCCGACTGGTACCTCGCCCACGCCACCGGCATGGACGACGCGTTCGACCCCACGGTCGTCGCGCTGTTCCGCGACGGCGCCGACGACGTCCTCGCCTCGGCGTCGCGCATGCGCACGATCGACCGCGACCCCGAGATGCTCGCCGAGCTGGCCGGGCGGATGGGCCTGACCGGCATCGCGATGGGCGTGGCCGGGCGGACCGCGCCGCTGTCGGGCACGGAGCACCTCGTCAGCCACCTGCTCGACATGCACGCAGCCGCCGGCGGACGCGAGACCGCGTTGCACGGGGCACAGGTCGGCGTCGCCAGCGTGCTGGCCGCGACGATCTGGCACGACACGCTCGAGCGCTTCGATCCGCACGTCCTCGAGGCCGACCAGCGCCCGACACCGGTCGGATCGAGGAGCAGGTTCGCGAGGCCTTCGACCCGATCGATCCGAGCGGTCGCATGGCGGACGAGTGCTGGCGGGATGTCCGCCGGAAGGTCGATCGCTGGGCCGCGAAGCGATCGGAGGTCGCGGCGTTCGTCGACGACTGGGAGCGCCACAAGGCTGAGCTCCGAGATCTCGTCGCCACGCCGGAGCGCTTGCGGACCGCCCTGAACGAGGCTGGCGCGCCGGCGACAGTCGGCGACCTCGATCCGCCGGCCACCGCGGCCGTCGTTCGATGGGCGCTGACGGCGCTCCCGCTGATGCGCGATCGGTTCACGGTCGCCGACCTGCGCTTCCTCGCCGGCGACTGGGACCCCGCGACCATCGACCGCCTGCTCGATCGATCGGGGATCCTGGAGGGCGCGTCGTGACCGCGCGCCGCCCCGACCGGATGTTCGGCGGCTACGTCTTCGACCTCGACGGGACGCTGTACCTGGGTGACGGGCTGCTCCCGGGCGCCGCCGACGCGCTGGCGGCGATCCGCGACCACGGGTCGCGCGTCGCATTCCTCACGAACAAGCCGCTCGATGCACCGGCGACCTACGCCGCCAAGCTCACCGGCCTCGGCATCCCGGCCAAGCCCGACGAGGTCGTCACGTCGACCGATGCGCTGATCCGCTACCTGCGTGCGCACGCGCTCGGGCGCCACGATCCTGCCGATCGCGGAGCCGCTGCTCATCGACCTCGTGCGCGCCGCCGGCTTCGAGATCGTCGACCTCGACCACCCGGAGGACGCCGACCTCGTCGTCGTGTCGTGGGATCGCACCTTCGACTACGGCAAGCTGGTCGCCGCGTTCCGGGCGATCCGGGCGGGCGCCCGGCTGGTCGCGACCAACCCCGATCCGTTCTGCCCCACGCCCGACGGCGACCTGCCCGACTGCGCCGCGATGCTCGCCGCGATCGAGGCGTCGACCGGCGCCACGGCCGAGGCGATCGTCGGCAAGCCGTCGATCCACATGGCCGAGACGCTGCTCGAACGCATCGCGCTGCCGCCGGCCGACACGCTGCTCGTCGGCGACCGCCTGCTGACCGACGTGCGGATGGCCCACGAGGCGGGGATGGCCTCGGCGCTCGTGCTCACCGGGGCCACGCCGCGTTCCGCGCTCGCCGGCGCCGCCTACACGCCCGACTACGTCCTGGACGGCGTCGCCCAGGTCCTGCCCGCCGATCGACTCGAGGAGGTGTCGTGATCGAGTTCATCTTCATGCTGACCCGCGACGACACGACGGTGTCGGACGCGAAACAGGTCTACGAGACGCTCCGCGACACGGACCTCCGCTACGTCGGGTTCAAGGACATCGGCCTGCCGCCGGCCGAGCTCCGCGAGCTCGCCCGGACGATGCGCGCCGACGGCCGCGAGGTCTTCCTCGAGGTCGTCTCGGAGCGAGCCGAGGACGAGCTGCGCTCGGTCCGGGCCGCGCTCGACATCGGCGTCGACTGGCTGATGGGCGGCACGCACGCCGACGAGGCGCTCGCCGTCCTCGACGAGGTCGGGCCGCCGGGCACGCCGGGCCGGCCGAGGTACTGCCCGTTCCCCGGCCGGGTCGTCGGTCACCCGAGCATCCTCGAGGGCACGGTCGACGAGATCGCCGGCAGCGCGCGCGAGCTCACGGCCCGCCCCGGCGTCGATGGCCTCGACCTGCTGGCGTACCGCTGGCAGGGCGACGTTCCTGCCCTGGTCCGGGCCGTCGTCGACGCGGCGTCCGGGCCGGTCGTCGCGGCAGGCAGCGTCGACTCGGCGGAGCGCATCGACGCGCTGGCACGAGCCGGCGCGTGGGCTTTCACCATCGGTGGCGCCATCTTCGAGCGCCGGCTGCCGGCCGGCGACAGCGTCCGCGAACAAGTCGAGTGCGCCCTTGCCATGACGGCGGCGGCCGCTGGAAGGGAGGTGGTCGCTGACGGTGCCTGAGCGACCCGACCACGACGATCACGGGGGACGAACGGTCATCCAAGGAGGAGAGATGTCGAAGCGATCAACGACGATCGGACCACGCGACCCGGCGGAGATCACTGCGCTCGCCATCGAGCGACGGCTGTCGCGACGCGGGTTCCTGGTGGGCTCGGGCGCCGGGCTTGGTGCCATCGCCCTCGCCGGGTGCGCGCCACCGGCCGCCTCGGCCCCGCCGAGCAGCGCCGCCGCGAGCGCTCCTGCCGCGAGCGGAGATGCGAGCCCGTCGGCCGCGGCGTCGGCGGACCTCGGGACCGAGCTGACGCTCGCCACGTGGCCGAACTACCACGACGAGGAAGTCCTCGACGAGTTCACCGCCACGACCGGCGTGGCCATCGACGTGCAGGTGTACGGATCGACCGAGGAGATGGAGGCGAAGATCCGGGCCGGCAACTCCGGCATCGACGTCGTCGTCCCGTCGAACTACGCCATCGAGGGCTGGGTGAAGGACAGCCTCATCGAGCCGCTCGACTACGCGAAGCTGCCCGACTTCGTGAAGGAGGACTGGAACCCGCTGTTCATGGACCAGGCCTTCGACAAGGGCAACGCGGTGTCGATCCCGAAGAACTGGGGCACGACCGGGATCGCGTTCTGGAGCTCGAAGGTCAGCCCCGACGTCACGAGCTGGAAGCAGTTCTTCGACGTTGCCGGCACGACCTACAAGGGCAAGACGCTCATCGTCGACCACCAGATCAGCTCGTTCGGTTCGGCGGCGGTGGCGATGGGCTACTCCCTCAACACCATCGACCCGACCGAGATGGCCGCGGTCGAGGCGATGCTCATCGCGCTCAAGCCGAACCTGTTCGCGATCTCGTCGGACGTCCAACCGCCGCTGCGAGCGCAGGACACATGGCTGTCGGTCGCGTGGACCGGCGATGGCGTCCAGGTCGTCCGCGACAATGCCGAGGCGAAGTACCTCGTCGCCACCGACGGCGGCGAGCTCTGGATCGACAGCTTCACGATCGCCGCGGATGCCCGCACCGCGAGGCCGCCTACGCGTTCCTCAACTGCATCACTCCAGCCCGAACAGGCCGCGCGGGAGACGGAGTTCTGCCTCTTCCCGCACGCCAACGACAAGGCCACGGCGCTGGTCAGCGAGGAGGTCCGGACCAACCCGGTGATCTACCCATCCGCCGATTCCCTGGCCAACCTGGAGTACGCGGTCAACGCCACGTACAACAGCCCGGAGCGGGCCGAGGCATGGGCGCGCATCAAGGCGTCCGCCTAGGGATCGCCTGAGGCGAACCGATGGCGGCGACGGTGGGCGGGACGGACGGGGCGAGGACCGCGAGACGCGGCTCCGCCCTCCTGCTCGCCCTGCCCACCGCGCTGTGGTACCTGCTGTTCCTCATCGCGCCGCTCGTCGTGCTCGTCGTGATGTCGGTCGGCGAGCGGTCGCCGAACGGCGGCTACGCGCCCGGCTTCACCCTCGAGCAGTACGCCGCGCTCCCGACGCGGTTCACCCCGCTCATCAACACGCTGGGGCTGGCGCGCGCTCAACACCGTGATCTGCGCCGTGGTGGCGTTCCCCGTGGCGTACACGCTCGCGCTCAAGGTCCGGGGCACGTGGAAGCTCGTCCTCGTCGCGCTGGTGGTCGTCCCGTTCTGGACGAGCTTCCTCATCCGGACGTACGCCTGGATGACGCTGCTCGGCGGAAACGGCATCCCGCGCGTGCTGGGATGGCTCGGGTTCGAGGACATCCAGCTGCTCAACACGCCCTTCGCGGTCTCGCTGGGGATCGTCTACAACTACCTGCCGCTGATGGTCCTGCCGATCTACGTCAGCCTCGAGCGGCTCGACCGCTCGTTCCTCGAGGCGTCGCGCGATCTCGGGGCCGGGCCGATCGCCACGCTGCGCCAGATCGTCCTGCCGCTCGCCGCGCCCGGGCATCCTGTCGGGCATCGTGCTGGTCTTCATCCCGGTGATGGGCGAGTACCTCATCCCGATCCTGCTCGGCGGCGGCAAGACCTACTTCCTCGGCAACGCCCTGGCCGACCTCTTCCTGCAGTCCCGCAACTGGCCGTTCGGGTCGGCGCTGGCGGCGGTCTTCGTGGCCGGGATGATCGTGCTGGTCGCCGGCTACCTGGCCCTGACGCGCCGGCTCGTGCGGTCCGGGTCGTGAGTCGAGCCTGATATGAGGCTCGAGCGCTGGGGCGAACGGCTGACGCGGCTCTACACGGCCCTCGTCTTCGCGTTCCTGTTCCTGCCGATCCTCATCGTGGTCGTGTACTCGTTCAACGCCGGCCGGCACGTGACCGAGCTGCTCGGCTTCTCGACGAAGTGGTACGCCGAGGCGTGGTCGGACCGGTTCCTCATGGAGTCGCTCGGCAACAGCCTGACGATCGCGTCGATCACGGCGGTGCTGGCGACGATCCTCGGGACGGCGTCGGCGCTGGCGATGGACCGCATGGGCTCGGCGCTGCGCTTCCTGTTCGAGCTGCTGACCTACGTCGCGATCATCGTGCCGGGCATCGTCATCGGCATCGCGACGCTGATCTTCATCGTGACCGCGCTCGACTGGGTGAACCCGTGGATCGCCTACTTCACGTCGAGCCAGGGGCCGGAGCTGGGGCTCGGCACCGCCAGCGTCATCGCCGCCCACACGCTGTTCACGATGGCGATCGTCAACGTGCTGGTCCGGACGCGGATGCGGGGCATGGACCGGACGCTCATCGAGGCGTCCGAGGACCTGTTCGCGTCGCCGTGGCGCACGTTCGTCCAGGTGACGCTGCCGCAGCTGCTGCCCGCGATCGTGGCGGGCGCCCTGCTCGCGTTCACGTTCAGCTTCGACGACTTCATCATCGCGTTCTTCACCTCGGGCCAGGACCAGACGGTGCCGATCTACCTGTTCGCCTCGATCCGGCGCGGGGTCAGCCCCGAGGTCAACGCGATCGCCACGGTGCTGCTCGCCGTCACGATCCTGGCGATGGTCACGGCCGGGCTGGTGTACCGGCGCGGCCAGCGGCGGGCCGGCGTCGGGATCGTGCAGCAGGGCGACGCGGCCGTCGCCGGCGTTCCCCTGGCGACGGCGCAGCCCGCCGACGGCGCCTCCTGATGGCGCGGGCCATCGCTCGGCCGCTGCTTGCCGATGTCGTCCGCGACGGGCTGCGACGGGCGGTCATCACCGGCGACTACGAGCCGGGCTCGAAGCTGCCGAACGAGGACGCCCTGGCCGAGCGGTTCGCGGTGAGCCGGGCCGACGATCCGCGAGGCCGTCCGCGGCCTGGCCGAGGAGGGCTACCTCGTCCGCCGGCAGGGCTCGGGCACGTTCGTGACGGCCCGGCCGCTGCTGCGCAACTCGCTCGACACGAACTTCTCGTACACGGCCTACCTCGAGTCGACCGGCGTGCGCGGCCGGGCGGCGGATCCTGGGCGTCGCAGACCGTCCCCGCCGACGACGACGTCGCGGAGCATCTGCAGGTCGAGCCGGGCCTGCTGGTCGTGGAGCTGATCCGCGTCCGGACGGCGGACGGCCGCCCGGCGGTCTACTCGATCGACCGGATGCCGGCCGACGTGGTCGACGCGAAGCGGGATCGCGATGCGCTCGGCGGGTCGATCTACGCGCTGCTGGCCGCGCGGGGCCATCCGGTGCGGCACGGGGAGGCGGCGGTCAAGCCGGCCGTCGGCGGACGCGGAGCTGGCGGCGGTGCTGGCGATCCCGGAGGGAACGCTGCTGCAGCACCTCGAGCAGGTCGACGTCGACGCCGCGGGCCGTCGAGTGCTGTATTCGCTCGAGTGGCACGTGCCGAGCGTGATCGAGCTGCGGGTCTACCGGCGGGGACCTGGCATCTCGGAATGAAGCATCACGGACGCCTCGAGGAGTTCACACGACTCGCGGGCCGCAACTCGGGTTGATCGGCGTCTAGGTCTCGCATGCCGGCATCGAGCAAGTAGCGATAGGTCTCATCGAGACTGGCGAGAGGCGGCACGAAGACCACGGTGACGTCTCGAGCCCGCGTCAAGAGGACGCGGTACGCGTTCCGCCGGAGCTGGAAGGCGTCCTTGATGCTCGCGGGACTCTGGTATCGCCTGGCGTGGCGGTTCGTCCAATGGTCGCTCTCGCGAATGAAGTCAGTGCCCCAAGCCAGCAATACCGCATCCAATTCAAGGCCCTGACAGCCGAACTCTGTAACGCACTCACGAAGCAGCCGGCAGGAACGACCTACGGGGTCATTCTCCCCCTCACCGAACCAGGCCCCGTGACGGACCCGCTTGGTCGATTGCCAGTCGTTTGGAACTCCGAATCGCGGCAGGCTGGAGTCTCTCGACGACGCGACCAGCCCGAAGCGCGCATCTGGATCGCTCTCATAACGGGTCTGAAGGTAGGTTTTCGCCGCGTCAAGGTCACGGGTGATCCGGACGTGATACCCGCTGTCCTCCAGTTGTGCGGCCAACGATGCCGCGGGCAGGTCAGCTTCTCCGAGTAGGGCTTGGACATACAGGTGCACGTCTTCAGCGAGGTGGTAGCGCAGTTCAGCGGTCAGATGTAGTCGGGGCTCCTGGACTAGTCGTGGTACGCCACTAAGCGAGTCCGCGAGATGGGGTGGGCAATGAACAGTCCACGAGTCCGGGTTAGGAGCACCCATGACGGCGTCTCGCCACTGGCCGATACCTGCTTCTTCTCCGACGTGGATCTCTTGGCCAGAACCGATGAGACCCACGACGACGCACCATTCCGGCACACGCTCCGCAAATTCCACAAAGTGCTCGGGTTCGGACTTCCCATCGCCGGTCCCGCCATGCGTTGCAGCAACTTGAGCAGCGTCGAATGCGCGCTGAGCTTCGTCAAAGATCAGAACATGCTCGGGTGGTCGTAGGTGGGATTGCCTTGAATAGCGTTCGACGTAGGCTTTGACAGGACGCACGAAAGTCGCGCCACCGCCGCCTCCGGCCTTGAGCTCGTACTGCAGCACCTGCACGAGCGGACCGTTGCCAGACAAGTAGACGGCCGGTGCCGTCGGCTTCTGGCCTTCGCGCGCGACCGACAGATCGTCCAAGAACCGTGCGTGAGCGAGCTGCAGGCCAACCAAGGTCTTGCCCGTCCCGGGCAACCCGCTTAGGAGGACGAGGTGGCGCGAGTGCGTCCGCGCCGCCAAGTGAGCGACCTGCGAGAGGTAGTCGAGAGTCGGACGGGTCTCCGCGTCTGCCCGCCCGATACGACGGAGCTCACCCGACTCCATGAGCTCTCGAGCGGCCTCGACGATCGTAGGCAGCGGACGATAGGCGTTCGGATCCAGAAATGTCCGGGCATCGACGCGGTCAACACCCTGGGCATCGATCGCGGCCATGACCTGATCCAGGGCGTCCGGGCCGATGACGTCCACACCCGCGAGGTCACCGAGGCGGCCTGACGCTCGCATCAACATGAGGATCGGCAGAACCCGTCGGTCAGCGCACGCGCTGTGATAGGCGCGCAAATCCCGTGCGTACCCGCTCGCCTGATCGACATCAGCGAGTTCTGGATGGCTCTTGCTCTTGAGCTCCAACACGAGGATTGCCCCGCCCATCAGGAGGATGACATCCGGTCGGCGACTTTCCATCGGGAGTTGGTATTCCAGGATGGCGGTGTATGCCGTTGCCCCTGGGTCGTGGACGAGCACCTCCTTGACTTCAGATTGAAGGGACGGGATCGACTCATCCCAAGCACGTACTTGTTCGGGCGAGACGATCTTCAAGAAGTCAAGAAGAGACTGACGAATGTATGGGGCCGGGGTCTCTGAGAACCTCGGGAAGTCAGAGCTCCAGCCGTGTGCCGATTGTGGGTAGTCGGACTCGGTCATTCGCTGACCCGCTCGAGCGTGAACACGATGGCATTGAATTCCTGGCCGTCGCGGGTCGCTCGCTCATTCGCCGAAAAGTCGAACCTGTAGCGTCCTCGATAGACGCGGCCACACGAAGCCGAAGTGAATAGGTAGAGCTCCGGACTTCGATCCACGATTACCTTGTTACCACCAGACATCGTCATATCGCCAGGACCATCCCATTCACCGAAGTATCGATAGCGGTCCTCGCCGATTGGCTGGTCGCGGTAGCCGTACTCATTCACTTTGTTGGGATCGCTGAACAGCAGGCAGTGGGTCCCGAGAGCCGGATAGCTGATGCCCTTTTGTCGGTTCCCGCCGAGTCCACCGTCATGTAGTTCCGATCGCCTATAGCAGTGCCCGACGGTCAAGTCCTCCGGAGCTATCGGAGCGGAGGTTCTGGCGATCGTTTCCTTGTGATTCTTCTTGGACTGCGGTCGCGACTTCGCACCAAGCATGCTCAGAGCTGAGTCGATATCGCGGCGGTGCCAGTCGTCGGATACGAGCGACAAAGCATGGGTTAGAGCCTTGATGGCAGCATCGCGGGCTCCGAATTCGCTTGCCTTCGCGATCGTTCGAATCGCGAAGGCTGCGTACTGCGGATCACCGATCCACGGCGGCTCCGTGAGGCGGGCAACGGCCACCTCTCCGTGGGCCGCGATCCGGTCCCGGAAGTTGATGCGAGTGTCCGGGGGTGCTTCCGCCGCTGCAATGAGGAGCGAATCGAGGTCCATGGCCGCCCTCCGACGGCCAGGGTATGCCAGAGGCGGCCCGCTAGGTGGTGTCTCCGACCACGAACCGCTCCGTTAGCACGTAGTACGAGATCGAGCTGAGTTCGAGCCACTCGACCTGCGGTGGTCGACCGAACATCAGCCACCGACCTAGCGCCATGCCGGTGTTCTCGAACATCACGCGTGGCTGGCGTTCGAGGACGAACTCTGGCAAGTCGGCCAGCGCTTCCTCGATCAGCTCCTCTTCGTGACGCTTGAGGATCAAGTCGAGCGTCGTGAACTCGGCCGCGCTCATGCTCGGGAGCATGATCAGATCGATCGAGATCGTCGATCCCCTGAACTCAGAACGGCGTCGAGTTGTACGGCGCTCGCGGCGGGGTGAACAGCGCGTCGGCACGGGCCAGCGCGCCCGGCACGCACTCCCGAACCCGCCCCGCCACCGCCAGGTCCACGAACCGGAAGCCGCCCAGGTAGGCCTGCGCCAGCGTGCCGACGTCCAGCTCGATGTCGGGCGCCGCTGACGTCCGCGCCACCGAGCCTCGGCCATCCTCGACCGACAGCTGCCATCGGCCGGCGTTCGCGTCGAACAGGTCGTCGGCCACCTCGAGCACCAGCGAGCCCGACCCGACGTAGCCGCGCGCCGACAGCGCCGCCGGCAGGTCGAGCAGCCGCAGGAACAGCCCATCGCCGATCGACAGCACCAGCCGGCGCGGCTCGACGATCCATTGCTGGAGCGGATGCGGCACCGGTCCTCGCGGGCCGGACACGGTCCGCACGAGGTCCAGCTCGAACAGCCACTGCCAGAGCGCCTGCTCGGCGGACGGGTCGAGGCCGGTCACCTCCAGGACGTGGATCGTCGACGCCGGTCCGGTCGGGCCCCAACCCTGCTCCATGCGGTAGATCGCATAGCCGCGCGGCTCGCCGTCGACCTCGATGAGCGCCAGGAACTTGGGCCCCATCCCGTGATACATCCACTCGGCGTCGCCGACGATGAAGCCGCGCCACTTCGGCTCGGTCCGGTCGACCGCGCCCGGCAGACCGGGCCGCACCTGGTCGTAGATGCGCGCGAACGTATCGACCGCCTCGTCGACGTCGACCATCCGGATCCGGGCGCCATCGCCGAGATCGACCGGATCGCGGAACTCGGCCAGCGCGGTGGCGATGCTGAACGACGACTGGGTCGTCGCCAGGCCGAAGCCGAACCGCCGGTAGATCGCCGCCTCGGTCGCGAGCAGGATCGCGACCGGCTCACCGCGCTCCCGCGCGTCGTCGAACACCCAGTCCATCATCTGGCGGAGCACGCCGCGTCGACGGTAGTCGGGCCGGACGCCGATCCCGGTGATGCCACTGGCGCCGACCTCGCCGCCCGGCACGGTCAGCCGGAACGCGACGGCGCCGCCGGTGCCGACCCATCGCTCGCCGTCGAGCGCGCCGACGAACCGCTCGAGGTCGAGCAGCGGTCGCTCGCGCTCCATCTCGTCGTCGGTGATCGACTCACCGAACGCATCGGCCAGCGGCTGCCAGAACTCGCGGATCTCGTCGGGGCGTGGGCTGCGCAGGGTGATGTCGCTCGGCATGCCGCGCATCGTCCCACGAGTCATCGACCCGTCGCAGATGCGGGCGCACACTGGCCGCGTCATGAGCCACGCGACGCTCGACCGGGTGCTCGCCCTGCTGGTCGTGGCGATGGCCGCGACCGGGCTGCTGGCACTCAAGGCCGGCGGGCCCGATGCGGCCTGGCTGTTCACGCTCCACGGGGTGCTGGGCGGTGCGCTGCTCGCGGCCACGGTCTGGAAGCTGCGACGATCGGTGCCGCGGGCGGTCGATGCGCGTCGATGGCCGCGGCTCACGCTGGCGACGCTGGTCGCGATCCTGACGATCGGCGCGTTGACCGGCGGGTTCCTGTGGGTGGCGTCGGGCGAGCTGCTGGCGGTCGGGTCGGTGACGGTGATGACGCTCCACGCCTGGCTCGGGCTGGTGCTCGTGCCGGTGGTCGTGCTGCACCTGCTGCCGCGTCGATGGCGGGTGGCGACCGTGGCGCCGCGCGGCGGCATCTCGACGGCGCACGCTGCTCGCCGGCGGCGGGCTGGCGCTGGCCGGGCGTCGCGGCGTTCGGCGTGGCCGGCGCTGGTCGACCAGCTGCGCGGCGGCGTCCGGCGGTTCACCGGGTCGCGCTGGCTGCCGTCGGGCGGCATCCCGCCCGCGACGACGTTCTACGGCGAAGGGCCTCCGGCGATCGACCCCGAGGCGTGGCGGTTGACGGTCGGCGCCCGCCAGCTCGACCTGCCCGCGCTGCGCGCGCTCGGCGAGGTCGACGCGACGGCCGTCCTCGACTGCACCTCGGGCTGGGCGCTCGAGACGACGTGGCGCGGCGTGCCACTCGGCGCGGTGATCGACGTCCCCGAGCGCGGCAGCGTCCGCGTCTCGTCGGTGACCGGCTGGTCGACGGTGCTGACCGCGGACGAGGCCAGGACGGCGCTGCTCGCGACCGGTGTCGCCGGCGGCCCGCTCCCGGTCGCGAACGGCGCTCCGTGCCGGCTCGTCGTCCCGGGCCGCCGTGGCCTCGACTGGGTCAAGTGGGTCGACGAGGTGGCCGCTCGCCTGATCGGACTATCGCGGCGTGACGCCGCAAGGTGGCGACGTTCCGAGCTCGCGCCGAGACGACCGGGTCCGACGGTTGCGGCGCCGAACCGGTCGTACTTCGCGTGGTACGACCGGCATGCAGATCCCCGGCAACGGTCGATGTCTGGCTCCTCCAACGCGACGTCCCGTTCCGCGCCGCCGACACGGATCCGGCCGACACCGGACGCCAGCGCCGTGCTTGAACCAGGGGTTGCCGCGCCCGTGGGCGGACCGGACGTAGAGGTCGTCGCCGGACCGCACGATCCAGATCGATCACGTACGGCGCAGGCTCCCGTCGCGGCCGCTGCGACGCGATCTCGATCTCCTCGGCATCACCGATGCGATCCAGCTCATCCGCCGTCCATGTCGTCATCCGATCCTCCCTTGTGCTCACACCGGCGGCAGTTCCTGGGCGTCGGTCTGCGCGGCCGCGAACAGGTCACCCACCGCCGCCACCCGCTCCGGCAGATTGCGGATCGTCCAGCGGTCCGGTCGCAGATCCGCGTCGTCCAGCTCGTCCCACGAGATCGGCGTCGACACCGGCGCGCCCGGCGCCGGTCGCACGGAATACGGCGCCACGAGCGTCTTGATCGACGCGTTCTGCGTGTAGTCGAGTCGCGCTCGGCCCTTCCGCGCGGCCTTCGCCCACTCCCACGAGATCAGGTTCGGCACGGTCGACCCGACCGCCCTCGACACCCGCTCGACCCATTCGCTGGTCTGGCTGAAGTCGTACTTGCCATGGACGATCGGGATCCAGATCTGGATGCCGCGCTTGCCGGTCGTCTTCGGGTAGCCGCGCACGCCGAGGTGCTCGAGCGCGGTCCGGTAGAGCCGCGCCAGCGTCAGCGTCTCGTCCCAGGTCGTCTTCTCGCCCGGGTCGATGTCGATGTAGCGCGAACGTCGGCTGCCACGGCTCGGGCAGCTTGCCGGTCCAGGCATGGACCTCGAAGCTCGCCTGGTTGCCGAGCCACGCGAGCGACGCGGCATCGACCGCGAGCAGGTGGTCGTTCGCGTCCCGGTCGGTGCGCCCGTCGACCCCGGTCTCGTGCCAGCGCTTGAGCCATGTCGGCGCGGTCTCGGGGATGTCCTTCTGCCAGAACCCGGGCGCGCCCGCCCCATTCGGGAAGCGCTGCAGGTTGAGCGGCCGGTCGATGACGTGCGGCAGCATCGTCGGGGCGATCGTCGCGAAGTAGCGGATGAGCTCGCGCTTGGTGACCGGCGGGTCGGCCTCGAACAGCGGCTTGTCGAGGTTGGTGAGCTTCAGGTCGCGCCCGCCGACGCGCCACACGCCCTCCTTGCCGAGCGCGTCGAGCGCTTCGAGCTCCTCCGCGGTCGCGCCCGGGAACGTCGAGCTCGATGGCTTGGTCGCGCTCGACGACTTCGCGGACTTTGACGTTTTCGACGTCTTCGAGGGCATCGGCGCCTCCTCGGGTGGCTGGCGGTTCGGCGGCTTCGGCGGCACGGACCGCGGTGGCCGTCGCGACCGCGGTCTCGCGCGTCACGGTCGTCGGGTCGCGCGCCGCATCGATGCCCTTGTAGGCCGTCTGGCGGACCTGGCCGTCGCGCGTCCAGCCACCGATCTCGGCGCGGATCACGATCTCGGGACGGACCCACGTGATGTCCTTGAGGTCGCCGCCCCATCGACCACGGTAGTCCTTCGGCGGCGGCGGGTCGAACGGCGCGTCGTCCTGGACCAGCGGCTTGAGGCGCTTGAGGAGGTCGGCCCGGATCGCGCCGGTGAAGCCGCTGCCGACCTTGCCGGCGAACCGCAGCTTGCCGTCCTCGTACACGCCGACGGCCATCGCACCGAGGTCCCGGGCGTTGCCGCTCCCCGGGGTCCAGCCACCGACCACCAGCTCCTGCTCCGGCCGGATCTTGATCTTGAGCCACGCATCGCTGCGGCGGCCCGGCTCGTACCGCGAGCGACGGAGCTTCGCCACCATCCCCTCGACGCCGAGCGTGCCGGCCGCGTCGAAGAACGCCTTCCCCTCCCCGACCACGTGCGACGCGAAGCGCACCCGCGGGTGGTCCTTGAGCACGCTTCGGAGCAGGCGCTTGCGGTCCTCGAGGGGCACGTCGAGCAGCGATCGACCGTCGAGGTAGAGCAGGTCGAACGCCTGGTACAGCAGCCCGTTCGCCTCCTTGTCGCCGAGCTTGGTCTGGAGGAGGCTGAAGTCGGGCCGGCCGTCCTCGTCGATGCGCCACGACCTCGCCATCGATGACGGCCTGGTCGGCCTCGAGCCAGCGCCCCGGCGACGCCAAGGAGCCGCGGGAAGTAGGTCGTCGCGTCGTGGAGGTTGCGGGTCAGGATCCGGACCTTGCCGTGGTCGACCACGCGTCTGGACGCGGAACCCGTCCCACTTGATCTCGAACAGCCAGTCGTCGTCGTCGAACGGCTTGGTCGCGAGGGTGGCGAGCATCGGCTCGATCTTGGTCGGGCAGCGGGCGCCGGCGTGGCGCCGGCGAGGTCGATCTCGGCGGTCGCCGCGGGCGCCTGGCTGATCCAGATCGCGTCGCGGTTCTCCTTGACCTCGTCGTTGGTGCGCCCGGTCTTGACGCTCTTCGGGAAGTCCTCGGCGTCCCAGCCCTCGACCGACGTGTCGCCCTTCTTGTGGATGAGCAGCCACTGGTCGCCGTCGTCGCCCTCGAACGGGCGGCTCCCACCGCGACCGCTCGTGCGCACGATCGTGAAGCGGCCCTTGAGCTTCTCGCCGTTGAGCCGGAACTTGAGCTCGCCGTCCTTGACGGCCTTGCGACCGTCGAGGGTCGGCGCCTCCGGGTCCCAGGTGCCCCAGTCCCAGACGATGACGTCGCCGGCCCCGTACTGCTTGGCCGGGATGATCGCCTTCGAAGTCGAAGTACTCGATCGGGTGGTCCTCGACGTGGACGGCCATCCGCCGGATCTTCGAATCGAGGGTCGGGCCCTTCGGGACGGCCCACGAGACGAGGACGCCGTCGATCTCGAGGCGGAAGTCGTAGTGGAGCCGCGTCGCGCGGTGGCGCTGGACGACGAACCGCCCGCTCCGACCGCTCGCGGCGGTGGTCGTGTCCGGCGCCGGTTCCGGGGTCTTGCCGAAGTCGCGCTTGCGACGGTATTCCTCGAGGGGCATCGCCGTCAGTGTGCCAGTCCGACGGTCCGTTGAGCCGCGGGTGAGCGTCGCCGGCCACACTCGCGAACGATGGATCCGGTGCTCTTCGGCCGCGACGTCCGGCTGCTCCGACGGCGCAAGGGCTGGACGCAGTCACGCCTCGCCGCGGAAGCGAAGGTGCCGCGCTGGGTGATCGTCGCCATCGAGACCGGGCGTGGCGACCGGCTGCCCGTCTGGCGGCTCGCGGCGGTCGCCGCAGCACTCGGCGCGCGACTGTCGGTCCGGATCCTGTACCACGGCGAGGGCCTCGACCGGCTCCGGGACCGGCGCCACGCGGCGCTCGTGGAGTCGCTCGTCGCCAGGCTTCGCCGGAGGGATGGCTGGTCGCGACCGAGGTGTCGTTCAGCATCTACGGCGAGCGCGGCTCGATCGACATCATCGCCCTGCACCCGGCGACTGGAGCGCTGCTCGTCATCGAGGTCAAGTCCGTGGTGCCGGACGTCGGCGGCATGCTCATGACCCTCGACCGCAAGGTCCGGCTGGCGCTGCAGATCGCCCGCGAGCAGCTGGGCTGGCAGGCGACCTCGGTCTCGCGGCTCCTGGTGCTGCCCGAGGACCGCACCGCTCGGCGACGGGTGGCCGAGCACTCGACGACGTTCGAGACGACGTTCCCGGCGCGGAACGTCGCGGTCAAGCGCTGGCTCCAGGCACCGACGGGGTCGATCTCAGGGCTGCTGTTCGTGTCAGATGCTCAGCATGCCGACAAGCGGCGAGGCATCGAGGCGGTGGCCGCGACCACGTCGCACGGTCCACGCTCGGGCGAAGGCTGAGCGGCCTACTGATCTTGCCGATCGTTCAGCGAGCTGATCAGGTGGCGAAGACCGCCGGCCACGTGTTCAGCGGGATGAGCAAATGGCAGAGACGCGGGCGAGATGGCGCCGGCGCCGGGCGCCGCCCCTACGCCGTCTTGCGCTTGCGGGCTGCCGGCTTGGCCTTGGCCTCGTCGGCCGTCTTGGCACGTGACTTCGACGCGGCCGGCTTCTTGGCCGCCTTCGTCTCGCGGGCCTCCCGCGCGCCTCGGCCACCGACACGGGCTTCTCGGCACCGGCCTCGCGCGACGCCTTGGCCGCCGAGACCGACGCCTCGAGCGCGGCCATCAGGTCGATCAGCTTGCCAGGCTCCTCGGGCTCCTCGATCTCGACGGTCTCCTTGCCCTCGACCTTGGCCTCGATGATCTTCTCGAGCGCCTCGCGGTACTCGTCCTTGTACTGCCCCGGGTCGAACTCGCCGGTCATCGCCGACACGAGCTGCTTCGCCATCTGGAGCTCGGCGGGCTTGAAGTCGAACTCTTCTGCTGGCAGGTCCAGCTCGTCGGTCGAGCGGATCTCATCGGGCCAGTGCAGCGTCGACATGAGCAGCGTGTCGCCGAACGGATCGAGCGCGGCGAGCGCCTCACGGTCCTTGATCACGACCTTGCAGATCGCCGTGAGCCCCTCGTCCTCGAGCACCGACTTGAGCAGGTAGAACGCCTTGCGGCCGATCTTGTCGGGCTCGACGTAGTAGGCCGACTTCACGAACCGCACCGCGTTGTCGTCGCGCTCAGCCTTGGTGAACTGCTCGATCTCGATGCTGCGGACCGTCTTGAGCGGCACGTTCTCGAGGTCCTCGTCGGTCACGACGACGTACTCGCCGGGCGAATACTCGTAGCCCTTGACCGTCTCGCCGCGGGAGATGACCTCGTCCTCGACCGGACAGAAGATCTTCATCTGGATCCGCGACAGGTCGTCCTTGTGGAGCATGTTGAAGCTGATGCCCTTGGACTCGGTCGCGAGATAGAGCTTGATCGGGATGGTGACCAGTCCGAACTGGATGGCACCCTTCCACATCGCTCGTGCCACGGCGGTTCGACCTCGTAACGTGCGCGCCCGGGTCTCCGGCCCGGTGCATCGAAGGGCCACGATAGCGCACGCGGGCAAGCAGCCCCGTTAACGGGTGAGGGCTTGGGGATGCGGGAGCCTGACGGCCGCTACTGCAGGACGACGAAGCCGTCGACCGACACGCTGCGGCCGGAGCTGACGACCCGGACCTCGATCGTGTGCGACTTCGACGTGCTCCAGTTGGCCACGTACATCGCGCGTCGGTACTGCGAGGTGGGCGTGCGCAGGTCGATCGTCGCCCGGCGCGTGCCGTCGAGGTAGATGTAGGCACGGCCGCGACTCACGTTGGTCGGCGCGATGAACGCGATGCCTCGACCGGTGAACCGCAACCTGGCGCTGGAACCCGAGAGGCTCGAGGTCATGTGCCAGGCGTTCGTCGCGAGCGTGCTGTTGAAGCGCACCCAGCGGCCGCGATACGAGACGAGGCTCGACCCATCGCTCACGGCCATCGGCGTCACGGTCGTGCCGGCGGTCGCCCACGGGCTCCACGTGCCGTCGGCGTCCTGTGCCCGGACGCGGAACCGGTACGTCGTCCCGAACGACAGCCCCGAGTACGTGGCCGAGCGGGTCGAGCCCGACGTCGCGCGCGTCGAGCCGTAGGCGCCGCCGTTGGAGCTGCGCTCGACCTCGTAGCGGACGATCGCGTCGGACGGATCCCTGGCCGCTCCCCAGGTCGCCTTGAGCGTCACGGTGTTCCGGCCGGTCGACGTCAGCCCGAGGCTGCTGCCGCTCAGCACCGACACGGTCGGGGCCGCGGCGGTCGGCAGGTCCGCCGCCACCTGGACCGTGAGCGTCGCGGAGCGCGTCCGGCCCCAGTTCGTGCCCGAGACCTGCAGGTGGTACGTGCCCGGTCTGGCGCTCTCCGGGACCCTGACGCTGACCGAGGCCGCGGTGGACGTCCAGCCGTACAGGCTCGGCGTGAGCATCGACGCCGACCAGCCCGACGGCAGGCTGTCGATCCGGAAGCGGATCCGCTCGAAGAAGGTCGAGCTGCGCGTGACCGTCACGGGCACGGTGCCGGTGCCGCCGTTGCTCGAGATCGTGACCGCCGAGGACGATGCCAGCGAGAACGAGCCGAGCGACCTGATGCGCGACACGCCCAGCAACGGCTCGTGATAGCCATCGGGATCGGTCGAGGTCGACCACCCGAAGTTGCCGAGGTAGCGCAGGGCCTCGCGGACCTCGGCCGGCGTCGCCAGCGGCCGGCTGGCCTTGTACAGCGCGACGGCGCCGGTCACGGCCGGCGCGGCCATCGACGTCCCCGACGAGTAGCCGTACGACGGCCCGGGCTTCGTCGACCAGATGCATTTGCCCGGCGCGATGATGTCGATGTCGGAGCCGAAGTTGCTGAAGTCGGCGAACGTGTCGTCGCGGTCGTAGCTGCCCCACGAGTAGCAGCGTCGGCCACCGGCGCCGCCGGAGCGGCCGTCGGTGTCGGCGAGCGCCGAGACCGTGATGACCTGGTTGTACGCGGCCGGCACGTACGCCGCAGCGCTGGTCCGCGCGTTGGCGGCGGCCGCCACGACCGTGATGCCGGCGTTGTACAGGCGGCAGATCGCCTGGTGGAGGATGTCGCGGCTCCGGACGCCGCAGTCGGTCGCGTCCCGGCCGGTCTTCGCGACGCTCATGTTCACCGCCTCGATGAGCGGGCGAGACGAGTCGCTCGGGTCGCGCTGGGAGAGGATCCAGTCGAGGCCGCAGACGTACCACGACAGCAGCCCGCTGCCGCTCGAGTTGAGGATGCGCACCGCCCAGAGGCGGACGCCGGGCGCCACGCCGACCACGCCGACCGTGTTGTCGCGGGCGCCGACCGTGCCCGCCACATGCGTGCCGTGACCGTTCCCGTCGCCCCACGCGGCGCGGTTGGAGCTCGAGCAGTTGTAGCCGCCGGCGATGACCAGGTCGTGGTGCGCCCAGATCCCGGTGTCGACGATGGCGACGTCGGCATCGACCCGCTCGTCGACGCCGTTGATGTTGGCGAGCGACGAGCTGAGGGCGCCGACCCGTGAGACGCCGGTCGGCGTGGTCTGGGCCGCGATCTCGATGACCTCGTCGGGGACCACGGCGGCGACGCTCGGATCGGCGAGGAGTGCGGCGCGCTGCGCCTTGTCGAGCTTGGCCGTGAAGCCACGGAACGCGTTCTTGAAGGAGCGGTCCGCCTTCAGGCCGTCACGCTGACGGTGGCGGGTCACGACCCTCGTCGGGTCGGCGGTGCTGTCGAGGACCACGATGTAGCGACCCGTGGCGATCGGGCGGCCGTTCGGCGTCGACGGTGGGCTCGGGGTCGGTGTTCGGCGCGGGCTTCGTCGCGGGCGGGCGCCGGTCGGCGGGGTCGGCGCGGCTCGGCGGACGGTGTCGGCGGTTCGGCGGTCGGGGTGGGCTCGACCGTGCGGCTCGGGTCGGATCGGGGCCGGCGTCGGCGTCCGGAGTCGGCTCGGGCGTCGGCCTCGGGCGGTGCCGACGGCTCGGCCGATCGGAACGACCGGCTCGGCCGAAGGCCGGCTCGGATCGGCTGCGGCGACGGGCCGCGACGAGGGGAAGCGTGAGCAGGGCGGCGAGGGCGAAGGCGGCGTGGGCGACGCATCGACTCTCCGGGGTCGTGGGGTCTCGGATGAGCCGACCGCTCGCCTAGACCCGCGCTGGACTCGCCTACATCTTCGCCCCCTGGCAAGCCTCGCGCAGCACCCGATGGTCCCGGTCACGCATAGCCGGCACGGGTCCTAACCGCACCGACACCGGCGCGACTCGTCACTCGGCGGCGCGGATCTCCGGCTCGGCCTCGGCGACGCGGGCGAGGATGCCGGAACGCATCGTGTCGAGCCCGGTCCACACGGCCTTGGTGGCGTTCGAGATCGAGGTCAGCTGCGACTTGAGCTGGCGCACGACCTCGAGCTGCTCGCGGATCGCGGTGAGCGCAGCGCCGATGGCCGCCGCGTCGACGGTCACCTCGCGCTCGGCGAGCGACGCCAGCGCGAGCAGCCGTGCCAGGCGGATGGCCGCCTCGAGCGTCGCCGGCTCGGGCGCGTCCGGGTCGATGACGCAGTAGACGTCGCCGCCGACCAGGTTGAACGGCGCGACCCCGGTCGGGGCGTGGGCCGGCGTGAAGATCGCGACCGCGACCGCCGCCCCGCGGTTCTCGCGGGCCTCGCGCAGCTCGTCGCGCATCGCGCGCATCGACATCGGGCGGTCCTTGGCCTCGATGACGACCCGCACGTCGCAGCCGCGCGTCGACGCCGGCGTCGAGCGTCAGCACGAAGTCGCCCTTCTTGGACTTGATGACCGCGCCCGCCTCGAAGCCGGTCCGGTCGAGCAGGTCGCCGGCGCCGCGGGCGATGTCGCCGAGCAGCTCGCCGAGCAGGTCCTCGAAGTCGGCGCCCTTGGCCGCGGATCGCGCTCGCTCGGCTCCCCGGGCAGCGGCCGCGGCCTCGATCGCCACGAGGCGCTCCTCGAGGCTCTTGAACCCGGCCGCGATCTCCTGGCGGAACTGGTGCATCGGCGAGTTGAGACGGGTCGGGTCGAGCAGCGTGGCGAGCTTCGATGCGTCGCCGTCGAAGTAGCGCTCGAGCATCGACCCGATCCGGCCGATGGCGCTGTCTCGCTTCTTCTCGTCGAACAGCTCGTCGACCATCGAGCGCAGCGCGCCGCGGTCGCCGAGGAACTTCTCGAGCGTGCGCGGCAGCCGGCCGTCGCCGTCGGCGAAGTTGGCGCGGAGCGTCTGCTCGAGGGTCGCGGCCGCGCGCTCGTTGACCTGCTCGGCCTGGCGGATCATCCGCTCGAACTCGGAACGGACGGCATCGACGTTGACGGTCACGCCGGCGTCCTGGAGCGCGATGAGGCCGATGCGCAGCGCACGCTCGACGAGCGGGCCCCGATCGTCCGCCGGCCGCTCCCCGAGGAACGCGGCGAGGGTCGGGTCCGCGAGCGACGAGGCGCTCGATGACGATCCGATCGCCCTCGAGGCGGACCGCCGAGTGCAGCGGGATGACGTGTGCTTCCATGCACCGAACATAGGACCCACCCGTGACATCTAGGTTGTCACGGCATTTACGGCGGGGCGGTACGATGACGACAGATGCATCTCCGCCGGCGCGCGTTCCTGATTTCGGCTGTCGCTCGTGCGGCCTTCGCGGTCATCCCGTCCGGGGTGACCGCCGCTGACCCGACCCCGCCACCCGCCCCCACCGACGAGATCCTCGTCCGCTACGCGGACGACGTGACCGCGCGTCGCAGCGCCGGGCGGTGCGCACGCGACGCACGACCTGGAGGTCGTCTCCACGAGTGCCGACGGTCGGACCGCAGGTCGTCGTCGGCGACGGCGTGTCACCGGCGACCGTCCGACGCGAGCTCGAAGGCCGACCCGCGGGTCGTCGCGGTCGCGCCGAACTACCAGCGCGAGCTGACCGACGAGATCACCGACGAGGACCTCTTCGCGAACGAGTGGGGTCTCCACAACAGCGGCCAGACCATCGACGGCATCAGGACGCAGACCGGCATCGCCGACGTCGACATCGACGGTCTCGAGGCGCTGCGCATCACGCGCGGGCTTCCGGACGATCGTCGTCGCCGTCATCGACGACGGCGTCGACTTCAGCCATCCCGACCTCGCCGGCCGGAAGTGGACGAACCCGGGCGAGATCGCCCGGCAACGGCGTCGACGACGACGGGAACGGCCTGCGTCGACGACGTCCACGGCTGGGACTTCTGCAACAACAACGCGTCGGTGTACGACGCCGGCCAGGGTGGGCACGGCACGCACGTGGCCGGCACGATCGCGGCGTCGCTGAACGGCACCGGCGTCGTCGGCGTCGCGCCCGGCATCAAGATCATGGCGCTGAAGTTCATCGAGGACGGCGCGTGCGGCACCGATGAGATGGCCATCGACGCCATCGACTACGCCGGCAGCTTCGGCGTCCCGATCATCAACGCGTCGTGGGGCGGTCCCGGCGCGAGCGCCGTGCTCGATGCGGCGATCGCCGACGCGGGTGCGCTGTTCGTCGCCGCAGCCGGCAACGACGGGCTCGACCTGAACGAACCGGGCGTGAGCTTCTACCCGGCCGAGTCGACCGTCGCCGAACGTCGTGAGCGTCGCCGCGATCGACCAGCGCGGCGCCCGGGCCAGTTTCTCCAACTACGGGGCCACGACGGTCGACTATCGGCGCACCGGGCACGAACATCCTCTCGACGTATCCCGGCGGCGGCTACGCGTGGTCGGACGGCACGTCGATGGCGGCGCCGCACGTGGCCGGGGTCGCGGCGCTCGTCGCGAGCGTGGCCGAGGGGCCGGTGTCGCACGGCCTCCTCAAGTCGCGGATCCTGTCGCGCGGCACGGCGCTCCCGTCGATGGTCGGCAGGACCGTGACCGGCTACCTCGTCAACGCGTCGCGGGCGATCGACGTCAGCGGGCCCGACGGCACTCCCCGTGTACCACCACGGGATCAATGCCGGCACCGTGGTCGGCTCGACGCTGAGCACGACGATCGTACTGGCGTGCCGCGACCGACGACGTGTCGCGGCGTCGCGAGCTACGTCGTGCGGCGACGGATCGGCAGCGGGCCGTGGACCGTGATCGCGAGTGCCGTCGCCCGGTCGGTCACTGACGGTCCCGATGGCGTTCGTCACCCCGACGCAGTTCGCGATCGCCGCTCGCGACGGCGTCGGCAACGTCGGCGCCCAGGCCGAGTCGCCCGCGGTGACCGCCACGCTGTACCAGGACGGCACCAGCCTCGCGCGCTACGCGGGTCGCTGGGTGAACACGACCTCGAGCACGGCCAGCCACCGGAACCTGCACACGGCGACGCAGGCGGGCGCGTCGGTCGAGTTCCGACGGTCCGGCGTCAGGGCGATCGTCGATCGTCGGCCGCCAGGGTCCGACCAGCGGCCAGGCGCGCATCTACGTCGACGGCGTCCTCGCCTCGACCATCGACCTGCGCAGCTCCACCGCGCAGTAGCCGGGTCGTGCTGTTCAGCCGGTCGTGGTCGACGCCGCGGCACGCACGCGGTGCGGCTGGTCGTGGTCGGCACGACGGGCCGTCCGCGCGTCGACGTCGACGGGTTCGCCGTCATCCGCTAGCGCGACCGGCGGCTACGAGCCGCGGTAGGTCGTCATCGAATAGGGCGCCAGCAGCAGCGGCACGTGGTAGCTCCGCTCCGGGTCGGTGATCTGCAGGTCGACCGCGATCTTCGTGAAGAACGAGCCGTCCTCGTGGGCGACATCGAACTCGAGGCGGTAGTCGCCGACCATGAGCGGCCGCTCGAGCAGGTCGCGGACGCGTCCGTCGGCATCGGTCAGCGCCTGGGTCATCCGGAGCGGGCCGTTGCCGCCGACGTCGAGTCGATAGAGCGTGACGCGGACGCCGCTCGCCGGCACCCCACGTTCCGTGTCGAGGACGTGCGTGCGAGATGGTCGGGCGCGGCTGTCCGGGGTCGGCGGTCACGCTATCCTCCCGGCATGGGAACCCTGCGGATCGAGGTCGGTGACCTGCACTTTAGCGCCCGCTGGGAGCCCGAGGCGCCCCAGACGATCGAGGCGATCCGGCGGATGCTCCCCATCGAGTCGAAGCTGATCCACTGCCGCTGGTCGGGCGAGTCGACATGGATCCCGTACGGCGACTTCCGCCCCGGCATCGACTACGAGAACCACACCTCGCATCCGGCCCCGGGCATGCTGGCGATGTACCCGGGCGGCATCAGCGAGTGCGAGATCTTCTTCCCGTACGGCGCGTGTACGACGTCGTCGAAGGTCGGCCAGCTGGCGGCGAACCACTTCGCGACGATCGTCCCCGACGACGGCTGGGGGGACCGGCTGCGCGAGGTCGGCCGGCGGGCGCTGTGGGAGGGCGCCCAGGCGATCCGGATCGAGGAAGTCGAGGCCTGACGCTGGACGCCTCGACGATCGCCGAGTTCGCGGTCTTCGCGGTGATCATCGTCGTCCTGTTGGTCGTCGGGCGATCGCTGCGCAGCCGAGGCTACCGGGGACGCGACGGCGAGGACATCGGTGGCGACGGCGACGGGGGGGACGGGGGCGATTGACCGATCTCGTCATCCGCGGCGGCACGGTCGTCACCGCCGGGGGATCGCGACGGGCTGACCTGGCGGCCGATGGCGGCCGGATCACGGCGATCGAACCGTCCCTCGATGGCCTCGCAGCCGGAGCCGACCGGGTGATCGATGCGACCGGGATGCTGGTCCTCCCCGGCGTCGTCGACGTCGCACACGCATACCCGCGTCGCGAGCGACGCCGAGCCCGACCGGTTCTTCCAGGACTCGGTCGCGGCGGCGTATGGCGGCACGACGTCGTTCCTGTCGTTCAACAACCCCGGAACCGGGTCGTCGCCGGCGGCCGAGCGATCGCTCCGGACCGGGCTCACGGAATGGCGCGCCGCGACGGACGGGGACAGCGCGATCGACTACGGCCTCTCGCTCGCCGTGTCAGGTCACGCCGACGACCCCCTCGCCGAGCTCCCCGCGACGATCGAGGCGGGTGTCGCGACGTCGAAGGCGTTCATGGTGTTCGACTTCCGGCTCGGCGACCAGGCGCTCTTCGACGCGATGCGGGTCATGGGCGAGCGCGGCGGGATGCTCCAGGTCCACTGCGAGGACCCGGTGCTGCTCGACGCCGGCGTGGCCGCCGCGCTGCAGCGTGGTGACACGCTGCCGCGCTACCACGCGACCTCGCGACCGCCGTACGTCGAGGCGGTCGCGACGGCCCGGGCCCTGGCGTTCGCGCGCGCCACCGACTCGCCCGTCCACGTCGTCCATCTCTCCTCGGCGGCGGCGCTCGACGAGGTGCGCCGGGCACGGGCCGCCGGTGTCCGGGTGTCGGCCGAGACCTGCCCGCACTACCTGGTCCTCACCGAGGACCGCTACGACGAGCCCGATCCGGCCCGGTGCGCCTGCTTCGTGATCTCCCCGCCGCTGCGCAGCGAGGCGGACCAGGCCGCGTTGTGGGAGGGCCTCGCCGATGGCTCGCTCGACCTCGTCGCCACCGACCACGTCCCCGACCGGTTCGGCGTCGAGAAGGCCGAGGCAGCGAGTGGCGTGTCCTTCGATCGGATCAGCAACGGGGCACCCGGCATCGAGACGCTGCTGACGCTGCTGTACAGCGAGGGTGTCGCCCGCGGTCGGATGACGGTGGAGCGCATGGTCGATCTGCTCGCGACCACGCCGGCCGCGCGGTTCGGGCTCGCGCGAAAGGGCGCGCTCGAGGTCGGTCGCGATGCCGACATCGTCGTGTTCGATCCCGTCGGCACGGCGGACCATCCGCGCGGTGGACCTCCACCACACGAGCGACTACACGCCGTACGAGGGACTCGACGTCAGCGGTGCCGTCCGCGACGTGCTCGTTCGGGGCGAGCCGGTCATCGCCGACGGTGCGTTCGTCGGTCGCCGTGGGTTCGGCCGGTTCGTCGAGCGGGGTGCGATCGCGGGTTAGGGCTTCGACCACCCTCGTCGGGTCCGGGTGAGCACGCGGAAGCCGACGCGCTCGAGGAACCCGAGACACGGGTCCGCGTCGCCTTGCGCGTAGCCGATGACCCGGTCGACGCGGCCGAGACGCAGCCACTCCGCTGCCTGGCCGACGAGCCAGCGGCCGACGCCCCGCCCGCGCTGTGCCTCGTCGACCTCGAGGTTGCCGATGTCGGCCCACGATGCGCCCCCGCTGCTCCGCGACGAGGGTGAGCCGTTCGGCGACCCACGGATCGACGATGAACTCGCCCGGCTCCCGCTCGAGCTGGTTCAGGACCGCGTTGACCGAAACGGTCACGCCGGGCATGACGGCGGCGACGTGGGCGTTGACGAGCGCGGTCAGCTGGACCCGGTCGTCACGGCGGAAGCGGCGCACCTCGATCGATGACACGGGCAAACCTCCTTCTGGACGGCCCTGCACGGGCGTCTTCGGAATGGAGGCCGCTACCGGTGCGGCGCAGCCGTCACGCTATCACGCCGCGACTTCGTCCGAGCCTGCGGTGATGCACATTCCTGGCCACCCGGCCGGAGGGGTGGTCGTTGATGCACACCGGCCGCATCGCTGTGGGGGCGGCGTCAATCCCAATCGCGCCAGGGTTTGAGCGGAGGTTTCGGATGCGGCGCGTCGGGATCGAGGCCCTTCATCGCGGCGACCAACGCAGCGAACCGAGCCATGCGGAGCCCCGAAAGTCGCCCGGTCTCGAGGCGCGAGATCGCGCTTTGGTGGATCCCGGTCGCGCGTTGCAGGTCGCGTTGCGACCAGTGGAGCGCGATGCGCCGGCGCTTGACCATCGCCCCGAGGATCTCCCAGCCGCGCTGCACCTCCGGTTTCCAGCGCTCGCGATCCGCCGCTGACCAGGCCATCGGCCGACCGTAGCGACGACCCCTTGCCCGGAGGTTCGAGCGGACTTCACTGCGCCTTTACCGCCGACCAGCGATGCGGTCGGTGTGCATCGCTCGGCACCCCCTTCCGCCCGTCGCCCCGGGGGCGACCGCTCAGGCTTCGCGGCCCCGTAGTGCGACGTCGAGCCCAAGGACGATCCAGCCGATCCCGTTGAGGGCGATCCCGAGCAGGGACAGCGGTCCGAAGATGGTCGGGTTCGTCGGCGACGTCAACTCGAGGTGACTCATGCCGAGGATCGCCAGCAGCGAACCGACTCCGAGCGCGAGCGCGCCCCAACGCGTGACGAGCCCGAGGCGCAGCGTGACGAACCCGAACGCCGAGTCCGCCAGCCACATTGCGAGCCCGGCGTAAAACATGACAAGCCGGAAGTCCGGATCCGGCGCGGGCGGTATCGGGCGACCGATGGACAGCACGACCATCGCCAGGTACCAGGCATTCGCGAGGACGACCGCCGAAGCAACGAGCAAGGCGACCCGAGATCCCGTCTCTGCATGTCGTCGCTGGACGGCGATGGCGACCGCGATCGCGCCGAGGTTGAACAGGGCGAGTCGCAGCGTGTTCAGGTCGCTCGGGATCGCGACGACGAAGGCCGCCAACAGGACGACCCCGCCGAGGATCCCAACCGCACCGAGCACCCGGGTCGGCATGGACGGCGATACCGCCAGCGAACTTGCCATCGGCTGCTCCTTCACTCGATCGAGCTGGCCGGTCAGGCCGGCCGCGCTTCAGACATCGGCTGGTCGAGGCGGATGGCCGCGATCCCGAGGACGATCCAGCCGGCAAGGAAGCACGCGATGGCGCCCAGCATCATGAGCCCCCCGAAATCCCAGGCGATGGTGAACGAAGCCACCCAGGCGACCGCTCCCATCGCCGGACCGACGGCGAGCAGCACGGCTCCTGTCCGCGACAGGACGCCCGAGCGGATCGTGGCGAGGCCGAAGAGGGCGAAGCCGACGATGGCGGCCACGCCACCGAGCGCATAGGCCGCGGCCGCGAACGTCTGGCCATCCTCTGTCACGTCGCCCTCATTCACGCCGATCAGCGCGACCATCCCGACCGTATACGCGATCGCACCGAAGGCCGCAAAAGCGAATGCCGTCCAGACCAGGCGCGGCAACGCACGGGCCTGGAAGGCGCTCAGGATCGTGAGCGCGACGAGCAGGGCGACGAGCCCGATGAAGATCAGAGCCACGAGGGCGCGTCCGTCCAGCGGCAAGGCCCCCGTGATCGTCCCGATCCAGGAGACGGCGAGGATCACGGCACCGACGATGGCGGCGATGCCGCCGAGGCGGAGCGACATTGGGAGTCCCCTTTCAGGTGATCCGGCAGCCCGATGCGACCGCAGTCGCGCGTCGAGCGCGCCGATGAGGATGTCCGCCACGTCGTACGGGCCGAGCGGGCGCTCCTCCAGGAGCGCCATGAACTCGTCGCCATAGCGAGTCCGCCATGCGGCGGGATAGCAGCGGACCAGGATGGTTCTCATGGCTGGGTCTTGCCGAGCTGTCGGAGCCCGCGCTGGGCGAACTCGGAAAGGCCGTGGAGCTGTTCGGCGAGCATCGACGCGCCGATCGCGGTGAGGCGATAGGGCCGACGTCGATCGATCGGCGGCATGGGTTCGACGAAGCCCTGCTCCTCGAGGCGCGCGATGGCCGCGTATAGCGTGCCGGCACCCATAGGCCGGCCCGTCCCGGACTCGACGTCCTGCATGATCGCGTAGCCATGCTTCGGCCCGTCGCTCAGGCTGACGAGGATGAGCAGCGACGGCTCGGTGAACCGTCCGAACTCGGGGGACTTGGTGGTCATCCGAACTCCACTCTTACGACGTTCGATATATCGATGGCCGATATATACGCCAGTGGCCGGATGGTGTCAACCCCTATTCGAGGACCGCGTACGCCCGGAGTGTCAGGAAGTCGGCGAAGTCGTCGTCGAGGACGAGGTGGTCCAGCAGGTCCCAGGCGTCCTTCAGCCGGCCTTCGCCCGCGCCGCCCAGACGCTCCAGCTCCTCGTCGCGGATCGCGGCGTACTGCTCCACGGACAGACGCCCGCGGACCCGCCACAGCCATAGCTGGGACCTGGCGATCTCGGCCGTCGCGGCATCCTCCATCAGGTTGTCGATCGCCGCGGCGCCCGTCCCGCGCAGCCACGAGTCGATGTACGCAAGCGCGACGCGCACGTTGGCGCGCATGCCGGCATCGGTGACCTCGCCACCCTCGACCGCGAACCGCGTCAGGTCGGCGGCGGCGGCCTGCGCCTCGGGTACGCGCTCCTTCTGGTTCGGGCGCTCGCCGAGGACCGAATCGAAGATCTCCGTCGCCAGCGGCACGAGGTCGGGATGCGCCACCCACGTCCCGTCGAACCCGTCGCGCGACTCGCGCTCCTTGTCGTCGCGGACCTTGGCCAGCGCCCGTTCGGTGACCTCGGGGTCGCGCCGGTTCGGGATGAACGCGGCCATCCCGCCGATCGCGTGCGCTCCGCGGCGATGGCAGGTCGCGACGAGCAGCTCGGTGTAGGCCCGCATGAACGGCACGGTCATCGTCAGCTGCGCGCGATCGGGCGACTCCAGCGCCGACGACCCGCGGAACCGCTTGATGACGCTGAACAGGTAGTCCCAGCGGCCGGCGTTGAGGCCCGCGGCGTGCTCGCGCAGCTCGTACAGGATCTCGTCCATCTCGAACGCCGCCGTGATGGTCTCGATGAGCACGGTCGCCCGGATCGAGCCACGCGGCACACCGAGCGCCTCCTGGGCCGCGATGAACACGTCGTTCCACAACCGCGCCTCGTGGTGCGACTCGAGCTTGGGCAGGTACAGGTACGGCCCCGACCCGCGTGCCACCCGTTCGGCCGCGTTGTGGAACAGGTACAGCCCAGCATCGAACAGCGACGCCGACATCGGCACGCCGTCGACCATCACGTGCGACTCGACCAGGTGCCAGCCGCGCGGTCGAACGACCAGCTGCGCGATCCGGTCGCCGAGCCGATACGACTTGCCCTCGGGCGAGTCGAACGCCAGCGTGCCGCGCACCGCATCGATCAATGCCGCCTGCCCGCCGACCACGTTCGCCCAGGTCGGCGACAGCGCGTCCTCGAGGTCGGCCATGAAGACCCGAGCGCCCGAGTTGAGGGCGTTGATCATCATCTTCGGCTCGGCCGGGCCGGTGATCTCGACCCGGCGGTCGTCGAAGTCGGCCGGCGCGGGCGCCACCGTCCAGTCGGCCTCGCGGATCTCGTGCGTGCCGGCCGGGAAGTCGAGCGGCTGCCCCGCGTCGAGTGCGGCCTGACGCTGGTGCCGTCGCTGGAGCAGGTCGAGACGGAACCGGCCGAACCGCCGCTGCAGGTCGGCGATGAACGCCAGGGCCTCGTCGGTCAGGACGCGATCCGACCCCTCGACCGACGGACCGGTGACGACGACGCCGGGCGGGGCCATCAGGACACCTCCGATCGGCGGACCGTCGCCTCGATCAGGCCGTGCGGCTCGGTCGTGGCGACGTACACGAGCCGGTCGTTGGCGACCCCGAACCGGTCGAGGTCGACCGTCCAATGGTGCAGGTTCGGGAGGATCATCCGGACCTCGTCGAGCTCCTCGTGCCGCTCGAGCATCGCCTTGGCCATGATCCAGATCGACGTCTGGACGCTCGGGCTGTCGTGGTCGGCGAAGACCTCGAGCAGCGTGTCACGGACGGCCGCCCACGTGGCGTCGAAGTCGACGTCGGGCGCACCATAGGCCCAGATCGCGGTGAGCTTCGTGGCCATCAGCCGATCCTCGGTCTCGGCCAGGGTCGTGAACCGGTCGCGGGGAAAGCCCGAGAATGCCGAGCGGGTCGTCTTCATCACGACGAGGTCCTCGATGCCGGCATCGACGACGACGCCGTCACGCCCGACCGCGACGGTCGCGACCCGGGTGCCCTCGCCGGTCCGCAGGAACGCGTCTGGCGCCGGGCCGGCCGCACCATCGATAGGCCGCCAGCCGTGCTCGCGGACGTTGACGACCGCCCGGTCGACCTGGTCGTTGTCGAGGAAGTGGCGCCCGAGGACCGTCGCGTACGCCTCGATCGAGCCGGTCAGGTGCTCCGCGGCAAACGCATATGCCGTGTTCTTCATCGTGTCGGTGGCGATGACCAGCGAGTTGTCGCCGTCGGCGTGGGCCGCCGTGAAGTCGCCCTCGAGGGCGATCGCGACAGTGAGGTCGCGGAGCCGATGCGGGGTGCTGTCACGGCCGACGCGGACGATCCGGATGGCGGCCTTGCCATAGCGATTGGCACCGAGCTCGATCATCGCGGGACCACTTTGGCATACCGGTCGATGGCGATATCGACCACGGCGTCGAGGGCGCGATGGAGCTCGGTCGTCCGGTCCGCCGCGAGCGCGGCGGCCATCTCGGGGAGCAGCGCCTCGCGTGGCCGGCCTGCGACGAACACGCAGTAGCGGAACCCGTGCTGGGCCTCGTACGAATCGTTGAGCCATTCCAGCTCGGCGGCGACATCGACGTCGCCGGACGTGCCGGCTCCCCGGTCGTAGCCCTGCTCGACGAAGCTCATGGCCGACACCGTCCCAGACGGCGCTCCGAGGCGCGGATGCGCATCGACCAGCTCGATCTGCTCATCCTCCGGCATCTGATGGGCGATCCGGCGGGCGGCCTCGAACAGCGCGGTGTCGTCAGCGTAGGGGCTCGCGGCGTGCAGTCGTGCCAGGAAGCGCGGCGCGCCCTCGAACAGCGGCGCCATCTCGGCCGGGACGGCCTCCCGGGCCGTCACGGCGCCGGCTCCGGTCGCCAGGCCGGAAACGAGTCGAACGCGCCCTCGGTCAGGTAGATCGGCTCCTGCGTCCCGATGACGATCGCGATCCGCGAACCGGCCCTGCCGCCGTCGTTCGTGTACGCCAGCCAGTCGCCCGACGGTGACCACGATGGCGGCCAGTGGTCGTTCTCGGGCGTGTTCGTGATCTGCGTCGGGCCTCGTGTGCCGTCGGACCCCACGGAGTAGACGTCCTCGTTCCAGGTCGTCGGATCGCTGTTGGCGTAGTCGTTCGCGCTCGACACGAAGGCGATCTCGCCGACCGAGCTGACGGCACCCTCAGATGCGTTCGGGACCTGGATCGGCAGGACGTCGGGCTCGCCACCCTCGATGCTGACGTAGGCCAGCTCGGTGTCCGTGAAGTCGGCCCCGACCGTGATCAGCAGGCGTATCCCGTCCGGCGTCCACGATGGCCAGTTCCCGTCGCTGACGCGTCGTGCGTCGTCCGTTCCGTCCGACGAACGGATCCACACGCTCGGCGCTTCCTGCCAGTCGTCGACGTAGGCGATCGAGCGGCCATCGGGTGACCAGGCCGGGGCGGCCTCGAGTCCGGGGCCGTCGGTCAGCTGGATGAGATGCCGGTCGGTGGCGGTCGGGTCGGCGTCGATGAGCCAGATGTCGCCGCTCGTCGTTGATTCGAGGCGCACGAACGCCAGCCTGGTGGCGTCCGGCGACCAGGCCGGGAACAGCTCGATCTCTGGCGTGTCGGTCAGGGGCTGCAGATCCGACCCGTCGGTCGTGACGCTCCACAGGTCGCCCCCGGTCGGGGTGTTCGTGGCCGTGTCGAATACCGTCCGCGCGAATGCGATCCGTCCATCGGGCGGCGTTGCGGTCCCGCCCGCGGAACTCGACGGGGCGGTCGTCGCCGACGGGCTCGCCGCGGGCGCGGCACAGGCCGACAGGAAGCCGAGGCCGAGCAGCGCCGCGAACCCACGCCGGTTCACCAGCCGCCTGCCTCGCGCACGATGCGATGGAGGACCCGCGCCGCCACGAGGCGGCGATACTCGGCGGTCGACCGGACGTCGTCGATCGGTGCCAGCTCGCCGGCCAGCATCTCCGCCGCCCGGTCGGCGGTCTCGGGCGTCGGGGCGAGCCCCTCGAGCGCGCGTTCCGTGGCGGTCGCCCGGATCGGGGTGGCCGCCACCGACCCGAGCGCGACGCGGACATCGCGCCACGTCCCGTCGCCCTGCCACGCGACCGCGATCACGACCTTGCTGATGGCCTGGGCCCGGCGAGTGCCGACCTTGCGAAACCGCATCTCGCGGCCCGCGACGAGCGGGATGCGGATCCGGACCACGAGCTCGTCGTGGGCGAGCGCCGTCTGCCGGTAGCCCGTCCAGAACTCGTCGGCGCGCACCTCACGCTCACCCCGTTCCGAGCCGAGGACGAACACGGCATCGGCCGCCAGCAGCACCGGCAGGGTGTCGCCCGCCGGCGAGGCGTTCGCGATGTTGCCCCCGAGCGTGCCCCGGTTCTGGATCTGGGCCGCCCCGATCGTCGCCGCCGCCTCGACCAGGGCGGGCACGTGCTCGCGGCACAGCGCCGAGCGGCGGATGTCGGTGTAGGTCGTGAGCGCCCCGAGCGACAGCGCGTCGCCGTCGATCGCGATGCCGCGCAGCGCGTCGATGGCCCACAGGTCGACGAGGCTCGCCGGCGGTGGTCCCAGCTCGCCGGTGAGTGCCACCATCAGATCGGTGCCGCCGGCGATGGGTCGGACCGGGATCGCGGGCGTGCCCGCGCCGAGCGCGGCGTACGCGGTCGCGAGGTCGCGCGGGCTGGTGACGGGCGGCTCGACCGGCATCGACGGGTTCGGCTCGGACCTCAGCCGCCCCGGGGGCGACGGATACCGAGGATCAGCAGGATCACCCCGGCCACGATGCCGAGCCCGACCGCGAGCTGGCCCGGCGACACGGCGGGCGGGGCCACCGCCACGCCGATCCGCGACGGGCCGATCGACTCGAGATCGGGGGCGCCGCTGCCGAGATCCGTCGCCTCGGCGAGGTGGCTGTCGACCTCCGGGTCGGTCATGCGGTGGGCGGTGTCCGTTGGTCGGGACGGCGACTCGGTCACCCGATGGGCTCATGGTGCTCCTCCGCTCGCGACGAACGCGATGGCGTCGACGATCTTGGTGTAGCCGGTGCAGCGGCACAGGTTCCCGGCGATCGATTCGCGGATCGAATCCTCGTTCGGACCGCCGCCGGCATCGAGGTAGGCGCGCGCCGCCATCAGCATGCCCGGTGTGCAGATCCCGCACTGGGCGCCACCCGTCTGCAGGAATGCTGCCTGGAGGTCGTCAAGGCGATCTTCCGCCAGCGCCAGAACCTCGACGGTGCGGACGTCGCCACCGTCGACCTGGCAGACAGGGACGAGGCAGGCGTCGACCGGGGCGCCGTCGAGGAGGACCGTGCAGGCGCCGCACTCCCCTTCCCCACAGCCCTCCTTCGTGCCGGTCAGGGCGAGATCCTCGCGCAGGACGTCGAGCAGCCGGCGCATGCCCGGCACGTCGACCTCGACCGGGGTACCGGTTGACCGTCAGGTGGTACGTCGTCACGAGGCGACGTCCCGGATCGGCTCGGACTCCGCGGGTCGCGGTCCCGCGATATCGGGCCGGCCGGCGAGCGCCGCCATGATCCGTTCCGGGCTGGCCGGCAGGTCCGTGATCCAGGTACCGGTCGCATCGGCGATCGCGGCGACGACCGCCGGCGCCCCGACGTCCATCGGCAGCTCGCCGACCCCCTTGGCGCCGTGGGGCACGCCCCCGAACGGTGCCTCGACGAGGATCGTCTCGATGCGCGGCGCGTCGAGCGCAGTCGGGATGATGTACGTCGCGAGGCGGTCGTTCAGGTACCGGCCGTCGCGGAGCTTGATCTCCTCGACCGTGGCGTAGCCGACGGCCTGCAACGTGCCGCCCTCGACCTGGCCCTCGGCGAGGACCGGGTGGATGACCCGGCCGATATCATCGGCGGCCACCACGTCGCGGACGTGGACCTCGCCGGTGTCGAGGTCGACGTCGACATGGGCGACGCACGCGGCCCAGCCGAAGGCCGGGTAGGCGTCGCCGGTGTAGGTCGCGTCGTCGAACGGCGTGCCGCCGGGGTACGGCTCGAACTGCTGGTCGATGCGGGTCGCGCCGTGGTCGCGGGCGTACGCGGCGGCCGTCTCGCGGAACGAGCCGCCGGTCGCCGCCTCGACCTGCTCGCGCAGCCGACGCGCGGCCGTGATGAGCAACCCCCCGACGACCATCGCCGTGCGCGACGCGACGGTCGGCCCGGAATCCGGGACGTAGGCGGTGTCCTGCGGCGCGATCTCGACGTCGGCCTCGGGCACGTCGAGCGCCTCGGCCACGAGCTGCGGGAAGATCGTCTTGGTGCCCTGGCCCATCTCGGTCGAGGCGGTCAGGATGCGCACCCGGCCCTCGGCGGTCAGCTCGAGCGAGGCGACCGACGCCAGCTTGACCTCGCCCGATCCGGTGAACCCGGCCCCGTGCCAGGCGAGGGCGAGCCCGACGCCCGAGGCGATCCGGTCGCGCTCGGTCCGCAGCGCCGACCCGGGTACCGAGCCCGAACCCGCGCGCGCCCGCCGCGCGTCCCCGGTCCGTGTCCGCATGTGCCCGAACTCCGCGGCCTCCGCCGCGCGCTCGAGGACCTCCTCGCCGGCGACGCTGTCGCGCAGCACCTGGCCGGTCGGGGTCGTGTCGCCGGGCTGGTAGACGTTGCGCCGCCGGATGTCGAGCGGCGAGATCTCGAGCGCCTCGGCGATCCGGTTGAGATGGGTCTCGGCCGCGAACTCGGTCTGCGGCGCCCCGAACCCGCGGAACGCGCCGTTGGGCGGCGTGTTCGTGCGGGTGGCCTTCGCCCGGATGCGGACGTTCGGACAGCGGTACGGACCGCCGGCGTGGAGCGCGCCACGCGACAGCACGACCGGCGTGAGCGTGCAGTACGCGCCGCCGTCCATCACGACCTCGATGTCCTGGGCGATGAGCACGCCGTCGTGGGTCACCCCGGTGCGGTGCCGGACGATCGCTGGGTGGCGCTTGGTGGTCGCCGCGATGTCCTCGTGGCGGTCATAGATCATCCGGATCGGCTTCTGCGCCTTGCGGGCGAGCAGCGCCGCGTGCAGCCCGATGACCGAGGGGAACTCCTCCTTGCCACCGAACCCGCCGCCGGTCTCGGCCTGGACGACCCGCGCCGCCCGGTCGTCGAGCCCGAGGCCCTTCATGAGCGCGGCGTGCAGGTAGTACGGGCACTGGAGCGAGCCCGTGACGGTGACGCCGCCGTCCTCGGTCGGGACGGCGATCATCGCGTTGTTCTCGATGTACAGCTGCTCCTGGTGGCCGACCCGGTACTCGCCCTCGAGGATCAGGTCCGCGGCGGCGAACGCCGCGTCCGGATCGCCGCGCTCGATGGCGTAGCTGGCGAAGACGTGGTCGGAGGCATCCGGGTCGAACACCGCGGGCAGCGGCGTCGTCCGCGGCACGGCCCGCCGGCACGCCGCGCGCAGCGTGGCCCGGTCGGGGGCGGCGATGAGCGCGAGCGGCTCGGCGTGGTGCTGGATCTCGCCACCGACCTGCACGAGGATCGGCTGGTCGTCCTTGATCGAGCTGACGACGTTCTCGCCCGGGATGTCGTCGGCGGTCACGACGACGACCTTCGACCAGTCGAACGTCGGGTCGAGCTCGAGCGACTCGAACGTGGCGTGCGCGACGGTCGACCGGATCGTCGCTCCGTACCAGGCACCCGGCACGACGATGTCGTCGGTGTACAGGGCCGTGCCGGTCAGCTTGGCGGGCCCCTCGCGTCGCAGCGGGCCGGCCGGGCGCGCTCGACCGGGGACGGGCGTCGTCGGCGGGATGACGAGCGGGTCAGGGGCCGACGTCCGGGTCGTCATGCGCAGAGACGATACGGCACCGACGCGGACCTCACCAGACCGCATGGCTCGGTGCGATACGTCACCGCGTTTCCGCCGCGAGCGTGCTTGATTTGCATTTCTGCAGGGTCGGCCCGCGTATCATCCCGGCCCACGAGATGGAACTATCCGAACACGCCGCACGAGGCACGCCGCCCGCAGGTGGCGCCCAGCCCGACGCATATGCCTCGGGTTCGATCGCGTTGCCCGCGCTGCGCGGACGCGATCACCTGACCGGGCTGCTGGATCGTGACGCGTTCGAAGAGGCGCTGGCCCACGAGGATGCCCGCGAGCAGCGGTACCGCCGGGCGACGACCGTAGCGATCATCCACCTCGACGGTCTCGACCGGCTGGCCGAGCGCCTGGGATCCGACGCGGCCGAGCGGGTCGAACCTGCCCTGGGCGACACCATCGCCCGTCTGGCCAGGCGCGCCGACTACGTCGCTCGCCTCGAGCCGGGGCGGTTCGGGGTGATGCTTCCCGAGACCGACGAGATCCTCGCGATCAACTACGTCGAGCGCATCCGGCACGCGTGCGAGCAATGGCTCGAATCGGGCTCGATCGGCGTGCGCCTGTCGATCGGCTGGGCGTGCTCGACCGGCGATGCATCGATGGCCTCGGTCGTGCGCGTGGCGACGGAACGGATGTACACCGAGGAGCGCCGGCACCACTACGCGCCGGGGTCCTGACCGGGCGCTGACGGGTCAGTCGACCCCGAGACGGATCCCGCGACCTGGCGTCGCGCCCGTGTGCTCCCCGTCGCGGACGACCGGCGTGCCGTTGACGATCACGTGGTCGATGCCGGTCGGGAAGCGGCGCGGCTCGTCATAGGTCGCGTTGCTGCGGATGGTCGCCGGGTCGAACACGACGAGGTCCGCGAACGCGCCGTCGCGGATCAGGCCTCGTTGCTTCAGGCTCAGTCGGGTGGCCGCGGCCCCGGTCATCTTGTGGATCGCCAGCTCAAGGCTCAACAGCTGCTCGTCCCGCACGAACTGCCCGAGGATGCGCGGGAACGAGCCGTACGTGCGGGGGCTGGGCTTGGCCCCGAGGAACGTCGAGTCCGTGCCGACCATCCCGACCGGGTGCTTCACGAAGTCGGGCAGCGTCTCGGTCCACGGCCCGCTCGTGACCTGGCTGATGCCGAGATCCTCGGCGAGCAGCAGGTCGCAGATCGCGTCGACCGCGTCCTGGCCGGTCTCCGCCATCACGTCGGCGAGCGAGCGCGACTCCCAGCGGAGCAGATCCGGCCGCCGGAAGTTGCCGAGACGCAGGTCCGACCAGCCGGCGGCGCTCGTGTAGGCGGGCCCCATCTCCGTCCGTAGCCGGGCCCGGGTGGCCGTGTCGGCGAGGCGCTCCTTGAGGGCGACCGGGCCGCCTGCCTGGATCCACTGCGGCAGCTGGATCAGCAGGCGCGTGCTCGCCCACTCGTAGGGGTACGTGTCGAAGGTGATGTCGAGGCCCTCGGCACGCGCGTCGTCGACGAGCGCGAGCAGCTGCTCGGGACCGCCCGGGTGTGTCTGGCGGTGGTAGAAGTGGGTGATGTGGCTCGGCGCGTCCGCCCGCCGGCCGATCTCGATGGCCTCCTTGAACGGGTCGAGGAAGCGGTCGCCGAGCGGGTAGCGGACGTGGGTGTGGTAGAAGCCGCCGTGTTCGCCGGCGGCCCGGGTCAGCGCGGCCAGCTCGTCGGTCGTGGCGTAGCTGCCGGGCGGGTAGTCGAGCCCCGATGACACGCCGACCGCCCCCTCGGCCATCGCATCGCGGAGCGTGCCGCGCATCCGGTCGATCGCCCGCTCGTCGGCGGGCACGTCGTCCCAGCCGAGCGCGTCGATGCGGAGTGCCGAGTTCCCGACTAGCGTGCCGATGTTCACGCTGACGCTGTCGTCGTAGCGGGCGAGGTAGTCGGCGACCGATCGCCAGCCGAGATCGATGTCCGGTCGACCGTCGAGGCCCGAGTCGAGGTGGACGAACGCCTCGAGGTCCTCGCGCCGGGCGAACGGCGCGAAGCCGTTGCCGTCGACGCCGACGATCTCGGTCGTGACGCCCTGGCGGACCTTGGGTTCGTGGCGCGGCTCGGCGAGGATCACGAGGCCACCGTGGCTGTGGAGGTCGATGAACCCCGGCGCGACGATGCGGTCGGTGGCGTCGATCGTGGTGCCGGCGTTCGGCGGCGGCTCCTCGGCCGGACCGAGCTCGCGCATCCGGTCGCCCTCGACGACCACCGTGCCCGCACGCGGCTGGCCCCCCGGTCCCGTCGACGATCGTGCCGCCGGTGATGATCAGGTCGACGCTGTCGGTCACGCTCCGACCATAGCGGGTCATCCGGAGCCGCGGGCGGCGGCCACCTCCGACACGATGTAGTCCCACGTGCACTCGATGGGTGCGGAACGGGGCGTGAGACCGAGCGTACCCACCGCATGCATGTGGGACGGACTACCTCGAGCCGGACTGTCCGGCGCGCCGGGTCAGCGCAGGTTGGCCACCGCGCGAGCGACGAAGTCCTCGAGCCGAGCCCGCGCCTCGTCGGCCGAGGCATGCGGCCAGGGCCCCGCCCATGCGTCGCGCGCCCCCGGGTCCCATGGGTCGATGAAGCCGAGCGCCGCCTCGATGTCCCACGCGGGATCGCCCGGGAACCGCTCGTCGGCGACCTCCGGGCCGAACAAGGTCGCCAGGTTGACTCGATAGTGCGCGAGGTCGAACGCCGCCGGTCCCAGGCAGGCATTGGCCCAGTCGACGACGCCGCTGATCCCGCCATCGCCCCAGAGGAGGTTGCCGGGATGGAAGTCGCGATGGATCAGGACGGGCTCGGTCGTCCCGGGACCGACCTTCGACGAGCCCATCGCCAGCGCCCAGACCGACTCGTCCTGCCACCAGCCGGGTCGGGACAGGTCGCGGCCCTCGTGGTAGCCGCGGTACGACCACCCAGCCAGTCGCACCCCGTCGGTCGCATGGATGGCCTCGAGCATCGCGAGGATCGCCCCGGTGTCGCGCGTGTCGAGCTCGGTCCGGCCGGGTCGCATCGTCGTCAGCAGGGCCGGTGGATCGAAGCTCGACGCGAGCAGCCGCGGCGCGGGTACGCCGCGTGTCCTCGAGCGCCATCAGGGCCGCGACCTCGCGGGCGATGGCGTCTGGCTCGTGCTCGAGGAACGAGCTGCTGCCGTACCAGCGGAACACGCGGCCATCGACCGCGAACACCTCACCGTGGCGCGCCGTGCCCAATCGACGCACCGTCGTCGGCGCGATCCCATGGGACGACAACCAGACCATGGCCTCGGGTGGCAGTACCGTCATCCTCGCGCTCCCGGCCCCTCCAGGCGGCGGCCGCGCACCCACGCCGCACGCACCATGTCGGGATGGCCGCGGAAGATCAGGCGGCTGGCAAGGTCGTGCGGCTCGCCGTCGACGACGCCCGGGATCGGCGCCGCGTACGACGGGTCGACGACGATCAGGTCGGCCTCCTTCCCGGTCTCGAGGGATCCGGTCACGTCGCCCAGCCCGAGCACCTCCGCCCCGGCCAGCGAGCCGAGCCGGAGCCAGTCGAGCGGACCCAGCACCGGCCCCTGCTCGAGGCCCGCGACGCGTCGCGCGTTCTGCGCGTAGAACCCGGTTCGCATCACGCTGAAGATCGAGAGGTCGGGGCCGCCGGCGACGTCGGAGCCGAGGCCGAGCGACAGCCCGGCCTCGAGGTACCGCCCGAGCGGCATCACGCCCGAGGCGAGGAACAGGTTCGAGAGCGGGCAGTGGGCGACGCGGGTCCCGCTCTCGACCAATCGACCCAGCTCTCGGTCGGACAGGTGCACGGCGTGGGCGAGCACGGTCCGCGGTCCGAGGCCGCCGGCCCGGTCGTACACGTCGACGTAGTCGATCGCCTCGGGGAACAGCCGCGCGACCTCCGCGATCTCGCCCTTGTCCTCCGACACATGGGTCTGCCAGTAGGCGCCGGTCGACGCCGCGAGGGCCGCCGACTCGTGCAGCAGCTCGGCCGTGCACGACACCGCGAACCGGGGCGTCACGGCGTAGCGCAGCCGGCCGTCGTCGGCGCCGTGCCACCGCTCGATGAGCCGTGCGCTCTCGGCCAGCGATCGGTCGAGGATGGTCGAGGGCTCGATCGTCGGGTCGTAGGTGATGCGGTCCATCATCACCTTGCCGATGACGGCCCGGATGCCGTGCGCCTCGGCCGCCCGGAACGTCGCGTCGAGGCTCGCCTCGTACACGGCGCCGTAGACGAGGGCGGTCGTCGTGCCGGCGGCGGCGAAGGCCCGCCACGCGGCCGGCGCGACGCGCTCCGCTGTCTCGGCGTCGAAGCCACGCTCGAGCGGGAAGATGTAGCGCTCGAGCCAGGCGAGCAGGTCCATGCCGGCACCGAGCCCGGCGTTCGGGAGCTGGGGCAGGTGGGCATGGAGGTCGATCATGCCCGGCAGCAGGACCCACGGTCGGAGGTCGATCGCGCTCGCGGCGACGTCCGGGCGGTCGGCGGCGGGACCGGCGAAGGCGATCCGACCCGCCGCATCGACCTCGACCACGCCGTCAGCCGCGTGGAGGACGGCGCCCGCTGCGAGTGGGGTCAGCAGCCGGCCGCGCACAGCGAACGGAGGCGCCGTCGGCAGATCCACGGCGACAGGCTACCGGACACAGAACGACCCGGATCATCCGAATCCGGGTCGCGGGTGGGTCGTTGGCGGTGGCGGCTAGCGCTTCTTGCCGCGGACCTCGACGAGGTGGGCGGTCCACTCGGACCCGGCGCGATCGATCGTCGCCGAGCTGCCGTGCCAGCCGCAGGTGCAGGTGATCGTCTGGGCCTGGTGCTTGTACTCGTCGATCACGTGCTTGAAGGGCTCGTTGGCAGGCTTGACGGGCGGGCGGCTATTCAAGGGAACCTCTGCGCGGGGACGGACCACGTCCGTGGGGGCCTGGGGGCTTGGGGGACCCACCTATTCTAGCCGTTCCGGCCCGATCCCGCTGCGGCGGCCCCGGTCAGTGCGGGCCCAGGTGGTAGCCCAGTCGGCGCGGCAGCCGGCTCAGCTCGCGGAGCAGGCGACCGGGCGCCTCGCCCCGCTCCTCGATCGACTCGCGGCGGGCGGCCGCCTCGCGCACGAGCCGCGCCCCGACGTAGCGCGCCGGCTCCGGCGGGAATCGGCGTGGCGGTCGGCCGTCGGCGAGTGGGAGGGCGAGCGCCGGGTCATCGGCCCGCTCGAGCGCCCGTGCGGCGAGGATCCGGCCACCGACCAGCGACGGCGCGACCCCGTTGCCGCTGTAGCCGTGGCCGTAGTGGACGGGCCGCCCGTCGATCGAGCCGAACCACGGGAGGTGGTCGGCGCTGATGTCGATCGGCCCGCCCCACGCGTCATCGATGCGGACGTCGGCGGTCGACGGGAACAGCCGCCGGAGTCCCGCGGCCGCCCGCCGGGCAGCGGTGAGGTCGTCGGTGAACGTGCCGTCGATCCGTCCGCCGAACCCTGCCCGGCCGCCGCCACCGCCGATCGCGATCCGCCCGTCCGGCGTGGTCCGCAGGTAGTGGAGCGTGAACCGGGCATCCGCGACCCCCTCGCCGCCGGTCCAGCCGATGTCGGCGAGTCGCTCGGGGATCGGCTCGGTCAGGACGATGTACGACGACCACGTCACCAACCGCCGTCCGAACCATGGCCATCCCGCCGCCCACGCATTGAGCGCGATGACCGCCGCGCCGGCCAGGACCTCGCCATCGCCCGCCTCGGAGACCGTCCGGACCCGGACCGGGCGAAACCCGACCCCGTTGCCACGCCGGCTCGGTGCCTGGCGCGCGCCGGCTCCCAGCGCGCCGAGGGAGCCCGGCCGTTGGCCGTCGATCTCGACGACCTCGCTGCCCTCGGCGATCACCACGCCACGCTCGAGCAGCACGCGGCGCAGCCCGCGCGCGAGCGTGGCCGGCTGGACCGTCGCAGCGCCGGGCATGAACGCCCCGTCGCGGAACACCGGGGAGCGGACCCGCGCCGCGACCTCCGCCGCGGTCAGCGGCACGTACCGATCGCCCAGTTCGTGGCCGCGGAGCGCCTCCACGGCCTCGGTCCACGAGCCGTCCTGGGCCGGCGCGGCGCTGACCGACAGCGAACCTGCCTTCGTGTACCAGGCATCGATCGCGTTACTCGTGCAGAACCCGCCGACCTCGTCGACCGCGGCCTCCATCGCGTCGCCCATCGCGCGTGCCCCATCCACGCCGTAGCGCTCGATGAGCGTCGGGAAGTCGTCCCACCAGTTCGTCACGAAGCCGCCGTTGCGTCCCGACGGGCCGCCGCCACAGACGTCCGCCTCGAGCAGCACGACTCGGGCCGCCGGCTCGAGCTCGGTGATCCGGAGGGCGGTCCACAGCCCGGTGTAGCCGCCACCGACGATGACCACATCCGCGGTCGTCGTGCCACGCAACGGCGGCGCGGCCGACGCCAGGTGGGGCGACGCGGCCGCCTCCGCGGCGAGGGCCTCGCGCAGCCACCACGAGCGCCGGCCGCCGCTCGGTCGGACGCCACCCAGCACGGCGCTCAGCCGGTGCCGGGCAGCAGGCCCGGATCGATGAGCTGGTCGACCGTCACGGGCTTCGGGACGAGGCCGAGGCTGGTCATGTACTCGACCGATGCCTCCCAGTCGGCCGGCTCGATGGCCCCCAGCCCACGGACCTCCTGGACGGGCCCGCGCCAGACCTCGATCGTCGCGTCGAGGATCGCCGCCTGCGTCTCACGGTTCGCGGCAAGATCGGGCACGGCCGTGACGGCCGCGTCGAGACCGACCGCGGGATCGTCCGAGATCTCCTCCATGGCCTGGAGCGTCGCGGCGATGAAGCCGGCGATCGCGTCCGACTTCGATCCGAGCGCCGCCTCCCCGGCGATCAGGCCGTTACCCGGCAGCGGCACGATCTCGTCGACGCGCAGCACGTTGACCTCCTCGCCGGCGAGGCGGAGCTGGACGGGCTCGTTGTTGGTGAACCCCGTCGCCGCCTCGACGGCATCCTGGGCGACGGCGGCGCCCTGGCCGAAGTCGGGATATTCGACGATCTCCAGGTCGTTCGGCGTCAGACCGGCCGAGCCGAGCAGCGCCTGGAGCATGATCCACGACGACCCGTAGCGACCCGGCATGCCCAGCTTGCGGCCGCGCAGGTCGAACGCCTCCTCGATACCGGTCGAGGACTTGGCGAACACGACCGACGGGAAGCGGCCGTAGATCGTCGCGACGTACTTGACCGGGATGCCGTTGCTCACGGCCGGGATGACGCTGGTGCCGTCGGCGAGACCGAGGTCGAGCTCGCCCTGCCCGACCAGCGCGACGACGTCGTAGTCGGTGCCGTGCCGGAAGGTCACGTCGAGGCCGGCCTCCTCGTAGTAGCCGGCCTGGTCGGCCAGGTAGAACTGGGCGAACTGGACGCTCGGGATGAAGCCGAGCCCGACGTTCAGCGCGACCGGCGCCTGGCTCGGCTCGTCGCGCGGAGCGCCGGCCGAGGCGGATGGAGCGGGCGCGCTCGGGGCGGCGGTCGACGCGCCCGGGGCCGGCGTTGCACGCGGCGACGACCGCGACCAGCGCGGCGAGGACGATGACGGGGCGGAGCGACGACACGGATACCTCCAGGGAGAGGGCAGGTTAGCGGGCGCCGACCAGGCGGCGCTCGATGACGACGACGACGAGATAGAGCGCGATCCCGACCAGCGCGATCGTCAGGAGCGTGGCGAACATCAGCGGGATGTCGAACAACGACCCCCGGGCGAGGTTGATCAGCACGCCGAGCCCGCGCTCGGCACCGGCCCACTCCCCGACGATGGCGCCGACGACCGCGAGCGTCACGCCGACGCGCATCCCGCCGAGGATGCTCGGCAGCGCGGCCGGGATCTCGAGCGTCGTCAGGACCTGGCGACGGGTGGCGCGCAGCGCCCGGCCGAGCTCGAGCAGGCCGGCATCGACCGACCTGATGCCGACCATCGTGGCGACGGCGACCGGGAAGAACACGATCAGCGCACAGATCACGACCTTGCCGGCCAGCCCCGGTCCGAACCACAGGGCGATCAGCGGCGCGAGGGCGAGGATCGGCGTGGCCTGCGCTGCAACGAGATAGGGCGACAGGACGCGCTCGACGAGGGCGCTGCGCGCCAGCGCGTAGCCGACGACCAGTGCCGTCCCGGCCCCGACCGTGAACCCGAGCGCGACCTCGCCGAGCGTCGTGAGCAGGTGCGGCTGGATCGTCCCGGCCCCCCACGCGGCCAGCCAGCGGGCGCCGACGTCGGCCGGCGGCGGGAGGATGAACGGCGGGAACCCGCTGACGAGCACCACCAGCTGCCAGACCAGCACGAACACGACAAGCGCGACGGCGACCGACGCGAGCGCGCTGCGGCTCATGCGGCCGCCTCCTCCCCGAGGTGCCGGCGGATCTCGCGGGCCGTGCGCGTCACGACGGCGGCGTCGAGATCCGCGATCGACCGCGGCCGTGGCAGCTCGACGGGGATGTCGGCGACGACCCGCCCCGGGCGAGCCGACAGGACGGCCACCCGGTCGGCGACGAGGATGGCCTCGCTGATGCTGTGGGTGACGAGCACGATCGTCGGGGCGGCCTGCTCCCAGAGGCGCAACAGCTCGAGGTCGAAGCGCTCGCGACTCAGCGCATCGAGCGCGCTGAACGGCTCGTCGAGCAACAGCACCCCGGGCTCCATCGCGAGGGACCGGGCGAGCGACGACGCGCTGCCGCTGGCCGCCCGACAGCTCGGACGGGCGATTGCCCATAACGCTCGGATCGAGCGCCACGAGCTCGGTGAGTGCCGCGAGCCGGTCGTCGCGGCGCGGTCGCGGCCAGCCGGCCAGCTCGAGCGGGTAGGTGATGTTGTCCGCGGCCGAGCGCCACGGCAGCAGCCGCGGCTCCTGGAAGACCAGCCCGATCCGGGCGTCGGGCGCGGTGATCGGGTCGCCGTCGAGGGTGACGGTGCCGCGCGCCGGCCGGAGCAGCCCGGCCATCACGCGCAGCAGCGTCGACTTGCCGGATCCGTTGGGACCGATCAGCGCGACGATCTCGCCGCCCGCCACGGCGAGGCTGAGACCGTCGAGGACCGGCAGGTGTCCGCCGCCGCGGGTCGGGAAGGCGAGGTCGACGCCGTCGACCGAGATGGCGCCCGGAAACGCGGTCATCGTGTGCCTGCGAGCAGCGGTGAGAGCACCGGATACAGCCCGGTGTAGACGGCGTAGGCACGGTCGTACGTCGCGCGGCACTCCGGCCGCGGCTCGAGGTGGCGCTCGATGCGCGTCATCGACCGGATGGCCGACGGGACATCCGGACAGGCACCGATCCCGACGGCTCCGAGGATCGTCGAGCCCAGCACGGCCGTCTCGAGCACAGCCGGGACGAGGACCTCGAAGCCCGTGACGTCGGCCTTGATCTGGTTCCATGTCTCGCTCCGGGCCGGTCCGCCGCAGGCCCGCATCGCGGTGACCTTCACGCCCGCCTCGAGCATCGGCGTGGCGACGTGGCGGATCGCGAGCGCGCTCGCCTCGAGGATCGCCCGGACGAGGTGGCCGCGACCGTGGGCCAGCGTCAGGCCGACGAATGCCCCGGTGGCGGCCGGGTCCCAGATGGGCGACCGCTCACCGGCGAGGTACGGCACGAAGACGACGCCGTCGGCGCCCGCCGGGGTCGTGCCGGCCTCCTCGAGCAGTCGTTCCGTCGTCACGCCACCGCCGATGACATCGTCGCGGAACCAGTCGAGCGCCCGGCCGGTCGCCGCCATCGCCGCGCCCACGCTGAACAGCCCCTCGAGGGGCGCGGGCGTGACGAACGCGCCGGGGACCTCCAGGGGCTCGTGCCAGTACACGCCGAAGCCGCCGGCCGAGCCGCCCGGATCGTAGGCGTCGCCCGGCCGGGTCAGCCCGGCGCCGATGTAGCTCGCGAACGCGTCGTTCGTGCCACCCGCGACCGGGATGCCGGCACGCAGCCCGAGCGCCTCGGCCGCGGGGCCGGTGAGCTCCCCGACGATCTCGCCCATCCGTGTCGGGAACGGGCGCCGGTCGGTGGCGAGACCGGTGGCGGCGCCGACGACGGCCGGATCCGGGATGGCCTGGCCGGGCACCTGCGGCGCGGCGGCGACGCCGGTCAGGCGGAACGCCAGCCACTCCCAGGTCGCGAGGTACCAGCGTGTCCGGTCGGCGATGTCCGGCTCGTGGCGCTCCAGCCACAGCGCGGCGGGCAGCGGGCCGAGCGCCCAGCCACGGATGCCGGTCGCGGCGGCCAGCTCGTCGGCCTCGGCCGTCGCCCGCGTGTCGAGGAACGTGATGGCTGGGTGGGTGGCCTCGCCCAGCTCGTCGACGGCGGCCAGGGTGGGGCCATGACCGTCGACGCCGATCGCGACCACGTCGACGGGCTCCGGTGGCCGGAGCGCGCGGACCGCGACGACCACCGCGGCCCACCAGGCGCCCGGGTCCTGCTCGGCCCGGCCCGGCCCGCCGCCGACATCGAGCCCGTAGCCGGCGCGGGCCATCGCCAGCAGGCGACCGTCGAGGCCGACGAGACCGGCCTTGACCTCGGTCGTCCCGAGATCGATGCCGAGGATGGCGGTCGCCGGCGTGGTCATGCGGCCTGTTCCACGACCGCCTCGGCGGTGGCGACGTCGGTCACGAGCGTCCGCACCGCGCCCGACCGCAGCGCTCCGAGGATCGGCAGCACCTTGCGCTCCCCTGCCCCGACGCCGATCGCCACCGGCACCCGGCCGAGATCGCGCGCATCGAACGCGAGCACGCGCTCGCGCAGGGCGGGACAGACGAAGGACCCCTCGACGTCGAACGGCGCGATGAGGATCTCCCCGATCGCGGCGGCCGCGTCGAGGGAGCCGGCGACATCGGCGCCGAGCGATGCGACGCCCCACGACCGGCCACCGATGCCGAACAGCGCGACGTCGAGGCGGTCCCACAGGTCGAGGACCGCGCGCACCCCGGCGTGCGACTCGAGCGACCGCTTCGTGGCCGCGTCGTCGAGCAGCCCTGGCGCCATCAGCCCGTGCGGCTGGGCACCGAACGCGTCGGCGATCCGGCGATACGGGTCGCGGTCGGGACCGGTCGACCAGTAGCCGCCGGCCAGTGGCACGACCGTGGCCCGGACCGGCGTGGCCGCGTCGTCCAGCGCGTCCGCGACGGCAGCGACCGATGCGCCATCGCCGATGCCCACGATCGCCCCGTCGCGGACGTTCGCCCGCAGGACCTGTGCGGCGAGACGACCGACGATGCGACGCGTGAGGTCCTCGGGCCCGCTCAACGTCGGGGCGAGGTGGACGGCGTCGAGCCCGAAGCGTGCCTGGAGCTCCGCCGCGGCCGGCGATTCGGCCGTGTCGCGGTCGACGATCCGGATCTCGACGATGCCCTCGGCGCGCGCTCGCTTCAGGAGCCGGCTGACCTGCGGACGGGTGACGCCGAGCCGATCCGCGATGGCGTTCTGCGTCTCACCCAGCTCGTAGTAGAGCCGGCTGGCCTGGACGAGCAGGTCGTGGTCGGCCGTCACGCGATCGGTCGCCGTTGCACAGATGTGCAGAACAGATGTGCACGCATGAGGTGTGCATCATACAACGCCTTCAAAGAGCGGATCAGTGTGCCGCGCCGCGCTTGGATCGCGACGTGGGGAGGCATGCGGCCGGACGATGTACCGAGGGCGGGTCCGCGTGCTGCAGCAGGCGGGCCGGACTGGATCGCCGCCCAGCGCGAGCATCGGGCATAAGCCATGAAGAGTGCCGCGCGGGGAGTCGATGGACCAGCGTCCCTAGACTGACTAGCGCGCAGGTGCGGAAGGACCGTCAGATCAGCACCTTGCGCAGCCCCATCGATCGGAGGGGGACGCCATGGATGAAGAGCCGGCCATACTCGAGGATGAGACGGTCGCGCAAACGGCCCCGGCCGACTTTGAAGACCGACAGGCCGGAGCCCTTTTCAACGACATTGCCTACTCGTTCTACGTCGCGAACGGTGTCATCAAGGCACCTCCAGCCGTTCGGGCTGGGGCATGGGACGAGCTCGCAGCCGGCCGTCGCCGGCTGATAGATCGCGTGGGTCTGGACAGAGAATACTGGTGCGCATACATCCCCGGCGGGGTCTGGCTATCCACCGAACCGAAGCTTTACGTATCGCTCAACAACAATGAAACGACGCGCGCAGAACTTGTCGCACTACTCGATGACTGCGGCGCCCTCGGTGTGGCTGCAGATGAACTGCTCGAAGGTCGCGACCGCAGCAGGTTGCTAGGTTCCCTCTTCGAAGTGATGACTAACGTCCTGTACTTAGCGATCATTGGCCGAGCACGCCAAGAAGCCAAAGGCCCCTCTGTCCAGCCAGTTTTACAGCGACTCATTGGCCGCGTGCCAGCAGCGGTACCGCGAAGCTCGTCAGCTGTTCAATCGCCTGGCACAGCGACGAGCGCAGTTCTCGTACTTCGAGGGCATGGTGGTCGGGGCAGTTGCCCTTGCTGGCGTGGCGGCAGGTCTCGCCTTGGTGGCGCCCTTCTTGCCGCGGACGGATGTGCACGCGGTCGACATAGTGGCCGGGTGTGTCATCGGGGGTGCCTTGGGGGCAATATTCAGCGTTTTGTCACGGATGACTGCGGGTCGCCTCCGGCTCAGACAAGAGGCCGGAAAGCGGATGTTGTGGATCCTGGGGGGCGTACGCCCGGTTGTAGGCGCCGTAGCCGGCGTCGGGCTGTTCCTGTTCATTGACGGCGAAGCCTTCGACATTCTCAAGAAGCCAGAGGGCAATGCCCGCGACTACTCGTACTACGCAGCATTCGCATTCCTCGCGGGGTTCAGTGAGCGATTCTTTCAGGACATGCTTGTCGCGCGAGGATCTGCCGAACAAACCACCGATGACGATAAGGAAGAGGCGAAGGAAACCCCACCACTTGGTCAGACGACACCTATTGCAGTCCCCGCCGAAGGCGTTGCGCAGTTACCGTCCAACCCTTCCCCACAGGTTCAAACAGGAAGCGCAGCGATTCCCGCTGCAGACCGAGTAGGTGAGACTCCTCGGTAGGTAATCGATGCGAGTGCTGATTTGAGGTGACGAGCGGCAACTAAGGCTCGCTACAAACCACGGTCATGCCACACCCCGAATAGAACATGACTCCGGCATGTGCCGAACTCCCCACGCTCGGTGCGGTACCCCTGCTCGACGGCGTGCATTCGCTCGCTCGCCCCGACGTTCCTGATGAGACTGGCCCGGATCTCTCGGCCGGTGACGACCGCGGTCGCGAGGCCGTAGTGGATCCGCCTGTACGCCGGACCCTAGCGGTCGAGCAGGCTGGCAACCTCCTGTCGCTCGATCGGATCCAGGGCCGGACCGAGCTCGAGCGCCGACCGCAGCAGCTCCTCCCCACCAGCTCGGTCGCCGGCGGCGATCCGGATCGCGCCGTCGTGGTAGCGCAGGCGCGCATCGTCCGCCTCGAGCGCGCGTGCGGCGGCGATCGACGCGGCCGCCTCGTCGAACCGCCCGAGCCGGTACAACGCCCAGGCAACCGTGTCATGACCCGACCAGTCGGGCCGCTCGGCGAGGGACCGTCGCGCCCGGGCGAGCAGATCGTCGGTGGCGCCCCCGTGATCGAGCTCGAACCGGAGGATCTGCCGATCGAACGTGATCGCCTGCACGTCGCCCAGCCGCTCGATGAACCTGACGGTGGCATACGCCTCGGTCGCCGCCGCCTCGTCGCGCGTCGTCAGCAGGTCGCCGAGCAGCGCGAGCGACTCCGGCTGCGGGGCGATCGCCGTGGCGCGTCGCAGGCCGTCGATCGCGGCATCGATCCGGCCGTCGTTCGCGTCGATCCGGGCAAGCCCGACGAGTGCGCCGAGGTCGTCGTCGCGGACCGCGAGCGCATCGGCGAACCCGGCGCGCGCCGCGACGACGTCGCCGGCGAGTCGTGCGTACTCCCCGACGGCGTAGGCGTAGAACCCGACATCCTCGGCGTCGTCCTCGAGCGCCTCGGCGCGAGCCGCGCGAGCGGACTCGAGCGCTCGATCCGCATCGCCGGTCACCGAGGCGAGACGCGCCTCGCGGATGCGGACCGCCGGACCGCCGAGGTCGGCGAGCGTGGCGAGGTCGGCCCGCGCGTCATCGATGCGCCCGAGCTCGACCGCGGCATCGAAGCGGGTCGCGAGCGCGCCGAGCTGGGACGGGTCGTCGCGCGACGAGCGCGTCGGCCGCGGCATGGGCGCCATCGAAGTCGTGCAGCGAGAACAGGATCGAGGCCTCCGCGGCGCGAGCCGGCGCATGCGTCGGCACGATGGCCAGCGCCGTCCGGGCCGCGGCCAGCGCCCGCTCGTAGTCCGTCAGGTCGGCGCTGAGGCGACCCCGTCCGTGATACAGGAGGGCGAGGTTCGTCGACGCCAGGAAGTCGCTGGGGTTGCCCTCGAGGTTCCGCGACCACGCGTCGATCGAATGATCGATCTGCGCGATCGAACCGACCGGGCTGCCGCCGCCGTCGATCGCCGCCATGCCGGGTGAGGCCATCGGGGCTGCAGCCTCGGGAGCCGCGACCTCCGGGGCCGTCGCGGGATCCGCGGGGACCCCCGGCGTGCCCGGAGCCGGGCGGAACGCCATCGAGGCGTAAGAACCGACGACGACGAGCGCGGCCGCCACCAGGAGGCCGATCGCCCGTGGTCGGCGGAGGGGGATGCTGCGGCTCGGCGAGGACATGGGTGAGAACGTCCCTTTCTGCGGGTGGGCGGGCGGCCCAAGGGGTCGCCCGCCCACGGATCCGGCTAGTGGGGCCGCCCGAGATACGGGAAGCGCGCCAGGTAGTCGGTGTGCGGACCAACGCCGTCGCTGGGCACGGCGCCGGTGGCGTTGCGATCAGCGAACAGGCCCAGCGGGTCGCCGCCGGTGGTCACGTTGAGCTCGACGTCGATCACGTCGTCGGCCAGCGCCCGGCCGTTGAGCGGCGCGGGAAGCGAGCTCGAGCGGCTGTAGACGAGCACATCGGGGATCAGGACGCCGGCAAGTGCAGCGGCCTGCGGATCCGAGTACGCACCCTCGCTGTCGAGGCTCGAGAAGAACTTGAGGCCGTTGATCACGTTCGTTCGGAACTTGCCGCCCGAGGCCGTGGCCTGGCGATGCGGCGGGGTCCGGTTGAACAGGTCCTTGTCGGCCGATGGGTTGAACACGGTGTTGATGGCGGGTCGACCCATCTGGTCGGCGGCGCGCCACTTCCCGTCGCTCCGATACTGCGTCGTCGCCCAGACGCCGATGGTGTCGGGCAGCTGCGAGTTCGGGATCGACAGGACGATCGCGTTCGTGTTGAGGTTCTTGAAGAAGTCGTTGTCGGCGTCGCCGTCACCGAGCGTGTCGGTGCCGACCTGGGTCCCGGTCAGCGACGTGGTCGTGCCGATGAACCCGAGCAGGTCGAAGAAGAACGGGTCGGACCGGACACCGGCCCATGCCCGCAGGTTCTGCCTCGTCTTGGCGCCGCCCTCGTTGGACTCGCCCCACGCGACGGTCTTCCCGTCGTCGAGCGAGCGGGCATCGCTGCCGGTGTACTTCTTGATCGTGTAGTCCTGCTCCGGGTACTTGTCGTCGTCGCCGCGATCGACACGGCCGAAGCGGGTGACGTAGGCGGTGTCCGCCTTGTTGTCGCCGTTGCGGTCGATGTTGAAGACGTATCGGACGTTGGTCCCGAAGTTGCCGCCGAACAGGTTGATCGCCGGGTTGACGGTCATCGCCAGCACGGTCCGCTTCGAGCTGTCGGGAGCGCGGAAGACGTAGACATCGTTGATGTCACGGTCGCCCCGGAACGAGGCGATATCGATCTGGCCATTCATGGTGGTCCGGCCGAGGGCCGGCGCGTCGAGGTGATCGGCTGCGCTGGTGAGGATCGGAGCGGCACCGACCGTCAAGGCGACGATCGCTGCGCCGAACGCAGCCAGCTTTCTGGAACTCATGGTGGGATGCGATCCCTCCTCTGGTCGGGGATGGCGACCGGCTCCTCCACGGGTCCGGTCGATCGGTCACCCTCGACGTCGTCGCGACTCCTCCGTCGGGGCTTGCCCGTTCATGCGCAGCCCACCGACGGACGGATGACTCGCCGCGATGCGGCCTAGAGGACCCGACCCGGGTTGAGCAGCCCCTGCGGGTCCAGCGCCGTCTTGATGGCGCGCATGAACCGCACGGCGTCGGCCCCGCGCTGCGGCTCCAGCCACTCGCGTCGGGCCGACCCGATGCCGTGCTCGCCGGTCACCGTGCCGCCCAGGTCGAGCGCCGCCTGGTACAGGTCGGCCTGGACCGCCTTGGTGATCGCCTCGCCGCGCGGGTCGCCGCGCTCGAGGACGAGGTCCGGGTGGAGGTTGCCGTCACCGGCATGGCCGAACGTCCCGATCCGGACCTCGTGCCGCGCGGCGATCGACTCGATCGCCCGGAGCATGTCCGGGACGCGCGAGCGGGGCACGCCGACGTCCTCCATCTTCACGTCGCCGAGCTTCTCGAGCGCCCAGTGCGCGGCGCGCCGGGCCTGCCGCAGCAGGTCGGCCTCGGCCGACGTCTGCGAGCGCACCGTCGTCGTCGCGCCGACGCCCGCGCAGACCGCGTCGGCGCGGGCCAGCTCGTCGTCGGCTGCCGCGGCCGGCAGGTCCGACTCGATCATCAGCATCGCGGCCGCGTCGCGGTCGAGCCCGAGCGCGTGCACGTCGTCGACGGCCCGGATCGTGAACCGGTCCATCAGCTCGAGCGTCACCGGCGACAGCCCCGCCGCGGCGATCCCGGCCACCGCATCGCCGGCCGACTCGAGCGTCGGGAAGAACGCCAGCAGCGTGGCCCGTGGTGGCGGCGTCGGCCGAAGCCGCAGCGTCGCCTCGGTGATGAGCCCGAGCGTCCCCTGCGACCCGACGAGCAGGTGGGTCAGCGAGTAGCCGGCGACGTCCTTGACATTGCGGCCGCCGGTCCGGATGACGCTGCCGTCGGCCATGACGACCTCGAGCGCCAGGACCGACTCGCGGGTCTGCCCGTACTTCACGCAGCACAGCCCACCGGCGTTCGTGCCCAGGTTGCCGCCGATCGAGCACATCTCGAAGCTGGCGGGGTCCGGCGCATAGAACAGCCCATGCTCCGCGACGGCGGCCTTCAGCCGGGCGTTGATGACGCCGGGCTGGGTGATCACGCACAGGTTGGGTGCGTCGATCTCGAGGATCCGGTCCATCGCGGTGAAGGCGATCGTCAGCGCGCCGTCGATGCCGGCCGCGCCGCCGCTCAGGCCCGAGCCCGCGCCGCGGGGCACGATCGGCACGTCGAACTCCGCGCAGATCCGGACCAGCTCGGCGACCTGGGCCGTCTCGGTCGGCAACGCGACCGCGCCCGGCAGACCGGCCGGCAGGTACGCCGTCTCGTCGCGTCGGTAGGTCTCGCGATCGGCCTCGTCGGTCAGCAGCCGGACCGCGGGAAGCCGTTCGCGGATCGCCGCGAGGAAGGCGTCGCTGACGGTGCCGCTGGCCATGCCCGGCAGTGTAGGCGGCGGCACCGGACGAAGGTCCGGGAACGCCGGGTGGACCGGCGAGGGTACGATTCCCCTCGATGCCCCCGCGCACATCCGTCCGCGTCGCCGCCTCGCTCGGGCTGGCGGTCCTGCTCGTCCTGTCGATCATCGGGCCAGCGCTCGCGTGCGATCCGCGGCTGACGGACCTGCGCGATTCGCGGACCTTGCCCGACGCGGTCGAGAGCCAGGACCTCGGCGCGCGCTCGTCAACGACGCGAGCGGCGGCGTCCCGGACGGCCGGCAGCGACATCACCCCTGGGCGTGTCAACCGGACCAGCCTGCACCTGTCGGCGACATACCAGGTCGGGCTGCGCCTGCGCTACGGGACCCGCTCGTTCCAGGCCAACACCATCGCAACGATCCGAAACAGCTCGAGCGGCCGGATCGACCGGGTCGAGCTCAACACCATCGCCGCCCGCCTCGGCGGGATGCGGCTGCTGACCGTCCAGGTCGACGGCCGCGCCGTCCGGGCACGGGTCAGCGACCAGACCATCATCGTGCCGCTCGGCGGCGTGCTCGCCGTAGGCGACACCGTCACGGTCCGGGTCCACTACGCCGCCCGGCTGCGGAGCGGGCTGGCCGGCTCGGACTGGATGTTCACCCGGACCAACGGCATCGTCGACGCGTATCGCTGGATCCCGTGGGTCAGCCGGGTGACATCGTTCAGCCGCCCGAACCACGGCGACCCGTTCGTGACGCCGGTGAGCCCGCTGGTGAAGCTGCGGGTCGACACCGACCGGCGACTGGTCATCGCCTCGAGCGCAAACCTCGTGTCCCGATCGGCCAACGGGCTGCACGCAGCGCTTCGAGGCCCGCAACATGCGCGACGTGACGCTCACCGCCGCCCCGGACTTCCGGACGACGACCGTCGACGGTCGGGGGGACGACGGTCCGCTACTACTACCGGAACGGCGGCCAACGCGGCGTACATCCGGAGCGCCGCGGCAAGCGCGTTCCGGTCGATGCGGGCGCGGCTCGGGTCCTACCCGTACCCAACCTACAAGATCGTCCAGTCGGCAGGTGGGTACGGGATGGAGTCACCCGGCATGACCTGGATCCCGTACGGCCACGGTCGCGCGAACCTGCGCTATCTCATCTACCACGAGACGGCGCACCAGTGGTTCTACGGTCTCGTCGGCAACGACCAGGCCCGCCAGCCGTTCGCGGACGAGGCGATGGCCGACTTCGTCGGTCGCGAGCTGACCGGCCTGCGCCGCTCGAGTCGCTGCTCGACCGGGCGGCTCGACCTCTCGATCTACCGCTACAGCCGGGCGTGCTACTACGAGATCGTGTACATCCAGGGCGGCAACCTGATCAACCAGGCCAGGTTGCGGATGGGGTCGACGCTGTTCTGGTCGACGCTGCGCTCGTACATCGCCGGGCACCGCTACGGGCTGGCGCGGACGCAGACGCTGCTCCAGGCGCTCGATGCGGCGACCCCATCGAACCTCTCGACGCTGTTCCGCTCGAGGTTCCCGGCCTACTACTGACCGGCCACCGCACGCACGGCCGGGTTCGAGGCCCGGCGCGCCTTCATGAACCCGTCGACGGCGTCGTAGCCGAAGATCAGCACGATGACGACGCTGGTGATCGTCGCCGTCCAGCCGAGCCATTGGCCACCGGTGGCCTGGTCGATCTCGGCGACCAGCGCGGGGTTGAACAGCAGCCCGTTCTGCAGCAGGTAGACGGCGGGGATCGCGAAGGCGGCACCGAGCAGCGCGTTCAGGATCGCGAGGGTCCAGGTCATGCGACCGCGGGCGAAGATCGCGATCAGCAGCATGATCTCGAGCCCCGTCTGGACGATGAAGTACGGGAGCCAGAACGACCACAGCGCCGGGTCGAACAGCGGGAACGACTGCCCGTCGATGACGATGGGCGACGCCAGCTGGACCCACAGCAGCGCCGCGATGGCCAGCACGTAGAACACGAGCGTGACCGCGAACTCCGCGATGCCCATGCGGCCGTCTTGGGGAAGGTCCGGCAGCTCATCCACGGTCCAGGCGTGCTCGAGACCGGTCGTGCCAGATGTCCGCTCGATCAGGGCGAAGACCAACGTGATCCAGAACGCCATCTGCAGCGCGACCATGAAGCCGGTACCCAGGCCCGACACGATGGCCTGCCCGGGCGTGTCGCCCGAGAGCAGCTCGGCGATCAGGACCACCACGCCGACGATCGGCGGCACGATCGGCAGGAGCGTGGTCACCAGGCGGCTCCACACGGGATAGAGCGTCGGGCCGATCAGGACCTGCGGCCGGTCCGCGTAGCGAGCCGCCAGCGCGCCCGGGTCGCCGAGCTCGGTCAGGGCGGCGCGCTCGGCAGCAGCCGGGTTGGCGGCGCCGTCGCCCTTCTGTGCTTCGGTCGCGTCGGCGACGAGTGCGCGGACCTCGCGCTCGAGGTCGGTGCGCTGACGTTCCGGGACCGAACGGATCACGGCCCAGACGTATCGGTCGGTGAGGGTGCTCATGCGGGGTCTCCCTGGTCGAGGCCGCGGATCGACGCGTCGAGCCGCTTCCAGTCGTCGAGCAGCTCGGCGGCGAGGCGATCGCCGGCCGGGCTCGTCCGGTAGAACTTGCGGGGTCGCGATTCCTCGGTGTTCCACTCGCTCGTCAACACGCCCTGCGACTCCAGCCGGCGGAGGAGCGGGTAGAGGGTGTTGGCGTCGACCGTCAGGCCGAGGTCACGCAACCGATCGATGAGGGCATAGCCATATCCCGGGCGGCGGAGCTGGAGCAGGCAGGCGAGCACCACGGTGCCGCGACGGAGCTCCTGCTGGCTGCCCGAGAGGATGTCGGCGTAGTCCATGTCGGGCATCATAATGTGTGTCACACACTATTGCAAGACCCATATCGATGTATCGGGCGGCTCGTCAGCCTCGTCGCGAGTCGGCGGTCGGCGGCCAGCGCCTGCGGCATCTGCCGGAACCACGGCGGCAGCACCGGGTTCCACGCCCGCCAGGCGGTCACCAGCCAGGCCGACACCGCCCGCTCGAGCGGGCCCCACGCGAAGCCGTATGCGTCCCGCACCGACGCCGGCAGCAGCCCGATCGACGGCCACAGCGTCCAGTCGTACAGCCGCGGCGGGATCGGCAGCGAGCCAAGCACGCCGGGCAGTGGCGGGTGCAGGATCGACTCGGCCAGGTCCCGGGCGGTCGCTCCGACCGCGATCGGCCCGCCTGGCGCGAGTTGTTCGGCGAGATACCGCTCGAACGCGTCCAGGTCGTGGGGCAGCATGTGCTCCGGGACCCCGAAGGCACGGGCGAGCGGCTTCGATTCCTCGTAGAAGCGGCGCCCCTCGTCCCTGGACACGCGCCCGACGAGGGCATCGTGGGCGACGATCGTCGAGTCGACGAGCGTCGCGTGCACCCACAGCGACAGCGCCGGGTCGCGCGCGTCGTAGCCCTCCCCGGTGATCCTGCGGTGCAGACCGTTCAGGCGGCGGAGCTCGTTCCGGGCCACGTCACCGGAGCCGTAGACGATGCGCAGGGCGCTCCGGATCGTCCCGTCGAGCCGCTGCCACGGATCATCCCGGAAATCGGAGTGCTCGGCGACGCCGGCCGCGACCGCCGGGTGGGCGACCTGCAACAGCAGCGCCCGGGCCCCGGCGCCCAGCAGCAGCATGGCCTCGCGATTGAGCCGCCACGCCTCCGACGCGGGCCCGAACATCCCTGGGTCGTCGGCGCGCGTATCCACGCCGAGCACCATAGCCGCTGACGGAGGGAGACACGCTTGGGACGCTGGGGAACCGACTTCGACGCGGATCGACTGGCCATCCTCGAGACCCGCATGTGGAAGGCGTACTACCGGCGCCAGCCGGCGCGCCTGTTCGGCTGGCTCGTGTACGCGTTGCGCGAGCAGGCGCGCGTGTCGTGGCCGACGGCCCTGGCGGCCAGCCTGCTGCTGACCCGTGCCGCGGCCGGGTTCGCCCGCGCCGACGGCGACTACGAGCGCTTCGCGCCCGACATCGGCCGGGCGTACCGGCTGCTCGGCCTGCCCGATGACGTCGATGCGACCGAGGTCGCCCGGCGCGAGTTGCGCTGGTGGGTGGTGCGCCGCGAGGTCGGCCTGACGGCCGGCGCGGCCGCGGGCGACGCCATCACCGGGCTGTACGCGGCGATCTATCACGTCCCACCGGTGGCCGTCGCCGAGGCCGGGGCCCTCCGGGGGCAGGCGGCCGAGGTCCGTGACCGCGGCGCCGATGGCGACCCCGACGGACCGCGTGGCGCCGGGCGAGCCTACTGGCCGGAGGTGGCGCGCCTGCTGCGCGACTCGTATCGGTCGCTGAAGGTCGCGGTCAGCGATCCTCGGGGCGACGACCGATGAGCCACCAAGCGACCGGGAAGATGCCGGCCGCGACGGCCAGCTTGGCGGCGTCCCAGATGAGGAACTTGGTCATCCCGCCCGCGACAGCGGTCTCCCAGGGCATGCCCGTCACGGCCTTGAGCCACGGCACGCCGATCGCGTAGATCACCGCGGTGCCGATGGCCATCGCCGCCAGCGAGCCGCCGATGTGCCGGTCCCAGCCGAGCTCCGCGAGCCGGCCGACGACGGCGGCGGCCACGACGAAGCCGATCAGGTAGCCGCCGGTGGCTCCGACGATCCGGTCGATCCCCTGTGGACCACCGGGGCGAAGACCGCCAACCCGAGCGCTCCCATCGCCACGTACAGCAACAGCGCCGTCGCGCCGCGCCGGAACCCGAGGGCGGCGCCGACCGTGAGGACGCCGAACGTCTGCCCGGTGAAGGGCACCGGATCGGCGGGGATGACGATCTGGGCGGTGAGCGCGACGACCAGCGCGCCCGCGACGATCAGGACGATGTGACGGAGTCGAGTGGAGATGCGTTCGGCGACGCCGATCGGGATCAGGAAGTCCGCGAGGGTGATGCCGCGCTCGGCGGCCGTGCTGCGGTCGAGGCGCGGGATGGCGATCGTCATCGACGCTCCGTGACGGGGGTCGTGCTGGGGGCGCGACCGACGCCGGGAGTCTAGCACCGCCGCTCCGCGCCGAGCGACGCGCGGCTACTCGTAGCCGACGGCCCGGACGATCGAGACGCCGCTGGCGAGACGGGCCGGATAGGCCGCCGCGAGCATCGCCAGGGCCACGCCCGAGGACGAACGCCGAGCCGACCGCCAGCCACGGGATCGCGGCCGCAAGCTCCCAGCGACCGCCCGACAGCACGACCATCAGCCCGCCGATCGCGACGCCGGTGACGGCGCCGCACAGCGCCCCGGCGAGTCCGGTGATGCCGGCCTCGACGACCACCGTCCGCCACACCTGGCGCCGGGTCATGCCGGCGGCGCGGAGCACGCCGATCTCGCGGACCCGCTCGAGCACGTTCATCGTGAGGGTGTTGACGATGCCGAGCGAGGCGACGACGACCGCGATGAGCGCCAGGGCGTCGAACAATCCGAACACCCGGTCGAGTGCCTCGCCGACCGCCCCCTGGATCCGGTCGAGCGGCACGGGCTCGAGCGCCAGCGAGCGTGCCTCCTCGGCCAACGCGGCCTGGTCGACCGCCGATGAGGGCATGACGAACCGCACCGCGAACGCGTCGGCGCCGGCGATCCCGAGGCGGTCGGCGTCGGGCCAGCCGACGATCAGCGACTCGCCGGACCGTCCCGGCAGCGTCCGTTCCGCGATCGCGACGACGGCGAGGTCCACGGCCGTCCCGTCGGTTGCGGCGACCCGCATCGTCGACCCGGGCGCGAGGCCATCGCGCGCGGCGATCCCGGCCGGGACGATGACCGCGCCGCCGCGATCGAGCGCCGCCAGCGCCGTCGCGCGATCGCCCGAGATGAGCTGGAGCCGTCCATCGGCGTCGAGATCGGCGCCGACCATCGCCGCGCCATCGACGCGGCGGCCGTCGACCGCCAGGTCGAACGTCGCCATCGGGCTGACCGACGCGATCCCGGGCAGCGCGCCGAGCGTCTCGTCGATGCCCTCGTCGAGCGCCCGCGGGAAGATCGAGGTCACGAGGAGATCGCCCGGGACGACGTCGGCGACCCAGGCCGCGGCGGCAGCGCGGGCGTGCTGCCCGACCCCGCCGAGCGCGACGACCATCGCCAGCCCGATCGTCAGCGCGCCGACGGTCAGGGCCGCCCGACCGCGGTCGCGCAGCACCGACGCGCGCGCCAGCCGCTCCTCGAGACGCGAGAGCACCAGGAATGGCGTGCCGGCGACCCGGGCGAGCCCAGGCAGCACGAATGGGACCGCCAGCGCGACCACGAGCAGGGCCGCGTACACGCCGAACGCCCGGATCAGTGCCGCTTCACCGGCTGCCCGAGGCCAGATCACCAGCCCCAGCACGCCGACCACCGCGAAGACCGCCACGAGCCAGCGCAGGCGAGCCCGGCGGGCGCTCGGCAGGTCGAGCCGGGCCTTGAGCGCATCGACCGGCGCGACCCGGCCGGCGCGACGGGCCGGCTCGATCGCGGCTGCCAGCGTGACCCCGATGCCCACGGCGAGCGCCGCGAGGACGTCACCGACCACGACCACCGGACCGCCGATCGGCACCGCCCCGATGGAGCCCATCCACGCCGCCACCGCGGTCGCCAGCACTCCCCCGACGACCAGCCCGATCGCGGCGCCGACCAGCCCGATGACCGCGGCCTGGAGGAGGATGTACCCGGTGATCTGCCCGCGCGTCGCCCCGGCGGCTCGCAGGAGCCCGAGCTCGCGCACCCGCTCGACGACCGTCATCGACATGGTGTTGAAGATGAGGAACGCCCCGGCGAACAGCGCGACGGCCGCGATCAACGCGGTGGTCGCCGCGAAATCGCCGGTCGACGCCGCCATGGCGGCGGCCATCTCGCGCGGCGTCGAGACGACGTATGGCTCGTCGAGCAGCGCGGCCTCGAGCGCGTCGACGACCGCGACGGCATCGCTCCCCGGCGCGAGGTCGAGATCGACCCGGGTCACGCCCTCGGCGCCGAACACGGACCGTGCCACCGGCAGCCCCGTGATCACGGCGCGCCCGGTCGGGCCACCCCACGGACCGTCGCCGGCCAGGATGCCGCCGACTCGCAGGTCGACCGGCGCATCGACGCCCTGGAGCCCGAGCCGCGAGCCGACGGTCAGGCCGTCCTCGGCGGCGAGCGTCGAGGTCACCAGCGCGACCGGCTCGTCCGGGGATCCGAGCGGCGCACCCGCCGCGAGCGTCAGGTCATGGATGGCCGCCTCGGCGGTCGGATCGATGCCGACGACCGTCACCGGCGCAGGCAGCGGCCCAGGCCCGAGGAGGCCGGTGCCGAGGTACGTGCGCCGCTCGAACGACGGTGCCGCGGTCTCGACCCCGGGCGTCCCTTCGATCGCCGCCAGCGTGGCGGCGGACAGGCCGGCCTCCCCGAACGCCGCGACCCGGAGATCGGCCCGGCCGACGAGCGTCGCGACCGCACGGTCGACCGCGGCGTCGATGCCGGCGTTCGTCGCAAGGCCCGCGTAGAGCACGGCGACGCCGAGGACGACGCCCGCCGTCGTGAGGGTCGTGCGCATCGGGCGAGCGCGCAGCCCGCGCCACGCGAGGCCGTGGAGGCCGCGCATGCCCGTCAGAGACCGAGTCGGGCGAGCCGGGCGATGAGGACCGTGGCGTCGTGGCTGGCGCGCCGGCCGAGCTCGATCGTGTCGAGGATCCGGCCGTCACCGATCACGTGCACCCGGTCCGCGTACGCGGCGGCCTTCGAGTCGTGGGTCACGAGGACGACCGTCTGGTGGCGCTCCTGGCATGACCGCCACAGGGCATCGAGGATCTCGGTGCCCGTCGTGTAGTCGAGGTTGCCGGTCGGCTCGTCGGCGAACAGCAGCGCGGGCCGGGTCACCAGGGCACGCGCGATCGCCACCCGCTGCTGCTCGCCCGCCGACAGCTGATCGGGCTTGTGGTGCTCCTTGCCGGTCAGGTCGACCAGCCCGATGACGTCGCGGATGCGCTCGGCCAGCTCGCCGCGGGACGGATCCTGGCCGGCGATCGTGAACGGCAGGGCGACGTTCTCGGTGACGTCGAGGAGCGGGATCAGGTTGAACGACTGGAAGACGAAACCGGTCCGGTCGCGCCGCAGGCGTGTCGCGCGGTCGTCGGACAGCTCGCTGATGAGCTCGCCCTCGAGCACGACCTCGCCGCTCGTCGGGCGGTCCAGGCCGCCGAGCAGCTGGAGCAGCGTGCTCTTGCCGCTCCCCGAGGGACCCATGAGGGCGACGAACTCGCCCGCGCCGACGGTCAGGCTGACGCCGCGGAGCGCCTCGACGGTCGTCGAGCCGAGCGGATACGCCTTGGTCAGGTCGCGGGCCTCGAGGATGATCCCGTCGCGGCTGCGGTTGTCGGGTGCATCGAGCAGGCGGGTGAGCAGAGCGGTCATTCGGCCTCGGTCCGTGGTGGTGTGGTCCGGATGGCACCGTACCGGTGGAGTGCGGACACCGGCAGTCGCTCGATGGTCCGCTCCGTGCTAGTACCCCGATGCGGGGCGGTCATCCGCCGAGGAACGCCCCCGCCACCTGGCTCACGACCGTCTCGACGATCCCGACGGGTGGCGACGACGCCACGACCCGCAGGCCCGTGTCGGTCGTCGCCCGCTCGCCGTCCTCCGCGTCGCCGGCGACGGGCTCCGCGCGTTCGGGCGGGTGCTCCAACGCGACCAACGGCGGGGTCGGGACCGGCGTCGGGGTCGGGACGGGCGTCGGCTTCGGGGTGGGCTTCGGGGTGGGCTTCGGGGTGGGTCGTGGGGTCTTCCGCGGCGTCGGCCTGGGCGTCGCCGCGACGGTCCGGGGCTTCGGTCGCGGGGTCGCGCGCGGCTTCGGCTTGGGTGTGGACCGGACCGCCGTCGATCCGCACTTGTCGGCGAACAGGACCGTCCACATCTTCTTGCCGTCGGCACCCTTGTAGGCGCCGACGCCGATGACGTCCCACTTTCGGTTCAGGATGTTCTTCCGGTGACCGGACGAGTTCATGAACATCGCGTGGATCCCCGCTGTCGCGTCGGCATCGGGATACGTGTTCCAGCCGATGTTCTCGCCCGCCATGCGATAGCAGTAGCCCTTCGAGTCGAGCTTCTTGAAGACCGAGCCGTAGCCGGGGATGTCGTGGCTGAAGTAGTCGCGCTTGATCATGTCCTTGCTGCGCCATCGGGCGATGGTCGTCAGCGTCCGGTCGACCCGCAGTGCCCGGAGACCGGCCGACGCGCGGCTGCGGTTGGTGAGCGCGACGAGCTGCCGCTCGGAGCTGGAGCTGTACGCGCCGGCATCCCAGGCGAGTGCCGTGCCGGGCCGTGCCAGGACGGCGAATGACGAGATCGCGAAGACGAGCGCGAGCAGTGCGGGTGTCGGGAGACGGTGGTGGCGATCGTGCATCGGTGGTCGGCAAGGTCCCGTGCGGCCGTCGCCGGAGCGGCGGCGGTGGATCTGGTGGGGTCCTCACCGTAGGCAGCGGGTCTGGTCGGGTCTGCCGCGCGAAGGTCCCACGCGCCCGGACCCGGGTACCGGCGGGTCCGGATACGTTCGGACGAGAGCGGTGCGGTCCGCGGCGGTCGCCTGACCCCCGAGGCGGTTCCACCGCGCACCGCAATCGTCGCGGCCGTGTTGTACCGGCCGGTCGCGGGCAGTACGTTCGGCGACCTGGGGGGTAGTACGAATGGACCACAACGAGCAGCACGACGCCGCGTCCGGTGAGGGACGCGTCGCCACGGAGGCGACGCCGTCCTTCCTGGCCAGTCTCACGCAGGCGATGCACGAGACCGCGGCTCGCGAGCGCGAGCGGATGGCCGGCATCGTCGCCGACGACGCCCGCAGGCACGCGGGCCTCGCCCAGGCGCGGGCGTTGCTCGAGGCCGACGCCCTGCGCCGATCCGCCGTCGAGGACGTCGAGGCCATCGACACCTGGACGACCGACGAGATCGCGCGCGTCCATCAGGAGGGCGAGCGGCGCAGGAACGAGCGGCACGCCGACCTCGAGACGTACCTCGAGCGGCACGCGGCGATCATCGACGCCGAGGTCGCGGGGGTGGACTTCGCGGTGGCCGAATACGGGGCCACGCTCGATGCGTTCATCGAAGGTCTGCTCGCTTCGAACGACGCGGCCGACGTCGCTCGCCGAGCCGGCACGATCCCGGCCGAACCGGATCTCGACCGCGCACGCGCGGAGGCCCGGGCCGCGGCCATCGCGAAGTACGTCGAAGCCGATGGGGGTGGTCCCGGCGTCGGCGTCATGGATCCGTCGTCCGTGAGCCGGCCCGATGGCCTGGCCATGGCCGTCGACCCGCTCCAGGCTCCCGACGAGGACCTCGTGGTCGTCGCCGCGGACCCGGCGGCCGCGGAGGCGATGACTAGCACGAACCGCCTGCTGCGAGCCCTCGGCCAGTGGGTGGCTCCGCCCGATCCGAACCACCAGAACGCCGCGCGGAAGGGCTGACCGCACTGGCAGACTTCCCGCATGTCGTCCGCGGGTCGTGTCGTCCTCATCACCGGTGCGACGGGCGGGCTCGGCCGGGTCACGGCGCGCGCCTTCGGGGCTGACGGGGCTCGGCTGATCCTGACCGGAACCGACGCCGGTCGGCTCGCGGACCTGGGTGCGGAGCTCGGCCTCGACGCCGATGCATGGATGCCGGTGGTCGTGGACCTGCGCGATCGCGACGCGACCCGCACCGCAATCGCGGCGACCGAGGAGGTGATCGGCGGCATCGACGTCCTCATCCACGTGGTCGGCGGGTGGGCGGGTGGCACGCCCGTGGTCGAGGTCGACCCGGAGGTCATGCGCTCGATGCTCGACCAGCACTTGTGGACGACGCTCAACGTCATTCAGGCGGTCGTGCCCGGCATGGTCCAGCGCGGCTGGGGCCGGGTCATGGCGGTCAGCGCGCCGGCGGCTTCCGAACCGGCCGCGAAGCTGGCCCCGTACGCGGTCGGCAAGGCCGCCGAGGAGACCCTCCTCCGCTCGCTGGCAAAGGAGACCGCGTCCAGCGGCGTCACCGTGAACCTCGTGGTCGTCCGCTCGATCGACGTCGTGGGCGAGCGGACCAGCGACCCGAAGAAGTCGTCGTGGACGACGCCGGAGGAGATCGCCGAGACGTTCCGGTTCCTCGCCTCGGACGAGGCCGCGGCGATCACCGGGGCGCGGATCCCGTTGTTCGGGCGCTAGCCGACCGTTGCCCGCACCAGTGCCTGGGCCTCGTCGATGAGCCGTTCGAGATGCTCCTCGCCGCGGAAGCTCTCCGCGTAGACCTTCGCCACGTTCTCGGTGCCGGACGGCCGGGCCGCGAACCAGCCGAAGTCGGTCGTGACCTTGAGCCCGCCGATCGGCCGCGTCGTTCCCCGGCGCCTTCGTGAGGATCGCGGTGATCGGATCGCCGGCGAGCTGTGTCGCCGTGACATCGGCCGGCGCGAGGCGACCGAGTGCGGCCTTCTCGTCGGGGCTCGCCGGCGTGTCGACCCGGCGGTAGACCGGCGCCCCGAAGCGCTCGGTCAGACCCGCGTACACCTCGCCCGGGTCGCGCCCGAGCCGGGCGGTCAGCTCGCACGCCAGCAGGTCGGCGATGATCCCGTCCTTGTCGGTCGTCCAGACCGAGCCGTCGCGGCGGAGGAACGACGCACCGGCGCTCTCCTCGCCACCGAAGCCGATCGACCCGTCGACCAGCCCGTCGACGAACCACTTGAAGCCGACCGGGACCTCCACGAGTCGTCGCCCGAGGTCGGCCACGACCCGGTCGATCATCGACGACGAGACGAGCGTCTTGCCCACGCCGACGTCGCTCCCCCACGCCCGACCGCCACCGAACAGGTACGAGATGGCGGCGCTGAGCACATGGTTCGGGTTGAGCAGCCCCTGCGCCGGGGTGACCACGCCGTGCCGATCGGCGTCGGCGTCGTTGCCGAGGGCGATGTCGAAGCGGTCGCGCAGCTCGACGAGGCCGGCCATCGCGTGGGGCGACGAGGGGTCCATCCGGATCCGGCCGTCCCAGTCGACGGTCATGAACCCGAACGTCGGGTCGACGGTCTCGTTCGTGACGGTCAGGTCAAGGCGATAGCGGTCCCTGATCGCGGCCCAGTAGGCGACCGACGCGCCGCCCATCGGGTCGACCCCGATGCGGAGGCCGGCATCGCGGATCGCGTCCATGTCGATGACGGCCGACAGGTCGTCGACGTACGCGCCCTGGAAGTCGTACGTCGTGACGCCGGCGTGGACCTCGTCATCGGATGCCCGGGCGATGCCGTCAAACCCGTCGTGACCCGATGCCGCGAGGATGCGGTTGGCCTCGTCCTGGATCCAGCTCGTGACGTCGGTGTCGGCCGGGCCGCCGTTGGGCGGGTTGTACTTGAAGCCGCCGTCGTCGGGCGGGTTGTGCGACGGCGTGACCACGATGCCGTCGGCGAGATGGCGCCAGCTGTCCTTCGGCCGGTTGGCGACGATGATCGCGTGCGAGATGGCCGGGGTCGGCGTGTACCCATCGGCCGCGTCGACCCGCACGTCGACCCCGTTCGCGACCAGCACACCAAGCGCCGTCCGTGTCGCCGGCTCGGACAGGGCGTGGGTGTCGCGGCCGATGAAGAGCGGTCCGCTGTACCCGCGCTGGACCCGGTACCTGCAGATGGCCTCGGTCGTGGCCAGGATGTGGGCCTCGTTGAAGGCGCTCCGCAGCGACGATCCGCGGTGGCCCGACGTGCCGAAGGCGACCCGTTGCGCGGGATCGGACGGGTCGGGGCGCCGGTCGAAGTAGGCCGCCAGCAGGGCGTCGATGTCGACGAGGATCGACGCATCGGCCGGCTTGCCCGCCCGTTCGCTCAGGACCACGGCGCCATCATGTCACGCGCGAAATCGCGATATCGGTGGTTCCCGGCCGCACCACGCCGTGTTCGCGCGCCCGCACGGGTGTTGCCAAAGGCGTTGCCATCTTGGTACGTTCGTCACCCCAACGAGGCAGGACGCATGGACCAGATCGACGATCCCATCACGCCCGAGACCAGCCATGTCAACGGCATGGCACCGATCGACGCGACCGATCAGCCGGTCGCGAGCGACTCTAATGTGCCCACCAGCGCGGCGCCGGACCCGGTCGGCCTGCGGCCCGGATTCCTGGCCGAGCTGGCCGTCGCGATGCGTGCCACGGCCGAGCGGGAGCGCGAGAACATCGGCACCCGCGTGGCCGAGGATGCCTCTGGGCATGTCGACAAGGTTCGCGCACGAGCCGCGATCGAGACGGAGGAGCTCCGGCGCCTGGCGGAGGAGGACGTCCAGCACATCGAGGAATGGTCCGCCGCCGAGATGGAGCGGATCCGCGGCGAGGCGGACCAGAAGATCGGCGATCGGCGATCGAGCCTCGATGAGTACCTGAAGCAGCACGACGCGATCATCGAGACCGAGATCGAGGGCGTCGACAACGCCGTCCGCGACTACAACACCACGCTCGACCAGTTCTTCGCCGAGCTGGCCGAGTCGGACGACCCGTCAGCGATCGTGGCCCGTGCGGAGACCCTGCCTACCCCGCCCGACCTCGACCAGGTGCGCGCGCGGGCGCGCGCCAGCGCCGTCGCGATGTTCGCCCAGCCCGAAGCCGAGCAGGCGGCGCCGCCCACCGAAGCCGTCGCGGATGCCGTGGGCGACGACGGCTCCGACGGCGATGGCGGCGCACCGACGGCGATGGCCGACCCCGATGCCGTGACCGCGGAGGCCGAGCCGGCCGTCGAGGCGATCGGCGAGTCCGACGACACGGTGGCGTCGGCCGAGGCGATCCCGATCGCCGAAGCCACGGCGACGACAGCCGCAGATCCGGTACCGGTCATGGATCCGGCGGCCACGGCCGAGTCGTCCTGGCCGCAGCCCGAGCCGGAGCCCGTCGAGGCCGGAGCGAGCGCGGACCACACGAGCGCCGCGGTCCGCCTGCTGCGGTCGGTCGCGCCCTGGACGGCACCGACCCACGCGGGTTCGGAGCGAGGTCCCGACCCGGACTGACACAGGCGGCCTCGGAGTCGCCGATCGCGTGCGCAACGACCGCGCCGGTGACCGGCGCGGTCGTTCGGCATTCAGGGCGACGCCGATGGCGACGCATCGACGACGTTGGCCGGATCGAGTCGTACGGTGGCCAGGACCCGCTTGAACCAGGCCATGTCTGCGGCACCGTAATGGAGGATCAGGTAGCCTCGCCCGCCTGCCGCTACCAGACCGTTCTGGACGGCATCCGGGCAGTGGACCGCGATCCGACCCGCGACGCCATCGATCGTGACCGGCTCGGTCGTCGGGGCACAGGTGTCGCCCCAGACGGGATCGGACAGGATCTCGCGTCATCCATGCATCCCCGGTCGCCCCGGCGAGTGGCTCGGAAAAGATGCGCAAGAAGGGGTTGTTGTCGCCCCGCCCGGCCATCTCGTCGACGCACGCCGGCTCGCAGTCCGACTGGATCTTCGAGTCCCAGGGCTGTCGCGCCGGTTGGACGATCCAGCCGTCCGGATAGGCCATCGAGATGCCGAACATGTCCGAAGTGAACGATCCAGTCAGCGGCGGGTACGAAGCGCGTGGCGACGCCGCGACCGAGGACGAGCCGGAAGGTGAGGGTGACGGCGACGCGGCGGGTGCGGCGACGCGGCGGGCGCGCCGACGCCGGGCTCAGAGCTGGTGCGATCCCTCCCGGGGGCGACCGATCTGGTCGCTTACAAGGTACGGCGGGACCTTCGGCGAACCGGTTCAATCTCCGGCACCACATCGAATGCGCGAGGTGTGCGCACGCCGCGGATCCACCGGTCGGTCGGGTGGCGCTCGGTGCGCATCGGCGCCTACGGTGCGGCTCCGCCGCATGTGAGGGAGGACCTGAGCCATCGCCGACTTCGTGATCGCCGACGGGCACGGCCACCTCAACATCGTCATCGACGACCGGCTCGACTCGACCTTCGGCTCGCTCGGCTCGGGCGTCGGCCAGTTCGTCACCCCGATGGGGCTTTCGCCACGCCGTCCGGCGGTCTCGTGATCGCCGATCGCGGCAACGACCGCATCGTCGCCGATCGATGACCTGTCCGGGAGCGGCTGGACGACGCTCGGATCCAGCGGATCGGGCGACCAGGAGTTCAAGGCCCCGAGCGGCGTCTCGGTCGATGCCGGCGGACGGATCTGGATCGCCGACTCCGGCAACCGTCGGATCGTCCGCGTCGACGGGATCGACGGCTCCGGGTGGACGGCCTACGGTGCCGGCGGCATGCCGACGCCGGCCGATCCGGCTGTCGGCACCTTCCGCGATCCGACCGGGATCCATGCCACCGACACGGGGCAGGTCCTCATCGCGGACCCGGGTGCTAGCCGCGTCGTCCGCCTCGACGACATCGACGGGACGGGCTGGACGACGTCGCCCGTCGGTGCGCTCCTGTCGCCGACGTCGGTCACGATCGACGGGGCGGCGATCGTGGTGGCCGACTTCGGTGGGCGCAAGGTCGTCGTCCTCGGTCCGACGCTCGCGGTGGAACGCGCCTCGTCGGATCCGAAGCTCAACGGACCCGCATCCGCACGCGTCGTCGGCGGCTCCATCCTCGTCCTCGTGCCGCCGCACCGGACGGTCGTAAGCCTCTCCGATACGGGCGCCGCGCTGCAGGTCACCGCCGAGCTTCGGCTTGCGGACCTCGGCATCGAGCGACCCGTCGCGGTAGGGCGCCTGCCGTGAGCTCGGTCCGCGTGCTGACCTACAACGTGCAGTGTCGGTCGTGGGGCATGGAGGTCCTGGCCCAGGGCACGCTCACACCGACGACGAGTGCCGAGGAGCGCGCTCGCGAGATCTCGAAGCGGATCCTCCAGAGCTACCGGACGTGGGACATCGTGTGCCTCAACGAGGTCTTCGACGAGGACGCCCGCAAGGTGTTCATCGCGGAGCTCGGAGCGGAGTACCCGAACCAGGTCCAGAAGTGCGACGTCGACCACCTCGGGGTCCAGCTGGGGATCACCGCCGCGGCGGCCGTCCTGCTCGCGATCCCCGGGATCGGCTGGCTCGCCGCCCTGGGCATCGCCGTCGGCGCGCTCGCCCTGCTCGCCGAGACGAAGTACGAGGACTCCGGGCTGATGATCTTCAGCCGACTTCCGTTCGTGGAGGATCCCATCCCGCCGGACCTCGTCCCGGTGCTCCAGGAGATGGGCGTGTCGCTGACCAGCATCCCGCGGGTAGCGTTCGTGCCGTACGAGGAAGCGACCGAGGCCGATGCCTTCGCGGCCAAGGGCGTCGTCTATGCGGCATTCCGGCGACCCGATGGCGAGACGCTCCACCTGCTGGCCTCGCACACGCAGGCGGACCCGCTCACCGACATCGGCAAGAACGCCACGGTCCGGCACAAACAGCTCGACCAGGTGCTCGACCTCCTGGGCAAGTTCGCCTCCACGTCCGAGGAGGTCCTGTTCTGCGGCGACCTCAACATCTACGGCACGCACGATCAGGGCGGTCCGCGCCAGGAATGGAAGGGCCTGTTCGCCACGCCCGGCAGCCGATACACCGACGAGCTCGTGGACTCGTGGTACCGCGAGCAGTGCCCCGGCGACTCCAGCTTCGTCGGGACGCCGCTGCCGGCCAACTTCGACCGCGGCGTCACGGCCAACGGCAACCAGCGTCTCGACTACCTCATCCGGTCCTCACCGCCGTTCGCGGGACGGCTCATCGGGCAGCACCTCGCGATCCCGTGGGAGGTGGCCAACGGGCAGGGCGGGTCGCCGATGTACACCAGCGATCACCTCCCGCTGTCGATCGACTATCACGCCATGCACGCCCGGGGGACGGCGATGCTCGCCGAGGTCATCGACTTCCAGGATCCGCCCCCGTGGCCACCACCCGACCCGGAGGTGAGCGGCGGGCTCGAAGCCGGGCAGATGCACTGGTATCGGATCGACCGGCAGGGTGCCTATGGCTTCAAGTTCAGCAACGACGGACCATGCACCTTCGAGATCTACACGGCCGACAACCTGAGCGTGTCGCACCAGCCGTTCCGCCTGTTGACCGATCCGCCGGACGAGGAGTCACCCTACGGGGTGCGCTTCGTGCTGCCGAGCGCCCCGTTCTACATCCGGGTGTTCCCGCTCGATCGCCGGAAGGGTGCGTCGTACCGGCTGCGGATCCACCGATTCCTCGGGACCAGCGAGGCGGATGCGATCCCGATCATGCGTGGCATCGAGGAGCCGTTCACTCCGAGGGACGGCGCCCCGCACAGCCCGGAGCTCAGCTACACGCCGTGGAACGAGCTGGATTCGGTGTGGTTCTGCGCCCCGTTCGATACGCGGATCGACGGCAGCCTGACCGCTGAGAGCACGATCACTGTGCGCGGGGACCAGGACGCATTCAGCCTGCTCGTGCTGTCCGAGCAGCCGGGCAGCGGGAAGGACCTGGTCGCGCAGGAGGCCGCCGGACAGGATCCGGTCATCGCACGCCACGTGTACGACCGACCCGCAGCCGGGTTCTTCCTGGTGAAGCGCGAGACCGGCCCACCGTTCCCGCCGCTCGGCTTCAGCATCCTCCTCGAGAGCAACGTCACGTATCTCTACTCCAAGCCGTCGACCGTGCCCGGCGCGTTGGCCGGGCCACCGACCCGCGCCAAGCGAGCCGCCGAGCTGGTCTGCATCGACGAGACCGATGGGTTCCTCGGCAGCGAGTGGGGTTCCGACGACATCCAGATCAACCTCACCTCCAACGGTGACCTGCTCCTGCACATCCCGCACAGCGACGAGCTCGATTTCGACGACGACTCCGAGCGCGAGCTCCCGCAGCTCGATGGCATCCGCTACGTGGACGGCGCGGACTTCGAGCTCGTCGAACTCGACGACTTCTCGCCCGTCGACCGCGCGTCCGTGCACCTCCCGCCGTTCAAGGCGATCCAGGCGGATCCGAGCCTCGTCGTCGAAGCCCCGGACCTCAGCACCGTGACGGCCAAGTTCCGGGTGGTCTTCGATCAGGACGATGACGATGGGATCTACGAGCTCACCGTGGACGTATCCCAGGAGCCACCCCCGCAGCAGCCCTGAGCTGGCCCGCGTCCGTCAGCCGCCGAGTGCCGCGCGGATCTCCTGGATCATCGCCGCCTCGACCTGGGCCTCGCCACCGCCCTTGGCCTGGGCGACCGCCTCGGCCAGGCCGAGCACGAGCTGGCGGTACGGCTCGACATCGTCCGGCGACTTGGCGGTCAGGGTCGCGATCGACGACCGGAGCGCCGCCATGGTCTCGGCCCGGACCGCGTCGGGTGACGTGGTGAGGCCGAACCCGGTGCTGTGGGTCTTGGCCAGCTCGCGGATGACGTCGCTCGACGCCGCGACCTGCTGACCGGCGAGGAACTTCCCCATCGCCCCGGCCTCGCCGAACATGTCGGTGAAGTCGCGCTCGCTGAGCGAGACGAGCATCCCGCTCCCGGTCAGGCCCCGCTGCAGGGTCGTCCATTCCTCCTCGGTGAAATCGGTCTTCGTCGCCACGTCGTCCTCCCGATCAGGTCTCCAGCACGCGCTTCTTCGCGGCCTCGAATTCGTCCTGCGTCAGGACTCCGTCGGCGTGGAGCTGCGAGAGACCTTCGAGCTGCGCCGACAGCGACGGGCCTGGCGGGGCGTCGGGCGACACGACCGGCGCGGGCGGGACCGCGGACTGCGGTGCCGGTCGGACCACCTGCTCGCCGGATGGAGCGATCCCGAACTTGGCCCAGAACCGCTCGGCGATCGTGTCGTAGGCCCCCTTTCGTCAAGGCGCGCCTACGGTACGTCGCGGTGTGCGCGCGCATCATGTCGACGGCCGGCCGCTGATCGGGTCGGACCTGGAGCCCGGACTTGCAGACAGGGCAGGACAGGTACTCGTTTACGTTGTACGGCGCGACCGCGATGAAGTACAGGGCGATGGCGTCCTGGGTGCGGATCAGGTGCATGACGACGTTGTTGCCACACTTGGGACAGGTCGCGGGGGCGACCTCACCCTGGTCGGTCACGCCGCCGGGCCAGCTGATGATCATGGCGCAGCAGTCCTCCGGCGACCGTTGTACCACGCCGGCGGTACCCGATGAGCGGCTCGGTCGATATACTCCGCTGGCCTCGTCCTCCGCGCCAAGCGCGCACGCATCGGACGAACGCGCCGCGGTGGCCTTAGCTCAATCGGCAGAGCATCGGATTGTGGCTCCGAAGGTTATGGGTTCGAGCCCCATAGGCCACCCCACAAATTCCTCAGCCGAGCGGCGGGTCGACGTCGTCGTAGACGCGGGCCTCGGCGATCCTGCCCGTCGGACCGCGCTCGTAGACCGCGATGCCCGCCTGCGGTGGCATGTCCGTGCTCCCCCAACGGATCGCGTTGAACTCGAGCGCCGTGCGGGTTCCGTCCTCGGTCGCCGTGCAGTGCTCGAGCGTGATGCCGCCGCCGACGCCGAAGAACGTCGTGAACATGCCGCGCAACGCATCGGTCCCGCACACGCGGAACTCGCCACCGGCCGGCTCGCGGAAGCAGCCGTCAGGCTCGAACGTCGCGACGATCCGCTCGACGTCACCGGCCGCCAGCGCCGTCTGGTACTCGCCCGACGACGTCCGACTCGCGGACCGACGGGTCCTTCGCGAGGAGCGGCAGACGGACCATGTGTCGACCCAAGAGCGGCCATTGACTGTGATAGATCCGGATCCAGAGGGTCATCGCCTGCACGTCCGGTTCGGCGACGACTGCAACGGGCAGGCTGATCGTCGTGTCGCCCGTCCAGAGCTCGACCTCGAACTCTCCGACGACTCGCGACGAGTCGACGGTGGTCGCGATCGATCGCACGTGGCCGCGGCGCTCGTGCAGCCAATTCCTCCGATGCCTCGAAGTACGCGGCGAAGCGGAGCCTCACCGCCGATCGGCCCGAACTGCGGGTCATCGATCCGCACGTCGTAGGACGGCTCGCGGATCGTCACGCCTGCGAGGCGAGCGACGTCTTCGAACCCGGCGAGCCACATGCCATTTCCTCCGGCTGGTCCCTGTCGCAATCATGAAGTACGCGGATGGGAGCGACCGTATGGCGCCTGAGGTCGACCGATTCGAGCCGTGGGGACCAGCGAACTCCCGTTTCGTCGCCCGTGATGCGCGTTCTGCACGGTCGGCAGGGGTGGCAGGTGACATCGGGTCGGGGTGATATGCGTCCTTCAGGGTCGCCGGCGCCGGGGCGCTACCGGCCAAGCTCCCAGGACCAGCCCTCGGCCCCTCGTGATGCCGATCCTGCTCGGCGGCTTCGGCTTCTACGGGGCGATCTTCCTGTCGAGCTACCTGGGCATCGATATCCAGTACGCGTGGGTGGGGCTGGCGATCCTGTGCGCCGCCGTCGTGTGGTACCTCACCTACCGCGGCATCGGATTGTCGACCCGCGCGGGCGTCGTCCTGGGCGTCATCGAGGTCGCGATCTTCCTGTTGATCTCGGTCCTGCTCATCGTCAACGCACCCCAGAACACCGTGAGCGTCTTCCTCCCCGGCGAGGACGGCGTCCTGCCGGCGTTCCAGGTGATGATCTTCTGCCTGCTCGCGTTCGTCGGTTTCGAGGCGGTCGCGCCGCTGGGAGAGGAAGCGCGAGAGCCGCGGCGAACGATCCCGCGGGCCGTCATCTGGTCGGCGGTCCTCGTCGGCCTGTTCTATGTCTTCAACAACTACGCCGCGACGGTCTTCTTCGGCCCGGAGCACCGGTCGTGGGGATCTGGCTCGTGCTCGGGGTCATCGCGTACTTCGTCCTGCGCTCGCGGAACCCCGACGCGCTGACCAGGGTCGACGACATCTACAGCGGCGATGCGGTCGCGACCGAGGAGGGCCGCACGTCGGTGTGACCTCGCGTCAATCGAAGATGGACAGCGGGCAGTGCGCCGTGACGACGACGTTCGGCATGTCGACGATCTCGCTGATCCGCAGGTCGATCGCGACGCTCGTCAGCAGGTAGGCGTCGATCGGGGCGAGGCCGTGCTCGCGGCCGAGCCAGTCGATCATCCGCCGGACGGCGTCGCGCGCGGCGCCGTTCAGGTCCGGCCCGACGCCGTCGGTCGCGTAGCGCCGGCCGACCGGCGTCGCCACGTCCGCGGTCAGGAACTCCGGACCGCTGAGGTGGAGGTCGTCGCGGACCGTCAGCCGGACGAGCGCGCGCATCGGCGTCTCGATGGCCGTCCCGCACACCTCGCCGTCGCCCTGGGCGGCGTGCCCGTCGCCCATCGACAGCCGGGCGCCGTCGTGGAACACGGGCAGGAACAGCGTCGCGCCGGCCGTGAGGTGGCGCGTGTCCATGTTCCCGCCGTGGACGTCGGGCGGGATCGTCGACAGCGGGCCGGTCGCAGGCGCCACGCCGACCTCGCCGCAGAACGGCACGATCGGGACGCGGATGCCTGGCAGGAACTCGGCACGCTCGCCGACCGCGGGCACGCGGGTGATCTTGAGATACGCGTCGGGGAACTCGTCGGCGAGCAGGCCGAAGCCCGGGATGCTGGCGGTCCAGCCCCAATCGGCCGGCTCGAACTCGAGGAGGTCGATCTGGAGCGTGTCGCCGCGCTTCGCACCCGCGACCGCGATCGGACCGTTCACCTGGTCGACGCGCTCGAAGTCGAGCTGCTTGAGGTCGTCGAGGGTCGAGGTCGCCGTCAGCTGGCCACCCGACGCGTCGAGCATGTCGAACTCGACCACGGAGCCGCTGTCGACGGTCTCGATCGCCGGGATCGCCGGGTCCCACGCCAGGTGGAACCGGTCGCGTGCGACGTGAAGCGCCGGGCTGGTCTGCATCGTGGCGTCCTCCTCGTCCGCCGATCGTAGCGGGTCGTCGGTGGCCCGATCGGCCGTCGCCGGTGCTACCCGCCGCTCGCCGCGAGCGCGGCGACCTGCTCGGAGGCCCCCTCCAGGATCGGCTCGCCGTGGCCGACCAGCAGGGTCCCGAACCGGAGCTCGCCGAGCTTCGCGATCGACGCCTTCGCCTGCGCCTCGTCGTCGGTGAACTGCGGGTTCGAGCCGGTCAACGTCCCGCTCGACGTGTTCAAGCGCGTCCCCGGCGACGAGGACGCCGCCGACCTCGTCGAGCACGGCGATGTGGCCCGCGGTGTGGCCGGGCGTCGTCACGATGCGCAGGTCGAACACGCGGTCGCCGTCGCCGACCGCCGTCAGCGGCCGCGGCGAGGTGATGCCGGAGATGTCCTCGGCGCCGGCGTAGGCCGTGGCGTCGGGGGCCGCCGCGAGCACCGCGTCGGTGCTGCCCGCATGATCGCCGTGACGATGGGTCAGGATCACGTGCCCGACGGCATCCCAAGCGAGACCGGCGGCGGTCAGCGCGGTCTCGATCTGCGCCTCGCTGCCGCTGACGCCGGTGTCGACGATGGCCGCCTCGCCACCCCGCGCGAGGATGTAGGCCGAGACGAAGCCGAGGTTGGCTCGATGCCACGTGACGCCGCCGGCCGCGCTCGACGGCGGGGCGCTCGCCGACGCCGGTGGTGCCTCGGACGACGGCTCGCCGCTCGGAGCCGCCGTCCGATGCCGAGGCGGATGCGGCCGCGCTCGGACTGGCCGTCGCGGCGGGCGTGCATCCGGCGACGGTCAGCACGGCCAGCGCGATCGTCCCTCGGCCGGCGTGGACCAGGAACGTGCGGCGGGTGATGTCGACGGCCGGGTACATCGTCATGCCGATGGTACGTCCGGGACCCGTTTCCCGGTTGCGTCCGGCCGCGCCCGGCCCGTACGATGCGTGGGCCCTGCGCCGCCACGTACGGGGTCCGTCCGCGTCCCGCCAAGTGCGGGACATCGCTTCGGCGACTGGGATGCATGGACCCGCGATGACGGTCAGGTCGGAGGACTGCGCCCATGGCGACCGTGACGTTCGAGAACGTCAACAAGGTCTACGGCGAATTCCAGGCCGTGAAGGACCTCAACCTCGAGATCGGCGATGGCGAGTTCATGGTCCTGGTCGGACCATCGGGTTGCGGGAAGACGACCAGCCTGCGCATGATCGCCGGGCTCGAGGAGATCTCAAGCGGGACGCTCCGCATCGGCGACCGTGTCGTCAACGACGTCGCCCCCAAGGATCGCGACATCGCGATGGTGTTCCAGAGCTACGCGCTCTACCCGCACATGTCCGTGCGCGACAACCTCGCGTTCGGGCTCAAGCTGCGCAAGGTGTCGAAGTCCGAGATCGAGCGCCGGGTCAACGAGGCGGCCGAGACGATCCAGCTCCAGAAGCTCCTCGACCGCAAGCCGAAGGAGCTGTCCGGCGGGCAGCGCCAGCGCGTCGCCCTCGGGCGGGCCATCGTCCGCGAGCCGGCGGTGTTCCTGATGGACGAGCCGCTGTCGAACCTCGACGCGAAGCTGCGTGTCCAGACCCGAGCCGAGATCGCGCGGCTGCATCAGCGACTCAAGACGACCGTCGTCTACGTCACCCACGACCAGGTCGAGGCCATGACGATGGGCCAGCGCATCGCGGTCATGAGCGAGGGCCTGCTGATGCAGGTCGGCACGCCGCAGCAGCTGTACGACCATCCCGCCAACAAGTTCGTGGCCGGCTTCATCGGCAGCCCGGCGATGAACTTCGTCGACGTCGAGGTCCAGGACGGCCGGTTGGTCGGCCCGGGCGACTGGGCGATCCCGGTGCCGCCACGAGCCCGCGATGCGATGGCGTTGGGCGGTCGCAAGATCGTCGCCGGGTTCCGCCCGGAACACCTCGAGATCGGCGAGACGGGTCCCGAGTTCGGCTCCTTCCGGGCCCGGGCCGACGTGGTCGAGTACCTCGGCAACGAGGAGCTGCTCCACATCAATGCCGCCGATCAGGACATCGTCGCGATCGTGGATTCCGACCATCGTGTCCGGCCCGGCGACATCGTCGACCTGGTCATCCCGCTCGAGAAGGTGCAAGTGTTCGACGGCGACACGGGCGAGACCATCCTCCAGACGCCGTCGGCGACGGCGGCCGCCTGAGCGATCGACCGCTCGACAGCGACACGACGGCCCCGGAGGATCCCTCCGGGGCCGATCTGCGTGAGCGCGTCGTCGACCGGCGCGTCCTGCATCGCGGCGCGTTCATCGAGTTCCGCGTCGACACGGTCGAGCGCAACGACGGGACGCGCGCGACGCGTGACTTCGCCGGCCACCCGGGAGCCGTGGCGATCGTCGCGCTCGATGCGGACGGCCGGGTCGCGCTTGTGCGTCAGTGGCGCCTGGCTGCCGACGACGCCCTGCTCGAGATCCCGGCCGGCGGCCTCGACATCCTCGACGACGGCACGAAGGAGGACCCGGACCTCGCGGCCCCTCGCGAGCTCGAGGAGGAGACCGGGCTCCGTGCGGCGACGTGGCGCAAGCTCGGCGCGTTCTACTCCGCACCGGGCTTCACCGACGAGCTGATGCACCTGTACATCGCCACCGACCTGTCGCCGGCCGGTCCCGATGGTCGGCTCGGCCCGGACGAGGACGAGCGGCTCATCCTCGAATGGCGACCGTGGCGCGACGCGGTCGCGGCCGCGGAACGTGGCGAGATCCGCGACGCCAAGTCGCTGGTCGGGCTGTTCTGGCTCGCGCGGGTGATGGACGGACGAGCCCTAGCCGATCCCGGCCCGACCCGGCGAGGCCCCGGTACGTTCGACCGGGCTCAGTGCGACCGCGATCCGCAGGTGCGTGCCGGCCTCGTCGCGTCGCCGAGCCGCTTGAGGCTCTGGCCCAGGGCGAATGCGCGAGCGCGCCGACGGGTCGACCTCGGGCGCTCGAGGTCGCCCGCGCCGGTCGTGCTGGCCGGAGTTGTAGTACGCGCGGCCGAGCGCCTCGAGGATTGCGCCTTCCCGGGCTCGAGTCGGTCTGCCCGCTCTAGGACGATCGCCGCCTGAGCGTGAAGGTGTGCGCCAGCGACCGCTGGCCGCGACTGGAGCCAGCTCGTACGCGGCTCGCGCTCCTCCTCGTCGTCGAGATCCGCCTCGGCGTCACGACCGCATGCGCACGATCGGCGCCACGCTCAGTTCGACGCTGGGTCGGTCGGTCGCGCGCTCCGAGCCACGGACGACGATGTCGACTCGGCGCGACCGCGTCGTCGCGGTAGCCGCGACCGCGAGCGCGGAGACATCGGGGCCGATGACCGGGCCAGACCGCCACGAGCGTCGGGTCCCGGCCTCGTCGGGGCGGCCGAGCCGCTTGAGACTCGGCACCGAGCGCGTAATCGGCGCCACGAGCGCCGAGCTCGGGTTCGCGCTGCATCGTGAACCACCAGCCCTCGCCCCGGTCCGACAGCGCGGCGAGCTCGCGACCCAGGCGATCGACCCGAGCCCGCATCGAGCGGAGGCCGTCGAAGATCGCCGCGTCCGGCAGACCGAGATGCTCGAGCACGCTCGAGCCACCGCTGTCGCGAGCGCCGCGGGTCTGCGAGTGGTTGCGACCGTGCCCGGCGCGACTCGGCGCCTCGCGACGGCCAGCATCGACGTCCCGGCCATGCCCCCCTCGCGGTACAGCTCGAGCGCGGCGGCCACGATGCGCGCCCGCGTCTCGCCCTGGAGGTCGGCGCGCTTGCCCAGGCGGTATGGCCGCGTCACCTAGTGCCGTCCCGAGATAATCTATTGACAATCATGGTCAGCCAAATAATATCATGTTCGTCCGACAGCGAACCCAGCGAGGATGCGAGTGATGCTGGACCAGATGCTGTACCGCGTCGGCAGGGATCTCCGCGGCGATCGCGATCGTCGCGCTCGTGATCTCGGGGATCGCGCTTGCGTTGTTCTTCGGCGGCCGTGGCACGTTCTGGGGTCCGGTCAACGACGTCTTCATCGTCGTCGACGATGATCGCCTTGCTCCTGCCGATCGTGCCGTCGACCGGATGGCCGGTGACGCGGTGCCGTGGTTGCGCGCCGCCACGCTCGTCACGCTCGCGGGCGCACTGCTCGTCGCGGTCGGCCAGCTCCTGCTCGTCGCCGGTGTCCTCAGCCTCCAGGGCTCGTTCGTGACTGGCGGCATCGGGTTCATCGCGATCCTGCTGTGGATGATCGTCGTCGCGTACCTCGCACTCGGGCTCGGGCTCCTGCCGGCGGCAGTGGGCTGGTTCGCGGTCCTCGCGCTCGGCCTGGTGGTCGTCGAAGCGGTCGTCGCTTCGGTCGCGTTCGGGCCGGCCCTATTGCTCGCGAGCGCGCTGCTGCTCCTCGCCCTGGTTGGCTGGCTCGGCGCGTTGTCCGCCGGTCTGCTGTCGCGCGCGACGGCGTGACCACGGTCAGGCGACGGCACCCGATAGCCGGCGAGGTCGACCGTCTGGAGTCGGTGCGACTCCGTCGTCCCGGGGATGCGACCGCGCTTCGCGATCGGTCGCCCGTCGATCTCCTTGATATCGCCGGTGAAGTCGATCGGACTGGCGCCGCTGATGAACGAGCCGACGGCGTAGCTGTCGACCGGGGCAGCCGCCTCCTTGAAGTAGCGCACGCGATCTGGGTCGAGCCCGCCCGACACGACGATCTTGACGTGCTGGTAGCCCTCCATGTCGAGTCGGGCGCGGACCTCGTGGACGAGGTCGGCCGTGACTCGACCCCGTTCCGAGGGCGTGTCGAGCCGGATGCCGTACAGCCGGTCGCCCAGCGCGTGCGCGACCCGCAGCGCCTCCTCGGCCTCGTCCTTGAACGTGTCGACGAGCACGATCCGGGCCACGTCCTCGCCGAGATGGCGGTCGAACGCGAGTGCCGCCTCGACCGTATCGCCGAAGATCAGGACCAGTGAGTGGGGCATCGTCCCGGTCGGGGCGAGGCCTGCGAGCCGGGCACCGGCCGGCGTCGATGCGCCGACACACCCGCCGACGATGGCCGCGTAATCGAGGACGTCGGTGATGTCGGGGTGGACGTGGCGGGCGCCGAAGCTGATCACCGGCTCGGGCGCGGCGACGTCGACGATCTCGCGGGCGGCGGTCGCCCAACCGGTCGACTGCGCGAGCATGCCGAGCAGGGCCGTCTCGTACAACCCGAACATGCGGTATCGAGCGCGGATCCGGAGGACCACCTCGCGCGGCGAGATCCGGTCACCGTCGCTGAGCGCCTCGATCTTCGTCTCGATCGGGTCGGCGTCGGCCAGGACGTGACCGAGCAGGTTGCGCGCCTCGTCGATCCCGCACAGGACCGCCTCGCGACGCGTGAACACCTCCATCGTCACGACCGGGTCGAGGCCCTCGGCGGCGAGGATGCTCTCCGCCCGCGCGAAGTACACGTCGGCGGAGTCGCCCGACAGGATCTCCATCGAGGGTCGCGCACGGTGGATGCCCACTAGTCCGGCTCGGCTCCTCGTGCGGTCTCGATCGGCGTCGACGGCACCGCGGGGAGCGCGTCGCCCGGGCCCGGCGTGGCGGCGAGTGTAGACGATGCGTCCACGGCCGCGCCGACGCCGGCACGGTCGCGGCGGCGCCGTGCGAACCACGATCGCGAGCACGACGGCCGCGACGATCGCGAGCAGGATCAGGGCCAGGACGACGGCCCGAGTGGTCCCGGCGGACTCCGCGCCCGCGAGCAGGCTCACGGTGGTCGCGGCGCCGGCAGTCGCGCCGGCCACGTCGCCGCCGCCAGGGCAGTCCGCGCCGCCTCGTATCCGGTCTCGGGCGTCTCGCCGGCCAGCCCGATCGCCGCAAGCGGCGTGCGCTCCGCGGCGAGGGCGTCGCGCGCCGCCGTCACCTCGCCCGCGGCATCGATCCGAGCCTCGAGCGTCTCGGCGACGGCGCCGAGGTCGTCCGCGATGTCCGCGGCCTCGAACGGTGCCTCGACGTCCGCCGGCGTCTGCAGGCCGAGCCCGGCCGTCGCGGTCGCGAGATCGTCGCGCAGGTCGAGCACCGGCTCGGCAGCGGTCATGAGCTCGGTCGCCGCGGGGAACCGCCACAGGCCCATGTTCGCCCGGATGCCGCGCGGCACCGCCCAGGCGCCACCCACGGCGTCGAGCTCGGCGTAGGCGTCGCGGGCCGACGCGCGGGCATCGAGCACGTCCCGTTCCGCCGGCGGCACAACCCACGTCCGGAACAGGTCGGCTGTCGCGTCGGTGTCGCCGACCTCCTCGACGAGGTCGAGGAACCGCCGCCAGTCCCGTTGCGCACCGGTCTTCTCCGGGCCGCCATCGCCGGCATACGGGTTCTGGCTTGCGGCGGCCGCGGCGAGGACCGCCCGCATCCCGTCGTCGCCGATGTCCTGCGCGATCGTCCGGACGACCGTGTAGGCCGCCGCGTACCCGAACCCCTCCCGCGCGTCATCCTGGGCGTCGTCGATGCGCGACGGGTCGGGCCACGCGTTCAACGGGAAGGCGCCCGATGCCGTCGGCTCGGTCGGTGTCGGGTCGGGACCCGTCCGGATGCCGAGACGCTCGCGCACCCGCTGCGCGTAGTACTCGGCGAGGCCCTCGTCGATCCACCGGTCGCGCATCAGGTCCCCGTTGAACCACGCGTGCGAGGCCTCGTGCAGGATGGTGTGCTCGTCGAGGTCCTCGCTCATGGTGATCTCGTCGGTAGTCTCGTCGTAGAAGCCGGCGTAGCCGTGGAGCAACGGCGTGTGGACCTCGCTGACGGACAGGTCGCCGCGCACCGGCCAGTCCAGGCCGATGAGCTGCTCGAGGACCGGCAGGCCGTCGGTCAGGACGTCGGCGACGCGGTCCCGCCAGGCCGTGTCCTCCGGCCACGCCTTGACCACGATCGGCCGGCCGGCCGGCTCGATGCGCAGGTCCGTCAGGGCCGACGGTCGATCGGCCACGATGACGCGGTACCACTCGGTCGGGTGTCCGAGTTTGCCGGTCGTGAGCTCGACGCGGTCACTGTAGCTGTGCTGGACGATGTGCTCGCCATAGCCCGAGTCGTCGAAGCCGCGCGGCAGCACGATCCGGACCGACGACCGGCCGGCCTCGCCCCACGCCCACGCCGTGAACGTGGTGAAGGCCGAGCCGACCCGGATGTCACTGGTCGATCGCGGCGTGCCACCGGGCAGCGTGAAGTCGACCCGGACCGGGCGCGACCGACCGTAGAAGAGATCCGGGAAGCGGACCGTGACGGCGCGGAACCCGTTGCGCGAGCTGACGCTGGTCGCGAGCGTCCGGCCGCCCGAGGTCGCGCGCACGGAACGGGCGTCGGGCGGGATCGCGAAGTCGAGCCGATCGAAGAACCAGCGGGTCGTCGAGGTCCCTGTCGACGTCTGGCGCACCGTGTCGGGTCGCTGGTTGGTCAGGTCGAAGTCGACGCGGACGCGGACCAGCCGGTCGGCCGGGTCGACCCGGTAGGTCGCGTCGGCACCGACCGCGAGCCCGTCGTCCTCGGCGGCACGAGCGGTCTCGGACGCGACCGGCGCGACGCTCGCCGCGAGGGCGAGGAGCGCGGCGGCGACCAGCAGCGGGCCGTGTGCCCGAGCGGCTCGGCGACGACCGATCGGCATCTCCCCCACCCTCACGTCCGGATCCGTGTCGCATGCATCCTGACCCGCCGCTGTCGTCGCCGCCGCCTGGTGGCCACGATGAGCGCGAGGAGGAACAGGACGGCGAGGACGATCGTGCCGATGCTGAACGCCCGGCCCTGCCCGAGCGGCTCGGCGTTGAGCCACGACGCGGCGGCCTCGTCCGACGCCTCTGCGGCGCCGGCCAAGGCGCCATCCGCGAACGCGGTCCGGGCGGCGGCGAGGTCGGCGTCCGGGGTCTCGCCCAGCAAGCCGAGCGTGGTCACCGGGCCGGCGTCCGACGGTCGGTGGGCCGTCGCCGCGACGTATCGCTCGATCGCGTGGAGCTCCGCGCCGCCCTCGGCCAGGGCGTCGGCGAAGCCGTCGTCGTCCTCGAACGCCTGGCGCAGCGTCGCCGGCGGGACGAGCCCGGCGGTCGCGGCGGCCGCCTCGACCTCACCGCGCAGCTCGATCACGGCCTCGGCATCGGCGATGAGGTCGGTCGCCTCGGCGAACCGCCACGCCCGCATCGCGTCGCGGATCGACAGCGGCACCTGCCAGTCGCCGACGGCGCCCAGGAACGCCTCGTACCGCGACCGCGCCGCGGCGCGCGCGTCGAGGAGCGCCGTGTCCTCGGGTCGAGCCACCCACCGCCGCCACAGGTCGTCGTAGGTCATGTCGGTGCGTGCTTCGAGCAGGTCGAGCAGCCCCCGCCAGTCGACCGGCCCGCTGACGACCTCGTCGCCACCGCCGACCGGCTGGTAGGCGCTCAGGCGATCGGAGACGTCCGCCCAGATCGCCTGCAGACCGTCGTCGCCGGCCCGTTCGGCGATCCGACGCGCCAGGGCCAGCGCCGCCGCGTAGGCGTAGTCCTCGTGGGTCGTGTCGACGGTCCCGACCGCGCCCCAGCCGTTGAGCGGGATGCGCGCCTTCTCGAGCGCGTCGGTCAGCCGATCGGGCGTCACCTTGATCCCGGCCTCGGCGGCAGCCGTCGTCGCGTAGTAGGACGCGAACGCCTCGTTCGCCCAGCGGTCGGCCAGGAGCGTGCCGTTGAACCACACGTGGGCCGCCTCGTGGAGGACGACGAAGTCGTCGGCGTAATAGGCGATCGACACCGCGCCGGCGCCCGGGTCGAAGATGCCGGCGTAGCCGCCGGTCGATCGGCTGATCGCCTCCTCGACCGTGAGCGGCTGCTCGTACTCGGGCCACGGCAGGCCGATGCGGTCGCCCAGGACGGGCAGCGCCTTGCGCATCAGCCCGCGGATCCGGGCGCCCCATCTCGGGTCGTCGGTCCATGCCCGGACACGGATCGGGACGGCCCGACCGCGGACCGTGACATCGACGGCCGTGTCCTTGTAGGCGCCCGGTCGGTCGGCCACAAGGTACGCGAAGAAGTCGAGCGGCCGGGCGAGCGTGCCGCTGCGGTAGATCGTGCGACCGTCGGCGCCGCTGGTCGGCCTCGGGATGGAGCCCGCCTCGGTGCGGACCTCGTAGCCCTTGGGGAACACGACCATGACCGAGCTGCCGGACGTGTCGTCGCTGGCGAAGGCCCAGACCGGGAACGACACCAGCGTGTCGCCGATGCGCAGGTCGCGCGTCGGCTTGCCGCCCGGGTCCGTGAGGTCGAACGCGAGTCGGTACTGTGCCGACCGCCCGGCCTCGAGGTCGCGCGCGAGGTTGAGCCGCAGCAGCGTGTGCGTCGTCGTGCGCCTGACGACGCCGACCGTCGGCTGGCCGCTCCCGTCCCAGCTCAGGCGGAACCCGCTGGTGCCGGGCAGGACCGCCAGGAACGCGTGGTCGAAGAAGTAGCGCTTCGTCGTCGTGTCACGCATGTGGTTGGTCAGCGTCAGGTCGGCCGTGACGCGGACGCGGTGCTGCTTGGGCTGCACGTCGTAGCGAGCGGCGGTGACGATCGTCAGGTCTGGTCTGGCCGCCACGACGTCGGGCGGCGAGCCGGCGACCCCGATCGCCGCGACGACGACCAGGAGCGCGGCGAGGAGGCGCCTCATGCGGTCCGACCCGCTTCGGTGGGGGCGGTCAGCAGCTCGGCGAGCCGGTCGTCGTAGCGGGCCAGCAGCGCCTCGTTGCGCGACTGCCGGTCGGACTGGTCGGGGATGCGACCGCCGATCCACAGCCACGCCGCCGACTCCTCGAGGAGGCGGTCGGCGATGCCGACGATGCGCGCGATGGCCAGACCGAGCCCATCGACGTCGGCCTCCGCGATCGGCAGCTCGACGGCGAGCAGCGGTCGCTCGTCCTCACTGAGGCTGAACTTCGCGAACGGGAGCTCGTCGTTCCAGCGCAACAGCCGGCGATACGACTTGCGGAACATGTCGCCGATCGGCGGGGCGAAGTGCGCCCAGCAGATGAGCGCCATCGACGGATCGAGGATGACGGTCACGCGGAGGTCGAAACGGCGGCGCCCGTCGAGCACGAGATCCCAGCTGGCGATCCCATCGCGCTCGGCCCGATCGACGGGGGTGATACCCAGGTCGCTCAGCCAGCGCTCGACGTCGGCCGAGCGTACCGAGGGCACGCCTGGGTCGGCGGGTGGCATGGCCCGCGGAGTCTAGCCGATTCCCGGGCGGCGACCCCTCAGCGTGGATACGTCGAGGGGCGGTCAGCCCCCCGCGCGGGCGCGCGCCGCCGCGTCCCGGGTCGCGCGACCGTGGTCGTGGGCGCGTCGGCCCCCGGGCTTGCGCTCCACCGAGTCGCCGCTCTTGATGACCTTCTTCACGAAGTCGGTGGTGCGGATGTCCGCCGCGATCCGGACGTTGCGACCGATCTGCGCCCCGCGGGGGATCACCGCCCGCTTGCCCACCACCGTGATCCCGGTGTTGAGCCGGGTCGGCTCCTGCTTGTTCGGGCGGTCGTCGTAGGGGCCGTTGCCGATGATCGCGCCCTGCCCGACCACGACCTCCTTGTCGAGGATCGAGCGGTCGACCACGGCGCTCGACCGGATGACCGAGTCGAACATCACGATCGAGTCGCGGACCACCGCGCCGACGTCGACGCGGACACCCGGTGACAGCACGGAGTTGACGACGGTCCCATCGATGACGCAGCCGTGGCTGATGAGGCTGCGGTGGACCTGCGCCGTCGGCCCGATCTTGGCCGGCGCCCGCTCCTCAGACCGGGTGTGGATGACCCAGTCCTTGTCGTACAGGTCGAGCTCGGGGTCGTCCTCGACGAGGGCCATGTTGGCCTCCCAGTACGACTGGATCGTGCCGACGTCCTGCCAGTAGCCGTTGTAGCGATAGCCGAACACCCGGGCGTCGGCGGCGAGCATGTCGGGGACGATGTGGCGCCCGAAGTCGACGCGCGGCTCGGACAGCCAGCGACGGAGCGTCTTCTTCGAGAACACGTAGACGCCCATCGACGCGAGGTCGGTCTTGGGCTGCTTGGGCTTCTCCTGCCACTCCGTGACACGGTCGTTCTCGTCCATCGCGAGGACGCCCATCCGGGACGCCTCCGCGAGGGGCACCCGCCGCACGGCGATCGTCACGTCGGCGCGGCGGCGCTTGTGGGCGGCCACGAACGGCTGGTAGTCCATCTTGTAGATGTGGTCGCCGGCGAGGACCACGACGGTGTCCGACGGGTCGTGTTCGAGGACGTTCATGTTGCGCAGCACGGCATCGGCGGTGCCGCGGTACCACTCGGCGACCTTGCCCCGGGCGATGTACGGCTGGAGCAGCTTGACCCCGCCCTGGTTGCGGTCGAGGTCCCACGGCCGGCCCAGCCCGATGTGGTCGTTGAGCGAGCGCGGGTTGTACTGCGTCAGGACGAGGACGTCGTGGATCTCGGAGTTGACGCAGTTCGACAGCGTGAAGTCGATGATCCGGTACTTGCCAGCGAACGGTACGGCCGGCTTGGCCCGTTCCTGGGACAGGATCGAGAGACGTTCGCCCTCACCGCCCGCGAGGATGACCGCCATCGTCCGCTTCACGTCAGGGTGCGCCTCCCCAGTCGATGCGGTGCAGGTGGCCCGATGCTAGCACGGCACCATGGGCGGCTCGGCCGCGCCGACGTCAACGTTCCGTGAACGCCCCCGCTCGCGGGGCTTACAGGAAGAGGCGGGGGTTCACGAACGTGTCGGTGCGCTCGACCATCCAGTGCAGGTGCGCACCCGTGGCATGACCGGTCGCGCCCTGGGTGCCGATGATCTGGCCCTTCGACACCGACTGGCCGGCCTTCACCGGACAGCCCGGGACCATGTGGGCGTACCACGACTTGAGGTTGCCGGAGTGGGCGATGACGACGATCCACGCCGGGTCCGGGCCATCCGCCCAGTTCCAGTCGCACTTGACGACGACGCCCGACGCCGCGGCGCGGACCTTCGCGCCGGACGGCCCGACCAGGTCGATGCCGTTGTGGAAGTGGTCGCAGCCGTTGCCCGGCGCGTAGTACTCGAACGAGCTGCAGCCGAAGTTGCCGCTGACCGTGAAGCCGTCCATCGGCCAGCGCATCGTGCCGTTGAACTTGCTCGGGATGCGGCCGCTGCGGACCTGGGCGGCGACCAGGGCGTTGATCTTCCGGGCGAGCGTGCGCTGGTCCTCGGCGGCCTTGCGGATGATGGCGGCGGCGTTCTTCTTGTTGCGCAGCAGGGACGAGTAGCGCGACCGCTGCTGGGCGAGCGTCCGCGCGACCCGGCGCTCGAGCCGGCGCAGCTCGAGCTTCGTCTCCTGCAGGGCACGCATCGCCTTGTCGAGGTCACGCTTCTGGGCGGCCGTCTGCTGGCGCAGGGTGTTGGTCCGGGCCCGCGTGTCGGCGACCGTCTGGTGGATGGCCGCGAGCGTCTCCTTGGCCTTGGCGATCTGGGCCGCCAGCGCCCGGTCCTGCTCGCCGACATCGATGTAGTAGCTCATCTCGGCGAGCAGGTCGGTGAACGACCCGCCCGAGAGGAACGTCTCGAGCGGCGAGGTGCGATCGGTGTCGTACGCGCTGCGGACGCGGTCGGCGAGCTGAGCACGCCGCTCGGCCAGCTCGACCCGCTTCTCCGCCTGCTGGGCGACGACCTTCTTGAGCTCCGCATCCATCGCCTTGAGCTGGGTGACGAGGTCCTCGTACGCCGCCTTGACCTTGGTGATGCGAGACTGCATCCGGGTGATCTTGCGCTTGACCGTCGTCAGGTCCGCGCCGATCTTGCGCAGCTCGGTCTTCGTGCCGGAGATCTCGGCGGCCAGACCCTTCTGGAGGTCGTTGATCGCCGCGATCTGTGCCTTCTGCTCCGCGACCTTCTTCTTGAGCGCGGTCTGCTTCGCGCGGGCGTCGGTCAGTTCGTCACCGCGCACGGTGGTCGTGCCGGCGGGGGCGCCGAGCAGGCCGACGACGAGCGGGATCAGCAGCACGAGGGCAGGCACGTGCCGGCGCAGCCGACGTGGGGGGCGCGAACCGACGGGGCTCGACCAGCCGGTCGGCCCGGGCCGTTCGGTATCGGTTCGATCGTGGCGAAGAATCACCGAGGCGACGTCATCGTGCGAGCAGGCTCCGTTGGGGGCAGCGCCATGAGTGGGCGGGGCACGGCGCCGGGACGGTCTCACCCGCCGGTGGGTCGCCGCCCACGAACGGGCACGGCCGCGGGACGACTCCAGATCCGGCTCCCCGGGATGATACCCGCCGAGTCCAGCGAATGTCCCGGCAGTGGCCCAAGTCTATCGACTCGGGGGTGCCCGGCCGGATAGGTCGATGGTCCGGGGGCAGCGCGGGACCAGCAGCCCGCTCGCCGCGCACGGGCGATGTAATCGACCGGCGGGCGTCGCGTCACTGCGGCATGGACACGCCCACCAAGTCGGCCGCACGAACCGCCGTCGGCCGCACGGTCTTCGCCACGGTCGTGGCGATCGCCGCTTTGTCGACCACCCACCCGGATGCACGTGCCGCGGCCCGAGCGCCCGGCATCGACTGCGCGATGCCCGGCGAGCCACCGTCTCGAGACCGCCGGGCAGATCCGGCGCGGACGGCTCAAGCTCGGCCCGTTCCCGATCTTCCGGCTCCCGTCGAACCCGACGTGGCGCGAGAACCCGTTCCGCGACGTCAACTGGGCATTCCGCTATCACACGCTGCGCTGGGTCGTGCCGCTCATCCGCACGTGGCACGCAGACCGGTGACGCGTGGTACGTCCGGCGGGCGACCTACCTGACCCGCGACTGGCTCCGCGACAACCCCCGCTCGGCGCCGCGCTCCCGGGCCGCCTGGGGCGACCTGCAGACCGCGTGGCGCGCGATGGTGCTGGCGTGCTTCGTCGAGACCGTGCCGGGCGCCACGTGGGCCCGGAGCGCGCCCTTGCGCAGCCACGCGCGCGTGCTCGCGCTGCCCTCGTTCTACCGCGGCGCCGGCAACCACGCCCTCGGCCAGAATCGCGCGCTGATCGTGGCCGGCTGCGTGCTCCGCCGCAGCGACTGGGTCCGCCTGGGCGTCGCGCGGCTCACGCGGCTCGTCGTCGGCAGCGTCGACAGCCAGGGCGTGACGAACGAGCAGGCCGTCTTCTACCAGCTCTACAACTACCAGGGCTACCAGGGTGCCGCCGACCGACTCCGGCAGTGCGGTCGGGCCGTGCCGTCGGCGTTGCGCCGGATCGACCGGATGCCGGAATTCCTCGCGCACGCCACGCTGCCCGACCGGTACGTACTGGATGCTCGGTGACACGAGCCGGCTGCGGGCGGCGACGCTCGCACGGCACGAGCGCTGAGTTCGCGGCGACGGCCGGCGCCAGTGGGCGTTCGTCCGCGCGACGTGTTCCGCGCCTTCGGCGCCGGGTTCGCGTTCGGCCGGACCGGCTGGGGCGAGCGCCGGGCCTACGCCGACGAGGCCGCCTACAGCGTCCGCTTCGGGCCGGGCGTCCGGTTCCACGGCCACGCCGATCACGCATCGCTGACGTTGTACGCGTACGGCAAGCGGCTCATCGACGACAGCGGGATGTTCACGTACAACAACGACGGCTGGCGCGCCTTCGCGATGGGCCGGCGCGCCCACAACGTCGTCACCGTCGACGGCCTGTCGTATCGCGCATCCTCGCAGGCGCCAGCCTGTCGTACTCGCGGACGAACTCGCAGCGTGACGAGCTGGTCGTCGTCGACCGCGGGTACGCCGGCGTCGCGCAGCGGCGGCGTGTGCTGTTCTCGCGCACTGGCGGCTACCTCGTGGTCGAGGACCGGCTGTCCTCGCGGGCGACACGCACCTTCCGCCAGCTCTGGCACCTCGACGTCGGGACCGCCCCGGTCGTCAGCGGACGCATCGTTCGCACGACCCGGGCGACCGGCAACCTGCGCATCATCCAGCTCGCCGTCCGACCGAGCGTCCGGGTCGTCTCGGGTCGGGTCGCGCCGATCCAGGGCTGGATCTCGGAGACGCTGCGTCATCGACGTGCCGCGCCGGTGGTGATGGGGTCGGTCCGTGGCCGGTCGGTTCGCTACGTGACGCTGCTCGTCCCGACCCGCGGCGCCGACCGACCCGGTGCGCGTCACGAACGTCCGTCTCACGGCAGCCGGCTGGAGCTTCGACATCGACGTCGCCGGCATCCGCGAGCGGGTGCGTGCGTCGGCATGGAACTCGACGATCGTGCCGCTTCCCTGAGCGGCGTACCGCTCAGGCGATCGCTCGCAGCGATCGATCTCGGGGCCAAGGGCTCGAACATCCCCGAATCGATCGCTGCAGGCGATCACAGGACGAGCGCCTGCCAGGCACACCGCGGATGGATCGCTCTGGGCGATCAAACGGTGAGCTGCGCGAGCGTCAGTCGACCTTCGGCCCGATAACGATCGCTCGCAGCGATCACGGTCGGGTGGCGGTCACGCGCGGATCAGCACCGCCCACAGCGCACCGAGGATCAGGAACGGGCCGAACGGCACGTAGCTCTTCCGCCCGATCCGGCGTGTCACGAGCAGCACGAGCAGCACGACGCCGGCGAGGATCAGCCCGAACAGCGTCCCGCCGATGCGCCCGTTCGCCACCGAGCATGAGCCCCATCCCGGCCAGGAACTTGACGTCGCCCATCCCGAACGCGCCGGCCCCGAACGGGATCGACGGCAGGTACAGGATGGCCGGGATGACGCACCGCCGCGCCGATCGCGAACACGAGCGCGCCACCGACGAGCGGGTTCAGGCCGGACACCGCGTACAGCAGCGCGAGCGGGATGACCGGGAGGGTCAGCTCGTCGGGGAGGAGCCGCTGGTCGAGATCGGTCGCCAACCCGACGACGAGCGTCACGAACCAGGCGCCGAACGCGACGAGCGCGAGGGTGTCGCCGGCGAACTTCAGCGGCAGCAGCCCGAACGTGACCGCCCCGACCGCCCCGCACAGCACGGTCCGCCAGTCGATGCGCCGCCCCGGCGGGTGCTCCTCGTCGTGCTCGGGCCAGCGCGTCGCGAACCGGTCGGCGGCGACCCCCAGCACACCGCCCGCGATCGCCAGGACGATGGCGAGCGGGTCGATCGTCAGGCGGCCCCCGCCAGCGCCAGCTCGACGAGCGTCGCGTGCGAGACGCCGGTCGCGCCCCGTGCGCCGAACGGCTGGGCCTTGCGGTAGTAGCCCGTCCCGGCGATGTCGAGGTGGATCCAGGGCACCGTCGCGAACTCGCGCAGGAACAGGCCGCTCTTGACCAGCCCGCCCTCGGCCGAGCCGGCGTTCTGGAAGTCCGCGTACCAGCTCTCCATGTCGGGCACGTAGTCCTCGATGAGCGGCAGCTGCCAGTAGCGCTCTCCGGCCCGCCGGGACGCCGCGATCAGCTCGTCGTAAAAGTCCTGCGGCTGTCCGAACGCGCCGGTCACGAGATGGCCGAGCGCCCTGGCGACGGCGCCGGTCAGCGTCGCGACGTCGACCAGGTGGGTGGCGCCGAGCCGCTCCGCGTACGTCATCGCGTCGCCCAGGATGAGCCGGCCCTCGGCGTCGGTGTTGGTGATGTCGACCTTCTTGCCGTTGAGCGCGGTCACGATGTCGCCCGGGCGGGTCGAATGCGGGCCGGGCATGTTCTCGACCGCCGGCGCGACCGCCAGCAGCGGCGTGCCGGGGGCAAGCCGCGCGACGGTCTCGATGGCGGCGATGACCGTGCACGCCCCGGCCTTGTCCATCTTCATCTCTTCCATCCGCTCGGACGGCTTGATGCTGATGCCGCCGGAGTCGAAGCAGACGCCCTTGCCGACGATGGCGAGGTGGCGGTCGAGGCTGTCGCGCTGGCCCTCGTCCCCGGAGCGCATGAGGATCATCCGGGGCGGGTTGGACGAGCCGCGACCGACGGCCATGAACATGCCCATGCCAAGCTCCGTGGCACGGGTCTCGTCGATGACGTCGATCCACAGGCCGTGGCGCTCGGCGATCGCCCGCGCCTCCTCGGCGAGGGCCTCCGGGTACATGTCGTTGGCCGACTTGTTGGCCAGCGTGCGGGCGGTGTTGGCGCCCTCGCCGATGATCACGCCGCGCTCGCCCGCCTTCGTGGCCGCGGTCGCCTCTCCACCCGGGATGACCAGGATCAGCTCATCGAGACGGGGCGGGGCCGACTCGATATCGGGTCGATAGATGGCCTTCGGGTCGTACGAGCCCTCGACGACGCCACGTGCGACGAGCTCGGCCGCGGTCGCCGCGTCGCCATCGAACCCATCGGCATCCAGGAGCGGCGACAGCCAGACCGCCAGGCTGCGGACGGCGCGCCCCGCGAGCCGACGCTCGGCGGTGGCCCCGACGCGGACGATGACCTCGCGGTCGACCTTCCCGGCCTCCCCGGCGCTGACGGTCAGCAGCCAGCCGGCCGGCAGGTCACCGGCCGGGGTGAGAGCGTTCGTGTAGCGCTTGGCCTTGAGCTCCTTGAACTCGGCCAGACTTCGGAGGGCGCCGCCGGTACGGCGGTCGAGCTCGCCGAGCGGGCCGTCGAACGATGGCTCGCCGACGATCGGGACGACCAGGACGTCGGCCTTGACGTCCCAGGGTTGTTCGGTGACGACACGAAGCTGCACGGTGTGTGTGGATCCTCCCCATCGAGAAAGCGGCCGCTGGCGGTGCCCCCGTCGCGTCGGTCGCGCTGGCTCCGCCGCAGTGTACCCGCCGACGGCGGGTCAGGGAGCCGGGCTGGGCGACGGCGATGCGAGGGCCTCGTCGAGGTCGTCGCCGGCGGTCTCGATGTCGATCGCGGAGGCGTTCATCCCGCCGCGTCCGATGTCCGACATGATCAGCACGAGCGACCTGGTGTCGGGTGGCAGGCGGGCCTGTGCGCGGGCCTCCCCGCGCATCGCGCTCCGAACGGACGCGTTGATCCGCCCCTTCGAGCGCTGGACCGCGGTGTACAGCTTGCGCAGCGCGACGTCGTAGTCCCCGCTGCGGTCGAGCCACTCGTCGAGCGTCGTCACATCGACCGTCGCGGCGAGGCGGTCGCGCAGCTTCCTCGCCTCGGCGATGGCGGCATCGGCCTCGTCGAGACGCGCGAGCGCCGTCGTGTAGTCGGCATCGCGTCCGGCCCTGGCGGCCGCGACGACCGCCGCGTCATGGGCGGCGAGCAGCTCCGACATCCGGCTGGCCGCCAGTGAGCCGACCGTCAGACGGGTCCACGCCTCCTCCAGGCCATCGGTCGTGTCGAGCGCGCCGAGGTACGCGGCGTAACGGTCGATGACCGACGGCGACAGCTCGTACGCCGCGGCCGGCGTGCCGATGAGCGGGACCGCGTCCAGCCGGTCACGGATCGACTCGGTCCGCGAGTTGATGCCGTCGACGAGCGCTTCGCCCTCGGCGATGGCGGCGGTCGCGGCCTCGGTGTCGTTGCCGGAGAGCGACGCGATGATCACGCGCCCCTGCTGGCCGAGGGCCCCGATTTCGTCGGACAGCGCGCGCAGGTCCGTCTCGACCTGGTCGAGGGCTGCCCCGGCGGCGGAGTCGCCCTGTGCGTTGCGACCCGATCGGTCGCCACCGTCCGCGCGTGGTGTGTCCATGCCCGCCACGATGCCGGCGGCACCGAGCGCGATGACGACGACCGCGAGCAGCCAAGCGAGGGCCAGCGCGACCTGTCGCGGCCGGTCATTGGTGCGGGTCAGGTTCTGCCTCCAGGGGCGACGGGAGTCCGACGGTCGGGCGGGCGGCATCGTAGCATCGGCGCATGGTCGACCTCGAAACCCGCGCAGCCCGGCGTCGCCTGATCGAGGCGATGCCCAAGGCCGAGACCCACCTCCACCTCGATGGCTCGCTCCGGATCGACACCGCGATCGAGCTGGCGCGGACCCGGGGGATCGATGCGCCGGGCGACTGGTTCGGGATGTTCTCGGCTCTCGTCGGGGAGATGCCCGGGACGTCGCAGGCGGAGCTGCTCAAGCGGTTCGACCTGCCGATCGCGCTCATGCAGGACAGCGAGGCGCTCGAGCGGATCGCGGCGGAGCTGGTCGAGGCGAAGGCGGCCGACAACGTGCGCTACGTCGAGATCCGCTGGGGCCCGCTGCTGCACGTCGCCAGGGGCCTGTCACTCGCCGACGGGATCGCCGCGGTGTGCCGGGGTGCGAACGCGGCCGCGGCCCGGACGGGCATCACGGTCCGGCTGATCTGCACGGCCCTCCGTTCACACGATCCGGAGCGGAACGTCGAGCTTGCCGAGACGGCCGCCCAGTTCATCGACCAGGGGCTGACCGCGTGGGACCTCGCCGGGCAGGAGGCGGCTTACCCGGATCCGCTGCTCCACGCGCGATCGTTCGAGGCCGCCCGGGCGAACGGGCTGCGCATGACGATCCATGCCGGCGAATGGGGCGGGGCCGCCCAGGTCCGCCGCGCGCTGGTCATCGACCCCGAGCGCATCGCCCACGGGCCGGCCGCGATCGAGGACGAGGCCCTGTGCGACGAATTGCGGACGCGCGGCATCACACTCGATCTCGCGCCGCACTCGAACTGGCAGGCGGGCATCGTGCCGTCCGTGGCGGACCACCCGCTCGGACCGCTGTACCGGATGGGCGTCCCGGTCACGCTCAGCACCGACGACCTGACCGTGTCGGACCTGACGCTGTCCGAGGAGTACCTGGCGGCAGTCGAGCAGATCGGGCTGACGCTGCCCGAGTTGTGGGCCATCGACCGACGCGCGCTCGACGTCGCGTTCGCCGACGAGGGCACGCTCGCGCCGCTGCGTGCCGAGTTCGACGCGTGGGCCGCGGGCATCCCGGAGCTGGCGGGCGGCTCCCGCGATCAATCCTCCTAGCCACTCATTCGATCCAGGGCGGCGGCCAGCTCCGCGGCATCCGCTGCGACAGCATCCGGGCGGGCGTCCTCGGCGAGTGCCTCGACCTCGACCAGGGTGGTCACCCCGGTGAGCATCAGCACGCACCTCGCCCCGACCGCCCGTGCCGCCGCCAGGTCTGTTCCCAGGCCATCGCCGATCATGACCGCCTCCCGCGCATCGCGACCCACCGCCTCGGCAGCGAGCTCGAGCAGCGGCGGCGCCGGCTTGCCGATCGACAGCGGCGTCACCCCGGTCGTGGCCTCGAGCGCCGCCGCGATCGAGCCCGCGCCGGGTCGGAGCCCGCGCTCCGTCGGATACACCGGATCGCGGTTCGTGGCGATGAACCGGGCTCCGGCGCGCACGCAGTCGGCGGCGGCCGCGAGGCGGAGATACGTGAGCGCCGGGTCGAGCCCGGTCACGACGGCGTCGGGCGCACCGGCGGCGGTCCAGCCATCGACCCCCTCCTGGTGCATCCGGGTCGCGGCGTGCCCGGCCGTGACCACGTCCAGACCGACGTCCCGCAGCTCCCGCTCCAGGCCGCCCGCCCCGACCACCAGCACCCGCCGGATCCCCGGCTCGTGGTTGGCGATGTGGAGCGCGGTCGCCCTGGCCGACGACACGACGCGATCCGGCGTGATCGGGGCGCCCATCGCCGACAGCCGCGCGACGTAGTCGGCGCGGTAGTGCATCGAGTTGTTGGTGACGTAGACGACGTCGTCGCCACGCGCCGCGCGGTCTGAGAGGACCGCGGCGACACCCGGCACGGGGTCGGCGCCGCGGTAGACGACACCGTCGAGATCGACCAGCAGGAGCAGGCTCACGCAGCCGATCGTAGCCGCGTGCCCCCGGGGCGTTCGGCCGGGCGCGTACGATCGGGTCGTGACACGACCGCCCGATCCGCTGACCGACACCGATCGCCTGCTCGTCGACGGCTCGAACCTCCTGCCGGCCCTCGCCCGCCGTGGCGGGTATGTCCCGCAAGCCGCGCTCATCGGCCGGCTTCGGGCGGCCATCCCGCCTCGCGTCGGCGTCGAGCTCGTGTTCGACGGCGCCCCCGAGGCCGGCATGCGCGGGCAGCGCATCGCCTCCGGGCTGATCGTCCGCCACGCCGGCCGGCGCAGCGCCGACGAGCTGCTGCTGTCGCTGGTCGACCAGACCGGCGCGACGGCGGGCGCGAGCGGCGTGGCCGGGCTGCTGGTCGTCACCGACGACCGCGAGCTGCGGACCGCGCTCCACAGGAAGGGGGCACGGACCGCCGGGACGAGCTGGCTGCTCGACCGACTGGACCGGCCGACCCTGGCGGCGCCGTCGGTCGGCAACAAGCGCCCGCCGGCGACCGAGCCCGACGACGAGCGCGAGCCCTGGAAGCCCGGCCGGGGCGCCACGGTCAAGCGGGGCAACCCGCGTCGCCGGCGGCCCTCGTCGGGTAGCATGCGGTCGTGACGATCGTCGACACGCTGAACCAGATCTGGAACAGCATCCTCGAGCTCACCTCGAAGTTCGTCATCCCGGACTGGAGCTCGGTCATCGGGCTGTTCCCGCTGCTGATCTTCCTCGGCGTCGTCGGTCCGCTCGTGACGTTCACGATGCTCGGCGCCCTCGCCTACCTCGTCGCGAAGCCGCGCGCCAGCGTGCGCATCGAGGAGGGCGCCCAGATCGCCGCGGCCGGCGCGGACGGCAGCCCGATCTTCCCGCCCGGCCGCCCGTTCTGCCGCCGGCACGGCCTGATCTTCCCGAGCGGCACGCTCCGCTGTGACCGCGGCCAAGAGGAGCTCGCCGTGATCTGCCCGATGTGTGGGCTCGGTCGACCGGCCGAGATCGACACCTGCACCAACTGCGGCCTCGAGCTCAAGGTCAAGCCCCGGCCGGTGCCGGTCGGCAAGGCCCGCGGACCGAAGCCCGGAGGCGCCGCGGTGGCCTGAGGCGCGCGACCGCAACCGCGGACCCCCGCCGAACGTCCACATTGCGATGACCATGGCCGAGCTGTCAGCGATCCTGTTCCCCGTCGGGGTGGTGCTCGTCGCCCTCTCGTTCGCCGCGCACGTCGGTCATGCCGTCATGCTGGCGAACGGTCGACGCGTCACCGTGCCGGCGATGGGCACCGCCAGCCAGCCTGCCTATGCCGGCGTCGCGACCGGCGCGTTCGTGACCTCGACGACGCGGTCGGCGGCCAGCGGCCCATCGGTCGCAGCGTCACCTAGCCCGCTCTCGCGGGCGGCGTCGTGGTTGACTGTCGCGGCCGTCGCGGCACTCGGCGGGTCGCTGCTCCTCCGCGGCATCGTGGTCGGACGTGGGCCGTGGGGCAACATGTTCGAGTTCACGGTCGCCTTCGCGACGTCGATGACCGCCGGATACGAGCTGCTGGCTCGTCGCTACCCGATCCGCTCGATCGGCTTCCTGCCGCTCGGCGTCGCGCTGGCATTGCTCCTGTACGCCTCGTCCCTGCCGCGCGAGATCTCGCAGCTGGTGCCGGCGCTCCAGAACCCGCCGCTGTTGACGATCCACGTCGGGATGGCCGTCGTGTCGTACGGCATCTTCGCGACGTCGTTCGCGGCCGGCGTCGCGTATCTCGTCCAAGGGCAGGACGACCGGTTCGGCTGGCTGCCATCGCACAAGGTGCTCGACGAGGTCGCGTACCGCGCAGTCATCATCGGCTTCCCGATCTTCGCGACGATGATCATCCTCGGGTCGTGGTGGGCGTCGATCGCCTGGTCGCGCTACTGGGGCTGGGATCCCAAGGAGACCGCGGCTCTCGTGACGTGGCTGATCTACGCGGTCTACCTCCACGCCCGCAACCAGCGCTCGTGGGCGGGACGCCCGGCGGCGTTGCTGCTGGTGATCGGGTTCGGGATGGTGCTCGTGACGTACTCGGGGTCGCTGTGGTTCAGCGGGCTGCATTCCTACAGCGGGTTGTGATCCGCCCGTGACCGCGGCCGCCGCCGGTGGCGCGATCATCGACACGAACGGCCTCGCCAAGCGGTACGGCCGCACCGATGCGCTCGTCGATCTGACGCTCCGCGTCGAACCGGGCGAGGTGTTCGGGTTCCTCGGCCCGAACGGGGCGGGCAAGACGACGGCGGTCAAGATCCTGCTCGGGCTGGCTCGAGCGACCGGCGGCGGCGGGACCGTGCTCGGCGCGCCGCTCGGTGACCGGGCGGCGCGGGCGGAGATCGGCTACCTGCCCGAGCTGTTCCGCTACCAGCCGTGGCTGACGGCGCGCGAGGTCCTCGAGCTCCATGCCCGGCTCCGGTCGGCCGGTGGCGGGGGCAGCGGGGCGACGCCGGCCTCGATCGCCGGCGCGCTCGACGAGGTCGGCCTGGCCGACCGGGCAGCCGACGAGGTCGGGGGCTTTTCGAAGGGCATGCAGCAACGACTCGGCCTCGCCGTCGCGCTGCTCGGTCGACCACGGCTGGTGATCCTCGACGAACCGACCTCCGCCCTCGATCCGGTCGGACGGGCGGACGTCCGGACGATCGTCCACCGCGCCCGCGACGCGGGTTCGACGGTGTTCCTCAACAGCCACATGCTGACGGAGGTCGAGCGGGTGTGCGACCGCGTCGCGATCGTCGACCACGGCCGCGTGCTGGCGAGCGGTCGCATCGACGACCTGCTCGGCGAGCCCAGGGTCCGGATCCGCGTCGAGGCCGCGACGGGGGCCGTGATGGCGGCGCTCGGCGACGCCGGCGATATCGAGGATGACGAGGATGGCTGGCTGGCGATCCGGGGCGTCGCTGCGGACCGCGTGCCCGACATCGTCGGCGCGGTCGTGGCGGCCGGCGGTCGCGTACTCGCCGTGGATCCCGGGCGCGAGACGCTCGAGGACCTGTTCATGCGGCTGGTCGGTGGCGGGATGGACGGGTGAACGCCATCTGGGTCATCGCGCGGCTGACCGTCGCCGAGGCTGCCCGCCGCCGGATCCTTTGGGTACTGCTCGGGCTGACGCTGCTCAGCGTCGCCCTGACGACGTGGGGGGTCGAGCGGCTCGTCACGCTGGCGCGCGAGAGCGGCGAGGCCGGTGACATCGAGATCGCGGTCGGGGTGTCACAGGTGCTGATCCTCGTCGCGTTCATGTTCAGCTTCGTGGTCGCGATGACGGCCGCGTTCCTCGGCGCGCCGGCCATCGCGTCCGACCTCGAGTCGGGCGTCGCGCACGCCATGCTCGCCCGACCGATCCGCCGCGCCGATCTCGTCATCGGCCGGTGGCTCGGACTCGTGGTGGTGGTCGCCGGGTACTCGGCGTTGTCCGGGCTGCTCGAGATCGCCGCGGTCCGGGCGGTGTCGGGCTACGCGCCACCGTCGCCGCTGCTGGCGGTGGGCTTCCTCGCGGCCCAGGCCGTGGTGCTACTTACGTTCGCGCTGCTGCTCAGCACGCGTCTGCCAGCGATCGCCGGGGGTGCCGTGTGCGTCGTGCTGTTCGGGCTGGGCTGGATGGCCGGGGTGTTCGCTGGGGTCGGTCGGATCTTCGACGCGGGGCCGCTCGTGGCGGTCGCCGAGGCGTCGCGCTGGCTGTTCCCGAGCGACGGCTTGTGGCGCGGCACGGTCTACGCGCTGGAGCCAGCCATCGTCATCGCCCGGATCGAGGGGCTCGGCGACCGAGTCGGCGCGAACCCGTTCTACGCCCCGACCCTGCCACCGACGCCGTTCCTCCTGTGGAGCGCCGCGTGGATCGTGATCGTGCTCGGGGCGACGGTGATCTCGCTCGCGCGGCGCGACCTCTAGGGCTGCTCGGCCCGCTTCGACAGCCCGCCGAGCAGGCGGGCGAACAGCGCGCTCGCGATCGAGATGAGCGCGACAGCGAGGACGATCCCGGCGAGCGAGCTCTGGTCGGAGACGGGTGCGCTGGGTTCGGGGGTCGTCGCCGCGGCGACCGGAGCCGCTGCCGCCGGAGCCGCCGCCGCTGTTTCTGCGTCTGTCACCACGACCGTGCCGGTCATCTCGGGGTGGACCTGGCAGAGGTAGGCGTACGAGCCCGCCGTCGAGAAGGTGTGCTCGAACGACGCGCCAGTTGCGAGCATCTCGCTGCCGAACGATCCGTCCTCGGCCGAGACCGTGTGCGGCGCTGCGCCGGTGTTGGTCCACAGGACGGTCGTGCCGGCGGGGATCTCGACGCTCGTCGGGTCGAAGGCGAAGTCGACGATGTCGAGCGGCTCGACGTCGGGTGCGGTCACCGATGGCGGCGTGGCGCTCGGGGTCGGTGTCGGGTCGGGGGTCGGGGTCGGCGTTGCCGGGTTCGGCGTCTCACCCACGACGGTGATCGTGCCGCGCATGTCCGGATGGATCGCGCACAGGAAGTCGAACGTCCCGGCGTCGGGGAACGTCTCGTCGTGGGAGGCGCCCGGGCTCAGGACCCCGCTGTCGATGCCGCCGCCTGCATCGACGGAGGTCGCGGTGTGCTCGTCGCTGTCGGCGTTCTGGAACGTGACCGTGCCGCCGACCGAGATCGTCGTCAGCGCGGGCTGGAAGACGCGATCACCGATCGTGACGGTGGCCGTCCTGGTGGGCGTCTGCGACGTGCCGGCGGTCGAACCGTTGGAGGCGCCGGCCACGACGATCCGACCGTGGTACCGGCTGTCGTCGCGTTCGCGATCGTCGAGGTACGTGTACGTGCCGGCGGTCGACATGCGGACCTGGGCCGACTCGCCCGGCTCGAGGTTGCCCGTGTCGAACCCGCGCTCGCCGCTGCGCGACCGCATCCGATGCCGATCGTCGTCGCGGTTGACGAACCGGACGATGTCGCCGACGTCGAGACGGACATCGCGGTCGCTCAGCCCGCTGCCGATGGTGATCGTGACGTCGGGCGTGCCGGCGACGTCGTCGTGGGCGAGCACGGGCAGGGCGGTGATCAGCGCCAGCCCGACGGCGGCACAGAGAGAAGCAAGGCGTCGCATCGTCATACCTCGATGAGGCATGCGCGGCACGAAAGGTTTCAGTGCAGCGCCGATCGAGCGCGAGATACGTGCCGGGCGAGTGACCCTGGCCAGACTCCGGGTGATGGACTCGATGCAGCGCTGTGGAGCATCGTTCCGGGCCGTCCGCATCAAGCGCGGGTGGCGCCAGATCGACGTGGCAGCGCGAGCAGGTACGGGCCGCTCGGTCGTATCCGCGATCGAGCGAGGACATCTCGAGCTCGTCTCGATCGGATCGCTTCTCGAGATCGCACACGCGCTGGAGATCCAGGTCTCGTTCACGACGAGGTGGCGCGGGGGCGACCTCGACCGGCTGGTCTCGGGACGACACGGCCGGCTCCACGAAGCGGTGGCACGCTGGTTCGGATCGACGTTGCCCGCGTGGCTGCTCGCTCCGGAGGTGTCGTTCTCGATCTACGGCGAGCGCGGTGTCATCGACATCCTCGCCTGGCATCCCGTCCATCGGGCGGTGCTCGTGATCGAGCTCAAGACCGACATCGTCGACGTGAACGACCTCATCGCGACCATGGATCGACGACGTCGGCTCGCGTGGCGGATCGCTCGGGACCGCGGCTGGGAGCCGCTCACGGTATCGACCTGGGTGATCGTCGCGGGGAGTCGCACGAACCGGGCTCGACTTGCGGCCCATCGAGCCGTACTCAGGAACGCCTTCCCGGTAGATGGTCGAGTCGTTGGTGGCTGGCTGCGCCGGCCCGATCGGGCGATCGATGCCCTGTCGCTCTGGGAGCGGCATAGCGAGGACTTCGGCTTCCATCGATCTGGCGGCACGCCACCGAGTCCGGCGCCGATCATGAAGTACGAATTCGTCAGCAACCCAATGCCGACTCGATGGCCCGCCTAGAGCGCGAAATGTGCGCTATCGCGTGTGTGACGACGCGTTAGGCAGTTCGAGGACGAGGTTGGTAGGTGCGATGCCGTAGCTCCCGCCATACGGTCGCGGTGACGTGCGTTATTCAGGGTCGAGTGCCCGGCCCGTGGTCAGTTCGCCCAGGGCGGCACGACGTCGGTCGGCATGCCCGGGCCGTATCTGCGGGCACGTGGCGGGCGATCGCCGATCGGCGCATCCCAGACCGGCACGCCCCCGACCAGCGGCACGCTCGCCGCCGGTTCCGCGGCAGCTTCCTGTTGCGCGGCCGCCTGCGGGACCCAGCCCTCGCCGACCTGGCGCTCGGGCGGCGCGAAGTCGCGGAACGGGATGATCTTGCGCTCGAACTTGTCGCGAAGCTGCGGGTAGGCCGCCTCGACCTCCACGAAGACCGCCTCGAGGTCGTCGCCGATCAGCTCGTCGCGCTCGATCAGCGCCTTGGCCAGGTGGTGGATCGCCGGCTCCTTCTCGCGGAGCAGCCGCTCGGTCTCCTCGTACAGGTCGTCGAGCATCTCGTGTGCCGCCACCACGAACGGCGCCGGCGGCAGCTGGCCGGGCGGCACCGGGGCGATGAGCTTGGTCGGGCCCATGCCGAACCGCGAGACGTACAGGACCGCCGACTGGGTGGCCGCCTGGAGGTCGCTCGACGGACCGGTCGACAGCGTGTCGAGGAACTTGCTCTCCACGACGTGCCCCGCCAGCGAGACCATGATCTGGGTCTCGATCCAGCGCGCGTACATCGACGTCCGCTCCTCCAGCGGCTTCTGCTGGACGTAGCCCAACGCGTGGCCGCGCCGGATGATCGTCGCCTTGGAGATGCGGTACGACGGCCGCAGGTAGCGGGCCGCGACGGCGTGCCCGGCCTCGTGATACGCGGTCTCCCGACGATCGGCCAGGTTCCACGAGCGGATCGGCTGCTTGAGGCCCATCGCCCGTTCGTCGGCCGCGTCGAGCCAGTCCTTGTAGTTGAGGAACTCGCGACCATCCTGGTGGGCGTGGATGAGGGCCTCGTTGATGATCGTCTTGATCATGATCGGGGTCCAGCCCATCGAGTCGTTGATGAGCAGCTCCATCGGGAGGTCGGGATCGTGCTGCTTCTTCGACAGGTAGTGCTGGATGATGTCGCGACGACCGTCGGCGTCGGGCTCATGCACGACGATCATCCGGTCCAGCCGACCGGGCCGGATGAGGGCAGGATCGAGCACCTCGGGGCGGTTCGTCGCGCCGATGATGAAGACGAGTGGCTTGTCGGCGACCGGCCCGCGGACGAGGCCGAACCAGCGCAGGATCTTGTACCGCCAGCGGTCCTCGACCAGGCCCGCCAGCGAGTCCATCTGGTTGAGCAGGGTGTTCAGGCCCTGGCTCCCGCCCATCATCATGCCGCCCATCATCATGCCGCCGCTGCTCTGGCCACCGCGGTTCATGCCGATCGAGTCGATCTCGTCCATGAACACGATGCAGGCGCCGCGCTGACCGGATGGCGCGTACTTCCGGCCGAGGCCCCGGGCATCCCGGAAGAGCTTCATGATCATCATCTCGGTCATGCCCCAGAACATGCCGCGGATCGAGCTCGCATCGATGTAGATGAACGGCAGCTCGGCCTCGGCCGCGATGACCGCGGCGAGGAACGTCTTGCCGGTGCCGGGCGAGCCCGGACAGGAGCATGCCCCGCGGCATCTCGCCGCCGCGGTCCTCGAACTCCTTGATGCCCTTCAGGATCCCGACCGTCGTCTTGGCGTGCTCGAGCAGGTCCGGCTGGCCCCGGTAGTCCGCGAACGACATGCCGATCTGCGGATCGTCCGGCGTGACCGTGTACTTCCGCGGTCGGGACAGGAACCAGAACAGGAACCCGAACTGGACGATGAGGTAGAAGGCGGCGAACGACAGCTGCAGGGCGAAGGCCGGCACCGCGGCGATGACGCCGAACACCGACTGCATGAACGCCACGGTCCCGCTCGACACGATGAGCGCGGTCAGGATCGCGAGCACGATCAGGAGGCGGAACAGGTTCCTGTTCCAGACGAACCCGACGTGGCCGAAGAAGTTGCGGATCGCTGTCATCGGAAGCCCTCGATCTTGCCGCCATCCACGAGGATGACGAGGTTGATCGCGAACGGAGTGCCGTCCGTGCTCTCGTACTGCATGAGGATCTCGGTCGCGGAGCGCGAGCCCTCGCTATGGGTACCCAGGGTCTGCACGTCGTCGACGCGCTGGATCCCGAACTTCGTCATCTCGCGCGTCAGGTCGAGATGCGGTTCCTGGTCGAGTGACGACCGGAGTGCGTCGGCGTCGTTCGCCGCAAGCGCCGAGATGAACTCCTGGGCGACAGCCGGTGGCCCATCGCCGGTGCCCGCCACGGCGTGACCGACCTGCTCGGGTCGCAGGTTCTGGTAGAGCGTGGCGCCGAGGGCGATGCCGCCGACGAAGAGTCCCACGCTGAGGGCGACGATCGCCAGGGTCCGTGCGACCCTGCGGGCGGTCACCCGGGTGCTGCGAGCGGCGTCGGCCGCCGGCGCGTCGGCGACCGGAGTGGCCGCCACGGTCGCCACCGGCTCGGTCGCCGGTAGTGAGGTCGCCGGGATCTCGGTCGCGGCCGGCGCGGCTTCGGTGGGGTCGATCGCGGTCGGGTCGATGGCCGCGACCTCGGCCGGTGTCACCTCGCCGACGGGCGGCCGTCCCTCCGCCACGAGCGCGGCATCGCGCGCCGCCGCGAGTGGCGATCGCCGCATCGGTGGCCTCCGCGGTGCCGACTGCCGGCGTGCCAGTCCTCTCGGCGCTCGACGACGCCATCGACGCAGCCGATGCCTCCGGTGCCCCCGGTGGCGGCGTCCCGCTCGGGCTCGGCGCGGCGCTCCGGGTCGCGCGGCGGCTCCCCGGTCGGATCCGGCGTCGGCTGCGGCGGCGTCGTGTCCGGTTCGGTCATGGCGTCTGGACCGATGGCGGCGGGTCGATCAGCTGGACCTGGCCGGCACCCGTGACGAGGCGCCATGCGAGCTGGTCCTCCGCGCCGGCGTTGTCGACGACCTTCGCCGCGTACGCGTGCACCGTGGCGCCGTTGCCGACGACCCACGACCCGAGGTGGATCGGCGGGTCGACCCGGACGTACTCGGCCTTGAAGCGCGCCGACTTGGCCTTGACCGCGGCGCTCGTGCCGAGCAAGTCGAGCGTGGCCTGGTCATCGGCGACGTAGGCGGTGATGAACTGACGGGCGACCGGCGACTCGGCGGTCCGTGCCTGGACCTCCGGCTCGGCGGTGAAGTCGGCGATGATCGAGGGCACGAGAAGCCCGATCAGCCCACCGATGGCTACCGTGGCGGCGCCCCGCATCAATCTTCGCCGCCAGACTCGACCGCGTCGCATCGATCCTCCGTCTACGCAAGCGTGGCCCGCAGTGTACGGCCCTTTTTCACACGATGGCGTCAGGGCGTGCCTGCTGTCACCGCTGGATTCGCTCCGAGCGGCCGGACGGATGTACGACACGGCCCTCAGCGCGTGCGCGTGACCTTGGTGAGGTTCCTCGGCCGTTCCGGGTCCAGCCCGCGCGCCCTCGTCAGGTGCAGCGCGTGCAGCTGCCCGATCACGATCGACACGATCGGCCCGAGCCATTCCGGGGTGCCCGGCGCCAGCGGGAAGGGCCAGCGGGCGAGCGCGAGGGCGTCGGGCTGGTCGGACACGACGGCGATGTCCGCCTCCAGATCGCTCCGGAGACGCTCCAGCAGCTCGAACAGCGAGGCCGCCGTCGGTCCCGGCCGGACGGTCGCGAGGACCGGGACGCCCGGCTCCAGGAGCGCCAGCGGGCCATGCTCGAAGTCGGCCGCCGAGTACGGGTCGGCGAAGATCCGCGCCAGCTCCTTGAGCTTGAGCGCCCACTCGCGCGCGGTCGCGTACTCGTAACCACGGGCCAGGACCAGCGCGCGGTCGGCGCCCGCCTGGTCGGCCGCCATCGCCTCGACGTCTGGCTCGAGCCGCAACGTTGCGGCCATCGCGTCGGGGATCACGGCGAGCGCCGCGGCATCGGCCGGGTCGCCCGACATCGCGGCCGACAGCGCAGCGATCGCCAGCAGCTGGGTCGTGTACGTCTTGGTGGCGGCCACGGCAAGCTCGGGGCCCGCGCCGAGGTCGATCGAGGTGGCAGCGGCCATCGCCAGCGGCGACGACGGGTCGTTGGTGATGGCGAGGGTCGGCGCCCCCTGGCGACGCCCCGCCTCGATCACGCCGACGACATCGGGTGACGCGCCCGACTGGCTGATCCCGACGACGAGCGCGCGATCGAGCCGGGGCTCGGCGCCGTACAACGAGATGACCGACGGCGTCCCGAGCCCGACCGACAGCCCGTGGCGGACGCCCAGCACGTACTGCGCGTAGACCGCCGCGTGATCGCTCGTGCCGCGGGCGGCGATGACCACCTGTTCGACGCCGCGCTCGCGGATCGCCTCGGCGAGGGGAGCGACGATCTCGGGCGCGCGACGCAGGAACCGAGCAGCGACCTCGGGCTGCTCGAAGATCTCGTCGCGAAGCGTCATCCGACGCATCGTGACCGGCAACCGCCCGGTCGGCCTTGTTCGGCCCGCGATGGCGTCGGCGAGGACGGCCATCGACTGGGGCAGGATCGAGTAAGTCGCGAGGACCGTGGCGGTGGATGGATAGCTGGCGACGTCCCACGGTCCGCGCAGCGCGACCGCGATGGTGGGCGTGCCGGTCCCGGCGATCGCCTCGACCAGGTCGAGCTGGGTCCGAAGGCGGTGGCCGTCGATGGTGCCGACGACGGCAAGATCCGCACCGGCGGCCCGGTCGCGGACCGCCGCGATCGCTTGTGCATCGGGCTCGATCTCGACCGTGACCTCATCCACGTCCGCAACGTAGGGACGCAACGCGGCCGCCAGTCCCGGGGTCACGGTCGATGACGTGTCGGCCGGGGTGAGATCGGTCGGCCGGGGCATGACCGCCAGCACACGGCGGCCTTCCCCGCCGGCGACCGGGAGCAGCCCGGCGGGGTCGCGCACGAGCGTGACGGCCCGAGCGGCCAGCTCGGCGGCGAGCGCCGTCATGGTCGGCCGACCGGACCACGCCGAGGTCGGGCGCCGGACCCGCGGTGCCGAGCCATGCCCGGAGCTCGGCCAGCCGGCGGTCCGAGCCGTCGTCGTCGCGAGCGTCGAACCGCCCGCGTCGAGCGGCGTCGACCAGCGCGGTCTCGATCCGCTCGCGGGCGTCCGGGTCGACGGCCGTGAGCAGCAGGTCGACCCCGGCGTCGATGACCGCGGCGATGTCCGGCACGCCGTCGGCGTCCGGACCTACGCCGACCATGTCGAGCGCGTCGGTGATCGACACGCCCCCGAACCCGAGGTCGCGCCGCAGCAGGTCGGTCATGACCGCGCGCGACAACGTCGACGGCTGGTCGGCGCGGCCAGAAACCGCGGGCAGCGCGACGTGGGCCGACATCGCGACCCTCGCCCCGGCCTCGACCGCGGCCCGGAACGGCACGAGCTCGCGGGCATCCAGCACCTCGCGCGGGAGCGATACCGACGCGACGCCGTGGTGCGGGTCGTCCGCCGCCTCGCCGGCCCCCGGGAAGTGCTTGATCGTGGCGGCCACGCCGGCCGACTGGAGGCCGCGCACCATGGCCGCTCCGTGCCGGGCGACGAGCGCCGGGTCGTCACCGAACGCGCGGATCCCGAGCGCCGGGTTGACCGGGTTCGACGCGACGTCGAGCACCGGCGCGTAGACGACGTTGACGCCCATCGCCCGAGCCTCGATGCCGATCGCCCGGCCCACCCGCTCGGTCAGCTCGACGTCGTCGACCGCGCCGAGCGCCATGTTCCCGGCGAACGGCGTCGATCCGTCCCCGAGCGCGATGAGCTGGCCGCACTCCTGGTCGGCCGCGATGAACAGCGGCGCCGACGGGTCCGAACCCGCTGCCCGCTGCACGGCGGCGCTCAGCTCGCGGACCTGCCCAGGCGTACGGACGTTGTGGGAGCGGAACAGCGTGATGCCGGCCGCAGGTGCGCGGCCCAGCCTCGCCGCCATCGACCCCGGCAGGTCGACGCCGTCGAAGGCGAGCATGACCCGCGACAGGATGGCGTCGGGCGGGTCGGTCACCCCTTGACCGCGCCGGTCAGCCCGCGCACGAAGTAGCGCTGGACCAGGATGAAGAACAACAGGATCGGGATGATCGTCATCGTCACGCCCGCCGCGATCGATCGGAAGTCCGACGAGAAGAACCCCTGGAGCGTCGCCAGCCCCACGGGCAGCGTCAACCCCTCGGGTGTGTGGAGCATCAGCGACGGCCACAGGAAGTCGTTCCACGACGTGACGAACGTGAAGATCGCCACGGCCGCCAGCGACGGTCGGATGATCGGCAGCAGGATCGACCACCAGATCCGCCACTCGCCGGCGCCGTCGACGCGGGCCGCGTCGACCAGCTCGTCCGGCACGCCTCGGAAGGCCTGGCGCAGCAGGAAGATGTTGAACGCGCTCACGATGTTCGGGAAGATCAGTGCCGCCAGCGTGTCGTAGTAGTGGAAGACGTTCACCGCGAGGATGAAGCTCGGGATGTACGTCAGCTGGGCCGGGACGATGAGCGTCGCGAGGAACAGGTAGAACACGAACTCGCGACCGGCGAACCGCATCTTCGCGAGCGGATAGGCAGCCATCGCGGCCACGAGCACGTTGAGCGCTCCCGTCGCGATCGCCACGGTCGTCGAGTTGAGGAAGAAGCTCGGGATCGGCAGGCTGTCCCACACCCGGACATAGGCGGCAAGGGTCGGGTCGTTTGGCAGGAACTGCGGCGGCACCGACGTGATCAGGTCGTTCGGGCCCTTGAGCGACGTCAGCAGCATCCACGCGAACGGGAAGACCGTGATGACGGCCATCGCCGTGAGCACGATGTACCAGACGCCGTTCGACAGCCACCGGCTGCCGCGCGTCGCGCGCCGCCGCGAGCTCTCCGCGTCCCGGATGTCGGAGAGGGTCGTCGCGCTCATCGGCCCTCCCCCACGCCACCGCGCTCGAGGGCGCGGACGTTGACGATCGAGAAGCCGAGCGTGATGACCAGGAGCACGATCGCGATGGCCGACGCGTAGCCCGCGTTCTGCCGCTCGAACGCCTGCTCCCACAGGTAGAAGACCATCGTCACGCCGCTGTCGAGGATCCCGCCTGTCCGGTTGGTCAGGACGTAGATCTCGTCGAAGACCTTCAACGCCGCCAGGCTCGAGATGACCCCGACGAACACGATCTGTGGCCGGAGCGCCGGGATGCTGACGTGGCGATGCTTCTGGAGGTCGTTGCAGCCGTCGATGCGAGCGGCGTCGTACAGCTCCTCCGGCACGTTCTGGAGCCCGGCCAGGAAGATGACCGAGTAGTAGCCGATGCCCGCCCAGATCGTGAGCATCATGGCGATCGGCAACACCAGGGCCGGCGTCGCCAGCCACTGGATCGGCTCCTCGATGACGCCCCACGACAGGAGCACCGAGTTGACGAACCCGCTCCGGTCGAACAGCCAGCGCCACGAGAGGCCGATGGCGATGCTGCCGCTGACCGCCGGCACGAAGTACAGCGCGCGATAGATGTGGATCCCGCGGAGCTTGCGATTGACGACGATCGCGAGGCCGATCGAGAGCACGATGAGGATCGGCGTCACGAGCAGATAGACGAATGAGTGCACGAGCGCGAGCTTGAAGGTGTCGTCGTCGAGCAGGGCGATGAAGTTGTCGAGGCCGACGAAGACCGGCGGACGGACGATGTCGTAGTCGGTGAGGCTGTAGTAGACTGACCGCCACGATCGGGTAGATGACGAAGACGCCGAGCAGGATCAGCGCCGGGAGCAGGAACAGCCAGGGCGTCGCCTTGCGTCGTGTCATCGTGTCGGTCTGTCCTGAGCGTGACATGGATCCGGCCCGCCTCCAGGGGGGAGAGGCGGGCCGGATGATGGACGCTGCCCCTAGTCGAGCAGCTTGTTCGCCTCGGCCACGGCGTCGGTCAGGGCCTGCTGGGCGGGGACTCCGCCGAACAGGGCCTTCTCGACCCCGGCGAGGACGACGGCGTTGACGTCACCCTTGTTCGGGATCGTCGGGACGATGTCCGCGTACTTGGCGATGGTCTCGCCGGCACTGCCCCGAGCGCTGTCCTCGATCAGCGGCGACTCCGCGCTGAAGTAGGGATCCTCGAAGGCCTTCGGCCCCGACGGGTAGACCGCCGACTGCTTGGCCAATTCGGTCAGGGTTCGGTCGTTGGTGAAGAACTGGGCCAGCGCCATCGAGGCGTTGGGGAACTTCGTGTCGGCCTTGACGGACATGCCCATCAGGCCCTTGCCCACGACACCGGACTTGCCGACGGGCGCCGGCACGACCGCGAGGTCCTCATACAGCTGCGCGTTGTTCGCCTTGACCTCACGGATCAGGTTCGGGCCGGTCTGGTAGAACGGCGCCTGGCCAGCCGAGAAGATCAGGAGACCGACGCGGTCGTCCTTCGTGGTCAGCGCGGTGTTGTCGACGGTGCCCGCGGCGACCATATCGACGTACATCTGCAGCCACTGGACGGCCTCGGGCGAGTCGAACGTGAAGGCGCTGCCGTCATCGGCGATGACCTTGACGTCGCCTTCGTAGACCATCTGCGCGAGCAGGTCGTTGACCGTCAGCCGGATGTCGCAGACGACGTTGGCCTTGTCCTTGAGGGTCTGGCACAGCGCCGGCAGCTCCTCGACCTTGGTCGGGAACGCGGCCGGATCGAGACCGGCGGCCTCGAAGTGGCGCGAGTTGATCAGCTCGACGGCGACACCCTGGTAGAACGGGAACTGGTAGTTCTTGCCGTCGACGTTCTGGGACTTCCACAGCCCCTCGAAGTAGCCGTCCTTGACTTCCTGCGGGACGCGGCTGTCGAGCTCGAGGAGCAGGTCGCGGGTGGCGTAGTCCGACACCCAGCCCTCGCCGACCGACAGGTTGATCACGTCGGGCGCGTTGCCCGCCGCGAAGGCGTTCTTGAGGTCGTCCTCGAACGTCGCCTGATGATCCTCCCAATTGACCTCGACGCCTGGGTAGGTCTCCTTGAAGCGACTGATCGTGTCGGCGATCCAGGGATCGAACGTCGTCGACAGCCAGAACGTCCAGATGCTGACCTCGGCGTTCGGCTCGATATCCTTGATGACGGCCTCGGCCGGGTCGGCAGCGAGCGGGGCCGGCGAGGCCGACTCCGCCGGGGTGCTCGGCTCGACGCTGGCGTCGGCGCTCGGGGCGACACTCGCCGCACTGCTCGGCGCCGTCGATGGCGTCTGGCCGGCGCATGCCGAGAAGACGAACATCGCCCCCAGCAGCAAGCCCAGACCCCGCTTGTTCTTCGTTTGCATCGCTCCTCCTTGGTGTTCCTTCCGTCCGGTGACGTGGCCGGTTCGTTGGTTTCGTGGGATCGGCTCAGGCGTGGCTCACCACCTCCGATCCCTGCTGCGATGTCCTCGCCACGGCGACGGCGCCCCATGCGCCGGCTTCGGCTTCCGGTGGCAGGACATCGACGATGTCGGCCGGCAACAGCTCGCCGGCGAGGTCCGATGCGGCCCGCAGCCGCTCGAGCTCCCGGCGCAGCGGGGCCTCGAACGACGGACCGGCGTGTGACACGCCGCCCCCGACCACGACGCGCTGGACGTCGTAGGTCATGACCAGCGTGTGGATCGCCCAGGCGAGCCGGCGTCCGACGTCATCGACGAGATCGATGGCGGCCGCATCCCCCGCGGCCGCGGCATCGTAGACGTCCTTGGCCGAAGACGCTTCGGCGCGTCGGGCGATCGACGGTCCGGAGGCGAACGCCTCGAGACAACCGCACTGGCCGCACACGCAGCGGGGCCCGTCGAGCTCGACGATCGCGTGGCCGATCTCGCCGGCGAGCCCGCGGGCGCCGCGGTGGAGCCGGCCGCCGAGGACCACCCCGGCCGCGATGCCGGTGCCGACCGCGAGGTAGGCGAGGTCGCTGCTGGCGCCGACGACGCCGCGCTCGTGGAGACCGATGGCGGCGGCGCGAACATCGTTCTCGATGACGACCGGGCGGCCGAGCTCGAGCTCGAGGGCGTCGCGCAGGGCGAAGTCGGTCCAGCCGAGGTTGACGGCGAGCGTCACGTGGCCGCGCGCCGGATCGACCCGGCCGGGGACACCGACACCGATCGCGACGAGGTCGTCGCGGGCCAGGCCGGCGTCGGCGAGGGCCTCGTCGAGGCAGGCCGCGATGGCCGGTACGGCGCCGCCCTGGTCACCCACGGAGGAGGCGTGGGTGGCGCGACCGAGGACGGCGCCGTCGGCGTCGACGATGAGCGTGGCGATCTTGGTGCCGCCGATATCGATGCCGGCGACCGGACCGGGGAGGTGGCCGTCGAGGCGCTGGTCGGTCATCGGTGCACCGTCAGCCCGAGCTCGCGGGTCAGCAGGAGGGCGCAGGCGCCGAGGAGCGTGACGTCCTCGCCGGTGCCGCCGTCCTCGATGTGGGTCTCGTGGCCGGTCGCGGCCAGGCTTCGACCCGCCGCCTCGTCGCGGATCGCGTCGAGCCACGGCTCACCGAGGGCGGTGACGGTGCCGACGATCGTGATCTGCCGGACGTCGAGCGCGCCGACGAGGTGGGCGATCGCGCCGCCGAGCGCCCGGCCCGCGGTCCGGACGACGCCGAGTGCCTGGTCGTCGCCCTCGGCGGCGCGGGCGGCGAGGGCCTCGAGGCTGGTCTCGCCCGACGCCTTGAGGACCGCGGGCGCGCTCGCGACGGTCTCGAGACAGCCGTAGCGACCGCAGTGGCAGGCGTCGCCGTCGGGGTCGACGACGACGTGGCCGATCTCGCCGGCGGCCTCGCCGTCGCCGCCGAACAGCTGGTCGCGAAGGACCATGCCGGCGCCGATGCCGCGACCGACCTTGATGACCACGAGGTTCGGCGGCCGGACGTCACCCTTGAACAGGTACGTTGCGAAGGCGGCGGCACGGCTGTCGTTGGCGACGACGGTCGGGAGGTCGTGGCGCTCGGTGAGGATCCGGGCCAGCGGCAGGTCCTGCCAGTCGAGGCGGACGGCCCAGCGGATCGTGCCGTCCTGGTCGACGATGCCCGGCGTGCCGACGCCGATGCCGAGGATCGGGGTCGTGGCGGCCGCGCGGACCTCGTCGATCAGCTCGTGGACGAGGGCGACCGCGTCGTCGCCGTCGCGTCCGTCGAGGTCGCGGCTGGTGCGCGCCGCGATCTCGCCGCGGAGGTTGGCGAGGGCCGCGGTGAAGGTCCGCTCGCCGAGGTCGAGCGTGATGATCGTGCGGGCGTTGGCGTTGAGGGCGACGAGGGTCGGCTGCTTGCCACCGGTGCTCGGTCCGCGGCCGACGTCGATCGCCAGGTCCTCGCGCTCGAGGTCGCTGACCAGCTCGCCGACGCTGGTCCGGGTCAGGCCGGTCAGGCGCGCGATGTCGGCGCGGGAGATAGGGCCGAGGTCGTAGAGGGCGCGCAGGACGAGCGCCGCGTTGTGCGCGCGGGTCTTGGCGTGGGTGGCCTTCGGCGGGAACTCGGTGCGGGCCACTGACGGTGTTCGCCCCTCGTCGCAACTTCGTCCGCTGAGTTGACAAAGGGCATCCTAGTCAGCCGCGTTACTTTGTCAATACCTCGGACAAAGTGGCCGTGGCTCAGCGGCCGGAGCTGGCGGCCATGCACCTGGCGGGACTTTCGCCCCGGGACCGCTATGTCACGTCGCGGGCGCTCGAGGGCTCGATTCCTCCGATAACTCGTCACCACGTGCAGATCCCGCGAGGGAGACGGTCTTCTGGCGCCATAACGGTCTGCCCGTGAAAGTCCTGCCATGTCGACCGGCCGACGATGGTTGGCCCGGCGGCGCCACGCGCGCGACGCTCCCCAGCCCTCCGGGCTTTCGGGTCTCTCGGGGCCGTGGGCTCGGTACGCGGTCGCCGGACGCGGCGAACCAGGGTCGATGACGGGGCCGTCGACGCCGTGCGTCGTGCCCATCGCACGTCAGCGACGGATCGCCTCGACGAGGTCGCCGGGTGATCGGCCGGCAAGCGACCGATACGTGGCGGGTGAGCGCGGATCCCTACCCTCAGCGGGTGTTGTCATCGCTGCGTTGGTCCGTACGCGTAGCCGAACGGCCGGTCGAGCGCCGCCCCTTCGAGGCGTGGTCGATCGCGATCCCGGCCTCGTTCTCGGAGACATTCGTCGAGGAGGACTCGTACTGGCACGCTTGGAGCGCCGACCGGTCCGTCTCGCTGACGAGCATCGTCCTCACCGATCGGCGCGGACGTCCCGTGCCGCTCGACGATATCTCCCGACAGATCGGGTCGAGCGGACTCCTTCCAGAGGGTGAGCACGTCGACGAGCTCCCACCGGGATCCACCGGCGAATGCGTGATCGCCGACGCGATCCAACCGGCGGTTGCCTCCACCGTCCTAAGCGGGTTCCTCGTGGCTGAGGGCCGGGTCCTGATCGTCACGATCACCGCCGACGACCTCGATTGGGCTCGGGACACGTGGCTGTCCATTCGCGGATACCCGGAACGTCCGCCACCTGCGAAGCGACGCCGACGCCGCCCGCGTCGGTAGCCGGCCCCGACCCATCTCACGGACCGTCTCCGCGCGGCCGCCGAACCCGTCGGGTCGGGGCGAGTGGCCGCGCTGCGAGGTCCGTCCACATCGACAGCGCCGAGATCGGATCGATCGGGTCCGTCAGCCACCCACGGATCGCTCGGCCGTCGGCCGGAAAGGCTGCTCGCAGGACGGAGCGGTGCGCCGCCAACCTCGCCCGATTCGTCCGTCCAGCAGCGACGATCACCCAAACCGAGACCGTGAACGGATCCCAGCCGCGGTCGCGGACGATCTGACGGATCAGTCGGGTCTTTTCGCCGACCTTCCCGATCAGCTGATTGACGTCGACCACGTCCGTCTTGAGCTCGATCACGAGGATCGCTCGCCGGCCGGGATGCCACGCGACGATGTCGACGACGCCGCGCTCGCCGTAGATCGAGTACGACACTTCTGGCGCGAGGATCCAGGCCGGCCGCGCGCCGGCGAACCAGCGGGCGACCAGTTGGTGGAGCTGCGAGTGCTTGGCGTTGAGCAGCCGGTCGAGGTCGCCGGCTCGCCAGCGAGGGACAAGGTCGACCCGGACGTCGAGGGCCGCAGAGACGCGCCGGATCATGTCGAGCGTCAGGGATCCGGGATGACCACGTTCGAGTCGTGAGATCGTCGCCGGCGACACGCCCGACCGAGTCGCCAGGTCGGACTGCCGCCAGCCACGCCGGACTCGAACCGCCCGGATTGTCGCTCCAAGACGCTGGTCATCCACCGCGCAGAGTCTGCTGATCGGCGCTCTACCGACACTTATCTGGCAGGACTTTCACCCGGGGACCGCTATGTCGCCCCGATGACGCGCGGCGAGGCGTTCTAGGCCGCAACTGGGCACCGAGTGAGAATGTTGCCGCCGCGCGGCTCGCCCGACGCCATAGCGGTCTGCCTGTGAAAGTCCTGCCAAAACCGCACGCCCGTTCGCTTCTGCGTCGTGGATACGCGGTGGATGACCCGCGCCCTGACCGTGGACGACCACCACCGCGCTTGTGGACGAATGGGCTCTGAACGTGGACGAACGCGGTTCGTGCGTGGACACGCTAAAACCACCACATCTAGCGGTCGGCCGGCTCGGACGACCACTACATCTTGTGTTTTGGGCTTGACGCTCCGCCCCTCGAAGCGTATCGTTGGACGAGTCGTCACTTGGCCCCAGACGGCCCACTCGGAGGCCCACCCAGCCCCCACTTTCCCAGGGCGGTGATCCGAGAGCGACGACGGAGCGGTAGCTACCGCGGAACGAGGTGAGGAGACAACAGATGGCCCGAGCGACCGGCCCCCAGTCCGCCCCCGCAGGGACTCCCGTCATGGAGCGCGTCGACAAGGCCACCAAGGCCCCGCGCCGTCACGCCGGGCCGTACGGAGCCAGCTTCGACGGCACGGATCCCGCCGGCAAGCCGACCAAGGGTCTGACGTTCGAGCGTCGCTGGACCACCCCCGGCGTGCACCCCTACGACGAGATCACCTGGGAGCTGCGCACGGCCGGCATCAGCAACGAGTCGGGCAAGAGCGTCTTCGAGCAGAAGGACGTCGAGGTCCCGAACTTCTGGTCGCAGCTCGCGACGAACGTCGTGGTCAGCAAGTACTTCCGCGGCCACCTCGGTACCCCGGAGCGGGAGACCAGCGTCAGGCAGCTCATCGACCGGGTCGTCAACACGATCGCGGCATGGGCCGAGACCCAGCGCTACTTCGCGACCGACAAGGACCTCGCAACCTTCAAGGCCGAGCTGACCCACCTGCTTGTCCATCAGAAGATGAGCTTCAACTCGCCGGTCTGGTTCAACGTCGGCATCGAGGAGCGGCCGCAGTGCTCGGCCTGCTTCATCAACTCGGTGCAGGACTCGATGTCCTCGATCATGGACCTCGCCAAGACCGAGGCGATGCTCTTCAAGTTCGGCTCGGGCGCCGGCAGCAACCTGTCCACGATCCGCTCATCCAAGGAGAAGATGTCGGGCGGCGGCACCGCCTCGGGCCCCGTCTCCTTCATGAAGGGATACGACGCGTTCGCCGGAGTCGTGAAGTCGGGCGGCAAGACCCGCCGCGCGGCCAAGATGGTCATCCTCGACGCCGGCCATCCCGACATCCTCGAGTTCGTCGACTCGAAGCTCAACGAGGAGAGGAAGGCGTGGGCCCTCATCGAGCAGGGCTACGACCCGAGCTTCACCGGCGAGGCCTATGGCTCGGTCTTCTTCCAGAACGCCAACCATTCGGTCCGCGTGACCGATGCGTTCATGAAGGCGGTCGAGGATGACCAGGAGTGGACGACCCACGACGTGGTCGATGGCGCACCGGCCGACACCTACAAGGCCCGCGACATCTTCCGGCGCATGGCCGACGCGGCCTGGGTGTGTGGTGATCCGGGCATCCAGTACGACTCGACGATCAACGACTGGCACACCTCGGCGACCACGGACCGCATCTACGCGAGCAACCCGTGCTCCGAGTACATGTTCCTCAACGACACCGCGTGCAACTTGGCGAGCCTCAACCTGATGAAGTTCGTCGACGCGGACGGTGAGTTCGACCCCGAGGCGTATCGGTACGCTGCGAAGCTGACGATCACGGCGCAGGAGTTCCTCGTCGACAACGCCAGCTACCCGACGCCAAGGATCGAGGAGAACAGCCACAAGTTCCGGCCGCTCGGCCTGGGCTACGCCAACCTCGGCGCGCTGCTGATGAGCCGCGGCCTCGCCTACGACTCCGACGAGGGGCGCAACTTCGCCGCTGCCCTCACCGCGATCATGCACGGTGAGGCGTACAAGCAGTCGGCCATCGTCGCCCGCGACCACGGCGGCCCGTTCCAGGAGTACAAGGTCAACGAGGCGCCGTTCCTGCGCGTCATCGGCAAGCACCGCGATGCCGCGTACCGCATCCCGGTCGAGGGTGTGCCGGCCGATCTCATCCGCCACGCCCACCAGGTCTACGACGAGGCGCTCGAGCTCGGGAAGAAGCACGGCTACCGCAACGCGCAGGTGACCGTGCTGGCCCCCACCGGGACCATCGCCTTCATGATGGACTGCGATACGACCGGCGTGGAGCCGGACATCGCGCTCATCAAGTACAAGAAGCTCGTCGGCGAGGGCTTCCTCAAGATCGTCAACCAGACGGTCCCGGCCGCGCTCAAGAAGCTCGGCTACTCCGCGACCCAGGTCGAGGAGATCCTCGAGTACGTCAACGAGCGCGAGACGATCGAGGGCGCGCCACACGTCAAGCCGGAGCATCTCTCGGTCTTCGACTGCGCCTTCAAGCCGGCCAACGGCGTGCGGTCCATCCACTACATGGGCCACGTCCGGATGATGGGCGCGATCCAGCCGTTCATCAGCGGCGCCATCAGCAAGACCGTGAACATGCCCGAGGCGGCGACCGCCGAGGAGATCGAGCAGGTCTACCTCGAGGGCTGGAAGCAGGGCCTCAAGGCCATCGCGATCTACCGCGACAACTCGAAGCGCAGCCAACCGCTGTCGACGAGCAAGAAGTCGGGCAGCGACGCCATCGACTCCGAGGCCGTCGCCAAGCTCAAGAAGCAGCTCGAGAAGGCCCAAGTCGAGGCGGCCCTCCCCCATCGACGGCGCCTGCCGGCCGAGCGGTCGGCCGTCACCCACAAGTTCGACATCGCGGGTCACGAGGGCTACATCACGGTGGGCCTCTATCCCGACGGCCAGCCCGGCGAGATCTTCCTCAAGATGGCCAAGGAGGGCTCGACGGTCTCGGGTCTCATGGACTCGTTCGCGACCACGGTCTCCGTCGCGCTGCAGTACGGCGTTCCGTTGCGGGACCTCGTTAACAAGTTCGCCCACGTTCGATTCGAGCCGTCGGGCTTCACCGGCAACCAGGAGATCCCGATCGCGAAGTCGATCGTCGACTACATCTTCCGGTGGCTCGGATCGCGGTTCCTGTCGACCGACGAGAAGGCCTCGCTCGGCCTGATCGACCGGTCGGCGCTCGCAGACGACCCGGCGCCCGAGGCGTCGGACAGTGCGACTCCCCAAGGGGTTCGTGCAGTAGTCGCGTCGGCTGATCCGGCGTCGACTCTGGGGGCACAGCCCGTGGCCTCCGAGGCGGTGGCTCCTCCAACCGCCTCGGAGGTCCAACCCGAGGAGGCTGCTCCTCGGGAAGAGCTGGCCGTGCTCGCGTCGAACGGCCACGCCGACAGCCACGGGACGGCGAACGGCAACGGCAAGGCGCTGCGAGCAACGGCGGTGGCGGAAGCGGAGGCGGCGGTTCGATCTCGATGAGTCTGGGGGCGACCAAGGTCAGCTTCCAGACCCAGGCAGACGCCCCGTCATGCGCCGAATGCGGCTCGATCATGGTCCGCAACGGCAGCTGCTACAAGTGCCTGAACTGCGGGAGCACGTCCGGCTGCAGCTGAACCTCGGCGTGCACGGCGGGCGTCCATCTTCCGTTTAGCCACGACATCGCGACGTTTCACGCGACTGGGCCCCGTCTCGTCTTGGGTGTAGAGACGAGAAAGGAGGCCCACCATGCGGGTCTTTGTTGCGGGCGCCGGCGGCGCCGTCGGAAAGCGGCTCGTGCCGATGCTGGTCGCTCGCGGCCACCAGGTGACGGGAACGTCCTCGCGGCCTGAGTCGGCGGAGCAGATCCGACAGCTCGGCGCGGAGCCGGTCGTGGTCGACGGTCTCGACGCTGTCGGGATCGGCCAAGCCGTGGCTCGAGCTGAGCCGGATGCGATCATCCACGAGATGACGGCCCTCTCGGGCACGCCCGACTTCCGCCACTTCGACCGCTGGTTCGCACTGACGAACCGGCTCCGGACTGAGGGCACGGAGAACCTCCTGGCGGCGGCCCAGGCGAGCGGCGTCAAGCGCTTCGTGGCCCAGAGTTTCACCGGCTGGAGCAACAGCCGCGAGGGTTCGTGGATCAAGACGGAGGACGACCCACTGGATCCGCATCCCGTCCGGGAGCAAGCGCAGACGCTCGCTGCCATCAAATTCCTCGAGCGCGCCGTGCTCGAGGCGCCACTCGAGGGGATCGTCGTCCGCTACGGTGGCCTCTACGGCCCGGGCTCGTCCGAGGCGCTCGGCGGCATCCTCCGCAAGCGGATGTTCCCGGTCATCGGCGACGGGGCGGGCATCGTGTCGTCGACGCACATCGACGACGCGGCGAGCGGGACGCTGGCCGCCCTCGAGCGTGGTCGGCGCGGCGTCTACAACATCGTCGACGACGAGCCGACGCCGACCCGGGAGTTCATCCCGGCGGTCGCTGAGGCGCTCGGGGCGCCGAAACCGCTCCGCATTCCCGCCTGGCTCGGGCGGCTGCTGGCGGGCGAGGTCGCGGTCACGATGATGACCGAGGGGCGCGGTTCATCGAACGCGAAGGCGAAGCGCGAACTCGGCTGGCAGCCGATCTGGCCGAGCTGGCGCGACGGCTTCCGGCACGGACTCGACACGCCTGTGCCGCTGCCGCGGCGGGCGTCTGATATCCACGATGAGGCGATCTCAGCCGCGTGAGCCGCCACGTTGATTCAGATGTCGCCGAAGCCTACGTCGACCTTCGCCCGCTGCTGTTCTCGATCGCCTATCGGATGCTCGGGAGCGTCAGCGAGGCTGAGGACGTCGTGCAGGAGGCATTCGTCCGCTATCAGCGGGCCCTCGCGAACGACACCGCGGTCGAGTCGCCCAAGGCGTACCTCTCGGCAGTCGTCACTCGCCTGGCGATCGACCACCTCCGCTCGGCCCGGTCTCGGCGCGAGACGTATGTCGGCGAGTGGCTACCAGAGCCACTCGTGACGGACGAGGGTGCTGGCGACCCGGCCGTGCACGCCGAGCAAGCCGACTCGCTGTCGATGTCGTTCCTCGTCCTGCTCGAGCAGCTCACCCCGGTCGAGCGCGCGATCTTCCTGCTCCACGACGTGTTCGACTACGACTTCGAGGAGGTCGGGAGGATCGTCCGCAAGTCCGCGGCTACGTGCCGTCAGCACGCTGTGCGGGCACGGCGCTTCATCGCCGAGAATCGGCCTCGCTTCGACACTGATGCGGCCGAGCTCGACCAGCTGGTGAGCCGGTTCATCGGCGCGGCGGAGCGGGGGGATCTCGACGGCCTGATCGAGCTGCTTGCGAAGGACGTGATCGTCCATGGCGACGGTGGCGGCAAGGTCCCGCAGTGGTACGAGCCGATCGTCGGCGCCGACAAGGTCGCCCGGCTGTTCGCACAGATGGGGCGCCAGACCGAGACGCTGGGCGCGACGCTGGAGATGCACCGGATCAATGGCCAGCCCGGCGTCATCTTCCGCGGCCCGCGCGGCGGCGTCTTCTCGGTGATGTCGATCGAGGTCGTCGACGGCCGAGTCGCGACGATCCGCTCCGTGGTCAACCCGGACAAGCTCGCCCATATCGGGCCCGTCGAGAGTCTTCGAGAGGTCATGGACGCGGCGCGGTCGCCCGATTGACCCGACCCGGTCAGCCCGTTGCGATGACGTCCCGTTGGAGCGGATGGTTGGCGCGGAACATGTTCGTCGGGTCGTAGCGCGCCTTCGCCTGCATGAGGCGGTCGAAGCTCGCCTCCGAATAGATGGTCCGCGGGTCGACCCGCGTCTCGGCGAAGTTCAGGTACCGCCGGCCGCTGTCCCACGGCGCCATCGCCGCGAGCACCCGCTGTGCGTGGTCCTGGACCGCTACCAGCATCTCGGCGTCGAGGGCAAGGCCGAACGTGAACAGGACGAACGGCTGATCGATGGCGGCCATCACCCCGTGATCGGGCGAGCCGATGGCCAGCGCGCCGCCGAGGTGGCGCACCTCGACGTGGAGCAGCGGTGAGCCGACGAATGCATTGACCAATGGCTCGACGGCCTCGGCCGGGAAGGCGTCGAGCAGGATGCCGTCGCCGTCGTACGGCAGCGGTTCCTCCGGGTCCATGTTGACGAGGCTGAGGTCGCTCGGCGGCATCATCGTGAACGTGTCGAACTCCGGTTCGAGCTCGCGTAGCGGTCGAAGGAGCTCGACGCCGTCCGCCTCGCTGCCGAGGCACGCCGCCTCGACCAGCACGAACGGCCGGCCGCGCAGGTACTCGGGCAGGAACGGAACGTCGGGCAGCTGCAGCATCCGCCCGAACGACTCGCACGTGACGGGGACGCTGTCGATCCAGCCCCGCCAGACCGACAAGACCTCGCTCGCTCGCTCGATCGGCCAGAACAGCGCGCCCGCGTACAGCTCCGTGAGCGGGACGAGCTCGAACTCGAGCGTCGTCACCGCGCCGAGGTTGCCGCCACCGCCGCGGAGCGCCCAGAACAGCTCGGGTTCGAGATCACGGTCGGCACGGACGTGGTGGCCGTCGGCCAGGACCACGTCGGCGGCGACGATCGAGTTGCACGCCAGACCGTACGTGCGGGCGAGCCAGCTCAACCCGCCGCCCAGGGCGTAGCCGACCACTCCGACATCGGCCGCTGTGCCGGACAGGAACGCGAGACCGAACTCCCCAGCCGCCACGGCCAGCGGCTTGGCCAGGACGCCGGCCTCGACCCGCGCCCGACGCGTCGCCGGAACGATCGAGATGCCGCGCATCCGCTCGAACTTGAGGAGGATGGTCGGGTCGTCCCACGAGATCGGGCCGGCATTGTGGCCACCGGCGTTGAATGCGATGGCGAGACCGCGTTCGCCGGCCAGCCGGACCGTCGCGACGACGTCGGCCGCGTTCTCGGGCAGCGCGACGGCGACCGGCCGCTGGTCGACCGACAGGTTCCACGCCGATCGGGCGGCGTCCCAACCGTCGTCTCCGGGCAGCACGACCTCCCCGGCGAGCTGCGCGCCGAGTTCGCGCAACGACGCGGACACGATCCCTCCCCTCTATCGATGCGGTGAGGACCCACCATACCTACCCGGTGGTGTGACGCGGGTCGACAGACCGATCCAGGTAGGAACGTCGCCCACGTTCCTAGGCTGGGATCGTCAAGCGAACGAGGACGTTGCCCTCGTTGTCGCTCGTCCAGACCCGGTCCCGGTCGACCAGCACGTCGCCGGCGCCGTAGGGCGCGCTGACGATCCACGTCGTGGCACCGGTCGCCGCGTCGACGCGCGTGAGGAACGGATCCTCTCCCCGAACCCACACCTCGGCCGGGCTTGCCAGGATGCTCCCGAGCCAACCCGTCGCCATCCCGGGGACGGTCAGTTTCGTGGCGAGCGAGCTCGGATCCAGCCGCACCAGCCCGTCCCCGCCGGCGACCCATACTGCCCCGCTGGTCGCGCTGATCTGCGCCGCGTCGGGCACGGTCACCTTGGCCGTCACCGACCCGGCCGCCGGGTCGACCCGTAGGACCGTGTCCGCGTCGGGGCAGGCCGCGTAGATCACGTCATCCGCGACCGCGAGGTCCGCACACGCCACGGGCAGCGCGACCGGGTCGCCCGGCGAGTTGTCGGCCGTGGTCACGCCGACGAGCTTGTCGCCGTTTCCCGAGAGGACCCAGATCCGGTCTGTCGCCTCCACCAGGCGACCCTGCGAGAAGACCTTGCCGATGGGGATCGTGTCGGTCACCTCGTTCGTTTCGGGATCGATCCGGACGAGGTCCGGGCCGGAGCACGTCCAGACGGCACCGGCCGAGGTGCCGAGACCGTTGCATCCATCCGCGCTCGTGACCCTCGACACGATCTCGGCCTGGACGTCGCCGCTCGCGGGGTCGATGCGGTTGACGTGTCCGTCGTCGCGCTTCACCCATAGCGAACCGGCCGTCGTCACCAGCCAATCGGGCCCGCCCAGCACCTTCAGCTCGAGCGGCGCGAAGGCCGTGTGGGGCTCCGACGGTGGAGGCGAAGGCGGCGGCGTCGACGCGCTGCAGGCCCCGGCGAGGCCTGCGATCAGGATCGCGCCTGCGGCGTGGGCGAGCCAGGTAACTCCTGCGCCAACGTGACGCTCGCGGTTCGACATCGAGGTGTCCTCCTGGGCGGATCGGTCGATCGAGCGTGCGCCCATCCCCGGAACCGGCCCAGCGGGCCACCTCGTGCTCGACCACCCGTGATTTCCCGGGTCCCCGACCGCCGACGCCGTGCGACGATGCAGGCCATGGAGTCGTCCGGACCCCTCGTCGGATCGCCCGCGCAGGCTGCGGCGCGCACGAGCCCGCCGACGGCGCTTGTAGTCGCGACGGTCGGCGCCCTCGCGTTCACGCTCGTGACGCTCCTCGTCGGTATCGCGAGTGGCGCCCCGGTCGAGTTCCTCGTCCTCGACACGACCATCGGACTCGTCTACATCGGGTCAGGTGTCATCGCGTGGCTGCGCCGCCCGGAGGTCCTGACCGGGCCGCTGCTGATCGCCTGCGGCGTACTCAACTTCGTTGGGAGCTTCGGTCCGACGGGCCACCCGACGCTCTCATACCTCGGCTTCGCATTCGAGCGCTACTACGACGTCGCGATCGCGGTCCTCGTCCTGGCGCTCCCGGCTCGGCTGCCGACCGGCGCCGGGCGGCTCCTGGCGCTGGCCATGCTCGGAGCCTTCCTCGTCCGGAGCGTCTCACGGCTGTTCTTGCAGGACCCGTCGATGTTCGGCTGCACCGACTGCCCGCCGAATCCATTCGCGATCGCGACCGAGCCGACCGCCTTCATCGCGATCGAGACCGCGTCGAACGTCGCGATCGCGCTGCTGGCGCTCGCCGTCGCCGGCGTCTGCGTCCGACGCCTCGTGACCAGTCGGCCCCTCGTCCGCCGGGTCATGTGGCCGATCCTCGCAGCCGGCGTCGTCGCGATGCTGGCGGGTGCGTTCGACGCCTTCGAGTTCGCATACGCGACCGCGACCGAGCAGCCGCTGATCGAGTTGGTGGAGCCGTGGGACACGGTGATGTCGTGGTCGCTGTTCGGGGCTCGGTTGCTCGTTCCCATCGGATTCCTTATCGGATCATTCCGCCTTCGACAGGCCGGTGGACCCCTGGTGCCGCTGGCCGTCGGTCTCGAGCGACTGCCGTCACCGATGCGGCTGCAATCAGCGCTCGCGGCGGCACTCGGCGATCCGGACGTCCGCCTGCTTCGTCCGGATCCGGCCGGTCCCGGATGGACGGCGGCCGACGGCCGGCCGGCTGCCGCCCCGATCGAGGACGAGCGCCACGCGGTCACGCTCCTCGAGCACGAGGGCCGACCGCTCGCCGCGATCGTCCACGACCCCGTCCTGCGCGAGGACCCGACTCTCGTTCGGTCCGTGATGGCGGTGCTCCGTCTCGCTGTGGAGAACGAGCGTCTGGACGGTGCGCTCCAGACCCAGCTCGAGGAGGTCCGGGCATCCCGATCGCGCCTTGTCCTTGCCGCAGAAGAGGAGCGACGACGGATCGAGCGCGACCTCCACGACGGGGCGCAGCAGCGGCTGGTCGGCGTGACCATCGCCCTGCAGCAGGCCCGACAGACGGCGGATGACGCAGCCGTTCCGGGTGAGCTCCGCGAGACCCTCGCCGGCGCGGCAACGGAAGTCCAGGCGGCGATCCGTGATCTGCGCGAGCTCGCTCGCGGGATCCACCCTGCCCTGCTGGAGGACGAGGGCTTGCCAGCGGCGGTGGCGGCGCTCGGTCGTCGGGCGAGCGTGGCGGTCGAAACGCAGGTCGAGCTGGATCGTCGCCTGCCCCGCCATATCGAGGCCAGCGCCTACTTCACCGTCGCGGAGGCCCTGACCAATGCGGCCCGTCACGCGGAGGCCAGTCGGGTGGACGTGTCCATCCGCGATCTTGTGGATCGACTCGAGATCCTCATCACGGATGACGGCGTCGGCGGAGCGGACCCGGGTCAAGGGAGCGGGCTATCCGGCCTCGCCGACAGGCTCGCGTCGGTCGACGGCCGCCTCGCGATCGACTCGCCTGCCGGGCGTGGGACGACGATCCGAGCGGAGGTGCCCCTGCCGTGACGACTCCCGACGTCCCGATCCGAGCTGTCGTCGCGGACGACTCCGCCGTCATCCGGTCTGGGGTCATCCGCATCCTCGAAGAGGCCGGTATCCGCGTGGTCCGGGAGGCACGGACCGCCGACGAATTGATGTCGGCGGTGGCCGAGGATATCCCAGACCTCGCGGTCGTCGACATCCGGATGCCCCCTGGTGGCAATGCCGGGCTCGTCGCGGCGCTCGACATCCAGAAGCAGTACGGGGAACGAGTCCGGGTGCTTGTGCTGTCGCAGTACCTGGAGCCGGAGTACGCGCTGCGCCTCCTCGGTGCAGGTGCCGGCGGGGTCGGCTATCTGCTCAAGGATCGGCTCGCCGAGGCGAGCGAGCTCGCCGATGCCGCCCGACGCGTTGCCGCGGGCGGATCGGCGGTCGATCCGAGCGTCGTCGATGAGCTCGTTCGCGCGCGACGCGCGACGGACAGGCTCAGCCGGTTGACCCCGCGCGAGCAGGAGATCCTCGAGCTCGTGGCCCAGGGCCGATCCAACCGGTCGATCGGCGACATCCTCGGCGTCACGCCGCGGACCGTCGAGGGCGCGATCACGGTCATCTTCTCGAAGCTCGGTCTTGAGGAGGACGCCCGCGACAATCGTCGGGTCCTCGCCGTGCTGGCGTATCTCGACGGCGGCGGCGGCTGATCCCCACTCGAGGATTGCGGAGGATGAACGGGCAGGACGGTGCCGTGGTACGGTGGACGCTCGCCGCCTCTTGTGGCGAAGCTCGCGTGGTCGACTTCCTCTCGAACGGACCGTGCGCCCGCAATCCAGTTCGAGAATTCAGGAGGTCATGATGGCCACCGGAACAGTCAAGCGCGTCGTCGCCGATCGAGGCTTCGGCTTCATCGAGGCCGAGGATCAGAAGGAATACTTCTTCCATCGCAACAGTCTCGAGGCGCCTCTCGACTTCGACCGCCTCGCCGGCGGTGAGCGTGTCGAGTTCGACGTCGAGCAGAGCCCAAAGGGCCCGCGCGCCAACAAGGTGCGCGCCGCCTAGGACGGCTCGCGCGGACCGACCTCGGTCCGCCGCTCCACAAGCACATCGACCCGGGTCCATGCGACCCGGGTCGATCGATTCCTAGGGCATCCACCTCGGTGCCAGCTCGTCCGGCGCTGGCGGTGGGCCGGGAAGCGTATCGGCGACATTCGCGTTCTACCGCCCGCTCCGCTGAGGAGCCTCAGTCGAAGGTCGGTGCCTCCGCATCGACGACCGCGGTTCGAATCGTCGATCCCCCCGCGAACGACCGGAGCAGAGCGTCGAGGTCGGCGAGCGCCGCCTCGACGTCCACGCGCGCGCCTTCATGATGGCCCTCGACGGTGACGAGCACCGCCGTGGTCGAGGCTGAGCTGGCGCTCTCGGCCGACTGCCTCCAGCACCAGCGGCGCGCGGCGACGTGGCCGGACGCATCGGTAAAGAGCACCTCACCGGGATCGGGCGGCTCAGTGGCGCCCGACCCGAGGTCGGTGAAGGACTCCTCGCCGGTGGCGAACCGGACCGTGAGTCCGCCGTCGATCGACGCGAGGTCGAACACGGCGACCGGCAGCCCGTGTCGGATGCTCACGAGATTGCCGATGTCGACGAGCGTGCCGATCGACGGTATCGACCCCTGCTTCGTCAGCCGGCGCAGCAGCGCCTCGGCCGCCGAGCGATAGGCCGTCGGGTCGACGCCGAAGGCCCGGAACGCTCGCCGCCAGGCGGCGAGGCTCGGCACCTCGGAGAGTGGCCTGTCGCCCAACCGCTCCAACACGACGCGTTGCTCGGCCGCGAACGCCTCGACGAGCGCGGCCGGCGACGGCCCGTTCCGCAGGTCGACCGCGTGCAGCACGCCACCGACGACGGTCGGGTATCGCGCCACGATCTCCGGGTCGTACCTGAACTGCGCCATCCGCCGATCGTACCGACCAGAGCGGATCTCAGCGCAAGCGGTACATCAGGCCGACGTAGCCGCTCGGGTGCGGCATCACGTGGTCGAGCTCGAGCCGTCGCTCGCCGAGACTCGCCGGCGTGAACGAGCGGCCCTCCCCGATGAGGACCGGCACGACCCGCAGCCGCAGGGCATCGACAAGCCCGGCCTCGAACAGCGCGTCGGCGAGGGTCAGGCTGCCCCAGACGACGATGCCATCGAAGCGCTCCTTGAGGCCGGCCGCGGACTCTGCCCCGTCGCCGCGCAGGATGTCGATCGTGCCGTCGCCCCACGGCGCGGTCTCGAGCGTGTTCGATACGACGAACTTGGGCAGCCGGTTGATCGGCTCGGCCACCCGTTCGACGTCCGGGGTGACCTTGGGCCAGTAGTCGGCGAACATCCGGTAGGTGGTCGCACCCATCAGGATCGCGTCGACGTCCTCGAGGAAGGCGAGCTGGTCGGCGTCATCCGAGTCGATCGCGTCGACAGCCCGGAAGAAATCGATGCCGCCGTCGGCATCGGCCGCGTAGCCATCGGCGCTGACGATCTGCTCGACGGTCAGGCGGCCCATCAGCGGGCGCCCCCGCCGACCAGCCGCTCGTCGAGCAGGTCGAACGCCTCGCTCCAGCCGTCGTAGACGAAGTTGTCGCCGAGCGTCCCGGCCATCCCGTCGAGGTGGAACGTCATCAGCGTCTGCCCGCCGGACGGGCCGTGTTCGAGAAGGTCCACGGTGATGACCGCCCGCTCCTCGTCGGCGTCGCCCGGGCTGCCCCATGTGAACACCAGTCGGTCGGGCGGAGCCACCTCGCGGTACCTGCCCACGGTGAGGATCTCGGTGCCATCGGCCGCCACCATCGTGTAGCGGTAGTCGCCACCCGGGCGGACGTCGAAGTCGACCTGCGCACGGGGAGTCGTGACGCCGCGCGGGTGGAGCCAGTACGGCGCTTCGTCCGGATCGGTCCAGGCGCGCCAGACGGCCTGGCGCGGCGCGTCGAGCAGACGCGTGATCGTGAATTCCTTCTGGCGTGTCGCGGTCGGCTCAGGCATCGGTCGCTCCCTTCAGCTCGCTGAGTCGGCCCTCCAGCAGGTCGAAGCGCTCGTTCCAGTCGGCCCGATGCCGCTCGATCCACGCGGACACCTCGTCGAGCGGCTCGGTGCGGAGGCTGCAGCGGCGCCACCGCGCATCGGCGGTGCGCTCGACCAGACCGGCACGCTCCAGCACGTTCAGGTGCTGCGAGATCGCCGGCCGGCTCATCGCGAACGGCCGAGCCAGCTCCCCGACCGTCGTCGACCCATCGCGCAGGCGCGAGACGATCGCGCGTCGCGTCGGGTCGGCAAGGGCCTGGAAGGCAAGGCTGAGCTCGTCCGAGGCGAGGCTCACGAGGAGGACTCCATATGTAAGTAGTTGCTTACATATTAGCCATGCCCCAAGAACGCGTCAACTTCGGCGACGATCGATGAACTCCTGCATCCGCTGACGGGTCTCGGGTGACCGGAAGCAGTCGAGCTCGGCCTCGGTCTCAAGGCGCATCGCGGCGGCAACGTCGTCGTCCAGACCCGCATGGATCGCCCGCTTCGTCCAGGCCACGCCGGCTTTGGGATAGGCCGCGACACGATGCGCGAAGGCGACCGCCTCGTCGACGAGGATCGCTGTATCCACGACCCGGCTGACCAGGCCGATCCGCTCGGCTTCCTCGGCATCGATGTTCTCGGCCGACAGCGCCAGGTACAGCGCCCGCCCGAGCCCGACGACTCGTGGCAGCAGGTACGTCATGCCGCTCGTGGGACTGAGGCCGAGTGGCGTGTCGGGCAACCCGAACTGCGTCGCGACCGCGGCGAACCGGATGTCGCACAGCAGCGCCAGCTCGAAGCCGCCCGCCAGCGCGAAGCCGTGGATCGCGCCGACGATCGGCTTGGGGCAGGACCGGAACGCCTCCGACAGCCGCATGTAGCGCGCGATCGTCTCGGCGAACGCCGCCTCGCCCATGCCGCTCATCTCGATGATGTCGCCGCCCGTCGAGAACGCCCGACCCCGACCGGTCAGCACGATGGCCCCGATCGAGTCGGATCGGCCGATCCCCTCGATCGCGTCGTACAGCTCGTCCAGCATCTCGACGTTGATCGCGTTCAGCTTCTCGGGTCGGTCGAGCGTGACGAGCGCCACGTCGCCCATGATCTCGACCATGACGACGGCCATCAGCCGACCTCCCCTCGATAGCTGCGGACGACGCGCCGCGTCTTGCCCTCGCCGGCGATGGCGCCCGGCGCGACCATGGTCACGCTCGCCGTGAAGTTCAGGTCGCGCTGGAGCCGTTCGACGGTCTCGCGCGCGAGCGCCTCGTGTCGCTCGGCCGGCACGTCGGCGGCGACCTCGACCTCCAGCCGGACCGGATAGTCGATCGGCGGCGGCCGATCGAGGTCCACCCGGAACTCGCCGGTCACCCGCGGCGCGAGCGTCATCAGCGAGGTCTGGATCGCCAGCGGGAACACGTTCACGCCCTTGACGATGAACATGTCGTCGGACCGGCCGAGGATCCGGAAGCGCCAGCTCGTCCGGCCACAGCCACACCGCTCGGTGAAGACCTGCATCAGGTCGTGCGAGCGCATGCGCAGCAGCGGGCTTGCCTCGCGCCGGATCGACGTGTACACGACCTCCCCCTGCTGGCCGTCGGTGAACGGCAGGACGTCGCCGGTGTCAGGGTCGATCAGCTCGGCGACTGCGAAGCCCGTGCCACCGAAGTGCACGCCGTCGAGCCGCTCGCACTCGCCGGAGTGCAGCCCGAGCTCGCCGGTGCCGTACTGGTCGCGCGCGACCATGCCCCAGATGCCCTCGACCTTCTCGCGGTAGCCCGGCACCTGCAGGCCGGCCTCTCCGGAGAAATAGCCCTTGCGCAGGCCCACCGACCTCGGCTCCAGGCCCAGGTCACGGGCGACCTCCGCCAAGCGGACGGCGTACGACGGCGTCGCCCAGATGCCGATCGGTTCGGTCACGCCGGCCATCATCGTCAGCAGCCGCTCCGACTGGCCGACGCCGAACGGGATGGTCGCCGCCCCAAGCGTCTCGAACGTCAGGTGGTCGCTGAGACCGCCCGAGTACAGGTTGTAGTTCATGCACTCGAAGACGATCTCGCCGGGCCGGCAGCCCATCGCCCACAGGGCGCGCGCGCCCATCTCGCCGTAGTCCTCGATGTCGCGACGCGTCAGCCCGATGCGGATCGGCTGGCCAGTCGTGCCGCCGGTCGCCTGGATCCGGACGATGCGCTCCAGCGGCGCGCACTGGTTGGCCCCCAGCAGCGACCCGTCGGCCTGCGACGCGGCGACCTCGCTCTTCTCCATCAGCGGGATCCGGGCGAGGTCCTCGACGTGGCGGACGTCGGTCGGCCGCACCCCGGCCGCGTCGAGCGTCGCCCGGTAGACCGGGCTGGTCGCATGGTCGTACGCGACCTGCTCGGCCAGGCGCTCGTCCTCGAGGCGCCGCACCGCCGGAGGTGCCAGCGTCTCGATCTCCTCGTCCCAGAACCGGCGCTCGGTCACCTCGACATCGTGGCGCATGACCCCCGCTCGTTGCCGGCCGAGTCGGCGCGCGGGGGCCGCTCGCACCAACCTGATCAGTCTTCGGGGATCGCCTGCGTCGCGAGGCGCTCGAGGATCCTCGATTTCGTCGCGTCGTAGTCGGTCGGGGTGATCAGCCCCTCGTCGCGCAGCCGCGCGAGCGCCCGCAGCTCGTCGGTCGCGTCGTCGGTGACGTCGATCGACACGAAGTAGCTGACGAGCACCGCGGTCATCGCCCCGAACAGGGCGACACCGACGACCAGCATGAACGCGGTGATCCACTGCCCCTCGTTCGTCCGGGCGACGACGTCGGTCGGGCCGTTGGTCAGGGTCATCAGTCCCCACCAGACGGCGTCACCAGGCTCGTTCACGTCGGGGTTGCGCTCGCCCTCGGCCAGCAGGAAGCCCCACGACGCGAGGAACATCACCCCGAACCAGGCGATGACCAGCGAGCCGAGCCCGTGGTGATCGGCGAGGCGGTCGACCTCGAGGAAGGCTCGCCGCGTGCCGGCGATCGGCCGGAGCAGCCGAAGGAGGCGGAGCACGCGAAGGCCGCGGGCGAGCGGGATCAGCGCCACGAGGTCGATGAAGTGCTCGCGCAGGTACCGGCCCCGGTTGCGGCTGGCCGCGATGCGAAGCCCGAATTCGGCAAGGAAGATCACGGTCAGCAGGCGGTCGACGGCGACCAGCCATGGCGACGCGCCCGGATCGTCGATCGAGAACCCGATCACGACATAGACGACGGCAAGCGTCGCCATCGTCAGCTCCCAGGCGACTTCGTGCCGTTCGACGAATGCGTTGAACCGATCGCGCATCGCCGGCATCGTACGCGGCCCGCGGGCGCTGCTCGGGCCCGACCGGCGCCTGATCAGGGACCTGGCGGCGGGTCAGATCCCTCCGAAATCACCGCCGCCGAAGTCGCCGCCGCCGAAGTCGCCGCCACCGAAGTCGGCGGTGTCCCCGGCATCGCCGGCATCGCCGGCATCGGACGTGTCGGCCGAGTCGGTGCCGCCGTCGAACCCGGTGTCGTTGTCGAAGAACGACTGCGCGATGGCGGTCCCGATGAAGCTCGCCGCCAGCGTCGACATGAACCAGGTGCCCATCCCCGGGCCGGCGCCGGCACCACCCCATGCCCGCTCGATCGTGCCCGGCTGGCGCACCTCGGCCCGCGTCGCGGTCCGCGCCAGCGAGGCCGGATCGTCCCCGGTGATCTCGCTCAGTGGCACCACCTTCGCGAGGGCCTGGATCGCCTGCCGCCGCTGGTCGGGCGTCAGCCGTGCGAAGGCCTCCTCGTGCGCCCGCTCGATGTCCCCGGGCGGGGCGGTCGACAGCATGTAGCGGTAGCGGGCGAGCGCCTGCTCGTCGGTCAGGGTCATGGCAGGTCCTCCGTGACCGGCGACGTGTGGCCGGTCGGGGTCAGTGTCCTACGGATGGCGGCGAGGCGCCGCGAGCGCGTTCGGCGCGGCCCGGATCGACCCCGCGTTCGACGGTGACGGCGCGGCGCCCGATGCCCACAGCCCGCGGCCCTGTAATCGCGCTTCCTCCTGCGCGCTCGTCAGCAGGTCCTCGTACTCCACGTCCGGAGGGAACGTCGCGACCTGTGCGAAGCCGTCCCGGACGAGCTCCAGGTTGACGAGGACCATGCCCTCCTCGGGATCGACGATCCACACGTTCCGCAGTAGGCGCCCGAACTGATCGGTCTCCGACACGTCACGCTCGACGTAGACCTCCTCCCCGTCGACCAGCGCCGCATTCGCCACCGTCGCGGCATCGGCGAACTGCTTGATGGTCGGATCGGTCGCGTCGACCTCGGGCGCGTCCATCCCGATATATCGGAGCGGATAGAGCTCGCCGTCGATGTCGACCTCGATGGTGTCGCCATCGATCACTCGCTCGACCACCGCTAACTGGGTCGCGCCGACCGGCGCGAACGTCGGCTCGGCGATCGTCTCGGACGGCGTGACCGACGCCACGACGACGGGCGAGGCGATCTCGGCGCTCGGGACAGCGGTGGCCGACGTGCGAGCGTTCGGTCGGAACAGGTTCGAGGCGAACCCGAGCACCAGGAGGGCGCCGATGCCGACGGCCGCGATCCGGACCACCGACCGCTCGTCGATCCGCCACCGGGGCCCCGGCACCGGCTCGGCCGGGCGCTCCATCGAGACGACGTTGAGGACCGATGGGATCACGTCGGGCGGCGGGCTGGCCACTGGGTCGGCGGCCTGGACGGCGTCGGCGATGCCCTGGGCCGATCTCGGCGCGAGCTCGTCGAAGTCGTAGCCGCATTCGTGGCAGAAGCGATAGAAGCCCGTGCGGCGGCGGCCGCAGGTCGGGCAGAACCGTCCGTCGGTGGTCATGCGGGGGCGGATGTCGATATCTGCATCGCGTCAGTGATCGGGCGCCGACTCGGGCTGGGGGCGTGGAACCGGCGCTCGGGGCTGCCAATCCTGCCACACGTCGTCCAGACGGTGCGCCAGGGCGGCCCCGATCAGACCGACGGGTCGAGCGTGACCTCGATCATCGGGGCGTGCGCGGCCATCGCGTCCGCGGCCATCCGCGGCCACGCGTTCGCCACGAGCCACTCGGCGATCCGTTGCCGTTCCGCAGGATCGGCGATGACGCGAGCGGTCGCCGGAAGATCGGCGAAGACCGTGCCTTTCAGGTGGACCGTGAGGTGCGCATCCGCCTCGAGGTTGCGCAGCCAGTCGCGCTGGCGGTCGACGCGCGGCATGCCGCTGATGAACAGCCGGCCGTCGATGTTGTGGAAGACGATCTCGACGCGGCGAGGTCGTCCAGTCCGGCGTCCGGTCGTCGTGATGTCGATGAGCCCGCCGCGCGCGAGCGAGCGCTCAACGACGGCGTCCCTGGTGTGTGCGGTTGGTTGCATCTGCAACAACATACTCCTGTCGCTTGCGAATCGCAAGTGACGGTGCCGGCCCTCCCAGCCGATCAGGGCGCGTCCTTCGGTTTCGACGTCCAAGTCGGGTCCGGGCCGGCCAGCCATTCCGTCTCGAAGCGCCCGGCGCCGTGGATCGCGATCAAGCGCAGCTCACCCGTCCCCGTGTTCGTGAAGCCGTGCGCCTCGCCGGCGGGACTGACGACGACGTGGCCGGCTTCGACCACCACCGTCTCGTCACCGATCCGGAAAGTGGCCTGACCGGACTCGACGATGAACACCTCGGCGTACGGATGACGGTGGAGCCTCGGCCCGACGCCCGGCCGCGAATGGACGAGGATCACGCAGAACGGGACGTCGCCATGCTCGGCCCCGACGAACTCATGCGAGTGCTCGCCGTGGTCGAGGACGTCGAACGGGACGATCTGCCCGGACGTCACACCCAGAACGTGTCGTGCCGGATCATGAACGCGGCACGCTCCTCCTCGGTCATCGTCATCCCCTCGGAGACCCGCGCCAGCGTCTCGAAGTAGTCCTCGCGCGGCGCTCCCGGGGCGAACAGGATCAGCATCGATGCGTCCTCGCCCGTTTCGTTGCGGAACCCGTGGATCCCGCCCTCGGGCACGAACAGGAAGTCGCCCGGCCGCGCGTCGAGCCACGTCGTCCCGTCGTACAGCTTGACCGAGCCGGAGATCACGAAGAACGACTCCGAGATCGACCGGTGGAAGTGGGGGTCGGGGCCGCTGACAGCCGACGACATGTTCCAGCGGTACAGGCCGAACTGGCCACCGGTCGACTCACCGGTGGCCAGGTACTGCGCGGTCCCGCCGTTGCGATATCGGACCTCGGGCTCGGCACCGGCCGGCCGAAGCCGCGCGTTGACAAGACCGCCGTCGCCCTCGTACGTGGCAGCCGGGTACGAGGGCGACGTCATCTACGGCATGAACGGGTTGCCCGGCCGCCCCTTGAGACGCTGCGCCAGCGACTGCAACGCTGCCGGAAGATCCGCCCAGCCCGCCGCCGTCGACCGCCGCTGGGTGCCCATCGGCTCCGGCGGTGGCTCGGGCAGTCCAGCCGGCTTGCCGGCGGACAGCCACTCGTCGAACAGATCGTCGAGGTCCTCGCCCGACAGCCGCTCGGCGAGCCGGATGAACTCACGGGTCGTGACGGTCCCGCCCTTCTGGGTGCGTGACCACGTCCGCAGGATGCGGAAGAAGTCGGCGTCACCGACTTCGACCCGGAGTGCGTGCAGGGTCGCTGCTCCGCGGGAATACACCTGACCGTCGAACAGGTGGTCCGGACCCGGGTCGCCGATCGGCAGGTCCCAGTAGCCCGAGTCGATCGGGATCAGGTTGTGCGAGTCGAAGATCTGCTGTGCGGTGTCGAACCCCTCGCGCTCACTCCACAGCCACTCAGCATACGAGGCGAAGCCCTCGTTCAGCCAGATGTGCTGCCAGGCGTGGACCGCGAGGCTGTCGCCGTACCACTGGTGCGCGAGCTCATGGACGACGACGAAGTCGTCCGGGCCGCCGAAGAAGAAGACCGGCGAATAGACCGGCCGTGTCTGCGTCTCGAGCGCGAAGAACACCGGGGCGTTGTCCACGATCCCGCCCGATGCCGAGAACGGGTAGTTCCCGAACCAGCCTTCCTCGGTGGCGATGATCTCGGTCTGCCGATCGAGCGATGCGAGTGCATCCACGCCGACGCCCGGGATGGCCGCCACCTCGGTCGCAGGCTCCCAGGTGTTCGGGTTGTCGGCGCTGCCGGGCGGGCCGGCGATGGGCGCAACCCAGCCATCGAGCTGGTTGCCGTCGGCCTCGAAGCTGGTCGAACCGACGCCGGTCGACGACACGATCCGGTCGAGAACGACGCCCCGGCCCTGGACTGAGAGGTCGCTGGCGTAGGTGATCGACACCTCGACTTGGCGCGTGGCCGCGGTGGTGTTCGGGAGCGCGACCGACCACGTCTCCCAGCCGTCGCCCGAGCCGCTGATCGCGTGCCACTCCCCGGTGCTGCCGGTCGGCTCGCACGTGACCTCGTCGTCGTCGGGTGTCGAGGGGTCGTTCGGGATGACGACGATCTTTAGGTAGTGCTCCAGGAATGGGTTCGTGGAGTCGACGAAGCCCGGGCAGGCTCCGATGTCCTGCGTCGTGTGGCCGTTCGCGTCCGGCAACGTCGTCCAGTCGGAGCCGCCGGCTGTGCGGGCCTCCACGAACAGGAAGTCCCACCCTTCTTCGGTATCGCGGTTGACATCGAACGACAGGTTCGACCCACCCGGCGGTACGGCGATGACGTGCGTCAGGCGCTTGTACGCCGGCTCGCCGACCTGCGAGTAGAGGAGCTGAGTTCCGTCGGTCGGCGCGACTGCCGGCAGGCGATCCTCCATCAGCCCCTGGTCGATCGCATCCCAGTACTTGATGCCATCGGCGCGGTACGAGCGGACATCGAACTGGCCGATCGCCATCGTCGCGAGGTATGGCGCCATGGGTTCACGCGCATCCCACGTCCAGGTCGACCAGCGGCCCGAGTTCGTCTTGCGGAGCAGCACACCGTTCGAGATCGCCTCGAGGCCGCGCGGCACCGTGATGCGGATCCGGAAGCGCGCCTTGTCGCGGGGGTGGTCGTTCGCGGGGAACCAGTACGAGGCGACATGTGGCTGGCCCATCACGAGCGCCCCGTCGTCGGTGTGGAGGAAGCCGGACAGCCCGAACAGGTCCTCGATCGGCTCGGGCACGCCGTCGTAGCGGAAGACCGCGGTGAACGTCGACCCCTTCCGAAGCCCGGACCGGGGCGTCACGATCAGCTCGCCGTCGGCACGCCGCGTGCGTGCCTCCTTGCCGTTGACGGTCGCCTTGCGCAGGCGCAGGCCGTCGAAGTCGAGATTGAACCGTGACAGGTTCTTCGTCGCGCGGGCCCGGATCGTCGCGATGCCGGTCAGGCGGTCGCGATCGGGCTCGTAGCGCACGTCCAGGGAGTACGAGATGACGTCGTAGCCACCGTTTCCGTCCTTGGGGAAGTACGGATCGCCGATGCCGGCGGACCCGGGCGAGAAGTCGGCGCCGAGCGCAAGCCCCGGCGCGAGGCCCGCGATCAGCAACGTGGCGACGACGAGACCAGCGAGCTTCCGGCGGCGCATGGACGATCCCTCCCCTCGAACGACCGTGACCGTCGGATTGTGCGCCCCCAGCGTTACGCGGTGTCAGCCCATCCTGCAGCCGCCGGGCGTGACCGTCAGGCGGGCGGCGGCGACTCGTCGTGGACGGCCAGGATGTTGCCGGTCGGATCGCGGAACCAGGCGATGGTCGGCCCGTCGCCGCGGGCGATGCCCTTGTCGTCCTGCTCGAAGCCGTCGAAGCGGGCCATCTCCACGCCCGACCTTGTCAGCTCCTCGACGGCCGCATCGACATCCGGGACCGGGAAGTTGAGGACGGTGTACGTGGCCGGGACGAAGTCGGCCTTGTCGTAGACAAGTACCCGCTTGTCGTCGGCGAGCCGGAGCTCGAGCAGCGTGCCGTCGTACAGCTCGCCCACCTCGAGGCCGAGCGTCTCGCCGTAGAACCGCTTCGAGGCCGCGACGTCGTTCGTCGCGAAACTCGAGTAGGCATTGGCGGTCGGAAACATGGGACACCTCCGGTGCGTGCTCTGATCGTGCAACGCCGCGGCTTGCGACGCCATAAACGCGCCACGGGATGACGCGACGCCACCGGCGCGCCGAGCCATGCAAACGTATGACCGCATGATGCTACGCTTGCCATCATGGACCCACGTCGTTCGGGCGGCGTCCCCACGATGCGCGACATCGCGCTGCTCGCCGGCGTGTCGCAGAGCACCGTGTCCCGCGTGCTCAACGACGTCGCGACGCGGGTGCCGATCACCGCCGAGACGCGCGAGCGCGTCCACGCGGCGGCACGCGAGCTCGGATATCGGCCGAACCCCCTGGCCCGTGGGCTGCGCGGCGCGCCGACGATGCTCCTCGGCGCCGTCGTCCGCGACATCACCGACCCGTTCTTCGCGGGCGCCATCGAGGCCCTGTCGCGCGAGGCCAGGGCGCGCGGCTACAACGTGGTGCTGGGGCACGCCCACGGCCGAGCCGACGAGGCCATCGCCCTGACCGCGGTCCTCGAGACCCGCCACTGCGATGCGATCGTCCTGCTCGGCGACCTGCAGGAGCAGCCGCGGCTGCTCAAGGACCTGCGCGACTCGACCGTCCCGGTCGTGGGGCTATGGCAGGGCACCAGCCCGCTCGACGTCCCGACCGTCGACGTCGACAACGCAGCCGGCATCCGGGCCGGGCTTGAACATCTCGTCGGCCTGGGCCACCGCGACATCGCATTCGTGAGTGCCCGGCTCCTCGGTGACATCCGGGAACGCGAGGCGGCGTTCATCGAGTTCATGGGCGAGCGGTTCGATGGCGTGCCCGACGGTTTCATCCGGCAGGTCCCGAACACTCCGACCGGCGGCGAGACCGCAGCGCGCAACCTGCTCGGCCTGGACCACCCGCCGACCGCGATCGTGACCTCGACCGACACGCTGGCGATGGGCGTGCTGCACGAGGCGCACAGCCGGGGCCTGGTCGTGCCCGATGACCTGTCGGTGGTCGGGTTCGACGACATCCTGTTCGCAGGCCACACGATCCCGGCCCTGACGACGCTGCGCATGCCGACGGCCGACATCGTCCGCGAGGGGATCGAGCTGGCGGTCGAAGCCGCCCGCGACCCGCGTCAGCCGCGGGAGCCGACCGTCCGGGTGATCGCGCCGTCGCTGATCGTGCGCGAGTCGACGGCACCGCCGCCGGCCGACGGGCGGCCCGCAACGGGAACGGTCAGCCGGCGACCGGCGTAGCCGGGCGGGTCGAAGTCTCGACGGTCGGTCGCGGCGCCTCGCGCTGGATCGTCTTGAGGCGCTTCATCACGTCGTTGGCGCCCCGCCCGAAGTAATCGTGCAGCGTGCGGTACTCGGCGTGCAGGCGGGTGTAGGTCGCGGCCGCCTCCGGTTCGGGCACGCACGTTCGGTTGTGCGGCCGCGCCATCGCCGCCGCGGCATCCTCGATCGAGTCATAGCCGCCGCCGGCCGCCCCGGCCGCCACGGCGCCATGCATCGCCGAGCCGACCGCGCCGGCCTGGCTCGACGCCGCGATGTCGACCTCGCGTCCGGTGACGTCGGCGGTGAGCTGCATGAGCAGGCGGTTGCGTTCCGGCAGGCCGCCGCACGCGACGATGCGGTCGACGGCGACGCCGCCGGCCTCGAGCGACTCGATGATCGTCCGCGTCCCGAATGCGGTGGCCTCGAGGAGCGCCCGATAGATGTCGGCCGGGCGCGTGGCCAGGGTCGCGCCCACCAACAGCCCGCTGACGTCCGCGTCGACGAGGATCGACCGGTTGCCGTTCCACCAGTCGAGGGCGATGAGGCCGCTCTCGCCGGGACGGAGCGCGGCCGCGTCCCGCTCGAGCAGCGCGTGGACGCTCATGCCGGCCGCCCGAGCCGCCTCGTGGACGTCGGGCGGGACCGCGTGGCGCGTGAACCACCCGAAGATGTCGCCGACCGCCGCCTGGCCCGCCTCGAACCCGAACAGGCCGGGCACGATGCCGTCCTCGACGACGCCGCACATCCCCTCCGCCAGGGCCGGGCGCGACCCGAGGACCAGGTGGCAGGTGCTCGTGCCCATCACCGCGACCATCGTGCCGGGCCGCGTGACACCGACCGCCGGCACCGAGACGTGGGCGTCGACGTTGGCGACGGCCACCGGCGTCCCCGGCCGAAGCCCGGTCCATGCGGCGGCCTCCGCCGAGAGGCCGCCCGCCGAGCCGCCGAGCGGGGCGACGTCACGCGACATCTTGTCGTCGACGACGCGCTCGAAGCGCGGGTCGAGCGTCGCGAAGAACGACGCGTCCGGGAACCCGTCCGCCTTCGACCAGATCGCCTTGTAGCCGGCCGTGCACGCGTTGCGCACCTCGTGACCGGTGAGCCGCCAGACGACCCAGTCGGCCGCCTCGATGAGCCGGTCGGCCGCGGCGTAGATGTGCGGCGCCTCGTCGAGGATCTGGAGGGCCTTCGCGTAGAACCACTCCGACGACGTCCGCCCGCCGTAGCGCGCCAGCCACGTCTCGCCGCGGGCCTCGGCCAGGGCGTTGATCCGGTCGGCCTCGGGCTGGGCCGCGTGGTGCTTCCACAGCTTCACCCACGCATGCGGCTCCGCTCGGAACTCCGGCAGCTCCGACAGCGGCCGGCCGTCGTCGGTCGTGGGCAGCATCGTGCAGGCGGTGAAGTCGATGCCGATGCCGATGACGTCGTCGGGCGCGGCGCCTGCCAAGCGCAGGACGGCCGGCACCGTGGCGCGGATCGTCGCGATGTAGTCGGCCGGATCCTGGAGCGCCCACTCGGGCTCGAGGATGACGTCGCCGTGCGGTGCGGGCAGGCGCTCGTCGATCACGCCGTTCGCGTACTCGTGGACCGCGGTCGCCAGCTCCTCGCCGGTCGCGACGTCCACCAGCACCGCGCGGCCGGACTCGGTGCCGAAGTCGATGCCGACGGCGTACGTCACGAGCGGTCGCCCTGGCCGTAGTAGGCATCGACGCCGTGCTTCCGGTCGAAGTGGCGGGCGAGCAGGTCCTCGCCGATCTCCGAGGCGCTGGCCGCGATCACGAGGGTCTGGTAGGCCATCGCCGCCACGGCCTCCAGAGCTGTGGCTACCTCGACACCAGCTTCGGGCGATGCGCCCCAGGCGAACGGGCCGTGCGAGGCGACGAGGACGGCCGGGGCGTCGATCGGGCTCCGCCCGGCATCGGCGAGCGTCTCGATGATGACCCGGCCGGTCTCTCGCTCGTAGTCGCCGGAGATCTCGTCGGCGCGCAGGGGCCGGCTGACCGGGACCTCGCCGCGGAAGAAGTCGGCGTGGGTCGTGCCGAAGCACGGGATCGCCCGGCCGGCCTGCGCCCAGGCCGTCGCGCTGGGTGAATGCGTGTGGACGATGCCGCCGATGCCCGGGAACGCCTCGTACAACGTGCGATGCGTCGGCGTGTCGGTCGACGGGCGAAGCGGGCCGTCGACGACCCTGCCGTCGTCCAGCGCCACGACCACCATCGCCTCGGCGCGCAGCTCGTCGTACCGGACGCCGCTGGGCTTGATCACCAGCACGCCCTCGTCCCGATCGACGCCGCTAACGTTGCCGAAGTCGAGCGTCACGAGACCCGCATCGTGGATGGCGCGGTTCGCCGCGGCGACGCGGGCGCGCAGGTCGGCCAGGTCGCTCATGACCGCTGCGACGGGATCCAGACGCGCATCGCCTCGGGCGAGCGATTGCCCCACGCGTAGTACGGGATCGCCGCGACCTCGACCGACTCCGCGCCGACGCGTGCCGGCACCGTCATTCCGACGACGTCGTCGGCGAGGTCGGTCCGGGCGACCTCGGTCGGCTGCGCGCCCGGGTCGAGCGTCACGTCCTCGAGCTCGACGCCGCCCGGCAGGTCGGCCGTCTCGATGCAGTACACGAGCGGGCCGCGCTCGAGGGCGACGCAGCCGCGGATCGCGTCGATGCGCGGGTCCGGCGTCGTGACCCGCGACGGCATGTCGAGCTCGAGGGTCATCGGTGTCGCCGGCCCGCCACGACCGGCGTCTCGACGGACCGTCCGCCGGCGGCGCTGACCGGGTCGCCGTCGGGCGGCCGGACCGTCGCGGCGGACGCCCAGCCGGGCACGCGCAGACCGAGCGTCCACGGGTCGGCCGGGCGTCTCGAGCACGGTCGACCTCGACCCGCCCGTCCCACGGGTAGTCGGTCGCGACGGCGATCCGTGCACGGCCCCCGGGCACGTCCGCGCCGATCTCGCCGGCGGCGTACTGGTGGAGCTGGATGCCGCCGTCGTCGGTCGTCGCGATGGCGCCGGGGAACGAGGCGATCGTCCGCATCAGGTTGGGCGGGCAGCACGCGCAGGCGTACCACGGCGCCCGCCGGCCGTCGCTCGGCTCGGCCCAGGCGCGATGCGGTCCGCCGCTGGAGCGGGTTCACGTAGAAGAACGACGTCCCGTCGAGCGACAGCCCCGGCAGCACGCCGTTGTAGATCGTCCGCTCGATGCACGTCGGCGCACGCGGGATCGCCGGTCGCGAGCAGGAGCCGCCAGGCGAGCATCGTCGAGGCGATCGCCGCGCACGTCTCGGCGTAGGCCCGGTCGGGCGGCAGCTCGTACGGGATCGCCGAACGCCTCGTCCTGGTGGCGGCTGCCGAGGGCGCCGGTGAGGTACATCCGCGTCGCGACCATGTCGCGCCAGCGGCGCACGACCGCGTCGAGAAGGTCGCCGATCGCCGAGCTCGACCGCGACGTCGACGGCGCCGCAGTCGAGGTACAGCTGGCGCACCGCGTGGCCAGCGACCGATGGCGCCTCGCGCGACCGGCGGTGGTCCTGCCAGTACGCCCGGCCGAACCGGCCGGCCCCGAGCAGGCCACGTCCGCGGCGCTCGAGGAACGTCGCGGCGAGGTCGAGGTAGTCGCCGCTCGCCGGTCGCCCGGTACAGCTCGACGAGGGCCATCTCGATCTCGGGATGGCCGTCGACGGCCGACCCGCCCATCCGGACCGAGGGCGCGCTCGACGGATGCGACCGCACGCTCGGCGACGACGAGGAGACGGTCGTCGCCGAGCGCGCGGTGCCAGGCGAGGGCCGCCTGGATGAGGTGGCCGAAGCAGTAGAGCTCGTGGCCCCACTCGAGGTCCCGGTACTCCGAGCCCGGGGCGAGCACCTGGACGAACGTGTTGAGGTAGCCGTCGGGGCGCTGCGCGGCCTGCGACGAGGCCGATCGCCTCGTCGGCCATCGCCGCGATGCGCGGATCGCGCGAGCGACCCAGCTCCCAGCCCGCCCCCTCGAGCCACTTGTAGACGTCGGAGTCGAGGAACGGGAACGGCTTGTCGAACATGACCCCGAGCGCGCGGTAGCCGTCGCCGGCCGCCGCGGCTCCGGCGGCGAGCGTGAAGTTGTGCAGCGTGCCCGCGCCCTCGAGCTGCGCGTAGCCCGCGCGGGATCGTTCGCTCGCGGTTGGCCTCGAGACGCGCCGCCCAGAAGCCGCCGGTCACGGTGACGTCGGCAGCGCTGATCGGCCGGAGGCGCGACTGCGCGTCTGCCGTCGGGAGGACGGCGGCGATGCTCGTGGCGGTCCCGGTCGGGTGGGCCATCGCTACGGGCCCCGGTTGAGGTAGTAGTACGCCTGGTTCCAGCGCAGCTCGCGCTTGAACGCCGGCGAGCTGGTCGAGGCGTCGATCGTGACGAGCTCGATGTCGGCGATGTCGGCGAAGTCGCTCAGCGCCTCGATGCCGAGGCTGGTCGTCAGCGCGGTGTGATGCGGACCGCCGGCCGTCAGCCACGCCTCAGCGGCGGTCGCCAGGCTCGGGCCGCGGTCGCCAGACCGCGCGGGCGACCGGCAGCTTCGGCAGCGGCGCGTCCGCGGCCGACGATGTCGACCTCGCTCGCGATCAGCCGGAAGCGGTCGCCCAGGTCGGCCAGCCCGAGGATGACGCGCCGGCCCGGGCGAGGCGTCGAACACGAGCCGGACCGGGTCGGACTTCCCGCCGATCGACAGCGGGTGGATCTCGCACGAGGGCCGGTCGGCCGCGAGCGACGGGCAGACCTCGAGCATGTGCGCGCCGAGGACCTCGGGCACCGGATCGCCGAGGTGGTACGTGTAGTCCTCCATGAACGACGTCCCGCCGGGCAGGCCGTCGCCCATGACCTTCAGGATGCGGACCAGCGCCGCGGCCTTCCAGTCGCCCTCGGCTCCGAACCCGTAGCCGTCGGCCATCAGCCGCTGGACGCCGATGCCGGGCAGCTGCTCGAGCGCCGCCGAGGTCCTCGAACGTGTCGGTGAAGGCGCCGAAGCCGCCGTCCTCGAGGAAGGACCGCAGGCCGCCCTCGATGCGGGCGGCGGTCCGCAGCTCGGCGTGGCGATCGCCCGCCGCGTCGCAGCTCGGCCGCGACGTCGTAGCTCGCCCTCGTACGCCTCGACCAGCTCGTCGACGTCGCGTCCGGCACGGCCGCCGACCCGCTCGACCAGCTCGTTGACGCCGTAGCCGTTGACCGCGAACCCGAGCCGCGCCTGGGCCTCGACCTTGTCGCCCTCGGTCACGGCGACCTGGCGCATGTTGTCGCCGAACCGGGCGACCTTGAGCCGGTGCGCCTCGTGCCAGCCGGCGGCCGCCCGGGCCCACGAGCCCAGCCGGGCCAGCGACCGCCGGGTCCTCCCAGTGGCCGACGACCGTCTTGCGGCCGCGGCGCAGGCGGGTCTGGATGAACGCGAACTCGCGGTCGCCGTGGGCCGCCTGGTTCAGGTTCATGAAGTCCATGTCGATGTCGGCCCACGGCAGGTCGCGGTTGTACTGCGTGTGCAGGTGGACCAGCGGCTTGCGCAGGTCGGTCAGGCCGCCGATCCACATCTTGGCCGGCGAGAACGTGTGCATCCAGGCGATGACGCCGATGCAGGTCGGGCTCGCGTCGGCATCGCGCAGGACCGCGGCGATCGCCTCCGGCGTGGTCACCACCGGCTTGGCGACGATGCGGACCGGGACATCGGCGGCCTCGTCGAGGCAGCGCGGCGATGTGCCGCGCGTTCTCGTCGACCCGCTCGAGGACGTCTCGCCGTAGAGGTGCTGGCTGCCGGTGACGAACCAGACCTCCAGCTCGTGCAGCGGGTGGCGTCATCCCTTGACCGCCCCGGACATGAAGCCGCGCATGTAGTAGCGCTGGAGCAGGACGAACAGGATCAGGCAGGGCACCGTCATGACGACGACGCCCGCCTCGGTCGCGCCGTAGTCGATGACGCCCATCGTCTGCTGGCGCAGGACGGCGATCGCCAGCGGCAGCGGCGACTGGCTCGGGTCGCTGATGAGGATCAGCGGCGCGAAGAAGTCGTTCCAGGCGGCGAGGAACGCGAAGAGCCCGACCGTGATCAGGCCCGGGCATGACCGCCGGAAGCATGATCCGGCGCAGCACGTCGAACGAGCTGGCGCCGTCGACGAGTGCCGATTCCTCGAGCTCGCGGGGCACGGCCTCGAACGAGATCCGCATCATGAAGGTGGCGAACGGCAGCTGGTACACGGCCAGCACCAGGCTCAGGCCGAGCAGGGTGTTGTCGAGGTCCGAGCTGGCGCAGCAGCACGTACAGCGGGATCAGCAGGGTCGCGTCCGGGACCATCAGGATCGCCAGCGTGAGCAGGAACAGGACGTTCTTGCCCGGGAACTCGAACCGGGCGAACGCGTAGCCGCCGAGCGTCGAGACGGTCAGCGTGAAGAACACCGTCAGCGCCGAGATGATGACGCTGTTCAGTGAAGTACCTGGGCAGGCCCTCCTGGAAGTCGAACAGCCGCTGCGTAGTTGCCGAGGCCGTAGCCGAACGTCTGCGCCGAGCCGGCCTGCGCGCTGAACGACGCGATCGTGGCCCAGGCGATCGGGAACAGGAAGATGATGACGAGGCCGCCGGTCAGCACGTAGTAGGGCGTCCGGGCGAACATCGACGGCTGCCTCATCGGTCGCTCACGCCACTGCCGTCCCGCGTCGAAGCAGGCGGAACCAGATGAGGTTGAGGATCAGCAGCGCGCCCAGCAGGACCAGCGAGAGGGCGGCGGCGGTGCCGAGGTTCTGGCGCACGAAGGCCTGCTGATAGATGAGCTGCACGATCGTGACCGTGGAGTTGTCCGGGCCGCCCTTGGTGAGGATGTAGAAGTGGTCGAACGCCAGCAGCGACCCGGTCACGCACAGGATCAGCGCCAGCGCGAGTGACGGGCGCAGCAGCGGCAGCGTGATGCGCCGGAAGGTCTGCAGCCGGCTCGGCGCCGTCGATCGCCGCGGCCTCGTACAGCTCCGTCGGGATGGCCTGCAGGCCGACCAGCAGGATGAGCATGTAGAGACCGACGAACTTCCAGACGATCATGAAGACCGTCGAGAGGAAGGCGTTCGTGTGGCGTCGCGAAGAACAGGATCGGGTCGTCGATCAGCCCGAGCGCTCTGGAGCAGCGGGTTCACCGGCCCGATGCTGTCCGAGTAGAAGCCCCAGAACAGCAGCGACGCGGCCGCGAGGCCGACCGCGAGCGGGAGCAGGAACACGGTGCGCAGCATCCCGACCCAGCGGCTCGATCTCCTGCACCAGCAGGGCGAGGCCGAGTCCCAGGCCGATGAGCAGGACGGTCACGATGACCGTGTAGCGGATGGTGAACTCGACCGCCGGCCAGAACAGCGGGTTGTTGTTGAGCGCCCCGTAGTTCGTGCGGGAAGTTGATGCCCTTGTCGCCGCCCAGGAGCTTCCAGTCGCTCGCCGACATCTGGCCCACCAGCAGCAGCGGCCAGATGAAGAACACGACGCACGAACACGAGCGTCGGCAGCGCGTACGCAACGCCCGCGAGACGGCGTCGGCGACCCCAGGCGCCGGCCCGGACGGTCGGCCTTCGGGCGGCGAGGCGTGATGTGACGCTCATGGCTGTGCGTGGTCCTCGACGAGTCGAGCAGATGGTGACACGGTGCGGGCCCTCGGGGAGACCCGCACCGTGTCGTTCACGATCGGCCTGGATCGGCGACCTGCTAGTTGCCCTGCAGGACCGATGTGATGCTCGACGTTGCCCGCGTCGATCGCCGCATCGTCGGCGTCGTCGAAGACGGCTCCTCGGAACAGCTGGATCCACGGGCTCTGCGGGTCGTTGTAGGCGGCATTGAAGTGGAGGGCGAACGGCGTCTTGCCGTCGCCCGCCACCTCGTTGAACAGCACGAGCCGCGGGTCGGCTGAGCTGTACTGGTTGTCGGCGAGATCGGTCCGGGCGACGACGTTGCCTGCCTTCGCCACGACCTCGACCTGGTTGTGGTCACCGAGCATCCAGGTGATGAAGTTCCAGGCCTGTTCGGGGTTCTTGCTGTCCTTGGACATGCCGATGCTGTCGCCGCCGACGAAGGTGGACTCGCCGCTCGGTCGTGCCCGCGATGGCGGTCACGCCCAGGTTGTCGAGCGGCATCCCTTCGCTCTCCTGGAGGCTGGCCGGCATCGGCATGATGCCGACCTTGCCCGCGGGGAACGGCTGGGTCCAGGTGGGGCCGGCTTCCTGCACGGACTCGGGTTGATCACGCCCTCGTCCCACAGGGCGCCGAAGGTCGAGTAGATCTCCTTGGTCGTGTCGCTGTTGAGCGTGCGCCTCGGTGCCGTCGGCGTTCATGACCTCGCCGCCTTCGGCCCAGATGATCGGCCACCACGTGAAGACGTTGCAGCCGCCGCAGTTGCCGCCGAAGTAGGTGCCGTAGATGCCGTCGATGCCGAGCGCCTGGACCGCGCGGGCGGCGTCGGCGAACTCCTCGAGGGTCGTCGGCGGCATCTTCGGGATCGAGCCCGGCCTGTCGGAAGAGGTCCTTGTTGTACATCCACACCGACAGGTCGATGATGAACGGCAGGCCGTACTTCTTGCCTTCCCACGTCGACGCGACGATGTGCGCCTGGCCGACGTTGTCGATGCCCGGCAGTCCGTCGATGCGCTCGGTGATGTCCATGAACAGGCCCTGCGACGTCCAGTTCGGCATGAACACGACGTCCGCCGAGAACAGGTCCGGCAGCTCGTTGGCCGTCGCCGCGTTGCCCACGACCCCGACGTAGTCGTCCGTCGGAACGAGGCGCAGCTCGACCTGGTTCTGGTGCGTCGCGTTGTACTCGTCGACCTGCGACTGGACGCGGGTCTCGGTCGCTGCACGGCTCCACATCGTGATGGTCGCTGCCGTCGTCGACGCCCTGCTCGGGGATCGCGCCGACCGGCGAGCCGCCGGGGCTCGCGGACGCCGACGCGTCTGCGCTGGCCGATGCGCTCGCCGGTGCGCTCGCGGGCGCTGTGGTCGGTGTCGCGCCACCGCCGCACGCCGCGATCGCGAGGATCGCCGCGATCGCGAGGACGGGCAACCGGAGTTGGCTCCTCATCCTGTGCTCCTCCATGCCAGGCTCCGGGCCCGTCCGGTCAGCCGGGTGCGACCAGTCCGCCACCCTTGAGCCCGCGCCACGATACCACGGATGCAAACGTGTGCGCACATTCGAATTCTCGCGAATCGAGGTGGTAGGCTGGCCGTGCAGCATGGAGGAATGCATGGGCGTCAAGCTGGGCATCAACCTGTGGAGCCAGGCGAGCGACTGGCCGTCGTTCCTGGCGGCCGGCCGACGAGCCGAGGAGCTCGGCTACGAGACCCTGTGGACATGGGACCACGTCTACGCGATCTTCGGCGACCCGCATCAACCGATCTTCGAGGGCTACACGGCTCTGGCCGCCCTGGCCCAGGCGACCGAGCGCATCCGGCTTGGGCTGTTCGTCGGCGCCAACACGTTCCGCAACCCCGGCCTCGCGGTCAAAGCCGTCACGACCATCGACCACATCAGCGACGGGCGGGCGATCCTGGGCATCGGCGGAGCGTGGTTCGAGCTCGAGCACCGCGCGTTCGGCCTCGACTTCGGCAGCGGGTTCGGCCAGCGGCTCGACTGGCTGGCCGAGGCGGTCCCGGCGATGCGGTCGATGCTCGACGGCGAGTCCGTCACGAGCCCGGCCGGCGGTCGCTACGCCTTCGACGACCTGCGCCTCGACCCGCGACCGGTCCAGCCACACCTGCCGGTCATGATCGGTGGTGGTGGCGAGCGGAAGACCCTCCGCATCGTCGCCGAGCACGCCGACATGTGGAACGTCTTCGGCACGCCCGAGGAGGTCGCCCACAAGGACGCCGTCCTGCGGTCCCACTGCGCCGACGTGGGCCGCGACGAGGCCGAGATCGAGCGCACGGTCGGCTGCAAGATCACGATCCGCTCGTCCGAGGCCGACGCCGACCGGCTTCGCCTCGACATCCTCGAGCGCAACCGGACGCCCCCGTCGCGGGTCGAGGGCGATACCTCGTTCTGGACCGGCACGCCCGAGCAGATCGCGGAGACGATGCTCGGCTACGTGCGGGTCGGGTTCGAGACCTTCATCGTCGAGCTCCCGGCGCCGTACGATGCCGAGACGATGGAGTCCCTCGCCACGGTGGTCCGTCCGATGGTCGACGCGGCGATGACGGCCTGACCCGATGCGGGTCGTCGTCACCGGCGGAAGCGGCAAGGCCGGTCGGTGGGTCGTCCGCGACCTGCGCGAGCGGGGCCACGCCGTGCTCAACGTCGACATGGTCCACGACGGCAGCGCGCATGGCCTGTACGTCCGGGCCGACCTGACCGACCTCGGTTCGGCGCTCGAGCTCATCGACGGCGCCGACGCGGTCGTCCACCTCGCGGCGATCCCGGCCCCCGAGCTTCGGTCGCCCGGCGAGACGTTCCGGATCAACACCATGTCCACGTACAACGTGTTCACGGCTGCCGTCCAGGGTGGCGTCGGGCGGGTCGTGTGGGCGTCGAGCGAGACCGTGCTCGGCCTGCCGTTCGACCGGCCACCCGCATTCGCACCCATCGACGAGTCGCATCCGCCGCGACCCGAGACGTCCTACGCGCTGTCGAAGCTGGTCGGCGAGACGATGGCCGACCAGCTGGCCCGGCGGTCCGGGATCCCGTTCCTCGGCCTCCGCATCTCGAACATCATGGAGCCCGTCGACTACGCGGCCTTCATGACCTGGCAGGACGATGCGGCGGCCCGGCGCTGGAACCTGTGGGGCTACGTCGACGCCCGCGATGTCGCGCAGGCGGTCCGGCTCGGCCTCGAGGCGGACATCGGGGGCGCCGAGGTGTGCATCGTCGCCGCGGCCGACACCTGCATGACCGCCGACAGCGCCGACCTCGTTCGGCGTGAGTTCCCCGATGTCCCGCTGACGAGGGACGTCGTGGGTCGCGAGACGCTGCTGGCGATCGACCGCGCGAGGGAGCTCCTCGGGTACGAACCCGAGGTCAGCTGGCAGTCCCCGCCGCCGGCCTAGCGACCACCGGTGAACTGCGGCTCGCCCTCGCGCAGCGGCCGGAAGCGCAGCGCGGACCAGATGTCGTCGACCGAGATCTGGGTGATCGGCCGGAGCCCGTGCTCGCCGACGATCGGCCACAGCGTGTCGCGGTTGATGTCGGCCTTGTTGCCCTTGGGATAGAGCACCCACAGGTGCTCGGGCTTCGCGATGTCGTCGCTGTTCGCGGCCAGAAACGCACGGATCGCGGACGCGTCGTCCGCGAAGACGATCGCCGTCGTGGCGGCGTCGAGCCCATCCGCGACGTCGACGCCGGTCGGCAGCGGTCCGATGAGCGGGAGCCGGTCGGCATGGGACGCCCACACGGACGACCCCGGCTTGATCAGCAGCTTGTCGGCGGTCGTCTTGCCTGGCATCGCGTCGTCATCGTACGGCCGCCAGGACCTCCTGGATCGCATCGATCACGACGCCGGGCTCGTTGCCGGGCACGTTGTGCCCCTCGGTCACGATGATCTGCTTCGCGTCCTCCGGGTTCAGCGCGAACCAGCCCTGCTGGCGTTCGATGCTCTGTTCCTCGTCGACGTTCGTTGCGTAGCCGGTGTAGTCGTTGGTGATCACCCTGACCGGAACGTCGCCGATCTTCGTCCGGTCGTCCCACGCAGCGTGCTCGACCGCGGCGTAGTCGCGATGCTCGACGTTGGACGGGTTCTTACAGCTGATCGCGAACTCGAGCCCGGGCTCGTGCTCGTTGAGATCGATCGCGGGGGCCGTGTCGACGAGCACGATGCCCGCCACATCCTCTGGGTGGGCCTGTGCGAAGCCCGCGACGAGATAGCCGCCACCGGACGTCCCGACCAGCAGGTAGGGTGGCTCGACGGCGGCTTCCTTCAGGAGCGCCTCGAGATCCCCGCGAATGTCCTCCAGCTGGCGGCAGCCGGTCGCCGGGTCGCTCCGACCCGTACCCAGGCGGTCGTAGGTGCAGACGCGGGTGTCACGGACCAGCCCCGGGACGACCTTGGCCCATTGGCGACCGTCCGACTCGTCGCCCGCCTCGAAGACCACCGTCGGGGAGCCCGCCCCCGTGCATTCCATGAAGACCTCGCGCCCGCCGCCGATGTCGAACATCTCGGCAAAGTGCGGCAGCGGGCTCGGCCGGGGCGTGGCGCTCACGGCGGCGCTCGACAACGCGGGGCTCGAGCTCATCGTCGGAGAGCCCGACGCCGACGCGCCAGCCCCCGCGCAGCCGCCGATCAGCATGGCGGTCAGCACGACGGCGATGGCCGCCCTCGGGATCATCGATCGTCCTGTCTCGAGCCCCAATCGATCAGCGATGGTCGGAACGGGGAAAGGGACAGGATCTGCCGGACGTGGCTGCCATCTGGGTGCATACGGTACAGGCCGAAGAGCCCGTCCTTCTCCAGACGGAACACGAGCCAGCGACCGTCCGGGGAGTAGGACCCGAAGTACGCGTTGGTCTGACCGTCGTGGAAGTGCGTCAGCCGGCGGCGATGCGTGCCGTCCCGCCGCATCGTCACGATATTGGCCGAGTCGCCAGGGTTGAAGAAGTTGGCGTTCTCGGTCACCGCGATCCGCTTGCCGTTGGGCGACCAATCGGCCTTGATGGTCTGGTCGGAGCGGAACGGACGGATCCGCTTGATGTGACTGCCGTCGATCCGGGCCGTGAACAGCGCACGCGCCGGCTCGAAGACAGGCGCGGGTCCGACGACGGTGCCATCCCAGCCCTGGAAGCTCAGCGTCCGGCCGTCCGGCGACACATTCGGGTCGGTCACGAAGCCGTTCGGGAACGGGCCGAGGACCCGTCGCTGGCGCGAGCCATCGGCCTGCATGCGCCAGATCGCGTCGTCGTTGGTCGCCAGGGTGTAGCGCTCGAAGTAGATTCGTCGACCGTCGGGCGAGAACGACGGCTGGTCGTCGAACACGTCGGCCGGCTGCGGAAGGATCCGCAAGTGGGTCCCGTCGGCACGGACGATCGCGATCCGCGCCGCGGTCTCGCTCCCGATCGTGAACACGATCCGCCGCCCGTCAGGCGACCAGTCGGCGTTGAGGGCGTCGCCCTCGACGTGCGTGATCTGGCGCAGACCGGTCCCGTTCGGCCGGACCGTGAACAGCTGCGCGCCGGCGTCGGTGCCGGCGGTGAACACGATCCGGCCGTTCTCTCCGGGCATCGTCGCCTCCACCGCCGATGGGATGGCGAGCACCGCCAGGAGGAGCACGGACAGGACCGCAACGGAACGGGTACGCATGATCATCGACCCCACGCTGGGGTGGCCCTCTGGTCACCGCTATCGACTATGGCAATTCGAGGACAGCAAATCGTTCGAAGGGATCTCAACGGGCGAGCCGGCGTCGGATCGTTCGTTGTGGCACGCCGCTCGTATCGAGCAGCTCGGCGCCGAGGAACTGCTGCATCCGGTCCATCCCGCGGGCGATGGCCTCCACGAACGCCTCGTCCCGAGCCAGCGTCTCGTCCTCGAGCCACAGCCCGAGGATCGCCAGCGTCGACGTCGTCCGCTCGAAGCGCCCGTCGAACCGGGCGACCAGTCGGTCGTCCCAGAGCACCGGCAGCGCGTAGTAGCCGAACCTGCGCTTCGGAGCCGGCGTGTAGACCTCCCACGTGTAGTCGAAGTCGAACAGCGGCTTGGCCCGGCCCCGGGCGCTGGCCGGGTCGAGCGGCGAGAGGAACGTCGCCTCCTCGACCGTCGTCGACTCCTTCGGGCGCCATGGCCGCGGCACCCGTCCGCGGGCGACGGTCTCGAGCGTCCGGACGTCGTCGGCGAGCATCCAGCGCGGCCCCCGCCAGCCCTCGACGAACACCTCGACCAGCTCGCCGGCCGCGACCGCCCGATCCCGCCAGTCGATGACGGCACGACGCGCGTCCTTCTGGTACATCGCGTACGACCCGGTCAGCGGGGACAGCCCCTCGAAGGCGACATGCTTGCGACGCATGAAGTCGTCGGTCTCGGCGTCCGATGCCGGCTCGAGCAGGTCGGCCGGCGCGATCGCCTCGGTCGGAGCGTAGACGCGCTCGAACCGCTCGCGATGGTGGACCATCGCCTCGCCGACGCGCCACAGGTAGTACAGCGCCACGGCGCTGTCCTTGCGACCGCGGTAGCTGTCGGTCCGCGTGCGCGTCGCCATCGCGAAATCGCGGTTGGCGATCGTCCCACGTTCCCGGAGCGTCGCGCGCATCTCGACGATCGTCGAGTGGTGCTCGTGCTCGACCTCGCGCCAGTGGCCGTTCTCGCGCTCCCGGCGCATGAGGTTCCGCCAGTACGGCAGCTCGTCCATCGGCCGGACGGCGAGCCAGCCGCCCCAGTCGAAGAACCGCCGCTTGCCGTACGTCAGCGTGGCCCAGTCGTCGGGGCGGTAGTCGATGACCCGGCTGTGCAGGGCGAGGTCCTGGGCGCGCGCCATGATGCCCAGCGGGTCGAGCTGGACGTGCTCCATCGTGCGCATGGCGCGGTCCGTGCCGCGCATCCCGCGCCAGCGGCGCCCGGGCCACAGGCCCTGGCGCCCGAGGACGAACCGGCGGGCCGTCTGGAGCGAGATCTGCACGGACCGAAGCCTACCGGCGCTACGCTGTCGGCAGCATGGCCGACGTGCACGACTCGAACCTGCGCGACATCGTCGACGTGCCCGCGCGCGACGTGTGGGGCGACACGGTGCAGGCGCGGGTCATCGTCGGGGACAACGCCAGCCTGGCCGTGGTCGAACTGGCCCCGGGCGCGATCGTGCCCGAGCACCGCCACGAGCACGAGCAGCTCGGCATGTGCATCGAGGGGTCGATCACGTTCACGATCGATGGCGAGCGACGCGACCTCGGGCCGGGCGGGACGTGGCGGATCACTTCGAACCGGCCGCACGACGCGGTCGCCGGCCCGAACGGCGCAGTCGTCGTCGACATCTTCTCGCCGGTCCGTGCCGACTGGGACGCCCTCCCCCGCTCCGCGCCCAGATCAGCGCGCTGGCCCCGCGGCGGGTGACGCGAACGCCAGCAGCGGCAGCTGCTCGGCGAGTGGCTCCGGGGCCGGCCTGACCGGGCGGGCGCGGCGATCGGCGATGCCGTGGAGCGCGGCGAGGTCGCGGACCTCGCCCTTGACGGCGTTCACGACCGGCTTCTCGACGTAGGCGCGGCCCTCGTACAGCCGCGCGTAGCGCGGGAGCAGCTCGGGCCAGTCGCGCGCGAGGTTGTCGAGGAAATGCTCGCGCGTGCCCGGCCGCAGGTAGAGGACGTTGGCCCACACGGCGGTCGCGCCCGCGTCACGTGCCGCCCGGACGACGTCGGCCATCTTGGCCGGGTCGTCGGACAGCCCCGGCAGGATCGGTGCCATGCCCACGCTCGCCTCGACGCCGGCCTCGATCAGCGCGCGGATCGCGCGGAGGCGCTGGCGTGGCGGGGCGGTCCCCGGCTCGGTGCGGCGCCAGATGTCGCGGTCGAGCGTCGGGATCGAGAACGTCACCGCGACGGCCGCCCGGCGGGACGCCTCGACCAGGACGTCGATGTCGCGGACGATGAGCGGACCGCGCGTGATGATGCCGATCGGCGTGCGGGCCTCGGCCAACGCCTCGATCGCGCGGCGGGTGAGCCGGAAGTGACCCTCGGCCGGCTGGTACGGATCGGTCGCGGTCCCGACGACCACCTGCTCGCGCTGCCAGGACTTGCGGGCGAGCTCCCGTCGCAGGACCTCGACGAGGTTGGTCTTGACCCGGATCGACGTGCCGTACCGTGCGTCCGCGGGCCGGTCGGCGAGGTGCTCGAACGCCCGGACGAAGCAGAACGTGCATTGGTGGACGCAGCCCATGTACGGGTTGAGCGACCACTTGAAGCCCATGTTGCGGACGCGGTTGAGGGCCGTCCGGCAGGGCTCGTCGCGGTATTCCGGCCGCATGGTCGGGACATGATAGAACTGATGTTCTAATCTGTCGAGACTGCCAGCTAGCCGCGTGGCGCGGGCGCCTGCGCCGATCTCCCGCGCGACTTCCCGAATACTCCTGCGGCGACTGGGATGCGGGATCTGCGGCCCGACTGCTTGCTGTCCAGTCTCCGTGGGACTAGGCGCGCAGCGTTTCGGCCCGATCCCGGCCGACGAGCGTCGGCGCCAGTCCCGGGGGGACTAAACGTGAAGCCGAAGGCATGAGAGGCGGGCCTCGTTGCTCAGCCGCGTGGCGCGGGCGCCTTGCGCGCCTCGAACCCGAGCTGCCGGGCCTCCCGCACGGTGAGCCGCTCGGTGCGCTTCCACGTGAACGCCGTCGCGATCGCGTCCCAGACCGGTCCGAGCTCCCAGTACGAGGAATGCGAGCGTGGGAAGTCCTTGCCCGAGTGGACCCGCAGGTCGACCACGCTCGCGAGGCCATCGGTCCGCCGGAACAGCGGCTCGGCCACGAACGACAGGAAGTCCCGGCTGTCATAGACGTTCAGCCACGGGACGGGCAGGTGCGGCGGGTCGGCCTCGTCGTACGGCAGCGACGGGATCGCATCGAACGTGTACAGCAACGGCGCCTGCGACCCGACCGTCACGCATGCATCGACCGGGGCATCCGGCCAGGCGGCGACGAGATCCACCAGCGCGATCCCACCGAGGCTGAGCCCGACGGGCAGGACCGGCCGTCCACGGCCGGCGCGGCTGGCCTTGCCGAGCTCCTCCTGGAGCACCGTCTGGATCGAGGCCCGGTGCTCGTGGTAGCCGATGACATCGGCGAGGAGTTGCGCGCCGAACGTGTCGAGCAGCGTCTCGCGCCGGCCCTCGAAGTAGTTGGTGACCAGCCGCAGGACCGCGGCCCGACCCACGCCGGTGGGCAGGCTCGCGAGCGAGATCGGCGTCGGTCGCGCCTGGCGGTAGAGCGCCTTGCGCCAGTTCCCCAGCCGGAGACCCGAGCGGCGCCGCCATTCGGGCGCGACGACGCGCACGTCCCAGCCGCGCCGGCGGACCTGGTCCTCGATGCGGGCCACGTTCCGAACCAGGCCCTCGGTCGTCTCGTTCGCGCCGTGGACGAAGAACAGGATGCCCTCCGGGGGCGGCGCCGGCGGGGCGACGCGGGACGGGCGGCGGTCGAGCGGGCCACGCGTCGAGGGTAGTGCCCGGAAACCGGTCCGGCGCGCCGGACGTAGCCAACGGTGGACCCCAGCCTTGTTGAGGAGACCATCGATGACCATCGAATCGCGCCGATCCCTGCTGATCCCGGCCCTGCTGTCGCTGGTAGCGGTCGTGGCCGCGTGCTCGAGCGGCGGCGCCGCGTCGCCGTCCGCGGCGGCTCCATCCGTCGAGGCCTCGGCATCGGCCCCGGCATCGGAGGCGCCGTCGGAGTCCGCGGCAGCATCCGAGTCGGCGCCTGCCGCGGCCGCGGTCGAGCTGAAGGTCGCCGACAACGCCCTCGGCCAGATCATCACCGACGGCGCCGGGATGACCCTGTACGGGTTCACGCCCGACGAGGCCGGGACGCCGACCTGCTACGACGATTGCGCGACCGCCTGGCCGCCGGTCCTCGCCGATGACGCGGCGGCGGTCACCGTCGGCACCGGGCTCGACGCGAGCAAGCTCTCGACCGTAGCGCGCACCGACGGCGGCAGCCAGCTCAAGTACGGGACCTGGACGCTGTACTACTTCGCCAACGACTCGGCCGCCGGCGACACCAAGGGCCAGGGACTGAACGAGGTCTGGTTCGTGATCGGCGCCGATGGCGAGCTGATCAAGTAGGCACCACGGGGGAGACCGAAGCCGGCGGCGAGAGCCGCCGGCTTCGTGATTCACTGACGATCAGGCCGTCGGCGCGCCCGCGACTCGACCGGCCGCCAGCATGTAGACGGCCGCCTCCTCGACCCCATCGACACCGAGCATGGCGTTGATCGCGTCATCCATGAACGCCCCGACCCCGCATGCACCGATGCCCATCGAGGTCGCCGCGAGGTAGGCGTTCTCGCCGAGATGGCCGGCCTCCAACAGGCCGTACCGGTAGCTCCGATCCTGGTACTTCGGCCGCATCCGCTGGAGGATCATCGTCAGGAACAGGACGACGCCGCACTCGCCGAGGAACGACTGGGCGATCCCCTGGTCGACGACGTGCGCCCGGAAGTCACCCGACCGGATCTGCTCCAGCGCGTGCTCGCGATAGGCGTAGTGATAGACGCCCTGGTCGATCCCATCGACGTCATGCACGACCGCGTACACCTCGATGGGATACAGCGCGCCCGAGGACGGCGCCGTCCGCCGGGCGTTGCCATACGCGTCGGCCGCGATGCCGCCCGTCAGGAACAACAGGCGCGAGAGCTCGTCGGTGCTCATCGCCGACGGAGCGTAGTCACGGGTGGACCGCCGCGTTGCGATCGCGCGCGCCGTCGACAAGCCACCGTCGAGGTCGGGGGCAGGCAGGTCGACGACCGGCGCGCCGGGATAGGCCTTGTACAGCTCCGCCGGCCTGCCCCAGTTCGCGACCGACCCCAGCGCATCGAGGATCCCGGGCTTGCTCCACTGGTGGTAGATGACCCCGACGTCGGCGCCCGTCTCGATCGGCGGCGCCTGCCGCAGTCCCCGGCCGAGGACGACACCGACCGCACCGCCGAGCGTCAGCCCGAACAGCCCGCGGCGGGACAGGACGGCCCGACCGACGGTGGTCGACCAGCCGACCGGCTCGACCTCGGCGTTCGGCGAATGCGAGGCACGTCGCGCCGGTCGAGATATGACGGCGTCCGTCGCCGGTCGGCGGATCGAGCGCCAGCGGAACCGCGCGTACCCGACGAGCCGTGCGCGATTCAGCCAGACATGGGCGATCGCGAGCACACCCATGGCATAGCCGGACACGGTGTGATACCAGAAGTCGTTGAGGTCCCACAGGTCGGCGATCACCCCCGTGACGGCGGTCGCCGCGGCGGTCGCGAGCAAGGCGACCGTCGTCAGGAAGTCGAGGTCGTGGCGGAGTCTGGTCATGGCCGATCGCACCGGTTCGGGCGGGCGGCGCGACTGACCCCTCGCGGGCCGTCGCGGTCCCGCTGCGATCGATCCTACGCCCGGCCGGCCACCCTGGCGCGGTCCTTGACGATCTGACCCGCGGCGAGCTTGCCCGGCGCGCCCATGACGCAGCCGCCGGGGTGGGTGCCGGAGCCGCACTGGTAGTAGCCGTCGATCGGCGTGCGGTACTGCGACCAGCCGGGTGCCGGTCGGAAGAAGAACATCTGCGGCGCGAGGAACTCGCCGGCGAAGATGTTGCCCTCGCTCAGGCCGACGGTCCGCTCGATGTCGAGCGGCGTCCGCACCTCGCGCTGGAGGACAAGGTCGCCGAAGCCCGGGAAGAACGACTCGAGCGTCCGCTGCACGGTGTCGCCGAGGTTCTCCTTCTCGGCGTCCCAGTCGCTCTCGCGGAGCTTGTACGGCGTGTACTGGATGAAGCAGCTCATGACGTGCTTGCCGGGCGGCGCCATGTCCGGGTCGATGGTCGACTGGATGGCCATGTCGATGTACGGCCGCTCGCTGTACCAGCCGTACTTGGCGTCGTCGAACGCGCGCTCGAGGTAGTCCATCGACGGACCGATGTTGGTGAAGCCGCGGAAGTGGTCGGCCTTCTTGCCGAGGGCCGGGAACGTCGGCAGGTCGTCGAGCGCGAAGTTGACCTTCGAGCTCGTGCCCTGGAAGCGGAACCGCCGGATGTTCTCGACGAGGTCGTCGGGCAGCTCGCGCGGCTCCACCAGCTCGAGGAACGTCCGGCGCGGATCGAGCGCGGAGACGACCGTGTCGGCGTAGAACTCCGTGCCGTCGGTGAGGGCGACGCCCGTCGCCTGCCCGTTCTTCGTGATGACCGAGTCGACCGGCGACTCGAGGCGGATCTCCGCGCCGAACGCCTCGGCCGCCCGCGCGAGGACCTGCGTGAACCCGCCGTTGCCGCGCTTGTGGAACGCCCACGCGCCGAACTCGCCGTCGTGCTCGCCGATCGTGTGGTACAGGAGCACGAGGCCGGAGCCCTGCGACCGAGGCCCGACCTTGGTGCCGATGATGCTCGACGACGCGAGGTAGCCCTTCAGCAGCTCCGACTCGAAGTAGTCGTCGAGGAAGTCGGCGGCGCTGCCGGTCAGCAGCCGCATCGCGTTGTGGACGACCCGCTTGTCCAGCTTCCGGAAGCGCTGCCCGAGACCGGCCAGCGCCAGCAGCTCCTCGGGGTCGTCGCTGAAGATGTCCGGCGGGACCATGTCGAGCAGCGGCTTGATGGCCTGGCAGACCATCTCGACGTCGTGGCTGTACTGGTCGTAGGCGTCGGCGTCGTGCTTCGAGTGCCGGGCGATCTCCTGCTGGTTCAGCCCGTGGTCCTGGGTGAACAGCATGTAGTCGCCGTCCTCGTCGGGCGCCAACGTGGTCGACATCAGCAGCGGCATGAAGCCGTGCTTCGTCAGCTCGAGCTCGTGGATGATGTCGGGCCGGAGCAGCGACAGCGCGTACGAGAACGTCGTGAACCAGAAGCCCGGCCGGAGCTCCTCGGTGATGGCCGCACCGCCGACGAGGTGGCGGCGCTCGAGGATCAGCACCTGCAGCCCGGCCTTGGCCAGGTAGGCGCCGTTGACGAGGCCGTTGTGGCCGCCGCCGACGACGATCGCGTCGTACGTCCGGTCGGACTTCGTCGTCGAGCGGGTCGACTTGGTGGAGCCGGCGGACTTCGGGGTCTTCCGGGTCGACTTGGGTGCGGTCATCGTCATGTCAGGCCGTCTTTCGGGGTGGGTTGTAGAGCGGCAGCCGCGCGACGTGCGCGGCGACCTGCTCGTAGTGGTGGTCGACGGTGAACTCGAGCTTGAGCCGGGTGCCGGGTGCCGCCAGGTCCGGGCGGACGCGGGCGATGGCGATGTGGCGCTGGAGCATCGGCGAGTACATGAAGCTCGTGGCGTAGCCGACCTGCTCCTGGTAGTCGTCGTCGTAGACGATCCAGTCCTCCTGGACCGGCGTGTGGTCCTTGGGCGGGATCAGGCCGGCCTCGTTGTAGACGCGGTCGTAGTCCTTCCAGTCGACGATCAGCCCGGACATCGCGCCAGCGCGACGTCTTGTCGGCGATCTCCCGCTCGAGGGCCTTGCGCCCGATGAAGGCCCGGTCGTCCGCCTTGAGGTCCTTGAACATCCAGCCCCAGCCGAGCTCGATCGGGGTCGACCGGTGCGAGTCGTTCCACGCGAACCGGCTCGAGTCGAAGTCGACGTCGAGCAGCAGCAGGCCCGCCTCGATGCGCAGCATGTACAGCGCGTCGAGCCCGAACGGCAGCACGCCGTGGCCGTCCATCGACTCCCACAGCGTGTCCCAGACGTGGATCGCGTCTGACGTCTCGACCCAGACCTCGTAGCCGAGGTCGCCGCTGTAGCCGGTCCGGCTGACCGTCACGCCGGCGCCACCGATCTCGCCCTTCGCGACCCCGAAGTACGGGATGTGCTCCATCTGGGGGACGAGGCGCTTGAGCAGGTCGCGGCTGCGCGGGCCCTGGAGGGCGAGCGTCCCGATGTCGTGGCTGACCTCCTCGATCCGACACGTCATGGCGGTCGATGCGGTCCTCGAAGTAGGCGAAGTTGGGCTCCGCGCAGGTGAGCAGGAACTCGTCACGCCCGGTCCGCAGGATGACGCCGTCCTCGATGACGAAGCCGCGGTCGTCGAGCCAGCACGTGTACTGGGCATGACCCGGTCCGCAGGCGCGGATGTCGCGGGCGAGGACGCCGGCGAGGAACGTCTCGGTATCCGCGCCGGTGATCCGGTACTTGAACAGCGGACTCGAGTCGAACAGACCGGCGGCGTTGCGGACCGCGAAGTACTCCATCTTGTCCGACATCTGGTAGCGGGTCGCCGCCAGGTGGCCGGACCAGTGGCTCCAGAGCTGCGTCTCGTTGAGCGCGTTGGTGCGCTCGTGGAACGGCGTGCCCCGGATGACGGCGCCGGTCGCGCCGTTGGTCGTGGTTCGGCCCCTCGTCGCCAGCATGGCGGGGACGGTACCGGTTATTGGACGTCTGCGCAATATCGTCCTACGCTGCGGGCGTGGTGACCTCAGGCCGGCGGATGACCCCCGACCAGCGACGCGAGGCGATCGTCGCCGCGGCCCTGGACGTGGCGGTCTCGAAGGGGCTCGCGTCGACGACGGTCCGCGACGTGGCGGCCGCGCATGGGCACGTCGTCGGGGCTGATCCACCACTACTTCGCGTCGATGGACGACGTGCTGGCGGCGGCGTTCGAGCTGGTCGCGTCGCAGGACCTCGGTTCGTCGGCGCGGGCCGATGGCCGACGCGGACTCGCCACTCGAGGCGCTGCGCGTCTTCTTCCGGACCTACACCCCGGCCGACAAGGACTGGGCGTTCCAGCTGTGGCTCGATGCGTGGGCGGAGGCCGGCCGGCGGCCCGCGGTCCGGGCAACGTCGCGACGGTTGAACCTCGAGTGGCAGGCGCTGCTCGAGCGCACGATCCGCGACGGCGTCGCGGTCCGGCGCCTTCCAGTGCGCCGATCCGGCGGGCGCCGCGTGGCGGATCCTGTCGCTCCTGGACGGTCTGGCGCTGCAGGTGGTCGCGCACGGGACGACGATCAGCCGCGACGAGGTCGTCGCCTGGTCGATCGTCGCGGCCGAACGGGAGCTCGGGCTGGAGGCCGGAGCGCTGGCTCGGGCCTAGGCGCGGACTTCCTGGCGCATGAACAGCACGTATGCGACCGCGAAGCAGACGGTCATCATCGCCACAAGCGCCACGAGCTGCGGCCAGATCAGGAGGAAGCTCTGGTCGAGCGACAGCTGGGTCGGGATCTGTTGCCCGAGCTGGACCGTCTGGCCGACGGTGGCGGGCGTGGTGGTCTGGGTCAGGCCGGGGTTGAGCAGGACGAGCGAGATCTCGCGGTAGAGCGTGGTCGGCAGCAACCGCAGGATCGCGGTCTGGGCGGCGAGCGTCTGCAGGTTCTCCTCGGACAGCGCCGAGGTGACCGGCAGGACGAACGCCAGCATGAACCGCGCCAGGAACTGGCCGAACACCGCCACCAGCAGCCACACGCCGAAGCCGATCAGCGCCGAGGTCGCCGCCCGGCGGATCACCACCGACAGCAGCATGCCGAATGCCAGCCACAGCGCCGACGTACACGATCGTGACCAGGATCCAGCACGAGCAGCCTGAGGACCTCGTAGGCGGCCGGCACGATGCCCAATCGGATCAGCCCGAACGCCGCGATCAGCGCCGCACACCGTCACCAGCACGAGCCCGATCACCGCCAGACCGGCCGCGAACTTGCCGTTGATGACGTCGTCGCGGTGGATCGGCTGCGAGAGCAATCGGGGCAGCGTGCCCTGGGCGCGCTCGCCGTTGATCGGCATCGAACGCGAAGGCCAGCCCGAGCAGCGGCGCGACGCAGCCCGATGAACGACACGACCGTCACGTCGAGCTGGAAGATCGCCGACGTCCTGTGGGCCGAGCCAGAACAGCGCGATGAACAGTGCCGGCACGTCGCTCACCTGCGACGCGAGGTTCTCGGATCTGCTCGGTCGCGAGGAAGTACCGGGATGCCGACGGCCAGCCCGAGGACGAGCAGCAGGACGATGAACCGCGACGACAGCAGGTGATCGCCGAACTCCTTGGCGGCGATGACCATCCAGCCGGCGCGCGGGATCGAACGGCCGCGATCGGGCGCATCCGTGACGGGCGCCGCGGCCGGCTGATCGACGGTCGGGGTCGTGGCGCTCATGCCGGCACCTCCCCGGTCGCCCGGGCCGCCATCGCGGCCCGCGCACGCGGGCCGGCGACCGCCCGGCGGTAGATGTCCTCGAGCGACGGGACGACGGACGGATCGATGTCAGCGGCAGGCCGTGCTCGGCGCGACGGCCGCCAGGACGCGCCGATCGGACCGTGGCCGCGTCGGCGCCCTCGGCGACGGACACGTGCCACGGATCGCCGGGCCGGATGCTCGGCGTCGATCGACGCGACGCCCGGGACGGCGCGGAGCACCGACGCGGGCACGCTCGGCGTCGGTCTCGGAGCGGACGTCGAACCCGATCTCGAGCTCGTCGCGCTCCTCGCCGAAGCGCTCCGCGAGCTGCTCCATGGTCCCCTGCCCGATGAGCCGGCCGGACGCGAAGATGCCGATCCGGTCGCACACCGATCTGGACCTGGTTGAGCAGGTGGCTCGAGAGCAGGATGGCCATGCCGCGCTCGCGCACGAGGCGGCGCAGCAGCTCGAGGATCTCGGTGACGCCGAGCGGGTCGATGGCGGTCGTCGGCTCATCGAGGATGAGCACGTCGGGGTCCTTGATCAGCGCGTCGGCGATGCCGAGACGCTGGAGCATGCCGCGCGAGTACGTCGTCGATCGGGTCGTCGGCGCGATCGGTCAGCCCGACCTGCTCGAGGACCTCGTCGATGGTCGCTCGGCCTCCGCCTTGTCGAGCCGGTTGAGCCGGGCCGTGTAGCGCAGGTTCTCGCGACCCGTCAGGTCGCCGTAGAAGCCGACGCTGTCGGGCAAGTAGCCGACCCGGCGCTTGACCTCGAGCGGGCCGCGCGACGGATCGAGGCCGACGACCCGTGCCGCGCCCTCGGTCGGCTCGGTCAGCCCGAGCAGCATCAGGATCGTCGTGGTCTTGCCCGCGCCGTTCTGGCCGAGCAGCCCGAAGATCTCGCCGGCCCGGACGTCGAGGTCGAGGTGGTCGACCGCGACGAGGTCGTCGTAGCGCTTGGTCAGTCCGCGGGTCTTGATGCGGATCGGTGCCGTCGGGCTCGCCGGAGGCGGGCTCGTCGGCCGGGGCCGTCGGCGCGCCGCGACCCGACCTGCCGCTTCGAGGCGATCCGTCCGGGCGTCGCGCTCATCGGCGGCCGTAGGTGCGGAAGACGTAGAACAGACCGCCGAGGATCAGCGCGATGAGCGCGATCCCGACGAGCGCCCAGAGCGGCGACGTCTCGACCGTGAACCGGATCTGGGCGGTCTCGCCGGTCGTGTTCTCGGCCGACGCGGCCGTGGAAGCGTCACGACATAGTCGCCGGCGACGGCGTCGCTCGACGGGGTGATCGTGGCGGTGACCTTGCCGGTCGTCTGCGGCTCGATCGACGGGAGCCCTGCCTCCGGGGTCGACCGTGACCGTCCAGCCGGTCGGCGGCGTGCCGGTCAGCGTCGACGTTCGGTGATCGGCGCCGTGCCGGTGTTGGTGATCTCGAACGCCTGGGTCGTGGCCGAGCCGGCGGAGCCGCGCGTCGACAGCACCTCGTCCGGCGTCGTCAGGGTCATGGCGTAGGAGCCGGTGATGATCGATCGCGAGGTCGGACTCGACGACCTGCGTCGCCGGCGGTGCGCCGTGACGTGGATCGGGTACGTGTCGGCGGGCGTGTTCTCCGGCCGGCGTGGCGGTGACGCTGATGCTCTGCGTCGCCCCGGCCTCGACGACGGTGGAGGCGGCGTCGGTCGCCCCGGTCAGCGTGGTCTCGACGCTCCAGCCGGCCGGGCCGGTCGGCGACGGCCGAGACCGTCACGTCCTGGGCCGTGTCGTTCTTGAGCTGCAGGTCGAACTTGAACGCCGTGTCCGACGCACCGGTCAGCGTCGGGCGTGTTGGTCGTCAGCGTCAGCGTCGCCCGCCGCATCGGCGTTCACGCGGATCGAGATCGCCAGCATGTCGGCGGCGCCACCGCCGCGGGCGTTGACGCGGATGGTCGCCGTGGTCGGCGGCGGCCTCGGCGGGGACGTCGACGTCGAGACGGACCTCGCCGTCCGTGTCCGGGTCCGACGGCGACGCCGTCGACGACGAACCCGCCGCCGAGCAGGCTGGCGGTCCAGCCGCTCGGGACGCCGCTGAGCGACAGGTCGACGTTCGCCTGTCGGACCGAGGTCACCGTCAGGTCGAAGCTGACCTTGGTGCCCGGGCGCGACGGCGACCGCCGGGAAACGGTGTCGTGACCTCGAGGCCGTTCGCTGCGCCGGCGAAGGGCGCGAACGTGGTCAAGACCGAGAGCCGAGATGATGAGCGCGGCCATGATGGGGGCACGCCGCGCGAACCTGCTGCGCAAGGTGTCCCTCCTGCGATCGATCGGGCTAGGTCGATGTGGACCGCCGCACGAATCTGCCAAGGTCGGCGTGGACGATACAACCCCGCCGCGATTCACGGTTGATTTCGATTCTTGAATCACGGGATCGCCCATCCGTCATGCCGGCTCGCTGCGGCGCGGGGCTGCGCGCGGATCGCCGCGTAGACTCTCGCGGTGAGCCTGTACTCGCTGGCCGGGCCCGGCAGCCCCGGGTGACCCGGGCGACCTGATCGCGCCGACGTTCGTCGCGGCGTTCGACGGCTGGGTCGATGCCGGGAGCGCCGCGACGACGCGCGCTCGAGCGACTGCTCGAGGACGCCGAGGACGTCGCGACGTTCGATCCGGACGCGCTGTTCGACTACCGGGCCCGGCGGCCGACGCTCCAGATCGTCGACGGCCGGCTGGCCGAGCTGACATGGCCCGAGCTCGTCGTGCGTCGGGCGAGGTTCAGCGAGCGCGACCTGCTCGTCCTGGCCGGCCCGGAGCCCGACGACCGCTGGCAGGCGTTCGCGGCCGCGGTCGTCGAGCTGGCCCACCGTCTCGGCGTCGTCGAGTGGGTCAGCCTCGGCGCGATCCCGGCCGCCGTGCCGCACACCCGTGACGTGCCCGATCCTGGGCACGACGTCGGAAGCCGGCCGTCTGCGTGGCGACATCCAGCCTGGGCCGGCCGGGATCCTGCGCGTCCCGGCGGCGGCGATCAGCGTGCTCGAGATGGCCATGGCCGAGGGCGGCATCCCGGCGGTCGGCTACTTCGCCCAGGTGCCGCACTACGTCTCGGGGCCGTACCCCGCCGCGTCGCTCGCGCTGCTCGAGGCACTCGGTCGCCACCTGGACATCGACCTGCCGACCGGCGACCTCGCCGAGGAGGCACGCCAGCTGCGGACGCGGCTGGACACTGCGACCGCGCTCGAGGAGACGACGCGGACCTACGTCGAGCGGCTCGAGTCGATGGTCGACGAGCAGCGGCTGCCGTCCGGCGACGACCTGATCGGCGAGATCGAGCGCTTCCTGCGCGAAGGCGGCACCGAGGAGCGCCGCCAGAACTAGAGCGCCGTTCGCCGGCGACGGTACATGACAGAACCTGTCATGTGTGCGCTATCCTTCGTCCGATGCGCGCGAGCCGGCTCGTCAATCTCCTGCTCCTCCTCCAGAGCCGAGGCGGGATGACCGCCGCTGAGCTCGCCCATGAGCTCGAGGTGTCGGTCCGGACGTCCATCGCGACGTCGAGGAGCTCAGCGCGGCCGGCGTCCCGATCTACGCCGAGCGCGGTCCGCCCGGCGGCATCCGACTGGTCGACGGCTACCGCACCCGGCTCACGGGCATGACCGCCGACGAGGCCGAGGCCCTGTTCCTCGCCGGCCTGCCCGGGCCGGCCGCGCAGCTCGGCCTGGGCACGGTCGTCGCCGCCGCCCAGCTCAAGGTGATGGCGGCGCTGCCGCCCGAGCTGCGGTCGCGCGCGTCGCGCACTGCGTCGCAGCGCTTCCACCTCGACGCGGCCGGCTGGTTCCAGCTCAGCGAGCAGGTGCCGCAGCTCGCGACGCTGTCGACCGCGGTCTGGGAGGGCCGCGGCGTGACGATCGTCTACGAACGCGGCCGCGACCTCGTCGAGCGCACGATCGGGCCGCTTGGGCTCGTGCTGAAGGGCGGCGTCTGGTACGTGGTGGCGACCGTCGACGGTCAGATCCGCACGTATCGTGCGTCGCGGGTGCGTCGATGCGACGCTGCTCGACGAGCCGGTCGACCGGCCCGACGACTTCGACCTGGCGGCGTACTGGTCCGAGTCGAGCGCCGCGTTCGAGCGCGACGCGCCGACCGTCGTGGTCGACGTCCGGGTCCGTGCGGACCAGCTCTGCCGGATCGACGACGTCTTCGGCCGCGGCCGGGCCGAGGCGGCGGAACGTGTCGCGGACGACGCGGAGGACGGCACGGTCCGACTCCGGATGCGCATCAGCTATCCGCGACGAGGCGCCGAACCTGCTGCTGGCGGTCGGGCCGAACCTCGAGGTCCTCGGACCGCCGGAGATCCGCGAGCGCGGTCGCGACGCTGGCGATGCGCGGTCGCGACCGCTATCGAGACGGCGGCGCCGGTCGACGCGGGCCGCTGAGTCGTGCCGGATCGTCCGCGGCGCGGGCGGCGTTCGACCGCGGTCGTCTCGGTCGGCGTCGAGGAGCCGCCGGCGGCGGTAGCGCCGGCTTCGATCTCGCGCTCTCGGTCGTGCCTGGAGGATGCGGGCGAGTTCGATCGGTCATCATGTCTCGCAGTCTGGACCGTCGTACCTGCCGGAACCCGTCATGTTTGGCGAGCGTCCGCCGACGCCAAGACACCGCTTGGCCGCTCGACGTCCCCACGCTCGAGCGGCCAGCGGCGATTCGGTTGTTCTTCAGTTGTTCTTCAGTTGTCGCAGTCGGCGGACCACCGTCCGGCAAGGATTGCCGGCTCCGTCGTCGCCCGGCATCCCGCCGGAGGATCGACGCGCCGCCGGTCGATGGTCTCGTTGTCCGGCGGTCCGTTTCTTGCTGGCCACGACGATAGGTGCGCCACCTGCAACGCGCCACCCGGCGTCCGTCATGAACCGGCATGGACATCTGTCCATACTCGACCGCATGGCGGTCCACGGCGAGGTCATCGGGCCAGTCCGCGCGTCGAGCGCTTCCACGCGGCCGAGCGGCGGATCCACCGCGTGACGCCACGTGCTCGACGACCTCGTTCCGCGTGCCCGGGCACGTCGATCGAAGATCGGCGCTCGACCCGATCGTCGGGCTGATCCCGGTCGTCGGCGACGTCGTCGCGGCGATCGTCGGCGCGTGGGTGATCCTCGAGGCGGCGCGGTTCGGCATCCCGCGCGTCGTCCTGGGCCGGATGGTCGTCAACCTCACCGTCGACCTCGGCGATCGGCGCTGATCCCGCTGATCGGTGACGTCTACGACCTCGTCTTCCGCTCGAACTCCAGGAACCTCGACCTGTTCCGCCGCCATGCGCTGGAGCCGGACGCGTCGACCCGACGGCACCGGGCCTTCTTCATCGGCCTGGCGCTGTTCGTCGTCGGCTTCCTGTGGCTGATGCGCCCTCGCGGTCGGCGCCGCGTTCCGCTGGCTGGCCCAGCTCCTGGGCTGAACGACCGCGGCGGCCGGATCAGCCCGTCGAGGCGATCCTCGGGATGCCCGACGCCGCGACCTTCTCCTCGAACCGGCGCGCCGCCTCGTCGAGCGCCGCGAGATGCTCGGCGAGTCGACGGCGCGCGTCCTCAGCGGCGGCGTCGAGTCCCTCGAGCTCGAAGATCCGCCAGTGGCGCAGGATCGGCAGCAGGACCTCGTCGTGGTGGACGCGAAGGTCGTAGATGCCGGCCTTCGCGATCTGCGCGGCCTTGCGGACGAAGCCCGGGATCCCGCGCCCGGCATCTCGAACGCCAGCACCTCGTCGACGATCGCCCGCACCGCGGCCGACGGCTGGATCTTGAGCGCGGCGCCCAGGATGTCCCGGTAGAAGACCATGTGGAGGTTCTCGTCGGCAGCGATGCGAACCATGATCCTGTCGGCCACCGGGTCGGACGAGAAGCGCCCGGTGTTCCGGTGCGCGATGCGTGTCGCCAGCTCCTGGAAGGCCACGTAGGCGAGGCCACGCAAGGTCGACGGTGCCGCATGCTCGTAGCCCTGCTGGAGCTGGGTCATGCGACCGCGCTCCAGCGCCACCGGATCGATGTTCCGGGTGACGGTCAGGTAGTCGCGCAAGACGATCGCGTGGCGTCCTTCCTCCGCGGTCCACCGACCGACCCAGTTGAGCCACGCCCCGTCGCCCTTGCCGAACATCCCGTGGATGAGCCGGTGATACGACGGCAGGTTGTCCTCGGTCAGGAGGCCGACCTCGAACGCGGTCTGGGCGACACCGGTCAGCCGTGGCTGGTCTGGCGTCCACGGTTCCTTGTCGAAGTCCCGACCAAGGCGATACGGGATGTAGTCGTGCGGGAACCACTCCTGCGCGACCTTGAGCGTGCCGCTCGAGCAGCCGGCCGGCTTCGGGCTCGAGCTCCAACAGGAGCGCCCGGTCGGCCTCGAGCGCATCGGCGTCGTCCAGCGTCTCGCCCGGATCCAGGCGGCGTTCAGCGTCGGTCACGTGGCTGAGCGTACGCGCAGTGGTGGCTGAATCCCGCCGAACCTGTGCGCTCCTGCACGCGACCAAGGGGACGGTAGACTCCGGCGCGATGCTGGACGCCCCGCCACATACCGCTCGACGCGTGACCGCGACCCGCTACGTCACGCCCCTGCGCGAAGGCGGCTCGCTGCCTGGCCTCGTCGAGGCCGATGACGACGGTCTTTACGTGGTCAAGTTCCACGGGGCCGGGCAGGGTCCCCGGGCGCTCGTGGCCGAATGGCTCGCTGGCGAGATCGGGCGAGCGCTTGGTCTGCTGGTTCCCGATCTCGTGCTGATCGAGGTGGACCCGGCGCTCGGCGACGCCGAGCCCGACGAGGAGCTGCAGGACCTCGTTCACCGCAGCGGCGGCCTGAACCTGGGCCTCGACTTCCTGCCGGGCGCCCTGACGTTCAACCCCGGGGCCGCGCCGATCGTCGACCCGGCGATGGCCGCCGACGTCGTCTGGCTGGACGCGTTCGTGACCAACCCCGATCGCAGCCCCGTCAACCCGAACCTCCTCGTGTGGCACGGCCGGATCTGGCTCATCGACCACGGCGCTGCGCTGTACATCCACCACACGTGGCGCGATGTCGACGCCAGCGCGGAGCGGGCATTCGAGCGCATCCGCGACCACGTCCTGCTGCCGTTCGCGGGACCGACTCGATGAGGCCGACGACCGACTGGCCGGCCGCCTCGGCGTCGACCTGTTCACCGATCTCGTGACGGCGATCCCGGACGCCTGGCTGCCCGATGATCCGCTCGTCGGCGGGGCGGACGCCCAGCGCGCCGCATACATCCGTTTCCTGGACCGCCGTCTCGCCGCACGGACACGGTTCGTCGAGGAGGCCGAACGTGTCCGCCATGACGCGTAGCCCGTATCAGTACGCCATCATCCAGGTCGTGCCCCACGTCGAACGCGACGAGCGCATCAACGCGGGCGTCGTGCTGCTCTGCCGCTCGAAGGCCTTCGTCGGTGCCGTGACCTCGTTGGACGAAGCGCGCCTGCGGGCGATCGCGCCCGATGCCGATCCGGCGACCATTCGTCCCCACCTCGAGGCCATCGAGCGGATCGCCCGCGGCGATGAGCGAGGAGGTCCGATCGCCCAGCTGCCGATCGCGGAACGCTTCCATTGGCTCGTGTCGCCGGCCAGCACGATCATCCAGCCCTCGCCGGTCCATACCGGCCTCACGGACGACCCCGCGATCGAGCTCCAGCGACTGTTCGAGACGCTCGTTCGCTGACCGGCCGGGTCGCCGACCCCTCAGACGCTGATCGCCAGGGACGGTCGGTGATAGCGGCGGCTCGGCGTGTATTCCGCCCATGCCGCGGCCAGGCGGTCGACGCCCTCGACGATGCGGGCCGGATCGGTGCCGTAGGCGATCCGGATGTGGTCGCGGAAGCCGCCGTCGGGTGATGCCAGCGGGCCGGGCCGGACGATCACCCCGTAGCGCGCCGCCAGCCGGCTGAACTGGACCGCGTCGGCGTCGGGCAGCTCCACCCACAGCGACAGCCCGCCCCCGGGCATCCCCCACGACCAGTCGGGGAGGCGCTCGGCCAGCGCGCGGGTGAGGACGCCCCGGCGCTCGGCCGCCGCGGCATTGGCGTCGGCCGCCACGTCGTCGATCCGCTCGAAGACGCGGGCGGCGATCGCCTGCGTGATGAGGCTCGTCGAGTGGTCGGCCACGATCTTGCCGGCGACCAGCCGGTCGATGTCGGCGCGCGGCGCGCGGATCCAGCCGATGCGCAGGCCGCCCCACGCGATCTTGCTCAAGGAGCCGACCGTGATGACCCGGTCGCCCGGGTCGAACGCGGCGATCGGTGGCGGGACACCGTCGCCGAGGGACGCATCAGGTGTCAGGTCCTCGACGACCTGGAAGCCGAACTCCGCCGCGGCCAGGGCCAGCTCGCGGCGTCGGGCCTCGGGCATCGTCACGCCGGTCGGGTTGTGGAACGTGGGCACCACGTAGGCCAGCCGGACGGGCGCGCTGGCCGACAGGAGGCCGATCGACCTCGATGCGCGGCCCGTCGGCGCCGACCGGCATCGGCAGCAGCCGATTCCCGGTCGTCCGGAACGCATCGATCGCGCCGATGTAGGTCGGGTTCTCGAGGACCACCGCGCTGCCCGGCCCGCCGATCTGGGAGGCGACGAGGTGGACGGCCTGCTGGGCGCCGTTCGTGACGAGCACCTCGTCGGGATCGGTCGGCACGCCGAGCCGGTCGAGGTAGCGGGCGATCTCGACGCGAAGCCGCGGCAGACCGAACGGGTCGTACCCGAGCTCGCCCAGCAGGGCCGGCACGTCGTCCTGCAGCGCGGTCGCGACACACGCCGCCAGGACCGGCCCGGCCGGCAAGCGCACCGATGGTGAACTGGATCGCGTCGGGCGCTTCGGGCGGGTCCAGCAGCCCGACGGGTGCTGGCGCGCGGCGGCATGCCCCGACCGACCCTGATCGGCGGCTCGGTGTCGGTCTCCTCGGCCGGCGTCGGGGTCAGCGCCAGCAGGCCGGGCCGGCGGGCCGTCACCCGCGTGCCGCTCCCCTGCCGGCTGCGCGCCAGGCCGGCCAACCGCAGCCGGTCGTACGCCGCGACGATCGTCGTTCGGCTCAGGGCCAGCTCCCGGGCAAGCTCCCGCTCGGCAGGCAGTCGCGTGCCCGGCGGCAGCAGGCCGACCTCGATCGCGCGCGTGAGCGCGTCCGCGAGCTGCTCGTTGAGTGGGTCCGCACCGTCCGCCCAGGGCCCGATGAGCTCGCCAAGCGCGGCGGCCGATACCATCGACTGCCTTTTCAGTCCACTTGACGTGGATTGGCTATTTGGATGCGTCACTCATGGGGTCCAATATGGCGTCCTGACAGTCCAATGTCAAACAAGGCCCAAGATCGACGACCAGAAGTGGACCCGAAAGGCAGGGCGAACGAGATGACCATCGACATCACGACGGCGGTCCTCGCAGCGGCCATCTTCATCGGACCGTTCGCGGCGCTCGCCGCGGCGGCGATTCGGTTCGGCGTCGATTCCCGGCCTGGCATCGACGACCGCGACTCACGCGGCTGGCTCACCGGTCGCTGACCACCCGACTCCAGCGCAGGCGAAGCGACCCCGGCCTCCACCGGGGTCGTTTCGTGTCGGATCAGGCCTTCACGGCTCGCTGCGCGGCCTTCATCGCGCGCTTCCCGGCCTGGTAGTCCGCCAGCGCCTCGGCCGAGTCGACATCGCCGAGTGTCGGATGGGTCGGCATCACGTCGTCCATGCCGGGCAGGTCCACGCCCAGTCGTTTGCCCAGGATCGCGATGATGCTCTTCGACTTCATCTCGCCGATCCCGGGCAGGGCCAGCAGCCGCCGCTCGAGATCGCGTCCGTCGGCCGCTTCCGTCCAGATCCGGCCCGCGTCGTCGCCGTAGTCGCTGGCCACCGCCGCTGCGAGCTGCTGGACCTTGCCGGCCATGGAGCCTGGGAACCGGTGGAGCGCCGGCCGTTCCCGGAACACCTCGTCCAGTCGCGCGGCGTCGGTCGCCGCGATCCGCGCGGCGTCGAGGTGACCGAGACGTCGCTTCAGCTCGGCGGGTCCACTGAACGCCTTCTGGACGGTGACCTGTTGGTCGAGTGCGAAGCCGATGAGCAGGGCCAGGGGCTCGGCGACGAGCAGGCGGTCCGCTTCGTCGTCGCCGGTGAACGGGAGTCGGTCGATCGTCGCGGTCATCCCCGCATGGTAGTCGGCCATCGGGGACTCGCCAGCGTCGGGCGGGGCTCTGCGGCGATGCGGCGGCCCAGGTCGATGAACCGGTGGCCGACGGCTCGGCGGAGCGTCGTCAGCCGCGGCCGGCCGATGGTCCGTCGGAGCGCCTCGGCCGCGAACGCCTCGTGGCGCTCGTGCGCCTGGTCGAGCTCGATGGGAGTGGGCAGCACGGTCGTCCTTCCTTCCGGGAGGTCACTCGATGACGATGCGGACGCCGCCACCGCCGTCAGGGTCGTCGACGGCGACGATCGGTCCGGTGAGCCCGCCTTCGATGGCTTCGCGGATTCGTTCATTGGTCGCCTCGGACAGGCCCGGCACGCGCTCGAGTGCGGCCCGTCCGAGGGCGATCGGCACGCGCAGGCCGACGACCTTGCGGCCGGCGTCGGTCACCTCGAGCCGAATGGCCCGCCCGGGCCCGCCGCCGGGAGGAGCGGCGGGGCCCGCGGGCGGATCGGGAGGTCGTGGTGGGCTTGCCGGCCGGCCCGATTCGAGCGCGTCGAGGATCGGACCCGCCTCGTCGGCGGTGAGGCGGCCGTCGGCCACCAGGCGAAGGACGGTCTCGAGGGCGTCGTCAGGCATCGCCGGTCTCCGTCAGGTCGGCGTCGAGCGTTTCCAGCCGACGGCTCGCCTCGTCGATGTCGATCTCGCCGCGCTCCAGGGCGCGCAGGACCTCGATGTCGGGATCGGGCCCGGGGGTCGGTCGGGGTTCGGGTCCGGCCGCGACCGCCGTGGCAGGCGCCGACACGACGGGCTCGGACATCGGTCGCGGGTTGATCGCGAGGTCCCCCGAGGTCGACCGGAACACGATGGTCGGTCCTCCCCCCGAGCCGACCACGATCTGCCGGCCGTCGGCCGACGACCGATCTTCGATCCCGCGGCCGAGGACGTCGCCGGTCAGGGTCGTGAACTCGATCCGCGCGTCCCCGATCGGCTCGAGGATGGCGTCCCCGCTGACGGTCTCGAGCATGAACGGCCCGTCGCCCGCGAACCGGCCGACGATCGTGAGGTCACCGGAGGTCGTGGTCGCCGTGAGCCGATCGATGGTGCCGGCGCGCACGTCGAGATCACCCGACACGGTCCGGGCGGTAACGGCCAGCGCGCCCGGCGCGGCGATCTCGATATCGCCGGACACCGCCTCCGCGGTCAGTGAACCGGCAGCGTCGCGGATCGACAGGTCGCCCGACGTGGTTGTGACCCGGATGTCACCGACGAGACCCTCGGCGACGATGTCCGCGCTGCCCGCCTCGATCACCACCGTTGCACCCGCCGGCAGGTCGATGGCGAGGTCACACGATCCGGTCGTGCCGTCGCCGTCCCGCTGGCGGCCGCGGATCGCGAGGCTCCCCTCGCCCGGCTCGACCTCGAGGGACGTGAGTTCGCCGTCATCCGACCGGACGGTGACGCGGTCGCCATCGACGCCCCGGAGCACGGCGTCCCCGCCACCGAGGCGGAGCACGAACAGCCCGTCGGGACCGATGGCGTGGTCGATGGAGCCGTGGGCGGTGTCGATCGTCATCGCGGGTTCCTCCCGAGGTCGCGGATCGCGACCGCGGCCTGTTCCGCGGTCAGCTCGTGCCGTGCCAGGCGCGCCAGGATCGCGTCGCGGCTGTCCGGCACCGGCGTGACCGCGGTCTCGTCGTCGGGGCCGACCTCGTCACGCGGGCCGAACCCGAGCGCGCGGACCAGCGCCTCGACCCGCGCACGGACCGTGGGATAGCTGATGCCGAGCTCGCGCTCCATCTCGCGCAGGTTTCCGCGCGAGCGGAGGAAGCTCTCCAGCAGCTGGGTCTGATCCCGGTTCAAGCGTCCGAACCGGCCGACGCTGAAGTCGCCCTCGAGCGTCGTCCCGCACGTCCCGCAATGGAGACGGGTCACGGCCAGTTCGCCCGAGCAGACAGGACAGGTGGCGATCACATCGTGTGGCATGGGCCACTTTATAGCAACCGACGTTTCTCTTTGTCAATGTTTCGCATAACTTTGTGGTGATCGAAAGCCGCGACGCCTCCCGGCACGTCGTCATCCGTCCACCCCGATCCGCCACGGATGTCGGCAGCCGCCCACGGCGCGTTCGCGCACGATGGCCGCAGACCCGACCAGCCAGGTCGGGCCCGGAGCCGGAAAGGAGACCGAACATGGCTTCGACCCCGATGGCGCGGGCAGACGCCTACGGGCTCCTCCCGTCGCTCCTCATCCTGTTGATGCTGGTGCTCGCCAGCCTCGGCATCGTGGCGCAGGCCGCGAGCGTCTAGTCGGCGAGACCGCGCAACACCGATCCCTCAGGGCGGCCACGGGCCGTCCGATCCCGGCCCCGGGCCGGACGTTCCCCCCACGTCCGGTACCGGGGCCTCCGCTTGTCCGGTGACCGGTCGGCTCCCGGAATCGACGAGGCCCGGCGGATGCCGGGCCTCTCGTGTGGTCGCTCGGGCGACCGGCTCAGCGGGCCGAGGCCCGCCACTGCGTCGCCAGCAGGTTCAGGTTGCCGACGATCGATCGCCAGTACTTGCCGCGCTGCGGCGGGTCCATGTGGATCCGCATGCCGGACGTGCGCGACGAGCTGACGTAGAAGTCGCGGGCCAGGCTCGCGCTCGGATGGGTCTTGAAGATCGTGTTCACGTTCGAGCTGCTCGTGAACAGCGCCGCGGATCTGGTGCGAGACGCTGTTGATCGCCTCCGCGAAGACCACCTTCGCGCCGGCGCGCAGGAACCCGGCACCGTAGTTGTCGACACGCCGGATGGCGGTCGTCTTGGTCGGGTTGGCCGAGCCCCACTCGGAGTTGCCCGACGCGTAGCACAGCCGGTTGAGGATCACGACCGCGTTCGGAGCCATCTGGATGTAGCGGTCGACGTAGTACTCGCCGTAATACTTGATGTTGGAGTTGCCCTTGCCGTACGCGGCGTTGAGCCCCAGCCCGTCCTTGGTCATAGCGCTGGAACGCGCCGTAGGGGCTGGGATAGCCGTTGCCGTGACCGAGGTAGATCAGCAGGTTCGCGCCCTGCGCCGCAGCCCGGACCCGGGACCACGTCGCGTAAGGGCTGTAGATCTCGGTGACGGAGGCGCCGTACGAGCGGGCCAGCTTGGCGTAGCTGCGAGCGCTGTCGCGGTACTTGCCGGTGCTGGAACCGACGGGACCGACCACGACGACGACCTTGATACTGGCGGCCGCCAGGGTCTCCTGGGGAGCCGCCAGAGCGCCGAACCCGGCGACCAGTGCGGCGATGAGTGCAGTGACGATCACGCGGTGGGTGAGGTGGATGGACGCCCGCTGGGCGCCGTCTGGACGAACTGGCAACGATCTTGCCTCCTCCCTGCCGGAACATCGCGTGGGGGCACGCGATGGACGGTGGTGCTGGTGCCGCCGACGGCAGGAAGCGAGGCGCGTGGGCTGGGCCGATCGAACCGCGGTGAGCGCGGTCGGTGGGGGCCCTCGATCCCGGGTGAGCCGGCTCGAGGCCGTCGAGGCGATGACTCGACGGGTGACAGGGTTTCTGCCGTGGGGGGCGGCGTCTTCGGTTGGGCCTGTCTATCGATGGCGGTGGGGGCCTCGAGAGGGAGTATGCCAGCGTCGCACAAGCCCAGTCCCCCGCCAGAGGTCCCGTCGTGCCCCTGACCCTCCCGCACGGCCGACCGATCGCGGTGCCCGAACGCACCGGCGGGTCGCGAGCGGATTTCGGCTATGCTCCGGGCGGCCGACGGACGGCAGCACGACATCCCGCGTGCGCCCGTCCGGCGCCGCCGTCGCGCTCCCGCGGAGCCCGCCCCGCGACGGCAGGGATCCACGCAGGAGCGACATCCTTGACCTTCGACACGCTCGGCCTGTCGGCCGATCTCCTCCAGACCGTGGCCGACGAGGGCTACGTCACGCCCGACGCCCGTCCAGGCCGCGGCCATCCCGCTCGTGCTCGCAGGGACGCGACGTCCTGGCCGCCGCCCAGACCGGGACCGGCAAGACGGCCGCCTTCACGCTGCCGATCCTCGATCGGCTGCGCGGCGCAGGCCAACACGTCGTTCTCCCCGGCGCGCCACCCGGTCCGTGCGCTCATCCTCGTGCCCGACCCGCGAGCTCGCGATGCAGGTCGACGAGAGCGTCCGGACCTACGGGCGGACCGTGCCGCTGCGGTCGACGGTGGTCTACGGCGGCATCCCGATGGATCCACAGATCAAGGCGCTGCGCGCCGGCGTCGAGATCCTGATCGCGACGCCCGGGCGCCTGCTCGATCTCGTCGGCCAGAAGGTCGCGAACCTCGGCCAGGTCGAGATCCTCGTCCTCGACGAGGCGGACCGGATGCTCGACATGGGCTTCCTGCCCGACATCCAGCGGATCATCGAGCTGCTGCCGAAGCGACGCCAGAACCTGATGTTCTCGGCGACCTTCTCGGACGACATCCGGCGGCTGTCCGGGACGATCCTGCGGGACCCCGAGACCGTCGAGGTCGCGCCGCGCAACACCGACCGTCGAGGGCATCCGCCAGCTCGTCTACCCGGTCGACCGCGACCGCAAGGAAGAGCTGCTGGCCCACCTCATCCGCGCCGGCGACCTGCACCAGGTGCTGGTCTTCACGCGGACGAAGCTCGCCGCGTCGCGGCTGGCGTCGCGCCTCGACCGGCGAGGGTCTCGAAGCGGTCGCCATCCACAGCGACCGCTCACAGCCCGAACGCACGCGCGCGCTCGAGGGCTTCAAGACCGGCGACATCCGCGTCCTCGTGGCGACCGACGTCGCCGCCCGCGGGCTCGACATCGAGGACCTGCCGGTCGTCGTGAACTTCGAGCTGCCGTGGAACCCGCAGGACTACATCCACCGCATCGGCCGGACCGGGCGGGCGGGCGCCGACCGGCGAGGCGATCAGCCTCGTCTGCATCGACGAGGTCGACCTGCTGCGCGGCATCCAGCGGATGCTCAAGCAAGGCGATCCCGTGGACGGTCGAGGACGGGCTTCGTCCCGGATCGATCGGTCGAGCCGCGCCCGCTCGGGATGCGGTCAGGGCATGCCCACGTGGGGCGCGAGCACCATGCCCACCGCAAGCCGGTCCGACGACGGTCGGGCGCGGGCGCCGGCTCGGGCGGCTCCGGGCGGCGGTCGCGAGGTCGGCGCTAAGGTCTGGGCGCCCCGGTCTCCGCGATCTCCTGCTGGATCATCGCGGCGCCCGGGAAGAAGAACCCGAGCATGAGGTCGCACGCGACGCTCTCGACCGTGTAGCGATTGACGAGCGCGTTGTGACCGACCGGCGTGAGTGGCCGGGACCGGTATCCGAGCGCAACCCGATGCTGACGTCGCGGAGCAGCACGAACTCGCCGGTCGGGCGTGTCAGGGCGCGGCCCGGGTCGAACCCGGGCAGGGTCGGCATCTCGCCCTCGAGCGTGTACGGGCCGACCTCGAGCCGGATGTCGTGCCACTGGGCGTGGACCGGGACGCTCGGGTCGTCGTCGCCGACGACGATGAGCACGTCGTCGCTCGGGATGGACATGTCGGCGGCCGGGCGCGCCATCGACGTCGAATGCCTGCCACTGGACCCCGGCGAGCGGCAGGACGCCGGCCTGCTCGAGGACATCACGGAGGTGCCCCTCGCGCGCGAGGACGCCGTTCGCGACCCCCTCGGCGATGTAGGCGTCGACTCGGATCGGCATGCTGGCACCGCAAGCGAAGCCCAACCGTGCGGCCGCGGCGCGCGCACGACAAGTCGCCTATGCGTACTGGCCGCGACCGGTACCGGCGCCCGCGGCGCAGCAAGCGGTCAGCGGCGCTCGGGGCAGCGGCAGGCGGTGTCGCCGCGGGGTGAGCGCGAGTCGCAGCAGCGAGCGGACGATCGGTGCCGGATCGGTCCGGCTCTGGTTGGTCAGGACCGCGATCGTGATGCCCTGGTCGGGCAGGTAGCGCACCGCCGATCGGAAGCCGAGCAGCCGACCGGAATGCCCGACCGACGGCCGGCCGTCGATCTCGAGCGGCCTGGACGCCGTAGCCGTACGGGATCGCCGGACCTGTAGCCGCCGCGGTCCGGCGCGCGTCGACCATCGCCTGGAGGTACTCCGGCGCGAGCACCTCGCCGCCGTACAGCGCGTGCGCCCAGCGCGCGAGGTCGCGGGCGTTCGAGGCGAAGCCGCCAGCGCCGCCGGCGGCGGTCACGACCGAGGTGAACGGCACGACCGCGCGGTCCCGTCGGACAGGTCGATCGCCTTGCGCCGTGCGCCCGGCCGACGCGAAGCGATAGCCGTGGGCGACGTCCTTCAGCGCGCGTCTCCTCGGGCTGGTACCACGTCCGGCCGAGATCGAGCGGATCGCAGGAAGCGGGCGCGCACCTGGTCGGCGAGTGGTGCCTTGCCGACGCGCCTCGGCGAGCATGCCGAGCACGAGGTAGTTCGTGTTCGAGTAGTGCCAGCCCTTGCCGGCTTCGAAGTAGGCCTTGCCGACGTAGCTTGCAGCGCCTCGGTCGGCTGCCAGGTGCGCGTCCGGCCGGACGAGCAGCTGCTGGTCGATCGACGGGTGGAAGAAGTAGTCGCGCAGACCGCTCGTGTGATCGAGCAGCTGGCGGACCGTGACCTTCGGTCGACACCTTCTTGACGCCGGGCAGGTAGCGCCGGACCGGTGCGTCGAGGTCGATGCGGCCCTCCTCGGCGAGGGCCAGGATCAGCGCGGCCGTGAACGTCTTGCTGACGCTGGCGATGGCGAACGACGGTCGAGCGGGTGACCGGCCGACTTGCCGCCGATGTCGGCCATGCCGCTGACACCGAGCCAGGTCGAGCCGTCCGGGCAGGACGATGGCGACCGAGATGCCCGGGATCGCGTAGCGGTCGCGGAGCCGGTCGAGCCGGGCCTGGAGCGCCAGCCGGGTCGCCGGAGCGAGGCGCGGCCGGGTGATCGAGGTCGGCGGATCGGCGACCGGCGGAGCACCGGCGATGGGGGCGGGACCGGGCGACCCGGCGGGCGATGCGGACGCCGACGCGCTCGGCTCGGAGGTCGGCGTCGCTGACGGGAGGACACTCGCCGACCGAACGACGCTGGCCGACGGAGCCACGTTCGCCGACGGTCGCGCGGGCGTCGATCGCGGTGCGTCGGCCGACGGGACCGTGGCCGCCAGCTGGGGAGCGCGAGGCGCGGGTACGAGCGGACCGAGCGCGACGGTCGCGACGGCAGCCGAGAGCGCGATAGGCAGGATCAGGAGGGCCCGCCGGATCCCCGTCCGGCGTGGCCGGGACGCGGCCATGCAGCGGGCACGATACCGCGACCCCGGACCGCGTACCATCCCCCGGTGCCCCATCGCACGTTCCGCGCATGAACGCCGCCTCCCTGCTGCGCGAGGTCGGGCTGCTTGCCGACGGGCCGGTCGTGTGGGGACGACCCGTGCCGGCGCGCGGTCCGGGCGTGTTCGTGGTCGAGCTGACCGCACCGCGGCCGCGCGCGCCGATCGAGCTGACCCGGGTCGGCAAGTGGATCGAGCGGGTGCCCGGGCTGACGCTGGACGGCGAGCGACCGGCGTCGCGCGCACTCGTCGGCGCGCCTCGCGTCGTTCTGGCTGCCCTCGCAGACGGTGCTCTACGTCGGCGTGTCCACGGTGTCGATCGGCGGCACGGGTCGCGGCGATGCAGCGGACGGCGCTCGGCGACCGCCGGCCGTACGCCGGCGGGCACTGGCTGCACACGCTCGACGGCGATGTCGTCGGGTCGCTCCGCGTCTGGTGGGCGGAGACCGAGGCCGACCGAGGAGTACGAGGACGCGCTCCTCGCGACGTTCGCCGAGGATGTCCCGGCCGAGGACGTGTCGGCCCTGCCCGGTCCATCGGTCGTGCTGCCGTTCGCGAACCTGCGCCGGACGACCGGTGAGCGACGGGCGATCGGGGCTCGCAGGGTCGCTGCTGCCCGAGGTCCCCGAACCGGCGCCGCCGTCGACCCGAGTCGTCGTCGTGCCCGATGGCGATGCCGAGGGTGCCCGGGGCGAACCGCCGGAGCGTCGCCGGCAGGTCGCCGGCGGCGGCCAAGACACCGGCACCATCGCGGCCCTCGTCGCGGAAGGCCGCATCCGCGCCGGTCACGCCTGACCGCCGAGGGGGTCGACCGGCTGCGGGCGGAGCTGCACGAGCTGACCGAGGTCCGCCGCCCCGAGGTCATCGCCCGGATCCGGACGGCCAAGGAGCTCGGCGACCTCAAGGAGAACGCCGACTACACCGCCGCCCGCGAGGAGCAGTCGTTCCTGGAGGGTCGGGTCCAGGCGCTCGAGGGCCGGTTGCGGGACGCGGTCATCGCCGAGGCGCCGTCGGCCGGCGCCGGCGCGGACATCGGGTCGCGGGTCACGGTCGAGGTCGACGGCGAGGTCGAGACCTACACGCTGGTCGGCTCGGCCGAGTCCGACTCCTTCGGCGGGTCGGCTGTCGGTGGCGTCGCCGGTCGGCCGGGCGATGCTCGGCGCGGAGGCCGGGGACGAGGTGACGGTCGAGACGCCCCGCGGGCCCGTGGCGTACCGGGTCGTCTCGGTCGAGTAGCGACCCTCGGACCGACGGGTCGGCTAGGCCTTGGGGCCGTCGACCAGCTTGTGCTCGACCGCGTACAGCGCGGCCTGGGTGCGCGACGCCAGCCCGAGCTTGCCGAGGATGTTCGACACGTAGGTCCGGGCCGTCCGCTCGGTGATGAACAGCTCGGTGCCGATCTCCTTGTTGCTCATCCCCTGCCCGAGCAGGCGGAGCACGTCCTTCTCGCGATCGGTCAGCGGCTCGGCGAGCTCCTCCTCGGGCGACTTCTTGGCTCGCATCCGCTGGGCGAGCAGCCGCGCGACCGCCGGGTCGAGATGGACCTCGCCGGCGTACGCGGCGCGCACCGCGGCGGCGACCTCCTCGGCCTCGGCGTCCTTGAGCACGTAGCCGGACGCGCCGGCCTCGAGCGCGGAGGTGACCTTCTCCTCCTCGATGAACGAGGTCATCGTCACGATCTCGGTCTCGGGGCGCTCCGCCTTGATCCGGCCGATGGCGGTCACGCCGTCCATGTTCGGCATCAGCAGGTCCATGAGCACGACATCCGGCTCGAGGCGGCGGGCCATCGCCACGCCCTCGGAGCCGTCGGCGGCCTCGCCGACGACCTCGATGTCGGCCTGCAGGTCGAAGAACATCTTGAGCCCCATCCGGACGACCGAATGGTCGTCGACGATGAGGACGCGGATCGCGCGAGGTTTCGGTCACGTCGGCTCCTGGCGCAGCTGTGGGCACCGTTGACGGGAAGAGCGCTTCGGGGGGCGCCACGGAGTCTAGCAAAGGACCGTCGGCCTGCCCTCAGGCGGCGCCGGAGGCGGGGTGCGAGTCAGGGCCGTGGGTGGTCGCCAGGACCGCGGCGACCAGCTCGGTCGGACGGAAGGTCTTGCGCACGAAACCGTCGGCCCCGCTGTCGATCACGTCGGCCTCGAGCGTGTCCGACCAGCCCATCGCGAGGATGCGCACCGACGGCAGCTGCGCGCGCAAGCTGGCGATGAACGCGATGCCGCCGTCGACCTCCGGCAGCCGCGGGTCGACGATGACCACGTCGGGCTGGTGGTCGATGGCGAGGTCGAGGGCCGGCCCGACCTGGCCGGCGCTGGCGACGACCATGCACCGGCCACCGATGGCGAGGAGACCGGTGAGGCTTTCTCGCACCCGGTCATCGGCGTCGACGACCAGGACGCGGAGAGGGCCGTCGTACCGGGGACTGGGTTGAGACATGGCCCCATGGTGGGGCTCCAGGGGTGCACGGAGGAAGAGACCTTCGCCGGGGCCAAGTGTCGGCAGAACGACAGGTCCGCCTACGTCATCCGTCGCGGATCGGGGCCGGGTCGAGCGTGCCGCCCGCCCGCGGCATGCCGGTCGCCGCGGCCAGCCCGGTCCAGCACGTCGGGCGCTCATCACGACCTCGATCGTCGTCCCCTCGCCGGGCTTGCTCGTGCACGAGAACGTGCGCGCCGACCCGCTCGGACCGGGCGCGCATCCCGGCCAGCCCGAGATGCCCGTCGGGGACGCTGTCGGGGTCGAAGCCCTTGCCGTCGTCCTCGACCCGGAGGCGGGCGCCGCCCTCGTGATCGCGGACGTCGACCCGGACCTGCCGCGCCGCGGCGTGCTTGACGACGTTGTGGAGCGCCTCCTGGGCGATGCGGTAGAGGACCTCCTCGGCCGGCAGCGGCAGGCGGTCGGTCAGGTCGCTCTCGACGACGATCGGCAGGCCGAGCCGGCCCTGGAGGGCCGACGCGTGGGTCTTGAGCGCGCGGACGAGGCCGTCCTGCTCGAGGTTGCCCGGGCCGCAGCTCGAAGATCAGCGCCCGCATCTCGGCGAGCGCCTCGCGCTGGAGCTCGCGCAGCTGGGTCAGCTGCGCCGCGGGCTGCGTCCGGGTCGCGGTCGAGCAGCATCTCGACCGAGCGCGTCACGAGCGTCATCGAGAACAGCGCCTGCGTGACCGAGTCGTGCAGCTCCCGGGCGAGGTGGGCGCGCTCCTCGCCGGCGGCCAGCTCGCCGGCCTGCCGGCGGAGCTCGCTCTCGAGCCGCACCTGGTCGCTGACGTCGCGGCTCGCGCCCTGGATGCCGGCGAACGCGTCACCGTCCGTGACCCCGATCGCCCGCACGTCGACCGGGACCATCCGGCCGTCGACGCCGCGCAGGACGAGGTTGGCCTGCTGCTCGCGGTCGGGGTCGGCGACGAGCTCCGCCCAGCGATTGCCCGCGAGCGGCATCGTGGTCTGGTCGACGAGCGATGAGAAATGCTGGCCGATGACGTCCGCCGAGTGGTACCCGAGGAGGCGCTCGATGGCATCGGAGAGGAACGTGAAGCGGCCCTCGGCGTCGGTCGAGAACACGATGTCCGGCGAGTTCTGGACGAGGAACCGGTAGCGCTCCTCCGACTGGCTGCAGCTCGCGCTCGAGGCGGAGCCGCTCGGAGATGTCGCGGGCGACGCCGTTGATCCCGACCAGCTCGCCGTCGTCGACCTTGCCCAGGACGTTGATCTCGAGCTCGCGCGGTGCGCCCGACCCGTCGAGGAAATCCATGCGGATGGAGTGGACCGTCGTCGGATCGGCCAGGACCGCCTCGTAGCTGGCGGCGGCCGCGGCCTCCCAGCCCGGCGCGACGCGCTCGAAGAACGGGCGTCCCAGGCTGCTCTCCAGATCCCAGCCGAGCATCGTGAAGGCCCGATCGGAGAGGAACGTGTAGCGGCCCTCGGCGTCGGTCGCGAAGACCATGTCGGGCGATGACGACGCGAGGTTGCGGTAGCGATCCTCGGACGCCCGCAGGTCGCGCTCGAGCCGGTCGCGCTCGCGCATGTCGCGGACCGATCCGTTGGCCCCGGCGAACGCGCCCGCCTCGTCCAGGCTGGCCAGCGCGATGAACTCGGCCGGGACCGCCGAGCCGTCGCGATGCTGGAGGTTGAGCCGGCCGCGGACCTCCTGGTGCTGCGACTGGAGGGCGGCCGTCCAGTCGATCTCGGCGACGTCCCGCGACGATTCGTGGACGAGCGCGCCGAAGTGCTGGCCGAGCAGCTCGTCGGGTCGGAAGCCGGTCAACCGCTCGACCGCGTCCGACAGGAACGTCAGGCGGGCGTCCGCGCCCATCGACCAGATGAGGTCCGGCGCGTTCTGGACGAGGTACCGGTAGCGCTCCTCCGACTCGCGCAGCTCGCGCTCGAGGCGGGCCCGTTCGGACACGTCGCGGACCGTGCCCTGGGCGCCGACCCAGGCGCCGTCCTCGAAGACGCCGGCCGTCGTGACCTCGGCGGCGAACGTCGAACCGTCCTGCCGGACGAGGACCAGCGGGATCCGCTCGACGAGGTCCGGGTCGCGGCCCACGGCCTGGAACGTCTCGCGCGCGATCGGCATCGAGTCGGGGTGGGTCAGGAAGCCGAAGTGCTCACCGACGATCTTCTCGATCGGCCAGCCGAAGAGTGCTCGGCCCGAGTCGGCCATGAACGTGAAGACGCCGTCGCCGTCGGCGCGCCAGATGACGTCGGGCGTCGTCTGGACCAGTCCTCGGAAGCGCGCCTCCTCGTGGGTCACCCGCGCGAGCAGGTTCGAGTTGGTCAGCGCGATCGCGGCCTGGTCGGCGAGACCCTGGAGCAGGTCGAGGTCGTCGGCCTCGAACGTCCGTGGCTCGGCGGTCGAGATCGCGAGCGTCCCGATGACGTCGCCCCCGGGCGCCCGCAGCGGCGCCGCAGCCATGCCGACGAGGCCCATCCGGCGGGCCACGTCCTGGTCGTCGGGCTCGTGCGGGATCCGCGGATCGGTCAGGTAGTCCGACGTCCAGACCGGCACGCCGTCCTGGGCCGCAAGGCCGTTGATCCCGCCACCGAGCGGGAACCGCTTGCTCATGAGCCAGTCGCGGATCGCGGCGTCCGCGCCGCCGGCGACCACGACCGGGATCAGGTAGCCGCCGGTCGGGGCCATCCGCGTCAGGTGGGCGCCATCGGTCTCGAGCAGGCGTTTCGCGTCCTCGACGACGCGCTCGAGGACCTCGTCCGGGTCGCGCAGGGCGGCGATGCGGGCCGTGATGTCGCGCAGCGAGCGCTCGGTCTCGGCCCGGCGGGCGAGGGCCACGCGCGATCGCTCGAGCTCGTCGATGAGCCGCGCGTTGGTGATCGCGATCGCGGCCTGCTCGGCAAGGCTGCCGAGCACCGTGGCATCGAGCTCGTCGAATGAGTCGGGGTCGTGGCTGATGACCTCGATCGCGCCGAGCGGCCCGGCCTCGCCGATGATCGGGGCGGCGATGAGGTCGCGGACCGACGAGAGCTCGGCCAGCGAGTCGGTCAGGTCGTCGTGCTCGAACTCGGCGGTGCTGTAGTCGCCGACGTGGATGACCCGGCGCTCGGCCACGGCCTTGCCGGACACGCCCTGCCCGAGCCGGAGGCTGTTCATCTTGAGCGCCTCGCGCTGCTCGACGGGCAGCCCCGCGTCGTACGCCCAGATCAGGCGTCTCGCGCTCGGGGTCGTACTGGTCGATCACGGCGCCGTCCGCGCGGAGCAGCCGGCGCGCCTCGTCGACGACGTCCTGGAGGACCTCATCCGGCTCGCGCAGCGCGGTGATGCGCGTGGCGATCTGGCGCAGGCTGCGCTCCGCATCGGCACGCCGCTCGACGTCGGTCTGCGAGCGGGCCAGCGCCTCCATCAGGTTGGCGTTCACGATCGCGATCGAGGCGTGGGTCGCGAGCGCCGAGAGCGTCTCGACATCGGCGTCGGTATAGGTCCCGGGCTCGCGCGAGACGACCGAGAGCACGCCGAGCGGCCGCGCGTCCTCCCCCGTCAGCGGGACGGCGATGACGGCCCGGATGCCGGCCTGGGTGATGAACGCCTTGATCTCGGGCGTCGTGTGGAACCGATCGTCGGCGAGGTAGTCGTCGGTCATGTAGGGGCGTTGCTCGGCGAAGGCCAGCCCGGCCACCGCCTGGCCGGGCTTGAGGCCGTCGCTCTTGCCCCAGTCGGGGACGTTGCGCATCGCGTCGCCGGCCGAGTAGGCCCACAACAGGGATCTCGTTTCCTCGTCCCACAGATCGATGCGTGAGCCGTCCGACTCGAGCAGGCGGGCCGCCTCGACGACGATCCGGTCGAGCACCTCCGTCGGGTCGAGGATCGACGACACACGGACGGCGATCTCGCGAAGGGTCCGCTCGGCGTCGGCGCGACGGGCGTTCTCCTCGCGCGACCGCTCGAGCTCGCCGATCAGGGTGACGTTGGCGATCGCGACCGCCGCCTGGTCGGCGAGGCCGGTCAGGACCGCGCCGTCCTGCTCGTCGAACGCGTCCTCCCGGTCGGAGTACGCGGTGATCGCGCCGATGACCTCGCCGCGGCTGAGCAGGGGCGCGGCGATGACCGACCGGGTGCCGCTCTCGCGCACGAAGTCGTCGCGTTCCGGGGTGTGGGCGAAGCGCTGGTCGGCGACATAGTCGCCGGTCCACTCGACCTTGCCTGTCCGGAGCGTCAGCCCGGACACGCCGGCGTCGAGCTCGAGCTCGACGTCCTCGAGGAACCGCTCGTTCTCGATCAGCCGCTCATCGGTGTGGCGGTACGCGCCACCCGAGGCCTGGACCTGATCGATGAGGTCGATCATCGCGCCGCCCGACCGGAGCAGCCGGGTCGCTGCGTCGACGACGGCTTGGAGGATCTCGTCCTTGTCGCGCATCGCGCTGACGCTCGCGGCGATCTCGCGCAGCGTCCGCTCGGCCTCGGCGGTCCGCGCGAGGGCCGCCCGCGAGTCGGCGAGCTCGGTGATGAGGCGGGCGTTGGTGATGGCGATGGCGGCCTGGCCGGTCAGCGCCCGGATGAGCGTGGCGTCGGCGTCGTCGAACGCATCGGGCCTGACCGCATAGACCTCGATCACGCCGAGCGGTCCCCCTTCGCCGGTGATCGGCGCGGCGATCATCGAGCGGAAGCCGGTGCGCCGGTAGAACTCGCTGTTCTCGGGTCCCGGCGGGAACAGCGACGGGAGGTCGTCGCCGGCGACGACGACGCGGTCCTCGGCGACGGCCACACCGGTGGCGCCCTCGCCGACCGAGATCCACAGCTTGGCTCGCTCCTCGTCGCTGAACAGCCGGCCGAGGCCGTCGTCGTACGCCCAGCGCAGGAGACCGGTGGGCGGGTCGAACAGGTCGAGGATGGCGCCTTCGCCGCCGACCAGCCGGCTGGCCAGCTCGACCACCTCCTGGAGGATCTCGGCCGGGTCGCGCAGGGCCGTGATGCGGGCGGCGATCTCGCGGAGCGCCTGTTCCGCCTCGGCCCGGAGCTGGAGATCCCCGCGAGAGCGGTCGAGCTCCTGGCGCGAGCGGTCGAGCTCCTCGATGAGCCGGGCGTTCGCCATCGCGCTGGCCGCATGCTCGGCAAGGGACCGGACCAGCGCGACCTGGGCCGCGTCGAACGAATCGACCCGTCGCGAGAACGCACCGAGTGCCCCGAACACCTCGTCTCCCGCGACGAGCGGCGCGACGACCATCGACATGATGCCGAGGTCGTCCACCACGCGGTCCGTCCGGGAGGCGTGCCGGAACGACGCGTCGTGGCGGTAGTCGCGGGTCATCACGACGGCTCGGTCTGCCACGGCACGACCGAACATGCCGACGCCCGGCGCGAGGTCGATGGAGCGGATCCACTCGCGCGTGCGTGCGCGCTTGATCCCGGCATCGTGCGCGAACTTGAGGTGGCCGGTGGCGGGATCGACGAGGTAGACCATCGCGCCGTCGACCTCGAGGAGTCGCGCGGTCTCCTCGACCGCCGCCGTGAGCAGCTTGTGGATCAGGCCGTCGCCACCATCGGGATCGGGCGACCGCGCGGGACGGGGGGCCGTCGAGGAGGCCTTGGCGGTGCCGGCCTTGGCCTTGGTCTTGTGCTCGGTCGGTGCGGACGCAGCCGGCTTCGATCGCTTGGCGGGCGGACTGGACGGCTCGGGCGGGGGCGTGGACGCGCGTCGACGTCGGGACGGGGCGGTCATCGGCCGTGAGGATACGCCGCACCGCTGAACATGGGGCATCGCCGTTCGGCCGTGGCGGCTACGTCATCCGGCCGAGGGGCTCCGTCGACGAGCGGCGACGATGACGCAGGCCGAGCGTCCGGCCCATTCGGCGTCCCTTGCCGGGGGCCAGGCGGGAGGGCGGCACGGGACCATGCCCTCACAACCGGACACGACCCGGCCCACCGCAGTCACGAGGTCCCGACACCGATGTTCGCCACTCGAACGCCCCTCCGCGCTTCCGACGTCGTCATCCGCGCCGCGATCGTCGCGCTCGCGCTCGCCACCGGGTACATCCACCTGAAGCTGGGTGGCCTGCTGTTCACGCTGAACGCCGTGGGCTACTTCACCGCCGCCGTGGCGATGGTCATCCCGCTGGCGCTCGCGGTCCGCTTCCGCTGGTTCATCCGCCTCGGCCTCATGGGCTACGCGGCGACCACCATCCTCGGATGGGCGATCCAGGGCCCGTACTACCAGACCGCGTACATCGCGAAGGGCATCGAGGTCGCGCTGATCGCGCTCGTCGCCATCGACTTCGCCCGCATGGACGGCAACCCCGTCGCGGTCGTCAAGCGCGAGCTGGCCAGCCTGACCGCCCTCGTCGCCCGCAACCGCGGCGCGGCGGGCGCCGGCGCCTGATCCGTCGTATCGTTCTCGTACCGCTCACCACGAACCTCCGCCGAGCCGCGTCGATCGACGCGGCTCGTCGCTTGCCCGAAGGAGCCCGCCGCATGAAGCGTCTCGTCCTGGGTCTCGGCCTCGCCGCCGTCGCCTTCCTCACCGTCGCCTGTTCCAGCGGCTCGGCGGCACCCGCCACCGGCGCGCCGGCCAGCCCCGGCGGCTCCCCCGCCACCGGTGACGGGGTCGTCATCGTCGCGAAGGACATCGCGTTCACGCCGACCGCCGTCACGATCCCGGCCGACACGGCCACCGACATCGTCCTCGACAACCAGGAGGACGTCCCGCACAACATCGCGATCAAGGACGGCTCCGGCGCGACCGTCTTCAAGGGCGAGATCATCAACAAGGGCCAGGTCACGAATGCCGTTCCGGCGCTGGCCGCCGGTGCGTACCAGTTCTGGTGCGAGGTCCACCCGAACATGACCGGGACGCTGACCGCCAGCTAGCCTCCCCGCCATCCCGAGCGCCCTCCCTACCCGACGACCCCGGCCTTCATCGAGAAGGCCGGGGTCGTTCCTTCTGTACCCTAGGAAGGCGATGCTCGAGATCGTCGATCTGGCGAAACGCTACGGACCGGTGGTCGCGCTCGACGGCGCGAGCTTCGAGGCGCGGCCCGGACGGGTGGTCGGGTTCCTCGGGCCGAACGGGGCCGGCAAGACCACGACGATGCGGTGCGTCTTCGGTCTGGTCAGGCCCGACCGCGGGGAGGTGCGCTGGGGGGGCGCGCCGGTCGGTCGTGACGCCCGCCTCCGGTTCGGCTACATGCCCGAGCAGCGCGGCCTGTACCCACGGATGCGGGTCGGCGAGCAGATGAGCTACTTCGCCCAGCAGCACGGGCTGTCGGGCCGCGATGCGAACGCCGCCGCGACGCGCTGGCTCGAGCGCATGGGTCTCGACGACCGCGCCAAGTCCAAGCTCGAGGAGCTGTCGCACGGCAACCAGCAGCGCATCCAGCTGGCCGTCGCCCTCGCCCACGACCCGGAGCTGCTGGTCCTCGACGAGCCCTTCTCCGGGCTCGACCCGATCGGCGTGGCGACGATGACCGAGGTGATCCACGAGCGCGCCGCAGCGGGCGTGGGCGTGGTGTTCTCGAGCCACCAGCTCGACCTCGTCGAGGACGTCTGCCAGGACGTGGTGATCATCGCCCGGGGCCGGATCGTGGCGGCCGGCGCGATCGACGAGCTGAAGGCGCGCTCGGGTCGACGCCACCTCGAGGTCGAGGTCGTCGGGTCCGACGGCACGTGGCTCGACGGTGACGGCTCGCTCACGGTGCTCGAGCGCGCCGGCGATCGCGTGAAGCTGCTGGTGCGGGACGACGTCGACCTCGATGCCATGCTGGCGCGAGCTCGCTCTGCGGGCGAGGTCCGCACGTTCGCCTACCAGCCGCCCAAGCTGTCGGAGCTGTTCATGGAGGCGATCACGCCGGCGGCGCCGGTCGGCGCCGGGGAGGACGGCCCATGAGCCGATGGCGGAGCGTCTGGCTGGTCGCGAAGCGCGAGATCCTCGAGCGCGGACGCAGCCGCGGGTTCATCTTCTCGGTGCTCTTCACGACCCTGCTCGTCGTCGGTTCGTTCGTCGTCCCGTCGATCCTGTTCGGCGACGAGGACGCCACGGTGATCGGCATCGTCGAACCGGCGCCGCCGGGCCTCGACGCCGCCATCCTGGCGACCGCCGCGCAGGTCGAGCAACAGGTCGAGGTCGAGACGTATCCCGACGCCGCCGCGGCCGACGCCGCCCTCGAGGCCGAAACGGTCGACGCCGTGGCGGAGATCCCGGCGGACCTCTCGTCGGCGGGCGAGATCCGCTTCGCCCAGGAGCCCGATCAGGTCGCGACGCAGATCGTGTCGGCGGCCGTCGTCGCGCTCCGCGTGCAAGCCGTCATGACCGATTCGGGGGTCGACCCCGGGGCGTTGGCCGGCGCCCAGGGGACGCCGACGGTCGAGTCGCTCGACCCGCAGACCGAGGCAGACGAGTCGCGGTTCCTGTTCGCCAACATCGGGGCGGTGCTGATCCTCGTGGCGATCTTCAGCTTCGGCTTCACGGTGCTCACCGGCGTGGTGGAGGAGAAGCAGAGCCGGGTCGTGGAGGTGGTCCTCTCGACCGTTCGGCCACGCGACCTGCTGATGGGCAAGGTCCTCGGGATCGGCGTCCTCGGCCTGGTCCAGCTGCTGGTGTTCGTGGTCGCGGCGCTCGGGGCGGCGGTCGCCACCGACCGGTTCACGCTGCCCGCGACGACCCCTTATGCGATCGCCCAGCTGGTGATCTGGTTCATCCTCGGATACACGCTGTACTCGACCGCACTGGGCTTCCTGGGGGCGCTCGCGTCGCGCATGGAGGAGGCCTCGAACGCGTCGACCCCGGTCACGATGATCGCGATGATCAGCTACTTCGTGGCGGTCTTCTCGGTGATCAACGATCCGGACGGCCCGGTCGCCACGATCGCGACGTTCGTGCCGGCCTCGGCCCCGTTCGTGGTGCCGCTGCGGGCGGCCTTCGACGCGATCAGCCCGGTCGAGGTGCTCATCTCGATCGTGCTGACCGTGATCGCGATCTGGGTGCTGTTCACGATCGGCGCTCGCGTGTACGCCGGGGCCGTGCTGCAGACCGCCGGCCGGATGAAGCTGCGCGACGCCTGGCGGTCGGCCGGGGAATAGCCGCCGCCGTATGGCGCCTCAGTCGAGCGGCTCGAACAGCCCCGGCAGGCCACCCGCGTGCCAGAACACGATGCGCTCGCCATCCCAGGCCCCCGACCGGACGCCCGCGACGAGACCGGCCAGCGCCTTGGCGGTGTAGATCGGGTCGACGAGGATCGCCTCGGTCCGGGCGATGAGCGCGGCGGCCTCCGCGCCGGCCGCGGTCGGTCGGCCGTAGCCGGCGCCGAGCTGGGTCTCGTCGAGGTCGATGTCGGAGGGCTCGATCGAGCCACCGAGGCCCGCGACCGTCTCGGCGATCAGCGGGCGCAGCTCGGCGGCGGGCCGGGCCACGATGACGCCGCTGACGCGCGTTTGCGGGCGGACGCCCACGAGCAGGCCGGCGTGGGTCCCGCCGGTCGCCGACGGCAGCACGATCCGGTCGATCGCGAGCCCGACCTCGTCCGCCTGGGCGGCCACCTCCCGACCGGCCAGCACCTGGCCCCACGCGCCGACCACCGACGAGCCACCGGTCCCGATGACGTACGGGTGGCCGCCCGCGGCTTCGACCTGCTCCGCCACGCGTCGCACCAGCGCGTCGCGCTCGGTCCGGTCGGCGGTCGCGAGCTGGTGGATCGTCGCGCCGAACGCCCGGGCGACGCGAATGCCGGGCCCGGCCGGCTCGACCGGCGGACCCGACAGCACGAGGTGGACCGCCAGCCCGGCCCTGGCCCCTGCCGCCGCCGTCAGGCGGGCGTGATTGGACCAGCGCCGCCCGCTCGTGACGAGCGTGTCGCAGCCCTCGGCGAGCGCCGCCCCGACGAGGAACTCCAGGTTGCGCAGCTTGTTGCCGCCGAACGCCAGCGGCAGCAGGTCCTCGCGCTTGACCCAGACCTCCGCCCCGCCACCGAGGGCCGCCGAGAACCGCGGCAGCGGGTGGAGCGGTGACGGCGCGTCGATCAGCCGGAACCTGGGCGGCGAGGTCATCGGCGCGATGGTAGCGACCTATCATCGGCCCATGCCCGAGCCCGTCGAACCCGCCACCCACCTCGGCCTGCCGGCCTGGGGCTTCGCGTTCCCCGGTCCGCTGCGCGACGAGCTCACGGCGCTCGCGCTCGACGGCACGAAGGTCGCGACGGCCGGCCTGGCGGTCGACTACGTCGTCGACGGCGACTTGCCGTCACGACCCGGCGACCGAGAGGTCCTGATCGACTCGACCGGTCGACCGGTGGCCGTCATCGAGATCACGCGCGTGGACCTGTCGACGATCGCCCTGGTGAGCGACGAGTTCGCCCGGGCCGAGGGCGAGGGCTACGCCGATGCCCGGGAGTGGCGGGTATCGCACGAGCGGTTCTGGAACGGCTACATCGACGAGCTTCGGGCCGGGCTTCACGACCCGGCTTTCGAGCTCACCGACTCGACCGTCGTCGTGTGCGAGTGGTTCCGCGTCGTCGAGCGCCTCGACGGGTCCGGTTGATGGCGACCCGCGTCTCGCCCGACGACCGCGTCACGACGGTCGGCCAGCACGCCGGCATGGAGCGCTCGATCGCGATCTCGCGACCGACGGTCGGGTCGGAGCGACTGTATTCGTCGATCGTCTCGACCGCGCCCGGCGACAAGACCCGCATCCACCACCACGGCGACTGCGAGACGTCGATCTACATCGTGTCGGGCGCCGCCCGCTACACGTGGGGCCCGAGCGGGCTCGAGCACGAGATGTCGGCAGCGGCCGGGGATTTCGTGTACATCCCGGCGGGTGAGATCCATGTCGAGGAGAACGCCAGCTCGACCGAGCCGCTGGTCGTCGTCCTGACCCGGAACTGCCCGGATTCGCACGTCGTGTACGTCGATGGCGGCCCCGATGGTGCCGACGACGTGCCCGCGCCCTGCTGACGACGCGGATGGCCGGCTGGCGGGATCGCACGCTGCTCGACCTCCTGACCGAGCACGGCCTGGAGATGTCGCCCGAACACGAGTTCCCCAACGACGGCTGGTCCGGTGCGACGTTCACCAGCCTCCAGGACCAGACGGGTCGACGGTTCGTGCTCAAGCGGACGTCGCTGGCGCAGGACTGGATCGCCCGGGCGACCCGCGACGAGGACCTGCGCGAGGGTTGGCTGGCGGCGCTCCCGTCGACCTGGCTGGACGGCCTCTGGGGACGGACCCTCCCGTACATCGGCGCGGCCGGCGACGGGGACGGGGTCGCGATCCTCATGCCCGACCTCTCCGACGAGCTCATCGCCTGGGAGCGGCCCGGGTTCGACCCGGTCATCGATCGCGCGACGCTGGCCCGGATCCTGAGCGCGGTCGCCCGGCTGCACAGCCTGCCGTGGCCGGATGTCCTCGCGACGACCGCCGAACGCGAGCGCCATCCACCGCCGCCGTGGTGTGCGCTGCCGGAGCGCCTGACGCTCCTCACCCGCAGGTCGGCTAACAGATACGCCGCCGATGGGAACCCGGTCGGCGACCGGTTCCTGGCCGGCTGGGACGCGTTCGACCACGCCGCGCCCGATGCCGCCAGAGAGCTGATCGGCCGGCTCGGGGACGATCCCGCACCGCTCGTGGCGGCGCTCGAGGCGCTCCCGGCCCGCGGCCTGCACGGCGACGTCAAGTTCGCCAACGTCGCCCTGTTCGGCGAGAAGGCGGTCGGGTTCATCGATTGGCAGATGACGCTCCTGGCGCCCGTAGCCGTCGAGCTCGGCTGGCTCCTTGTCTCGAACAGCGCCTCGCTGGCCGCGACGCCGGACGTCGTCCTGGCCGACTACCGATCGGCCCTGGAATGGGACAGCGACCGGTGGGGCTCGGAGAGCGGCCGGCAGGACTTCGCCAGCCTCGCGGGCGACTGGGACGTCCAGATCGACCTGATCTGGATCGTCGGCCTGCTGCTCCGCGGCTGGCGCAAGGGCCTCGATGCGGCCGCCGGCATCACGCTGCCGTCCGGCGTGACGGCAGCCGACGACCTGGCGTGGTGGTGCGAGCGGGCGGTCGGGGCGGCCGACCGGCGGCTCTGATCGCTCCCGGCCGTCAGGCCGGCGCCGCGAGATCCCGCCGCGGGAAGACGGCCAGCGCGTAGCCGACCCCGAGGGCTACGACCCCGGCGAGGATCCCGAAGTCCTGCCACCGGGGCAGCCCGGTCAGGTCGGCGCGGGCATCGAGGTAGTGGAACAGCGAGTAGTCCTGCAGGAACGCCGCGTCCGGCCAGAGCGAGCCGATGGCCTCGAAGAAGTACGACACCAGCACGAACGCCAGCGCCACGCCGAGGGCCGGCGCGAGCCGGTCGAACGAGACCGATGCCGCGAGCGCGACCGCTCCGAACGCGGCGTACAGGAGCACGGCGTTCAGCCACAGCAGCGGCAGGTTCCCCGCGCCGAGCTCGTCGACCCGGCCGGTGACGGCCGCGCCGAGCAGGGCGCCCAGGGTCAGCCCCGCGACGGTGGCGCACACGAACAGCGCGGTCGCGATGGCGACCGTGCCGTACGCGCGTCGGCGCGAGATGGGCCGGGCGAGCAGGACCTCGAGCGTGCCCCGCTGCCGCTCGCCGGCGATGGCCGCGGCGGCGAAGCCCACCGCGAAGACCAGGTTGAGGGCGACCGCGAACGGGTGGATGAACCCGAGGGCGACCGAGCCGGTCAGCGAGAAGATGTCGCCGCCACCGAACTGCGCGAACTGCGTCGGGATGACGCCGGTGGCCATGAGCTCCTCGAACTGCTCGCCGAAGGCGTCGTAGACGATCGGCAGCAGCGATCCCCACACGATCAGGGCGATGACGACGAGCAGCAGGCGCCAGCGGAAGGCCCGCCACAGATGGGCGAAGTAGGCGACGTTCACGCGGGCACCGCCGCGTCGGGATCGTCGGCGTAGTACTCGAGGAACGCGTCTTCGAGCCGGGCAGGCTCGATGGTCAGGTCATGGACCCTGGCGAACGCGATGGCCGCCAGGAACGGCGCAACATCGCCCTCGAGCATGCAGGTCAGCCGGTCGCCCGTGACGTGGACGTCGCTGACGCCAGACACGAACTCGAGCATCGGCGGGTCGCCGACGAAGCGCATCTCGACCTGTCGCTTGCGACGCGCGAGCAGCGACCCGACGTCCTCGAGGGCGACCAGCCGGCCCTGGCGGACGATCGCGACGCGATCGCAGACCCGTTCGACCTCGGACAGCACGTGGGACGAGAAGAAGATCGTCCGGCCGGCCCCCCGCAGCTCCTCGAGGATCTCGTAGAACGAGCGCTGCATCAGCGGGTCGAGGCCCTCCGAGGGCTCGTCGAGGATCGCCAGCTCCGGGTCGTGCTGGAGGGCCTGGATGATGCCGAGCTTCTGGCGCATGCCGCGCGAGTAGTCGCGCACCTGGCGGCGCATCGCGTCGCCGAGCTCGAGCCGCTCGAGCAGCTCCGCACGACGGACCGGTGGGCGTCCGGACATGTCGCCGAGCTCGTCGAGCAGCCGCTCCCCGGTCAGCCCGTCCCAGAACGCGATGCCGCCGGGCAGGTAGCCCGTGCGCCATCGGATCTCGACGGAGCCCGCCTCGATGTCGTGGCCGAGCACGCTGGCCGAGCCGGCGGTCGCGTGCAGGAAGCCCAGCAGCAGCCGGATCGTGGTCGACTTCCCTGCCCCGTTGGGACCGAGGAAGCCGAAGATCTCGCCCGCCTCGACGGCCAGGTCGAGGTCGGCCAGGGCGGGCGTCGGCTCGCGCCCGTAGCGTTTCGTCAGACCCCGGGTCTCGATGACGGCCACGACGAGAAGGCTATCGTGCCGGCCCGTCGCCGGTCGGTGCCGTGCCGCACACTCCCCGTGGAAGGAGGCACCCATGCCCAAGCACGTGCCCGACCTGCCCGGCATCGAACCCGGGCCGTATCCGTTCTCGCAGGTCGTCGAGGCGAACGGTTTCGTGTTCCTGGCCGGCCAGGTCGGCGATGCGCCCGGCTCGCACGGCGCCGTCCCGGGCGGGATCGAAGCAGAGACCCGGGCGATGCTCGACAACGTCGGGCGGCTGCTGGAGGCGGCCGGTCTGACCTACGCCGACGTGGTCAAGGCCACGGTCTATCTCCGCGACTTCGGCGACTTCGCGGCGATGAACACGGTCTATCGCGAGTACTTCCCGACCGACGCGCCCACGCGGGCGACGGTCGGTGTGACCGCCCTGGCGGCCGACTACACCGTCGAGATCGAGGTGATCGCGACCCGCTGAGCGGGGCGGTCGCTCGCCGTTACCGGACGACCGTGAGATCGTCGATGGCGACCATCGGTCGACCCCTCGTCCCGAGCACGACGATGCGGATCGTGTGCCTGCCGCTCCTCGACCAGCGCGTGGAGAACAGGGCGGCCCGCGGGTCGAAGCTGCGGCGTCGGAGGTCGATCGTGCGCACGGCCTTGCCGTCCACGAACACCCGCGCCTTGCCCCGCGTCGGGCCGGTCGGGCCATGCCAGATGACCCGTCGGCCCGTGAAGGTGAGGGTCGCGCTGGCGCCCTTCGACGTGGCGTACCGGACGACATCGCCGTCGTAGCCGGGGTGGCGGGCGACCCGCCACGTGCCGCGGTAGACGAGCGACTTCGAGCGGTCGGTCACGACCCGTGTGCGGACGGGCGATCGCCTCGTGGGGGCGGACGCCGTATAGCGATCCATGACGCGCTCGACGTATGCCCGGGCGTACGTCGACCAGCCGCTGGTCCGTGACGAGCCGGTCAGCCACCAGTAGGCGACCCGTCGCCACGACCCGAGCCAGCGCAGCAGGGAGGTCATCTTCCCGGAGGCGACGCGCTCCTGGTTGCGTGGGGTCTGGACCGCGTTGGGGTTGCCCAGGTACTGGCGTGCCCAGACCGGCCAGTTCGCCGGGAGGATCTGGTACTTCCCGTAGGCGCCCGAGATCGGGTTCCGGGCCGTGTACCGGCCGCCCGATTCGATGTGCCCGACGGCCGCCTTGAAGCGCGCGAGGCCGTGCGGCGACCCCGCCACGGTCATGTCGGGGGACGCCACGTCGGGGGGCGCCACGCCGCCGACGAGGACGGTCAGGCAGGTGGCGACGACGACCGCGACGAGGCCGCCCGGGAACTGGGCTCGCAATACCGACTCCTTCCCGCCGGTCCGACGCGGTGAGCACGTCGGAGCGGCTCGGGTCCGGGGCCGGGGAGCACCGCGCTTGGGTCGCGGTATGGGCACTCCCACGACACGCCGGTCGGTCAGGCCGGCGCGCTCCGCGCCGTGCCGGACCACAGGGCATACAGGGTATCGACCGCCCGCAAGGGCGGGCAATAGCCCGTCGGTCAGGTGGCGGTAGGGCGGTCTTCTGCCACCTCGGCGAGGAACGCGGCGACGCGGTCGAGGGCCTCGTCCAGGACCGGCTTGAGCCCGTGACCGAGCTTCGGGTAGGTGACGAGCTCGGCGGGACCGCCGAACCGCCCGACGGCCTCGTGCAGCAGCTCGAGACGGGCGAACGGGTCGGCTTCACCTGAGAGCAGGAGCGTCGGGCATCGGATCGCCGAGAAGTGGCTCGTGCGCGCCTCGGTCCGCTCGGGCGATCCCGGCGGATGGAGCGGGAACGAGAACAGGACCAGCGCGGCGAACGGGGCGTCGGGCTCCGCCGCCGCCAGGCTGGCCACACGGCCGCCATACGAGTGGCCGCCGACGACGACCTCCGGGCCGCTCGGGACGACCTCGTGGAAGGCCGGCACGGCGGCCTCGGCCTTGCGCTTGGGCAGGTCGATGGCGGTCGCCTCGATGCCGCGGGCCCGCAGGCCTTCGACGAACGGGCGCATGCTCTCGGACGTGCCCGAGGCGCCGTGGCCGAGATAGCAGTGGAACGCCATGACGCCGGCTAGCGTAGCCTGCGGCGATGACCGACGGACTCGAGCGCTGCTGGTGGTCGGGCGCCGACGTGGCCCGGCCCGACGCGCGGATGGTCGAGTACCACGACACCGAGTGGGGCGTGCCCTGCCACGACGACCGGGAGCTGTTCGAGCGGCTCGCGCTCGAGTCGTTCCAGGCCGGGCTGTCGTGGTCGACCATCCTCAACAAGCGCGAGTCGTTCCGGTCGGCCTTCCGCGGGTTCGATCCCCGGGTCGTCGCCGCCTTCGATGACGCCGATCGCGCCCGGCTGATGGCGGACGCCGGCATCGTGCGCAACCGCGCCAAGATCGATGCCACGATCGGCAACGCGGCCGGCGTGCTGGCGCTGGCCGACGAGTTCGGGTCGTTCGACGCCTACCTCGCGAGCATGGTGCCGGGCCCGCCGGCGATGCTCCCGGCCGGCACGCTGGGTGGCGACATCCCCGCCTCGACACCGGTATCGGACGCACTGTCGCGCGACCTTCGGGCCCGCGGCTTCCGGTTCGTCGGGTCGACGATCGTGTACGCGTTCATGCAGAGCGTCGGGCTGGTCGACGATCACCTTCCCGGGTGCTTCCGGTACGGCGCGACAGCCTAGCTGTCACAGGACCCGACGACACTCCGGGCATCGGATCACCGCCTGGAGTCACGAGGACCGACATGATCACCATCGACTGCCCGCTCTGCGCGGGCGAGGCCACCACCGACGAGTCGCTCGCGGCCGTCACATGCGACGGCTGCGGCATCACCGTCGACGTCGGCCCGGACCCGGCTGTCGCGCTGGACGCCGCCGCCTGACCGCTACCGCGGCGTCGTGGGCTGCGTCGTCGCGCGACGCAGCGGGGCGACCGGCGTGAACACCAGCGCGAGCCCGATCAGCACGATGCCCATGAGCGCGATCGTCGTCGAGCCGCTGGTGAGGTCGATCAGCAGGCCGCCTGCGAGCATCCCGATCGGCTGGAGACCGAGCGAGATCGTCCGGGCCGTACTGCCGACACGCCCGAGCAGGGCATCCGGAACGTAGTTCGTCCGGGCCGTGATGTACGTCAGGAACACGAGGCTCTGGCAGATGCCCGCCAGGCCGGCCGCCGCGAGCAGGACAGGGACCTGGTCGCTGACGGCGACGACGATCGCGAGAACGCCGATGCCGGCCGTCCCGCCGAGCATCGACGGCGCGACGGGTCTGCGCTTGGCTCGGGCGGTCAGCAGCGCGCCGACGACCGTGCCGACCCCGAACGCGGTGAGGACCAGTCCGAGGACCGCCGCGTCGTAGCCGCGGTCGCGCGTCACGAGGACCGCCAGGACCGTGACGAGCGGCGCGGTGGTGATGGCGACCAATCCCCAGAACAGGATGATCGATCGCAGGGCCGCGTGGCCGACGATGTAGTCGATGCCTTCGCGGATGTCGGCCACCAGGGACGCCGGCGGCCGGTCGGCCGGCGGCCGCAGGGGGCGCATGAAGGCGATCGCGAGCGAGGACAGGGCGAACGACGCCGCGTCGATCGCGAGCGTCGGCCCGGGACCGATCGTCGCCGCGAGGAACCCGGCGATCGCCGGGCCGATGATGAAGCCGAACGAGTAGATCGCCTCGAAGATCGACAGCGCCCGGCCGAGCTCGGACCGCCCGACGAGCATCGGCACCGATGCGCTGTAGCCCGCGATGAACAGCGCGCGCAGGATGCTCAACGGCGCGACGACGATCAGGATCACCGCGATCGTCGGGCCGCCGAGCAGGACCGACAGCGGGATCAGGGCGGTGAGCCCGGCCCGCCCGAGATCCGCGAGCAGCATCATCCGGCGCCGGTCGCCGCGGTCGGCGAGCGCGCCCGCCACCATGCCGAAGAACAGGTCGGGCAGCATCCCGAGCGCCCCGACGATGCCCATCATCAGGCCCGACCCGGTGAGCGCCAGGACGAGCAGCGGCAGCGCCGTGAACGTGACCGCATCGCCGACGGCGGAGATGGCCTGCGACGTCAGCAGGACCTTGAAGTCGCGGTTCCGACGGAGGGGTCGGGGCTCGGGCACCAGCGGATGGTACGAGGGGCGGGTCGCCGGCCACCTCCACTACCATCGATGCGTGGACTCGAGCATCGCCGCCGCCGGGATCGTCGCCGCCGGGCTGCGGCTCGGGGCGCGTGGCCTGATCTCCGCCGGCGAGGGCAACCTGTCCGTCCGGCTCGACGGGGACCGGGTCGCCGTCACGCCGAGCGGGCGGCGCAAGGACGAGCTGAGCGCGGACGACATCGTCGTCGTGACGATCGGTCCCGGGGCCCGCGATGCACGGTCGGTGTCGGGCCTCGGGCCGTCGTCGGACCTCGCGATCCACCTCGCGGTCTACGCCGCGCGGCCTGACATCGGCGCGGTCGCCCATGCCCACCTGCCCGCCTCGATGGCGCTGACGCTCGGCGGCGAGATCCCCGATCCGGCCGCCCTGCCCGAGACGGCCCTGCTCATCCCGCGCCTGCCGTTCGTGCCGTTCGGCGAGATGGGCAGCGACGAGCTGGCCGCTCGGGTCGCGACAGTCGCTGTCGGAGGGTCCGGAGCCGCGTCGCGGACGTGGCGCTGCTCGAGCGTCACGGCGCGGTCGCGGTCGGGACGGACCCCGACGCGGCGGTCGATCGGCTCGAGCTGGTCGAGGTCCTGTGCCGGACGTGGCGCGACAGCCTGCTCGTCCGAGCCGCCCGTCGACGCGTGGACCTCGAGCGCCGGGACGGCTCCGGGGCTGGACCGACCGGGTAGCATCGGTCTCGCCCAGACCGTTGCGGTGAGGCAACGGACCTACGTGGAGGGATCATGGACACCCGCAAGTACCTGGCGGAGCTGATCGGCACGTTCCTCTTCCTGACGATCGGCTACCTGTCGGTCCCGGCGATCGGCGGTGCGTCGGTGGATACGCCGAACCTGCTCGTCGTCCCGTTCTCGTTCGGCCTCGGCCTGCTCGCCGCGATCTTCGCGGTCGGCCACATCTCAGGGGGCCATTTCAATCCCGCGGTCACGGTCGCGGCGCTGCTCGACAAGCGCGTGGAGGTGACCGACGCGATCGGCTACATCCTGGCGCAGGTCATCGGGGCGATCGCGGCTGCCGCGGTCGTGGCGGTCGTGGCCGGTCAGCAGGCGGTCGCCGACGGCATCACCAAGCCGGGCGGCGGCGTGTCCGACATCGGGGCACTGATCATCGAGTTCGTCATGACGGCCGGGTTCATCCTGGTGATCCTGGTCTGCATGCAGCGAGCGGCTGCGCTCGCCGCGCTGGCCATCCCGTTGACGCTCGTCGCGATCCACTTCGCGAGCGCGACGCTGTCCGGTGCGTCGGTCAACCCGGCCCGATCGATCGGATCGGCGCTGATCGGCGGCGACCTGAGCGCGCTGTGGATCTACCTCGTCGCGCCGATCGGTGGCGCCATCGCGGGGTGGGCGGTGTACTGGCTGGTCATCCGCGAGGAGACGGAGGCCGACGCATCGCCGGCGGAGCCCACGGCCTAGCGCCCCAGCCGAACCCCGGTCCGCATGCAGACCCTCCACCTCCGGACGACCGGACGGCGGACCGGGGAGGCGCGGCGTACGCCGCTGTACTACGTCGATGACGGCGACAACGTCGCCGTCGTCACGTCGAATGGCGGCCGTGACGACGAGCCGGCATGGTGGTTGAACCTGCAGGCGACGCCGGACGCGGCCGTCGAGATCCGCAAGGCCGAGCGTCCCGTCCGGGCTCGGCAGGCCACGGCCGATGAGCAGGAACGGCTGTGGCCACGGTTCGTGGCCGGTCTCCGCAACTACGCGGCGTACCAGCAGAAGACCGAGCGTCCCATCGTCGTGGTGATCCTCGAGCCGCGCTGAGCCAGACCCGCAACGGGCTACTCCGCCTCCTCGAGGCTGAACCGCTGCGCGTTGCCCATCTGGTCCCACACCCGGGCCTGGGTGACCGCCAGCATCTGGCGGACGTGGTTGCGGTCGTGGTGGACCCATTCACCGAGCAGCTCGCCGACGCGCAGCTCGCCCACCTCCGGGTGCCGTCCCGACCTGCCGAGGTCGTCGGCGGTCAGGCCGCGCACCAGGTCGACGCTGTCGGTCCGCAGCGCGAGGAACTCGTCGATGAGCTCGGCGGGCCGTCGCTCGTGATCGCGCCGCGCGGCGGCGACCGACGGCGGATCCCACCCCGCCAGCATCGTCGGACCGCCTTCAAGAGGTGCAGCGAGGATCGTCCGGATCCGCCCGGCGAAGCCACGTCGCTCGGCCTCGATGAGATGACCGACGCACTCGCTGGCGCTCCATTCGCCGGGTGCCGGACGCCACCCGGCGTCGGCGCCGAGCGCACGCAGCTCCTCGCCGACCGTCACGGCCGTAGCTGCCAGCAGATCGGCGATGGCCGCCCGGTCGAGCGGCGGCGCGACGCCTCGATCAGGAACGGTCATGGACGCGGCCCGCGTCGGAGCCTGACCGTGACGAGCGCGGCGGTCACGCCGCCGACGGCGACCAGCAGCCCCACCAGGACCGGCGTGGTCAGCACGGATCGGGCGCCGGCAAGCGGCTGTGGCGACGGCGTCTGGGTGGCGGTGGGCGCCGGGGTCGGTGGCGGCACGCTCGGCGCGACCGGGGTCGGCGTCGCCGGGCTAGGCGTCGGCGTGAATCCGACCGGGACGAGGTCGAGATACGCCGCGACACCGAACGTGAAGAAGTTCACCCGGCCGTCGCCCGGACCGGCCGACCAGCCCTCGAATCGGTCGGTCCGGTAGGCGTGCAGATCATCGTCATAGAACAGGATGAGGTAGGGCGCCTCGTCGTAGGCGAGGTCGAGCATGTCGTGGACGATCAGCCGGCGGGCCTCGACGGTCGGCGCCTGGCGCTGCTGGTCGAACAGCGCGTCGTAGGCCGGGTTCGAGTAGTTGCTGTCGCTCCACACGCCGATCTGGTCGGTCGTCAGCAGCGACAGGAGGAAATCCGGGTCGGGTGAGCCGGTCCAGCCCCACAGCTCCACGTCGTAGTCGGCCGTGCCGCCGGCCTCGGGTACGTACAGCAGCTCCGCCAGCGTGTCGGACGCGAGACCCCGCGCGGTCACCCCGACCCCGACCCGTTCCCAGCGGAACGTGAGCGCCCGTGCCACAGCGGCGTACTTGGGGTCGGACGTCGGGAAGAAGAGCCGCAGCTCGATCGGGCGTCCCTCCTTGTCCTCGCGGCGACCGTCACGATCGCTGTCCCGGTAGCCGGCCGCCTCGAGCCGGCGCTGCGCCTCGGTCGGATCGAACCGGCGCGGGGTCGACGGCTCGGCGTGGAACGGCGCGAACAGCGGTGGGATCGCGGTGGTGCCGGGCGTCGCGTGCCCGCTCAGCGCGGCGTCGATGAGCGGTCCCGGACTGATCGCATAGCCGAGCGCATCGCGGAACAGCGGGTCGCGAACGGCCGTCGTGGACGGCCCACCGCCGTCGATCTGCTCGGGATAGGCGTTGAACGCGACGTGGGTGTAGCCCGGCCCCTTGCCGGCCGTGCCGACGATGTCGGCCTCGGCGTCGAGGCCGTCGAACTGGTCGTGGCGCACGCCCCTGACGTAGTCGACCTCGCCGGCCCGCAGCGCCGCGGCCATCGCCGGCTGGTCGTCGTAGAACCGGAAGACGACCTCGTCGAGGAACGGCTGCTTCCCCCAGTAGAACGGATTGCGGACGAAGCGGGCCGACGTGCCTCGCTCCCACTGCACGATCTGGAACGGGCCGGTGCCGACGACCGGCGGCTCGGCCTGGAAGTCGGTGACGGCCTGGCGGAAGGTGACCGTCGACCAGATGTGCTCGGGCAGGATCGGCACGTAGGCACCGAGGAGCAGCGTCGTCGGGGTCGTCGTGGTCAGCACGGCGGTCCGCTCGTCGACCAGCTCGACGGTCTGCAGGCCGACCGCGTTGACCAGCACGTCGCCGTACAGCGACAGGGGGTTGTCGGGCCGCCCGTCACCGCGGGTCTGGCCCTGCCCCGGGACGTCGTTGCCGTCGGGTGCCCACGGGCCCTGGTAGGCGGGGTCCATGCTGGCGAGGATGTACTGGAACGTGAACGCGACATCCCCGGCGTCGGCCGGTTGGCCATCCGACCAGCGCATGCCATCGCGGATCGCGAAGGTCCACGAGGCGCCGTCCTGGGTCCACGACTCGGCGAAGCCCGTCGGCGCGTAATCGAGGTCGGGCCCGAAGCCGACCAGCACGTCGTAGTCGAGGATCATCGCCTCCGCCGACGAGCCGATGAACGACAGGTGCGGGTTGACCGAGTCGAACTCCTGGACCGTCGCGATGCGGAGCGTCCGCTCCTCCTGGGCGACCGCAGGTCCGGGCAGGCCCGTGAGCACGGCGCACAGACCGGCGAGGAGGACGACCGTGGCCCGGCGGTGACGAGCGAGCATGGGTCGGCGAGTATGCCCCGAATCGCCCGATCAGGTGACCGGTGCGGCCCCGTCCACGACCGGCAGGGCGCGGCCGCCATCGGCCATCCCGGGCTCGGCCAGCCAGCATGCCGACGCATGCCCGTCGCCAAGGTCGAACAGCGGCGGCGACTCGGTGCGACAGCGGTCGAAGACCTTCGGGCAGCGCGGGTGGAAGCGGCATCCGGCCGGGACGTGCGCGGCGTCCGGTGTCTCGCCCTTGAGGATCGTGCGGTTCGTCCGCACGCCAGGCGTCGGCGGCTCCGGCGACGGCGAGACCGACACGAGGGCCTCGGTGTACGGGTTGCGCGGCGATCGGATCACGGTCTCGGCGGCCCCGATCTCCATGATCCGCCCGAGGTACATGACCGCGATGCGGTCGGCGATGACCCACGCGAGCGACAGGTCATGCGTGATGAACAGGTAGGTGAGACCACGCTCCTCGCGCAGGTCGAGCATCAGGCGAAGCAGCTCGGTCCGGATCGACACGTCGAGCATCGACACCGGCTCGTCGGCGACGATGACCTCCGGGTCCATGACCAGGGCTCCGGCGATGACGACGCGCTGGCGCTGGCCGCCCGACAGCTCGTGCGGGAAGCGCGAGGCGTACTCGGCGCCGGGTCGCAGACCGGCGGCCTCGAGCGCCGCGATGCACCCGATCGCGCCGGTCGCTGCGCGTGCCGATGCCGTTGACCTCGAGCGGCTCGGCGACGAACTCGTGGATCGACTTCTTGGGGTCGAGCGTCTCGTACGGGTCCTGGAAGATCAGCTGGACCCGCCGGCGGTAGTCGCGCAGCTCCTTGACCGACCAGAGGTCGCTGACGTCCCGCCCCTCGAACGTGACGCTGCCTGCGGTCTGGCGGGTGAGCTTGACGATGACGCGGCCGATCGTCGTCTTGCCGCTGCCCGACTCGCCGACCAGCGCGAGCACCTCGCCGCGGCGGAGCGTCAGGTCGACGCCGTCCACCGCCCGGACGAGCCCGATGGGCCGCCGGGTCAGCGTGTCGAACAGCCCGCCGCCGATCGGGAAGTGGACCTCGAGGCCCTCGATCCGGAACAGCTCGTCGACCATCAGGCGACCCCGCTCGCCGGGCAGGTCGATCGCGGCCTCCGCGGGGACCGCGACCGGCTCGCCGTCGCCCTCCTGGGGGTAGAGATGGCAGGCGACCCGGACCCCGTCGAACGTCGTCTCGGGCGGGACGACCTCGGTACAGACGGCCATGACGAGCGGGCAGCGCGGCGCGAACCGGCACCCCGGCGGTGGGGTGCGCAGGTCCGGGGGCGAGCCCGGGATGACGTCGAGCGTCCGCCGATCGGCGTGGATGTTCGGGAACGCCGAGAGCAGCTTCTGCGTGTAGGGGTGCCGGGGGCGACGGAAGACCTCGTCGACCGGGCCCTCCTCGGCGACGCGACCGGCGTACATGACCATCACCCGGTCGCAGGTCTCGGCGATGACCGAGAGGTCGTGGGTGATGAGGATGATCGACAGCCCGAGCTTGTGGCGGAGGTCCTCGAGCAGCTCGAGGATCTGCGCCTGGATCATCACGTCGAGCGCGGTCGTCGGCTCGTCGCCGATGATGACCGCCGGATCGCACGCGAGCGCCATCGCGATCATGGCCCGCTGGCGCATCCCGCCCGACAGCTGGTGCGGGTATACACTCCCGCGCTTGCGCGGGATCCCGACCAGCTCGAGCAGCTCGTCCGCGCGCTCGGCTGCGGCCTTCGGCGACTCGCCGAGGCGTTCTTCGATCGGCTCGGCGATCTGGTCGCGGACCCGGCGGACAGGGTTCAGCGCGTTCATCGCGCCCTGGAAGACGATGCTGATCTCGCGCCATCGATATCGCCGCAGGGCGTTCTCGCTCTTGGGCACGAGGTCGATGCCCATCAGGTTGATGCTGCCCGATACGATCCGAGCGTTGGCCGGCAGGATGCGCACCAGCGACAGGGCGGTCGTGGTCTTGCCACAGCCGGACTCGCCGGCGATGCCCAGCGCCTCACCATGGTCAAGGCGGAACGACACGCCGTCGACCGCATGCACGGTGCCCGACCCGACCGTGAAGTGCGTCCGTAGGTCCTCGACGACCAGCAGTGGAGCCGCCGGGTCGGCCTGCTTGGGCAATACGCGTTCGCGACGGACGACCGTGGTGGTGGTGGCGGTCGGCTCGATCGGCTCCTCCGGCTCGAGCAGCTCCTCCGGCTCGATGTCCGGTGGTGTCATCCCGGGTCGGGAGGAAGGCGGGATCATGCTCATCGGCGCGCCCTCCGGCGCGGGTTCAGCAGGTCGTCGAGCGCCGTGCCGAGCAACGTGAACGCGAACACGACCAGGACGATGCAGGCGCCCGGTGGGACGAAGTACCACCACGCCCCGAGACTCGGCGCACCGACCTCCTCGGCGGCGTTCAGCAGCTGACCCCAGGACGGCTGGAACGGATCGCCCAGGCCGACGAAGGACAGCGTCGTCTCGGTCAGCACCGCACCCGCGAACACGAGCACGGCGTTCGCGACGATGAGGTTCATGACGTTGGGCAGGATGTGGTTGGCCATGATGTGCATGCGGCCTGCGCCGATGACGCGGGCCCGATCGACGAACGGACGCTCCTTCAGCGACAGCGTCTGGGCGCGCAGGATCCGCGCCGTCGATGCCCAGCTGGTGATGCCGACGACGACCACGATCACGATCAGCGTGGTGCGGATGCCGAAGAACACGCTCCCGGACCCGATCACGTCGGCGATGATCGGCGCGAGGATCAGGGCGAGGACGAACGTCGGCAGGACGAGGAAGAAGTCCGTCACCCGCATGAGGGCTCCGTCCGTGCGACCGCCGACGAACCCGCTGACGACACCGATCACGCCGCCCAGGAACACGGTGATGACGGTCGCGAGCAGGCCGATGACCATCGAGATCCGGGTGCCGTGGACCGTGAGGTTCAGCATGCTCCGCCCGATCTCGTCGGTACCGAGCGGGTACTGCAGGCTTGGTGGTTCGAGCCGGCCGCCCGTCGCCGTCACCGCTGTCTGCAACGGGCCGACGAGGACATCGGGGATGAGGGCGAGCACGGTGAAGAAGGCCAGGATGGCGAATCCGATCAGGCCGTCGGGCCTGCCCAGGACCCGACGGAGCAGTCGGTCGGGGGGCGCAGCGGGTGCCAGGGTCCCGGGCGTCGCGGTGACGGACGGCGTCGTCACGCCCGTACCCGCGGGTCGAGCCGCCCGTAGATCATGTCGGCACCGAGGTTGGCCACCACGACCGAGACGCTCAGCACCAGGAAGATCCCCTGCAGGACCGGGTAGTCGCGGGCATTCAACGCCTCGACCGTCAAGGTCCCCAGGCCGGGCCAGTTGAAGACGACCTCGACGGTGATCGCTCCCGCGACCACGTAGCCGAGGTTGATGGCGATCAGCGACACGGCGGGGAGCATCGCGTTGGGGATCGCGTGCGCCCGCAGGATCCGTCCCTCGACCAGGCCCTTCGCCCGCGCGGTGGTGATGTACTCGTCGTTGAGCGTCTCGATGATCGAGGAGCGCATCAGGATCGAGTACTGGCCGATCAGCCCGAGGGCGACCGTCGCGACGGGCAGGACGAGATGCGAGAGGAGGTCCCCGAGATACTCGAGCGGCGAGTCGTAGGTCGCGCCCGGGGTCGTCATGCCGAAGGACGGGAACCAGTGCAGCGTCGTGGCGAAGATCAGGAGCAGGATCATCCCGAGCAGGAAGTAGGGCATCGAGTACAGGATCAACGAGACCCCGTTGCCGACGATGTCGGCCGCCCCGCCCCGTCGCCAGCCGGCGTACGCGCCGAGTCCGAGGCCCACGACGATCGCGATCAGCTCACCGAGGCCGAACAGCAGCAGCGTCGGCCCGAGCCGGCTCCCGATCACCTCGGTCACCGGCCGGCCCTGGGACGCGAACGCATTCCCAAGGTCGCCGCGAGCCGTCGCCGCGATGTACGCGACCAGCTGGTCGGGGACCAGCGGCTTGTCGATCCCCCAGCGCTCCCGGATCTGCTGGATGGCCTGGGGCGAGACGTTCGGGTTCCGCGCGAGGATCCGTTCCGGCGATCCAGGCATCGCCCGGAAGAGCAGGAAGTTGAGCACGATGATCATGAGGATCGTGATGGCCGCCTGCACCAGGCGGCGCACCGCGAACCGTGTGGCCATCGCTTGTCAGCGCGTCGGAGCGGGCGATGCCTGGTCGGCCGTCACTCCTCCTCGGCGTTCGTCGCCCCGCGTCGGCGCATCAGGAGACCGCCGCCGACGACGGCGACGCCGACGATCGCGGCGATCGCGAGCAGCAACCCCGTGTTCGAGTCGGACGCCGGTGCGCCCGTGCCGCCGCCGGCACTCGGCGACGCACCCGCGGACGGCGCAGCGCCCGCCGACGCGCTCGGGCTCGGTTCGGAGCCGGCAGCCGTCAGGACCGTGTACCCGATCGGCCCGAAGCCGAAGAGCGGCGTGCCCGTCTCGGGCGGTTGGTTCACCCAGCCGGTGAAGTTGTCGGTCCGGTAGGCGTGCAGCTCGGAGTCGTAGTAGAGGGGGATGTTGGGCAGCTCCCGGTAGAAGATCTCCTGCATCTCCTGGAGCATCGCTTTGCGCTCGGCGACGTCCTGGGTCTGGCCCTGTTGGACGAACAGCTCGTCGAATCGGGGGTTCGACCAGAACGTGTCGCTCGAGGCACCGATCTGTTCGGTCGTGAACGGATCGAGGAGTGACGAGGGATCGACGTCGCCGACCCAACCCCACATGTACGTGTCGAACTTGGCCGTACCCGGGGGGTCGTACTCGGGCGGCGTGATGTCGACCAGGAGCGTGTCGTCGTCGGTGACGCCGGCCTCGACCCCGATCCCGAGGGTGCCCCACCACTCCGTGATGAATTGCGCGGCCGTCGCGAGCTCGGGTTCGGACGTCGGCCAGGTCAACGCGAGGTTGATCGGCTTGCCTTCCTTGTCGAGGCGCTTTCCGGCGGCGTCCTTGACGTAGCCGGCCGCGACGAGCTTCTCGTCGGCCGCCGCGAGGTCGAATGTGCGCAGCACGTCGGGAGCGGGCGGGACATACCAGTTGGCATGGAACGGCGGGAGCAGGCTGGTTCCCGGCGTGCCGTGGCCCGCCAGGACACGGTCCACCAGCACCTCCAGGTCGACGGCGTAGCCGAGCGCATCGCGGAACGCCGGGTCGGCGACCGCGGTGGTGGACGCCCCACCGCCCTCGATCGGACGGGGGTACCCGTTGAACGTCAGGTATGAATAGCCGTTCGCGAAGCCCTCGACGGTGGTGATCTCCGGATCGCCCTCGAGGGCATCGAAGGCGTCGGCGGCGATGCCTCGCGCGTAGTCGATCTCGCCGTTCCGCAGCGCCGCCACCATCGTCTCGCTGCTCTCGAAGTGCTGGAGGATGATCTCGTCCGCGGCGCCCTGCTTGCCCCAGTAGTTCTCGTTGCGCGCGAAGCGCATGAACTGGCCGGCGACGAACTCGACGGCCTGGTACGGACCCGTCCCGACGACCGGCGGGTCGTTCGCGAAGAAGCCCTCGGCCTCGGCGTTGGCGATCTGCTGGAGCGTGTGCCCCTCCCAGATGTGCTTCGGCAGGATCGGCACATACGCGGGGATCAGCAGGGACGTCGGGGTCGACGTTTCGACCACGAACGTCTCGGCATCGGGCGCGCTCACCGCGGCGAGGTTGGCGGACGTCAGGTACCCGTCCAGGTAACCGGATCCGAGGGTCACCTCCTCGGCCGTCGCGTCCAGCACGAGCTGGTAGGTGTAGAGGGCGTCCTCCGCCGTCGCGGGCTGGCCGTCCGACCACTGCATCCCGGGCCGGATCTTGAAGGTCGTCGTCTTGCCGTCCTCTGACGTCTCCCACGATTCGGCGAAGCCGCCCGTGTACTCGAGGTTCTGGTCATATCCGACCAGCAGGTCGTAGTTGAGCGTGAAGACCTCGTAGTCGAGGACGTACGTGGCTGCCCACGGATTGAGGCCGGAGAACTCCTGGTCCGTCCCGACGCGAAGGATGCCGTCGCCCTTCGCCGCCGAGATCGGCGACGCCGCTGGCAGGAGCAGCGCGCCGAGCAGCCCGACCGCAGCAAGGATCCGACCCATCCGGGCACGCGTGGTCGAACGCATTCGACTCCTCCTCCAGGCGACCCGCGCCTCTCCTCGGGTCGCCGCTTCGTCGCGGTTGCCTGACCGTCGCCGGTCGAGTCGGCCGTACCCTCGCACAGGCCGGGGACCGGTGCAAGAAATGGGACCGCTGGACGGGTCCTTCAGACGAGCGGCAGCAGCGGTGGATCGGCCGCGAGCAGCATCGGGCGGTCGATCCGGAACGCCCCGAGCTCACCGCCCGATGGCGAGCCGCCGTCGAGGGCGAGCTCGACGAGGATCCGGCCCAGCACCGACGCGAACTTGAAGCCGTGCGCCGCCCCAAGCCCGACGACCACCCCGGGCGCGTCGGGCAGCCGGTCGACCACGAAGTCGCGTTCGGGCGTCAGCGTGTAGAGGCAGGTCTTCGTGAGCAGCTCCGGCCCGAGCGCGCCGGGCAGGCGCGTCTCGAGGAAGGCGCGGACCCGGTCGCGGATCGCCTCGTCGGGCTCGAACGTCCGCGTCGCCGGGGTCGTCGGCCGGCCACCACAGTCCTGGGCGACCTTCGGTCCGGCCTCGCCGTAGACGGGGAAGCCGTAGAACGACGGGTCGTCCATCCAGATCCACACCGGGAACCGGTCCGGGCTGAACGCCGCGGGATCGGGCGCGGCGAAGTAGGTCACCTGCTCCTTCGTGACCGTGAGCGGCAGCCGCCGGTCGAAGCCGGCGAGGAGGTCGTTCGTCCAGGCATCCGTCGCCAGCACGACCGCGCCTGCCGTCAGCGTGGTCCCGCCAGCGTCGACCTCGTACGCACCGCCGCGCTCCCGGATCGCATCGACCGGGGTCCGCTCGCGCAGCGTCGCGCCGCGGGCCTCCGCCAGCCGGCGATGGGCGGCGTTGCCGCGGTACGGGTCGGCGATGCCGCCGCGCGCCTGCCACATACCCGTGACGTCGTCAGTCAGCCGCCACTGCGGCCAGCGGCGCATGATCTCGGCCGCGTCGAGCAGCTCGAACGGGACGCCTTCCGCCGCGAGGCTGTCGGTGTAGTCCGCCTGCGGGATGGCCGGATCGGCCGGCCACAGGTCCAGGCCGCCGGTCACGGTGACGATCCGGTCGCCGGCCTCGTCCTCGACGATCGTCCACGACGCGTAGGCCCGCTCGGCGAGGCGGACGTAATCGGGCCGGTGGTACGAGAGGCGGATGATCCGGCTGTGGTCGGCCGAGGCCCCGTTGGCATGGCCGAGCTCGAAGCGCTCGAGACCGAGCACGCGGACGCCGGGCCGCGACGACGCCCAGTAGGCCGCGGCCGACCCGATGGCCCCGAGGCCGACCACGACCACATCCCAGTCGGTCCGGGTCATCGGGTCGCGACCCGGTCGAGCGCGACGCGCAGGATGGCCGCGACGCTCATCACGTCGGTGATCCGACCGTCGTGGACCATCTCGACCGCCTCGTCGAACCGGACCCAGCGCAGCGCGATCGACTCGGTCGGCTCGGGCGTCGCCTCGCCCTGGTGCAGCCCCCGTGCGACGAACAGGATGGCGACCTCGTCGGTCACCGAGTTGGACAGGTCGAGTCGACACAGCTCGTGCCAGTCGTCGGCCTCGAGCCCCGTCTCCTCGCGCAGCTCGCGCTGGATGCCCTGCAGAGGCGTCTCGGTCGGGGGCACGCCGCCCTCGGGGATCTCCCAGGAGTCGCGGTCGAGCGTGTACCGATGCTGGCCGACGAGCACGATCCGGTCGTCGTCGTCGAAGGCCAGGACGCCGGCGGCGAGGCTCTCGAAGTGGACTACACCGTAGATGCCGGGGCTGCCGTCGGGTCGGGTCACCTCGTCGTGCCAGACCGTGATCCACGGGTTCTCGTACGCGACCCGCCGGCTGTGGCGGACGAACCGACCCTCCATGCCGGGCATCGTCGCATGGCGCGAGCGGACCCGTGGGGCGGAGTCGGGCGGCCCTAGACTCGTGCGCATGACCGACCCGCGTCCGGCGCCCGAGCCTCGCTTTGACGTCGAGGTCGACTGGGATGCGCGGATCGTCGTCCGCGACGGGACCGAGCTGTCGGCCAACATCTGGCGCCCGGTCGCAGGTGATGACGGCGCGAGGCGGTTCCCGGCGATCCTCGAGATGATCCCGTACGGCAAGGACAACTGGCGCCGGACCGTCGACATGACCCGGGGCGAGTGGTTCGCGGCCCGCGGCTTCGCCCTGTGCCGGCTGGACGTCCGCGGCACCGGCTCGTCCGACGGGATCGCGCTCGACGAGTACACGGCCGAGGAGACGCTCGACGGCTACGACGCGGTCGAGTGGCTGGCGGCGCAGCCGTGGTCCAACGGAGCGGTCGGGATGTGGGGCATCTCGTACGGCGGCTTCACCTCGATCCAGGTCGCCGCGCTGCACCCGCCGCACCTCCGCGCGATCGTGCCGGTGATGGCCACCGACGACCGCTATCTCGACGACGTCCACTACCGCGGCGGGTGCGTCACGGTCAGCGAGCTCTCGCAGTACGCGGTCAGCCAGGTGGCGATGAACGCGATGCCGCCGGATGCCGCCTTCCGCGGCCGGCGCTGGCGGGACGAGTGGCGCACGCGCCTCGAGGCGACCCCGCCGTGGCTATTCGCCTGGCTCCGCCACCAGACCGATGGGCCGTACTGGCGGCAGGGCTCGCTGGCGCCCGACTACGCCGCCATCGAGGTGCCGATCTTCAACATCGGCGGCTGGCACGACTCGTACGTCGACCCCGCGTTCCGCATGCAGGCCCGCTGCCCCGCGCCGTCCCACACGCTCGTCGGCACCTGGGTCCATTCGTGGCCGCACAGCGCGGAGCCCGGACCGAACCTCGACGACCTGCACGAGATCGCCCGGTTCTTCGCCCGTCACCTCGACGGCGTCGAGAACGGCTGGGAGGACGAGCCGGCCGTCGTCTGGTACGAGCACGAGTACGCGCCACCCATCGCCTTCCCGTCGTCGTTGCCCGGGCGCTGGCGGGCGACGTCGGCGTTCCCGCACCCGGCGACGACGTCCCGGACATGGGCCTTCGGCGAGGGCTCGCTGGACGAGGGGGCAGTGGGCGCCTCCGGTTCGGACACGTTCCGGCATCGACCGACCACGGGCACCCGGGGTGCGCTGTCTTGGGGTGCCGGGGAGGCGCCCAATGGGCTGGCCCGCGACCTGCGGCCGGACGAGTCGGCCGGCCCGACGTACACGTCGGAACCGCTCGCCGCGCCGCTCGAGGTGCTCGGCGTGCCCGAGGTGGTCGTCCACCTCGAGGTCGACGCGCCGGTGGCGATGCTGTCGGTCCGACTGTCGGATGTCGCGCCCGACGGCACGTCCGCCCTGGTGAGCGCCGGCGTGCTGAACTTGACCCACCGGCGGTCCCATGCCGATCCGGAACCGCTCCGACCCGGCGTCGTGGAGCAGGTCGAGATCCCCTTGCGGACCGCCGGCTACCGATGGCTGGCGGGCCACCGGCTGCGGGTCGCGGTCGCGTCGTCGCTGTGGCCGGTGCTGTGGCCCTCGCCGCATCCCGCGACCCTCCGGGTCCACCGCGGGCCTGCCACCCCGTCCCGGCTCGTGCTGCAGGTCGTCCCGCCGGCCGGTGCGGACGGGGACCTGCCGGTGCCGGCGTTCAAGACCGACCCGCCCGACCTGTCCTGGCCGTCGCCCGAGGCCGCCGACGGCGCCGGGCCGGCGGCGTCCGACCCGCCGCAGTGGCTGATCGAGGAGGACGTCCTCGACGGCTCGACCACGGTCCGGTTCCACGACGGTGGCGAGGAGATCGTCCCGGATGGCCGTCGGCTGTACGCGGCCGAGTCGATCCGGATGACGGCGTGGGACGAGGACCCGGCGCGCGTCGAGCTTGACGCGGACGTCGTGTATCGATGGCAGGAGCGCGAGGTGGACCGGGACGGCGAGCTGACGCGGATCGAGATCCGGGCGGTCTCACGCCAGCGCAGCACGGTCTCGGACTTCGACTTGTCGGTCCAACTCGAGGTCGACGTGGACGACCACCGGTTCTTCGAGCGCCGGTGGGAGGAACACATCCCGCGCCAGCTCGTGTGACGGCCGCGGTGTAGCGTGCCGCACGTGCGGCGCCTCGTCGCGGTCCTCGTGGTCGCAGTCCTCCTGGTCCTCGTGGTCGGCTACGGCGTCGCGAGCGCGATGGTGTGGGACCGGCTGACCCGGGTGAGTGGGGAGTGCCACCCGGAGTGGGCCGACAACGACCCGACGGCGTTCGCCTATGGGGGGCTGGACACCACCCCATACGCGATGCCCGCGCCGGTGGAGGTCACGATCCCGAGCCGTGACGCCGGGATCGACATCAGCGGCTGGTGGGTCCCGGCCGACGACCAGCCCGCCGACGGCTCGCCGGCGCCTGCCGTCGTGGTCGTCCATGGCCACACCGCCTGCAAGCGCGATCCCGACGTCCTGCTTCCGGCCGGCATGCTCCACCGCCACGGCTTCTCGGTCCTGCTGATCGACATCCGAGACCATGGCGACTCGACGGAGGAGGACGGTCGCTACGCCGGCGGGACCGAGGAGTACCGCGACGTCCTCGGTGCGTGGGACTGGCTGCGCTCCGAGCAGGGGCTGCCCGCCGATCGCATCGGCCTGCTCGGGATCTCCCTCGGCGCGGCCAGCGTGCTCATCGCCGCCGGCGAGGAGCCGGCCGTCGCCGCGACCTGGGAGGACTCGAGCTATGCGGACATCGGCGACGCCATCAAGGCCGAGCTGGCCCGGAACGGGTACCCCGGCATCCTGGAGGAGGGCGGCATCGCGATGGCACGGCTCCTCAGCGGCGACGACCTGCGATCCCGCAGTCCCCTGGAGGCCGTGCGCAAGATGGCGGGCCGGTCGCTGTACATCAGCCACGGCGACGCCGACCAGCGCCTCAGCGTCGACTACGGACGAACGCTCGCCGGCGAGGCCGAGGCCGCCGGGGTGGACGTCACGACCTGGATCGTGCCCGGCGCCGGACATACCAGGGCGATGGGCCTCGTCCCCGACGAGTACGAGGCACGATTGACCGGCTTCTTCGAGCGCACCCTGGCGGCCCTAGACTGAGGCCGTGATCACGAGTCGCCGCATCAGCCGGAAGGCCGAGTCGTTCACCGAGTCGGTCATCCGCGAGATGAACCGCGTCGCCGTCGCCCACGGCGCGGTCAGCCTCGCGCAGGGGTTCCCGGACTTCGCCTGTCCATCCGAGCTCAAGCGCGCGGTCGCCGAGGCGGTCGACGCCGACATCAACCAGTACGCCATCACGTGGGGATCGAAGCCGTTGCGCGATGCGATCGCGGCGACGACGCCCCGGCAATTCCCCGGATTCGGCGAGATCGACCCCGAGACCCAGGTGACGGTCACGTGCGGCGCGACCGAGGCGATGATCGCGGCGATGCTCGGCATCCTCGATCCCGGCGACGAGGTCATCGTCTTCGAACCCTTCTACGAGAACTACGGCCCCGACGCGATCCTGTCCGACGCCGTGCCGCGCTACGTCACGCTGCACGAGCCCGATTGGTCGATCGACCCCGACGAGCTGCGCCGGGCGTTCGGCCCGCGGACGCGCGGCATCGTCCTCAACTCGCCGCACAACCCGACCGGCAAGGTCTTCACGCACGAGGAGCTCGAGCTGGTCGCCTCGCTGTGCGTCGAGCACGATGTCATCGCCTTCACCGACGACATCTACGAGCACCTCGTGTTCGAGGGCGAGCACATCCCGCTGGCGACGCTGCCCGGGATGGCCGAGCGTACCGTGAGCATCCACTCGATGTCGAAGACGTACTCGGTGACCGGCTGGCGGATCGGCTGGACGATCGCGTCACCCGAGCTCTCGCTGGGCATCCGGCGCGTGCACGACTTCCTGACGGTCGGCGCGGCGGCGCCCCTGCAGGCGGCGGCGGTGACCGCGCTCGGCTTCCCCGATGCGTACTACGCCGACCTCGTGGCGGGCTACCGGGAGCGACGCGACGTGCTCGTGCCGGCCCTCCGGGCCGCCGGGTTCCGGGTCCACGAGCCCAGGGGCGCCTACTACGTCATGACCGACATCCGCGACCTGGTGGCGGCGGGCGAGGACGACGTCGCGTTCGCCCACCGGCTGATCCGCGACCCGGGCGTGGCGGCGGTCCCCGGTTCGTCGTTCTTCTCACGGCCTGAGCTCGGTCGCTCGAAGCTGCGGTTCGCCTTCCCGAAGACCCTCGAGACGCTCGGGGCGGCGGCGGAGCGACTGGCACGCCTCGCCTGAGGCGGGTCAGCTCGCGACGGCCCCGGGACCACCTCGCGCACGATCGCCGCGACCGCCGACCGCGTCGCGTCGCCGTCGTATCGGAGCAGCGGGTCGGCCTCGAGCATGCGCTCCAGGATCTCGCCCCGGATGCGCGTGTAGAGGACCGGATAGATGGCGCCGCTGCCGTCGGCCTCGAGCGTGACCGCGAGCGCCTCGGGCCCGCCGGCGTCGAGGAAGGTGGTCAGTGGCTGGACGCCGTCGTCCACCGGGCCGGCCGCCGGGTCGACTGTGAAGACGCGGGTCAGGTAGGCGCGCTGGTGCCACAGCTCGGGCGCCTCCGCCAGCTCGTTCGCGACCGTCGCCACGAGGACGTCCGGTGCGACCGCCGGCCGCGGGACGTCGATGCCGAAGCGTTCGGTGGCGATCCGCCGGCCGAGGACCATCGCGTTGTACCGCGCACCGTGGACGGCCCCCGAGTTGGCCGGCACGCCGTGCTTCTCGAGACCCTTCGCCGCCTGGCCGATCGTCCCCGCGAAGTACACGCCGGCGAGGGTCGTGCTCTCCCACCAGGGCGTCACGAGCGGCAGGCGGCTGCGGCCGCTGACCGAGCAGCCGATCTCGGGCAGGTCCAGGATCGGCGTCACGAAGCCGGTCGCCGAGATGACGTCGTCGACCTCGATGGCGATGTCCGCTCCGGTGTCGGTCCGCCGCAACCGGACGGTCAGGCTCCCGTCGCCGCCCTCGGTCCGCTCGATGCGGTCGAGCGCGGCCTCGAGGACCGCGACGCCGCCACCCAGCACGAAGTCCTCGTACGGCTGGACGTAGCGGGCGCGGACGCCGGCGAGCGATCGCGTCTGCACCGACAGGCGCGCCGGTGACGGCGAGGCGAGGACGATCGCGCGCGCCCACGGCAGGAAACCGCTGGCCAGCTCGAACCCGGAGTTCTGCTTGCCCAGGATCAGGACCCGCCGCCCGGCGTACGTCTCGACCGGCCGGACCTCGGCGTAGTGGTGGGTCAGGTCCATCCCGATGGCGGGCGGGGTGAACGGCTCGGCCACGCCGACCGCGATCACCAGCGTCTCGGCCCGGTACTCGCCGTCGGTCGTCGACAGGACGAACCCCGTGCCCTCGGCATCCTCGACCCGGCGCGTGCTCGTCCACCGGCAGCCGTAGCGGACCTCGATGCGCGCCCGTTCGGCGTACCGGCCGAGGTTCGCCTCCATCTCGGGCCGCGACGGGAACGACGAGCTCCCATCCATGAGCTCTGGCTGGAGGGCACGGGCCTCGGGCTCGTCCGCGAGGAGGCTGTTCCAGTCGTAGCGCTCGTACGCGCGCGAGCCGCGCGGCGCCGGCGCATGGGGCTTCGTCCAGGACAGCAGCCGCTGGAAGTGCGGCCAGCGGCGGAACATGCCGCCCGGCGCCGGATCCTGCGACAGCACCGCGTGCGCGATCCCATACCGTCGCAGGGCATACGAGACCTGGAGGCCTCCCGGGCCCGAGCCGATGACGACGACCGGGTATGCGCCGGGCGGGAACGGTCGGGTCGGGTCGCTCAGGCTCCCCATCGGTTCGCCGCTCGTAGCCGGCGGGCCTGCGCCTGGAGCATCCGGTACATCACCTTCGGCTGGCTCGACGAGGAACGGCTCCACCCGGGGGCCGGCCAGCACCAGGCAGCGCATCTGGCGCGTCGCGACGACGTCCGCGATCGACGGCACGCCGAGGAGGATCGACACCTCCCCGAAGAAGTCGCCCCGGCTCAGCTGCGCCCGGTCGACCCCGTCGATCCGGACCGCCGCCTCGCCGTCGACGATGACGTAGAAGCCCGACCCCGACAGGCCCTGGTGGAGGATCGTCTCGCCGGCCGCGAACATCCGCTCGTCGAAGATGTGGATGATCGCCTCGAGCTGGGGTGCGGACAGGTCGGCGAAGAGCCCGAACCCGGCGATGTCATCGAGCAGCTGGTCGCGGTCGATCATCGCGTGCATCGTGCCACGCGAGCGTTGCTTGACGCTCCGCCATCGTGCAGCGCAGCATCACGGGACCACCATGGAGGCCGGCATGACGCTCACCCACGACCATCGGGCCGAGCTGCTGGCGCGTGCGCCGCTGCTCGACGGCGTCGACGACGCCGGGATCGCCACGATCGCCAAGCGGGTCGTGGAGGTCGGGTTCCCCAAGGATCACGTGATCGCCCGCCAGGGCGAGGTCGGCACCGGCTTCTTCATGGTCGCCAGCGGCAGCGTGCGGGTGGTGCGCGACGGCCGCACGATCGCGACCATCGGGCCCGGCGACTTCTTCGGGGAGCTGTCGGTGCTCGACGGCCAGCCGCGGACCGCGCAGGTGGTCGCCGACGAGCCGACGATCTGCCTGGCCCTCGCGACCTGGGACTTCGAGGCCGTCGTGCGCGACGAACCCGCGGTCGCGCTCGCGATCATGCGCGGGCTGGCAGGCCGGCTGCGACGCCTGACCGAAGCCGAACGCCACTGACGCCCGACCGACCGAGGGAGATGCTCCTGGACCCCAGACCGCCGACCGGCACCGTCACGTGCCTGTTCAGCGACATCGAGGGCTCGACCCGCATCGAGCTCGCGCTCGGGAGCGGGCCATACCGCGACGTGCGCGAGCGACACCGTGCGCTGTTGCGAGCCGCGTTCGCCGCCCACGATGGTCACGAGCAGTCGACCGAGGGCGATTCGTTCTTCGTGATCTTCCGGCGCGCCGCCGACGCAGTAGCGGCGGCAGTCGACGGCCAGCGCGCCATCGCCGCGGAACCGTGGCCGGACGATGCCCCGGTCCGGGTGCGGATGGGCCTGCACACCGGCGACATCGAACGGCTCGACGGCGGCGACGTGATCGGCTACGACATCAACCGCACGGCACGTATCACCGCGGTCGCCCACGGCGGCCAGGTCCTGCTCAGCGACGCGACGCGGTCGATGGTCGCCGACGACCTGCGCGACGGCGTCGGCCTGCGCGACGTCGGCTTCCACCGGCTCAAGGACCTGCGCGAGCCGGAACACCTGAGCCAGCTGCTCATCGACGGGTTGCCGGACACCTTCCCGCCGCTGCGCTCGCTCGACGCGCGACCGAACAACCTGCCGACCCAGCTCACGTCGTTCGTGGGGCGGGAGCACGAGCTGGACGAGGCGGTCGGGCTGCTGGGGACGACCAGGCTCCTGACCCTCACCGGACCGGGCGGCACCGGCAAGACGCGGCTGTCGCTCCAGGTCGCAGCGGCCGCCGCCGACGACTTCCCCGACGGCGTGTGGTTCATCGCCCTCGATGCGGTGCGCGATGCGGCCATCGTCGCGCCGACGATCGCGCGGACGCTGGGGATCGCCGACAGCAAGACGCGGACCGCCATCGACCAGGTCAGCGATCACATCGCCGCGGGGCATGTGCTGCTCGTGCTCGACAACTTCGAGCAGGTGGTGGACGCCGGCCCGGACGTCGCCGAGCTGCTCCGCCGCTGCCCGAACCTGCGCTGCGTCGTCACGACCCGGATCCCGCTGCGGGTGAGCGGCGAGCAGGAGTACCCGGTCCCGGGCCTGCCCGCCCCACCCGACCTCAGCCACCTGTCCGAGATGGAGCGGCTGAACCTGCCACGCGGCCTGCGCGACCTCGACGCGATGGCGCTCACCCAGTTCGAGGCCGTGCGCCTGTTCATCGCCCGTGCGTCGTCGGTCCGGCCGGGCTTCGCGGTCACCAACGACAACGCACCGGCGGTGGCGGGGATCTCGGCGCGGCTCCACGGGATGCCGCTCGCGATCGAGCTCGCCGCGGCCCGGATCAAGCTCCTGACACCGGACCAGATCCTGGCGCGGCTCGAGCACCACCTGGCGCTGCTCACCACCGGCTCGCGCGACCTGCCCGAGCGCCAGCAGACCCTGCGCGGCGCGATCGCCTGGAGCTACGACCTGCTCGACGACGGGGCGCGCCGCCTCGCCGACCGGCTGTCGGTGTTCCGCGGCGGGTTCGACCTCGAGATCGCGGAACGGGTGTGCGGCCCGGCCGACGAGATCGGCGGCGACGTCGTCGACCGCATCGGCGAGCTGGTGGACCAGAGCCTGGTCCGGCCCGACGACGGCCCCGAGCCGCGGTTCGCCATGCTCGAGACCATCCGCGAGTTCGCCGCGGAGATGCTGGCGGCGCGCGACGAGGCAGGTGCCGTCGCGGACCGCCACGCCGCGGCGCTGCTCGACCTGGCGGAGCGGGCAGCCCCCGAGCTGTCGGGCTCTGACCAGCGGGTCTGGCTCGAGCGGCTCGAACGCGACCACGACAACGTGCGCGCGGCGCTCGACTGGGCGATCGCGAAGCCCGACCCGCAGCTCGGCGCACGGCTGTCGTTCGCGATCTGGCGGTTCTGGCAGCAGCGCGGCTACCTCAACGAGGCGCGGGCCAGGTTCGAGCAGCTCGCGGCACAGGGCTGGGAGCTCGACCCCGTCGACCAGGCACGGTTCGCGGAGGCGTTCGGTGGCATCGCCTACTGGCAGTCGGACCAGGACACGGCCGCCCGGCTGTACGACGAACAGCTCCGGCTGTGGCAGGAGATCGGCGACCGGCGCGAGATCGCCAACGCACTGTTCAACCGGGCATACGCCGACATGATCGAGATCATGGGCGGCGACATGACCGAGGAGGCCGCAGCGCGGAGCGGGTCGCGGCTGAACGAGGCGCTCGACATCTATCGCGAGCTGGGCGACACCGGCGGCGAGGGCAACATCCTGTGGGGTCTCGGGAGCCTTGCGTACTTCAGCTCGGACGCCGAGGAGGCCGAGCGCTGGTATCGACGTTCGCTCGAGCTGCACCGGGCAGCCGGCCATCGGACGATGGAGGCGTGGTCGCTCCACATGCTCTCGCTGTCGATGGTCGGCAGGCACGAGTGGGCCGAGGCCAAGGAGATCGGCCGCCATGCGCTCCAGCACTTCTACGAGTCGGGCGACGTCTCGGGGGTGACGCTGTCACTCGACGACATCGCCCTGAGCGCGCTTGGCGAAGGTGACGTGGAACGGGCGGGTCGGCTGTGGGGCGCGGCGCGCAGCCTCCAGCAGACGACCGGGACGGCCCTGGCCGACTACGTCGACCAGATGAAGCAGCTCTTCGACGTCTCCACGCCGAAGGACGCGCTGCCCGAGGACCAGCTGGCGGTGCTCGCGGCGCAGGGGGCGGCCATGCCGTACGACGAGCTGGTGGCGTACGCTCTCGAGACGACCGATCCGGTCCCGCCGGCGGCGCACGTGGAGCGCGTGGGATGAACGAACCGTTCCGGGAGCCGGCCGCGGCCACGCCCGTGGTGCCGCTGGCGCTGCTCGACGACGACCTCGACCAGGCGCCCGACCCCGGCGCGCTCATGCTGACCTGCGCGAACTGCGGGGCCGCGATGGACGAGCGCAAGTGCAAGCTCATCTGCCGGTGCGGGTATTTCCTGTCCTGCTCGGACTACTACTGACCGGCTGCAGCTGACCGGCCTGGACGGTCGGTTCGGCTAGACTGGCGGTCGATGACCGCCGAGCCGATCCCCGCGCCCCGTCCGAAGACCGGGATCCCCAAGAACCCCGGCCGACGAGAGCTCGGGATGACGGCCACGCTGCTCTTTCCGAATCGCGAGATCGTCGAGCAGTTCTACGTGCCGATCATCTACACGGCCTGTCGGACGTGCTACTCGGAGATGCCGCCGGAGGAGATCTTCCGCAAGTCGGTCGACGGCGAGTTCGACCCGGCGAAGATGCAGAAGCTCATCGCGTCGGTCATCGAGTCGGGGCACGGATCGACCATCGAGCACATCGTGTTCACGTTCGGCATCACCGGCGTGTCACGGACGCTGTCGCACCAGCTGGTGCGCCATCGGGCCGGCGTGGCGTTCGACCAGCAGAGCCAGCGCTACGTGAAGTTCAAGGGCGCCGCGACGATGCTCCCGCACTCGATCGCCGAGGGCGACGCGGAGCTGCGCGAGCGCTACGAGTCGCAGGTGGGGAGCGCGCTCGACCTGTACGGGGAGATGCTCGAGGCGGGCCTGCCTGGCGAGGATGCCCGGTTCGTGTTCCCGAACGCGACCCGGACCAACCTCGTGATGACGGCCAACCTGCGGGCGCTCATCCACATGTCGGGGCTGCGGCTGTGCACGATGGCGCAGTGGGAGATCCGCCGGCTGTTCCAGCTCATCCGCCAGCAGATCTTCACGGTCTCGCCGTTCCTGGGCTCGTTCCTCGCACCGAAGTGCGTGCCACTCGGCTACTGCGACGAATTCGGGAACCGCGACGAGCACTGCCCGATCCGGCCGCACAAGGACAACGTCCTGGGCGCGTGGGCGGAGAAGGCCGCGGCCGCGAAGGCCGCGGGACGGGAGCTGCCGCAGGCCTGAGGGGCGGCGCGGCCCGTTGCGGCTCCCCGTGGATGGGCGATCGCTCCCAGCGATCGTTTTCGGGCTGAGGGCCTGACGGCGCGCGGTTGACGAGCGAAACGATCACTCTCGGCGATCGTTTTCGAGCCAACGGGCCGACCGCCACCGCCTTGCCCGCCGAACGATCGCTCGCAGCCATCGATCCGGGCCCGAGGACGCGAAGGCGCGCGGCTGGCGCGGAAAACGATCGCTCGCAGCGATCGCCACCCGCGAACGCGACCCGCGCCGCCTACCCCTCCGCGAATCGCAGCTCCCGCGTCGCGGCGTCGCGCGCGAGGAACGCGAGCAGCCGCTCCCCCTCCGCCTCGATCTCCCGGCGCTGCGCGGCCGACACCGAACCGAAGAAGCTGATCGTCATCGTGGCGACGCGCTTCTCGCGCCGCAGCCGCCACGCCGCGTCGATGAACCCGTCGACGAGGATCGCCCCCTTCCAGGCGAGCATCTCGATGTTCACCCGGTCGCCGGCGATCCGGCTGCGGTCCTCATGGGACAGGAACGCGTTGTCGTACTGCGGCATGAACCGGATCGGGACCGGCCGGTCGCCCTCGACGATCAGCCCGTCCGGGACGTCCAGCAGCTCCCGGCCGGCCTCGTCGCGGAACGTGCGGAGCCGCGGCCGGAGACGGTCGACCACCTCGCGCAGCCCGGTCAGCCACGACCAGACGCGCATGTCGCTGACGGTCGCCGGTCCGAACGCCGCGAGGTAACGCAGCACCAGGTCGTCGACGCTCGGGCTCGGCTCCAGCGGCCGTCCGACCCACGCCTCGAGCGTCGTGTTGGTCGCCCGTCCGGTCCGGCCCCACAACCCACGCGGCGGCACCTGGACCAGCGGCAGCAGGAAGCGGGCCGCGTAGGCGAGCGACGCCGGGTCGCGGTCCGGCCAGTCCGGGGCGAGCGCCGCGCCGAGCTCGGTCGGCGTGCGCGGCCGCTCCTCGAGGATCGGCCGGGCGGTCGCGATCACCGCCTCGACGTCGACGCCGTCGAGCTGCTTGATGAACGGGCTGCTGCGCCACGACCGGCGCATGACGTCGGCGAGGATCGGGTACTGGACGAGCGCGTCGTCCGCCGTCACCAGGTGGAGCGTCCCGCGCAGCAGGCCCATCCGGACCGCCCGCCGCTCCTCGATCAGGCCGCTTAGCTCCGCCGGGTCGAAGCCGTCGATGCGCGTCCAGAGAGCGACGTACGGGTCGGGCGGCTCCTGGGCCTGCAGCCCGACGAGGTACTCGACGACCTCGCTCGGCGAGCGTCGCTCCCGCTCGAGCAGCAGCTGGCGCCCGAGCAGCGTCCGGTTGAGGCTCCGCCGGTCGAGGACACGCGGCGCTGCGCTCGCGCCCGTCATGCCGCCAGCGCGCGCTCGAACGCGTCGAGCGTGTCGGCGGAGAACAGCACGAACGTGACCGTGTCGAGGGCATCCGGGTGGGCCTCGATCCACGCGTCGACGGTGGCCAACGCGATCGCCGCCGCGGCATCGACGGGGTAGGCGTAGACCCCGGTCGAGATCGACGGCAACGCGACGGACCGACACCCCTCGCGCGCCGCCAGGTCCAGTGCGGTCCGGTACGCGCTCGCCAGCTGCTCCCGCTCGCCGGAGGCACCGCCACGCCACACTGGCCCGACGGCGTGGATCACGACCGATGCCGGCAGGCGCCCGGCGACGCTGACCACGGCGCCGCCGGTCGGGCAGTGGCGCGCAGGCCCGTACCGCCCTTCGAGGTCGGCCATGATCGCCGGGCCGCCCATCCGGTGGATCGCGCCGTCGACCCCGCCGCCACCGACGAGGGCGCTGTTCGCGGCGTTGACGATCGCGCACGCCTCGACGGTCGTGATGTCGCCCTGGACCAGGCGGATCTCGGTCACCGTCGGGACCCTGTCAGTCGTCGCCGAGATCGGCCACGAAGCGACGCAGCACGCCGGCGAGCCGTGGGCCGGCGACCGCGCCCGCCTCGAGGACCTCCTCGTGGGTCAGCGGCTGACCGGTGTACCCGGCCCCGGCATTGGTGACCAGCGACACGCCACACACCTCGAGCCCGACCCAGCGCGCGGCGATGCACTCAAGAACGGTCGACATCCCCACGGCGTCGCCACCGAGGGCGGCGAGCATCCGCACCTCGGCGGGGGTCTCGTACGTCGGTCCGGTGAGGCCCACGTAGACGCCCTCGGCCATCTCGATGTCCTCGGCGGTCGCGGCGGCATGGAGGCGGGCGCGCAGTCGCGGGCTCCACGCCTCGGTCATGTCGGGGAAGCGCGGTCCGAGCGCGTCGGCGTTCGGCCCGATGAGCGGCGAGCGGCCGGTCAGGTTGATGTGGTCGCGCATGATCATCAGCGTGCCCGGTCCGAACGACGGGTCCAGACCGCCGGCCGCGTTGGTCAGCACCACCACGCGGGCGCCAAGCGCGCGGAACAGCAGGACCGGCTGCACCACGAGGCCCGGGTCGTTCCCCTCGTACAGGTGGAAGCGGCCCTGGAGCATGACCACCGACCGGCCGCCAAGCGACCCCAGCAGGAGCCGCCCGACGTGGCCGGGAGCGGTCGCCGCCGGCCACCCAGGCAACGCGTCGAACGGGATCGAGACGGCGTCCTGCAGGTCGTCGGCCAAGCCGCCGAGCCCGGAGCCGAGCACGATGCCGACCTCGGGGACGATGGCCGTCCGGTCGCGCACCGCCGCAACGAGGGCGGCGATCCGCTCGGGCTGGACGACCGGCGGGATCGGCCGGGTGGGATCGACGGTCAGGACGTCCGACATGCGAGCCTCCGGGCGGGCGTCCAGCATGACAGGACGAGGTGGGCGTCGGGTGGGAGGAGCGGGGGCTTCGTCGCGCCCGACGGAAGTACCGACACCGGGATGCCGATCACGTCCCGCCGGGCGCAATCCCTGGGATCCGGTCGTGGTGAGACGACCGGCGACCGCGGGCAACGAAGCGCCCGAAGCGACCGGCGGCGGAACGAAGGTCCTTGATGTGATCTCGGTTCCTGCGATCCTGTCGGCCCCTTCGGGCACGACCTACGGTATCGGCCGGCTCCGGCCACGGTCAACGCGCTTATCCACGAACATGGAATCGATCTTCCGACGGCCGTCCACGGGAATGTCGGACGTGTGGTCGGCGTGTGGATAACTCTGTGGACGAGCGGTGCTCAGCCGCCCATCGCGAACATCTCGATCTTGGGCAGGTCGCTCGTCGACAGGGCGCGCAGCTCCGAGTATCGGTCGTCACGGTCGCGCCACACCTCGGCCAGGAACGCCACCAGCTGCTCGTCCGTGGAGCCGTCTCGGAGCACGGCGCGGACGTCCCGACCGGCCACCGCGAACAGGCACGTGTACAGCTGGCCGTCGGCCGACAGCCGGGCGCGCGTGCAGTCGCGGCAGAACGGCCGGGTCACCGACGAGATGACACCGAACTCCCCGGCACCGTCGACGTAGCGCCATCGGTCGGCCACCTCGCCGCGGTAGCCGGCATCGACCGGCACGGCCGGCCAGGCCGCGGTCACGAGGTCGATCAGATCGGCAGCGGGCACGACCTCGTCGAGGCGCCAGCCGTTCGAATGGCCGACATCCATGTATTCGATGAACCGCAGCGTCACGCCGGTCTCGCGCGCCCAGCGGGCCATCGGCACGACGGAGTCCTCGTTGACGCCGCGGCGAACGACCATGTTGATCTTCACCGGGCCGAGCCCGGCCTCCAACGCCGCGTCGACCCCGTCGAGCACCCGGGCGACCGGGAAGTCCACGCCGTTCATGGCGCCGAAGACCTCGTCGTCGAGCGAGTCCAGGCTGACCGACACGCGTCGCAACCCGGCGTCTGCCAGCGGGCGGGCCAGCGCGCGCAGCGCGGCTCCGTTCGTCGTGAGCGTCAGGTCGAGCGGACGGCCGTCCGAGGTCTGCAGCGTCGCAAGCATGCGGACCAGGTCCGGCAGGCCGCGCCGCACGAGCGGCTCGCCGCCGGTGATGCGCAGCTTCTCGACGCCCAGCGCGACGAACGCCCGCGCGGCCCGATGGATCTCCTCGAGTGACAGCACCTGGTCCTTCGGGAGGAACTCGAAGTCGCGGCCGAAGATCTCCTTCGGCATGCAGTACGTACATCGGAAGTTGCACCGGTCGGTGACCGAGATGCGCAGGTCGTGCAGGGGCCGACCGAGTCGATCGAGCGGCGCCGGGATCGGGATGGCATCCATGGGGACCTGCATCCTACGATGAACAGCGTTGCACCAGCACAACGGCGTAGGTCAGGGGCATCCGGCGGTACGACCGGCGTACACCGCTGGTACCACTAGCGGACTCCACCTCACCGAACCCTGCTGGCACGATGCCGACCACGCCCCGATAACGCACATCTTCCGATGAGGATCCATCGCATGGCATCGACCGACGCGAAAAGCGGCTTCCGACTCCCCTGGAGTGCGGACCGAAACGAGTCCGAGGATCAGTCCGCAGTCACTGGAGACGAGCCGACCGCCATGGATCCTGCCCAGCAGCAGAGCGAGAGCGAGACGCCGACGATGATCGACACCCCCCCGACCACCTCAGGGGAGGCCGCCCAGGCTGAGCCTGCCGCGACCGAGCCGGTCACGACGCCGGAGGCCACCAGCGCCCCGACGCCCGCCCCCGAGCGCAAGGCCAACAAGTTCATGGCCGACCTCACCCGGGCCATGCAGGCGGCCGCCGAGTCGGCACGGGCGGACACGCTCGAGCGCTTCGCCACCGACGCCAAGGCGCATATCGAGGGCATCCACGCCACCAGCGCCGACGAGGCGACCGAGCTGCGCAAGCGCGCCGACGACGACATCGCCGGTGTCCGCGAGTGGTCGAAGGCCGAGATCGCGCGCATCCGCGAGGAGACCGACGAGCGCGTCACCGACCGCAAGGAGCGCCTCGAGCGCGAGATCGAGACGCACGCCGCCGAGATCGAGGGGCGCATCGAGCGCGTCCAGAGCCGCGTCGCCACGTTCGAGACCGAGATGGCCGCCTTCTTCGAGCGGCTGCTGTCCGAGGACGACCCGACCCGCTTCGCCTCGATGGCCGAGACCCTGCCCGAGCCGCCGCCCTTCGACGCCGACGAGGCGTGGGCGTCGATCACCGGCCCCGAGACCGCCGAAGCTGACCAGGCCCCGGTGGCCGAGGTCGAGGTGCCCGGGCCGGTCGTCGGCGAGACCGCCGAGTCGCCCGAGCCCGCCGAGGCCGTCGAGACGCCCGTCGCCGAGGAGCAGCCCGTCGACGCCAGCGCCGAGACCGGCTCCGTCGAGGCGACCACGGACAATGGCGACCTCTTCGGCATCACCGCCGACGCCCCCGAGTCCGAGACCGCGCCCGACGCCGACCCGCGCCTGACCGCGATCGGCATCGAGCACGACTTCGCCGCCGCGGAAGCCGAAGCCGCCGCCTACCCGGCCGAGGCCTCCGGCGCCGACGACGAGATCCCGACCATCGCCGAGGACGCCCTGGCGGCCCGCCTCGCCGGTCTCGTGGCCGACGACCAGGCGCCCACCGACAGCGCCACGACCCGCGTGGTCGTGACCGGCCTCGTCAGCGTCGCCAGCATCGCCGGCTTCAAGCGCAACCTGGCGCGCGTCGCCGGGGTGCGATCGGTCGGCGTGTCGTCCGGCCCCGATGGCGAGTTCGTCTTCGCCGTCACGCACGACACCGGTCTGGCGCTCGGCGACGGCATCGCGTCGCTATCCGGCTTCAGTGCCCGCGTCACCGACGAGGCTCCCGGCGAGCTGACCGTCGCCGCGCGCGATCCAGAAAGCGAGAGCTAGCGGCCATGGCCCGCCCGGCCATCGCGGTAGCCCTGCCCGGTAGCGAGGCGGCGCCGGTCGCGGCCGAGTTGCGAGCGGCCGGCTTCACGGTCGCGTCGATCAGCCGACCCGAGCAGCTCGAAGCGCTGCTCGCCAGCCGGCGAGACGTCGCGGTCGCCATCCTCGACGGCGAGACCGATCTCGACCAGTCGCTCGAGTACTACTCGCTCCTGCGCGACGCGGGTCGCGCCATCCCGGCCCTCATGGTCATGTCCGAGCGCGCGATGACGCGCCTCGAGGCCGCGTCCGGCGAGGTCGAGGACGAGTACTTCACCCGGCCCTACTCGGCCGAGTCGATCCGCTGGCGCGTGGAGGCCATGTGCATCCGCAGCCAGACCGTCGACGACGGATCGGGCCCCATCCTCCAGGGCGGACCGATCGAGACCGACGGATGGGCGAGCCGGGCGACGATCATCGCGGTCTTCAACCCGAAGGGCGGCGTCGGCAAGACGACGATCGCCACGAACCTCGCCTCCGTCCTCCAGACGCGTCGCGGCCACAAGGTCCTGCTCGTCGACGCCGACACGGTCACCGGCCATGTCGCGACGTCGCTCGGCATCGACGGCGTGCGGACGCTGTCCGATAGCTGGCGCGACCAGGCCGAGGGCGGCCCGCGCGAGAGCCTCGACGACATCGCATCGGCCCATCCCTCGGGGATGCGCGTCGCCGCGCTGACGTCGTCGCCGCTCGACACCGACATCCTCGAGCCTGACCGCGTCGCCGACGAGATCACAGCGGCACGCCGCGGCGTCGACTTCATCGTGGTCGACCTCCACCCGTCGTACGGAAAGCTCAACGACGCGATCTTCACGATCGCCGATCGCATCATCGTCCCGGTCACCCCGGACGTGCCGGCCATCCGGGCCGCGGTCCAGCTGGCCGACTACGCCACCGAGCTGGGCGTCCGCGAGCGGCTGTCGCTCGTCATCAACCGGGCCAACAGCGGCGTCGGCGTAGCCGATATCGAGCGGACCGTCGGGATGCCGTCGATCGCCCTCATCAGGTCGGGCGGACTGTTGTTCGTCCGGGCCGCCAACGAGGGCCGGACGCTCATCGAGATGTTCCCGAAGGAACGGATCACCGACGACTTCGACTCGCTGGCGGACCGCGTGCTCGGCACCCCGGTCGCGGCGCCGGCCATGAAGGTGCCGTTCGGCCTGTTCAACCGCGCCAAGACGACCGCGCGCGCTTCGTAGTCCCGCGACCGCCGCCCTAGTCGGGTCAGGCGCTCGACGCTATCGAGACCGATCCTGCCAGGACGTGCCGCCCATCGGCGTGCCGGGCAGCTCCGGAGGACGCTCGCCGGTCCGCCGATCCACCTGCTGGATGCCACGCAGGTAGGCGCGGTTGACGAGGACCGCGTCCATCTCCGGACCCATCGCCTGATCGCCGCGATACGCGGTCGCGTCCACGACCGGCACGAACATCTCCGTCGCCCGGTCGAGCAATCGCTCGGGATCGGTGCCGGGATGGAGGAACACCGTCCCGATGACCCGGTACGGCGGGACTTCCATCGCGACGTCGTACGACACCTTGTGGACCTTGTGGGCCGACTTCTCGTCGTCGGTGAGCGGCGGCAGCGTGGTCTCGCCGGCCAGCACGAGGATCAGGTCGTAGGGATCGATCGCCCGCAGCCCGGGCGCCGGTTCGAAGCCCGCGGATCCGTCGGCCGGCGCCCATCGGACGTCGGAGATCGTGATCGACTCGCGCTTGTTCAACACGTCGGACAGCCGGCTGCCGACCTCCATGTTGCCGACGATCCGCCACTCCTCGGTCAGGCCGTCGAACGCGATGCCGCGCGCATCGGCCGGAGCCGGGCCATCGGCGGCCGGCGGAGCGGCCTCGTCGGCCTCGGGCTTCTTGTTGCGCTTCAGGAAATCGAACGGCACGTCAGTCCTCGGCCTTCCAGCTGCTCTCGCGGATCGTCTCGACGACGTTCGGGTCGGCAAGGGTGGTGGTGTCGCCGAGGGTTCGTGCCTCGGCGATATCGCGCAGCAGCCGCCGCATGATCTTGCCCGAGCGGGTCTTCGGCAGGTCCGGCGTGAAGAACAGGAACTTGGGCTTGGCGATCGGGCCGATGACCTTGGCGACGTGGCCTCGCAGCTCGTCGGCGAGCTGGTCGGTCGGGTCGCCGCCTGAGCGCAGGATCACGTAGGCGAAGATGGCCTGGCCGGTGATCGGGTCGTTCTTGCCGACGACCGCCGCCTCGGCGACCGCCTTGTGGTCGACCAGGGCCGACTCGACCTCGATCGTCGAGATCCGGTGGCCGGACACGTTCATCACGTCGTCGACCCGGCCGAGGAGCCAGAAGTAGCCCTGGTCGTCGCGCTTCGCACCGTCGCCCGCGAAGTACATGCCGGGGAAGCGGCTCCAGTAGGTCTCCTTGTAGCGCTCCGGGTCGCCGTAGATGCCGCGGAGCATGCCCGGCCACGGGCGTTTCAGGACGAGATAGCCGCCGCCACCGAACGGCACGCTGTTGCCGTCGCCGTCGACGACGTCGGCCTCGATGCCGGGGAACGGGAACGTGGCGCTACCGGGCTTGGTCGTGGTCACCCCTGGCAGCGGGCTGATCAGGATCTGGCCGGTCTCCGTCTGCCACCAGGTGTCGACGATCGGGGTTTGACCGCCGCCGATGTTCTCGTGGTACCACAGCCACGCCTCGGGGTTGATCGGCTCGCCGACCGACCCGAGCACGCGCAGCGACGAGAGGTCGTGCCCGGCCGGGAACGACTCGCCCTGCTTCATGAACGCGCGGATGGCGGTCGGGGCGCAGTACAGGATGTTGACCTTGTACTCCTCGATGATCGACCACCAGCGGTCCCAGGCGGGCGTATCCGGCGAGCCCTCGTAGAGGATGCCGGTCGTGGCGTTGGCCAGTGGCCCGTACACGATGTAGCTGTGGCCGGTCACCCAGCCGATGTCGGCGGCGCACCAGTACACGTCGTCGGGCTTGACGTCGAAGATCGTCCAGTGCGTGTACGACGTGCCCAGGAGGTAGCCCGCGGTGGTGTGCATGATCCCCTTGGGCTTCGCGGTCGTGCCCGACGTGTAGAGCAGGTAGAGCATGTGCTCCGAGTCGAGCGGGACCGGCGGGCAGTCGGCGGGCTGGCGCTCCACCACGTCGTGCCACCACACGTCGCGTCCGTCGACGACGGTCGTGTCGGGGGCTTCGTCGCCGAGTCGCTTGACCATGAGGACGTGCTCGACGCTCGGGCTCGCGGCGACGGCATCGTCGACCGCCTGCTTCAGCGGCATCGCCTTGCCGCGTCGGTAGCTCCCGTCGGCGGTGATGACGAGCTTCGCCTCGGCGTCGTTGATCCGTCCCCCGAGCGCCTCCGCGGAGAAGCCCGCGAACACGACCGTGTGCGGTGCCCCGATCCGGGCGCACGCCAGCATCGCGATCGGCAGCTCCGGGATCATCGGCATGTAGATGGCGACCTTGTCGCCGGTGCCCACGCCGAGCTCCTTGAGCGCGTTGGCCGCCTTCTGGACCTCGCGGTGGAGGTCGGCGTAGGTCAGGGTCCGGGTGTCGCCGGGCTCACCGATCCAGTGATAGGCCACCTTGTCGCCCAGCCCGTTCTTCACGTGCCGGTCGACGCAGTTGTAGGCGATGTTGAGCTTGCCGCCGACGAACCACTTCGCGAACGGGAGGTCCCACTCGAGGGTCGTCGTGAACGGTTCGTCCCAGTCCAGCCGCTCGCGCGCCAGACGCGCCCAGAACTCGACCGGGTCGGACTCGGCCTCGGCGTACAGGTCCCGCGTTGCGTTGGCCTGCCCGACGAAGGCCGGATCCGGCGCGAACGTCCGGTTCTCGGCGAGCAGGTTCTCGATGGCGGCGGCCTGGGTCGGGGACTGGTCGAGGCTCACGGACATCCACCTCCGGGAGTCATGCTGGCCGGGTCATCCTACCGCGACGCGATGGGCGTCGAGCGGTCCGGGTCGGCGGGACGGACGCGGCCGGGCGTGTCGATCCCGTGTGCATCGAGGGCCGCGAGCAGGCGCATCCGGTACTCGCCGGCCGCGGCCCACTGCTCCGGCGCCCGCACCGACCCGAGGATCTTGAGCGTGACGCCCTGCTCGCCGATCGCCTCGACCCGGTCGACTCGCGGCGGCTCGAGGATGCGCGATCGCCAGGCCGGGTCGGCGGCCATCGCCAGGCCGACCTCGTCGACGACCACGATCGCCCGCTCGATATCGGTGCCGTGGCGCACCGTCACGTCCTGGTTGATGCGGGCCCACACGCGGGTGAGGTTCGAGGCGACCTTGATCTCGCCGTTCGGGATCGTGTGGACGATGCCGTCGATGTCGCGGACCGTCGTCCGCCGGAGCGTGAAATCCTCGACCGTGCCGTCGACGCCGGCCAGGCGGACGACGTCGCCGACGCTGAACTGGTTCTCGATGAGGATGAGCGCGCCGTTGAAGTAGTCGCGGACGAATGCCTGCGCGCCGAACCCGATCGCGATGCCGACCACGCCGAGCCCCGCCACGGCCGGCCCGATGTCCAGCCCGAGCGTGCCCAGGATCATCAGCAGGGCGATCACGCCGATGAAGAACCGGATGAGCTGGGTGGCCAGGCCGTCAAGCGTGTCCATCCGCTTCTTGACCTCGGCCGCGGTCAGCTGCTGGGCCGTGCCCTCGGCCGCCTCGCGGTCGAACAGCGCCCGCACGATGCCATGCACGAACACGCTCGCGATGCGCATCGCGATGAGGGCGACGATCGCGATGAAGAGGACGGGCACGATCGTTGTCCGCAGCCACGCGACGATGCCGTCGAGATCCTCGGGCGTCATGCCCCTAGCCTACCGAGTCTCGTCGCCGGTGCTGACCGGTCGGGTTCGCCGTGACCGCGGCCTGTTGAGTCTCCGTGCAGCGCTCGCTGGTTCACTGCGCACGTGACCGTCCCGATCCGGATCCAGTTCGCGCGACTGTGTCGCGAGACCCGCACGCTTCTGGACATCACGCAGCAGGCGCTCGCCGATGCAGCCGGCGTCTCGCGATCGACGATCGCGATGATCGAAGCCGGCCAGGCGAACTCGTCCCTCGACGTCGTGATGCGGATCGGCGACGCCCTCGGCGTGGACATCGAGGTCGTCGGGCGGCCACCGTTCGTGCTCGGGACACGCGTCGGCGATGCGGTCCACGCCAGATGCTCCGGCTACGTCGACCGACGAATGCGCGCCGACAGATGGCTGACCGCGCGCGAGGTCGAGGTCGTCGGCCAGCGCTCGCATGGATGGATCGACCTGCTGGCGTTCGATCCGCACACGGGTGCCCTCCTGATCATCGAGGTGAAGACCCGGATCGATGACATCGGCGCGCTCGAGCGGCAGGTGGCGTGGTACGAGCGAAGTGCCATCCCGGTCGCCCGTGACCTGGGCTGGGTCCCGCAGACGGTGACGAGCTGGCTGGTGCTCCTGGCGAGCGACGAGGTGGATGACGCGCTGCGCGCATACCGCGATGTCCTGCAGCTCGCGTTCCCGCGGCGAGCCGGCGAGATGCGCCTGGACCTGGTGCAGCCGGCCCGGCTCGCGACCAGCGCCCGTGGCCTGGCCCTGATCGACCCGACCAGCCGTCGCCGCGACTGGCTCCTGCCATCGCGCTCCGACGGGCGTCGGACACGGGCACCGTTCCGCGACTACGCCGATGCCGCCCGCCGACTCGATATCGGGACGTCACGGCAGGTGACATGTCAGCGCGGATGACACAGACGCGATGAACCAGCACGGGCAACTCGCTCGGACTGCGGGATCTGGCGATCCCGGCGATCGATCGTGCACGGCTGTGCCGATCAGGTCAGCACCGCTGACATGTCAGCCAGCCTGACGCGTGGCGCGATGGAACCGGCTGATCAGGCCGTCGCGTGCACCGGTGCGTCGGCGGGCTGGCGCTCCGGGACCGAGGCGCCCAGGCGGACCGAGATCGCGGCCGCAGCCTCGCGCGCCTGCGCCGCCAGCTCGGGGATGCGCCGCGGGGTGAGCCGGAAGGCCGGGCCCCAGATGTCGACCGCGGCGATCACGTTGCCCCGCGCATCGTTGATGGGCGCGCTCACCGCGTTCAGCCCGAGCTCGTACTCGCCGATCGCGGTCGCGTACCCTCGCCGCCGGATCCGCGCCAGCTCCTCGAGCAGCGGCTCGAGCTCGACGATCGTCCGTTCCGTGTACTGGACGAGGCCACGACGGACGATCCGCAGCACCTCCCGCTCGGCGAGCGACGACATCAGCACCTTGCCCGACGCGACGCAGTGGAGCGGTGTCGAACGGCCGGTCCAGTCGCCGACGGCGATGAGGTTCGGCCCGTCGACCTGGGCGACCGTCAGGAGCGACTCGCCCTCGAGGATGCCGACCCCGGTGGTCTCGTGCGTCAGGCGCGCCAGGCGCTCGAGCTCGGGCATCGAGAGGCCGCGCAAGTCGAGCGTCCGCTCGGCCTGTTCGGCCAGCCGGATGACGACCAGCCCGAGCCGATACTTGCCGGTCTCGTCGTCCTGCTCGACCAGGCCGCGCTTCTGCAGCGTCGCCAGCAGGCGCGAGGCCGTCGACTTGTGCAGCCCGAGGCGCCGCGCGAGCTCGGTCACGCCGGCCTCGCCCTGCGACTCGCCGAGGGCCAGGAGGAGCGCCGCCGCTCGATCGACCGAGCGGACCGCGTTGCCGTCGAGGACCATCGGCGGACCCTAGCCGGCTGCCGGCGAGGCCATGCCGCCGTGGGGCGTCGGCGCCGCGTCACCGTGGGCGCGCGCCTCGAGGGCCGCGTCGAGCGACTCGGAGAAGGCGGTCAGCACGCGGTCGATGATGTCGGCGTCGGCATGCGCCTCGCAGACGAACCAGGGCTCGCGCGAATCCGGTTCGGGCATCGCACCCCGGGCATGCATGCCGATCGCGATCGCGTCGTACAGCTCGTGGTCGCTGGTGGCCCAGTCGCGATACTCGGTCGCGACCTCCTCACGGAACATCAGCCCGAACATCGACGGGTGCCCCGTGAAGTGGTAGGGGATGCCGACCGGTTCGAGGATCTCCTTGAGCCCATCCTGGATGGTCCGGCCCGTGGCATGGATCGTGTCCAGCGCGTTCGTGTCGCGCAGGATCTGGAGGGTCGCGACCGCAGCCGCGGCCGCGACCCGGTTGCCGGCGTACGTGCCTCCGTGGCTGACGTGCTCGGGCAGCAGCTCCATGATCTCGCGCCGGCCGCCGAACGCCGCCGCCGGATAGCCATTGCCCATCGCCTTGGCGTACGACGCCAGGTCGGGTTTGATCCCGAAGAACTCGGCCGCGCCGCCCTTCGCGAAGCGGAACCCGGTCTTGACCTCGTCGAAGATCAGCAGGATCCCGAACTCCTCGGTCAACGCGCGCATCTGCTGGTGGAAGCCGGGTGCCGGCAGGATGCCCTGCGCGTTGCCGAGCACGGGCTCGACGATGACGGCCGCGATCTCGTGGCCCCGCTCCTCGAACAGGCGGCGGAGCCGGTCGATGTGGTTGTAGCGGGCCGGGATGATGGTCTCGGCGACGGCGCCCGGGATGCCCCGGCCCCACGCCAGCGCGACGGGCGCATCGGCGTCACCGAGCTCGGACATGTCGTCGGGGCCGACGCTGATCAGGGCGTAGTCGTGGACGCCGTGATACTGGCCCTCGAACTTGACGATGCGCTCGCGACCCGTGAACGCCCGGGCGAGCCGCATCAGGTGCATCGTCGCCTCGGTGCCGGAAACGGTCATGCGCGCCATGTCGACCCAGCCGGTCAGCTCGCACACGAGCTCGACAGCGCGGATCTCGTCCTCGCTCGTGAGGCTGAAGCTGACGCCCTTGCGCATGCGCTCGTTGACGTAGTCGTCGACGCGCGGGTCGCCGTGTCCGAGGATGACCGGACCGTAGCCCATGCGCAGGTCGACGAACTCGTTGCCGTCGGCATCCCAGACGAGCCCGCCCTGGCCGCGATCGACGTAGATCGTGTCGTCGCCCCACGCCCGGAAGTTGGAGTCCGTGCCGCCGGGCAGTCGCTCGGACGCGCGCCGATACAGCGCCCGCTGGCGGTCGCGGCGGAGGTCGGGGACGACGTGGGCGGGGGCGGGCTCAGTGGCCATGCGGATCCTCGAGTGGCGGGGCGGGGAGGGGCCCGGACCGTGGGACGGGCGTTGCGCGATACGGGACGCGCGGGCGCCCATCGTGCCACACGCCTCGAACGGGCGTCAACGCGACATTCGTCTGCACGTGGCGCGCGCGCCACGAAATCCGTCGCTCGCTGCCATGTGCCCACGAATCGCGCGACGTCGCGGTGCAGGTGCGCGAGACGTGCGACCATCCCGCGGTGACCGAGCCGATCTCGTACTGGCTCCGCGACCCCGCACCCGACGGCACCGCCGATCAGCCCCTATCCACCGGGGAACACGCCGCCGTCGACGTGGCGATCATCGGCGCCGGCTTCACCGGTTTGTGGACCGCGATCGCGCTCACCGACACGGACCCCGCCCTGCGCGTCGCCGTGCTGGAGATGGAGACCGTCGGGTTTGGGGCGAGCGGCCGCAACGGGGGTTTCTGCGAGGCCAGTCTGACCCACGGGCTCGGCAACGGGATCCGGCATTTCCCCGACGAGCTCGAGCGGCTCGAGCGGGAGGGGCTCGACAACCTCGCCGGTCTCATCGCCTTCACACGCGACAACGGCGTCGACTGCGACCTCGAGGAGACCGGCGTCCTGGCGCTGGCCGACCAGGCGTGGCAGGCGGACGAGTTCCGGGCGTGGGTCGACGAGGCGGCCGAGCACGGCGAGCACCTCGAGTTCCTGGACCGTGATGCCGCCCGGGCCGAGGTCCACTCGCCGCTCTGGCACGCGGGCGTGTATCGACCGCCCGGCCGCGACGTGCTCCTCGACCCGGCCAGGCTGTGCCGCGGCATCGCCCGCGTCGCGCGCGAACGCGGCGTGCGCATCCACGAGCGCACCCGGGTGGCGCGCCTGGACCGCCGCGCCGGCGGGGTCCGACTCACCACGGCCGACGGGGCGACCGTCGATGCGGCGCACGTCGTGGTGGCCACCTCGGCGTATTCGGGCTGGCTCGGGCGGCTGTCGTCGACGTTCGTCCCGGTCTACGACTACGTCCTCGTGTCGGAGCCGCTGACGCCCGACCAGCGGGCGTCGATCGGCTGGGGACGGCGCCAGGGGCTGTCAGACGGCAACAACCAGTTCCACTACTTCCGCCTGACAGCCGACGACCGGATCCTGTGGGGTGGCTACGACGCGATCCATCACCGCGGCAGCCGGGTCGGACCCGAGCTCGACCGGCGACCGGCCAGCTTCGCCCGCCTCGCATCCCAGTTCTTCCGGGCGTTCCCGCAGCTCGACGGGCTCGACTTCCCGTATCGCTGGGGCGGCGCCATCGACACGACCTCGCGGTTCACGGTCACGTTCGGGCGACTGCTGGGCAGGCGGGTCGTGTACGCCCTCGGCTACACAGGGCTGGGGGTCGGGGCGAGCCGCTGGGCGGGCGGCGTCGTGCGCGATCTCATCCTCCGGCCGGGCGAGGACCGCCTTCGGCTGCGGATCGTGGCCAGCCCGCCGATCCCGTTCCCGCCCGAGCCACTGCGCTCGTTCACGATCGACACCGTCCGCCACGAGCTGGACCGCGCGGACCGCAACGGCGGCAGACGCAGCCTGATCCTCCGAACCCTCGACGCGATCGGGGTCGGCTTCGACTCGTAAGGTGCCGCGCGACCGGGATCAGGCCGGCTCGGCCACCCACGTCGGCAGCTCGCGGGCGAGCGTGGCCAGCGGCAGCGACCCGTGTCCGAGCACCTGGTCGTGGAACTCGCGGAGGTCGAAGCGGTCCCCGTCGCGCGCCGCGATCTGGCGGCGGAGCGCCTCGATCTGGCGCTTGCCGAGCATGTACGTGAGGGCCTGGCCCGGCCAGCAGATGTAGCGGTCGGTCTCGATGACGGCGTCGGTCTCCGACAGGCCGGCGTCCTGCCGCATGAAGTCGATCGACCGCTGCCGGTCCCAGCGCAGGGCATGGAGACCGGTGTCGACGACCAGCCGGGCGGCCCGCCACGCCTGCCCGTCGAGCATCCCGAACCGCTCGGCCTCGGACCGGTACAGGCCCATCTCGTCGGCGAGCCGCTCGCTGTACAGCCCCCAGCCCTCGACGTACGCGCCACCGACCATTCGCGCGCCGAGCCGGCGGAACGTGATGAGGTTCGGGTTCTCCATCTCGAGCGCGATCTGGAAGTGGTGGCCGGGCGCCGCCTCGTGGTAGGTCGTCGACGCGAGCTTGGTGTATTTGCGCGACGGCAGGTCGTAGCCGTTGGCGTAGTAGATGCCGTGCCGGTCGCCGCTCGCCGACGGCGGGTAGTAGTAGGCGAACGGCGCGTCCTTCTCCTTGTACTCCTCGACCGGCCGCACCTCGAGCCCGGCGCGGGGCAGGACGCCGAAGTAGCGGGGCGCCTCGGCCATCGCCCGGTCGATGTCCTCGCGGGCCCGCTCGACCAGCTCGTCCTTGCTGCCCGGCGTGTTGCCGGGGGCGTCCTCGAGCGACGCGCGGTAGGCCGCGACGTCGCCCTCGAACCCGCCCACACGAGCGATGTCGCGCCGCTCTTCGTCGATGGCGGCCAGCTCCTCCAGACCGATCCGGTGGATCTCCTCGGGATCCAGCTCGAGCGTGGTCCAGCTGCGGATGGCCGTCCGGTAGATGGCGTCACCGTTCGGTGCCGACCAGATGCCCGGCTCCTCGCGGCTCGCGTGGCGGTACTCGCCGCGCATCGACTCCAGGAACGCGGCGTCGGCCGGATAGACGACATCGCGCACGACGTCGCGGATCCGCTCGCGGTCCTCGTCCGAGGCGCCCTGGACGCTGCCGGGCACGATCGCCCGGTCGACCGGGATGGCCAGCATCCGCTCGAGCTGCGCGATCACCCGCTCGGTGACGATCGACGGCGCCGTGAGCCCGCTGTCGAGGGCCTCCCGCAGGATGTCGGCGTTGGCGGCCATGAACGCCGGGTAGGCGCGCAGGCGACCGATGAACGCCTCGAGCCGCTCCGGCGTGTCGACCGGCTGGAACGCGGTGAGCTGCGGCAGCAGCTGCTGGGGACCGCCCATCTGGTCGACGACCCGGAGCTGGTGGAGGCCCTGGTCGTCCTCCTCGATCGACAGCTCGCCGATGACCCGGAGCATGTCCCGGGTGATGCGCTCCTCGGTCGACAGCCCGTCGACCGGGATCGCCGCCGCCTCGGCAGCGGTCCGCTCCATGTGTGCTCGCGTCTTCGCCCGACCCTCCGGCGACGGGTCCTCGAGCTGGTCGGCGTAGCGTTCGTCGCCGTAGAACGTGGCCGTCGTCGGGTTGAGCTCGAGGATGCCCTCCCAGAACCGGTGGGCGAGATCGTTCACGTCGGAGCGCTGGTCGGTCACGGAGCGAGCCCTCTCGATGTAGCCGGTGGGCGTTGTGGGGATCGGCGCCTAGGGTAGCGGGCGCGCCCGTCAGCCGCCGAAGAGCGGCATCTGCTCGCCGCCGCGCTCGACGACAGGATCGAGACCCAGCAGCGGCTCGAGCTCCTCGAGGTCCGGCTGCTCGGCGGCGAGGAACGTCCGGAGGTGGTCCCACTTGACGAGGTTCCAGCCGTGCTCGTCCATCGCCGCCCGGAGGAGCGGCGAGCGGTCGAGCTTGTGGCGGATGAGGTCGGTCCGCTCGGGGGCGACCGCGAGGAACCGGATGTAGCGCTCGTCCGAGCCGATCCGCGCGTGGCGCCGAAGGAGCGGCTCGCCGAGCATGGCCGTCCACTCGACCTCGAACATCAACGCCACCTTGCCGCGGATGTACCAGATCGCATCGACCTCGGCGAGCGCATCGACCGCCTTGCCGATGCTGCCGAGGTAGGCGCTCCGCTCGCGATCGTCGAGCAGGTCGCCCAGGTGCCCATCACCGTGACGGCGGGCCTGCTCGCGCTCCGCCAGCCAGACGCGCAAGCCGAGCCGGTGCCCAGCCTCGGTGATGGCAGCGAGCAGCTCGGTGTGGTCCTGGCTGCGACGCAGCAGGTCGTCGCCGGTGACGAGCCGGTCGGGCGTGCTGGCCAGGCTGCGGTAGCTGTCGAGGCACGCCCGGACGAGGGTCTCGTCGGGCAGGTCGTGACCGGTGAACAGCGTGGCGATGCGGTCGTAGAACGCGGTCTCGGACAGCGGACCGGCCGTGGACAGGAGGCTGAAGACGGCCCATTCGACTCGATCCGCGAGGGGCGTCGCGGCGGCGTCCCGGTCGGCCGTCTCGGTAAGCCACCAGCGACCGGGCTCGATCTCCGACAGCCGCGGGTGGTCGGGGCGCGCGAGCTCGTCCCGGATCAGCGCGATGAGCCGCTCGACCGGGTCCGGCGCCGCATCGGCCGCGGCCGTCGCTCGACGTGTGGCGACCGGCGGCCCGCCCTCCCCGGCGGCCATCTCGGCGGCGGGCTGCGGCGCGTCGGACTGGCCGGCCGGCGCCTCCGCCGGCGAGGGAGGAGGACGGCTGTCGTCGCCCGTCGACGGTCCCTCGCTCGGTCGCGTGCCGGTCGAGAGGCGACGGAGGTGGCCCGACCGGTCGAGACCGACGAGGATCTCGCCGAACAGCCGTTCGGTGCGGGCGGGCTCGCCGCGCGCACGCAGCGTCTCGACCGCGGTCTCGGTCACGATCCTCGCCGCGTCGCTCGCCGAGAACGGCCGCTGGTCGAACCGCTCAGGCGGCGCGAACAGGCCGCGACCTGGCACGATGTCGGGGTCGCCCGAGCCACCCGACGCATATGGCAGCGCGACGTTGGCGCGGGTCCGTGGCCCGGGTGGGACGGCAGCCCCGGGCGGCACCATCTCGATGACGCCGGCTCCGACGTCGTCGGGGTCGGACTGGCGCGCGACGACGATGCGATAGCCGGCGGATGCCGCACCGATGGCGACCGCGGCCAGCGCCTCGGCGCCGCCGTCGACCAGCTGGACGACGCGACCGTCGCGGGCCATCGACGGCTCCACCGCCGCGAGCGAGCGGCCGATCGTCACGGCCTGCCACGACCACGGTGCGCGCAGCGAGGGATCGGCCAGGGCGTCGATCGGGAGCATCGACGCGGCCTCCCGTCCGAGCGTCCAGGCCGTGCCGTGGTAGGCGACGCCCAGGCGGTCGAGGCTCGGGCGCATCGGCGGCTGGCCGAGCACCAGCCGGACCCGGGGCGTCGGTGGACCCGCCCGACCCGCGACCTCGGCGTCGCTCAGCGCACGCACGGCCGAGGGGCTGGCCACGGTCAGCACCGCGGTCGCGGAGCCCTCGGCCAGCGCCTGGAGGTCCTCCCCGAGCCGGGCCTGGAGCGGCCCCAGCGCCCCGCCCTCGAGATGCTGGACGAACCCGCGGACCGTGCGGAACGCCTCCTCGAAGGCGAGCCACGGGTTGCGCTCCCGCCAGTGGGTCGCGGCCGGCAGGCGGACGTGGCCGCCGGCGATGCGCAGCGCCCCGCCCCGGCCGACACCGGTCGCGAGCCGGCTCGACGGGATGAGCGCATGGAGCAGCGCCAGGCGCAGGGCGGCGAGCACGGGCGCCGCTCGAAGGTCCGCCTCGATGCGCTCCAGGATCGCCGTGAGCGCCACGAGCTGGCGGGGCGTGTGCAGGTCGAGCAGCTCGTCCACGAGGTCCGGCGCGCCGTCGACCACCGGGAACCGGTCGCGCGCCCACGACCGCGCGGCACCGGCATCGACATCGCTCATGGCCCGCGCGAGGTCCTCGGGCTCGAGCTCACCGTGGCGGCCCTCGGATCCACCGCGCATGTCCCGGCAGACCGTGCAGCGGTAGTGCCGCGTGGTCGGTCGTGCCGGCCCGTCGCCGTCGATGGACCAGGTGAACTCGTCGGCGACGAGGACCCGCCCGCACGTCGCGCAGCGCGTCGCGAACAGGTCGCCCATCGACACCTTGAGGCTCGACTCGCCACGGGGCGACGCCGACATGCCCTGGAACGCGGCGTCGAGGTGACGGACGTCCGGGGGCCGGAGCACGACCTCCGCGAGCATCCGGGTCAGCGGGGTCGATTCGATCGAGACCGCGCGGCGCTGGCGATCGACCGCGGCGCGGGCCACCCAGCCGCCGCGACCGGCCAGGTCGGCGACGACGTCACCGGGGCCGGTGTGGGCCTCGATGCGCGCGGCGAGGAGGCCGGGCGGGGGCGCCGGTGCCAGGCGCTCGAAGACCGCCAGCCGGCCGCCGGCGTCGGCGCGCGAGGCATTGGCACGGACCGTCATCTCGAGGAATGCTAGCCGACGATGGAAGGCCGCCGGGTCGGGCGGCCCTCCGGGCGATGGGGCTCGGTCCTAGGACTCGTCGAGCTCGTCGGGCTCCTCTTCGAACGCCTCGTCGGTCGTCGACTCGGGCGGCAGGACCCGGTCGAGGTCCTCGATCTCCTCGTCCTCCTCGTCGTCCTCGAGGTCCTCCTCGAGCTCCATCTCCTCGCGGACGAGCGTGCCCTTGGTGTACGGGCGGAGGTCGGTCGACTTGGCCGCGGTGGGGAAGCTCACCTTGCCGTAGTTGCTGGGGTCCTGGAACGTCTCGCGGATGATCAGGCGGACGTCCTTGTCGCCGAGGCTCGTGACGCCGGCCGCGTACTTGTTGCCGTCCGCGATGAGCTTGAGCAGGCGGGCCGCGACGCGCGGCTCCACGACGCCGATGCGCATCCCGTTGGAATACGCGATGAGACGGCTCTTCTCGGGCGTCAGCTCGACCGCGTCGCCCGGGTTGACCTGGGCGAGCTCCTTGGGCGTGGCGAGGTCCGTCAGGAACGCGAACCCGGTCTTGCCGGTCTCCTCGACGAAGATGCTCACCGGCGCCTTGCTGCCGTCGGCCGCGGGCACCGTCTTGTCGCCGGCCGCGTTGAGCAGCACCTTCAGCCGGTCGATGTTGCGCTCGGCGATCCGGTTGGTCGGGTCGAGGGCAAGGGCGGTCTGGTAGTGCTCCCGCGCCTCGCCGAGCATGCCCAGCTCCCAGAGGGCCTTGGCCAGGCGGTTCTCGGCCTCCGGGTCGGGGCCCAGCTCGAGCAGCTTGCGATTCGTCTCCGCGGCCTCCTCCCACTCGGCGCCGGAAGCGTGGGCGATGGCCTGCTCGGCAAGCTGCCGCTTCGTCCGGGTGAGGTTGGCAGGGCTCTGCGGGGTCGTCTCGACGTCGGGGAAGGTCACAGGGGTCGTCGTCCTTTCGGGCGCAGCGAAGCACCGGGTACGGGGCATCGCTTTCTAGCATCGGTGGCCGCGCCCGTCAAACGCGACGGGGTCGCCGGGGCGGCCACGGCCGCCACGGTCACTCGCGGACGAGCAGGTTGAGCCCGATGACGACCAGCCCGAGGACCGCCAGCAGCAGCGTCTGCCACAGCCAGCGGACGTCCCGGCGCCGGGACGGGCTCGCGGCGTGGAACGCGTCCCACAGGTAGAAGGTCAGCGTCAGGAGCGCCGGCCCCATGAGGCGCGGGATCTGGACGAACCGCAGGGTCGCGGCCGCGATGGCGATGGCGATGGCGTACGTCGCGGCCGACCACAGCGCGTCGCGCAGCGACGATGTCCGCAGTGCGGCAGCCCGGTAGCCGAGCAGGAACGCCACCGTCGCGTCGCCCGCGGCCAGGACCAGCAGCTCCCGGCGCGGCAGGGGCAGGCCCGCGGCGCCGCTGGACCCGGGCTGGGCGAGCCCGCCCGGGACGGTGGCCGCGACGCCGACGAAGGCGAGGAAGCCGACGATGAGCGTCGTGACCAGGACCGCCGTCCGCCCCTCGTCGTCGAGACCGGACGGCGAGGCGAGGATGCGCGCCTCGAGGGCGAGACAGCGATCCACGATGATGCCGGTGATGAGCAGCGCCGGCGCGAGCGCGAGGCCGAACGGCACGAGGCGGATCGCCCCGACGCAGGCGACGGCAGCGACGGCCGGCAGGATCAGCGACTCGATCGGGATGCCGAGCGGGTGGCTGTCCGTGTGGGCGGCCTCGTCACCGAGGACCTGCAGGCTGCCCAGGATGATCGCGCCGAGCAGGAATATCGCTACGATCCAGACACCGGGCGGCTCGATGAGGCGGGACAGGCCGACGACGATGACCGCGGCCAGCGCGAGGTCGCGTCGGCCGGCTCGATCGGCGTCCATCGTCGCGATGGTACGCGAGCCGCCGGTCATCACACGCGCCCCGGCTTGCCGGCCACCCAGTCGAGGACCTCGGCCCGCGGGCGCGTGTTGAGGACGCTCGCAGGCTCGACCCATGCCCGACGCGCCTGGGTCACGCCCCACCGGAGGTGGTCGAACTCGGCGATCCGGTGCGCGTCCGAGTCGATCGAGAGCATGCAGCCCATGCCGACCGCCCGACGCGCCCGTTCGACCGCGAGGTCGAGCCGATGGGGCGAGCCGTTCATCTCGAGGACCGTGCCGGTCCGGGCCGCATCCGCGTAGACGATGTCCCAGTCCAGGTCGAGGTCGTCCCGGCCGCCGATCATGCGACCCGACGGATGGGCGATGACGTCGACGTGCGGGCTGCGGATGCCGTTGAGCGTGCGTCGGGTCAGGTCGGCCTTCGACTGGCGGCGCCCGACGTGGACGGATGCGACCACGACGTCGAACCGGGCGAGCAGCTCGTCGGGGTAGTCGAGCTCGCCGTCGGCGCGGATCTCGAGCTCGCATCCGTGGAGCAGCCGGAAGCCGTCGGGTGGGGTCTCCGGGGGCGCGGTCCCGGCGGCCTCCTCCTCCGCGTACCGGGCGTTGAGCGCCGCGATGATCGCCCGCTGCTCCTCGACGCGCTCGGCGGCCAGGCCACGCGCGATCGCCAGCGACTGGCTGTGGTCGGTCAGCACCTGGTAGGCGTGGCCGCGACGGCGGGCGGTTTCGGCCATGACCTCGATCGTGTGGGTGCCGTCCGACCAGTCGGAGTGGCTGTGGAGGTCGCCGGTCAGGTCGCCGAGCTCGACGAGCCGTGGCAGCCGACCCGCGAGCGCCGCCTCGATCTCGCCCTGGTCCTCGCGCAGCTCGGGCTCGATGTACGGGAGGCCGAGGAACGCGTACACCTCCGTCTCGGTCGCGAACGTCCGCAGCTCGGCCGCGTCGCCAGTCAGCGGCTCGCCGTCGTCGCCGATGCGCAGGAAGCCCTTCTCCGACAGGCTCCAGCCCATGTCCCGGGCCCGCTCGCGGAGCCGGACGTTGTGCTCCTTCGAGCCGGTGAAATGGACGCGGTAGGTCCCGGCTGCACCTGGCGGCATCACCATCAAGTCGACCTGCGGCCCGCGCATCGCCTGGACGGCGGCCTTGTAGCCGCCCTTGTTGAGGACCTGCTCGACGATCCCCATCGTGGTGAACCGCTCGATCAGGCCCGGGCCATCGTCGGTCTCGGCGAGCAGGTCGAGGTCGCCGATCGACTCGCGCCGGCGGCGGAAGGATCCCGCCGGCTCGATAGAGATCAGGCCGGGTGTGCCGGCCAGGGCGTCCACCAGGCCGAGGATCGTGGCTTCGGCGCGGGGCAGGAGCATCCGGCGCGGGGTCGTCTCGAGTCGGGCGATGCCCTCGAGGATCAGCTGCTCGGTGCGGGCGCTCAGGCCCTTGAGCTCGCGCAGGCGTCCGGCCTCGGCCGCGTGGCGGAGGTCGTCCATCGAGACGATGTCGAGCTCGAGCCAGATCTGGCGGACGGTCTTCGGCCCGAGCCCCGGGATCCGCAGCCAGCCGACCAGGCCGGGTGGCACCTCGGCGACCAGCTTGTCGTAGTAGGCCATCCGCCCGGTCGTCGCGAACTCCTCGATCTTGTCGCTGATCGCGGCGCCGACGCCCGGGATCCTGGGGACCTCGCCCGACCGATACGCGGCGACGACGTCGACCGGGCTGCGGCCGATGGCGTCGGCCGCCCGGTGATAGGCCACGGTCTTGAACGAGAGGGCGCCCTTGACCTCGAGCATGTCGCCGATCTCGTGGAACATCCGGGCGAGGTAGCCGTTGGTCAGCTCGGGCGGCGACTCCTCGTCGTCGTCGCGGAGGTCGGGGTCGGCCGGCTCGAGGTCGGCGTCGACGACCGGCACGGGGGGCGCCGCTTCGGGCAGTGGGTCGGTGCGGGCGACGCGGCGCGGCATGCCCGCGATGGTACGCGGGCGTGGGCGCCCCTTACGCCGCGACGACCCGGTCGCGACCCCCGCGCTTGGCCCGGTACAGCGCATCGTCGGCGACCTCGATGAGCTCTCCGATCGGGTCGTCCGGACCGGTGGCCACGGCCACGCCGACCGACACGCTCACGGTCGACACGTCGAGGCGACGCAGGTCGAGCGCACGGACGGCCGCCCTGATCCGTTCGCCGATCTCGACCGCCACCCCCGGATCGGGGTTCCGCAGCAGCACCACGAACTCCTCCCCGCCGAACCGGGCCGGCACGTCGTCCTCGCGCACGGCCGACACGATCGCCCCGGCCACCGCCTTCAGCACCTGGTCGCCGGTCGCGTGGCCGTGCTTGTCGTTGAGCAGCTTGAACCGATCGACGTCGACCATGAGGATGCCGACCGCGTCGCCCGACCGCCGGCGCTGGGCGAGCAGGCCGACGAACTCGTCGAAGTAGCGCCGGTTCGGGAGGCCCGTCAGCGCGTCGGTGGATGCGCGCGCCTCGGCGTCACGGTGCGAGTACGCGCGGGCCAGTGCGGCCGACGCCTCGACCGCCGCACCGCCGAGGATCCGCCGCGTCGACTCCGGCCAGGCGGACCCGACCCGGCGCGACACGACCAAAGCGCCGACGACCCCGTCGGGCGTCGACAGCGGCACCGACAGCACCTGGCCGAGCCCGTACACGTCCTTGACCCGCCAGGCGATGCGGTCGGCGGCCTCGGCGGGCGTGGCCGCCCGCCCACGGATCGGGTCGCGCAGGTCGCCGAGCGGCAGCGGCGTGGAATGGTCGGGCACGCCAGGCCGGAGGCTGACGAGATGGGCGCCGAGCCCGCGGCCGTCCTCGGTCCGGCGCACGACCACGACGTGGTCCGCGCCGGTCGCGGCGCCGAGCTCCCCGGCGATGGCGTCCACGATGGCGTCGGGCGACACCGAGCGGGACAGGCCGCTCAGGATCCGGGCGAACGATTCGGCCTCGCCGCGCCGGCGGGCGTCGAGGGCGGCGACCGCCTCGCCGTGGATGAATGCCGCGAGCCCGGCGACGAGGACCACCCCGAAGAGGATCCGGTCGGCGAAGCTCGCGTCGGCCGCGACCGCGCGCAGCAGTGCCACGATGCCGACGACGACGAAGGCGAGGGAGAACGTCCACCAGGACCGGCGGATCCGGCGATCCATCGGGTCCACGGGTCGCGCGGTGCGCGGTGTGGCTCCAGTCACGTCGGGAATACAGGATGGGGTGCCGGGGTCGTCGCGTCCACTAGGTGGCCGTAGTACCGATGGCGGATCGGCCCCGTACTTCCGTCCTGGTGCGGGCCCTACGCCGCGGCGCCGTCGGGATCGGCCACCTCGTCGCTCGCGCGGGATCGGTCGGCCCGCGCGGCGTGGCCGTGCCCGCCATCGCGCTTGACCCCGTACAGGGCCCGGTCGGCCGCCGCGATCAGCTCGGTCGCGGTCCGGCCGTCGGCGGGGAACGTCGCGACCCCGATCGACGCCACGATGGGCACCGGCCCGCGCTGCTCCGCCGTGAACGGTCGCTCGGCGAAGGCCTCGAGGATGCGCTCGGCGGCGCGACCGGCCTCGTCGCCGTCGGTGTCGGGCAGGATCACCGCGAACTCGTCTCCGCCGTAGCGCGCGGGCACGTCAGACGCGCGCAGCGTCGCCCTGATGAGCTCCGCCGTCCAGGCCAGGTATCTGTCGCCGAACAGGTGCCCGAACGTGTCGTTGACGAGCTTGAAGTCGTCGAGGTCGAGCATCATCACGCTCAGCGGGCGCCTGCCCCGTTGCGACCGCACGACCTCCTCCCCCATCCGCTCGTGCAGATAGCGGTGGTTGTAGAAGCCGGTCAGCGGGTCGCGGTCGGCCCGCTTTCGGAGCGTCCTCGTAGAGCCGCGCGTTCTCGAGCGCCATCGCCGCCTCGTTGGCCATCGTCCGGGCGACCTCGAGACGCTGCGGGTCCCAGCGGACCTCGGTCCGCGAGAACATCTCGACCAGACCGATCGCCTGGCCCTTGGCGACGAGCGGCAGCATCACCAGGACCCGGTTGCCGTCGCGCTTGAGGAGCGCGACCTCGGCCGGGTCGGCGTGGCGGTCCTCCGCGTCGATGATCACGGTCTGCCCCGCGCTCGAGCACGCGCAGCGTCTCGGGATAGCCTGCGACCTCGAAGTACGGCTCGAGCTCCTCGAGCCTGATGGGCGGGTAGTAGCCGAGCGACTCGAGCCGGCCCGACGGCCGGTCCCAGTAGCTGATCGCGCACTCGTCGACGCCCATCGCGCGGGCCAGGTGACCGGCCATCAGGTTGGCGACCTGGCGCGGGTCGAGGCTCTCGGACAGCTCGCCGCTCATGTCGAGCAGCCGTCGCAGCTCGCGTGCCAGCTCCTGGCTGCGGGTCAGCAGCCGGGCCGTCTCGAGCGCGGTCGCCGCGTGATCGGCCAGGATCGTGAGCAGCCGCAGGTCGTCGGCGTCGAAGCCGTCGAGACCGAGCTTGGACAGCGTGATGACCCCGACGGTGACGCCGTCGTAGCGCATCGGCACGACCAGCATCGACTCGTCGATGTCGTCGGTGCCCGTGATCGTCGCGCCCCGGGTGTCGCGGTTCGCGTCGTTGATGAGCAGCGGCTCGCCATGCTGGGCGACCCAGCCCGTGAAGCCCTCGCCGAGTCGGCAGCGGAGCAGGTCGAGGTCGACCTGCTCGTACGCGCCGACCCGGCCCTCGAACGCGATCGGCACGACCTGGTCGGGCGCTTCGAGCACGTACACGCGGGCGTTGTGGTAGTCGATGATCCGGCGCGTCTCCTCGACGATGGCGCGGCCGACCGCCTCCACCGAGTTGGCCCGGCTCAGCCGGCCGGACGCCGCCTGGAGCACTGCCAGCTGGGCCGCCCTGGCCTCGGTCTGCTCGAACAGCTCGGCGTTCGTCAGCGCGATGCCGGCGTGCGTCGCGAGCGTCGTGATGAAGGCGACGTCGCCATCGGTCCATGCGCGCGGTTCGCGGGTGACCGCCGACAGCGTCCCGATCAGCCGCTCGTGATGGAGCAGCGGCGCGACGAGGTCGGCGGCGATGTCGATGACCCCGTCATACCGCTCGATGCCGTAGCGCGGGTCGGCGCCGACGTCGCTCCACGCCGCGACACGGCCGGTGCGCAGGACCTCGCCGACCCAGCCCTCGTGGACGCCGAGCACCGGCAGCGCCGCGGCGACGCTGTCCGGCAGACCCGCCCAGGCCGCCACGTGCAGGTGCTCGTCGCGCAGCACCCGGATGTTGACGTAGTCGACCCGGAGCGCGCGCTTCGTCTCGTCGACGATGGTCCGGAACAGCTCATGGCGGTCGTGCGAGGCGGCGAGCCGCTCGGCGATCCCGAGCACGCTGTCGAGCCGCTCGGCGAGCTCGGACTCCAGCCCGGGCGGGCCGGCGGGCAGTGGATCGGTCCCCGGCTGCGTGTCCGGCGCCGCCAGCAATCGCCGGAACAGCGACGGCTTGCTCGGAGCCGGGCGCGTGGAGGCAGCCTCGCCGGGTCGGGCACGCTCGGTCATCGCCGAGATGGTCCCATCGCGGAGGGGTGCTGCGGGGCGGGTCAGCGGTACCGGGTACGGCCGCGGGTGGTCCTAGGTCGTTCGCCGTAGTCGTGGCTCGACGAGACGCGCGTGGGCGCCTCTACATCATCACGAGGCCGCCATCGACCGCCAGCACCTGGCCGGTGATGTAGCGTGCCTCGTCGGAGGCGAGGAACGCCACCGCGTCGGCGATCTCCTCGGTCGTGCCGAACCGTCCGAGCGGCGTCCGCGCCGTGATCTCCGCCTTGAGATCGTCGGGCAGGTCCTGGGTGAGCTCGGTCAGCACGAACCCGGGCGCCACCGCGTTGACCGTGATGCTGCGCGACGCGAGCTCCCGGGCGGTCGCCTTGGTCAGCCCGATGAGCCCGGCCTTGGCCGAGCTGTAATTGGCCTGACCCATCTGCCCGGCCTGCCCGGACACCGACGTGATGTTGACGATCCGCCCCGCCCGCGCCTTGAGCATCGGGCGGGTCACCGCCTTGGTCATCCAGAACGCGCCGAACAGGTTCGTCTCGAGCACCTCACGCCACGCCTCCTCGGTCATCCGCATGATCAGGTCGTCGCGCGTGACGCCCGCGTTGTTGACAAGGATGTCGACCTTGCCGAAGGCGGCCAGCGTCGCCTTCACGAGCGCGTCGGCGGAGTCCGGGTCGCGCGCATCGGCCTGAGTCGCCAGCGCCTTCGTGCCGATCGACTCGATCTCGGCAGCCGTCGCCGTGGCGGCGTCGGCGTTGCCCTTGAAGCTGAACGCGACGTCGGCGCCCTGTCGCGCGAGCCGCAGGGCGACCGCCCGGCCGATCCCGCGCGATCCGCCGGTCACGAGGGCCGCCTTGCCGCTCAGGTCGATCATGCGCGGACCTCCGTCTCGGTGCGTGCCGGATGCGCGTGCTCGGGCTCGCCCGGGACCACATCGTCGAGCGGGACGTCGACGCCGTCCGGGCGCGACATCAGCTCGACCAGAGCGGCCGGTATGGGGTCGACCGAATCCCAGTCGACCGGCAGCCGGACCTGCACGTCATCGGGGTCGACCGCCGCTTCGCCCTCGAGACCGCGCTTCGGGTCGGCCGTCCATTCGACGGTCACCGCCCCCGACGTGAAGCCGGCCCCGAAGGCGACCATCACGATCCGATCGCCGACATCGACCCGGCCCTCGTTGACCGCCTCGGCCAGGGCGATCGGCACCGATGCCGCCGAGGTGTTGCCGTAGCGGTCGAGGTTCACGTACATCTTGTCCATGGGCAGGTCGAGACCCTTGGCCACCGCCTCGACGATGCGGATGTTGGCCTGGTGCGGGATGAACAGGTCGATGTCCGACGGGTCGAGACCCGACTTCCTGACCGACTCGAGGGCGGTCGTCGCCATCGTCTTCGTCGCGAACCGGTAGGTCTCCTTGCCCTCCATGCGGATGAAGTGCTCGCCGCGGGCGATCGTCTCGGCGGACGGCGGGCTCTTCGCGCCGCCGGCCGGCAGCCAGATCATGTAGGCGCCCTGCGGCGCGGTCGTGAGCTCGATGCCCGAGCGCCCCGCCGGGCTCGTCGCTCGCCGACAGGACGACGGCACCGGCGCCGTCGCCGAACAGGATGCAGGTGCTCCGGTCGGTGTAGTCGAGGAACCGCGTCAGCAGCTCCGCCCCGATGACCAGCACGTGCCGGGCCAGCCCGCCGGCGATGAACGCCTGGGCCGTCGCGAACGCGTACACGAACCCCGAGCACGCCGCGGCCACGTCCATCGCCGCGGCCCTGGTGTTGCCGATCGCCTCCTTGACGAGGGCGGCGGTCGACGGCATCCAGTAGTCGGGGGTCAGCGTCGCGAGCAGGATGAGGTCGATGTCGTCGGGGTCGATGCCGGCCGTCCGGATCGCCCGCATCGAGGCCACGGCGGCCATCGACGCGGTCGTCTCGTTGGCGGCGGCGACCCGCCGCTCGCGGATGCCGGTCCTCGAGACGATCCACTCGTCGGACGTGTCGACCATCCGCTCGAGATCCGCATTCGTCAGCACCTGCGCGGGCGCGTAGCGACCCCAGCCGGTGACGTGGGCCCGGCGCTCGGCGGTGTCGGTCACAGCGGGTCCACCTCGATGAGCGGCTGCTTGGCCTTGACCAGCGTGCCGCTCTCGGCCACGACCCGGACGACCCGCCCGCCGATGTCCGACTTGATCTCGTTGAACAGCTTCATCGCCTCGATCAGGCCGATGATCTGACCGACCGCGACCTCGCCGCCGACCGTCACGTACGGTGCCGAGCCGGGCGCCGGGGAGGCGTAGAAGATCCCGGTCAGGGGCGCCTTGACCGACGGCCGGGACTGGGCGGCGGTCTCCGCCGGCGGACGCGGTCGGAGCCGCTGCGACTGCGCTAGTCGCGGCCGGCGACGAGGCGGCGACACTGGCCACCGCGATCGGCGCCAGCGCCGCCGGCTTGCGCAGCACGAGCCCGGTGCCGCCCGACTCGACCTCGAGCTCGGTCAGGTCCGAGCGGTCGAGCAGCGTCGCGAGGCGGTCGATGAGCGCGAGCAGCTCCCGGTCCGCACCGTCGCTCGGCGGGTCGACGGACGCCGCGGGCCCGGCGCCATCGGGGGACGGCTCGGGACCGGGCCCGACCGCCATCGGCTCCGGCTCGTCGGTCATGCGTCGAACCGCCGGAAGACCAGGGCCGTGTTCTGCCCGCCGAACCCGAACGAATTGGACAGCGCCACGCGTACCTCGTGGCGGGCGGCCGCGTCGGCGACGATCGTCATGCCCTCCGCGGCGGGATCCGGATCGGTCAGGTTGATCGTCGGCGGCACGCACGACTCGCGGATCGTCATGACCGTGACGACCGACTCGATCGCCCCGGCGGCACCCAGGGTGTGCCCGATCATCGACTTGTTGGCCGTGATCGGCACGTCGCCCGCTCGATCGCCCAGGATGGTCCGGATGGCCTCGAGCTCCGAGCGGTCGCCCTCCGGCGTCGACGTGGCGTGTGCGTTCACGTGGTCGATGTCGTCGGCGGTGAGCCCGGCCTTCTCGAGCGCCCGTCGGGCCGCCCGGACCGCGCCGATGCCGCCTGGAGCCGGCAGCGTGATGTGCGAGGCGTCCGCCGTCGCGCCGTAGCCGACGAGCTCGGCGAGCGGCGTCGCGCCGCGGGCCTCGGCGTGGGCCAGCTCCTCGAGCACGAGCACGCCGGCGCCCTCGCCGCACACGAACCCGTCTCGGCCCGTGTCGAACGGTCGCGAGGCGGCTTCCGGGTCGTCATTGCGGGTCGACAGGGCGCGCATCGACGCGAAGCCGCCCACCAGCGGCTCGAAGATGCCGGCCTCGGAACCGCCGGCCAGCATGACGTCGGCGTCGTCGCGGCGGATCGTCTCGAACGCCTCGCCGATGGCGTGACCGCCGGTCGCGCAGGCGGACACGGTGGCGAAGTTCGGCCCGGTCATGCCGAAACTGATCGCGACCTGGCCCGACCCCACGTTGGGGATCCCGTACGCGATCAGGAACGGGCTGATCCGGTCGGGCCCGCGCGTGACATTCGTGGCGAAGCCGTCCTCCAGCGTCCCGACGCCGCCGAGGCCGGTCCCCAGGATGCAGCCGGTGCGCTCGGCAAGCTCGCCGTCGAGGCGCTCCGGCAGACCGGCCTGGTCCATCGCCTCGCGCGCCGCGACGAGGCCGAGCTGGATGTAGCGGTCCATCCGGCGCTGGTCCTTGCGGTCGACGACATGGCCGGGGTCGAAGTCGCGCACCTGGCCGGCGATCCGGGCACTCAGCCGCGAGGGATCGAACGCGTCGATCGTGGCGATCCCGGAGCGCCCCGCCACCATGCCCGCCCACGTGCTCGCCACGTCGTTGCCGAGCGCCGTCAGCGCGCCCATCCCGGTGACGACGACGCGTCGAGCGGTCCCGGTCGCCGGGCTCATCGCACGAGCTTCCCGGTGCGGACCGTCGCGGCGCGGTAGACGTCGCCGGCCAGGCCGCGCGCGGAGATGGCGTTGGCGACGCCGAGCGTGTCGAACGCCGTCCGTCGGATCTCGGCGCTGACCTCGCCGTCGGCGATGTCGACGAGCGCCCACGACGCGGTCGGGTCGCCGTCGAAGACGTAGCCGGCCGACCCGTCGTTCACGATGACCTTCCAGCCGAGGTCGCGCACCTCGGGCTCGTGGGTGTGCCCGCAGACGATGACGCGGGCATCGGTCCGGGCGACCCGCTCGATCGTCACGGACGGGTCGAGGCCCTGGTCGAAGCCGGCGGTCTGGGATCCGGGCGACGCATGACAGGCCAGCACGAGCGTGTCGTCGTCGGTCCGCCACCGACGCTCGGAAGGCAGACGGCGGAGCCAGTCGACGCGCTCGGCCCCGAGCGCGTCGTGCGCCCACTCGGCGCCATCGACGATCGCATCGGGGACGCCGTCGATCATCCACGGGAATGCGGCCGCGTAATCGAAATCGGCGACTGCGATGTCGGTGTTGCCGCCGACGATCAGCGCGCTGTCGCCGAGGCTGCGCAGGACGTCGACGACGAGGGCGGGCTCGGGCCCGTTGAGCACGAGATCCCCGGCGATCATGACCGCGTCGGGCTTCTCGCGGGCGATGTCGGCCAGGACCGCCTCCAGTGCGGAGGCGTTGCCGTGGATGTCGGACAGCGCGGCGATCCGGGTCATCGGAGGGCGCCCTCCGGCGGGATGATGAAGCTCAGCGTCCCCGCGCAGGCGACCTCGCCATCGACCGTCGCCACGCCGCGGCCCTTGCCGAAGCGCGAGCCGAGCTTCTCCATCGTCACCTCGAGCCGGAGCGTGTCGCCGGGTGCCACGATCCGCTTGAAGCGGACGTCGTCGATGCCGGCGAACAGCCCGATCCGGTCGCCGAACCCGGGCTGCTTGGCGACGTACACGGCCATCGTCTGGGCGAGCGCCTCGACCTGCAGCACGCCGGGCATCACCGGCAAGCCCGGGAAGTGCCCCGCGAAGTACCACTCGGTCGCCGTGATGCCCTTGACGCCCACGATGCGCGACGCGTCCGGGTCGTACTCGACGATGCGGTCGACCAGCAGGAACGGGTGGCGGTGCGGGATGAGGGCTTCGATCTCGGCGGTCGTGTGGACGGTCTCGGGCACGGGCGACTCCTGGACTGGGTCGTGGTCGTTCAGTCTGGGCGGTGAGCGGCGCCGGCATCGGACCGGCGTGTGCAGGTCTGCACGACCCTCATGCCCGGGCGGCCGCCGCGAGGAACGCCGCGCTGCCGACCCGGTCGAGCAGGTTGGTCGTCATCCGTCCCTCCAGGAACGTCTCCGATGCGAGCAGGGCCTGGTGGATGTCGACGTTCGTGGTGATGCCCTCGATGACGAGCTCCTCGAGGGCCACCCGACCACGGGCGATGGCGGTCGGCCGGTCCGGGCCCCACACGATGAGCTTGCCCAGGAGCGAGTCGTAGTACGGCGGGACCTCGTAGCCGGTGAACAGGTGCGAGTCCATGCGCACGCCGGGACCGCCCGGGGCGTGGTAGCGCTCGACGACGCCGGCGCCCGGTCGGAAGTCGTGGGCGGGGTCCTCGGCGTTGATGCGGAACTCGATCGCGTGCCCCTCGAAGCGGATGTCGGCCTGGGTGATGCCCAGCGGCTCGCCCGCGGCGATGCGCATCTGCATCGCGACGAGGTCGACCCCGGTCAGGCTCTCGGTCACCGGATGCTCGACCTGGATCCGGCAGTTGATCTCGATGAAGTAGAAGTCGCCGCGCGCATCGACGAGGAACTCGAGCGTGCCCACGTTCTCGTAGCCGGCGGCCACCACAGCGCGGACCGCGCGCTCGGCGAGCTCCGCGCGGGCCGCGTCGGACAGGGCGGGAGTCGGCGCCTCCTCGAGGATCTTCTGGTGGCGCCGCTGCACGGAGCAGTCGCGCTCGCCGAGGTGGATGCCGTGGCCGTAGCGGTCGACGGCGACCTGGACCTCGACGTGGCGGTTCTCGTCGAGCCACTTCTCGAGATACAGCGAGTCGTCGCCGAAGGCGGCCTTGGCCTCGCTGCGGCAGACCTTGAGCACCGACTCGAGCTCGCGCGCGGTGCGGACCATGCGCATGCCCTTGCCGCCGCCGCCCGCCGATGGCTTGACCAGCACCGGGTAGCCGATACGGTCGGCCTCCGACAGGGCGTGCAGGTCGTCGCGCAGCATCCCGTCCGAGCCCGGGATCGTCGGCAGCCCGTGGGCGCCGAGGAGCTGGCGCGTGCCGGCCTTGCTCGCGAACCGCTCGAGCACGTTCGCCGGTGGCCCGATGAAGGTCAGCCCGTGCGCCGCGACGACGTCCGCGAAGCCCTCGTCCTCAGACAAGAAGCCGTAGCCCGGATGGATGGCGTCGCAGCCGGTGATGAGCGCCGCCGAGATGACCGAGGGGGCGGACAGGTAGGACCGCTGGGCGTCGGGCGGACCGATGCAGATGGCCTCGTCGGCCAGCCCCACCGGCAGCGACTCCCGGTCGGCCTCGCTGTAGGCGACGACCGACTCGACGCCGAGCTCCCGGCACGCGCGCAGGATGCGCAGCGCGATCTCCCCGCGATTGGCGATCAGGACCTTGCGGAACATCCGGTCAGGCGCCCGTGCCGTTGGTCGACATCGGGACGCCGAAGTCGATGATCAGCAGCTCCTGACCGTATTCCACGGCGTCGCCCGGCTCGACGAGCGCCTCGCCGACGATGCCGTCGATCGGGGCGATCACCTCCTGGGGGACGCCGAGCATGTCGACGGCACCGAGCCGGTCGCCCGCGCGCACGCGGGTGCCGACCGACAGGTCCTTGCGCGGCTGGAAGACGCCGACCGCGGGCGACGTGGCAACGCCCTGTCCGTCCGACCGGGCCATCGCCGGCGGCTCGGGATGCGGGTGGAGGTGCTGGGCTCGCGGCGGTCGCTCGGGACCGCGCTCTCCGGAGCGCTCGCTCGCGGCCCGGTCGCCGGCGCGCCGGTCGCGCGAACCGCCCGTCCCTGCGCTCGCCGGGCGGCGGAGACGGACGCGCCATGTGCCCTCGCGGACCTCGAGCTCGCCGAGACCCGTCGCGCCGAGCTTGGCGATCAGGGCAGGCAGCAGCTCGCCGGTGAGCCGCTCGATCGCGGCGTGGTCGGCGGCACGCTCGCGCGCGTCGGGGTCCCGTCGCCGGGCGTCGTGCGACAGCGGATCGGGCACTCCCTACACCTCCTCCCGCGCCGGCGGCTCGTCGTCGCGGGACCACACCTCCACCCCGACCAGGCCTCGCCGCGCCGGATCGAGCAGGTCGCGCAGGCGGTCCGCCAGGCTGCGGTCCACGCGTCCGGGGACGTCGGGTCGGGCGACCTCAGTGTAGGCGCCCAGGGCACGGTAGCGTCGGTAGCGCTGGTCGACCAGGGTGTCGATCGGGATCTCGGCGAGCACATCGAGCCGGTCGACGATGATCGCCCGCAACCGGTCGGCGGTGGCGGCCGGCTCATCGTGGGCGCCCTCGCCCGGTTCGGGCACGACGATGTCGACGACGCCGAGGGCATGCTGATCGGCGGCCGACATGCGCATCGCCGCGGCCGCGCTGGCCGCCTCGTCGGGCGTCCGCCACAGGATCGAGGCGCAGCCCTCCGGGCTGATGACCGAGTAGACCGCGTTCTCGAGCGCGATCACGACGTCGCCGACAGCGATCGCCAGCGCCCCGCCCGAGCCGCCCTCGCCGGTGATGATCGTGACGATCGGCGTGCGCAGGCGGCTCATCAACCCGATCGAGCGGGCGATGGCCTCGGCGATGCCACGCTCCTCGGACTCCGGTCCTGGGTGTGCGCCCGGCACGTCGACGAACGTGACGATCGGCAGCCCGGCGCGCTCGGCCAGCTCCATGACGCGCATCGCCTTGCGGTAGCCCTCCGGGTGGGGCATGCCGAAGTTGCGCTTGATGTTCTCGTCGGTGTCGGCGCCCTTCTGCTGTCCGACGACGGCGACGCGTCGACCGTCGATGCGGGCCAGGCCGGCGACGATCGCGGCGTCGTCCCCGAAGAGCCGGTCGCCATGGAGCTCGATGAACTCGTCGGCCATGGCGTCGACGAACTCGAGCGTGCGCGGCCGGTGCAGGTTGCGAGCCAGTTGGACGCGGGCCCACACGTCGTCACGCGGCGCGGCCTCGGCGGCGGCGACCTCGACGACCCCGTCGGGCGCCACGGCCGGCACCGTCACCGGCGTCGTCATCGCGTCGATCTCGTCGTCGCTCGACGAGCCGTCGCCGTTGGTCAGCTCGCCGACGCGGTCGGCGATGGTGGTCAGGAACGAGAACGGCCGGAACGCGGGGATCTCCTCGACCGGCTCCGCCTGCTCGAACGACCCGCGCGCCGGCAGCAGCCGGAGCAGGCTCGATAGCTCGTCGTGGAGCTCGGCACGGACGACCACCCGGTCGACGAACCCGTGGCTGAACAGGAACTCCGCGCGCTGGAAGCCGGGCGGCAGCTCGGCCGCGATCGTGCCGGCCGTGACCCGCGCCCCCGCGAAACCGATGAGCGCATCGGGTTCGGCGACATTCACGTCCCCGACCGCGGCGAACGACGCGAACACGCCGCCGGTGGTCGGGTCGGACATGACCGAGATGAACGGCACGCCACCCGCACGCAGTCGCTCCAACGCGCCGAGCGTCTTGGCCAGCTGCATCAGGGCTAGCGTGCCCTCCTGCATCCGGGCGCCACCCGACGCGCTCACGACGATCAGCGGCACCCGCGCGGCGAGCGCGTGCTCGGCTGCGCGGGTCACCTTCTCGCCGACGACCGCGCCCATCGACCCGCCCATGAACCCGAAGTCCATGACGCAGATCGCGAGCTCGTGCCCGCCGATCGCGCCGGTACCCCATACGGCGGCGTCGCGCATGCCGGTCGCGAGCTGGGCGGCGGCAAGGCGGTCCGGGTAGGGCTTCTGGTCGACGAAGCCGAGGGCGTCGACCGACTGCAGCCCGGCGTCGCGTTCCGTCCAGGTGCCCGGGTCGAGCAGGTGGCCGAGGCGGGCCTCGGCGGACAGCCGGAAGTGATGGCCGCAGGTCATGCAGACCCGCAGGTTCTTGTCGAGCTGCTTGTTGAACAGCATCGTCGAGCAGGTCGGGCACTTGGTCCACAGGTCCGGCGGGTAGACGTCCCGGCGCGCCCGGAAGGAGGGCAGCTTGAGCGGCATCAGACGACCCGCGTCCGTGCGACCGCGCGGATCGCGCGGCTCATCGGGTCGTCCGTCGGCCGGCCGCGCCGCCATGCGACCCAGGCGGCGCCGGCCAGCGAGATCGCGGCCGACGTGAGCACGCCGCGGAGCACGACCGGGTGGACCTGACCGTGCCGCCCGGCCGTCATGTCGGCGGGCGACGCGGCCACCGGGAAGTCGATCAGCGCGCCCGCTCGACCTCGACCGGAGCCGACCGCCGCCAGCCGCGCGGCGAGCGCCTCCTCGAAGCGGAACGACGGGTGGTAGCGAGGCAGGGACCATGCCAGTCGGTCCGCGGTCGCGCGCAGCTCGGGCGGGACGTCGGTCGGATCGGCCGGCGCGCGGGCGATGAGCGAGTCGAGATAGCGGTCGACGACGAACGCCTCGATCTCCCCGTCGCGCGGCGACGAGCCGGGGGTCACGCCCTCCCCTCGCGGCGGGCGGCGAGGTCGCGCGCGACCCCGCGAAGACCGCGGTGGATGAGGACCCGGACCGCCCCTTCCGACTTGTCGAGGACGGCGGCGATCTCCGCGGTCGACATCTCGTGGACGAAGCGCAGGATGACCGCCCGTCGGCGATCGCCACCGAGCCGGTCGACCGCCCGCCACGCTGCCATCGCCGACTCGCGGTCGACGACGACCCGCTCGACGTCGGTCGGGTCGGGCGTCCCGAGCGCAGCGTCCAGTGGCGCCTCCGGCCGGCGCCGCCACCGACGGCGTCGCTCGGCCACGACGTTGCGCGCGATCCGGAACAGCCAGATGCGGAACGTGGACGCACCCTCGCCATCGTCCGGGCCAGCCCGCTCCTGGAAGCGCGGCAGCCCGGCGAGGGCCGACAGGAACGTCCGTTCCGTGGCGTCCTCCGCCTCGTGGTGGTCGCCGAGCTCGTAGACCGCGTAGCTGTACACCTGGGCCACGTACTTCCTGTATAGGGCGTCGAACCGCGCAGGATCGGCCCGGGCCGCGTCCACGAGCGACCGGTCGAGGTCGAGGTGGGCAAGACGCGGGCGAGCGGCCGCTTCGGGCCGCGTCGACTTCCTCAATGCCGGTCGAGCCATGGCGTTACACCCCGGCCCGTGCCGGCCCGGCGACGCGGACGTGACGGATCTCGCCGACGAGCACCGGCCGGACCCCGCCCGGGACCCCGGGGTCGTCGACCAGGAGCGCGCCGCTGTCGGGATCGACGCCGGCGGCACGGACGGTGACGCTGGTGCCGTCGGGAGCGACGAGGTCGACCGGCCGTCCGGTCGTGACCTGGCGGGCGACCCAGCCGTCCGCCTCGAAGCCCGTCAGCCGGGTCGTCCGGACCAACGACTCCAGGCGGCCGAGGAAGACGTCGAGCATCGTCTCGCGGTCGACGGGGTGGCCCGCGATGGCCCGCACCGTGGTCATCGAGTCGGCGAGGTCGGCGGGGATGTCCTCGGCCGCCCAATCGACGTTGACCCCGATCCCGATGACCGCCCGCGGGTCGCTCGTCCCGAGGCCGTCGGTCTCGCCGAGGACACCCGCGAGCTTGCGGATCCCGCCGTCGCCGACGGTCACGAGGTCGTTGGGCCACTTGAGCTTGACGGTCCCCCTCGCTGCGCCGACGGCCGCATCGGCCGCCTCGGCCATCGCGACCGACACGATGGCCGCCAGCCGCCAGGCATGCTCCGGACGCAACCACGTCGGCCGGAAGCCGAGCGACAGCAGCAGCGACGATCCAGCCGGGGCCGTCCACGATCGCCCGTCCCGACCGCGGCCAGCGCTCTGCTCGTCGGCGACCGCGAGGCACACCTCCGGCGTGCCGGCATCGAGCCAGCCGCGCACGACGTCGTTGGTCGAGCCGACGACGTCGAAGCGTTCACGGCGACCGAGGAAGGGGCTCAACCGGCTGCCGCGACCTCGACGGGCTCCGGGCGCTCGAGCTCGAACGCCTCGTGGAGCGCACGCAGGGCGGTCTCCAGCTCCTCCTCCGCGATCATGCAGGTGATGCGGACCTCCGAGGTCGAGATCATCTCGATGTTGACCTCCGCGTCGGCCAGCGTCCCGAACATCCGGGCCGCGTAGCCCGGAGCGTTGTGCAGGCCCGCGCCGACGATGCTGACCTTGGCGACCGACGCGTCGGTCGTCAGCTCGCGGGCGCCGAGCTCGCGGACGATCGGCTCGAGCGTCTTCTTGGCCTTGCCAAGCTCGACCCGGGGGACCGTGAACGACATGTCGGTCTCGCCGCCGTGACCGACGTTCTGGACGATCATGTCGACGTTGACGCCGGCGCCGGCGAGCGGCTCGAAGATGGCCCGGGCGATGCCCGGCCGGTCCGGCACCGCGACGATCGTGACCTTGGCGACGTTCCGGTCGTGGGCGAGGCCGCGGACCTTGTTGCGCTGCTCCACGAGCGGGTCCTCCTTGATGAGCGTGCCCGGCGCGTCCTCGAACGAGCTGAGCACCTCGATGACGACATCGTTGATCCAGCCGAGCTCGACGGCGCGCACCTGCATGACCTGGGCGCCCTGGTGGGCGAGCTCGAGCATCTCCTCGTAGCCGATGAGCGGCAGCTGGCGGGCCGCCGGCACGAGCCGCGGATCCGCCGTGTAGATCCCGCGTACGTCGGTGAAGATCTGGCAGCGCTCGGCGCGGAGCGAGGCCGCCAGCGCCACCGCGGTCGTGTCGCTGCCGCCGCGGCCGAGCGTGGTGATCTCCTGGTCGGTCGCCGACTGCGAGCTCTGCCCCTGGAAGCCGGCGACGATGACGACCTTGCCGCTCTCGAGCTCGGCGTGGACGCGGCGCGGCTCGATGCCGGCGATGCGTGCCCGGCCGTAGGTGCCGTCGGTGGTGATGCCGGCCTGCGGCCCGCTCAGGCTGATCGCCGGGATGTCGATCGCGTGGAGCGCCATCGACAGGAGCGTCGCGCTCTGGTGCTCGCCGGTGGCCAGCAGGACGTCGAGCTCGCGCGGGTCGGGCTCGTCGGTGATCGCGGCGGCGAGGCCGAGCAGCTCGTCGGTGGTGTCGCCCATCGCCGAGACCACGACCACCAGCGCGTGGCCGGCCGCGCGTTCGCGCGCGACGCGCCGGGCGACCCGCTTGATCCGGTCCGCCCCGGCGACCGACGAGCCGCCGAACTTCTGGACGACGAGGGGGGCGGGCATCCCGGCATTCTACCGCCGGTTGGGTCGGTCTCCGGGCGTCCGGCCTCTGCGATCCTCCCGCGGTGATCCCGCTGCGACCCTCGCGGGGGCTCCCGGCGGCTGTCCCCACGGGATGCGCCGATTTCGTCGCATCCGGGTCCTGCGCGGCGATGGTTCGCGCACGGCGTCTCGTCGACGCCCAGGCGGACGCCTGGCGTCGTGCACGATCCTGCTCGACTCGACGCGAAGTGCGACGATTTCGTCGCATCCGATCCGGCGACATGATCCGATCGGCGACGCAGACCCCGGAGGCCACGTTTCCCCGATGTGCTTCGATCACGACAGTCGACCGCCCATCGCCCCGATCGCTGGCGCGGCACTCGACGGCCGGCTGGTCGAGGTCGCCGTCGATGACGGCAACCGCTTCGCGGCGTTCCGAGCTCGCCCCGTGACGCCGAACGGGTCCGGGGTCGCGATCCTCCCGGACGTCCGCGGTCTCCATCCGTTCTACGAGGAGCTCGCGCTGCGCTTCGCGGAACGGGGCGTCGATGCCCTCGCGATCGACTGGTTCGGCCGGACGGCCGGCGCGAGCCGGCGCGGCGAGGACTTCGACCACATGCCGCACGTGCAGGCGACGACGTGGGCGGGCATCTCGGCCGACATCGCGCGCTGCGGTGGCCTCGCTCCGCGACGACGGCGTCGCGAGCCCCTTCACGATCGGGTTCTGCATGGGCGGACGGATGTCGTTCCTCGCCACGACGCTGGGGCTCGACCTGGCCGGCGCCATCGGGCTGTACGGCACGCTCGAGGGACCGTGGCGCAACGACGCGCCGGCGCCGCTCGACCGCTCGACGACGTCGCGTCGCCGGTGCTCGGCCTGTTCGGCGGCGCCGACGGGGCGATCACGGCCGATGCGATCGCGGCGTTCGATCGCGGGCTCACCGAGCGAGGCGTCGACCACCGGGTCGTGACCTACCCGGGCGCGCCCCACAGCTTCTTCGACCGCAAGGCGACCGACTTCGCCCGCGAGAGCGCGGCCGCCTGGGACGAGGTCGCCCTGTTCATCGCCGCCCACTCGGGCAGATGAGCTGCCCGTTGTCCATCACTGCCCGGTGGTGACGACCCGGGCACCGGCGCTGCGGGGCTTGACCACGACCACGCGCCCGTCGAGATCGCTGTCGGCGGCGACGGCGACGAACGCGGCCTCGACCCGCGAGATCTGCGACATCGAATCGGCGAAGGCCAGGATCGTCGACCCGGCACCCGACAGGCACGCCCCGAGCGCGCCTGCCTCGCGCGCCGCAGCGACCATGCGCGGCAGCTCCGGGTAGACGACCGCGCGATACGGCTCGTGGAGCCGGTCGATCGTGAGCCGGGCGAGCAGGTCGGTGCGACCGACGGACAGCCCGGCCACGCCGAGGGCCACCGCGCCCAGGTTGGCGACGGCGTCGTCGAGCGGGATCGTCGCGGGGAGCGCCTTGCGCATCGAGTCGGTCGGCAGGCGCCGGTCGGGGATGAACAGGACCGCGCGCAGGTCGCGCGGGACCTCGATCCGGATGGCCTCGACGCCCTCGGGCGTCGTGCTCGAGACGACGAACCCGCCGTGCAGCGCCGCCGCGGCGTTGTCCGGATGGCCCTCGATGCCGGCGGCGATGCGTAGCTGGGTGGCCATGTCGAGCGGGCCGCCGAGCAGGGCGTTCGCGGCGACGATGCCGGCGACGGTGGCGGCGGCGGACGAGCCGAGCCCGCGCGCCAGCGGGATGTCGTTGCGCATCTCGATCCGCCAGCCGACGCCCTCCGGCAGCTCGCCGCGGGCCGCGCCCATCGCCGCCTCGAGCCCCCGCACGAACCGGTTGTCACGGTCCTCGGCGAGCTCCTCGCGGCCCTCGCCGTCGACGGTCAGCTCGATCTCGCCGCGGCTCCAGCCGCGGACCTCGACCTCGACCCGGTTGGTCAGCGCGAGGGCGACGCCGAGGCAGTCGAAGCCCGCGCCGAGGTTGGCCGATGACGCGGGCACCTCGACCGTGACCCGGCGGCCGTCGAGCTCGGCGAGCCAGTGGGCGACCACGCCTCAGGTCCAGCCGAGCGCGACGGCGACCGCGCCGAGCGTCGGCGCCGCCTCGATGACGCCGGGCACCTGGCGTTCGGCCGTGTGCGGGTCCTTGAGCCCGTGCCCGGTGATCACGGCCACGATGGTCGCCGTCGGGTCGAGCGCCCCGGCCATCGCCATCTTGCGGACGCCGGCGACGCTGGCCGCCGATGCCGGCTCGCAGAACACGCCCTCGAGCGTGGCGAGGTAGCGGTACGCGGCGAGGATCTCCGCGTCGCTGACGGCCTCGATCCGGCCGTCGCTCTCGGAGCGAGCGGCGAGCGCCTTGTCCCACGACGCCGGGGCACCGATGCGGATCGCGGTGGCGACGGTCTCGGGGTGCTCGACCCGGCGACCGTGGACGAGCGGTGCCGCGCCCTCGGCCTGGAAGCCCCACATCTGCGGCTTCGCGCGGACGATCCCGGCGGCCGCGTACTCCTGGAAGCCGTCCCAGTAGGCGCTGATGTTGCCGGCGTTGCCGACCGGGATGGCCAGCACGTCCGGTGCGCGACCGAGGTCGTCGCAGATCTCGAACGCCGCGGTCTTCTGCCCCTCGAGGCGGTACGGGTTGACCGAGTTCACCAGCGTCACCGGGTGCTCGTCCTGCTCGGCGAGCGCGCGCACGATTCGCAGGGCGTCATCGAAGTTGCCATCGACCGACACGACCCGTGCGCCGGCCGCGAGCGCCTGGAGCAGCTTGCCGAGGGCGATCTGGCCGCGCGGCAGCACCACGATGACCTCGAGACCGGCGACCGCCCCGTACGCCGCCGCCGATGCCGACGTATTGCCGGTCGAGGCGCAGACGATCGCCTTCGCACCCCCCTCGACGGCCTTGGCGACCGCCACCACCATGCCCCGGTCCTTGAACGAGCCCGTCGGGTTCTGGCCCTCGATCTTGAGGTACAGGTTCGGGGCGCCGATGGCCTCGCCCAGCCGCGCGGCGTGGATGAGCGGCGTGGCGCCCTCGCCGAGCCCAAGGGCGGGGGTCGCGTCGGTGATGGGCAGGAACCGCCGATAGCGGTCGATCAGCCGCGGGCGCATCCCGGTCGCCGCGAGCGGCGCGTCAGTCATCGACCGGGTACAGCGTGACGTCGACCCCGTCGGGCAGGATCGCGTCGAACGCTGCCTTCGCCTCGTCGAGCGTCGCGACCTCGGTCCGGATCGCGCTGCCGTCCTCGAACCCGACCGACGCGGCGTGCTCGATCACGGGCGGCAGGTCGCCCTCGCGCACCGACCCGCACGAACGCGAACCAGCGCCGCGGTGCGTCGAGCGGATCGGCCGCCGCGACCGCGGCGTCGACCGCCGGTGGCAGCCCGGCCCACGTCGAGCCCTGGCCGCGCGCGACCGCGACGAGATCGCCGAGCACGGCGCTGCTGGTCGCGGCGCCGCCGGCACCGGGCCCGGCGAGGCGGACCACGCCAAGCGGCTCGGCCTCGATCTCGACCCGGTTCGTGACCCCGTCCGTCCAGCCGAACGGGCTGTCCGACGGCACCGCGGTCGGGATGACGGCGGCCTCGATGGCGTCATCGCGACGGGTCGCCGTCGCGAGCAGCTTGAGCGTCAGCCCGAGCGCCGCGGCGCCCTCGATCTCCTGGTCGGTCACCCCGGTGATGCCCGGGCGGCCCGTGCCGCGCGCCGTCGGCGGTCGGCGTCCGACGGACGACGGGTCGAGCCAACGCCCGAACGCGAGCCGGGCCAGGATGACGATCTTGTTGACCGCGTCGTCGCCCTCGACGTCGCCGCTCGGGTCGGCCTCGGCGTAGCCCAGCTCCTGGGCGTCGACCAGCACTTCGTCGTACGGCCGGCCGTCCTCCGCCATGGCCGTCAGGATGTAGTTGGTCGTGCCGTTCACGATGCCGCGCACCCGGACGATGTCGTTGCCGGCCAGGTCGAGGGCCAGCGGGCCGAGGACGGGGATCCCGCCGGCGACCGCGGCCTCGAAGCGGAAGGCCGCGCCGCTCCGGCGGGCCTCGGCCTCCAGCGCCGGACCGTGCTGGGCGATGACCGACTTGTTCGCGGTGACGACCGCCTTGCCCGCGCCGAGCGCGGCCGCGATGAGCGTCCGGGCCGGCTCGAGCCCGCCCATCAGCTCGACGATGACATCGGTGTCGGGGTCGGCGACGAGGTGGGCCGGCGCGTCGGTCAGCAGGTCGCGTCGGGATGCCGTTGCCGCGCGCCCGCTCCATGTCGCGGACGGCGACGGCCGTGAGGGTGATCGGCCGGCCATCGGCGGTCGTGAGCCGGTCCGGATGGTGGGTCAGGCCATCGAGGACGGCGCCACCCACGGTCCCGGCACCGAGCACCGCCACGCGCAGCGGCGGACGGCTCACGGGCGGGGCTCGTGACGGGGGACGCGCATCGGTCCGAATGGTAGCCCGCGCGCGTGTCGGGGGTCCGGTCCCCGAACGCGGGACGGAGGCCCGCCGAAGCGGCCCTCGGTCCTCACGCTCCCCCCTGTTGCCCGCTCGAGTCGGGCTCAGCACCGGCCGATGGGGCGCCCGACCGATGACCGACCGTGCAAGACCGTCCAGTACACTCGCGCTCGATGACGACCGAGATCCTGCCCGCGCCGTCACCCGTGCAGGCGCCCGCTCCCCGCCCACGGATCTTCTCCGGCATCCAGCCATCCGGGGTGCCCCACATCGGCAACGACCTCGGCGCGATCCGCAACTACGTGAAGCTCCAGTGGGAGTACGAGGCGATCTACTGCATCGTCGACTACCACGCGCTCACGAGCCTGCATGATGCCGAGCGGGTGCGGCGCCAGACCCGCGAGATGGCGGCCGGATTGCTCGCGCTCGGCCTCGACCCGGAGCGCTGCACGCTGTTCGTCCAGAGCCATCGACCCGAGCACACCGAGCTCGCCTGGCTGCTCGCGACGGTCACCCCGGTCAGCTGGCTGGAGCGGACGCCGACCTACAAGGAGAAGCGTCAGAACCAGCCCGACGACATCAACCACGGGCTGCTGACGTACCCGGTCCTGCAGGCCGCCGACATCGTCATCTACAAGGCGTCGCTGGTGCCGGTCGGCAAGGACCAGGTGGCCCACCTCGAGCTGTCGCGCGAGATCGTCCGCGCCTTCAACAACCGCTACGGCAAGACCTTCCCGGAACCCCAGGCCGTCCTGACCGAGGCGCCCATCGTGCTCGGCACCGACGGCGTCCGGAAGATGAGCAAGTCGCTCGGCAACACCGTCGACATCTTCGCGCCGGAGGACGTGATCAGGAAGCAGATCATGTCGATGGTCACCGACACCAAGCGCATCCTGCGCACCGATCCGGGTCGCCCCGAGGTCTGCAACGTCTGCCAGCTCCACCGCTCGTTCGGTGACGACTACGACGAGATCTGGGAGGGCGAGCGCACCGCCCGGACCGGCTGCGTCGACACCAAGAAGCTGCTGGCCGATCGGGTGCTCGGTCACTACGCGGAGGCGCGCGAGCGCTACCGTGCGCTGATGGACGACCCCGATCGCATCGACCGCATCCTCGCGGAGGGCGCCGAGCGGGTGGGACCGATCGCCCAGGCGACCATCGACGAGGTCCGCCTCAAGATGGGTCTGCGCTAAGCGTCATGCTCGAGGCCATCCCGCCCGGGGGCCGCGACCGCCGCCTCGTCAGCGCGATCCTCATCCTCGCGACGATCGTCCTCGCCTACCTCGCGATCAGCCTGACCGCCGAGGGTATCTTCTACTTCGGCGACGTCCTCCTGACGTTCTTCCTCGCCTGGCTGCTGGCGTTCATCATCAGCCCGGTCGTCACCCGGATCGTGGCGCTCATCCCGCGCCTGCCGCGCGAGCTCGCGACCGTTCTCGTCTACTCGGCCATCGTGGCCGGGCTGATCTTCCTGATCCTCGTCGTCACGCAGGCGCTGTCGAACTCGATCACCCAGCTCGTCGCGTCGCTGCCGGACATCCGCGCGGACATCGGGACCATCGTCGCGCCGATGCAGGCATGGCTCGATTCGATCGGCCTCACCCAGGTCGACCTCGCCACGCAGGCGCAGGCGGTGCTCGACAACCTCGACGAGCTCGCGGGCCAGCTCATCGTGCCGCTCCAGTCGATCGCGGTCGCCAGCGTCGGCGCGATCGGGACGATGCTCATCGTGTTCATCCTGTCGATCTACATGGTCATCGATCGCGACCAGATCATGGCCTTCCTCTTCCGACTCGTGCCGCCGTCCTACGCCGAGGAGGCGCGCCTGCTGCAGACGTCGACCGCGAAGTCGTTCGGGGGCTTCCTCCGTGGCCAGGCCATCATGGGCCTGACCTACTTCGCCGTCGCCCTCGTCCCCCACCTCGTCTTCGGCCTGGGCCTGACCGCGCTGTCGGCGGTCGCCGCCGGCGTGCTGATGGCGATCCCGTTCTTCGGCCCGTTCATCGCCTGGGCGCCGCCGGTCCTCGTCGCGCTGTTCTCCAAGCCGGACGTGGTGCTGCCGACGATCCTCGTCATGGGCGCCGGCTGGCTGGTCGTGATGAACGTGCTGCAACCGCGGATCATGCAGGGCGCGGTCGGCATCCACCCGGTCGTCGTCCTCGGGTCGGTGCTCGTCGGGGCCAAGATCGCCGGGATCCCGGGAGCCATCTTCGGCATCCCGGTCGCGGCGGTCGTGTCGGCGTTCTTCTTCCACTTCCTCCACCGGACCACGGGCGACCGGACCGTCGCGGGCCGCGCGGCCAAGCGCCTGAGCGAGCGCGAGGGCCGGCCCGTCCAGGTGCCCCGCGAGCCGGCGCCCGGCCAGGCCGTGGACGTCCCCGAGCCGTGACCGACGAACCGGCCGACGAGCCGACCACGCCGCGCGAGACGAAGGCCGCCCGCGGCGAAGTCCCGGACATGACCCGCGAGCGGGCGCGCTCCGAGCGGCGCGACCTCGACAAGGAGCGTGGTGAGCCGCTCGCCGGCGGCGCCGCCCGCGGCGGGCCGCGCGCGCTGCGCACCCCGAGCCGGCCGGTGCCGGAGTGGACGAGCAAGCCGCGGATCCTGATCACCAACGACGACGGCGTCGAGTCGCGCGGCCTGCTGGCTCTCAAGCAGGCGCTCGAGCCGATGGGCGAGATCACGGTCGTCGCGCCCGACACGAACCAGAGCGCGGTCGGCCACCAGAAGACCCTGATGCGCCCGTTGCGCGTGCGCGAGCGGGTGCTCGCCGACGGGTCGACCGCGTACTCGGTCGACGGCTCACCGACCGACGCGGTGAGCCTCGCGTTCCTGGGCTACTTCGGGCACGGCTTCGACCTGGTCGCGTCGGGCATCAACTACGGCGCGAACCTCGGCGACGACATCACCTATTCCGGCACCGTCAGCGCGGCGATGGAGGCGGTCATCAACAGCTGCCCTGCGTTCGCCATCTCGCAGGAGTACTACGAGCACCCCGATTTCACGCTGGCCGGCTACGCCGCGACGATCGTGGCCCGGAACATCCTGACCGAGGGCCTGTCGCGCGGCGAGCTCGTCAACGTCAACGTGCCGGCGGTCCCGCTCGAGGAATGCGCGGGCATCGAGGTCACCCGGCTCGGCCGGCGGGTGTACTCCGACGAGCTCGTCGAGCGCGCCGACCCGCGCGGCATCCCGTACTTCTGGATCGGCGGGCCGCCCCCGTCGGGGCTGGCCGTCCCCGGCACCGACTTCCACGCGGTCGTGAACCGGCGGATCGCGGTCACGCCCATCCATCTCGACCTGACCGGACGCCGGCTGCTGCGCCGGCTCAAGACCTGGACGTGGGACCTGCCCGAGCCGGAGGGTGGGGCCTCGGCCGATTGACTGGTGCGCACGCTTGGGCGGCGACCGGCTGCCGCGTAGGCTCGGGCGGAACCCCGGCACGGCTCGGGTCGCCATCCCTCGGGGAGGGCTCTCCCATGGACGATCTCTCGAAACTGACCCAGGGCCTGGGATCGGATCCGGCCGCCGCGCTCAGCGGGCTGGCTGGCGCGGTCCGCGACGAAGGCGGGCTCGACGCCATGGTCGGCAAGCTCAACGACGCCGGCTACGGCGATGCCGTCGACACGTGGATCGGCGGCGGCCCGAACCAGCCCGTCGACCCGCAGGCGCTCGGCGCCGCGCTCGGCGACGACGAGGTCCAGCGGCTCGCCGGCAAGTCCGGTCTCGACATCGGCACGCTGCTGCCGCTGCTGGCCGCGTTCCTGCCCCAGATCATCAACACGCTGACGCCCAAGGGCCAGGTGCCCGACGGCGGCCTGAACCAGGCGGCGCAGTCGGGGATGCCCGACATCGGCGGGCTGCTGGGCGGCCTGCTCGGTGGGGCCGGCGGCGCCCAGGGCGGCCAGGCGGCCGGCGGCGCGGCCGGTCTGGACGACCTGCTCGGTGGCCTCGGCGGGATGATGGGCGGCGGCAAAGGTAGCTGACCCGACACGACGCATGTCCATGCCGGTCCATGACCGGCGTCCGAGGCCCGGGACGGGGTCGCCGCCGATGCTGGCGGCATGGACAGCACGACCATCGCCGCGTTCCGCATCCAGCGGTTCCTCGAGACGGAACCGGTCGTCTGGCTGTCCTCGATCCGGACCGACGGTGCCCCGCACCTCGTCCCGGTCTGGTTCGTCTGGGACGGCGAGGCGATCGTCATCCGCTCCAAGCCGGCGGCGCGCAAGGTCCGCAACCTGCGCAACGACCCGCGGGCGATGCTCGCGCTGGGCGACGCCGATGACGACTTCGACGTGGGCCTGCTCGAGGCGACGGCACGCGTCGACGACGCACCCGCGCCGCTGCCGGCGCCGTTCCTGGCCAAGTACCGCGAGCGCATCTCGGCGCTCGGTCTGACGCCCGACGAGTTCGCCGCCACGTACTCCGCGACGATCCGCCTGACCCCGGCGAAGGCGCTGGGCTGGCACGGGCGATCGCAGCCCCGCTCGTTCTTCGATGCCGCCCGGCGCCTGCTGACGGAGCGCCCGGTCGTCGCCCTCGGCGCCGCGTGAGGCGCGGCCCAGGCCGCTCCTAGTCCGTCCGGTTCGACAGCCGACCGTCCTTCAGCTCCACGACACGGTCGGCCAGGTCGATGAGCAGCGGGTCGTGGGTCGCGATGATCGCGGTCACCCCCTCGCTCCGGACCATCGAGCGAAGCAGGGTCATGATCGATCGCCAGGTCGCGGAGTCGCCACGAGAGCCCCGATCAGCGCAGGGTCCGGCGTGCGTGCCCCTCGAGCCGCTCCAGCGCGACCGGCAGATCGGTCCGGCCGAACCCGATCCGGAAGTGGTTGCCGCCGTAGCCGAACTGCGAGCCGGGCAGCAGCAGCACCCCGGCCGCCTCGACGAGACCAGACGCCCACTCGTCGATCCCGACGCCCGGCACCGTCAGGCGCGGGAACCCGACGGACCCTGCCCGCGGCCGGACCCACGTGAACCGGTCCGCCCAGTCGTCGAAGAACGCGTCGAGCCGCTCGAGGTTCGCGGCCACGATCTCGCGCGACCGACGCAGGACCTCGTCGCGGGCGCGCAGCCCGATCGTCGCGAGCACCTCGGACGGCGCCGACGAGCAGATCGTCGTGTAGTCCTTGAACGCCGCGCAGCGTGCCAGCAGCTCGCGGTCGCTGGTGGCGAGCCAGCCGATCCGCAGACCGGCCATCGCGAACGACTTCGACATGACGCCGAGCGAGATGCCGCGCGGCGACGGCGTCGGCACCGGCCGGAAGTCGGTCTGCGGCGTCGAACTCGAGGAACCGGTAGACCTCGTCGAGCAGCAGGTGCGCCCCGGCGCCGTCGGCGATCGTCACGAGCGCGTCGAACGTCGCCCGGTCGGGCAGCATCCCGGTCGGGTTGTGCGGCGCGTTGACCACGATCAGCCGCGTCGACGGCGTGACCTGGCGCCCGAGCAGGTCGACGTCGAGCGACCAGCCCGTGTCCTCGCGCAGCTCATGGAGCGTGACGTCGGCGCCGGTCGACCGCGCGACCTCGTACAGGCTCTGGTAGCCCGGCCACGTGACGATCGCATGGTCGCCCGGTCCGAGCATCACGTTGGCGAGGCAGAAGATCCCCTCCTCCGCCCCGGCGAACACCAGCACGTCGTCGGGATCGAGGCCGTCGTACAGCGCGGCGATCTCGCGCCGGAGCAACGGGTGGCCGGTCGACTCGGTGTAGCCGAGGGTCAGTCCGTCCCACAGCGCCCTCGTCTCGTCGTCGGCCAGGGCGAGCAGGTCGGCCATCGGGTAGCCCTGCACGTCCGACGCACAGAGCAGGTGGTCGACGGCGAACTCCCAGCGCGCGAAGTAGCGCTCGAGCGCGAAGTCGGCGATGCGCATGACGGCCATGATGGCCCACGGCCGACCGGCTCGATACCGGTATCCTGACGACGTGATCGCCCCGACGGTCGTGATCGCCGGTTCGCCGACCGCCCTGGGCGGCCACTTCGCCGGCATGGAGCGCCACCCCCACGGAGCTCCGCCGGCTCGGCCTGCGCGATCGACTCGCCGCCCGGCCCGCCCTGTCCGGCGTCACGTGGCTGGACCATGGGGACGCGGCCAACGACCCCGGCTGGGCGCCCGACCCCGACCCGCGGGCAAAGAACCGCGACCGGATCGTCGAGTACCTCGGCCGTCTCGCGAGCCATGTCCAGACGGGGCTCGTCCAGGGCGGCGACGACGTCCGCCTCCTGGTCGCTCGGTGGCGACTGCACGACCCACGCCGGCGCGCTGGCCGGCATCCGCCGGGCTCGTCCGGACATCGCGGCTCGGGCCTCGCCTGGTTCGATGCCCACGGCGACTTCAACACCCCGGACACGACGCCGTCTGGCAACGTCTGGGGGATGCCCTTCGCGATGGCGACCGGCCGGGGCGACCCGGACCTCGTGGCCGCGGCCGAGGCACCGACCGTGGCGGAACGGGACGCGGCGCTGTTCGGCGGCCAGGTCCTCGACGAGACCGAGTCCCGGATGCTCGCCGCGAGCGGCGTCGCGCAGTTCGGTGCCGGGATGCTCGCCGACCCGGCCGGTCAGGCCGCGGCCGCCGCGTGGGCCTCGACGGTCGCCGAGCGCATCGACGCCTGGTACGTGGCGTTCGACCTGGACGCGCTCGACGCCGGCGGCGGTTGGGCGGTGGCGACGCCCGAACCCGACGGTCTGGCGCTGGCGACGGCGGTCGCATCGGTCCGCGCGATCGCCACGAGCGGCGCACCGGTCATCGGCTTCGGCGCGACCGCGGTGATGCAGCGCGACGACGCCGACATGGAGGCCACGGTCGACGCGATCGCCGCGATCGCCGAGGCCGCCCTGGCCGACGCGGGGCCCCCGGAGCCGCGTCCGGGCTAGCTCGGTCCGCGGCGATCAGTCCAGGCGAACGAGATCGCCGGCCGCTGTCCGGAAGGTCGACTCGTCCATGCCATGGGCGACGGCCAGCCAGCTCGGGTTCGCGCCACGGTCGACCACGATCGCCCAGCCGCCGTCGTCGAGCCTGACGAGCGTGCCGGTCTGGTCGCCGAACGGCGCATCGCCCGCATCCGTCCCGGCCGGCACGCATCCGTCGGGGGCGTCGCAGAAGGCGCCCTGCTGGAGCGCCAGCCTGGCACCGTTCGGGCCGCGTACGTGATCCCGAGGCTGCCGCCGCGCGCACCGCGAAGCTGCCTTCGATGACGTTCCAGCGGGCGGGCAGGACGGGGCAGTACACCGGCCAGTCGAAGCCCGCGCCGCGTCTGCGAAGAACTCCGGTTGTCGTCGGTACCCGTGCATGCCTCGGAGGTCGCCCCGGACGTCGACGGGTCCTCGGTCGCGGCCGTCGACGCGGTCTCGGATGGCGACACGCTGGGCTCCGGCGAGGTGGTCGGCTCCACGGACGCCGAGGGCGACGGCGACGGGCGACGGGGCGGCGCTCGAGGCGACCGGCGACGGCGTGGAACGGGCGACTGGCCGCCGATGCACGCCGCGGCGACGAGGGCGACCGCGACGAGGGCGCCGAGGAGATGGAGCGGAAGGGAGGACCGGCGGCGGAACGGGCGAGGCCGCTCCGGCGGACCCGACGGGCGTCGCGTCACGCGCCGGAGGGTAGCACGGTCACGGTCGACGGCCCCTCGGCGGAGACGTCGACACGGACGGCGACGGCAGGGGCGAGAAGATCGTCGGCACGGATCGGCCGGTCGGCCGCGATCGCCAGGGCGTGCATGAGCGGCCCGGCGTGGGTCACGACGACGACCGGCCGGCCGTCGGCCACGAGGTCGTGCCACGCGGTCGAGACGCGCTCCGCGAGCGCCGCGTGCGTCTCGCCCGTCGGGCCAGTCGACGGCGAGCACCCCGCGGGCCAGGTCGGCGGCGAGGGCCGGCGCGATCGCGACCACCTCATCGAACGTCCGGCCCTCGACGAGGCCCAGGTCCGCCTCGCGCCACCGGTCGTCGATGTCGGCCCCGACGGCGCCCGCCGGCGGCGACGATGGCCTCGGCCGTCGCGACGGCCCGCCGGGACGGGCTGGTCACGATCCTGGTGCCCGGCTCGAGCTGCGGCGCGAGCGCCTTCCCGAGGCGTGCCGCCTCCGCCCGGCCCTTGTCGGACAACGGCGGATCGCTTCGCCCGCAGTAGCGCACGCCCGACCACGCCGTGCTCGCGTGGCGGACGAGGACGATGGCGACCACCGCGGTCAGCGCGGCGCGCGTTCGACCGGACCGGAGACCGCGGCGGTATCGAACGTGGCCATCCCGTCGCGGACGGCGACCGCCGCGTCGACCAGCGACATCGCCAGGGCCGCGCCGGTCCCCTCGCCGAGACGCAGGTCGAGCTCGAGCAGCGGTCGACGGCCGAGCCGCTCGAGGATGACGGCGTGGCCCGGCTCGACGCTGCGGTGACCGGCCAGGAGCCGGTCGGCGACCGACGGCGCCAGACCGACCGCGAGCAGCGCCGCGGCGCCCGTGATGAACCCATCGAGGATGACCGGGATCCGGGCCCCGGCCGCGCCGAGGATCAGCCCGACCAGCGCGCCGATCTCGAGACCGCCGACGGCGGCGAGCGTGCCGATCGGGTCGGCCGGGTCGGGCCGGTGCCGCGCGAGCGCGCGCTCGACGACCGCGACCTTGTGGTCACGGGTCGCGTCGTCGATGCCGGTGCCGCGGCCGGTGACACGGTCCGCGGCGATGCCGGTCATGGCCGCCGTGATCGCGCTCGCGGCGGTCGTGTTGCCGATGCCCATCTCGCCGACGCCGAGCAGCTCGACGCCCCGATCGCGCAGCGCGTCGGGCGACGTCGAGTCCGACGCCGACCGCGCGCATCGCCTCGTCGCGGTGCATGGCCGGACCCGCTGTCATGTCGGCGGTGCCCGGCGCGGATCGCGGGCCGGGATCAGCTCGACGCGGCCGCCCGTCGCGCCGGTGACCGCCGGGATCTCGCCGGCGACACCGACGTCGATGACCGTGACGCTCGCGCCGACCGACCCGGCCAGCGCGTTGATGGCCGCGCCGCCCGCGAGGAAGTTGGCGACCATCTGGGCCGTCACGTCGCCCGGGTAGGCCGAGACGCCCTGGCGGGTGACGCCGTGGTCGGCGGCCGCCACTGCGATCGCGCGGTGGCGGAGGGTCGGTCGGGGCGTGCCGGTGATGCCGGCCAGCTCGACCGCCAGCCACTCGAGGCGACCCAGGCTGCCGGGTGGCTTCGTGAGCGCGTCGAGGATCGCGCCGGCCTCGGCGCGCGCCGCGGCATCGGGCGGGCCCAGCGCGTCGACGGCGGCGACTCGCCGACCGGATGGCATCGCTCGGTCATGGGCCCGGCTTGAGACGGAGCGGCAGCCCGGCGACGCACAGCACGACCTCGTCGGCCATGGTCGCGAGCCGCTGGTGCGCGATCCCGACGAGGTCGCGGTACGCCCGGGCGTTGGGATGCATCGGGACGATCCCGAGGCCGACCTCGTCGCTGACGACGACGACCGGTCCCGGCCGGGCCGCGATCGCGGCGTACGCCGCCGCCACCGGCCCGTCGAGGATCGGGTCGATGGCCGGGGCGTCGTCGCCGAGCACCGTGCTCAGCCACAGGGTCAGCCCGTCGATGAGGACCGGCTCGTCTCGGATCGGTGGAGCCGATGGCGGCCGCCAGGTCGACCCCGACGTCGACCGTCGGCCAGTCGGCCGGACGCTCGAGCCGGTGGCGCCGGATCCGGTCGTCGAGCTCGGCGTCGCCGCTCCACGCGGTCCCGAGGAACCACGCCCGCCCGTCGCCCGCGAGACGCCGGGTCGTCGCCAGCCCGTAGCGGCTCTTGCCGCTCCGGGTCCCGCCGAGGGCGAGGATCAAGGGTGTCGCCATCCGGCCGTCAGCGCGCCACGACGGCCGTGGCAGCCAGCCCGATGACCATCGACAGCTCGATCGGTCGCACCCAACGCGTCGCCGTCGAGCCCGCCGCGCATCGCGCCGATCGCCGCCCGGCCGCCAGGCCCAGGACGAGACCGGCGGTCGCGCCGGCGACGATCGGCCATGCCGCCGGCCCGTCGAGAGCGGCCGCCGCCAGGGCGCCCGCGCCGACGACGACCAGGGCGGCGGTCACCACGGCGACCACCGCCTCGCCGGTCGAGATGCGGTCGCGGAACCAGCCGGCGAGCCCGGCGACGGCGCCGGGTGCCGGCGAGCCGGGTCGCGACGACCGGCACGACCCGGGACACCGCCGCGACGGCGACGAGCGCGGCGCCCGCGATCGCGGGCCGCCGATCCGGCCAGGCTGGCGAGCGCGCGCGGTCTCGGCGGCCAGGACGAGGACCAGCGCGATCGCCCCACCCGACCCGATGGCCGGGTCCTTGCGCGCCCGCTCGGCTGCCGCCGGGTCGCGAGCGAGCAGCGCGTCGGCCGTGTCGGCCAGGCCATCGAGGTGGAGTGCGCCCGTCGTCGAGCGCCATCATCGCGACGGCCGCGATCGCGCCGAGCCACGGCTCGCCGGCCGGCCCCGCGAGCAGCACCAGCGGGATGGCGGCGACGCCGCCCGACCGCTGCCCCGACGATGCCGAACGCCGCCGCTCCGGGTCGATCGGGCACGACGGACCCGACCGGGATGCGCGTCAGCAGCCCGAGCGCGCCGCGCACGGCGTCCACCATCACGGCGCCCCGGCCGGCAGGCGCACGAGCGCCGGGTCGACGCCGAAGACGGCCCGGATCCGGCCCGGGTCGAGCGTCGTCGGCGGGCGGCCCGTCGGCGACCACCCGACCATCGTCGAGGACGACGACGCGCGGGAAGAAATGCGCCGCCAGCGCGAGGTCGTGGAGCACCGCGACGACCGTCGTGCCGTCGCGCCGGTTGAGCTCGACCAGCAGCTCCATGACCTCGACCTGGTGGCGGATGTCGAGGTGGGCGGTCGGCTCGTCGAGGACGAGGATCGGCGCCGCCTGGGCGACCGCCACCGCGATGAACACGAGCTGCCGCTCGCCCATCGACAGCTCGCGCACGTCGCGGCCGCGCAGGGCGGTGATGCCGACCCGCTCGATGGCGCCATCGACGGCGTCGAGGTCGGATCGGCGAAGCCCGGTGAACGGCGGCTCGTGCGGCAGCCGGCCGAGCGCGACCACCTCGTCCACCGGCATCGCGAAGGGCAGGTCGGCGAGCTCGGGGACGACCCCGATCGTCCGGGCCAGCGCCTTGCGGTGGACGCGCTCGATCGGCTCGCCGCACAGCCGGATCGACCCGGACCGCGGTGCGAGCACGCCCGTGAGCGCGCGGAGCAGCGTCGACTTGCCGGCACCGTTGGGCCCGACCAGCGCCACCCGCTCGCCGCCCCGGACGACCAGCGACGCGCCGTCGAGGACGGTCCGCGCACCGTACGCCACCGTCACGTCACTCGCGGCGAGGATGGGCTCGACCGCGGTCACAGCTGGTACCCCGATCGCGTCCGCTGCAGGAGGAACAGGAAGAACGGCGCGCCGAGCAGCGCCATGACCACGCCGACCGGGATGTCGCCCGCGAGCCGGGCGACGAGGTCGGCGGCGGTCAGCAACGCCGCACCGACGACCGCCGACAGTGGCAGCACCCGATGGGCCGTCGGCCCGACGAGCATGCGCACGACGTGCGGCACGACCAGCCCGACGAACCCGATGAGCCCGCTGATCGTGACGGCCGCGGCGGTCGCCATCGAGGCGAGGCCGAGCAGGATCCCGCGCTCACGCCCGACGTCGACCCCCAGGTGGCGCGCCGCGGCGTCGCCCAGCAGCAACCCGTCGAGCGACCGGCTGCGCGCGATCGTCAGGGCCGTGGCGGCGAGGATGAGTGGGGCGGCGACGAGCAGGCGGGTCCACGACGACCCGCCGAGTCCGCCGAGCAGGAACGAGAAGATCTGGCGCAGCTCGACCCCGGACACGTACATCGCCATCGTCAGCAGCGCGGCGAGGACCGAGCCCACCGCATATCCCGTCAGCAGCAGGCGGGTCACGCCACCGGAGGCTGCCTGTACCGCCGAGGCGGAACACGACCCAGGCCGCCAGCAGCGCCCCGGCGAAGGCGAGGCCGTGCAGCAACCCGAACTCGATGAGGACCGAGCTGGATCGGGAGCAGCACGGCGATGGCGGCGCCGAGCGCCGCGCCCGACGCCGTCCCGAGCACGTACGGATCGGCCAGCGGATTGCGAAGCAGCCCCTGGAACGTGGCGCCGGCCACGGCCAGCCCGGCCCCGACGACCATCGCGGTCAGGACCCGCGGCAGCCGCAGGTCCCAGACGATCACCTCGGTGGCGTCCGTCCACGACACGCCGATGTCGATGCCGAGCGTCTTCGACAGGATGACGCCGATGGTCTCGGCCGGGCTGATGCGGACCGTCCCGAGGCCGACCCCGAGCACCAGCAGCACGACCAGCGCGAGGCACGCGACGAGACCGACGACGACGGGCCGGGCCCTGACCCAGGCGGCGACGCCGCCGTGGGTCAGGTCGTGGGAGATCGCGCCGGCCGACACGCTCGCCTAGGACGCCGCCGGCAGCGTCACGTCCGGCCAGATCGACGCCGGCCAGGTTGCGCAGGCCGATCGGCAGACGCGGCCCGGGCCGGGTGATCTCGATGTCGTTGACCGGCCTGATGTCGCCGTTCTTCACCGCGGTCATGGCGTTCCAGCCGGGGCGCGTCGCGACCCGCATCCGGCGTCGGCGAGTAGAAGGGGTTCACGCCCAGCACGATGACCTCGCGGGTCCTTCGTCGATGAGCGTCTCGAGCGGGATCTGCGTAGGTGTTCGGATCACCGGTGGTGATCGTGTCGGCGCCGGCGAGCGTGACCATCTCGGCGACGAACGACTGGTCGGCCGGAGCGAAGATGGCACCCGTCGCGGCGTCGTACCCGACGTCGTAGAAGACACGCGGCTTCGGGCTCTGGCCCGACACGGCGCCGCTGATGGCATCGATCTCACCGCGCATGTCGGCGGTCAGCGAGGTCGCGGCATCGGTCGTGCCGGTCGCCTGTCCGATCAGCTCGATGTCCTTGTACACGCCCATCGACCGACGGGGCGTAGATGACGACGACCGGGATGTCGAGGTCGCGCAGCTGCTTGATCGCATCCGCCGGCGTGAAGCCGAGGCCGCCGGCGACGACGAGGTCTGGCTCCAGGGCGACGATCCTTTCGACGATCGACGCTGTCGAACGTCGCGACGTCGGGCAGCCCGGCGGCTTCGATCGGGGTAGTCGCTGCCGTCGTCGGTCGCGACGACGCGATCGCCCGCACCGACCGCGAACAGGATCTCGGTGTTCGCCGGAGTGAGCGAGACGATCGTGTCCGGCTCGCTCGTCGATCTGGACGGCCGTGCCCTCGTCGTCGGTGACGGTGACGGGGAAGGCCGCCGCCGACGGGCTGGGAGCCGTGCTGGCGGATGGGGCTGCGGTGGCGGTCGCCGGCGCGGTCGAGGCCGACGGGGAGGTGGTGGCGCCCGGCGCCGAGCAGGCGGCGACCAGGGCGGCGAGGATGAGGATGGGGACGACGGCGCGGCGTCGGTCGAAGAGCGGCATCGATGGGATCTCCGGATCGGGGAATGGGCCGGAGGGGTCGCGCTGGACGCGCACGACCCCTCGCTTCGAGTCGTGTCGAAGGAGGGGTCAGGTGATGTGATGCACGGTCCTGCCTACCTCTCTCTCGAAGGTTCGAGCATGCACCGTGGGTCGGCGACCGGACTTCCGCCCGAGGGCGGTTCACCGTAGCGGGACTGTGCCGGATTCACACCGGCTTCGCGACCACACGGCGTTCGACGGGAACGTCGCGGGAGCGTAGCACACGCCTCGGACGCGCCGATAAGTGCGAGTGCAGCGGCCATCCGTAGGATGCCTGCCTCGCCCTCCTCCCGCCGGCATCGCTGCCCGCCGGCGGAGGTCCGAGATGGTGGAGTCACGATGGCCCAGGCGGCTCGGTCCGGTGCTCGCGGCAGTCGGTGCCGTGGTGGTCGCGGCGGCCACGGCCGGCGACCCGGGGGCCTGGCTGCCGCCGCCGTGCGCCGGTCCGCCCGGTCCCGGCCCCGGCGGGATCGGGGCGTGGTACCGGCTGGACCCGATCATCACCGACGGGATCCGGACCGGGCAGCGGCTGTCCGTCGGGCGCGGCGACGGTGATGCGGGGACCCATGTCGATCTCGACCCCGAGTCGTTCGCATCGGGGCCGTCCGGTGGCGCGGTCCTCGCGGGCACGGACGACGGCCGCACCTCCCGGCTGTCGCTCCTCGATCTCGGAGCGGGCTGCGCCTGGGACGTCGGCCGGTCCGGGGACGTCGTCCGCCACGCGACGCTCGCGCCGGACGGCCGGTCGATCGTCGAGTTCCGGGTGCGACCGACGGACGCGCTCGGACCTCGGGGTGTGGTCGAGACCGCTGGACGGCCGCGACCCGAGCCGGATCCTCGGCCCGATCGATGCCGACGCCCGCTTCGGGCCGACCTGGCTCACGCGAGCTCGGCTGGAGCCAGGACGGCCGCACGCTCGTCGTCGAGTCGTGCGGCGAGGTCGCCTGCCGGTTCCGCCTCCTCGACCTGGCGACCGCCTCGCTGGCCGTCGTCGCCGACCCGTCGGTCGGCTCGCTCGTCGGCGTCGCCGACGGCCGGGTCATCGCACGCGGCGCATGCCTGGGCCTGCCCTGCCCGCTGGTCGCGCTCGACCGGGGCGGCGGCCCGCCGATGACGCTCGCCGAGGACGCGGGCCAGGCGGTGCTCGCTCGCGATGCCGCGGGCCGTGCGCTCGTCGTGCACGAGGTCGGCGCGGACGGCGGTGCGCTGCGCGCCATCCGTCCGGACGGACGCGACCCCCGCCCGATGCCGCTCCCGGCCGACGGCCGGCGGCTCATCGGCCCAGCGTCATGGTCGGGTGGGAACGTCGAGCACGGTGCCGGCTGGATCCCGTTCGGGCCCGACGGTCGCGCGCCCGGTCGCCGGCGACGGACCCGCCATCCTCCGCCACGTCTCGGACGGCCGGGCCATCCGCCTCGACGAGGTGCCCCGATGATCGTGCTCCGCGGCCGCCGCTCCCATCGCTCGGCCGCTCGCCTCCTCGCCGTCGTCGCTCGCCATCGGTCGTCGCATCGACCGCAGGCGCCCACGGCCCGGACCCGACCCTGGGCGGCTCGCCATTCGGCCAGAACCAGGCCCTCGAGTTCCGCTGGCGCGCCGGGTCCGTGCCACCGTCGGCCATCCGGAGCGCGATCCTCGCCGCGGCGGACGACAGCAACGACACCCGGGCGTCGCGGGCCGCGACATTCGCCTACGACTCGGGCGGTGCCAACCCCATCGGCTACGGGACCGGGACCTGTGGCGCGAACGGCATCGGCTGCTTCACCCGGTCCGCCCCGACCGGCTTCACGATGTGGCTGCGCGAGCACGGCCGCGCCTTCGACTGGGGCTCGCTGCGCTGGTGCCAGATGCAGCAGTCGACCAACGGCTGCTACGACGCCGAGACGATCGCGCTCGACGAGTTCGGCCACGTCGAGATCCTCGGCCACCACCTGAACTACCCGATGACAGCGACTACACCGACGCCGTCGTCCAGACCGTGTCGCGGAGCCGGCCCAGGACCGGCTACAACATGCACGTCTACGGCCCGTGCGACACGGCCAGGCTCCAGATCGTCTACGACATGCCGACGCTGTCCTCGGTCTACTCGAGCTGCCTCGACCTCGTCACCGTGCTGAGCCTGTCCTTCAGCGACACGTCGATCGCGTACGGCGGGCTCGTCGCCGTCACGTCGCTGCTGCGCGTCGCCAGCGACGCCGACTACGGCCGCCTCGCGATCAACCCGATCGGCGGGCGCACGGTCCGACTCCAGCGCCGGGCGATCGGCTCGACGACCTGGACGAACCTCGCGACCCTGACCTCGGGGTCGCCGACCGGGACGTACCGGGCATCGCTCCGCCTGTACGGCTCGGCCGACTTCCGAGCGACGTTCGCGACGCCGGCGTCGGAGGGGCTCAGGGGCGACACCAGCAGCACGGTCCGGGTGACCGTCGCGCCGTGCACGGCGAACTGCCCGGAACCCGTCGTCGAGCCGTAGTGGGAGGCGTCGTCAGATGAGTCCGCATCGCACCCAGAAGGTCATGTCGTGGCTGGCGGCGTGGCTGCTGGCGGGATGCTCGTCGGTGGCCGCTCCGGCCAGTCCGGCGCCGGTCCCGACCGTCCCCGCCCTCGCCTCGCCGACGCCGACGGCAACGCCGGGCAGCGCCACCGAGCTGCCGGATCCGTCGTCCGCCACGACGTCATCGTCCCGGCCCGGCGACGGGCCACCCGACGCGCTGCTCGCGGCCGAGGGCGGCGACGCGGTGGCCGGCCAGCTCGGCACGTACTCATGGGGCGACGGCGGATCCGACAGCCCGTGGCTCCCGGGCTCGCCGATCGAGGTCGGGGCCGGCGAGCCGCTGCGCGTGACGGTCGAACCGGCCGTCCGGTCGCCGCCTGGCGGGCGCGGTCGGTCCCGTCCGGCGCCGGGGGACCCGACGGCGCGACGCTCCTCGGCGAGGGCGTCGGGCAGCCCGCATTCGCGGCCCCGTCGCCGCGGCTCGTGGACAGTCGAGGTCCACGTCGTCTATGCCGAAGGGGCGGGCGACGCGAGCTACTTCTGGGCGGTCGAGGTCAGCGTGATGGGCGAGAGTCGGAGGCGCTTCTGCGACGCTCCTACGTGCTCGCGACGGGTTGCCCGGCGGAGAAGATCGACACCTGCGCGTCGTCGGGCAGCATCACGCCGAAGACCTTCTGCAGGGTCAGGAGATGGACGCACGAACCCCAGCTCTCGAAGTAGTGGCAGGTGCAACGCCACTGGCCGGCTTCGAGGGCGACATGGTGGGTGTCGTTGTCGCCGCGAAACGTGAGCGAAAGACGATCGATGGACATCCGATCGAGCTCTCGCGCATAGCGGTTCGCCTTCTCGACCTTGCCGATCAGGGAGCTGTGCATCGCGTGCATCCTCCGCCGCCACATGGGCACTGACGAGGCCGCCGTCCGGTCCTGCACCGTCGACCGGTGATGGCGGTCGCGTCCCTGAAGCGTACACCGCAGACCCGCCGGGGTCACCCCCGAAATCGTCCCGCGGTCAGGGCGCGTTGGTCCCCTCGCGACCGAAATCGTCCTCGAGCCGGATGACGTCGTCGAGCTCCGGCGTCGACACCTCGATCAGCTCGCAGCGTTCGATCGCCTCGAAGCGATGGATCCGCCCGACCGGCACGCGCCGATGGTCGCCGGGCCCCAGGTCGTGCTGGCGCACGACCCCGTCATCGTCCTCCAGATGGAGCCGCAACAGGCCGGACCGCACGAGGACCGACTCGTCCTTGACATCGTGCCGCTGGAGCGACAGCCGCGAGCCGGCCTCGATGACGAGGACCTTGCCGACGTAGCGGTCGGTGTGCGCCCAGATCAGCTCGTAGCCCCAGGGCTTGTCGACGCGACGCTCGGTCACGTCCCGCGCACCAGTCGCTCGCCGGCCTCGAGCATCGCCTCGCGGACGTCCGGCGACGTCGCCTCGGTGTAGACCCGCACCAGGGGCTCGGTGCCGGACGCCCGGATGAGCAGCCACGAGCCGTCGGCGAGGAAGAACTTGCAGCCATCGCCGGTTTCGAGCGCCACCGTTCGCGCGACGGGCTCGCCGGCCAGGTCGGACGGACCCGCCGCGGCAAGGTCGACGAGCAGCCGGCGCTTGACCTCCGGATAGTCGGCACGGTCGACGTGCACGTCGATCCGCCGGTAGAACGACGGCCCGGCGATCTCGTGGAAGTGGGCCATCGCCCGCGATACCGGCCAGCGGCCGGCCGCCCGTTCGCGCAGGAACAGGTCGAGCAGCAGCAGGTCGGCGTAGATACCGTCGCGCTCCGGGAGGTGCATGCCGAACCCGAAGCCACCGGACTCCTCGGCGCCCATCATCGCGCCGGTCTCGATCATCCGGGGCCCGATGAACTTGAACCCGACCGGCGTCTCGTGGGTCGCGATGCCGTAGCGCTCGCCGAGCCGCGCCGCCATCGACGTGTTGTTGACGCTGACGACCACCGGATCGCGCCAGCCCCGGTGCTCGGCCAGGTAGTACATCAGCAGGCCGGTGACCTGGAGCTGGTGGATGAAATTGCCGGCCTCGTCCGCCGCGCCCGCCCGGTCGGCGTCGCCGTCGAGCAGCAGTCCGAGGTCGTAGCCGCCGCCGGCGAGCATGCCCAGCGCCTCGTCGACGTTCGGGCGGATGGGCTCCGGGTTGAGCCCACCGAAGTACGGGTTGCGCTCCTGGTGGATCTCCCGGACCCGGATCGCGCCACCCGCGAGCAGTCGACCGATCCAGCCGGCGCCTGCGCCGAACAGCGGATCGACGAGGACCGAGAGGTCGGCCGCCCGGAGCGCATCGAGGTCGAGCGTGCGGCGCACGAAGCGCTCGTAGCCCTCGTACGGATCGAACCGCTCGACCAGGCCGGCCGCCTCGGCATCGGCCAGCGGCCGGCGGTCGACCCGCTCGCTGCCATTGACCGCCAGTCGCGACTCGATCGCGGCGAGGATCTCGGGGCCGGCGGCCGCCCCGGTCGGCGCCTTCACCTTGAAGCCGTTGTCCACCCACGGGTTGTGGGAGGCGGTGATGACGATGCCGGCAGCGGCACCCCGTTCCACGACCTCGAACGAGCTCATCTGGGTCGGGACCGCGTGCTGGGCCATGACGACCGGGATGTCGTGGGCGAGCAGCACCTCCGCCGCCGCGGCCGCGAAGTGTTCGGAGGCGAACCGCCGGTCGAACGCCACGACGACGCCGTTGGCGGCCGTCCCACTCTCGGTGACGTAGTGGGCGACGCCGTCGGCACAGCGGCGGACGTTGTCGAAGGTGAACTCGTCAGCGATGCGGGCACGCCAGCCGTCGGTCCCGAAGACGATGGTCGTGGGCGCCGAGGCGCCGGCGGTCGCGGTCACTCAGCCTCCAGCCCCCGCGCAGCGCTCGATGAGCGCGGTGACGAGGTCGATGTCCGGCGCCGATCCACGCAGCACGGCGATCGGTTGCGCCGCGGTCATGCTACCGCGCTCCGGCGGGGCGATGATGCCGAGACGCCCGTCGACTCGCCGCACGACGAGGTCGTCGCCATCGACCTGGACGGTCTCGCCCGGCTGGACGACGGCACCCTCGCCGCGCGCGCCGTTCGCCGCGAGCAGCGCGCTCCACGACCCGAGGTCGGACCAGCCGACGTCCATGGAGGCCATCACCACCTGGCCGTTCCGCGCCGCGCCCTCCATGACGGCGTGGTCGATCGACAGAGGCTGCTGGATCGACTCGTAGGCGCGCTCCAGCAGCTGCGGTGCGCCCGCCATCGGCTCCAGCGACTGGACCAGGCCGGTGTAGCGGAGCAGGGCCGCGCGGATGGCCCGCCGTCGCCAGATGAACATGCCGGCGTTCCACGCGGCGCCCGGCACGCGCTCGAAGAGGTCCTCGGCGCGGGCCGGCTTGGGCTTCTCCTCGAACGCATGCAGCGGGTAGGCCGCGAGCCCGTCGACGTCCTCGCGTGCCGCGAGCCGTGGCAGCAGGTAGCCGTACTCGGTCGCCGGCCGGGTCACCTCGGTGCCGAGCGTGACGAGCGGGTCGTCGATGCCGAACGAGCCCGTCGCGAGCCGGTCGGCCGCCGCCCGCAGCACATCCTGGTACACCCCCTCGCGCGCGGGGTCGATGTGGGCGTCGGCCGGGATGACGAGCATCACCTCGTCGAGCGGCCGGTCGATGGCGGCGGTCGCCAGCGCGATCGCGGCCGCCGTGTTGCGGCCCATCGGCTCGAGGAGCAGGGTGGCGTCCGGCACCTGGTCGAGCACGAGGCGCTCGTAGCGCCGATCGGTCACGACGGTGATCGACTCGGTGAGCGGCCGCAGCCGACGGACCGTCGACTGGATGAGGGTCTCCTCGCCGACGAGCGGCAGGAACGGCTTGGGGCGCTCGGGACGACTCAGCGGATGGAGTCGGGTCCCCCCGCCGCCGGCCATGATGACCGCATACATGCGCGGACCATCCTAGCGCCGCCCATGGGGCGCGGGAGTGGCCGGGTCACTGCCCGACGACCACCCACCGGCCTTCCCAGATCACCCTCCGCTGCCACTCGTGGTAGCGGGTGAAGACCTCCTTGAACTGGGAGACGCTCAGGTAGCGGTACGGCCAGCGGTCGCGCGCGGTCCCGAGCGGCCCGCTGACGTAGAACCCGAGCACGGTCTTCTTCGACGGCTCGGTCCGGTCGAACGTCTGGCGGTAGCCGAGGACCACCCACGCGTGCGTCCCGGCGTTGACGGTCACCCCGACGGGATGCCGGGTGCGGGCGATCGACGCCGCGATCGAGTTGATCGCCTTGGTCTTGTCCGTGTACGCCCTGGCGTAGTACGGACGGCCGTGGGTGAAGTAGCGGAGCGACCATGCCCAGCCCTGCGGGTCGTTGCCGCGGGTGGCGTACCGGTAGCGGTTGTGCATCCGGGTCAGGCGGTAGATGTACGACTGGCGGGCGTACGTGCGGTTGCTCGTCCGGAGCACCAGGTTGGCCATCGACTGGACGGTGGCCGGCACGCACCAGTAGTTCGTGTACTGGCGGACCATGGCCGACCAGCGGTACAGGTTGAGGCTCGTCGTGGTCAGCCGCGGCGACGGGCTCGGCGTCCGGCTTGCGGTCGGGGCCGGGGTCTGCGTCGCGGTCGGGTTCGCCGTCTGTTCGACCGGCGTGTTGGGCGTCGCGTCGGGCGTCGGGGCCGGCGTGGGATCGGGCGTCGGCTCGGGCGGCGGAGTCTGGGCCGGCGTCGGCTCGGGCGGCGGCGTCGGGCCGCTCGATGGCGAGGGTTCGGTCGACGGCTCGGGGGAGGCCTCGGACGATGGTGCGCTGGATTCGTCGGCTGCGGCGGGCCACGGCATGGCCCCGAGCACGGCTGCCCCCAGCGCGGCGGCGACGAGCAGCCGCTGCACCCGTCGACGCGATGTCGAGGGTCGGTCCATGGGAACAGCCTACCGCCCGGACGCTACCCCTCGTGACCGACCCGAAGGTCCCAGCGCGGTGACGATGGGCACCGGACCGATCAGAAGCTCGGCGGCGTCAGGCAGAACAGGACGGTCGCCGGATCGGTCCCGTTGTTGACGTTCCAGTGCGGGATCCGCGACGGGTACGTGATCGCGTCGCCCTCGCGCAGGACGTAGTGCTCGTCGCCGACCCACAGGTCGAGGACGCCGGCCAGGACCACCACGACCTCCTCGTCCGATTCGTGCGTGTACGGGTCGGCGCCGGTCCCGCCGCCCGGGTCGATCGTCGACTGGATCACCTGCAGGCGGCCCGAGGTGTCGGCGGTCAGGAACTCGTCGACGGCCCCGAGGCCCGGGTACTCGATGCGCTGGCGTGCCTCGCGGCGAACGACGCGGCCGGTGTCGGCGTCGGGTGTGAACAGCTGTGCGATCGAGAGGTCGAGCGCCCGGGCGATGCGATGCACGGTCGCGATCGACGGGCTCGTCACGTCGCGCTCGACCTGGGACAGGAAGCTCTCGGTCACGCCGGCCCGCTCGGCGACGTCGCGCAGGGTGAGCCGCCTCGCCTGGCGCAGCGAGCGGATCCGACTCCCAAGATCGAGCTCCGTCACCACGGGTCGGGCCTCCCTCCGCTGCAGCCTGATCCGTCGAGGTCCTGAAGTGTGGCTTCAGGATGCCACGATGATGCCGGATCGCAAGACATGACCGCCACGAGATTCGCACGCCCCTCGCGTTGACGAGCGCTGGCGTCGCCCCTACGATGCGTGAGCCTGTAGCACCGCTACAGCGATCCATGCTCGATGTCCGGCACCATCGCGCGAGGGACCGCCGTTGACCGCTGCCCCCACGATCGACGCCCGGCCTGACGGTTCGACCGTCGCACCGTCCCAGCGCGCCCGGACGGACGCCCCCGACGTCCAGATCCAGCACGTCACCAAGCGCTTCGGCCCCGTCACGGCCGTCGACGCGATGGACCTCTCGATCGAGCGCGGCGAGTTCTACTCGCTGCTCGGGCCGTCAGGCTGCGGCAAGACCACGACGCTCCGGATGATCGCCGGGTTCGAGCAGCCGACCGAGGGTGAGATCTTCCTGGCCGGCCAGCCGATCGCCGGCGTCCCGCCCTACCAGCGAAACGTCAACACGGTCTTCCAGCACTACGCGCTGTTCCCGCACATGAACGTGGCCCAGAACGTCGGCTACGGACTGCGCCAGCGCAAGGTCGAGAAGAAGGAGCAGGACCGGCGCGTGAGCGAGGCGCTCTCGCTCGTCCGCCTCAATGGCTACGAGAAGCGCCGCACCTGGGAGATGTCGGGCGGCCAGCAGCAGCGCGTGGCGCTCGCCCGGGCGCTCGTCAACCGGCCCACGGTCCTCCTCCTCGACGAGCCGCTCGGGGCCCTCGACCTCAAGCTCCGCAAGGAGATGCAACTCGAGCTCAAGGCTCTCCAGCGCGAGGTCGGGATCACGTTCGTCTACGTGACCCACGACCAGGAAGAGGCGCTCACGATGAGCGACGTCATCGTCGTGATGCGCGACGGGCTCATCCAGCAGAAGGGCGACCCGACCGTCCTCTACGAGCGGCCCATCAACCGCTTCGTCGCGGACTTCATCGGCACCTCGAACTTCATGGACGCCACGGTCGTCGAGGACGGCGGGACGACCATGGTCGTCCGCACCAGCCGGGGCATGACCCTGCGCGGGATGCCGACCGACCCCGACGCCCGGCCCGAGATCGGTGCCGAGGTGACCGTGATCACGCGCCCGGAGCGACTCGAGGTCGTGCCGGCCGAGGCTGCCGAGGCGGCCCGCGAGGGCATGACCCAGCTCCGCGGGCGCGTCGAGCAGGGCACCTACCTCGGGGACCAGACGGAATATCGCGTCAAGACCGATGAGGCGGGCGAGGTGATCGTCCGCCACCAGAACGCGGGGGGCGCCGGGGGCGCCCCGGGAGTCGGTCCGGGTGACCCGGTGGTCGTCCGGTGGCAGGAGGAGGCGAACCTCATCCTCGCGGGATGAGGCGTGCACACCCGGGTCGACCGGGAGGAGGAGTTCGGATCGTGGCAGACCAGGACATCGACCGGATCATCAGGCAGATGGCCCGCCGGCCAGTCAGCCGCCGCGGCCTGCTGCAGGCCGGCGGCCTGTCGGCGAGCGCGGCCTTCCTCGCGGCCTGCAGCGGCGGTGGCGGACCGTCCGCCGCGGCGTCCGCCGCAGCCAGCGTAGCCGCACCCTCGGCGGCCGCCTCCGGTGAGCCGGGGACGTCGGCCGCCCCTGCCCCCTCGTACGCGACCGAGGGCGGGCTGTTCATGTACAACTGGGCCGAGTACATCGACCTCGAGAACATCGAGGAGTTCAAGGCCCGCTACAACATCGCCGACTGGACCTACGACATCTACGACTCGAACGAGGCGTTGCTGACGAAGCTCCAGGGCGGGGCGACCGGGCTGTACGACATCGCCTCGCCGACCGCCGAGTTCGTCAAGGTCATGGCCGACGAGGGCTTCATCGTCGAGCTCGACTTCGACCGGATCCCGAACGCGGCGCTGATCAACCCGACCTTCCAGGACTTCTACGACCCGGCCGGGCCCGACGCCAAGTACAACAAGTACCACGTCCCGAAGGACTGGGGCACCACGGGCATCGCGATCCGCAAGAAGTTCGTGACCGAAGAGATCAAGACGTGGAAGCAGTTCTTCGAGGTCGCGCCCAAGTACTCCGGCCGGATCGTCATGGTCGAGTCGGCAGGCGACGTGATGACGGCCCCGCTCAAGGCGCTCGGCTATTCGCTCAACTCGACCGACCCGACCGAGCTCGGCGAGGCGCGCGAGCTGCTGCGTGGCGTCGCCCCGCACGTGCTGGCGCTCGACTCGAACGACTACGGCGACAAGCTCGCGAATGAGGATGCCGTGATGGGCCTCGTGTGGACGGGCGGCGTGGTGTCGCTGCGCGACGAGCCCGAGACGGCCGACATCGAGTACATCGTGCCCGAGGACGGCACGCTCTTCTGGGTCGACACCTGGACGATGCTGGCAGACGGGCCCCATCCGGAAGCGGCGTACGCGTGGCTCAACTTCATCCACGAGCCGGCGATCCAGGCCAAGGAGACCGAGACCAACCGCTACGCGACCCCGAATGACGCGGCCAAGGAGCTCGTCGCGCCGGAGATCCTGAACGACCCGACGGTGTTCGTGCCGGACGATGTCTTCCCCACACTCGAAGGCGCTCGCGACGTGTCCACTGACCCGCTGCGCGTCGAGATCTGGGAGGAATTCAGCCAGAACATCGGCGGCTGACGGCGGACATGACGAGCGACGCGGCGGCCGCCCCAGCGCGGTCGACGCCCGGAGCGGGTCGCGGCCGTCTGCTGACGGCCGTGCTCCTCCTGCCGGCCTCGGCGTGGTACCTCGTCCTGCTCGTCGCGCCGATCGCGATCGTCATCCTGTTCAGCTTCGGCGAACGCAGCCCGACCGGTGGCTACGCCGGCGGGTTCACGCTCGAGAACTACACGAGCATCATCCGCAGCCCCGACCCGTTCATCACGAGCCTGTTCCTGGCCGTCGTCGGGACGCTCCTGGCATTGCTGGTCGGACTGCCGCTGGCGTACTTCATCGCGACACGGGCCGGCAGCCGCAAGGGGCTGTTCATCATCCTCCTCGTCATCCCGTTCTGGACGAGCTTCCTGATCCGCACCTATGCGTGGATCGTCATCCTCGGCCCGGACGGGATCGCGGGCTTCATCGCCGACGCGACGGGCAACCGCACGTTCCGCATCCTCGGGACGGAAGCGGCCGTGCTCATCGGCCTCGTGTACGGCTACCTGCCGCTGATGGTGTTCCCGCTGTACGTCACGCTGGAGCGCATCGACCGGACGCTGGTGGAGGCCTCCAAGGATCTCGGTGCCGGCCGCTGGGCGACGTTCCGCCAGATCACCCTGCCGATCGCGCTGCCCGGCCTCATCACGGGCAGCATCCTCGTGTTCATCCCGATGATGGGCGAGTACGTGATCCCCGAGATCCTCGGCTACGGCCGCGTCTTCACGGCCGGCAACTCGCTGGTGCTCCGGTTCTTCGACGCGCGCAACTGGCCGTCCGGCTCGGCGCAGGCCGTGGCGCTGATCATGGTGATGATGATCAGCGTGACGTTCTACGTGTGGTTCACCAACCGCGGGCGCCAGGCGCGTGACGTGAGCGTCCTGTGACCGCCCCGTCCGTCCCGCTCCCCGCCGCCCGTACGCTGGGCGGGCGCGCAAGGGCCGGCACCGACCGCTTCGGCACCCTGGTCGAGCTCTGGCTGCGGGGCCACACCGCGCTCGTCTACCTGTTCCTGTACATCCCGATCATCATCGTGGTCGTCTTCAGCTTCAACGCCACCGAGCGCCGGGTCACGGATTGGGACGGCTTCAGCCTGCGTTGGTATGAGTACGTCTTCACCAATCGCGAGGTCCAGCGCTACCTCACGAACAGCCTGATCGTCGGCTTCTTCACGGCGGTCTTCTCCACCATCGTCGGCACGATGGCGGCGCTCGGCCTGCAACGGACCCCGAAATGGTTCCGCCTGCCGTTCGATGGACTGACGTACATCAGCATCATCGTCCCCGAGCTGGTGATCGCCATCGCGACGCTGGTGTTCTTCGCCAGCACGATCGGCCGGGACGGGATCATCACGAACCTCACCGGCACCGAGATCGGCTTCGGGTTCCACACGATGGTCGGCGCGCTGTCGCTGTTCAACATCAGCCTCACGCTGTTGCTGGTGCGCGCGCGGCTCTCGGGCATGGACCGGACGCTCGTCGATGCGAGCTACGACCTGTACGGGACGCCGTGGCGGACGTTCTGGCAGGTGACCTTCCCGCAGCTGCTCCCCGCGATCGTCGCGAGCTTCCTGCTGGCGTTCACGTTCGCGTTCGACGACTACCTCATCTCGACGTTCGTCAACGGCCGCGGCACTTCCACCTTGCCGCTCTACGTCTTCGGCCAGATCCGGGTCGGGGTCACCCCGTCGACGAACGCGATCGCGGCCGTGATGCTGCTGATCACGCTTGGCATCCTGCTGGTCGGCCAGTTCGCCCTGACGCGGAGCGCGCGGCGGTCGGGTCGCCGCGGGCAGGTCGGTGGCGTCGCCGGGATGGTGGCGGAGAACGCCGGCGGCGGCTGAGGCGCTCGATCAGTCGAGCAGGGTCAGCGCGAATGCGACCCCGAAGCCCAGCGTCGTGAGCAGGCCCGCCGCGCCGCCGGCGTGCTCGAACGCCTCGGGGATGAGGGTGTCGGCGAGCATCGTCAGGATCGCGCCGCCGGCGAAGCCCAGGATGAACGCGTGGACCTCGCCCTGGCCGCCGGCCAGGACCGTCGCGCCGACGAGCGCCGCGACCGCCGAGGCGATCACCACGATCAGCCAGAGGCCGATGATCGGGCGCGGCCGCCAGCCGCCGGCACGGAGCCCGGCGGTCCCGGCGATGCCCTCCGGCAGGTTCGACATGAACACCGCCGCCAGGAAGGCGACGCTGACGCCGCCGCCCGAGCTCATCGTCAGCCCGAGCACGACCGACTCCGGGATGCCGTCGAGGGCCGCGCCGAGGACGATGGCCAGTCCCGACTCCGGCGACGCCGGACCGCGCATGGTGCCCATCCCGGCCGCGCCGCGCGCGTCGATGAAACGGTTGCCGAGGAAGAAGACCAGCGCACCGCTGCCGAGCCCGAGCGCCAGTGGCAGCTGGCCGCCGACGGCGACGGCCTCCTCGACCAGCTCGTAGGCGACCGAGCTCAGCAGGACGCCCGACCCGAACGCCATGATCAGCCCGAGCGGCCGCCTGGCGACCGGCCGGACGAGGGCGATCAGCGAGCCGATGACCAGCGAGGACGCGGCGATGGCGCCCCACCCTGCCGCGCCGAGGGCCTCCACGATCGGACCGACCGGGACCCGCGGTCGCGGATCCGGACCTTACGCGGTGACCGGCTCGAGCTCGGGCTCCGGCAGTCCGGCCTCGGACGCGAGCAGCGCGGCCTTGTCGGTGCGCTCCCAGGGCAGGTCGAGGTCGGGCCGGCCGAAGTGGCCGTACGCGGCGGTCTGGCGGTAGATCGGCCGGCGCAGGTCGAGCGCCGCGATGATCGACGCCGGCCGCAGGTCGAAGTGGCGCTCGACGAGCGTCTGGATGGCCTCGTCGGCGATCTTGCCCGTGCCGAACGAGTCGACGCTGAAGCTGATCGGTCGGGCGATGCCGATGCCGTAGGCGACCTCCACCTCGAAGCGGTCGGCGAGGCCGGCGGCGACGACGTTCTTGGCGACCCAGCGGGCGGCGTACGCGGCGGAGCGGTCGACCTTCGTCGGATCCTTGCCCGAGAAGGCGCCGCCGCCGTGACGGGCCATGCCGCCGTACGTGTCGACGATGATCTTGCGACCGGTCAGGCCCGCGTCGCCCATCGGCCCGCCGGTGACGAAGCGGCCAGTCGGGTTGACGTGCATGACCGGGTCGACGTCGCGGAGCTCGTGCGGGATCGACGGCAGGATGACCGCCTCGACGATCTCCGAGCGGAGCCGCTCTGGCCGGGCATCGGGATCGTGCTGCGCCGATACGACGACGGTCCGGACGCGAACGGGCACACCCCGCTCGTACTCGACCGTGACCTGCGTCTTGCCGTCCGGCCGCAGGTACGGCAGCTGCCCGGACTTGCGGACCTCGGTCAGCCGGCGGGCCATCCGATGGGCGAGCGCGATCGGCAGCGGCATCAACTCCGGCGTCTCGCGGCAGGCGAAGCCGAACATCATGCCCTGGTCGCCCGCACCGAGCTCCAGCGCCGACGCGGCGTCGTCGCGGATCTCGAGCGCGGCGTCGACTCCCTGCGCGATGTCCGGCGACTGGCCCTTGACCGAGACCAGCGTGCCGCACGTCTGGTAGTCGAACCCGTAGTCGGCGCGCGTGTAGCCGATGTCGCGGACGGTGTCGCGGACGATGGCCTGGAAATCGATGTAGGTGTGCGTCGTGATCTCGCCGAGGACCAGCACCAGGCCGGTCGTCGTCGCCGTCTCGCAGGCCACCCGGGCGTCAGGGTCGTCCCGGACGATCGCGTCGAGGATGGCGTCCGAGACCTGGTCGCACATCTTGTCGGGGTGGCCCTCCGTGACGGACTCGGAGGTGAACAGGTACTGGGAGGCGTCGAGGATGCTCATCGCGGCGAAGGGTACCATCCGACGCCGGTCGTCAGCGGTCGGGCTCAGGCGCCCGTGCGCAGCGCTTCGAGGTCGAGGTCCTGCTCGATCCGGCGCAGGACCTCGTCGTTGATCTCGCCCTCGTCGCGCAGCCGGATGACCGCCTCGCGCTCGGCCAGCAGGACGGCCGCGCGGATGGCCCGATGGTGGATGAGCTCCTGGTCGGCCGCGGACGGCGCCTCCTCCGCGTGCTGCCAGACGTGGTCCGACTCGTGGTCGAACCCGGCCCGCAGCTGGTCGATGAGCTCGAGATGCCCGGGATACTCGCGCGAGAGCTCCTCGAGCCGGGCGCGGCCGGCCTCGGCCGCCGCCAGCCGCGCGTGCTGCTCCTCGTGCTCCAGGTCGTCGCCGCCGTCGGCGACGCCGAGCCCACGGACGAGCAGCGGCAAGGTCAGCCCCTGCCCGACGAGGGTCGCGACGATGACCGCCACCGTCAGGTAGAGCAGGAGGTCGCGTTGCGGGAAGTCGGCCGGCAACGCCAGCGCGGCGGCAAGCGACACCACGCCGCGCATGCCCGCCCACGCAACGATGAACACCGCCTGCGGCGGCGGGTACGGGTCGCGCTCGCGCAGCTTGGCGCTCAGGAACCGGGGCACGTACGTCGCCGGGTAGACCCACACGATTCGGGTCACGATGACCGTCAGCCCCACCGCCGCACCGAGCCGGATGAGGTCCGCCGTCGTGAACGCCGACAGGCTGCTCACGATGTCGGGCACCTGCAGCCCGACCAGCATGAACACGAACACGTTGATCACCCAGATCGTCGTGCCCCAGGCGCCGCGCCCGAGCAGGCGTGCCTCGGGCGACAGCACGCGCGCTGCGCGTCGGCCGGTGATCAGGCCGGCGACGACGGTCGCCAGCACGCCCGAGAACCCGAGCTGTTCCGCGACCACGTACGCCGTGAACGGCGCGACCAGCGTCACGATGATCTCGAGCACCGGGTCGCCGGTCCGCGACAGCGCCCGCGCCAGCACGACCCCGATGATCGCCCCGACGACGATGCCGCCGATGCTGACGATCACGAACTGCTGGGTGGCGTCGACCAGCGAGAACACCCCGGTCACGACCGCAGCCACCGCGGCGCGATAGGCGATGAGCGACGACGCGTCGTTGATGAGGCTCTCGCCCTCGAGGATCGTGACGATCCGGCGCGGCACGCCGAGGCGGCGGAAGATCGCCGTGGCGGAGACGGCGTCGGGTGGCGCGACGATCGCCCCCAGCGTGAAGGCCACCGCCGGCTCGATGCCCGGCACGAGGACCTGGACGACGAGGCCGACCACGACCGTGGTGAACAGCACGAGCCCGACGGCGAGGAGCAGGATCGGGCGGGCGTTGGCCTTGAAGTCCCGGATCGGCGTGAAGTAGGCGGCCGAGAACAGGATCGGCGGCAGGAACAGGAGGAAGACGAGGTCCGGATCGAGCTCGATGCGCGGCAGGTTCGGCAGCAGCCCGAGGGCGACGCCGCCGACCAGGAGCACGATCGGGTCGGCGATGCGCAGCCGGCGCGCCAGGAACGACAGGCCGATCGCCGCGAACAGCATCAGGAAGACGAGCTCGATCTCCCCGAACTCGTGCGGGAGCGTCACGACCGCGCCGGAGCCGGGAGCACGCCGATCGATCCGACCCGGCTCAGCCGATCGCGACCGTGCGCCGGGATCGCCAGGTCTCGATGCCGGGCAGCTTGAGCGGCTCGATGTCGTCGGCCGGCGTGAAGTGCCACACCGCCCCGAGGAACGCGAGCCTCGCCTCGAGGGTCCGGCGCTGGGCGACCTCGCCGCGGAACCCGTGGCCCTCCCCCTCGAAGGCGAGGTACGCGTGCGGGATGCCGTTCCGGGCGAGGGCGGCGACCAGCGTCTCGGCGTTGGCCGGCGTCACGACCCGGTCGTCGAGGCCCTGGAGCACGAGCACCGGGCAGTCGATGTCGTCGAGCGAGTGGATCGGCGAGCGCTCGCGATAGAGATCGGCCCGCGCCGGGTACGGCCCGACGAGACGGTCCATGTAGCGCGCCTCGAACTTGTGGGTCTCGCGCGCGAGCAACTCGAGGTCGGCCACGCCGAACATGCTGATGCCGGCCGAGAACACGTCCCGGAACGCGAGCGCGGCGAGCGTCGTGAAGCCGCCCGCGCTGCCGCCCTCGATCGCCAGCCGCTCGCCATCGACATCGCCCCGGTCGACGAGGTAGCGGGCCGCACCGATGCAGTCGTCGACGTCTACGACGCCCCACTCGCCCTCGAGCGACCGGCGGTACTCGCGGCCGTAGCCGGTGCTTCCGCCGTAGTCGACGTCGACGACGGCGATGCCCCGCGTGGTCAGGTACTGGAACCCGAGCTCGAGCGCGTTGATCGCGTTCGACGTCGGGCCGCCGTGTGAGCGCACGACGAGCGGCGGCAGCTCCCCGTCGGGGGCGATCGCGTCGGGGTTGACCGGCCGGTAGAACAGCGCGTGGGCCACGCGGCCACCCGCCGTCGGGAACGTGATGGTCTCGGGCACCGAGATGTAGCGCCGGTCGATCGACGACGCCGTCGAGTGGCGGAGCACGCCCGACGCGGCGAGCGTCGCGGGATCGAGCGAGACGATGGTCGGCGGCTCGGTCGGCGTGCCGACGTTGGCCACCACCCCGGCCCCGCCGACCCGGATCGTCCCGATGTCGGTGAACGGCGACTCGACCTCGCCGACCAGGCTGTCGGGGTCGATGTGGAAGAGCCGGTCGCGGCCGCGCGCGCGGCCGACGGCCGCGATCGAGCCGTTCGGCAGGAACCCGTAGGAGGAGCGGTCGAAGACCCAGGCGGGGTCGGCGAACTCGGCCTCGAGCCGGGCGAGCAGCTGGAGCTGCGGGCCCTCGGCCAGCCGGTACAGGTTCCACCAGCCGGTGCGGTCGCTGACGAAGTGCAGCGTGCCGTCCGGCGCCCACTCGGGCTGGGCGATCGACTCGTCGTGACCGCCGGCAGCCAGGTCGCCCGGTCCGAGCGAGCCGTCCTTGCCGAACGCCGCGACGCGCAGCCGGGTCGCGTCCCACGGCATGTCCGGGTGGTCCCACTCGAGCCACGCCATCCGCAGGCCGTCTGGCGACGGGCGCGGCGCGGCAAGGAAGTCCGGGCCGTTGTACAGCACGCGCGGCCGGCGATCGCCATCGAGCGGCACGTCGACGATGGCGGCGACGGGATGGCCCTCACCGCTGTGGTCCTCGCGGATCGCGAGGAACCGACGGCGCGGCGCATCGAAGCGCAGGTCGGCGTAGCGGTACGGACCGTCCGGGGTGATCGGCTGCGGCGCATCGTCGCCCGGATCAAGCCGGTACAGGCGCCCGTCGAGGACGTTCGAGAACACCGCCGTCCCGCCGGCGACGGTGTACGCCCCGCCCCCGTACTCGTGGACGCGCGACCGGACGTCGAACGGCGGCGGCGTGCGGTCGGCGGTGTAGCCGTCGCCGGAGCGCCGGACCAGCACGCTCCGGCCGCCCTCGGCCGGGCGACCCTCGATCCAGTAGACGTCGTCTCCGTCGATCCACGGATCGCTGAGCCGGACGACGGCACCGACGATGTCGTCGATGCGGATCGGCGATGGCCAGCTGCCGTACGGCAGCACCGCAGGCCCCGCCGGGATCGGCTCGGCGGCGCCTGGGTCGACCGCGGGTTCCTGCTCCATGGCCGAACCCTACCGCGTCACCCCATCCGGGCGCTCAGGGTGGACGAGCGCCGGACTACGTCCCGTGCTGCCAGGAGCTGACGTACTCCGCTTGCTCGGCGGTCATCGGCTCGAGCTCGATGCCGAGCGCCGCCAGCTTGAGCCGGGCGACCTCCGCGTCGATCGCCTCGGGCACGACGTACACCTTCGGCTCGAGCTCGCCGTGGTGGTTGGCGACGTACTCGGCGCTGAGGGCCTGGTTCGCGAAGCTCATGTCCATGACCGCGGCCGGGTGGCCCTCGGCAGCGCCCAGGTTGACCAGTCGCCCCTCGGCGATGAGGTGGATCTTCTTGCCGCCGAGGTCGAACTCCTGGACGTTCTCGCGGACCTCGCGCACGTGGCCCTCGGCAAGCGCCCGTAGCGCGGCCAGGTCGAGCTCGGCGTCGAAGTGGCCGGAGTTGGCCATGACCGCGCCGTCCCGCATCGCCTCGAAGTGCTCCCGGCGGAAGACGTTGAGGTTGCCCGTCGCGGTCACGAACAGCTCGCCCCACCGGGCGGCGTCGGTGTGGGTCATGACCGCGTAGCCGTCCATCAACGCCTCGAGCGCCCGGACCGGGTCGACCTCGACGACCGCGACGTGGGCGCCGTGGCCGGCCATGCGCGCGGCGATGCCCTTGCCGACCCAGCCGTAGCCGGCGATCACGACGCGCCGGCCCGCGATGAGCATGTTGGTCGCCCGGATGATGCCGTCGACCGTCGACTGGCCCGTGCCGTAGCGGTTGTCGAACAGGTGCTTGGTCTGTGCCTCGTTGACGGCCACGACCGGGAACCCGAGGGCGCCGTCGGCGGCCATCGCCTTGAGCCGGATGACGCCAGTCGTCGTCTCCTCGGTCCCGGCAAGGACCTCCTTGACCTGCGCGGATCGCTCGCTGTGGAGCAGCGACACCAGGTCGCACCCGTCGTCCATGGTGATCTGGGGATGCGTGTCGGCGACCGCGTTGAGGTGCGCGTAGTACGTGTCGCGGTCCTCGCCGCGCCGGGCGAAGGTCGGGATGCCGTACTCGGCGACGAGCGCCGCGGCCACATCGTCCTTGGTCGAGAGCGGGTTCGACGCCGCCAGCACGACCTCGGCGCCGCCGGCCTTGAGCGTGCGCATGAGGTTGGCCGTCTCGGTCGTGACGTGGAGGCACGCCCCGACCCGCAGGCCGTCGAGCGGTCGGTCGCGCTCGAACCGCTCGCGGATCAGGCGCAGCACCGGCATCTCGCGCTCGGCCCATTCGATCCGGCGCACGCCCTCGGACGCGAGTCCGAGGTCGGTCAGGTCGTGGGCGGGCAGCGTGGTCTGGGCGGTCATCGGCGGTCGATCTCCTTGCGCGTGAAGAGGCGCCGCAGCGGCGCCGTGAGGTCGGCCCACGGTGGGCCGATCCGATGGATCAGTCGCTCCTCGAAGCGGGCGTGCTCGGCGTAGCCGAGGTGGCGGTAGGCGTTGATGGCCGGCGGATTGTCGGCCCGGACGTTGAGCACGACCTGGTCGCAGCTCCGCAGCAGCTCGGCGGTGACGGCGCCGGTCACGGCCGTCGCGAACCCGCGACCACGGTAGTCCATGTGGGTCAGCACGTTGCCGACGACCGCGAGACGAGCGGCCGGGCTGATGACGTGGGTCCCCGCGGCGGCGACGAGCCGGCCGTTGACGCGCAAGCCGTAGTACACGCCGTCGGCGATGGAGCTCGACGGGAGCCACGAGGCGAACCCGAGCTGGTAGAGCCGGTTGAGCTCGCCGATCTCGACCGGCAGCAGCTTCTGGACGGTCGCCGGGTACGGGCGGAAGTGGGCCCGGTCGACCCACATGCGGAGCATCTGCGGGCCCGCGTCGACCCGGTACTGCGTCTCGATCGCCGGCAGCATGTCGGACCGCGCCGCGATGTACGCCGCACGCGGGCGGATGACGTCACGCAGGACCGCGGCGATGCCGTCCGTGCTGCCCATCACGAACAGCGGCTGCGGCGTCGGGCCGGTGTACTCGAGACCGACCGCGACGAGCTCGTCACCCTCGAAGGCGGCACCCCAGCGGGTCCGCCGGAACTCGCGCTCCTCGAGATCGCAGATCGCGTACGCGGCGTACAGTCGATCCTGGCCGAGGAAGGTCCGCAGCGCATCCTGGTCGGTCGTCTGGCGGGCGACGGTCGTGGACCGGCGGCCGAGGACCACGCTGGCCATCAGGCGCCCGACCCGGCCGGCGGCGCGAACGCCGGGGCTCGCGGCTCGTCGACGCTCCCGGGACTCGACCGCCTCCGCCAGCGCGGTGTCGTACGGCGGCCGGAGCACGCCCTCGTCGGTCACGATACCGCCGATGAGGTCGGCCGGCGTGATGTCGAACGCCGGGTTGCGGACCTCGGTGTCGGGCGGCGCGACGCGGATCCCGCGGAACGACAGGACCTCGATCGGGGCGCGCTCCTCGATCGGGATGTCCGCGCCGGTCGCCGTCGCCAGGTCGACCGTGCTGATCGGGGCGGCCACGAAGAACGGGATGCCGTGTCGGGCGGCGAGCACGGCCAGCGTGTACGTGCCGACCTTGTTGGCCGTGTCGCCGTTGGCGGCGATGCGGTCCGCGCCGACGATCACCGCGTCGACCTCGCCGGTCGCCATGAGGTGGCCTGCGGCCACGTCGGGGATCAGGCGTGTGCGGCACGCCGGCCTGCGCCAGCTCCCAGGCGGTCAGCCGCGAGCCCTGCAGGTAGGGGCGCGTCTCGTCGACCCAGATGTGGAGCTGGCGGCCGGCGTGATGGGCCGCCTGGACGACGCCGAGCGCGGTGCCGAACTGGCCGCACGCGAGCGGCCCGGTGTTGCAGTGGGTCAGGATCCGCAGCGGACCCTCGTCACGGGCGGGGAGGACCGCGGCGCCGAACCCGGCCAGCCGGCCGTGGTCCTCGGTCGCCTCGAAGACGATGGCGTCCGCCTCGGCCCGGACCGCCGCCGCGATCGCGTCGCCGTCCTCGGACAGGTCGCCGACCGCCTCGTACGCCGACATCACCCGGTCGACCGCCCAGCGCAGGTTGACCGCGGTCGGGCGCGAGTTGCGCAGGACGTTGGCCGCGCCGCGCAGCGTCGCCCGCCGCGCGTACGGGCGGGTGGACCGATTGGCGTTCGCGGTGAGCGCGAGCCCGACCGCCGCCGCCTGCCCGATCGCGGGTGCCCCGCGGATGATCATCTCGCGGATCGCGTAGCCCACCTGCGCCGCGTTCCTCGCCTCGAACTCCTCGAGGACGTCGGGCAGCTTGCGCTGGTCGACGATGTGCAGGACGCCGGGGCTCTCGCGGAAGGCGGCACGGAAGCCGGTCGGCGGTGGCGGGATGGGGCGCTCCGCGACCGGGGCGAACCCCGACGGGTCGAGGATCGCGCTCGCGGCCTCGGCCGACACCCGCTGGAGCGTCTGGGCGGCCCCGACCACCCCGGCCGCGCCGTGGAACAGCTCCCCGGCGAACTCGCGGAAGAACTGGCGGCGCCCGGCGTCGGCGCCCTCCACGGGCGTCTCGGACGCGGGCTGCGTCGGCGGACGCTCGGGCGTGGTGCCTGGGGTGTCAGTCAATCGTCGCTCGATCTCGTCGCTCGATCGTACGGCCCGCCGGACGGCTGCTGCGGCTCAGTACTGGACGACGCTGGTCACCCGGCGTCCATCGAGGCGGTCGCGGCCCTTGAGGAACTCGAGCTCGACCAGGAAGCCGAGCCCGATGACCTCGCCCTTGAGGCGCTCGATCAGCTCGATCGTGCCCTTCACCGTCCCACCCGTCGCCAGCAGGTCGTCGACGATCAGCACCTTCTGGCCCGGCTGGATCGCGTCGCGGTGGATCTCGAGGGTGTTCGAGCCGTACTCGAGGGCGTACTCGACCGTGATGGTCTCGGCCGGCAGCTTGCCGAGCTTGCGCACCGGGACGAGGCCCGCGTCGAGCTGGTAGGCCATCGGCGCGCTGAAGATGAACCCGCGCGACTCCATGCCGACCACGATGTCGACCTGCTCGTCCTTGTACGGCTCGAGCATCAGGTCGATCGATTCCTTGTAGGCGGCCGGGTCCTTGAGCAGGGTCGTGATGTCGTAGAACAGGATCCCGGGCTTGGGGAAATCCGGGATCTCGCGGATCCGCTCGCGAAGTGCCTCGGCGGACATCGGGATCGGGTCCTCCCTCGATCGCTACGCGGTCCGCGGACGTCGGTGTGCTGGGCGCGGCGTCGGACCGGCCGAAAGTCTACCGCAGCCGGGCGCCCGCTCCGGCGTCAGGATCCCGGGGCGACCGCCACGCCCGCGACACGGTCCCGCGTCGGGACCGCGTGCAACCGGCCACCGAGCGCGACGCCGAGCAGCGCGACGCCGACCGCGACACCGAAGCCGATCGCGAGCCCGGCCGCCGGGTCGCCGGTGCCGCGCACCGACGCGGCCACGAGTGCGCCGGTGATGCCGGTCCCGAGCGCGGTCCCGAGCGAGTCGGTCAGCGAGATCGCGGCCGACGCCCGGCCCTGCTCGGCCGACGGGCGCCTCCTTGAGCACGATGAGCGCCAGCGGCGAGTAGGCGAGGCCCATCGCGTAGCCGGCCACGGCCAGCGTCGGCACGGCGAGCCACGGCGAGAGGCTCGGCAACAGCACGATCGTGAAGCTGGCCAGCCCGACCACGAGCACGACCAGGCCGACGCGGACGAACCACTCCGGCTGGTGCCGGGACGAGAAGTGCGCCTGGGTCCACGAGCCGGCCGTCCAGCTGATCGTCGCTGCGGTGAGCGCGATGCCGGCCTCGACCACACGCAGGCCACGCCAGTCGACGAGCGCCAGCGCGACATAGGCATCGACGGCGAAGAACGCGAACGTGATGATCCCTCGCATCAACACCGCGGCCGGCAGCCCGCGGGCGGCGCGCAGCGTGCCGGCGGGCGTCAGGCGGCGCAGCGCGTAGATGGCCAGCAACGTCCCGACGATGCCGAGCACGACGAGCAGGATCGGCTGGCCGCTCGTCAGCCCGGCGAGCAGGAAGCCGGCACCCAGCGCCACGACGATCGCGAGCGGGGCGCGCTCACGCAGCGTCGCGGCATTTGCCGCGTCGGTGGGGTCGGGCCCGATGCTGCGCACGGCCGGGAAGGCGATGGCCGACGAGAGGACGATGAGCGGCAGCAGGCCGAGGAACACCCAGCGCCAGCCGGCCACTTCCGCCACGATCCCGGCGAGGGCCGGCCCGAGCACGCCGGGCAGCACCCACGCGGTCGACAGCGTCGCGAACATCTGCGGTCGGAGGTGCTCCGGCAGGCTCCGGCCGATGGCCACGTACGCGATCGGCGGCACGGTCCCCGCCCCGAGACCCTGGATGAAGCGAGCTGCGACGAGGACCGGCATCGACGGCGCCAGGCCGCCGATGATGAGCCCGATGGCGAACAGGCCGATGCCGACGGCGAACGGGCCGCCGAGACCGCGCCGGTCGATGAGCCCGCCGACGACGACGATGCCGATCAGCGAGCCGAGCATGAACGCCGTGAACACCCAGCCGTAGAGCTCGATGCCCTGCAGCTCGCGGGCGACGATCGGCATGATCGTCGAGACGGCGAGCGCCTCGAACGCCACGAGCGTGATCGTGAGGACGAGCCCGACGGTCAGGCTCCGTCGACCGCGGGACCACAGGCCGCCGCCACCGTGATCGGGGTGGCCGCGGTGACGATCCGCTTCGGCTTGGCTCAGTGACATGGTCCAAGTGTGCCGCGCTTTCCCGCGGCGCGCCCGGCGTTCCGCGGTCGCCGGCTCACTCGATCGACCGTTCGAGGACGATCTCGTCGCGGATCGGGATGCCATGGTCGCCGATCTCGGGGATCGACGGCTTGCGGCGGGCGCGGCTGTCGTCGACCGCGCCGGCGTACAGCTCGGCGAGTCGGAACCCGCGACGCTGGTAGAACCGCAACCCGTCGACGTTGTCGTTGGTCGTGATCAGCCACACCCGCCGGCAACCGGTCGCCCGCATCTCCCCGTCCAGCGCCGCCAGGAGCGCGCTGCCGACGCCCTGCCACCGGGCGGCCGCGTACAGCGTCGTGACCTCGCAGTCGACGCCGTCGCGCCGATAGGTCAGGACGCCCGCGAGCGCCCCGGATGGGTCCTCGGCCAGCAGCGCCTCGCCATCGAGCGGGTCAAGGAGCTCGCCCAGCCGCGCGATCGGCCGCATCCCGCGCTCCTCGAGAAAGGCAGCGACGCGGCCCCGGTCGCCGGGCGCCGCGGCCCGGACCGTGGTCATGCCTCGGCGGACAGCCGCGCGACGACCGCCTGCGTCAACCGCCAGGCCGTGCCCCGGCCGGACGGCACGCGGATGCGGACCTGGTTCGAGGCGAACGTGACGTCGCCCGGACGAACGCCCGGCACGCCACCGTCACCAAGCAGCTGCATCGCGGCCGCGCGGGTCAGGCCGACGCCGAAGCGCACGACCAGCCGGCCCTCCTCGCGGGAGATCGACGACACGCCCGCCGACTCGGCGGCCAGCCGCAGCTCGGCGACCTCGACCAGCCGCTGGACCGACGACGGCATCGGCCCGAACCGGTCGGTGACCTCCTGGCGGAAGGCCGCCACGTCCCCGCTCGATCGCGCCCGCGCCAGCCGGCGGTAGAGCTCGAGCTTCTGGGCCTCGTCGGGCACGTAGTCGTCGGGCAGGTGGGCGTCGACCGGCAGGTCGACCACGGCCTGGGGCGCCTCCACGATGGGGGCGCGGCCCTCGCGCGACGCCTTCTGGGCCTCGACCGCCTCGCCCAGCATCCGCGAATACAGGTCGAAGCCGACCGCCGCCATGTGGCCCGACTGCTCGCCGCCGAGGATGTTGCCCGCGCCGCGGATCTCGAGGTCCGACAACGCGATCTGGAACCCGGCGCCGAGCTCCGAGGCGTTGAAGATCGCCTGGAGCCGCTTGCGCGCCTCGTCGGACAGGCGCTCGCGCCGCCGGTACAGCAGGTACGCGTAGGCCCGTCGCGACGATCGCCCGACCCGGCCACGGAGCTGGTACAGCTGGGCGAGCCCGAGCGTGTCCGCACGGTCGATGATGATGGTGTTGGCGTTCGGGATGTCGAGGCCCGATTCGATGATCGTCGTGCACACCAGCACGTCGGCCTCGCCCGCCGCGAACGCGATCATCACCTTCTCGAGGGCGCCCTCCCCCATCTGGCCGTGCCCGACCACGAAGCGGGCGTCGGGCAGCAGCCGGCGGAGCTGCTCGGCCTGGGCCTCGATCGTCTCGACCCGGTTGTGGACGTAGAACACCTGTCCGCCCCGGTCGAGCTCGCGCAGGATCGCGTCGCGCACGAGCCCGGCCGACGCCTCGGCCACGCGGGTCTGGATCGGCAGCCGGTCCTCGGGCGGCGTCTCGATGACCGACAGGTCGCGGATGCCGGCCATCGCCAGGTTGAGCGTGCGCGGGATCGGCGTCGCCGACAGCGTCAGCACGTCGACCTCGCGACGGAGCTGCTTGAGCCGCTCCTTCGCGGCCACCCCGAAGCGCTGCTCCTCGTCGACCACGACCAGTCCGAGGTCGCGGAACCGGACGTCCTTCGACAGCAGCCGGTGGGTGCCGATGACGACGTCGACCGACCCGTCGGCGAGGCCGGCGAGCGTGGCCGCCTGGTCCTTCGCCGACACGAACCGGGACAGCAGCCGGACCTCCAGCGGGAAGGCGGCGAAGCGCTGGCCGAACGTCGCGTGGTGCTGCGCGGCGAGCACGGTCGTCGGGACCAGCACGGCGACCTGCTTGTCGTCCTGCATGGCCTTGAACGCGCCGCGGAGCGCGACCTCGGTCTTGCCGTAGCCGACGTCGCCGACGACCAGCCGGTCCATCGGCACGGATCGCTCCATGTCGGCCTTGACCTCGGCCGACGCGCGGAGCTGGTCGACCGTCTCCTCGTACGGGAACGACGCCTCCATCTCGGCCTGCCACGGCGTGTCGGTCGCGAACGCGTGACCCTCGGCGCTCTCGCGCGCCGCGTACAGCGCGAGCAGCTCGTCGGCGAGCTCGGCGACGGCCTTGCGGACGCGCTGCTTGGCACGCAGCCAGTCCGTGCCACCGAGCTTGCTCAGGGCCGGTCGCTCGCCGCCCGCGTAGCGCGTGACGCGACCGATCTGCTCGACCGGCACGAAGATCCGGTCGCCGCCTGCGAACGACAGCTCGAGGTAGTCACGCTCCTCGCCCGACCCGCCGCGGCGCAGCATCTGCTCGTAGCGCGCGACACCGTGGTCGATGTGCACGACGAGGTCGCCCGGCGTGAGCCGTTCGAGGATGTCGCGCGGCACGACCCGGCGAAGCGCCTTCGGCCGGCGCACCCGGACGGTGCCGAACAGCTCGCGGTCGGTGACGAACGTGACGCCGTCGGGTCCGTCGCCGAAGCCGCCGTTGAGGCTCCGGCCCGACCAGGACGATCGCCCCGGGCGGCGGCGGCTCGTCGATCCGGTCGACGACCGCGACGCTGTGACCGGCCTCCTCGAGGACCTCGGCCAGTCGCGGCGCCTGGTCGGAGGCGAGGACGATGCGGGCGCCGTCCGCACGCCACGACTCGACCGCCTCGCCGAGCCGTCCGGCCCGGCCGAGCGGCAGCGTCGGTTCGCGCCAGCCGAACAGGTCCCCGGATCCGCGCGCACCCGCCGCCATCGCGACGTCGGTCGGCTGCTCCGATTCCCAGGTCAGCTCGAGGGTCCGCGATGCGGCCAGTCGGCCCTTCCAGTCGCGCGGCGGCAGGTAGGTCGACGGCCAGTCCTTCGGCAGCTCGCCGGCCTCGACGAGCTCCGTCCGGCGCTCGTCGGCCTGCCGCCACAGGAACGCCGCGGACTCGGCGATGTCGCCCGGTTCGTCGAGGACGAGGACCGTGCCCGGGTCGATGTGGTCGAGGCCGGTCGACGGCGCGACGTGGGCGGCCCACACCTCGGCGGCGTCACCGACCGCCAGCGCTCGCGATTCGCTCGGGGCGTCGACCGCCGGGCCGCAGCGGGTCGTCGGACGTGCCCTCGAACCGGGCGAGGTCGCCGGCGAGGCGTTCCGAGAGCCGCGTTGCCCCACGTCCGAGCCGGTCGCGGATCGCGGCCACGCCCGCCGAGGGGAGCAGGAACTCCGACGCGGGCAGCAGGACCGCGCGGTCGACCTTGCCGGTCGTGCGCTGGTCGGTCGGGTCGAACGAGCGCAGCGAGTCGATCTCGTCGCCGAACAGCTCGATCCGGATCGGCAGCTCCATCGACGGCGGGAACACGTCGACGATGCCGCCCCGCCGGGCGAACTCGCCCCGGCCGGCGACCTCGGTGACCGGGCTGTAGCCGAGATCGAACAGGTCGCGCAGCAGCGCGTCCTGGTGGAGGCGTGCCCCGACGCGCAGCTCGCGGGCCTCGTCGGGCAGGTCGTCGGGGGCGATCGTGTGCTGGATCAGCGCCTGGACGCTGGCGACCAGCACCCGTGCGCGTCCCCCGCGCCACGCGGCGAGCGCGGCGACCCGGGCGGCCGTCTCGTCGGCGACCAGCTCGCTGCGTTCGTACGCAAGCGCGGTGCGCGGGTCGAGGACCGCGACCGCCGCTGGGTCGCCGAGCCAGGCCTGCAGCTCCTCGGCGACGCGGTCGCCGATCTCGGCGTCGCGCGCGACCCAGACGATCCGCTCGTCGAGGGCGAGGGCAGCGGCCAGGTAGGTCTTCGCGCCGTGGGGGACCGCCACGACGCCGGCGTGTCGCCGGACGCCGGGCCGCTCGATGTCGGCGGCCGTCCCGAGCCGTTCGCGGATGGTAGCGAACGAGCCGGTCGCGGCCAGCAGCGGCGGCAGCGCCGACAGGTCCGGCAGGCGATGCCCGGACCGTGGCCGGTCGTCCCGTCGGCTGGCCGTGCTAGCCGGTCGCGGTCGCGGGCGTGCCGTGTCGCGTCGGGCGGCGTCGACCTCCGCATCGACCGAGGCGACGTCGAGGTCGACCGAGTCCTCGTCACGCGCCGGCGCGTGTCGCGCCGCGAAGTCGGCCGCGACCCGCTCCGCGATCCGCCGATCACGGCCGCGTCGGCCGCGCAGCGGCGGACGCGTCTGGTCAGGCATCGGGCGGGCCGCTGCGCCCGGGCAGCACGCGGCGCCAGCCCGTCTTCGTCCGCCGGATGCCCCCCTCGTCGGGTGGACCGTCGACCTCGCCGGGCGGGGCAAGCCGCGTCACGTCGGCCTCGCGGAGCTGGAACGTGTTGAAGCGGTTGGCCGCCTTGCTCGTCCCCTCGCGCGCCCATGTCTCGACGGCGTCGACCGCCGTGTCGAGCAACTCGTCGAGCCGCTGCACCTCGTCGGGCTCGAACCGCGACAGCACATGGTCGCGGGCGTTGCGCACCGGATCCCCGATGCCGATCCGGAACCGGCTGAACTTCTCGGTCCCGAGCTCGTCGACGATGGAGCGCAGGCCATTGTGGCCGCCGGCGCTGCCCGATTCGCGGAACCGGAGCTTGCCGAAGGGCAGCGCGAAGTCGTCGGCGACGACGAGCAGCTCGGCCAGCGGCGCGTGCTCACGGGCGAGCACCTTGCGCACCGCGATGCCCGAGTCGTTCATCCACGTCAGCGGCTTGACGAGCGTCAGGTCGAGGCCGTTGAAGCGACCCATAGCCACGTTCGATGCGTCGCGCTGGCGCCCACGACCCGACCAGCCCGCCCGCTCCGCGAGCCGGTCGAGCACGAGCCAGCCGATGTTGTGGCGCGTCCCGGCATAGCGCTCTCCAGGATTGCCGAGCCCGACGACGACCTTCACCGATCCTCCTGGTTGGGGACAGCACGACGCGGCCCGAAACCCTGCCGGGTGGGCCGAGCGTCGATGGTACCGGTCGGGGAGTGGCCGCGCTGATGGGCGCCCGCCGCGGTCACCACCCCCACGGTTGCGCCGATTTCGTCGCATCTCGGGTCTGGAGGAGGGACGTCTCGCACGGATCGGGGCGGCCGGTGATCGGCGGGAGAGCGCCCACGCGTACGCTCGGCCGCGGACGCGCCGATTTCGGCGCATCGGTGTGGGTGCGATCGCCCACGCTCACGTTCGCCCCGCCGATCCCGACAGGAGGATCCGCGATGGCCACGTTCCTCAGCTCGCTCACCCACGCACGGAACGAGCTCGCCCACACGTTCCAGGACCACATCGTCGAGGTCGGCCTGTCGGCCAACGAGTTCCTCGTGATGTGGTCGGCGGTCGAGGATGAGCGCGCCACCGCCGCCGCCATCCGGCGCCGGCTCGGCATGCGCCAGTCGACCTTCACAAGCCTCGTCGCGCGACTCGTCGACCGTGGCTACCTGCGCACCAAGCGGGCCGCTCGTGACCGGCGGACGCGCTACCTGATCCCCACCCTGCCCGGGCGCCAGGCGCTGATGATCGCTCGCTCGATCCACGTGGAGCTCGAGGGGATGGCTCGGCCATACGACCACCTCGCCGTCCACGAGGGGCTCTCGCGTCTCGAGTTCCTGCTCAGCCTGCTGCCGGAGCCCGTCCTGTTGGAGGATGGCCTGCCGGCGGTCACGGCCTGAGCGCCAGGACCCTCCGTTCCAGGTCCCGCATCGCGGCCTCGTCGTCGGGCGTTGCGTGGTCCCAGCCGCAGATGTGGAGGGTCCCGTGCGTGACCAGCAGACGCAGCTCGTCGGCAGCCGTCCAGCGCACGTCGCCGGTCTGTCCGCCCCGGCCGGTGGAGGCTTGCTCGATGGCCCGTTCGACCGAGACCACGATGTCGCCGAGGTGCGGTCGCATCCGGGGCGGGAGCGTGAATGCCCCGGACGGCTCCAGCGGGAACGACAGGACGTCGGTCGGGCCAGCGTGGCCCATGTGGGTCTCGTTGAGCGCCGCCAGCTCGGCGTCGTCCGACAGCACCAGACCGATCGAGGCCGGCGATGGCGCGCGGGCCGCTTCGAGCGCTGCCGCCACGGCCCGGGACAACGATGCCGCCGAGGCCGGCGAGCGGACGCCATCGCGCACGTCGAGGTCGATCCGCCAGGGTGGACGGTAGATCGACCGTGTCACGAGGCGGGCCGGTCGCCTCCGCCGCCGGCGGCGGCCCGGCGGGACTCGAGCTCCACGACGGTGTTCTGCGGGTACGCGATCCGCGTGTGGTACATGCCCAACAACTGCTCGACGAACGCGGTCTTGATCCGCTCCAGATCGCGCAGCGTGATATCGCACTCGTCGAACTGGCCATCGGCGATTCGCTCGTCGACGATCCGCTCGACCATCGCCCGGATCGCGGGCTCATCCCGTGAATCGAGCGAGCGGACGGACGCCTCGACGCTGTCCGCGAGCATGATCAGCGCCGCCTCGCGGGTCTGTGGCTTCGGGCCGGCGTGCCGGAACCGGCGCTCGTCGATGGCCGCGGCCGCCGCCGCACCCTCCGTCGTGCCGAGCCCGCCGTACGGCTCCGCCGCTCGCTCGCGGGCACGCGCCAGGAAGTAGCTCATCACGGCCGTGCCGTGGTGCTGCGGGATGAAGGCGATCAGCACCTTGGGCAGGTGCGCGGCGTACGCAGTGTCGATGCCGTCGGCGACATGCTGCTTGAGGACCTGTGCGCTGACGTCGGGCTCGAGCTCGTCGTGGACGTTCTCGCCACCAGCCTGGTTCTCGATGAACGCGAGCGGGTTCGCGAGCTTGCCGATGTCGTGGTAATAGGCCGCGACGCGGGTCACCAGCGGGTCGGCTCCGATCGCCTCGGCCGCTCGTTCGGCCAGGTTGCCGACCATCAACGAGTGGTGGTACGTGCCCGGCGTCTCGACCAACAGCCGGCGCAGCAGTGGCTGTGAAGGATTGGCGAGCTCGAGCAGCTGGAAGACGGTCAGGATCCCGAATGCGGAGCCGAGCACCGCGAACGTGCCGACGGCGGCGACCGACGAGCCTCCGGCCGACACCGCCGAGGCGAGCCACAGCTCGAGGACGCCCCGGATGTCGCGTGCCCCAAGCAGGGAGAAGACCGATACGACGAGCGCGTTGACGATGAAGACCGCGATCGCCGCCTGGACGAAGACCTGCAGGCGGTCGCCCTTGCGGATGGCGACGATGCCCGCGAGGCCGCCGAGGAAGATGTAGGCGGCGAACTCCAGGCTGCCACCCGCGACCGCGCCGCCGATCACCGCGATCAGCGCGGTGACGATCGTGGCGAGCGAGGCGTCCAGGAGGATGGAAAGGAGCATGCCGATGGCCGCCGTCGGGAGGAAGTACCCGAGCACCTCGCGGCCGGCGGTGATCTTCAGCGCAAGGGTAGTGCCGACCACGAGCAGTCCGATCAGCAGCAGCACGTTGTCGCGGTGCCAGAACGAGGGCCGGAACCGCCAGATCCAGGTCAGCAGCATCGTCACGGTGAGCACCGACAGCAGGAACCAGCCGGCGAGGCTCGCCACATCGAACGCCGCCGCCTGGCCGAGGCCGAGCGCCTCGATGACCTCGAGGTCGGCGGCCGAGAGCGGTTCCCCGTTCCGCACCACGACCTGCCCCTGGACGATCGACACCGGGACCGGCGTCACGTTCTCGGCGGCCCGGTCGCGGGCCTGGTTGAACAGCGTCTGGTCGAACGATGAGTTGGGGACGACGAGTGGCGCGATGAGCTCGGCGGCCAGCATGCGCTCGGACTCGTCGAGGTCACCGGCCATGCGGCCGTCGATGTTCGACCTCGTCTCGGCCACGTCGCTGTCGCGCAGCTCGGTCCGGAGGGTCGCGTCGAGGATCCGTGCGGCTTCGGTCCGGACGGCCGCCCAGCGCGGAGCGTCCATGGCCAGCAGCGTCGCCTTGGCCGTCTCCGACAGTCCCGGGATCGCCGTCTCCAGGAGCGCGGTCCGTTCCTCCGCGGTGAGGTCCGTCCCGAACGCCGTGTCGATGCGCTGGACGCGCTGGTCGAAGGCGCGCGCCTGCTCGTCGGCGATCGTGATCGCCTTCTCGGACGTGAAGTCGTATTGGGGTGGCACCGCGGCGCGTGCCTCGTCGCGGGCCTCCTCCGTGAGCGACTGGCTCTCGAACGACGCGGCCCGCGGCGCCACGACGTCCTCGCGGACGACCTGGCCGACCTCGTAGGTGGGTGTCTCCGCCGGCAGGATGTCGACGGCAAGGATCGCCGTGAGGGCCAGCACGAGGCTGGTCGCGGCGACGGCGAGGCGGGTGGCATCGCTGCGGGTGAAGCGGGCGAGGACCGGCGCGCGCTGGGTGAGCATCAGTGGGTGCCGCCGTCGTGGCCGGCCAGGTCAGTACGGGCGAGTGCGCTCGCGACGCGGCCGCTGACGGCCTTCCCGTCGGCGCGACCCCGTGTCCGCGGGGCGAGCCAGCCCATGACCTTCCCCATGTCGCGGGCGCTCGCGGCTCCGGTCTCGGCGATCGCCTCGGCGATCAGCGCGTCGATCTCGTCGTCGGACAGTGCCTGGGGCAGGTACTCGGTGAGGATGTCGATCTCGGCCTGCTCGGCTGCCGCCAGCTCGGGGCGTCCGGCGCTCGTGTACGCCTCGACGGACTCCCGTCGCGTCTTGACCTCCCGGGCGAGCACGGTCAGGTACTCGTCATCGGTCAGGGGCCGCTGGTTACGCTTCTCGACCGTGTACGCGGCATTGGACGCCAGGCGGAGGACGTCGCGGCGCAGCGTGTCACCCCCGCGCATGGCGGCGGTGATGTCGTGCTGGACTCGCTCTTGAAGGGACACCGGTCTTGGCTACCTCGGGCGATCGTGCGAGACGCCCGTGGGGCCGCAGTGGTTCCGGTCGCGGGTGGTCCCGCCTAGCCGGACTGCGTTCGGGCGTTCTTCTTGCGCTTGGCTTCCTTGCGCTTGCGCTTCACGGACGGCTTCTCGTAGTGCTCGCGGCGGCGAGCCTCGGCGAGGATGCCGCTCTGCTGGATCTTCTTGTTGAAGCGGCGCAGGGCGCTTTCGAACGTCTCGTTCTCTCCCACTCGGACTTCAGCCAATCGGTGTTCACCTCCTCCGACCAGGGTCTCGCGCGTGACGCGTCCGGTGCGCGGCCGACCGACCGGTTGCGACTCGACGGTCTGGGGCCGTCAGAGCCGCCGGAGTCTACCCGAGGGGTAGGGGGCGGTCAAACAGCCGCGACAAGGTGTCCAGCGGGCGCGATCCGGGCATCCCAGTCGATCCGGTGACCGTACATCCATGCCACCGAGCGCTCGGTGACGAGGTACCGGAACGCAAGACGCAGGAAGGCATCGCGGGCGATCCGACCGACACGACCGGGGATCTTCGCGGAGCTGCTCCGGGCCCCATACGCGACGATCCGCTCCACCCGCTCGCGACGGGCGCGTTCGAACGCCGCGAACGCGACGTCGACCGTCGGCGAATTGCGCAGCGCCATCGCCAGGACGACCCCGTCCTCCATGGCCATGGACGCACCCTGACCCGAGCTCGGCGCAGGGGCGTGGGCGGCGTCTCCGATGACCATCATCCGGTCGCGATGCCACACCGGCACATGGCCCAGGTCGTACGTGTTGTCGGCCGCCAGCTCCAGCCGACCCGCTCGGATGAGCTCGGCCGCGGGCCACTCATCCTCGATGAACGACGAGGCGAGCCAGCGCTGCCAGGTCTCGTCCGACGTGGTCGCCCGCTCCTCCCGGCCGATCGGGCCCCGTGGCGCATTGACGAACCACACGACGTCGCCGTTCGGTGCCCGCTGGGCTCCGAAGAACGCACGACGGCCGAATACGAACTGCCACGTCTCGGGCTCGAGGGCGATGGCCGGAGCGGCCGCGGCCGGGGTGATGCCACCGAAGTTCGTCAGCCCGACGTAACGCGCGTCGGGCGCATTCGGATCGACGAGCCGGCGCACGACGGAGTGGACGCCGTCGGCCCCGATCAGCAGGTCGGCCGTGATGGTCGACCCGTCGTCGAACGTCGCGACGACCCGCTCGCCCTCCCGCGCCGCGTGGCGCAGCCGGCGACCACCCTCGATCGCGATGCCACGGCGCGTCGCCTCCTCGGCCAGCCGCGACGCGAGCCGCGACCGCTTCATCGTGAGCGATGGCGTCCCGTCGTCGAGCGGCTGGCCGATCGCGATGTCCGCGAGCTTGCGTCCCGAACTGCCCCGAAGGACGTTGCGCCGGTGGGCGAAGCCCTCCTGCCGCGCGACCGGCAGCGCGCCGATGACGTCGAGCGCATCGAGCCCGTTCGGCGACACCGAGAGGTACGAGCCGACGTCACCCCGGTCGAGGCGGTGCGCCTCGACGACGCGCGCGGAGATCCCGGCCTTCTGGAGTGCCATGGCGGCGACGGGGCCGGCGATGCCGGCACCCACGATCAGGGCGTCCATCGTGCTACCCTTCCTTACGACTTCGGTATGGTTCGTTTACCAGATAGTTTGATAGTCGAAGGATATTGCCGTGGGCGGGAAACGTCAAGGGCTGGTCTCGGAAGTCGGACGCGCGATGCAGGCGTACCAGCGCAGCACCCAGGCGTTCGACGACGAGGTCGGCCGCGTCCTCGGCCTCAACCCGACCGATCTGCGCTGCCTCGACTGGCTGACCGAGGGGTCGATGACCGCCACGAGGCTGGCCGAGGCGACGGGCCTGTCGGCGGCGGCGACGACGTCGATGATCGATCGGCTCGAGCGGAAGGGCTTCGTCCGGCGGGGCCGGAACGACGGCGATCGCCGCCAGGTCCTCGTCGAGATGACCGATGCGGGTATCGAGCGGGTCACCGCCCTCTACGGGCCGCTTGTCGCCGAGGGCTCACCGATGCTCGCGGGGTTCACGCTGGCCGAGCTCGCGACCATGCGCGATCAGCTGGTCGGCATGCGCGCGCTGACCGACCGCCACCGGGACCGCCTCCGGGAGATGGACGCCGGCTGACTCCCGGCAGGTAGCATCCGCGCCAGATGACGACCCTGCTCGACCTGCTCGACCGCGCCGTCACGCGCTACGGCGAGCGGCCCGCGCTCGGCGTCCGCCACGACGACGGCTCGACCACGACCTGGAGCTACCGCGAGCTCGACCGACGGGCGCGGATCGCGGCGTGGCGCCTGCGCGCCCTCGACCTCGAGCCGGGTGACCGGATCCTGACCTGGAGCCCGTCGACCCCCGACCTGGCCGCCGCGTACTACGGCGCGATGCACGCGCGGCTCGTCCTCGTGCCGCTCGACCTGCGGATGTCGGTGGATGCGGTCGAGACGATCGTGGGGGCGTCGGGCGCCCGCCACCTCGTCCTCGGCACGGGGCGTGACGCGCCGGACCCACGCGAGACGGGCCTGACCGATTTCCCGACCACGACCGTGGACGCGCTCGTGGCCGAGCCGGCTGACGACGACCCAGCCTTCCCGGCCGACTGGGAGGCGCGCCAGTCGTCCTGGAAGCGGGCCGCCGCCGACGAGGTGTTCGAGCTGGTGTTCACCAGCGGCACGACCGGCACGCCGAAGGGCGTGATGCTGACGCACGACAACGTGGTGGCCTCGATCGAGTCGTTCCACCGGATCGTGCCGCCGATGGATCACCGCATCGTCTCGCTCCTGCCGCTGTCGCACCTGCTCGAGCAAGCCGTGGGCCTGTACTACGCGCTCGATGTCGGCGCCGACATCCTGTACGTCCGCAGCCGCAACCCGCGGGTCATCTTCGACGCGCTGCGCGCCCACCGGGTCACCAGCATGGTGGTCGTGCCCCAGGTGCTCGACCTGTTCTGGAGCGCGATCGAGCGCGAGGTCGCGAAGCGCGACCGCAGCGCGTCCTTCGAGCGGCTGCGCGGCGTCGCCCGACGGCTGCCCGTCGCTGTCCGGAGACTGCTGTTCCGGAGCATCCACCAGCAGCTCGGCGGGCAGTTTCGGCTGTTCCTGTCGTCGGGCGCGTTCCTGCCGCCGGCCCTCCAGCAGGCGTGGGAGGACCTCGGCGTCACGGTCCTCCAGGGCTACGGTGCGACCGAGACCGGGACGGGCTCATGCACGACGCTCGACGACCACGGACCGGGGACCGTCGGGCGCGTCCCGGAGGGCATCGATATGCGGCTCGCGCCCGACGGGGAGATCCAGTTCCGCGGTCGCACCGTGTTCGGCGGCTACTGGAACGCGCCGGAGCTGACGGCGCAGGCCTTCACCGACGACGGTTGGTACCGGACCGGCGACCTGGGCCGCTTCGACGACGCGGGCCGGCTGATCCTGAGCGGCCGGATCAAGGACATCATCGTGCTGCCGAACGGCTTCAACGTGTACCCCGAGGACATCGAGAATGCGCTCCGGATCGCCGAGCTGCGGGACGCGGTGGTGGTCGAGACCGCGCCGGGCCGGATCGAGGCGGTCGTCCTGGCGCTCGACGGCGAGGAATCGGCCGCGACGACGGCTCGCGTCGACAGCGCGGTCCGGGCGGCGAACGCGACCCTCGGGCCGAACCAGCGGATCACCGCATGGCGACTGTGGCCGGGCGAGGACTTCCCGCGGACCCACACCCTGAAGATCCGGCGCGACCCGATCCGGCGGTGGGCGTCGACGGATGCCGCCCTGCCGGTCTCCGACGGGTCAGGGGTGACGGGTCAGGGGTGACGGGTCAGGACGGGACCGGCACGCCGGTCCCGAGCGTCTCGAGGGCGGCCTGGATGTCCGGGTGGAGCGGGTCCTCGGCCCCGGCCGGGACCCACGAGTAGAGCACGACCGTCGAGCCGACCAGCCGGATGATGTGACGGGCGCCGACCGCTGACTGGACCCGGGCCGGGCCGGTCGCCAGGTAGGCCGCCTGCTGGGCCGCGGCCTCGGCTGCCGCCGTCGGGTCGGCGAACTCGTAGACGACGATGAAGCCCTCGCGCGGCGCGGTCGGCAGGATGACCTGGTACAGCGCCCGTGGCGTCGTCGTGAACCGCGCGTCCTCGGGCGGCCGGAAGGGCGCCTGCGAATCCTGGAGCACGAGGTTCCGGGTGCCCAGGGCTCGGACCAGCTCGCCGCGCGTCTGGACGACGGCCGGGCCGGGCGTCCGCGTGGGGCCCTCGGTCGCGACTGCCGGCGGTGGCGTGGCGACGCCGCCCGACCCACCGGCGCACGCGCCGACGAGCAGCGCGATCGCCACGACGCCCGCCAGCACGCGGATCAACCGGGCGGCCATTCGAACGGGCGGCCGCCCATGAGGTGGACGTGGAGATGGTCGACCGACTGGCCGCCCCAACGCCCGACGTTCGACACGAGCCGGTAGCCGCCGTCGGCGATGCCCTCGGACCGGGCGAGATCGGCCGCCACCGCGAAGATGCGACCGACGACCGGGGCGTCGGCCTCGGTCAGCTCGAGGGCCGAGGCGATGTGGCGCTTGGGGATCAGCAGGATGTGGGTCGGCGCCCGCGGCGCGATGTCACGGATCGCGATGATCAGGTCGTCGTCGTGGACCGGCGTCGACGCCAGCTCGCCCGCGACGATCCGGCAGAAGAGGCAGTCGGTCGCCATCAGAACGCCGGCTTCGTGCTCATCAGGAACCCGATGAGGCCGACCAGCCCGGCCATCAGGTAGCTGACGTAGCGCTGGCGACGCGCGCGCTCGAGCCAGACCTGGTCATCGGCGGCCGCCTTGATGCCGACGAGACGACGCAGGTTCGGGCGCTGGATGAAGAACGCGATGCCGAGGTTCAACGCGTAGACCGCGAGCGCGATCAGCAGCCACGGCTGCTGGAGCAGCGACGGCCCGAGGGCGAGGACCAGGCCGATGCCGGTGATCGCCAGGCCGGCCCCGATGATCAGGGTCCCGTTCGACTGGGCCCACAGCAGCGAGCGCACGACCCCGCTGTCGGAGTCGACCGCCGCGCGCCGGGTGCGCAGCGCGAACGGCAGGAGGATCGACGGCAGGAACAGCGAGATCGCCAGGACGATGTGGGTGACCAGCAGGACCGGCACGAGGTTCGCGGGCATCCGGCCGATCGTACCAGCGGTCGACGGTCATGGCCGTCGTGCCTCGAGGGCGACCCAATCGCCCTCCGCCCGACGCCCGGTCAGCTCGAGACCGGCGGCGGCGAACGCGTCGCCGACCTCCGCCTCGCGGTCGACGAAGATGCCCGACGCGAGGAGCGTGCCGTCGTGTCGCAGCTCGTCCCGAAGGGCCGGCGCGAGCGGGATGAGGACGCCGGCGATGAGGTTCGCCACGACGACGTCGAACGGCGGTTCGTCGGTCGGCAGGCTGCCCTCGCGCACCCGGATCCGACGACCCAGCCGGTTGCGGCGGGCGTTGGCGGTCGTCGCCTCGACCGCGATGGGGTCGGTGTCGACGCCGAGCGCCGTCCCGGCGCCGAGCCGCACGGCCGCGATGGCGAGGATCCCGGAGCCGCAGCCCACATCGAGCACCCGTGCACCGGCGAGGCGGCCGTCGTCGGCCAGCGGCTCGAGCGCCGCCAGACAGAGCCGGGTCGTCGGGTGCAGCCCCGTGCCGAAGGCCATCCCCGGATCGAGCGCGACGACGACGTCCTCCCGGCTCCGCGGATGGCGTCGCCACGTCGGTCGGATGACGAGCCGCCGGCCGACCCGGAGGACCGGGAAGTGAGCCCGCCATGCGTCGGCCCAGTCGGCGTCCTCGACGAGCCGCGTCCGGAGCTCGCCGATCGGCCGCAGGCCGAATGCCTGGAGATGCCCGAGCGCCTCGCTGACCTCGGCCACCGCGACCTCGGCCGCGGACGCGTCCCGCGCCGCCACGTAGCCGCGGACGACCGCGGGCCGGGCCGGATCGACCCGGGCGCCGAGACCCTCGTCGACGAGGTCGAACGCCGGCTCGACGCTGGTGCCACCGGTCGCCACCCGACCGAGGATCTCGCTGACCGCCTCGACCGCCTCGAGGTCCGCCTCGACGGCGAGCTCGAGCCAGGCCGCCGGCGGCGCGTCGGTCAACCGAGCCCGAGCTTGTCGAGGATGCCGCCCGACCCGCCCACCGACTCGCCCGACTCGCGGGCGAAGGCCTCGAGCAGCTCGCGCTGCTTCCTGGAGAGCTTCTTGGGCACCTCGACGTCGACGAGGACGTGGAGGTCGCCGCGCGATCCAGAGCGGCGCAGGTGGGGCACGCCCTTGCCGCGCAGCCGGATCGCGGTGTCGGGCTGCGTGCCTGGCTTGATCTCGACCTCCTCGCTCCCGTCGACGGTCGGTACGGTCAGCGTCGTGCCGAGGGCGGCCTGCGCGATCGAGATCGTCGCCTCGTAGTAGAGCTCGGTGCCGTCGCGCTTGAGGCTCGGATGGGGTGCGACGTGGACCGCCACGTACAGCGAGCCGGGCGACCCGCCGCGAGGCCCGACCTCGCCCTCGTTGGTGAGGCGGATCTGGTGGCCCTCGTCGATGCCGGCCGGGATCGACACCCGGAGGTTGCGCTTCCGCTCGGTCCGTCCATCGCCCCGGCACGTCCCGCACGGCGACTCGACGATCTTGCCCTCGCCCCGGCAGCGCGGGCAGGCCGACACGTTGACCATCTGCCCGAGCATCGTCTGGCGGACGCTGCGCACCTCGCCGCGACCGTCGCATTGGGGACACGTCGACGTCGACGTCCCGGGCGCGGCGCCACTGCCGTCGCACGTCTCGCACCGTCCGAGCGACCGGAAGTCGATCTCCTTGTCGGTGCCCTTGACCGCCTCCTCGAACGAGATGCGCAGGTCGTAGCGCAGGTCCGAGCCGGCCTGGGGCCGGCCGCGCCGCGCCGAGCCGGCGGTCGCCCCGCCGAAGAACGCATCGAAGATGTCGCTGAAGCCGCCGAACCCCTCGAAGCCCGCGCCGGCCGGGCCACCGTCGACCCCGGCCCGCCCGAACGTGTCGTAGCGCTGTCGCCGCTCCGGGTCGGACAGGACCTGGTAGGCCTCGCTGGCCTCCTTGAAGCGGGCAGGCGCCTCCGGGTCCTTGTTGACATCGGGGTGCCACTGCTGGGCGAGCTTGCGGAAGGCGCGCTTGATGTCGCCATCGCTGGCATCGCGTGGGACGCCCAGGACGTCGTACAGATCTCGCTCGGTGGTGGCCATCGAGCGAGAAGTCTACGAGAGGGCGAGGTCCTTGGCCGTGGCGAGGACCGCGTCGAGCATCGCCGGCGTCAGCCTGCCGGTGAACGTGTTCTGCTGGCTCGGGTGGTACGAGCCGACGAGACGGTAGCGGCCGACCTTGGCGACTGCCCCGTGCCCGAAGCGTGGCTTGACCGCGAGCCGCTCGCCGCCGGCGGCCATCGACCGGAGCGCCGCATCCCAGCCGTACGCGCCGAGCGCGAGCACGACCTCGAGTCGCTCGAGCAGGTCGAGCTCGCGAGCGAGGTACGGGGCGCACGCGTCACGCTCGCCGGGCGTCGGCTTGTTCGCGGGTGGGGCGCAGCGCACGGCGGCAGCGATGTACACGTCGCGCAGCGTCAGCCCGTCGTCGGCGCGACGTGACGCCGGCCGGTCGGCGAGGCCGGCGCGGTGCAGGGCGGCCCACAGGAAGTCACCCGACGCGTCGCCGGTGAAGACGCGTCCCGTGCGGTTGCCGCCATGGGCGGCCGGGGCGAGGCCGACGAGCAGGATGCGCGCCTCCGGATCGCCGAAGCCCGGCACCGGTCGGCCCCAGTAGGTCTCGTCGCGGAACCGGGCGACCTTCTCGCGCGCCACTCGCTCGCGCCATTCGACCAGCCTCGGACAGCGCCGGCACGCGACGATCTCGGCGGTGAGGGCCGCGAGCGCGGCCCGGTCGGTCACTGGAGCAGGAGCCTGTCGAGCCGCCGCGATACGACGAACAGCCCGATGAACCCCATGATCGCCAGGTACGCGACGTGGACGAGCAGCACCGGCGAGATCGCCCCGACGGCGAGCGAGCGGATCAGGTCGACGCCCTGGTAGAGCGGCGTGAGCTGGACGAAGACCCGGATCGCCTCGGGGTAGGTCTCGATCGGATAGAAGGTGGCCGAGAACAGGAAGAGCGGCAGCACGACCAGTTGGATCAGGTCGAAGTCCTGCCAGGTCTTCATGAACGACGTGGCCGCCATCCCGACCGCGCCGAACGCGAAGCCGACCAGCAGGGCGGCGGGGAACGCCAGCACGATCCAGGGCGATACGACGAGGCCCAGCACGAGCATCACGACGAGGAAGCCGATCGCGTACAGCCCGCCGCGGATCAGCGCCCAGATCAGCTCGCCGACCGCGATGTCGCCCGACGACAGCGGGGTCGCCAGGATGGCCACGAACGTCTTGTCGTAGTTGAGCTTGAAGAAGAAGTTGAACGTGCTCTCGTTGATCGCACCGTTCATCGACGCGCTGGCGAGGAGGGCCGGTGCGACGAACAGCTGGTACGGGATCTCCTGGCCGCCCGGTCCCGTCACGGAGCCCACCAGCGTCCCGATCCCGAAGCCGATGCCGAGCAGGTAGAACAGCGGCTCGAAGAAGCCGGACAGGATGACCAGCCAGCCGTGCCGGTAGACGTACAGGTTGCGCTCGACCAGGCGGAGCGACCGCCGGCTGCCGATCAGCAGCGTCGATGTCAGCGGGAAGGCGGTCATCCGCGCACCAGCTTGTCGGTGAACGTGCGGATCGCGACCAGCGTGCCGACGACGACGAAGCCCAACAGGATCGCGAGGTGCACCAAAGCGAGCGGGAGGGTCGGCGACTCGCCGATCGTTCCGAGCGACAGGCCGCGTGCGAGCACGCCGCCGTGGTACAGCGGCGTCAGCCAGGCGAGGGGCTGGACGACCGGCGGCAGCGCCTCGACCGGGAAGAACGTGCCCGAGAAGATGAACAGAGGCGTGATGACGAAGCGGAAGATCGCCGCGAACCGGTCGGGCGTTCGCTGGGTCGCTGCGAACGCGGCGATCGGCGCGGCGAACGCGAGGCCGGTGAGCACCGCGACCGGGATGGCCAGCACGACCAGCGGCGACAGCGCCGCCCCGAACGCGACGATGACGATCGTGAAGACCGTCGCGATGAGCAGCAGCCGGGCTCCGATCCAGGCCAGGTTGCCGAGCGCCACGTCACGCGGCGTGATCGGCGTCGCGTACATCGCATGGTAGACGCGGCTCCAGACGAGGCCGGCCATGATCGGGAACGTCGCCTCGAACGAGGCCGCCTGCATCGCGCTGGCCACCAGCAGGCCCGGCGCGAGGAACGCGATGTACGGCACGCCGCCGAGCGCGTCGGTCGTGGTCGTGTCGACGTACGTGCCGAGCCCGAGACCCATCGCCGTCAGGAACAGCACGGGCGTCAGGAACGAGCTGAAGATGCTCGCGCGGAACGTCCGCCGGTAGGACAGGAACCGGTGCTCGAAGACCCGGCCGATGCCCGACGTCGTCGGGGCGAGTGCGGTCATGCGCGCCCCCGCCGTCACTCGATCAGCGTGCGGCCGGTCAGCCGGAGGAAGACGTCCTCGAGCGTCGATCGGCGGACGAGCACCGTCTCGGGTTCGAGGCCGCGAGCATGGGCGGCGGCGACGGCCGCCTCGCCGTCGTCGGCGTAGAGCAGGATCCGATCTGGCAGCCGCTCGATCCGCTCGGCCAGCCCCTCGAGCTGGCCGTCGAGGGTCTCCTGGACGCCGGCGGCGAAGCGCAGCTCGGTGACCTCGCGGGTCGAGTACTGCTCGATCAGCGCGCGCGGTGAGCCCTCGGCCACGATCCTGGCCTTGTCCATGACCACGAGGCGATCGCACAGCTGCTCCGCCTCGTCCATGTAGTGGGTGGTCAGGACCAGCGTCACGCCGCGCTGCTTGAGCCGGTAGAGCCGGTCCCAGAGCAGGTGACGTGCCTGCGGGTCGAGGCCGGTCGTCGGCTCGTCGAGGAGCATGAGCTCGGGCTCGTTGATGAGGCTGCGGGCGATCGTCAGGCGTCGCTTCATGCCGCCCGACAGGTGCTCGACCTGGTCGTCGACACGCTCGGTGAGCTGCGCGAAGTCGAGCAGGTCGTCGGCGCGGCGAGCGCAGTCCGCCCGACTCAGGCCGAAGTAGCGGCCGTAGATGAGCAGGTTCTCGCGGACGGTGAGCTCGTTGTCGAGCGTGTCCTGCTGGGGCACGACCCCGAGGCGGGCGCGGATCCTCGGGCCGTCGGCGTCGGGGTCCTGATCGAGGATCCGCAGCGTTCCGCCGGACATGGGTGAGACGCAGCCGATCATCCGCATGGTCGACGTCTTTCCGGCGCCATTGGGTCCGAGGAATCCGAACGACTCGCCTCGGCGCGACGTCGAAGTCGATCGCGTCGACCGCGGTGAAGTCGCCGAAGCGCTTTGTCAGGCCCCGGGCATGGATGAGCGATGTGGCAGGCGCGCCGGGATCGGGCGCGCTCGCGGCCACGAGCGGGTCGGGCATGGGCGGGCATCGTACCCCGCCCGCCGTGCGCGCGTCGCCATCGTCCGGCTCCGCGCGAAACGTGCTACACAGAGGTAGCACCAACTGCTATCATGCCGCCATGGGCACCATCCCATCGCCGGTCGTCGAGCTGCTCGAGTCGGCGCTCGTCGCCGAGCTGACGGTGGTCGACGCGGCCGGTCGACCGGTCACCTATCCGCTGATCCCGCTCTGGGACGGCGAGCGGATCTACATGACCTCGTCGACGTTGTTCAGCCGGAAGCTGGAGCACATCGACGGGAACAGGCGCGTGTCGGTGTCGGTGACCGACCCGGTGAGCGTCGGCGGCCGGCCGGACCGGGTGACCGTACAGGGCGATGCCCGCGTCATCGCCGAGGACCCGCACGGCGGCTGGGAGCGACTCCTGCCGATCTGGTCCGCGAAGGAGCCCGCGATCGTGGCGTTCCTCAAGGCACGGGTCGCCCTGCCCCTCTTCTTCGAGCGGGCGCTCATCGAGATCGTGCCGCGGCGCATCCTCTATTGGCCCGATGGCGACACGTCCCAGGACCCCCGCGTCACCGACCTCCGGACGGAGGCGGCGTGATGCGCTCGACCCCCGCGCTCGACGCGCCGGCCGGACTCGAGAAGCTCGCGACGTATCCGTTCCACGTCGCATCCTGGGTCGAGGAGACCGGGTATCCCGTGTCGGTCGCCGTCGAGGCGACGATCGATCCTGCCGCGCGCACGGCGACGTTCGCACCGCCCGCCGGGCTCGCCGTCCCGATCGACCGGGAGGTGTCGCTGACCGGCTCCCACATCCGCCCGCAGCCGGGATATGGCTATGACGAGCGGCGGCACGTGACGGTGTGGGGTCGCGTGTCGCCCGGGATCCGGTCCGACACGATGGCTCGGATGCTGACCCTCGTCGGGCGAACGGCGTGGGGATGGGACGAGGCCGAGGTGCCGTTCTTCGAGTACTCGGAGCGATCCGTGCCGCGGTCCCGCCGGTATTTCGACGCGCTCTCGGCCGAGCGCGGCACGCCGGTCAAGCCGCGATTGTCGTTCGGGTTCCTGGCCCTGCGCTCGACGCGGCTGCCCTTCCTGACCGCCACGATCGTGCCGGTGCTCGTGGGGATCGCCATCGCCACGAGCCACGGCGCGTTCGACCTGGCGGCGGCGGCCCTGACTGTGATCGGCGCCGCCTTCGTCCAGCTCGGTCTCAACGTCGCGAACGACGTGTTCGACACCGTCCAGGGCGCCGACGACGCGAACGTCACCCCGACGCAGTTCAGCGGCGGGTCGCGCGTGATCCAGTACGGGCTGGTGTCGCTCCGCCAGATGGCGTCGCTCGCCACGGCGTTCTACGTGGCTGCGGCGGTGGTCGGGCTCGTGCTGATGGCGGTGCGCGGGTCGGAGGCGCTGCTCGTCATCGGCGTCGTGGGCTTCATCGTGTCGCTGGGGTACACGGCGCCGCCGTTGAAGTTCGTGTATCGCGGGCTGGGGGAACTGGCCGTCGCCCTCGGGTTCGGCCCGCTCATGCTGCTGGGTGCGTATGTCGTGCAGACGCGCGGCGCGTTGGCCTGGGAGCCGTTCGTGGCGTCGATCCCGATCGCGCTGCTCGTGGCGCTGATCCTGTACGTCAACGAGATCCCGGACCGACGCGGCGACGCGCACGCCGGCAAGCGGACGCTGCCGGTCCGCTTCTCACGGTCCGTGATCGTCACGGGCTACAACGTCGCCGCGGGCGCCGCGTTCCTCGCGGTCGTGATCGGGGTCGCGGCCGGCGTCCTGCCGATCCCGACGCTGCTGATGCTGCTGACGATCCCGCTGGCACGTCGGGTGTCGGCCGGGCTGACGCCGAACTACGACAACCCGTACGGCCTGATGGCGTACATGGGCGTCAACGTCCGCTTGCACCTCGCCGCCGGCTCGCTCCTCTTCGTGGCGTACCTGATCGTGATCGCCGCGATGTCGTTCGCCCCGGAGGTCGACCTGTTCCTGCACCGATAAGTCCGGGGTAAGGGGCGCCGGCCGCCGTCGGACGTGCCCGTCGGCGAGGCCGTTGGCGAAACGCGGGGGCCGGACCCGGCCTCAGACCTCCTTGAACTCGCCCTCCACGGCCTCTTCGCCCTCGGCCTCGCCCTCGGGCGCAGCGCCCTCCTCGGAGCCGGCCTCACCGTCGGCGCCGGGCTCGCCACCGTCCGCACCGTTCGTCGGGCCGGCTTCGGCGGCGGATGCCTGGTAGGCGGCCGTCGACACGCGGTTGAGGGTCTCGGCCAACGCCGTCATGCCGGAACGGATCTGGTCCAGGTCGGAGCCCTTGAGCGCCTCCCGGAGCGACGACACCTGGTTCTCCACCTCGAGCTTGTCCTCGGACGAGACCTTGTCGCCCAGGTCCTTGAGCGTCCGCTCGGCCTGGAACGTCAGGGCCTCGGCCTGGTTCCGCGTCTCGACCTCCTCGCGCCGCTGCTTGTCCTCGTCGGCGTGCTCGGCCGCGTCACGGACCATCTGGTCCACCGCATCCTTCGAGAGCATCGACGACGCGGTGATCCGGACCTGCTGCTCCTTGCCGGTCGCGCGGTCCTTGGCCTTGACGTCGAGGATGCCGTTGGCGTCGATGTCGAAGGTCACCTCGATCTGGGGCACGCCGCGCGGCGCGGGCGGGATCCCGTCGAGGATGAACCGGCCGAGCGTCTTGTTGTCGGCCGCGAAGTCGCGCTCGCCCTGGAGCACGTGGATCTCGACCTGGTTCTGGTTGTCCGACGCGGTCGAGAACACCTGCGACTTGGATGTCGGGATGGTCGTGTTGCGCTCGATGAGCTTGGTCATCACGCCGCCGAGGGTCTCGATACCGAGCGACAGCGGGGTCACGTCGAGGAGCAGGACGTCCTTGACGTCGCCGGCCAGCACGCCGGCCTGGATGGCCGCCCCGACCGCGACGACCTCGTCCGGGTTGACGCCCTTGTGCGGCTCCTTGCCGTCGAACATCGCCTTGACCGCCTCGACGACGGCCGGCATGCGGGTCTGGCCGCCGACGAGGATGACCTCGTCGATGTCGCCGGGCTTGAGCCCGGCGTCCTTGAGCGCGGCCTTCACCGGGGCCTCGGTCTTCTTGACCAGGTCGGCGACGAGGTCCTCGAGCTTGGCCCGGGTCAGCGAGATGACGAGGTGCTTGGGACCCGAGGCGTCCGCCGTCACGTACGGCAGATTGATCTCGGTCGTCGCCGTCGTCGACAGCTCGATCTTCGCCTTCTCGGCCGCCTCCTTGAGGCGCTGCAGGGCCTGCTGGTCCTTCGAGAGGTCGATGCCCTGGTCCTTCTTGAACTCGGCCAGCAGCCAGTCGATGACGCGCTGGTCGAAGTCGTCGCCACCGAGGTGCGTGTCGCCGTTGGTGGCCTTGACCTCGAAGACCCCCTCGCCCAGCTCGAGGATCGAGATGTCGAACGTGCCGCCACCGAGGTCGTAGACGGCGATCTTCTCGTCGCCCTTCTTGTCGAGGCCGTACGCGAGCGCCGAGGCGGTCGGCTCGTTGATGATCCGCTTGACGTCGAGGCCGGCGATGCGGCCGGCGTCCTTGGTCGCCTGGCGCTGGGTGTCGTCGAAGTACGCCGGGACCGTGATGACCGCCTCGGTCACCTTCTCGCCCAGGTACGCCTCGGCGTCGGTCCGCAGCTTCTGGAGGATCATCGCGCTGATCTCGGGCGGCGTGTAGGTCTTGCCGTCCGCCAGCTTCACGACCATGCCGTCCGAGCTCGGGTCCTTGTCGACGGTGTACGGGACGAGCTCGCGCGAGCGCTTGACCTCGGTGTCGTCCCAGCGACGACCCATGAAGCGCTTGATCGAATAGACCGTGTTGGTCGGATTGGTCACGGCCTGGCGCTTGGCCAGCTGGCCGACCAGCCGCTCGCCGGTCTTGGTGAACGCGACGACGCTCGGGATGGTCCGCCCGCCCTCCGCCGATGCGATGACGGTCGGTTCGCCACCCTCCATCACGGCGACGACGGAGTTCGTCGTGCCGAGGTCGATGCCGATGATCTTGCCCATGGTCGCTGTGTGCTCCTCGCTCGGGTCCTGGTCTGGCTCTGTCTGCTCTGGTTCGTCAGTTCGGTCGGTCGGTGGTGGGGTCGGCCGCGTCGGCGGGCTCGGGTGCCGCGGCGACCGCGACGAGCGCCGGCCGCAGGACGCGGTCGCGCAGTCGATACCCGCGCCGGACCTGCTCGACGATCTCGCCTTCGGTGCGGCCCGTGCCCGGAACGTTCGCGATCGCATCGTGCTCGCGCGGGTCGAACGCCGTGCCCGGATCGGCGTCGATCGGGGTCACCCCCTCGCTCTCGAGGAGGACCCGCAGCTTGCGGTCGATGGCCGCCAGGCCCTCGAACCACGACTCGTGGGCGATCGACTCGGGGCGGGCGTCGATGGCCCGGTCGAAGTCGTCGGCGAGCACCAGCACCTTGCGGATGAGGTCCTCGCCGGCCAGGCCGAGCTCACGCTCGCGCTCCTCGGCCGTGCGTCGCTTGAAGTTGAGGAACTCGGCTCGCTCCCGCTGGAGCGCGGCGAGGTACTCGTCGGCCTCGGTCCGGGTCGCGCCGAGCTGGCCCTGGAGCTCCTCGATGTCGGCGAGCAGCTTCGACGGCCGGATGTCGATGTCCTCGGCGCGCTCCTGGGCGCGCGTGCGCTGGCGCTGGTCAGGCATACAGGTGATCCACCAGTTCGTTCATGAGACCGGACACGAAGGCGACCGTGCCGATCGCGTGCGGGTAGCTCATCCGGGTCGGACCGAGCACACCGACGACGCCGAGGGCGCGACCGGGTCGGCCGTACGGGGCGAGCACGAGCGACACGTCATGCATCTCCGCCCGCGCGTTCTCGGCCCCGATCACGACCCGAATCCGGCCCGAACCGGCGATGCTCCCGACGAGCTCGCCGAGGTAGGCCCGGTTCTCGAGGGCCGTGAACACCTGGCGAAGCTTGTCGCTCTGGGCGAACTCCGGGGCCTCCATGACGTTGAGCAGGCCGTCGGAGAAGACCTCCTCGACCGATGCCGTGTCGTAGTCGCGCAGGATCCGGACGATGCGCTCGCCGACGGCCCGCGCGATGCGCTGGAGCGGGTCGGTCTCGGACAGCCGCGCCACGGTGGCCTCGGCCGTCGCCGCGGTGGCATCGAGCAGGTGCTCGTTGAGCAGGCCGGCGACGCGATTGAGCGTTGCCTGGTCGACCGAATCGTCGTCGTCGAGGGTGACCGCCGACTGCTTGATCGCCCCCTCGCGCAGGACGAGGATGAGGCTCGCCATGCGCTCGTTGACCGCGACGAGGTCGACCCTGCGGATGTGGGCCGCGTTGGGCTTGGCCGGCGTCGCCAGTCCGGCCGAGCGGGTCAGCCCGGCGAGGGTGGTGGCGGCGAGCCGGAACCAGTGCTCGCTGGCGTACTCGACCTGCCCGAACTGGTGGCGGATCATCAGCTGCTCGACGGGCGGCAGCGGCGCCGCATCGACGATCGACTCCACGTAGAAGCGGTAGCCGGCGTCGGTCGGCATCCGGCCGGCGCTCGTGTGGGGATGCGTCAACAGCCCGGCCATCTCCAGCTCGGCCAGGATGTTGCGGACCGTGGCGCTGGACACGCCGAGTCCGTAGCGCTCGACGAGCGCGTGGCTCCCGACCGGCTGTGCGGTCGTGACGTATTCGTCGATGACGGCCCGGAGGATCGCCTGGGAGCGGAGGTCCAACGGGCCGAGCGGGCGGCGGATCCGACGCGCCAAACTCGTTCTCCCGTGGTGGTTAGCACTCGATGGGTGAGAGTGCTAACTAACGTGCTGGCATCGTAGCAGCGGGCAGAGGCGAGTGTCAACGCGTCGACGCCGCTTCCGATCCCCTCAGACCAATCGACCGAACACCTCGTTGGACAGCAGGCGACCACGCGTCGTGAGCACCACGCGGTCGTCGTCGGTCACGGTCAGCAGCTCGGCGGCGAGGGCCCAGCCGAACGTATCGGCGAGGGGCGGTTCGTGGACGGTCGCCACCGGCACACCGGTGTCCAGCCGCAGCCCGAGGATCACCGACTCGGCCGCCGCGGTCACCTCGTCGAGCACCTCGGCGCCGCCCGGTGGCAGGGCCGGCATCGGGCCCGCCAGCGCCGAGACGTATCCATCGAGCCGGGCCGCGGTCCATCGCCGCACCACCCCATCGAACGCATGCGCGCCCGGTCCGAGCGCCTCGTGCGGCAGGCGTCGCCAGTACGCCAGGTTGTGCCGGCTCTCGTGCCCCGGCCGCGCCCAGTTCGAGATCTCGTAGCCGCGATAGCCGGCGTCGGCAAGCACGACCGCGGCGTGGTGGTACTGGCCCGCGGCACGGTCCTCGTCCTGACCGGGCCGGGCTGCGTCCCGCCAGCGACGTGCGCCCTTCGTCGTCGGCAGGTGGTCGCCGACGGGCCCGGTCAGCCCTTCGGCGTCGGGATCGTCGAGCGTCAGCGCGTACAGCGAGAGGTGGTCGGGCTCGACGACCAGCGCCGCGTCGAGCGTCGCCATCCAGGTCGCGAGGCCGGCGTCCGGGATGTCGTACAGCAGGTCGATGTTGATCGACCGGATCCCGGCGTCACGGGCGCCGGCGACGGCCTCGGCGACGTGCTGGGCGCGATGCCGCCGGCCGAGGCGGCGCAGCTCACGGTCGTCGAAGGACTGGGCGCCGAACGAGATGCGGGTAACGCCGGCCGCACGCAGGGCGGCAGGGTCGCCGCGCTCGTCCGGCCCGGGGTTCGACTCGATCGTGATCTCGGCGTCCGAAGCCAGGCCGAAGCGGTCGCGCACGCGCGCCAGGACCCGCTCGACCTCGTCGGGCGGCAGCAAGGACGGCGTCCCACCGCCGAGATAGACCGAGGCCAGCGGGGGACGGCCGGGGCCGCCGGGCGCGCCGAAGGCCGCGTCGAGGGCGTCGGCCCGCAGCTCGAGCTCGACCAGGAGCGCGTCGAGGAACTGGCCGACGCGGTTGCGCGGGCCGCGCGCCGCGGACCCGGCGATGACCACGAAGTCGCAGTACGGGCACAACGACACGCAGAACGGGACGTGGACGTAGAGCGCGACCGGGGGCCGCGCGGTCGCCGGTGGAGCCACCCTCAGCGATCCCGCTGTGCGGACTCCCTCGAGCCGATGACCCGCCAGCCTTCGGGCGGTCGTCGGCGCCGATCGATCTCCTCGACCTCGCGGCCCTTCGGCAGCGTCTGGCCGGTGTGGCCCGTCGCGAGGAAGACCGCGAACCGCGTCGCGGCATGACCGAGGAACGCGGCGGCGATCCCGCCGGTCACGGCGGTCAGCCAGCCGGCGATGAGGCCGATCGCCAGCGTCAGGACCAGCAGGTAGCGGTCGCGGCCCGGGGCGCCGAGCCGCGTCGTGAGCGCATAGAGGAGGGTCTGGATGATGTTGGCGAGGTTGGCCTCGAGGCCGAGCGTCATGAGGGTCCCGAAGATGGCGCCACGGAACGTCGCCTCGTCGATGAACGCCGTCGCGGTCGAGTTCAGCAGCGCCCCGGGGTACGAGCTCGTGGCCGGGAACCGGATGCGCTGGTAGCGGAGCGTCGCGAACGCCAGCGCCTGGGCCACGCCGAGGGCGGCGAAGATGAGGCCGCCCATCACCGCGCCGAGGCGGTCGCCTGTCCCGAGGGACAGGTCGGCCTGCGGCGCCGGGGCGATGTACGCGACCGCCAGCACCAGGGCGACGCCGAGGCCGTACCACGCGAGACGGCGGCGGACCCGCGGCCGCTCACCGTCGCGGGTGGCCTCGTAGTACTCGGCGGTCCCGAACCGCTCCGCGTCGAGACGGAGGAGGACCAGCAGGAGCGTCAGCCCGCCGACGATCAGGCCACGGGAGATGTCGAGGAGCTCCTCCACGCGGCGATCAGCCCTCGTCCATGCGCAGCATCGCCAGGAACGCTTCCTGCGGGATCTCGACCGATCCGACGCGCTTCATCCGCTGCTTGCCCTCTTTCTGCTTCTCGAGCAGTTTCCGCTTGCGGGTGATGTCGCCACCGTAACACTTGGCCAGCACGTTCTTGCGCATCGCCCGGACGCTCTCGCGGGCGATGACGTTGCTCCCGATGGCCGCCTGGATCGGGATCTCGAACATCTGGCGCGGGATCAGCTGCTTGAGCCGCTCCGCCAGCGCGCGCCCCGTGCTCTGGGCGCGGTCGCGATGGACGATGAGGCTGAGCGCGTCGACCGGCTCGCCGTTGACGAGGATGTCGACCTTGGCGAGGTTCGCCGGTCGATAGCCGAGCTCCTCGTAGTCCATCGAGGCATAGCCCTGGCTCCGGCTCTTCAGCTGGTCGAAGTAGTCCACGATGAGCTCGGCCAGGGGCATCTCGAAATGGAGCACGACCCGGGTCGGGTCGAGGTACTCCATGTTGACGAACGTTCCTCGCCGGTTCGTCGACAGCTCCATGATCGCGCCGATGTACTGGCTCGGGCTGACGACGCTGAGGTTGACCCACGGCTCCTCGATCGTCTCGATGTCCGACGGGTTCGGCAGCAGCGCAGGGTTGTCGACGACGACGCGTCCGCGGCCGTGCTCGAGCACGACGTGATACTCGACCGACGGGGCCGACGCGATGAGGTCGAGCCCGAACTCGCGCTCGAGCCGCTCCTGCACGATCTCCATGTGGAGCAGGCCGAGGAAGCCGCAGCGGAAGCCGAACCCCAGCGCGACCGAGCTTTCTGGCTCGAACGTGAAGCTGGCGTCGTTGAGATGGAGCTTGTCGAGCGCCTCGCGCAGGAGCGGGTAGTCCTCGCCGCTCACCGGATAGATGCCGGCGAAGACCAGGCTCTTGGCCTCCTGGTAGCCGGGCAGCGGCTCCGTCGCCGGTCGAGCCTGGGTCGTGACCGTGTCGCCGACCTGCGCCTCGCGCACGTTCTTGAGGCCGGTCGCGACGTAGCCGACCTCGCCGGCCGTGAGCTGCCTGACCGGCACGAGCTGCGGCCGGAACACGCCGAGCTCGAGCGGCTCGGCCTCGGCGCCGCTCGCCATCAATCGGACCGGCTCGGTCCGCTTGAGCGTCCCCTGCGCCATCCGGACGTAGACGATGACGCCCTTGTAGGCGTCGTAGTGGCTGTCGAAGATCAGCCCCTGGACGGGCGCGGCCGGGTCGCCCTTGGGCGCCGGGATCCGCTCGACGATGGCCTCGAGGATGTCGACGACGCCGGTACCGTCCTTGGCGCTCGCGAGGATGACCTCCTCGCGCGGGATGGCGAGCACGTTCTCGAGCTCGTCGATGATCGTGTCCGGATCGGCCGACGGCAGGTCGATCTTGTTGAGGACCGGGATGAGCGTGAGGTTCTCGCGCAGCGCGAGGTGGACGTTGGCGAGCGTCTGGGCCTCGATGCCCTGCGTCGCGTCGACCACGAGGATGGCCCCCTCGCAGGCCTGCAGGCTGTGGCTGACCTCGTAAGCGAAGTCGACGTGCCCGGGTGTGTCGATGAGGTTGAGCCCGTACGTGAGGCCGTCCTGCGCGGTGTACTCGAGACGGACGGCGCGGGCCTTGATCGTGATTCCCTTCTCGCGCTCGAGGTCCATCGAGTCGAGGACCTGGCTTGTCATCTGCCGCGCGTCGATGGTGTGGGTTAGCTCGAGCAGGCGGTCGGCCAGCGTCGACTTGCCGTGGTCGATGTGGGCGATGATCGAGAAGTTGCGCAGTCGGTCCTGGGGGATGGTCACGACGCGGGAGTGTAGCCGCCGTGGAGTCGGCGCGAGGGAGGGCCGGGGGTCCTGTGGTAGCATCCGGCTCCGCGTCCGGCGCTCACATCGCGTCGCCGCGCGTGCAGTCAGAAACCCATCCAGTCATACCTGAGAGGTTCCCCCCTTGGCCAAGACGCCCCGCACCTGGTCCGGCGCCCGCACGCCGTCCGGTCTCAAGCGCGTCCGGCAGGCGAATCGCCGCCACGAGGTGCTCGGCCCGCGTCGCACCGCCGCGAAGACCTACGTCGCGAAGGCCCTCAGCACGGTCGGCGGGTCGACCGATGTCGAGGCCGCGACCGCAGCGCTCACGGACGCCCTGTCGGCGCTCGATCGTGCGGCCAAGGCCGGCGCCATCCACCCGAACGCCGCGGCCCGCCGCAAGTCGCGCCTGACCCGCAGGGTCAATGCCGCCCTTGGCGGCACGACCGTCGGGACCTCCGGCCGCGTCACGAAGCAGACCGGCAAGACCGCCGCGGCCAAGGCGGCCAAGGCCCGGATCGCGGCCGGCAAGTCGGCCAAGGCCAAGGGTGCGCAGACGGCTGCCGGCAAGGCACGCGCCGCGCTGAGCAAGACCGCCCGCGCGGAGGCGGCTGCCGCGACCGCGACCGCGCAGGCCGCGACGGAGACCGCCCCCGCCAAGCCTACGGCGAAGGCGGCGACCAAGACCAAGGCGCCGGCCAAGAAGTCGACCACCAAGTCGACCGCCAAGTCGACGACCAAGGCCACCGCCAAGGCTCCCGCCAAGAAGTCGACGGCGAAGAGCTAGCCCATCGGCGTCCGCGCCGCACCGACCGCCCCGGGCATCGCCCGGGGCGTCGTCATGCCGGGGTCGTCGTGACCGATTCGTCCGGCGCGACCGGCTTGGGCCGGAACAGCCCGTACAGGACGGCCCCGCCGAGACCGCCGACGGTCGTCGCCAGCAGCACCGCGCCCGACACGGTCAGCTGGTAGCGCCAGTAGAACGACGTGAACGTCTCGGTGTCGGCCACGCCCGCCGCCTCAAGCTCGGGGCCACGGCCGAGCGCCAGGTAGCGCGCCTGGACACAGTCGGCCCCCGTCGAGCACGTCGGCGGGATCGGCTGGCCGGCCGCATCGGCGCGGTTGAAATCGGGATAGCCGGTGTCAGCGAAGAAGAAGATCGATTTCAGCAGCAGCAGCAGGATCGCCAGCGTCAGCCCGGTGACGACCGCCGCGAAGAGCCCATTGCAGAGGATCCGCGACCAGGGCCCGGCCCGACGGTCGGAGCGCTGGTTCGCGTAGTAGCCGATGAGCAGCCCGCACGGGACGGCGAGCAGCCAGATGATCGGCTCGATGGGGATGATGAGGATGAAGCTCGCCGCGATCGTGAGCGCCATCCCGATGCCGACGTAGGCCGCCACGACGGCTCCGCGATCGACGAACCGCGTCACGACCCCGCGAGCGCGGCCCGGCCGAGGTAGCGTGCCCCGTCGCCGAGCTCGCCCTCGATCCGGAGCAGCCGGTTGTACTTCGCGACCCGCTCGGAGCGCGACGGCGCGCCGGTCTTGATCTGGCCCGTGCCCATGGCCACGACGAGGTCGGCGATGGTCGTGTCCTCGGTCTCGCCGGAGCGATGCGACACGACCGCCGACCAGCCGACCCCGCGGGCGAGCTCGATCGCCTCGATCGTCTCGGTCAGCGTGCCGATCTGATTGAGCTTGATGAGGACCGAGTTCGCCGCCCGGAGCTCGATCGCGCGGGCGATCCGCTCGGTGTTCGTGACCAGCAGGTCGTCGCCGACGAGCTGGACCCGGTCGCCCAGCCGCTCGGCGAGCTGGGTCCAGCCGAGCCAGTCGTCCTCGGCCAGGCCGTCCTCGATCGACACGATCGGGTAGCGCGACGTCCAATCGACCCACAGGTCGACCAGCTCGCCGCTCTCCAGCGTGCGGCCTTCCTTGGCCAGCACGTAGCGCGTCGGGGCGCCGTCGACGCCGCTCCCCTCCTCGACCAGCTCGGTCGTCGCCGGGTCGAGCGCGATCGCCACGTCCTCGCCGGGTCGATAGCCGGCCACCTCGATGGCGCGCAGGATCACCTCGACCGCGGCCTCGTTCGAACCGAGCGACGGGGCGAACCCGCCTTCGTCGCCCTGCCCGGTCGCATGACCCTCGTCGTGGAGGATCGAGCGGAGCGCCGCGAAGATCTCGGAGCCGGCTCGCAGCGACTCACCATACGTGTCGAGGCCGACCGGCATGACCATGAACTCCTGGAAGTCGGTCGAGTCCTGGGCGTGCTTGCCGCCGTTGAGGATGTTGAACATCGGGACCGGCAGGGTCCGTGCGCCGACCCCGCCGAGATAGCGGTACAGCGGTTGGTCGAACGCGGCAGCGGCGGCGTGCGCACAGGCGAGCGACACGCCGAGGATCGCGTTGGCCCCGAGCGACCCCTTGTTGGGCGTGCCGTCGAGGTCGATGAGCAGGGCGTCCACGCCGGATTGGTCGGATGCATCGAGGCCGATGAGCTCCGGGGCGATCCGGTCGGTCACGTTGCGAACGGCGTTCAGGACGCCCTTCCCGCCGTAGCGGGCCGCCTCCCCGTCGCGCAGCTCGACCGCCTCGTGTGCCCCCGTCGAGGCACCGCTCGGGACCGCCGCGCGCCCGACCGAGCCGTCGACCAGGACGACGTCGACCTCGACCGTCGGGTTGCCGCGCGAGTCGAGGATCTCGCGGGCATCGACGCCGTCGATCAGCGTCACGCTCGGCTCCGGGACTTCGCAGCCGGCTTCTTCGTCGCAGCCTTCCTGGCGGAACGCTTCGGCTTCTCGGGCACCGGGCGGTCCAGCAGGACCGTCACGCCCGGCAGCTCGCGACCCTCGAGGAACTCCAGCGATGCGCCGCCGCCGGTCGAGATGTGGGTCATCTTCTGGGCCAGCCCCTGCTGGGTGATGGCCGCGACCGAGTCCCCGCCGCCGACCACGACCGTGGCACCCGCCTCGGCGCGATCCGCGAGCATCCGCGCGACGGCGTTCGTCCCGTGCGCGAACGACGGGATCTCGAAGACGCCCAGCGGGCCGTTCCAGAACACGGTCCGGACGTCGGCCAGCTCGGAGACCATCAGGTCCTGGCTGGTGTTGCCGATGTCGACGATGTGCCAGCTGGCCGGGATCTTCTCGGCTTGGAGCGTCTTGTACTCGGTCCCGCGGGTGACCTCCTTGGCGACGATGACGTCGACCGGCAGGACGACCCGGACCTTGTTCTTCTCGGCACGCGCGAGGATCCGACGGGCGTCGTCGACCTTGTCGGGCTCGGCGAGGCTCTTGCCGATGGCCTTGCCCTGCGCGAGCAGGAACGTGTTGGCCATGCCACCCCCGAGGACGAGGAGGTCGACCCTGGTCAGCAGGTTGTCGATGACCGCGATCTTGTCGCTGACCTTGGCGCCGCCGAGGATCGCCGCGAAGGGCCGCTCCGGCGAGTCGAGCAGCCTCGAGAGCATCGCGATCTCGCGCTCCATCAGGAGCCCGGCGTAGGCCGGCAGCAGCTTCGCGATGCCGACCGTGCTCGCGTGCGCCCGATGCGCGGTCCCGAACGCATCGTTGACGTAGATGTCCGCGTACGACGCGAGCGCGGCCGCGAACTCCGGGTCGTTGGCCTCCTCCTCGGGGTGGAAGCGCAGGTTCTCGAGCAGGACGATCTCGCCCGGGCGCATCCGCTTGAGCGCATCCTCGGTGCCGATGCCGAGGGCGTCGCCGGTGACCGGGACGTTGCGGCGGATCAGCTCGGTCAGCCGCAGGCCGACCGGACGCAGCCGGAGGCTGTCCGAGACCTTGCCGTTCGGTCGGCCGAGATGGCTTGCCAGGACGACCCTCGCGCCCGCCTGGACCAGCGTCGCGATCGTCGGGATCGCGGCCCGGATCCGGGAGTCGTCCTGGACCTTGCCGTCCGCGATCGGGACGTTGAAGTCGACGCGGACGAAGACGCGCTGGCCGGCGACGTCCGCGTCACGGATCGTGAGCTTGTCCATCTCGGCGGTCAGCCGGTCGTCAGGCGGCGACCGGCAGGCGGGCGGCCACGAAGGCGATGAGGTCGGCGATCCGGCAGCTGTAGCCCCACTCGTTGTCGTACCAGGCGATGACCTTCACCATGTCGCCGCCCAGGACCATGGTCGACTCGGCATCGATGATCGACGACCGCGTGTCGCCCTTGAAGTCCATCGACACCAGCGGCTCGTCGGACACGCCCAGGATGCCGTCCATCGGTCCGGCCGCGGCCGCGCGGAACGCGTCGTTGACCTCCTCGACGCTGGTCTCGCGACGGACCGTCGCCGTAAAGTCGACGACGCTGACGGTCGGCGTCGGGACGCGCAGGCTGAACCCGTCGAACCGGCCCTTGAGGTCGGGGATGACCAGCGCCAGCGCCTTGGCCGCGCCGGTCGTCGTCGGGATGATGTTCTGACCGGCCGACCGGGCCCGGCGGGGATCCTTGTGGGCGACGTCGAGGATGCGCTGGTCGTTGGTGTAGCTGTGGATGGTGTTCATCAGCCCCTTCTCGATGCCGAGCAGGTCGTGGACGACCTTGGCGGCCGGGGCGAGGCAGTTCGTCGTGCAGCTGGCGTTGCTGATGACGTGGTGGCTGGCCGGGTCGTAGCGATCCTCGTTCACGCCCAGGACGATCGTGATGTCCTCGTGCTTGGCGGGCGCGCTGATGATCACCTTCTGGGCACCGGCCGCGATGTGCGCCTTGGCCTTCTCCGCGTCGGTGAAGATGCCGGTCGACTCGAGGACGATGTCGACCCCGAGGTCGCCCCACGGCAGGGTCGCCGGGTCCTTCTCCGCCAGGATGCGGACCTCACGCCCGTCGATGACGATCGAGCTGTCGCCGGCCCGCACGTCACCGTCGTACGAGCCGTACGTCGAGTCGTGCTTGAAGAGCAGCGCGTTCATCTCGGCGTCGACGAGGTCGTTGACGGCGACGACCTCGACGTCCGGGGCGCGCTCGATGAGCGCCTTGAGCGACTGACGGCCGATGCGGCCGAAGCCGTTGATGCCGACGCGGACAGCCATCGTGGGGAAACCTCCTGCGGCGCCTGTCGGCCCGCTGGTGCGGCGCGCGGCTCGCGCGCGGTGATCAGTCGGGGAACGGGTCCATTCTACTGGACGCCGGACATGGAACGGCCCCCGCTGTCCGGGCGGGGGCCGTCGTCCGTGTGGGATGAATCCGGTCGGTCAGCCGCCGATCTTGAAGACCTTGTTGCCGCAGATCGGGCAGGTGCCCTGCAGGGCAGGCTTGCCGTTCTTCATGGTGATGCGCTGCGCGTTCTGGACTTCCACCTTCTTCTTGTCCTTGACGCAGTAAGCCTCAGCCATCTGGGTTCCTCCTCGGTTTCGAGCGTCACGGGGCGATCTGTCCCGACTCCGCTCTGGGGATCGCGCTAGGTCGACCACAGCGACGGCCGCCAGCGGTCCGTCGACGCGGTTCGCTTCTGGGCATCCATCTCGGCCAGCACCAGCAGGCTTTCCAAGCCGGTGTCGACGCAGGCCGCCTCGGCTGCATCCTTCATCGACCCGTTGATGAACTCGCCGGTCGTCCGGTTGGCGTAGACCGCGCAGACGACGCCGGCTCGGCAGCCGGCAAGCGACGAGAACACCAGCAAGGCCGATGCCTCCATCTCGAAGTTCATGACCCGCTGGCGAGTCATGTCCTCCGCCAGGTCAGGGTATCGGATGGGCAACTGCGGGATGGGACGCCCCTGCGCCCCGAAGAACCCCGGTGCCGTCGCGGTGACCCCGACGTGGTAGCGATGGCCGAGCCGTTCCGCCGCCTCGATGAGCGCCACGACCGCCTCGTAATCGGCGACCGCGGGATACCCATCGTGGACGTACCAGCTCGTCGTCGTCTCGAGACGAACCCCTCCGGTGGTGATCGCCAGGTCTCCCAGGCTCATCTCCGGCTGGAGGGCTCCGCACGAGCCGACCCTGATGAAGGTCGGACGCTGCGTGATCGCCAGGATCTCGGCCACGGCGATCTCGACGTTGTCCGTGCCGATGCCGGTCGAGACGACCGACACCCGCTGGCCCCGGTACGTGCCGGTGGCAGACGCGAACTCCCGGTGTCGATGCTCGAGCTCGATCGAATCGAAGCGCGAGGCGATCCGGGTGGTCCGATCCTGGTCACCGGGGAGGAGGATGTACTCGGCCAGGTCTCCCGGACCGAGTCCGATGTGGTACTGCCGTTCCCCTTCCGGGACCGCGATCCGGCGATCCCGAGGACTTTCGACGCGGATCTCCGCGTTCGGCAAGACCTCTCCTCACGCACGTGCCTGCTTCGCTGGCGCGAAACTCGGCCGAGGATAGTCACGCGTTTTCGCACGCGTCAAGCGTGCCCATGCACGAATCGGGCGCCCGGCGGCCGTGCACGGCCCGTGCTCGGGCCAGGCACGGGCCGACCTCAGGTCATCGTCGAACGGTCGGTGGCGTGGCGGACGCGCTCCGCCGGACCGCCGATCGACGCCAGGCGGGCGGCCACGCGGACCGCCAGCATGCGTCGCGCATGGCGTCGCCGGAGCGCCGTCGCGACCAGCGACAGGAGGCTCACTGCAAGGAGACCGCCAAGACCCGCGCCCACCCCCGGCAGGCCGACCGAGCCGTCGGCGATGCCGGCCGCCCGGACCGACGATCCCCCGTCGGGGACGGCCGGCGACAGCGGTTCGGGCGTGGGCGCGGGGTCGACCCCGCCGAGGGCGCTTCCCAGCGCGATGGCCGCGGGATCCTCGACCACGACGGCGAACGCGCCATCGGGCTGCGCGGTGACCCGGCCCGCGACGTTGATGGCATCGCCCGGCTCGACGAGGTCGATCCACTCGGCAGCCGGCCCGGCCAGGATCACCCGCCCCGTCGCGGTCCCGTCGTCGAGCGTGAAGCCATCGGGCCCGAGATCGACGACCAGGCCGCCGACGCGGACGACGCTGCCGTCGAGCGACGCGAGGTCGACCAAGTCGGCATCGGTCGACCCGCCGAGGGCCGTCGCCGCGAGCGGGGTGGTGGCCGCCGGGTCGGTGCCGGGGCCGGACCGACCACCCGCGGCGCCGTCGGCTGCGGACGCGCCGGATCCGGCCGCTCCCCGGCGGACGTCACGGGTCGACCGCGGCAGGATGTTCGGGCGCCGGTCGCTCGCGCTCGGGTGGGCGGGTCGGACGACGCCGACGACCTCGGCCGTGCCACCCTCGCCGAGCGCGGTGATCGGGATGTGCGCTCCGGGCTGGGCCACGACGACGTGGCGCTGGGCACCGACCGCGATCTCGGCACGCCAGCGCTCGCCGAGCTTGCGGACGCTCTCGACCCGACCGGAGACCGCCACGAGGCGCCAGGTGTGGGCGGTGGTGAGCGGTCCCACGATCCGCAGGGCGGCCGGGACGTGGGCCGAACCGCGCCGGTCGACCTCGGTCGCCCGCAGCCGTGGGGCGCCGTACGCCGTGCCCACCGACCCCGTGACCCTGATCCGCGCACCGATGCCGGGCACGGCGACGTCCTTCGGCAGCAGGACCTCGATCGCCCCGGTCGCGTCCTGGACGACGATCCGCCGACGGCTCGCGTCGAGCAGGCTGGCCGACACCGTGACGACGCCCTCGACCGCCACGTCGCGACCCGAGGTCCGCGTGGCCGCCGCGATCGAGATGACCCTCGGTGCCGCGCCCGACGCCCGGGGCGAACCCGACGCCCGCGGCGTGCTCCTCGGCGCGGCCGCGACCAGCACCACGTCGCGTGCGTCGCGCGCCCACACCCGGTAGCCGTCGGCCGCGCCCTTCCTGGACGCCCGCTGGCCGGAGATGCCGGTCACCCGGTACCGCGCGAGCGGGATCAATGCGCTGCGTCGCAGTCCGCTCGACGCGTCCGCCATGACCTTCACGCGCGCACCGCCTGCCATCTGGATCGTCACGCTGAGGTCGCCGCTCGTCGACATGGCCGGTCGTGTCATCACGACACCGGTCAGGCGCACGAGCCGACCCTCGGTCGCCTCGCCCGGACCCGACGATCGCAGGTCGACCGCGGCGGGCAGCGACCCGGTGCCCTCCGTCAGGAAGGCGCCCGCGGCTGGGCGGATCTCGAGCTGCCCGTAGGGGTCGGCCAGCTTCCCGGTCGCGACGACGGTCCGACCCCGCGCCGGCGCCCCGACGCCGGCAGGCAGCTTGACGACGATCCCGCCGGTGCCGTCGGCGATCGCCAGCAGCGCGGGCGAGCCGAGGCGACCGGCCTCGATGGTCACGACGCCGCGCACCGTCACGGTCGACCCGACGGGCATGGCACGGACGGCAGCGATCGTCGGGACGGACGGCGAGGGCGACGGTGACGCCGACGGCACCAGCGTGGTTGACGGGGATGGATCCGGGGTCGATGACGGGCCGGGCTCGGTGGTCGGCGTGGGTGAAGGCGTGGCCACCGGGCTGGGCGTGGCCGGAGCCTCGATCGCGAGGTCTGCCCCCGCGGTGACGAACAGCCGATAGCCTTCGACGCTGGTGCCGGAGCTGTCCCGTTGGCCGAGCGGCCCGCTGGCGATGACCTGCGACCCGTCGCCGAGCTCGCGGCCGGCCAGCGCGTCGGGCGTGATGATGACCCGCAACGGACCGGTGCCGTCGTCGACCGTCACGGCCGTGCCGTCGGCCAGGATGTCCGGTCCGGCGACGAGCGACCCGGTGACATGAAGCCGTCGACCCTCGTCCGCCTCGCCGGCCGACCCCGTGCTGATCGACGTCGCAGGCGGCAGCCCTGGCGTTCCTGTCGATCGGATGTCGCCTTCGGCGGCGCGGAGCGTTCGCTGGGCGAACCGGTCGTCGACGGTGCCCACGACGATCACCGCGGTCCCCGCCGGTAGCGGCGCGACCACCGAGGCCTCCAGGTACAGCGCGATCCCACCGCTGTCGTCCTGGATGAAGGCCGTCCGGCCGGCTTCCAGCTGGCCGAGCCCGGTGGTCAGCACGCCGGCGACCGTGATCAGCGCGCCGTCCGGCATCGAGCGTGCGGTCGCGATCGGGACGATCGACGGGGTGGGCTCCGCTGTCGGCGTCGGCTCCGAGGTCGGCGTGGTCGTGGGACTCGGCTCTGTGGTCGGGTCCGGGGTCAGCGTGGGCGCGGGAGTCGGCGACGGACCCGGATCCGGGACCGGAGGCGATGCCAGCCCCTGTGGGTTCGGTGTGGACGACACGATCCAGTCGGCGGCGTTGTCGTTCGTGTCGATGCCGTTGCCGAGCGCGCCACCGGGGCGCCGCTCCAGGCTGGACCCGGCCGGCGGCGCCGGTGCGACGGTCCCCTCGACGAACGTGTTCGTGGCGTCGCCCCAGCCGATGGCATCGATCACGTCTCCCCCGACGACGCGGAGCGCGAGCGCGCCACCCGTCGCGGCGAAGCCGCCCGAGTACGGCGCGTCGCCGATGCCCGCGAATGCGCCGGCGCTGTTCGCCACGAGGACGCGCCGGCCCGGCGCGAGGATCGACGACGAGGTCCACGTCGCCTTGCGCGTCACCGTGGAGCCCGACGAGGTGGCGTAGACGACCTCGAGCCCGATGAGGTCGACCGGGCCGGTGCCCTGGTTGGCGAACTCGACGAACTCGTCCGACGCGCTCGTCCCTCCGGTCTGCAACTCCGCGACGACGAGGGTCGACGGCGGCCAGGCGACGTCGGCCGCCGCGACCGCACCGGGCGCGAACAACCCCCGGGCGGCCGGCCCGCTCGTCAGGCCAAGGGCGAGGACGAGTGCGAGCGCGGTGACGACCGCGCGCCGGACGCGTTGCATGCGCGTGACCTCCCGGCGGGGTCGAGCGGGTGGCGGCGCGACGCGATTGATAGCAGACGCCGCTTATCCCGGACCAAACCGCCGATCGACTACCGCTCGACGCCCCTCACGCGGCCATCGACTACGATGGCCGCCACCCATCCCGTCCCATCCCGACACACCAGGAGAGACCGTGGCGCGCGCCAAGAGGACCGACCGGGCCGAGGCCCGACGCCGTTACCGCAATGAGCAGGGGCTCGCCGACGCGGACGAGACCGCGGAGGCCGGGGGGGTCGATCCCGGCGATGCCTCGCCCACCGCGTCCCGGTCTGCCAGCGCCGCGGCGCCCGACGGACGGCGAAGCATCAGCTCGGCCTTCCGCGAGGCGTTCCGTCCCCTCGACCTGCGCAGCGACCTGCGGGCGCTGCCGCAGCTGATCCGCCATCGGGCGTTCTGGATCCCGGTCCTGCTGACGTTGGCGAGCCTCGTGCTGTTCATCGTCATCCGACCGGAAGGCCGGACGGACATCCTGTCGATCATCACGGTGTTCATGTTCCAGTACTTCGTCGTGACCCCGGCGATCGGCGGCGTGTTCATCGCCGGCTTCCTGGCGCCCCGCGCGAGCTGGCTGCTCGGTGTCCTGGTCGGGCTCGTCGCCGCGGCCTGCTACTCGGGCCTCGTGCTCTACGGCTACATCGGGATCTCCCCGACCGCGGATACCGCGGTCCTCGCCCGCGACGTGGTCATCGCGGCGTTCCTGATGTCGCCGATCGTCGGGGCGTTCTTCGCGTCGACCGCGGCGTGGTACCGCCGCTTCCTCTACCTGTCGAACCCGAACCGCGCTCGCCGCGCGGCCGGCCCATCGGGCCGCCCCGACGGCCGCACGCGAACACCCGGCACGAACCAAAAAGCCAGCGCCCGCCGCTGATCGCCGCGACGCGACAGCCGTCATCCCAGACGCCTCATACCGGCGTGGCCCATGTGCCTGACGCCGCCTGGTCCCTCCGGCCCGCCGACCTCGGCCGCGGCGTCGGGCAACGCCCTCGCCGCGTGGGCGACCAGGTTGACCACTGAGCCCTCGCGCTGGAGCTCGCCGTCGATGAGCAGCAGGGCGTGGCGGCGGACGACGCCGCGCAGCCGTTCCCAGGTCGACGGCCAGAGCGTGACGTTGACCATGCCGGTCTCGTCCTCGAGGGCGAGGAACACCGTGCCCTTCGCCGTCATCGGGTGCTGCCGCGTCACGACCAGCCCGCCGACCCGGACCGGTCCCGGCCGCCGGTCCGGGAGCGAGGCGTTGGTGACCGCTCCCAGCCGGTCCAGCGCGCCCCGGAACAGCCCGACGACCTGCCGCTTCGCATCGACCCCGAGGACCGCGTAGGCATCGCCGATCCGCTCCGACTCGGTGATCGGCGGCAGCGGCGGCACGTCGGTCGCAGGCAGGCGCAGGTCCATCGGCCGGCCGGCGGCCCCCCCGCGCTTGCCGGCCGCCCGCCCCAGCGCGCGGACGGTCCGCCCGTCCATCCGGCCGCGTGACGCCCCGGCCACCTCGCGGAGCTGCCACAGCAGCTCCCGGCGCGGCCGACCCAGCGAGTCCATCGCGCCGCTCCGGATGAGCCGCTCGAGGACCTCCTCCGGCAGATCGGTCCGCTCGACGATGTCGACCAGGCCCTGGTACGGGCCGTGCACCCGCTCGTCGTCGAGCAGCGCCTCGTGCTGCTCGCCGATGCCCTTCACCAGGTGGAGCCCGAGCCGGACCCCCCAGCCCGCGCTCGAGGGCGGGGTCCACCGCTCGCGCGCGGCGGCGGACGGGACGACGCAGCCCGACGAGACGACCGGGGCCGGCTGGCCGTCCGGCCCGACCCATTCGGTCGTCGTCCGGTAGGCGGAGGCGTTGATGTCGACCGGCAGGACGGCCACGCCGTGGCGCTTCGTGTCGTTGACGAGCACCTCGACCGGGTAGAAGCCCATCGGCTGGGCGTTGATGAGCCCGACGAGGAACTGGGCTGGGTAGAACAGCTTGAGGAACGACGACTCGTAGGCGGTCCGCGCGAACGCCGCGGCATGGCTCTTGGCGAACCCGAACGAGGCGAACGCGGCGACCTGGCGGAACAGCTCCTCGGCGTCCTCCATGACCATCCCCGGCTGGCGCATGGTGCCCTCGACGAACTGCGCGTGGAGCTTCTCCATCTCCCGGCTCGAGCGCCACGTGCCCATCGCCCGCCGGAACCCGTCCGATTCGGCCGGCGAGAACCCGGCGACCTCGATCGCGATGCGCATCACCTGCTCCTGGTAGAGGATCACGCCGAGGGTGTCCCTGAGTACCGGCTCGAGGCTGGGGTGGAGGTAGGCGACCGGCTCGATGCCCTGCTTGCGACGCAGGTACGGGTGGACGGCGTTGCCCTGGATCGGGCCGGGCCGGATGATCGCGACCTCGACCACGAGGTCGTCGAGGCTGCCCGGTCTCGACTTCGGGAGCGTCTGCATCTGGGCCCGGCTCTCGACCTGGAACACCCCGACCGTGTCGGCCGCCTGGAGCATCTCGAAGACCTCGGGGACCTCCTCGGGCAGCCGGTCGAGGTCGAGGCAGACCGCGCAGTCGTGCTCGATGAGCTGGCGGGTCTCGTCGATCGCGGCGAGCATGCCGAGCCCGAGCAGGTCGAGCTTGATGAGCTTGAGCGTCTCGACGTCGCGCTTGTCGAACTGGACGACGACCCGGTCGGTCATCGTGGCGTGCTCGAGCGGGGCGATGTCGATGAGCGGGGCGGCGGTCACGAGCATGCCGCCCGAGTGGATCGAGAGGTGGCGCGGGAAGCCGTCGATGCGGGCGCAGAACTCGAGCCAGCGCTCCCAGTGCGACAGCCCGACCGTGGAACCTCCACGGGCCTGGGGCGGCGGGTCGACCTCGACCCGGGCCACGGAGTCGCTGTGGGCACGCGTATCCGGCGGTGGGTCCCACATGCTGGGGCGTCCGAGTCGATCGGTCTTGCGCGGCGGGGGGAGCGGCATGCCGTGGTCCGGGTCCACCGGCACGGCCCCGGGCGCTTGGCCCGGGTAGCCCGTGCCGCGACCGGCCCGCAGCCAGGCCACGCTCGCCGGGGAGTCTCCCGGTCCACCCTCGTCGTCGGACGGGCCGCCCGGTCGGATCGTGGTGACCGGCGCGAGCGGATCCTCGCGGAACGGCTCGGCCTTCGCCTCCTGGAGCCAGGCGAACGGTCGTGGTGCGTTCGGGTCCTCCGGGATCGGCGGCTGGCGCCAGGGCGGGACCTTGCCGACGAGCGGGACCCGCTGCTGCAGCTGGCCCATCCCGTCGACGAGGCCGCGTGCCCCGGCCTGCTCCGCCGCCAGGGCCTCGGCCGGCAGTCCCTCCCCCGTCCGTCGGAAGAACTCGGCGAACCCGCCGTCGGCCTCGAGGTCGCGCCGGACCATGACCGAGTCGTACGTCTCGAGCGCCTTGGCGACCCGATCGACGAGCGGTCGCGGGAACCCCAGCGCATAGCCGACCTCGCGCACCGCCGACCGTGCCCGGTACGTGACGAGGTTGCAGACCATGCCCGTGTGCTCCGGTCCGTAGCGCCGGTAGACGTACTGGATGACCTCCTCGCGGCGCTCCGAGCTGAAGTCGATGTCGACGTCCGGGTAGGTCGTCCGACCCTCGTTGATGAACCGCTCGAACAGGAGGCTGTGGGCGATCGGCTCGACCCGGCTGATGCCGAGGGTGTACGACACGATCGAGCTGGTCGCGCTGCCCCGGCCCTGGGCCGGGATCCCCCGTTCCTTGGCGAAGCGCATGAGGTCCCAGCAGATGAGGAAGAACTCGGCGAGGCCGGCCCGCTCGATGACGTCGAGCTCGTGGGCCAGCCGCGTGACGACCGCCGACGTCATCGGGTGGTACAGCCGACGGGCGCCCGCCCAGCACAGCTCCGACAGGTACGAGAACGGCGTCTCCCCGGTGGGCACCGGGAAGCCCGGGAAGCGGTAGCGCTCGAAGCCGAGGTCGAGCTCGCACGCCGCCGCGACCTCGACCGACGTCGCGATCCCCTCGCGCCAGGCGCTCGCGGTGGCTGGGTCGAAGCCGTCGGCAAGGGCGGCCAGCTCCGCGCCGGACTTCAGGTAGGACTCGCCGTCCGGCCGCCGCAGGTCGGCCAGCGTGTCGAGCGTCCGGCCGTGCCGGATCGCGGCCAGGACGTCGTGGAACTCGCGGTCGTCGGCGGTCGCGTAGTGGACGTCGTTGGTGACCACGACCGGCAGGCCGAGCTCCGCCGCGAGCGCGGCCGACTCGGCGACGAGCCAGTCGTCGTCGGGCAGGAGATGGTGGGACAGCTCGATGAAGAAGCCGCTGGTCGACGGCCCATCGCCGCGTCCGAAGATCGACGCGTATCGTTCCGCGACCGCCCGCGCGCCCGCCCGGTCGCCGACTCGCAGCCGCCGGGCGATCTCCCCGTCGCGACACCCGGACAGCGCCACCACGCCCTCGTGCTCGGCCTCGAGCAGGTCGTGGCGGAAGCGCGGCACCGCCTTGGTCCCGGCCAGGTTCGCCCGCGAGATGAGCCGGCTCAGGCTGCGCCACCCGACAGCCGAGCGCGCCAGCAGCACGAGGTGGGGACCGCGGACCCGTTCCCCGACGCCGCGGAAGTCCTCCTTGACCGGGTCGCGATGGCCGGGCAGCCGCGCGCGCTCGGGTCGTGGACGGGCGGGTCGACCGTCGCTCGCGACCGGCTCGGCGGGCGCGGGCTCGGCGCGCCGGCGACGTGGCCGGCGCCGCGGCGGGATGACGATCCGGTCGGGGTCTGGCGCGGCGGGGTCGAGCAGCTCGATCTCCGTCCCGACGATCCCGTGCAGCCCGGCGTCCTCCGCGGCACCCATGAACCGGACGGCCCCGTACAGGCCGTTCCGGTCGGTCGCCGCGAGTCCGGTCAGACCGAGCGCGACGGCGCGTTCGACCAGGTCGTCGGCGGGCGACGCCCCGTCGAGGAACGAGAAGTTGGTGTGGGCGTGGAGCTCGGCATACGGGATGGTCGCCACGACGGTCGCTCCGCTCGGGGGCGCATCAGAGGGGTTGACGAGTATAGAACGAATGTTCACAGTGCGACATGCGAAACAAACGGTTCGCCTTCGGCGTCTTTGTCGCATGCACGCGCCCATCCACCTCGATCGCCCGATCCGACCGGTCGCCACGACCGCGGTCCGGACGGCCCTCACCGTGGTGGTCGCGCTGCTCTTGATCCTCGTCGTCCTGCCCGCGATGCTCGCGGTCCAGGTGGCGTCGATCTAGCACCACATACGTCTCGGCGCCTGGGGGCTCGGGACGATCGTCGGCACCGACTGCGATGGTCGGATCGCCGACCCGCCGGATCGCTGGTGAGCAACGGTCCGGCCACAGGACCCCGTCGCTGGGGGCGACGGG
>CAWDFY010000001.1:0-83857 GCA_963801745.1 uncultured Chloroflexia bacterium | reverse complement strand
CCGACCACGATCCGCCCGCGTCCGCGGGCCGTGCCCGGGACGGGATGCAGTTCCGGTGGCGGCTGCGCGTCGGCCATCGCGCGGGCATTCTCCCACGGGTTCGTGCGCGGTCCGGGTATCCTGTCGCGAACATCGAGCCCCGGGAGCCCAGCCAACGCCCGTGACCGACGGACACGTCATCATCATCGGCGGCGCGGAGGACAAGGTCCGCGACCGCGTCATCCTCAGCCGCTTCGCCACCCTCGCCGGCGGTCGCGATGCGACCGTCGCCGTCATATCGACCGCCTCGTCGCTCGGCGAGCTGGCCGGCGAGCGCTACAAGCAGGTCCTCGGCGAGCTCGGCGTGGCGAAGGTGCGGGCCGATCCACGCGACGACCCGCGCCCAGGCCAACGACGACACCGTGGCCCTCGCGCTGCGCGACGCGACCGGCATCTTCATGACCGGCGGCAACCAGCTCCGGCTGTCGTCGACCATCGGCGGCACGCGCCTGGCCGACTCCGTCCTCGAGCAGTTCCGCAAGGGCGCGGTCGTGGCCGGGACGAGCGCCGGCGCGTCGGCGATGTCGAGCCACATGATCGCGTTCGGCGCGTCGGGGGCGACCCCGAAGCACCGGATGGCCCAGATCGCGGCCGGGCTCGGCGTGCTGCCCGGGGTCATCGTCGACCAGCACTTCCAGCAGCGGAACCGGCTGGGCCGGCTGCTCAGCCTGATCGCCCAGAACCCGTCGCTGCTCGGCCTGGGCGTCGACGAGGACACGGCCGGCGTGGTCGGCCCGGACCACGTCATGGAGGTCATCGGGCGCGGCTCGATCACGGTGGTCGACGGCGCCCGCTCCGAGACCGACGCCTGGGAGGTCAAGGGCCACCGGCCGCTGATGATCAGCGGCGTCGTGCTGCACTCGCTGCCGGCCGGCTACCGGTTCGACCTGCAGCGCCGCGAGCGGGTCCTCTCGCCGTCGCTCCACGCGCTGCCCGGCGGCGAGGCCGCCTCGAGCTAGCCGCCGGCCGCGAACCTGCCGCGCCGCGTCGTGGCACGCGGGTACACTGACGCCCCATCCCGTGTGAGCACGAAACGTCGAGTCGACGCAGGAGGGCGAGCGTGACGGATACGGCCGAGCCGAGGGCGGCCAAGAAGGCCACCACGAGCGCGACCACTGCCAAGCGCACGCGCGCCAAGCGCTCGGCCGCGACGCCCGACGCCACCGCGGTCCCGACGACGCCGCTGCCCACCCTGCGCATCCTCGAGACCCGCGTCCTGCGCGGCCCGAACTACTGGGCGCGCGAGCCGGTCATCCGGATGCTGGTCGATCTCGGCAACCTCGAGGAGTTCCCGTCGAACCGGCTCCCGGGCTTCAGCGACGCCCTCGTCGCCCTCCTGCCGACGCTCGAGGACCACGCCTGCTCGCTCGGCCGGCGAGGTGGCTTCATCACCCGGCTGCAGGAGGGGACGTGGGCCGGCCACATCGCCGAGCACGTCGCGCTCGAGTTCCAGAACCTCGCCGGCACCGACGTGCGCCACGGCAAGACCCGCTCGGCGGGCGTGCACGGCCAGTACAACTGCATCTACGAGTACAAGGAGGAGGCGGTCGGTCTCGAGGCCGGGCGGATGGCGGTCGGGCTCGTCAACCACCTCGTGGCGCCGGACGACCCCGACGTCTTCTTCGACTTCGCGCCCAAGCTCGAGAACCTCATCCGCCTGGCCGAGCGACAGGCGTTCGGGCCGTCGACCCAGGCCCTCATCGACGAGGCGCGTCAGCCGCGACATCCCGTTCATCCGGCTCGATCGCCATTCGCTGGTCCAGTTCGGCCACGGCGTCCACCAGCAGCGCATCCGGGCGACGATGACCAGCAAGACCTCGGCGATCGGCGTCGACGTCGCGTCGGACAAGAGCCTCACCAACCGGCTGCTCGACAGCGCCGGCCTGCCGGTCCCGCGGGCCGACGTCGTGACCACCGAGGACGAGGCGGTCGAGGTCGCCATGCGGCTCGGCTTCCCGTGCGTGATCAAGCCGCTCGACGGCAACCACGGCCGCGGCGTCCATCTGGACCTGCGCTCGGAGGAGGCGGTCCGTGCCGCGTTCCCCGCGGCCCTGGCCCAGACCCGGTCGGGCGACGTCGTGGTCGAGACGTACGTGGCCGGCAACGACTACCGCTGCCTGGTCATCGGCGGCAAGGTCGCAGCCATCGCCGAGCGCGTGCCGGCCAGCGTCACCGGCGACGGCGAGCGGACGGTCCGCCAGCTGGTCGACATCGCCAACGCCGACCCGCGCCGCGGCATCGGTCACGAGAAGGTGCTCACGCGGATCAAGATCGACGAGGCCGCCGAGGAAGTCGTGCGGGCGCAGGGCTACGAGATCGACGACGTCCCGCCGAAGGACGCGTGGATCAAGCTCGCGCTGACCGGCAACATGTCGACCGGCGGCACGTCGATCGACCGGACCATCGAGGCGCATCCCGACAACGTCGAGATCGCCGAGACGGCGGCGCAGATCGTCGGGCTCGACGTCGCCGGCATCGACTTCATCTGCCCCGACATCACGACCCCGGTGCGCGAGACCGGCGGGGCCATCGTCGAGGTCAACGCGGCGCCCGGCTTCCGGATGCACACCCACCCGACCGAGGGCGAGCCGCAGTATGTCGCCCGGCCGGTCATCGACGGGCTGTTCCCGCCCGGCTCATCGGCGCGCATCCCGATCATCTCCGTGACCGGCACCAACGGGAAGACGACCACCGTCCGGATGATCGCCCACATCCTCAAGCTGATGGGCCGGCGGGTCGGGATGACCTCGACCGACGGCATCGTCGTCGACGGTCGGCTCATCAAGAAGGGCGACATGTCCGGCCCGAAGTCCGCCCAGATGGTGCTCCAGAACCCGACCGTCGACACCGCGGTGTTCGAGGTGGCCCGGGGCGGGATCCTGCGCGAGGGCCTCGGCTACGACCGCAACGACGTCGCGGTCGTGACCAACGTGACCGGCGACCACCTCGGTCTCGGCGGCATCGACTCGATCGGGCAGCTGGCCAACGTCAAGGGCGTCGTGGTCGAGGCGGTCCCGCGGTCGGGGACCGCCGTCCTCAACGCCGACGACACGCACGTGTACCGGATGGGCCGCCACTGCGCCGGCCGGGTCGTGCTGTTCACGATGGCGACCGAGAAGGGCGAGGACGGCTTCGACCGGGTCGACGGCCACACGTCGCGCGGCAACGCCGCGTTCTGCCTGGAGAGCACCGAGCAGGGCGAGCTGATCGTGCTCCGGCTCGGCAGCCGCAAGATGCCGGTCCTCTACACCCACCTCATCCCGGCCACGTTCGGCGGTCGGGCCCGGATGAACGTCGCCAACGCGCTGGCCGCGGCCGCGGCGGCATGGGCCAGCGGCGCGCACCTCCACGACATCCGCCAGGGCCTGCGGACGTTCTCGACGTCGTTCTTCCAGGCGCCGGGGCGGCTCAACCTGCTCGACGTCGGCGGGCGTGCGGGTCGTCATCGACTACTGCCACAACGTCGACGGCATGCGCCAGCTGGCCGACTTCGTCGAGCGGATGATGGTCGAGCCGCAGACCAAGGCCGGGCGGATCGGCACGACCGGGCGTTCGGGGCGTTCAGGGCGGGCGATCGGCGTGCTCGGCATCCCCGGCGACCGCCGCGACGACGACCAGCGCGAGTACGGCGCCATCGCCGCCGGCGCGTTCGACGAGATCATCGTCCGCGAGGACAAGAACCTCCGCGGACGGGCACCGGGCGAGACCGCGACCAACGTGATCGCCGGCGTGCGCAGCGCGAAGGACGGCGGCCGGTCGCGGACGACCCGGTCCGAGAAGGTGCTCGACGAGATGACCGCGGTTCGGACCGCGCTCCGCCGGGCGATCCCGGGCGACCTCGTCGTGTGCTGCGTCGACGACGCGATCGGCGTCTACCGCGAGGCGATGTCGGCGTCCGGTGCCGCGCGCGGCGGGACGGCGTTCGCCGATCCCGGCGAGCTCGAGGCGCCCGAGGGATGACCCGGTCCGGGGCGCCGCGCTACGTCCCGGAGGACTCGCTCAAGAGCCCACGCTTCACGGGGCCGTCGACCTTCGCCCGGCTGCCCTACGTCCGCACGCTCGAGGACGTCGACCTGGCCATCGTCGGCGTGCCGTTCGACACCGGCGTCACGTACCGGGCCGGCGGCCGGTTCGGCCCGAACGCCGTGCGTGCGGCGAGCGTCATGCTCCGGCCGTACAACGCCAACCTCGACGTCAAGCCGTTCGACATCCTGTCGTGCGTCGACTACGGCGACGTCTCGATCGTGCCCGGCTACATCGAGCGCAGCTACGAGGCGATCGAGGCGACCGTGGCGCCGATCGTCGAGGCCGGCGTCGTCCCGCTGCTCATCGGCGGCGACCACGCCTGCACGCTGCCGCACCTGCGGGCGACGCGCTCGCGCGGGCCGGTCGCGGTCATCGACTTCGATTCGCACACCGATGCGTGGGACAGCTACTTCGGCGAGAAGTACAACCACGGGACGTGGATGCGGCGCGCGATCGAGGAGGGGCTCGTCGACGTCGAGCACTCGATCGAGGTCGGGCTGCGCGGCTCGCTGTACGACGCGGACGACTGGACCGGGCTGCGCGACGAGCTCGGGCTCGACTACCTGACGACCGAGGAGGTCCTCGACATCGGCCCGGAGGCGACGGCCGCGCGGATCCGCGAGCGCGTCGGCGAGGCCACGGCGTTCATCAGCTACGACATCGACGTCGTCGATCCGGCGTTCGCCCCGGGCACCGGGACGCCCGAGCCGGGCGGCCTGTCGGCCCACGACGCGCTGGCGATCGTGCGGCGGCTCACCGGCATCGACTTCGTCGGGTTCGACGTCGTCGAGGTCATCCCCGCCTACGACCCGGCCGGCCAGACGGCGTTCCTGGCGGCGAACCTCGCCTACGAGATGCTGTCGCTGGTGGCGCTCAGGCGCTCCCCGTCGTAGGCGATCTCGCCGCCGACCAGCGTCAGGTCCACGCCCACGTCGGCGATCGCCTCGGGCGGGGCCGCGAACAGGTCGCGATCGAGGACCGCGACGTCGGCCAGCTTGCCGACCTCGAGCGTGCCGAGACGGTCATCGGCGGCGTATGACCACGCGGCATCGGCGGTCGCGGCGCGCACGGCCTCCTCGACGGTCAGCGCCTGGTCGGCGCCGACGACGGCGCCCGACACCGTCGGCGGGTGACCGCCGAGAAGATCGTGTCGAGCGGCCGGTACGACGCCACCGGGGCGTCGCTCGACAGCGCGAAGCGCACGCCGGCCTCGAGCAGCTCGCGGTACGGCTGGAGCCGATGGACACGCTCGGCGTCGAGGTCGCGCAGCCACGCGTCACCCGCGTCCCAGAAGTAGCGCGGCTGGCCGACGCCATCACGCCGAGCGATGCCATCCGGGCGATCTGGTCGGGCCGCGGGCCACCGCAGTGCTCGATCCGGTGGCGGTGGTCGTCGCGGGGATGGGCGCGCAGCGCCGCCTCGTACGCGTCGAGCACCCGGTCGATGGCACGGTCGCCCTGGGCGTGGACGCCGATCTGCCAGCCGGCGGCGTGGGCGGTCGCGATCGCCGCCTGGAACTCCTCCTCGGAGGTCCAGTACAAGGAGCCCGTGAACTCGCCGTCCGGTCCGTACGGGGTCGTGAACGCGGCGGTCCCACCCGTCAGGGCCCCGTCGGCGTAGAACTTCATCGGGCCGATGGCCAGCCGGTCGTCGCCGAACGGCCCGGCCAGCCCGAGCGACTCGAACTCGTCGAGCTGCGACGAGATCGGCATGGCCGTCATGCGGACGCCGAGCAGCCCGCGCGTGCGCGCCGCCCGGTAGCCGGTCAGCTCGCGACGCGTGACCTGCGCATCGACGATCGAGGTGATCCCCGCTGCGAGCGACGCGCGGCTGCCCCGATCGATGTCGCCGACGATCTCCTCGAGCGGGGCGTCGTCGTGGAAGCCCGGCCCGTGGTGGCCGATGTCGACCGCCGGCGGGACGACGAGCTGCTGCGCGGCGTCGAGGCAGTAGCCGGTGAGTCGGCCGCGGTCGTCGCGGACGAGGTGGCCGCCCTCGGGATCGCGCGCGTCGTCGGTCAGGCCGCGCGTCTCGAGCCCGAGGCTGTTGGCCAGGGCGTGGTGGCCGCTCATGTGCTGGACGAGCACCGGGTGGACGCGGGTCGCCTCGTCGAGGTCCCAGCGCGTCGGCAGCCGGCCGTCGGCGAACATCTCCGGGTTCATCCCGACGGCGCGGATCCACTGGCCGTCGGGCGTGCGCTCGGCGGCGTCGGCGATGCGCGCGACGAGGTCGGCGATCGAGGCGACGCCCGGGTAGCGGGCGTCGACGGCCGCGAGCTCGGCCCCGGTGAACGCGAGATGGTGATGGGCGTCGACGAAGCCGGGCAGGATCGAGCGCCCGCCGACGTCGATGACGGTGGCGTCGGGCGGCGCGGCAGCCCGGGCGGCGTGGTCGCCGCCGACCGCGACGATCCGGTCGCCGGCGATCGCGACGCCGCCGCTGAACGGCGGTTCGCCGGCCCGCGCCGTGAACACGCGACCGTTGAGCAGGACCAGCCCGCGCATCGCGCTCATCATCGTCACGGCGCTCGTGCGAATTCGCGTCCATTGTTCCCGCGTCTCGCCGCGGACTACGATGGATCGGTCCTGGGAATAGCTCGTCATGGTGGCCCGTGGCGCGGCGGTCCCGCGCCGAGGCCGAAGAGGAGGATCGAGCATGCGTCGCTGGACCACGATCGTCGCGTTCCTGGCGATCTTTGCGATCGTCGCGGGATGTTCGTCAGGAGGTGGCGCGACTACCGCGCCGTCGGCAGCAGCCTCGGCGTCGGCCGCCGCATCCGCGAGCGAGCCGGCAGCGAGTGCCTCGGGCAGCGCGGCGGCGGGCGACTCGGCGGCCTGCAACCCGCCGCGCCAGGAGGGCGTGACCCTCACGTTCGTCTCGTTCGGCGGTGTGTACCAGGAGGCACAGCGCAAGGCGTGGCTGGAGCCGTACACCGAGCTGACCGGCGTCCAGTTCACCGAGGACGAGAACTCCTCGAACGCCACGATCAAGGCCCAGGTCGAGTCGGGCCAGGTCACATGGGACGTCGTCGATGTCGGCAACGACTTCGGTCTCGATGTCCACAAGGACCTGCTCGAGCCGCTCGACTTCACGTTGATCCCGCGGGACGAGCTCAACGCCGACCTCGGCATCACCGACTACCGCATCCCCGACATCACGTACGGCGTCGTCCTCGCCTACAACACCGAGGTCGTCGGCGCCGGTAACGTGCCGGCGGGCTGGGCCGACTACTTCGACACCGCCAAGTTCCCCGGCAAGCGCGGCGCGTGGGACTACTCCGAGGGCGGCATGCTCGAGTTCGCCCTGATGGCCGATGGCGTCGCACCGGCCGACCTCTATCCGCTCGACCTGCCGCGGGCGACGGCGAAGCTCGACACGATCAAGGACGACATCGTCTTCTGGACGTCGGGTGCGGAGTCGCAGGAGCTCATCGGCTCCGGCGAGGTCGCGATGACGATGATCTGGAACGGGCGCGGCTGGAGCGCCAAGAACCAGGACCAGAAGCCGGTCGAGATGCAGTGGAACCAGCAGATCGTCACGGCCGACTATCTGGTCGTCCCGAAGGGATCGCCGAACAAGGATGCGGCGATGCAGTTCATCGCCTATACCGCATGCGCGGCGAACAACGCCGGGCCGTCGGAGTTCATCCCGTACGGGCCGACGAACACGAAATCCACGGCGAACCCGGCGATGGTCAATGACCTGTCGGTGACCAACGCCGACGAGAACTCGGCCTACTTCGACGACACGTACCTCGGCGAGAACTTCGACGAGATCGACGCCGCGTGGCAGGCCTGGAAGGCGTCGTGACCGGCTTCGTCCCGAAGCACTGAGCGACATGTCGAGTACCGGCGAGGCTCGCCGCCGCGGGTGGCCGAGCCTTGCCGGCGCTCGCCGCGACCGCTGGTCGTGGCTGGTGATCCCGGCGACCGTGTTCCTGGCCGCCTTCTTCGTCGTGCCGCTCATCGCGATGGTCCTGCGCAGCGTCACCGACCCGGTGGGCGCGGGGCTGTCGAACTACGAACGGTTCTTCGTCGAGGAGGCCTACGTCCGGGTCCTCTTCAACACGTTCTGGATCGCCGTGCTGGCCACGCTGGCCTGCCTGGTGATCGGCTACCCGTTCGCGTACCTGATGACGATCGTGCCCGGCCGCTGGAGCGGGCTGCTGCTCATCGCGGTGCTGCTGCCGTTCTGGTCGAGCCTGCTCGTGCGGACGTTCGCGTGGCAGGTCCTGCTGCGCGACACGGGCGTCATCAACCGGTTCCTGCTCGACCTCGGGGTCATCTCCGAACCGTTGACGCTCATCCGGACCACGGCCGGGGTCATCATCGGGATGTCCCACATCCTGCTGCCGTTCATGGTGCTGCCGATCTACGCGGTGATGCGCCGGATCGACCCGGAGTTCGGCCGCGCCGCGGCCAACCTCGGTGCCTCGCCGTTCTCGGCCTTCATCCGGATCTTCGTCCCGCTGAGCCTGCCGGGCGTGCTCGCCGGCTGCCTGCTGGTGTTCGTCCTCGCGCTCGGGTTCTACATCACGCCGGCCCTGCTCGGCGGTCTGCGCGACCAGATGATCAGCCAGCTCATCGTCCAGCAGATCCAGCAGCGGCTGGACTGGGGCTTCGGGACGGCGATGAGCGTGCTGCTCGTCGCGATCACGATGGTCATCCTGTTCCTCGCGTCGCGGGCGATCCGGCTGCAGGACGTCTTCGGCAGCGCGGTCGAGGACTGACGACGTGAGCGACTCCTGGCGCCAGCCCCGTCGGATCCTCATGGTGGCGCTCGGGGCGCTGACCGTGTTCTACCTGCTCGCGCCGACGCTCGTGATCGTGCCCGATGAGCTTCACCGAGGCGCGGATCCTGAGCTTCCCGCCGCAGGGCTTCACGCTCGACTGGTACGAGCGGATGGTCACCGACCGGCAGTGGTCGACCGGGATCGTCAACAGCGTCCAGGTCGCGCTGCTGACGGCGGTGCTGGCGACCGTGCTCGGGACGCTCGCCGCGCTCGGCCTGGCGCGCGGGCGGTTCCCGGGGCGCTCGCTCGTCAACGGTCTGGCCCTCTCGCCGCTGATCGTGCCGGTGGTCGTGATCGCGATCGGCATGTTCGGGCTGTTCGTGCAGTGGCGGATCGCCGGCTCGGTGGTCGGGCTCGTCGCTCGCCCACACGGCGCTCGCGCTGCCGTTCGTCATCGTCGCCGTCGCTACGTCGCTGCGGACGATGGACCGCAACCTCGAGCTGGCGGCCGCGAACCTCGGGGCGGATCCGCGGCGCACCTTCGCGCACATCACGTTCCCGATCATCCTGCCGGGCATCCTGACCGGCGCGATCTTCTCGTTCATCACGTCGTGGGACGAGGTGGTCATCGCGATCTTCATGACGTCGGCCCGATTCCGGACGCTGCCGGTCGAGATGTGGGAGCAGGTCCGCCAGGCCGTCGACCCGACCGTCGCGGCGGTGTCGACGACGCTGCTCGTCGTGACGACCGTGCTGCTCGTGCTGCTGCTCGTCGTCCGGCGCCAGGCGCCCGCCCAGTGACGGGCCAGGCTGCGGCGGTGGACCCGACCGCGACCGCGTCCGATCGACCGGCCCTGGTCCTGCGCGACCTGCGCAAGGCGTTCGGCAGCGCGGTGGCGGTCGACGGGATCGACCTCGAGGTCCGCCGCGGCGAGTTCGTGACGCTGCTCGGGCCGTCGGGGTCGGGCAAGACGACGACGCTGCGGATGATCGCCGGCTTCATGAGCCCGAGCGGCGGGTCGATCGAGATCGACGGCCAGGACATGACGCGCGTGCCGCCGTACCGGCGCGACGTCGGCATGGTGTTCCAGAACTACGCGCTGTTCCCGCACATGACGGCCGCCCAGAACGTCGCCTTCCCGCTGCGGATGCGGAAGCAGTCACGGGCCGATATCGACCGCCGCGTCGCCGACGCCCTCGAGCTCGTCAAGCTGCGCCACCTGGCCGAGCGCTACCCGCGCCAGATGTCGGGCGGGCAGCAGCAGCGGATCGCGCTGGCGCGCGCGGTCGTGTTCGAGCCGCGCCTGCTGCTGATGGACGAGCCGCTCGGCGCGCTCGACCGCAAGCTCCGCGAGGCGCTCCAGCTCGAGATCATCCGGGTCAGCCGCGAGCTCGGCGCGACCGTGCTGTACGTCACCCACGACCAGGAGGAGGCGCTGGTCATGAGCGACCGGATCGCCATCTTCAGCGAGGGCCGGATCGAGCAGCTGGGCAGCGGCGAGGACCTGTACGACCGGCCGGCGTCGCTGTTCGTGGCGGACTTCATCGGCGAGTCGAACATCCTGCGCGGCACGTACGAGGCGGACGGCGCGGACGGCGGCTGGATGACCCGCGGGCCGTGGCGCTGGCGGGTCGGGCGCGCGGCGGCCGAGCAGGCGGCGCTGGACGAGGGGGCGTCGGCCGCGCTCGTGCTCCGGCCCGAGCGGACGCGGATCCTGGAGACCGGCGCGAGCGTGGCGGCCGGATGCGAACGTCGTCGACGCGACGGTCGGCGAGGTGCTCAACCTGGGTCCCGACACGAAGTACGAGCTGACGCTCGAGGGCGGCCAGCGCGTCGCGGTCCGCGAGCCGCGCGAGGGGAGCGGCCGCGCGCTCCAGCGCGGCGATCAGGTCCGCTTGACGTGGGCGGTCGACGACGGCCTGCTGGTCGCCGATCGGGAGCGGCCAGGGGCGTAGCGTCCGCGGGCGCCCGACGGCTAGATCGTGATGACGACCTTGCCCCGGGTGTGCCCGGCCTCGAGATAGCGGAACGCTTCGCGGCTCTCTGCCAGCGGATAGCACCGGTCGACGACCGGGCGGATGGCGCCGGCCTCGATCAGGTCCCGGACCGCGACCAGGTCGGCCTGGTTCTCGCGGGCGAGGAAGACCGCCAGTCGCTGCTTGACGAACGGGCCGAGGACCGTCGCCTGGAGGATCCGGTCGATGCCGGCCAGGCGGCCCTGCCCGCTGCTCAGGACGAGGGTGCCGGTCGGCGTCAGGAGCCGCCGCAAGCGGTTCGGAGCGGTAGTGCCCGCCACCTGGAGGATCACGTCGAAGCGCTCCGGGCGCGCCAGGAGGTCCTCGCGCGTGTAGTCGATGACGTGGTCGGCCCCGATCGACCGGACGAGATCGACGTTGCCCGTACTGCACACCGCCGTGACCGTCGCGCCGAGGGCGCGGGCGATCTGCACCGCGAACGTCCCGACGCCACCCGATGCGCCGATCACGAGGACGTGGTCGCCGGCCGCGACGCGACCGACATCGCGCAGCCCCTGGAGCGCGGTCATCGCGGTCTCGGGCACGGCGGCCGCCTCCTCGAAGGTGACGCTTCGTGGCTTGTCGACGAGGTGGTCCGCCGGGGCGCAGGCGTACTCCGCGAGCGACCCGGCGACCCAGCCGAAGACCTCGTCACCGGGCTGCCGGTCCGTGACATCGGGGCCGACCGCGTCGACCACGCCGGCGACGTCGATGCCGGGGATCGGCTGCTTCGGCCGGCGAAGGCCGGTCGCCGTACGGATGATGGCCGGGCTGCCACGCATGGTCTTCACGTCCCCGAAGAAGATCGACGCGGCACGGACGCGGACGCGGACCTCGCCTGGGCCAGGCTCGGGGACGGGGAGGTCCGCCAAGGCGAGGGCGTCCGGCGAGCCGTAGCGATGCTGCACGATCGCGCGCATCAGGCGGCCGGTCGCGCTGCCACGGACTCGATGGCGTCGACCCGACGAAGCCGAAGGCAGGTGTCGATGGCCAGCCAGCGGCTGAGCCGCTGATCCGACGCGGAAAACCACCCGGCGACCTCGCGCATCGGGATGAGTTCGGGATGGTCGACCCGATAGGTCGCCCCCTCGGTCACGAGCTCGGCCTCGCCGGCGGCGAGCACGTTGCGCAGCCATGACGCCCGCGCCCCGTACGGCAGGGTTACCAGGAAGCCGTCCTCGGTCGAGATGATCCCGATCGGAGTCTCGTACGCACGACCGCTCGCGCGACCGCGGTGACGAACGATTCCTGCATACGCCCCCGGCGTGCCGGCCGTACGCATCTGGATCGGGTTGAACACTCGGCGGCCGAGCCAGATCAGCGGTCGCAACACCACGGGCGACTCGGCGCGCCAGAGGAGGACGATCACGATCGCGAGTCCGGTCACCACCATCAGGACGGTCGCGGTCGCGATCAGGATGGTTTGGAGCATCGGACACCTCTGTGGATTACACTGTAAGCCTATCGACGGGGAGTGTAGGATTACGGCGTAAGCCTGTCAAGTCGGAGTTCGTTCATGGCACGCACCAGCGCGGCCCAGCCTCGGCTGCCGCTCACGCGGGACCGGATCCTCGACGCGGCCGTTCATCTGGCCGACCGCGAAGGGATCGGCGCAGTCACGATGCGCCGTCTCGGCCAGCACCTGGGCGTCGAGGCGATGTCCCTGTACAAGCACATCGCCGACAAGGACGCCGTGCTAGCGGGTATCGCGGATCGCGTAGCCCTTGAGTTCTCCCTGCCGTCCCGCGAAGCCGATTGGCGAACGGCCATCCGTGACAGCTCACTGGCGGCTCACGCCGTCCTGCTCCGTCACCCGTGGGCCGGCCCGCTCCTCGAGTCGACCATGGACCCCGGTCCCGCCCGTCTGGCCTACCTCGATGCCGTCGTCGGCGTGCTCCGCGGGGCCGGCTTCTCGCTGCCGGACGTCGCCCATGCATTCGGGGCCCTGGACAGTCACCTCTACGGATTCACGATGCAGGTCGCCAGCTGGCCGTTCGACGTCGACGACTACGCGGAGGTGGCGGCGGCGGCCGCCGAGACCCTGGACGTGGAGCGCTACCCACACCTGGCGGCGATGGCAGAGATGGTCGCGACGGCCGGTCAGGGGGTGCCGCTCGACTACACGTTCGGGCTGGACCTGCTGCTTGACGGGCTGAAGCGCCGGCTGGCCGCGCAGACGTAGCGGCCGGCCAGTCGCGCCTTCGTCGATCCCCGTCAGATATCGGCCCCGCCGATGGTATGCGCCGCGCGAACGCCGTTGCAGGTCAGATCCGGCCCGGATATCGACGTGGCCGATCCCTGGGGCCGATCTGGCTTGGTGGCGGATCGCCGCCGCCCATGCGATCTGCTGGGATGGTATCCGGGCGGATCTGCAATCAGCGTGCCTCGGTCAGCCGCGCACCATGTTGGCCTGGACCGTGCGGATGATGAGCACGATCTCCAGGGTCGCGATCACGATCAGGACGATGCCGATCCACATCTCCACGGGTCTCATCCCTCCGACCTTGGCGACCGGGTCGTCCGGCGTGCGCCACGCGCATGATGCGCCGCCGTGGCGAGCCGTCGCAAGGCGCCCGGCCCTCGGTGCGATGGCTCGCAGCGATCAGGGCCGCGGGGCTCGGTACGGCTCCGGCACGTCCAGCTGGAACCGCTCGGCCAGCGCGGCCATGTCCTGCCGGTCGATCGGCCGCGGCTCGTATCCGAGGTGGAACACCACGAGCAGCTCCGGCGTCAGGCATCGCACGTCGCGGTTCCCGATCCGTCCGACTGCGTCGGTCGAGCCAGGTGGATAGACGTAGACCTCGTCGGCGAGCCCCGTCTGGCGACCCATGCCGGACCCGTCCCAGACGACGGGATGGAGGTCGACGGCCCGCGGACCGTCGCTTAACGCGATCCGGGCAGGCCGTTCGTCGCTCTCCACCTCGCAAACCGAGACCGGTGAGGGCGCCTACCGCCCGGTCGACCAACGCGGCATCCAGCGCAAGGTCCAGATCGCCATGTGTCCTCGAAACGCGCCCGAGCAACGCGTCCACCGCCCACCCACCGGCGACGGACACCGGCACCCCCGCGCTCGCCAAGGCGTCCAACACCCGGAGGACATCCGCGTCGGACATGGTCGTCATCGCCCCGTCAGGCCCGGATCGGGCGCTCCTGGAGCCGCGGGACGATCGACGTGAGCTCCGACACGATGTCGACCGGCCGCGCGCCGAGCGACTCGAGCAGCTCGAACACCGCCTCGCGCTCCTCGTGGCACATCAGCACGATGACCCGCGGAGCATCGGCGCCCCGCCCGTCCCCGGCGGCGCGCCCCGCGGCGCCGTTGAGCTCGGCGCGCAACGCCGCGGTCTCGGAGCGATAGACCGGCACATCCGCGACGACGCCGCCACCGGCCTTGACCCCCGCCAGCAACTCGCCCACGACCGACTGCGCGGTCCGCCCGCGCAGGTAGCGCAGGGTCTCCTTGATCGCGACCCGCTGGGCTCGCTGCGCCGCGATCCGACCGATGCCGCGCAGCGTGTCGTCGGGGCGATCGCCGGCCGTGCCGATGATCACCGTGATCGGCGCCGCCCGGCCGGCCCCGCCGGCGGCGATCCCCTCGGCGACGTCCAGGATCGCGTCGACGCCGGCCTCGTTGTGGGCGAAGTCGACGATCACCAGTCGGGCACCCATCCGGAACACGTTGAGCCGCCCCGGCGAGCGCTCCGCCGACGGGCGCGAAGTCGACCAGACCGTCACGCACCTGGGCGAGCGTCGCCCCGAGCCCCCTGGCCCCGCCGGCGGCGGCCATCGCGTTCGCCACGTTGTGCTTCGCCAGACCGCCGATCGTCAGCGGGACGCGGCGGACCTCGACGATGCGCGACTCGCGGTCACCTTCCAGCTCGGTCAGCCAGCCGTCGCGGACGGCGTACGCACGGCCGCCATTGGCGACGTGGCGGCGTACGCCGCCCGGCAGCGCGCCGGTCGCCAGCGTGAAGTACGCGACGTGGCCGCGCACCCGTCGTCCGACCGCGGCCACGAGCGGGTCGTCGCCGTTGAGCACGACCCAGCCCGATCGCTTCGTCACGCGGCAGATCGTCGACTTCACCTCGGCCAGCTCGGGCAGCGTGTGGATGCCCTGCAGGTCGAGATGATCGGACGAGACGTTGGTCAGCACCGACGCGTCGTTCGACTCGTAGCCCATGCCCCGCAGGACGATCCCGCCGCGGGCGGTCTCGAGGACGGCGACGTCGATGTCGGACCGGCGGAGCACCTGCTGCGCCCCGCCCGGCCCGGTCCAGTCGCCGGGTTCGATCATCCGCTCGTCGATCAGGACGCCGTCCGAGGTCGTGGTCCCGACACGCCGCCCGGCCCGCAGCAGGATGTGGGTGATGAGCCGCGACACGGTCGACTTGCCGTTGGTCCCGGAGATCGAGATGGCCGGCACCCGCCGGTCCGCGTCGCGGATCCATGGCGGGGGAGTCGCGCGGGCTCCCTCGATCCGTTCGACCCAGCGCGCGAGCAGTCGCTCCTGGGCGCCGGTCAGCTGCGCGGTCCTCGACGGCGACACGTCGCGCTCGGCCAGCGCGAGGGCAGCCTCGGTGATGATCCGGGCCCGTTCCTCGCCGGCCCACGGGAAGGTCACGATCCAGTGCCCCGGGTCCGACGAACGATGGACGCCGAGACCGCCGCGGCCCTCCTCGTGGTCCGCCCGCAGGCGCCGGATCCAGGTCACGATGGCGGCGACCGGATCGGGCCAGTCGCGGGCCGGCACCGCGGCGCCGAGCCGGACGAGCGCGTGGCGACCCGGATCGCGCTGGCCGTACCAGGTCCGTCGCCGGCCGATCGCGACCTCCAGCTTGACCACCGGCTCGAGCCGGTAGACGTTGGGGCCCTCCAGCATGCGGATCTCGACCACGCGCACGGTCCCGGCAGGATAGCAACCGGCACGGTCGGTAGACTGCCCGCGATGACGACCCAGGCGACCGGATCGATCGCGGATCTCGAGCTCGATGCGCTCCGCGCGGCCGTCGCCGCCGACCTGCCGGCGTATCTCGAGGACCTCGAGCGCCTCGTGAACATCGGATTGCGGCTCGTACACGCCCGAGGGCGTGAACGAGGTCGGGCGCTGGACGCGGTCGCTTCCTCGGCGAGCTGGGCGCCGACATCGACGTGCGGCCCGATCCCGCGGGCCGCTTCGGCGACACGGTCGTGGCGACGTTCCACGGCATGGCCGGCGGTCCGCGGGTCGCTGCTGATCGGCCACATGGACACCGTGTTCGACCCGGGCGCCGCGGCCGAGCGCCCGTTCCGCATCGACGATGGGATCGCCCGCGGCCCCGGCGTGACCGACATGAAGTCCGGGCCTGCTGGCGGGGCTCTACGCGCTCAAGGCGATCATCGGCGCAGCAGGGCGGCCTGCCCTTCGAGCGAGTGACGTTCATCGCCAATCCCGACGAGGAGGTCGGCTCGCCGTCATCGCGCCCGCACATCGAGGCGGCCGCGGCGGATGTCGACGCCTGCCTCGTCCTCGAGTGCGCCCGCGCCAACGGCGACATCGTGTCGGCCCGCAAGGGCATCCTCGACACGCGGCTCACCGTTCACGGCCGGGCGGCCCACGCCGGGGTCGAGCCCGAGAAGGGCCGCAGCGCGATCCTCGAGGCAGCCCGCATCGTGCGCGACCTGCACGCCCTCAACGGGCGCTGGCCGGGCGTCACGGTCAACGTCGGCAAGGTCGCCGGCGGCACGCGGCCGAACGTCGTCGCCGAGCGGTGCGAGCTCGAGGTCGATGTCCGGTCGACCACCGCCGATGGGCTGCGGCAGGCCGAAGCCGCCGTTCGCGAGATCGCGGCCGCGACCGAGGTGGCCGACACGACCGTCGACGTCGACATCCGCGTGGCGTGGTTGCCGATGGAGAAGCTCGAGCGGTCGGGTCGCCTGGTCGAGCACGCCGTCGGGCTCGCGGAGCGGCTCGGGTTCGGCCTGGCCGATGCCTCGACCGGCGGCGCGTCCGACGCCAACACCACGTCGGGCATGGGCGTGCCGACGCTCGACGGGCTCGGGCCGATCGGCGGCAACGACCACTCGCCGGCCGAGTACCTCGAGGTCGAGTCGATCGTGCCGCGTACGACGCTGCTCGCCGGGCTGCTGCTGGCGATCGCGCGCGACCGCGAGCTGCCGGCGTGGCGCGTCGACGACCCGCGGTTCTCGGCGTGAGCGCGGAGCGGCGGCGGATCTCGTCGGGTGGGCCGTGGGAGGCCGTCGCGGGCTACAGCCGCGCGGTCGTGGTCGGGCGACACGTGCTGGGTGGCCGGGACGACCGATGCCGGCCCCGACGGCGTCTCGCAGCACCCGGACGACGTGGCGGCCCAGGCGCGGGCCGTGTTCACGATCATCGAGCGCGCGCTGGCCGAGGGCGGGTTCTCGCTCGCGGACGTCGTGCGGACCCGGATGTTCGTCGTCGACATGGCACTGTCCGGCGAGCTGTCCGCCGTCCATGGCGAGGTGTTCGGGGAGATCCGGCCGGCGGCCACGATGGTCGCGGTCGCCGGGCTGATGCATCCGAGCCTGCTGGTCGAGATCGAGGCCGAGGCGCGCCGGTCGGCGTAGCGGACCCGGTGCCGGGTCGCCGGCCCGGCTAGACCGGCATCGCCGCCAGTCCCGTCGCACGCGCCACCGCCACGATCGCGACCGCCGCGATCAGGCCCAGCAGCAGGTTCCGGCGCCATGCGGTCACCGCGAGGCACGCCAGGACGGCGAGCCACTCGACGCCGACGTAGAACGTCGGCACGTCGTTCTCGTCGACACGGACCATGACCGCCACGGCCGCCAGCGCGGTGAGGATCGCCGGCCCGACGAGCTGCAGGTAATCGAGCGCCTGGCGGGGCAGTCGCTCGAGGCCGGGTGTCAGCAGCCCGACCGCCCGCGTCGGATAGGTCACGAGGAACATCAGGACGGCCAGGAGGACGAGATCGGTGCTCATTCGTCCGGCTCGTCGTCGGTGGACCGTGGCGGCGGCTGGACACTGGCGCCCGGCATCAAGAACCGGCCAGCCGACTCCGACGTGCCGAGTGGCGCGGTCTCGTGGGCCAGCGCCGCTGGGATCAGCAGCCCGACCGCCGGACCCACCAGCCCACCCGCGATGATCCCGATCGACGGGCTCGTGAGCAGCGCAGCGGGGACGCCGACCCCGGCCCCGACGATCGCCGCGACCAGCTCGCGCCGACCGGTGATCAGCCCGACCGCGAGCCCGATCATCGCGGCCGGGAAGATGATGTCGATCCCGAACCGCGACGGGTCGGGGATCTGGGCACCGAGCACGACCCCGGCCAGGGTGGCGACATTCCACGGGATGAACGTCGAGACGATCGCCCCGAGCCAGTAGCCCCATTCGTCCATCCGGCCCAGCCGTCGGAAGTGGCTGATCGACAGCGCGAACGCCTCGTCGGTGAGGAGGTGCGCCGCGACGGCGCGCCGGGCGAAGGGGACGGGCCGGAACCACGGACCGAGTGCCGCCGAGTAGAGCAGGTGGCGGGCGTTCAGGAGCGCCGTCAGCAGGACGATGCCCGGCCACGCCAGGCCGCTGGCGATGTAGCCCACCGCCGCGAACTGGGCCGCCCCGGCGAAGACCAGCACGCTCATCGCCATCGCCTCGATCGGCGAGAAGCCGACCTCGCGTGCCGAGAGCCCGTAGACGAACCCGAACCCGAGGGCCGAGACCGCGATCCCGGCGCCGTCGATCAGGAGGCGCCGCCGGCTGGTCGGGAGGTCCACGAGCTCCGAGTCGGCCGGGGTCGGCGAGGCGGCGTCCGGGACGCCGCTCGGGGCGTCGCTCAGCGCAGGAACGTCCGTCCGCAGGTCCCGTCGCAGACGACGTAGACCGCGTGCTTCTCCGCGGCGTAGCCCGCGGCGTGAAGGAGGCCCGCGCAACCGCTGGTCGGGCACTTCCAGATCCACCAGCGCTCGTGCTCGTCGAGCGGCGTCGACTCGCCGGCGAGCGTGGCGCCCAGCCCCTCGCGCTCGGACACGAGACGGCCGACCGTCGCGGCGCGCTCGGCCTCGGTCTCGCTCGTGTACGGGTAGTTCTGGCCGACGTTCGAGCTCACGCGCTCCTCCGGGCTGCGCGTCGCGACGGCCGTGGCATGGGCGACCGCGGCGCCGGCGACGTGATGCCGGTGACGTCGTCGTGTGAGCGCTCGCCCGTCACCGGCGCCCCGAGTATAAGACAGGCTCGCCGCTGATCGACCCGGGCTCACCAGACCGCGGGCAGCCCGTCGCTCCGGGGGTCGGTCGTCGCCGCGACGGAGCCAGTGGACGTGCCCGGACCGCCGTCGACGAGCTCGATCGCGTGCTGCGCGCCGAGGTCCGCGTCGAACGCCGCGGCCGTCGCGACGTCGTGGCCCAGCTCGCGCAGGGCCTCGACCACGGCCGGTCGGTGGCGCGCCTCGAGGTGGACGTCGGTCGGCGGCGCGTAATGCCCGCGCGGCTGGACGTACCAGCGTGGCGCCGCGACGGCCGTGCGGATGTCGAGTCCGCCGTCGACGACGCCGCTGACGAACTGGGCGTGGATCTGGGGTTGCGCGTCGAGCGCCCATCGCGCCGACCAAGATCGACGGGCCGTCGCCGCCGTCCCGGAACAGCATCCCGGGGAGCAGCGTGTGGAGCGTCCGCTTGCGCGGCGCGAGGACGTTGGCCCGCGCCTGGTCGAGGCTGAAGTACGCGCCGCGGTTCTGGTAGGCGATGCCGGTCGCCGGATCGACGACGCCGGAGCCGTAGTGCCAGCAGATCGACTGGATGAGGCTGACAGCGTTGCCCTGGGCGTCGACCGTCGCGAGGTAGATCGTGCCCCCGCCGCGCGGCACCGCCGATGCCCCCGGCACCGCCGCCCGCCGCGGGTCGATCCGGGCGGCCAGCTCGGCGTGATACGCGGGATCGAGCAACGTCGCGACCGGGACGTCGACCGCCTCGGGATCGGTCAGGTGCGCCGCGCGATCGGCCATCGCCAGCTTGGCCGCCTCGATGCCGAGGTGGACCCATCGAGGATCGGTGACGCCGTCCGGCCCGAAGGCGTCGGCGGGCGGCGGTTCGAACTGCGCAAGGACTCCGAGGATCTCGAGGGCGACGACGCCCGAGCTGTTGGGCGGATGGGACGTGGCGCGGACACCGCGATAGTCGAGCGCGATCGGCTCGCCCCAGGTCGATGTGTGCGACCGGAGGTCGTCGACCCCGATCGGCGAGCCGGCCGCCGTCAGCGCGGCACCCTGGCGCTCGCCGAGGTCGCCGTCGTAGAAGGCATCGAACCCGTCGCGCGCCAGCGTCTCGAGCGTCGCGGCGAGGGCGGGCAGGCGGAGCCGCTCGCCCGGTCGCAGCGCCCGACCCGACGGTCGGAAGACCTCGAGGAAGCCGGCCTCCGGACCGGACATCGCCCGTGCGGCGACCGCCATCGCCTCGATCGCGTCGACGAGGCCGGGGTAGGCGGGCACGCCGTCGCGCGCCAGCTCGATGGCCGGCGCGAGGATCACGTCCCGTGGCAGCCGCCCGAACCGCCGATGGGCGTCGCCCCACGAGCGCACCGCGCCGGGCACGGTGATCGCCAGCGGGCCCTGCAGGGGGATCGCCTCGAGCCCGGCGTCGCGCAGCTGCGGTCGCGTCCGCGGTCGCCGCGCTCCGACCCGACCCGTTGAGCGCGACCTGGCGGTCCTCGGCCGCGTCCCAGATCAGCCAGAACGCGTCGCCCCCGAGTCCGCAGCTCTCGGGCGCGACGACGCCGAGGACCGCGTTCGTGGCGATGGCGGCATCGACCGCCGATCCACCCTGGCGCAGGATCCCGAGACCTGCCGCTGTCGCGAGGTGATGTGGGGCGACGACCGCGCCGTGGGTCCCACGGGCCAGCGGGACCGGGACCCAGGGACGGCCGTCCGTCACGCGTTCGGGTCCGCGTCCGGTCGCGCCACGACGACCGCCAGCTCGTCCTCGTCGCGCCGCAGCTGGGCCAGCGGCAGCAGCGCGACGGCGAGCAGGATGGCCGTCGCGATCAGCATCCCGTCGATGCCCCGCGCGCTCGCGCGCGATAGCCGCCGATCAGCGCGCCGATGATCTGGCCGACGGCCAGGAACACCGAGTACAGGCCCATGATCGCGCCCCGGTCGTTGGGGAAGCGTTCGGAGATGTCGGCGAGCAACCCGAGCGCCGCTGGCGTCGCCCCGGCCAGCACGAACAACCCGAACGCGGCGGCGAGCACGGCTGCCAGCGGGACCACGAGCGGCAGGTCGTTCGAGTGGTTGATGACGATGCCGGCCGCGACCAGCACGCCGCCGCCGAGGATGCCGTACAGGATGATCGTCGTCCGGCGCAGGTTCTTGAAGCGGTTGCCCCAGTACAGCAGCCCGAGGCCGAAGATCAGGCCGATCAGCAGTGCCGCGGCCGAGATCTGCACCGGGCTGAAGCCGCGCATCAGGGCCTGGTCGGGGAAGTCGGGGTTGGCCCTGGCGAACTGGAAGATCGACTGGCTGAACCACAGGCCGATCGAGGCGTTGACCGCGATCCACGTCGGCGCCAGCAGCCAGACGTGGGCGCTCCGGGTCAGCTCGACGTAGCGCCGCAGCCCGACGTGCGGTGCCTTGATGGAATCACGCTCGCCGACCGGGTCCTCGACGGTCCTGAAGATGAGGAACGACACGCCGTAGACGATCGCGTTCAGGAAGAACGCGGTCGGGCCGAACGCCGCGAACGCGATCGGCGCCACCGCGAACCCTGCGCCGAGCCCGAGCAGCGTCGCCCCCTCGAACCGGGCCGACATCTTCCCGCGCAGCCCTTCGTCGAAGGCGGTCACGACCGCGATGAACCCGAGGATCGACGGGACGCTCGCCGCCGTCGAGGCGCCCTCCAGCCAGCGCGTCCCGCCGAGCAGCAGCAGGTTGGTCGTCAGCCCGGTGATGATCACGGCGATCGCCCCGAACGCGGGTCCGAACAGCATCACCCGGTGGTGGCCGATGCGGTCCGACATCACGCCGAAGACCGGCGAGAGCACGAGCTCGGCCAGGTAGAACGTCGCCGAGAAGATGCCGACGACGATCGGATCGACCACCGGCCCGCCGTGCTGGGGGAGGGTCGCGAGGTACACCGCCAGCATGGCCCCGGTGAGCGCCGTGCTGAAGCGCAGCGTGAAGGTGCCGGCCAGCACGGCCCACATCGATCGATCCATGCGCGGACAGCGTAGCCGGAACGCGGTGGACGCGGCTCGTATGATGCCCGGCATCGACCGACCCCAGGCGGTCGGCGGGAGGAGAGGAGTCCGCAACCGTGGCTCGCGTCGCGATCTTCACCGACTCGGCGTCCGACCTCGACCCCGGCGGAGGCTGCGGCTTCCGGCATCGGCATCGTCCCGTTGCTCGTGAACTTCGGGTCCGAGTCGTTCAAGGCGGGCGTCGAGCTGAGCGGCACGGCGTTCTGGGAGCGGATGACCGCGCCCGACGCGCCGTTCCCGACCACCGCGGCCTCGTCACCGGGCGACTTCAAGACCGCCTACGAGGCGGCCTTCGCGGACGGGTGCCGAGGCGATCGTGTCGGTCCATGTCGCCACCACGCTGTCGGGCACCATCAAGAGCGCCCAGATCGCCCGCGACATGCTGCCCGACCGCGAGATCCACGTGGTCGACTCGCTCAGCGCCTCGATGGGCACCGGGCTCCTTGCCCGGATGGGCCTCGAGATGGCCGAGGACGACGCGCCGGCCGAGGACATCGCCGCCGCCCTCGAGGAACGCGTCGCAGGACATGCGCATCTACTTCGCCCTCGAAACGCTCGAATACCTCCGGAAGGGCGGCCGGATCAGCGGGACGCAGGCCGCGATCGGCACGCTGCTGTCGGTCAAGCCGGTGATCATGCTCAAGCACGGCGAGGTGACGACGGTCGACCGGGTCCGGACGCGCTCGAAGGTCCGCGAGCGGCTGCTCGAGCTGATCTCCGAGAAGCCGATCGAGCGGCTGTCGATCCTGCATTCCGAGACGCCCGACATCGAGGCGTTCCGGAGCGACCTGCTGACCCGCATCCCCGACCTCGACCCGGACTCGGTGTCGATCGAGCTGGTGGGTCCGTCGGTCGGTCCGCACGTCGGGCCGGGCTGTGTCGGGCGCCGCGATCCTCTATCGACCGAGCTAGCGACACGCCAGCCGTCGAGGTTGCGGCACGGTTGCGACAACCTTGCCGACCGGTACCATCGGGCGGGCGCCAAACCCGGGCCTGCGGCTATACTCCGCGTCGCACATGAGTCGCGCGTCGCTGGTCCGTCGAGTGCGTCAGGGATCGGTCGATGCGCCCCGTGGGGTCGTCCGGGAGACGACCCACACCGACGCGGCGGCGATCGACGGCCGCCCGACACGGAGGTTCCTCCTTCGATGACCACCGAGCACGTCGCTGCGCGCATCAACGCCTGGGAGGTCGCCCAGCAGCAGTTCGACCTCGCAGCCGATCGCCTGAACCTGGACCCGGGCATGCGCCTCGTGCTGCGCGAGCCCCGGCGCGAGTTCACGGTCCACTTCCCGGTCCACATGGACGACGGCTCGGTCCAGGTCTTCACCGGCTATCCGCGTCCAGCACAACCTGGGCCGCGGCCCGGCGAAGGGCGGCATCCGCTACCACCAGGACGTCAACCTCGACGAGGTCAAGGCCCTCGCGATGTGGATGACCTGGAAGTGCGCGGTCGTCGGCATCCCGTACGGCGGCGGCAAGGGCGGCGTCATCGTCGACCCCAAGAAGCTCAGCCAGAAGGAGCTCGAGGCGCTGACGCGCCGCTACTTCACCGAGATCGAGGTGCTGGTCGGCCCCGAGAAGGACATCCCGGCGCCGGACGTCAACACCAACGCCCAGATCATGGCCTGGATGATGGACACGTACTCCATGCACGCCGGCCACACGGTCCCGGGCGTCGTCACCGGCAAGCCGATCAGCCTCGGTGGCTCGGAGGGCCGCAACGAGGCGACGGCCCGCGGCACGGTGTTCTGCATCGTCGAGGCGGCCCGCCATCTCGGGATCGACCTGACCTCGGCGAAGGTGTCGGTCCAGGGCTTCGGCAACGCCGGGTCGATCGCCGCGCGGCTGATCACCGAGGAGGGCTCGACCGTCGTCGCGGTGTCCGACTCGACCGGCGGCATCCACGCCCCGGGCGGCCTCGACATCCCGAAGGTCATCGCCTGGAAGTCGGAGCACGGCACCGTCCAGGGGTTCCCCGGAGCGACCGACATCAGCAACGCCGAGGTCCTCGAGGTCGACTGCGACATCCTCATCCCGGCGGCCCTCGAGAACCAGATCACCGCGGCCAACGCCGGCAACGTCAAGGCCCGGCTCATCGCCGAGGCGGCCAACGGTCCGACCACGCCGGAGGCCGACGAGATCCTCTGGAAGAACTCGAAGTTCATGATCCCGGACATCCTGTGCAACGCCGGTGGCGTCACGGTCAGCTACTTCGAGTGGGTGCAGGACCTCAACCGCGACCACTGGAGCGAGAGCGTCGTCAACGACAAGCTCAAGGAGATCATGGTCAAGGCGTTCAGCGAGACGCTCGCCATGGCCCGCCGCGAGCAGTGCTACATGCGCACCGCGGCGTACCTGCTGGCCGTCAAGCGCGTCGCCGACGCCATGGAGATGCGCGGCCTCTACCCGTAGGCTCGAGCCGCCTGCCCGCGATGGGACGCCTCCTCGAGCGCGACGCGTCGCTGCTCATCGTCGTCGACGCCCAGCCCGGGTTCGCGCCGTCCGCGCGCCGACGTCATCGCCCGCGATCGCGTGGCTGGTCGGGGTGGCCGACGCGCTCGACGTGCCGGTGGTGGTGACCGAGGAGGACCCCGAGCGGAACGGCCCGACCGAGCCCGCGATCCGCGACCGGCTGCCCGACGGCACGCCGATCCTCGCCAAGCCGACCTTCGGCCTGGCCGACGTGCCGGCCATCCTGGATGCGGTCGAGGCCACCGGTCGGCGGACGGCGGTCATCGCCGGCATGGAGACCGACGTGTGCGTCGCCCAGTCGGCCCTCGGGCTGCTCGATCGGGGGTACCGCGTCGCGGTCGTCGCCGACGCGACCTTCACACCCGGGTGCGATGCACGAGCACGGCCTCCGGCGCATCGCCGAGGCGGGCGCCAGCGTGGTCCACGCCAAGGGCGTCTACTACGAGTGGGTCCGAACCCTCGACGCGGCGCGCGCCTTCGAGCGCGCCCATCCGGAGCTCGCCGACCCACCCGGCTTTCGCCTCTGAACCCGATGCTAGAGTGCGCGCATGCTCGACCATGAAGAGAAATTCCTGTTCAAGGAGGAGATCCTCCACCTGTCGAACGCGGTGGCGGAGCCGGGCGCCCTCGACAACGTCGAGGACCTGCTGACCGACGTCATCACGAGCCCCCGCTTCGACTCGGAGGTCTTCACCCTCGAGCGCAGCCTGCAGGTCATGCTCGGGCCGCGGGCCGGCACGACGCTGGTCGGGCTGCTGACGGTCGCGCCCGAGGTGTTCGACGAGGTGGCCGAGGTCCGCATCCCGTCCGAGGTCCACGAACGGCTCGTCGCGTGGCGGGCGCGCTTCGGCCTGGCCATCGACAACGCGCTCAACTTCCTCAACAACCCCGACGGCATCCAGGGCCACAACTTCGCGACCCAGGTCGCGCACGTCGAGGAGCGCCGCGTCCTGCAGGGTCGATTGACGCTGGTCCGCTACAACAACGAGCCGCAGTTCTTCGTCGCCGACGCGAGCGTCTTCCTCGGGCTGGTCAGCGACATCCTCGAGCGGCTCGGCCCGTACCTCGAGCCGGACGTCGTCGACGCGGAGACCGTGGCGAGGCTGCGTGACGGACTGACCCTGGTCGAGCGCAAGACCGGGGCGCACAACTAGGCCGCGCGATCGCCAGCCTGGTGGGCACGCCCGAGTCGCGCGCATGAGGCACATCTACCTCGCCGCGACCGGTCAGAACCGGGGCAAGACCACGGTCAGCCTCGGCGTGATGGACGGCTTCATGCGGCGCGGCCTGTCGACCGGGTTCATGAAGCCCGTCGGCCAGCGGACCGTCATCGAGGACGGCGTGCCGGCCGACGAGGACGCGGTGCTGATGAAGACGGTGTTCGGCCTGGCCGAGCCGCTCGGCCAGATGAGCCCGGTCCACATCCCGCGGGGGTTCACCAAGGCGTACATCGACGGCACGGTCGTCGAGGACCTGCCGGCCCGCATCCGCTCGGCCCACGCCCAGTTCGCCGCGACCCGTGACATGCTCCTCATCGAGGGCACGGGACATGCCGGGGTCGGGGCCGTGATCGGGCTCTCGAACGCGGTCGTTGCCGCGATGCTCGGCGCCCCGGCGGTCATCGTGTCGGAGGGCGGCGTCGGCCGGCCGATCGACGAGATCGTCCTCAACAAGGCGCTGTTCGAGCGGTCGGGTGTCCGCGTCGCGGGCGCCATCGTCAACAAGGTCGACCTCGCCGCGAAGCCCGACCTCGCGCGCACGCTGGAGCGTGGCCTCGCCCGCCACGACATCCCGCTGCTCGGGGTGCTGCCGTACCGGCCGATCCTCTCCAACCCGACGCTGGCGATGGTGCTCGAGGGCGTCCACGGCGAGACCATCCACCCCGGGCCCGATCTCGACCTGGTCATCGGCGGCGTGGCGATCGGCGCGATGGAACCCGAGCACATGCTCCAGCGGATCGGCGAGCGGTCGCTCGTGATCGTGCCGGGCGACCGCGACGACGTGATCGCCGCGATCGTCCACGCGCACCGGATCGGGGCATCGGCCGGCGGCGACGCGCTGGGGCTCGTGCTGACCGGCGGCTACCGGCCGCGCAAGGCCGTGATCGACGCGATCCGCGAAGCCGACCTGTTCGCCACGATCGTCCCGGAGGACACGTACGCCGTCGCCTCGGAGGTCCACGACCTGCTGGTCAAGACCCACGCCGCTGACCGCGAGAAGATCGAGGAGATCAAGGCGCTCGTCTGGGAGCACCTGTTCATCGACCGGGTCCTCGATGTCGCGGCCGAGGTGCCGGCCGCCGCGTAGCGCGGAGCGGTGCCGCAGGTCGGCGGCGCGGGTCTGGGCCGCGACCCGCGCCTCCGCCCGTCAATGGAGGCCGCGGTCAGCGGCCGGTCGGATTCGCCGCGAGCGCTCGCCGCCGGCCCACGACCAGCGCCGCCAGCCCGCCCGCGACCGCGAACGCGACGACGATCGCCACGACGGGTGCGAGCTCGGTCGCGATCGGAGTGGTCGGCGCCGGTGTCACCGGCGTCGCGGCACCGGAGACGAGCGGGTCGTCGGTCAAGGGGAAGATGATGTCGGACCGCTGGCAGGCCTCGCCGGCGACGCACGACTCGCCGAACAGGCCGACGACGACCTCGCCGATGCCGCCAGCCGGCACCACGATCGACGCGGTGTAGTGACCCGAGCCGCTCGGCGTCTCGGTGCCCATGACCTCGTTCACGTTCCGACCGTCCGGTGACACGAGCCGGATGAAGATCGGCGATCCGGTCAGGGGGTACACAGAGCCGTCGAATGCCGACAGCACCGACCAGCCGACGTCGATCGTCGCGCCCGGGGCGCTGTCGAGCGAGATCGGCGTGTCGAGCTTGGCCTCTGCGTCCATCTTGGCGAAGGCCGGCGTCGCGGCGATCGCGAGGAGCGCGACGAGGATGAGGGAGGCGCTGAGCGTCCGGGTGCGGCATGTCATCGGTCGGCCTCGCTTCGTGTGGTGCGTCAGCCTCCGTACACCTGCGGACCCGGTTGGGTTCCCGGCAGTCCCCCGAGCGGCTCGTTGTCGATCAGGCGAGTGGTCCCGAAGCGCACCGCGAGCGAGGCGAGGGCGGGTCCATCGATGATGTCGAGCTCGGACAGCGTCGCGCCGTCCGCGACCGAGACGTAGTCCACGTCGGCCAGCGGTTCCGTGGCGAGGACCTCGCGCATCGTGGCGCGCAGGGCGTCGGCCGATCGCTCGCCTGCCTCCCACGACGCTCGCGCCGCGAGCAGCGCTCGCCGCAGGACCGTGGCGGCGGCGCGCTCGTCCGGCGAGAGGTGGACGTTGCGCGACGACATCGCCAGGCCGTCGGGCTCGCGGATCGTGGGGCAGGCGATCGACCTCGGTCCCGATCGCGAGGTCGCGGGCCATCTGGCGGATGACCATCACCTGCTGGGCGTCCTTCTGCCCGAAGTACGCCCGGTCGGCCCCGACGAGCCCGAACAGGATGGCCACGACCGTCGCGACGCCGTCGAAGTGCCCCGGCCGCGCGGCGCCTTCCAGCGGCCCGGCGACCGCGCCCACTGCCACGCTGGTGTCGAACCCGGGCGGGTAGACCTCCGACACGTCCGGCGCGAAGACGAGGTCGACGCCCTCGGCCTCGCAGATGGCGAGGTCCTGCGCCTCGTTGCGCGGGTAGCGCGTGTAGTCGGACCGCCTCGTCGAACTGGCGAGGGTTGACGAAGATCGTGACGACCGTCGTCGCGTCGTCCCCCCGCGACCGGCGGATCAGCTCACGGTGGCCATCGTGGAGCCAGCCCATGGTCGGGACCAGCCCGATCGGCCGCTCGGCGTCGGCGAGCGCCGCACGCAGCTCGGCGCGGGTGCGCAGGACCCGCGTCACCGTGCCACGCGACCGCCGGCGATGTTACAGGTCGCGGTCGAGCGGGATGCCGGCGAGCGACGCATCGGACGGCCGGTCCGGCGCGCCCCGGCCGAGTGCCTCGTCGAGCACGGCGTCGTCCATCCGGACCGTCTCGGCGTCGCCCGGGAACGACCCGGCCGCGACGTCGGCCGCGAACGCCCGCGCCGCCTCGCCGATCGTCTCGCGCAGGTTGGCGTACGGTCGTGCGTGGCGGGGAACGAACTCGCCCGAGCCCGAGCAGGTCGGTCACGACCTGGACCTGGCCGCTGCACAGCGGTCCCGCGCCGATCCCGATCGTCGGGATGCGCAGCCGCTCGGTGATGGCCCCCGCGAGCTGTGCCGGCATGAGCTCGAGCACGATCGAGAAGGCACCGGCCTCCTGGACGGCCAGGGCGTCGGCCAGCAGGGCCCGCGCCTGCGTCCGGTCCTTGCCCTGGACCTTGACCTTGCCGCCGAGACCATGCTGCGCCTGGGGTGTCCAACCGATGTGGCCCATCACCGGGATGCCCGACCTGACCAGCGCCTCGATGATCCGGGCGGACCGGACGCCGCCCTCGACCTTGACCGCCTGCGCCCCCGCCTCCTGCAGGAACCGGCCCGCGTTCTCGCAGCGCCTCGTCGACCGTCGCGTACGACAGGAACGGCATGTCGCCGATGACCATCGCCCGGCGCGTGCCGCGGACCACTGCCTTCGTGTGGTGGAGCATCTCCGCCATCGTGACCCGGACGGTCGACTCGTAGCCGAGCAGCACCTGCCCGAGCGAGTCCCCGACCAGGACGAGCGGGATGCCGGCATCGTCGATGATCCGTGCCGTCGGATAGTCGTAGGCGGTCAGCATCGGGAGCCGCTCGCCCTCCGCGTAGCGTCGCGCGATGTCGGTGACGGTCAGCCGTCGCGGCAGGTCGGGCGTGGCACTCATCTCAGCCGCCAGTCTGCGCTGCGCCGTCACGGTCGTCCAGCGCGCGGACGACCCGGTCCAGCACCCGGTCGGCCACGTCGCGCTTCGACAGCAGCGGCAGCTCATCGCGGCCGCCGGCCGCGTCCAGGATCGTCACCCGGTTCGTCTCGGTGCCGAAGCCGGAGCCCGGCTCCGCCACGTCGTTGGCCACGATGAGATCGATGCCCTTACGCCGGAGCTTGTCCGCCGCCCGGTCGATGGACCCGGTCTCCGCGGCGAAGCCGACGAGGACCGGGGGTGGGTGCATCGGCTCGTACGTCGTCTCGCCCTCCCGGTCGGTGCCGCGGGCGATCCGGGCGATCTGGGCGAGGATGTCGGACGTCGGCTCGAGCTGCAGGGTCATCCCGGCGCCCCGCTCGAGCTTGGTCGTCGCGGCGTCGACGGGGCGGTAGTCGCTGACGGCCGCGGCCATGACCAGCGCGTCGAAGCCTGCCCTGCCCGCCTCGTCGTGGGTCAGGCGGTGGAGTGCCGCGTGCAGGTCTGCCGCCGACTCGACGGGCAGCGTGGTCGCCTCGCTCGGCGGCTTGACCTCCATGTTCGCCGCGACCAGCGTGACGCGGGCGCCGCGAGCCAGCGCGGCCTCGGCGATCGCCACGCCCATGCGTCCGCTCGAGCGGTTGCCGATGAAGCGGACCGGGTCGATCGCCTCGCGCGTCCCGCCGGCGCTCACCACGACATGCCGTCCGGCGAGGTCGGACTCGCGTCGTGGCTCGACCTGCGGTGGCCGAGCGGCCGGGTCCGTCGCACGCACCGGTCGATCGCCGATCGCCGCGACCACGGCGTCGACGATGGCCGGCAGCTCGGCCAGCCGCCCGACCCCCGACTGGCCCGACGCGAGCTCGCCCGACGCTGGTTCGACGATCGTGTAGCCGAACGCGTCGCGCAGCCGCCCGACGTTGGCGCGGGTCGCCGGATGCGACCACATGTCGCCGTCCATCGCCGGCGCGACGACCACCGGCGCGCCGGTGGCGAGGGCGGTCGCGGTCACGACGTCGCCGGACAGCCCGGCCGCCATCGCTCCGAGCCAGTGCGCGGTCGCCGGCGCGACGACGAGCGCGTCGGCCGTGTCGGCCACGACGATGTGCCCGATCCGCCCGTCCGGGAGCAGCGCCAGCACGTCGGTCTCGACGGCGTGGCGCGATAGCGCCTCGAACGACAGCGGTCCGATGAACGCCGCCGCCGACGGGGTCAGCATCGCCACGACGTCGGCGCCCTCGGCGCGCAGCAGCCGGAGCAGCTCGACCGCCTTGTAGGCGGCGATCGACCCGGTGACGCCCAGCCCGATCAGCCGGCCCTCGAGTCGACCGGTCACGGCAGCCCGAGCTCGAGCCGCTCGCCGCCGGCGACCTCGGCGTGGAGGATGGCGAGCCCCTTGAGGGTCAGGTCCGGATCGATCGCGTCGACGCCATCGAGGTCGGCCGCCCACGGCGCCGCCGACAGCCCGCCGGTCAGGATCGCGCGGACGTCGGACGGCGCCACCCCGGTCTGGTCGGCCAGCTCGCGGCGGATCCGACCCAGGAGACCGCCGACCAGGCCCTGGTAGCCGAACACCGTGCCCGACTGCATCGCGCTGACGGTGTTCCGACCGATCGCCCGGTCGGGCGCCCGCAGCTCGATGCGCGGCAGCTTGGCGGTCCGTGCCGCCAGCGCCTCGAGCCCGAGCTCGAGCCCCGGGGCGATGGCGCCGCCGACGTACGCGCCGTCGGCCGCGACGCAGTCGAACGTCGTCGCGGTCCCGAAGTCGACGACGACCGCCGGCGTGCCGTACAGCCGGCCGGCGGCCAGGGCATTCACCAGGCGGTCCGCCCCGACTTCGTCCGGGCGGTCGGTCCGCACCGCGAGGGGCACGATCCCGGCGGCGGCGACGGTGAGCGGCCGTTCGCGCCGTGCCGCGATCGTCTCGACGTGCGCGGTGAGCGACGGGACGACCGACGCGCACACGATCGCGTCGACGTCGCCGAACGACGCGTCGTCGAGGTGGAGCAGGCCGTCGATCAGCAGGTCGAGCTCGTCGGCGGTGGCGCGCGGCATCGTCGCGGCGCGGCGGGTCGCGACGAGCGCGCCGTTGCGCAGCAGGCCGACCGTCACGTTCGTGTTGCCGATGTCGATCGCGAGCAGCATGGCCGCGATGATACGCGGCAGTTCGGTCGGCCCTGGGCGGCCACGTCGCAGTCGGTTCGTTCCCAGAGCATGTAGTCCCACATGCACGGCCTGCATACGCGGCTGGGGCCAACGGGTCGTGGATGCAGCGGGCGCATGTGGGACGACATCGGTCGGGAGTCGGCCGTCGCCCGCGACGTGCGGTACCATCGCGAAGTCCTCGGAGGCCACCTCGCCCACCGACCTTCAGGAGACCGAGCCCGTGTCGATGTCGCCGGCGGCCAAGTTCTTCGTGAACCAGGGCGTGGTCACCAGCGCGACCGACATGCTCCACCTGCTCCGGCCACTGCTGAAGCAGACCGTCACCTATCGGTACGTGCGCGGGCGCGACGTCGTCAGCCACGGTACCGGCTGGGTCGAGCGCATCGTCACCGACGCGCCGGACACGTCGACCTACTTCACCCCGCTGGCGATCACCCTCAACATCGATTCGTTCGAGCACCTCGAGTTCGAGACCCGCCCCGACCAGCTGCTCATCTACACGCTGGTCCAGGGTGACGAACGGGTCGTGGTCGAGTTCGCGCCGATCGGCACGACCGGCGAGGATGCGTCGCCGTTCGCCCCGCGCCAGCTCGAGTTCGACACGTCGGACTACGTCCAGATGGAGCTGCTCGGGCTCGAGACGCACGAGGAGGAGTAGGCCTAGGCGCCGCGCTCCCCTCGCACGTACGGGATGCCCAGCGCGGCCGGCGCCCCGACCCTCCGGCGCAGCGCCTCGCGCGAGCCGATGACGACCACCAAGATCACGAACAGGTACGGCAGCATGTCGAGGAAGAACGTCGCGGACCGGCCGGCCTGGAACGGGTTCTCCACGCCGAAGATCGTCTTGACCCCCTGCAGGTCGATGATGAACCGGAAGATCGCCCCGAACAGGTAGGCGCCGACGGCTGCCCTGATCGGGCTCCACTGCGCGAAGATCACGAGCCCCACCGCGATCCAGCCGCGGCCGCCGACGGTCTGGTCGCCGAACCAGCCGGGCGAGATGGCGAGCGTGATGGTCGCCCCGGCGAGGCCCGCCAGCAGGCCGCCGACCAGCACGTATGCGTAGCGCACCCGGACGACGTCGATGCCCTGTGCGTCGGCGGCAGCGGGCCGTTCGCCGACCGCCCGCAGGTGGAGGCCCGGCCGCGTGCGCTCGATCCAGTACCACGCCAGCGGTACGAGCAGGAACCCGACGTACGTCAGCACGCTCTGGTCGCGGAACAGGATCGGGCCGAGGATCGGGACCTCGGACAGGAGCGGGATCGTCAGGCGGGGGAGCGTGGTGATCGGACCGGCGTTCGACAGCCCGTCGCCGAGCACCCGCGCCAGCCCCGACCCGAGGAACGTCAGGGCGAGCCCGGAGATCACCTGTTCGGCCCGGAAGTGGATCGTGATGACGGCGTGGATCAGGCTCAGCAGGCCACCGGCCACCATCGCGACGGCCACGCCCACCCACGGATCGCCCGTCGAGGCGGCGACCGAGAAGCCCGCCACCGCGCCCATCAGCATCATCCCCTCGACCCCGAGGTTCAGGACGCCCGCGCGCTCGGCGAAGGTCTCGCCGATCGCCGCGAACAGCAGGATCGTGCCGCTCGCGACGCCGGCCGCCAGGACCAGCGTGAGGTCGATCATGCCGGCGCCGCGACACGCCGGGTGATCACGACGCGATAGCGCACGAGCGCGTCGGCGACGATCAGGCAGAACAGGATGATCCCCTGGATCATCGCCGGGACGCCGGACGGCTGGATCTCGCGGCCGGCCAGGATGAGCGCCCCGAACAGGATCGACGCGACGACGACCCGCCACGGTCCGAGGTGGGCGAGGTACGCGATGATGATCGCGGTGAAGCCGTAGCCGGGTGAGATGCGATCCTGCAGCCGGTGCACGACGCCGGACACCTCGCTCATCCCGGCCAGGCCCGCCAGGGCTCCGGAGATCGCGAACACCACGATGATGTAGCGCGCGATGTCGATGCCGGCGTACCGGGCGGCCCGGGGGTTGTCGCCGATCAGCCGCATCTCATAGCCCCAGCGCGTGCGCGACAGGACCACCGACACGATCGCGGTGACGATCAACGCGAACACGAAGCCGAGGTGGGTCGTCAGACCGGCGAGCACCGGGAACTGCTCGGCGAAGTCGGTCAGGCGCGGCAGCCACGCCTCGCGCGGGAACGCCTCGGTCTGCTGGAAGCCGCCCTCGCTCCACGGCCCGAAGACCCAGAACTGGATCCAGGCCAGGGCGATGTAGTTGAGCATCAGCGTCGTGATGATCTCGTTGACGCCGAGCTTTGCGCGGAGCACACCCGGGATCAGCCCCCAGAAGGCGCCGGCCAGCGCGCCGGCCAGCATCATCACCGGGATCACGATGATCGCCGGCGTGCCCGCGGGCAGGATCGGCGCCAGCACGATGAGGCTGGCTCCCCACGCGCCGAGCAGGAACTGGCCCTCGGCGCCGATGTTCCAGAGCCGCATCCGGAAGGCGACGACGCAGGCCAGGCCGGTCAGGATGAGCGGGGTGGCCTTGACGAGCGTGTCCGACAGCACGCCGACGTCCCCGAACGCGGCGTCGAGGATGTGGAGGTACGACCTGACCGGGTCGCCGCCGACCAGCGCGAGGACGACCGCACCGATCACGAGCGCCACGACGAGCGCGACCAGCGTCAGGACCGGCGACAGCCAGCGTGGCGGCTCGCCGCGCGCCTCGAGCCGGACGATCATGCGTCGCCGCCGGTCATGTGGAGGCCGATCGCCTCGACGTCGGCCCGGGTCGGGGTATCGAAGCTCGCGGCGATGCGCCCCTCGTACATCACGAGGATGCGGTCCGAGAGCGCCAGCAGCTCCTCCAGCTCCTCGGAGATGAGCAGGATCGCGGTCCCGCGGGCGCGCAGGTCGAGCAGCGTCTGGTGGACCCCTTCGATCGCCCCGACGTCGAGCCCGCGGGTCGGCTGGACGGCGATCAGCACCTTCGGCGACGAGTCGATCTCGCGGGCGAGGATGAGCCGCTGGAGGTTGCCGCCTGACAGGATGCGGACGGGTGCATCGATGGTCGGCGCCGAGATGGCGTAGGCCGCCCGCAGCGCGTCGGCCTTCGCGCGGGCGGCACCGTCGTCGAGCAGCGGTCCGCGCGCGATGGGCGGATGTCGGAACGCGCGGAGGATGAGGTTGTCGACCAGCGACAGGTTCGGGGCGCTGCCGACGCCCGCCCGGTCCTCCGGGACGTGGGCGACGCCGGCGGTGATCGCCTCGCGCGAGGGTCGCGCGCCGATGTCGCGGCCGTCGACCGTGACCCGGCCGGTACAGGTGCGCAGGCCGGTGATCACCTGGGCGAGCTCGGACTGGCCGTTACCAGCGACCGCCGCCACGCCGACGATCTCCCCGGCGTGGACCTCGAGCGACGCCCCTCGCAACGCGGGCAGCCGACGGTCGCTCTCGGCATGGACGTCGTCGACGTGGAGGACCACGCGACCGGGCTCGACCTGGGTGCGCTGCAGCTGCTCCAGCACGGGCCGACCGACCATGAGCCGGGCGAGGTCGGCGCGCGTCACCGTCGACGGATCGATGCCGGCCGCGGTCACCACCCCGCCGCGCATGACCGTGATCCGGTCGGCGATGGCCAGCACCTCGCCGAGCTTGTGGCTGATGAAGACCACGCTCCGGCCGCCGCCGACCATCGAGCGCAGCGTCGTGAACAGCTCGGCGATCTCCTGCGGGGCGAGGACCGCCGTCGGCTCGTCGAGGATCAGGACGCTCGCCCCGTGGTACAGCAGCTTGATGATCTCGACGCGCTGCTGCTCGCCGACCGACAGCTGCCAGACGGAGGCGCCGGGGTCGACCCGCAGCCCCACGTCGCTGGCCAGCCGGGCGACCTCCTTCTCGGTCTTCCTGAGGTCGAGCCGGAACCTCGGCCTGTCGAGGCCCAACAGGACGTTCTCGGCGACCGTCTGGGACGGCACGAGCGTGAAGTGCTGGTGGACCATGCCGATGCCCGCCGCGATGGCGTCGCGCGGCGACCGGAACTCGACGTCCTGGCCACCGACGCGCAGCCGACCCTCGTCCGGTCGGTAGAGGCCGGCCAGCACGTTCATCAGCGTGCTCTTGCCGGCCCCGTTCTCGCCGAGCAGGGCGTGGATCTCGCCGGGCCGGAGGTCGAAGTCGACGTGGTCGTTGGCGCGGACGCCCGGGAACGACTTGACGATCCCGACCGCCTCGATGGCGGGCGGGGCCGTGGCCGCGACGGGCGCCGTCGATGCCGGGCCGGTCATCGGCTGGAAGGGCGACCCGGCGGGCGCCGGTAGGGCGACACCCGCCGGTTATCCCGACCTACGACAGTACGGGCAGCTCGACGGTGATGCCCTCGTTCCACCAGTACATGCAGGTCGTGCACTCGGCGCCGGGGGCGCCGGGCGGGAACTGGTCGAGGTCGGACTGCTCGAGCTTCTGGCCGGCGGGCACCAGCTCCTTGCCGGTGTTGTCGACGATCGGCCCGGCGAACACGATGTCGAAGCGGCCGGTGCTGCTTCCCAGCATCGTGGCGAGCGTGTCCTTGACCTTCGTCACGTCGGCCTCGGGCAGGTCGGCGATGCCCGGCTGGGGCGTCTCGCCGTCCATGAACCCGAACAGGCCCATCGCCTTCGAGTCGGCGTCGAAGTACTCGTAGCCCGCGGTGTACGTCCCGGCCTTCACCGAGTCGGCGATCCGCGCGTACTCCGGGCCCCAGATCCAGTACGGCGCCGTCAGGCAGGCGTCGACATGGCACGACACCGGGTGGTCGTAGGTCACGCCCCACTTGCCCTTCTCCTGCGCGACGTCGGCGACGGCCGGGGTGTCGGCGCCGGTGAAGACGACCTGTGCGCCGGCATCGAACAGCGAGGCCGCGCCATCCCGCTCCTTGACCGGGTCGTGCCAGGTGTTGATGAAGCGCACGTCCATCGTGCACTCCGGGCAGGTCACCTTGGCGCCGCGCATGATCGCGTTGCCGAGGCGGATCTCCTCGGGGATCGGGAACGTCGCCATGTAGCCGAGCTTCGGGTTGCCGTCGGCCTTGGCCCGCGAGCCGGCGAGCATGCCGGCGAGGTACTTGAAGTCCTCCATCGCCCCGAAGAAGTTGCCGAAGTTCTTGCCGTTCGACTTGAAGCCGGTCAGGTGGAGGAACGTGGCGTCGGGGAACTCCTCGGCGACCGTGGCCATCGGGTCCATGTAGCCGAACGACGTGCCGATGATGAACTGGAAGCCCTTGCGCGCGAGGCTCCGGAAGACCTGCTCGGAGTCGGCTCCCTCGGGCACCAGCTCGATGTAGGCGACGTGGCTGTCGGCCACGTTCTCGCAGACGTACTGGAGGCCCTCGTAGTGGGCCTGGCTCCAGCCACCGTCGTCGTGCGGGCCGATGAGGACCATCGCCACGTTGAACTTGCCCTCTTCGACGTCGGGGATCTGGAGGTCCGCACCACCACCCTGCGTGCCGGTCCCGGCGCAGGCCGCCGCTGCCGGCGAGCCGCCGCTGCCGGACGGCTCGGCCGACGCGGACCCGGACGGCTCCGCGGACGTCGCGCCGGACGGCGCCGTGGATGCGGTGGTGCCCGAGCAGGCACCCGCGATGAGGGCGACGGCCATCAGGACCGTCGGCCACGCCAGTCGTCGGCTCATTCCTGGATCCTCCTCCGCGGGCACGCGACCGGACTCGACCGGGACGGATCGCGCACCGCTACGGGACAGGATAGCCGCGTCGGAGGGCGCCCATCCCGGCCCGGCGCCACGAGGCCGGTCGGCCGGACCGTCGCCCGCGGTTCCTCCTGTACCATCGCTCGGATGTTCGAACGGACCGCGCTGGTCGAGGGGCCGCGCGTCATCAGCTCCCGGGTGCCCGGGGCACGTTCGGTCTCCATCGCCGCGTACGTCCTGGCCGGTTCGCGCCTGGAGAGCGCTGCCGAGGCCGGCGTCGCCCATTTCATGGAGCACATCACGTTCAAGGGCACCGCCGCGTATCCGTCCACCCGCGACATCAGCGAGGCGATCGAGGGGGTCGGCGGCTCGTTCAACGCCGCGACCGACCGCGAGTCGACCGTGTACTGGGTCCGTGTCCCGATGCGTGAGGCGCCGCGGGCGATGGACGTCCTCGGCGAGCTCATCGTCCGGCCGATCCTCAGCACGACCGAGATCGAGAGCGAGCGGAGCGTGATCATCGAGGAGGTCCGCGGCTACCAGGACGACCCGGCCGAGTACGCGCAGATCCTGTTCCAGAGCGCGATGTTCGGCGACGGTCCGCTGGGACGCGAGATCTGCGGCGACGAGGCCGGCATCCGCGCGCTGCCGGACGACACGATCCGCGACTTCTGGCGGACCACCTATCGACCTGCCAACCTCGTCGTCGCCGTGGCCGGCGACATCGACCACGCGCGTGCTGTCGAGCTCGCGATCAAGGCATTCGGCGCCGGCAACGGCATCGTTCCGGGCTTCGCGCCCGCCCCGGCGCTGCCCGCCGGCGAGCGAGTCCTGGTCGGTCGAGCGCCAGTCGGCCCAGGCACAGCTCGTCGTCGGCATCCCGGCACTCCATCGCGACCACCCGGACGCGTGGGCGCTGTCGCTGCTCAACGCCGTCCTCGGCGACGGGATGAGCAGCCGGCTGTTCCTGTCGGTGCGCGAGGAGCGGGGACTCGCGTACGACATCTCGTCGGGCATCGTCGACTATGCCGACGCCGGTGCGCTCGAGGTGTCGGCCGGCGTCGACCCGGCCGCGATGCGCGAGGCGCTCGGGGCGATCCTCGGCGAGCTGGCGCGGCTGCGCGACGAGCCGGTCCCGGCCGACGAGCTCGAGAAGGCCAAGCGCTACCTCTCGGGCGGGCTCGAGCTGCGCATGGACGAGACCCGTCACGTGGCCTCGTGGATCGGCGGCCAGGAGGCCCTCCACGACCGCGTGCTCACCGTCGACGAGGCCCTGGTCGCGATCGACGCGGTCAGCGCCGACGACATCCAGCGGGTCGCCGCGGCCCTCGTCCGCGACGACGGGCTGCGCCTCGCGGCGGTCGCGCCGGCCCGCTACCTGCGCGGCCTCGAGCGCTCCCTGCGGCTGCCGTCATGACGGACGACCCCGAGGCATCGCCCGGCCGTCCAGCCGATCTCGTCCTGGCGCGGATGCACCTGCGTCTCGGCTCGCTGCAGCTCGCTCGGGCCGAGCTCGAGACGCTGGCAAATCGCGACCAGCTCGACCACGAGGGCGTCGTCGACCTCGCGGAGGTCCGCTGGCGGACCGGGGACATCAGCGGTGCCGGCGAGGCGGCCGCGCTCGTCATCGACGACGAGCAGGGTCCGGTCCTGGCGCTGATCGTCGCGGCCGAGGCCGCCGCGGCGCGCGGCCGGCCGACCGAGGCGCGCCGGCTGGCCGAGAAGGCGATGGCCGCCGCGAACGGATCGATCGACGCGATCTTCGCCGGGCATGCCGCGGTGCCCGGCCTGGCCGCCCGACCCCGCAGCGCCACCGCCCGCCCCGACCACGATGTTCGAGCCACCGCGGTCCGCCGACCGTCGGAGCCGGCCGGGCCCTGGGCGGACGACGGCGCCCGAGCCCGACGCCGGTACCGCCGACGCCGCTTTGGCGGCGGAGCCAGCGGGGGAGCCGATGGTGGCCGACGAGGCCGCCGCCGCGGCGACGATCGGGCTGTGGGACGACGCGGCCGCGAGCGCCGCCGAGGCCGAGGCCGCCAGCGAGGCGGAGATCGATGCGTCGATGCCGTCGGGCGACGAAGCGCTCGAGCGAGGTCGGGCCGCGCTCGAGGCGGACGATATCGCCGGCGCCGGCATGCAGCTGGCGCTCGTCCTGCGCATCGCGCCGGCGCTGGCGCCGGCCGTGCTGGAACTCATCGACGCCGACGACCGACCCGGGTTGGCGCTCGTTCGCGGGGATGCGTATCGTCTGGTCGGCCGAGAGCTCGACGCGCGGCGTGCCTACGCCGACGCTGCCCGACCCGACCAGCCGCCACCGGAAGGAGATCGCCCGTGACCGAACGCACCCTCGTCCTCGTCAAGCCCGACGGCGTCCAGCGCCAGCTGACCGGTCGGATCCTCGCGCGGTACGAGGAGCGTGGCCTCAAGGTCGTCGGCCTCAAGCTGGTCCAGGTCGACCGCGACCTTGCCGAGCGGCACTACGCGGCCCACCGCGAGAAGCCGTTCTTCGGCGGTCTCGTCGACTTCATCACGTCGGCGCCGCTGGTCGCCCTGGCCCTCGAGGGCCCGAACGCGATCGGCGTCGTCAGGGCGATCAACGGCGCGACGCGCCCGCACGAGGCGGCGCCCGGGACCATCCGTGGCGACTTCGCGCTCGAGACCGCCCAGAACATCGTCCACGCCTCCGACGGGCCCGAGGCGGCCGTCGCGGAGCTCGAGCTGTGGTTCCGCGACGACGAGCTGCTCGAGTACGAGCGCGAGATCGACCGCTGGGTGATCGGCCCGGGGGAGTGACGCGCCCCGTGCGACCGCGCTAGGACGACGTCGGCGACGGCTCGAGCGAGGGCGATCCCGACGGGGCAGGGGAGGGACTCGCCGCGGGCGACTCGGCCTCCGGCGACGCTCCCGACGGCGACGGCCCCACCGACGGCTCCGGCTCGCCCGACGGCGCCGGTGACTCCGACGCCTCCGGCAGCGGCGACTCGTCGGGTGTGAACGACTCGACGCTCGTCCCGATCGCCGGGGGCAGACCGGCCGCCGCCTCCGGGCCACCGAACGCGCCGGCCGACACGACGAGCGCGAGCACCGCGAGGAGGGCCGCACCGCCGGTCGCGGTCAGCAGCCGATTGTCGGTCCACGTCCGGGCCAGCCATGCCCGCAGGTGGGTCAGGTCGACGCCCGAGACCACCGGCCGCCACGGCACCCGCGCCGCGCCGCGTCCCGCGGCCCCGATCGCGAACAGCCGCCCGTAGTAGACGAGCGGGCTGAGCGTCCCGATCAGCACCACGAGGGCGAACGGGCCGTCGAGCACGAGGTCGACGAGCGTGCCCCGGGCCTGCGCCGCGGCCAGCCCGCGGCAGCCCGATGCTGGCGAGGACGACGACCGCGAGGACCCCTGCCAGGATCGGCGCCCGGAACGCCCAGCCGCGCAGCTCGGCGACCCGGCCCGTGGCGAACGTCGCGCGCGTCGCGGCTGCCCACGCCGCGAAGGCGCTGCGCGTCACCACGAACGCGAGGATCCAGGTGCGTGCCGGGGCCCACGCCTCCGGGTCCAGCGCGGCGATGGCCAGCATCACCACGCCGGCGTCGCCGACGATCGCGTAGCCCACGACGTGCTCGATGTCGTCCTGGATCCAGGCCGCGAGCGACGCCAGCACGATCGATGCGATGGCCACGATCAGGACGACGAGCTGGACCGACCCGAGATCGAGCGCGAGCGGGGCGACGGACGCGTCGGCCCAGGCCAGGGCGACGATCGCGAGCGCGGCCGGGGCGAGAGCCGTCACCAGCGGCAGCGTCGTCTCCGGGACGGCATCGGTCAGCTGCGCGGCCCAGGTGTGGAACGGGATGGCGCCGAACCGGATCGCGACCGCCAGCGCGAACGCCAGGTAGGCGAGTCCGAACACGATCGGCTGCGCGGCGAGCTCGCTCAGGTCGCGTCCGATCCACGCCGTCGCGGCGATGGCCATCGTGCCGGCCACGGCCGTCGCGCGGAGGACGCGCGTGCCCACCGTCGCGCCCGGCCGGCCGCCGCCCGGCGTGAGCGCCACGAGCGCGCCGAACGCCCCGCCGGCGGTCGCCGGCGAGCACCGCGACCCGCGCGTCGGGGATCGACAGCGCAAGCGCCGACGTCGCCAGGATGCCCGAGCGCGACGGCTGTCCCGTCGCGCTCGACCCCGGTCGCCGCGCCGACGATCGCCAGCAGCAGGCCGACCAGCGTGCCAAGCACGAGGAACAGGCGAAGGTAATCAGTGGTGGCGACGCCGCCGTCGCCGATGGCGACCGACTGGCCGGGCTGGATCAGCAGCGCGGCGATGACCGCCGCGAACAGCGCGACCATCCCGACGCCCGTGGCAGCTCGATCACGGCCCCGCAGCGCAAGGGTGGCGATCGTGCCGAGCCCGGTCACGAGCAGGAACGGGAGCAGGCTCATCGGCGGTCGGGCTCAGCGCCGCGTCGATGGGGTGGGCGTCGGGCTCGCGTCGACGGCGAGCGCGGTCGAGACTGAACGCGAACCCGCCGCCGCCGTCGGACCGAGCGGCTCCGGCCAGTGTCGCGAGCGTGCCCGCCATGACGACGAGCATGGCGCTGGTGATGAGCTGTTCCAGGTCATCCGGGCGCGCCGCCCAGCGCCGCGCGGACCAGGAGCGCGGCGTCGACGAGCAGCAGCGACCCGATCCCCACCCGCAGCACGTCGCGTCCGGTCAGCGTCGGGGTGAGGGCGAGCGGCCGCCACGGCGAAGCCCGCGGCGCTGGCCAGCATCGGCCCGAGCGCCGGGGCGCCGAGTCCGTGCGCCGCGAACCCGACCACCGCCGCCGCGGCCGCCACGAGCACCTCGGCCGGCCAGCCGATGTGCGATCCGCCCGTCGTCGCGGACGGCGCGCCGGCCTGCGGTCGGTCGCGCGCCACGACCCACAACAGGTAGGCGGCGAGGACGGCCCCGACGAAGCGGGTCGCCAGGCCGAGCGGCGTCGGCAGCGGCTCGGCCAGCACCGGTGAGCCGATCAGGGCGACGGCCAGACCGAGGATCGCCGCCCGCGCGTCGCGGGACGCCACGGCCACCACGGCGCCGGCGACGACCGCCAGCGCGATCCCCGCGAGGATCGGGTTCACCGCCGCGTCCCGGACGGCGTCATGACGGGACGGGTTCGGTGCTCGGGTAGGTCGGCGTCTGGAGGATGCCGAAGGTGTCGATCGGCCAGTAGCGCAGCCAGGCGCGCCCGATCACCTGGTCGATGGGGACGGAGCCGAACGTCCGCGAGTCGGCGGAGTTCGCGCGGTGGTCGCCCATCAGGAACAGGTCGCCCTCGGGCACGGTCCACTTCGACTGCTCGAGCGGCGCGGTCGGTGGGGTCCGGCAGCCCGCCGGTCTCCTCGGCGTACAGGTACGGCTCGTCGAGCGCGACGTCGTTGACGTACACGATCCCGTCGTCGCGGATCTCGACGGTGTCGCCCGGCTCGCCGATGACCCGCTTGATGAACGGCGTGCCCGTCTCGCCCCAGTCCTCGGGCGGCTTGAACACCACGATGTCACCCCGGTTGTACGCGTCGAAGCGCGGGGTCAGCTTGTCCACGAGCACGTACTGATCTGGCTCCAGCGTCCGCTCCATCGACTTCTGCTGGACCTTGTACGGCTGTGCGACGAAGTTCTGGATGACGAAGAAGATGAGGAGCGTCAGGACGAGTGTCTCGACGATCTCGAAGAGACACCCGAGCGCGGGTCGTTGACTCACAAGTCCGGCAGTATAGGGGCGGGCGCCGGCCGACGCCGTCGGCGCCTCCGAGGCTCGCGGAGGGCCCGTCGAACGCCCGGTCGGGCGCTGCATAATCCGCGTCTCCCGGTGGGTTTGACCCGCCGAAGAACGCCTTGTTACACTCGCCGCCGGCCTGAAAGGTCCCACCCAGCGGTGCATGCCGACGGGACCCACCGGCAGTTCCCCGGACACGTCCGTATCGGCGTTCGTTCATGTGCCACGGACGGCGTGCCGCAAGTCATCCCATGGAGGACCCGAACACCCTGATGGATGCGAGTGCGCTCCTGCTGATCATCCTGCCGGCGGGCATCATCGCCGTCCTGTTCGCGCTCTACCTGGCGCGCGACGTCCTGGCGCGCGACACCGGTACCGTGGAGATGCAGGCCGTGGCCGGCACGATCTTCGAAGGCGCCGTCGCCTTCATCAAGCGCCAATACACGACGATCTTCATCCTGGCCGTCGTCGGCGCCGTGGTCATCGGTGCGGTCATCGCCATCGTCGAGACGCCCGAGGTCGCGGACGTCCAGTCGATGGCCGGCCTGCCGATCGGGATCATGACCGCGTTCGCCTTCTTCGTCGGTGCCCTGTGCTCGATGGCGTCGGGCATCATCGGCATGTTCGTCGCCGTCAGGGCCAACGTCCGGACGGCGTCGGCGGCCCGACGCAGCCTCGTCGAGGCCGTCCAGGTCGCGATGCGCGGCGGGGCCGTCTCCGGGTTCCTCGTCGTCGCCCTGTCGCTCCTCGGCGTGTGGGGCATCTTCACCGCTGTACGCCACCTTCGTCGGTGACGTGACCGTCGCGGAGGCGCCGTTCCTGATCGTCGGGTTCGGGTTCGGTGCGTCGTTCGTCGCCCTGTTCGCCCAGCTCGGCGGCGGCATCTACACGAAGGCCGCCGACGTCGGCTCGGACCTCGTCGGCAAGGTCGAGAAGGGCATCCCCGAGGACGATCCGCGCAACGCGGGTGTCGTCGCGGACCTCGTCGGCGACAACGTCGGCGACTGCGCCGGCCGTGGCGCCGACCTGTTCGAGTCGACCGCCGCCGAGAACATCGGCGCGATGATCCTCGGCGTCGCGGTCTTCACGATCGCCGTCGGCGTCCGGCTGGCCGAACCCCGAGGCCTGGATCTTCTTCCCGCTCGTCGTCCGCGCCTTCGGGCTGCTGGCCACGATCGTGGCGATCTTCTTCGTCCGCGGCAAGGAGACCGAGGACCCGATGAACATGCTCAACCGCGGCTACTGGGTCACGACCCTGTTGTCCGTGGTCGGGCTGGGCATCACGACGGCCGTGATGATGAACACCAACGGCGGCGTCGGGAACGCCTTCGGCCTGCCGACGTGGGTCTACTTCTTCGCCGCCGGCATCGTCGGCCTGGCGACGAGCGTCGCGTTCGTCTACATCACCCAGTTCTACACGGCCGGCTCGTTCCGCCCGGTGCGCGAGATCGCCGAGGCGTCAGCAAGACCGGTCCGGCGACCAACATCATCAGCGGCACCGCGGTCGGCTTCGAGACGACCCTCGTGACCGCGGTCACCATCAGCATCGCGCTGTTCGCCAGCTTCTGGCTGGGCAACGAGGCCAACCTCGTCAGCGCCGAGGGCGTCAACGTCGGTGGCATCTTCGGCACCGCCGTCGCGACGATGGGCATGCTCATGACCACGGCCTACATCCTGGCCATGGACACGTTCGGCCCGATCACCGACAACGCCGGCGGCATCGCCGAGTTCAGCCGCGCCGAGGCCGGCGCCCGCGAGATCACCGATCGCCTCGACGCCGTCGGGAACACGACCAAGGCCCTGACCAAGGGCTACGCGATCGCCTCGGCGTCGCTGGCCGCGTTCCTGCTGTTCTCCGCCTACATCGACAAGATCAACGTCATCCAGGGCCGACGGATCGAGGCCGGCGTCCCCGGCGCCGAGCTCCTCGACTCGGTCAACCTGGCCAACGTCAACGTGTTCATCGCCGCGCTGCTCGCCGCGATGCTCGTGTACTTCTTCTCGCTCGCTGGCGATCCGCGCGGTCGGCACGACCGCCCAGTCGATCATCGTCGAGGTCCGTCGCCAGTTCCGCGAGATGCCCGGGATCATGGACTACAGCCAGCGCCCGGACTACGCCCGCGTCGTCGACATCACGACCAAGGCGGCCCTGCGCGAGATGGTCCTGCCGGGCCTGGTCGCGGTCGCGACGCCGATCATCATCGGCATCATGCTCGGCTTCGAGGCCGTGGCCGGCATGCTCATGGTCGGCACCATCTCGGGCGTCCTGCTCGCCACCGTCCTCAACAACGGCGGCGGCGCGTGGGACAACGCCAAGAAGTACATCGAGTCGGGCCACCTCAAGGACGACGAGGGCAACGTGCTCGGCAAGGGCTCGGACGCGCATGCCGCGGCCGTCGTCGGCGACACGGTCGGTGACCCGTTCAAGGACACCGCCGGCCCGTCGCTCCACGTCCTCGTGAAGCTGCTGGCGACGATCACCCTCGTCCTCGCCCCGCTCTTCATCCGCTAGCGTCGACACGACCGGAGGCCGGCGGGGGGTGCGCCGCCTGATGCCATGGATCTGATCCTCCAGGCCCTGGTGATGGGGATCGTGCAGGGGCTCACCGAGTTCCTGCCGATCTCGTCATCGGGGCACCTGATCATCGTGCCGTTCCTGTTCGGGTGGGACGACGCGTTCATCACCTCGCTGGCGTTCAGCGTGATGCTCCACGTCGGGCACGCTGGTGGCGCTGCTGATCTACTTCCGGGACGACTGGCTCCGCCTCGTCCCGGCCGGCCTGGCGGCGCTCCGCGATCGCTCGTTCGCGGGCGATCCCGACCGGCGAGCTGGCCTGGCTGCTCGTGGCCGCGACGATCCCGGCGGCCGTCGTCGGCCTGCTGCTCGAGCGACCTCATCGAGACGTCCGTTCCGCTCGGTCGGCCTCGTCGCGCTGATGCTCGTCGTCGGGGGCGTGATCCTGTGGCTCGCGGATCGGGTCGGCGCGCGGACGCGGAGCGTCGAGGACGTGACGTTCCCGATCGCCCTCGGCATCGGCGTCGGCGCAGGCGCTCGCGCTGATCCCGGGCATCAGCCGCTCCGGGATCTCGATCTCGGCCGGCCGCTTCGCCGGTCTGGACCGCGAGCCCGCGGCGCGGTTCGCGTTCCTGATGGCGACGCCGATCACGCTCGGGGCGATCCTGTTCGAGGCACGCGAGCCTGCTGACCGGTGAGGTCGGCGTCGAGGTGTCGATCGTCCCGCTCGTCGTCGGCATGGTCGCCGCCCTCGTCTCGGGTCTGGTCGCCATCCGGTTCATGCTCAGCTACCTGCGACGCCAGCTCGCTCGACGTCTTCGTCCTCGTATCGATTCGTGCTCGCGGCGGTCGTCCTCGTCGTCTGGCTGGCGCGCTGAGCGCCGGTCCCATGGAGGTCATGAAGCAGCTCCGCCAGCGGGCGATCCGCGACCTCGTCGGCGCAGCGACCGATCCGGACCCAGCAGGAGCTCGCCGCCGCGCTGCGCGAGCGTGGCTTCCGCACGACCCAGGCGACGATCAGCCGCGACGTCGCCGAGCTCGGGCTGATCAAGGTCACGCCGCGAGGGGACGGCCGCGTACGCGCTGCCGCCGCGGCTGATCGAGGCCGAGACATCCGGCGAGGACCGGCTGCGCAAGCTCCTGTCCGACCTGCCGCTCGAGATCCACGAGGCCGGTCTGCTGCTGGTCCTGCGGACGCTGCCGGGTTCGGCCCACGCGATCGCCGCTGCGCTCGACCGGGCGCGCTGGCCCGAGGTGGCGGGCTCGATCGCGGGCGACGACACGCTGTTCGTCGCGCTGCCGGACCGAGGCTCGCTGCAGCGCGTCAAGCGACGGCTGATCCGCCTGAGCGAGGGTGACTGACGGGCCGTCTCCGACGCCCGGGCGCCCTTTTGACACTCCACCGGGCACGCGACTACCATTCGCGTCCGGCTGGGAACTTCAGGCGCGCGGGGGAGACCGCGAGCGGCCTGGAGTCCCTTTTTGTTATCCGACTGACCCGGTCGTGCATCTGAGCGCGACCTCGCCAACGCGGGGACCGATCGTGAACAACAAGCCCACCTACCTGTCCAAGGACGGCCTCGAGAAGCTTCGCGCCGAGCTCGAGGAGATGACCACGGTCAAGCGACCCGAGATCGCCAACCGGATCCACGACGCCAAGGAGCACGGCGATCTCTCCGAGAACGCCGAGTACGAGGACGCCAAGAACGAGCAGGCGTTCGTCGAAGGCCGCATCCAGACGCTCGAGGCGCTCATCAAGAACGCCACGCTCATCGACGAGAACCACTCGACCGACCACGTCCAGATCGGCTCGACCGTCAGCGTCGAGAGCGACGACGGCAAGGAGACGTTCACGATCGTCGGCTCGGCCGAGGCCAAGCCGGGCGAGGGCCGGATCTCGAACGAGAGCCCGGTCGGCCGCGCGCTGCTGGGCCGCAAGAAGGGCGAGAAGGTCGATCGTGAAGGTGCCGGCCGGCGACTTCACCTACAAGATCACCAGCATCAGCTAGAGCCTGTGGCGGTGTCCTGCCACGGTCGACGTTGAACAGGCCCTTGCCCTCCGAAGGCCGAGGCGACGCTCCGGCGAGCCATCGGCCTGAGGATTGGGCTGACGAGCTCGCGGTGCGGGTCCGTGACGCGGGCCCGCAGGTCGTCAACGACTCCAAGACGCCGTCGGGGACGGTCCACGTCGGCAGCCTGCGCGGGCCGGTCATCCTCGATGCGATCACGCGCGCGCTCCGCGCGAACGGCGTCGAGACGACGCTGCTCTACGGCGTCGACGACCTCGACCCGATGGACGCCCAGGCGCTGCTGACGCCCGACGCGGTCGGACCACGAGATGGGCCGGCCGCTGGCCCACGTCCCGGACCAGGTCGGCGACTGCCACGCCTCGTACGCCCGCCACCACGCCCAGACGTTCATCGACACGTTCGCCGGGCTCGGCATCCACCCCGACCGCTACTACTGGATGAGCGACATCTACCCGACCGGTGCAGATGGACCCGTTCATCCGGACGGCGCTGGACCGCGCGGCACTCGTCCGCGACATCTACCGGCGCGTCGCCAACGTCCAGCACCCCGACACGTGGCACCCGGTCAGCGTCATCTGCCCGAACTGCGGCAAGGTCGGCACGACGATCGTCACCGACTGGGACGGCGAGCGGGTCTTCTACGAGTGCCGGCCGGGGCTGGTCGACGTGGGCGCGCGGCTGCGGCAAGAGCGGCTGGATCTCGCCGTTCGGCGGCAACGCCAAGCTGCCGTGGAACCTGGAGTGGGCGGCCCAGTGGTCGCTGTTCGGCGTGACGATCGAGCCGAACGGCAAGGACCTCGCGACCGCGGGCGGCTCGCGCGACCGGTCCGACGCGATCGCCCGCGAGGTGTTCGAGCGCGAGCCGCCGCTCGAACGTCCCGTACGAGTTCCTCAACATCGGCGGCAAGAAGATGTCGACGTCGAAGGGCCGTGGCGCCGCCGCGCACACGATCGCCGAGGTCGTGCCGCCGGAGCAGCTCCGCTTCCTGTTCCTGCGCCACCGCCCGAACCACGCGATCGACTTCGATCCCGAGGGCACCGACCAGATCCCGCGCCTGTTCGACGAGTTCGACAAGTTCGCCGCGGCGACGGCGGGTCGCGAGGTCAAGGGCGACCTCCCGCCGGGGCACGAGGCCACGTTCCGCTACTCGCTGCTCGACCCGGATGCCGACGTCGCCGCCGAGGCCGCCGCATTCCGACCGGCCTTCGGGCACCTCGCGATGCTCATCCAGATCCCGGGCGTCGACGTCGTCGAGCGTGTCGCAGGCGGAGAAGGGGAGCGCGCTGACCGTCCGCGAGAGGGCGCTGCTCGACGCGCGGGCCGGGGCCGCCCGAGCGTGGCTCGACACGTTCGCGCCGGAGTCGGCACGGCTGACCATCCACCGCGAGGTCGGTGCCGCCGGGCGTCGCCGAGCTCGACGACGCGCAGCGCCGGTTCCTGGCCCGCCTGGCCGAGCGCGCGACGCTCGAGCAGCCCGACAGCGGGAGCACCTGGCAGGCGCTGATCTTCAGCGTCGCGGCGGACGGCGGCGTGCCCGGCCGACAGGCCTTCGAGGCGATCTACCGCGCGTTCCTCGATCGGCCGAACGGCCCGCGGGCGGGCTGGCTGCTGGCGAGCCTCGACCGGGCGTTCGTGATCGAACGCGCGACCGACGCCGCCGGCGACCGGAGCCGTCGCATGAGCGTCGGCCTGCAGCGCCTGCGCGACGAGCCCGACGTCATCCGTCAGGGCGCCATCGACAAGGGCGAGGACCCGGCCCTCGTCGATCGGGCGCTCGAGCTGGACGCCCGTCGGCGCCAGCTCCTCGGCGAGAGCGAGGCGCTCAAGGCGGAGCGGAATGCCGCCTCGAAGCGGATCGGCGAGGCGATCAAGGGCGGCGCCACGCCCGACGGCCCGGAGGTCGCGGAGCTGAAGGCCGCGTCGGTCGCCGCGGGCGAGCGGATCACGACGCTCGACGCCGAGCTGGCGGAGGTCGAGGCCGCGCTCGAGGACGCCGCTGCTGCGCATCCCCAACCCGGCCGACCCCGACGTGCCGGTCGGCGGCGAGGAGGCCAACGTCACGGTCCGGACCTGGGGCGAGATCCTGGCGCACGAGGCGCCGCTCGAGGGCGAGGTCGGCGCCGACGCGACGCCCGGTGGCGCGACCTGGACCCGGCAGCCGCACTGGGAGCATCGGCGAGGCGCTCGACATCATCGACAACGTCCGCGGGCGCCAAGATCGCCGGCTCGGGCTTCCCCGTCTACAAGGGTGCCGGATCGGCGCTCCAGCGCGCGCTGATCTCGTGGTTCCTCGACGTCCACACGCGCGAGAACGGCTTCACCGAGGTCTGGCCGCCGGCCGTCGTCAACACCGCGTCGCGCCACCGGCACCGGCCAGATCCCCGACAAGGAAGACCAGATGTACGTCGTCACCCGCGACGAGCTGTACCTGGTCCCGACGGCCGAGGTGCCCGTCACCAACCTGCATCGCGACGAGATCCTCGAGGCGACGGAGCTGCCGATCCGCTACGCGGCCTACACGCCGTGCTTCCGGCGCGAGGCGGGCGCGGCCGGCAAGGACACGCGCGGGATCCTGCGCGTCCACCAGTTCGACAAGGTCGAGATGGTGCTGTTCGAGCGGCCCGAGGACTCGCCGGCCGCGCTCGAGTGGATGACCGAGCGCGCCGAGATCCTCCTGCAGCGCCTCGGGCTGGCCTACCGCGTGCTGCTGATGAGCACGCGCGAGATGGGCTTCGTCCAGGCGAGGAAGTACGACCTCGAGGTCTGGTCGCCGGGCGTCGAGCGCTGGCTCGAGGTCAGCTCGTGCTCGAACTTCCGCGACTACCAGGCGCGCCGGATGGCGATCCGCTACCGGCCCGAGCCCGGCGCCAAGCCCGAGCTCGTCCACACGCTCAACGGCTCCGGGCTGGCGCTCGCGCGCATCGTCGCGGCGATCCTCGAGACCTACCAGCGACCGGACGGCTCGGTCACCGTGCCGGACGTCCTGCGACCCTACATCGGTCGCGACGTGATCACGTCCGCCGGCTGAGCCGCCAGAGCCAGGTCGCGAACCAGCCGACGACCGCCGCCGTGGTCCACGCGCTCGACGTGTTCGCGGCGAGCCGGCGCTCGGCGCGGCCATCGATCGCCAGCCACGCGGCGACGGCCATCGTCAGCGGTCCGAGCGGGTGGGAGCGGACGGCGTCGCGCACCCGCCCATGACCGGCCGCCTGCCATGACCGCGTGAGGCCACACGACGGGCACGGCACGCCGGTGACCCGTCGGAAGAGGCACAGCACCGGTCCGTCACGGACGGCCCGGTCAGGGAGCAGCGCGGCGCCGACCAGTGCCGCCGACGCCAGCGCGCGCAGGGCCATCAGCTGCGGCGGAGCGGCAGGTTGTTGGCGTCGGGCAGCCGGCCCATCGCGATGAGGATCAGGTCGATCAGCGCCCAGACGCCCAGGCCCCCGCAGGTGATGAGCTTGAGGATGCCGAGGCCCGTGTAGCCGAGGTAGAAGCGGTCGATGCCGAGGACGCCGACGAATAGCGACAGCAGCGTCGCCGTCAACCAGTCCTTGTCCGAGAAGACACCCGGGATCTCGGAGGCCTGGAACCAGGTGCCCGAGCCGTCGGCGCGCTTGACGAGCGTGGCCGATCTGATCATGCCGTTGCGCGCCTGCGCCTGGAGCTCGATCGTCGAGAACGGGCCGTCCTCGGCGCCCATCCGCTGTACGAGGAACGTGTCGGGTCCACTCATCGGCATCTCTCCTTGGGGGTCCCTGCCAGCATAGTCCTCGTAGCATGGGCTCCGACCGAACGCTGCTAGGCTAGCCCGCGGAGAGGTGGCCGAGCGGTTGATGGCGGCGCTCTTGAAAAGCGCAGAGTCGAGAGACTTCGTGGGTTCGAATCCCACCCTCTCCGCCACGACATGACGACGCCACCCGGCCTGTGCGGCACGTGCCGGCACTCCCGCCTCGTCGAGACCCGCCGCGGGTCGACGTTCCGGCTGTGCGAGCGCTCGACGACCGATCCCCGGTTCCCGCGGTATCCGACGCTGCCGGTCGTGCGCTGCGAGGGCTACGAACGGACCGAAGACGCGAGGCCGCCCGGACCCGGCGCATGCGCTTGACGCCCCTCGCCGCCCGACACATACTCCGCCGACATCACGAAGACGGGCTGTGAACGGGACGAGTACCCGTCGAGCGTCGGCAGAGAGACCCGGTGGCTGGTGGAAACCGGGGCGACGGCGGCGGCGAATGGACCCGGGAGCCTCCGGACCGAACGGGGTCACCCACAGTAGGCTCCGGCGCAGAGCGCCAGCGATACAGGGCAGCGCCGATCGCCAGGGACCCGGCCGACGACCGGACCCGGCCGTCGGTCACGTGAGTGCGGCATCGCCGAATGAGGGTGGCACCGCGGAAGGCACGACCTTTCGTCCCGGGACGAACGGTCGTTCTTGATTCTCGAGGCCGCGCGATGACCACCGCAGATCCGATCAGCCTGGGCCAGGCCAAACGGCTCGCCGCCAACGCCGACACGATCCGGCTGCGCGCCACGCGCCCGGCCGACCTCGAGACGCCGATCGGCGCCTTCCTGCGCCTCGACGACGGCGACCCGGCCTACCTCCTCGAGTCGGTCGAGGGTGGCGAGCGCCTCGGGCCGCTACTCGTTCCTCGGCGTCGGGCCGCGACGCCTGCTCGAGGTCCGCGACGGCCAGGCCCGCGTCCAGACGCGACCCGTGACCGTCCCGACCTACTCGCCCGACCTGCCCGGTCGACACGACCGACGCGCCCGACCCGCTCGACGCGATCCGCGACTTCGTCCGCGCGCCGCCGGGTCGAGCCGACCGAGGGCATGCCGCGGTTCACCGGCGGCGCCGTCGGCGCCATCGCGTACGACGCGGTGTCGGCCTTCGAGACGACGGTCCCGCTGCCCGAGCGCGACCCGATCGGCGTCCCCACCGCGTCGTTCATCGAGACCGACCTCGTCCTCGTCTTCGACCACCTCACCCACACGCTGTCGGCCATCGCGTCGCTCCACACCGAGGCGCCCGATCTCGAGGGCCGCTACCGGATCGCCGAGGAGGCCGATCTTCGAGGCGCTCGAGCGCACGGCCCGCCCGAGCGCCGCCGAGCTCGCCGGTCCGACGGCCCGACCAGAACGGTGGGTCCCCGCTCGCCGGCCCGATCGATACGAGCCTCGGTCGTGACGAGTACATCCGCGCGGTCGAGGTCGCCAAGGACGCGATCGCCGGCGGCGAGGCGATCCAGGTCGTGCTCGCGCGGCGGCAGTCGTTCGACCTGCCGCTCGACCCGACGACCGGCCGGACGCTCGACGGCATCGGGCTGTACCGCTCGCTCCGGCGGGTGAACCCGAGCCCGTACCTGTTCTTCGTGCGCACGCCGCAGTTCGAGGTCGTCGGCGCCTCGCCGGAGCTCCTGCTCCAGGCCGAGGGCGACAAGCTCACCACGCACCCGATCGCCGGCACGCGCCCGCGCGGCGCCGACGCGCGCGAGGACGACATCCTGGCCGAGCAGCTCCAGAAGGACCCCAAGGAGCGTGCCGAGCACGTCATGCTCGTCGACCTGGGTCGGAACGACCTCGGCCGCGTGTCGCGCGCCGGGACCGTGACGGTCAGCAAGTACATGGAGGTCGAGCGCTACAGCCACGTCCTCCATCTCGTGTCGCACGTCGAGGGCCGCCTCAAGCCGGAGCTCGACGCGCTCGATGCGCTCAAGGCGGTCTTCCCGGCCGGCACGCTGAGCGGCGCCCCGAAGGTGCGCGCCATGCAGCTGATCGCGGCGGCGGAAGGGGAGCGGCGCGGGCTGTACGGCGGCGCCGTGGGCTACCTCGGCTACGACGGCAACCTCGACACGGCGATCACGATCCGGAGCGCCGTCCTCAAGGACGGCCAGGCGCACGTCCACACCGGCGCCGGGATCGTGGCCGGCTCGGTGCCGGAGTCGGAGTTCGAGGAGACCGAGCACAAGGCCGCCGCCCTCCGTCGGGCCATCGAGCAGGCCGCCGGCATCCCGGAGGCGCCGCGCGCGTCGGCCGACGCCGCACCCGCCGAGGCGACGCCATGATCCTCGTCGTCGACAACTACGACAGCTTCACGTTCAACCTCGTCCAGGCGCTGCAGGCCGCGGGCGCCGACGTCCGGGTGTTCCGCAACGACGCGATCGACCGGGCCGGCCTCGAGGCGATCGCCGACGACCCGGAGGCCGACCTGCGCGGCATCGTGATCTCGCCCGGACCGGGCGACCCCGACGACGCCGGCGTGTCGGTCGCCACCATCGAGGTCGCGGCCGAACGCGAGATCCCGCTGCTGGGCGTGTGCCTCGGGATGCAGTCGATGGCCGCCGCCTACGGCGCCACGATCGTCCGCGCACCGACGCTCGTCCACGGCGAGGCGACCGAGGTGACCCACGATGGCGCCGGCCTGCTCGAGGGCATGCCCCCGGCCTTCATGGCCGCCCGCTACCACTCGCTGGCGGTCGACCCGGCGACGTTGCCGCCCGAGCTCCGAGTCACCGCGATGAGCGAGGTCGACCGGGTGATCATGGGCATCCGCCACGTGGCCCTGCCGATGGAGGGCGTCCAGTTCCACCCGGAGAGCGTGCTGACCCCGCAGGGCCCGCACCTGCTCGCGAACTTCCTGCGCCTGGCCGGCGAGGGCGAGGCGGCCCGCCTCGACGCCGCGACCGGCTCGTTCGCCACGGCCGGCCTGGCCCCCGCGGCGGCGGACGGCGAGACCGGGTCATGAGCGACGCGGTCCGCGCGGCGCTCGCGTCGATCGTCGATGGCGGCACGCTCACGCTCGACGAGGCGCGCCTGGCGATGGGCGCGGTGATGGACGGCGAGGCGACGCCGGCGCAGCTCGCCGCGCTGCTCATGGGCCTCCGGATGCGCGGCGAGACCGTCGACGAGCTGGCCGGGTTCGCGTCGGCGATGCGCGAGCGGGTCGTCGCCGTCGAGGCGCCGGACGGCGCGATCGACGTCGTCGGGACCGGCGGCGACGGCAGCGGCACGTTCAACATCTCGACGGCCGCCGCGCTGGTCGTCGCCGCCGGTGGGGTGCCCGTGGCCAAGCACGGCAACCGGGCGATCACGTCGCAGGCCGGGTCGGCCGATGTCCTCGACGCGCTCGGCGTGCGCATCGACCATGACGCCGCGTCCGCCGGGGCGGCGCTGCGCGATATCGGGTTCGCCTTCCTGTTCGCGCCGAACTTCCACCCGGCGATGAAGCACGCCGGACCGACTCGCCGGGAGATCGGCGTCCGGACCGCGTTCAATCTGCTCGGCCCCCTCACCAACCCGGCCGGCACGACCCGCCAGCTGCTCGGCGTCGGCCGACGATGCGGTGGCGGCGCGGATCGCCGAGGTCGCGCAACGGCTGGGCACGGAGCGGACGTTCGTCATCCACGGCGCCGGCATCGACGAGCTGCCGCTCGACGACAGCGGGGTCCTCTACCACGTGGGTCCCGACGGGATCGTCCGACACGACGTCCCGGCGTCCAGGCTCGGGCTGCGGGTGACCGCGACCGCGAAGCTCGCCGGCGGGTCGCCGGACGAGAACGCGCGGACGATCGAGTCGGTCTTCCGCGGCGAGCCCGGCGTGAAGCGGGACGTCGTGCTGCTCAACGCGGGCGCGGCGTTCCTGGTGGCCGGGGAGGTCGAGAACCTCGAGGGCGGGATCGAGCGTGCGGCGCTCACGATCGACGCGGGGCTCGCCAGCGAGCTCCTGGCGCGGCTCCGGGCGGAGCGTGCCGCCCACGTCCCCGCCGAGTCGACGCCGTGACCGCGGTCGCCACGCGTCCGAGCGTCGTCGACGAGATCGCCGAACGACGGCGGGCCGACGTCGAGCGCGAGCTTCGCGATCGACCGATCGGCGCCGATGCGCTCGACGCCCACGCGCCGCGGTCGTTCGTCGAGCCGCTGCTCGCGGCGGGTACCCACATCATCGCCGAGGTCAAGCGCTCCTCGCCGTCGGCCGGCCGGATCGCCGCCGACGACCTCGACATCGTCGAGCAGGCCCGCGCCTACGCCGCCGGCGGGGCGGCGGCGATCTCGGTCCTGTGCGAGCCGCACTGGTTCGGCGGGTCGGTCGACGACCTGCGACGGGTGCGCGAGGCCGTCGGCATCCCGCTCCTCGCGAAGGAGTTCATCGTCGACCTGCGCCAGCTCGAGCAGGTGCGCGCGGCCGGAGCCGACGCGGTCCTGGTGCTCGCGATGCTGCACCGATCGAAGCGGCGGCTCCGCGGGGTCGTGGACGCCGCGATCGCGCTCGGGTTGGAGCCGCTCGTCGAGGTGCACGACCGTCGCGAGCTCGACCTCGCGCTCGACAGCGGCGCGCGGCTCATCGGCATCAACAACCGCGACCTCCGGACGCTCGAGGTCGACGTCGAGCGGGCCGACCGGCTCCGCGAGCTCGTGCCCGACGACCGGCTGGTCATCGCCGAGTCGGGCGTGCGCGACGCGTCGACGGTCGCGCGCTGGCGCGCGCTCGGGTTCGACGGCGCGCTCGTCGGTGAGGCGCTCATGCGATCGGACGATCCCACGGCGGCCACCCGGGCGTTCGTCGCCGCCGGCCGGCAGCCGGACGACGGGGCGAACGTCGCCCGCCGGCCCTACGTCAAGATCTGCGGGATCACCGACGCCCGAGGGCGTGTCGGCGGCCGTCCTCGCCGGTGCCGACGCGATCGGGCTCAACGTCGTGGCCGGCACGCCGCGGGTCCTCGACACGACCGAGGCGGCCGAGCTGGCCGAGCTGGCGCGGACGCTGTCGCCGGGCGGGCGGACCGACGTCGTCCTCGTCACCGACGGCGCGGGCGCCGAGCGGTTCGCGACCATCGCCGACGCGGTCGGTCCCGATGTCATCCAGCGCCACGATGGGTCGCCTCGCGTGGGAACGGATGCCCGCCGGGCATGGCGGGCTCTCCACGTGTCGCCGGTGGGCGGCGACCGCACGGATCACGTGGCCGCCGCCCGGACGCTGCTCGACGGCGGCGTGGAGCGGGTGCTCATCGACACGGCCGGCGGACCACACGGCGGCGGCACCGGGGTCCGGGCGGACGCCGCCACGGTCGCGGCGATCGCGCGCGAGGTGCCGGTGATGCTGGCGGGCGGGCTCACCCCGGCGACGGTCGCCGAGACGCTGCGCACCATCCCGGCGACGGCCGTGGACGTGTCGTCGGGTGTCGAGTTCCCGCGCCAGCCCGGCGAGCGGCCCATCAAGGACCCGTTCCGGGTCGCGTTGTTCGTGAAGCGGGCCAAGGCCGCCCGCGACGATCGCCCGAACGTCGCGTTCGGCCCGACGCCGGTCCACCCCGGGCTCATCGAGGCGGATGCCGCCGGCCGCTGGGGGATGGAACGCGACTTCGGCGGCCGCTACGTGCCCGAGACGCTGATGGCCGCCCTGGTCGGGCTCGAGACCGCGTACGACGAGCTCCGTCACGACCCGGTGTTCTGGGCCGAGCTGCGCGTCCTGCTCGAGCAGTACGCCGGGCGTCCCACGCCGATCTACCGCGCCGACCGCCTCGCCGCCGCCGTCCGCGACGAGGCGACGCGCCTGGCCGGCCGCCCCGTGCCGACGCCGCGGCTGTACCTCAAGCGCGAGGACCTCGCCCACACCGGCGCCCACAAGATCAACAACGCGCTCGGCCAGGCGCTCCTGACGCGGCGTCTCGGCAAGTCCAGGGTCATCGCCGAGACCGGTGCCGGTCAGCACGGCGTCGCGACGGCCACCGCGTGCGCGCTGCTCGAGCTGCCGTGCGTCGTGTACATGGGCGCCGAGGACATCGAGCGCCAGGGTCCGAACGTCCTCCGGATGCGCGCCCTCGGGGCCGACGTCCGCAGCGTCACGTCCGGGACGGCCACCCTGAAGGACGCGGTCAACGAGGCGATGCGCGACTGGGTGACCAACGTCGAGACGACCCACTACGTGCTGGGCTCGGCGATGGGTCCGCACCCGTACCCGACGATCGTGCGCGACCTCCAGCGGCGGATCGGCGACGAGGCGGCCGCCCAGCTGGCCCAGGCCGAGGGCCGGCTGCCCGACCTCGCCCTGGCCTGTGTCGGCGGCGGCTCTAATGCGATCGGCCTGCTCGCCCGGTTCATCGGCGAGCCCTCGGTCCGGCTCGCCGTGGCCGAGGCGGCCGGCGACGGCCTCGACACCGGCCGGCACGCGGCCGCCATCCTCGGCGGGACGCCGGGCATCCTCCACGGCTCGCGCTCGCTGATGCTCCAGGACCGTGACGGCCAGATCGTCGAGGCGCACAGCGCGTCGGCCGGGCTCGACTACCCGGGCATCGGGCCGCAGCTCGCCGCGCTGGCCGAGGCCGGCCGGATCGAGGTGGCCGCCGCGACCGATCGCGAGGCGGTCGCCGCGATGAAGTCCACGACCCGGACCGAGGGCATCCTGCCGGCGCTCGAGACCTCCCACGCGATCGCGGTGCTGCCGCGGCTGCTGGCGGGAGCCGACGGGCTGGCCGGCGGTTGGCCCGACGACATCCTCGTGCTGCTCGGGTTCTCGGGTCGGGGCGACAAGGACCTGGCCGCGCTGACCCGCTTCGACGACGTCGAGCCGTGGGCCTCGGTCCGGTGACCGGCGGCGACGTGCGGGCGTTGTGTCTCGAGCTGCCCGAGACCACCGAGAAGGCGACCTGGGGCGACGAGGAGAACGCCGGCCACCCGACGTTCCGGGTCCGCGACAAGATCTTCGTCATCATGTCCGACGACGAGACCGGCGGCAGCATCAAGACCAGCCACGGCGAACAGGCTGAGCTCATGAGCGCCTTCCCCGACGCGGCGCGGTCCGCCGCCTACGTCGGCCGCTTCGGCTGGGTCGACGTGGACTTCGCCGGGATCCCGGACGAGGTCCTCCGCGAGGTCATCGAGGCTGCCTGGGCGCGCACCGCCCCGAAGAAGGTCGCCGCGGCGTGGCGGTCCGTCCGATGACGGCGACGCTGGGACACCGCCCGGGTCGGCGATCCTTCGTCCGCCGAGCGGGACGAACGACACGGCGGGCGCGCAGCGGATCGCGGCGGCGATCGCGACGGCGCGCGCAGACGGTCGGGCGGCGCTCATCCCGTACGTCGTGGCCGGCTATCCCGACGCCGAGACGAGCGTCGAGATCGCGCTCGCCGCCATCGACGCCGGCGCGGACCTGCTCGAGATCGGCCTGCCCTACAGCGACCCGCTGGCCGACGGTGCGACGCTGCAGCGGGCGACGACGACGGCACTCCGGGCAGGCGCTTCGTTCGACGGCTCGTTGCGCCTGATCGGTCGCATCGCAGCGGCGCGACCCGACGTCCCGATCGTGCCGATGGCGTATGCCAACCAGGTCCTCGGCGGCGGTGATGGAGAGGCCGTCGCCAGGCGCCTTGCCCGCGCCGGCGCGGCGGGCATCATCGTCGCCGACCTCACGCCCGACGAGGGTGGTCCGTTCGAGGCGGTCGCCCGCGACGCCGGTCTCGCGGTCATCTACCTGGTCGCGCCCACCACCCCGCCGGAGCGACGGGCGCGGATCGCGGCGCGCAGCGGCGGGTTCCTCTACTGCGTGTCGCTGGTCGGCCTGACCGGCGCCCGCACGGCGCTGCCGGCATCGGTCGGCCGCCTGGTCCGGAGCGTGCGGTCCGTGTCGCCCGTGCCGGTGGCCGTCGGTTTCGGCGTCAGCACACCGGCCCACGTCCGCGCCTACGCACGGGCCGGGGCGGACGGGGTCGTCGTCGCGTCGGCCCTCGTCGACGCGCTCGGCGAGGACGGACGGGACGTTGCCGCCCTGAGCGATCTGGTCGGTCGGATGCGGGCCTCGACCGCGAGCTGAGGGCAGCGCGCACCGACGCGTCTGGGGCCTCGTCGAGCCATGACCGTGCGGTACCCTCCGGCCATGCGTCCCATCCAGCAGCGTCGCATCGTCAAGCGCGAGGTCGAGAAGTTCCAGGCGGATCCGTCGTCCATCCGGAAGGCCGCCGCCGTCATCATCACGGTGACGGTCGTCGCGGTCGTCCTCGGGGCGATCGTGATGGTCGTCTTCACCCGCGACTTCGAGGACCTCGGGACGGCCCTCTGGTTCACGCTGCAGACCGTCACCACCGTCGGCTACGGCGACGTCACGCCGACGACGGGGTTCGGCCGCCTCATCGCCGGGGTCGTGATGGTGGTCGCCATCGCCTTCCTCACGATCGTCACCGCGCTGATCACGTCCACGTTCATCAACGCCGCGCAACGCCAGATGCGCCAGGCCGAATTCGACGCCGAGCTCGAGTCGGCCGCGCGCACCGAAGCACGACTCGAGGAGCTGGTCGAGCGACTCGCGGCCATCGAGGCATCGCTCGAGCGACTCGAGTCGGCCGGGGACCGCGAACCGCCATCGACGCCGCGCGGAGCGCCGGGCGCCTGACGTGCCGGTCACGGTCGTCGGCGTCCCGACGAACTCGGCGGGTCGGGCCGACGGTGTCGCCCGTGCCCCTGCCGCGCTGCGACGGATGGGCCTGACGGCGGGGATCACCGCGCGGCGGACGACCGTGACCGATGCCGGCGACGTCCGCGTCGACCCGCCGACCGGGATCCGCGGCGACGACGGCGTGATCGACGGCCTGGCCCTGGTCACGACGCTTGCCCGGACGCGGGACGCGGTGGCCGCTGCCCGGCGACGGGACGACCGGGTCGTGCTCCTCGGTGGCGACTGCCCGATCCTGATCGGTGGGCTGGCCGGATGCCGGGATGCCGACGGCACGTTGCCGGCGCTGCTGTTCGTGGACGGCCACGAGGACGCCTGGCCGCCCGAGGCCTCGACGACCGGCGAGGCGGCGGACATGGAGCTCGGCTGGCTCCTGGGGCGCGGTCTCGAGCGGCTCGACCGCGAGCTCCGCGCCCAGATCCCGAGCCTCGACCCGGCGTGTGTCGCCGTCCTGGGCCCGAGGGATCGCGAGGAGATCGCATCGGCCGGCGTCGAGTCGATCGACGGCATCGTGCCGGTCGTCGACGGCGCCGCGACGGTGCACGACCCGGCGGCGTCGGCCCGATCGGCGCTCGAGCGGATCGCGTCGGACGGACGGCCGTGGTGGCTCCACGTCGACCTCGACGTCCTGTCGACGGAGGCGCTGGCGGCGGTCGACTACCTGCAGCCGGGCGGGCTCTCGTGGGCTGACCTGCGCGGCCTGGCGGACGCGGCGATCGGTCGCGGAGGCTGCATCGGGGCGACCGTGACGATCTACAACCCCGACCTCGACCCTGACGGTGGGCACGCAGCGACCATCGCGTCGTTCGTCCTGGACCTGATCGACCGGCTGGACGCCCCGGCAGCTCCCGGATCCTGAGGTCGTGGCTCGGCCCCGCGACGTGAAATCCGAACCAGAACCGCTCGCGCCGACACCTACCGGTATGGAGGTCGCCCTGGACTCGTCCGCCCCGCGGCTCCGACCGCTCGTCGACGCGGCGGTCGACGGCGACCGCGATGCGTTCCGCGCCCTCGTCGAGCCGGTCGTGCCCGGCGCCCTCGGCGTCGCGACGATCGTCACGGGCTCGCCGGCGGATGCCGCCGACGCCGTCCAGGACGCGCTGCTGTCGGCGTGGCGCGGCCTGCCGGGCCTGCGCGACGCCGACGCGTTCCCGGCGTGGTTCCGGCAGCACGTCGTCCGGGCGGCGATGCGGACCGCGAAGCGGCGCGGTCGGGTCCTCGAGCTCGACATGGATGTCCCCGACGCCCCGGATGCGCTCGATCGCGCGGTCGCCCGGCGCACGCTCGGGCGGGCGTTCGACCGGCTGGGTCCCGACGACCGGCTGATCCTCACGCTCCACCACTACCTCGGCCTGCCCGTGGCCGAGACCGCGGTGCACCTCTCGATCCCGACCGGCACCGTCAAGTCGCGCGTCCACGCGGCCATGCGCCGGCTGCGCGCTGCGTACGACGCGGAGGAACGGCGATGAGCGACGAGCTCGAGCGCACCCTGCAGGACGTCCTGACCGAGCGCGGCCGGGTCGACACGGTCGCCGTCGACCGGGTGCTCTCCGGGATCGATGCGCTCCCGGCCCGACGGGCGCCCCGCTGGCGCGGACCGGGCTGGGCGATGGCCGCGGCCGTGATCCTGACCGTCGTGGCGGTCGGTCTCCTCGCGCTGCTCCGGCCGGCGACCGACGTAGCAACGTCGCCGCCTCCGATCGTTCCGAGCGGATCCGCAGCGCCGACGACGGCCGTCGAGCCGCCGCCGGTCTGGGCGGTCCAGCTGGCAAGCCACCTGGACTGCGACGGGCTGCCATCGGCGCTCGGCTCCGACACCGCGGCATCGCCCGTGCCGGTCGATCCCGCCCCGACCCCGGAAGAGGCGCTCGAGCGCTACCTGCGCGACCAGCCAGTCCTGCCTGTAACCGGCTACACGCGGCCGCTCGTGTCGGGACACTGGGCGCTGCACAGGTTGATCGTCGACGGCCGGCCGAAGGTCCACGCGGTCAGCACCGACCAGTACCCGGATGATCCCGGGGCGACCGGCTGGACCGTCGTCGGCCTGCGAGCCTGCGACGCGTCGGAGTTGCCGGTCAGGAGCCTCGATCCTGGACCGACGCCATGACGATCCGGACGGCGCGACGCGCAGCAAGAACGGTCGTGGTCGCGATCGTGGTGGTGGCGTGCGCGCCGTCGGCATCGACGTCTTCGCCGATCCCGTCCGAGTCGACGTCGCTCGGATCGCCGAGCTCGACCCCCGCGCCGAGCGCGAGCGTCGAGGCGGCCGACGTCGCGTTCGAGACCCTCGTCGACGACCTCGTCGCGCCCATCGGTCTGGTGACCGCGCCGGGCGACACCGATCGCGCCTTCATCGTCGAGCAGACCGGCAGGATCCACATCCTGCGCGGCGACGAGCGGGCTACCACGCCGTTCCTCGACCTGACGGACCAGCTCGTCCGGCTCGATACCGAGTACGACGAGCGCGGCCTGCTCGGCCTGGCGTTCCACCCGGACTACGCCACGAACGGGCGCTTCTTCGTGTACTACTCCACACCGGCATCAGCCGCGGCGGCCGGCAGCAGCGACCACACGAACCGGCTGAGCGAGTACCGCGTCGGCGACGACGCGGATGTCGCCGACGCAGGTTCCGAGCGCGTCGTGCTCGAGTTCGACCAGCCCCAGCCCAACCACAGCGGCGGCGCCCTCGGCTTCGGCCCGGACGGGTACCTGTACCTCGGGACCGGCGACGGTGGCGGTCGAGGCGACGCGGACGAGGGCCACTCCGCGCAGGGCAACGCCCAGGACCCGTCGAAGCTCAACGGCAAGGTGCTCCGGCTCGACGTCGACGGCGATGCGCCATACGCCATCCCGCTCGACAACCCGTTCGACGACGGCGCCGCTCGCCCCGAGATCTTCGCCGACGGGTTCCGGAACCCATGGCGCCTTTCGTGGGAGCCCGGCGGCGCCCGACGCCTGCTGGTGAGCGACGTCGGGTTCGGCCGCTACGAGGAGATCGACGCGGTGATCGCCGGCGGCAACTACGGCTGGCGCATCCGGGAGGGCGCGCACTGCCTCGACATCGCGGCGCCGCTCGAGGACGTCACCGACTGCCCGACGACGGCCGCGGATGGGCGCCCCCTCATCGATCCGATCGTCGAGTACAGCCACCGCGAGGTCGGGATCGCGGTGGTCGGCGGCTACGTCTACCGGGGGACGGCGCTGCCGGCCCTTCGCGGGCAGTACGTCTTCGCCGACTTCTCGGCCGACTGGACGACCAACGACCCGGACCCGAGCGGGTCCCTGCTGGTCGCCGACCCGATCAAGGCGCCGGACGGACCGTGGCCGTGGCGGCGGCTCGTCGTCGCCGACGACCCGCTCGGGCACCAGTTCGTGACCGGCATGGGCGAGGATGCGGCGGGCGAGCTGGTCGTCCTGGCCCGTCGGAGCTTCGGCCCGATCGGCCAGACCGGGTTCGTCTACCGGGTCGTGCCGCCCGTATCCTGAGGGCATGCCACCGCCAGGTCTCGAGATCGGCGAAGAGGTCGGCGCCAAGCGCGCGTTCGTGTGGGCGGTCGAGTGGCCCGGCTGGTGCCGCGCCGGGAAGGATGTCGAACTCGCACGCGAGGCGCTCGTCGCGTACGCGCCGCGCTACGAGGTGGTCGTCCGGGCCGCGGGTCTGGCCATGCCGGCCGTCGATGCCGACGCGCTCGACGTCGTCGTGTCGACCGATGGCGGCGGTGGCACCGACTTCGGCGTCCCTTCGAACATCACCGATGCCGATCGCCGGCGGGTCACCAGGGCGGGGGCCGCGCGCCTGGGCGACCTGGTCGAGGCCGCGTGGACGGTGTTCGAGGAGGTCGCCGCCGGCGCGCCCGCCACGCTGCGCAAGGGTCCGCGCGGCGGTGGCCGCGACCGGGACAAGATGATCGAGCACGTGATCGCCGCGGATCACGCGTACGCGCGGGAGATCGGGATCAAGCTGCCCGAGCCACATCGCGGGGACCGCGCCGCGATCGACGCCGAGCGCGCGGCGATGCTGGACGTCCTGCGGACACTGTCCGATGGCGGTCCGCTCGCCGAGCGGAAATGGACCCAGCGCTACGCAGCCCGCCGCATCGCGTGGCATGCCCTTGACCATGCCTGGGAGATGGAGGACCGGGCGGAACCGGCTTGATCCGTTCGGCTACGCCGAGAGGCCGGTCAGCCGGGCAGCCAGCGCGACGACCTCGTCCGGGCCGCGACCAGCGGTCCGCAGCTCGCGGACCCCGGTGTCGCCAGCGGACTTCGACAGCTTGCTGCCGTCCGGTCGCCGCACCAACCGGTGGTGCGCGAAACGGGGCGGCGACTCGCGGCCGAGCCGCCGGGTCAGCCGGATCTGGGCGGCCGTCGCGTGGAGCAGGTCCATCCCGCGGACGACGAGGTCGACGCCCTGGCGGGCGTCGTCGACGACCACGCAGAACGCGTAGGTCCAGTTGCCGTGCCGGTCGCGGATCGGCAGATCGCCAGACGGCGCAACCTCGTCGCGGCACGGGCCGACGAGCGCGTCCATCCACGACTCGCCCCCGGCCCCGAGCGCCGCCCGCACCACCGGCCCGTCGAGGTGCCGCTCGCGGCAGCCACCCGGACAGCCGATCCCCGTCCACGGTCGCCCGTGCGTCGTGGCCCACGCCCGGAACGTGGCGCGGGTGCAGTCGCAGCCGTACGTGCCACCCTCCGATGCGAGCCGCCGATGCGCCTCCGCGTAGGCGGCCTCGGCGTCCCCGTCCGACTGCCGGACGGGCCCGAGGTCCGGGCGGAAGCCGAGCCAGTCGAGGTCCTCGAGCAGGGCCGCGTCGTACTCGGGCCGGCAGCGCTGGCGGTCGTGGTCCTCGATCCGGAACAGCACCCGGGCGCCGGCCGATGCGGCCAGCCCCCACGTCCAGGCGGCGTTGGCCACGTGCCCGAGGTGCAGGAAGCCGGTCGGTGCAGGCGCGAACCGGGTCAGGCTCGCCGAGCCGACCGCCACGTCAGTCGTCGGTCCGGCGACCGCTCCCGTCGCGCTCGGTCCGGGTCCGGGCGCGATCGCGCGACTCCAGGGCGCGCGTGGCCGCGAACAGGCGCCGGTACAGCGCGAGCAAGTCGGCCTGCGGCATCGGGCCCTCGTTGGCCATCGACACCCGGAGGAGGATCTCGCGCTCACGGTCGGCGTCGCGGATCGCGGAGCGGCCGGCCTCGGCCTTGGCCCGGCCCGCCTCGCGCGCGACGCGCGCGCGCTCGTTGAGCAAGGCGACGATCCGTCGGTCGAGGACATCGATCCGACGTCGCAACCGGCGCAGCTCCGCGGATCTCGGGTCGGCTCGGCGTCGGTCAGCCATCGGTATCGCCGTACCGCCGGGCGATCGACTCGAGGGCGTCGTGATAGCCGCGCGCGCCCTGCCCGACGATCGATTCGACCGCGACGTCGTGCAGGAAGTTGACGTGCCGGAACGGCTCGCGGGTCGAGGGGTCCGAGAGGTGGACCTCGACGAACGGCCGCTGGATCGCCAGCAGCGCGTCGCGCAACGCACACGCTCGTGTGGGTGAGCCCGCCGGCGTTGACGATGGCGACGTCGAAGTCGCGCGCGTGCAGCCGGTCGATCAGGGCGCCCTCGTGGTTCGACTGGAAGAAGTCGACCTCGAGACCGAGTTCGCCCGCGTGGGTCGCGATCCCCGCGTGGATCTCGTCGAGCGTCTCGTACCCGTAGATCTCGGGTTCGCGCGTGCCGACGAGGTTGAGGTTCGGGCCCTGGAGGACGAGCACGCGGGTCATCGCGTCGTCCCCACCGCGAGCAGCGATCCGGCGACATCGACGACGACGTCGTCGGGGATGTCGTCGCGCACCTCCACGCCGTCGGCCGTGGGCAGGACCCAGCGCAGGCGTCCGCCGGCATGCTTCTTGTCGGTCGCGAGATGGCGCAGCACGTCGTCGAGCGGGTAGGGCAGGGGATCGCGTGCCAGCCCGAGCCCGTCCAGTAGCGCCGGTGATCCGCGCGGCGCGGTCCGGCGGCGTCACGCCGACGATCTCGCCGATCCGGCAGGCAGCCCGGAGGCCGTATGCGACGGCTTCGCCGTGGAGCACGTCCTCGAAGCCCGCCGCGGCCTCGACCGCGTGACCGAGCGAGTGCCCGAGGTTGAGCGTGATCCGACCCGCAACCGGGCCCGCGTTCGTGCTCGTCCGCGACGACGACCTCGACCTTGGCCCATGCGCACCGCTCGACGAGCTCGGCCACCGCGCCGCCGTCCGCGACGGCAGCACCACCCCGGGCGATGTCGTCGCCGTGCCGCTCGAGCAGCTCGAACAGGCGCTCGTCGCCGAGCGCCGCCATCTTCACGGCCTCGCCGAGCGCCGCCCGTCGCTGACGTTCGGGCAGCGTCGCGAGCAGCGCCGACGTCGATGACGATGTCGGTCGGCTGGTGGAAGGCGCCGACCAGGTTCTTGCCCTCGGGCAGGTCGACCGCGGTCTTGCCGCCGATCGACGAGTCGATCTGGGCGACGAGCGTGGTCGGGACGTGGACGAGCGGGATGCCGCGCAGGTACGTCGCGGCCAGGAAGCCGGCGGCGTCGCCGAGCGCGCCGCCGCCGATGGCGACGATCGGCTCGTCGCGGCTCGACGCGGTGGCGGGCCAGCTCGCTCGCCGCCGTCCTCGATGACGGACAGGCGCTTGGCCGCCTCGCCCTCGGGCAGCATCACGGTCTCGACGGGGCGTCCAGCCGCCCTCCAGCGCGTCGGCCGAGGTCGCGCGCCGACGGCGGCCCACGCACCCGGGCTCGGAGATCGACGATCGCGCGACGCGCCTCGAGCCGATCGAGGATCCCGCCGACGGCCGTGGCGGCGATCGCCGTCGCCGATGACGATGCGCCCGATCGGCGTGCTCGTGGCGAGCAGCGTCGTGCCCGGGCCGGCGCCCGGCAGCCGCGACGGCAGATAGGCCTCCACCGCGTCGACCACGGTCGACACATCGGCGACGCCGGCGACGTGGACGTCGGCCGCGGCGTAGAAGCGCTCACGCCGCGTGGCCAGGTCCCGGATGGTACCGATCGGATCGCGCCCCGTGACGAGCGGGCGGACGTGCGGCGAGCGCCGCAGGCGCTGCGCCAGGACCTCGGGCCGGCTGTCGAGCCAGACGCTCAACCGGCCCCGATACAGCGACCAGCGGTTGCGCGGGTCGACGATGGCCCCGCCGCCGGTCGCCACGACCCGGACGACGAACGGGGCAGGATCGGGCGGCCCGAGGTCCTCGACCGCGCGCCGCTCGAGCTCCCGGAACGTCGCCTCGCCGTCCTCGGCGAAGATCGTCGGGATCGGCCGGCCGTCGGCGTGCTCGATCCGCTCGTCGAGGTCGATGAACGTGGCGCTGTGACGATGGGCCAGGCGCTTGCCGACCACGCTCTTGCCGCTGCCCGGGCAGCCCGACGAGGACGATGTCCATCGTGCGCGCCCTAGTCGTCGCCGCCCGAGCCGGCTTCGTCCGAGCCGGTCAGGCCGTGCCGCGCCTCGACGGGTCCGTCGGCGGCGGGCGCGCGCCGGCTGCGCCGCCGGCCACCGGCGCATCGGGCGAGGTCGCGATCCGGGCGCGGTAGGCGGCGAGGTTCGCGACGGCGTCATCGACCGTGTCGCCGCCGACCTTCTCGACGACGAACGCGGGCGAGGGTCAGCATCACCATCGCCTCGGCGACGATGCCCGCCGCCGGCACGACGCTGATGTCGCTGCGCTCGTAGTGCGCCTTCTCGACCGGCTCGCCGGTGATCAGGTCCGCCGACGGCAGCGGGCGCGCGAGCGTCGAGATCGGCTTCACCGCGCCACGCACGACCAGCGGCTCGCCGTTCGTGACGCCGCCGGTCAGCCCGCCCGCGTTGTTCGAGCGATGGACCCAGCGGCCGTCGTCGTCGCGGCCGGCGATGACGTCGTGGACGGCCGACCCGAACCGGCGGGTCTGCTCGAACCCGAGCCCGAACTCGACGCCCTTCACGATGTTGATGCTCATCACGGCCGCGGCCAGCGCCGCGTCGAGGCGTCGGTCCCAGTGGACGTACGAGCCGAGCCCGATCGGCAGTCCGTGGGCGACGACCTCGAACACGCCGCCGACGGTGTCGCCGTTCGCAGCGCGCCTCGTCGATCCGGGCGATCATCGCCGCCTCGGCGTGCTGGATCCGGGCAGCGCAGCGGCGAGGCGTCGGCCTCCTCGCGCGAGCGGGTGCAGTTGGCCGGGTCGACCGCCACGCCGCCGACCTCGGCCGTGAACGACCAGACCTCGACGCCGATCTCGCGCAGGAACGCACGGGCCACGGCCCCGGCGGCGACCCGCGCCGCGGTCTCGCGGGCGGACGCCCGCTCGAGCACGTTGCGCACGTCGTTGAAGCCGTACTTGAGGGCGCCGGCCAGGTCGGCATGGCCCGGCCGGACGCGGGTCACCGGCGTCGCCCGCTTGTTGCCGCCCTCGGCCAGGGCCGCCAGCTCGCGCGCGTCCTCGTCTCGGACAGCGGGCGCGACCTGCATGACCTTGGTCCAGTTCTCCCAGTCGCGGTTGCGCACGAGCAGCAGGACCGGCGAGCCGAGCGTCACGCCGTGGCGGACACCGCCGAGGATCTCCGCGCGGTCCTGCTCGATCTGCTGGCGTGCGCCACGGCCGTAGCCCCGCTGGCGCCGGGCGAGGTCGACGGCGATGGCGTCCTCGGTCAGGGTCAGCCCCGCCGGCACGCCCTCGACCGTGACCCCGAGCGCCGGCCCGTGCGACTCACCGGCGGTCAGGAACCGGAACGCGGTCACTCGGCGGCGGCGACCGCCGCTTCGCCGGTCGGCTCGCCCTCCGCCGAGCGCAGGCCGCCGGCGCGGGCCTCGGCGAGCTTCGCCTGCATCAGCTCGAGCGGTGCCGGCTGCCCGGTCCACAGCGTGAACGCGGCCGCGCCCTGGTGGAGCAGCATCAGCTCGCCGTCCGACGTGGTCGCCCCGGCGGCCTGCGGCATCGCGGAGCAGCCGGGTCTTGGCGTAGATCAGGTCGAGCACGAGCAGCTCGTCGTGGAGGACCTCGGCCGGCACCGGGCTGGCGTCGGCCGTCAGCCCGATCGACGTCGCGTTGATGAGCACCTTGGTCTTGGCGATCTCGGACTCGATGATCGACTCGTGCCAGGGCATCGCCCGCAGCTCCATGTGCGCGGCGGTCCGGCCGAAGTGCTTGACCAGGCCCTCGGCGCGGTGGAGATGGCGGTTGAACACGATGACCCGCTGGAAGCCCTCGCGGATGAGCCCGTACGACGACCGCCCGAGCCCCTCCACCGGCGCCCAGGACGACCGCCTGCTTGGGCATCTTCTGGCGGCCGACCAGCTTGTCGAGCGCCACCTTGAAGCCGGCCACGTCGGTGTTGTGACCGACCAGCCGCTTGCCCTCGCTGGTGATGCGTATTGACGGCACCGGTCGACGACGCCTCCTCGGTGAGGCGGTCGACCATGGGCACGACCCGCTCCTTGTGCGGGATGGTCACGTTGGCGCCGAGGAACTCGTCGGTCCGCAGCTCGGCGACCGCGTCGGCGAGATCGATCGGAGGTCGATCCCACAGCTCGTACTTGGCGTCGATGCCGAGCTCGTCGAAGGCGGCCTGCTGCATCGCGCCGGACAGCGAGTGCGCGACCGGATGGCCGATGAGGACGACGCGCTTGGTCATGCTCGTACCCCTTCGAGGTCGGCGAAGAAGTCGGGATAGGAGATGGTCGCCGACCCTGGCCGCCCGATGGTCGTCCGGTCGGTCGCGACGAGGCCCGGCCACGGCGAATGTCATCGCCAGCCGGTGGTCGTCGAGGCTGTCGGTCGCTGCGCCGCGGAGCGCGGTCCCGCCGTGGATGACGAGATCGTCACCCTCGACATCCGACCCGGGCGCCGAGCGCCTCGAGGCCGGCCGCGACGCCGGCGATGCGGTCCGACTCCTTGTGGCGCAGCTCGCCGGCGCCACGGATCGTCGTCGTGCCGCGCGCGTGCGCCGCCGCGAGGCAGAGCACCGGGATCTCGTCGATGGCTGCGGCGACGTCGGCCGGCGACAGGTCGATCGCCGCGCAGCTCCGAGGAGCGCGACGACGAGGTCGGCGATCGGTTCGCCGCTCGTCGGCGCCGTTCGAGGCGGACGTCGGTCGCTCCTCGATGTCGGCGCCCATCGACCGCAGCAGGTCGATGACGGCGCGGCGGGTCGGGTTGACCCCGACCTCCCGGAGCGTGAGCTCGGCGTCGGGATGGATCGCGGCCGCGACGAGCCAGAAGGCAGCCGCCGAGACGTCGGCCGGCACGTGCTGATCGATCGCCTGCACCGCCGTCCCTCCTTCCACCGTCAGGGCGACGCCATCGCCGTCCGTCGCCTTCGTCACGGCGACCCCGCGCGCCCGCAGCATCCGCTCCGTGTGGTCGCGCGTCGCGACCCGTTCCCGGACGGTCGTTCGACCCTCGGCCCGAAGGCCCGCCAGCAGGATCGCCGACTTCACCTGTGCCGACGGCACCGGTGTCGTGTAGTCCACGCCCTGCAGCGGGGTGTGCCCGACCACGGTGAGGGGAGGGAGGGAATCGTGGTGTCGACCGTGGAGCACCGCGCCCATCCGACGCAGCGGATCGATGATACGAGCGACCGGACGGCGGCGCAATGACGCATCGCCGTCGAGGACGACCCGTCATCGGCAGCCCCGCGACCATGCCGGTGATGAGCCGCAGGCTCGTGCCGGAGTTGCCGCAGTCGAGCGTGCCGGCCGGCTCCGTGAGCCCGTCGGCGCCGGGCGACACGACGTCGTAGGCGACGTTCCGGCCATCGACGTCCGGCCGCCGCTCGACCGTTGCCCCGAGCGCCTGCATGACGGCCGCGGTCGATCGGACGTCGGCGCCGTCGCCCGCCCCGGTGATGCGGCTCGAGCCGCCGGCCAGCGCGGCGAACAGCAATGCCCGATGGCTGATCGACTTGTCGCCGGGCAGCCGCAGCTCGCCGCGCAGGCGGGCGGCAGGGCGGACGGTGGCGACGTCGGTCGCGATCAATGCCTGGCCAGGCCGTCGCCGCTGCCGACCGCTGCGGCACCGGCCACGGACGGATCGCCGTGCAGGCCGCGCACGTGGTCGTGGACCGGCACGATCGCGTCCATCAGGTAGCGGAACTGTCGAGGTCGAGCTGCTGCTCGGCGTCCGACAGGGCCTGGTCGGGCGTCGGGTGGACCTCGACCATCACGCCGTCGGCGCCGACGGCGATCCCGCCGATCGCCAGCGGCCGCACCAGCCAGCGCTTGCCCGGTCGCATGGCTCGGGTCGACGATCACCGGCAGGTGGGTCAGGTGGTGGAGCAGCGGCACCGCGGACAGGTCGAGCGTGTTGCGCGTGTACGTCTCGAACGTCCGGATGCCGCGCTCGCACAGGATGACGTTGGGGTTGCCCGAGCTGACGATGTACTCGGCGGCCATCAGCCACTCCTCGACCGTCGCGCCGTAGCCGCGCTTGAGCATCACCGGCCGCGCGACCCGACCGACGTCGCGCAGCAGCGAGTAGTTCTGCATGTTCCGGGTGCCGATCTGGAGGATGTCGGCGTACTCGGCGACGATGTCGACCTGGGACGGCTCCATCACCTCGGTGATGACCGGCAGGCCGGTCCGGTCGCGCGCCTCGGCGAGGTAGCGCAGCGCCTCGACGCCGAGGCCCTGGAACGCGTACGGGCTGGTCCGCGGCTTGAACGCCCCGCCGCGCAGGACGGTGGCGCCCGGCGGCCTTGACCGCCTCGGCCGTCTCGAACAGCTGGTCGCGGCTCTCGACCGAGCACGGTCCGGCCATCATCGTCAGCGAGCCGTCGCCGATCGCCGCGTCGAGGACCCGGATCACCGTGTCCTCCGGGCTGGAACTCGCGCGAGGTGAGCTTGAACGGCCGGCTGATCGGTGTCACGCGCACTCGACGCCGGGCAGCGTCGCGAAGCGCTCGAGCATGAGCTCGGGCTTGCGCTCGCCGATCTCGCCGACGACCGCGATCACGACATGGTCGCCGTCCTGGTGGTCGAACGGCGTCAGACCCTCGGCGAGGATCTGGCTCTTGACTCCCAGGACCTCGGCCTCGGTCGCGCCGGAGGTCATCACGACGAACATCGCGCTGTGGTCTCCTCGTGCGTCGAGGTCGGCCAAACAAAAAAGCAGAGGTCTGGCCTCTGCTTCGTTCGCCCGGCACGACCCGTGCCCCCGGTCTCAGTGACCGAGGACGCTCATGCCGGGCATCGAAAGTAGAAGGTCGGGCGCATAGCGTCCACGGAGTGTGCCGAGCGCCGCGGTCGCTGTCAACGCGACGCCGGCGCGGCCGACCTACTCGAAGCGGTCGAGCAGGGCTCGGCCTGGAACAGGTTGATGCCGCTGTCGATGAGGTCGAGGACGACTGGATCTTGGCCTCCTCCTCGACCTGTTCCTCGATGAACCACTGGAGGAACTGGTGACTCCGGTGGTCGCCGGCGGCCGTCGCCGTCGCCGCCATCGCGTCGAACTGCGCGGCGACCTCCTTCTCGGACTGGAGCGCCCGCTCGGCCGCGTCGTGCGCCGACTTGAATCGCGTCGACACCGCCTTGACCGCCGGGAGGTCGAACTCGACCTCGTTGTCGGTCAGGAAGTCCATGATCTTCTGGCGCGTGCTGGGCTTCCTCGATGGCCTGATCGCTTGAAGAACTTGCCCCACCCGTGCAGGCTCTGACGGTCGAAGTAGACCGAGATCCCCATGTACAGGGCGTGGGCCGCGAGCTCGTTCCCGATCTGGGCGATGAGGAGCTTGCGCAGGTCGCCGTCGATCATCCGATACCCTCCTGGCGGGACGGGTCGCGGACCGGTCGGGCGACCGGTCCGGGCCCGAGGAGGGCCATGATAGGATGGCGCCCGCCGACGCGACGGAGAGGTCGCATAGAGGTCTAGTGCAGCGGTTTGCTAAACCGCCATGTGGGGTAACCTGCATCGAGGGTTCGAATCCCTCCCTCTCCGCCAGACCCTCTCCGGTCCGGCACCGCGCGCGCCCGTAGCTCAGTGGATAGAGCGTTAGGTTGCGGACCTAAAGGTCGTGAGTTCGAGTCTCGCCGGGCGCGCCATCCCCTGCTACTCTGCGCGTGATGCGCCGCCGCCCGAGGGAACGGGGCGACGCGGCAAGAGGGAAGTGGTGAGTCGAGCCCGCACCGGATCGTATGCGGCGCTGGCAGCCGTCGCGGTGCTGCTTTCAGGCCTGTTCGCTGCGCCTGCCGTCGCGGCCACCACCCTGACATTCACGCCGAGCGCCGATGCCCAGGTCAACTCCGGCAATGTCAACGTGAACTACGGATCCCTCGTCACGATCCGCACCCGCGAAGCGTCGGGCGCGACGAGCGATCCGACGTATCGCAGCTTCATCACCTTCGACGTGGCCGGGCTGGCCGGGCATTCCGTGACATCGGTGACGCTGCGGCTATTCACCACGGACGCCAGCCCGCACGGGCAGGAGGTCCACCGGGTCCCGAATGCCGGCTGGTCCGAATCGGGGATCACCTACGCGAGTCCGCCGGCGTTCGATCCCGTCCCGCTCGCGACGGCTCCCGTCCCGACCCAGGACGCATACGACGACCTGGCCCTGCCGGCCAGTGCCGTGGGCGCCGACGGGCGCGTGTCATTCGCGATCCGGTCGACCGGCAACAATTCGGCCATCTTCGCCTCGCGCGAGTCGGCGAACCCGCCACGCCTGGTCATCGTCGTCGACGGCACGGCCCCGACGCCGACGCCGACCGGAACGCCCACGGCGACGCCGACGGCGACTGCGACCACGACCCCCAACCCGATGACGCTGGATCCGATCGCCGACGCCCAGGTCCACTCCAGGGCATCGACGACCAATTACGGCTCGGTCACGTCGTTCCGGACCCGCGAGGACGCGAACCCGGCCAACTCCACCTATCGCTCCTACCTGTTGTTCGACGTGGTCGGGTTGGCCGCTCCGGCGCAGTCGGTCCGGCTCCGCCTGTTCGTCACCGACGCGTCGACCAGCCAGCAGCATGTCTTCGCGATCGGCAACACGACCTGGACCGAGGGTGGCATCACGTACGGGAACGCCCCGCCCATCCCGGTCGGCGCCACGCCACTGGCCAGTTTCACGGCCGCGTCGACGAACACCTATGTCGACATCGTCTTGCCTGCCGCATCCATCCCGAGGGCCGGCCGCTACACGTTCGCGCTCAAGAGCGCGGGAACGAACAGCCTGATCGTCGCGAGCCGCGAGGCGGCGAACCGGCCCAGGCTGCTGATCAACGGCGGCGCCTCCGGCCCGGCGGTGCCGGTGGGTGCATTCGCGGTGGCACCGACGTCGGGACCCGCACCGCTGCAGGTCCAGTTCACCGACCAGTCGAGCAACGGACCGACGGCGTGGGCGTGGGACTTCGACGATCCGTCGTCCGGCAGCCAGAACACGTCGACGCAGCGCAACCCGAGCCACACCTTCGCCGGGGCCGGCTCGTACGACGTGCGGCTGACGCCAGCCAACGGAGCCGGGACCGGGTCGCCGGTCAGCCATCGCATCACGGTCACGTCCGGGGGTGGATCCGGTGATGCCGTCCTCGTCGGCGCGGGCGACATCGCCGACTGCTCGCGAACCCAGGACGAAGCGACAGCCACCCTCCTCGACGGCATCGCCGGCACGGTCTTCACCGCCGGCGACAACGTCTACGAGAACGGCACCGCGTCCGAGTTCGCGAACTGCTACGGCCCGTCCTGGGGCCGGCACAAGGCGCGGACCCGGCCCGTGGCGGGCAACCACGAGTACCAGACGTCCGGGGCGTCCGGCTACTACGGCTACTTCGGGTCGGCCGCCGGCGCCCCGTCGAAGGGCTACTACAGCTTCGATATCGGCGCGTGGCATGCGGTCGTGCTGAACAGCAACTGCTCGCAGGTCGGCGGCTGTGGCGCGACCTCGTCACAGGCGAGCTGGCTGCGCTCCGACCTCGCCGCGAACCCCGCCTCCTGCACGATCGCGATCTGGCATCACCCGAGGTTCAGCTCGAGCCAGGCCTCGCCCGATGGCCTGACGGCCCCGCTGTGGCAGATCCTGTACGACGCGGGCGCGGACCTCATCCTCGTCGGGCATCGTCACAACTACGAGCGGTTCGCGCCGCAGACGCCGGCCGGAGCGGCCGATCCATCGTTCGGCATCCGCGAGTTCGTCGTCGGCACGGGTGGTGTCGCGCTGGTCGGATTCTCCGGCACGATGGCCAACAGTCAGGTCCGCAACTCGAGCACCTACGGTGTCCTCAAGCTGACCCTCCGCGCGTCGAGCTACGACTTCTCCTTCGTCCATATCGCCGGCCAGTCCTTCACCGATTCGGGCAGCGCCAGCTGCCACGCGGCCCCATCGGCCGCCGCGCGCACGACGGCCGCGGCCGCCACTGACCGGCAGCTCCGCCGGTGGGCGACCGACATCAGCGATCGAGCTCGGCGCCGCGGGCTCCCGTCGACCGTGCTGCCGACGGACCTCCACGACGCGCTGATCGGTACGGTGGGCACCCGCGACTGAGGCTTCTGCGCCCCGTACCATGCCCGCCATGGACAACGTCGCATTCCTCGGCCTGGGCACGATGGGGTCGGCGATGGCCGCCAACCTCGCGCGCGCCGGCTTCCCGGTCACCGCCTGGAACCGGACACCAGGCCGTGCCCCGGAGCTGGCGGACCTGGGCGTCGAGATCGCGGCGTCGCCGGCCGCGGCGGCCGCCGCGGCCGACCTCGTGGTGATCTGCGTGTCCGATACGCCGGACGTCGACGCCGTGCTGTTCGGTCCGGACGGCGTCGCGGATGGCGCCCGCGACGGGCACGCTGATCATCGACTGCTCGACGATCGCCCCGTCCGGGAGCTGGGACTTCGCGGCCCGGCTGCGGGAGCGCGGGCTGCGCATGGTCGATGCGCCGGTCTCGGGTGGCAGCGAGGGCGCTCGCAACGCGACGCTCACGATCTTCGTCGGCGGCGACGAGCGCGACGTCGAGCGTGCCCGCCCGGTGCTCAACGCCCTCGGCCGGACGATCACCCATGTCGGCCCGATCGGCGCCGGCCAGGCCGTCAAGGCGGTCAACCAGGTCATCCTGGCCGGCGCCTACCTCGGCGTCGCCGAGGGCATCGTCCTCGCGATCAAGGCCGGTCTCGACGTCGACCAGGTCGTCGGGGCGCTCGGCGGTGGCGCGGCACAGAGCTGGGTCCTCGCCAACCGGAGCGGCCGGATGATCGACAACGACTACCCACTGGGGTTCAAGGTGTCGTTGCACCGCAAGGACCTCGCCATCGCGCTCGATCTCGCGGCCCAGCTCGGCGCGGCACTGCCGATCAGCGCGCTCGCGGCGCAGCTCGAGAGCGGCCTCATCGCCAACGGCCACGGCGACGACGACATGTCCGCGCTCGCGCGCGCGATCCGAGGCTTGTCCGGCCTCGACGACTGATGCCGGCCGGGCGCCGGGCGCTCGTCGTGATCGCGCTCGTCGTCAGTGCCTGTGGTGCGTGTCCGCAACGGGTCAGTCGAGGCCGACCAGCAGCATCGGGTCGCCGAGCTTGCCGTCGTAGCGCGGTCGGAACCGCTCGGCGTTGTACATGACCGGCACGTCGACCTTGCGCGGGCCGAGGGCCGGGTCGGGCAGCGAGGTGTGCGCGTACTTGCCGTCCTGGATGGCGACCATCCGTCCGGTGGCTCCGCCGAGGATCAGGTCCATCGCGACGTTGGCGAACGTCGTGGCGACCATCGAGTCGACCGAGTCCGGTTCGCCCGACCGCAGGTCGTAGGTGAGCTCCGAGGCGAGCGTCTCGATGCCCGTCCGGACCCGCAGCTCGTGGGCGAGCGCCTCACCGACGTTCGCCTTGTGGCGGTGCCCGAAGGCGTCGCGGTCGCCGACGTCGGGGATGCTCGACCCTGCCAGATCGCGCCCTCGGCGGTGATCACGAACGCGTAGTGGCTCGGGTTGGCGGCGTGGTCGTCGGCCAGCAGGCTCGCCAGCGCGTCGAGGTCGTAGGGCGCCTCCGGGATCACGCACCGGCCCGACGTGACATAGGCCGTGTACAGCGCGGAGAACCCGGCGTCGCGGCCGAAGATCCGGAACACGCCGATGCGCTCGTGGGAGCCGAGCGTGGTCCGCTGCCGGTTGATGGCCTCCTTGGCCCGGGTGATCGCCGTCGAGAAGCCGATGCAGTACTCGGTCCCTCGGACGTCGTTGTCCATCGTCTTGGGGATCGCGACGAGCGGCACGCCTGTGTCGGCGAGGACCTGCGAGTACGACAGCGTGTCGTCGCCGCCGATCGTCACCAGCACGTCGACGCCGAGCTGCGGACAGGTGATCGAGGACCAGCGGCGTCAGGTCGAACACGCCGTCGCCGACCGAGTACCTGGCACGCTGCTCGTCGGCCAGCCACGGTGGCAGCGCCTTGGCCGGCATCTTGCGCGGGTTGGTCCGCGACGTGTGGAGGACCGTGCCGCCGGTCCGGTCGATCGTCCTGGTGTTGGTCCGGTCGAGCGGCCGGATGTAGTCGCCGCCGTCCCCGTCGGACGACTCCGGCTGGACGTGGGTGAGCCCCTCCCAGCCGCGCCGCAGGCCGAGCACGTCGTAGCCCGCGTCGGTCGCCCGGTAGACGACGCTCTTGATGACCGCGTTGAGCCCCGGGACGTCGCCGCCGCCGGTCAGGATCGCGATGCGTTTGCGGGTCGACATGGATACGGAATCGTAGCGCGTCGGTCCCGACGGACGCGGTTGCGGTTCGGTCGCGGCGACACGGACCCGCGACGGGCGTCTGCTAGCATCGCCGTCATGAACTACGAGCTGTACATGGGCGAGGCGCTCGCCGAAGCACAGCTTGCGATGGAGCGCGGGGAGCGGCCCATCGCCGCGGTCGCCGTCGTCGACGAGGCGATGGTCGTCCGGGCCCACGACCGGGTCGAGCAGGCCGATGACCCGACCGCCCACGCCGTCGTCGTCGCCCTGCGCGAGGTCGCCCGGCGGCTGGGTCGCGATCGGCTCGTCGAACGCCACGATCTTCACGACCGAGGAGCCCTGCGCGATGTGCGTCGGAGCGCTGCTCGAGAGCGATGTCGAGGCGCTCGTGTTCGCCGTCCCGAACACCCGCGACGGCGCGGCCGGCACGGTCGTCCAGCTCGCCCAGCACGCATCGATGCCGCGCCGGATCAAGGTCGTCAGCGGGATCCGCCGCGACGAAGCCGAGGCGCTCTTCGCCACCAGCCCGATGGCCTGAGGGCACCGTCCGGCCGGGCGTATCGGAGTCCTTTGGTATCCTCTCCCGCGGAGAGGTGTCCGAGTGGTTGATGGTGCCGCTCTCGAAAAGCGGTGTGCGAAAGCACCGCGGGTTCGAATCCCGCCCTCTCCGCCAACACCTCGGGCCGATGGCGTCGCGGAGCTCCGCCTCGTACCTCGGTGGGGCGTGTGCCGTCTGGTCGTCCCGCCCGTGCCAGGACCCCGGAGAGGTCGCCTAGTGGACTATGGCGCCGCACTGGAAATGCGGTTCGGGGCAACCCGTCGCGGGTTCGAATCCCGCCCTCTCCGCCACACCGCGTCTGCGTTCCGGGCGGCGTCCGGGGCGAGGCGATCGCTTCTCAGAAATCGTAGAACGCCGTCGTCAGCCGCTCGATCTCCGCGTCGTCCTCATCGGCTGCCGCCTGCGCTTGCGCCTCACGCACTCGCACACCGGTGCGCTCGCTCCGGTGCTCGACGCGTCCGCCTTGGCCCTCGACGCCCATCCACGCAGCCGGGCTCGACGTCGCATGACCGACATCGAGATCGTGCCGCTCGAGTTGGCGGAGTTTCGGTTTCCCGATCCGGAGTTGGCGGGGCGGCGTGGGGTCGTCATGGGGTATGCCGTGCGGCACGAGGATGGCGTGCTCGTGTTCGACACGGGGTTCGGGTTCGGCAACGCGGAGCTCGACGCGAGATACCACCCGGTCGGTCGGCCGATCGTTGACGTGCTCGACGCGGCGGGCATCGGGCAGCGACGAGGTCACGGCCGTCGCGAACTGCCACCTCCACGCCGACCACGCCGGCCAGAACGGCGCCTTCCCCGCGGTCCCGATCCACGTCCAGTCGGCCGAGTGGGAGCTGGCCCACACGACGGACCACACGGTGCTCGAGTGGATCGACCGACCCGACGTCACGTACCTGCTCGTCGGTGGTGACCACGACATCACGCCGGCCATCCGCCTCGTCGCGACACCGGGTCATACGGCCGGTCACCAGTCGCTGGTCGTCGATATGGCGGAGGGGCCGGTGGTCCTGGCCGGGCAGGCGTGCTACACGGCGGGGGAGTGGATCGGCGACCCGGACGCGCTCGAGGGCCGGACCAGCGCGCCGGACCCGGCGGCCTACGCCGATCGCTCGAACGGTTGCGGGCGCTGGAGCCGGTCCGAGTGCTCTTCGGGCACGACCGCACCGTCTGGACCGCGGGTCCCGCGTGACGGCCGCCCCTGCTATCCTTCGCGGGCCGTGCTAGGCGGGGAACTAGCGGTGCCCTGTAGCCTGCAATCCGCTCCAGCAGGGCCGAATCCCCTCTCGAGGTCTCCGTTCCCGGTCGCCGCCCGTCGGTGCGACGTTGAGGATCGGGTCCCGCGCAGCGACGAACCGCGAACCGTGTCAGGTCCGGAAGGAAGCAGCACTAAGCGACCATCGCCGGGTGCCGCGGAACGGCCTGGTCCGAGCCGCTCGTCGGTGTGGGCCCGGGCGACGGTCGATCGACGGAGGGTGCACGGCACACCCGTCCCGCTCGCCCCCGACCGGAGGAGGTCGTGACCTCGACCGCACCGCACCAGGCGCTGTATCGACGCTGGCGCGCCCAGACCTTCGCCCAGATCGTCGGCCAGGAGGCGGTCGTCGAGACCCTGCGCAACGCGGTCCGGACCGACCGCGTCGGCCCACGCGATCCTGTTCGTCGGGCCGCGCGGGACCGGCAAGACGTCGCTCGCCCGGATCGTCGCCAAGGCCGTGAACTGCACGAACCTCCAGGACGGCGACCCATGCGACGCGTGCGAGGCGTGCGTCGCGGTGCGCGAGGGGACGACGCTCGACGTCCTCGAGATCGACGCGGCGTCCAACCGCGGCATCAACGAGGTCCGCGACCTGCGCGACCGGCTCGCCTACCCGCCGGGCCACCTGCGGCGCAAGGTGTACATCCTCGACGAGGCGCACCAGATCACGCGTGACGCGTGGAACGCGCTCCTCAAGTCGCTCGAGGAGCCGCCCGACTTCGTGATCTTCATGTTCGCCTCGACCGAGCCGTCAGGCTTCCCGCCGGCCATCCTGTCGCGCCTGCAGCGGTACGACGTGCGGCGGCTGACGGTGCCCGAGATCGAGGGCAAGCTCGGCCGGATCCTCGAGGCCGACGGCCGATCGATCGAGCCCGGCGCGCTGACCCTCATCGCGCGCCTGGCGGCGGGCGGCATGCGCGACGCCGAGTCGATCCTCGACCAGCTGCTGTCGACGGCCACCGCGACCGTCACCGAGGACGCGGTCCGCGACCTGCTCGGCCTGGCCGACGCGCGCCGCGGTCGACGGCTTCATCGCCGCGCTCGAGACGGGCGACGCCGCCGCCGGCATCGCGATCCTCGACCAGCTCGAGGAGCGCGGTCGCGACCCGCGCGCGCTGCTCGACCAGGTCGTCGACGTGATCCGGGCACGGCTCGTCGACCCGTCGACGCCCGATCCGGCCGCGCTGGCCGCGGTCGCCCGCCGGTTGGTCGCGATCGACCCGGACCGGGCCGGCATCGGCGGCCTGCGCCTCCAGCTCGAGCTCGCGCTGTTCGCCGGACCGACATACATCGGCCCCGGGCGCGCCGTCGACGCCGGCACCACGGCGGCCCGACGACGGCCGCGACCCAGCCAGCCGCGACCGCTGAGCAGCGTCACGGCACGGCCGCCCGTCGAGCCGCCCGAGCCCGAACCGCGACCGACCGAGCCGGTCGCGACAGCCGCTGCAGCCGAGCCGGAACCGACCCCTCCGCCGGCCGACGACCGGGTCGCGGTCCCGGTCGCCGGTCGCAACCGGCGAGGATCTCGATCGTCTTGTCGACGGTTGGCCGGACATCGTCAAGTCGGTCAGCCCCGCGACCCGGGCGGTCCTGACGGAGTGCCGGCCGATCGCCGTCGACGGCAACGTCGTGACCCTCGGCTTCCCGGAGGCGAAGGGCTTCCTCAAGGATCACGCCGAGCGGCGTCGGACCGATGTCGAGACCGCGGTCGGTGGTCTTCTCGGCCGTCCGATCAGCGTCCGGATCGTCGCGACCAACATCGAGGTGGCGCCGCTGGTCGCCGCCGACGACCTGGTGGCGGAGGCCAAGCGCATCTTCGGCGAGGACCTCGTCGACGTCGTCGAGATCGACTGACCACACGACCGGGCGGCGCATCGGTCAGACTGACGACACGGAGACGAGGAGGACCACACGCCATGGGGATGGGCAACCTGCAGCGCATGGCGCAGCAGATGCAGCAGGAGATGCAGCGCATCCAGACGGAGCTGGAGGCTGCGACCGTCGACGGGTCCTCCGGCGGAGGAGTCGTCAGCGCCACCGTGACCGGCAAGCAGGAGCTGGTCAGCATCACGATCGACCCGTCCGCGGTCGACCCCGAGGACGTCGAGATGCTCCAGGACCTCGTCGTCGCTGCGGTCAACGACGCCCTGCGCGCCTCGCGCGAGCTGGCCGAGCAGAAGATGGCTGCCGTCACCGGCGGGCTGCGCATCCCGGGGATGTGACCGGCGCGTGGCGACCCCGCTCATCGAACCCGTCGCGCGGCTCATCGAGTCGTTCGCGCGCCTGCCCGGCATCGGGCCGAAGACCGCCCAACGGCTGACGTACCACCTGCTGCGCGCCCCCGACGCGGAGGCCCGGATGCTCGCGGCGGCCCTCGTCGACGTTCGCGACAAGGTGGTCTTCTGCGAGCAGTGCTTCAACATCAGCGAGGAGCCGCACTGCGCCATCTGTCGCGATCCCGGCCGTGACCAGCGCCGGCTGTGCGTCGTCGAGGAACCGCTCGACGTGCTCGCCCTCGAGCGGACGGGCGAGTTCAAGGGCCGCTACCACGTGCTCCACGGGGCGATCTCGCCGATCGACGGCATCGGGCCGGAGCGGCTGAAGATCCGCGAGCTGCTGGCCCGGGCCGACGAGGCCGTCGCGCGACGGCGAGCCGTTCGAGGAGGTCATCCTGGCGACCAACCCGACGCTCGAGGGCGAGGCGACCGCGATGTACCTCGCCGAGCGGATGGAGGCCGTGGTCGGCTCGGTCACGAGGATCGCGCGCGGGCTGCCGGTCGGCGGTGACCTCGAGTACGCCGACGAGGTGACGCTCATCCGGGCCCTCCAGGGCCGGCGTGCCGTCTAGCGCCGCATGACGGAAGGGACGCGCACGTGAGCAACCTCATCAACGAGATCGTCCTGCGGCTGCTCAAGGCCGGCGTCGCGCTGCTGGTGGGGGTCGTGCTCTACGCGGTGATCACCGGCCCGATGGGCCACGTGGGCTCCATCGAGCTCGCCCTGCTGTGCTGGCTCAGTGGCGCGGCCTTCATCCTGCTGGTCGAAACGGGGATGTTCTGACGCGGTCGTGCCGACTGCATGGCCTCGTTTGACACCATCCTCGGGGCGCCCCTAGTATTCGCGGCCGTGCCACCTCCCCTTGGGAGGCTGGCGTGATCCGGACCGAGCCACTCGATCCGACCCTTCGATGCGTTTGACGATGCAGGGGGCGGAGCCTCATACTCGGGGTTCTGCGCCATGCGCTGTCGCGCCTCGACGCTGCACCTTAACAATTGAAGAGTGACAGGAAACATCTGGATGGATGTGCGAGCGATCAGACCCTCGGATGAAAGTCGCCGTGGCAACACGGCGCGTTCTATTCGGAGAGTTTGATCCTGGCTCAGGATCAACGCTGGCGGCGTGCATGAGACATGCAAGTCGAACGGACCTTCACGGGCTTGCCTGTGCGGGTTAGTGGCGGACGGCTGAGTAACGCGTAGGTGACCTGCCCCGAAGTGGGGAATAACTGCCCGAAAGGGTGGCTAATACCGCATGTGGTGATGCGTTCGATCGCATCAGTAAAGCCGCAAGGCGCTTCGGGAGGGGCCTGCGTCCGATTAGCTCGTTGGTGGGGTAACGGCTCACCAAGGCGACGATCGGTAGGTGGTCTGAGAGGACGATCACCCAGACTGGGACTGAGACACGGCCCAGACTCCTACGGGAGGCAGCAGTCGGGAATTTTGCGCAATGGACGAAAGTCTGACGCAGCAACGCCGCGTGAGGGATGACGGCCTTCGGGTTGTAAACCTCTTTTGTCAGGGACGATAATGACGGTACCTGACGAATAAGCCACGGCTAACTACGTGCCAGCAGCCGCGGTAATACGTAGGTGGCAAGCGTTGTCCGGATTTACTGGGCGTAAAGAGCGCGCAGGCGGTCGTTCAAGTCGCGTGTGAAAGCCCCCGGCTCAACTGGGGAGGGTCACGCGATACTGATCGACTCGAAGGCAGGAGAGGGTAGTGGAATTCCCGGTGTAGTGGTGAAATGCGTAGATATCGGGAGGAACACCAGTGGCGAAGGCGACTACCTGGCCTGTTCTTGACGCTGAGGCGCGAAAGCTAGGGGAGCAAACGGGATTAGATACCCCGGTAGTCCTAGCCGTAAACGATGGACACTAGGTGTTGGTGGTATCAACCCCGCCAGTGCCGAAGCTAACGCATTAAGTGTCCCGCCTGGGGAGTACGGCCGCAAGGCTAAAACTCAAAGGAATTGACGGGGGCCCGCACAAGCAGCGGAGCGTGGGGTTTAATTCGACGCAACGCGAAGAACCTTACCAGGGCTTGACATGACCAGGATCCCGGCGGAAACGTCGGTTCCCCGCAAGGGGCCTGGCCACAGGTGTTGCATGGCTGTCGTCAGCTCGTGTCGTGAGATGTTGGGTTAAGTCCCGCAACGAGCGCAACCCCTACTGTGTGTTGTATCACT